>NZ_CP134609.1:4800000-7200000 GCF_031844705.1 Streptomyces sp. ITFR-16
GCGTCCAGGTCCGTCACCAGGGTCATCGTCGTGTAGCAGAGGCCCAGTTCACGGGCGAGCACCGCCTCGGGGTGCCCCGTCATCCCGACCACCGACCAGCCCATCGCCGCGTGCCAGCGCGATTCGGCACGGGTCGAGAAGCGCGGCCCCTCGACGACGACCAGCGTCCCGCCGTCCACGGCCTCCCAGTCCCGTCCGCGCGCCGCCGCCAGGGCCACCTTGCGCCCCTCGGGACAGTACGGGTCGGCGAAACCCAGGTGCACGACCTTGGGCGCCACTCCGTCGGCCCGGGTCTCGCCGTCGTAGTACGTCTGGACCCGGGTCTTCGTGCGGTCCACCAGCTGGTCCGGCACGAGCAGCGTGCCCGGCCCGTACTCCGGCCGCAGCCCGCCCACCGCGCACGGGCCGAGCACCTGGCGCACGCCGACCGAGCGCAGGGCCCACAGGTTGGCGCGGTAGTTGATGCGGTGCGGCGGCACATGGTGGCCGCGTCCGTGCCGGGGGAGGAAGGCGACCTTGCGGCCGCCGATCTCGCCGAGGAAGACGGAGTCGCTCGGCGCTCCGTAGGGGGTCTCCACGCGGACCTCGGTGACGTCCTCCAGGAAGGAGTACAGCCCCGAACCGCCGATCACACCGATCTCTGCGTTCACCATGCGGTCACAGTAGGCGTTCCGCTCGTGACGGCGGCAGCCGGGCGGGGAACGCCGAGGACCCCGCCGAGCGGATCGGCGGGGTCCCGGTGAAGCAGGGGCGAACGGTCGGGCGGGCGGCTCAGGCGGCCGACGAACCGCTCGACGAGGAAGAGGCGGAGGACGACGAGGACGCCGTCGAGGAGCTGGACGAGGACGTCGACGCGGCGGTGGACGGCTTCGCGTCCGAACCCGTCGAGGACGAGGCCCCGGAGGTCTTCGCGGCGGCCGAGGCCGGCGTGCTGCTCGACGAGGAGCCGCGGCTGTCGTTCCGGTAGAAACCGGATCCCTTGAAGACGATGCCGACCGCCGAGAACACCTTCTTCAGGCGTCCGTCGCAGTTCGGGCACACCGTGAGAGCGTCATCGGTGAACTTCTGCACCGCTTCGAGGCCCTCGCCACACTCGGTGCACTGGTACTGATAGGTCGGCACTTGTTCCTCCTGGCACTCTGACTCGATGAGTGCTAACGACGCTCCATAGTGACGTATTCCGCTGGATCAGTCCACCGTGACCGGCCCGCGGTGACCGATCCCACGTGCCACGGTCCGCCCCGAACTCCTCGGGGCGAGCCGGGAACGCAAGGTCACCAGGGTCGCCAGCGCCAGCGCCGTGCCCACCAGGGGCACCAGGAATCCGGTGCTCGCCCCATGGGCGTCCGCGAGCCGTCCGGCCACCGTCACCGCGCCCGCCTGGCCGAGCGCGACCGCGCCCGTCAGCCAGGTGAACGCCTCGGTCCGGGCGGAGGCCGGGACCAGCGCCTCGACCAGGGTGTAGCCGCTGATCAGGGCCGGGGCGATGCAGAGGCCGACGAGCAGCCCGAGCCCCGCGAGCAGCGGCACGGAGTGCACCGCCCACAGGCCCGACGCGGTGAGCGTCAGCGCCGCGTACCCGGCGATCAGCCGGCGGCGGGGGCCGGTCTTCCAGGCGATGGCCCCGCAGGCGATGCCGGCCAGCATGTTGCCGGCCGCGAAGATCCCGTACAGCAGTCCGTTGGAACCGGGGCTGCCGATCTCCTCGGCGAAGGCGGTCAGCGAGACCTGCATGCCGCCGAAGACCGCGCCGATCCCGAGGAAGGCGACCGCGAGCACGCGGACGCCGGGGACGGACAGGGCGGAGGTGTGCCGCGGGGAGCCCGCGGCCGCGGCGTTGCGCACCGGGGGCTGGGTGGCGCGCTGGGCGGCGAAGAACAGGCCGCCGAACAGGGTCAGGGCGGCCTCCGCGATCAGTCCGGCCGCCGGGTGCACGCCGGTGCACAGCGCGGTGGCGAGGACGGGGCCGATGACGAAGGTGAACTCGTCTGTCACGGACTCGAAGGCGGCCGCCGTGGACATCAGCGGCGAGGCCTCACGGCCCGGCGCCGCTCCCAGCACGGCCGCCCAGCGGGCCCGCACCATCGGGCCGATCTGCGGGACGGACGCCCCGGTGGGGACGGCGGCGGCGAACAGAGCCCACATCGGGGCGCCGGCCAGCGCGAGCGCCACAAGGCCCGAGACGGACGCGGTGTGCACGAGGACGCCCGGCAGCAGCACGGCGCGCTGGCCGAAGCGGTCGGCGAGCTTGCCGGTCTGCGGGGCGAACAGGGCCATGGAGACCCCGGTCACGGCCGCGACGGCGCCCGCGCTGCCGTACGAGCCGGTGGTGTGCTGGACCAGCAGGACGATGCCGATGGTCAGCATGGCGAAGGGCTGCCGTGCGGCGAAGCCCGGCAGGAGGAAGGTCCACGCACCCGGGGTGCGCAGCAACTGCCCGTATCCGGGGCGGTCGGAGACCGTGGACGCCACGGTCCATGCCTTTCTGCCGCCTGGTGGCCGTGCTTCCGAGGGGCGGGCCGGCACGTGGGTGCGGACCCGGTCGGGAGCTGCCGAGAGCTGTCCTCTTCGCGCGGAACTGCGGTAGATGCCGGGCGCTCGCAGCAGAGGCGGAGGACGCCACGACCGCCATACGGTCGCGCCAGCTCTGCGTCAGGCAGAGTTGGTGGATCAATAGGTCGATCTAGGTTTCCTTTATGGTACAGGCAAAGGCGCGGGCGCACCTGTGATTGTGGGCATGCCGCCCTTCGTCACCTGTGAACGCGCTGCGTTCTCAGTGGTGCGCCTTCGCCTCGCGTGCCTTGGCCTCGCGGGCCGCCGCGTCGCGCTTCTTCTTGCTCAGATCCGCTCGGCCCAGCTTCTTCGCGGCCTTGAGCACCCCGGCCGGATGAGGGCCGGTGACGGTCTCCTCGCCGGAGAGCTGACTTCCCGTGCCCAGCCAGCCGGCCAGCTTGCCGCCCTCGCCGACCGCGCGCAGCCGTGCCTCGGCCGCGTCGCGCACCGGGTCGGTCGTCACGACCAGCAGTTCGTCGCCGCGCCGCAGCACGGTCGCCGGGATGGGGACGAAGCTCTTGCCGTCGCGCACGACGAGGGTGACCGCGGCCCCCGAGGGCAGCCGCAGCTCCCCGACCTCGACGCCGTGCATCTTCGACTTCGCCGGGATGGCCACCGACAGCAGATGGCCGCGCAGCCGCTCCAGGGGTGCCGACTCGATCCCCAGGTCGGCCGCCTCGGACGGGTCCTCGGCGATGTTGAGAGCCTTGGCGAGCCAGGGCAGGGTCGGGCCCTGGATGAGGGTGTAGACGATGACGAGCACGAAGACGATGTTGAAGACCCGGGTGGAGCCCTCGATCCCGGACACCATCGGGATGGTCGCCAGGATGATGGGCACGGCGCCGCGCAGCCCCGCCCAGGACATCAGGGCCTTCTCCTGCCAGGGCAGCCGGAAGGGCGCCAGCGAGACGAAGACCTCCAGCGGCCGGGCCACCACGGTCAGCACCAGGCCCACCACGACCGCCGGCCAGAAGTCGTCGAGCAGGTCGTGCGGGGTGACCAGCAGTCCGAGCAGGACGAACATGCCGATCTGGGCCAGCCAGCCGAGCCCGTCGGCGAAGCCGCGGGTCGCGGGCCAGTGCGGCAGCTTGGCGTTGCCGAGGATCATCGCGGCCAGGTAGACGGCGAGGAAGCCGCTGCCGTGCAGCATGGCGCCCGCCGCGTACGCGGAGACCGCGATCGCCATCACGGCGATCGGGTAGAGGCCGGAGGCGGGCAGCGCGACATGGCGCAGCCCGAAGGAGCCGAGCCAGCCCACGGCGATGCCGACGGCCGCGCCGATGGCCAGTTCCAGCGCTATCTCGCCGACCAGGACGTACCAGCTGTCGACCGTCCCCACGGTGGAGAAGGCCACCACCAGGATGACCACGGGGGCGTCGTTGAAGCCGGACTCGGCCTCCAGGACACCGGTGATCCGGGAGGGCAGCGGCACCTTGCGCAGCACGGAGAAGACCGCGGCGGCGTCCGTGGAGGAGACGACCGCGCCGATGATCAGCGACTGCCGCCACTCCAGGCCGACCAGGTAGTGCGCCCCGGCCGCGGTCACGCCGACGCTGATCGCGACGCCGACGAGCGAGAGCATCGCCGCGGCGGGCAGCGCGGGTCTGATCTCTTTCCACTTCGTGCCGAGGCCGCCCTCGGCGAGGATCACGACGAGGGCCGCGTACCCGATGACCTGCGTCAGTTCCGCGTTGTCGAACTTGACGTCGAAGAGCCCGTCCTGCCCCATGACGATCCCGATGCCGAGATACAGGAGCAGGCTGGGGAGTCCGCTGCGGGACGAGATCCGGACAGCGGCGACCGCGACGAGCAGGACGAGTGAGCAGACGAGCAGGAGTTCGTTGAGCGTGTGGACAGTCAGTGGCCGGTCCTTCCCTGCGTACGCCTGCCGGATCGTCTTCCGGCGGCCGGTACTTCGTTACCTTACCTAATCTTTAACGTTTTCTTGATGCGTTCGAGTATTCGTACGATCGCTACGCAATTCGAGTCATCCCGATACCGCGTCAGAGTGGCTTCCCCGCTGCGCCTATGGTTGCTCCTGCACTCCCAGGACCACCCTGCCCCTCGAAGGACAGCGATGCCCGCCAACACAACCGCCTCTTCCGGCTCCACCGGTTCCGCCGGTGGCGGGCCGCGCAAGAAGAAGGGGCGACGCGCCCGCCTGATCGTGATCGTCCTGGTGCTGGCGCTTGTCGCGGGTATCGGTTACGGAACGTACTGGTCCGTATCCACTGTGCGGGCCTCCTACCCGCAGACCAGCGGAACGCTCCAGCTCAAAGGCCTCGACAGCAACGTCGAGGTGAAGCGCGACGGCAGCGGGATCCCGCAGATCTACGCGGACTCCGACGCCGACCTGTTCCGTGCCCAGGGCTTCGTCCAGGCGCAGGACCGCTTCTGGGAGATGGACGTCCGCCGTCATCTGACGGCCGGCCGGCTCTCCGAGATGTTCGGCTCCGGCCAGGTCGAGACCGACTCCTTCCTGCGCACGCTGGGCTGGCGCAAGGTGGCACAGGAGGAGTACGACAACGTCCTGTCCGAGGAGACCAAGAAGAACCTCCAGGCGTACGCGGACGGCGTCAACTCCTACCTGGAGGGGCGCGACGGCAAGGACATCTCCGTCGAGTACGCGGCCCTCGGCTTCACCAACAACTACAAGCCGGCCAAGTGGACCCCGGTCGACTCGGTCGCCTGGCTGAAGGCCATGGCCTGGGACCTGCGCGGCAACATGCAGGACGAGATCGACCGCTCGCTGATGACGAGCCGGCTCGACGCGAAGAAGATCCAGGACCTGTACCCGCCCTACCCGTACGACAAGCACCGGCCGATCGTCGACCAGGGTGCGGTCTCGCCGGTCACCGGGAAGTTCGACCCCGACGCCTCGCCCTCCGACGGCCTCGGCAGCTCCACCGCCGCCGGTGCCACCGAGGGGCTCAACACCCAGCTCGGCGCGCTCTCCGAGACGCTCGACGAGATCCCCGCCCTGCTGGGCCCGAACGGCACCGGCATCGGGTCGAACTCCTGGGTGGTCTCCGGCAAGTACACGACGACCGACAAGCCGCTGCTGGCCAACGACCCGCACCTGGCGCCGCAGCTGCCCTCGCTCTGGTACCAGATGGGGCTGCACTGCCGCACGGTCTCGGAGACCTGTGGCTACGACACCGCCGGGTACACCTTCTCCGGCATGCCCGGCGTGATCATCGGCCACAACCAGGACATCGCCTGGGGCTTCACCAACCTGGGCGCCGACGTCACCGACCTCTTCCTGGAGAAGGTCTCCGGCGACGGCTACCTGTACGACGGCAAGGTCAAGGCGTTCACCACCCGCGAGGAGACCATCAAGGTCGCCGGCGGCAAGGACCGGCACATCACCGTCCGCGAGACCAACAACGGCCCGCTGGTCTCCGACCGCAGCAGCGAGCTGGAGAAGGTCGGCCAGAAGGCGCCGGTCACCAACGCCGCCCCGGACCGTGCCGACGGTTACGCGGTGGCCCTGAAGTGGACCGCCCTGGAGCCCGGCCACTCCATGGACGCCGTCTTCGAGCTCAACCGCGCCAAGGACTTCACCTCCTTCCGTGCGGCGGCCCAGCACTTCGAGGTCCCCTCGCAGAACCTGATCTACGCCGACACCAAGGGCCACATCGGCTACCAGGCGCCCGGCAGGATCCCGGTCCGCAAGGCCGGTGACGGCACGCTGCCCAGCCCCGGCTGGTCCTCGTCGTACGGCTGGAAGAAGGACCCGATCCCCTTCGACGAGCTGCCGTACGAGTACGACCCGAAGCGCGGCTACATCGTCACCGCCAACCAGGCGGTCATCGACGAGGACAAGTACCCGTACCTGCTCACCAAGGACTGGGGCTACGGCACCCGCAGCCAGCGGATCAACGACCTCATCGAGTCGAAGATCAAGGGCGGCGGGAAGATCTCGACCGAAGACATGCAGAAGATGCAGATGGACAACACCAGCGAGATCGCCGCGCTGCTGGTGCCCGAGCTGCTGAAGATCAACATCTCGGACAAGGACGTCCGCGAGGCGCAGAAGCTGCTGGAGGGCTGGGACTACACCCAGGAGGCCGACTCGGCCGCCGCCGCCTACTTCAACGCCGTCTGGCGCAACATCCTCAAGCTGGGCTTCGGCGACAAGCTGCCCAAGGAGCTGCGGGTCGAGGGCGAGTGCCTGAACGTGCCCCCGGCCAAGAGCTCCGGCCCGGTCGACGAGCAGGACAAGCTGGTACGCGAATGCGGTCAGCGAGCCCCGGACTCGGCGCAGCCGGACGGCGGCGACCGCTGGTACCAGGTCGTCGCGAACCTCATGGACAAGCCGGACAGCGACTGGTGGAAGTCCCCGCGCAGCCGCAAGGACAAGGCGACCGAGACCCGTGACGAGCTGTTCGCGCGCGCCATGGAGGACGCCCGCTGGGAGCTGACGGCCAAGCTCGGCAAGGACATCACCACCTGGAACTGGGGCCGGCTGCACCAGCTGACCCTGAAGAACCAGACGCTCGGCACCGAGGGCCCCGGACTGCTCCAGCGGGTGCTGAACCGGGGCCCCTGGAACCTCGGGGGCGGCGAGGCGGCCGTCAACGCCACCGGCTGGAACGCGGCCGGCGGCTACGAGGTCGTCTGGGTGCCGTCGATGCGGATGGTCGTCAACGTGGGGGACTGGGACAGGTCCCGCTGGATCAACCTCACCGGCGCCTCCGGGCACGCGTTCAGCGCGCACTACACCGACCAGACGGACAAGTGGGTCAACGGCGAACTGCTGCCCTGGGCCTTCGGCACGAACGACGTGGCCAAGGCGACGAAGGACACGCTGACCCTGAAGCCCTAGGGCCTCGGGACGGGCGCGGGACCTCGGCCCCGGCCGAAGCGGCGCGCGCCGTCCGGTGTCACCACGGCGTCCACGGGGCGGTCGTGCGGTTCCTCCGGGACCCGCGCGGCCACCTCGTCGCCGTACAGCAGCACGATCAGCGCCGGGTGGGCCCCGGCCGCCGCGAGGCGCGCCAGCACCCGGTCGTAGCTGCCGCCGCCGCGCCCGAGCCGCATTCCGCGCCCATCGACCGCGAGACCGGGGAGCAGCACCGCGTCCGCCTCCAGGACGGCATCGGGGCCGAGCCGTCCGCCGGTGGGCTCCAGCAGGCCGCGGCCGGCCTTCGCGAGGTTCCCGGTGCCTTCGTAGGGCGCCCAGTCGAGGTCGTTGTCGGCCAGGAGCACCGGAAGCAGGACGCGTACGCCCCGCGCGCGGAGCGCGTCCAGGAGGGCGCGGGTGCCAGGTTCGCGCCCCACGGAGACATACGCGGCGACGGTACGGGCCCCGGCCAGCTCGGGGAGCCCGAGCGCGTGGCGCGCCAGAACCGCGGCCGCCCGTTCGACGTCCTCCATGGTCAGGAGGCGTCGCGCGGCGAGCAGTTCACGCCGCAGCAGGGCCTTTGCGGACATGTCGGTGTTCAACAGGGCACCCACAGATCTGTCGTACGGGCATATATGAGTACAAAGTTAACCGGAGACTCATCTTCCGCCCATGTGTGCCGGTTAAGGTTCTGCGCATGACCCAGTCGAACCCCAGGATCAGCAAGGCTGTCATTCCGGCGGCGGGCCTCGGGACCCGCTTCCTGCCGGCCACCAAAGCCACTCCCAAGGAGATGCTGCCTGTCGTCGACAAGCCTGCCATCCAGTACGTCGTGGAGGAGGCGGTGGCCGCCGGGCTCTCCGACGTGCTCATGATCACCGGACGCAACAAGCGCCCGCTCGAGGACCACTTCGACCGGAACTACGAGCTGGAGTCGGCGCTCACCCGCAAGGGCGACGCCGAACGGCTGCGCAAGGTCCAGGAGTCGAGCGACCTCGCCACCATGCACTACGTCCGCCAGGGCGACCCGCGCGGACTCGGCCACGCGGTCCTGTGCGCCGCGCCGCACGTCGGGGACCAGCCGTTCGCGGTCCTGCTCGGCGACGACCTGATCGACCCGCGCGACCCGCTGCTCGCCCGCATGGTGGAGATCCAGGAGCGCGAGGGCGGCAGCGTCGTCGCGCTGATGGAGGTCCCGTCCGCGATGATCCACCAGTACGGCTGCGCGGCCGTGGAGCCCACCGCCGAGGGCGACGTGGTGCGGGTCACCGGACTGGTCGAGAAGCCGGAGCCGGCCGACGCCCCCAGCAGCCTCGCCATCATCGGCCGCTATGTCCTGGACCCCGCCGTCTTCGGGATACTGCGCAGGACCGAGCCGGGCCGGGGCAACGAGATTCAGCTGACCGACGCCCTGCAACTGCTGGCCGAGGACGAGAAGATCGGCGGCCCGGTGCACGGTGTGGTCTTCAAGGGCCGCCGCTATGACACCGGCGACCGGAGCGACTACCTCCGTGCCATTGTCAGACTCGCGTGCGAACGTGAAGACCTGGGGCCGGAGTTCCGGACCTGGCTCCGCAGTTACGTCACCGAGGAGATGTAGCACCTTGAGCAGCACGATCTGGTCGGTGGACGAGCACCTGGAAGACATCCTCGCCGCGGTGAAGCCGCTCGAACCCATCGAGCTGCAACTGCCCGAGGCACAGGGCTGCGTCCTGGTCGAGGACGTCGTGGTGGAGATCGCCCTGCCGCCCTTCGACAACAGCTCGATGGACGGCTACGCGGTGCGGGTCGCCGATGTCGAGGGTGCCACCGAGGAGTTCCCCGCCGTTCTCACGGTCATCGGGGACGTCGCCGCGGGCGACGACGGGCTGGGCGCGGACCGGCGCGTCGGACCGGGGGAGGCCGCCCGCATCATGACCGGCGCCCCGCTCCCGGAGGGCGCCGAGGCCGTCGTCCCCGTCGAGTGGACCGACGGGGGCACGGGCGAGGGCCCGGCCGCCACGATGCGCGCCCACAGCGACGCGCCCGAGGGCGCGGGCGGTGAGGTCCGCGTCCACCGCCCGGCCGGGGCGCGCGCCCATGTCCGGGACCGGGGCAGTGACGTACGGCCCGGCGATCTGGCGCTGCGGGCCGGTTCGGTGATCGGGCCGCCGCAGATCGGGCTGCTGGCCGCGATCGGCCGCTCGACGGTGAAGGTGCGGCCCCGCCCCCGCGTCGTCGTCATCTCCACCGGCAGCGAACTGGTGCAGCCCGGCGAGGAGCTGACCGGCGGACAGATCTACGACTCGAACAGCTTCGCGCTGACGGCCGCCGCCCGGGACGCCGGCGCGATCGCCTACCGGGTCGGTTCCGTCACCGACGACGCCGACACGCTGCGCGCGACGATCGAGGACCAGCTGATCCGCGCCGACATCGTCGTGACCACGGGCGGGGTCAGCGTCGGCGCGTACGACGTGGTCAAGGAGGCCCTGTCCTCGGTGGGCGACGAGGACGAGCCGGGCGGCGGGGTCGACTTCCGCAAGCTCGCCATGCAGCCGGGCAAGCCGCAGGGCTTCGGCTCCATCGGCCCCGACCACACCCCGCTGCTGGCCCTGCCCGGCAACCCCGTCTCCTCGTACGTCTCCTTCGAGCTGTTCGTACGGCCCGCGATCCGCACCCTGATGGGCCTGCCCGAGGTGACCCGGCCGACCGCGCGGGCCACCCTGGTCACCGACAAGGCGCTGTCCTCGCCGGCCGGGAAGCGGCAGTTCCTGCGCGGTACGTACGACGCCGAGGCGGGCACCGTCACGCCCGTCGGGGGCTCCGGATCGCATCTGATCGCCGCTCTCGCGCAGGCGGACGCGCTGATCGTGCTGCCCGAGGACGTCACCTCCGCCGAGCCCGGCACGGACACCGAGGTGATCCTGCTCCGCTGACCGGCGCCCGGTGGCGGTACGGTATCTGCCGCTGTGCCTTCCGGGGGACACCCCCCGGACCCCGGACCTGCACCCCGGTGCAGCAGCGGGGCAACCGGCGCCCTACCGCTAGGCGGAGTTAGTTGACTACGCAGAACAGGCTGACGCACATCGACGAGGCGGGGGCCGCCCGCATGGTCGACGTCTCGGGCAAGGACGTCACCGCACGCGTCGCTCGCGCCAGCGGCCGGGTCCTCGTATCGCCGCGGGTCATCGAGCTGCTCCGGGGCGAGGGCGTGCCCAAGGGCGACGCCCTCGCCACCGCGCGCATCGCCGGGATCATGGGCGCCAAGCGGACCCCGGAGCTGATCCCCCTCTGCCACCCGCTGGCCGTCTCCGGTGTCGGCGTCGACCTGACGGTGGCCGACGACGCGGTGGAGATCACGGCCACCGTGAAGACCACCGACCGCACGGGCGTGGAGATGGAGGCCCTGACCGCGGTCTCGGTCGCCGCGCTGACCGTCATCGACATGGTCAAGGCGGTCGACAAGGCCGCGGTCATCACGGACGTGCGGGTCGAGGCGAAGTCGGGCGGCAAGTCCGGCGACTACGTCCGCACCGCCCCCGGCGGGGCGGACGCGTGAGCACGCCCGGGGCGTCCCCGGCCCCGTACCGCGCCCTGGTGGTGACCGCGTCCAACCGCGCCGCCGCCGGGGTCTACGCCGACAAGGGCGGGCCCCTGATCGCCGAGGTGCTCACCGGGCTCGGCTTCACCGTCGAGGGACCGCGGGTCGTGCCTGACGGCGACCCGGTCGAGCAGGCGCTGCGGGACGGGGTGGCCGCCGCGTACGACGTCATCGTGACCACCGGCGGTACGGGCATCTCGCCCACCGACCGCACCCCCGAGGCCACCCGCCGCGTCCTGGACCACGAGGTCCCCGGCATCCCGGAGGCGATCCGGGCCGAGGGCCGGGACAAGGTGCCCACGGCCGCGCTCTCGCGCGGGCTCGCGGGGGTGGCCGGCCGCACCCTCGTCGTCAATCTTCCCGGGTCCACCGGCGGGGTGCGCGACGGGCTCGCGGTCCTGACCCGACTCCTGGTGCACGCCGTCGACCAGCTGCGCGGCGGCGATCACCCCCGACCCGGGAGCCCGAGCTGAACGTCCCGACCTGGCCGGTGATCCTGGTGGACGGCGATGTCGCCCTCCGGCCGATAAGACTGCGCGACCAGCGTGAATGGCGTGAGGTCAACCGGCGCAACCGGGACTGGCTGCGCCCCTGGGAGGCGACCGTGCCGCCGCCCGCCCCCGGCGGACCGGTGGCCCAGCGGCCCACGTACCGCCAGATGGTCCGCCATCTGCGCTCCGAGGCCAACGCCGGCCGGATGCTGCCGTTCGCCATCGAGTACCAGGGGCGGTTGGTCGGTCAGCTGACCGTGGCCGGGGTCACCTGGGGCTCGATGTGCTCGGGGCACGTCGGGTACTGGGTGGACCAGGAGGTGGCGGGGCGCGGGGTGATGCCGACCGCGGTCGCGCTCGCGGTGGACCACTGTTTCCGGGTGGTCGGACTGCACCGCATCGAGGTGTGCATTCGCCCGGAGAACGGGCCCAGCCGCCGGGTCGTGGAGAAACTCGGATTCCGCGAGGAGGGGCTGCGGCCGCGATATCTGCACATCGACGGCGCCTGGCGGGACCATCTGATCTACGCGCTCACCGCCGAGGAGGTGCCCGACGGGCTGCTCCGGAGGTGGCACCGGGCGCGGCCGGACCGGCCGGAACATCAGTCGAAATAAAATATGTGTTCGAAATTGATCGCCGTATGACTGCCAGTTGACCGCTAACGGACAGTCAAACGCCGACTGTTGATCTGAACAATCACAAAAAAAGTCCGTGATATCAGCCGGATCGTGCGACACACCGTGCCAATTGGCGGATGCCTCCGCGCAAACCCCTCTACGGTGTGAGATGTGAGCAGCAGTGGCCTCATCTATGCAGTCATCGTCGGGGCCTGGGCCGCCTACTTGGTGCCGATGTGGCTCCGGAGGCAGGACGAGCTCAATGAAGCCCGTCCGACGGAACGCTTCAGCACCGCCATCCGGCTGCTGTCCGGACGGGCGGCGATGGAGCGCCGGTATGCCAAGGGGCTCCAGGAGCGCACCGACGACGACGCGGCGCCCGACGCCGACCCGGACGTCGTCACGGACCGAATGGAGTCCGTCGACGTCCGGTCCTTCGCCGCGCCTCCGGCGCACACCGAGGCCCGGGTGCACGACCTGGCCGGTCCGCCGGAGCGCGCCCCGCGCAAACGCCGGGATCGCGAGCGGCCCGCCCCCGACCCCTCCGCCCCCGCATCCGCCCAGCGCGCGCGCCCCGGCGGAATCGACGCGGAGCGCGCCCGGCGCGCGCAGCGCCTCCAGGTCCTCGCACGCCGCCGGCGCACCACCGTCGTCCTCTTCCTCGCCTTCACGCTCGGCGCGGTCGTCGCGGCGGTCGGCGGCCTCCGCTTCCTGTGGGCCCCCGCGGTCCCGGCGGTCCTCCTGAGCGCGTACATCGTGCATCTGCGCGCCCAGGAGCGGCGCAGGTTCGCCTTCACCATGGACCGACGCCGGGCCGAGGTGGCCGCGCAGCGCCTGCGGGAGAACCGCCCGCGCCGCCACCAGCCCGCCGCCACGGCCCCCGCCGAGTCCGACGAAGACCCCGAGGCGCGCCACCCGGCACCCGAGCCGGCCCCCGCCCTCTCCCCGCAGGAGGCCGGCCGCCGCGCCCTGGTCGAGCAGACGGACCACGCGGAGTGGGTCGACCAGCAGCGCGAACGCGGCCGGGTCCAGGGTGACAGCTGGGAGCCGGTCCCCGTCCCGCTGCCGACCTATGTCACCGCCCCGGTCGCCCCGCGCGCCACGGGTGGCGTCGAGGTCGGCGACCCGGAGACCTGGAGCGCGGCCCGCTCCAGCACCGCCGAGCCCGCCGCGAACCCCGCACCCCCCGCGGTGGACCCGGCCCCCCGCCAGCGCTCCCCCCAGTCCCGCCGCAGCCGCGACCGGGGCCGGACCCCCCTGTTCGACCAGTACGAGGACGGCGACCGCCCGCGCGCCGCCAACGAGTGAGCCCCCTTCCGCGCACCCCGCGACGCCGACTCGGCTGACCAGCGCGGAACCGATTTCCGAGCACCCCGGTGAGGGTGCTAAAGTTTCACTCGTTGCAAGGGCCTGTGGCGCAGTCTGGTAGCGCACCTCGTTCGCATCGAGGGGGTCTGGGGTTCAAATCCCCACAGGTCCACCGCACAACGAAGGTCCCGCCCGATCGCAAGATCGGGCGGGACCTTCGTCGTTTCCCCGGCCGGTTCCGGGAGCCCTCAGTACGCCCCGTCCAGCCTCCCCCGTTGCTCCTCCGTCAGTTCCAGGTCGACCGCCGCCAGGTTCTCCTTCAGCTGGGACAGGGAGGAGGCGCCGGCCAGGGGGATGATCGGGAAGGGGGAGGAGAGTTGCCAGGCCAGGACGACCTGGTTGGTGGTGGCGCCCGTTTCGGCGGTGATCTCGTGCAGGACCGCGAGGCGGGAAGGGGTGCCGGGGTGGTCGTAGTCCGCGGGGAGCGGCTTGTCGCGGCGGGTGTAGGCGCCGGCCAGGAGCGGGGAGTACGCGACCAGGGTCAGGTCCTGCTCGGCGCGCAGGTAGCTGAGGAGTTCGGGGCCCGCGTGGCCCAGGCTGCCGTCCTCGAAGAGGGGGGTCGGGATGTCGTAGCGGGGGCGCAGATGGCTGTGCTGGTACTGGAGCACCTCGTAGCCGGGCAGTCCGGCCGCCCGCGCCAGGGCGCGGGCGCGCTCGATGCGCCAGATCGCGTGGTTGCTCGCGCCCAGCAGGCCGACCGTGCCCTGCTGGACCAGCTCGCCGAACGCCTCGACGGTCTCGCCGAGCGGGACGGTCCGGTCCTCGATGTGCGCGTACAGCAGGTCGATCTTCTCCACGCCCAGCCGCTCCCGGCTGCGTTCGACCGCCGCGTGGACCGCCTTGGCCGACAGGCCCTCCGGGTTGTCGACGAACCCCGTGCCGGGGGCCAGCGGTTCGGCGCCCAGCTTGGTGGCGATGACGATCTCGTCGCCGATGCCCCGGCTGCGCCGCCACTTGCCGAGCAGCCGTTCGCTCTGGCCGCCGAGACCGCCGTCGACCCAGTACGCGTAGTTGTCGGAGGTGTCGATGAAGGTGCCGCCGGCCTCGACGAAGTGGTCCAGGATCGCGAACGAGGTCTTCTCGTCGGTCACCGAGCCGAAGAGCATCGCGCCCAGGGCGAGGGCGCTGACCTCGCGGCGGGTGGCTGGATCGGTGCCGATGGTGCGGTACTTCATGACGGTCCCCTCCGGTTCCGGTCACCGTCGTTCGGTGGCCGTGGGTGGGAGTCTGCATGTTCGAGTGCACTTCAACGCAAGGGCGTTGGGGAGGGCGGGCGGATCTCGGGGAGGGGAATAGATCTTGGTTCGCCTACGCTGAAAGCGGTTACGCGGTGACCCGCTCATGAGAAAACTCCGTACCGAGGAGCGTCCTGTGACGGCAGGCATACCCCAGCCCCGGATCGACACCGGCAAGCCCCACCCCGCCCGTGTCTACGACTGGTTGCTGGGCGGCAAGGACAACTACCCGGTGGATCAGCAGGTGGCGGAGACCCTGCCGGAGGAGGCGCGGGGCAACGCCGCGCGGAACCGGGCGTTCATGCACCGGGCCTCGGCCTGGCTGGCGCGCGGCGGGATCGACCAGTTCCTCGACATCGGCACCGGCATTCCGACCGAGCCGAATCTCCATCAGATCGTCCAGGCCGTCAATCCGGCCGCCCGGATCGTCTACGCGGACAACGATCCGATCGTGCTGCGGCACGCGGAGGCGCTGCTCGTGAGCGCTCCCGAGGGCGCAACCGACTATCTGCACGCCGATGTGCGGGAGCCGGAGGTCATCCTCGAACGAGCGAGGAAGCTCCTGGACTTCGACCGGCCCATCGCCCTGTCGCTGATCGCCCTGATGCACTTCCTGCCGGACGACCAGGACCCGTACGGCATCACCCGCACCCTGGTCGGCGCCCTGGCGCCGGGCAGTTTCCTGGTGCTCTCGCACGGCACGGCCGACCAGCATCCGGAGCTGAAGCAGGAGACCGAGGCCGCGTACAAGAAGGGCGCCATCGCGCTGCGGATGCGTACGAGGGAAGAGGTCGAGCCGTTCTTCGAGGGGCTGGAGCTCGTCGCGCCGGGGCTCGTTCCCGCCACCGAGTGGTACCGCGAGGAGCCCGCGCCCGTCGTCGAGCGCAGCGGGTTCTACGTGGGCGTGGGGAGGGTCCGGTGAGCGGCGGGACGGGGCTGGAGTTCGTCGCGGCGGACGGGACCGTCCTCGTGTACGACGACCTGGGGGACGCGGACAGCGGGCTCGCGCCCGTCGTGCTCGTCCACGGGCATCCGTTCGACCGGACCATGTGGCAGCCCCAGACGGACGCCCTGGTCGCGGCCGGGCGCCGGGTGATCACGGCCGATCTGCGCGGGTACGGGGCCAGCGGGGTCGTCCCGGGGCGCACCCTGCTCGCGGACTTCGCCGCCGATGCCACCGCGCTCCTGGACCGTCTGGGCATCGCGCGGGCCGTGGTCGGCGGGCTGTCCATGGGCGGGCAGATCGTGATGGAGTTCCACCGCTCCTTCCCGGAACGGGTGGCCGCCCTGGTGCTGGCCGACACCTCGCCCGCCGCCGAGACCGAGGAGGGCAGGGCGGTCCGCAACCGTATGGCGGACCGGCTGCTCGCGGAGGGGATGGACGGGTATGCGGCCGAGGTGCTCGACCGGATGCTCGCCCCGTACAACGTCACCGCGCTGCCCGGGGTCGCCGCGCAGGTGAGCGGGATGATGCGGGCCACCGCGCCCGAGGGGGCGGCGGCCGCCCTGCGGGGGCGGGCCGAGCGGCCGGACTACCGCGCCTCGCTCGCCGGGGCCCGGGTGCCGGTCCTGGTCGTCGTCGGGGCGGACGACGGGTACACGCCCGTCGCGGAGGCCCGGGAGACGCAGGAGCTGATCCCGCACGCGGAGCTGGTCGTCGTCGAGGGCGCCGGTCACATGCCGAACCTGGAGCGGCCGGAGGCCTTCAACGACGCGCTCCTGCGGTTCCTGAGGGACGGCCGCCAGGGCCTGGCTGCCGGAGCCTGTCTGCCGGACAGGCCCTAGGACTGGAGCGGCTTCGCGAAGCAGCGGCTGCTCTCGTACGTGCGGTAGTGGCCGAACTTCTCGCACGGGGTGTAGCCGCTGGAGAGGTACAGGGCGATCGCCTCGGGCTGGCGGTCGCCGGTCTCCAGGACCATGCGGGTGCGGCCGGCCGCGCGGGCGTCCGCCTCCAGCAGGGCCAGGATGCGGCGGGCCAGGCCCTGGCCGCGGCCCTCGGCGATCACGAACATCCGCTTCAGCTCGGCGTCGCCGTCCGAGTAGCCCTCCTCGTTGCGCTCCTGCGAGCGCCAGCCGCCGGTGGCGACCGGGCGGTCCGACGCGTCGTAGGCGACCAGATACAGCCCGTGCGGGGGGTCGAACATCGTGGCGTCCAGCGGTGTGATGTCGCCCTCGTCCCCGTACCGCTCGGCGTATTCGAGCTGGACGAGATCGTTGAGTTTGACGGCGTCGGGGTGGTCGTAAGGGCGCGGCTGGATATTCATGCGATGCATGGTACATGTATGCGATCGGTCGGGTCGGTATCGTGCCGGAATGCTCACCGTTACCAGCGTAAATGTGAACGGTCTCCGTGCCGCCGCCAAGAAGGGGTTCGTCGAGTGGCTGGCGCGGACCGACGCCGATGTGATCTGCCTCCAGGAGGTGCGCGCCGAGCCGCAGCAGCTGCCCGACGAGGTGCGTGAGCCGGAGGGGTGGCACACCGTCCACGCGCCGGCCGCCGCCAAGGGCCGGGCCGGGGTCTCCCTCTACTCGCGCCGCGCGCCGGAGCGGGTGCAGATCGGGTTCGGCGGCTTCGGGGACGCGGGCAGCGAGGAGTTCGACGCGAGCGGCCGGTACGTCGAGATCGACCTGCCCGGCGTCACCGTCGCCAGCCTCTATCTGCCCTCCGGCGAGGTCGGCACCGAGCGGCAGGACGAGAAGGAGCGCTTCATGGCGGCCTTCCTGCTCTATCTGACCGGGCTGAAGAAGCGCGCCGCCGCCGAGGGCCGCGAGGTCGTGGTCTGCGGCGACTGGAACATCGCCCACCAGGAGGCGGACCTCAAGAACTGGCGGGCCAACCGCAAGAACTCCGGCTTCCTGCCCGAGGAGCGGGCGTGGCTGACCCGGGTCTTCGACGAAGCGGCGTACGTGGACGTCGTGCGCGGGCTGCACCCCGATGTGGAGGGCCCGTACTCGTGGTGGTCCTACCGCGGGCGCGCCTTCGACAACGACACCGGCTGGCGCATCGACTACCAGATCGCGACCCCCGGTCTTGCCGCGCGCGCGGTCAAGGCGTGGGTCGAGCGCGCCGCCACCCATGAGGAGCGGTGGAGCGACCACGCGCCGGTGACGGTGGTGTACGAGCAGTAGGGCCCGGCCCTACAGGGACGGCTGGGGCGGCTGCGGCGGTTCCGCGTCCCTGCGTAGCCGCCGGTCCAGCGCCATGGAGAGTTCCGCGTCCACCACCGCGCGGGCCAGCGGGCGCAGTTGGGGCGGTTCCGCCTCCGTGCTGTGCTCGCGCAGGGTCGCGACGAAGAGGTCGGCCAGCGCGTCCGCGTGCTCGCGGACGCGGCGGCCCGAGGCGAGGACCGTGGCGAGCGGGACGCCCTCGCGGACCAGTTCGGCCGACACGTCCAGCAGGCGGCGGCTGATGTGGACGATCTCGTCGCCGTCCGTGCCGAGGTAGCCGAGCTCCATCGCCGTCGCCAGGTTCTCCGGGGTGGACTCGCCCTCGAAGTAGTCCGCGAGCTGCTCGGGCGTGAGCCGGACCGGGGTCTCCTCGGTCGGCTCGCCCAGGCCCAGAACCTCGGCGACGTCCCGTCCGCTCTCGAAGGTGCGGGCGAGATCCGCGATGCCGGACAGGGTGTGGCCGCGCTCCAGCAGCCCGGCGATGGTCCGCAGGCGGGCCAGGTGGTGGTCGTCGTACCAGGCGATGCGGCCCTCGCGGCGGGGCGGGGAGATCAGGCCGCGTTCCCGGTAGAAGCGCAGGGTCCGCACGGGGATGCCGGCCTCCTTGGCCAGCTCCTCCATGCGGTATTCACGGTGCTCGCGTCCTTCTGCCACTCCCGCACCCTATCCGCCTCCCCGGTGCGGGAGCCGCATGTTGTACCGCCGGTAACTTTCCCTCGTCGCACCCCTACCCATCGGTACGAAGCTGTTCTAGTCTCCCAACAATGCCAGTGATTGCTGGCAGAGTCGTGTGACGTACCGCGGGAGGCGGCAGCATGGCCCAGCACGAGCATGTACGCGTGGCGGTGATCGGATCCGGATTCGGGGGCCTCGGGGCCGCTGTCCGGCTGCGCCGCGAAGGCATCACCGATTTCGTGATCCTGGAACGGGCCGATTCGGTCGGTGGTACCTGGCGCGACAACAGCTATCCCGGCTGCGCCTGCGACGTACCGTCCCACCTCTACTCCTTCTCGTTCGCCCCCAACCCCGAGTGGCCGCGCACCTTCTCCGGGCAGGAGCACATCCGCGCCTACCTGGAGCACGTCGCCGACACCTTCGGGCTGCGCCCGCACCTCAGGCTCAACCACGAGGTGACGCAGATGCGCTGGGACAACGAGGAACTGCACTGGGTCATCGAGAGCGCCAACGGCACGACGGTCGTCGCCGACGTCGTCGTCTCCGCGACCGGACCGCTCTCCGACCCCAAGATGCCCGACATCCCCGGGCTCGCCGACTTCCCCGGCGAGGTCTTCCACTCCGCCCGCTGGAACCACGACGCCGACCTCACCGGCAAGCGCGTCGCGATGATCGGCACCGGCGCCTCCGCCATCCAGATCGTGCCCTCGATCCAGCCCGAGGTGGGCAGGCTGACGCTCTTCCAGCGCACCCCGCCCTGGGTGATGCCCCGGATGGACCGGCAGATCAGCGGCGCCGAGCGCTGGCTCCACCGCACGCTCCCCTTCACCGGCACCGCCCGTCGCGGACTGCTGTGGGGCATACGGGAGTTGCAGGTCAGCGCCTTCACCAAGCACCCGGACCAGCTCGGCCTGGTCGAACGGATAGCCAAGTCCAACATGGCCCGTGCGATCAAGGATCCGGCCCTGCGGGCCAAGCTGACCCCCTCGTACCGCATCGGCTGCAAGCGCATCCTGCTCTCCAGCGCCTACTACCCGGCGCTCGCCCAGCCCAATGTGGATGTCGTCGCCTCCGGGCTCAGCGAGGTGCGCGGCTCGACCGTCGTCGCCTCCGACGGTACGGAGGCCGAGGTCGACGCGATCGTCTTCGGCACCGGCTTCCATGTCACCGACATGCCGATCGCCGAGCGGGTCGTCGGCGCGGACGGCATCACCCTCGCGGAGTCCTGGAAGGACGGCATGCAGGCGCTGCGCGGCGCGAGCGCGGCAGGCTTCCCCAACTGGATGACGATCATCGGCCCCAACACCGGGCTCGGGAACTCCTCGATGATCCTCATGATCGAGGCCCAGCTGAACTACATGGCCGACTATCTGCGCCAGTTGGACGTGCTCGGCGGCAAGGCCGCGCTCGACGCCCGCCCCTCCGCCGTCGGCGCGTGGAACCGGAACGTCCAGGAGCGCATGAAGCGCACGGTCTGGAACACCGGCGGCTGCACCAGCTGGTACCTCGACGCCGGCGGCCGCAACACCACCGTCTGGCCCGGCACCACCGCCGAGTTCCGCAAGCTGACCCGCGGTGTCGACCTCGGTGAGTACGAGGTCGTCCGGGTGCCCGCCCAGCGGGGCGCGACGAAGCGGGCCGTCGCCGAGGAGGTGGCGGGATGAGCCGCCCGCTGCGGCGCGACAGCGGTGCGCCCGTTCCCGCACGGGAGCTGATGGCCGTCTCCGCCGACGGCTCCCGCGTCCATGTCGAGGTGCACGGGCAGGAGGGCGCCCCGGCCGTCGTGCTGTCGCACGGCTGGACCTGCAACACCCGCTTCTGGGACGCCCAGATCCGCGACCTCGCCGTCGACCACCGCGTCATCGCCTACGACCAGCGCGGCCACGGCACCTCGCCGGCCGCCGGACGCGACGGGTACAGCACCGACGCGCTCGCCGACGACCTCGAAGCCGTCCTCGCCGCCACCTTGGAACCGGGGGAGAAGGCCGTGCTCGCCGGGCACTCCATGGGCGGCATGACGATCATGTCCGCCTCGCGCCGGCCCGCGCTGCGCGAGCACGCCGCCGCCGTCCTGCTGTGCAGCACCGGCAGCTCCCGGCTGCTCGCGGAGTCGCTCGTGGTGCCGATGCGGCCCGGCGCCGTCCGGACCCGGCTGACCCGTGCGATCCTCGGGGCGCGCGCCCCGCTCGGGCCGGTCACGCCGGTCTCCCGTCGCCTCCTCAAGTACGGGACAATGGGACCGGGTTCGGCTCCGGACCGGGTCGACACCTGCGCCCGGATCGTGCACGCCTGCCCGAGGCTCCCCCGGGTCGCCTGGGGCCAGGTCCTCGCGGACCTCGACCTCGACGAGGGCGTACGGGAGCTGCGGGTGCCCACCGCGGTGATCGCGGGTACGCAGGACCGGCTCACGCCGCCCGTCCACGCCCGGGCCATCGCGGCGGCGCTGCCCGACTGCCTGGGGCTCACCGAGCTGGCGGGCATGGGCCACATGACTCCGGTCGAGGCGCCGGAGGCGGTCACGGCGAGCATCCGGGAGCTGGTGACCACCTACCTCCCGGAACTCCCGGACCGGGGTACGGCTGGTGTCGAGGGCAAGGAGGAGGTCGCATGAGCGGCAGGAACAGTCTCGAAGGACAGGTTGTCGTCGTCACCGGCGCGGCACGCGGTGTGGGCGAGCTGCTGGCCCGCAAGCTCTCGGCGCGCGGTGCGACGCTCGCGCTGGTCGGCCTGGAGCCGGACGAGCTGAAGAAGGTCTCCGAGCGCCTGCACGGCGACAGCGACCACTGGCACGCGGACGTCACCGACCACGAGGCGATGGCGCGGGTCGCCCAGGAGGTCAAGGAGCGGTTCGGCAAGGTCGACGTCGTCGTCGCCAACGCGGGCGTCGCCTCCGGCGGCCCGTTCGTCGACTCCGACCCGGTCGCCTGGCGCCGGGTCATCGAGGTCAACCTCATCGGCGGCGCGGTCACCGGCCGGGCCTTCCTGCCCGTCCTGATGGAGAGCCGGGGCTACTTCCTCCAGATCGCCTCCCTCGCCGCGATCACCCCCGCCCCGATGATGACCGCGTACTGCGCGTCCAAGTCGGGCGTCGAGGCCTTCGCCCACAGCCTGCGGGCCGAGGTCGGCTACCGGGGCGTGAAGGTCGGCGTCGGCTATCTGTCCTGGACCGACACCGACATGGTGCGCGGCGCCGACGAGGACGACGTCATGCGCGAGCTGCGCCAGCGGCTGCCCTGGCCGTCCAACCGCACCTATCCGCTGGGCCCGGCCGTCGACCGGATCGTGGCCGGTATCGAGCGGCGCTCGCCGCATGTCTACGCCCAGTGGTGGCTGCGCGGCATGCAGTCCGTACGGGGCTACCTGCCCTCGCTCATCGGTGTCGTGGGCCAGCGCGAGATGAAGCGTTTCGGCTCCCGCCTGGAGGGCGTCAGCAAGGGGCTCGTCGGTGCCGGGGGCGCTGCTGACCAGGACGAACGGGCCACGCGCCGGGCCTCGGACACGCAGCGTAAGTGATCGAAATGCGGCTTGTGTCCGGTCGTGTAAGTCTGGTCGAGGCCCCGACGGGGCCATCCCCCGTACACCCCATCGAGGAGTGAACAGCATGGGCATCGCCGACCAGTTCAAGGACAAGGCGCAGGATCTTGCCGACCAGGCGCAGAAGAAGATGAAGGACGGCAAGGGCGAGGGCCGCGACCGGTCGCAGGACGCGTCCGACCGCGCCCGCGAGGCGTCCGAGCAGGGTCGCGACAAGGCCCAGGGCGCGGCGGACGACGTGCGCGAGCGCTTCGACCACTGACGCAGAGCCGTAACGCGCGAGGGGCGCACCCGGATCCGTCCGGGTGCGCCCCTTCCGTGTGCCGTGTGCCGTGTCCCGTGGATGACACAGCGCGTCCGGGCGGCGATCATTGCGGCCGGGGGCGGTTCCTCGCGTCGAGGTCCGCGTGAGGCGAGGGAGTGGGCGGGGATGCGCGATATCGGGACGGGCGCGCGGGACACGTACGCCGGAGCCGGGCGGCACGGATGAGGCGGCCCGTGTCCTGGCGCGAGGCGGCTTTCGTGACCGCCGTCTGCTGGGCGGCCAGCGGTCTGGGGTACGGCGTGATCGCCGCCCTCGACGAGCCGCAGTGGTCCGTCGCGCCCCTGATCGGCATGGGGCTCGGCCACTGGTTCTTCACCCGCCACCGCTCCTGGTGGCCCGCTCTCGCGGCCGTGGTCGCGGGGAGTGCCACGCTGTTCGGGCTCGTGGACGCGCTGCGGCCGGAGCTGGGCCGGCATGCGGCGGACGCCCTCGCCGGGGCGGCGTCGGCGACGGTCGCCCTGGCCGTCTTCACCCTGGTCGACCGCGCGGCCGGCCGCGTGCGTGGACTCACGGAAGCGGACGGTCCCGGGGCTCGCTCGGGCCACGGAACGGCAGCGTCCGGCTGAACACCAGGTTGGTGGTCGTGCTCCCGAACTCGGCCAGCGCGTCCACGATTTCCTCCAGGTGCGCCATCGAGGTGGCCGCCACCTTCAGGACGTAGCAGTCGTCCCCGGTCGTCCGCAGGCACTCCAGGATCTCCGGACGCTCCTTGAGCATCCGGCGCAGCGGTTCGTGCCGGCTGCCGGGGTACTTCAGCCGGACCACCGCCAGCGCCACATACCCGGCCCGTTCGAGGTCCACCTCCGCCCGGTAGCCCGTGACGATCCCGGCCGTCTCCAGCCGCCGCACGCGCTCCGTCGTCGCCGACGCGCTCAGATTCACCCGCCGCGCCAGCTCGGTGAAGGCGATCCGGCCGTCCCGCTGGAGCTCGTCCAGGATCGCCCAGTCCGTCGAGTCAAGATTCCCGGTCATCCGGTCAGATTACCGGGATATCCACGGGTGAACTGCCCCTGAACAGGCGCGAATCCCTTCAAGGAGGCGGGATGCCCTGGCTAGGCTCGGCGGCGTGAAGATCGGCGTGAACGTCCCCAATTTCGGCCCCGGCACCGACCCCGGCGTCCTGCGCGACTGGGCGCAGACCGTGGAGGGCCTGGGCTTCGACCTGTTGATGCTCTCCGACCACGTGGCCATCACGCCGGATGTCGCCGAGCGCTATCCGGCCCCCTTCTACGAGCCCTTCACCACCCTGTCCTGGCTGGCAGGCCTCACCACCCGCGTCCGCCTCGGCACGACGGTCCTCATCGCCCCCTACCGCCACGCCCTGCTGACCGCGCGCATGGCGGCCAACCTGGACGCCCTCAGCGGCGGCCGGCTCGTCCTCGGGGTGGGTGTGGGCTGGGCCCGGCAGGAGTTCGCCGCGCTCGGCATCCCCTTCGAACAGCGCGGACGCCTCACGGACGGCGTGTTGCGCGACCTGCGGGACGCCTGGACCGACACCGCGTCCTACGGCGACCGGCGCATCCCGGTCTGGGTCGGCGGCAACAGCGACGCGGGCGTACGCCGGGCCGTCCGGTTCGGGGACGCCTGGCACCCCCTGCGCTGCACGCTGCCCTGGCTGCGGGAGGGTGCGGACCGGCTGAAGTCGGCGGCGTACGAACAGGGCGTGCCCGTACCCGCGTTCGCGCCCCGGATCGCGCTCCGGCCCACGCCGTCACCGGTCTCCGACCCCCAACGCCTCGCCGGCGAGGGCACGGTCGACCAGATCATGGACGACCTGGAGCGGTTGAGGCTGCTGGGCGCCGACACGGTCGTCCTCGACCCGTACCACGGCGACCCCCGCGAGACCCGCCACCCGCAGCCCGGCCGGCAGGCCCTTGCCACGGTGGCCGCCCACTTCTTCCCCTCCCGCACCACCACGGAGCAGCGATGACCACGACCGACGACCACACCCTCCTGCGGCGCGCCATCGCCCTCGCGGCCGAGGCGCGCGAGAGCGGCAACCCGCCCTACGGCTCACTGCTCGCGGGCCCGGACGGCACGGTGCTCGCGGAGGACCGCAAACGACCCTCACCGACCGCGACATCACCGCCCACCCCGAGCTGAAGCTCGCGCGCTGGGCGGCAAGGGAGCTGGACGCGGCGACGGCCGCGTCCACCACGATGTACACCAGTTGCGAGCCCTGCACGATGTGCGGGGCGGTCATCCAGCAGGCGGGGCTGGGCCGGGTGGTGTTCGCCCTGTCCGGCGAACAACTGCTGACCATCCGGCCGGGCAACGGCCGCCCGCCCGTACCGCAGGACGGACCGGCGCTGCTGGAGGAGGTACGGGCGGTGGTCGAGGACTACTACCGCGTCCCGCCGTCCTGACGGGCTCGGTGAGCGGCACGCGGACGGGCCGCATCCGCGTCGAACGGCGCACCGTACGCGTAGGCACAGAGCCGGAACGGCCCGCCGGGGGGAGCCGGCAGGCCGTCGCGGGTGTCCGAGGCAGGTCAGCTCTTGGCCTTGTACGTGGTGTGGGCGACGCTCGAAATGGGCCAGAACTCGTCGTCCACGCCGAGGATGGCGAGGGTGGCGTTGCCGGAGTTCGACGCGCGGTAGGTCCACCCCTTGGTGGCCTTCACCGACACGGTGGGCGTCGTGCAGGTCGTCGCCTTCCGGCAGGCCTTGCCGTCGGACTTGAACGTCTTTCCGTTGTTCCCGGAGAGCGCCACCGTGGGGCGCAGGATGAGACCCTTCTTCTTGCAGGTCATCTTGGCGTTGGCGTACACGGTGCCGCCCGTGCGCCAGAGCGTCACGGAGTTGGTGCAGCCCCCGTACGCCTTCCCCGAGCCGGTCTGAGCCGCCTGGGCGGCGGTGCCGGACACCGCGATGAAAGCGATCGCGGCCGTTCCGACGGCCATGCTCCGGACAATGGTCTTGCGCATTCTTTTCCTCCGTTTGCTGGTGCGGCGGGAAGCCGCGATGAGGCCGGGGTGGTCAGGCCCGGCCCGCGATGCGCCATGCGTAGGCGCCGCTGTTCGACGTACCTCCGCTGACGACGGCGTCAAACTTTCCGTCGAACGAAATGGTGCGGGCTTTGGCTCCGCATTCCACTTGTTCCTTGCTGTCTCCCTTCGGGAGAGAGACAGTTACCGTGACGGCGCCGCTGCCGGAGCACGCGATCTGGAACAGATGGTCACCCGGCAGCGATTCGGAGATCTTCTGGCCGGACGCGTTGGCCCAGTCATATCCGGATGCGACGGGAGACGTCCTGTAGCCGCTGGGTGTGTATTCGTCGACGAGAGCCTTGGCGGGCTTCGCCGCGTCGTCCAGGCTCTTCTTGCCGGGCGACGAGTGGGCGGCGGCACCCGAGGCCGAGGGGTGGCCCTTCGAGGGGTGGCCCTTCGCCGGGCCTGCTTCTCCGGAGCAGGCCGACAGGCCGACCGCGGCAAGCCCCGCCGCGAGCAGGACACCGGCCGACCGCAGGTGTCCGTACTTCTTGGCCGCCTTGCTCAACTTTTTCCCCGGTCGACGAACGCGTCGACCTCCCCGTGAAGTTGACATAAGTGGACCGTAATGAATGGGCGAGTGCGGCGTCAAGAAATTGATGGAATGCTGCCGAAGAAACCGGGATTCAAAATTCGTTCGGCTCGTTCCTATTTTGAGGAAGATCTGAGGTTGTGGGGCGTGGTCGGGGATGACGGGCCTCTTATACCGCGTTCCGCTTCGTTTTGCCGTGAGTGCCCTCGTGCGGTGTCGGGGCGCGGTGGTCGATGGGACCCGGCTTCCGGTCCGGGCGGAGGGCGGCGAACAGGACGGCGGCGCCGAGGAGCGTGATGCACATGATCCAGACCGCGCCGACGTGCATGGCGTGGACGAACGCGTCGTCGGCGGCGTGCGCGAGCGCGGGCCGGTGGGTCGCCTCGGCGGCGTGCCGGGCCTGTTCGGCGGAGATCCGGGCCTGGTCCCGTACCGGGGCGGGCGCGTCGGAGAGCGAGGGTTCGATCGCGCTCCGGTAGACGAGCGACATGATCGTGCCGCCGACGGCGATCCCGATCACGCTGCCGGTCTGGCGCACGGTGTTGGTGACGGCGGACCCGGCACCGGCCCGGTCCAGCGGCAGCGTGCTGACGAGGGCCGCGGTCACCGGACCGAGCACCATGCCGATGGTGAGGCCCTGGACCAGCAGCAGGAACTCGATGCGGACGAGTGGGGTCCGCAGCCCGAAGAGTCCGTACGCGCCCATGGTCAGGGCGGCGACGACGAGGGCCGGCACGGTGACGGGCCGGAGCGACCAGCGGCGCACCAGGCGCGCGCCGACGGGCGCCCCCAGGACCGCGCCGAGGGCGGTCGGGAGCCCGGCGAGGCCCGCTTCGAGGGGTGAGTAGCCGCGTGCGCCCTGGAGGTAGAACGCGCCGTAGAAGGTGATGGCGGACACGGCGAAGAGGAGCAGCCCGAGCGCCGCGTTGCCACCCCCGAAGGCACGTCGTGCGAGCAGCCGGGGGTCGAATCCGGGTACGCGGGCCCGCAGTTCGGCGAGGACGAAGGCGGTCAGCAGGACGGCTCCGACGGCGGTCGGCGCCCAGACGTCCGTACGGCCCCAGGCGGCCACCTGGCCGGCGCGGATCAGCCCGTAGGCGAGTGCGGCGAGGCCGCTGACGGACAGCAGCATCCCGGCCGGGTCCAGCGGCCGTACCACCGGGCTGCGGAAGTCGGGGACGAACAGGACGACGCCGAGGAGCGCCACCACCACGACGGGGACGTTGACGAGGAAGACCGAGCCCCACCAGAAGTGCCCGAGCAGCACCCCCGCCAGTACCGGGCCCACCGCCATCCCGACACCGGCGGAGGTCGAGGAGACGGCGATGGCGGTCGACCGGGCGGGCCCGGTGAAGGTCCACATGAGGATGGCCATGTCGGCGGGCATGATCAGCGCACTGCCGACCCCCATCGCGGCCCGCGCGGCCACGAGTTGGCCGGGACCGCCCGCGTACGCGGCCCACACGGACGCCCCGGCGAAGACCACCAGCCCCGTCACGAGTACGGTCCGGTGCCCGAAGCGGTCGCCCAGTGCGCCGGCGGTGAACATCAGCGTGGCGAAGGCCAGCGTGTACGCGCCGGTGGCCCATTGCAGCTCGGCCGGTCCGGCGTCGAGCCCGCGGACCGGGTCGGCGAGCGTCTCCAGGGTGGTGCTCAGGACGGTGTTGTCCAGCCAGATCAGCAGCGAACACACCATGAGGACGGCAAGGATCAACTGCTGCCTGTTCTTGGGCAGCGCAGACGTGGTCATGAATACCTTCGGACGCGATCGGGAAATCCTGACGACCGGACCGTAGGTATTTATCGGGTGGGTGTCAATTCCTTTGGTGAGCCGCATGGTTGGCGATTTTCGAGCAATCGCGAGGGCATATCCGCAGGCATTGTGTCAATCGCCGATGTGCCTTTTGACTTCATGCGAATTCCGTGCCCCGGACGGAAAGGGGAAATCGAGGAGCGGGCCGGGGCCCGCTCCTCGTCGGGGTCAGACCCTGACCGTCGGGTGGTGGATGTCGAACCACGCGCCCAGGTCGAGTGTGCGCTCCAGCAGCATCCGCTGCCGCTGGTCCAGGTCGGCGGCGGGCCGGGTGGTGGCCTCGGTGAGGCGCTCGCGGTTGACCAGGTCCGTCGCGGCGTGGCCGGCGCGGAGCAGTTCGGCGCCCTGGGACTGGATGGCCTCGACATAGGCGGGGTCGAATGTGCCCGGGTATCCGCTCTTCTTGCGGTTGGCGACCGACTCGGGCAGGACATCCCGGGTCGCGGCACGCAGCAGGCTCTTCTCACGGCCGTCGAAGGTCTTCAGGGACCAGGGGGCGTTGAAGACGTACTGAACGAGGCGGTGGTCGCAGAACGGGACGCGGACCTCCAGGCCGACGGCCATGCTCATCCGGTCCTTGCGGTCCAGGAGGGTCTGCACCATGCGGGTCAGATGGAGGTGGCTGACCACCCGCATGCGCTGGTCCAGGCCCGTCTCCCCGTCCAGGGCGGGGGTCTGCGCGACGGCCGTCCGGTAGCTGTCGGAGATGAAGTCCCCGAGGGCCAGCGCGGGCTTGAGGTCCTCACTGATCTGGCCGCCCGATTCGATGAGCGAGTGCCGGCCCGCCAGCCAGGGGAAGGTCTCGGCGTACCGCCGCTCGTCGTGGAACCACGGATAGCCGCCGAACACCTCGTCGGCCGACTCGCCGGACAGCGCCACGGTGGAGTGGCGGCGGACCGCGGCGAACAGCAGATAGAGGGAGTTGTCGCGGTCGCCGATGCCGGCCGGCAGATCACGGGCGCCCACGGCCGCGCGGCGGACCTCGGGGGCGGACAGCGCGGCCCCGTCCAGGATGATGTCCTGGTGGTCGCAGCCCACGTGTTCGGCGACGGCGTGGACGTAGGGCGTGTCCTGGGTGGGCGAGACGTCGATGGCCTGGAAGTGCTTGTCCTGGTCGGGGAAGTCGACGGCGAAGCTGCGCACCGTCTCGCCCTGGGGCGCCAGGTGGATCTGTGCCAGGGAGGTGAGCGCGGAGGAGTCCAGGCCGCCGGAGAGCAGCGTGCAGCGGGGCACGTCGGCGACGAGCTGGCGGCGCACGATGTCATCCAGTAACGCGCGGACGTGCGCGACCGTCTCGTCCTTGCTGTCGGTGTGCGGCTCGGAACGCAGCCGCCAGTAGATGTGGTGGCGCATCCCGCCCCGGTCCAGGACGATGATCTCCCCGGGCCGCACCTCGCGCATGCCCTCCCAGACCGCGGCGCCGGGCGTCTTGGCGCCGGCGAAGAGCTCGCGCAGGCCGTCGAGTCCGACGACGGGGGCGACGGTGGGATTGGCCAGGATCGCCTTGGGCTCGGAGCCGAAGACGACGCCGTCCTCGGTCTCGTAGTAGTAGAACGGCTTGATGCCCATCCGGTCGCGGATCATCACCAGGCGCTCGGTGCGGGTGTCCCAGATGGCGAAGGCGTACATCCCGTTGAGGTGCTCCACGAGCTTCTCGCCCCACACGAGGTAGCCGCGCAGCACCACCTCGGTGTCGGAGTCGGTGTCGAACCGCTGCCCGGCACGGCGCAGTTCCGAGCGCAGCTCGGTGAAGTTGTACGCCTCGCCGGAGTAGACCATGCAGACCGCCCCGTCGGGAGTCTCCACGGTCATCGGCTGCGCGCCGCCCGGCAGGTCGATCACGGCGAGCCGCCGGTGCCCCAGGGCGACGTGCGGCGCCACCCACGCGCCCGCGGCGTCGGGGCCGCGGCACGCCATGGTCCGTGTCATGGCGTCGATGTCTTCTTGATGTTCCGTCAGGTCACGCCGGTAGGAGACCCAGCCGGTGATTCCACACATGAGAACCCCAGTCCACTCGAAGAGAGTTGCCTCGGGTGACTGTTGCCCTATACACGCAGTTAGTCCATGTGGAATGCGGGATCGCTTGTGTGGCATTTCTGACAGGTAAATTCATGTTAACGGCAGGTTTCGGGCACCCTGGAAAAGTTTGCGCCAATGGTGACGGCGCGAGGGTGCGGCGCGGGATCGACGGTGAATCGCGTGGAGGGTTCCTGTACTTATCTCGGCGGCAGCGGCGGGCGCCTCTTGTCCGGTGCTGTGTCGTAGCTCGGGGGTGTCGCCGGTGGGTGGGCGGCCAGGAGGTCCAGGGCTACGCGGACCGCGTCGTCCAGGACTGCGTGGCGGCCCTCGGCCCAGTCCAGGGGGGTGCGGAGGGCTTCCAGGTCGGGGGAGACGCCGTGGTTCTCCACCGACCAGCCGTACGTGTCGAACCAGGCCGCGTTCATCGGGACCGTGATCACCGTGCCGTCGCCCAGGCGGTGGCGGCCCGTCATGCCGACCACGCCACCCCAGGTGCGCTGGCCGACCACCGGGCCGAGTTCGAGCAGGCGGAACGCCGCGGTGATCATGTCTCCGTCGGAGGATGTGGCCTCGTCGGCCAGGGCGACCACCGGGCCCCGGGGGGCGTTGGAGGCGTACGAGACCGGCTGGGCGTCTCGGGTGAGGTCCCAGCCGAGGATCGTGCGGGTGAGCTTCTCGACGACCAGTTCGCTGATGTGACCGCCCGCGTTGCCGCGTACGTCCACGATCAGGGCGGGGCGGGAGACCTCCATGCGCAGGTCGCGGTTGAACTGGGCCCAGCCCGAGCCGCCCATGTCGGGGATGTGGAGGTAGCCGCACCGGCCGCCGCTCAGTTCGCGGACGACCTCGCGGCGCTTGGCGACCCAGTCCTGGTAGCGCAGCGGGCGTTCGTCGACCAGCGGGACGATCGCGATGCGGCGGGAGCGGCCCTCGCCGCCCGCCGGGGTGAAGGTCAGCTCCACCGTGGTGCCGCCCGCCGCCGCGAGCAGGGGGTAGGGGCCGGTGACCGGGTCGACCGGGCGGCCGTCGACATGGGTGAGGACCGCGCCCTCGCGGATGCCCGTACCGGCCAGCGGGGAGCGGGCCTTGGAGTCCGAGGAGTCGCCGGGCAGGATGCGCTGGACGGTCCAGGCGCCGTCCCGGCACACCAGGTTGGCGCCGAGCAGGCCGATCGCGCGCTGGTAGTGCGGCGGGCCCTCGTTGCGGCGGGCGGGCGAGACGTACGCGTGCGAGGTGCCGAGTTCGCCGAGCACCTCGCGGAGCAGGTCCGCGAACTCGTCGGGCGTGGCGACCCGTTCGACCAGCGGGCGGTACTGGTCGAGGATCGCCGGCCAGTCGATCCCGCACATGTCCGGCTCCCAGAAGTAGGAGCGGATGATGCGGCCCGCCTCGCCGTACGCGCCCCGCCACTCCGCCCCCGGGGCGACCTCGTGCAGGATGCGGCGCAGGTCGAGGTAGACCGTGGAGTCGTTGTCGCCGGGCTCGGTGGCGGGGACGGCGCGCAGTTCGCCGTCGTCCATGACGACGAGCCGGGAGGCGTCGCCGCTCACGGCGAACCAGTCGAGGTGGTCGACGAGTTCGGTCTTCCTCGCCTTGGCGATGTTGAAGTGCTCCAGCGTCGGGCGGCCCGACATGTCCGCCGGGTTGGCGAACGTCTCGCCGAGCGCGCCGGAGATCGGCCAGCGCAGCCAGACCAGGCCGCCGCCGCTGACCGGGTGGAGCGCGGAGTACTTGGAGGCGGAGACCGGGAACGGCGTGACCCGGCTCTCCAGGCCCTCGAACTCGACGGTCACCGTGGAGCCCTCCGCCGTACCCGCCTCGGCCGAGTCCACCGGGTCGAGGCCGCCCGCCGCGGGCCGGCCGTCGGGGGAGAGGGCGAAGGGGGACGGGGTCGCCGAGGAGAGCGGGACGAGATACGGGCGGCAGCCGAGCGGGAAGGACAGGTCCCCGGTGTGCACGTCGTACACCGGGTCGAAGCCGCGCCAGGAGAGGAAGGCCAGATAGCGGCCGTCGCCGGTGAAGACGGGGTTCTCGTCCTCGAAGCGGCCGTTGGTGACATCGACGATCACCGGGGAGCCGGGCCCCATGATCCGGGCCAGCTTGATCTGGCGCAGCGAGCGGCCGATGCCGGGGTGCGACCAGGTGAGCCAGGCGCCGTCCGGGGAGAACGCCAGATCGCGGACCGGGCCGTTGACGGACCGGATCAGCTCGGTGGGCTCGCCGCTCGACGTCTCCTCGTCGGTGTCCAGCAGGAGGAGGCGGCCGTCGTGCGAGGCGATGGCGAGGCGTTCGCCGTCCGGGTCGGAGATCAGCTCCTGGACCCTGCCGATCAGCCCGGAGGCGAGCCGGCGCGGGGCGCGGTCGCCGCTGGCGCGCGGCAGATGGGCGATCTCGATCGCGTCCTCGCCCTCCGCGTCGGTGACGTACGCGACCTGGCTGCCGCTGCCCAGCATCTCCGGCAGCCGGACCCGGACGCCTGGGGTGTCGGTGATGGTGCGGGCGGGGCCGTCGCGGTGGGTGAGCCAGTACAGGCTGCCGCGCACGGCGACGGCGCTCGCCCGGCCGGTCTCGTCCACGGAGAGCGAGTCCACGTTGCTGGCGGCTGGCACCTGGTAGGAACGCCGTCCGGTGCGCGGTCCGCCGAGCCGCACCTCCAGTTTGCGCGGGACCGCGGTGGGCGACTCCAGGTCGTCGACGAGCCACAGCTCGCCCGCGCACTGGTAGACGACCCGCCGTCCGTCGCTGGAGGCGTTGCGGGCGTAGAAGGCGTCGTGGTCGGTGTGGCGGCGCAGGTCGCCGCCGTCGGGGCGGCAGGAGTAGAGGTTGCCGACGCCCTCGTGGTCGGAGAGGAAGGCGATCCGGCCGCCGACGAACATCGGGGTCGCGAGGTGCCCGTCGATGTCCGGGAGCAGCCGCTCGCCGTGCAGCCAGAGCCGGCCCATGGCCCCGCCCCGGTAGCGCTTCCAGGCGGCCGGCTCGTGCGGGGGTGTGCCGGTCAGCAGCAGGGTGCGGCGCTCGCCGTCGATGTCGGCGACCGCGATGTCCGAGACCGGGCCCCAGGGCAGCTTGCCGCCGGGGCTGCCGTCCGTGGGGACGCTGTAGGCCCAGGAGAAGTACGAGAACGGCTGGTTGTGCGAGGACACGGCGAGGATCTGCGAGGCATCGCCCGGATCGGGGGTCCAGCCGCAGACCCGGGCGTCGGTGGAGCCCCAGTGGGTGAGCCGGCGGGACGGGCCGCCGTCGACCGGGGCGAGGTGGATCTCGGGGTCCAGGCTGCGCCAGGTCGTGTAGGCGATGCGGGAGCCGTCGGGGGAGAAGCGCGGATGGCTGACTCTGGTGCGGTCGACGGTCAGCCGCCAGGCGCGCCCGGGCCGCACCCCCTCGGGGGCGAGCGGGGCGACCCAGAGGTCGTCCTCCGCCGCGAAGCAGAGCAGATCCTCGTGGAGGTGCGGGAACCGGAGATACGAGACGTCGTCACTCACCCCCCAATGCTTTCCGCGCGAGGGGGCCGCGGCAACTTGTGGTGCGGGACACAAGCGAAACTATTTCGTTTCGCTAGGCGCGCGAGGTACCGTCCTGGTGTACGAAACAGTTTCGTTCGATGACGGGACCCAGGGACAACCCAGGGACAGGAGGTCGACACATGGCACGCACACGGCTCACGCCCGAGCGTGAGAGCGAGCTGTACGCCGCCGTGCTCGACCTGCTCCGCGAGGTCGGCTACGACGCCCTGACGATGGATGCCGTCGCCGCTCGCACCCATTCCAGCAAGGCCACCCTCTACCGCCAGTGGGGGAGCAAGCCTGCTCTCGTCGTCACGGCCCTGCGGCACAACAAGCCCGTCACGCTCGGCGAGGTGGACACCGGCTCCCTGCGCGGTGACTTCCACGCCGTCCTGAGCCGCAGTGACGACTGTCAGATGGAGAAGGACGCCGCGCTGATGCGGGGTCTGAGCCATGCCGTCCACGACAACCCCGACCTCCTGCAGGCCCTGCGCGAGCTTCTGATCGAACCGGAGATGACCGGTCTCGACACCCTGCTGCGCCGTGCCGTGGACCGGGGTGAGCTGCGTCCGGACAACCCGGCGCTGAAATACGTACCGCACATGCTGATCGGCGCTGTCGCCGCCCGGCAGCTGGTCGAGGACCGCGCCGTCGACCAGGCGTTCCTTCTCGACTACGTCGACTCCGTGATCCTCCCCGCTCTCGGAGTCTGACAGCCGTCCCCACGGCCCTCTCCCCAAGCCCCACCTGACACGCCGCTCTCGTCGTCGGGCTGGTTCCTCACGCCCCATTCCACTCAACGACCTGACCGGGAGTACGCCCCCGTGGCCACATTCCTCTACAAGCTCGGACGGCTCGCCTTCCGGCGCCGCCGCTATGTCGCCCTGATCTGGGTGGCACTGCTGGCGCTCGCCGGGTTCGGCGCGGCCTCCGCGTCCACCGCCACCTCCAGCTCCTTCTCGATTCCGGGTACGGAGGCCCAGAAGGCCTTCGACCTGCTGGAACAGCGATTCCCCGCGGCCAGCGCCGACGGCGCAACCGCGCGCATCGTCTACAAGGCCCCCGAGAACGAGAAGATGACGGACCCGGCCAACAAGGCCGAGGTCAACAAGCTCACCCGTGAGCTGAAGTCCGGCTCGGACCAGATCGCCTCGGTCGTCGACCCGTACGCCGGCAAGGCGGTCTCCAAGGACGGCTCGACCGCGTACATCTCGGTCACCTACAAGGTCAACTCGATGGAGCTGACCGACGCCACCCGCGACGCCCTGGAGGACGCCGGGAAGGCGGCCCAGAAGAGCGGGATGACCGTCGAGATCGGCGGTGACGCGCTCCAGGTGATGCCGGAGACCGGCGCCACCGAGATCATCGGTGTGGCGATGGCGGCCGTGGTCCTCGTGATCACCTTCGGCTCGCTCATCGCGGCGGGTCTTCCCCTGCTCACCGCCCTGATCGGGGTCGGCATCGGGGTCTCCACGATCACCGCGCTGGCCAATGTGCTCGACCTGGGCTCCACCACCTCCACCCTCGCGATGATGATCGGCCTCGCGGTCGGCATCGACTACGCGCTGTTCATCGTCTCCCGCTACCGGGCCGAGCTGGCCGAGGGCCGGGAGCGCGAGGAGGCGGCGGGCCGCGCGGTCGGCACCGCCGGGTCCGCGGTCGTCTTCGCCGGGCTCACCGTGGTCATCGCCCTGGTCGGCCTGGCCGTCGTCAACATCCCGATGCTGTCGAAGATGGGCTTCGCCGCGGCCGGCACGGTCGCCATCGCGGTCCTGATCGCGCTCACCCTGGTCCCGGCCATGCTGGGCTTCGCGGGCAAGCGGGTCATGGGGCGCCGGGCCCGCAAGGCCGCCGAGGCGGAGAACAGGCCCGAGGCCAAGCCGAACATGGGCACCCGCTGGGCGCGGTTCGTGCTGCGCAAGCCGGTGTGGGTGCTGCTGGTCGGGGTCCTCGGCCTGGGCGCCATCGCCGTACCGGCCGCCTCGCTGGAGATGGGTCTGCCGGACGACGGCTCCCAGCCCACCAGCACCACCCAGCGGCGCGCCTACGACCTGCTCTCCGAGGGCTTCGGCCCCGGCTTCAACGGGCCGCTGATGGTCGTCGTCGACACCGCGAACAGCGCCGACGGCAAGACCGCCGCCAAGCAGGTCACCGACGAGATCTCCGGGATGAAGGGCGTCGTGGCGGTCAGCCCGGCCACCTTCAACAAGGCCGGCGACGCGGCGATGATCACCGTCGTCCCGAAGGACCGGCCCAGCTCCGTCGAGACGGAGAACGTGGTCCACGCGATCCGCGACGCGGGCCACGACATCAAGTCCGACACCGGCGCCGAGGTGCTGGTCACCGGTGCCACCGCGATGAACATCGACTTCTCGCAGAAGATGAACGACGCGCTGCTGCCCTACCTGGCACTCGTGGTCGGCCTCGCCTTCCTGCTGCTGATGGTGGTCTTCCGGTCGGTGCTGGTGCCGCTGAAGGCGGCGCTCGGCTTCCTGCTCTCGGTCGTCGCGGCCCTGGGCGCGGTCGTCGCGGTCTTCCAGTGGGGCTGGCTCGGCTCGCTCTTCGGGGTGGAGCAGACCGGTCCGATCATGTCGATGATGCCGATCTTCATGGTGGGCGTGGTCTTCGGTCTCGCGATGGACTACGAGGTCTTCCTCGTCACCCGGATGCGCGAGGCGTACGTCCACGGCGAGAAGCCCGGCCAGGCCATCGTCACCGGCTTCAAGCACGGGGCCCGGGTCGTCACGGCCGCGGCCGTGATCATGATGGCGGTCTTCTCCGGCTTCATCGGCTCCAGCGAGCAGATGATCAAGATGATCGGCTTCTCGCTCGCGATCGCCGTCTTCTTCGACGCGTTCATCGTGCGGATGGCCATCGTGCCCGCTGTGCTCGTCCTGCTCGGCAAGCGCGCGTGGTGGCTGCCGCGCTGGCTGGACCGGGTGCTGCCCAACGTGGACGTCGAGGGCGAGGGCCTGCGCAAGGAGCTGGCCGAGGTGCCCGCCGACGGCGCCGGTCCGGACGCCGACGGAGAGCGTGAGCTCGTCCGCGTCTGAGCCGACGGTCTCGGACACCTTCGAGAGCCGCTGAACCCCGGGGCCGCGTCTGAGCGGAGCGCGGCCCCGGAAGCCCGGGTTACCTGTGGGGACGGGGGGCCGGGGCGACGAGAGCCCCCGTGCACGCGTGCACGGGGGCTCTCGCCATGTCCGGGGCGGTCAGGCGCGCGCGGTCTCGGGCTTCGCCTCGTGGTGCGTGCGCCGGAGGAACCGGATCAGCGGCGCCGCGTCGAACTGCACCACGTCGACGCCGTCCGCCTCGTGGTGCTCGACCACCAGCTGGACCCGGCCGCAGGGCCAGATCCGCCAGGGGCCGTGCTCGACGGGGGCGCGCAGCCCGCGCTCCAGCAGATCGCGCTCGACGGCCCAGTCGGTGCCGCCCGGAAAGAGGACGTGGATGGTGTCGGGCGCGTCGGCGGTGTCGTAGCGCAGCTCGACCGGGACCACGGGCAGATCGCGGGCGTCGGTGACGAGCCGGGCGCGGGCATGTTCTTTGATCACAGGGGACATGGGCCGGCTCCTCCTATGCATATGTCTTGTTCGTCATCCAATGTCCCATATTTTACGTAAAGAGCACTGTGGGAACCCTGGGCAGTTGTGACAGACCCGCTCTTGCGAACGCTTCGCAACAAGGCCCTATCCTTGAGAGGTTCACGACCCCGCGCAGCAACGCAGGAACGCAGGAAGCGGAGCCTCCCCCATGCATGTACCCGACGGATTCATCAACGCACCCGTCTCCGCCGTCGCAGGCGTCGTCGCCGCCGGTGCCGTCGCCGTCAGCCTGAAGGGGGCCCGCCGCGAGCTGGACGAGCGCACCGCGCCGCTGGCCGGGCTCGTCGCCGCCTTCATCTTCGCCGTGCAGATGCTGAACTTCCCCGTCGCCGCCGGCACCAGCGGCCATCTGCTGGGCGGGGCGCTGGCCGCCATCCTGGTCGGGCCGTACACCGGCATCCTCTGCATATCCGTCGTCCTGCTGATGCAGGGCATCCTCTTCGCCGACGGCGGGCTCACCGCGCTCGGCGTGAACGTCCTCGACATGGGCATCGTGACCACGGTCGTCGCCTACGCCCTCTTCCGAGGCCTGGTCGGCGTGCTGCCGCGCACCCGCCGCTCGATGACCGCCGCGTCCTTCGTCGCCGCGCTCGTCTCCGTACCGGCCGCCGCCTGCGCCTTCACGCTGATGTACTGGATCGGCGGCACCACCGACATCCCGATCGGCAAGGTCTTCACCGCGATGGTCGGGGTCCACGTCCTGATCGGCATCGGCGAGGCCGCGATCACCGCGCTGACCGTCGGCGCCGTCATCGCCGTCCGCCCGGACCTGGTGCACGGTGCCCGGGGCCTCACCGCCCCGCTCAAGCTGCGCGTCAACGGCGAGCTGGTCGACGCCCCGGCCGCCGCCCCCGAGCCCGCGCCGGCCGCGCACCGGCCCACCCGGGGCCTGTGGGCCACCGGCCTGGTCACCGCCCTCGTGCTGGCCGGCTTCGTCTCCTTCTACGCCTCCGCCGACCCGGACGGCCTGGAGAAGGTCGCCACCGACCAGGGCATCGACAAGGAGGCCAAGGAGCACGCGGCCAAGGACTCCCCGCTCGCCGACTACGGCGTCAAGGACGTCTCCAATGCCCGGCTCTCCGGCGGCCTCGCCGGCGTGATCGGCGTCGGCGCCACCCTCGTCGCCGGCAGCGGCGCCTTCTACGTGGTCACCCGCCGCCGCCGTGCCAAGGACGAGCAGGCGGGCAGCGACGTCCGTACCGACGAGAAGGTCTGATGGGCGCCGGCGCTCCGCGGAAGCCCACCACGCACAGCGACACCCCACGCCCCCGGCCCGCCCCGGGCCAGGGTGCGGCGGGGCACGCCCACAAGCTCTACCGGCACGGGCACTCGCCGGTCCACGACCTGCCGCCGCACTGCAAGCTCGCCGCCGTCTTCTGCTTCGTCGTGGTCGTCGTCTCCACCCCGCGCGAGGCCGTGTGGGCGTTCGGGCTGTACGCGCTGCTGATCGCCGGCGTCACCGCCCTGGCCCGCATCCCGGCCGCCTTCCTGCTGAAGCGGCTGCTGATCGAGGTGCCGTTCGTCGCGTTCGCGCTGCTCATGCCGTTCGTCGTGCCCGGCGAGCAGACCCACGTGCTCGGGCTCTCCGTCAGCGTCCCCGGACTCTGGGGCGCCTGGAACGTGCTGGCCAAGGGCACCCTCGGCGTCGCCGCCTCCGTGCTGCTGGCCTCCACCACCGAACTGCGCTCACTGCTGCTCGGCCTCCAGCGCCTGAAGCTGCCGCCGCTGCTCGTCCAGATCGCCTCCTTCATGATCCGGTACGGCGATGTGATCACCGACGAGATGCGCCGGATGTCCATCGCCCGCCGCTCGCGCGGCTTCGAGGCGCGCGGGGTACGGCAGTGGGGTGTCCTCGCCAAGTCGGCGGGCGCCCTGTTCATCCGGTCCTACGAGCGCGGCGAACGCGTCCATCTCGCGATGGTCAGCCGCGGCTACACCGGCACCATGCCGGTCATCGACGAGGTGACCGCCTCGCGCACCCAGTGGGCGTACGCCTCGGCACTCCCCCTGCTCGCCCTCGCCGTGTGTCTGCTGGGATGGACCGTATGAGCACCGACCCCGACCCCGTACCGCCGTCCCTGGAGGTCAGCGGCCTCGCCTACGCCTATCCCGACGGCCACCAGGCGCTCTTCGGCGTCGACCTGACCGTCGCGCACGGCGAACGCGTCGCCCTGCTCGGCCCCAACGGGGCCGGCAAGACCACCCTGGTCCTCCATCTCAACGGCATCCTCGACGCGGGCGCCGGCACCGTCCGCGTCGCCGGGCTGCCCGTCGCCAAGCGCAATCTCGCCGAGATCCGCCGCCGCGTCGGCATCGTCTTCCAGGACCCCGACGACCAGCTCTTCATGCCCACCGTCCGCGAGGACGTCGCCTTCGGGCCGGCCGCGAGCGGGCTGCGCGGCGCCGAGCTGGAGGAACGGGTCACCGAGGCCCTGGAGCAGGTCGGCATGGAGGAGTTCGCGGCCCGCCCGCCGCACCACCTCTCCTTCGGCCAGCGCCGCCGCGTCGCCGTCGCCACCGTCCTCGCCATGCGCCCGGAGATCCTCGTCCTGGACGAGCCCTCCTCCAACCTGGACCCGGCCTCCCGCCGTGAACTCGCCGACATCCTGCGCTCCTTGGACGTCACCGTGCTGATGGTCACCCACGACCTGCCGTACGCGCTGGAGCTGTGCGGCCGCGCCGTCATCCTCAGCGACGGCGTCATCGCCGCCGACGACCGCACCCAGGACCTCCTGTGCGACGAGGAACTCATGCGCGCCCACCGGCTGGAGCTCCCCTTCGGATTCGATCCGCGTTCCGTGACGGTGAACATGAGGTGACCCGCCCCACCCGCGACCTGCGACGCCGTGCACCATGGGGGGATGAGCGGGAGCGCAGGAGCAGGCGTGGACGTACGGGGCACGGTGGCGCCCGGATTCGAACCGGTCCGGGATGCTTTCATCCGTAACTTCGAGCAGCGCGGCGACCGCGGGGCAGCGGTCGCCGTCTACCGGCACGGGTACAAGGTCGTCGATCTGTGGGCCGGGACCAGAGACGTCGACGGCGTCGAACCGTGGGCCGTCGACACCGTGCAGATCGTCCGCTCGGCGGGCAAGGGCATCGCCGCCGCCGTACCGCTGCTGCTGCACCAGCGCGGCCAGATCGATCTGCACGCCCCGGTCGGCACCTACTGGCCGGAGTTCAAGGCGAACGGCAAGGAACGCGTCCTCGTCCGCCACCTCCTCGCCCACCGCGCCGGGGTCCCGGCCCTGGACCGGCCGCTGACCCCCGAGGAGGCCGCCGACGGCGTGAGCGGGCCGAGGGCGGTCGCCGCCCAGCGGCCCCAGTGGGAACCCGGCACCGCCCACGGCTACCACGCCCAGACCTACAGCTGGCTCATCGGCGAACTGGTGCGGCGCGTCACCGGGCGGACCGTCGGCCGCTGGATCGCCGAGGAGATCGCCCGCCCGCTCGGCCTGGACTTCTGGTTCGGCATCCCCGACGACGAGGCCCACCGGGTCGGCCGGATCGGACCGGTCGAACCGCCCGCGGGCGACGGATCCGGCGCCCTGCGGCTGCGCCCCAAGCGCTCGGTCGCCGACGCCTACCGCGACCCGGACTCGCTGACCCGCCGGGCGTTCGGCGCGATCGACCCGTTCCCCGACGAGAACGACCCCGGCTACCGGGCCGCCGAACTCCCCGCCTCCAACGGCATCGCCACCGCCCGGGGGCTCGCCCGCTGCTACGCCGCGATGATCGGCCCGGTCGACGGCCACCGGCTGTTCGCCCCCGCCACCCTCACCCTGGCCCGCACCGAGGAGTCGGCGGGACCGGACAGGGTCCTGGTCGTCTCCACCCGCTTCGGCCTCGGCTACATGCTGCACGGACCGACCTCCCCGCTGCTCGCCCCCGGCTCCTTCGGCCACCCCGGGCGGGGCGGCTCGCTGGGCTTCGCGGACCCCGAATCCGGCATCGCCCTCGGCTATGTGACCAACGGTCTGCAGAAGGGAGTCACCGCCGACCCCCGTTCCCAGGCACTGGTGCGCGCAGTACGGTCGGCGCTATGACTCCTCCTCCCGGCGCCCCCGCGCGCTTTTCCGGACACGGCGTCCTCATCACCGCGGCCGGCCAGGGCGTCGGCGCCGCCACCGCCCGCCGGCTGGCCGCCGAGGGCGCCCGCGTCCTGGTCACCGACCTCGACGGCGAGCGGGCGGAGCGCGTCGCGGCGGAGATCCGGCAGAGCGGCGGGGCGGCCGAGGCACAGGTCTGCGACGTGGCGGACCGGGCGGCCGTCGATGCGGCGGTGGCCCGGGCCGTCGCCGCGTTCGGCACGCTCGACGTGCTGGTCAACAACGCGTACGCCTGTACCCCCGACGCCGCCCTCTTCGAGGACGAGCCCGACGGGACCTGGCAGCGCGACCTCGACATCACCCTCGGCGGCGCCTTCCGCTGCTCGCGCGCAGCCCTGCCGCACCCAGGGCCTGTCCGGCGGATCAGGGCCGGGGTCACGGTGTCTGGCACGGCACCTCGCGGCGTTGCCGAAACGCCCCAATCGCTCCGCGATGAGGACGCTCCGGCGCCTTGCGATGCACCGCACCAGACACCGCGCCCTTTCCGGCCCTGATCCGCCGGACAGGCCCCCGCCGCGTCAGGCAGGGGCGCGATCGTGTCCATCGGCTCGGTCAACGGCGTGCAGGACTTCGGCAACCACGCCTACAGCGCCGCCAAGGCGGGCCTGGCGAGCCTCACCCGTACCCTCGCCGACCATGCCGGGCCGCGCGGCGTCCGGGTCAACCTCGTCGCGCCCGGCACCCTGCGCACCGACGCCTGGGCCGGCCGCGAGGCCGAACTGGACCGGGTCGGCGGGCTCTACCCGCTCGGCCGGGTCGGCGAACCGGAGGACGTCGCGGCTGCCGTCGCCTTCCTCGCCTCCCGCGACGCGGCCTGGGTCACCGGCACCACCCTCTGTGTGGACGGCGGGCTGACCGCCGTCAACACCGGGTTCCGGCAGGCGCTCGCCACGGAGTAGCGGGCCGCCGCGAACGCTCACCCCGCTCCCGTGCAAGTACGGGGTGAGACCGTCACCCGGGCGGGATCGGACAGGAGACCCATGGATCCGGACGAGGACCTGCTCACGCGCTCCGCCCGTGAGCCGACCGCCTTCGAACCCCTGGTCGCCCGGCACTCCGCCGCCCTGCACGGCTATCTCGTACGCCGGGCGCCCTCGGCCGCCGACGACCTGCTCTCCGAGGTGTGGCTCCAGGCCTACGCCCACCGGGGCGCCTTCGACGCGGCACGCGGCTCCGCCAGGGGCTGGCTGTTCGGCGTCGCCAGGAACGTCCTGGCCCGGCACCGGCAGACCGCCGCCCGCGCCGCCGGCCGCCCGCAGGCGCCCGCCGACGCCGTCGTGGGCGACCCCTGGCAGGCCGTCGACCAGCGGCTCGACGCCGCCGCCGTGGGCCCGCGGCTGCGCAGCGTGCTCGCCGCACTGCCCGAGGCGGAACGGGAGCTGCTGCTCCTGGTCGCCTGGGAACAGCTGACCCCGGCCGAGGCGGCCGCCGCCGTCGGGATACCCGCGGGCACCGCCCGCTCCCGACTGCACCGGGCCCGCGCCCGGCTGCGCGACGGATTGACCGGCCCCGCCCGTACGACCCTCACGGGAGACTTCGCATGACGCACGACGACGCGCACACCGGCCTGCTCGACTTCCCCGGCGCCGCCGCCCTCGCACGCGCGGGCCGGACCGAACCGCTCGACCCCGCCGTCCTGGCGCGGGCCCACTCCCTCGTCCTCGGGGCCATCGCCGCCGACACCGAGGGGGCCGCCGCGCCCGCGCCCGCAAGGGTGCGGCCCCGCTTCGGCCGGCGCCGGGTGTTCGCCCTCGCCGCCGCCGCCGTCGCGGCGGTGGCGGCGGGCGCCGCGATCCTCCCGGCCACCGGTCTCGGCGGCGGACCCGCCGCCAGCGCCTCGGCGGCCGAGGTGTTCGGCGCGATGGCGGACCGGGCGGCGGCGGGGAGCACCGGCACCGCCCCGTACTGGAGGACCACCGTGAAGACGTGGGCGGAGGGCCGGAAGGCCCACACCGACGACATCTTCCTGGGCCGGGACGCGGTCGTCGTCCGGACCGCGGACGGCCGCACCGTCACCAAGAGGAATCCGGGGGGCACCGGTTGGCCCGTCGGCAGGACCGCGGTGACCTGGGACGGCCTCGTCGGTCTGCCCACCGAGCCGGACGCGCTGCGCCGCGCCCTGTCCGCCGGGGCCGAGGGGCCGGACGACGCCGCCGAGCAGACCGTCCAGCAGGCCGGCCAGCTGCTGACCGACGCGCCCCTGTCGCCGAGGCTGCGCTCCGCGCTCTTCCGCGTCCTGGCGAAGACGCCCGGAGCCACGGTGACGGAGGGTGTGAAGGACGGCAACGGCCGCTCCGGCACCCGGATCTCCTGGAAGTGGGCGGCCCGTCCCACCGAGAGCAACAGGGAGGACTGGGGCTGGGAGCCGGCCCGGGTCGCGGGCGAGCGGGACAAGGGCGGCTGGAAGATCGGCGCGACCGCGGCCCTCCGGCCGAACTGGATCGTGTCGCCGTCCGACGGCCGCCTCCTGGAGGTCAACCTCGACCCGGACGACCAGCCCGGCCACGTCGTGCAGCGCCAGACCTATCTGTTCGCCGGCCCGGCGGCCGGCACCCGCTGAGGTCCCCTGCCGCGCACAGCACGGCACCGGCCTCCCGGAGGCAGTTCCGGGAGGCCGGTGCGCGGGTACCCGTCCCCTCAAACGGGTACGCCCAGGTGCTGCCGCTCCCGCCGCGTCCCCGTGTCCCCGCGGGCGGCCCCGCGGGAGGTCAGCAGCCGGTCCGCGGCCAGGACGCCCGGACCCGAGAAGACGAGGAGCAGCAGCGTCCAGCAGAAGAAGACCGCGGCCTCGCCGCCGTTCTCGATCGGCAGCAGGCCCACCCGCTGATGGACGTCGAAGTACGCGAACGCCATGGAGCCGGAGCCCACGAACGCGGCCGTGCGCGTACCGAGGCCGAGCGCCACCAGGACGCCGCCGGCCAGTTGGATGACCGCCGCGTACCAGCCGGGCCAGGTGCCGGCCGGCAGGGCCTCACGGCCCAGGGTGCCGAAGACCGAGGCGATCCCGTGGCAGGTGAACAGCAACCCGATGACGATGCGGAACAGGCTGAGCACATAGGGCCTGGCCCGGTCGAGGTGAGTGATCATCATGAGCGCCGGTCTCCTGTCAGCTGTAGACGCCGAACTCGTAGAGCGAGTAGCCGTAACCGGAGCCGCGCGCGGTGCCGTTGATCCGGACGTAGCGGCCGGTGCCGTTGACGTCGAGGTCGTCGATGTCGCCGTTGCCGTCCGTCACCGAGGTCACGGTGGTCCAGTTCTGCCCGTCCTCGGAGGTCTGGATCTCGTACGCCTTGGCGTACGCCGGGTCCCAGGCGAGCTGTACGTGCTTGAAGGTCGTGGAGGCGCCCAGGTCGACCTGGAGCCACTGCGGGTCGCTCCAGTCACTGGCCCAGCGGGTGTCGAACTTGCCGTCCACCGCGTTGTCCGCACCGCACGGGCAGCCGCCCGTCGGGTCGGTCTGGAACGAGGAGGCCGTGGCCGCCTTGCCCTGGGACACGTTCGTCCCGTCCACCTTCGGCGGGATCACCTTGAGGGACTTGGTCTCGATGCCCTCGTTGCCCTTGCCGTCCGTGGCCTTCACATAGACCTTGTAGACGCCGGTCCTGCTCGGTGCCTTCGCGGTCAGCGTGCCGTCGCCGTTGTCCTTGGTCTCGGCCGGGACGAGCGCCTTGTTCTGGTCGATGTAGTTGCTGCTGAACAGCACCTGGTAGGTGATCGCGTCACCGTCCGGGTCGCTGGTGCGGGTGCTGATGCGCACGTCGCCGCCGGTCGGTACGCCGGTGGTCGCGTCGTCCACCGTCATGTCCGTGATCACCGGCGGGGTGTTGTCGCCCGAGGTGTCCGCGCCGTACGCCTTCTTCACGGCGTAGTACGCGAGCCGCTTCTGGCCGCCCGGCAGCAGGTTGAACCAGACGCCGCCGAAGTCGTCCTCGACGCCGTAGTGGAACATCGTGGCGCCGAGCGCCACCCCGGTGTGGCCGGTGACGCAGTCCCACGCCTTGGTGTAGCCCTCGCCCTTGGCGACGTCGGTCGGCTCGGTCGGGACGCCGTTGGCGTCGTCGTCGACCTCCCACTCACCGGCCGGGCCCGTCTCGGTGACGATGTAGGGCTTGTCGTAACCGCCCTGCTCCCAGTCGGACTTGATGTTGCAGACCGCGTTGTAGGCGTTGACGGCGTACAGGTCGAGGTCGGGCGCGTTCTTCTTGTAGTACGGCCAGGCCCCGGTCCAGGCGTCCGTGGAGGTGACCGGGTGGTTCGGGTCGACCTCGTGGATCTTCTTGGCGATGTCGTTGACGAAGGTGGTGTACGCGTTGCGCTGGGCCTCCAGTTCGTCACCGCCGTAGCAGTTCTGGAGGCCGAGCGTCGACTCGTTGCCGACGTTCCACATCAGGACACCGGGGTTGTCCTTGTAGGTGTCGACCCACTTGGGGAACTCGGCGAGCATGTCGTTCTTGTACTGGGTGTCCGTCAGGTAGTTCACGCAGCCGCCGCTCCCGGGGCCGCCGCCCGGCTGGAGCCAGAAGCCGGCGATCACCTTGACGCCGTTGGCAGCCGCCGTGTCGAACAGCGGCTTGCTGGTGGCGTCGGTGCCCCAGGTACGGATGGTGTTGACGCCCATGGACTTCACGTCGGGCATGTACCGTTCCGCGTCGGCGACCGAGGGGCCCCAGGTCAGACCCTTGACCGTATACGGCGCACCGTCCACGGTCAGCTGCCAGTTCCCCTGGGAACCGGTGACCTTGACGACGCTTCCGGCCGCCTGGGCGGCGGGTGCCTGGAAGGCGACCAGCGCGCCCGCCAGCAGGGCCGACGCCGCGAGCGGAGCCATGAGGCGTTTCGCCGTACGGGTGGGGGGATGGTGCATGTCACTCTCCTTGCGAGTGGGGGGAGGGGTGGGGAGGGCGGGGGCTGCGTGATCCGCGAGGCTCGGGTGATCTTGGAGAGCGCTCTCCGTCAGGGGCCGAAAAAAGGCCCCGGATGTGGGGTGGTGCTACGGGCCGTGCGGGCTACGGCAGTTCGTAGTTCTCGTCGAGCACCGCGCCCTTGTCGGGGTGGTTCTCGTCGTAGCCGTGCGGGTCGCACTGCAGACCGCCCTTGACGCAGTGGGTGACCATCGCGTCGAGCGTGGCGGCGTCCCAGCCGTTCATGAAGTCGTAGTGGAACGAGAAGCCGGCACCGCTCGCCAGCTTCACCTGCGACATGTCACCGTTGACCGGCCAGGCCATCTTGAACTCGATCATCGGCAGCGCCACCGGGTGGTCCGCCGGGCAGGCGTTGTAGTTGTTGCCCGAGGCCACGGGGTAGGCCATGTGGCTCTTGTGGTCCGGCGTGTCCAGGTGGATGCCGTCCCAGCAGCTGGGGGCCTGGAGGCGCAGGTTGAGCTGCACGTCCTGGCGGTCGGGGCAGGTCGCCGGGAAGTCGTAGTTCTTGAAGCTGTCGCCGCACTCCCAGCCCTCGACGGTGCCCTTGAGGTTCTTGAACTCCTCCTCGCTCTGCATCGGGCTGCCGACGACGTACCGCAGGCCCTTGGGGAAGGGGCGGACGCTGGTGTAGTCGGTGACGCCCGACTTGTAGTAGATGGTCTGGACGCCCTCGGGGAGGACCTTCTGCTCCCCGTTGAACAGGCTCGGCATCCAGTAGCCCGACTTGTCGCCCGGCGCGAGGCACGTGGTGTCGCCCGACTCCAGCGAGGCGGTGGTGGTGTACGCGTCGGTCGTCGTGTTGCCCATGAATGTGTGGTCGTGGGACTTGCCGGGCTGGCCCGGGTAGACGATCGGGTCGTCGGGGGCGGTGTGCGTGGGGGCGCACTTGGCCTGGAACTCGTGGAAGTACGCCTGCGGCGGGACCTGCGTCGAGGGGGTGACCCCGGTGACCGGCGGGTCGGCCATGATATAGCCGTCGCCGTCCGGGTCGTCGCCCGACGCCTGGGTGGAGTCGGCCATGCCGGGCATGCCCGGCATGGAGTAGGCGGCGTGCTGTGCGTGCGTGCCCGATGCCCGGGCGGGCGCCTCGGGGGACGCGTTCGCCGTCGCCGCGATGCCGGCGATCCCTGCCGTGGTCAGGGACAGCGAGGTGAACAAGAGCAGTCCGGTGAGGGTTCTCGACCTCCGTGGCATGGAGACCTCCTCCTGCGTGGTGGGGGAATGCATGGAGTGGGAGAGCGCTCTCCCGTTCCCGGAGTGTTCCGCTCCTGACAAGAGCGTGTCAATAGTTCGTGAACGAAGCCCGCGTCGCGCGGTGTTGGCCGCGCGCCGCGGGCTCCCACCGGTAAGGGCCGGTGACCTGCGAGGAGTTGGCGTGTACGGCTGAGTGGGCGACTCAACTCGTATGCAGCATCAAGCCGATCCCCACCACCATGAGACCGGCGGCGGCGATGCGCGGGGCGCCGAACCGCTCCTTGAAGAACACCGTGCCGATGGCCGCGCCGACGATGATCGAGGACTCGCGGAGCGCGGCGACCGGGGCCAGCGCCGCCCGCGTCTGGGCCCACAGGACGAGTCCGTACGCCGTCACCGACAGGGCCGCGCCGAGCAGGCCGCGCACCGCGTACGGGCGGAGCTGGGCCGGGAGCGCGGTGCGGCGGCGGTGCAGGGCGTAGAGGGGGATGGCGACGCCCTCCAGGATCATCAGCCAGGCGATGTAGCCGAGCGAACTGCCGGAGGCGCGGACCCCGACGCCGTCGACCGTCGTGTAGCCCGCGATGGCCAGACCCGTGGCGAGCGCGGCCAGAATGGCGGGCCACTGCGGGCGCTTCCCGGCGCCCCTGATGCCCCACAGGGCCAGCCCGACGAGCCCGGCGGAGGCGACCGCGACGCCCGCCGTCGCCCAGCCGTCCGGGACCTCGCCCACGAAGACGGCGGCCAGGACGGTCACCACGAGCGGGGCGGTGCCGCGCGCGATCGGATACATCTGGCCGAAGTCGCCCAGCGTGAACGAGCGCATCAGCAGCAGCATGTACGCCACGTGCAGGGCGGCGGACACGAACAGATACGGCCAGGCGTCCGCCGCCGGGAAGGGCACGAAGAGGGCGGCGGCCGCGCCGATCAGCAGACCGCCGCCGGAGATCAGGGTGAACGAGACGAGCTGGTCCTTGATCGCGTGGGCGATCGCGTTCCAGCCCGCGTGGGTGAAGGCCGCGGTCAGGACGGCCATGGCGACCAGCGGGGTCACGTGGTCTGCTCGCGGACGTCCACCACCGTGCCGCCCGCGTGGCCGATCAGCGACCCCGGGTCGAGCGGGAAGACCGTGTACGGGGTGCCGGCCGCCGCCCACACCACGTCGTGCGCGAGCAGCCCCCGGTCGGCCAGTACCCGGGTCCTCGTGCGGTGCCCGAAGGGCGGTACCCCGCCGATCGCGTACCCCGTGGCCTCCCGGACCACGTCCGCGCCCGGCCGCCGCACCTTCGCCGCGCCCAGCTCCTGCCGTACGCGCTCGGTGTCGACGCGCGAGGCGCCGTCCATCAGGACCAGGACGGGCACCCCGTCGGCCTCGAAGATCAGCGACTTGACGATCTCGCCGAGCTCGCAGCCGAGGGCGGCGGCGGCCTCGGCCGCGGTCCGGGTGGCCTCCGGGAAGCGGCGGATCTCGACGTCGAGACCGAGCTCGCGCAGGGCCTCGGCGAATCGGGGGTGGGCGGCTGACGTGTCGTTGCCCGTGGGGGCGCCGGTGTCAAAAGTGCTCATGTCCCGCACGCTATCGGCCGAGGTCCGGGGCGTGCGACCGGGTTCCCGGGGGCGCCCGTCACGGCCCCGCGCGCAGCACCTCCGCGACGACCGGGCCCGCGGCGTCCCCGCCGTGGCCGCCGGACTGGACCAGGGCCGCTGCCGCCAGGTCGTTGCTGAATCCGGTGAACCAGCTGTCGGATGTGGCGTGTCCGTCGATCTCGGCGGAGCCGGTCTTGGCGCCCTTGTAGGGGCCCACGCCCGCCATGGCCCGGGTGCCGGTGCCCTCCGGGGCGGTGGCGGTGTAGTTCAGCATCTCCTTCAGCTGGCCCGACACCCCCGGCGGCAGCGGGCTCGCCTGGGCGAAGGTCCGGTTGTCCAGGCTCTGCGGGACGATGTAGGGCTGCCGGAACCGGCCGTTGACGGCGGTGGCGGTGATGGAGGCCATGTTCAGCGGGTTCATCTGTATCTTGCCCTGGCCGATGAACGAGGCGGCCGTCTCGGCGCCGGCGGACTCGGGCACGTTGCCGTCCGAGGTCGTGATGCCGGTCTGCCAGTTGAGACCGATGCCGAAGTACTGCTTGGCCTCGTTGCCCAGAGCGGTGTCCCGCTTGTCCTTCAGCGGCAGGACCGGCTTGATGAAGGCGGTGTTGCAGGACCGGGCGAAGGCCCGCTTCAGTGTGGGGTTGTCGTTCATCGAGAAGTCGTCGAGGTTGTGGAAGGTCACGCCCTCCCACGGCACCGTGGACGGGCACTCGACCGGTGAGTCCGCGCTGCCCAGACCGTTCTGGATGATCATCGCGGCCGTCACGATCTTCATCGTCGAGCCGGGGGCCACCTTCGCCCACCGGGCCGCGTCGAAGGCGTCGTCGCGGTTGTTGGCAAGGGCCCGGATCGCGCCGGTCGACGGCTCGACGGCCACCACGGACGACTGCGCGTACTTCTTCACGCCCCGCTCGGCCGCCGCCTGCACCTTGGCGTCCAGCGTGGTCTGCAGCCTGCCCGGCCTGCCCTTGACCAGGGTCAGCAGGGTCTTGTCCGCGCCGTCCGCGTTCGCGCTGTTGATCCAGGTCTCGATGCCCGCGGTGCCGCCGGCCTTGCCGCCGTACTTCTTGCGCAGCTCGTCCAGGACGACGCCCAGGGACGGGTACTTCTCCTTGCTGAGCACCTGGCCGTTGCGGTCGACCGCCTCGATCGCCGCGGTCGAGGCCTCGCCCGTCTCCAGCGACTCGCCCTTGGCCAGATCCGGGTGGATGACGGAGGGCTTCCAGTCGACGAGCGCGTGACCGGTGGTCAGACCCCGGACCACGGTCAGCTCCGACGCGTACGACCAGGGCTTCGACTTCCCCTTGTAGGAGACGGTCGCCTTCACGGTGTACGGAACCGTCGACCCGGTCGCCGGGCCCGGGGTGATCACGGCCTTGGTGACATGGACCGTGTCGCTGTAGCCGGTCAGGGCCGGTCCGGCCTCGGCCTTGTTGTTGGTGAGCGTCGCCGCGACCTCCGCGTCGCCCTTCGCCCACGCGGCGAGGAACTTCTTCGACGTGTCGGCGATCTCCTGTTCGGTGACCGGTCCCGTCTTCACCTCTTCCGAGGCGGACTTGGTGTCCCCGCCCCCGACCCCGCTGTCTCCCAGACCGTCCAGGATGTTGTACGCCCCGTAGCCGACCCCGCCGACCACGACCGCGAACACCCCGCCGATCACACCGACCTTCACTCCACTGCGCATCTGCGGTCCCCCTCCCCAGGAGGCCCCCTTGAACGTGTTCAAGGGGGCTGTGCCCGGCACTTTACGGGACGGTAGTGGCAGGGGGACCGGTTGTTTTCGGAATGCGATCCGGGGGTATCCGAAGAGGGCGGTCAAATCCAGGTATCCAGCCACATCCGATCTCGCCAGGAATCCTCAGGAATCGGTGTTCCCGTATACAGCGGCCAGAAATAGATGAAATTCCAGACAATCAACAGGACCAGAACACCGGCCGCGACGGCCCCCAGGGTCCGGCGCCGTTCACCCGAGGGATCACTCTTCGCCAGACCCAATTCATGGGCCGCCCCGGTGCCCGCCGCCGGACCCAGCAGGGCGCCGATCATCATCGCCACCGCCAGACACAGGAACGGCACGAACACGACCGCGTAGAAAAGGAAAATGGTGCGTTCCTGGTACAGGAACCACGGCACCCAGCCCGCGGCCACCCCGCAGGCGATCGCGCCCGCCCGCCAGTCGCGCCGGAAGATCCATCGCCACAGCACGTACAGCAGGGCGAAGCACGCGGCCCACCACAGCAGCGGGGTGCCGAGCGCCAGCACCTCGCGGGCGCACTTGCCGGTGGAGGAGGCGGCGCAGCCGTTCTGCTCCTCGTAGAAGTACGAGACGGGCCGGCCCAGCACGATCCAGCTCCAGGGATTGGACTGGTAGGTGTGACCGGACGTCAGGTTCACATGGAACTCGTAGACCTGGTTCTCGTAGTGCCACAGGCTGCGCAGCCAGTCCGGCAGCCAGGTCCAGCTGCCGCCCCTGCCGTCGGTCGCCGCCCAGTCCCGGTAGTAGCCGTGCCGGTCCGGGTCGTTGCGGACGATCCAGCCGGTCCAGGACGCGAGGTACGTGAGGATCGCGACCGGCACCGTGGAGACGAACGCCGGCACCAGGTCCCGCTTCAGGACCGCCGTGTACGGCCGCACCGCGCCCGCGGTCCGGCGGGCGCCCGCGTCCCACAACACCGTCATCAGGCCGAACGCGACCATGATGTACAGCCCGTTCCACTTGGTGGCGAAGGCCAGGCCGAGCGAGATACCGGCCGCGATCCGCCAGGGCCGCCAACCGAGCCGCAGCCCCTCCGCGACCCCGGTGTCCGGGCGCAGCACCCCGTCCTCGTCGGCCGGCAGCGCGGCCGCGAGCCTGCGCCTGGCCCAGTCGCGGTCGATCAGCAGACAGCCGAAGGCGGCCAGCACGAAGAACATCAGCACCAGGTCGAGCAGCGCGGTGCGGCTCATCACGAAGTGCAGCCCGTCCACGGCGAGCAGTGCGCCCGCCAGACAGCCCAGGAACGTCGAGCGGAACAGCCTTCGGCCGATCCGGCACAGCATCAGCACCGACAGCGTGCCGAGCACCGCGACCATGAACCGCCAGCCGAACGGCGTGAATCCGAAGATCTGCTCACCGATGCCGATGATCCACTTGCCGACGGGCGGATGCACCACATAGCCGGGGTCCGTCGGGATCTTCACCTGCGAGGGATCGTTCAGGATCAGCTTGTCGACGTCCTTGGGCCACGAGCCCTCGTACCCCTGGTTGATCAGCGCCCAGGAGTCCTTCGCGTAATACGTCTCGTCGAATATCACCGCGTGCGGGCTGCCCAGGTTCCAGAACCGCAGCACCCCCGCGACCAGCGCCACCAGCAGCGGGCCGCCCCACGCCGACCAGCGCACCAGCCGGTCCGCGAGCAGCGGGGGCACACCGAGCACCGCCCACAACTGGCTCCCGGGGCGGATGTACGGAGGGATCAGCCGCTCCCGCAGCCCGATTCCGGGGCGCGGGGAATGGCCGAAGCGGCGCAGCCGCTGCTGCCAGGAAGTCGGCTCCGGGCCGTGCTGTTCCCCGGCGTCTTGGCCCTGCCGGGCTTCGGGCGCTGTACTCGTCACCGCGCCATCGTAGGGAACGCATCTGTGCGAGCGGCGCCGCCCGTGCTGGGAGGATGGACGTTGTGACTGGAACGACTGGAACGCTGGTACTCGCAGGGACCCCCATCGGCGATGTGGCGGACGCCCCGCCACGCCTCGCCGCCGAACTGGAGACGGCCGACGTCGTCGCCGCCGAGGACACCCGCCGGCTGCGCCGGCTGACCCAGGCGCTGGGCATCCACACCACGGGGCGTGTCGTCTCCTACTTCGAGGGCAACGAGTCCGCCCGTACGCCCGAACTCGTCGAGGCGCTGGTGGGCGGGGCCCGGGTGCTGCTGGTCACGGACGCGGGGATGCCGTCCGTCTCCGACCCCGGCTACCGGCTGGTCGCCGCCGCCGTGGAGAAGGACATCAAGGTCACCGCGGTGCCCGGCCCCTCCGCCGTGCTCACCGCGCTCGCCCTGTCCGCGCTGCCGGTGGACCGCTTCTGCTTCGAGGGCTTCCTGCCGCGCAAGGCCGGGGAGCGCCTGGGCAAGCTGCGCGAGGTCGAGGGGGAGCGCCGCACGATGGTCTTCTTCGAGGCCCCGCACCGCCTCGACGACACGCTCGCCGCGATGGCCGAGGTCTTCGGCGCCGACCGGCGGGCCGCCGTCTGCCGGGAGCTGACCAAGACGTACGAGGAAGTCAAGCGCGGCCCGCTGGGCGACCTCGCACTCTGGGCGGCCGAGGGCGTACGGGGCGAGATCACCGTCGTCGTCGAGGGCGCGCCGGAGTCCGGGGCGGAGGAACTGGACGCCGAGGAGCTGGTGCGCAGGGTGCGGGTGCGCGAGGAGGCGGGGGAGCGGCGCAAGGAGGCGATCGCGGCCGTGGCCGCCGCCGCGGGCCTGCCCAAACGCGAGGTGTTCGACGCGGTCGTCGCAGCAAAGAATGCTGCTCGGACCGGCCCAGGAGACGGCAAAGGACTATCGTGAAAGGCAAAGCGCGAGCCGCGTACCGGCCCCTTTTGCCACAACCGGGCCAAGACCGCATCAACACTCGACAGGGCACGGTGCGCTCCCGCCGGTAAAGGCGTCCACTGGATCCAGGACGCATTCTCCGGAGTGCTTGTCCGGCGGACAAGAGGAGCAGGCATGAGCGAGATCGCAGCAGCCACCGTCCACGAGGCGTATGCCTTCGCTTGCATGAGGTGCGGATACGGCTGGGAACAGGCCTACGAAATAGAGCACCACGTCGACGCCTCCAACAACGCATTCGTGGTCTACAAGGCGGACGGCGAACGGGTGCCCTCACCCCTTTCCACCCCGACCTGCACCAACTGCGGCGGCCACGTCGTACGGATCATGCGGGCCGGCCGGGTCTCGACGGTGCAGCAGCTGCTCCAGAACCGCCGCCCCGCCGACGAGTCCGAGGCGCGCGAGCCCGTGGCCGCGACCGCCGCCCCGGCGGGCGAGGAGCGCCACTGGCACCTGTCCGACCTGCTGCACCCCTTCCGCAGGTAGGGCCCCGGCTGCGGTCCTCGTACGATCGTGGCCATGAGCCGTACCGAACCCCCGCCGCTGCCGGAACCCCTCCGGGTGCCGGTCGCCGACTCGCACACCCACCTGGACATGCAAGACGGCACCGTGGAGGAGGGCCTCGCCAGGGCCGCCGCGGTGAACGTGACGACCGTGATCCAGGTCGGGTGCGATGTGCAGGGCTCCCGCTGGGCCGCCGAGACCGCCGCCGCGCACCCGCAGGTGCACGCGGCCGTGGCCCTCCACCCCAACGAGGCGCCTCGCATCGTGCTCGGGGACCCAGGGGGCACCTCCGGGGGAGGCCGGTCGCGGCAGGGGGCGCGCGAGGGGGGCGGCACGGCCGCGCTCCACGAGGCGCTCGCGGAGATCGACGCGCTGGCCGCGCTGGAGCACGTACGCGGCGTCGGCGAGACGGGGCTCGACTACTTCCGCACCGGGCCCGAGGGCGTGGCCGCCCAGGAGGAGTCCTTCCGGGCCCACATCGAGATCGCCAAGCGGCACGGCAAGGCGCTCGTCATCCACGACCGCGAGGCGCACGCGGACGTGCTGCGCATCCTCGCGGACGCGGGCGCACCCGAGCGGACCGTCTTCCACTGCTACTCGGGCGACGCCGACATGGCCAGGACCTGCGCGGAGGCCGGGTACTTCATGTCCTTCGCGGGCAACATGACGTTCAAGAACGCCCAGCCGCTGCGCGACGCGCTGGCCGTCGCGCCCATGGAGCTGGTGCTGGTCGAGACGGACGCGCCGTTCCTGACCCCCGCCCCCTACCGGGGACGGCCCAACGCCCCTTATCTGATCCCGGTCACGCTGCGCGCCATGGCGGCGGTGAAGGGCGTCGACGAGGACACCCTGGCCTCGGCGGTCGCCGACAACACCGCGTGCGCGTTCGACTACTGACCGCCGCTGCCGACCGCCCGTGACCATCCGGGGCGACGCTCGGTAGTCATACCGCTTTGGAGAGTGACGGCAGGCTCCGCTATTGTCCCGGGCGCCAAGAGCGAGCCGGCCGGTACGGACCTTCTGGAGCGTCGTGAGCAATTCGCAGGGCAGTCACCGCGCGGTACGCGGCAGGGGCCGCACGGCGGTCGCCGCCGCCCCCGCCGCCGTCCCGGCACCGTCCCCCGTACCGCCGCACGAGGCGCTGACGCTCGGCGCCCGCCCGCTGCACCCGCCGACCGCCGTGGACCTCCCGGCGCCGGGACCCGCCGACCGGGCCGCCACGCTCGCCGCGCTCACCGTGCCCGCCCCCGGCGGCCGGGCCGGGGCGCGGCGGGCCGCACGGCGCCGACGGGTGCCCGTGCGCCCCGAGAACCTGCGCCGGCTGGTCCCGCAGGCCCTCGTCGTCGCGTTCCTGGCGGGCGGCACCACCGCGTTCGTCGCCGACGACAAGGCCGTGGTGCTGGACATCGACGGGGAGGCGCGCACCCTGCACACCTTCGCGGACGACGTCGGTGAACTCCTCGCCGAACAGGGCATCGACGCCGACGGGCCCGCGACGGTCACCCCGGCCCCGGACCGCGCGCTCGGCCACGGCGACCGGGTCACCGTCCGCAGCAGCCGCCCGGTCACGCTCACGCTCGACGGGGTGCGGCGCCGGGTCTGGACCTCCGAGCACACCGTCGGCGCCGCGCTGCGCCGGCTCGGGGTGCGGGCCGACGGGGCGTACCTCTCCGTCTCGCGGGCCGCGCCGATCGGCCGCACCGGACTCGCCCTGGACGTGCGCACCGAGCGCACCGTGACCGTGATGGCCGACGGCCGCGAGCACACCGTCCGCACCAACGCCGCGACCGTCCGCGAGGCCGTCGCCCGCGCCGGAGTCACCCTGCGCGGCGAGGACACCACCTCGGTCGACCCGGAGAACTTCCCGCGCGAGGGCCAGACGCTCTCGGTGCTCCGCATCACGACCACCCGCCTGGTGCGCGAGGAGCCGCTGCCGTACACCGTGGAACGCTCCGGGGACGCCGCGCTGGCCGCCGGGACCGAGCGGGTCGAGCGCGAGGGGCGGGACGGCGCGTGCCGGGTGCTGTACGCCGTGCGCACCGTCAACGGCGTCCGCCAGGCCCCCAGGGTGCTGGCCGCCGAGGTGGTACGGGAACCGGTCAGCCGGGTCGTGAAGGCGGGCACGGGCCCCCGTGACGCCGCGCGCTGATCCACGGGGGACCACGGCACAGCCCTTACGCTTAACGGGTGAGCACCACAGAGCCCGACGCCCTCCTGGGCCCCGCAGACATCCGCGAGCTGGCCGCGACGCTGGGCGTACGCCCCACCAAGCAGCGCGGCCAGAACTTCGTCATCGACGCCAACACGGTCCGCCGGATCGTGCGGACGGCGGAGGTACGGCCGCAGGACGTGGTGGTCGAGATCGGTCCCGGGCTCGGCTCGCTGACCCTGGCGCTGCTCGAGGCGGCCGACCGGGTCGTCGCCGTCGAGATCGACGACGTGCTCGCGGGCGCCCTGCCGGCCACCGTCGCCGCGCGGATGCCGGAGCGCGCCGACCGGTTCGCGCTGGTCCACTCCGACGCGATGCTCGTAAGGGAACTGCCGGGCCCGCCGCCCACCGCGCTGGTCGCCAACCTTCCGTACAACGTCGCCGTGCCCGTCCTGCTCACCATGCTCGACCGCTTCCCGAGCATCGAGCGCACCCTCGTCATGGTGCAGGCCGAGGTCGCCGACCGGCTGGCCGCCCGGCCGGGCAACAAGGTCTACGGCGTGCCCTCCGTCAAGGCCAACTGGTACACCGACGTCAAGCGCGCCGGCTCCATCGGCCGCAAGGTCTTCTGGCCCGCGCCCAACGTGGACTCCGGGCTCGTCTCGCTGGTCCGCCGCAGCGCGCCCGTGGCGACCACCGCGAGCAAGGCCGAGGTCTTCGCGGTCGTCGACGCCGCCTTCGCCCAGCGCCGCAAGACGCTGCGGGCGGCCCTGGCCGGCTGGGCGGGCTCCGCGCCCGCCGCCGAGGCCGCGCTCGTCGCCGCCGGAGTCTCCCCGCAGGCCCGCGGCGAGGCACTCACCGTCGAGGAGTTCGCCGCCATCGCCGAGCACAGGCCCGCCGAGCACAAGCCCGCCGGGAGCGCCGCGTGAGCGTCACCGTCCGGGTCCCGGCCAAGGTCAACGTCCAGCTCGCGGTCGGCGCCGCCCGCCCCGACGGCTTCCACGACCTCGCCAACGTCTTCCTCGCCGTCGGCCTGTACGACGAGGTCACCGTCACCCCCGCCGACGGGCTGCGGATCACCTGCTCCGGGCCGGACGCGGCCCAGGTCCCGCTGGACGCCTCCAACCTGGCGGCCCGCGCCGCGCTCGCCCTGGCCGCGCGGTACGGCATCGCCCCCGATGTCCACCTCCACATCGACAAGGACATCCCCGTCGCCGGCGGCATGGCCGGCGGCAGCGCGGACGGGGCCGGCGCCCTGCTGGCCTGCGACGCGCTCTGGTCGACCGGCGCGAGCCGCGAGGAACTGCTCGGCATCTGCGCCGAGCTGGGCAGCGACGTCCCGTTCAGCCTGGTCGGCGGCGCGGCCCTCGGCACCGGGCGCGGCGAGCGGCTGACCCCGGTCGAGGTCGGCGGCACCTTCCACTGGGTGTTCGCGGTCGCCGACGGCGGCCTGTCCACCCCGGCCGTCTACGGCGAGTTCGACCGGCTCACGGCCGGGACCCGGGTCCCCGGGCCCGTCGCGTCCGAACGCCTCCTGGACGCGCTGCGCACCGGCGACGCACAGGCCCTGGCCGGCGCGCTGAGCAACGACCTCCAGGCCCCGGCGCTCTCGCTGCGCCCCTCGCTGGCGGACACCCTCGCGGCGGGCACCGGCGCGGGAGCCCTGGCCGCACTGGTCTCGGGCTCCGGGCCGACCACCGCCTTCCTCACCGAGGACGAGGCGTCGGCCCGCAAGGTCGCCGACGCCCTGACCGCCTCGGGCACCTGCCGCACCGCCCGCACGGCGGTGTCCCCGGCACCGGGCGCCACGCTCCGCTGACCGGGGCGGCCGGTCAGCGGAGGCGGACGGTGCGCTTCGCCAGCTCGTACGCCGGGAGCATCGCCCTGTGCTCCTGCGCGTCCAGCCCGCCGAGGTGCACCACGACCGGCCCCCGAGGGGTGGCGACGGCGAAGGCGCGGGCCGGGCGGGACTCGTCCATCAGCTTGCTGTGGAGCGTGTAGGAGACCTCGGTCACCGCCGGTTTCCCGTCCGCGGCCTGCGTGTACGTGACCTTCGAGGCGTTCTCGTCGGCCTTCACGAACCCCTCCAGCGCCCGGCGCGGCGTACCGGCCCCCGCCCCGCCCTGCCACACCCGCAGGAAGCCGAGGTGCCCCGCGGGCTTGGCGTCGATCTCGCAGACCATGCTCACCGGGCCCTGGGTGGACAGCTCGGACAGCTCGGCCGGCCCGGCCGGCTCCGAGTCCGGGCCGACCGGCTCGACGGCCTCCGCCCTCCAGTGCTCCGCGAGGTCGAAGACCACGGGCAGCTCGCACCCGGAGCCGGCCCCGCCGACGGCGCCGCCCTTCGCGGCCGTCTTCGCGCCGCTCCCCGCCTCGGCGCTCCCGGTCGCCCTCGCCGCCTCCGTGCCGTCCCCGCCGGACCCGGACGAGCAGCCGGCCAGCGCGAGCGCGGCCAGCAGCACGGGCACCGGCCCGCGCACCGTACGACGACCTGTCATGACGTTCCCCACCCCTGTGCCCCCGCCCCGATACCCCCGGCCCGCCCCCGGGCCTTGATCATTCCGGGCAAGGTACCCCACGGGGGTGACCGTGCTGAGGGCCGCGTCGTGGCGACTACGCTGAAGGTCAGAGTTTTCCTTCGAGCTGGAGCGTTCGTGGCCGTCAACCTCGTCAATGTCGAGCAGGTCAGCAAGGTCTACGGGACCCGTGCCCTGCTCGACGGTGTGTCCCTCGGTGTGTCGGAGGGCGACCGGATCGGTGTCGTCGGCCGCAACGGCGACGGCAAGACGACCCTCATCCGGATGCTCGCCAAGCTGGAGGACGCGGACACCGGCCGTGTCACCCACAACGGCGGACTGCGTCTCGGCGTCCTGACCCAGCACGACTCCCTCGACCCGAAGGCGACCATCCGCCACGAGGTCATCGGGGATCTCGCCGACCACGAGTGGGCGGGCAGCGCCAAGATCCGCGACGTGCTGACCGGCCTGTTCGGCGGCCTCGGGCTGCCCGGCTTCGAGCACGGCCTCGACACGGTCATCGCCCCCCTCTCCGGCGGTGAGCGCCGCCGGATCGCGCTGGCGAAGCTGCTCATCGCCGAGCAGGACCTGATCGTCCTCGACGAGCCGACCAACCACCTCGACGTCGAGGGCATCTCCTGGCTGGCCGGCCATCTGCGTGCCCGCCGCTCGGCGCTGGTCTGCGTCACCCACGACCGCTGGTTCCTCGACCAGGTCTGCACCCGCATGTGGGACGTCCAGCGCGGCACGGTCCACGAGTACGAGGGCGGCTACAGCGACTACGTCTTCGCCCGGGCCGAGCGGGAGCGGATCGCCGCGACCGAGGAGTCCAAGCGGCAGAACCTGATGCGCAAGGAGCTGGCCTGGCTGCGGCGCGGCGCCCCCGCCCGTACGTCCAAGCCGCGCTACCGCATCGAGGCGGCCAACGAGCTGATCGCCGACGTGCCGCCGCCGCGCGACACCAGCGAGCTGATGAAGTTCGCCAACGCCCGGCTCGGCAAGACCGTCTTCGACCTGGAGGACGTGACCGTCCAGGCCGGTCCCAAGACGCTGCTGACCCATCTGACCTGGCAGCTCGGCCCCGGCGACCGGGTCGGTCTGGTCGGGGTCAACGGCGCGGGCAAGACCTCGCTGCTGCGGGCGCTGGCCGAGGCGGCCCGTACGCAGGGCGACGCGCAGCCCGAGGCCGGGAAGATCGTCGTCGGCAAGACCGTCAGGCTCGCCTACCTCTCCCAGGAGGTCGCCGAGCTCAACCCGAACCTCCGGGTGCTGGAGGCGGTGCAGCAGGTCCGCGACCGGGTGGACCTCGGCAAGGGCCGGGAGATGACCGCGGGCCAGCTCTGCGAGCAGTTCGGCTTCTCCAAGGAGAAGCAGTGGACCCCGGTCGGCGACCTGTCCGGCGGTGAGCGGCGCCGGCTCCAGATCCTGCGGCTGCTGATGGACGAGCCGAACGTCCTCTTCCTCGACGAGCCCACCAACGACCTCGACATCGAGACCCTGACCCAGCTGGAGGACCTGCTCGACGGCTGGCCCGGGTCGATGATCGTGATCTCCCACGACCGGTTCTTCATCGAGCGGACCACGGACCGGGTGATGGCGCTCCTCGGCGACAAGTCGCTGCGGATGCTGCCGCGCGGCATCGACGAGTACCTGGAGCGCAGGCAGCGGCAGGCCGAGACGGCCGTGCCCGCCGCCGCGCCCTCGGCGGGCGCCCCGGCCGCCGCGTCGGCCCCGGCGGTCTCGCCGCAGGCCGCGCGCGCCGCCAAGAAGGAGCTGCAGAAGGTCGAGCGGCAGCTGGAGAAGATGTCGACCCGTGAGACCTCGCTGCACGCCCAGATCGCGGAGAACGCCACGGACTTCGAGAAGGTCGCGAAGCTGGACGCCGAGCTGCGTGAACTCGTCGCGGAGCGCGATGTGCTGGAGATGCGCTGGCTCGAACTGGCCGAGGACGCCTGACCGTTCGGCCTTCGCCCGCGCAACCCTGCAACGGGTGTGGCTGAAGGGGCCTGTGGGGCGGGTGGTAGAAAGAAGCCCTGCCCGGTGCGGCGCTCGACCGCGCCGCACCACAGGTCACAACGGAACAGGGGGACGGGCCGATGAGCCAGCCGCCCGGACAGCAGCAGCCGCCGCAGGGCGGGTTCGGAGCACCGTACGATCCGCCGCCGGCAACGCAACCGCAACCGGGAGCGCAGCCAGGGGTGCCTCAGCAGCCGGGCGCGCAGCCGCAGCCGGCCGGCCCGTACGGCCCGCCCCCGCAGCAGCGGCCCGGCCCGTACCACCCGCCCGCCCAGGCCCCCGGCCCGTACGGCGCACCCGCCCCCGGCCCCTACAACGCGCCTGCCCAGCCCGGCCCTTACGGGCAGCAGCCGGGCTACGGCTATCCGCCGCAGGGCTACGGCTACCCGGCCCCGCCGCACCAGCAGCCGACGCAGCCGCAGTACGCCGCGCCGCCGCCGGGCGGACCGGGCGGCGGGGGGTTCTTCCGGGGCACGACCCGCAAGGTGCTGGGCGCCGCGCTCGCCGTGGTCCTGCTGGCCGGCGCGGGCATCTGGTTCCTCACGAGCGGGGACAAGGGCGGCAAGCCCGAGGCCGGTCCGACCCACACGAGTGCGCCGCCGACCGTCTCGCCGTCGCCGACCAGGAGCAAGGTCAAGCCGGACTACAACCCCACGCTCGGCCCCGACGCCGAGGCCCGGAAGATCAACGCCGCGGTCAAGCCCGGTGAGGCGAAGGTCCAGTGGCTCCAGGAAGTCGGCGTGGACCTGCCGGGCCGGGGCGCCGATGTCTTCGGGCCCTGGTTCGTGGGCGACACCGTCGCGAAGGCCATGTACCACACGGTCTCCGGCTACTCGGCCGGTGACGGCTCCCTCAAGTGGAGCGTCCGGCTGCCCACCAGGATGTGCGCGGCGCCCTCGCGGCCCACCGCCGACGGGAAGATCGTCCTGGGCATCCTGCACGACACCAGCAGCAGCGCTGCCTGCGACACCCTGCAGATGATCGACCTGCGGACGGGCAAGGCGGGCTGGCGCAAGGCGGTCGTCCGAAAGGGCGTCTGGGACGAGCTGTCGGACCTGGCGATGTCCATCAACGGCTCCACCGTGACCGTCGGCCGCACCAGCAGGACCGACGCCTTCCGGGTCGGCGACGGCAAGCCGCTGTTCGGCAAGCAGCCCGGCGCGTGCCAGCCGTACGCCTTCGCCAGCGGACCCGAGGGGATCGCCGCGACCAGCTGTCTGGTCAAGGACGACTACAAGGAGTACCGCCTGGAGCGGCGGGATCCCGCCACCGGCAAGCTGCGGTGGTCCTACAAGGTCAAGAAGGACTGGCAGGTCGAGCACGTCTACTCGACCAGCCCCCTGATCGTCGCCTCGCTGAAGCAGCCGGACAAGTGGGGCATCCTGGTGCTCAACGCCGACGGCACCTACCGCACCCAGCTCTCCGGCGGCGGGGACGACCTCGTGCATCCCCGGTGCGTGGAGCTCGCCAGCCTCGCCACCAACCTCGACGACTGCGTGGGAGTGACCGCGGACGCGACCACCTTCTACATGCCGACCAGCAACGTCTGGGAGAAGGGCGAGAGCCAGGACATCCCCAGGAACACGGTCGTCGCCTTCGACCTGACCACCGGCAAGCCCCGCTGGACGGCCAAGTCCGCGCTCGGCCACCCCCTCACCCCGCTGCGGACGGAGGGCGGCAAGGTGCTGCTGTACGCCGCCGCGAGCAAGAGCGAGGGCGGCGGCATCGCCTCCCTCCCGTCCACCGGCGGCACCCCGTCCATGGTGCTGCGGCACCCGGCGTCGGGCGCCAAGGTGGAGCGCGGCTTCATCGAGCCACGCATCGACTACGTGAACGGACGCAGCTACCTCGCGCTGACGAGCATCGGCGGCGGCATCAGTGACGGGGACGAAGTGGTGACGCGCTGCCTGGTGGCCTACGGGACCTGACGGACCGTGGGCATAACGGCGGCATTACGGGGCGGTCCTCCCTTGGGAACAGGGGAGGACCGAACCGGATCCGGCCATGGGGCGGGTGGTAGAAAGAAGCCCCGCTCGACTGACGTAACACTGCGGGATCCATGCCCGATTCGCTCCATTTCGCTGGTAATTCAGGCGGTCGTGACCGACTGCCGGACGCTCCGGCGGAATCGCGGGGGAGTCCGGAACGGGCACCGGACCGCACGAAGGGGGACGCGCTGATGACCCAGCCGCCCAGCCAGCAACCGCCGCAGGGAGGCTTCGGCGCTCCGCAGGAGCCGCCGCACGGGGTCCCGCAGCCGCCCCAGGGCCCGCCGCAGACGCCGCCGCCGCCCGCCCAGCCGCCTGCCGCTCCGCAGACCCCGCCGCCCACCCAGCCGGGGTACGGCTACCCGCAGCAGCCCGGCCCCTACGACAAGCCGCAGCAGCCGGGCCCGTACGGCCAGCAGCCCGGCCCCTACGGCCAGCAGCCGCCGCAGCCCGGTCCGTACGCCCAGCAGCCCGGACCCTACGGCCAGCCGCAGCAGCCGGGTCCCTACGGCCAGCAGCCGCAGCCCGGTTACGGCTACCCGCAGCAGCAGTACCCCGGGGCCCCGGTTCCCCCGGGCCCCGGCGGCGGTGGCGGTCCCTTCAAGGGCAAGCCCGCCGTGATCATCTCGGCGGCGGTCGCCGCGCTCCTGGTCGTCGGCGGCGGTGTCTTCCTGGCCACGCGCGGCGGGGACGACGAGAAGAAGCCCGTCGCGAAGGAGAGCAGCGGCGCCCCGACGCCGTCCGTCTCGCCCTCCGTCGACGAGGGCGACGGCAACGGCACCGGGCGCGAGGGCAGCGACGACCTCAACGGCGGGCGCAAGCCCGGCGAGGCGAAGGTCCTCTGGCTCCAGAAGAACGACATCGACCTGCCGCGCAACGGCTCGGACGTGTACGGCCCCTGGATCGTCGGCGACACGGTCGTCAAGGGCATGTACCGCTCGGTCTCCGGCTACGCGGTGGCCGACGGCAAGCAGAAGTGGACGCTGAAGCTGTCCACGGACATCTGCTCGGCCCCCTCGGCGCCCACCTCCGACGGCAAGATCGTCATCGCGGTGAAGAACGGCACCACCTCCAAGGCGGACTGCTCCGAACTCCAGCTGATCGACCTCAACACGGGGAAGGCGGGGTGGAAGAAGGAGGTCAAGAAGAGCGGGCTCTTCGACATGATGTCCGACCTCGCCCTCGCGATCAGCGGCGACACCGTGACGGTCGGCCGCACCGGCGGTTCCAACGCCTACCGGGTCAGCGACGGCAAGGAGCTGTTCGGCAAGCGCGACGGCACCTGCCAGCCGTTCGCCTTCGCGGGAGGCGCCAAGCTCATCGCCGCGACCAGCTGCCGCACCGACGACGTCGAGAACCCGCAGCACGAGATCGAAGAGGTCGACCCCACCACGGGCAAGCCCAAGTGGACCTACAAGCCGGCCCGCGGCTGGGAGGTCGACAACATCTACTCGGTGAGCCCGCTCATCGTGTCGCTGACCAAGGGCAGCAGCAGCAAGGACAAGAAGTGGAGCATCCTTGCGCTCCGGGAGAACGGCACGCTCCGCTCGCAGATCATCAGCGACAAGGGTGACAAGTTCCCGATGGGCTGCGGCAGCGCCTTCGCCATCTTCGGGAAGTCCGTCGACGGCTGCGACGGCGTCACGGCCGACGCCAACACCCTCTACATGCGGACGCAGGACGACACCAGCGGCTCGGCCCGCACCAACCAGGTCGTCGCGTTCAACCTGAACACCGGCCGGACGAAGTGGAAGGCCAAGTCGCCGGCCGAGCACACGATGAAGCCGCTGCGCATGGAGGGCGGCAACGTCCTGCTCTACGTGGACGCCGGCTACAGCAAGGGCGGCGGCATCGCCACCCTGGCGCCGACCGGCGGCACCCCGAAGATGCTGCTCCAGCACCCGGAGTCCACGTCGTCGATCGAGAGCTCGTTCTGGGACGAGAAGGTCCTGTACGCGGACGGCCGTTCGTTCATCGCGAGCGGGCGGGTCAGCGCGAGCAACGACAAGGAAGAGCTGGAGACGAAGACCATGATGGCCTTCGGCAAGTGAGGGCTCAGCACGGCACCTGAAGCAGTCCGGCCGGCCGCGGGACGGACAGCAGCCCCCGTCCGCGGCCGGCTCCGGCCCACCGACCGACCCCTTTCCCCCCAGAGGTACGCAACGCCATGACCCAGCCGCCCCAGCAGCCGCCCAACGATCCGCCCCAGGGCGGCTTCGGCGCCCCGCAGGACCCGCCGCCCGGCGGTTTCGGCGCACCCACCCCGCCGCCCGCCGACCAGCCGCCGACCCAGCCCGGTTACGGCTACCCGCAGCAGCCGCCCACGCAGCCGGGTTACGGCTTCCCGCAGCAGCCGCCGACCCAGCCGGGTTACGGCTTCCCGCAGCAGCCGCCCACGCAGCCGGGTTACGGCTTCCCGCAGGGCCAGCCGCCCCAGCAGCAGGGCTACGGCTACCCGACCACCCCGATGCAGCAGCCGTACCAGCCGCAGCAGCCGGGCGGGAACGGGCCGAAGAAGTTCTCCACCCAGGCGCAGATCATCGTCGCCGCGGTGGTCGCCGTGGCACTGATCGTCGGCGGCGGCATCTGGTACGCCTCCAGCGGCGGCGACGACGACGGCAAGAAGAACGAGGCGTCCTCCTCCGGTACCTCCGGTGAGGGCAAGGGCGGCAAGGGCGAGAAGGAGGGCGGCGCCGGCGGCGGCGGCAAGGAGAAGGTCCCGGCGAACGTCGAGTCCTCGGTCGCCTTCCAGCTCCCGCAGCCCAAGGTCACCGACGTCACCACGGTCGCCGGGTCCTGGATCACCGACAAGGCGTACGTGAAGACGGGCGTCAACGAGGTCGTCGGCTACGACCAGGCCAAGGGCACCAAGCTCTGGTCCATCCCGATGCCCGGCCAGGTCTGCGCCGCCTCCCGGTTCATGAGCAAGGACTTCAAGACGGCCGTCGCCTTCGAGGACGGCAAGCGCAGCAAGAGCAACAAGTACCCCACCTGCAACCACGTGGGCGCCCTGGACCTCAACACGGGCAAGCTCATCTGGAACAAGCAGGTCACCTCGACCAACAGCGGTGACCGCCCGGTCCGCTTCGACGAGATCACCCTCAGCGGCACCACGGTCGCGGCCGGCGGCACCGACGGCGGCGCGGCGTTCGACCTGGAGACCGGCGCCGAGCGCTGGAAGCCGAAGGTCAGCACCGACGGCTGCTACGACAAGGGGTACGGCGGCGGCGAGGCACTCGCGGTGGTCCGCAAGTGCGGTTCGTACGACGACCCGCAGCTGACCATCCAGGCGCTGAACCCGACCACGGGCGCCCCGATCTCCTCGTACAAGATGCCGGCCGGCGTCGAGTACGCGAGCATCGTCTCCACCAAGCCGCTGGTCGTGGCCGCAGACGTCGGCGAAACCGCCGGTGACGGCAGCGGGATCTCGGACTTCTTCTCGATCGACGCGGCCACCGGCAAGCTGCTGGTCCGCATCCCCGCGGACGCGGAGAAGTACGCGGCCAACTGCGGTTCCACCGAGGTCGAGAGCTGCCAGCACCTCGCCGTGGGCAACAACCGGATCTACCTGCCCACCGAGGAGCACGAGGGCACGGCGGACTACGGGGACACCAACGAGATCGTCTCGTTCGACCTCACCACGGGCAAGCCGACCAGTGACCGCGCGGACGCCGGCGAGCGCTACTCGATGTTCCCGCTGCGCATGGACGGCAACAACATCATCGCGTACAAGGAGCCCCCGTACGACAAGGGCGGCGAGATCGTCTCCATCGACGGCAGCACCTTCAAGCAGACCGTGCTGATGCGCAACCCCGGTGACGAGTCGATCCGTGACGCGGAGACCAGCTTCTCCTCGGACTACGCCGAATTCCGTTACGCCAACGGCCGGTTCTACATCTCCGAGACGATGGTCAGCAAGCCCCGCGAGAGTTCGCTGGGCGACAAGGAGTACCTCGTCGTGGCGTTCGGCACCAGCTGATCCCTGACGGCACACGCGGGGGCGGAGCCGGTCCGGCTCCGCCCCCGCGCGCGTAAAAACGCCACCCGTCCCGGTACTTCTGCCCGGCAAGGGGCCCGCAGCCTCGAACAAGCGTGTAACTTGCCGGGTCTAGAGGGCCGGGGGGCCCGTCCGCGGTCCAATGGGGGGTTGCTCGATGGGTGTCCGGCTGATGGTGGTCGACGACCACCGACTGCTCGCCGAGGCACTCGCCTCGGCACTGAAGCTGCGGGGCCACCGGGTGCTGGCCGCCGCCGCACCCACCACCGGGGCGGCGGAGATCGTGGTCAGCAGGGCCCCGGAGGTCTGTCTGTTCGGTACGGCGGCACCCGCCGAGCCCGGCACCTTCGACCCGGTCGCCCGGATCAGACGCGAGCGCCCGCAGACCGCGGTGGTGGTCCTCGGCCCGGTGCCCAGCCCGCGCGGGATCGCGGCCGCGTTCGCGGCGGGTGCCGCGGGCTATGTCCGGCACGACGAGCGCATCGAGGGCGTCGAGCGGGCGATGGCCAAGGCGCGGGCCGGTGAGGCGGCGGTCTCGCCGCAACTGCTCCAGGGCGCCTTCGCGGAACTCCTCAACCCGGCGGTCCAGCCGGACGACGAGGGCCAGCGGCTGCTGCACATGCTCACCCCGCGCGAGATCGAGGTGCTGGTCAGGGTCGCGGAGGGCGAGGACACCCGGCTGATCGCGGCCGGGATGCGGATCGCGCCGAGCACCGCCCGTACCCATGTGCAGCGCGTGCTGATGAAGCTGGGCGTCGGCTCCCGGCTGGAGGCCGCCGCGCTCGCCGCCCGTACCGGGCTGCTCGACCGGGCCGCCGGTGGTAGGCGGCAGGGGCCGGACCCCGTCGGCTGACGGAGTCCGGCCCCTGCCGGTCTGCTGTGCCGGCGCCTCGTCAGTGTCCGGGCGTCTCGCCGGAGTCCGGGGGCAGTGTGGGCGCCGGGGCGGGGCGCAGCTTCAGCCAGACCAGGAAGAACAGCCCGAGGGCCAGCATGGCGAGGCCGGTCCACAGGTTGATGTGGACGCCCTCGGCCTTCTTCAGGTCCGCGTCGGACGGGCTGATCCCGGCGATGGTCACGATGACGCCGTAGACCACGAAGAGGCCGCCGATGATCCGCCGGATGTCGAAGAGGCGGGCCGCCGTGGCGGACTTCTGCTCCAGGTCGGAGACTTCCTTGTGCAGTTCGGACATGGTGAGTTACTCCGATCAGAACGAGTAGGGGACGTAGCACAGGGCGGCGAGCACGATCGCGCCCCAGCCCAGCAGCGCGGGCCTGCGGTACCAGGCGTCGTCGCCCTCCTCGGGCAGCTCGTCGGCTTCCGGCGACTCGGTTCCGTACACCAGACCGGCCAGTTCGGCCTCCGGCTTGGGGGCCGTGAACAGCGTGACGGCGACCATGACCACGGCACCGGCCACGAACCCGACGATCGCCGAGACGAAGTTGGCGCCCTGGTCGCTGGGGATGTCGATGACACCCTGCTTGTAGATGACGAAGTAGTTGACCATCGCGGCGGTGGTGCCCGCCAGCAGGCCCCAGACACCGGACTTCATCGAGGCGCGCTTCCAGAACATGCCGATGATGAAGACGACGAAGAGCGGGACGTTGAAGAAGGAGAACAGCGTCTGGAGGTAGCTCATGATGTTGGAGAAGCTGGACGCGATGAACGCCGTGCCGATGGAGGCCAGCACCCCGATCACCGTGATCTTGCGGCCGAAGCCCAGGTAGTACGCGTCCGACTGGTCCTTCTTCACGTACCGCGCCCAGATGTCCGTGGTGAACACGGTGTTGAACGAGGAGACGTTGGCCGCCATGCCGGCCATGAAGGCGGCCAGCAGACCGGTCACCGCGATGCCGAGCACGCCGTTGGGCAGCAGCTCGCGCATCAGCAGCGGGATGGCGTCGTTGTAGGTGGTGTCCGAGCCGGCGGCGCCGATGTTCGGTACGACGACGGCGGCGACCAGGCCCGGGATCATCACCAGGAAGACGATGAACATCTTCGGGAACGCGGCGATCAGCGGGGTGCGCTGGGCGGCCGAGAGGTTCTTCGCGGACAGGGCGCGCTGCACCTCGGCGAAGTTCGTCGTCCAGTAGCCGAACGAGAGCACGAAGCCCAGGCCGAGGACGATCGTCAGCCAGTTGGCGCCGAGCGGGTTGGAGTCACCGATGCCGGTGCCGCCCCAGGCGGTCATGAAGTTCGCGCCGTGGCTGGACTCCAGCGAGTGGCTCAGCCCGTCCCAGCCGCCGACGCGCTTGAGGCCCAGCAGGGTCAGCGGGATCAGGGCGGCGAGGATGACGAAGAACTGCAGCACCTCGTTGTAGATCGCGGAGGAGAGCCCGCCGATGGTGATGTAGATCAGGACGAAGAGGCCCGCGACCACGATCGCGACCCACTGCGGCCAGCCCAGGAGCGCCTCGACGACGATCGACAGGGCGTACAGGTTGACGCCCGCGATCAGCACCGCCGAGAACGCGAAGAGTATGGAGCTGAGCAGATGCGCCGACTTGTCGAAGCGGTGCAGCAGGAACTCCGGTACGGAGCGCACCTTCGACCGGTAGTAGAACGGCATCATCACGAGGCCGAGGAAGACCATCGCCGGGATGGCGCCGATCCAGTACCAGTGCACGACCGCGACGCCGTACTGCGCGCCGGTCGCCGCCATGCCGAGGATCTCGGTGGCGCCGAGATTGGCCGCGACGAAGGCCAGACCGGTCACCCATGCGGGCAGTGACCGTCCGGAGAGGAAGAAGTCGAGGCTCGTCTTCACGCTCGCCCGGGCGGCGAAGCCGATGCCGAGGACGACGACGAAGTAGATCGCCAGGATCGTGTAGTCGAGCCCGTTCGTGGGGAGCCGGAGCCCTGCAGCCAGATATTGCATGTGGGGGTACTCGCTTCGTTGCGCGAACTGAACCCGAAGGAAACTACGCTCTTGTGTTCAGAAAATGAACAGTTCCCAAGAGGTTCTTTGTTTGATTGTGATCGTATTGCCCGAAACCCGGGCCTCAACCCTGCGAGATTCCCGTCACCCCGGGCCTGTTGACGCATTGACGGGCCTGTTGAGTTGTGGTTCATTGTGTTGGGTTATGTTTGGGAGGAGTCTGGTGAAGAAGACGGTTACGACGCTCGCCGACGGCCGGGAGCTGCTCTACTACGACAGCCGTGACGACGTCGTGCGCGAGGCGGTCGACCCCCGCCCCCTCGATCCCGTCTCGACCTCGTCCGAGATCCGCCGTGACCCCCTGCTCGGCGACAGCGTCGCCATCGCCTCGCACCGGCAGGGCCGGATCTACCACCCGCCGGCCGACGAGTGCCCCCTGTGCCCCTCGCGCGACGGCCGGCAGAGCGAGATCCCGGAGGCGGACTACGACGTCGCCGTCTTCGAGAACCGCTTCCCCTCCCTCGCCGGCGGCTCCGGACGCTGCGAGGTCGTCTGCTTCACCTCCGACCACGACGCCTCGTTCGCCGACCTCACCGAGGACCAGGCCGGGCTCGTCCTGGAGGCCTGGACCGACCGGACCGCCGAGCTCGCCGAGCTTCCGCAGGTCAAGCAGGTGTTCTGCTTCGAGAACCGGGGCGCCGAGATCGGCGTCACGCTCGGCCACCCGCACGGCCAGATCTACGGCTACCCCTTCGTCACCCCGCGCACCGAGCTGATGCTCCGCTCCCTGGCCGCCCACCGCGCGGAGACCGGGGGCAACCTCTTCGACGACGTGGTGGCCCGCGAGGAGGCGGACGGCTCCCGGATCGTCCTCGCCGCCGAGCACTGGATCGCCTTCGTGCCGTACGCGGCGCACTGGCCCTACGAGGTCCATCTGCACCCGCGCCGCCGCGTCCCCGACCTGCGGGAACTCGACGAGGCCGCCCGCACGGAATTCCCACAGGTCTATCTGGAACTCTTGAGGCGATTCGACCGGATCTTTGGCCCCGGCGAGCCGCCGACCCCGTACATCTCCGCCTGGCACCAGGCGCCGTTCGGGGTCGAGGGGCGGGAGGACTTCGGGCTCCATCTGGAGCTTTTCACCATCCGACGCACCTCCGGCAAGCTGAAGTTCCTCGCGGGTTCCGAATCCGGCATGAGCGTGTTCATCAACGACGTGCCGCCGGAGACCGCGGCCCAGCGACTGCGAGAGGTAGCGAGCCAGTGAGCAACTCCCCGAAGAAGTACCTGGTGACCGGCGGTGCCGGATACGTCGGCAGCGTCGTCGCCCAGCACCTGCTGGAGGCGGGGCACACCGTCACCGTCCTGGACGACCTCTCCACCGGCTTCCGCGAGGGCGTCCCGGCCGGCGCCGAGTTCATCGAGGGGCGCATTCAGGACGCCGCGAAGTGGCTGGACGCCTCCTACGACGGGGTGCTCCACTTCGCCGCGTACTCCCAGGTCGGCGAGTCCGTCACCGACCCGGAGAAGTACTGGGTCAACAACGTCGGCGGCACCACCGCCCTGCTCGCCGCGATGCGCGACGCCGGGGTGCGCACCCTGGTGTTCTCCTCCACCGCCGCGACCTACGGCGAGCCGGTCTCCAGCCCCATCACGGAGACCGACCCCACGGCCCCCACCAGCCCGTACGGCGCCACCAAGCTGGCCGTCGACCACATGATCACCGGCGAGGCCGCCGCCCACGGACTGGCCGCCGTCTCGCTGCGTTACTTCAACGTGGCGGGGGCGTACGGCAACTGCGGCGAGCGGCACAGCCCCGAGTCCCACCTCATCCCGCTGGTCCTCCAGGTCGCCCTCGGGCAGCGCGAGTCGATCTCCGTCTACGGTGACGACTACCCCACCCCGGACGGCACCTGCGTCCGCGACTACATCCATGTCGCGGACCTCGCCGAGGCCCATCTGCTGGCTCTGGACGCCGCCACCGCGGGCGAGCACCTCATCTGCAACCTCGGCAACGGCAACGGCTTCTCGGTCCGCGAGGTCATCGAGACGGTCCGCGAGGTCACCGGCCACCCGGTCCCCGAGGCGGCGGCCCCCCGCCGCGCCGGCGACCCGGCCGTCCTCGTGGCCTCCGCCGCCACCGCCAGGGAGCGGCTCGGCTGGCAGCCCTCCCGCGCCGATCTGGCCGGAATCGTCTCCGACGCCTGGACGTTCGCCCGCCGAGAGGAGCCCACCGCACCATGACCGACCACGCTGAGCTGACCGCCTCCTTCACCGAGCTCTACGGGAGCGCCCCCGAGGGGATCTGGGCCGCACCCGGCCGGGTCAACCTGATCGGCGAGTACACCGACTTCAACGACGGCTTCGTGATGCCGCTCGCCCTGCCGCACACCGCACGGGCCGCCGTCGCCCGCCGCACGGACGGCGAGCTGCGGCTGCACTCCACCGATGTGCCCGGCGGAGTCGTCCGGCTCCGTGTCGACGAGCTGACCCCGCACTCGGGCCACGGCTGGGCCGCCTACCCGGCCGGGGTCGTCTGGGCGCTGCGCGAGGCGGGACACCCGGTCACCGGCGCCGACATCCAGCTCACCTCCACCGTGCCCACCGGCGCCGGGCTCTCCTCCTCCGCCGCCCTCGAAGTGGTCACCGCGCTCGCCCTGAACGACCTCTTCGGGCTCGGCCTCGCCCCCGCCGAGCTGGCGGTCCTGGCCCAGCGCGCCGAGAACGCGTTCGTCGGCGTCCCCTGCGGCGTCATGGACCAGATGGCCTCGGCCTGCTGCACCGAGGGCCACGCCCTGCACCTCGACACCCGCGACCTGGGCCTTCGCCAGGTCCCCTTCGACCTCGCCGCGCACGGGCTGCGGCTGCTGGTCGTCGACACCCGGGTCAAGCACGCGCTGGGCGACGGTGCGTACGCCGAGCGGCGGTCCGGCTGCGAGGAGGGCGCCCGCGTCCTCGGTCTCCGTACCCTGCGCGAGCTGCCGTACGAGGGGCTCGGTGCCGCGCTCGACACCCTGGCCGAGGCCGGCGCCGACGAGTCCGTGGTGCGCTACGTACGCCATGTGGTCGGCGACAACCAGCGCGTCGAGCAGGTCATCGCGCTGCTCGACGCGGGCGAGGTGCGCGCGGCGGGCCCGGTGCTCACGGCGGGCCATGTCTCGCTCCGCGACGATCTGCGGGTCTCCTGCGTGGAGCTGGACCTCGTCGTCGAGACGGCGAACGCGGCCGGGGCGCTCGGTGCGCGGATGACCGGGGGCGGCTTCGGCGGCTCGGCGATCGTGCTGGTCGAGGAGGCGCAGGAGGACACCGTCACCAAGTCCGTCCTGGAGGCCTTCGCCGCTGCGGGCTACGCGGCGCCGGGCGTGTTCCCCGCCGTGCCGTCGGCGGGAGCGCGCCGGCTCGTCTGAACCGGCGCGGCCCCCGGGCCGAGCCGCTTGACGAGCGTGAACTCGGTGACGCCGGGCGGGTAGTCCTCGACCCGCCCGGCGACTTCGTACCCCCGCGCCCGGTAGAAGCCCGGCGCCTGGAAGTCCCAGGTCTCCACCCGGGAGCGGGTGCAGTCCCGGTCCGTCAGCGCCACCCGTTCCGCCTTGGCCAGCAGCCGCGAGCCGAGGCCGGAACCCCGGTGTCCCGCGTCGACCCAGAGCAGGTCCACATGGAGCCAGTACGCCCAGGTGCGGCCGGTCAGCCCCGCCGCGAGCCCGCCGTCCTCGTCCAGCGCCCACACCTCCAGCGGGACCTCGTGCGCGGCGGGTGTGTCGCGCAGGGCGCGGATCCTGGGTGAGCGCGCGGTGTTGTCGTCGCGCAGCCGCCGGTTCAGCAACTGACGCCGTTCTCTGTCCACTTCTGCCTCAAGACGGAACATGCGTACCACCCTAGGGCGGGTCGCCCGTCCGCTCCGTCCGCGAGTTCCGCGAATCCGCTCCCGCCCCCGGCCGCCCCCCGTACGCTGATGCACAGCACCGGTGGGGGCCGGTGTTGATTCAGGGGTACGAGACAGCCGGGTGCGGTGTCCGGGCGGGGTGTGTCAGGCGGGTGGACGGCGGCGGCCGCGAGCCCGGTTTCACCACCCCGCTCCGGGCGCCGCACCCGTGCCGGTCCGTCCCCGGCCGGGGCGCTGCGGGGGCGCCCAGAACGCACAGCATGGGGGTGCCTGTGGTCCGTATCCGGGTTCTCGTGGTCGACGACCACCGTATTTTCGCCGAGTCGCTCGCCGCCGCGCTCGCGGCCGAGCCGGATGTCGATGTGTCGGCGGCGGGCAGCGGCCCGGCCGCCCTGCGCTGTCTGGACCGCGCCGCGGCCGAGGGCCACGGGTACGACGTGCTGCTGGTCGACGCCGAGCTGGGCATCCTGCCCCCGGGGCGTACGGGCGCGGGCCCGGTCCCGGTGCCCGCGCCGAACACCGGGGACAACGGCCTGGTCGACGGGATCTCGCTGGTCGCCGGGGTGCGCTCCGGCCAGCCCTCGGTGCGCACGGTGGTGCTCGCCGAGAAGGACGACCCGCGCCGGGCCGCGCTCGCGCTCCAGGCCGGAGCCTGCGGCTGGGTCGCCAAGGACAGCTCGCTGCAACGGCTCCTCGCAGTGATCCGGGGCGTCCTGCGCGACGAGACGCATCTGCCGGCCGCGCTGCTCACGGGCGTGCTGCGGGAGCTGATGGCGGACCGCAAGCACCGCACGGAGAGCGAGGAGCTGGTCGAGTCGCTGACCCCGCGCGAGCGCGAGGTGCTGCGCTGCATGGTGGCGGGCCTGGGCCGCAAGGCGGTGGCGGAGCGCCTCTTCCTCTCCCCGCACACGGTGCGGACGCACATGCAGAACGTGCTGGGGAAGCTGGGCGTGCACTCCACCCTGGCCGCGGTGGCGCTGGCGCGGCGGGCCGGGGTCGGACCGGTCGACCTGGAGGCGACGTCAGCCGGGGATGTTGTCGAACGGGGCGGTCAACTGGCGTAGCAGCCCCGCCAGTTCGGCGCGCTGGTGGCGGGAGAGCTCGCCGAGGATGGCGCGCTCCTGGGCCAGCAGGCCGGCCAGCGACTGGTCGGCCTTGTCCCGGCCCTCTGCGGTGAGCCGGACCAGCACCCCGCGCCGGTCGCTGGGGTCGGGAAGCCGCTCGACGAGGTTCTTCTTGGTGAGCCGGTCGATGCGGTTGGTCATCGTGCCCGAGGTCACCAGGGTCTGGGTGAGCAGCTGCCCGGGGGAGAGCTGGTACGGAGCCCCGGCGCGCCGCAGCGACGTGAGGACGTCGAACTCCCACGGTTCGAGGTGGTGCTCGGCGAAGGCGATCCGGCGGGCCCGGTCGAGGTGTCGGGCCAGGCGGGAGACACGGCTGAGGACCTCGAGTGGTTCCACGTCGAGGTCGGGGCGCTCTCGGCGCCATGCAGCGACCAGCCGGTCGACCTCGTCCTCCATGTGGATCAGTGTAGAGGGTCCCTCGACATGAAGTCTCTTGAATTCGAGTGTCTTGACATCAAGATACTTCTGCGCGGATCCTGGAGCCATGACCGCACCCCTCTGGGATCCGCAGCAGTACCTGCGACACGCGGACCACCGCACCCGCCCCTTCCGAGACCTGCTGGCCCGCGTCCCCGAGCCGCCGGGCGCCCCGGCCCCCCGGATCGCCGACCTCGGCTGCGGCGCGGGCAACGTCACCGCCCTGCTCGCCGAGCGCTGGCCCGCAGCCCGTGTCACCGGCTACGACAACTCACCGCAGATGCTGGAGCGCGCCCGCGAGCACGCCACGCCCCTGCTGGACTTCGCCGAGGCCGACGCCGCCACCTGGACGCCCGCGGAGCCGTACGGGCTGATCGTCTCCAACGCCCTGCTCCAGTGGGTCCCCGGCCACGCCGACCGCTTCCCCGACTGGCTGGACGGCCTTGCCCCCGGCGGCACCCTCGCCTTCCAGGTCCCGGGCAACTTCGACCAGCCCTCGCACGCCCTGATGCGCGAACTCGCCGGGTCCCCGCGCTGGCGGGCCCGGCTGGGCGGCCGGCTGCGCCACGCCGACGCCGTGTTGAGCCCCGCCGGCTATCTGGACCGGCTCACCGGCCCCGGCCGCACCGCCGATGTCTGGGAGACCACCTATCTGCACCTGCTGCCCGGCCGGGACGCCGTCCTGGACTGGGTGAAGGGCACCGGACTGCGCCCCGTCCTCACCGCCCTCGCCGACGACGAGGAGGCCCGGGACGCCTTCCTCGCCGACTACCGCGACCTGCTGCGCACCGCCTACCCCGAGGGCCCGCACGGCACGCTCTTCCCCTTCCGCCGCATCTTCGCCGTCACCCACCGGGAGAAGTGATGATCGCCGCCGTCGACCATGTTCAGCTCGCCGCCCCCGCCGGCTCCGAGGACGTCCTGCGCGCGTACTACGTCGACGTGCTCGGCATGACGGAGCTGCCCAAACCGCCGGTGCTCGCGGCCCGGGGCGGCTGCTGGTTCGCCACCGGCCCCGTCCAGCTCCATCTGGGCGTCGAGGCGGACTTCCGCCCGGCCCGCAAGGCCCACCCCGGACTGCGGGTGACGGACATCGGGGCGTTCGCGGCCCGGCTGACGGAACACGGCGCCGAGGTGCGGTGGGACGCGGACCTGCCCGGCCACCGCCGCTTCTTCAGCCACGACCCGGTGGGCAACCGGCTGGAGTTCCTGGAGCCGGTGGACGGCTGAGAACGCGGGAGCGCCCCGCCCCCGGAGAGCCGGGGACGGGGCGCGGGGCGCGAACGGCCGAGCGGGACGCTCAGTACAGGTTGTTGTAGATGTCCCAGCCGTAGCCGATCTTCACGCGCTTGGTGATCGAGCCCGTGCCGGTCGACGTGTAGCGGTACACATCGCCCTTGCCGTCGACGCCGATCAGGTCGGCCTTGCCGTCACCGTTGATGTCACCCGGAGCGGCGAACTGCTTGTAGGTGTTGTACCCGGTGCCGATCTTCACGCGCGCCTTCAGGGGCGCGGCGGCGTTGCCCGTGCCCTTGTAGAGGTAGAGCGTGCCGTCCTTGGCGCGGGCCACGACGTCGGCGATGCCGTCACCGCTGAGGTCACCGGCGCCGACGATCTTGTTGTACGTGTTGAAGCCGTAGCCGACCTTGGCCTTGGCCGCGAACTTGGTGGCGAGCCCGTTGCCCTTGTAGAGGTACAGGTCGCCCTTGGTGTCGCGGGCCAGCAGGTCGCCCTTGCCGTCGCCGTTCAGGTCGCCGGGGCCGGTCAGGCTGTTGTAGACGTGCCAGCCGGAACCGATGTAGTTCGCCCCGATGTACAGCTGGCCCTTGTACTGCTGGACCAGGTCGGCCCAGCCGTCGTTGTCGAGCGAGGAGGCCAGCGACAGGCTCACCTGGTTCCAGCCCGTGTCCGAGCTGTCCAGCTGACGGGGGAAGAACTGCCCGTTGTTCCTGGCCTGGTACCAGTACAGGCTGCCGCCCTTGGTCCGGGCCTCGATCTCGTGCTTGCCGAAGTCCGGGTTGCCGCCGGCGCCGACGAACAGCGCTGCCGCGTTCCACCCGCTGCCGCCGGTGATGCGCGGCGCGAAGGTGCCGTAGCCGGTGGACAGGTAGGTGTAGACGTCGCCGCCCGGCTTGCGGGCGATGATGTCGCCGAGCCCGTCGCCGTCGATGTCGTCCACCGCGACGAGCTGGTTGTAGATGTCGAAGCCGTAGCCGGCCTTGACCCGTGCCTTGAACGGCTTCGCCGCGTCGCCCGTACCGGCGTAGAAGTACAGGTCACCGGCGGTGGTGCGGGCGATGATGTCGCCGATGCCGTCGCCGTTGACATCGTTGGCGCCGACGATCTGGTCGTACGAGCCCCAGCCGTAGCCCACCTTGACACCGGCCTTGAAGGGCGCGCTGTCCACCTTGCCGGTGGAGGTGTACTCGTACAGGTCGCCGGAGGGCGTGCGCGCGAGCAGGTCGCCGCGGCCGTCGCCGTTCAGGTCGCCGGCGGCGACGACCTTGTTGTACTTCTGCCAGCCGGTGCCCGACCAGGTGACATAGCCGGTGTTGGTCTCGCCCCAGCTCTGGTAGAGCGAGAGCTTGCCCGACGCCGACAGCGTCAGGAAGTCGGGCATGCCGCCGCCGTCGAGGTCGCCCGGCGCGATGATGTCCTTGGGCGTCTCGTACTGGTCGTCACTGTTGATCGTGTACTCGTGCGCACCCGACGAGTCCGCCCAGACGTACAGGTTGCCGTCGAGGCCGCGGTACATCGTGTCGCTGTAGCCGTCGCCGTTCACGTCGAGGCGCGGCTTGGCGGGCACGACCGCCGCCTTCGCGCCGGCGGTACCGGCCGCGGGCGACTTCTTCTTCGCGGTGCGCTTCGGCAGCACGAGGTTCGGCTGTGCGCCGAGCTCGGGGGTGAACTGCGGGGTGGCGCCGCGCGGGGCGGGCGCCGAGTCGTCGGCCGAGGCCGGGGCCGCCAGCAGCATGCCGGCGGAGAGAACGAGTGCGGTGCAGGCCGTGATCCGCCGCGCGCGCTTCGAGCGCGCGGAGACGGAGCGGCCGGGTTCCACAGAAGACAAAGCCCCCCCCAGGGGTAAGTGGTGGAACCGGGAGAAACACATTCACAAGTGCGTGACACGCAGGGTGAAGCGTTCCCGGGATGTTCACAGACTCTACAACTGTGATCAGCGGGACTGAAGTGGTTTAGCAATGGATCAGATCTCGGCTTGGACACACGCCCGGACGCACCGCGGCCACCACCCGGGCGGGGCGGTGGCCGGTCAGTTCTTGCGATGCCCTATCAGCCGCGGCTTCGACTCCAGGTTCTCCAGGCCGTGCCACGCCAGGTTCACCAGATGGGCCGCGACCTCCGCCTTCTTCGGCTTGCGCGCGTTCACCCACCACTGCCCCGTCAGCGCCACCATGCCCACCAGCGCCTGCGCGTACAGCGGGGCCAGCTTCGGGTCGAAGCCCCGCGCCTTGAACTCCAGACCGAGGATGTCCTCCACCTGGGTGGCGATGTCGCTGATCAGCGAGGCGAACGTGCCCGTCGACTGTGCCACCGGGGAGTCCCGCACCAGGATGCGGAAACCGTCCGTGTACGTCTCGATGTAGTCCAGCAGCGCGAACGCCGCCTGCTCCAGCAGCTCCCGCGGATGGCCGGCGGTCAGGGCGCTGGTCACCATGTCCAGGAGCTGGCGCATCTCCCGGTCCACCACCACCGCGTACAGCCCCTCCTTGCCGCCGAAGTGCTCGTAGACGACCGGCTTGGAGACCCCGGCGCGGGCCGCGATCTCCTCCACCGACGTCCCCTCGAACCCCTTGTCGGCGAAGAGGGTGCGACCGATGTCCAGCAGCTGCTCGCGGCGTTCCTTCCCGGTCATCCGCACCCGGCGGGCCCGCCGGGCCGAGGGTGCACGGGTGTTCTCGCTGCTTGCGCTGCCGTCGGTCGCCACGTCGTCAATCATGCCGCGTCGGCCCCCGCGCGGTTGCGCCGGGACTCGATACGGGCGGAGTCGGGCCAGCGCACGTCGTGCGCCCAGCCGAGCTTCTCGAACCAGCGGATCAGCCGGGCACTCGAATCGATCTGACCCTTCATCACGCCGTGCCGCGCACTCGTCGGGTCCGCGTGGTGCAGGTTGTGCCAGGACTCGCCGCAGGACAGCACCGCCAGCCACCACACGTTGCCGGACTTGTCCCGCGACTTGAAGGGGCGCTTGCCGACCGCGTGACAGATGGAGTTGATCGACCAGGTCACGTGGTGCAGCAGGGCCACCCGGACCAGGGAACCCCAGAAGAACGCCGTCGCCGCGCCCCACCAGGACATCGTGACCAGCCCGCCGACCAGCGGCGGGATCGCCAGGGAGACGATCGTGAAGGTGAGGAAGTGACGCGAGATCCCGCGGATGGCCGGGTCCCGGATCAGGTCGGGGGCGTACTTCTGCTGCGGCGTCTGCTCCTCGTCGAACATCCAGGCGATGTGCGCCCACCACAGCCCCTTCATCAGGGCCGGCAGCGTCTCGCCGAAACGCCACGGCGAGTGCGGGTCGCCCTCGGCGTCCGAGAAGCGGTGGTGCTTGCGGTGGTCGGCCACCCAGCGCACCAGGGGCCCTTCGACAGCCAGCGAACCGGCCACGGCCAGGGCGATGCGGAGCGGACGCCTCGCCTTGAACGAGCCATGCGTGAAGTACCGGTGGAAACCGATCGTGATGCCGTGGCAGCCGATGAAGTACATCGCCACCAGCAGTCCCAGATCGAGCCAGCTCACACCGCGGCCCCAGGCCAGCGGCACCGCCGCGACCAGCGCCACGAACGGCACGACGATGAACAGCAGGAGCGCGATCTGCTCGATCGACCGCTTGTTGTCCCCGCCGAGCGTGGCGGGGGGAAGAGCCTGACCGTCGGCCGCCGGAGCGGCCTCGATCACATCGGGGCTGGTCTTCATGGGGAGTCCCCTGAGGGTGAGAACGTCGGAAAGCTAAGGGCTACGCACCCGTAACCTACGGCGTCGTAAGTATGGCAGCGAGGAGGCCCGCGACACGAGAGGGCGACCGGGTGCGCACAGAGGGGCGCGTACGGGGTAGGGACACCACGCGTGCCCCGGCCGTCCCCGCCATGAACACCCGGGGACACCTTTCGGGGCGCGAACAGCGCCCACGGCACGGACACCTATCCTGGAGAGGTCGGACAGCGCGGTCCGCACCCTGCTTTCCGGGGCGTCGCGTCGGCACCGCAGCCGGCCGCGGCCCTCCGGATCCCGTGCTCAACCACTGCAAGGAGCCGCACACTGTGAGCAGTGCCGACCAGACCCCTGCCGCCAGCCCCGAGCTGCGCGCCGACATCCGACGCCTCGGCGACCTGCTGGGCGAGACCCTCGTACGCCAGGAGGGGCCCGAGCTCCTCGACCTCGTCGAGCGGGTCCGCGCCCTGACCCGCACCGACGGCGAGGCGGCGGCCGAGCTTCTCGGCGACACGGATCTGGAGACCGCCGCGCAGCTCGTGCGCGCGTTCTCCACCTACTTCCACCTCGCCAACGTCACCGAGCAGGTGCACCGCGCCCACGAGATGCGCGACCGCCGTGCCGCCGAGGGCGGTCTCCTCGCCCGCACCGCCGACCGCCTCAAGGACGCCGACCCGGAGCACCTGCGCGCCACGGTCAAGAATCTCAACGTCCGGCCCGTCTTCACCGCCCACCCCACCGAGGCCGCACGCCGTTCCGTCCTGAACAAGCTCCGCCGCATCGCCGAGCTGCTCGACACCCCCGTCATCGAGGCCGACCGGCGCCGCCAGGACCTCCGGCTCGCCGAGAACATCGACCTCATCTGGCAGACCGACGAGCTGCGCGTGGTCCGCCCGGAACCCGCCGACGAGGCCCGCAACGCCATCTACTACCTCGACGAACTCCACGCCAACGCCGTGGGCGACGTCCTGGAGGACCTGGCCGCCGAACTGGAGCGCGTCGGCGTCGAACTGCCCGCCGGCACCCGCCCCCTCACCTTCGGCACCTGGATCGGCGGCGACCGCGACGGCAACCCCAACGTGACGCCCGCCGTCACCTGGGAGGTGCTGATCCTCCAGCACGAGCACGGCATCACCGACGCCCTGGAACTCATCGACCAGCTGCGCGGACTGCTCTCCAACTCCATCCGCTACACCGGAGCCACCGACGAGCTCCTGACCTCCCTCCAGAACGACCTGGAGCGCCTCCCCGAGATCAGCCCCCGCTACAAGCGGCTGAACGCCGAGGAGCCCTACCGCCTCAAGGCCACCTGCGTCCGGCAGAAGCTCGTCAACACCCGCGAGCGCCTCGCCAACGGCACCCCGCACCGCCCCGGCTGCGACTACCTCGGCACCGCCGAACTCGTCGCCGACCTGGCCCTCATCCAGACCTCCCTGCGCGAGCACAAGGCCGGCATCGTCGCCGACGGCCGGATGGACCGCACTATCCGCACCCTCGCCGCCTTCGGCCTCCAGCTCGCCACCATGGACGTCCGCGAGCACGCCGACGCCCACCACCACACCCTCGGCCAGCTCTTCGACCGCCTCGGCGAGGAGTCTTGGCGCTACGCCGACATGCCCCGCGACTACCGGCAGAAGCTGCTCGCCAAGGAGCTGCGCTCGCGCCGGCCGCTCGCTCCCACCCCGGCCCCGCTCGACGCGGCCGGCGAGAAGACCCTCGGCGTCTTCCACACCATCAAGGAAGCCTTCGAGCGCTTCGGCCCCGAGGTCATCGAGTCCTACATCATCTCGATGTGCCAGGGCGCCGACGACGTCTTCGCCGCCGCCGTCCTCGCCCGCGAGGCCGGCCTCCTCGACCTGCACGCCGGCTGGGCCGAGATCGGCATCGTGCCGCTCCTGGAGACCACCGACGAACTGCGCGCCGCCGACGTCATCCTCGACGAGATGCTCGCCGACCCCTCCTACCGCCGCCTCGTCTCGCTCCGCGGCGACGTCCAGGAGGTCATGCTCGGCTACTCCGACTCCTCCAAGTTCGGCGGCATCACCACCTCCCAGTGGGAGATCCACCGCGCCCAGCGCCGGCTGCGCGACGTCGCCCACCGCTACGGCGTACGGCTGCGTCTCTTCCACGGCCGCGGCGGCACCGTCGGCCGCGGCGGCGGCCCCTCGCACGACGCGATCCTCGCCCAGCCCTGGGGCACCCTGGAGGGCGAGATCAAGGTGACCGAGCAGGGCGAGGTCATCTCCGACAAGTACCTCATCCCGGCGCTCGCCCGGGAGAACCTGGAGCTGACCGTCGCGGCCACCCTCCAGGCCTCCGCCCTGCACACCGCGCCCCGCCAGTCCGACGAGGCCCTGGCCCGCTGGGACGCGGCGATGGACACCGTCTCCGACGCCGCCCACGGCGCGTACCGCAAGCTGGTCGAGGACCCGGACCTGCCCGCGTACTTCCTCGCCTCCACCCCGGTGGACCAGCTCGCCGACCTGCACCTGGGCTCGCGGCCCTCCCGCCGCCCCGGCTCGGGCGTCTCGCTCGACGGTCTGCGGGCCATCCCGTGGGTCTTCGGCTGGACCCAGTCCCGGCAGATCGTGCCCGGCTGGTACGGCGTCGGATCCGGCCTCAAGGCCCTGCGCGAGGCCGGTCTCGACACCGTCCTGGAAGAGATGCACGAGCAGTGGCACTTCTTCCGGAACTTCCTGTCCAACGTCGAGATGACGCTGGCCAAGACCGACCTGCGCATCGCCCGGCACTACGTCGACACGCTCGTCCCCGACGAGCTGAAGCACGTCTTCGACGCCATCGAGGCCGAGCACGCGCTGACCGTGCAGGAAGTCCTGAAGGTCACCGGCTCCACCGAACTGCTCGGCACCAGCCCGGTGCTCCAGCAGACCTTCGCCATCCGTGACGCCTACCTGGACCCGATCTCCTACCTCCAGGTCTCGCTGTTGGCCCGCCAGCGCCAGGCGCTCGAACGGGGCGAGGAGCCCGACCCGCTGCTCGCCCGCGCCCTGCTGCTCACCGTCAACGGTGTCGCCGCCGGGCTGCGCAACACCGGCTGACCCACGGCCGCGGGCGGGGCCCGCTCACAGCGCGATGAACGTCGCCACGAGCAGGACCCCGCCCGCGATCCCGGTGCCCCAGGCGGTCCGGGTCATCCGCAGCCCGCCGCCGATCACCAGCGCGGCCAGCACCAGCGCCCCGCCCAGCGGCACCCAGGCATGCAGGAAGCCCGGCGCCCCGGTGCGTACGACGTCATCGGTGCCGGGCTTCACCACCACCGGGAAGCGGTCCCCCTTGCGGGCCGCGACGGACCGGTCCACCGAGACCCGGGACCGCGCGGCGGCCCCGTCCGACGGGGTGAACGACCCCGTGCAGACCTCGCTGCCGCAGCCCGTGACCGTCATCGTGCCGTGCTCCCGGCCCTTGGCCAGCACGATGTGATGCGCCGAGTCCCAGGACGACAGCACCCCCGCGACCAGCAGCAGCAGGACGACACAGCCGAGCGCCGCGCTGCGGGCGTACTGCAGGGCACGGGGGGAGGAGCTGGGCTTCATGGGGGCAGATCCTTGGCCAGGGCGCTGCACCCGGTCAAGCCGTGGCCGAAAACCGCAGGGTTACCGGCAGGTATGTCAGGAGTTGTACGCGCCCTGCGCGCGCTCCAGACCCTCTGCGAGCAGGCACTCCACCGAGTCCGCCGCCCGGTCCACCAGGTACGCGAGCTCCTTGCGCTCGGTGGACGAGAAGTCCTTCAGCACGAAGTCGGCGACCTGCATCCGGCCGGGCGGACGCCCGATCCCGAACCGGATCCGGTGGTAGTCCGCCCCCATCGACTTCGTCATCGACTTCAGCCCGTTGTGGCCGTTGTCGCCGCCGCCCAGCTTCAGCCGCAGCGTCCCGTAGTCGATGTCCAGCTCGTCGTGGACGGCCACGACATGGTCGAGCGGCACCTTGTAGAAGTCGCGCAGCGCCGCGACGGGCCCGCCGGACAGGTTCATGTACGACATCGGCTTGGCGACCACCACCCGCCGGCTCAGCGGGCCGGGCGGACCGATCCGGCCCTCCAGCACCTGCGCCTGTGCCTTCGGGGCGCGCTTGAACTTCCCGCCGATGCGCTCCGCGAGCAGCTCGGCGACCATGAAGCCGACGTTGTGCCGGTTCGCCGCGTACTCGGGGCCGGGATTGCCCAGGCCCACGATCAGCCAGGGGTCGGTGGCGTCGGACATCGCGCTGGGTCTCCTCGCGTACGGGCGGACGGCGGTGGTGCGGCGGGCCGGGAACGGTGCGGCGGGACAGGAAAACGGGGCGGCGGACCTCCCGTGGGAGAGCCGGCCGCCCCGTCAGTCAAGCAGGTGGGGCGAGGCTCAGGCCTCGGCGCCCTCTTCCTCGGCGGTCTCGGCGGTCGGCTCCTCGGCCTGCGCGGCGACGACCTGGAGCACGACGGCGTCCTCGTCGCCGGCGAGCACGGAGCCCTTGGGCAGCGGGATGTCCTTGGCGAGGATCGAGTCACCGGCGTCCAGGCCCGCGACGGAGACCGTGACGGACTCGGGGATGTGGGTGGCCTCGGCCTCGACGAGCAGGGTGTTCTGCACGTACTCGAGCAGGTTGCCGCCCGGGGCGAGGTCGCCCTCGACGTGCACCGCGATCTCGACGTTGACCTTCTCGCCGCGCTTCACGGTCAGCAGGTCGACGTGCTCGATGTCGCCCTTGAGCGGGTTGCGCTGCACGGCCTTCGGGATGACCAGCGCGTCCTTGCCGTCGATCTCGAGACCGATGAGGACGTTGGCGGTGCGGAGCGCGAGCTGCAGCTCGTGGGCCGGAAGCGTGATGTGAACGGCCTCGGCACCGTGGCCGTAGACCACGGCGGGGACCAGGTTGGCGCGACGCGTACGGCGGGCGGCACCCTTGCCGAACTCGGTACGGACCTCGGCGGCGAGCTTGATCTCGGCCATGACTGCACTCCTCGTAAGGTGACAAGAACTTCGGATGGTCACCCGGCCCACGACAGGCCTGCTACGAAGAGCGCGTCGATAACGGACCGCCGTACCCCATGAGTACGGCCTCCCTCGCCGAGCAACTCGCTGAGTCTACCCGGCGGGGAGGCCGCACCCAAAGTGGATCTTCTGTGACGCCCGGCGCGTACCGGCGCCTGCCGTTTTCCGCCTACTGCTCCTCGAAGAGGCTCGTGACCGAGCCGTCCTCGAAGACCTCGCGCACCGCGCGCGCGATCGTCGGCGCGATGGAGAGCACCGTGATCTTGTCGAGCTCCAGCTCGCCCGGGGTCGGCAGGGTGTCCGTGAAGACGAACTCGCTGACCTTGGAGTTCTTCAGCCGGTCCGCGGCCGGGCCGGAGAGGACACCGTGCGTCGCCGTCACTATGACGTCCTCGGCGCCGTGCGCGAACAGGGCGTCGGCGGCGGCGCAGATCGTGCCACCGGTGTCGATCATGTCGTCGACCAGGACACAGACCCGGCCCTCGACGTTGCCCACGACCTCGTGGACGCTGACCTGGTTGGGCACGTCCTTGTCGCGGCGCTTGTGCACGATCGCCAGCGGGGCGTCCAGCCGGTCGCACCAGCGGTCGGCGACCCGGACGCGGCCGGCGTCCGGGGAGACGATCGTCAGCTTCGTGCGGTCGACCTTCGCACCGACGTAGTCGGCGAGGATCGGCAGCGCGAAGAGGTGGTCGACCGGGCCGTCGAAGAAGCCCTGGATCTGGTCGGTGTGCAGGTCGACGGTGAGGATGCGGTCCGCGCCCGCCGTCTTCATCAGGTCCGCGATCAGCCGCGCCGAGATCGGCTCACGGCCGCGGTGCTTCTTGTCCTGGCGGGCGTAGCCGTAGAACGGCACGATCACCGTGATGGAGCGGGCCGAGGCGCGCTTCAGCGCGTCCAGCATGATCAGCTGCTCCATGATCCACTTGTTGATCGGAGCCGTGTGGCTCTGGATCAGGAAGCAGTCGGCGCCGCGGGCGGACTCCTGGAAGCGGACGTAGATCTCGCCGTTGGCGAAGTCGAAGGCCTTCGTCGGCACGAGGCCGACACCCAACTGGTGCGCAACCTCCTCGGCCAGCTCGGGGTGGGCGCGGCCGGAGAAGAACATCAGTTTCTTCTCGCCGGTCGTCTTGATCCCGGTCACAGCACAGTCTCCTCAGACGTGTTTCTGGCGCTGCACGCAGATGTCCCGATGTGCAACGAGCCAGCCGAAATGGGGTGAGCATCTATCACGGTACGCCGTGCGCGACGCACCTGTTTCCGGTCAGCTTTCGCCGCCGGCCTCCTCCGCCGCGGCCTGAGCCGCCTGCGCGGCCGCGCTGCCCGGACGCTTGCGGGCCACCCAGCCCTCGATATTCCTTTGCTGGCCACGGGCCACGGCCAGCGAACCGGACGGTACGTCCTTGGTGATGACGGAGCCGGCCGCGGTGTAGACGCCGTCCCCGACCGTGACAGGCGCCACAAACATATTGTCCGAACCGGTACGGCAGTGCGAGCCGATCGTCGTGTGGTGCTTGTTCACGCCGTCGTAGTTCACGAAGACGCTGGCGGCACCGATGTTGGTGTGGTCGCCGATGGTCGCGTCGCCCACGTACGACAGATGGGGAACCTTGGTCCCTTCGCCGATCGTCGCGTTCTTCATCTCCACGTACGTACCGGCCTTGGCCTTGGCGCCCAGCCTGGTGCCCGGCCGCAGATAGGCGTACGGACCCACGCTCGCGCCCGGTCCGACCTCGGCGCCCTGCGCGACGGTGTTGTCCACCCGCGCGCCCGCGTGCACGACGGTGTCCGTCAGCCGCGAGTTCGGCCCGACCTCGGCGTCCTCCCCGAGGTGCGTGGCGCCCAGCAGCTGCGTACCGGGGTGCACGATGGCGTCCCGCTCGTACGTCACGGTCACGTCGATCAGCGTCGACGCCGGGTCCACCACGGTCACCCCGGCGGTCATCGCCCGCTCCAGCAGCCGCTGGTTCAGCAGCCGGCGGGCCTCGGCGAGCTGCACCCGGTTGTTGATCCCGAGGATCTCCCGGTGGTCGCCGGCGACCGAGGCGCCGACGCGGTGCCCGGCCTCGCGCAGGATGGACAGCACGTCGGTGAGGTACTCCTCGCCCTGGCTGTTGTCGGTGCGGACCTTGCCGAGCGCGTCCGTCAGGAGCTGCCCGTCGAACGCGAACACCCCGGAGTTGATCTCCCGGATCGCGCGCTGCTCCTCGGTGGCGTCCTTGTGCTCCACGATCTCGGTGACCGCCCCGGTCGCCGGGTCGCGGACGATGCGGCCGTAGCCGGTGGAGTCGGGGACCTCGGCGCTGAGCACGGTGACGGCGTTGGCGTCGGCGGTGTGGGTGGCGGCGAGCGCGGCCAGCGTCCCGCCGGACAGCAGCGGGGTGTCGCCGCAGACGACGATCACGGTGCCCTCGACGGTCCCGCCCAGCTCGTCGAGCCCGACGCGCACCGCGTTCCCGGTGCCCTTCTGCTCGGCCTGGTAGGCGGTCCGCACCTGGGCGTCCGCCCCGGTGAGATGCGCGGTGACCTGCTCACTGGCGTGGCCGACGACCACGACGAGATGCTGCGGGTCCAGCTCGCGGGAGGCGGCGACGACATGTCCGACGAGCGAACGCCCGGCGATCTCGTGCAGGACCTTGGGGGTCTTCGACTTCATGCGGGTGCCCTCACCCGCTGCGAGGACGACGACGGCTGCCGGGCGTACGGAGCTCACGGATATGCCCTTCGGCTTCGGGTGGTGGACATCCGCAGGATACCGGGGGGCCGTCCGGCCGGAACGGGGGCGGGCCCCGACCGCATCGGTCGGGGCCCGCTCGCAGAAGCTCCCCTGCCAGGATTCGAACCCGGACAAATGGCACCAAAAGCCACTGTGCTGCCGTTACACCACAGGGGACAGCAAAGCCGATCGACTGGACATACCGTCAGGCCGTCGATCGGGCAGACAACACTATGCCGCACGAGCGCCCTCTGCCGCGACGGGTCATCGCGGCCGGAAGCGCACCCGCTGTCCGGGTCACCCGAAAATGAGGTGCGCCCGCCCGTACGCTGGATGCCATGACCGCAACGGGGGCAGACCGGGAAGCGGCGGGACCGACCACCCGCGGCTACTGGTGGTGGGAACGGCGACGGAGTGTCGCACTGGATGTGGGACTGGCGCTGGTATCGGCGCTGGAATGCGCGCTGGAAGGGGTGGATTTCGCGGGGGACACCGGGCTGCCGGTGCCCCTGGGGGTGGTGTTCGGACTGTTCGCGGGGGCCGTGCTGCTGGTGCGCCGGCGGTGGCCGATCGCGGTGGTGCTGGTGTCGATCGCGACGACGCCGGCCGAGATGGGCTTCCTGATGGGTCTGGTCGGCCTCTACACGCTGGCCGCCTCCGACGTGCCGCGGCGGATCACCGCCGTGCTGATGAGCATGAACCTCGTGGGGACGTTCATCGTCACCTACGTACGGCTGCGCCAGGGCGTCAACGCCAACGCCGACTTCGGGCCCGGCGACTGGTACGTCCCGATGCTCTCCCTCTTCATGGCCGTCGGCCTGACCGCGCCGCCGGTCCTCTTCGGCCTCTACATAGGGGCGCGGCGCCGGCTCATGGAGAGCCTGCGGGAGCGGGCGGACTCGCTGGAGCGGGAGCTGTCGCTGCTCGCGGACCGGGCCGAGGAGCGCGCCGAGTGGGCGCGCACCGAGGAGCGGACCCGGATCGCCCGGGAGATGCACGACGTGGTCGCCCACCGGGTGAGCCTGATGGTGGTGCACGCGGCGGCCCTCCAGGCGGTCGCGCCCAAGGACCCCGCGAAGGCCGTGCGCAACGCCGCGATCGTCGGCGACATGGGGCGCCAGGCGCTGACGGAGCTGCGCGAGATGCTCGGCGTGCTGCGCACCGGGGAGCCGATGGTGGCGCGGGTGACCAAGGTGCCGCTCGCCTCCGTCGGCCGCACGGCCCCGGCAGCCGCGGAGGACGGGCCCCGGCTGGAGGCGGTGGAGGTCCTGGTGGGCCAGTCGCGGGCGGCGGGGATGACGGTCGAGCTGTCGGTCGAGGGCGAGGCCCGGGTCTACGCGCCCGAGGTCGAGCAGACGGCGTACCGGGTGGTGCAGGAGGCCCTGACGAACGTGCACAAGCACGCGGCGGGCGCCAAGACCTGGGTCCGGCTGGCGCACCGGGGCGCCGAGGTCGCCATGCAGGTGGAGAACGGCCCGTCGGACGCCGGCACGGCGGACGCGGGCCTGCCCAGCGGGGGCAACGGCCTGGTCGGCATGCGGGAGCGGGTGCTCGGACTGGGCGGGGTCTTCGTGTCCGGCCCGACGGACGCGGGCGGCTATCGCGTCTCGGCGGTCCTGCCGGACGGCGGCGGCTCGGCGGGGTGACCCTCGGCCCGGCTCGGACGACGGACGGGCCGGCGGCGGTCAGCCCGAGACCAGGCGCTCCGGCTGGATGCCGGTGACGAGCGTGGTGAGGGCCGCGTCGATGTCCGCGCCCAGGAACCAGTCCCCGGTGTGGTCGATGCTGTAGACCCGTCCCTCCGTGTCGATCGCCAGCACGGCCTGGCCGTCCCCCTCCTCGCCCAGTGGTGCGACCTCCGTCCCCAGCGCCCGGCCGAGGTCGCCCAGGGTCCTGGCCAGATGGAGTCCGCTCAGGGGGTCGATCCGTACCGCCGCCGGGGCGATCTGGCGGCCCGGGGCGGTCGCCGTGATGCGCAGGCCGCCGAATTCGGCCCAGGCCTCCACCGCCGCGGGGAACACGGCGTGCTGGTGGCCCGCGGGGGAGGCGTGCGAGCGCAGGGCGTCGGCCCACTCCTCGGCCAGACGGATGTCCCAGCGGCCGGGCTGCCAGCCGGCGGCGCGCAGGGCGGCGTCGACGGCGATGGGGAACCGGGTGGTCGCGTGACGGTCCCGGCCGGCCGGTCCCGCTTGTTCGGGCAGTTCGGTGCGGTCGTGCATGGGGGCGCGGTCAGCCCTTCTCGGCGGTGGTGGCCGCCCCGGTCGTGGTGAGGTCGACGGGACGTACCCCGAAGTGGGCCAGCATGACGGAGCAGGAGCGGCAGGGCGCCGCGTAGCTGCCGTGCAGCGGGTCGCCGTCCTCGCGGATGCGCCGGGCGGTGAGCCGGGCGTGCTTGAGGGCGCGGCGGGCCTCGCCGTTGGTGAGGGGCTTGCGCTGGGCGCGCTTGGAGCGCCCGGTCTCGGCGGCGGTGAGGTGCCGGGAGAGCAGTATCGCCTCGGGGCAGCGGCCGGTGAACCGCTCGCGCTGACCGCTGGGAAGGGTGTCCAGGAAGTCCTGGACGAGGTGGTGGAGCACGGGCGGCTGGTCGCCCTTGCCCGCGGTGCAGGTGAGCGTTTCGCCGCGTACGGACAGGGCCGCGGCGACCGCCGGCAGGATGCCGTCGCGGCGGTGGCTGAGGCGGGGGGCGTGGCCCGCTTGCGTGCTGCTCCAGCTGAGTCGTGGATCCCCGGTGGTGACGGTCTGTGCAGAGTGTGCGGTGTGCATGGTGCTGTGTCCCTCCCGTGCCCGCAGCGGCCGCTGCCGAATGTGCACGCCCCCGTGTATGCGGGTGACAGCCTGCCAAATGTGTCGGGTCCTGTGAAAGCTGGGTCGGTGAAACGTGTCTGCGTGTCGCGCGACAGTGGCCGGGTCGTCGCCCTTCCGTCACACCGTTGTGACGGTTGGTGACGGAAGCGGCCGGGAAGCGGTGGGGCGGGACCCGTTCGGGTGACACCGCATAGGCTGTGCCTGGACCGCCCCCATGGGCAGGTCGGTCCTCACCAGCCAGACGCAGCAGGGGGCAACCGCCATGACGACAGGTCGGCTCGGGCAGCAAGCCGCGCCACCGAACGCGGCCTACGCCGGGCAGCTCGTGCACTTCCCGGACCCGGTCCGGGCGTCCCGCCACCCCACAGGTGTGCGCATGGACGGCAACGGCTGCCCGGACTTCGCGCCGTACGCGCGCGCCGCCGCCGAGATCGCCGAACCCCCGCAGGGCTTCGGCGTCGACGAACTGCGGCTCACCGACTACGTGTCGGCGAACGCGGCGCTGGCGGCCGCCGGCCATGAACTGTGGGACACGATCCCGGCGGTGGCCACCCCGCACGGCTGGACCTGGCACCACGTGCCGGGCGGCCGGCGGATGGAGCTGATCCCGGTCGAGGTGAAGGCGCTGCTGCGCCACCACGGCGGGCTGGCCACGACCGCGGTCGACCAGAACAAGCGGGGCACGCGTCCGCTCCAGGAGACCCGGCCCGCGCACTTCCGGCTCCCGAAGGGGGCCGTGGCGGTGAGCGAGCAGCAGATCCTGGGTGTCGAGGAGGACCTCGGCTACCGGCTGCCGGGCGCCTACCGCTCGTTCCTCAAGGCGGCGGGCGGTTCGGCCCCGGTCGGCGCGGTGCTCGACGCGGAGCTGGGGCTGCTGATCGACCAGCCGTTCTTCACGGTGCGCGAGGAGGCCGCCGTGAACGACCTGGTGTACGTCAACAAGTGCCTGCGGGACCACCTGACCAAGGACTATCTGGGCGTCGGTTTCGTCCAGGGCGGCATCCTGGCGGTGAAGGTCAGGGGCAACGGCATCGGTTCGGTCTGGTTCTGCGCGTACGACGACGCCAGGGACCAGGACGGCTGGACCGTGCAGGAGCGGGTGGACCGGCTGCTGCTGCCGTGCGGTGCGGACTTCGACGCGTTTCTGCAGCGGCTCGCGGGCAACCCGCCGGAGCTGGAGACGGTGGCGAACCTGATGGTGGACGGCGGCTTCGCGCAGGCCGTCCCGGTGGAGGGGTGAGCGCGATGGTGACCTTCGCACAGGCGCAGGAGCGGGCGGACGAGTGGGTCAACGGCGACGTCCCGGCGTATCAGCACCGTGAGGTGCGGGTCCGCGAGTTCGAGCTGGGTTTCGTGGTGTGGGCCGAGGACCGGGCCGACGGACCTGTCTCGGACGGCGGCCGCCAGCGGCTGGTGATCGCCCGGGACAGCGGCGAGGCCACGCTGTGGCCGGGGCTGCCGGTGGGCGAGGTGATACGGCGTTACGAGGAGGAGTACGGCTCGGTCGCCGCGGCACCGGCCGCCCCCGAGCCGCCGCAGCGCGTCGATCTGAACCAGACGTCGTTCCTGCTGAGCCCCCCGGAGTGGCTCCAGGAGGCGGCGGACAAGCTGGGTATCCCGGACCAGCGGGCGGACCGCCCCGGCGCCACCCCGCCCCCCTCATCCCCTTCTTCTTCCTCGCCCTCTCCCGTCGCGTACGAGCCGACCGCCTCGGACGGGGTTCCGGCGTCCTCGCCGCAGCTGCCGGTCGGGGCCACGCCCTGGGCCGGGACCGACACCAACACCGGCGCGGACTCCGACGACGCCGAGGTGGCGCTGTCGGCCACGGTGTTCGCGCCGCCGCTCTCGGGCGCCGACGACGAGGGCACGCCGCCCCCGGTGGTGGCGGCCGACGCCCCGACCGCGCTGATGTCGGGCGGCAGTCAGCTGCCCAGGACGGCCATCGTGCCGGGCCTGAACCCGCAGCGGCCCGCCGAGCCCGCGCCGCCCGCGCCGGGTCCGGAGACCCCGCCGCCGCCCGTGCCCGGTGGGCACACGCCCCCGCCCGGCCGCCCCGGTGCCGGGGACATCTCCGACGCCGCGACCAGCAAGGCGGCCGTGCCGCCGCGCGGGGCGCGCGGGAGCGGCCCGACGGCTCCGCCCCCGCCCGGAGCGCCCGGTACGCCGGGCGCGCGCCCGGGTGCTCCGCTGCCGCAGCCCTCGGGTCCGGGTGCGCCCGGCGCCCCGGCGGGCGGTTATGTGCCGACGCAGCTCGTCTCGCAGCTGGGCCCGCCCGGCGCACCGCAGCCGCCCGGCGCCCCGACGCCTCCGCCGCCGCCCGGTCCGACCCCGCCGCCCGGTGGCGGGGTGCACCATGCCGCGACGATGTTCGCCGACCCCGGCCAGGTCGGTCCGCAGGCCCCGCAGCCGCCGGGCCCGCCCGGCGTCCCGGGGGCTCCGCAGCCGCCCGGTCCGCCCGGTCCGCCCGGCGGGCAGCAGCCGCCTCCGCCGCCCGGTTCGACCCCGCCGCCCGGTGGCGGGGTGCACCACGCGGCGACGATGCTCGCGGGCCCCGGACAGGTCGGTCCGCGGGCCCCGCAGCCGCCGGGCCCGCCCGGTCCCCCCGGTGCGCCGATGGGCGCGCCGGCCGGCCACACCCCGCCCCCGGCGGCGTACGGCTATCCGCAGGCGCCGACCGGTCAGCCGACCGTCGGTCCCGGCTACCAGGCGGTGCTGCGCTACCGCGCGCCCGACGGCAGCGAGCAGCAGCTCATCCGCCGCTCGGCGCCGGGCACCCCGCACCCCGAGTGGCAGATGCTGCACGAGCTGCGGGCGATGAACGTGGCCCCGCAGCAGGTCATCGAGCTGCACACGGAGCTGGAGTCCTGTGAGCTGCCGGGCGGTTATTGCGCCCGGATGATCCGGGAGACCTGGCCGCAGGTGCGGATCACCAGCGTCGCCCCGTACGGCACGGACCACGCCAGCCGGCAGCAGGGCATGCAGCATCTGCTGACGCATCAGGGCGAGCTGCACCAGGTGGCCGACGGCCCGGCGCGGCCGGCTCCGGTGCGCGCGCCGCTGCCGCAGATGCCGCCCGCGATGCCGGTGCCGCCGGAGGCCATCGCGGAGGAGATGCTGCAGACCTTCGGTCCGCAGGGCGTGCTCCGCTTCGACCAGCGCGCGGTGTCGCGCCAGGGTGTGCCGGAGATCGTGGCGCGGACGCTGGTGTGGGCGGGGCTGCCCGCCGACTTCGGGCCGTTCTTCTGGGCGCAGCCGGGTCAGCCGGTGGTGCCGACGCTGGCGGAGCTGGCCGCGCAGCGCCAGGTGCAGCCGGCTCCGGACGCGGGCTCGTATCTCGTGATGGGGTCCGACTTCGGCCGGGCGATCTGTGTGCAGTACGGCACGGCGCACATCGTGGCCGTACCGGTGGAGGCGGGTCCGGGCGGGCAGTCGGTGCCGCCGCAGTTCGTCAACACCGGGCTGCCGGAGTTCACCCGTTCCATGGCGCTGCTGGGCCGGATGTGGCGGCTGCGGTTCGGCCTCAACCCGGAGCAGGCGGGCCGCTGGACGGTCGACTTCCAGGCGCAGCTGGTGGCGCTGGACCCGGCGGCGCTGGCGTCGCCGGAGAGCTGGTGGTCGGTGCTGCTGGAGCAGATGTGGGACGGCCTGATCTGACCGTTCGCGCGTGAGCGTCGTTCCCCGGGCGTGGTGTCCGGTCCCTTCGGGGGGCCGGGCACCACGCCTTCGGTGTCTGTGATGCCGGTCGCTTCCGTCCGGAAAGCGCCGCATCGAGTCGGACTTCTTTGCCAATTGCCGCATCCTTGACGTATTGCTCGATCGTCGGAGAGTCGGAAAGAGGCGTCAAGGATGAGTTCTGCACCGGTGTCCGCGCACGGCTTCGTCGGCGTACGCGGCCGTGGCTACCGCCCGGAGCAGGTGGACCGGGCCGTGGCCGCGCTGTCGGCGGAGCGGGACGGGGCCCTGGAGCAGGTGGCGCGGCTGACGGAGCTGGCGGAGCGGCTGGTGGCGGAGTCGGCCCGGCTGGACGAGGCCGTGGCGAAGCTGGCGCCGCAGGACTACGCGTCGCTGGGGGAGCGGGCCCAGCAGATCCTGGCGCTGGCCGAGGGCGAGGCGCGGTCGGTGCGGGCCGCAGCCCAGGAGGAGGCGCAGGGGCTGCGCGACGCGGCGGACGAGGCGGGGCGGGCGCTGCGCGAGTCCGCGCGGGCCGACGCGGAGGCGATGCGGGCGGCGGCGGTGGGCCGCGCCGATGAGGTGCTGGCCGCCGCCGGGGCGACCGCCGCCGAGCTGCTGGCCGGTGCGCGGCAGGAGGCGGTGCGGGTCCGCGAGGAGGCGGAGGCCGCGATGGCGGCGACCCGCAGCCGTACGGCGAGTGTGCTGGCGCACCAGGAGCAGGAGCACGCCGAGCGGTGGAAGGCCGACGGGCAGGAGCTGGCGGACGCCGAGGCCGCGCAGGCGGCGGAGCACGAGGAGCTGACCGCCCGCGCCGAGGCCGGTCTCGCCGAGGCCCGGAAGGCGCTGGCGGAGGCCGAGGAGGCCGCGCGGCACGGCCAGGAGGATGCCGAGGCGCGCGCCGCCGGGCTGATTGCCGAGGCCCGGGTGCGCGAGGAGCGCGTGGTGCGGGAGACGGAGCGGATCCTGCGGGAGCACGAGGAGGGCCGCGAGGAGGTGCAGGCGCACATGGCGCACGTCCGCAGCTCGCTCGCGGCGCTGACGGGCCGGGTGACGACCCCGGCGCAGGACTGAAGCGCGCGCCTTCACCGGGTCCGTCCCCGGGCCCGCCCTGTCCCCGGAGGCGGGCCTGCCCCCCCGGGGTCTGTCCTCAGGCGCGGCCCGTCGGGGGTGCTCCCGCCAGGATCCACGGCTCCTCGGCCTCGTACATCCGGCGCTCCTCCGTGGCGGTGCGGCGGCCCAGGCGCGAGCCCAGCCAGCCCGCGAGGAAGCCCGCAGGGACGGAGGCGAGCCCGGTGGTGGTGAGGGGGAACCAGTTGAAGTCCCGGTCGGGGAAGACGGCGCCGGGGGAGCCGGAGACCAGATTGGTGCCGGTCATCAGGACGAGGACGGCCGTCGTGCCGCCGATGAGGGTGCAGAGCAGCCCGGTCCGGGTGAAGTGCCGCCAGAACATGCTGTAGACGAGCGCGGGGGCCAGGGCCGAGGCGCCGACGCAGAACGAGAGCGCGACCAGGGCCTGGAGGTTCCAGTGCCGGGCCGGCACCGCGAGGGCGATGGTGAGCAGCCCCACGCCGGCCGCGGCCGCCTGGGCGGTGCCGATCTCGACGGTGGTGGTGACGGGTGGCCGGTCCGGGGAGCGCAGTCCGTGCGCGAACACGTCGTGGGCCAGGGAGTTGGCGCAGGCCAGGATCATTCCGGCGACCGAGGCCAGCAGGGTCAGGAAGATCGCGGTGGTCATGGCGGTGACGACGAGCGCTCCGGCCTCCCCGCCGCCGGCGACGGCCCCGGTGACCTGGAGGATCGCGCTGTTGCCCTGCGGCCCGGCGGCGGTGATGAGTTCGCGGCCGACGAGCGCGGCGGCGCCGAGGCCGATCACGGTGAGCAGCAGGCACAGGGGGACGACGACGGAGACGGCCCAGGACATCGAGCGGCGGACGGCGGGCGCGCTGCGGGCGCTGGACATGCGCATGGTGATGTGGGGCAGACAGGCCCCGCCGAGGACGACGGTCAGCTCGGAGCTGACCATGTCGGCCCCGTTGCCGCCGAACTGGAGCCCGGAGCGCAGATAGGCGGAGCCGGCGCCGCTGCCGAGGCGGGCGGCGTCGAGGAGGGCGCGGGTGTCCCAGTCGAACCGGTTCATGATCAGTACGGAGACGGTGAGGCAGGCGCCGGCGAGGACCACGGTCTTGACGATGTGGATGAGTGCGGTGCCCTTCATCCCGCCGATCGCGGCGTAGCCGATCATCACGACGCCGAGGGTGACGATGGCGCCGGTGCGGAACCCCGAGCCGTCGAACCCCAGGATGAAGGCGAGCAGATCGCCGCTGCCCGCGAGCTGGACGACCATCAGCGGGACGAGGGCGGCGAGGGTGACGGCGCAGGACGCGATCCGGACCGCGCGGCCGGGGGCGCGGCGGGTGAGCATGTCGCCCATGGTGAACCGGCCCGCGTTGCGCAGGGGTTCGGCCAGCAGGAACATCAGCAGGACGAGGGAGAGCGCGGTGCTCAGGGCGAGGACGAGGCCGTCGTAGCCGGTGAGGGCGATGACACCGGTGGTGCCGAGGACGGTGGCGGCGGAGACGTAGTCCCCGGCGACGGCGAGACCGCCCCGGCCGGGGGAGAGCGAGCGGTAGCCGGTGTAGAACTCGTCGAGGTCGTCGCGGTCGGGGCCGGTCATCACGCAGAGCAGCAGCGTCACGGTCGCCACCGCGATGAAGGCGACGAGGGACATCGTCTGCGCGGACGCGTCGAATCCGTTCACCGCAGCGCCCCCGTCCTGCGCAGTTCCGCGGCGAGCGGGTCCACCGTGCGCCGCGCGATCCGTTCGTACAGCGCGATCGCGAGGAACGTGACCGGGAGTTGGCACAGGCCCAGCGTCAGGCCCGTCGTGAGGCCGCCGCCGACGGGGCGGTTCATCAGCCCCGGCGCGAAGCCGGACAGCAGCAGGAAGGCGGTGAAGTAGCCGAGCGCGGTCAGGGTGGCGACGCGCCGCAGCAGCCGGTACGCGGTGCGCAGCCGGCGCAGGTCGCCGTGGTGTCCGGGCGGCGGTACGGGCGCGGCGGGCGGGTGTGCCCGGCGGGGCGGCGGCGCGGGCACCGAACTCTGCCAGGGCAGCAGGTAGTCGTGCTGCTGGGGCGGCGGGAAGGACGGTCTGCGGGCGGCCGGGGCGGGGCCGGACGGGGGCCGCTGAGGGCGCCCGCGCCGGGGCGGGTACGGGGGAGGGTGCGGAGGTTCGTACGACATGGCGGTGCCGCTCCTTGCATGGGCTCGGGCCCGGGGACGGGCTGCAAGGCAGCAGCGCGGCTGCGCTGCGGGAGCGCGAACGCTACTCGTGGGTACGGCGGCTGGGGAGGGGATATACGAAACTACCTTGGGTAACTCGCCTGTTGCCCAGGAATTGCGGGACAGCCCTTAGTCAGGTGGCGGTACGGGAGCGCCCTCGGGCTCGTCGGCGAGGACCGGGAAGCGCCGGGGTGCGACGAAGACCAGCACCAGCAGGGCCACCGCGGCGGCCGCCGCGGCGCCCAGGTAGACCTGGTCGACCGCGGCGTCAACGGCCCGGCGCAGATAGTCCGTTGCCGCCTGTGTGAGCGCCCCGGGGTCGTCCAGCGCGTGCGAGACGGAGTCCAGATCGCCCGGCAGCCCCGCGACGGGCGCGTCCGCGAGCCGGGAGGCCATGACCCCGTTGGCGACGGCCCCGAACAGCGCGGCGCCGATGCTCTGGCCCAGCTGGCGGCAGAAGAGCACGGAGGCCGTCGTCGTACCCCGCTCGGACCAGCCCACGGTCGACTGGACGCCCACGATCAGCGGCAGTTGGAAGAGCCCGAGCGCGGCGCCGAGCAGCAGCATGATCAGGGCGGGCTGCCAGGCCGCGCCCGGGTAGGGCAGCAGCGGGAAGGCGAGCAGGACCAGCAGGGCGCCGGTCATGCCGGTGATCGCGGTGCGGCGGAAGCCGATGCGGTTGTACACCCGGTTGGACAGGGCGGCCGACACCGGCCAGCTCAGCGTCATCACCGAGAGCACGAACCCGGCGGCGATCGGCCCGAGCCCCAGCACCGACTGGGCGTACGTCGGCAGGAAGACGGTCGGCGCGACCATCAGCAGGCCCATCGCGCCCAGGGCCAGATTGACCGAGGCGATGGTGCGCCGCCGCCACACCCAGCCCGGGATGACGGGTTCGGCGGCGCGCCGCTCGATCAGGACCGTCAGCGTGGCCAGCACGGCGGCCCCGCCCAGCAGGCCGAGGGAGGGCGCCGACAGCCAGGGCCAGGCCACCCCGCCCTGGACGAGCGCGGTCAGCAGCAGCGCACCGGTCGCGAACACGCCCAGCGAGCCCGCCCAGTCGATCCGGGGGCGGGGCGCGCCGGCCGCCCGCCGGGTGCGGGACGGCTCGTGGAGGTGGCGCACGACGAGCCAGAGCGCGAACGCCCCTACGGGCAGGTTGATCAGGAAGATCCAGCGCCAGTCCGCGTACACCGCGAACAGCCCGCCGAGCACCGGGCCCGCGACCGCCGACGTGGCCCAGACCGTGGACAGCCTGGCCTGGATCCTCGGGCGCTCCTTCAGCGGATAGAGGTCCGCCGCGATGGTCTGGACGGTGCCCTGGAGCGCGCCGCCGCCGATGCCCTGGACGACTCGGAAGGCGATCAGCGCGGCCATGTTCCAGGCGGCGGCGCACAGCACCGAACCGAACAGGAAGAGGACCACGCCGGTGATCAGGACAGGCTTGCGGCCGAAGGTGTCGGAGAGCTTCCCGTACACCGGCAGGGTCACCGTCACGGCCAGCAGATAGCCGGAGAAGAGCCAGGAGAAGACGGAGAACCCGCCCAGGTCGCCGACGATCTGCGGGACCGCCGTGGACACGATCGTGCCGTCGATCGCCGCCAGCGCCATGCAGAGCATCAGCGCGGCCACGACGGGACCGCGCCGCCGGGGCGCCGCGGGGGAGGGTGCGGGTCCCGTACCGGACCCCGATATCGCTTCCGTGCCGCCGCCCGCGCCGCTCACCAGGATTCCTTCCCCATGCACGTATGTGCCCGACACTGTCTCACCTGCGGCTCCCCGCCGGGAGACGGGGCGGCGTCGCGCAAGGGCTCCGCCCAGCGGTGTGGACCCTGGGGACCAGCCCCTGAGAAACCACTCCACCCGGGGGCGCAGACCCTTAGGGGGAGCTCCTTACTGCGGGCCGGGGAACGTTCCTCCCGGCGGACGACGTGGCAGGCGCCGCCCGCTCCGTAGCGTGTTTCACACACCGAGGGGGCGGCAGGCCGCAGGGGACGGGGTGGGGAAAACCCCACCCGAAGACTGCGCTGGGCACCAGCGCGCCGGACCCCCTGCGCACACCAGACTTTCCAGCAGACGGCGACAGTCCGTCGCCGACCGACATAGGAGAAAAACCGTGACAACGGCTGTAACCATTCCCAGGCACGGGGGCACTGGAGGGCGTACGGCCGTGGCTGCGCGGGCGCGGCAGGTCGTCAAGGCGTACGGGACCGGGGAGACCCGGGTCGTCGCGCTCGACCACGTCGACGTGGACATCGACCGCGGCCGGTTCACGGCGATCATGGGTCCGTCCGGCTCCGGCAAGTCGACGCTGATGCACTGCCTGGCCGGCCTGGACACCGTGACCTCCGGTCAGATCCACCTGGCCGAGACCGAGATCACCGGCCTCAAGGACAAGAAGCTCACCCAGCTGCGCCGCGACCGCATCGGCTTCATCTTCCAGGCGTTCAACCTGCTGCCGACGCTGAACGCGCTGGAGAACATCACGCTGCCGATGGACATCGCGGGCCGCAAGCCCGACGCCGCCTGGCTGCGGCAGGTCGTGGAGACCGTGGGCCTGGCCGAGCGGCTCAAGCACCGGCCGACCGAGCTCTCCGGCGGCCAGCAGCAGCGCGTCGCCGTGGCACGGGCGCTCGCCGCCCGGCCGGAGATCATCTTCGGTGACGAGCCGACCGGGAACCTGGACTCGCGGGCCGGCGCCGAGGTGCTGACCTTCCTGCGCAAGTCCGTCGACGAGCTGGGCCAGACCATCGTGATGGTCACCCATGACCCGGTCGCCGCCTCCTACGCGGACCGGGTGCTCTACCTCGCGGACGGCCGGATCGTCGACGAGATGCACAACCCCACCGCCGAACAGGTGCTGGACCGCATGAAGGACTTCGACGCGCGCGGGCGGACGTCATGACCGTGTGGAAGACCTCGATGCGCAACTTCTTCGCGCACAAGGGCCGCATGGCGCTCTCCGCCGTCGCCGTCCTGCTGTCGGTGGCGTTCGTGTGCGGCACGCTCGTCTTCACCGACACCATGAACACCACGTTCGACAAGCTCTTCGCCGCGACCTCGGCCGATGTCACCGTCAGCCCGAAGTCGGCCGAGGCCGACGACACCCCGGACAACGGCAGGCCGGAGTCGCTGCCCGCCTCCGTCGTCGCGCGGGTCGGCAAGGCCGACGGGGTCGAGAGGGCCGAGGGCGCCGTCTCCAGCATGGCGGTCACGGTCGTCGACAGCCACAACAAGAACATGGGCTCCGAGACCGGCGCCCCCACGATCGCGGGCAACTGGACGCGCAACGACCTGCGTTCCATGGAGATCACCTCCGGCCACGCCCCGCGCGGCCCCACCGAGGTGATGGTCGACGCCGACACGGCGAAGAAGCACCACCTCGAGCTCGGTGACGAGCTGCGCACCATCGCGGTCACCGGCGACATCAAGGCGCGCATCAGCGGGATCGCCGCCTTCAAGGTGACCAACCCGGGCGCGGCGATCGTCTACCTCGACACGGCCACCGCCCAGCAGAAGCTGCTCGGCCGCACCGGTGTCTTCACCCAGATCGCGGTCACCGCCGAATCCGGTGTCAGCGACGTCCGGTTGAAGCAGAACGTCGCGAAGGCCCTCGACGGCTCGGCCGCGTACAAGCTGGAGACCCAGAAGGAGGCCGCGGCGTCCGACAAGGACTCCATGGGCTCGTTCCTCGACGTGATGAAGTACGCGATGCTCGGCTTCGCCGGGATCGCCTTCCTCGTCGGCATCTTCCTGATCGTCAACACCTTCTCGATGCTGGTCGCCCAGCGCACCCGTGAGATCGGCCTGATGCGGGCCATCGGCTCCAGCCGCAAGCAGGTCAACCGCTCGGTGCTGCTCGAGGCGGTCCTGCTGGGCATCGTCGGCTCGCTCCTCGGCGTCGCCGCCGGCGTCGGACTGGCCGTCGGGCTGATGAAGGTCATGGGCGCCGTCGGCATGGAGCTGTCCACCCAGGACCTCACCATCGCCTGGACGACCCCGGTGACCGGCCTCGCGCTCGGCATCGTCGTGACCGTCCTCGCCGCCTACATCCCGGCCCGCCGGGCCGGCAAGGTCTCCCCGATGGCGGCCCTGCGCGACTCCGGAACCCCGGCGGACGCCAAGTCCGGCTGGATCCGGGCCGGCATCGGCCTGGTCCTCACCGGCGCCGGCGCCGCCGCCCTGTGGTCGACGACGCAGGCCGACAAGGCGAGCGACGGCTCCGCCTTCCTCGGCCTGGGCGTGGTCCTCACCCTCATCGGCTTCATCGTGATCGGCCCGCTGCTGGCCGGTGTCGTCGTACGGGCGCTGAGCGTCGTCGTCCTGCGCTTCTTCGGACCGGTCGGCCGCCTCGCCGAGCGCAACGCCCTGCGCAACCCCCGCCGCACCGGCGCCACCGGCGCGGCCCTGATGATCGGGCTCGCCCTGGTGGCCTGCCTGTCGGTGGTGGGCTCGTCGATGGTCGCGTCGGCGACGGACGAGCTGGACAGGTCGGTGGGGGCGGACTTCATCGTCCAGACGGGCGGTGACGGGCGGCCGCTCACCGAGCAGGCCAGCGACGCGGTCGACGGGGCGTCGCACCTCGCGCACGTCACGCACATGAAGGAGGTGCCGGCCAGGCTGACCCTGCCGGACGGCTCCGCCCCGAAGGCGGGCCTGCTCGCCACCGAACCGACGTACACCCAGGACCTGTCACGCGACACGCTCTCCGGAGACCTCTCCGCCGCCTACGGCAAGGACGCGATGTCCGTCGGCTCGAAGTTCGCGGAGAAGCACGGGGTCAAGGTCGGTGACGAACTGACGGCCGCCTTCGAGCACGGCAGGACGGCCCGGCTGAAGGTCGCCGCCATCACCTCCGACGACTCCGCGCTCGACTCCGGGGCGATGTACATCAACCTCACCACGGCCATGCGGCACGTCCCGGCCGACCGCATGCCCCTGGACTCGGTCGTGTTCGCGAAGGCGGCCCCGGACCAGCAGGACCAGGCGTACACATCGCTCAAGGCCGCTGTGGCCGCCGACCCGACGGTCAAGGTGTTCGACCAGACCGGCTTCAAGCAGGAGCTGAAGGACCAGATCGGACAGCTCCTGAACATCGTGTACGGACTGCTCGCCCTGGCGATCATCGTCGCGGTCCTCGGGGTGGTGAACACCCTGGCCCTGTCGGTCGTCGAGCGGACCCGCGAGATCGGCCTGATGCGCGCCATCGGCCTCTCCCGCCGCCAGCTGCGCCGGATGATCCGGCTGGAGTCCGTGGTCATCGCCCTCTTCGGCGCCCTGCTCGGCCTCGGCCTGGGCATGGGCTGGGGCACCTCCGCCCAGGAGCTGCTGGCGCTGGAGGGCCTCGACGTCCTGGAGATCCCGTGGCCGACCATCATCACGGTCTTCGTGGCCTCGGCCTTCGTCGGGCTGTTCGCCGCCCTGGTCCCGGCCTTCCGGGCGGGACGGATGAACGTCCTGAACGCCATCGCCACGGACGGGTGAGACCCGCCTACCCGTAGACTGACCACCTCCGGCCCCGGGGCGTTCCTCCAAACGCCCCGGGGCCGGATCGCGTGCGGGCCGGTGCCGCCCGTTGCGGGAGCGGCTGTCAGCCCGGAGTCGTACGCTGGAACCCCGGCCCGTGCTACGTGTCGGGCCCTTCGCGTTGCCCCCTGGCAGCAGCCGGCTGTCAGACCTCGCCCTCGTTACCCGGACGGAAGCCCTTCATGAGCCTGCACGGTCTGCTGGATGTCGTCGTACGTGATCCGGCGCTCGAAGAAGCGGTGAAGGCCGCCGGTGACGGTCACCGGATGCACATCGACCTGGTGGGCCCGCCGGCCGCGCGGCCCTTCGCCGTGGCGGCGCTGGCCCGGGAGGCCGGCCGGACCGTGCTCGCCGTCACCGCGACCGGGCGCGAGGCCGAGGACCTGGCGGCCGCGCTGCGCACGCTGCTGCCGCCGGACACGATCGCGGAGTTCCCGTCCTGGGAGACCCTGCCGCACGAACGGCTCTCGCCCCGCTCCGACACCGTGGGCCGCCGGCTCGCCGTGCTGCGGCGCCTCGCGCACCCGAGGCAGGACGACCCGGAGACCGGGCCGGTCTCCGTCGTCGTCGCCCCGATCCGGTCCGTGCTCCAGCCGCAGGTCAAGGGTCTCGGCGACCTGGAGCCCGTCGCGCTGCGGATCGGACAGAGCGCGGACCTCGGCGAGACCGTCGAGGCGCTCGCGGCAGCCGCGTACTCCCGGGTCGAACTGGTCGAGAAGCGCGGTGAGTTCGCGGTGCGCGGCGGCATCCTGGACGTCTTCCCGCCGACCGAGGAGCACCCCCTGCGGGTGGAGTTCTGGGGCGACGACGTCGAGGAGATCCGCTACTTCAAGATCGCCGACCAGCGGTCGCTGGAGATCGCCGAGCACGGGCTGTGGGCGCCGCCCTGCCGTGAGCTGCTGCTGACCGACGAGGTGCGCGAGCGGGCCGCCGCGCTCGCCGAGGCCCACCCCGAGCTGGGCGAACTCCTCGACAAGATCGCCCAGGGCATCGCGGTGGAGGGCATGGAGTCCCTCGCCCCGGTTCTGGTCGACGAGATGGAGCTGCTGCTCGACGTGCTGCCCGAGGGCTCCATGGCCGTGGTCTGCGACCCCGAGCGGGTGCGGACCCGGGCCACCGACCTGGTCGCCACCAGCCAGGAGTTCCTCCAGGCGTCCTGGGCGGCGACCGCGGGCGGCGGAGAGGCTCCGATCGACGTCGGCGCGGCCTCGCTGCGGGGCATCGCGGACGTCCGGGACCGGGCCCGTGAGCTGGGCATGATGTGGTGGTCGGTCTCGCCGTTCGCCGCCGACTCGGAGCTGGACGCGGACACCCTCGCCCTGCGGATGCACGCCCCGGAGGCGTACCGGGGCGACACCGCCCGCGCGTTCGCCGACACCAAGGGCATGCTGGCCGACGGCTGGCGCACGGTGTACGTCACCGAGGGCCAGGGCCTCGCCTCCCGTACCGTCGAGATGCTGGCCGGCGAGGGCATCGCGGCCCGTCTGGACGCGGACCTCGCGGAGATCTCCCCGTCCCTGGTGCACGTCTCCTGCGGCGCCATCGACCACGGCTTCGTCGACCCCGGGCTCAAGCTCGCCGTCCTCACCGAGACCGACCTCACCGGGCAGCGCACCGCCACCAAGGACCTGGGCCGGATGCCGGCCCGCCGCCGCAAGACGATCGACCCGCTGACGCTGGAGACGGGCGACTACATCGTCCACGAGCAGCACGGCGTGGGCCGCTACATCGAGATGGTGCAGCGCACGGTGCAGGGCGCCACCCGCGAGTACCTCCTCGTCGAGTACGCCCCCGCCAAGCGCGGCCAGCCCGGCGACCGGCTCTACATCCCGACCGACCAGCTGGAGCAGGTCACCAAGTACGTCGGCGGCGAGGCCCCCACCCTGCACCGCCTCGGCGGCGCGGACTGGACCAAGACCAAGGCGCGCGCCAAGAAGGCCGTCAAGGAGATCGCCGCCGACCTGATCAAGCTCTACTCGGCCCGGATGGCGGCCCCCGGCCATGTCTTCGGCCCGGACACCCCCTGGCAGCGCGAACTGGAGGACGCCTTCCCGTACGCGGAGACGCCCGACCAGCTCACCACCATCGCCGAGGTCAAGGAGGACATGGAGAAGTCCGTCCCCATGGACCGGCTGATCTGCGGCGACGTCGGCTACGGCAAGACGGAGATCGCGGTCCGGGCGGCCTTCAAGGCGGTCCAGGACGGCAAGCAGGTCGCCGTCCTCGTCCCCACGACCCTGCTGGTCCAGCAGCACTACGGCACCTTCACCGAGCGCTACTCCCAGTTCCCCGTCAACGTACGGGCGCTGAGCCGCTTCCAGTCGGAGACCGAGTCCAAGGCGACGCTGGAGGGGCTGAAGGACGGCTCGGTCGACCTGGTCATCGGCACCCACCGCCTCTTCTCCTCCGAGACCCGGTTCAAGGACCTGGGCCTGGTCATCGTCGACGAGGAGCAGCGCTTCGGCGTCGAGCACAAGGAGCAGCTGAAGAAGCTCCGCGCCAACGTGGACGTGCTGACCATGTCCGCGACGCCCATCCCCCGTACGCTCGAAATGGCCGTCACCGGCATCCGCGAGATGTCGACGATCACCACCCCGCCGGAGGAGCGCCACCCGGTCCTCACCTTCGTCGGCCCGTACGAGGAGAAGCAGATCGGCGCGGCCATCCGGCGCGAACTGCTCCGCGAGGGCCAGGCGTTCTACATCCACAACCGGGTCGAGTCCATCGACCGGGCCGCCGCCCGGCTGCGCGAGATCGTCCCCGAGGCGCGGATCGCCACCGCCCACGGCCAGATGTCCGAACAGGCACTGGAGCAGGTGGTGGTGGACTTCTGGGAGAAGAAGTTCGACGTGCTGGTCTCCACGACGATCGTCGAGTCCGGCATCGACATCTCCAACGCCAACACCCTGATCGTGGAGCGCGGCGACAACTTCGGCCTCTCCCAGCTGCACCAGCTGCGCGGCCGGGTGGGCCGAGGACGCGACCGGGGCTATGCGTACTTCCTCTACCCCCCGGAGAAGCCGCTCACCGAGACCGCCCACGAGCGCCTGGCCACGATCGCCCAGCACACCGAGATGGGCGCGGGCATGTACGTGGCGATGAAGGACCTGGAGATCCGCGGCGCGGGCAACCTCCTGGGCGGCGAGCAGTCCGGCCACATCGCGGGCGTCGGCTTCGACCTGTACGTCCGCATGGTCGGCGAGGCGGTCGCGGACTACCGGGCCTCCCTGGAGGGCGGTGTCGAGGAGGAGCCGCCGCTGGAGGTCAAGATCGAGCTCCCGGTCGACGCGCACGTCCCGCACGACTACGCACCCGGCGAGCGCCTGCGCCTCCAGGCGTACCGCTCCATCGCCTCGGCCTCCTCGGAGGACGACATCAGGGCGGTCCGCGAGGAGCTCACCGACCGCTACGGCAAGCTGCCGGAACCGGTCGAGAATCTGCTCCTGGTGGCGGGTCTGCGCATGCTCGCCCGGGCCTGCGGCGTCGGCGACATCGTGCTCCAGGGGCCGAACATCCGCTTCGCACCGGTCGACCTGCGCGAGTCGCAGGAGCTGCGCCTGAAGCGGCTCCACCCCAAGACGGTCATCAAGCCGGCCCTCCACCAGATCCTGGTCCCTCGCCCCACCACGGGCAGGATCGGCGGCAAGCCGGTCGTGGGCCGCGAACTGCTGGCGTGGACGGGGGAGTTCCTGACCACGATCCTGGGGTCGTAGCGGCGGGGGCTCAGGAGCCGTCCGGCCTGAACAGCAGGCCGGTGAGCGACCGGAACGCCTCCTCCGGCTCCCGTCCCTCCAGCGCGTCGGGGAGGTTGCCGCTCAGCAGCAGCGTGGCGAAGCCGTGGGCCAGGGACCAGGCGGCCACGCCCGCGAGGCGGGGGTCCTCGCCCCGGCCGGTGGCGGGGAGGCCGGTTACGCCCGCGCGCAGTTCCGCCGAGGCGTGCTCCTTCGCGGCGAGCAGGGCGGGGTCGTCGACGCGGTAGAGGCCGGGCTGGAACATCACCTGGAAGTGCGCGGGGTGCGTCGCCGCGAACCGTACGTAGGCCACGCCCCGCTCCCGGAGGTCCGGGGCGCCGGCCAGGGCGGCGGCGAAGAGGGTGTAGCCCTCGGTGGCGATGGCGGTGAGCAGGCCCGTGCGGTCCTTGAAGTGGTGGGCGGGGGCGGCGTGGGAGACGCCGGCCCGGCGGGCCAGGTCGCGCAGGCTCAGCGCGGCGGGGCCCTCGGTGGCGATGACGTCGAGGGCGGCGGTGAGGACGGCCCGCCGCAGGTCGCCGTGGTGGTAGGCGCGGTCACTGGTCATGGGCGGCAGATTACGCGGAATCTAGGCGTTGACAAGTTGCAGCCCCGGAGTGCAGGGTGGGGATCTAGTCAGTGACAAGATGAGTGAGTGCGCGGAGGCGGGGACATGTCCGAGGAAGAGGAACTGGGTCGCGTGCGGCAGCTGTGGCATCTGCTGGAGCCCCTGCACGCCGTTCTCTACTACGCGCCGGAGGCGTTCGACGAGGCCGCCGCGCTCGGGTACGGCGTGGACGAGCGCTGGCCGAGCTACTTCGCCTGGCGGGCGGCGCCGCTCGGTGCGGCCGGGGCCGAGCGGGTCACCGAGACCTTCTGCAGCTTCAGCCCGGAGGTGGTCGCCGCGTACGTCCCCGCCGCCTGGTCCGTCGCCTCGCCGGACGCGGTGCTCGACGCCCGCCGCCGGGCCGTGGACCGTACGTACCGGACCCTGCTGGGGGAGGCGGTGGGCGCCCCGGAGACGGCTGAGGCCGCCGCGCTCGTGCGCCGCGCCGCCGAGGCCGCCGACACGACCGGCCGGCCGCTCGCCGCGGCCAATGCCGCGCTGCCCTGGCCGGACGCACCCCACCTCGTGCTCTGGCACGCCGCGACCGTCCTGCGCGAGCACCGCGGCGACGGCCATCTGGCCGCCCTCGCCCACGCGGGGCTCGACCCGGTCGAGTCGCTGGTCTCCTTCGCCGCGATCGGCGCGGCCCGCCCCGAGGTGTTCGCGAGCCGGCGGTGGAGCGACGAGGAGTGGCGGGCGGCCCGCCGGCGGCTGGTGGAGCGGGGGCTGCTGGCGGACGACCACACCGCGACGGAGGCGGGCCGGGCGCTGCGGGCCGAGGTCGAGCGGCGCACCGACGAGGCGGCGGCGGGCCCCTGGCGGGCGCTCGGCGACGGGGAGCGCGAGCTGCTCGTCGAGCTGCTCGGGCCGCTGTGGGTGGCGGCGCTCGGCTCCGGACTGCTGCCCTCGGAGACGACGCTGGGCATCGGCAAGGTGTGATCCGGGCCGCATCGGGGGTGAAGGGGAGTCATGAATGCCTCCTGACGGGGAAGACGTCCGTAGGATTCCCGGGTTGGTTCGGCTTTCTCCCCGTCAGGACGGCTTCGAGTGATATCTCCCCGCGTGTGTCGAGTGATGGTTCCCGCTCTGGCCGTGACGGCCGCCCTGGCGCTGGCCGGCTGCGACCCCGACGAGATGGCGTCCGGCGGCGACCCCTCGGGCGCCGGCTCCCGGGGCGGCGCCCAGTCCGCCACCGGCTTCGGCGCCAGCCCGCTGGACAACGCCGACGGTACGAAGCCGGGCCTCGCCCCCCTGACCTCCGACGCGGACCGGGCGGCCGCCCGCAAGGTCATCGAGAAGGTGGCCACCAAGGGCCGCGGCCCCAAGACCGGCTACGAGCGCGACAAGTTCGGCTACGCGTGGAAGGACTCCGTCGACGGCGTCCCGCTCTCCCGCAACGGCTGCGACACCCGCAACGACCTGCTGGCCCGGGACGGCAAGGACGTCGAGCTGCGCGCGGGCTCGGACTGCGTGGTCGTCTCCATGACGCTCAAGGACCCCTACACGGGCTCGACCATCGAGTGGCGCAAGCAGCAGGCCACCAAGGTCCAGATCGACCACGTCATGCCGCTCTCCTACGACTGGCAGATGGGCGCCGCCCGCTGGAACGAGGCCAAGCGGCAGCAGATTGCCAACGATCCGCTCAACCTCATCCCGGTGGACGGCCCGGCCAACAACGCCAAGCGCGACTCGGGCCCCGCCTCCTGGCTCCCCCCGTACAAGCCCGTCAGGTGCGCGTACGCGCTGCGGTTCGCACAGGTCTCGCTGAAGTACGAACTCCCGGTCACCGCACCGGACAAGAAGGTCATGCTGGAGCTGTGCGGGGGCTGACGGGGCGGGGCGCCGGCGCTGTCAGAGGCCCGCGCCCCCGGTCGCGTCGACCACCCGGCCGGTGACCCAGCGGGCGTCGTCCGAGGCGAGGAACGCCACGATGTCCGCGATGTCCTCCGGCTGCCCGACCCGGCCCAGCGCGGCCAGCGAGGCGGCGTGCTCCTCGGCCTCGGCATTGCCGCGCAGCCAGCCCGCGTTGACATCCGTGTCGACGATCCCCGGGGCCACCGAGTTGGCCGTGATGCCGCGCGGGCCCAGCTCCTTGGCGAGGTTCAGCGTGAAGGTGTCCAGCGCGCCCTTGGTCGCGCCGTAGGCGATGATCTCGGGCATCGCGATCCTGGCCGCGCCGCTGGAGATGTTGATGATGCGCCCGCCGTCGCGCAGCCGCCCCAGCCCGTGCCGGACGATGAAGAACGGCGCGCGGACGTTGACCGCGAAGACCTCGTCGAAGTCCTCCTCGGTGAGACCGGCCAGGGCGGACGAGCGCCCGATGCCGGCGTTGTTCACGATGATGTCCACCCCGCCGGCGGGCGCGTACGCGGTGATCCCCGCGTCGAACACGGCCCACAGGGCCTCCGCGTCGCCGTGCGCGCCGAGTTCGGCGCGGACCGCGAACGCGGTGCCGCCGCTTTCGCGGATCACTCCGACGACCTTCTCGGCGGCGGCCGTGTCCCGGGCGTAGGCGACCGCCACGACGGCCCCGTCCCGCCCGAGCCGCTCCGCGATGCCCCGGCCGATGCCGCGGCTGCCTCCGGTGACCAGTGCGACCTTGCCCTCAAGTCCGTGTCCGGGCACGACTGTTCCCTCCCCGCTTTGTTGAGTGATCGTTCCAGAAATAACGCAGCACGGCTTCTTGAGCGAACGTTCTAGAATGGGTGGCATGGGTCAGACAGGTGCGACGCGCGGGCGGCCGCGTTCCTTCGACCGGGACGCGGCCCTGGTGGCCGCCACCCGGCTCTTCTGGGAGCGCGGATACGCGGCGACCTCCGTCGGCGAGCTGACCGAGGCGATGGGCATCAGGCCCGCGAGCCTTTACGCCGCGTTCGGCGACAAGCGCACCCTCTTCGAGGAGGCGGTCGCCGCCTACGGGCGGACCCCCGTCGGCGCCTTCATGGGCCGGGCCCTGGAGGAGGAGCCCACGGCGTACGGCGCGTTCGCGCGGATCCTGCGCGAGGCGGCCCGGATCTACGCCGACCCCTCCCACCCCGCCGGCTGCATGACGATCACGGCCGCGACCAACATCGCCCCGCAGGACGCCGAGGTGGGCACCTTCCTCCGGGAGCTGCGCAACGCCAACCTGGTGGCCTGGGAGGCGCGGCTGCGCACCGCGCGGCGCACCGGCGAACTCCCGCCGGACGCCGACCCCGAGGCCCTGGCCGGCTACTTCGCCACGGTGATCCAGGGGATGTCCCAGCGCTCCTGCGACGGGGCCGGCGCCGCCGAGCTGGCCGCGATCGCCGAACTGGCCCTGGCCGCCTGGCCGGGCCGCCGCGAGGAGTGACCGCGCGCCCCGGTACGGTCACGCGCAAGTGAGCGGAACCACAACGGTTCCGTACAACCCGGGGGCCTCTGACGGTGTCGCCCTTTACGCTCGGTCTGCGCGCACGCCCGTGTGCGCGCGGACGTCTCATGACCAGGTCTCCAGGAGCAGCCATGTACGCCCCGGGTCATCCGCCGACGGCGCCGCGCAGAGTCCCCACCAGGGCCTGGATCGTGTCGATGCGCGTGCTGTTCACCGTGCTCTCGGTGTTCTCCTGCGGCATGCTCCTGTGGGCCCCGCTGCTGCGGCTCGCGATCGTCCGCCGCCGGGCGGCGGACTGGTGGGTGGCCGGCGGCGCCTTCGTCCTCGTCCTCGTGCTCCTGATCGTCCTCGGCAGGGACGGCAGCGAGGACGCGCACGGCATCGACTTCGCCCTCATCCCGCTCCTGCTCCTGTCGGCGGTCGCCGCCCCGGTCCACTACCTCGTCGCCGACGTCCGCCACTACGCCTGGCTGACCCGGCTCAACACCGGCACCGGCCCCCTGCCGCCCGGATACGGCTACGCGCCGACGGTGCCCATGGCGACCCCCGTACCGACACAGCCCCCGGGGCCCTACGTTCCCCAGCCGCCGCATCCGGCCCCGCACCCCGCGCCGCCCCCGCAGCGCATCGACCAGGTCCGTGCCGAGCTCGACGAGCTGAGCGACTACCTCCGCAAGGAGGAGGGCCGGTGAGCGGTCGCCTCATCGGCGGGCGGTACGAGCTGGCGACGATCCTCGGCCAGGGCGGCATGGGCCAGGTCTGGACCGCCTACGACCAGCGCCTGGACCGCCGCGTCGCGGTCAAGCTGCTGCGCCCCGACCGGGTCGCCGGGCCCGTCGGCGGCGACGCGGCCGACGAGCTGCGCCGCCGCTTCGTCCGCGAGTGCCGGGTCACCGCCCAGGTCGACCACCCGGGCCTGGTCACCGTCCACGACGCGGGCAGCGACGGCGACGACCTCTACCTCGTCATGGGGTACGTCGAGGGCGCCGACCTCGGCGACCACCTCGCCGAGCACAGCCCGTACCCCTGGCAGTGGTCCGTCGCGGTGGCCGCCCAGCTCTGCGCGGTGCTGTCCGCGGTGCACGCGGTGCCGATCGTCCACCGCGACCTCAAGCCCCGCAACGTGATGGTCCGTCCCGACGGCACCGTCCTCGTCCTGGACCTCGGTGTCGCCTCCGTCCTGGACACCGACACCACCCGCCTCACCCACACCGGCACCCCCATCGGCTCCCCGGCCTACATGGCCCCCGAGCAGGCGATGGGCGGCGCCGTCGGCCCGTACACCGACCTGTACGCGCTCGGCGTGCTCCTGCACGAACTCCTCAGCGGCGATGTGCCGTTCGCCGGCTCCACCGCCCTCGGCGTGCTGCACCGCCACCTCTACGAGGCGCCGCGCCCCGTCCGGCAGATCCGGCCCGAGATCCCCGAGCCGCTCGAAGCGCTCGTGCTGCGGCTGCTCGCCAAGGACCCGCAGCACCGCCCGGCCGGCGCCCAGGAGGTCTACGAACACCTCGCCCCGCTGCTCCCCGCCCGCAGCCCGCACCTGCCCGCGCGGCCGCTCGACCCGACCCGCCCCTTCCTGCGGCCGCACGCCCCGTGGCCCGACCGCGCCACGACCCCGCCGGCCGGCCTGCCCGCCCCGGTGCCCGCCCGGCCGGATGTCGCGGCCGCCGTCGACGAGGTCAAGAAGCTGCTCGGCGAGGGCCGCATCACCCAGGCTGTGGACCTGCTCGGCGGCATCCTCCCCGCCGCCGCCGAACAGCACGGCGAGGGCTCCCCGGTGGTCCGCATCCTGCGCAAGCAGTACGCGGCGACGCTGATGGACGACGGGCAGTACCGCCGGGCCCTGCCCGAGCTGCGTCGGCTGGCCGACGACCGGGCGGCGGAGGCCGGCTCCGCCGACCCGCAGACCCTCGGCTTCCGGTGCGACACGGCCCAGTGCCTGGAACAGCTCGGCGAACCCGCCGCCGCGCTCGCGGAGTACCGCGCCGTCCTGCCGTACTACGAGAACCAGTACGCGACCAACAACGACCCCGCGCGCTCCTACGAGATCCGCCACCGCATCGGCCATCTGCTGCTGGCGCTCGGCGACCACACGGGCGCCCGCGCCCAGTTGCAGGCACTGCTCTACGACACCGAGCGGATGTACGGCCCGCACCACCCGCTCCCCGCCGAACTGCGCCGTCAGCTGGCCCGTCAGCTGGAGGTCCGGGGCGGCTGAACCACCGCCCGTCCGGGCCAGTTCACCCAATCGTCGCCCCCAGGCCACACCCGCCATCCGCTCCCGACACATTGACCGGCTGATGTACATTCGTGCTGATCTCGCTGGTGGTGCCCTGCTTCAACGAGGAAGACATTCTCGAGCGCTTCCATGAACGCGTGACGGAGGAGATGACCCGGCTGGGTCATGCCTTCCAGCTCGTGTACGTGGACGACGGGAGTACGGACCGGACCCTGCCGCTCCTCCAGGAGCTGGCGGCCGCCGACCCGCGGGCCCGCTACGTCTCCTTCAGCCGCAACTTCGGCAAGGAGGCCGCCATGCTGGCCGGCCTCCAGCACGCCGAGGGGGACGCCGTCGTCCTGATGGACGCCGACCTCCAGCATCCGCCGGAGCTGGTCGGCCGCATGCTCCAGGAGCACGCGCGCGGCTACGACCAGGTCATCGCCCGCCGCACCCGCAAGGGCGACCGCGTCACCAGGACCCTCACCGCACGCGCCTACTACTGGCTGATCAACCGCCTCGTCGACGTGGAGCTCGTCGACGGCGTCGGGGACTTCCGGCTGCTGTCGCGCCGGGCGGCGGACGCCGTGCTCGAACTCACCGAGTACAACCGCTTCTCCAAGGGCCTGTTCGCCTGGGTCGGCTTCCCCACCACGACGTTCAGCTACGAGAACGCCGTCCGGGAACAGGGCCGCTCCGCCTGGACATTCGGCAAGCTGCTGAACTACGGACTCGACGGCCTGCTGTCCTTCAACAACAAGCCGCTGCGCGCCGCGCTCTACCTCGGCATGCTCCTGATGTCCCTGGCCCTCGCCTACGCCGCGTGGATCGTCGGCGTCGCGCTGGTGAAGGGCGTCGACACCCCCGGATACGTCACCCTGCTCGTGGTGGTCACCGCGCTCGCCGGCGTCCAGATGGTGATGGTCGGAGTGGTCGGGGAGTACGTGGGCCGGATCTACTACGAGGTCAAGCGCCGCCCGCACTTCCTGGTCAAGGACACCAACACCCAGGCCCGCAGGCCGGCACCCGAGCCGGAACCCCTGGAGTTCGTACGCCGATGACGGTCAAGGCCCAGCTGGTCCGGTTCGCCCTGGTGGGCGCCGTGAACACCGGCACGTACTACGGCTGCTACCTCGTCCTGCTGCGCTGGCTGCCGTACATAGCCGCGCATGTGGCGGCCTTCGGGCTCAGCATGACCGGCTCGTTCTTCCTCAACTCGTACTTCACCTACCGCACCCGCCCCACCTGGCGGAAGTTCCTGCTCTTCCCGCTCACCAACGCGGCCAACTTCGTCATCACCACCGGCGGGGTCTATCTGCTGGTGGACCTGGCCGGCTTCAGCAGCCGGTACGCCCCGCTGGTGGCGGCCGCCGCCGCGATCCCGATCACCTTCGTGGTCTCGCGCACGATCATGCTGCGCCCGGACGCCCCGCCGAAACAGGCCGAGCGCGTCGGCTGAGCGGGGTCGCGGGCAGCCCACATCCCCAACTCCCTCCGAATCGTTGGTCGAACACGCGCATCTGCGGCGTCGTCGTCAATCAACAACGCTCCGCGTTGCCTCAGTCCTGCGCCCCGCAGCCGCACGCATACGGACCCGCTCCTTTTCCCGCCCCCCGATTGCCGGATGCTCTAGCATCGATCACCGCAAGGCCTTGTGCACCGCCGCACAATCTCCTCGGGAGGCTCCTTTGCACCGCCGCCGTCGCTCCGCGCTCACCGTCTCCGCCGCACTGCTCTGCGCGGCGCCGCTCCTCGCCGCCTGCGGCAGCCAGGCCCACCCGGGCGCCGCGGCCGTCGTGGGCGGGGACCGGATCACGGTGTCCACCGTCCAGGCCCAGGTGGCGGACGTGCGCGAGGCGCAGAGCGCCTCCCAGCAGGCCGCCCAGGTCACCAATCAGTCGGGCCGGCTCGCCCGCGCCAAGCTGCACGGGCTGATCCTCGACCGGGTCCTGGACCGGGCGGCGGCAGACGCGGGGGTCACGGTCACACGTGCGGAGATCCAGCAGATGCGGCAGTCGGCCGCCGCCCAGTACAAGGGGGAGAAGGGGCTGCGGGCCGCGGTGCTCCAGGAGCGCTGGATCGCCCCGGACCAGATCGACGCCTTCCTGCGCGAGCAGATCCAGCTCACCAAGCTCGGCCAGGCGCTCGGCGCCGACCCGTCCACCCCGGCCGGCACCAAGGTCCTCGGCGACGCGCTGAGCAAGGCGTCCAAGGCACTGAAGGTCGATGTCAACCCGCGCTTCGGCGCGTGGAACAACCAGCAGATCCAGCTCGGCGACTACAAGGCCCCCTGGATCACCCAGGTCACCAAGCCGGAGCAGCCGGCCGCGGCGGCCGGGGCCTGAGGCGGGCCGCGCGGCCGGGGTAGATTCGCGGGGTGAACGCTGAAGACCCCGGCCGCATCGTCCTGCTCACCGCCAGCCACCGGGTCGCGCCGGGACTGCTGTCCTGGCCCGCCTGGCAGACGCTGCACGCCGCCGACCGCGTGTACTGCGGGGAGCGGGACCAGCCGCAGCTGCCGTATCTGCGCGAGGCCGGCGTCACCGTCACCCCGGGTGTGCCCGACGCACAGGAGCTCGTGGACGCGTGCGCCGGCGGCCGGACCGTCGTGGTCCTCACCGGCGGGGAGGGCAACCAGCCGCTGACCGACGGGCTCGCCCGGCTGGCCGGTTCGGGGCGGGTGCGGATGCCGGACCTGGAGCTGCTGCCCGGTTCGTACGATCTGCCGGGCGCCCGGCTCCTGGATCTGGTCCAGGTCATGGACCGGGTCCGCCGCGAGTGCCCGTGGACCTCGCAGAAGACCCACCGGGGCCTGGCCAAGTACGCGATCGAGGAGGCGTACGAACTCGTCGAGGCGATCGAGGACGGCGACCGGGACGAGCTGCGCGAGGAGCTCGGGGACGTCCTGCTCCAGGTCGTCTTCCACGCGCGCATCGCCGAGGAGGACGAGCAGGAGCCCTTCTCGGTGGACGACGTCGCCGCCACGCTCGTCGAGAAGCTGATCCACCGCCACCCGCACGTCTTCGGCGACGAGACCGCCGAGACCCCCGAGGACGTCCAGGAGCACTGGCTGCGCACCAAGGCGATCGAGAAGCAGCGCGACTCGGTCACCGACGGGGTGCCGCTCGGCCAGCCCGCCCTGGCGCTCGCAGCGAAGCTCGCCGGCCGGGCCCGCACCGCCGGACTCGAGGTGGCGCTGCCCGGGGGCGACGAGAGCGACGGCGTCGGCTACCGGCTCCTCGCCCTGGCGGTGCGGGCCCAGGAGGACGGCATCGACCCGGAGGCCGCGCTGCGGGCCGCGGGCCGCGCCTACCGGGACGCCATCAGGGCGGCGGAGGGCAACGGATAACGTCGGGGGGTGAACGACAGCCCCGCCGGCAGCCCGGCCGAGATCCCCGCCGACGCCCCCGCCGGCTGCCCCGCCCACGGGGCGTCCGCCGATGTGCCGCCCGCCCCCGCACTCTTCACCTGGGAGTTCGCCACCGATCCGTACCCCGCCTACGCCTGGCTGCGCGCGCACAGCCCCGTGCACCGCACCACGCTGCCCAGCGGGGTCGAGGCGTGGCTCGTCACCCGGTACGCGGACGCCCGCCAGGCCCTCGCCGACACCCGGCTCTCCAAGAACCCGGCCCACCACGCCGAGTCCGCGCACGCCAAGGGAAAGACGGGCATTCCGGGCGAGCGCAAGGCGGAGCTGATGACGCATCTGCTGAACATCGACCCGCCCGACCACACCCGGCTGCGCCGGCTGGTGTCCAAGGCGTTCACGCCCCGGCGCATCGCGGAGTTCGCGCCCCGCGTGCAGGAGCTGACGGACCGGCTCATCGACGGCTTCGTGGCGAAGGGGGAGGCCGACCTCATCCATGAGTTCGCCTTCCCGCTGCCCATCTACGCCATCTGCGACCTGCTCGGCGTCCCGGCGGAGGACCAGGACGACTTCCGGGACTGGGCCGGCATGATGATCCGCCACGGCGGCGGCCCGCGCGGCGGGGTGGCCCGCTCGGTGAAGAAGATGCGCGGCTATCTGCTCGAACTGATCCACCGCAAGCGGGAGAACCCCGGCGACGACCTGATCTCGGGGCTGATCCGGGCGAGCGACCACGGCGAGCACCTGACCGAGAACGAAGCCGCGGCGATGGCCTTCATCCTGCTTTTCGCCGGGTTCGAGACCACGGTCAACCTCATCGGCAACGGCGTGCACACCCTGCTGCGCCATCCGGCGGAGCGGGAGCGGCTGCAGCGTTCGCTGGCGGCGGGGGAGACGGAGCTGCTGGCCACCGGGGTCGAGGAACTGCTGCGGTTCGACGGGCCGGTGGAGCTGGCCACCTGGCGGTACGCCACCGAGGAGCTGGCCATCGGCGGACAGCGGGTGGCGGCGGGCGATCCGGTGCTGGTGGTGCTGGCGGCGGCCGACCGGGACCCGGAACGCTTCGGCGGACCGGACACCCTCGACCTGTCACGCAGTGACAACCAGCACCTGGGCTACGGACACGGCATCCATTACTGCCTGGGAGCACCGCTGGCCCGGCTGGAGGGGCAGTCCGCGCTCGCGATGCTCCTGAAGCGCCTCCCGGACCTGCGACTTGCGGGGGATCCTGCCGATTTGCGCTGGCGCGGCGGGCTCATCATGCGTGGACTGCGCACCCTTCCGGTCGAGTTCACCCCCGGCGCGCGGTCCGACGAAGGTGACACTCTGTCAACTCTGTGACTTTCACGTGATCTCTGCTGCATCGACTTGTGACACACGTTCGAGTCCCGCTAGGTTCACCGTTCGACTCACCAGTCACTCGTCAGTCACACGGAAGGCATTCCCATGGGCTCCGCGAACGGCAGACACCGCCGCCCTCGGCAGGCACCCGCCATCATCGTCGCCGCAGGCGTGACCGGCTCGGCCATCGCCATCCCGCTGCTCGGCGCGGCAGGCGCGCACGCGGCGGACGCGTCGACCTGGGACCGGGTGGCCGAGTGCGAGAGCGGCGGCATGTGGAGTGCCGATCTCGGCAACGGCTACTACGGCGGACTGCAGTTCTCGCAGGAGGTCTGGAAGGCGTACGGCGGCGAGTCGTACGCCGAGCGCGCGGACCTCGCCAGCCGCTCGCAGCAGATCGCCGTGGCCGAGAAGGTCCTGGACGACCAGGGGCCGAAGGCGTGGCCCAGCTGCGCGGTCGTCTCCGGGCTCGCGGTGGACGGGACGCTGCCGGGTGTCGACCCGGGCAGCACGCCCTCCGCCGACCCCTCCTCGGACGCCTCCGACACCTCCGGGAGCGAGGACGGGTCCCTGGGCGCCGATCCCTCCGACGACGCGTCGGAGTCGGAGAAGACGGACACGCCGTCGCCCGAGGCCACGGACAAGGGTGACGCGAAGGGCAAGGGCAAGAGCGACGGGAAGACGCCGGACGCCTCGGCCTCCCCGTCCGCCACGCCCTCCACCGGCCCCTCCGGCTCGGCGGACCCGTCGGACGGGGCGCAGGAGAAGGGCGGCAGGCACCGGGGCGCTCCGGCGCCCGAGGAGACCCGGGGCGGCGGCAGCGGCCGGGACTCGGGGCGGCACGCCTCGCGCGGTGACGGCGGCGCCCGCGACACGGGTGCCCAGGCCGAGGACGGCACGTACACGGTGCGGCCGGGCGACAACCTCTGGGCGATTGCGGACGCACAGGACCTGCCCGGCGGCTGGCCGGCGCTCTACGAGGCCAACAAGGCGGAGGTCGGCTCCGACCCGGACCTCATCCTGCCTGGCCAGAGCCTCGACCTCGGCCTGAAGGCTGAATGAGCATCATCTGATCATCGGCTCGGAAGCAGTCGAAAGCGCCCCGAAAACTGGGGTAGTTCAGAGGCCTATGTCCCACTTTGGAAGGAGTGAGACATGGGTCTCTTTGCGTGAACTGGCGTGTCTTGTCCGGGAGGTCCCCCCGCATCCGTTCCGACCTGCGCAAACAGGCGTTCATAGGATGCAAGGAAGGGCTGTTTATCCGGTATGTCCTTCTTTGAATGTGGGGGTTGCGTGTGTTTACGGTCGGAACCGCTCGCACCGCGGGCCCCGTCGACCGTCACGCCGAATCCTGCCGTCGGTCGAAGGGAACAGACGCGTAAAGCGCCGTAGGCAGGAGCGGGGGACCCAGGTAGGCGCCGGGCCCGGTCGTCGTGAGACGCACCAGGACCGGCTAGGGGTGAAGTCGCACGCAAGGACGTGCGACCGGGCAACTCACTTGGCCCGAACCCGACAGCTCACCTCGTAGGCGTCGGTGAGGAGAAGTCTCGATGCTGCTCAACAGCAAGGGCAACAAGCACCGCCGCCCGTCCAAGGCCGTCCGTATCGCCACGCTCGCCGGTGTCACCGGTGCCGCCATCGCCGTCCCGCTCATGGGCGCGACCGGCGCCTCCGCCGCCTCGGTGTCCACGTGGGACGCCGTCGCCCAGTGCGAGTCCGGTGGCAACTGGTCCATCAACACCGGCAACGGCTACTACGGCGGCCTGCAGTTCTCGCAGTCCAGCTGGGCCGCCGCCGGCGGCACCCAGTACGCGGCCCGCGCCGACCTGGCCACCAAGGCCCAGCAGATCGCCACCGCCGAGAAGCTCCTCGACATGCAGGGCCCGGGCGCCTGGTCCTGCGCCGGCGCCGGCAACCTGAGCAACGACGGTGTCGACCCGGGCGTCGACACCGGCTCCGGTGCCGCCAAGACCGAGACCGCTCCGAAGCAGGAGTCCGCGCCGGCCCAGCAGGCCGCGCCGAAGAAGGCCGAGCGCACCGAGGCGCCCGCCACCAACCGCTCGGACCGCTCGGCCGCCCCGAAGAAGGCCGAGAAGAAGACCGTCACCACCCCCACCGGCGACAAGGTCGCCAAGGGTGACGGCGAGTACAAGGTCGTCGCGGGCGACTCGCTCAGCAAGATCGCCGCGGACCACAAGGTCAAGGGCGGCTGGGCGAAGCTCTTCAAGCTCAACAAGGACATCGTCGAGGACGCCGACCTGATCTACCCGGGCCAGCAGCTCCACCTGACGAAGTAGTGGCGACCTCTCCTCGCTGATCACCACGGCCGCCCCGGCCCGGTGCGCACCTTCCCCCCGTGCGCTCCGGGCCGGGGTCTGCCGGTTCCGGCGCCGCCTGCGCGGCCGGCGGGCGGTCACCGGGAGGCTTGATCGTTCAACTGTTGTCGTTACTGGTCAGTAAATTTCTGGCCGTCTGTCCCGCTATGCCTGCCCTTGGGTCCTTTTTCGTCCCAGGGGACGGGCGCCCGGCCGACGGAGCGGGCCGGGCCGGTTAGGCTCTTGTCGCAAGGCCAAAGTGACCCTGCACAACCAGCGTCATATCCCAGAAGGAGATGCCTCGTGCCGTCCATCGACGTCGTCGTAGCCCGGGAAATCCTCGACTCCCGGGGCAACCCCACGGTCGAGGTCGAGGTTGGCCTCGACGACGGCAGCACGGGTCGTGCTGCTGTCCCGTCCGGAGCCTCCACCGGTGCGTTCGAGGCCATTGAGCTTCGCGACGGTGACCCCAACCGCTACCAGGGCAAGGGCGTCGAGAAGGCCGTCCTCGCCGTGATCGAGCAGATCGGCCCGGAGCTCGTCGGGTACGACGCGACCGAGCAGCGCCTCATCGACCAGGCGATGTTCGACCTGGACGCCACGGAGAACAAGGGCTCGCTCGGCGCCAACGCCATCCTCGGCGTCTCGCTCGCCGTGGCGCACGCCGCCTCCGAGGCCTCCGACCTGCCGCTGTTCCGCTACCTCGGTGGCCCGAACGCGCACCTGCTGCCCGTCCCGATGATGAACATCCTCAACGGTGGGTCGCACGCCGACTCCAACGTGGACATCCAGGAGTTCATGATCGCCCCCATCGGCGCGGAGTCCTTTTCCGAGGCCCTGCGCTGGGGCGCCGAGGTCTACCACACGCTCAAGAAGGTCCTGAAGACCAAGGGCCTGTCCACCGGTCTCGGTGACGAGGGCGGCTTCGCGCCGAACCTCGAGTCCAACCGCGCCGCCCTCGACCTCATCCTCGAGGCCATCAAGGAGGCCGGTTACGCCCCGGGCAAGGACATCGCGCTCGCGCTCGACGTCGCCGCCTCGGAGTTCTACAAGGACGGCAAGTACGAGTTCGAGGGCAAGTCCCGCTCGGCCGCCGAGATGACCGAGTACTACGAGGAGCTCGTCTCCGCGTACCCGCTGGTCTCCATCGAGGACCCGCTGTACGAGGACGACTGGGCCGGCTGGAAGGTCATCACCGACAAGCTCGGTGCCAAGGTGCAGATCGTCGGCGACGACCTCTTCGTCACCAACCCGGAGCGCCTGGCCCGCGGCATCGAGGAGGGCTCCGCCAACGCCCTGCTCGTCAAGGTCAACCAGATCGGTTCGCTGACCGAGACCCTGGACGCCGTCGAGCTGGCCCAGCGCAACGGCTTCAAGTGCATGATGTCCCACCGCTCCGGCGAGACCGAGGACGTCACCATCGCCGACCTCGCGGTCGCCGTGAACTGCGGCCAGATCAAGACCGGCGCCCCGGCCCGCTCGGACCGTGTCGCCAAGTACAACCAGCTGCTGCGCATCGAGGAGATCCTCGACGACGCCGCGGTCTACGCGGGCCGTTCCGCCTTCCCGCGCTTCAAGGGCTGACAAGCCCGGCGGGGGCAACTGCCCCGGCCTCCGTCCGTCCCCGCACTCGGTCCCGTACCGTGTGCGGGGACGGACGTGCGTAATGGGGAGGCGGAGACATGGCCGCGAAGGACCGGGACCGGTTCTCCACCGCGACCCGGCTGAGGCTGCTCGGCGAGCAGACCGCCGCCCGCGTCTACCGGTCCCAGAACCGCCGGCAGGCCCGCCGCTCCCGGCTCACCGGCCGGGCCGCCTTCCTGGCCCTGGTCGTCTGCTCCCTGGTCGTCGCCCTCGCCTACCCGATGCGTCAGTACGTCTCGCAGCGCGACGAGATCGCCGACCAGCAGCGGCTGGCGCAGGAGGCCGAGGCGCGCACCGAGGAGCTGCGGGACGAGAAGGCCCGCCTCCAGGACGACGCGTACGTCAAGCGGCTGGCCCGCGAACACCTGCACTACCTTCTTCCCGGGGAGACCGGCTACACCGTGGTCGACCCCGACGCGGCCAGGGAGCGCGACGGGAAGCCGGGCGAGACCGACCGCCCGTGGCACTCCAACCTGTGGGACGGCGTCGACAGCGCCGACCGCGGCTGAGCCGCATTCCCCGTACATCTCTGCAGAACCGCAGTTCGAGCAGTCCGACCAGACCTAGGCAGGCATGGAAACGCCCCCTCCCCAGACCGAGTCCACCGCGCCCACGGACGCGGACATCGCCGCGTTCCAGCAGCAGCTGGGGCGCCCGCCGCGCGGTCTGCGCGCCATCGCGCACCGCTGCCCGTGCGGCAACCCGGACGTGGTCGAGACACAGCCCCGGCTGGAGGACGGTACGCCGTTCCCGACGACGTACTACCTGACGTGCCCGCGCGCGGCGTCCGCGATCGGCACGCTGGAGGCGAACGGGGTCATGAAGGAGATGACGGCCCGTCTGGAGACCGACCCGGAGCTGGCCGCCGCGTACCGGGCCGCGCACGAGGACTACCTCGCGCGGCGCGACGCCATCGAGGTGCTGGAGGGCTTCCCGAGCGCGGGGGGCATGCCGGACCGGGTCAAGTGCCTGCACGTGCTCGTGGGGCACTCGCTGGCGGCGGGACCGGGCGTGAACCCGCTGGGGGACGAGGCGATCGCGATGCTGCCGGAGTGGTGGCGCAAGGGGCCGTGCGTGTCGCCGTGCGACGGGCCGGGCGGGGACGAGGGCTGAGGGCCATGACGCGGGTAGCTGCCATCGACTGCGGTACCAACTCCATCCGTCTGCTCGTCGCGGACGCCGATCCCCGCACGGGCGAGTTCACCGAGCTCGACCGGCGGATGGAGATCGTCCGGCTGGGGCAGGGGGTCGACCGGACCGGGCGGCTCGCCCCCGAGGCGCTGGAGCGCACGTTCGCCGCCTGCCGGCAGTACGCGGCGGTGATCGAGGAGCACGGCGCCGAGAAGGTCCGCTTCGTCGCCACCTCGGCCTCCCGGGACGCGGAGAACCGGGACGACTTCGTGCGCGGGGTGCTGGACATCCTGGGCGTCGAGCCCGAGGTGATCAGCGGCGACCAGGAGGCCGCGATCTCGTTCGACGGCGCCACCAAGGAGCTCGCCGGGCGCGACGACCTCGCGAAGCCGTACCTGGTCGTGGACATCGGCGGCGGCTCCACCGAGTTCGTCGTCGGCGACGACCGGGTGCGGGCCGCCCGGTCCGTGGACATCGGGTGCGTCCGGCTGACCGAGCGCCATCTCGTACGGGACGGCGAGGTCACCGACCCGCCCGCGCCCGAGCAGGCCGACGCGATCCGGGCGGACGTCGCCGCCGCCCTGGACCTGGCCGGGCAGACCGTCCCGCTCGCCTCGGCGGCCACCCTCGTCGGCCTCGCCGGGACGGTCACCACGGTGGCCGCCATCGCGCTGGGTCTGGAGGAGTACGACTCCGAGGCGATCCACCACTCCCGGGTCTCCCTGGAGCAGGTCCGGGAGATCACCGCGCGGCTCCTCGCCTCCACCCACGCCGAGCGCGCCGCGATCGGTGCCATGCACCCGGGACGGGTCGATGTGATCGCCTCGGGCGCCCTGATCCTGCTGGCCGTCATGGAGCGCGCGGGCGTCCGCGAGGTCGTCGTGAGCGAACACGACATTCTCGACGGAATCGGCTGGTCCATCGCCTGACGGCGGGCCTTCGGGACGCGGGCGGGAGTGCTGCTCATACGCACTCCCGCCTGCACCTTTGAGAGGCCCGGGGCCACTCGGGGGGTCCCTCGGGAGACACGTCGCGACGAAGTTCGTGAACTTCTTCACAAGGAATTGGGCCCTTGGGGCGGGACTTCTGCTCCGGATGGACCCCGGCGAGGGTGTGCGGGGTCACTCCCGGCTGATACGGCCCCGTTCCGGGGGCGTTGCGGGAGTGTGTACGGGGAGGGCGGTTCACCCGGTCCGGCGGCTCGAGGGCCAGCTCACAAGCGGTGAACAACGTTCGCCGCCGCGTTGCGGTTCCCCGCCCGGGCCATGACCTGGGTCACGTGGGCGGCGAAGTGTAGCAGAGGGTGGGCCATACCTTGTGAAGGGGCTCACGAGCCCGCCCCCCGAGGGGGGTGGATACTCGATGGCATGAGCACCACGGAGCGTCCCAGGATCCTCGTAGTAGGCGGTGGGTACGTAGGCCTGTACGCAGCTCGACGCATTCTGAAGAAGATGCGCTACGGAGAGGCGACCGTCACGGTCGTCGACCCGCGCTCGTACATGACGTACCAGCCCTTCCTCCCCGAAGCTGCTGCCGGCAGCATCTCGCCTCGGCATGTCGTCGTCCCGCTGCGACGCGTCCTGCCCAAGGCCGAGGTCCTCACCGGCCGCGTCACGACCATCGACCAGGACCGCAAGGTCGCCACGGTTGCGCCGCTCGTCGGCGAGGCCTACGAGCTGCCCTTCGACTACCTGGTCATCGCGATGGGCGCCGTCTCCCGTACCTTCCCGATCCCCGGCCTGGCCGAACAGGGCATCGGCATGAAGGGCATCGAGGAGGCCATCGGCCTGCGCAACCACGTTCTCGAGCAGCTGGACAAGGCCGACTCGACGACCGATGAGGACGTCCGTCGCCGGGCGCTCACCTTCGTCTTCGTGGGCGGCGGCTTCGCCGGTGCGGAGACCATCGGCGAGGTCGAGGACATGGCCCGCGACGCGGCGAAGTACTACACGAACGTGAAGCGCGAGGACATGCGCTTCATCCTCGTCGACGCCGCCGACAAGATCCTTCCCGAGGTCGGCCCGAAGCTGGGCACCTGGGGCCGGGAGCACCTGGAGTCCCGTGGTGTCGAGGTCTTCCTCTCGACCTCCATGGACTCCTGCGTCGACGGTCACGTGGTGCTGAAGAACGGTCTGGAGGTCGACTCCAACACCATCGTGTGGACGGCCGGTGTGAAGCCGAACCCGGCGCTGGCCCGCTTCGGTCTGCCGCTCGGCCCGCGCGGTCACGTGGACACCAACGAGAAGCTCCAGGTGCAGGGCACCGACTACATCTGGGCCGCGGGCGACAACGCCCAGGTGCCGGACATGATCGGCCGCAAGGCCGGCAACCCGAACGCCTGGTGCCCGCCCAACGCGCAGCACGCGCTGCGTCAGGCCAAGGTCCTCGGTGACAACGTCATCTCCGGGTTGCGCGGCTTCCCGCAGGGCGACTACAGCCACGCCAACAAGGGTGCGGTCGCCGGTCTGGGCCTGCACAAGGGCGTCGCGATGATCGTCATGGGCAAGGTGAAGATCAAGCTCAAGGGCCGTCTCGCCTGGTACATGCACCGCGGCTACCACGGCATGGCGATGCCGACCTGGAACCGCAAGATCCGGATCTTCGCCGACTGGACGCTCGCGATGTTCCTCAAGCGCGAGGTCGTCTCCCTGGGCGCCATGGAGACCCCGCGCGAGGAGTTCTACGAGGCCGCCAAGCCGGCCCCGGCACCCGCCGCCGCCAAGCCGGTGGGCGAGAAGGCCAAGGCCTCCTAGCCCTCGCGGCACAGCAGGACAGCAGGACCGTTGTACGACGCCCGAAGGGGCCGTCCGCCATCCGTGGTGCGGGCGGCCCCTTCGGCGTATCGGAACGCGACCGCGCGGCGCGGGCCGCGGGGGTGCGCGGGCCGGACCCCCGGCGGATGCGTGTGCTGTGCAGGTATTTTGCCGTTTCCTTGCCCGGTAGCGGGATGGCCGGGCCGCCGGAAACTGTTGAGGGGGGTGTGCTGCGCCGTGGTGCCGAGGGCGCCGGGGCGTGGTCCGGGACATGTGTGGGCATGTCTGGGCACGTCGGGAAACACCATCACGGAGGTGTGCGCCATGGCAGACGCCGCGTTGCGGCTGACCGCTCTCGCCCAGGAGTTGCTGGGAGAACCCCTACCGGTCCGCATCCGGGCCTGGGACGGCAGTGAGTCCGGACCGCCCGGCGCCCCCGTCCTCGTCATCAAGAACCGCCGCGCCCTGCGCCGCCTGCTCTGGAAGCCGGGCGAACTGGGCCTGGCGCGCGGCTGGGTGGCCGGCGAGCTCGACATCGAGGGCGATCTCTACGAGGCCCTGGACCTGATGGCCGGGCTGATCTGGGAGCGCGGCGCGGAGGCGAAGGACAGCGTCCACCCGGTCCGCGACCCCAAGCTGCGGGCCGCCGCCAAGGGACTGCTCCAGCTGGCCGGCCCCTGGCCGCCGCCCCCGCCGCCGCCCGAGGAGGTCCGCCGCCGCACCGGCACCCTGCACACCAAGCGCCGTGACAAGGAGGCCATCAGCCACCACTACGACGTGGGCAATGACTTCTACGCATTGGTCCTGGGACCGTCCATGGTCTACTCCTGCGCCTACTGGGAGGACGGCGGAACCCTTGAGGACGCCCAGCGCGACAAGCTCGACCTGGTCTGCCGCAAGCTCGCGCTGAAGGAGGGCGACCGGCTGCTGGACGTCGGCTGCGGCTGGGGCTCCATGGCCATCCACGCCGCCCGTGAGTACGGCGCTCGCGTCACCGGTGTCACCCTCTCCACCGAACAGGCCGCCTTCGCCAGGAAGCGCATCGCCGAGGAGGGCCTCACCGACCGGATCGAGATCCGGGTCCAGGACTACCGGGACGTCAGGGACGGCCCGTACGACGCCATCTCCTCCATCGGCATGGCCGAACACGTCGGCTCCGTCCGCTACCGCGAGTACGCCGACGACCTCTACGCACTCCTCAAGCCCGGCGGGCGCCTGCTCAACCACCAGATCGCCCGCCGCCCGGAGAAGGACGAGTCCGCCTACCGCATCGACGCGTTCATCGACTCCTACGTCTTCCCGGACGGTGAACTGGCCCCGGTCGGCCGCACCGTCGCCACCCTGGAGGAGGCCGGCTTCGAGACCAGGGACGTCGAGTCGCTCCGCGAGCACTACGCCCTGACCCTGCGCCGCTGGGTCGCCAACCTGGAGGGCGACTGGCAGCGTGCGGTCAGGGCGACCTCGCCCGGCCGGGCGAGGGTCTGGCGGCTCTACATGGCCGCCTCCGCGCTCTCCTTCGAGCACAACAAGATCGGCGTCAACCAGATCCTCGCGGTCCGCCCCGCCGAGGGCGGCGGCTCCCGGATGCCGCTGCGCGCCCGCGACTGGAGGGCCTCCGCGACCGGCTGAGCCCGTAAGGACCACCGCCGAGGGCCGGTACCCGTCATCAGCGGGGTACCGGCCCTCGGCGTGCGTGTCCGGGTGCGGCTACTCCGTCTTGATGGCCGTCAGCATGTTCAGCTTGGCGGCGCTGCGGGCCGGCCACAGGGCGGCCAGCACGCCGACCAGTCCGGCCAGCACCAGGAAGAGCGCGATCCGGCCCCACGGCAGGACCAGCACGTACTGCGGGATCTGGGCCGCCACGGTCTGGCCGATCGCCCAGCCGAGGAACATCCCGAGCCCGATGCCGACCACCGCGCCGAAGAGCGAGATGACCACGGCCTCCAGCCGGATCATGCGCTTGACCTTGCGGCGGTCCAGGCCGATCGCCCGCAGCATGCCGATCTCCTGCTGGCGCTCGAACACCGACATGGCCAGGGTGTTGACGACCCCGAGCACCGCGATGATCAGGGCCATGGCGAGCAGCCCGTACATGATGTTCATCGCGAGGTTGACCGAGCCGCCGAACATGTCGCGGATGTCCTGACGGTCCATGACGCTCATGCCCGGGTTGTCGCCCAGCGCGTCCACCAGCGCCTTCTCATGGGCCGCGCTCGCGCCGCCGTCCGTCTTCACCCAGATCTCGCGGATGTCGGCACGGCCCTCGTGCGGGGCGACCTTGTCACGGGGGATCAGGACCGGCGACAGGAACTCGTTGTCCTTGTAGAGGGCCCCGATCCGCAGGTTCTCCTTCTTGTCGTCGTCGTACGTGACCGGGACGCTGTCCCCGGTCCTCCAGCCGTGCGACTTCGCGGTCTTCTCGGCGACGGCGATCTCGCCCCGGCCGATTGAGTCCGCCGAGCCCGAGACGGTGTCGACGGTGAGGACCTTCTGCACATCGCCCGGGGTGATGCCGGAGGCCGAGACCCCGGCGCCGTCGACCGTCAGCCAGACGGCCTGCTGCGGGGAGGCGGCGGTGACGCCGGGAGCCTTCGCCAGGGCGGTGAGAGCCGACTCGTCGAGCGCGTCGCCGCTGGCCATCGAGACCATGTAGTCGGCCTTGATGTTGTCCGTCGTCAGCTTGTCGACCGCCTGGCCGAGGGTGACGCCGAGCACCGAGATGCCGGTGACGAGGGTGAGGCCGATCGCCAGCGCGGAGGCGGTGGCGCCGGTACGGCGGGGGTTGCGGACCGCGTTCTGCGCGGCCAGCTTGCCGGAGACCCCGAACAGCCGCAGCAGCAGCGGGCGCACCAGGGCGATCACCGGGCGGGACAGCAGCGGGATGAGGACGATGACCCCGATCAGCGCCAGGAAGGCGCCGCCCGCGATGAGGAGCTGGCCGTTCGACCCGGCCTGCGCCGCGCCGCCGATGATCGCGGCCGCGCCGAGCAGGGTGATGATGCCGCCGATCGTGTTGCGCAGCACCAGGGACTTGACCGTGGCCACCGCGTGCGCGCTGTTCATCGCGGCGACGGGCGGGATCTTCGCGGCCCGGCGGGCGGGCAGCCAGGCGGCCAGCACGGTGATCACCACGCCGACGCCGAAGGCGGCGACGACGGTGACCGGGGCCACCACGAGCGGCCCGGCCGGGATCTTCCCGCCGATCAGGCTCATCGCGGAGCGCAGCGCGGTCGCGAGGCCGATGCCCAGCGCGAAGCCGACCACGGAGGCGATCAGACCGACGACAGCGGCCTCGAGCAGCACCGAGCGCTTGACCTGGCGGCGCGAGGCACCGACGGCCCGCAGCAGCGCCAGCTCCTTGGTGCGCTGGGCGACCAGCATGGTGAAGGTGTTGGCGATCAGGAAGATGCCGACGAAGAGGGCGACACCGGCGAAGGCGAGCAGCAGCTTGTTGAGGCTGCTGAGGCCGGACTCGATCTGCTCGGCCTGCTCGTCCGCGAGGACCTTGCCGGTCTTGGCCTCGGCGTCCTCGGGCAGCAGCGGCTTCACATCGGCCAGCAGCTGCCGGTCCGAGACGCCGGGCGCGGCGGTGACGGCGACGTCCTTGAACTCGCCGGACCGCAGGAACAGCTTCTGGGCGACGGGGGTGTCGAAGAGCACCAGGCTGCCGCCGGCGTTGACCGCGCCGTCCTCGGTGGTGAAGACGCCGGAGAGCGTGTACTCCTTCACCGGCCCGTTGGTGGCGACCCGCACGGTGTCGCCGACCTCGTACTTGCCCTTGCGGGCGGTGTCCTTGTCCAGGGCGATGCTGCCCGCAGCGGTCGGGCCCGAGCCGTCGGTGAAGGTGTACTGGGCGTCCTTGCCGTCCTTGCCGGGGGCGAAGTTGGCACCGGTGTTGGACCAGCCGTTGCCGATCAGCTTGCCGTCGGGGTCGGCGACCCCGGCGAATCCGTCGACCCGGCCGGTGGCGGTGGCCACCCCGTCCAGGGCCTGGATCTTCTTCAGGGTGGCGGCGTCGATGGCGCGGGTCTTGTCGTCGCGCTGGTCGGCGTGGGTGGTGACGGCGACCGCGATGTCGTCGTAGTTCTTCGCGGACTGGTTGCGGAAGGCGTTGCCGAGGGTGTCGGTGAAGACCAGGGTGCCGGAGACGAAGGCCACGCCGAGCATCACGGCGAGGACGGTCATCAGCAGCCTGGCCTTGTGCGCGAGCACATTGCGCAGGGCGGTTCGGAACATGTCTGTGAGTCCTGGGAGGGGAGGGGGCCGGAGGGTGGACGACGCGGGGCCGGGCGGGCCCCGGGGTCAGCTGGTGCGGCCCTTGGCGTCGAAGGCCTTCATCCGGTCGAGCACCCCGTCCGCGGTGGGGTGCATCATCTGGTCCACGATCGCCCCGTCGGCCAGGAAGATCACCCGGTCCGCGTAGGAGGCGGCGGCGGGGTCGTGGGTCACCATCACCACGGTCTGGCCCAGCTCGCGCACCGAGTTGCGCAGAAAGCCGAGGACCTCGGCGCCGGAGCGGGAGTCGAGGTTCCCGGTCGGCTCGTCACCGAAGATGATCTCGGGCCGCGAGGCCAGGGCGCGGGCCACCGCGACGCGCTGCTGCTGGCCGCCGGAGAGCTCGGTGGGCCGGTGCTTGAGCCGGTCGGAGAGGCCCACCATCTCGATGACCTTGTGCAGCCAGTCCTGGTCGGGCTTGCGGCCGGCGATGTCCATCGGCAGCGTGATGTTCTCCAGCGCGGTCAGCGTCGGCAGCAGGTTGAACGCCTGGAAGATGAAGCCGATCTTGTCCCGGCGCAGCTGGGTGAGCTGCTTGTCCTTGAGCGACCCGAGCTCGGTCTCGCCGATCCGCACCGAACCGCTGCTGAAGCTGTCGAGGCCGGCCACGCAGTGCATCAGCGTGGACTTGCCGGAACCCGACGGGCCCATGATCGCGGTGAACTCCCCCTGCGGGAAGTCCACGGTGACCCGGTCCAGGGCGGTCACCTTGGTCTCGCCCTCTCCGTAGACCTTCGACAGTTCCGTGGCGCGGGCGGCCACCGCGGTGGCGCGGTGAGCGGTGGACATGGTGGTCACGGGAGACTCCAGGGTGGTTTTCGTACGGGACGGGGGGCCCGCCCGGCGCTCCCGCCGGCGGCGGGACCCGGGTCAGGGGCACCACTCCATCGTCTCCGCCGTCCGGCTCCGGGTCGTCACTCCCGGTGCCCGTTCCCGGGGCCGCCTTGAGTCGCATCACAGGGCCTCCGGCGTCCTCCTGCGGTATGACTCCGACCCTGACCCACCGCCCGGGGACCCCCTCGCCGGGGCGGTCGTCCGGCGCGCCGGACCCGGTCCCGCACCCCGGAATCCGCCCCCGGGTGGCGCGGCCCTGGCGATCCGTGGCGCACCCCTGGCGAATCGGCTGTGCGGGTGCGGCGACTTTCCGTCAATTCGGGTATCCGGCCGCCGCGCCCGTCAGCACGCCCGGGCATGTGACTATGCCTTCCGGGTGTGCTGACGGACCCTCAAGTGATCCATAAATAAGACAACATCGAGCCACGGTTCGGCTGATCGCGGAGGGCCCCCCGGATAGGGTCATGTGCCAACGCGGAGCCGCGCGCCAAGCCCGGATGGTGGAATGCAGACACGGCGAGCTTAAACCTCGCTGCCCCTCGGGGGCGTACCGGTTCGAGTCCGGTTCCGGGCACCATCACGCACAGTGCCCCTGGGGGAGACCGGCGGACCCGGGGACCGTACGCTACGCCACCACAGAGCCGAGGGGAGCGGTAGTGGGGACCTGGGGTGCGGGGAACTTCGACAGTGATACGGCGGCGGACCATCTCTCCGCCCTGGTGGACCGGCTGGTCGCCGAGGTGACGGAGGTGATGTCCGGTGACCCGGCGGAGATCGAGCCGGACGAGTACGGGGGCGTGGCCGTCCCCTGCAATCTGGAGCTGCTGCTCATGCTCGACGCCGCCGGGTGGGTGGGCGTGACGCTTCCGCCGGCCGAGGTGGTCCGGCAGTGGCAGGAGTCGTACATGGCGGTGTGGGAGCGGACCATCGACGGCCTGGGGCCGAGCGACGCGTACAGGGCCGAGCGCCGGGCCGTGCTCACCGGGACGTTCGAGCGCCTGGCCCGGGCGGCGGGGCCGTCGAGCTGACCCTGCACCGGGTCCTCGTCCACATGGTCGCCGAGACCCAGCGCCATGCCGGGCACGCCGACATCGTCCGGGAGGCGGTCGACGGCGTCACCGGGCTGCGCAGGGGCGGCGAGGACATGGCCCCCGGTGACCAGGCATGGTGGCGCGACCACCGGGAACGGGTGGAACGTGCGGCCCGGGAGGCGGTCGGTCCCGGGCGTCGAAAGATCCTCCCCTGGCACTAGGGAGAATGCTTTGCCTAGCCATTACTCTTGTGGGAAGGCCACGCTGGGTGGCCATGGAGGAGTGAGATGAGGAGCAGCAACCCGGTCTTCTCGCGACGGGGCTTCAGCCGCGACAACAGTTACGCGGGCTTCAACGCGGCACCGCAGGCCGGGGCCCCCGCAGCGGGTGCCAACCCGTACGCGCAGGGCACCGCCCCGAACCCGTACGCGACGAACCCCTACGCGCAGCAGGACGGCCAGTACGGCGCCCCGCAGGCGCCCGCGCGCTCCGGCGTGATGACGATCGACGACGTCGTCACCCGTACGGCGCTGACGCTGGGCACGGTCGTGCTCGGCGCCGCTCTCGCCTGGGCGCTGCTGCCGGTCGACGAGGCGAACCTCAACAAGTCGTACGGCATCGCGATCGGCGCGGCGCTCATCGCCTTCGTGCTGTCGCTCGTCCAGTCCTTCAAGCGCAAGCCCGTTCCCGCGCTGATCATCGCGTACGCCGCGTTCGAGGGTGTGTTCCTCGGCGTCATCTCCAGTGCCGTCAGCACCTACATCTCGCCCGGTGTGGTGATGCAGGCGGTGATGGGCACCATGTGCGTCTTCGCCGGCGTGCTGCTGGCGTACAAGATGCGCTGGATCCGGGTCACCCGCCGGTTCTACGGCTTCGTGATGGCCGCCGCGATGGGCTTCATGCTCCTGATGGTGGTCAACCTGCTGTTCGCCGCCTTCGGTGGCGGCGACGGCCTGGGCTTCCGCAGCGGCGGCCTCGGCATCCTCTTCGGTGTCATCGGCATCGTGCTCGGCGCCTGCTTTCTGGCCCTGGACTTCAAGCAGGTCGAGGACGGCATCGCGTACGGCGCTCCGCGCGAGGAGTCCTGGCTGGCGGCCTTCGGCCTCACCATGACCCTGGTGTGGATCTACCTGGAGATGCTGCGTCTGCTCTCCATCCTCAGCGGCGACGACTAGTCCCCGCCGGCGGTTTCCGCCGACAGACGGGCGAACGGCCCGCGGGCTCCGGAAGGAGGCCGCGGGCCGTTCCGCGTTCCGAGCGGGGACGGGGGCGGTGAGGGTCAGAGCAGCTTGCGCGCCGCTCTGCGCAGGTCGTACTCGTGGATGAGTGCCTGCGCGTGTCCGTACGCGAGGTTGTGCTCACTCCGCAGCCAGCTGACCTTCTCCTCGAAGCGGAGAGCCGGGCCGTCCTCGACGGTGCGCAGCCAGTCGGAGATCTCACGACCGGTGCAGTGCGGAATTCTGGAGAGCAGATTGCGGTGGGTCTCTTCGGACAGGACTTGGGACATCGGCGCCTCCGCGTTGTGCGCGTTGCTGGTCCTTCCCGACACCGTGCCTGAGCGCCGGGCTGTTGGCAACCATCCGGGAGGGGCGCGTAGGGTCGCGGAGTGCTCGATACGACGCCCCTGATCATCGCCGTGGACCGATTCGCCGACCGGCTGCGCGCCGCCCCGCAGAGCAGGCTGCAGCGGGGTGCGGCGGCCGAAGGGCTGGCCGCGGCGCGGGAGCTGGCCGTACGGGCGCAGCGGATCGAGGCGCCGGAGCGCGAGCCGAGGATCATGCCGGACGCCGGGATCTTCGCGATCGGCGACCAACTCGCCGTCGCGGGACGGGATCTGTCCGTGGCACTGGAAATGGCCCCGTCCGTGGAGCTGGACGAGGCCGTGCAGTTCGTCGAGGAGGCTGCCGCGCGGGCGTTCGCCTAGGCGGTCTGCCGGGGCGGGGGGCGCGGAGTCCTGGGGCAGCGGCCGGCGAGAGCCGCTGTTCCGGGGTGGTGCCGGGGATTGGGTGGTGCCGGAGACCGGTCCGCGGGCTAGAAGCTCGCGATGACGCGGTCGGCCAGTATGTAGACGTTCTCCCGGCCGCACGAGAAGGTCAGGGCGTAGGCGCCGGAGACACCGGAACCGCCCAGCAGCACGGGGTGCTCACCGGCCTGGAGCGACTCGGCCAGACGCTCGGCCGTCTCGCGGTGACCGGGGGTCATACAGAGCGTGGTGCCGTCGGCGAACACATAGACGTCCAGCGTGCCCAGCGGACCGGGGCGGACGTCGGAGAGCTCGGTGCGGCCGTCGGCCAGCTCCTCCAGGCGGTTCACCGTCCGCTCGTGGTCGGTGACGACGGGTGTCTGCACCGGCACGAAGTCGGGGTGCGAGGGGTGGCGGCGGCGGGCCGCGGCCAGCTCGGGGGAGTCCTCGGCGAACTCCGCCGTCTCCGGCAGCTCGGCCATGTCGGCCAGCTCCGTCAGCTCGGCGAGCTCGGTCAGCTCCTCCAGCGCCTCGGTGGCGTCCAGGTCCATCGACTCCAGGCCGGCGAAGTCGCTCTGGCGCGGCATGAAGAACGGCGCGTCGTCCCCGAGCCCGGCCAGTCCGCCCAGCAGGGACGGGGCGTCGGCGGCGTCGCGCGCCTCCTGCGAGGCCCAGAACGCGCGGGCCTCGGCGAGCTCGCGCTCCCGCTCCTCGGCCAGCGCCTCGGCGACCGCCGCGCGTATCTCGGCGGCAGGGGTGGTGTCGTTACGGCTCTGAGCGGGTACGGCAGCGGTATGGGCGCGGCCGTCGGCCAGCTCCCTCCGGAGGGCCGAGACCTGCTGACGCAGCCCGTGAGCAGCGTGCAGAGCGGCGGCGCCCACGGCCGTGGCAGCGGCGGTGGTCAGCAACAGGGCAAGAGGCATGGCGCTCACTGACATACTCCCGGTTTCAATCGATCCCCCGACTTCCTACATCAGCTTGTCCTGTACCGGCACTCTGTGTCAGTGCATTACGTCACGAATTGGACAGGTCTTTGTGCCTGGGGTTTAGCCCTGTAGCCGGTGTGACCTGCAGAAACGTCTCTCCCCCAGGAGATAGGTCACATCCTGGGGGAGATTCGGTCACGGTCGGAGCTCGGAACCGGCCATTCCACCGGCCCCGAGCGTCACATTCCGGCTCAGCTCAGCCGCTCGATCACCATCGCCATGCCCTGCCCGCCGCCCACGCACATGGTCTCCAGACCGAACTGCTTGTCGTGGAACTGCAGGCTGTTGATCAGCGTGCCGGTGATGCGGGCGCCGGTCATGCCGAAGGGGTGGCCGACGGCGATGGCGCCGCCGTTGACGTTGACCTTGTCCAGCGGCAGGCCGAGGTCGCGGTAGGAGGGGATGACCTGGGCGGCGAACGCCTCGTTGATCTCGGCCAGGTCGATGTCGTCGATCGTCAGCCCCGCCCGCTTGAGCGCCTGCTTGCTGGCCTCGACGGGTCCGTAGCCCATGATCTCGGGGGAGAGGCCGGAGACGCCGGTGGAGACGATCCGGGCCAGCGGGGTCAGGCCCAGCTCGCGCGCCTTGGTGTCGGACATGATCACGAGAGCCGCGGCGCCGTCGTTGAGCGGGCAGCAGTTGGCGGCCGTGACCAGGCCGTCGGGGCGGAAGACCGGCTTCAGGCCCTGCACGCCCTCCAGCGTGACGCCCGCGCGCGGGCCGTCGTCCTTGGCGACCACGGTGCCGTCGGGGGTCGTGACGGGGGTGATCTCGCGCTCCCAGAAGCCGTTCTTCAGGGCTTCCTCGGCGAGGTTCTGCGAGCGGACGCCGAACTCGTCCATGTCCTGGCGGGTGACGCCCTTGATCCGGGCCAGGTTCTCCGCGGTCTGCCCCATCGCGATGTACGCGTCCGGGACCAGGCCGTCCTCGCGCGGGTCGTGCCAGCTCGCACCGGACTCCTCCGCGCGGGCCGCGGTGCGGGCCTCGGCGTCGGCGAAGAGCGGGTTGTGCGTGTCCGGCAGGCTGTCGGAGTTGCCCTTGGAGAACCGGGACACCATCTCGACCCCGGCCGAGATGAAGACGTCGCCCTCGCCGGCCTTGATGGCGTGCAGCGCCATGCGGCTGGTCTGCAGCGAGGACGAGCAGTAGCGGGTGACCGTACAGCCGGGAAGGTGGTCCATCCCCATCTGCACGGCGATGATGCGGCCCAGGTTGTTGCCCTGCTCGCCGCCGGGCAGACCGCAGCCGAGCATCAGGTCGTCGATGTCCTTGGGGTCCAGCTCGGGGACCTTGGCCAGTGCGGTCTGGATGATCGTGGCGGTCAGGTCGTCCGCGCGCAGGTCCTTCAGCGACCCCTTGAAGGCCCGGCCGATGGGCGAACGGGCGGCAGAGACGATCACGGCTTCGGGCATCACGCGGCTCCATGAGGGCTGGAAGGCTGTCTGGCAGGACTGCTCTGGAAGTTACCCGGACGTACTGCCGAGGTCACCCGACAGGGCGTGTGATGCGGGCCTCTTTTCTAAGCAACCGCTCAGTCAGCCTCGTGCGGGCGCTCGGCCGGCGGCCCGGAAGGCCCCGCTCAGGCCGTGAGATCGATCCGGGTGCCGAGCCCCCGCTCCCCGGCCCGGTCGATCAGCAGCCGCGCCGTGGCCAGGTCCTGGAGGCCGATGCCCACCGAGTCGAACAGCGTGATCTCCTCGGGCGAGGTGCGGCCCGGGCACGCCCCCGTCAGCACGTCTCCCAGCTCGCGGCGTACGTCCCGCTCGCGCAGCGCCCCCTCCGCCAGGGCGAGCACCACCTCGCCGGACTTGGCCAGCGCCGTCTCGTAGGCGTCCACGACCACCACCGCGCGGCGCATCCCCTCGCCGTCGATCTCCCGGTGGTCCGGCCGGGGCGGCGCCCCCACCGCGTTCACATGCAGGCCCGGCCGGAACCACGCCCCCCGCACCAGCGGCTCCCGGGACGGGGTGAGCGTGCACAGCACATCGGCGGCCACGGTCACCTCGCGCGGCCCCGCGACCACCTCGGCGGTCACCCCCAGCTCCTCGGTGAGCCGCCCCGCCAGCTCCCGCGCGCGGTCCGGCGTGCGCCCCCAGAGCACCACGCGCTCGTACGCCCACACCGTCCGCAGCGCGCGGGCGTGCGCCAGGGCGAGCGGGCCCGTACCGATCAGCCCGAGGACCCGGGAGCCCGGCCGCATCAGCGCCCGGGTCGCCACCGCCGAGGCCGCCGCGGTACGGAAACGGGTCACCGCCGCGCCGTCCAGCAGCGCCGCGCACCCGCCGTCCGCCGTCGACACCGCGAGGATCGCCGAGCGCTGCACGGGCAGGCCGCGCTCCCGGTTGCCCGGCAGATCGGCCAGCAGCTTCACCGTGGCCAGCTCCGCCCGGGCGGATGCGGCCGCCATCGCGAGGAACGCCCCGCCCGCCCCGTCCGGCAGCCGCATCACCGGGGGCACCGGCAGCACCGCCGTCCCCCGGGCGAGGTCGGTGTGCGCCTGCTCCACCGCCGCGACGGTCTCCTCGTGGCCGAGCATCGCGAGGATGTCGGAGCGGGTCAGGATCAGGGTCATGCGGAGTCCGTTCTGCGAGCGGTCGGTTCGGCGAGCGAGCGGTCGGACGAGCGGTCAGCGGGCACCGCGGACGAACGGGACGGTCAGACCGGACGGCGCCCGGCTGCGCCCCACCAGACCGCTCACCGCCAGCAGCGCGATGACGTACGGGAGGGTCACCAGCAGCGGCGAGGGCAGACGCAGCCCCAGCGTGGGCGCGACGAACTGGAGCGCCTGGGCGAGGCCGAAGAAGAGGCACGCCACGATCGTCGGCCCGCCCCGCCAGCGGCCCGCGATCACCGCGATGACGGCGAGATAGCCGATGCCGCCGGTTATGTTGTCGCTGAACGCGTGCACCTCGGCCAGCGCGAGCTGCGCCCCGGCGAGCCCCGCGGTCACCCCGGTCAGGAGCACCGCCGCGTACCGGACCGCCGCCACCGGAAGGCCGCTGCGGTCGGCGGCCGTGGCGTCCTCGCCGACCGCGTCGACCATCAGCCCCGGGCCGGTGCGGCGGCTCAGCAGCAGGGCCAGGGCCCCGGCCACCGCGAACGCCAGATAGCCGAGGGCGCTCTGCTCGAACAGGGCCGGACCGAGGACGGGCAGCTCGTGCAGCAGTGGTACGGCGACGGGGTCGAAGCCCGCCACCGAGTCCCCGGTGCCCTCCGGGAACAGCAGCCGTGCACCGTAGGTGGTCGCGCCGAGGGCCAGGGCGTTGGCCGTGATGCCGGTGACGATCTGGTCGGCGCGCAGGGTCACGCTCAGCAGCGCCTGGACGGCCGCGAAGAGCAGGCCGGCGACCAGCGCGCACAGCAGCCCGGCGCCCGCGCTGCCCGTGGCGTACGAGCCCGCGGCTCCCGCGAAGGCGCCGGTGAGCATCATGCCCTCGACGCTCAGGTTCAGGACGCCGGCCCGTTCGCTGACCAGCTCCCCGGCCGAGGCGAGCAGCAGCGGCACGGCGAGCCGCACCCCGCCCGAGGCGAGTTCGGTGAGGACCTGTCCGGTACTCATGGGCGCTTCTCCTTCCACAGCATCGAGGCGGCGACGAACAGCACCAGCAGGCTCTGCACGATCTGGACCGAGGAGGCCGGGACCTGGGAGGCCAGCTGGAGGTTGATGCCGCCGTTGGTCAGGAACCCGAAGAGCAGCGAGACCCCCACGACGGCGGTGAGCGACCCCCGGGCCAGCAGGCCGACGACCAGGCCGGAGAAGCCGTAGCCGGACGAGAAGTGCTCGGCCAGGACGAAGGGCGCGGTCGCCACCAGCGCGGCTCCGGCCAGTCCGGCGAAGCCGCCCGCGACGGCGAGCGAGCCGGCCCGCAGCCGGTCGACCGGGGCGCCGAGCCGCAGTGCGGCGGGCCGTGAGTGCCCCACCGCGCGCAGCCGGAGCCCGGTCGCGGAGTGGTGCAGCACGAGCGCGGTGACCACGGCGGCCGACAGGGCGACGGCCACCAGGGCGGTGGCGGGCGAGTCGGCCGGGCCGAGCAGCGGCAGCTGGGCCGCCCCGGGCAGCGGCGCGGACTGCGGAAGTGTCTCGGTGGAGGTGGCGGGCTGCCGCAGCAGGGCCTCCTCGTGCACGGCGAGCGAGACGAGCCCGATGCCGACGAAGTTCAGCAGCAGCGTGGTGATGACCTCGCTGGTGCCGCGCCGCACCAGCAGCAGCCCGGCGGCCCAGGCCCACAGGGCGCCCGCCGCGCAGCCGGCCGCCAGCACGGCGCTCACCGCGAGCACCGGCGGCGTCCCGGCCGGCAGCGCGAGGCCGGCCGCCGCGCCGGCGACCCCGCCGACGCAGAGCTGCCCCTCGCCGCCGACGTTCACCAGGCCGGCGCGATGGGCCACGGTGAACCCGGTGGCGATCAGGGCGAGCACGGCCGCGGTGTTGAGGGAGGAGCCGATCGCGTACGGAGTGGCGAACATGCCCTCCACGAGGGCGGCGCCCGCCGCCGCCGGGGTGGCTCCGGCGCCGACGACGAGGAGCAGTCCGGCACCGGCCGCCGCGAGGGCGGCCAGCGAGGCGATGACGGCGGGGTGCCGCCGGGTGAGGGTGCGCGATGCGGTCATGAGGCGGCTTCCAGGAGGGGGCGGGAACCGTCGGCGCCGAGCATCAGGCGGGAGACGGTGGAGCGGGCCTCGGGATCGTCGGTGCGGACCGGGCCCAGGAGCCGGCCGCGGTAGGCGACCGCGATCCGGTCGCAGACGGCGAGGAGTTCGTCCAGTTCGCTGGAGACCACCAGGACACCGGCGCCCCGGGCGGCGGCCTCCCGCAGCCGGCCGAGGACGGCGTCCACCGCGCCGACGTCCAGGCCCCGGGTGGGCTGGGCGGCGGCCAGGCAGACGAGGGGGTCCAGGGCCAGTTCCCGGGCGAGGACGACCTTCTGCTGGTTGCCGCCGGAGAGGCTGGACATCGGGGCGCCGGGCCCGGCGGCCCGCACCGCGTACTCGGTGAGCACCCGGCCGGCGGCCCGGTGCATCGCGGGCCGGTCCAGGAGCACCCCGAAGCGGCGGAAGGCGTCGAGCCGCCCGAGGAACAGGTTCTCCGCGACGGACAGTTCGGGCACACAGCCCTCGTGGTGCCGGTCCTCCGGGACGATCCCGAGCCCGGCGGCGGTGCGCGTGCGGGGCGTGGCGCGGGTCAGGTCCACCCCGCCCGCCTCGACGCACCCGCTCTCGACGGCGAGGGCCCCGCCGAGGACGGCCATCAGTTCGCTCTGGCCGTTGCCCTCGACCCCGGCGATGCCGAGGATCTCGCCGGGCGCCAGATCGAGTCCGACGCCGTCCAGCGCGGGCGAGCCGTCGCCCCGCCGGACGGAGACCCCGCGCAGCCGGAGCGCGGGGGGCCCGGCGGGGGCGGGAACATCGGCACCCGCGCCCGCGCCCGCAGCCGCAGCCGGCGCCGGGGCCGGGTCCGCACCCGGCGCCGGCTCCAGGCCCAGCGTCGCCGCCAGGGCCGGGGCGAGGTCGGCCGGGGCGCGGCCGATCATCAGCGGGACCAGCTTCTTCGCCGGCAGCTCCGCGAGCGGGGCGCTGCCCGCGACCCGGCCGCCGCGCAGCACGGTCGCCGCGTCACCGGCCCTGGCCGCCTCGCCGAGCTTGTGGGTGATCAGGACGACCGCCCGGCCGTCCGCCGCGATCCGGCGGCAGGTGTCGAGCAGGGCGTCCACCTCCGCCGGGGCCAGCACGCCGGTCGGCTCGTCCAGGAGCAGCAGCCGGGGTTCGTGGAGCAGGCACTTGACGATCTCGACGCGCTGGCGGATGCCGACCGGGAGCCCGTCGACCCGTGCGGCGGGGTCGACACCGAGCCCGTACGCCTCCTCCAGCGCGTCGAGCAGGGCGGCCAGCGCCCGGCGCGGCAGCCGCAGCGAACGGGCGGCCGGCAGCAGGAGGTTCTCCGCCACGGTCAGGGTCGGCACGAGGGAGAAGTGCTGGTGCACGGTGGCGATCCCGGCGGCCAGCGCGTCGGCCGGGCGGGTGGGCGCGTACCGCTGTCCGTACAGCCGCATCGTTCCCGCGTCGGGGGTGAGGCCGCCGCCGACGAGGTGGCAGAGGGTGGACTTGCCCGCGCCGTTCTCGCCGAGGACGCAGTGCACGGTGCCCGCCTCCACCCGCAGGGCGACCTCGTCCAGGGCGCGGGTCGGCCCGAACGACTTGGTCAGGCCGGTGATCTCCAGGGCCGGGGGCGCGCTCACAGCGTGGTGATCTTCCCGGTGGCGATCTGCTCCTTGAGCCGGTCGAGCTTCTGCTTCGTGGCCGCGTCCGCCCCGCACACCACGAGGTCGCTGGCGGGGTGGTCGGCGGTGAGCCCGAACTTCACGTTCTCGGCCTTCCAGGTGCCGTCGAGGGCGTGCGCGACGGCGTACTCGATCTCGGCGCCGATGTCCGTCCGCACATAGCCCGCGTACGCCGGGTCGCTGCCGCACTCCGCCGGGATGGGGCCGCCGACGATCTTGCCGCCGCGCTGCACCGCCGCCTGGGCCAGGCCCTTCTGACCGAGGTTCAGGACCTGTCCCAGCACGTCCGCCCCGGCGCCGAAGTCGGCCAGCGCGGACTGCTTGGCCTTGGCGACGTCGTTGAAGTCGCCCGGGTACTGCGGGGGCAGCACCCGCACGCCGGGCTTCGCGGCCTTCGCCCCGTTCGCGAACTCCTTGGCCGCGTTGACGATCGCGGGAAGCTCGGCCCCGCCGACGAAGCCGACGCTCCCCTTCTCGCTGAGCAGCGCGGCCGAGGCGCCGGAGAGGAACGCGGCCTGGGCCTGCTGGGGGTCGTACAGGCCGAGGTTGGCCAGCGGCTTCCCGTCGGCCGGTCCGCCGATCTCGACGAACCGGACCTTCGGGAAGCGCGGGGCGACCTTGCGGACGGAGGCGTCGGTCTGGCCGCCGAGCGAGATCACCAGGTCCGAGGAGCCGGCGAAGCGGACCAGGGGCGCCTCGTAGTCGGCGGCCGGTATCTGCTCGACCGCGGAGAGCTTCACCCGGTCCGCGTGCGCCTTCCGGGCGCGCAGGTACCCGAGGTGCGCGGACTGCATGAACCCCTGGTCGGAGACGGAGCCCGCGAACAGGACACCCACGCGGAGGGTGGTGCCGGAGCCCTTGGCCGAGGAGTCGTCGCCCGAGCCGCAGGCGGTGAGCAGGAGCAGGCCGGCGGCCAGCGCCGAGGCCGTGACGGAGTTGCGCAGGTGCACCACGGGTGTCTCCAGGAGGACGTGCGGCCCACGGGCCGGTTACTGGTATACCGCTATGCGGCTCAGTTTCGGCCCGCCGTGTTGCGGGCGGGTTAGGCGTTGGTTAGCAATAGCGGCACCCCCGCCCGGCCCGCTTAACCTGGGGGTGACGGACGGCCTGGAGGAGGAACCGCTGTGGCGGAGCGCAGCTCGCTGCGGGACCTGGTGTACGCGACCCTGCGGCGGCGGATCGTCGAGGCCGAACTCCCGCCGGGGCGCCGCCTCGTGGAGCGGGACCTCGCCGCCGAGCTGAACGTCTCCCGCATCCCGCTGCGCGAGGGCCTGCGGCTGCTCGCCGCGGAGGGCCTGGTGGTCCTGGTCCCGCACCGGGGCGCCCTGGTGGCCCCCTTCACCCCGGCCGACGTCCGGGACCTCTTCGACGTACGCGAGTCCCTGGAGTCCCTGGCGGCCCGGCTGACCGCCGAGCGTCATGACGCGGCGGGCCTGGCCCGGCTGGGGCAGCGGCTGGAGCGCGCCCGCGCGGCGACCCGGTCCGGGGACTGGCGGGCCATCGCCGAGGCCAACGCCGGCTTCCACGTCGACCTCGTGGAGCTGGCCGCCAACCCGCTGCTCAGCGGCATCATGGGCCCGCTGGAGGCCCGTACGCACTGGCTCTTCCGGCTCACCGCCCAGCGCGACCCCGACCAGCAGTGCGCCGAGCACGAGGAGCTGTACGAGGCCGTCGCGGCCCGGGACGCGGACCGCGCCGCCGCTCTCGCCCACGCGCACGTGGCGAGCGGCCGGGCGACCAGCACGGAGCTGGCCGCCCGCTGGTCGCACCCCGAGGTCGACCCGGCCGAGGTCGCCTCGCGCCGCAGACGCCGGCGCGCCCCCCAGGCCCCGGCGGCCTGAGAGAGGCCGGCCGTACCGCCCCGGTCAGGCGTGCCGGGGCGTGCCCGTGTCGGTGCCCGGACGGTGGTCCACCCGGGTCGAGCCGTTCGGCTCCGCGTACGTCCCCGGATGTGGGTGCGGGTGCGGATGGGGGTCCGCCGCCGAGGGCAGGCGCCGCCGCCTGCGGTGCTTGAGGAGGGCCCAGGGCGCCCGGGCCCCGGTGACCTCCGTACCGGCCTCCTTGGCCGCCTGGGAGGCCGCCTTGGCCACCGGCAGCATGTCCTCGCGCCGGGCGCCGTCCAGCCGGTCCGTCTCCGGCCACAGCCCCAGCACCGCGCAGAGCGTCGGCAGCACCGCCATCGCCGCCGTGGCGTAGCCCTCCGCCGACGGGTGGTAGTTGTCCGGGCCGAACAGCTCGCGCGGGTTCGCCGCGAACTCCGGGCCCAGCAGGTCGCCCAGCGACACCGTCCGCCCGCCCTGTTCCACCGAACCGATGGTCTGGGCCGCCGCCAGCTGCCGGCTCACCCGCCGGGCCAGCCAGCGCAGCGGCTGGTAGACCGGCTCGATGGTGCCCAGGTCCGGACAGGTGCCCACCACGACCTCGGCGCCCGCCGTCCGCAGCCTGCGCACCGCCGTGGTCAGACACCGCACCGACTGGGTGGCGGGCATCCGGTGCGTCACATCGTTCGCCCCGATCATGATCACGCAGACGTCCGGCGGCCCGGACGGGTCCGCGAGCAGCAGCGAGACCTGCCGCTCCAGATCGTCCGAGCGCGCACCCGGCTGCGCCACATTGCGCAGGTCCACCGGCCGCTCCGACACCGCCGCGAGCCCCGAAGCCAGCAGCGCCCCCGGGGTCTGCCCGGCCCGGCGCACCCCCTGCCCGGCCGCCGTGGAGTCCCCGAGCAGCCCGAGGCGCAGGGGATCCGACGGCCCGGCGAACGCCACCCCGTACCGCCCGTCCGCGCTCGGCGGGACCGGTGCGATGCCCCCGCCCACCTGCCGCTTCGCCAGCTGGACCTCCGCCAGCAGGACGCCTACCGCCGCGGCGCCCAGCAGCCCGATGCTGCCACCGCCGTAGGCCGCGCCCGCCGCGATCCGCCGTGCCACCCTTGCCGTCGACACAGTCCGGTCCACCTCCTCGTTGCGTTACCGCCGTACACAAGACGTAACTGCCCGCAAGTGACCGTCCTTCAATCGCTTCGCGCGATCTCGTGCCCGTACGCATACTCTTGCCGCACCATCTCGGAGACCCCGGAGTACACGGTGCAATTCCACGATTCGATGATCAGCCTCGTAGGCAACACCCCGCTGGTGAGGCTGCGCAGTGTGACGGCCGGCATCCAGGCGACGGTCCTGGCCAAGGTCGAGTACTTCAACCCCGGCGGTTCGGTCAAGGACCGGATCGCCCTGCGCATGATCGAGGCCGCCGAACAGAGCGGCGAGCTGCTGCCCGGCGGCACGATCGTCGAGCCGACGAGCGGCAACACGGGCGTGGGCCTGGCGATCGTCGCGCAGCAGAAGGGCTACAAGTGCATCTTCGTCTGCCCGGACAAGGTGTCCACGGACAAGATCAATGTGCTGCGCGCCTACGGTGCCGAGGTCGTCGTCTGCCCGACGGCGGTCGACCCCGAGCACCCGGACTCGTACTACAACGTCTCCGACCGGCTGGTCCGTGAGACGCCCGGAGCCTGGAAGCCCGACCAGTACTCCAACCCGAACAACCCCCGCTCCCACTACGAGACCACCGGTCCCGAGCTGTGGGAGCAGACGGAGGGGAAGATCACCCACTTCGTCGCGGGCGTCGGCACCGGCGGCACCATCAGCGGCACCGGCCGCTATCTCAAGGAGGTCAGCGACGGCGCGGTCAAGGTCGTCGGCGCGGACCCGGAGGGCTCGGTCTACTCCGGCGGCTCCGGCCGTCCGTATCTGGTCGAGGGCGTCGGCGAGGACTTCTGGCCGTCGGCGTACGACCGGACGGTCACCGACGAGATCGTCGCCGTGTCCGACAAGGACTCCTTCCAGATGACCCGCCGGCTCGCCAAGGAGGAGGGGCTGCTCGTCGGCGGCTCCTGCGGCATGGCGGTCGTCGGCGCCCTGGAGGTCGCGAAGCGGCTCGGGCCCGAGGACGTGGTCGTCGTCCTGCTGCCGGACAGCGGCCGCGGCTACCTCAGCAAGATCTTCAACGACGAGTGGATGGCCGACTACGGCTTCCTGGAGGACACCGGGCCCTCCGCCCGGGTCGCGGACGTCCTCGACTACAAGGAGGGGCCGATCCCGACCCTCGTCCACATGCACCCGGACGAGACGGTCGGCGAGGCGATCGACGTCCTGCGCGAGTACGGCGTCTCGCAGATGCCGATCGTGAAGCCGGGCGCCGGCCACCCGGACGTGATGGCCGCCGAGGTCATCGGCTCGGTCGTCGAGCGGGAGCTGCTGAACGCGCTCTTCGCCCAGCGCGCCTCGCTCTCCGACCCGCTGGAGAAGCACATGTCGGCCCCGCTGCCGCAGGTCGGCTCCGGCGAACCGGTCGAGGACCTGATGGCGGTGCTCGGCGGCACGGGCGCGGCCGACGCGGCGATCGTGCTGGTGGAGGGCAAGCCGAAGGGCGTGGTCAGCCGCCAGGACCTGCTGGCCTTCCTCGCCAAGGACGCGCCCGCCGCCGGTACCAAGGCGTAACGCGGTCCGCAGCACGGGCTTCGCGAAAACGGTACGAGCGCGACACGTGGCCGCAGCACCGGCTTAACACGGCTCGGGCAGATTAGTGGGTGTCGGCAGGGAAACCCGCCGGCACCCATACGGCGACACGGACTACGGAGCGGCTCCCGGACCTCCACCGTCGCCCGGATGCGGAGACCGGCCCTGACCCGGACCCGTGTCCTTCGCGGGGACCGCCGTCGTCCCGCCCCCTGGGAAACCGGGGGTGCGGCGGTCCCCGCGACACACCCATGTCCCGCGCTCTACGACTCCCGCGGCTGTGCGTTTTCCCGGGGCGCGGCCGCCCGGCTCGCCGGCAGCGCGATCCGTTCGGCGCTCTCCGTCCCGGGCTCCGGGGTGTGGACCACCAGCGACCGCCCGGGGTATCGAGCCGGCCTCACCACGCTGAGCGGCCGGCTCGACGGGATGTCCGACGCGCTGGGCGGGCTGTCGTCCGACGAGACCGCCGGCCCGTCAGGCGTAAGGCATCCTCGGGCCGTTCAGTCCTCCCAGTCGGACCTCTTGTGCCGCTCGTCCCGGCGTGCGAACAGCCGCCCGCCGTGGCCGGACTGGAAGACGTTCACCCCGACGATCCCGAGCCACGCCACGACGAGCCCGCCGATCCCCGCGTTGACGACGGCGATGGCGGACAGCGGGACGGCCAGGACCAGCGAGATGATCCCGAACCCGAAGCGCTCGCCGAAGTGCCCGAGCGGCTGCTCCGGCGCGCGGCTGCCCCGGACGGCACGGATCTGCTGCTCGGCGAGATGGCGCCGGACCCGGCGGTCCAGCGTGCCGTCCAGCCGCTGTTCGACCTTTTCCAGAAACGACTCGATGAGCGCGGACTCGTAATCGGCCCCCAGCTCACTGCGGGCCCGCAGAGTGGCCTTGAGCTCCTTCTCGAGCTCGGTGTCGGGTGCGTCCATGGTGTCCACGGTACGAAGCGGGGGCCGCCGGGTCAGTGGGGCTAGCCCCCCTGTTCGAGGGCCGGGAGCCCCCTGCCCGCGCGCCGGGCGGGCGGCACGGGAAGTCGTCCGTAACATCCGGGGCCCGCCGGAGCGTGTACAGGGCAGAGGCAGTGCTCGGGCAGGTGAACGGACGGACGGGGGCCATGACGGCAGGGACAGAGGATTCCGACGCGTTCGACGCGTTCTACGCGGCGACCGCCAAGCGCCTCGTCGCCACGGTCTACGCGGTGACGGGTGATCTGGGGGAGGCGGAGGACGCCGTGCAGGAGGCGTATGTGCGGGCCTGGCAGCGGTGGGACAAGGTGTCCGCCGCCGGTGACCCGCTGCCCTGGGTGCGGACCGTGGCCGTACGGCTGGCGATCAGCACCTGGCGCAGGACGCGCGGCAGGCTGCGGGCGCACTTCCGGCACGGGGCGCCCGTCGACGTACCCGGGCTCTCCGAGGACCGGGTCGCGCTGGTGGGGGCGCTGGGGGAGCTGAACAGCGAGCAGCGCCGGGCGGTGGTCCTGCACCATCTGCTGGACCTCCCGGTGGAGGAAGTGGCCCGGGAGACGGGGGTGTCGAGCGGAGCGGTACGCACCCGGCTCCACCGGGCCCGCAGGATTCTCGGCGAGCGGCTCGCCGACACGACGGTCGTGACGGAGCGGACGGGGAGTGTGCACCATGGCTGAGGTCGACGAGCTTCTGGAGGGCGTCGCCGTACGGCTGCCGGCCGCCGAGGAGATCCGTGCGAAGGGGCAGCGGCGCCGGACCCGCAGCCGCGCGGTCCGGGTGGCCGCCGGGGGAGCGGCCGTCCTGGTGGCGGCCGGGGCGTGGGCGCTGCTGCCGCCCGGCCACCCGGAGGCGCGGCAGACGGTCGCCACCGCGACGGAGAACCCCTTCCGGACGGACGGGGTGATCCGGACGCGGGAGCCGGACGAACTGCCCGGCTACGCGCGCTGGCACTGGAGGACGACGGGCGGGGAGCGGCCGGAGGCCGCAGGGCAGCCGGGCGGCCCGCTGCCCCAGGTGGGCCTGGACCAGGCATGCCCCGGCTCCTTCGCCCAGGGGAACCCTCCGGACCAGAAGCGCTACAGCCTGCTGTACACGGGCCGCGACGACGCCCTGGCCCAGCACCGCATCATCGAGTACGACGACGCGGCGACGGCCCGCGCGCAGGTGGCGGAGCTGGGCGACGCGATGACGGCGTGCGGTCTGCGGCCAGCGTCCGCGACCGCCCAGGAGCGCCGGGAGGGCGCTGCGGCCTGGTCCGGCACGGTGAAGGACGGCCGCCCGATGCGGGTCACGGTCCGGCGCTGGACGTCCTGGGTGTCGGTCGTCGAGATCCTGGACGGCAAGGCCGCGGGCTGACCTCCGGCCGTGGTTGCCCCGGAGGACGCGTGGCGGGGCGTCTGCATATGGACATGCAGACGCCTTGCTGGCTGAATGGATTCGTCGGTGCCGGATCCCGGGCCGACGGTCTACCGAGGGGACAGGATGAGCGGGAGCAGCCCGGCCGCACGGGTGCAGCAGCTGTTCGAGGGGCGCAGGCTCACGCCCACCCAGCGGCGCATCGCGCACTCGATGGTGCGCAGGGCCGGTGACGCCCCGTTCCTCTCCAGCGTCGAACTGGCCGAACTGGCCGGGGTCAGCCAGCCCTCCGTCACCCGCTTCGCCGTCGCCCTCGGCTTCGACGGCTATCCGGCGCTCCGCAAGCACCTGCGCGAGGTGACCCCGCCCGATGCCGAGGCGGGCGAGGGGGAGGACTCGTACAACGAGTACCAGCAGGCGGTGCTCGGCGAGATCGAGAACCTGCGCCACCTCGCCGAACTCCTCGCCGACCCGGCGCCCGTCGAGCGGGCCGGCCGGCTGCTCGCCGCCTCTCGCCCGCTGCCCGTGCTCGGGCTGCGGGCCGCGTCCTCGCAGGCCAGGGGGTTCGGCTACTTCGCCGCTAAGGTCCACCCCGATGTCCGGGTGCTCGACGAGGGCGGCAGCATGCTGACCGACCGGATCGACGCCGCCCGGCGGGCCGGGGCCACCGCGCTGATCTGCTTCGCGCTGCCGCGCCATCCCCGCGAGGTGGTGGACGCCCTGGCCTACGCGCGGGAACAGGGCCTGACGGTGGTCTCGGTCGCGGACTCCCCGTTCGCCCCCGTCGCCGGGCACAGCGATCTCCTGATCCCGGCCGCCGTCGGCACCGGCCTCGCCTTCGACACGGCGTGCGCGCCGATGCTGCTCGGACGGGTCCTGCTGGAGTCCATGTGCGACGCCCTGCCGGACGCCCAGGCCCGACTGGAGGAGTTCGACGCGGGAGCGGTGGCCCGGGGCCTGTTCATCGAATGAGCACCCGGGCCGGCGCGGCGCGGGTCAGACCTCCAGTTCGGCTTCGATCTTCTTCAGCTGGTGGCGGGCCATGGCCAGGTTGGCCCGGCTCGCGTCCAGCACCAGATAGAGGAACAGCCCGTTGTTGCCACGGGTCTTGAGCAGCCGGATCAGGTGGTACTGGGTGCCCAGCGTGATCAGGATGTCCTCGATCTCGTCCTTGATGCCGAGGTGCTCCATGGTGCGGAGCTTCGCGCGTACGACATCGGTGTTGCCCGCGGCCGCGACCTCCAGGTTGAAGTCCTTGCCGCCGCCGAGGGTGCCGAGTGCCATGCCGCTCGTGAAGTCGACGAGGGCGACACCGGTGGTGCCCTCGATGGACGACATCGCTTCCTTCAGTGACGCTTCGGTGTTCGCCATGAGTGCTCGTTTCCTTTCCTGGCCGGCCGTGCGGGCCGGTTCCGTTTCCTGGGTGTGAGGGTCTGAGGGCGGCGCGGAGCCGGATCAGGTCGTGCGGTGCGGCAGGGCGCCGGGCTGCTGCGGGGGTCGCGGGGGCGGGGTACGGGGGCCCGGCGCGGGCTGCGGGGCGCGTTCCAGCGCGGCGTCGACGAGTTCGCCGATGCGGGTGCCGGCCCGGCGGCCCTCCAGATGGAGCCGGCCGACGTTGATCCGGTCCTCGGCCAGCAGGGTCAGGACGGCCGACGAGCCCGCCGCGTACGTCGCGATGTAGCCGCTGCCGCCGCGCACGAGGAGTTCACGGAAGCCGCCGCGGCCGGTCGCCTCCGTCATGCGGATCGAGACACCCAGCGCGGCCGCGGTCAGGGCGGCGACGCCCTCGGCCTCGACGCCGGGGGTGTCATGGGCCAGCACGAGCCCGTCGGTGCTGGCCGCCAGCGCGCCGGAGAGGAGCGGGACCCGGGCCCGTAACCGCTGGAGCTCGGCCAGGACGTCCTGTGTTTCGGCTTCGGGCACCATCAGCTGTCTCCTCCCGGCACGCTGTCTGAGCGCGCGTATCACAGGGCCTCCAATGCGTCTCGGAGCCGGCGCAGCAGGGCGACGTCGGGGTCGGCCGTGACCTCGGGGAACGCGATCCGGCCGGCGGCCGGGTCCGCCGTCTCCCGTACCGCGGCGACCAGTCCGGCGGCCGCGAGGCGGCGCAGGTCGACGAGGGTGTGGAAGGCCGACCTGCCGAGGTCCTGGGCGATGTCGGTGGCGGTACGCACCCCGTCCACGCGCTCCAGGACGCGGCGCTGGCGCGGCGGCACGGGGGAGTCGGCCGGGTGGCCGGTCCGCACCAGCGGGGCGCTGTCGGTGACCGCATCCGGCCAGATCCGGTCCAGCAGCTCCCGGCGCCGGAGCGTCTCGCGCTGCACGGCGTCCACCGGGACGGGGCGGACGGGACCGATCCAGTGCGCGACCCCGTAGCGGAAGCGGGCCGGGGTCCGGGTCGGGGCGAGCGCGAAGAACGCCGCGTCGTACAGCGCGCCCAGATGGCACAGCTCCAGCGCGCCGCCCGGCACCCGGCCGCTGTCCACGAGATGCCGGCCGACCCGCTGCCCGGCACCCGCCTCGGCGACCGCGTCCCACCAGCCCTCGCGGCGCAGGGCACCGCCCCGGGTGAGCAGGACCTCGATGCCGGGGGTGGACGGGCTCTCGGCGTGGACCACCTTGCCGTCGGCCAGATAGAGCGTGCCGCGGTCGCGCATCAGGGCGCCGGTGGCCCGTTCGGCGGCGAGGCGCTGGAGCATGGGCGAGAGGACGGGGGCCGGGTCGGGGGCGGGGGCGGTCGCTCTCATGCGAGGACCAGCCGCTCGGCCATCTCGCCCAGCCGTATCCGGGCGAGGGCGAGATTGCCCTCCGCGCGGTCCAGCCACAGATGGAGGAAGACGCTGCTGTCGAAGTCCGTCTCCACGAACCGGAGGATGTGGTAACCGGCCCGGGTGGTGACGATGACGTCCTCGACCGGGGGTGGCGCCCCCGCCCCCTGTGGCGCCTCCGGGTCCGATGCGGCGGCGGAGGGCTCGGGTGACCCGGCGGCGAACGCGGGCTGTTCCGCCGCCATCCGCGCCACCTCGGCCGTCTCCGCCGCGGTGGCCTCGTGGTCGCCGTTGGGCGAGTCCCCGATGGTGCCGAGGGCGAGACCGCTCGTCCAGTCGACCACGGCGGCGCCACGGGCACCGGGCAGTCTCATGACATCGAGCAGGCACTCGTCGATTCCGGGCACGCGAACTCCCCTCCGACGTTGCGTGCGGCTGTGACCCTGAGGTTACGCAACGTGCTCACTCCAGGTGGAGATTCTGGCAATTTCCACGGGTACATGCAGGTGGTGCGGGAAAATGCCCGGCCGCCTCCCCGTCGGGGGGCCTGCGGGGCGGCGGCGGCCCCACCCTGTTGACTGGAGCTATTCACTCGATCAGGATGTGAATACAAAAATCACAGTCGCGAGGAGGCATTGCCATGTCAGGACCCCGCCCCGTACGGGCACCGCGCGGTACCGAACTGAGCGCCCTGGGATGGCAGCAGGAAGCCGCCCTGCGCATGCTGCAGAACAACCTCGACCCCGAGGTCGCCGAGCACCCCGACAAGCTCGTCGTCTACGGCGGCACCGGCAAGGCGGCCCGCGACTGGCGCTCCTTCGACGCGATGGTCCGCACCCTGCGCACGCTCAAGCAGGACGAGACGATGCTCGTCCAGTCCGGCCGGCCGGTCGGTGTCATGCAGACGCACGAGTGGGCTCCCCGGGTCCTGATCGCCAACTCCAACCTGGTCGGCGACTGGGCGAACTGGGAGGAGTTCCGCCGCCTGGAGGCGCTCGGCCTCACCATGTACGGCCAGATGACCGCCGGATCGTGGATCTACATCGGCACGCAGGGCATCCTGCAGGGCACGTACGAGACGTTCGCCGCCGTCGCCGCCAAGAAGTTCGGCGGCACACTGGCCGGGACGATCACGCTGACCGCGGGGCTCGGCGGCATGGGCGGCGCCCAGCCGCTCGCCGTCACCATGAACGACGGCGTCGCGATCTGTATCGACTGCGACCCGCGCGCCATCGACCGCCGCATCGAGCACCGCTACCTGGACGTGAAGGCCGACAGCCTGGAGCACGCGCTCCAGCTGGCCGTCGAGGCGCGCGACGCCCGCCGCCCGCTCTCCATCGGACTGCTGGGCAACGCGGCGGAGCTGCTGCCCCGGATGCTCGCCGAGAGCGCGCCGGTCGACATCGTCACCGACCAGACCAGTGCGCACGACCCACTGGCCTACCTCCCGCTCGGCGTCGACTTCGACGACATGGCCGACCTCGCCGCCGAGAAGCCCGCCGACTTCACCCAGCGCGCGCGGGAGTCCATGGCCCGGCACGTCGAGGCCATGGTCGGCTTCATGGACGCCGGCGCCGAGGTCTTCGACTACGGCAACTCGATCCGCGGCGAGGCCCGGCTCGCCGGGTACGAGCGGGCCTTCGACTTCCCCGGCTTCGTACCCGCCTACATCCGGCCGCTGTTCTGCGAGGGCAAGGGGCCGTTCCGCTGGGCGGCGCTCTCCGGTGAGGCGTCCGACATCCACAAGACCGACAAGGCGATGCTGGAGCTGTTCCCGGAGAACGAGTCGCTGCACCGCTGGATCAAGATGGCCTGCGAGCGCGTCCACTTCCAGGGGCTGCCCGCCCGCATCTGCTGGCTCGGCTACGGCGAACGGGACCGGGCCGGCGAGCGGTTCAACGACATGGTGGCGAGCGGCGAGCTGGCGGCGCCGCTGGCGATCGGGCGCGACCACCTGGACTGCGGCTCGGTGGCCTCCCCGTACCGCGAGACCGAGGCCATGCTCGACGGGTCCGACGCGATCGCCGACTGGCCGCTGCTGAACGCCATGGTCAACGTGGCCTCGGGCGCCTCCTGGGTCTCCCTCCACCACGGCGGCGGGGTCGGCATGGGCCGCTCCATCCACGCCGGACAGGTGACGGTCGCCGACGGCACGAAGCTGGCCGGCGAGAAGATCCGCCGGGTGCTGACCAACGACCCCGGCATGGGCGTCATCCGGCACGTGGACGCGGGCTACGACATCGCGGAGTCTGTCGCCGGTGACAAGGGCGTCCGGATCCCGATGACGGAGGGCGGGGCATGACGGCCTCCCGGCCGGCCGGAGGTCCCTCCTTCCAGGACATGTGGCGCGAGCTCGCGCCCATCGGCCGGCACTCCGGCAGCGGTGGGTACCGGCGGTACGCCTGGACGGCCGCCGACACCGAGTGCCGGGAGTGGTTCCGGGCGCAGGCCGAGGCGCGCGGGCTGGCCCTGGAGACCGACCGGAACGGCAACCAGTGGGCCTGGCTCGGCGACCCCCTCGCGGGCGACGCCGTCGTCACCGGCTCGCACCTCGACTCCGTCCCCGACGGCGGCGCCTTCGACGGGCCGCTCGGGGTCGTCTCCTCCTTCGCCGCGCTCGACGAACTCCGCCGCAGGGAAGCGGAGTTCACCCGGCCGCTGGCGATCACCAACTTCGGCGACGAGGAAGGGGCCCGGTTCGGCCTGGCCTGCGTCGGCTCCCGGCTCGCCGCCGGACAGCTGACCGTCGAGGCCGCGCACCGGCTCCGCGACGGGGACGGGGTCACGCTCCCGCAGGCCATGGCGGCGGCCGGCCACGACCCCGACACCATCGGCCCCGACCCCGAACGGCTCGCCCGGATCGGCGCGTTCGTCGAGCTGCACGTCGAACAGGGCCGCGCCCTGGACCTCACCGGCGACCCCGTCGGCATCGCCTCCGCGATCTGGCCGCACGGCCGCTGGCGCTTCGACTTCCGGGGCGAGGCCAACCACGCGGGCACCACCCGCCTCGCCGACCGCCGCGACCCGATGCTCACGTACGCCGAGACCGTCCTCGCCGCCCGCCGGGAGGCGGAGCTGGCCGGGGCTCTCGCCACCTTCGGCAAGATCGCCGTCGAGCCGAACGGGGTCAACGCCATCCCCTCCCTCGTGCGCGGCTGGCTCGACTCCCGCGCCGCCGACCAGGACGCCCTGGACACCGTCGTCACCGCGATCGAACGGGCCGCCCGGGAGCACGCCGACCGGGCCGGCATCGACCTCGACGTCGTACGGGAGTCGTTCACGCCCGTCGTGGAGTTCCAGCACGCCCTGCGGGACGAACTGGGCAGCCTCCTGAAGGGCTCGGCCGCCGCCGGGGGCGACGGCCGCACCGTCCCCGTGCTCGGCACCGGCGCCGGACATGATGCGGGTATTTTGTCCGCTTCGGTCCCCACCGCCATGCTGTTCGTACGGAACCCCACCGGGATCTCGCACTCGCCGGCCGAACACGCCGCCGAGGACGACTGCGTGGCCGGGGTGATCGCACTCGCCGACGTACTGGAAGGTCTCGCGTGCCGCTGACAACGGAGCCGACGACGGAGCCGACGGGCAGGCCCGTCACCGTGACGTACTGGCTGTCCCATGCCTGGCTCGGCACCCATGTCGAGCCGGGCGTCGTCCTGGAGGTGACCGGCGGCCGGATCGCCGGGGTGCGGACCGGTATCGACGCCCCGCCGCCCGGCGCCACCGCGCTGCGCGGGCTCACCCTGCCCGGCCTCGCCAACGCCCACTCGCACGCCTTCCACCGCGCCCTGCGCTCCACCGTGCAGGTCGGCTCCGGCACCTTCTGGACCTGGCGCGAGATCATGTACCAGGTCGCGTCCCGGCTCACCCCCGACAGCTACTTCGCACTGGCCCGGGCCGTGTACGCCGAGATGGCGCTCGCCGGCATCACCGCGGTCGGCGAATTCCACTATCTGCACCACGGCCCGGACGGCACCCCGTACGACAACCCCAACGCGATGGGCGAGGCCCTGATCGCGGCCGCCCGCGAGGCCGGTGTCCGGATCACGCTGCTGGACACCGCCTACCTCGCCGCCGGATTCGGCCCCGGTCCCTCCCGGTACCAGCAGCCCGACCGGCACCAGATGCGCTTCTCCGACCGGACCGCCGACGGCTGGGCCGAGCGCGCCTCCCTGCTCAAGGGCGACGAGCACGCCCTGATCGGCGCCGCCATCCACTCCGTGCGGGCCGTCCCCGCCGACCAGCTCGCCACCGTCGCCGACTGGGCGCGGGAGCGGCAGGTCCCGCTCCATGTCCACCTCTCCGAACAGACCGCGGAGAACGACGCCTGCCTCGCCGCCCACGGCCGCACCCCCACCCGGCTCCTCGCCGACCACGGGGTCCTCGGCCCGGGCACCACCGGCGTCCACAACACCCACCTCACCGACCAGGACATCGCGCTCATCGGCTCCTCGGCCACCGGCACCTGCATGTGCCCGACGACCGAACGCGACCTGGCCGACGGCATCGGCCCCGCCGCCGCCCTCCAGGGCGCGGGCTCCCCGCTCTCGCTCGGCAGCGACAGCCACGCCGTGATCGACCTCTTCGAGGAGGCGCGCGCGATGGAGCTCAACGAGCGCCTGCGCACCCGCACCCGGGGGCACTGGACCGCGGCCGCCCTGCTGCGCGCCGCCTCCGCCGACGGGCACGCGGCGCTGGGCCGGCCCGACGCGGGCCTCCTCGAACCGGGCGCGCCCGCCGATCTGGTCACCGTGGCCCTGGACTCCGTCAGAACGGCGGGGCCGGTACCCCGGCTGGGAGCGGAGACCGCCGTATTCGCCGCCTCCGCCGCGGATGTGCGGCACACGGTGGTCGGTGGCCGGCACATCGTGCGCGACGGACACCACGCGCTGGTCGACGACGTCCCCGGAGCGCTCGTGAAGGCCGTCGCGGCCCTGCACCACTGAGCAGCGCGGCGCGCACCCCTCCGCCGCCCCCACGCAAGGAGAGCAGTCCCCCGATGACGACGACCGCCATCACCCACATCTCAGCCCTGGTCACCAACGACCCCTCCCTCGGTGACGGTTCCCCCCTCGGACTGGTCCGGGACGCGGCCGTCGTCATCGAGGGCGACCGCGTCGTCTGGACCGGTGAATCAAGCAAAGCACCCGCCACCGACAACGCCGTCGACGCGGGCGGCCGGGCCGTGATCCCCGGCTTCGTCGACTCCCACTCCCACCTCGTCTTCGCGGGCGACCGCACCCAGGAGTTCAACGCCCGGATGTCCGGCCGCGCCTACAGCGCGGGCGGCATCCGCACCACCGTGGCCGCGACCCGCGCCGCCACCGACGAGGAGCTCTCCGCCAACGTCGCCCGCTACCTCGCCGAGGCGCTGCGCCAGGGCACCACCACGTTCGAGACCAAGTCCGGCTACGGACTCACCGTCGAGGACGAGGCCCGCGCGCTGCGCGTCGCGGCCCGCCACACCGACGAGGTCACCTTCCTCGGCGCCCACATCGTCTCCCCGGACTACGCCGACGACCCGGCCGGATACGTCGACCTGGTCACCGGCCCGATGCTCGACGCCTGCGCCCCGTACGCCCGCTGGATCGACGTCTTCTGCGAGCGGGGCGCCTTCGACGGGGACCAGGCCCGGACGATCCTGACCGCAGGCCGGGCCAGGGGCCTGCACCCCCGGGTCCACGCCAACCAGCTCGGGCACGGACCGGGGGTCCAGCTCGCCGTGGAGCTGGACGCCGCGTCCGCCGACCACTGCACCCATCTCACCGACGCCGATGTGGACGCCCTGGCCCAGTCGGACACCGTCGCCACGCTGCTGCCGGGCGCCGAGTTCTCCACCCGCGCCGCCTGGCCCGACGCCCGCAGGCTCCTCGACGCGGGCGCCGCGGTCGCGCTGTCCACGGACTGCAACCCTGGCTCGTCGTTCACCTCGTCCCTGCCGTTCTGCGTCGCGCTGGCCGTGCGCGACATGGGCATGACCCCCGACGAGGCGCTCTGGTCCGCCACGGCGGGCGGCGCCGCGGCCCTGCGCCGCGACGACATCGGCCGCATCGCCCCCGGCGCCCGCGCCGACCTGGTGCTCCTGGACGCCCCCAGCCATGTCCACCTCGCCTACCGGCCGGGTGTGCCGCTGGTCCACGAGGTCTGGCGGCGCGGGGAGCGCGTCGTGGCCCCGTACAGCGGCTGACCGGTGGCGGAATGCGGCCGGAACGCGGAAGGACCTGCCCCTCGGCGGGGCAGGTCCTCGGGTCCGGCAGGCCGCACGGGGCGGGCCGGCCCGCTCATTCCTCCAGGGTCAGCCCCTTGCGGAGCTTGACCAGGGTGCGCGAGAGCAGCCTGGACACGTGCATCTGGGAGATACCGAGCTCCTCGCCGATCTCCGACTGCGTCATGTTGGCGACGAAGCGGAGCGAGAGGATCGTCCGGTCGCGGCTCGGCAGCGCGGCGATCAGCGGCTTCAGGGACTCGACGTACTCGATGCCCTCCAGGCCGTGGTCCTCGTAGCCGATCCGGTCCGTCAGCGCGCCCTCGTGGTCGTCCTCCTCGGGCTTGGCGTCCAGCGAGCTCGCGGTGTACGCGTTGCTCGCGGCCATGCCCTCGACGACCTCGTCGTTGCCGATGCCCAGGCGGTCGGCGAGCTCGCCCACGGTGGGCGCGCGGTCCAGCTGCTGGGCGAGCTCGTCGCCCGCCTTGGCCAGGTCGAGCCGCAGCTCCTGCAGGCGGCGCGGTACGCGCACGGACCAGCTGGTGTCGCGGAAGAAGCGCTTGATCTCACCGACGATGGTCGGCATCGCGAAGGTCGGGAACTCGACGCCCCGGCTGAGCTCGAAGCGGTCGATCGCCTTGATCAGGCCGATGGTGCCGACCTGGATGATGTCCTCCATCGGTTCGCTGCGGGAGCGGAACCGGGAGGCGGCGAACTTGACCAGGGCGAGATTCAGCTCGACGAGCGTGTTGCGTACGTAGGAGTACTCGTGCGTGCCCTCTTCGAGGGACTCGAGCCGGGCGAAGAGCGTCTTCGACAGGGCCCTGGCGTCCAGCGGCCCCACTTCGGAGTAGGGCGGGATCTCGGGAAGTCCTTCGAGACCGTCCGTGGTGCCTTCGGTACTGCGGGTGTCACTGCCACTGCTGAGGGTGTTCGTGCGCGTGCCGTCCAGGACGGTCGCAGCAGGGGAGTCTGATTCGGTCAGTCCCTGAGGACATGCCGACGTCGCGTTGTGGGTACGCGATCCGTCGAGCCGGGGTGACATGGTCTCCTCCATCGTTCTCGGCATATGGCTGCCGATGCCCATACGTGTTCCTGCGGTGAAGCGGCGCCTCCAAAGCCGGCCGTGTTTTTGGGTGTCCCCCTACCCTTACCCGCTCCCCACCTGCCGTTACAAGCGCCAATTGACGCTATATGTCCGGTTTGTTGAGGTCTTCGGCTACCGCGTGGCGCACGGAACGCGTACTGTTTCAAGAACATCAGTGACAGCGGCAACGCATCTGCATGCACGGTGATGCAGACAGTGACGAACGATGAAGAGGGACGGGCATGGACCGCGGGACGGTCGGCAGCGCGAACCGGGGTCGGCTTCAGGTCGAGTCCCGGACCGAGGGCCGCAGCGAGGTTGTGACGCCGGTGGGTGAGCTCGACCACCACACGGCGGACCTGCTCCGTGAGCCTCTGGAGAGCGCCGTCGAACAAGGACGTGCGCGTCTGGTGGTCGACTGCTCGCGACTCGAATTCTGTGATTCCACCGGGCTGAACGTCCTGCTCGGTGCCCGCCTCAAGGCGGAAGCGGCCGGGGGAGGGGTCCATTTGGCCGGAATGCTTCCGGTGGTGGCACGCGTTTTCGAGATCACCGGAGCCGGGGCGGTCTTCACCGTTCACGACTCCCTCGAAGAGGCCCTGGACGACTGACCGTGGACCGTGTCGACGCCCCGGGCGCACCATCCGTAGCCCGCGTCACGCGATCCGCGTAGGCGAAGTGGGTGTTGTCACGATTCGGCCGGGCAGGAGATCCCCCGGGAGAGGCCGGGCGACCTGCACACTCCGTACCTGTGCGGTAGCTGTACAGCGTCCGCTCCGGTGTTCGTATCTTTATGCATATCCATTCATGGCGACATGGCGAATCGGTGAGGTGAAGCGCTGATGAGCACCACCCGGCAGCATCCGCCGGGCGACCTCGGCCGCGAGCCGGAGGGCGCGGGCGTCGGTGCACGCGCCGATTCCGGCATCCGCGCGGACTCGGGCGCCGGCGTCTCCTCCGTCGAGCCGGTCCCGGCCGTCGAGGCAACCGGCCGGCAGTGGCGCACGCTGTCGTTGCGCGATGCGAGCGGCATCGTGCCCATGGCCCGCGATTTCGCCCGCCAGGCGCTCCACGACTGGGGCTGGCTCCCCGCCGCGACCGCGGACCGCCGTGCCGCCGCCGAGGACGTCCTGCTGGTCGTCTCCGAGCTGGTCACCAACGCGTGCCTGCACGCGGAGGGCCCCGACGAGCTGCGGATCGCCCGCACCCCCAAGGTGCTGCGGGTGGAGGTGGCCGACAGCGGCGCGGGAGCGCCCTCGCCCCGCACCCCGCACCGCGCGGGGCGCCCCGGCGGCCACGGCATGTTCATCGTGCAGCGGCTCTGCCTGGACTGGGGAGTCGTACGGGTGCCGGACGCACCCGGCAAGACCGTCTGGGCGGAGCTGGCGGCCCCCGCATAGCCCCCGCGGGCTTCGCCCGCCCTGCCGCACCCACCGAGAGCGCGCCGGATCGGCGCGCTCTTTGTCTTCCCTCCACAAGGCCCCGGGCGTACCTTGAGCGCCCAATCTGATGTGTCGTCAGGTATTTGTGCCGCCTCGGAGCGGTGCGCGCGGCGACTCCCGGCCTGAGGGGAACTCGAGGTGTCGTACCAGAAGCGAACAGCTCTCGCGCTGGCGTCGGGGCTGGCGGGCGCGGCGGTGCTGCTGGCCGCGCCCGCCGCCCACGCGACCGTCGTCGACGTCAACTACCAGTGCAAGACCCCGATCGGTGACAAGGCCGCGGTCTCGCCCATCGACATCAAGAGCGTGCGGAGCGGCAGCGGCTACAAGCTCACGATGTCCTTCCAGAAGGGCGTCTCCTCCAGCCCGGTCGAACTGGGCAAGGGCGCGATGAACCCCAGCGCCGTCATCAAGGTGGGCGGCGCCGACCCCGGACAGGTCCAGGTCTCCGGACCGGCCAACACCGCGGCCATCCCGGCCAACAGCCCCATCAAGATCAATGACCTGACGGGGACGTACACCCCGAAGAAGAGCGGCAAGGTCGACTTCACCGCCGGGGTGCTCACCATCAAGGCCCTCGGTACGACGACGACCTGCACTCCGTCGAACAGCCCGGGCCCCTCCCTCACCCTCGACGTGAAGGCCGCGGGCGGCGGCAGCGGTGGCGAGCAGAGCGCACCGGACGCCGGCACCTCACTGCCCAGGACCGGACCGCTCGACTCCGCCGTCGCGCTCGCCACCCTCGGCGGCACCGTCCTGCTGACCGGCGCTGCCGGGGTCCTCTGGCTGACCAGGCGCGGGCAGCGGGCCACGGGCTGACCGTCCGCGCGCGCACCGCCTCCGCCGTCACGCCCCAGGGAGCCGCCCATGCCGCCGACCCGTCGCGCCGCCCGACTCGCCCGTGCCCTGCCGCTGCTCGCCGCCCTGTGGTGCGCCCTCGCCGTGGCCCCGCCGGCCGGTGCCACCGGACACCGCGCCGCCCCCGCGTGGACGGCGCGGCCCGCGGCGAACGGCCCGGGGGAGGCCGGCGCCCGGCCGTACTTCTATCTGGAGGGCCTGCCCGGCAGCGTCCTGGAGGACCGGCTCTCGGTGACCAACCCGGGACCGGACCCGGTCACCGTACGGCTGCGCGGGGCCGACGCGGACCGTACCGGCGGCGGGACGCGCCGCCCCACCGGCACCGGTGCCTGGCTGCGGACGGCGAGCAGGGAGGTGACCGTGCCCGCCCGGACCCGGGCCGACGTGCCGGTCTCCTTCACCGTGCCGCAGGACGCGCCGCCCGGCGACCACCCGGGCGCGATCGTCGCCGAGAGCGGCGGGCGCACGGTGGGCGTCCAGGTCCGCCTGCGGGTCGGCGGCCCGACGCTGGCCGCCCTCACGGTCGAGGACGTGCGGCTGTCCGGGCACACCCTCCACTACACGCTGGTCAACCGGGGCAACGCGGTCCTCTCGCCCCGCCTGGCCGTGACCGCCGACGGGGTGTTCGGCACGCTGCTGAGCCGCGCCGCCCGCACCCTGCCGCTGCAACTGCCGCCCGGACAGCGGGTGCGGCTCACCGAACCGTGGCCGGACGCCCCCGCCCTCGACTCCGTCACCGTACGGCTGCGCGTCACGGCGGCGGGCGGGGCGCACGACGAGGCGACGGCCTCGGCGCTCTGCGTCCCGTGGATACCGGTCACCGGCGGCGCGCTGCTGCTCCCGGCCGCCGTCGCCGGGGTGGCGTACGGCCTCCGGCGGCGCCGCCGGGCACGCCGGGGCGCCGACGGCGCGCAGCCTCCCACGGACCCTCAGCAGTCGTCTGGCGAACGGCACTTGGTGCAGGCGGGAGCGGAATCGTGACGGGACTCAAGGGGCCGGTAGGGCGGGCCGGAACAGCCGCGCCCCGGAGCGCGGGCCGTTCGCGGACGGGCGCGACCGCGCTCGCCGTCCTGCTGGCCGCGCTCCTGTCCGCCCTGCTGCTCACCGCGCCCGGCGTCCACGCCGACGGCCGCGCCGCGGCGGACCCGGAACCGGCGGTCACCCTCTCCGACAAGCAGGCGGGCAAGGGCGGCGAGATCACCGTCAAGGGCGGCGGCTGGCGGCCCGGCACCCTGCTCATGATGCTGATCTGCGGGCAGTCCACGCCGGCGCGCGGGGTGATCGGCGGTACCAACTCCTGCGCCAACGCGGACGGCCGCGCCGTCACCACCGACAAGAAGGGCGCGTTCGCCAAGAAGCTGCCGGTCGCCGAGCCGCCCGTGCCGTGCCCCTGCGTGGTGCATGTCGCCACGGTCACCGGGGAACAGGCCCTCGCCGACGCGGTGTTCGTGGTCGCGGGCCACCCCGTCTCCCCGCTGCCGAAGCAGAGCGGCGAAGGGAAGCTCGCCGTCCTGGCCGCTCCCCGGCTGGAGGGCGACAGCGGCATCCTCACCTGGTTCGGCGCCCCGCCCTCGCGCCGGCTGGTGTTCACCGTCGGCAATCTGGGCTCCGCGCCGGTGAAGGACCCCGTCTTCCGGGTCGGCAGCGCACACGGCGTCTACGCCCCGCAGTGGGACGAGCGGCAGTGGCGCGGGACCGTCGAGCCCGGCTTCAAGGCCCGTATCGAACTGCCCGTCGAGCTGACGGCGGGCGCCCACGGCGACTACCGGATCTCGCTGAAGTACGGCACGAAGGTGCTGGCCGAGCAGCCGTGGGGGGTCGGCCGCCCCTGGGGTGTGACGCTCTTCTGGATTCTGCTCTGCCTGGTCGTGCCGGCCGCCGTCTTCCGTATCGGCATGGCGGTCGTCGACAAGGTCCGGCCGCGCCCCGCGCACGCGGGCTCCCGCCGTGGCCGCCGCTCCGCCCCGCGCGCGGGCGCGACCGTGCGGCTCGCCGGGCTGCGGCGCACCCCGGCGCCGGCCGCGGACCCCGCGCCCGCGACGGGCGCGCTGCCGTGGTTCACCCCTGATTCCGCACCGTCAGAGCACAGACCGTCGACGAAGGGACATTCGTGAGTACGCAACGCAGGACGGTCGCGGCGGGAGTCGCGATGATGATCGGCGGGGCGGGCATGCTGCTGGCCGCGAGCCCGGCCCAGGCCGCCGACATCTCGTACAGGACGGAGTGCATACCCCCGGCCATCTCCGGACTGCCGGCCGTACAGGGCACCACGAAGGTGCAGCTGACCGCACCCGCCGAGGCGAAGGTCGGGGACACCGTCGAGGTCGTGTGGAAGACGGTCCAGGCCGCCTCCGACAACCCCGACGTCCTCGACCTCGACAAGGACACCGTCAAGCCGACCGGGACGGTCAAGCTGGCCGGCGCCGCCACCGGGGACCTGAAGATGGAGGGGCCGAGGCAGAATCCGCCGATCCCCAAGAACAGCCCGATGATCCTGCCGGACATGAAGGGATCGCTGAAGCTGGAGAAGGCGGGGGAGCTGACGCTGACGCCCGACGGCTACACGATCAACGTCTCCAAGCCGATCTCCACGGACACCAAGTGCTCCCCGAAGGAGACGGTCCAGCCGGGCGCGACGATCAAGGTCACGGACGGCGGCGGCTCCACCACCGGCGGCACGACTGCCGGAGGCACCACGGCCGGCGGCACGACGGCGGGCGGCACCACCTCGGGCGATACGACCTCCGGCGGCACGGCCTCGGGCGGCACGACTTCCGGCGGCACGGCCTCCGGCGGCAGTGGCGGCAGTGGCGGTGCCACCGACTTCCCCGGCAAGGAGGTCGCCGTCGACTTCGCCTGCAAGTCCCCGGGCCCGGCCGCCATCGCGGGCAAGGTGACGATCAACGCCAGGAAGAACGGCGGGAGCTACGGGCTGACGGTCAAGACGGCCAAGGGCGTGATGGACAGCCCGGCCGCGCTGCCCGCCGGCGCGCTCAAGCCGTCCATGCAGATCGTCATCGGCGGCGCCGACAAGGGCTCCGTCACCGTCAGGGGACCCGGGAACCCCGAGCCCCTGGAGACGGGCAAGCCGGTCGACCTGCCGGACATGACGGGCACGTACAAGCCGGGAGCCTCCGGTACGTCCACGCTCACCCCGGGCACGCTCACGATCGACGTCACCCTGGGCGGCTCGAAGATCAACATCCCGTGCACGGTCAAGGGCACCCCCAAGGCCTCGCTCGCCCTCGACACCACGGCCCAGGAGGGCGGCGCCTCGGGCGGTGACACGGGCGGCTCCGGCGGTTCCGGCGGGGCGGCGGCCGGCGGTACGGCCTCCGGCGGCGGGCTCGCGGCCACCGGCGCCGACGACCACGGGGCCCTGCGCGCACTCGGCCTGATCGCGGGTACGGCGATCCTGCTGGGCGGCGCGGTGTTCACGTTCACCCCGTGGCGCCGGCTGCGCGCGGGCCGGTGAGCCGAGCCCCGTACGGCACAGGAAGAAAAGGAGGGGCCCTCGCACCGGGCGGTGCGAGGGCCCCTTCCCCTGGGGTGCGGTGAGGTCAGTTCACGTCGCCCATGTGCTGCGAGACCTTCTTGCGGTACATCCAGATGCCGACACCGGCGATGACCGCGAGGACCGCCTCGAACGCGACGGCTCCCGTGGTGTTCAGGTCGACGCCGAGCTGCGGGGAGGTCAGGAGACCGGTCACGGAGTCACCGGCGGTGACCGCGAGGAACCAGACACCCATCATCTGGGAGCTGTACTTCGCCGGGGCCATCTTCGTGGTGACCGACAGACCGACCGGGGAGAGGCAGAGCTCGGCGACCGTCTGGATGAAGTAGATCGCCACCAGCCACATCGGGCTGACCCGGCCGCCGTTGGCGGCGGTGTCGATCAGCGGGATCATGAAGACGACGAACGAGATGCCGATCAGGACCAGGCTGGAGGCGAACTTGACGGCGGTGCTCGGCTCCTTGCCGCGCTTGTTCAGCCACAGCCAGCCCGAGGCGACCACGGGGGCGATGGCCATGATGAAGACCGGGTTCAGCGACTGGTACCAGGAGGTGGGGAAGTCGAAGCCGAGCAGGTGGTTCGTCGTCGAGTTCTCACCGAAGATCGACAGGGTCGAGCCGTTCTGGTCGTAGATCATCCAGAAGACGGCGGCGACCACGAAGAACCAGATGTAGCCCGACAGCTTGGACTGCTCGGTGGTCGTCAGCTCCTTGTCGCGCTTCATCCGCACCAGGACGGCGATCGGGATGATCAGTCCGGCGACGGTGATCGGCAGCAGCGCCCAGTCGGCGAAGTTTCCGGTGACCGCGAGCAGCGTGTAGAAGACGCCCGCGACGATCAGCCAGACCAGGCCCTTGCGCAGGACCGAACGCTTCTCCTGCTCCGTCGCCGGGGTGGAGACGACGTCGCTCTCCGGGCTCAGGTGACGGGTGCCGAGCATGAACTGGGCCAGGCCCAGGGCCATGCCGAGTGCGGCGAGCGCGAATCCGAAGTGCCAGTTGACGTTCTCGCCGACGGTGCCGATGGTCAGCGGGGCCAGGAAGGCACCGATGTTGATCCCGATGTAGAAGAGCGTGAAGCCACCGTCACGGCGCGGGTCCTCCGGACCCTTGTAGAGGTGGCCGACCATCGTGGAGATGTTGGCCTTCAGCAGGCCGGAACCGAGCGCGACGAGCACGAGGCCCGCGAAGAACGTCGCCGAGTTGGGCACGGCGAGCGTGATGTGGCCGAGGATGACGACACCGCCACCGATGGCGACCGTCTTGCGCGGCCCCCAGAAGCGGTCGGCCATCCAGCCGCCGGGCATGGCGAGCAGGTAGACCATCGCCATGTAGACGGAGTAGATCGCCGTCGCCGTGGTGGCATTCATGTGCATGCCACCGGGCGCGATCAGGTACAGCGGGAGCAGCGCCTTCATGCCGTAGAAGCTGTACCGCTCCCACATCTCGGTCATGAAGAGAGTGGCCAGGCCGCGGGGGTGGCCGAAGAAGGTCTTCTCTCCACCAGCGGTGTTCGCCGGGTCCTTCGTCAGGCTGGACGCCATGATCGATCCTTGCTCGCTCGGGACGCGACGCCTCGTGAGCGGTACGCGCCCGGTGGGGGGAGGCCGGCACCGGCGTGGGTACGCCCACCACGTCGGGATCCACGCCCGGAGCGCCCTCATCGGCGATCCGGGCCCGGCCACAGGTCATTCACTGAACTTCGAGGCTGGCGGGTACCAGCCCGCACACAAAAATGACCCTCGGTGCTCAGAGCTGCCCAAAGGTCATTGAGTAGTGCAATAGGCGTTGAGACACCATACGACACGACAGAGCCGGATATGGAAGGACTTGAGACATGGATCACAGGTCCAGGTGCAACCACACTCCCATATTCGAAGGTCCGGGCGTGAACGGGGCGCGGACCCGCAGGGCTTCTGGATCACCTCACGCCCGGTGCGCTGCGCGGACTACCATCACTGCATGACCCGTGTACTGCTCGCCGAGGACGACGCATCCATCTCGGAGCCACTGGCCCGCGCCCTGCGTCGGGAGGGTTACGAGGTCGAGGTCCGCGAAGACGGTCCGACCGCTCTCGACGCCGGCCTCCAGGGCGGCATCGATCTGGTCGTGCTCGACCTGGGGCTTCCCGGGATGGACGGTCTCGAAGTCGCCCGCAGGCTCCGTGCCGAGGGCCACACCGTGCCCGTCCTGGTGCTGACCGCCCGCGCCGACGAGGTGGACACGGTCGTCGGGCTCGACGCGGGCGCCGACGACTACGTCACCAAGCCCTTCCGGCTCGCCGAACTCCTCGCCCGCGTCCGGGCCCTGCTGCGCCGCGGCGCCACCGAGCCCGCCCCGCAGCCCGCCACCCACGGCGTCCGCATCGACGTCGAGTCGCACCGGGCCTGGATGGGCGACGAGGAACTCCAGCTCACCGCCAAGGAGTTCGACCTCCTGCGGGTCCTGGTGCGGGACGCGGGCCGGGTCGTCACCCGCGACCAGCTGATGCGCGAGGTCTGGGACACCACCTGGTGGTCGTCGACCAAGACCCTCGACATGCACATCTCCTGGCTCCGCAAGAAGCTGGGCGACGACGCAGCCAATCCCCGCTACATCGCGACGGTCCGGGGCGTCGGCTTCCGCTTCGAGAAGAGCTGACGTACAGAAGCCGTCATGCGCCGAAGACTGATCAACTCCACCCTGGCCGTGGTGCTCGTGGTGATCGCCGTCTTCGGCGTCTCCCTCGTCATCGTCGAGACCCGCACCATCAGCAGCAGCGCCCAGGAGAGCGTCGACTCCGAGGCGCTGCGGCTGATCAGCGTGATCGAGAGCCGGCTCCTGGGCGCCGAGCGGATCAACCCCGGGGTGCTGGCCGAGCAGATCGACGACAAGCGCTACGCCCTGGTCAAGATGCCCGGCCGCGCCCCGATCGAGGTCGGCGACCGCCCCACCGGCAGTGTGATCACCGCCACGGAGACCGGCGAGCATGGCGAGAAGGTCACCATCGAGGAGTCCCGCTCCGCGGTGACCCGCGAGGTCGGCCGGACCCTGATGATCATCGGTGCGGTGGCGCTGCTGGCCATCGTCTCCGCCGTGCTGCTGGCCGTACGCCAGGCCAACAAGCTGGCCTCGCCCCTCACCGACCTCGCCGAGACCGCCGAACGCCTGGGCTCCGGCGACCCCCGCCCGCGCCACAAGCGGTACGGGGTGCCGGAGCTGGACCGGGTCGCGGACGTCCTGGACGCCTCCGCCGAGCGGATCGCCCGGATGCTGACCGCGGAGCGCCGCCTCGCCGCCGACGCCTCGCACCAGCTCCGTACGCCGCTGACCGCGCTCTCCATGCGGATCGAGGAGATCGCCGTCACCGACGACCCGGAGACGGTGAAGGAGGAGGCGCACATCGCGCTCACGCAGGTCGAGCGGCTCACGGACGTGGTGCAGCGCCTGCTGACCAACGCGCGCGACCCGAGGACCGGCTCCGCCGTCGTCTTCGACCTGGACGAGGTCGTCAAGCAGCAGATCGAGGAGTGGCGCCCGGCCTACCGGAGCGAGGGCCGCGCCATCGTCCGCTCCGGCAAGCAGGGGCTGAGCGCGGTCGGCACCCCGGGCGCGGTCGCCCAGGTCCTGGCCGCGCTGATCGAGAACTCCCTCATGCACGGCGGCGGCACGGTCGCGCTGCGCACCCGGGTCACCGGTAACCAGGCGGTCATCGAGGTGACGGACGAGGGCCTCGGGGTCCCCGCCGACCTGGGCGCGAGGATCTTCGAGCGGACCATCAGCGGCCGCAACTCCACGGGCATCGGCCTCGCGGTCGCCCGCGACCTCGCGGAGGCGGACGGCGGCCGGCTGGAACTGCTCCAGCAGCACCCCCCGGTCTTCGCCCTCTTCCTGAGCCGCGTGGCCCTCACCAGGAAGGAACCGGAGCGCCCGGTGCGATGAGCGCGGGCTACCGGCGCGCGGTGTCCGCCTCGACCCGGGCGGCGGGCGCGGGGGCCGGCGCCGGCACGGAGACCGCCGCACTCACGACGACGTCGTCTTTGGCAGGCAGCGCCTTGAACACCCACGTCCGGTAGGACCAGAACCGGAACAGCGTCGCGATCCCGATCCCGAGGATCTTGAAGACATTGCTCTGCACCGGGGTGTTCCAGCCGAAGCCGTACGTCGCCACGTACAGCACACCCGTCTCGATCACCGCTCCCACCGCGCTGAACAGCAGGAACAGCGTCAGCTCGCGGGTGCGCCCGCTCTTGTCCCGGTCCCGGTACGTCCAGTAGCGGAAGCCCACGTAGTTGCACAGGATCGCGACGAATGTGGCGAGCAGGCCCGCCCGTACCGTCGGGATGTCCGTGTAGCGCCACAGCAGGTTGGAAACGGCGATATTGACGACCAGGCCGACCGCGCCGACCACGCCGAACTTGGCGACCTCCCGGGCCAGCAGATCCAGCCGGGCCCGCAGTGCGCCCCGTTCGCTCATGGTGATCGCTCAGCCCGTCTGTCGGTTCGGCTTCATGTTCCGTCAACCCGGCCATGCTAACCAGGAGCCCCCGCGGCCGCCCGTGGGTAAGGGCGCGGGTGTGGCGAGGCTGTGACACGGAGCTGTGACACGGAGCTGTGACACGGCCCTCCAGGGCGTGGACATGCCCTCCGGAGCGTACGGATACCCTGGAGGAGTGACGTTCCCGGTAGTCGGCATGGTCGGTGGCGGTCAGCTCGCCCGTATGACCCACGAGGCGGGCATCCCCCTCGGCATCAAGTTCAAGCTCCTCAGTGACACCGCTCAGGACTCGGCGGCCCAGGTGGTGAGCGAAGTCGTCGTGGGCGACTATCGCGACCTGGACACGCTGCGCGCCTTCGCGCACGGCTGTGACGTGATCACCTTCGATCACGAGCACGTGCCGACCGAGCACCTGCGGGCCCTGGAGGCGGACGGCATCCCCGTGCGCCCCGGCCCCGAAGCGCTGGTGCACGCCCAGGACAAGGGGGTGATGCGCGCGAAGCTCACCGAGATCGGCGCACCCTGCCCCCGCCACCGCATCGTGAAGGACCCGGCCGACGCCGCGGCCTTCGCCGAGGAGGTGGGCGGCTTCCCCGTCATCCTCAAGACCGTGCGCGGCGGCTACGACGGCAAGGGCGTCTGGGTGGTCCGCTCCGAGGCGGACGCGGCCGACCCCTTCCGGGCGGGCGTCCCGGTCCTCGCGGAGGAGAAGGTGGACTTCGTACGGGAGCTGGCGGCCAACATCGTCCGCTCGCCGCACGGCCAGGCCGTCGCCTACCCGGTCGTGGAGTCCGTCCAGGTCGACGGCGTCTGCGACACGGTGATCGCCCCGGCCCCCGAGCTGGACGAGGAGCTGGGCGGCGAGGCCCAGCAGCTCGCCCTGCGCATCGCCCAGGAGCTCGGTGTCGTCGGCCACCTGGCCGTCGAGCTCTTCGAGACGCGTGACGGCCGCATCCTGGTCAACGAGCTGGCCATGCGCCCGCACAACTCGGGCCACTGGACCCAGGACGGCGCGATCACCTCCCAGTTCGCCAACCATGTGCGGGCGGTCCTCGACCTCCCCCTCGGCGACCCGCGCCCGCGCGCCCGCTGGACGGTCATGAGCAACGTCCTCGGCGGCGACTTCCCGGACATGTACCAGGCGTATCTGCACTGCATGGCCCGAGACCCGCAGCTCAAGATCCACATGTACGGCAAGGACGTGAAGCCCGGCCGCAAGGTCGGTCACGTCAACACCTACGGCGACGATCTGGCGGACGTGCGGGAGCGCGCCCGGCACGCGGCCGACTACCTGCGAGGAACGATCACCGAATGACTTCCCCCGCCTCCACCGCGCCGGTCGTCGGCATCGTCATGGGCTCGGACTCCGACTGGCCCGTCATGGAAGCGGCGGCCAAGGCCCTCGACGAGTTCGAGATCCCCTACGAGGTCGACGTCGTCTCCGCCCACCGCATGCCGCGCGAGATGATCGCGTACGGCGAGAACGCGGCGGGCCGCGGCCTGCGGGCGATCATCGCCGGGGCGGGCGGCGCCGCCCATCTGCCGGGCATGCTCGCCTCGGTCACCCCGCTGCCCGTCATCGGCGTCCCGGTGCCCCTGAAGTACCTGGACGGCATGGACAGCCTCATGTCCATCGTCCAGATGCCCGCCGGCATCCCGGTCGCCACCGTCTCCATCGCGGGCGCGCGCAACGCGGGCCTGCTGGCCGTGCGCATCCTCGCCGCGCACGACGCGGAGCTGGGGACCCGCATGACGGAGTTCCTCTCCGACCTGAACGACCAGGCCACCGAGAAGGGCAAGCGCCTGCGCAGCAAGGTCGGGAACCCCGACTCCTTCGGCTTCGGGAAGTAGGGCAGTGATGGACCGGCTGGAGCAGGCGCGGGCCCTCCTCGCGGAGCACCCCGTGGTCGACGGACACAACGACCTGCCGTGGGCGCTGCGGGCCCAGGTCAACTACGACATGGACGCCCGGGACATCGCCGGCGACCAGTCGGCCCATCTGCACACCGACATCCCCCGGCTGCGCGCCGGCGGCGTCGGGGCCCAGTTCTGGTCGGTGTACGTCCCGTCCGACCTGCCGGGCGACGACGCGGTCAGCGCCACCCTGGAACAGGTCGACGCCGTCGCCGAGCTGCTGGAGCGGCACCCCGGCGACCTGCGCCGCGCGCTGAGCGCCGACGACATGGAGACGGCCCGCGCCGAGGGCCGGATCGCCTCCCTGATGGGCGCCGAGGGCGGCCACTCCATCAACAACTCGCTGGGCACCCTGCGCGGCCTGCACGCGCTCGGCGTGCGCTACATGACGCTCACCCACAACGACAACACCGACTGGGCGGACTCGGCGACCGACGAACCCGGAGTCGGCGGCCTCTCGCCGTTCGGCCACGAGGTCGTACGGGAGATGAACCGCACGGGCATGCTCGTCGACCTCTCGCACGTCGCGGCGACGACGATGCGGGACGCGCTCGCCACCTCCACCGCGCCGGTGATGTTCTCGCACTCCTCCGCGCGGGCCGTCTGCGACCACCCGCGCAACATCCCGGACGACGTCCTCGGTCTGCTCCCGGCCAACGGCGGCATCGCCATGGCCACCTTCGTACCGAAGTTCGTCCTGCCGGCGGCCGTCGCCTGGACGCAGGCGGCCGACGAGAACCTGCGCGCCAACGGCCTGCACCACCTGGACACGACGGGCCGCGCGATGAAGGTCCACGCCGAGTTCGAGGCGGCCAACCCCCGCCCGATGGCCACCGTCGCCACGATCGCCGATCACCTCGACCACATGCGCGAGGTCGCGGGCGTCGACCACATCGGCATCGGCGGCGACTACGACGGCACGGCGTTCCTCCCGCAGGGCCTGGAGGACGTGTCCGGCTACCCGAACCTGATCGCGGAGCTGCTGGGCCGCGGCTGGTCCGCCGCCGACCTGGCCAAGCTCACCTGGCAGAACGCGGTACGGGTGCTGCGCGCAGCCGAGGACGTCGGCCGCGAGCTGCGCACCCGGCGCGGCCCGTCGCACGCCACGATCGAGCAGCTGGACGCCCCGGCCGCCTGAGCGCGCACGACCGGGGCATCCGCCGTACTGCTCCTAACAGGCGCAGAGACAGAACGGGTGCCCCGCCGGGTCGGCGTAGACCCGGAAGGTCCGCTCCCGGTCGTCGGCTTCGAGCACCGTCGCGCCCAGCGCCAGCACCTCCCGCTCCGCCGCGTCCAGATCCTCCACGGTCAGATCCAGATGGAACTGCTGCGAGGCGTCCGGGCGCGGCCACTGCGGCGGTACGAAGCCCGGCGCGGCCTGGAAGGCGAGCGGCGTGCCGGTGATCCCGGTGAGATCGACCCAGTCCTCCTGCTCCTCGACCTTCCCGCCGAGCAGCGCGGCGTAGAAGTGGGCCAGGGCGACGGGATCCGGGCAGTCCAGGACGACGGAACCCAGTGTGGCGACAGCCATGGTGCTTCCTCCTCGGGCAGATGCGGCAGATGCGGGCAGCTCTCTTCACGTGGTTACCGTTAAAGCGGTTCAACCGGTAACCGTTACTGCATGCTCCCGCACCGGAGGTAACGTCGCAACCATGAGTGAGAGGGATTCCGCGCCCGGCGGGCTCGCGCTGATCGAAGCCCTGGTCAACAGCCTGGACGTCGAGCTGGGCGCGGACACGCTCGACACGGCGGAGGGGTGTGCCGCGTTCGCCGTCGCACAGGAGGACGTCCCGGCCGTCCGGGTGCTGCGCGAGGCCCTGCGCGCGGTCTGCCTCGCCCACGCGGGGCACCGCGCCGAGGGCGACACGGTGCCGGTGCTGGACGGGCTGCTCGCCCACGCACCCCTGCGCGTCACCGTGGATGCGGCGGGCGCGGCGTCGCTGTGCCCGGTGGAGGAGCCGCCCGGACTGACCGCCCGGGTCGCGGCGGCCATCGCCGCCGCTTCGGCCGACGGCACCTGGGCCCGGCTCAAGGCGTGCGAGGCGGCGGACTGCCGCTGGGCGTACTACGACCGCAGCCCGGCGGGGCGCCGCCGCTGGTGCTCGATGGCGGTGTGCGGCGCCCGCGCGAAGATGCGGACGTACCGCGCGAAGCAGGGCTGACGGCGGGCCCCCCGGCGGCGGGCCGTCGGCCCGGCCGGGCGGGGCCTCAGGCCTTCGGGCGGCCCATCGCCCGGTAGGTCCAGCCGGCCTCGCGCCACACGGCGGGGTCCAGCGCGTTGCGCCCGTCGAGGATGATCCGGGTGCCCGCCACCTCGCCCAGCGCGTGCGGGTCCAGCTCGCGGAACTCGCGCCACTCCGTCAGGTGCAGCACCACATCGGCGCCGCGCACCGCGTCCAGCGCGCTCTCCGCGTAGCCGAGGGTGGGGAAGAGCCGGCGGGCGTTGTCCATGCCCTTGGGGTCGAAGACCGTGACCTGGCCGCCCTGGAGGTGGATCTGCCCGGCGACGTTCAGCGCGGGCGAGTCGCGTACGTCGTCCGAGTCCGGCTTGAAGGCGGCGCCGAGGACGCCCACCCGCTTGCCGAGGAACGAGTCGCCGCCGACGGCCTCCCGGGCCAGCTCGACCATGTGGCCGCGGCGGCGCATGTTGATGGAGTCGACCTCGCGGAGGAAGGTCAGCGCCTGGTCGGCGCCCAGCTCACCGGCGCGGGCCATGAAGGCGCGGATGTCCTTGGGCAGGCAGCCGCCGCCGAAGCCGATGCCGGCCCGCAGGAACTTGCTTCCGATCCGCTCGTCGTGGCCGATCGCCTCGGCGAGCTTGACCACATCGCCGTCGGCCGCCTCGCAGACCTCGGCCATGGCGTTGATGAAGGAGATCTTGGTGGCCAGGAAGGAGTTGGCGGAGGTCTTCACCAGCTCGGCGGTCGGGAAGTCCGTCACGACGAACGGGGACCCCTCGCCGACCGGACCGGCGTACACCTCGCGCAGCAGCTTCTCGGCCCGCTCGCTCTCCACGCCGACGACGATCCGGTCCGGGTGCAGGGTGTCCTGGACGGCGAAGCCCTCGCGCAGGAACTCCGGGTTCCAGGCCAGCTCGGCGCCCTCGCCCGCAGGCGCCAGCTCGGCCAGCCGGGCGGCGAGCCGGGCCGCCGAGCCGACCGGCACGGTGGACTTGCCGACGACCAGGGCGGGCCTGGTCAGCAGGGGTGCGAGCGATTCGAAGGCGCTGTCGACGTAGCTCATGTCGCAGGCGTACTCGCCGTGCTTCTGCGGTGTGTTCGTGCAGACGAAGTGCACATCGCCGAACTCGGCGACCTCTTCCCACGAGGTGGTGAACCGCAGCCGCCCGGTGGCGCCCTCGATGCCCGCGACGTGCTTCTTCAGGATCTCCTCGAGCCCCGGCTCGTACATCGGGACCCGGCCGGCGGACAGCATCTCGATCTTCTCGGGCACGATGTCGAGGCCGAGGACCTCGAAGCCCAGTTCCGCCATGGCCGCGGCGTGGGTGGCGCCGAGATAGCCGGTGCCGATCACAGTGATCCTGAGGGCCATGGAGTGCTCCTGGGAGATGCGGACAGACGTGCGGTGAACGAGCATAGTCGTGCCCCTGAAACCTTCCATTCCGGCTGTCGTGAAGCTCACGGCCCCAGCGCGTATGCCTGGCCCGGGGTGGGCGCCTAAAATTGGGTTACTTAACGGTAGTTAGCGTCCTTGGGGAGTGAGCGTCTTGGCGGGTTCGACCGATTTCGACCTGTACCGTCCGGCCGAGGAGCACGAGATGCTCCGTGAGACGGTGCGTGCCCTCGCCGAGGCGAAGATCGCCCCGTTCGCGGCCGCGGTCGACGAGGAGGCCCGTTTCCCGCAGGAGGCGCTGGACGCCCTCACGGCGGCGGACCTGCACGCGGTCCACGTACCGGAGGAGTACGGCGGCGCCGGCGCCGACGCGCTCGCCACGGTCATCGTGATCGAGGAGGTGGCCCGCGCCTGCGTCTCCTCCTCCCTGATCCCGGCCGTGAACAAGCTGGGCTCGCTTCCGGTCGTCCTGTCCGGGTCCGAGGAGCTGAAGAAGAAGTACCTGGGCCCGCTGGCCAAGGGCGACGGGATGTTCTCGTACTGCCTCTCCGAGCCCGACGCGGGCTCCGACGCCGCAGGCATGAAGACCCGGGCCGTGCGCGACGGCGACTTCTGGGTGCTCAACGGCGTGAAGCGCTGGATCACCAACGCGGGCGTCTCCGAGTACTACACGGTCATGGCCGTCACCGACCCGACCAAGCGCTCCAAGGGCATCTCGGCGTTCGTCGTCGAGAAGTCGGACGAGGGCGTCTCCTTCGGCGCCCCGGAGAAGAAGCTCGGCATCAAGGGTTCCCCGACGCGCGAGGTCTACTTCGACAACGTTCGCATCCCCGCCGACCGCATGATCGGCGAGGAGGGCACGGGCTTCGCCACGGCGATGAAGACCCTGGACCACACCCGCATCACGATCGCGGCCCAGGCGCTCGGCGTCGCCCAGGGCGCGCTGGACTACGCCAAGGGGTACGTCCAGGAGCGCAAGCAGTTCGGCAAGCCGATCGGTGACTTCCAGGGCGTGCAGTTCATGCTCGCGGACATGGCCATGAAGCTGGAGGCGGCCCGCCAGCTCACCTACTCGGCCGCCGCCAAGTCCGAGCGTCTCGACGGCGACCTCACCTTCTTCGGCGCCGCGGCCAAGTGCTTCGCCTCCGACGTCGCGATGGAGATCACCACGGACGCCGTCCAGCTGCTCGGCGGCTACGGCTACACGCGGGACTACCCGGTGGAGCGGATGATGCGCGACGCCAAGATCACCCAGATCTACGAGGGCACGAACCAGGTCCAGCGGATCGTGATGGCCCGCAACCTGCCGTAACGGCGTACCGCGGAGGCCCCGGCTCCGTGCCGGGGCCTCCGGCCGATGGTGCTCGTCGAAGCCGCGCAGCGCACGGCCCAGCTCCCAACGGTGGGGCACCCTTCTCGGCCCGGGCACCGCCCCCGGCTCAGTCGAGGCAGAACTCGTTGCCCTCGACGTCCTGCATCGGCTGGCACGACTCGTTCTCGCCGTCGGCCCGCAGAAGCTCCCCGCGGGTCGCGCCGAGCGCTTCCAGCCGTACGCACTCGGCCTCGAGCGCGGCAAGTCGCTCCTCGCCCACGAGTCCGGTGGCGACCCGTACATCGAGATGCACCCGGTTCTTGACGGCCTTGCCCTCGGGCACGCGCTGGAAGTAAAGCCGCGGACCGGCCCCCGAGGGGTCGCTGCACGCGAACCACCCACCCCGCTCCTCGGCCGGGAGCGTGCTGTTGTACTCGTCCCACGTGGCGAAACCCTCCGGCGGCGCCGGCGCGACGTATCCCAGTACCTCGCACCAGAACCGGGCGACACGCTCGGGGTCCGCACAGTCGAAGGTCACCTGGAACTGCTTGATCGTTGACATCGGATCACCCTAGTTGCGCACGGCAAACGGTCAAGAGAAATATGCCAGGTGAGAGGCGGCATCGGCCGACCCGGTGGACGTCGTCACGGTACGAGGTCGAGTTCCGCCCATACCGTCTTGCGCGGGACGGGCCCCGAGGTGACGCCCCAGCGATCGGCGAGGGCCCCGACGACCAGGAGTCCCCGCCCGCTCTCCGCGAGCTGATCGGGGGCGGACGCGACGGGCAGACGGTCGCCCCGTGTGTCGGTCACCTCGATCCGCAACAGCCTCCCCGGCTGGGCGGTCAGGCCCAGTTGGAAGTCCCGGCCCGGGACACGGCCGTGAACGGTGGCGTTGGCGGCGAGTTCCGCGACGATGTGCGCGGCCGACTCGGTGGGCACTCCCCAGAGGCCGAGATGCGCCACGGTGAGCAGCCGGGCGAGCCGCGCGCCCCGGCGGGTGGGGGAGAGCAGGACGGTGAAGGTCCGCTCGACGGTGGGGTGTCGGGGGCTGGCGATTTGTGGATTCACATCACCCAGCGTGGCCGCTTCCGCCTACCGTGCACAGTGACGAAGCCCTTGCGTACGGTGACTGTCCAGGGCTTGTCCAACGTTGTCCCGGCTGTCCGGAGTGACGTGCGGGGAACAGAGGCGGTTGAGGCACTAGGGCACTCGCGTCGGAAATGGGGCACGGATGACTGTGGACGGAGCCGGTACAGAGCAGCGCGACAGCGGGGCGGACGAGCCCGGTTGGGACGTCGATCCGGACGATGAGTCGGGCGTCGCGGTGGTTGCCGCGGTGGGTCGCCAGATCAAGGCGTGGCGGGAGGCGGCCGGCCTCCGTGCCGGCGAGTTCGCGGCGGCGATCGGCTACGGGGAGGACCTGGTCTACAAGGTGGAGGGCGGGCGGCGCATTCCGAGGCCCGAATTCCTGGACAAGTCGGACGAGGTGCTGGGCGCGGGCGGACGGGTGTCCGCGATGAAGGAGGACATCGCGCGGGTCCGGTACCCGAAGAAGGTCCGGGAGCTTGCGAAGCTGGAAGCCCAAGCGGTGGAGCTTTCGGCGTACGGGACCCACAACCTTCATGGTCTGTTGCAGACCGAGGAATACGCGCGTGCGCTGTTCGAGATGCGGCGCCCCTCCTTCTCGCCGGACGAGGTGGAGAGGCTCGTGGCCGCCCGTGTGGCGCGGCAGGCCATCTTCGAGCGCTCGCCCGGCCCTGAGCTCAGCTTCGTCCAGGAAGAGGTGACGCTGCGGCGCCACCTCGGAGGCAAGGCAGTTCTGCGTGGTCAGCTTGAACATCTTCTGGAGCTCGGCAAGTTGCGGAACGTCGAGATCCAGGTGATGTTGACCGCCCGCGATGAACATGCAGGAATGGCCGGGGAGATGCAGGTGCTGAAGTTCAGGGACGGCTCGGCGATGGGGCGCTCCGAGGGCGAATTCGGCAGCCGTCCGGTCTCTGACCCGAAGCAGCTCCGCATCATTGAGTTGCGGTGTGGCATCATCCGGGCTCAGGCTCTCCCGCCTCGGGAGTCCCTGGCCTTCATCGAGCAGATGCTGGGAGAGACATGATCAGCGAGACCTCTGCCGGGGACGCTTCCCGGCTGGAGTGGTTCAAGAGCAGCTACAGCGACAGCAGTAACAGCAACGAATGCGTCGAGGTCGCGGCAGCGCCGTCCGCGGTCCACGTCCGCGACTCCAAGAACGTGCACGGGCCGAGGCTCGCCTTCCAGCCGCAGGCATGGGCGGACTTCACGTCGTACACGGCGGAGGCCGTACGCCCTTGAGAGTGGCCGGAGCGGGCCCCACCCCCGCTGAGGCATGATCGCGGGCATGGGACATCCACATCTGCCGACCACCGAGGCCGCCGTCACCGCGATACGGGAGGTCGCCCGCGCGTACAACCTGGAGATGACCGTCACCGACGACATCGGCGCGGACCAGACCTCCCGCCGTGCGTCGGCGGGGGCCTTCGCGGTGCTGGACACGGACGGGTCGCTGCCGCACGAGGCGTTCGTCGAGCTGGGCGGGGCGCCCGCCGTCGCCGTCCAGGTCTTTCCCGAGGGCGACGCGAGGATCACCGTGGACGGGGTGCACTTCGACGATGTGCCGCGCGACTCCGTGCCGGTGTTCCTGCGTTCCGTCTACGGCGGCCTGGCGTACGTGAAGGCGAGGCGCTTTCCGCCGGGGCAGTGGCTGGTCGTCCCGCTGCCGGGCGACGAGACGTACAAGGAGCTCATCCCGCGCGTGATGCTCAGCCCCTGGCTGGCCCGTAACATCCGTGCCTGAGCAGGGGGTGGACATGGATGAACTCGCCGAGCTCTTCGAGGCGTTGGGCGCGGACGACGCGCGGGGCTGGGCCGAGTCCGAGGCCGAGGACGGCCTTCCGCAGCTGGCCCGCTACCGGCTGCTGCGCATGGTCTGGCAGGACATCGACGCCTGGGCCCAGACCGCGCCCCACTGGGTGGAGGCCTACCGCAGGGAAGGCGTCGCCGGCGGGGCCGTGGAGCGGGCCGTGCGGCTCGGGCTGACCCCCGCCGAGCTGGGCGAGATCGCCCGCGAGGTCGCACGCGAGACGGCGTTCGGCCTGCTCCAGGGGCTCGACGACCCGGCACGCGGCGACCTGCCGCCCGGCACGCAGGAGCGGCTCCCCGGCTGGCGGCTGGCGGAACTGTCCCCCCGGGGCGAGCCCACCGGACGGGTACTGGCCGCCCTCCACGAGGACTTGAACGAGACGGAACCGCAGAGCCCGACGCGTATCACCGGCGAGTGAGGGCCGGGTCCTGCGACCGCGCCGCCCGGGCCACGAACTCGCGTGCCCGGGAGAGGAGTTCGCGCTGCGATCCGCCCGTCAGGGCGTCCTTGAGGACGGGGGAGCCGACGCCCACCGCCAGCGCGCCCGCGTCCAGGTACGGGCGGACGTCGTCCAGGCCGATGCCGCCCGTCGGCACCAGCGGCACCTGGGGGAGCGGGGCGTGCAGCGCGGCCACCGTGCGCGGGCCCAGCGGTTCGGCGGGGAACAGTTTCACCGCGCTCGCGCCCGCCTGCCAGGCCGCCCACGCCTCGGTGGCGGTGAAGGCGCCCGGGAGCGAGCCGAGGCCCGCCTCCTCGCAGGCCGGCAGCAGGCCGGGGAAGGTGCACGGGCTGACGACGAAGCGGGCGCCCACCGCCGTCACCTGCGCGATGTGGGCCGGCTCGGTGACCGTCCCCACCCCCAGCAGGACGTCCGGCGGCAGGGTGCCGCGCAGCTCGGCCAGCGCGGCGAGACCGCCCGGTGTCGGCAGGGTGATCTCGATGCACCGCACCCCGGCCTCGGCCAGGGTGCGGACGGTCTCGACCAGCGGGGCGCCGGCCGTGCCGCTGCGCAGGATCACGACCAGCCCGTGGGCACGGAGCGTGGCGCGCAGGATCTCGTGGTGCGGGGCTGGGGTGCTCATGGCGTGGGCGTCGGACTCCGGGGCCTGGGGGCGGGACGGACGGCTCAGTTGCCGGTGACCGTGACCTTCTCGTCGTTGTTGAGCTGCTCCACCAGCTGCTTGACCTTGGCCTTGTCCCAGACCAGGTTGCCGCCCGTGGAGCCGGAGATCGGCATGTTCATCGACGTGCCGTCGCCGCCCGTGACGCCCTTCATGGCGAAGAACATCTGGCCCAGCGACCACAGTGACATGTCCTTGTCGACGACCAGTGTGTCCAGGCCCGCGCCCATCGTCGGGTACAGCTTGAACGGGTTGAGGATCGTCGACGGCGTCGCCGTCTGGCTCGCCAGCGCCGCGAGGAACTTCTGCTGGTTCTTCGTCCGGTCCAGGTCGCTGGCCGCGAAGGCGTACCGGGTGCGGACGAAGGCCAGGGACTCCTGGCCGTTCAGCGTCTGCTTGCCCGCCTTGAAGTCGGCGCCGGAGTTCTTGTCCTTGAACGCCTTGGGGATGTCCAGCTCCACCCCGCCGATCGCGTCCACGATCTTCGCGAAGCCGCCGAAGCCGATCTCGACGTAGTGGTCGATGTGCAGCCCGGTGTTGAACTCGACCGTACGGACCAGGAGTTCGGGCCCGTCCATCGCGTACGCGGCGTTCAGCTTGGTGGTGCGCCCGGTGGCCTCGTACCGCTTGCCCGACTCGGAACCGATGAACGAGGGGATCTCCACGTTCGAGTCACGCGGCAGGGAGACCAGCGTCGGGCCGTTGGAGCCGTCGTGCAGGATCATCATCGAGTCGGTCCGCTTGCCCTCGGCGGAGCCCGTGTGGAGCTTCTTCTTGTCCTCGGCCGACATGCCCTCGCGGCTGTCGGACCCGACGATCAGGTAGTTCGTCCCGTCGCCGCCCTTGGGCCGCTCGATGACCTTGGAGAGGTCGACCTCGCGCTTCAGCTTGGAGTCGGCCCAGAAGTACGTGCCGATGGAGACCCCGAGCACCGCGACCACGAGGACCAGCGCGCCGATCTTGATCCGGCGCCGCCAGTCCGGCGCGGCCGCCGGCCGGCCCTGGACGTAACCGCCGTCACCCGGGCCGCCGCCCCGGCCCGCGCCGCGGCCGCCGTTGCCGCCGCCGTAGACCTGGCCCGTGTTGTACCCGCTGTCGTACTGCGGGCCGCCCTCGTCGTAGCCGCCCGGCTGCTGCGGGACCGGCCGCTGCCTCGGCGGCGCCGGGCGCTGCTGGGGCGGGGCGGGACGTCGCTGGACGTGCGGCATCGAGCGGGCGCTCTCGGGCCGGTCGCTCGCGCTTCCCTGCCCGTAGCGGTTGCCGCTGCGGTTGTCGTCGGGCCAGCCCTCGGGCCAATCGTTCATGCGAACCAGTGTGCAGGTCGCAGCCGCTCCTCTTACAGGGTGTGAGGTAAATCGGACCGGGGCTGTTGCGAAGCTGATGCATTGCGACACGCCGGAAGCCCCCGCATAAGGTGGAGGGCATGACAGATCAGGCCCCGCGCCCGGAGGGCGACATTCCGGGCAAGCCCACCGCGGCCTCCCGGACCACCCTCAGCCACATCATGACCGGCAGCGACACGAATCTGCTGGGTACGGTGCACGGCGGCGTGATCATGAAGCTGGTCGACGACGCGGCGGGCGCGGTGGCCGGCCGGCACTCCGGCGGACCTGCGGTGACGGCCTCGATGGACGAGATGGTCTTCCTGGAGCCGGTCCGCGTCGGTGACCTTGTTCACGTCCGCGCCCAGGTCAACTGGACCGGCCGCTCCTCGATGGAGGTCGGCGTCCGGGTCATGGCCGAGCGCTGGAACGAATCGACGCCCGCCTCGCAGGTCGGCAGCGCCTATCTGGTGTTCGCGGCGGTCGACGCGGACGGCAGGCCCCGCCCCGTACCGCAGGTCATCCCGGAGACGGAGCGTGACAAGCGGCGCTACCAGGAGGCCCAGATCCGCCGCACGCACCGGCTGGCCCGGCGCCGCGCGATCAAGGAGCTGCGCGAGAAGCGCATCGCCGACGGCATCGAGGACTGACCCGGCGACCGGGTGCCGCCGCCGCGTGGACTGTTACAAAGCGCCCTTCACGGACAGACCACCTCGTCGCCCTTGACCGCGCCGAACCGGCCCGGGTCGGGCTCCTCGGCCCGCACCCGCTCGACCGTGCGGTAGTCCGCGCCCGCCGTCACCTTCATCGTGGCGCCCTGCCCCTTCACGGCCCTCAGCTCCGCCCCCGGCAACGCCGCCGCCAGGGACTTCGCGGACCGGTCCCAGCGCGGGTCGTACGTGACCAGGGTGTGCTTGAGGTCCCGTTCCTTCGCGGTGAGCGGGGCGCGGGTGGTGTCGAAGCCGGTGGCGTGCAGCGCGGCGTCGACCGTGGAGCCCAGGCCGTCCTTCTCGGTCCCGTTGTAGACCTGGACCCGGATCTGCTTCGGCGGGACGTCGACCTTGGCCGCGGGCGCCTGCTCGGGCCGGGCGACCGTGAGCGGCTTGTCCTCGCGCAGCGCGTCGAACAGCTGCCGGGACTTCGCCGGGTCCCACTTCACCGTCGAGCCGATGCCCTTGACCGGGTAGGCGACATTGCCCAGCGGGACCGAGGTGAACTCGGACGAGGCGGCGGAGAAGCCGCGCATCGCCTGGCCGATGTCGAGCATCTGCTCCGTACCGAAGCCCCTGTCGGCCCGGACCGACTTCAGCATCGTCGAGGCGACCTCGCGGAACTTCACCGGGTTGAGCAGTACCCCGCTGCTCGTGGCCTGCTTGATCAGCGAGGCCATGAACTTCTGCTGGCGCTGCATCCGGCCGAGGTCGGCGGCCCCGTCGATGTGCCGGGAGCGTACGTACTGCAGGGCCTGGCCGCCGTCCAGGGTGTGGGTGCCGGCCGCGAGGTCGAGGCCCGTGTAGGAGTCCTTCATCGGGCGGGCGGTGCAGATCTTCACCCCGCCCAGGGTGTCCACCGTCGTCATGAAGCTGGTGAAGTCGACCTCCAGATAGTGGTCGACCTTGACGCCCGTCATGTGCTCGACCGTCTGCACGGTCAGGTTCGGGCCGCCCTCGGCGTAGGCCGCGTTCAGCTTCACCGGGTGGGCCGCGTGCTCCTTGCCCGTGTTGCGGTCCCGGTGCGCGGGGATCTCGGCGTAGCTGTCGCGCGGCAGACTGACGACGCTGGCCCGCTGCCGGTCCGCCGACAGGTGCACCAGCATGATCGTGTCGGTGCAGTGGCAGGGCGCGCCGCCCAGCCGGTACTTCGCCTTCTCCTCCTTGGTGATCTTGTCCCGGCCGTCGGTGCCGACCAGCAGGAGGTTCATGCCGTGGCCGCCCGCGGGGCGGTTCTTCATGTCCTTGAAGGGGTCGATCCGGTCGATCCCGGTCTCCAGATTGGTCACCACGGCATGGCCGATCCCGCCGGCGCCGAGGACCAGCACGGAGAGCCCGGTCGCCACCCGCATGCCCCAGCGGGGCCGCTCGTCCTGCTTTCTGGGCCGCCTGCGCTGCTGGGGGGCGGTGCGGGGCCGGGGCGGACGGGGGGAGCGGTGCGGCGTGGGCACGGGGGGACACCTCCGCGGTGCAAGGGGGACCTGTCGCACAGTAGGCCCATACGATCTGCATCCCGGGAGGTCACCCGGCGGCGCGCGACGGTGTCCCCCGTTCGCGGTAACGTGGCGGCCGAATAACGCCGCTGGTGGGGGTGCGAGACCCCCGGCGCCCCCGAGGACCCCCCGAGGACCACATGTCTGCCGCGCAGCACCCCGCCGTTTCCGTGATCATGCCGGTGCTCGACGAGGAGCGCCATCTCAGGAACTCCGTCCGCCACATCCTGGAGCAGGAGTACGCGGGCGAGATGGAGGTCGTGATCGCGCTCGGCCCGTCCACGGACCGCACGGACGAGATCGCCGCCGAGCTGGTCGCGGAGGACCCCCGGGTCCACACCGTGCCCAACCCCACCGGCCGCACCCCGGCCGCCCTCAACGCGGCGATCAAGGCCTCCCGCCACCCCGTCGTCGTCCGGGTCGACGGCCACGGCATGCTCTCGCCGAACTACATCGCGACGGCCGTCCGGCTCCTGGAGGAGACGGGCGCGCAGAACGTCGGCGGTGTCATGCACGCCGAGGGCGAGAACGCCTGGGAGGACGCCGTCGCCGCGGCCATGACCTCGAAGATCGGCGTCGGCAACGCGGCCTTCCACACCGGCGGCCAGGCAGGCCCGGCCGAGACCGTGTACCTGGGCGTGTTCCGCCGGGAGGCGCTGGAGAAGGCCGACGGCTACAACATCGAGTTCATCCGCGCCCAGGACTGGGAGCTGAACTACCGCATCCGCGAGTCCGGCGGCCTGATCTGGTTCTCGCCCGAACTGCGCGTGCAGTACCGCCCGCGCCCCTCCGTCCGGGCGCTCGCCAAGCAGTACAAGGACTACGGCCGCTGGCGCCACGTCGTCGCCCGCTACCACGCCGGCTCCATCAACCTGCGCTACCTGGCCCCGCCGACCGCCGTGGTCGCCATCGCGGCCGGCCTCGTGGTGGGCGCCGCCGTCACCCCGTGGGCGCTGCTCGTCCCGGGAGGCTACGCGGCGGCGATCGTCGCCGGGTCCCTCCCGGCCGGCAAGGGCCTGTCGCTGAAGGCACGGGCGCAGATCCCGGTGGCCCTGGCGACCATGCACATGTCCTGGGGCTACGGCTTCCTGACCAGCCCGCGCTCGCTGGCCAAGCGCGTCATCGCGAGCCGCCGCCCGGCGATCAGCGAGGAGCCGGGCACCCCGGTGTCCTGAGCCGGACACGACGACCGGACACGACGAGAGGGGCGCCCGGCACGATGCCGGGCGCCCCCTCTCGCGTACCGGAGCCTCCTACGGCTTGCGGTACGGCCAGTACACGTCCATGCAGTCGTCCGTCTTGGCGCCGTTGGCCGACTCGGTGCCCTCCAGCGGGTCGCTGTCGTCGTCGGTCTTGGGCGCCTCGGCGCCCGTCCGCCAGTCGGCGCCGACCGTGACCGTGAGCCCGGCCCCGTCCGGCGTCTTCTTGACGGCGCTCGTCGGCAGCGACAGCGCCTTGGCCACGGACAGGGCGTCCGACCTGCCCTGGGCGCCGGCGCTGCGCGGGTACGTCACCTCGGTCGTCCGCGCGGACCCGGGATCGGTGGTGGTGTCCGCCTCGGTGAAGCCCTTGTTCTTCAGCAGGTCCCGGACCTCGGCGGCACGGCCGGTGGCGGGCGCCTGTCCGTCGCCGCCCGTCCCGTTGACCACGGTGATCCCGAGCGAGGCCGGAGCACCGGCCTTCGGTCCGGCCGTCGCCGCCTTCTTCTTCGCCTTGGCCCGGTCCTTGGGGTCGAGCGACTGGTCGTCGCGCAGCAGCGCCCAGAGCTTGTCGGCGGCGCCGGGCTTCGGCAGGACGTGGGCGTCGGGGTCCTGCGGGTCGGCGATCCGGGGCATGGTCAGCATGTTCATCTTGTCCAGCGGCACGTTCTTCAGCTGCATGCCGAGATCGAACAGCTTCTTGACCGAGCTGATCTCCTCGGAGACCTGGAGCGCCTTGGTCGCGGTCTCGGCGAGATTCATCAGCCGGCCGGTGTCCGTGAAGGCGTTCTGGCTCTTCAGCTCACGCAGCACGGAGTTGAGATACATGTGCTGGGCCTTGGACCGGCCGATGTCGCTCTCGAAGGCATGCCGGGTGCGCAGCCACTTCAGCGCGTCCTCACCCTGGATCTTGTGGGTGCCGGCCTTCATCTTGAGGTACGAGCCACCGGGCACCCCGGGCTTGGGCACGTCGTAGACGTCCTGCTTCACACACACGTCCGCGCCGCCCACGGCGTCCGCCATGGACACCACCCCGGCGAAGTCGACCATCATCCAGTGGTCGATGTAGACCCCGGTGAGCTTCTCCCAGGTGTCCAGCGTGCAGCCGGGACCGCCGCGGAGCGTCTCGTTGATGATGCCGTTGCTGGCGGGGTACGTCTTGCCGGTGTCGGGGTTCTTGCAGGCCGGGATGTCCACGCGGGTGTCGCGCGGGATGCTGATGACCGAGGCGTTCTTCCGGTCGGCCGACACATGGAGCAGCATCTGCACATCGGCGAGCGGAATGCCGCCGACGCTCGACTTGGAGCCGCCGAGCTTGAGGTTCTCCTTGCTGTTGCGGCTGTCGGAGCCGATCAGCAGCAGGTTCAGCGGGGTCTGTCCTGCGGCGTTCGGGGCGGTCTTCTTCGCCGCGCTGTTGCCCGCGCTGCGCTTGCCCTTGCGGAGGTTGCTGTTGAGGTGCTCGTACCAGAGATAACCGGCCGCGCCGGTCCCGAGTATGAGGAAGGCGAGGGTGAAGGCGATCCAGCGCAGGACGCGCCGCTTCCTGCTCTTCCCCGCACGGCGGGAGCCCCCGCGCGGCCCGCCGCGCCGGGCCGCGCGGGGGCCGCCCTCCGGGCCCCCGCCCTGGTCCCCGCTGTCACCCCTGCCGGGCTCCGCCGCCTCCGCGCCGCTCGCGCCGTCCTCGTAGAGACCGTCGTCCCAGCCGAGTTGCCCCGCATGGGAGGCGCGTGGTCGCGTCCCCTCCCCGGGCGTACTGCTCCGTCCCACCAGGACCCCCCTGCTGCTCAGACTCGCGGTATCGCGCGGTGGCTCCGCGTCACTTGGAGCACCCCGCCTTGTCGGCGCTGGACTTCGGAATGTCGATCTTCGCGGGGCCGGTGATGGGTGTGCCCGCGCCCTTGAAGTCGGCACCCAGCGTCAGGACCATGGCCTCAAGGCCCTCGGCGTCCTTGGTGCCCGGCTTCATCGCCGAGCCCGGCAGCCCCATCATCTCGGCGAGCGCCCGGGCCTGGTCCGCCTGGTTCGGTGCGTACTCCAGCGTCGTCCTGGCCGTCTTGGCCGGGGCGTTGGCCTTGTTCGTGGACTTCAGGACACCCTTCTCGTTCTGAAGCCAGGTGACGGTCTGCTGGGCGCCGCCGGCGACCTTGCCGCCGTTGTAGACATCCACACGGACGTCGGCGGCGGCCGCCTTGGTTCCCTTGAGGAGCGCGTCCTGCTTGCCCTTGGCCTTCTTCTTCTGCGCGGCCACCTCGGTCAGCGAGGTGTCGTCACGCATCATCGAGAACAGCTGCTCCGCCTGCGTGGGATGCGGGACGACCGTGATCGGATCGGGCTCCTCCGGGTTGTCGATCACCGGCATCGTCACGAAGGTGATGTTCTTCGTGTCGATCTTCTTGAGCTCCTTGGCGAGCGAGGTCAACTTCGGCACCGAGCCGATGGCCTTGTCCACCGTCAGGGCCTTGGTCGCCGCGTCCGCGAGCTTGTACAGCTTCGTCGGGCTGGTCAGGGTGTCGTCGGACTTCATCTGCCGCAGCATCGAGCCGATGAACTGCTGCTGGCCCTTGATGCGGTCCAGGTCGCTGCCGTTGGTGTAGGCGTGCCGGGTGCGGACGAACGCCAGCGCGTTCTCGCCCTCGACGGTGTTCTTGCCCGCAGGGAGGTTGAGGTGGGACTTGGGGTCGTTGATGGCGTGGTCGAGGCAGATGTCGACGCCGCCGACCGCCGTGGACAGGGTCTTGACCGCGTTGAAGTCGACCATCATGAAGTGGTCGACCTTCAGGCCGGTGAGCTTCTTGACCGTCTCCATGGTGCAGCCCGGGTCGCGGTCGTCCTGGCCGAGGCTCTCGTTGAATCGGACGTGCTGGGTGCCCGCGATCTCCTTGTAGGAGCCGTCCTCCTGCTTGGTCCTGCAGTCCGGGATGTCGGTGATCAGGTCGCGGGGAATGCTCACCGCGGTGGCGTTGGTGCGGTCCTCGGACACGTGGAACAGGATGTTCGTGTCGGCGTGGCCGACGCTTCCGGCGTCGCCGTAGCCCTCGTTGCCCTTACCGGTGCGCTTGTCCGTACCGATGACCAATATGTTCATGGGCGCGTTGGCCGTGACGACGTCCTTGTTGCCGGCGTCGCCGATGTCCACGGTGTTGAGGTTGCCGTTGAAGTGCTGGTACAGCCAGTAACCGCCGCTGCCGACACCCACGAGCACGAACGCCATCACGCCGCCCGTCCAGAGCAGCGCCTTCTTGCGGCGGGCCTTGGGAGCCTTGCGCTTGCGGCGGCCGGCGGTGTTCTCGGCGGGAGCGGAGGCCTCCTGGCCGCGCGTACCGCCGCGGGCCGACCTGCGTCCGCCCTGGCGCGGCACCTCGTGGCTGCGGCGCGGGCCGTCGGCCTCACGTACGGCATTTCTGCGCCCGGCGGCGCGGGGAGCCGAAACTCCGGAAGTCCGGCCCGAATCCCCGCCCGAATCCCCGCCCGAATCCCCTCCGGAGTGATTCAGTCGCAGTTCGTAGTCGCCGGTATCCGGGTTGAGAACCCACTGGTCTGCGGGATCGATATCGTCCGCCCGCCCACGGCTTTGTGCATCCACGGTTGCTTGAGTCCTCCGTCGGTGCCACGCGAGGCGCCTCCCCCGATAAGGCGCTCAGTCTTTCGCTCCAGAAGTGCGCGGCCCGACGGCCGGCAGCACCGGATCGCGTCACACTATCCGTCCAGTTCGGCGTCGAGCGACGCGCGTGACACATTCCACGGCCCTTACAACCGGGCATTCCTCCCATTGCACATCGAACGTCCATCGCTGTTTGGCCATTGCTTTACCGCTTGCACAGGTCGGTCGCCGCATTGTTCCCCGAATAGGTGGGTGTGGGGGTCGGCCCGGAGTCGTCGGTGACGTCAGTGTTTTTTCCGTCATCACCCTTGAGCTCGTCCGCCGGCACCACCGTGACGGGCTTGTCGTCGCGCAGCCGCTTGAAGAGCTTGTCGGCGGCCGGCTGTACCAATTCGTCCCGGTTGATGTCCAGATGGTACGACTGGCGGGGAACGGTCAGGAACTGCACCTTGTCGGTCGGTACGTTGCGCATGCCCCGCACCAGGTCGTAGAGGTCCTTCAGGCTGTCCAGCCCCGGGTCGGTGGTCAGCGCCTTGGTGGCCGCGTCCAGCACCGGGTAGAGCCGGGTGGGGTTGAGCAGGACCCCGTTGCTCTGCACCTTGTTCACCAGCGCGCCCAGGAACTGCTGCTGGCGGTCCATCCGTTCGGTGTCGCTGCCGTTGCCGATCGACTTGCGGGCCCGTACGTACCCCAGGGCCTGCTCGCCGTTGAGCTTCTGCCGCCCGGCCGGGAGCTTGAGATGGGCCGCGCTGTCGTCGATCGGCTCCTTGAGGCAGATCTCGACGCCCTTCACCGCGTTGACCATGTCCTTGAAGCCGTTGAAGTCCACGACCATGTGGTGGTCGATGCGGATCCCCGTCATCTTCTCGACGGTACGGATGGTGCAGGCGGTTCCGCCGAACTCGAAGGCCCAGTTGAACTGGGCGAACTGCGGCTTGCTCAGGGTCTTGTCCGGCTTGTGGCAGGCCGGGATGTTCGCCATCAGGTCGCGGGGGATGGACATCGCGGTGGCGCTCTTCCGGTCCGCCGCCAGGTGCAGCAGGATCGTGGTGTCCGAGCGCTGGCTGCCGCCGTCGTCGCGGCCGTACTTGCGGTTGTCCCCGGCCCGGCTGTCGGAGCCGATGAGCAGGATGTTCTCCGCGTCATGGACGACGGACGCGGGGCGCTCCTTCTCGTACGCCTTGAGCTCGGCGGCCGCCGAGGTGTCGGTCCTGATGTTGCCGTCGAGCTTCCGGTACAGCCACCAGCCCACACCCGCGCCGGCCAGCACGACGAACGCGACGCCGAGCGCGGTCCAGCGCAGCCAGTGCCGCTTGCGCTTGACGGTGATGTCGAGGGTCGGGCCCGGGCCCTTCGCCGAGGGTCCGGCCGAGGGGCCGCTGCCCGATCCGCTGCGTGTCTCGCCGCCCGGGGCGTCCGCGGAGGTCTCCCGCGGGGCGTCCTTCGGGGTGTCCTCGGGGGCGCTCTTCGCGCCGCCCTCACCCTCGGGCGGTCCGTCCGGCGTCCGGTCCTCGCCCGCAGCCGAGTCGTCGGGGTCGGCCGGCGTGCCGGCGCTTTCGGTCACGTCTGCGTCCATCCTTCACGTTCGGCGGCGCGGAGGGCCGCCGGTCGCAGAAGTAGACGGCTGAACCTCACGCTTGGTTGTGCCTCGGGTGGTCTGTACCGCAGATCATGTACCGGAGTTGACGTTACGGGCGGAGGGCTCGGCCCACGCTGGGCCGGACGGGTGTCCCTCGGGCCGCTTGTCGTACCGGGCCGGGGCCCGCCGCCCGCGACTCCGCCCGGCGCCCGTCCCTCACACCGTCAGCGTGACCCGCTCGCTCTCCACCCGCTGCGCCAGCGCGTCCGCGCCGAGCTGCCCGATGTGCCGGCACAGCACCACGGAACCCCCGGTCGCCAGCGGCGCGAAGAGCCCGGCGCTCAGGCCGTCCCAGCTGTCGTACGTACCCCCCGACAGCAGCCGCGACCCGGCGCCCAGGCCCAGCGCGGCCCCGTCCTCCCGGGCCCGCGCGACCAGCTGCGCCCCGGTCAGCCCGACATCCCCCGCGGTCAGCGCGAGCGCGTCCGGGTCCACCGGGGCGAACGGGGCGAACCGGTCGCCCTGGCCCGGCACCTCGACCGCGTAGTCCGCGAAGCCCTCCGGCGCCTGCGGGAAGCGGCCGCCCAGCGGGCGCAGCGCCAGCGCGATCCGCTCGCCGGGGCAGGCCCGCGCGGCGTCCAGCGAGTCCGGGCCGGTGACGACGAGATCGGCGGCAGCCGGATCGCCCTGCACATCGGCGACCACCCCGACCGAGGCGCAGGCGAGCAGCCAGACGGCCGACTGCCAGTGGGCGGGCAGCAGCAGCGCGAGCCGGTCACCGGGCTCGGCCGCCAGGTCGCCCTGGAGCAGATTGGCGGTCTTGGCCACCCAATTGGCGAAGGTGGCCACCGACAGTTCGACGCGCTCTCCGGTGGCGTCGTCGTAGAAGGTGACCAAGGGGCGGGCCGGGTCCGCGGCGAGCGCGGAACGCAGCAGGTCGGCAGGGGTGCGGTCGCTGGCGTTCATGTGCGGAAGGGTACGCGGCGGTGCCGGGAGGGCCGGGGCGCGCCGGGTGCGGGGTACACCGGTTCGGCAGACGGGCCGTCAAGTGACCGGAAAAACCCCGGTCGCCGGAGTTGCCCGGTTGTGTCAAGGATCATCTGTATGCGTGCCTTCATTGCATCCTCCATGGGTGTCACCTGTGCGGCAGCTCTCGTCCTGCCGCTCGCCGCGCCCGCGGGCGCCGCCCCCGACGCCCCTGTCCATCGCCCCGCCGAGGCGTCCGAACCCGCAGATCTGCCCGGTTCGACGCAGTCCCTGGCCCTCGACCCCCTGTCCTCCCCCTCCGTACGGGCCACCGGCGAACCCGCCGCCCCGGCCGCCGGGCAAGGCCTGTCCGAGCGTGACGTCCGCCCGTTCTCCATGGTCGGCGTGGTCTGGGACGACGTGGACACCGAGCTCCACGGCACCGCCCAGGTCCGCACCCGCGCCACCGCCACCGGCCGCTGGTCCGGCTGGCAGGACCTGGAGACCCACAACGCCGAGCACTCCGCCGACGCCGGCACCGCCGAACGCGACTCCGGGGCCGTGCGCGGCTCCACCGCCCCGCTCTGGGTCGGCGCGTCCGACGGTGTCGAGGTCCGGGTCAGCCCCGAGGCCCCGGACACCCGGGACGCCTCCGCCGCGCCCGTACCGCTGCCCGCCGGGCTGCACCTCGAACTCGTCGACCCCGGCGAGGACCCGCAGGAAGCGCCCGACACCGGCGCCGCCGGGGCCGACCGCGCCGCGCGGACCGGCGCTGCCGTGCTGCCCGCCCTCACCCGGCAGGAGACCGAGGCGGACGCGGGCCTGACGCGTGCCGCCAAGCCGTACATCGGCCCCCGCCCCCGCATCGTCACCCGCAAGGGCTGGGGCGCCGACGAGAAGATCCGCGAGAAGGCCTTCGCGTACACCAAGACCGTCAAGGCCGCCTTCGTCCACCACAGCGCCACCGGCAACAACTACAGCTGCTCCCAGGCGCCCTCGGTTCTGCGCGGGATCTACCGCTACCACGTCAAGAGCAACGGCTGGCGCGACCTCGGCTACAACTTCGCCGTCGACAAGTGCGGAAACATCTACGAGGGCCGCGCCGGAGGCGTGACCAAGGCGGTCATGGGCGCGCACACTCTCGGCTTCAACACCAACACCATGGGCATCGCCGTGCTCGGCACCTTCTCCAGCTCCAACCCGCCCGCCGCCGCCGTCACCGCCGTCGCCAAGCTCACCGCCTGGAAGCTCGGCCTCTTCGGCGCCAACCCGAAGGGCAAGGTGACGCTCGTCTCCGGCGGCAGCAACAAGTACAAGAAGGGCAAGAAGGTCAAACTCAACGTCATCTCCGGTCACCGCGACGGATTCGCAACCGAATGCCCCGGAGCGCGTCTCTACAAGAAGCTCGGTACGGCCCGGACCAGTTCGGCCCGTCTGCAGGGCCGCTGAGGGGACAAGGAGCCGGGTGACCGGCACCCGGCTCCCCGGAACCTGCTGCGGGCTGCCGACCGAAGGACACCCCCTCCGGTCTGCATACACTGGCCAGCCGAAACCAGGCCCGGCCCCAGCAGGAAGCAGAGACAGTGCTGTGACAGAGGCAAAAGAAGCGATTCTCCTGGTCGGCGGCAAGGGAACCCGGTTGCGCCCGCTCACGGTGCACACCCCGAAACCCATGGTCCCGGCCGCGGGCGTCCCCTTCCTCACGCACCAGCTGGCGCGCGCCCGGGCCGCCGGGGTCGAGCACATCGTCCTCGCGACCTCCTATCTGGCCGAGGTCTTCGAGCCGTACTTCGGCGACGGCTCGGCGCTCGGCCTGCACATCGAGTACGTCACCGAGCGCGAACCGCTCGGCACCGGCGGCGCCATCCGCAATGTCGCCGGGCGGCTGAACTCGGGCCCGGACGAACCGGTCCTCATCTTCAACGGCGACATCCTCACCGGCCTCGACATCCGGGCCCTGGTCACCACGCACACCGACTCCGGGGCCGACGTCTCGCTCCACCTCACCCGGGTCGAGGACCCGCGCGCCTTCGGCCTCGTCCCGACCGACGAGACCGGCCGGGTCACCGCCTTCCTGGAGAAGCCGCAGACACCCGAGGAGATCGTCACCGACCAGGTCAACGCGGGGGCGTACATCTTCCGCCGCTCGGTCATCGACACCATCCCGGCCGGCCGTCCCGTCTCCGTCGAACGCGAGACCTTCCCCGGACTGCTCGCCGGCGGCGCCTATCTGCACGGCATGGTCGACTCCACGTACTGGCTGGATCTCGGCACCCCGCAGGCGTTCATACGCGGCTCCGCCGACCTGGTCCTGGGCCGCGCCCCCTCCCCGGCCGTCCCCGGCCGCTGCGGCGACCGGCTCGTCCTGCCGACCGCCTCCGTCGCCCCCGACGCCAAGCTCTCCGGCGGTACGGTCATCGGCGCCGACGCCGTGATCGGCGCGGGCGCCCGGATCGAGGGCTCCACCGTGCTGGCGGGCGCGATCGTCGAACCCGGCGCCGTGATCACGGACTCCATGGTCGGCGCGGGCGCCCGGATCGGCAGCCGTACGGTCCTGGCCGGCGCGGTCGTCGGCGACGGCGCCCGGGTCGGCGCCGACAACGAGCTGCGCGACGGCGTACGGATCTGGTGCGGGGCCCAGCTGCCCGCCGGGTCGGTGCGGTTCTCCTCGGACGAATGACCGGACCGGCCGCCTCCTCGTGGGAACGCACCCGGTGGCCGGAAACAGCCGTACCCTCGACAGGCAGCCCCGACTACCGAGGACCTCACCCGTGGCAGGACGATTCGCTCCCCGCAACGCCCCGCGCGCGGCCGTCCCGCACCAGGCGGCGGCCACGCCCGTGCCGGCGCCGCAGACCCGCGTCTGGACCCCGCCGGGCCCGCTCGACCTGCGGCTCGTCCTCGGCCCGCTGCGCCGGGGCCCGGCCGATCCCACGTTCCGGATGTCCGCCGACGGCTCCGTACGCCGCTCCAGCCGCACCCCCGCGGGTCCCGGCACGCTCCATGTCGTCGCCCGTGACGGCCGGATCGAGGCGGCGGCCTGGGGGCCCGGCGCGTCCTGGCTGCTCGACCGGCTGCCGGTCCTGCTGGGCGAGGGCGACGACCCGGACGCCTTCGTCCCGCGCCACCGGCTGCTCGCCGCGACCCACCGCCGCCGCCCGGGGCTGCGGCTGCTGCGCACCGGCCTGGTGCTGGAGTCGCTGATCCCCTCGGTCCTGGAGCAGAAGGTCACCACGGACGAGGCCTACCGCGCCTGGCGCCTGCTGGTCCGCAGATACGGCGAACCGGCGCCCGGTCCGCAGGAGTACGGCCTCTACGTCATGCCGGACGCCCGCACCTGGTCGCTGATCCCGTCCTGGGAGTGGCACCGCGCGGGCGTCGACTCCAAGCGCTCGGCGACGATCCTGCGCGCGGTCCGGGTGGCCCGCCGCATGGAGGAGGCGGCCGGCATGGCCCTGTCCGACGCGATGGCCCGCCTCCAGGTGATCCCGGGCATCGGCCCCTGGACGGCCGCCGAGACCCTTCAGCGATCCAACGGCGCGCCGGACGCGGTGACGGTCGGCGACCTCCATCTGCCCGGCATCGTCGGCCACGCCCTGGCGGGCAACCGCAACGCGGACGACGAGGAGATGCTGACGCTCCTGGCCCCCTACGAGGGCCAACGCCACCGAGCCACCCGCCTCATCCTGCTCTCGGGCAACACCCCACCCCGCCACGCCCCCCGCATGACCCCGGGCAACATCGCGCGTTTGTAGAGGACGCGGTCAAGCCCGTCCGGAACATCCCGGGCCGGCGCAAAATCCAGCCGGTGGGGCACGCCACCTCCCGGGCCGGGCAAATCAAGCCGACGGGGCACGTCACCTCCTGGACTGGGCGAAATCCAGCCGGTGGGGCACGTCATCTCCCGGGCCGGGCGAAATCCAGCCGGTGGGGCACGTCATCTCCCGGGCCGGGCAAATCAAGCCCGTCCGGCGATTGAGGACCGGGGTCCGGGGCGGAGCCCCGAAACCACCCACCGGCCCGCGCCCAGCTCACCGCACCACGACGAAGTCCTCCGCCGCACGGCCCCCCCGCGCCGGAGGCGACACCGCCGCCCGCCCCACGGCGACCGCCCCCAGCGGATCCCACGACGCCGGCAGCGCCAGCACCTCCCGCACCACATCCCGGCAGAACATCGTCGAGGACACCCACGCCGACCCCAGCGACTCACCGGCCAGCGCCACCAGGAAGTTCTGGATCCCGGCCCCCGCCGCGACCACGAACATCTCCCGCTCCGCACCGTCCCGCCGCGCGTCCCCGTACGTGTGCGAGCCGTCCATCACCATGCACGGCACCACCAGATACGGCGCCCGCCGCAGCACATCGCCCCGCCGCACCCGCTTGGCGATCGACTCCTCGCTCTTCCCGTCGCGCCGCAGATCCGCGATCCACGCGTCCCGCATCGCGTCCAGCAGCCGGGTCCGGGACCCGGGCGACTCCAGCAGCACGAACCGCCACGGCGTCGTGTGGTGCGGCGCCGGCGCCGTCACGGCCGCGGCCACCGCACGGCGTACCGCCCCCGGATCCACCGGCTCGTCGGTGAACTCGCGCACCGTACGCCGCTGGGCCACCGCCTCCCGTACCGCCTCGGACGTCCCGAGCCGGAACATGTCGTCGGCCGCGACCCGCACCATCGCCCGCGCGCCCCCGGCGTCCGCCGGGTCCACGACATGGCCGAGCCCGCGCACCACCGCGACGGGCAGCCCGTCCGCCTTGCCCTTGACCAGGTCACCGGCCGAGGCCAGCTCATCGGCCGTGGCCACCACGGTCGCGCTCAGCGGATTGCCGTACGCGTCGCTGCCGCCCCGCAGATCGTCCAGCACCCGCACCCCGGCCGCCCCGATCGCGACATCGGTCAGCCCGTTGCGCCACGGTCGCCCGAAGGTGTCCGTGACGACGACGCCGACCTCGATGCCGAGCGCGGCCCGCAGCCCCTCCCGGATCGCCCGGGCCGAGGCGTCGGGGTCCTCGGGCAGCAGCAGGACCGTTCCGGCGGGGGTGTTCGAGGCGTCGACCCCGGCCGCGGCCATCACCAGGCCCTGCCGGTTCTCCACGATCCGCAGCGCCCCGCGCCGCGCCACCACCCGTACCGTCTCGGCGTCGATCGCCGCCTCCCGGTCGGTGGCCCCGACGATCCGGCCCTCCGCCTTGGAGACGATCTTCGAGGTGACGAGCAGGACGTCGCCGTCGGCCAGGCCCGGCTCGGTGGCGGCGATGAGCTTCGCGAGATCGTCCCCGGCCCGCACCTCGGGCATCCCGGGCAGCGCCCACACGCGGTACGAGGGCGCGGTGTCCGGGGCGGCGCTCATGCGCGTACCTCCTCGGCGAGGGCCAGCGCCTGGCGGGCCATCTCGGCGGTCGCCGGGACGTCGGTCATCATCAGCGGTACGGAACGGCAGCGGATGCCCGCGGACTCCACCTCGTCCACCGCGCCCGCGTCCACGGTGTCGACCAGCCAGCCGTCGAGCAGCCCCGAGCCGTAGTGCTGGGCGACCGCTGCGGCCGTCGACTCGACGCCCACCGCGGCCAGCACCTTGTCCGCCATCCCGCGCACGGGCGCGTCGCCGACGATGGGGGAGAGGCCGACGACCGGCACCCCGGCCTCGGCGATCGCCTCCCGGATGCCGGGCACGGCGAGGATGGTCCCGACGGACACGACGGGGTTGGACGGCGGGAAGAGGATGACGTCGGCCCCGGCGATGGCCTCCAGGACGCCCGGCGCCGGCTTGGCCTGCTCGGCGCCGACGGGCACGATCGCCTGCGCGGGCACGGAGGCGCGCAGCTTCACCCAGTACTCCTGGAAGTGAATGGCCCTGCTCTCGCCGTCGACGTCGACGGCCACATGCGTCTCGACGCGGTCGTCGGACATCGGCAGCAGCCGGACCCCCGGCTTCCAGCGGGCACAGAGCGCCTCGGTGACGGCGCTGAGCGGATAGCCCGCGCCGAGCATCTGCGTACGGACGATATGGGTGGCGAAGTCACGGTCGCCGAGCCCGAACCACTCGGGGCCCACGCCGTACGCCGCGAGCTCCTCCTTGACGTGGAAGCTCTCGTCCGTACGCCCCCAGCCCTGCTCCTCGTTGATGCCACCGCCGAGGGTGTACATCACGGTGTCGAGGTCGGGACAGACCTTGAGCCCGAACAGATGGATGTCGTCACCGGTGTTGCCGATGACCGTGATGTCCGCGTCGGGCGCGGCCTCCTTGAGGCCACGCAGAAAACGAGCACCACCGATACCGCCGGCCAGAACCACAATGCGCATGCGAAACAGTCTGTCAGGTGTAGGACGCCGGCCGATCAGACGGTGGCGGCCGCCGGGGCGCACTGGGCGGCGTGCATGGGCATGTCGGTCAGGCCCGGGTAGTAGACGTGCAGGCTGACCGCCGGTTCGAGGGAGTCGTTGACGACCTCGTGGACGTAGCCGGGGGCGAAGACGCGCTGGGCGCCGGGGCCCAGCGCCCGCTGGCCCCGGTCCGTACGCTCCGTCAGTTCGCCTTCCAGCACGGTCAGTACGCCGGAGGACGGGCCGTGGTCGTGCAGCCCGCTGCCCTGGCCGGGGACCCAGCTGAGCAGCCAGACCTCGTAGCCGAGTGGACTCTCCCCTGCTCGGGCGGGGCCGGGAGCCTGGGGAACGGTGCGCAGACGGTGGTACCAGCGGGTGGTGGCGTCGTACCGGACGAGGGGGGCCCACTGGGAGCGGTCGGCGGCGATGGTGCGGGCGAGCCCGACGAATTCGGCCACCGTCACGGGGTGCTCGCGTGCGGGGCGCAGCAGATGCTGGACCTCAAGGAGGTCGCCTGCGATCTGGAGGTCGTTGTCGCTGTTCATGGGTGCGGTGGTTCCTCGGCAGGAGTGCAAGTGCGGGTGCGGGGTGTCGCGAGGACCGGAGGGACCGGGTGTCCGCAGGGCCGGGGGCCGCGTGGGGGAGGGATCCGGGGTCCGGGTGGAGCGGGGCCGAGCCGGAGCGCGAGGGCTTCGACAGCGTCGGCGTCAGCAGCTCTGACAGCTGGAACAGCAACAGCGAGCCTGGACAGCGCTGCGGAACCCACGGCTGTGGGTGGCGCGCATCGCTGAGGTCACTGGCATGACATCAAGGAGAACCGGCGAAGCCCCGACTGTCAACCCAATGCCCGATTTGGCGGTAATGTTTCACCTCATCCGGTTACTCCATGCGGAGAAAGGTTTGTTCAGCCCCTCCGGCGGAGATGTGGCGCAACAACCGCACCGTCAAACGCGGTCGGGAGCCCGTGACCTGAATGTGATCTTGATCGCTTCAGTGATCGAATCGCAACGTACCCACCCCCGCGGGAGTTCCTACCTGCGACAGGTGACGCCGCGACGAGGCCCATGGCATATGTCAGGTTTTTGGTGATTTGAACACTTTACGCATACGCTTGGTTCCGCAGAGTGAATACCGGGCCCAATAGCAGATCTGAGCTTGACTGGCCCAAAGCTACACACTTGTAATTTCACTCGTGTCGTTCGGCCGATTCGATGACGGCCGCATCACGGGGACGCAAGAGACAGACGAGGGGCGCACATGACCGAGCTGTTCCAGCAACTGCTGGTCGAGGACGCGGACGAGGAGCTCGGCTGGCAGGAGCGCGCACTGTGCGCCCAGACCGATCCCGAGTCCTTCTTCCCCGAGAAGGGCGGATCGACCCGCGAGGCGAAGAAGGTCTGCCTCGCCTGTGAAGTCCGGTCCGAATGCCTTGAGTACGCCCTCTCCAACGACGAGCGGTTCGGCATCTGGGGCGGCCTCTCCGAGCGCGAGCGCCGCCGTCTGAAGAAGGCCGCGATCTGACCGTCGTGCCCGACCGCCCGGCCGGAAGGCCGGACCCCAAGAGCCGGACCCCGGGGAGCCGACCACCCCCCGGACGCCCCGGCACCCGGCGCCCATGGCCCGCCGCCTGCACCCTGCCCGCAGGCGGCGGGCCATCGCGCTGTCCGGACCCGCTTTCCGCCGGCCGCCCCCGCGTCGCCGCCCTCGTTGAACCGCTCCGCGCCACCCCGGCGATCCGTACCGTTAGTGTGGGGCCCCGTCCGAGACGCGCCAACGACCCGACAGGGCGCGCGTGTACACCGATGCAGCCCCCGGGGGGACGTCCCCCGGACCCGGCCGGAGGGCCCGTACCTCGATGTCCGTGCACAGCCAATCAACGGCGCCGTACGCGGCCGCCGCCGCCCCAGAGTTCCCCCGGCATGTCGTCACCGCCGTGCTCGTCTCCCACGACGGCGCACGCTGGCTGCCCGACGCGCTCGCCGGGCTGCTCGGGCAGGAACGCCCCGTACAGAACGTCGTCGCCGCCGACACCGGCAGCGCCGACGACTCCGCGCGCCTGGTCACCGAGGCGCTCGGCGCCGACCGGGTCCTGCACCTCGCGCGGCGTACGAGCTTCGGCACCGCCGTCGACGAGGCGAGCCGCACGGCCGGCGTCCTGACCCCGGACGACCTGCCCTATCTGAAGCGGCCCAGCGGCTGGGACCCGGTCACCAGGACCTGGCGCGACGACACCTACGACCTCCCCGAGCTCCCGCACGGCGAACCGGTGCAGTGGCTCTGGCTGCTCCACGACGACTGCGCCCCCGAGCCCGACGCGCTCGCCGAGATGCTGCGCGTCGTCGACAACGACCGGCACGCCGCGATCGTCGGACCCAAGCTCCGGGGCTGGTACGACCGCAGGCAGCTCCTCGAAGTGGGCGTCTCGATCGCCAACAGCGGCCGCCGCTGGACCGGGCTCGACCGCCGCGAGCAGGACCAGGGCCAGCACGACCAGGTCCGTACCGTCCTGTCCGTCTCCACCGCCGGCATGCTCATCCGCCGGGACGTCTGGGAGGAGCTGGGCGGCTTCGACCGCAGGCTCCCGCTGATGCGTGACGACGTCGACCTGTGCTGGCGTGCCCACCTGGCCGGCCACCGGGTGCTCGTCGCCCCCGACGCCATCCTCCGGCACGCCGAGGCCTCCGCCCGCGAACGCCGCCCCATCGACTGCGCCGGCCGCTCCGTCGCCAGCCCGCACCGCGTCGACAAGGCCGGCGCCGTCTACACGATGCTCGCCAACGCGCGCGGCAAGCAGCTGCCCTGGGTGCTGCTCCGCCTCGTCGTCGGCACCCTGCTCCGTACCCTCGCCTACCTCGTCGGCAAGGTGCCCGGCCAGGCGGTCGACGAGGTCACCGGACTCCTGGGCACCCTGCTGCGCCCCGGCCGGATCCTCGCCGCACGCCGCAGCCGCGGCAAGGGCGCCGTCGACCCGGCCGAGCTGCGCGCGCTGTTCCCGGCGCCCGGCGCCACCGTCCGCGCGACCGTCGAGCAGGTCGCCGGCAACTTCGGCGGCGGCTCGGAGGCCGAGTCCGGCGGCTCACGGCACGGCGCCGTCGAGTCGGGCCCCGGCGGCGACGACGCCGACTTCCTGGAGATCGACCAGTTCGCCCGGCTGAAGCGGATCGGGCGCAAGCCGGGCCCCGTCCTCTTCGCCCTCCTGCTCCTCGTCTCCCTCGTCGCCTGCCGCAGCCTGCTCGGCGGCGGCGCCCTGGCCGGCGGCGCCCTGCTGCCCGCGCCCGGTGACGTCTCCGAGCTGTGGGGCCGCTATGCCGACGGCTGGCACACCGTCGGCACCGGCGGCACCCAGACCGCACCGCCGTATCTGGCCGTGCTCTCGGCCCTGTCCGCGCTGTTCCTCGGCTCCACCGGCTTCGCGCTCACCCTGCTGCTGGTCTGCTCGGTCCCGCTCGCCGGACTCACCGCCTACTTCGTCTCCCGGCCGCTGCTCCCCTCGCGGCTGCTGAGGGCCTGGGCGAGCGTCGCGTACGCCTTCCTGCCCGCCGCGACCGGCGCCCTGGCGACCGGCCGCCTCGGCACCGCCGTCCTGGCCGTCCTGCTCCCGCTGATCGCCCGCACGGCCGTCTCCGCGCACGGCATGCGCGCCACCGGGGACAGCCGGGGCAGCTGGCGCGCCACCTGGGCCTACACCCTGCTCCTCACGCTCGCGATGGCCTTTACGCCGATCGTGTGGCCGCTGGCCGTGGTCCTCGGCCTCGGTGTGCTGGTGCTGCGCCGCAACGACATCACCGCCTACGGACTGCGCTTCCTCGCCGCCGTCGGCACCCCGCTGCTGGTCCTCGCGCCCTGGTCGCTCTCGCTGCTGGGCAGCCCCTCCTCCTTCCTGAAGGAAGCGGGCCTGGAGACCGGTACGGGCTCCGCCTCCGCACTGGACCTGCTGGGGATCAGCCCCGGCGGTCCGAAGGCGGCGGGCGGCGTCCTGCTCCTCGGCATCGTCCTCGCCGCGCTGGCCGCGCTGCTGCGCGGGGAGCGGCAGTTCGCCGTGCGGACCGCGTGGGCCGCCGCGCTGGTCTCCCTGGCCTTCGCCGGGCTCGCCAACGGCTCGGGCTGGGCCGGCCCCGCCACTCTCGCCTACGGCGCCGCGCTCATCGCCGCCGCGCTGGTCGGCGCGGACGGCGCCCGGGTCCGCGTCGCCGAGCTCAGCTTCGGCTGGCGCCAGCCCGTCGCCGCCCTGATCGCCCTCGCGGCCGGCATCGCCCCCGTCCTGGCCGCACTCGGCTGGATGATCGGCGGCGCCTCAGGCCCGCTGGAGCGCCGCGACCCGGTCCAGGTGCCCGCGTTCGTCGCGGAGGAGAGCGGCACCCGCGACCAGCCGCGCACCCTGGTCCTCGGCGGCACCTCGCCCGGCTCCGTCGCCTACACGCTGGTGCGCGGCTCCGGCGCCCGCCTCGGCGACGCGGAACTGGCCGCGGCCGAGGGCGGCAACAGCCACCTCGACAAGGTCGTCGCCAACCTCGTCGCCGGCTCCGGCGCCGACCAGGGCAGCCAGCTCAGCGGCTTCGCGATCCGTTACGTCCTCGTACGGGACGGGGCACCGAAGCAGATGAGCCGGGTGCTCGACGCGACGCCGGGCCTCAGCCGGCTCAGCCAGCTGGACGGCAGCGCGCTGTGGCGGGTCGACCGCCAGGTGGCCCGGGTCATGATCGTCCCGCCCGCCGCCGGTGACGAGCCGCTTCCGGTGGGGTCCGCCCCCGTCGAGGCGCACACCGCGGTCCCGGCGGGCAAGGCGGGCCGCGTGCTGCGGATCGCCGACGCCGCCGACCCCGGCTGGCAGGCCACGCTCGACGGACGGGCGCTGACCCGCAAGACCGTCGACGGCTGGGCCCAGGGCTTCGAGCTGCCCGCCGAGGGCGGCACCCTGGACCTCACGTACGAGACGCCCTTCACCCACTCCGTGTGGATCTGGGCCCAGGCCGCGATGGCCGTGGTCCTGGTGGTCCTGGCCCTGCCGGGCCGCCGCCGCGAGATCGACGACGACCTGCCCGAGGAGTCCGTGACGGTCCCCGCCGAGCCGGTCGCCGGCGAGGGGCGCCGGGCACGCAGGCTGCGCGCCGCCGCCCTGGCGGAGGGCGAGGCGGAGGGCGAGGGCCCAAAGGAGCCGGGCGCGGGCGCCGAGCAGGCGGAGTACGGCGCGCCCGCCCAGCAGCCCGCCGAGCCGGAGCCGTCCGCCGACGGCGACCAGGACGTCTTCGTCCCCCACCAGGCGGACGGCGACACCGGCCAGTACGCGGCGGTGCCCGCGCAGCAGTACGGCGAGTGGGACACCCAGCAGTACCAGCAGCAGCCCGCCTACCCGCAGTACCAGGAGGGTCAGCAGTACCAGGAGGGCCAGTACGCGGACGGCACCGGCGCCTACGACCCGTACGGCTATCCCCAGCAGCAGGGCGACTACCCCGCCCAGCAGCCGGACGGCCAGGGCCACTACCCGAACGCCCCGTACGACCCCAACGGCACCTACGACCCCCAGGCGCCCTCGCCCTACGACCCCGACGGGCAGTACGGCACCAACGCGTACGACCCCGGTCAGTACGACCAGGGCCAGTACGGCACCGGGCAGTACGGCGAGCAGCGGCCCTACGACCCGCAGAACCCCGACGAGAACCCCGCCCCGGGCCAGAACCCGTGGCCGACCGGTAACGCATCGCGAGGCGAGTCCGAGTGAAGTCCACCAGCCTGTCCCTCATCGCCGGGGCCGTCGCCCTCGCCGCCGTCACCGGATTCGCCGCGCTCTCCGCGCCGGACGACGACGGGGGCCCGGCCGAGGCGAAGACGGCCGTGCGCCTCCCGGTGGAGCGGTCCACGCTGCTCTGCCCGGCGCCCGGCCTCTCGGATCTCGCCGAGACCGCGTACACCGCCTTCACACCGGCCGCGAAGGGCGGCGCCGGCTCGGCGGCGGCCGGCACCGCCGAGCTCTCCTCGTCCGCGGCCACCGCCAAGGAGGACGCCAAGGACGAGAAGTCCAAGAAGTCCAAGGACGGCAAGAAGGACGAGAAGACCAAGAAGGCGGACCGGGCCAAGCCCATGGTCTCCCTCAAGGATCCCGGCAAGCCGGCCACCGGCGAGGTCTCCGGCTCGGACGCCCCCGCCCTCGTCGGCACCGCCACCGGCCGGCTGGCCCCCGGCTTCACCGCCCAGCAGACCACCACGATCGAGGCGGGCGACGGGCGCGGCCTGCTCGGCGCGAGCTGCACCCCGCCCGACACCGACTTCTGGTTCCCGGCCGCCAGCACCGCCAAGTCCCGCGAGGACTACGTCCACCTCACCAACCCGGACGACACCGCGGCCGTCGCCGACATCGAGCTGTACGGCCCCGACGGCACGCTCAAGTCCGACGTCGGCGAAGGCATCACGGTCCCCGCCAAGTCCGGCGTGCGTGTCCTGATCTCGACGCTGACGAGCAAGGCGGCCGACGATGTGACCGTTCACGTCACCACCCGTACCGGACGGGTCGGGGCAGCCGTCAGGACCGCCGACGACAAGACCGGCAGCGACTGGATCACCGCCTCCGCCGACCCGGCGGGCACCCTGGTCCTGCCGGGCATCCCGGCGGACGCGACCTCGGTCCGGCTGGTGGCCTTCGCACCCGGCGACGACGACGCCGACCTGAAGCTGAAGCTGCTCGGCAAGTCCGGCGCGATCACCCCGGCCGGACACGAGGACCTGCACGTCAAGTCCCGGATGACCGCCGGAGTCGACCTCAAGAACCTCACCCGCGGCGAGGCGGGCTCGCTGCTGCTGGTGCCCGAGGAGAGCGGCCGGGCCACCCCGGTGGTGGCCGCGCTGCGGGTGGTGCGCGGCAAGGGCGACCAGCAGGAGGTCGGCTACATCCCGGCCACCGGCCCGGTCGGCGCCCAGGCCACCGTCGCCGACAACCGGTCCAAGGGCTCGGTCCTCTCGCTCACCGCCCCCGGTGCCGCCGGGGAGGTCCGGGTCACGGCCTCCGCCGGAAGCAAGGGCGGCACCCCGGTCAGCAAGACGTACAAGGTGCCGGCCGGTACGACCGTCGCCGTCACCCCGCCCGTACCGGCCGGGCTCAAGGGCACGTACGCCCTGACGGTCGAGACGCTGTCCGGCGGCGCGGTCCACGCGGCCCGCACACTGACCGTCCCGATGGACGGCATCCCGATGTTCACGGTGCAGACGCTGCCGGACGCCGAGGGGACGGTCGAGGTGCCCGCCGCCGAACAGGACCTGTCGGTCCTGGACGACTGACGGCCGCGACGGCCCGGGACGAGCCGCGCGTACGGGAACGGATCCGCGTTCCCGTACGCGCGGCTACTCCTGTCCGTACCGGGGGTCGACCGACTCCGGCGCGAGCCCGAGCAGTTCCGCGACCTGCTCCACCACGACCTCGTGCACCAGCAGCGCACGCTCGTCACGGTTCTTGGTACGGATCTCCAGCGGACGCCGGTAGATGACGATCTGCGCGGGCCGTTCCTTCTCGGCCGACACCGCGCTGCCCAGCGGCACGGTCTCGTCCACCGTCTCCGGCACTTCGAGGACCACGAAGTCGACCTCGGCCAGCTGCGGCCAGCGCCGCTCCAGCCGCTCCACCGAATCCTGCACCAGATCGCGGAAACTGTCCGCCCGGCTGGTCGAGAGCGGCACCTGCGGCGGTGCGACCGGCCCGCGCATGCCGCGGCCGTGCCGGTCTCGGCGCCGCGGACGCGGCTCGGACGAGGGGGGCGGTACGGAACTGTCCATCACCGACGCAGCGTAACGCTCCCCGGCGCGAGCGGGCCGATGCTGCCCGGGAGGGCGACGGCCCTGTCCGCGCTTGAACAATCCGGCCACACGGACGCCCGTTTCCGGCCCCGCTCCCGATCGCTGCACTCCCGCCTCCGACAGCTTTCGGTCCGAGCGGCGACCGCAATCGCCCCCGCCGCCGCCCGCGCCCCTCTCCTCCCGCGCAGGTCAGGGGAGTTGCCCCGAAGTGTGCTGTGCCCGACGTCACAGGGCGACACGGTGGGGTGAGCCGGGGGAGAGTCGTCGCAGCCCGCTCAAGAGTGCGGTACCGTCCAACATCGTGAGCCCTGTACGTCGCTGTTCGCGCACCGCGTGCGGCCGCCCTGCCGTCGCGACACTGACGTACGTCTATGCCGACTCGACTGCGGTCCTCGGCCCGCTCGCCACCTACGCCGAGCCCCACTGCTACGACCTCTGTGCCGAGCACAGCGAGCGCCTCACCGCGCCCCGTGGCTGGGAAGTCGTCCGGCTCTCCGACCCCTCCGCGCCCAGCCGCCCCAGCGGCGACGACCTGGAAGCGCTGGCCAACGCCGTACGCGAGGCGGCCCGCCCGCAGGACCGCGGGGACGCGGCCCGCGACGGCGGCCCGCGCACCGCGGACCCGATGGAGGTCGCCCGCAGGGGCCACCTCCGCGTGCTGCGCTCCCCCGACTCCTGACCGGCCGCCGGTACGGACCGGAGCGCGGGGTGTCCCGGGCCGCCGGGTAGTTTGGCGGTCCGAAGAAACCTCAGGAGGACCGGCCCGTGACTGCAGACCTTTCGCAGCTCGTGAAGGCGTACGACGTGCGCGGAGTCGTGCCCGATCAGTGGGACGAGGGGCTGGCCGAACTGTTCGGGGCCGCGTTCACCGAGGTGACCGGCGCGGACGCGATCGTGATCGGCCACGACATGCGCCCCACGTCCCCCACCCTCTCGGGAGCCTTCGCCCGGGGCGCGGCGGGCCGCGGCGCCGACGTCACCCTGATCGGCCTCTGCTCGACGGACCAGCTGTACTACGCCTCGGGGGCGCTGGACCTGCCGGGCGCGATGTTCACGGCCTCGCACAACCCGGCGCGGTACAACGGCATCAAGATGTGCCGCGCGGGCGCCGCCCCGGTGGGCCAGGACACCGGCCTCTCCGAGATCCGCACCCTGGTCGAGAAGTGGTCGGAGTCGGGCGCGCCCCGGCCCCTGGAGCCGGCGGCCCGGGGGACGGTCACCGAACGCGACACCCTCGCGGACTACGCCGCCCACCTTCTGTCCCTGGTGGACCTCTCGTCGATCCGCCCGCTGAAGGTCGTCGTGGACGCGGGCAACGGCATGGGCGGCCACACGGTCCCCACGGTCTTCGCCGGACTGCCCGTGGACCTGGTCCCGATGTACTTCGAGCTGGACGGGACGTTCCCCAACCACGAGGCGAACCCGCTGGACCCGGCGAACATCGTCGACCTCCGGGCCCGGGTGGTGGCGGAGGGCGCCGATCTCGGCCTGGCCTTCGACGGGGACGCGGACCGCTGCTTCGTCGTCGACGAGCGGGGCGCCGGCGTCTCCCCGTCGGCGATCACCGCCCTGGTCGCGGCCCGCGAACTGGCCCGCAACGGCGGCAGGGGCACGGTCATCCACAACCTGATCACGTCCCACTCCGTCCCCGAGGTCGTCCGCGAGAACGGCGGCACCCCGGTCCGCACCCGGGTCGGCCACTCCTTCATCAAGGCGGAGATGGCCGCACACGGCGCGATCTTCGGCGGCGAGCACTCCGCGCACTACTACTTCCGCGACTTCTGGAACGCCGATACGGGCATGCTCGCCGCCCTCCACGTCCTGGCCGCCCTGGGCTCCCAGGACGCCCCCCTCTCCTCCCTGGTCGCCCAGTACGACCGCTACGCGGCGTCGGGCGAGATCAACTCCACGGTCGACGACCAGCCGGCCCGCACGGCGGACGTACGAGCCGCCTTCGCCACCCGCGAGGGCGCCACGGCGGACGAACTGGACGGCCTGACGATCACGGCCCCCACCTGGTGGTTCAACCTCCGCGCCTCCAACACGGAGCCGCTGCTGCGGCTGAACGTGGAGGCGCGGGACGAAGAGACGATGAGGGCCATCAGGGACGAGGCCCTGACCCTGATCCGCAACCCGGGCGCCGTATCCGGCCCCGCCTCCGGTCCCTCCTGAGCCAGTCCCAGCCCCCCGGCGCCTGAGGAGCGGGGTCCGGGCGGAGCCCCGAAGGCTTTCAGCCCCGCCGCAGGCGGACCCCCGGCCACCCCGGCCGGGCCGGGCCGCGCCCCCACCACCCCAGCGGTAGGCTGACCTCGCCCGATCCACCTGGCACCGAAGGGACCCACCCCATGCCGCTCGAAGCCGGCCTCCTGGAGATCCTGGCCTGCCCGGCCTGTCACTCCCCCCTCGACGACCGGACGGCGGCCGACAACCCCGAACTGATCTGCACCGGCACGGACTGCGGCCTCGCCTACCCCGTACGGGACGGCATCCCCGTCCTCCTCGTCGACGAGGCCCGCCGCCCCGCGTAACGCGTAACCGCACCACGCGAACCACCCCGCACGGTGATCGGTACGTGATCGGAGGACCGTCCCCATGCTCGACGAGTCGTTGCTCGACGCCCCGGAAGCCCTGGCACGAGCCGACCGCCGCGGTCTGCTCCGCGGCGCCGCCGAGGCCGGGGCCCGCGTCCGTACCGCCGCCCGGCACGCGGCGGAGGCCGGGATCACCGAGCTGAACCCCGAAGGCCGCCCGCGAGCCGTCCTGCTCGCGGGCTACGGCACCGCCGCGTCCGGTGTCGCCGACCTGATCGCGGCGCTCGCCGGCGCCTCCGCCCCGGTCACCCGCATCCACCCGACCGGCGTCGCCCCCGCCGCGGGCGCGATGCGCTGGACGCTGCCAGGCTGGGCCGGTTCCGTGGACCTGCTGCTCATCGCCACGGCGGACGGCTCCGAACCCGGCCTCGCCCTCCTCGCCGAACAGGCGTACCGCCGCGGCTGCACGGTCGTCGCCGTCGCCCCCCGGCAGTCCCCGTTGCGCGAGGCCGTGGACGGGGTGCACGGGCTCGTCGTACCGATGGCCTCCGCCCCGCACGGCGAGTACGACGCCGAGACGTCGGCCGCGGGCCCCGGCACCCTCTGGGCCCTGCTGACTCCGCTGCTCGCGCTGCTCGACCGCGTCGGCCTGGTCACCGCGTCCGCCGAGATGCTGGGCAGCGTGGCCGACCGCCTGGACCGCGCGGCGGAGCGCTGCAGCCCGGCCATCGTCACGTACAGCAACCCGGCCAAGACCCTGGCTGCCGAACTCGCCGACAGCCTGCCCCTCATCTGGACGGAGGGCGACGCGGCGGGCCCGGTCGGCCGCCGCTTCGCCGCGGTCCTCGCCGAGCTCTCGGGCCGCCCGGCCCTGGCCGCCGAACTCCCCGAGGCGCTGCCCGCACACGGCGCCCTGCTGGCCGGCGCATTCGCCGCCGGAGCCGACCCCGACGACTTCTTCCGCGACCGCGTCGAGGAGTCCGAACCCCTCCACGCCCGCGTCGTCCTGCTCCGCGACCGGCCCACCGGCGGCCTGAGCGCCGCCCCCGCCGCCCGCGAACTGGCCCTGGGCCACGACACGGCGATCAGCGAACTCGAACCGGAGGAGGGCAGCAGCCGGCTCGAAGCCCTCGCCGAACTCCTCGCCGTCACCGACTTCGCCGCCGTCTACCTGGCCCTGGCCTCGGCGGCCCGCGCCTGAACCGGGCGACGACGCCCCCGCACACCGAGAAACACCACGCACCGCACCACGCACCTCACAAGGCACAAGGACGATTTCCATGGACCGGCTCTCCAACACCGTGCGCCCGTACGCCTGGGGCTCCACCACCGCCATCCCCGCCCTGCTCGGCGTCGCCCCGACCGGCGAGCCGCAGGCGGAGATGTGGATGGGCGCCCACCCCGGAGCCCCCTCCCGGATAACCCGCCCCGCCGCCGACGGCTCGGCCGAGCAGCCCCTCACCGACGTCATCGCCGCCGACCCGGCCGGCGAACTCGGCCCGGCCACCGTCGAGAAGTTCGGCCCCCGCCTCCCCTTCCTGCTCAAGATCCTCGCCGCCGGCGCCCCCCTCTCGCTCCAGGTCCACCCCGACCTCGCGCAGGCACAGGCGGGGTACGCGGACGAGGAGCGCAGGTCCGTCCCGATCGACGCCCCCCACCGCACGTACAAGGACGCCAACCACAAGCCCGAGCTGATCTGCGCGCTCACCCCCTTCGACGGCCTGTGCGGATTCCGCCGGCCCCTGGAGGCGGCCGAGGCGATCGAGGCGCTGGGCATCGACTCCCTCAAGCCGTACGCCGATCTGCTGCGCGCCCACCCCGAAGAGGCCGCCCTGCGCGAGGTCCTCACGGCGATCCTCACCGCGGACCCGGAGGAGATGGCCGAGACGGTCACCGCCGCCGCGGCCGCCGCCGAACGGCTCGGCGGCGCCTACGCCCCGTACGCCCGCATCGCCCACCACTTCCCGGGCGACGCCGGCGTCATCGCGGCCATGCTGCTCAACTACGTGCGGCTCCAGCCCGGCGAGGCCCTGTTCCTCGGCGCCGGTGTCCCGCACGCCTACCTCGAGGGCCTCGGCGTCGAGATCATGGCCAACTCGGACAACGTGCTGCGCTGCGGCCTCACGCCCAAGCACATCGACGTGCCCGAACTCCTGCGCATCGTCCGCTTCGAGGCCACCGAACCGGGCGTCCTGCGCCCCGAGGCGTCCCCGTCCGGCGAGGAGCTGTACGAGACCCCGGTCGACGAGTTCCGCCTCTCCCGCTTCGACCTCTCGGCGGGCGCGGCCCCCGTGGACCTCACCGCGGCCACCCCGCAGATCCTGCTGGCCACGAGCGGCGCGCCCCGGGCGGGCGAACTGGACCTCGCACCGGGCGAGTCGGTCTTCGTACCGGCCGGCGAGAAGGCCGAAGTGTCCGGAACCGGCACGCTGTTCCGTGCCACTGTGGTGGCCTGACGTACCGTCCGCACCAGCGACTGCAACAATGTCCGGCCGTACCGCGGCCGCCGGAGCCGCAGCACCGAAGAAGGGACACCAGGCACCCATGAGTGCGTCAGGCGGAACCAAGGCGATCGTGGCGGCGCTCGGCGCCAACCTCGCGATCGCAGTGGCCAAATTCGTGGCGTTCCTGTTCAGTGGCTCGTCCTCGATGCTGGCGGAGAGCGTCCACTCGCTCGCCGACTCGGGCAACCAGGGGCTGCTGCTGCTCGGCGGCAAGAAGGCCCAGCGCGAGGCCACCCCGCAGCACCCCTTCGGATACGGCCGCGAGCGCTACATCTACGCCTTCCTCGTCTCCATCGTCCTGTTCTCCGTCGGTGGCATGTTCGCCGTGTACGAGGGCTACGAGAAGATCAAGCACCCGCACGCGATCGAGGCCTGGTACTGGCCGGTCGGCGTCCTGGTCTTCGCGATCATCGCCGAGGGCTTCTCCTTCCGTACGGCGATCAAGGAGTCCAACGAGACCCGCGGCTCGCTCACCTGGACGCAGTTCGTCCGCCGCGCCAAGGCCCCCGAACTCCCCGTGGTCCTGCTCGAGGACTTCGGCGCGCTCATCGGTCTGGTTCTCGCGCTCGCCGGCGTCGGCCTGGCCCTGGGCACCGGCGACGGGGTGTGGGACGGCATCGGCACCCTCTGCATCGGCGTCCTGCTGATCGCGATCGCCATCGTGCTGGCCGCCGAGACCAAGTCGCTGCTGCTCGGCGAGGCCGCCGGCACCGACCAGGTCGAGAAGATCAAGGCCGCCGTCGTCGACGGCGACACCGTCACCGGCATCATCCACATGCGCACGCTCCACCTCGGCCCGGAGGAACTGCTGGTCGCCGCCAAGATCGCGGTCCAGCACGACGACACGGCCACCGAGGTCGCCAACGCCATCAACGCCGCCGAGTCCCGCATCCGCGAGGCCGTCCCGATCGCCCGGGTCATCTACCTGGAACCGGACATCTACAACGCCGCGGCCGCCGCGGCCGGCACCAACCCCGCCAAGGCCCCGGGCGGCAGCTCCCTCGCCCCCGACCCTGACCGGACCCCGGACGACCCGGACCATCCGGCCGACCCGACGGAATCCGGCCACTGACCGCATCCGATCCGCCTTTGCAGCCGCTCTCCGCCCGGTCGGGCTGGGAGCGGCTGCGCCGTTCGGTGTAGATTCGAGGGCAGTGTCAGACGTCGCTGCTGATGGCGGTCGATCGGTCCGTACGCCGGACCGGCCGAGGGAGAGAGGGCCTCCGACGGACTGCGCTGCGAGCGCCCCGGGCATTCCTGTGCCCGCCGTTCGCAGAGCCGCCCTACCCACCCTCGACCCCATTACGAGGAGCAGCCCGTTATGACGACGGTCGCCAATCGCCAGGACTTCAAGGTCGCCGACCTCTCCCTCGCCGCCTTCGGCCGCAAGGAGATCACCCTCGCCGAGCACGAGATGCCCGGCCTGATGTCGATCCGCAAGGAGTACGCCGACGCGCAGCCGCTCGCCGGCGCCCGCATCACCGGCTCGCTGCACATGACCGTGCAGACCGCCGTGCTGATCGAGAGCCTGGTAGCCCTCGGCGCCGAGGTCCGCTGGGCCTCCTGCAACATCTTCTCCACCCAGGACCACGCGGCGGCAGCCATCGCCGTCGGTCCGAACGGCACTCCGGAGGCCCCCGCCGGCGTCCCCGTCTTCGCCTGGAAGGGCGAGACGCTGGAGGAGTACTGGTGGTGCACGGAGCAGGCCCTGACCTGGCCGAACACCCCCACGGGCGGCCCGAACATGATTCTCGACGACGGCGGCGACGCCACCCTGCTGGTGCACAAGGGCGTCGAGTTCGAGAAGGCCGGCGCGGCCCCGGACCCGTCGACGGCGGACAGCGAGGAGTACGCGTACATCCTCACGCTGCTGAACCGCACGCTCGGTGAGTCCCCGCAGAAGTGGACGCAGCTGGCCTCGGAGATCCGTGGTGTCACGGAGGAGACCACGACCGGTGTGCACCGGCTCTACGAGATGCACCGCGACGGCACCCTCCTGTTCCCGGCGATCAACGTCAACGACGCGGTCACCAAGTCGAAGTTCGACAACAAGTACGGCTGCCGCCACTCGCTGATCGACGGCATCAACCGCGCCACCGACGTCCTGATCGGCGGCAAGACCGCCGTCGTCTGCGGCTACGGCGACGTGGGCAAGGGCTGCGCGGAGTCCCTGCGCGGCCAGGGCGCCCGCGTGATCATCACCGAGATCGACCCCATCTGCGCCCTGCAGGCCGCGATGGACGGCTACCAGGTCGCCACCCTCGACGACGTCGTCGAGCAGGCCGACATCTTCGTCACCACGACGGGCAACAAGGACATCATCATGGCCGCCGACATGGCCAAGATGAAGCACCAGGCCATCGTCGGGAACATCGGCCACTTCGACAACGAGATCGACATGGCCGGCCTGGCCCGGATCGACGGCATCGTCAAGGATGAGGTCAAGCCGCAGGTCCACACCTGGACGTTCCCCGACGGCAAGGTCCTCATCGTGCTTTCCGAGGGCCGCCTGCTGAACCTGGGCAACGCCACCGGCCACCCCTCGTTCGTGATGTCCAACTCGTTCGCGGACCAGACCCTGGCCCAGATCGAGCTGTTCACCAAGCCCGAGGAGTACCCGACCGACGTCTACGTGCTGCCCAAGCACCTCGACGAGAAGGTCGCCCGCCTCCACCTCGACGCGCTTGGCGTGAAGCTGACGACGCTCCGCCCCGAGCAGGCCGCGTACATCGGCGTCGAGGTCGAGGGCCCGTACAAGCCGGACCACTACCGCTACTGATCCCCGCCCGCGATGGTCCGCCGATGACCGGTCACCGGCGGACCACGCGACTCGGGTGATCCAGCAGCCCGGGTGATCAGCAGCCGCTACGCACGCAGGCCCCCGCACCCCCGTGTCGGGGGCCTGCGCCGTACCGCACCCGCTCAGCCCGAGGAACCTCGAAGGACCCCATGCCCCGCGGCCGATATTCGCTTCACGACCTTCATGACCACACCCCCCTCGGTGAAGAACACTTCCACTGCGCGCCCGGCCCCTCCGGCTGGCGCTACGTCTCCCAGACCACCGCCCCGTCCGGCGACCACCTGGGCTCCGTCGACCTCACCCTCGACGAACTCGGCCGCCCCATCCGTCTCGAACTGCACGCATCGAGCTGGCAGGTCCGCGGTGCCGCCCTGGAGGGCCTCACCTGGGTCCGTACCGACCCCACGGGGGCTCACGCCACCGAAGGCAATGTCCGCGCCCACGCCTTCACCGGCACATCCCCCGCGTTCCTCATCGCGACCGCTCGTCTGCTGCGTCTCACCCCCGATTCCCCCGAGACCCGGCTCCGCGTCGTCACGTTCACGGATCCGGTCCTCGCGCCCCGTACTTCCGACCAGTCCTGGGCCCTGGTGAACAGTGAAGCGCACCCCACTGACAACGGCCCCCTGACCGTGGACGAATACCAGGTCAGCGCCCTGGACACCGGCGATCGGCACGCCGTCCACATCGCCGGGGACGTGGTCCTGTCCGCCCCCGGCATCGAGCTCGAAGACCTGGAGACCCCGCCCTCCGACCGCTAGGACGCTTGCCCGGCCTCCGCTGTCCGGACGGGGCCCTACGCGGGCGGAGCGAATCCGGTGGCCGGGGGCCGGGGAGCCTGCTCGGCCGGGGGCGCGACGGGGGCGGGACCTGCGGGTCCGGGTGCCGGGTGGGCAGGTCCCGTGTGCGGGGGAGGCGCTGTGTATCCGGGGCCCATGTGTCCGGACTCGCGGCCCGGCGTTCCTGGCCCCGGCACGGCAAACCCGATGCCGGCGCCGGTGGGGACGACGGGACCGGCAGAGGCGGCAGGCACAGCAGAACCAACCGGGCCGGTATGGCGGGCGGCGGCCTCGAACATCCGACGCGTGTCCCGCATCTGCCGCTCGTTCACCACCGCCGCCAGATACGCGGCGGCCGGTACGTCCACCGGCGCTGGCACCCCGGTCCGCGCGGCGACCTCCCCGGCCAGCCGCCCCGCCATGGTCCGGCCGACGACGGGGTCCAGCTGGTACATCCGCGTCAGGTACTGGCGTACCGCCAGCCACAGTTCGTCCGGGACCGCCGAGAGGTCCAGGTCCGCGAAGCGCCCGACCAGCCAGGGCGGGGGCGGCGGTACCGCCGCGGCCCGTCCCGCCGGCACCCGTTCCCGTACGACGAGCGTCCCCGCGAAGACGTCACCGAGCCGCCGCCCGCGCGCCGACACCAGCGAGGCGACGGAGGCGATCACCCCGAGGGTCATCAGGATCTCCACGACACCCATCGCCCCGCGGACCAGCGCGTGCCGGAAGCGGATGGGACCCCCGTCGTCCCGCACCACCCGCAGCCCGCACGCCAGCTTCCCCAGCGAACGCCCGTGGCTGAGCGTCTCGACCGCGATCGGGGCCCCCACCAGAAACAGCAGGAACGCCGCGACGGACACCGCGGCCACCGCCGCGTCGTCCAGCGAGGCCGTCGCTATGGCAAGCCCCAGCGACACCAGCGTGAACGCCGTTCCCAGCACCACCAGATCGATGACCAGAGCCAGCGCCCGGCTCGGCAGTTTCGCCGGCCGCAGCCCCAGCACGACCGCGTCACCGGTCACGAGCTCACTCATCGCCCCACCCCATCGCCGACCGTCCCTGCCCCTCGTCGCCCCAGTCTGCCAAGCTGACCCGCAGCGCGCCGCAGTTGTACGGACCGGTACACACCCATGCCTGGAGCAGCAGCCGATCATGGACCTCGACGTCTTCGTCCACGCCCACCGCATCGAGTGGGACCGCCTGGACCACCTCCTGCACCGCGGGCGCAAGCTCACGGGCGCGGAAGCCGACGAGCTCGTCGACCTCTACCAGCGCACGGCCACGCATCTCTCCCTGATCCAGTCCAGCGCCCCCGACCCGCTGCTCACCGCGCGGCTGACCCAGCTGGTGGCCCGCGCCCGTGCCACGGTGACCGGAACCCGCCGCGCCTCCTGGCGCGACGCCGCGCACTTCCTCACGGCGGGATTCCCGGCAGCGGTCTACCGCTCCCGGCACTGGTGGATACCCACCGCCGTCCTCTCCACCTTGCTGGCCGCGCTGATGGGCTGGTGGATCGGCACCCATCCGGAAGTCCAGTCGGCCATCGCCGCCCCCGAAGACCTCCGGCGCCTGACGAGCCCGGGCGGCGAGTACGAGACGTACTACTCCAGCCACCCGGCGGCCTCGTTCGCGGCGCAGGTCTGGACGAACAACGCGCAGGCCGCCGCCATGTGCCTGGTCCTGGGGGCCTTCCTCTGTGTCCCGGTGATCTGGATCCTGTTCGTCAACGTGCTGAACCTGGCGGTAGGCATCGGGCTGATGTCCTCGGCCGGCCGGCTCGACACCTTCCTCGGACTGATCCTTCCGCACGGACTGCTCGAACTGACGGCCGTCTTCGTCGCGGCCGGCACCGGCCTCAAGCTGGGCTGGACGGTCATCGACCCCGGCCCGCAGACCCGGCGCACGGCGCTGGCGCAACAGGGCCGAGCTGCCATCGGCATGGCTATCGGTCTCGCGCTCGTCCTCTTCGTCTCGGGCGTCATCGAAGGCTTCGTCACCCCGTCCGGCCTCCCGACCTGGGCCCGTATCGCCATAGGGATCGCCGCCGAGCTGGCCTTCCTCACGTACGTCTATGTCCTGGGCGGCCGAGCGGCGCGCGCCGGTGAGCTGGGCGACCTGGAGGCAGCCGAACGCAGCGCGGAACTGCCGGTGGCTGCCTGATGTGCGTACGCCGCGTCTGACCTGCTAGTCTCCTCCTCGCCCCAAAAAGCCGTTGACACGGTGGACAGGGGGAGGTAGATTCAAACGGTTGCCTCGAACTGGACAAGTTCGGGCCCAGCAGTTAGTGTCTAGCTCGCTCTCAACGGAAATTCTATTTCCGCAGAGCCATTGATTCCCACTCTCCGGAACATGACGCCGATTAGGTTCGGCCGAAATGCTTCTGATAAAGTCGAATCAGCCGAAAGGCAAGGCCCCTTCAACGGCCACCGGAAATCAAATTCGAACCGGAAACGGAACGAAATGAGTCTGGTAAGGTTGAAACCGCCGGAAAGGGAAACGCGAAAGCGAAGAACTGGAAAGCGGAAAATGCGAGACCCGCTTCGGCCGGGAATCGGACGCGAAAGAGTCTGATAGAGTCGGAAACGCAAGACCGAAGGGAAGCGCCCGGAGGAAAGCCCGCAGGGGTGAGTACGAAGGAAGCGTCCGTTCCTTGAGAACTCAACAGCGTGCCAAAAGTCAACGCCAGATATGTTGATACCCCGGCCTGCTTCGGCAGGTTGGAGGTTCCTTTGAAAGTCCTGGCAGACCCTTCGGGGTTTGGTAGGCAATGAACACAGCGAGGACACAGTGGACGATCGGTCTTATTCCGGCCTGATTGTTCCGCTCTCGTGGTGTCGACCCGATTACGGGAAAACATTCACGGAGAGTTTGATCCTGGCTCAGGACGAACGCTGGCGGCGTGCTTAACACATGCAAGTCGAACGATGAAGCCCTTCGGGGTGGATTAGTGGCGAACGGGTGAGTAACACGTGGGCAATCTGCCCTTCACTCTGGGACAAGCCCTGGAAACGGGGTCTAATACCGGATAATACTTTCTCTCTCATGGGGGAAGGTTGAAAGCTCCGGCGGTGAAGGATGAGCCCGCGGCCTATCAGCTAGTTGGTGGGGTAATGGCCTACCAAGGCGACGACGGGTAGCCGGCCTGAGAGGGCGACCGGCCACACTGGGACTGAGACACGGCCCAGACTCCTACGGAGGCAGCAGTGGGGAATATTGCACAATGGGCGAAAGCCTGATGCAGCGACGCCGCGTGAGGGATGACGGCCTTCGGGTTGTAAACCTCTTTCAGCAGGGAAGAAGCGAAAGTGACGGTACCTGCAGAAGAAGCGCCGGCTAACTACGTGCCAGCAGCCGCGGTAATACGTAGGGCGCAAGCGTTGTCCGGAATTATTGGGCGTAAAGAGCTCGTAGGCGGCTTGTTGCGTCGGTTGTGAAAGCCCGGGGCTTAACCCCGGGTCTGCAGTCGATACGGGCAGGCTAGAGTGTGGTAGGGGAGATCGGAATTCCTGGTGTAGCGGTGAAATGCGCAGATATCAGGAGGAACACCGGTGGCGAAGGCGGATCTCTGGGCCATTACTGACGCTGAGGAGCGAAAGCGTGGGGAGCGAACAGGATTAGATACCCTGGTAGTCCACGCCGTAAACGTTGGGAACCAGGTGTTGGCGACATTCCACGTCGTCGGTGCCGCAGCTAACGCATTAAGTTCCCCGCCTGGGGAGTACGGCCGCAAGGCTAAAACTCAAAGGAATTGACGGGGGCCCGCACAAGCAGCGGAGCATGTGGCTTAATTCGACGCAACGCGAAGAACCTTACCAAGGCTTGACATCGCCCGGAAAGCCGTAGAGATACGGCCCCCTTGTGGTCGGGTGACAGGTGGTGCATGGCTGTCGTCAGCTCGTGTCGTGAGATGTTGGGTTAAGTCCCGCAACGAGCGCAACCCTTGTTCTGTGTTGCCAGCATGCCCTTCGGGGTGATGGGGACTCACAGGAGACTGCCGGGGTCAACTCGGAGGAAGGTGGGGACGACGTCAAGTCATCATGCCCCTTATGTCTTGGGCTGCACACGTGCTACAATGGCCGGTACAATGAGCTGCGATGCCGCGAGGCGGAGCGAATCTCAAAAAGCCGGTCTCAGTTCGGATTGGGGTCTGCAACTCGACCCCATGAAGTCGGAGTTGCTAGTAATCGCAGATCAGCATTGCTGCGGTGAATACGTTCCCGGGCCTTGTACACACCGCCCGTCACGTCACGAAAGTCGGTAACACCCGAAGCCGGTGGCCCAACCCCTTGTGGGAGGGAGCTGTCGAAGGTGGGACTGGCGATTGGGACGAAGTCGTAACAAGGTAGCCGTACCGGAAGGTGCGGCTGGATCACCTCCTTTCTAAGGAGCACTTCTTACCGGGCTTGCCTGGTCAGAGGCCAGTACACCGGCGAATGTTCGGTGCTGGTTGCTCATGGGTGGAACGTTGACTATTCGGCACGGTTGGCAAGTTTTCGTTAGTACTGCTTCGGCGTGGAACACGTAGACGGGTTGACTGTGCCGGGCACGCTGTTGGGTATCTGAGGGTACGGCCGTCATGGTCGTCCTTCGGTTGCCGGCCCCAGTGCACTCGTCCGGAAGGGCGGGGTGATGGGTGGCTGGTCGTTGTTTGAGAACTGCACAGTGGACGCGAGCATCTGTGGCCAAGTTTTTAAGGGCGCACGGTGGATGCCTTGGCACCAGGAACCGATGAAGGACGTGGGAGGCCACGATAGGCCCCGGGGAGCTGTCAACCGAGCTTTGATCCGGGGGTGTCCGAATGGGGAAACCCGGCAGTCGTCATGGGCTGTCACCCGCTGCTGAACACATAGGCAGTGTGGAGGGAACGAGGGGAAGTGAAACATCTCAGTACCCTCAGGAAGAGAAAACAACCGTGATTCCGGGAGTAGTGGCGAGCGAAACTGGATCAGGCCAAACCGTATGCGTGTGATACCCGGCAGGGGTTGCGCATGCGGGGTTGTGGGATCTCTTTTTCATGGTCTGCCGGCTGTGAGACGAGTCAGAAACCGTTGATGTAGGCGAAGGACATGCGAAAGGTCCGGCGTAGAGGGTAAGACCCCCGTAGCTGAAACATTGACGGCTCGTTTAAGAGACACCCAAGTAGCACGGGGCCCGAGAAATCCCGTGTGAATCTGGCGGGACCACCCGTTAAGCCTAAATATTCCCTGGTGACCGATAGCGGATAGTACCGTGAGGGAATGGTGAAAAGTACCGCGGGAGCGGAGTGAAATAGTACCTGAAACCGTGTGCCTACAAGCCGTGGGAGCGTCGCGCATCGAGCTTGCTCGGTGCGTCGTGACTGCGTGCCTTTTGAAGAATGAGCCTGCGAGTTTGCGGTGTGTTGCGAGGTTAACCCGTGTGGGGAAGCCGTAGCGAAAGCGAGTCCGAATAGGGCGGTTTAGTAGCGCGCTCAAGACCCGAAGCGGAGTGATCTAGCCATGGGCAGGTTGAAGCGGAGGTAAGACTTCGTGGAGGACCGAACCCACCAGGGTTGAAACCTGGGGGATGACCTGTGGTTAGGGGTGAAAGGCCAATCAAACTCCGTGATAGCTGGTTCTCCCCGAAATGCATTTAGGTGCAGCGTCGTGTGTTTCTTGCCGGAGGTAGAGCACTGGATAGGCGATGGGCCCTACCGGGTTACTGACCTTAGCCAAACTCCGAATGCCGGTAAGTGAGAGCACGGCAGTGAGACTGTGGGGGATAAGCTCCATGGTCGAGAGGGAAACAGCCCAGAGCATCGACTAAGGCCCCTAAGCGTACGCTAAGTGGGAAAGGATGTGGAGTCGCAGAGACAACCAGGAGGTTGGCTTAGAAGCAGCCACCCTTGAAAGAGTGCGTAATAGCTCACTGGTCAAGTGATTCCGCGCCGACAATGTAGCGGGGCTCAAGCGTACCGCCGAAGTCGTGTCATTCCAGCATTAAGGGCCAACGCCTGCTGGGATGGGTAGGGGAGCGTCGTGTGCCGGGTGAAGCAGCCGCGGAAGCGAGTTGTGGACGGTTCACGAGTGAGAATGCAGGCATGAGTAGCGATACACACGTGAGAAACGTGTGCGCCGATTGACTAAGGGTTCCTGGGTCAAGCTGATCTGCCCAGGGTAAGTCGGGACCTAAGGCGAGGCCGACAGGCGTAGTCGATGGACAACCGGTTGATATTCCGGTACCCGCTTTGAAACGCCCAGTACTGAATCAGGCGATGCTAAGTCCGTGAAGCCGGCCTGATCTCTTCGGAGTTGAGGGTAGTGGTGGAGCCGACGAACCAGACTTGTATTAGGTAAGCGATGGGGTGACGCAGGAAGGTAGTCCAGCCCGGGCGGTGGTAGTCCCGGGGTAAGGGTGTAGGCCGTGTGGTAGGTAAATCCGTCACACATTAGGGCTGAGACCTGATGCCGAGCCGATTGTGGTGAAGTGGATGATCCTATGCTGTCGAGAAAAGCCTCTAGCGAGTTTCATGGCGGCCCGTACCCTAAACCGACTCAGGTGGTCAGGTAGAGAATACCGAGGCGTTCGGGTGAACTATGGTTAAGGAACTCGGCAAAATGCCCCCGTAACTTCGGGAGAAGGGGGCCATCACTGGTGATGACATTTACTGTCTGAGCTGGGGGTGGCCGCAGAGACCAGCGAGAAGCGACTGTTTACTAAAAACACAGGTCCGTGCGAAGCCGTAAGGCGATGTATACGGACTGACGCCTGCCCGGTGCTGGAACGTTAAGGGGACCGGTTAGCTGACTTTCGGGTTGGCGAAGCTGAGAACTTAAGCGCCAGTAAACGGCGGTGGTAACTATAACCATCCTAAGGTAGCGAAATTCCTTGTCGGGTAAGTTCCGACCTGCACGAATGGCGTAACGACTTCTCGACTGTCTCAACCATAGGCCCGGTGAAATTGCACTACGAGTAAAGATGCTCGTTTCGCGCAGCAGGACGGAAAGACCCCGGGACCTTTACTATAGTTTGATATTGGTGTTCGGTTCGGCTTGTGTAGGATAGGTGGGAGACTTTGAAGCGGCCACGCCAGTGGTTGTGGAGTCGTCGTTGAAATACCACTCTGGTCGTGCTGGATGTCTAACCTGGGTCCGTGATCCGGATCAGGGACAGTGTCTGATGGGTAGTTTAACTGGGGCGGTTGCCTCCTAAAGAGTAACGGAGGCGCCCAAAGGTTCCCTCAGCCTGGTTGGCAATCAGGTGTTGAGTGTAAGTGCACAAGGGAGCTTGACTGTGAGACCGACGGGTCGAGCAGGGACGAAAGTCGGGACTAGTGATCCGGCAGTGGCTTGTGGAAGCGCTGTCGCTCAACGGATAAAAGGTACCCCGGGGATAACAGGCTGATCTTCCCCAAGAGTCCATATCGACGGGATGGTTTGGCACCTCGATGTCGGCTCGTCGCATCCTGGGGCTGGAGTCGGTCCCAAGGGTTGGGCTGTTCGCCCATTAAAGCGGTACGCGAGCTGGGTTTAGAACGTCGTGAGACAGTTCGGTCCCTATCCGCTGTGCGCGTAGGAATATTGAGAAGGGCTGTCCCTAGTACGAGAGGACCGGGACGGACGAACCTCTGGTGTGCCAGTTGTCCTGCCAAGGGCATGGCTGGTTGGCTACGTTCGGAAAGGATAACCGCTGAAAGCATCTAAGCGGGAAGCCTGCTTCGAGATGAGTATTCCCACCTCCTTGAGGGGTTAAGGCTCCCAGTAGACGACTGGGTTGATAGGCCAGATGTGGAAGCCCGGTAACGGGTGGAGCTGACTGGTACTAATAGGCCGAGGGCTTGTCCTCAGTTGCTCGCGTCCACTGTGTTAGTTCTGAAATAACGAACGGCTGTGATGGTACCGGTTGTTTTGAATTTCATAGTGTTTCGGTGGTCATTGCGTTAGGGAAACGCCCGGTTACATTCCGAACCCGGAAGCTAAGCCTTTCAGCGCCGATGGTACTGCAGGGGGGACCCTGTGGGAGAGTAGGACGCCGCCGAACTCCTTTTGTGGAAGAGCCCCGTGCCCTTGTGGCACGGGGCTTTTCTGCGTTCCGGGACCGTTTCTCCCGGCCCCCGCCGTTCTCATAGGCGGCCCGCAGCCTTGAGGGCCAGGTAGGTGTCGGCGAGTGCCGGCGCGAGGTTGTCCGGTGTGGCGTCGACAACAACCACCCCGTGGCGCTGGAGCTGATCCGCGGTGTGTCGTCGACGCGCCTGGGCCTGGGCTCCGGCAGCCGCCTCGTAGATCGCGTCCACTGTGCCGCGTGCGCGCACCATGTCCTCGACATGGGGGTCGCTCACGGACGCCAGCAGCACGGTGTGCTTCTGAGTGAGGCGAGGCAGCAGGGGCAGCAGTCCCTCCTCGATGGGGGCCGCGTCGAGGCTCGTCAGAAGGACGATCAAGGAATGGCGAGGTGCCTGGGCCAGCGCTGCGGCGCTGAGGCCTCGGGCATCTGTCTCCACGAGCTCCGGCTCGAGCGGCGCCATCGCGTCGACCATGGCGGACAGGACCTCCCCGGGCGCCCTGCCCTGGACCTGGGCGCGGATGCGCCGGTCGTAGGCGAGCAGGTCGACACGGTCGCCGGCGCGGGTGGCGAGGGCGGTGAGCAGGAGTGTCGCGTCCATTGCCGCGTCGAGTCGTGGAACATTGCCGACCCGGCCTGCGGAAGTGCGGCCGGTGTCGAGGACGACGAGGATGTGCCGGTCGCGCTCGGGGCGCCAGGTCCGCACGGCGACAGCGGACTGGCGGGCGGTGGCCCGCCAGTCGATCGAGCGCACGTCGTCGCCCGGAACGTAGTTGCGCAGACTGTCGAACTCCGTCCCCTCGCCGCGGGTCAATACGCTGGTGCGGCCGTCCAGTTCGCGGAGCCTCGCCAGGCGGGAGGGCAGATGCTTGCGGCTCGTGAACGGTGGCAGCACCCGCACCGTCCACGGCACGTCATGGCTTCCCTGGCGGGCCGCGAGCCCCAGGGGGCCGTACGAGCGGACGGTGATCCGATCGGCCCGTCGGTCGCCGCGGCGGGTGGGACGGAGAAACGTGGTGATGCGCCGTCGTTCACCGGACGGGACGGCCAACTTGTGGCGGGACGCGGACTGTTCGGCGCCCGGGAGCCAGCTGCTGGGAGGCCAGGCGTCGCGAAGGTGTGCGCGCAGGCGGCGGCGGGAGGGGTTGACTACGGTGAGTTGCACTTCCGCGCCCTCGCCGAGTCGAACTGTTGTGTCACCGGATCGAGTGAACTGGAGCGGGCGCACTGGCGCTGCCAGGGCATAGTCGCAGAGAATTGCCAAGGAGAGCGGGGCGTTGACCGCGAGCATGCCGGCCCAGCTCGGAGCTATGACGCCTACGGGGAGTGACCCGAGGGCGGCGAGAAGCGCGGTCCGTCCGGTGAGGGCCATGGTTCATCGCCTCATCGGGGTACGGGGACATGGGCGAGCACTGCGGTGATGACGGAGTCGGGGGTGACTCCCTCCATCTCGGCCTCGGGCCGCAGATGGATGCGGTGTCGGAGTGTGGGAAGGGCGAGGGCCTTCACATCGTCCGGGGTGACGTAGTCACGGCCGGTGAGCCAGGCCCAGGCCCTGGCAGTGGAGAGCAGTGCGGTGGCCCCTCGGGGCGATACACCGAGGGAGAGCGAGGGGGAATCACGGGTGGCTCTGCAGATATCCACGACGTAGCCGGCGATCTCGGGGGAGACGGTCGTCCTGGCGACCGCGATGCGAGCGGCTTCCAGATCGGCCGGACCGGCGACCGGGCGTATGCCCGCCGCTTTCAGATCGCGCGGGTTGAAGCCGTCGGCATGGCGGGTCAGGACGTTGATCTCGTCGTCGCGTGAGGGCAGTGGGACCGTCAGTTTCAGCAGGAACCGGTCCAGTTGAGCCTCGGGAAGCGGGTACGTGCCCTCGTACTCGACGGGGTTCTGCGTCGCGGCGACGAGAAAGGGGTCGGGCAGGGGACGGGCCGTTCCGTCGACCGTGACCTGACGTTCCTCCATCGCCTCCAGAAGGGAGGCCTGGGTTTTCGGGGGCGTCCGGTTGATCTCGTCGGCGAGCAGGAGGTTGGTGAAGACCGGCCCCGGCTGGAAGGAGAACTCTGCGGTGCGCGCGTCGTAGACAAGGGACCCGGTCACGTCGCTGGGCATCAGGTCGGGGGTGAACTGCACACGTTTGGTGTCGAGTTCGAGGGAGGCGGCGAGGGCGCGGACCAGCAGGGTCTTGGCCACACCGGGCACGCCTTCGAGCAGGACGTGGCCTCGGCAGAGCAGCGCGACGACGAGTCCGGTGACCGCCGGGTCCTGGCCCACCACGGCCTTGGCGATCTCGGAGCGCAGCGCTTCCAGGGAGGCGCGGGCTGTGTCGTCTCCGCTGACGGTCCCGGTTGACCCGGCGGGCACTGGAGGCGGGGCGCTCATGAGGTGCGGACCTCTCTTTCGAGGGAGTCGAGTTGATCTGCCAGACGTACGAGAGCGGTGTCGTCGGACGGGGCCGGGCCGAAGAGCAGTTCGTGAAGCCCGTCGCCGGCCGTGCTGAGACGGGCGGACAGGGCGGGGAGGAGCGTTGCGGGGGAGTGGGCGTCTTGTGGGGGGACGCCGACGAGGGGGGCCAGCCGGGTTCGGGTGGCCCGGCGGAGTGAGAAAGCGGCCCGGTCGCGGGCGTTGGCCCTGCGGTTGAGGCGGGCGCGGCCTTCGGTGGATTCGGAGGCGCGGATGGCGACGGGAAGCCGTTCGGTGACCAGGGGGCCCAGGCGTCGGGATCGCCAGATCGCGGCGAGGACGGCGGCGAGGGCGAGTTGCAGGGTGCCCCACAGCCAGCCCGAGGGGATCAGGTCGAGGAAGCTGCGCTCGCCGTCCGAGGCGTCGCCGTCCGACCGGTCGCCCCGGCCCCCGGCGCCGCCGGTGGCGGAGGGATCGTTGAGCGAGGGGAGGTACCAGACCAGATGAGGGCGGGAACCGAGCAGTTGAAGGGCCAGGGAGGCATTGCCCTGGTGGTCGAGACGGTCGTTGCAGAGGAAGTCGGGGGAGCCGAGGAGGACGGTGTCACCTGCTGCGGGCTGCCGCAGGAGGAGGAGAGAGGGCAGGTCGTCGGCCGGGTAGCAGGCGAGGGCGTCGGGATCGTCCGATGGGCCGTCCGTTGCGTAGCGGATGCCGCCCGTCTCGACGTCGCCGGCCAGCCGGGCGGCGGGCAGGGAGCACTGAGGGGCTCGCGCGGTCACGGGGGCGGGAGATTCCGCACGGAGGCCGGGAACGAGCGTGTCCACGGAGGTGGGACCCGGGGCGAGAAGGACGGTGCGGCCGCCCGTACCGGTGGTCGCGGTGTGCAGGACGTCCTGCTGGTGAGGGGTCAGCAGATTGGGGGCGGTGACCAGGAGCGTCGTGTCGGTGGCGGCCGCGTCGGTGGCGGCCTTCAGGGTGGTCACGACGCGGACGGAGACTCCCCGGTCCTTGAGGAGTTCGGCGACCGCTCTGCTGCCGTAGCGGTCTGCGGAGCGGGGGTCGAGGCGGCCGTGGTGATCACCGGACCGGGTGGCCGCCAGGGTGATCGCGGCCACGACGAGCAGGAGGACGGCGAGCAGCAGTCCGCGGGTGCGCAGCCAGATCTGGCGGGGTGTGGGGGACGACGAGGTCGAGCGGGTGGTGACCGCGGTCATTCGGCGGCTCCCCGGAGCGTGCCGGTCAGCTGCGGTGTGGCGGCCTCGAGTGCGAGGTCCAGTTCGAGCAGGGACAGATACGAGGACTGCCCGGCGGTGCGGCCGCCGTATGTGACGTCGTCGAACTCCCGGGCTGCCGCGCGCAGGCGGGTGGCCTGTGCGGGGAGGACCCGGCCCGCCTCCGTGGCGGCTTCGTCGGCGGTCCGCCCCGGGCGGGGGTCCAGCAGGGCGCGTTCTTCGAGGGAGCGGACGATGGCGCGCATTCGTTCCTGGACGGCCTGGTTCCAGCGGCCGGCGGCGGCGTGGGCCTCGGCGTCGGCACGGTGCTCGTCGGTGCTGCGGGGGCCTTCGTCGAAGAGGGCGTCGGCAGCGGTCCGGAGGCTGCCCTGCGGGGTGCCCAGCCGCCACCAGAGGGCGGCGGCCAGGGCTATGACGATCAGGGCGAGCACGATCAGTCCGACCGGTCCGCCGGGTGCGGCACCGGAGGCCGACGAGAGGAGGTCACCGATCCAGGTCCAGAGGTGGTCCAGGGCACGGCTGAAGGGGCTCGGATCGTTCTCGTGGTACATCCCCTTGGACAGCTCGCGCCTGGCCGCCTCCCGGGCCGGCACCCGAGGGGTGCCCACCGGTGGTGCCTCGCCGCTCGCCCGGATCAGCAGTCGTGCTGCCGTCGTGGCCCCCGCCCCCGACACGGTGTCAGCTCCTGTTGTCGTAGCCCGGCAGTCCCGCTGCCCTGGCGAGTTCGAGGTCCAGTGCCTCGCGTCGGATGCGCTGGTCGACGTAGAGCAGGGCCACCACACCGGCGGACAGCGGATACGTGATCGTCGCGACGATCACGTCCCCGACGGCGGAGATGATGAGGAACGGCCAGCCGAAGCCGCCGGCGCCCTCGGTGAGGAAGGAGCTCAGACTGCCGTCGTCGACCAGCACGGCGATGAGGCCGAACGGAATGGCGACGATCAGGGCCACGATGGCCGTCAGCAGCCAGGTCAGCGCGAGGATGCCGAACGTCCGCCACCAGGCGCCGCGCACCAGCTTCGCGGAGCGGCGCATCGACGCGGTGATCGACTGGCGCTCCAGCATCAGCGCGGGGGAGGCGAGGCAGAAGCGCACCATCAGCCAGATGAACACGCACCCCGCGACAAGCAGGCCGATGAAGGCGAGCCCGACCCCCGCCGTGTCGCCGATCAGGAAGCCCGGGAGGATGCCCGCTGTCATGATCGCCGCGGCGATGACGGCCAGCAGGAGCGTCAGACCCAGCAGCGGGAGCAGTCTGGGCCGGGCCTCGGCCCAGGCGTCCGCGAGCGTGACGGGACGGCCGAGCACCGAGCGGCTGATCACCACGGTCAGCACCGCCGTGGTGAAGATCGTGGCCAGCATCGAGATCAGCAGGGGCGGGGTGTCGTTGAGGAGGCTGGCGCGGAGCGACTCGGCGGTCTGGCGCAGCGCCTCCGAGCCGGTGGCGTTCCGGTCGATCGTGGGCGGTTCCGGCAGCAGGTAACGCTGGACGAGCAGGATGGCGACCTGGGCGATCACCGAGACCGTGAGGCTGATGCCGAGGACCGTGCGCCAGTGGGCGCGCATGGTGGAGACGGCACCGTCCAGGATCTCGCCGACGCCCAGCGGGCGGAGCGGGATGACACCCGGCTTCGCCGCGGCCGGCGGGTGGCCCCAGCCCGGGCCCTGCGGGGCGCCGCCCCAGACGGGGCGGGGTGGGGGCGCGCCGGGGCCGGTTCCGGCGTTGCTCGGCGGGGACCACTGCCCTGCGGGCGGCTGCGAGGCGGACCAGTTCCCCGCAGGTCCGCTGCCGTCGACGGGTTCGGAGGGCCGGGGGACTCCCGCCTCCGAGCCGTCGGAGGGGGCAGATCCGGGCGAGGCCCAGCCCGGAGTGTCGTTCATGCTCGCTCCTTCACGGTCCTGTCCGCACATCGGGGCGGCAGGTTGGCAGCCATCGTGCCACGCGTTGCACCCGTCCGGGCCTGGCGATGTATCTCCTTCGTTCCTTCATGTCCGGGTGGGTCACCGGGCAGACTGGGCGGATGGCTGATCAGGACGCGCAACCACCGGTGGGCAGCGAACCCGCCGCGCTTTCCGTACTTCGCTGGGACGAGCCCCCGGAAGGCCCTGTGCTGGTGCTCCTCGACCAGACGCGGCTGCCTGCGGAGGAGGCCGAGCTGGTGTGCACCGATGTGCCGGCGCTGGTCGAGGCGATCCGGACCCTGGCGGTGCGCGGAGCACCGCTGCTGGGCATCGCGGGTGCCTACGGCGTGGCCCTCGCCGCCGCTCGGGGCTATGACGTGGCGGAGGCCGCGGAGCTGCTGGAGCAGGCGCGGCCCACCGCGGTGAACCTCGGGTACGGCGTGCGGCGGGCCGCCGCGGCGTACTGGGCGGCCGTCGAGAGGGGGGCCGACGAGGAGCGGGCCGCTGCCGTGGCGCTGGAGGAGGCCAGGGCGCTGCACCGGGAGGACGCGGCGGCCAGTGAGCGGATGGCCCGGTTCGGTCTGGCGCTGCTGGACGAGCTGCTCCCGGGCGGGACCCATCAGCTGCTGACCCACTGCAACACCGGTGCGCTTGTCTCCGGGGGTGAGGGCACGGCCTTCGCGGTGGCGCTCGGCGCGCACCGGGCGGGCCGGCTCCGGCGGCTGTGGGTGGACGAGACCCGCCCGCTGCTCCAGGGCGCCCGGCTCACCGCGTACGAGGCGGCGCGGGCCGGAATGCCGTACAGCCTGCTCACGGACAACGCGGCGGGGTCGCTGTTCGCCTCGGGGGAGGTGGACGCGGTGCTCATCGGAGCGGACCGCATCGCCGCGGACGGTTCCGTGGCCAACAAGGTCGGCAGCTATCCGCTGGCGGTCCTCGCCAAGTACCACCACGTACCGTTCATTGTGGTGGCGCCGACCACGACCGTGGATCTGCGCACCGCGGACGGGGCGTCGATCACCGTGGAGCAGCGCTCGGGGCGAGAAGTGACCGAGCTCACATTCGGGCAGCGCGGGGCGGCGGACGGGGCAACGGGCGGAGTGCTCGTGGCCCCGGTCGGGACACCGTCGTACAACCCCGCCTTCGACATCACGCCGCCGGAGCTCGTCACGGCGATCGTCACGGAGGAGGGCGTAATCTCCCCGGTCACGGGGGTCGGACTGGCAGAGCTGTGTGCCAGATCATCGCAGGTAACGATTAGCTAATGGGATGATGTCGTTTATGAAGGGACGCGTCCTTGTCGTCGACGACGACACCGCACTGGCCGAGATGCTCGGGATTGTGCTGCGTGGTGAGGGGTTCGAGCCGTCGTTCGTAGCGGACGGCGACAAGGCACTTGCTGCATTTCGTGAGGCAAAGCCGGACCTGGTCCTGCTGGATCTCATGCTGCCCGGTAGGGACGGCATCGAGGTCTGCAGGCTGATCAGGGCCGAGTCAGGCGTGCCGATCGTCATGCTCACTGCCAAGAGCGACACGGTTGACGTGGTGGTGGGCCTGGAGTCCGGGGCCGACGACTACATCGTCAAGCCGTTCAAACCTAAGGAGTTGGTTGCCCGGATCAGGGCACGTCTGCGGAGGTCCGAGGAGCCGGCGCCCGAGCAGCTCACCATCGGTGACCTGGTCATAGACGTGGCCGGACACTCGGTGAAGCGGGACGGGCAGTCCATCGCCCTGACCCCGCTGGAGTTCGACCTGCTGGTCGCGCTCGCCCGTAAGCCGTGGCAGGTCTTCACCCGTGAGGTGCTCCTCGAGCAGGTCTGGGGATACCGTCACGCCGCCGACACCCGGCTGGTGAACGTGCATGTCCAGCGGCTCCGCTCCAAGGTCGAGAAGGACCCGGAGCGGCCGGAGATCGTGGTGACCGTCCGAGGTGTCGGTTACAAGGCCGGACCGAGCTGACATGTCCCTGGGTAGCACTGCTCCGAAGCCCGGGGAGCCGGGAGTCCGTGCGGAGCGGGCTGCCGGTTCAGGGCACACGTCGTCTCCGGTCGAGAGGTTCCTGCAGGGCGGCCGGTTGTTCCAGGACCGGGCGCCCGGCGGGCCGCTGCCCCGGTTGCTGATGCGCTGGGTGCGGCGTCCGCTGCTGCCCGCCGTGCGGCTGTGGCGGCGCAATCTTCAGCTGCGGGTCGTCGCCGGCACGCTGCTGATGTCGCTCGGTGTGGTGCTGCTGCTCGGACTCGTCGTGATCGGACAGGTGCGCAACGGCCTGCTGGACGCGAAGGGCAAGGCCGCCCAGACCCAGGCGGCGGGCGGGTTCGCCGCTGCCCAGGAGAAGGCCAACGCTCCGCTGTCCCCCACCGGCCAGGGCGATGACGCGGCGGACGGCACGACGGCCAACAACTCCTGGCGCACCGAGCTCGTCGACCAGCTCGCCAGTGGCGGGAAGAACGCCTTCAACGTGGTGGCGCTCAGCGCCGACGAGGGCTCCCGTGCGCCACGCGGCTCGGGCAGTGTCGAGGCCGCGAGCATTCCGCAGAGCCTGCGTGAGTCGGTGAACAAGGGCCCGGGAGCGTTCCAGACGTACTCCCTGATCCAGTACGCGAACGGGCAGGAGTCGCAGCCCGGCCTCATCGTCGGCAAGCGCCTCTACGACATCGACCGCAATCCGTACCAGCTCTACTACGTCTTCCCGCTGACGCAGGAGGAGAAGTCCCTGACCCTGGTCAAGGGCACGCTGGCGACCGCCGGGCTGTTCGTGGTGGTCCTGCTGGGCGCCATCGCGTGGTTCGTGGTGCGCCAGGTCGTCACTCCCGTACGCATGGCGGCGGGCATCGCCGAACGGCTCTCCGCCGGCCGGCTCCAGGAGCGGATGAAGGTCACCGGCGAGGACGACATCGCCCGGCTCGGTGAGGCCTTCAACAAGATGGCGCAGAACCTCCAGCTGAAGATCCAGCAGCTGGAGGAGCTCTCCCGGATGCAGCGGCGCTTCGTCTCGGACGTCTCGCACGAGCTGCGGACCCCGCTGACGACGGTACGGATGGCCGCGGACGTCATCCATGAGGCGCGCGTCGACTTCGACCCCGTGACCGCACGCTCCGCCGAGCTGCTGGGGGACCAGCTCGACCGGTTCGAGTCGCTGCTCTCCGATCTGCTGGAGATCAGCCGCTTCGACGCGGGCGCCGCCGCGCTGGAGGCGGAGCCGATAGACCTCCGGCAGGTCGTGCGCCGGGTGATCGGCGGCGCCGAGCCGCTGGCCGAGCGCAAGGGCACCCGGATCCGCGTGGTCGGCGACGAGCAGCCCGTGATCGCCGAGGCCGACGCGCGACGCGTCGAGCGGGTCCTGCGCAACCTGGTCGTCAACGCCGTCGAGCACGGCGAGGGACGCGATGTCGTGGTGCGGATGGGCGTGGCCGGCGGAGCCGTCGCCGTGGCCGTCCGCGACTACGGCGTGGGGCTGAAGCCCGGCGAGGCCACCCGCGTGTTCAACCGCTTCTGGCGGGCCGACCCGGCCCGCGCACGGACGACCGGAGGCACCGGCCTCGGGCTGTCCATCGCCGTCGAGGACGCACGGCTGCACGGCGGCTGGCTGCAGGCCTGGGGCGAGCCCGGCGGGGGCTCGCAGTTCCGGCTGACGCTGCCGCGTACGGCGGACGAGCCGCTGCGCGGTTCGCCGATACCGCTGGAGCCCGAGGACTCGCGCCGCAACCGGGAGAACCGGGAGCGGGCCGCCGCCCCCGACACGGGCAGTGAGCACCGGCTGATGGCCGTGCCCTCCCAGCCGGCCGGGACGAGCCGTTCGCCGCTGCCGGTCCCGGCCCGGGCCCCCGTGCCCGCCAGGACCGCACCGGCCTCGGTGCATCCGGCCGCCCTGCCGGGCAACGGCGCACGCGTGGTGCCGCGCCCCGCCGAGGAGCGGTCCGGCAGCCACAACGACTCTCCGGGGCAGGATCCGGGGCAGGAGGACACGACTCGTGGGCACTGACCGTCGTCAGGGCGGCCGTGGACGTGCGGCGGGGCTGACCGTGCTGCTCGGATGCGGCGGGCTGCTGCTCTCCGCCTGCGGCTCGATGCCCGTCACCGGGGACGTGAAGGCCGTCGACGCCTCGCAGCCCGGTGACTCCCAGGTGCAGGTGTACGCGGTCGCGCCGCGTGACGGTGCCACTCCGAACGAGGTGGTCGACGGCTTCCTGGAGTCGATGACCAGCGACGACTCCGATTTCCGGACGACGCGGAAGTACCTCACCAAGGAGGCGTCGAGCAACTGGAAGCCGGGCGCCAACACCACGGTGCTGGCCAAGGCGCCGAACCGGAGCGACCGCCCGTTCCACGACGACGACCGCGGCGCCACCGAGGTCACGTACACCCTGACCGGCGAGAAGGTGGCGACGGTCGACGAGCAGAACGCGTACCAGCCGCTCGCCCCGACCGACTACTCGCGCACACTGCATCTCGTCCGGCAGAACGGCCCGGACGGCAAGGAGTGGCGCATCGACGTCGTGCCGGACGGCCTGGTGCTCGGGCAGTCGGACTTCAAGCGGCTCTACCGCTCCGTCAACAAGTTCTACTTTGCGACCGGGCGGTCCGAGGCACAGTCCACGCTGGTCGCCGACCCTGTCTACATCCGCAACCGCACGGATCCGGCGACCGGGATGGACACGGTGACGCAGGCGGTGCGCAGCCTTCTGCGGGGGCCGACCGACTGGCTGCGGCCGGTGGTCAAGTCACGCTTCCCCGCAGGCACCGGTCTCCGTACGGGCGTCACCTCCCTGTCGCCCGACGACCGCAACGTCCTCAAGGTCCCGCTGAACAAGAAGGCCGACGGGACCGGGCAGCGCACCTGCCGGATGATGGCCTCACAGGTGCTCTTCACCCTGCGCGATCTGACGTCCGCCCGTGTCGAGCAGGTGGAGCTGGAGCGCTCGGACGGTTCGGCGCTGTGCGTGCTCGGGGCGGACCAGGCCGAGGAGTACGCCGCCGACCGCTCGTCGGGGGCGCCCGACAGCCAGTACTTCGTCGACGGCAAGGGCCATGTGCAGCGCATTCCGGGAAGCACCCGGGGCAGTGGTGAGCCGGAGCCGGTCCTCGGACCGTTCGGCAGCGGCTCCCTGCGGGTGAGCGCGGTCGGAGTGGCCCGGGACGAGCAGACGGCGGCGGCGCTCTCGCAGCACGAGGACGCGCTGTACGTCTCCTCGATCGCCGTGGACGGGCAGTTGCCCGTGCCCTCGGTGACGAGCAAGGCCGCGAAGACCAAGGACCGGCTGACGGCGCCCAGCTGGGACGGCCGGGGCGACCTCTGGGTCGCCGACAGGGACCCCGGCAACTCCCGGCTGCTGCGGCTGGCCGGTGGTACCGGAAAGCCGCAGGAGGTGACCGTGCCGAGCCTGGACGGCAGCCGGATCAAGGCCCTGCGGCTGTCCTCCGACGGGGTGCGCATCGCGCTGCTGCTGACGCAGGGCGACCACACGACGCTGAAGATAGGCCGGATCGAGCGGCACGGGCCGCAGGGCAAGGAGCAGGTCTCCGTCGTCGACCTGCGGCAGGCCGCGCCGCAGCTCGCCGATGTGACGGCCATGTCCTGGTCCGGCGGCAGCCGCCTCGTGGTCGTCGGCAAGGAGCAGGGCGGGGTGCAGCAGGTCCGCTATGTGCAGGCGGACGGCTCGACGCCCTCCTCGGGCGTACTGCCCGGGGTGAACCAGGTGCTGGCCATCGCCGCGGCGGACGACGAGCAGCTGCCGCTGATGGCGGACACGTTCGGTGACGGCATAGTGAAGCTGCTGCCCGGAGACAACTGGCAGACGGTCCTCAAGGAAGGTTCGGCGCTGGTCTACCCGGGCTGACCTCCTGACCGGGCCCATGTCCTGCCCGAGCGGGCCCGTTGTCCACAGGGGTGGCCGGGCCGCTGCGGCGCGGGGACAGTGGAGCCATGCGCGAGTGGTGGCGGGAGATCGCCGGACTGGTCCTGCCGGTGGCCTGCGGCGGCTGCGGCAGACCACGGACCGAGCTGTGCGCGGAATGCGGCGCACAGCTCCTCGGCGGGGTGCCGCGCCGGGTGCGGCCCGACCCCGAGCCGCCCGGGCTGCCCGTGGTGCACGCCGCCGCCGGCTACGAGAACGCGGTGCGTGCGGCGCTGCTGGCCCACAAGGAGCGCGGGGTGCTCGGCCTCGCGGGCGGGCTCGGCAGGGCGCTGGCGGGTGCCGTGAGGGCCGGGGCGGGGCGTCCGTCCGACGGGCGGCCGCTGCTGTTGGTGCCCGTACCCTCCGCGCGTCGGTCCGTGGCCGCGCGCGGACATGATCCGGCCCGCCGGATCGCGCTGGCGGCCGCGGCCGATCTGCGGCGTACCGGAACCCCGGCCCGGGTGGCCGCGGTGCTGCGGCAACGGCGGCCGGTGGCCGACCAGTCGGGCCTGGGAGCCCGGGAGCGCCAGGCCAATCTGGCGGGCGCGCTCACCGTCGCGGCCGGGGGCCGGCGACTGCTCGGCGCCGGGCGGGTGGTGCTGGTGGACGACCTGCTGACGACGGGGGCCTCGCTGGCCGAGGCGGCGCGGGCGATCGGCGCGGCGGGCGGACGGGAACACGCCGGTCCTGCGGTGCGTCACGCGGCTGTTGTCGCAGCATCTCCGTCTGCCTTCGAAATAAACCGGAACTGGAAGTGAACTTGCATCGTTGCAGGTAGTGAGTGGGTAAAAAGACCTGAACGGAGGTACGTGCGAGTAGCGGGTGCCGACATCCGGCCCAGCAGGCTATGTTCGGTTGTGAGGAATGGTGAATGCCGGACCTCGACGAATGCACCACCAGGTTTCGGGCAGGCAACCCACCAGTAGTCCGGAAAACGGAAATTCGGTGGGGTGGAGTCCTTGCCGACGGGGGAGGAGGAGGTGGAAGTCACCGAGTCCGCGGCCCCGGCCACTACCGGGGCCTGGTGCAAAAGGGAGATGCTCCGCCACCGAGCGGAGCGATCCGGGAACGGAGTTCTGCGTGGACATCGTCGTCAAGGGCCGCAAGACCGAGGTGCCCGAGCGGTTCCGCAAGCACGTGGCCGAGAAGCTGAAGCTGGACAAGATCCAGAAGTTCGACGGCAAGGTGATCAGCCTCGACGTGGAGGTGTCCAAGGAGCCGAATCCTCGTCAGGCGGACCGTTCCGACCGGGTGGAGATCACGCTCCGCTCGCGTGGACCGGTCATCAGGGCGGAAGCGGCCGCAGGCGACCCGTACGCAGCGCTGGACCTGGCCACCGGCAAGCTGGAGGCGCGGCTGCGCAAGCAGCACGACAAGCGCTACAGCCGCCGCGGTTCCGGCCGCATTACCGCTGCGGAGGTCGGTGAAACGGTGCCGGACGCGGCGTCGTTCAACGGTGACGGCGAGCTGATCGCCGACGAGACGGCACAGCCCGTACCCACCACCAGGATCGGTTCGCTCGAGGTACAGGGCGAAGGACCGCTGGTGATGCGCGAGAAGACGCACGTCGCGGCACCCATGTCGCTCGACCAGGCCCTCTACGAGATGGAGCTGGTCGGACACGACTTCTATCTGTTCGTCGACTCCGACACGAAGGAGCCCAGTGTCGTCTACCGGCGACACGCCTACGACTACGGGGTCATCCACCTGAGGACCGACCCGCTGGCCGCCGACGAGGCGGGCGGCGCGGGCGGTGCGCTCGGCGGCTGACGCGACCACGGAGTGGTGCCCCTGGAGCGTCTGTGCGCCCCCAGGGGCACCCGCGTGCCACCACGGAATCACCGCTTGGACGTCCAGGCATGAAATCATGGCGGCCCAAGCCAATCGGTGCTCTGTGAACTGCCGTTGGCGGACCGTTTGTGAACTTCAGGCCATGGCCTTCAGGGGGAGGAACGATGGCGGACGCCTTCGGGCCCGTGCGTGACGCGAATGACGCCGACGATGCCGCCGGTGCTCATACCGGCAGGGACGAGGACAGCGGTTCCCGCAAGGAACCGATCCGGGTCCTCGTCGTAGACGACCACGCCCTCTTCCGCAGAGGTCTGGAGATCGTCCTCGCGCAGGAGGAGGACATCCAGGTCGTCGGCGAGGCGGGGGACGGGGCGGAGGCCGTCGACAAGGCCGCCGACCTGCTGCCGGACATCGTGCTGATGGACGTACGGATGCCCAAGCGGGGCGGTATCGAGGCCTGCACCTCCATCAAGGAGGTGGCACCCAGCGCGAAGATCATCATGCTGACGATCAGCGACGAGGAGGCCGACCTCTACGACGCCATCAAGGCGGGCGCCACCGGCTATCTCCTCAAGGAGATCTCCACGGACGAGGTGGCCACCGCGATTCGCGCAGTCGCCGACGGCCAGTCCCAGATCAGTCCGTCCATGGCTTCCAAGCTGCTCACCGAGTTCAAGTCGATGATCCAGCGGACCGACGAGCGCCGGCTGGTACCGGCGCCCCGGCTCACCGAGCGTGAGCTGGAAGTCCTCAAACTGGTTGCCACAGGCATGAATAACCGGGATATCGCGAAGGAACTCTTCATTTCCGAGAACACCGTGAAGAACCACGTCCGCAACATTCTGGAGAAGCTCCAGCTGCACTCCCGGATGGAAGCCGTGGTCTATGCCATGCGGGAGAAGATCCTCGAGATCAGGTGACCGGCGGAACCGCTCCTACGCCAGGACGCGGGCGATTTCCCGTGCCAGCGGCTCGCGCAGCTCCGGCGCGTCCACCCGCTCAAGCCGGACGTCCGTGCAGCCCACCCAGGAAGCCGCCTCCGCCAGCGCCTCCGCCATCGGTGCCACCGCCTTGGCGCCCGCCAGGGACACCTGCCGGGCGATCAGCGTGCTGCCGTCCCGGGCCGGGTCGACCCGGCCCTGCAGCTTCCCGCCCGCCAGCAGGGGCATCGCGAAATAGCCGTGGATCCGCTTCGGCTTGGGGACGTACGCCTCCAGGCGGTGCGTGAAGCCGAAGATCCGCTCGGTGCGGGCCCGCTCCCAGACCAGTGAGTCGAAGGGCGACAGCAGCGTCGTCCGGTGCCGGCCGCGCGGCTCGGCGGCCAGCGCCGCCGGATCCGCCCAGGCCGGCTTCGCCCAGCCCTGCACCGTGACCGGCACCAGCCCGGAGTCCGCGACCACGGCGTCGAACTGCTCGCCCTTGAGGCGGTGGTAGTCGGCGATGTCCGCACGGGTGCCGACGCCCAGCGACTGGCCGGCGAGCGCCACCAGTCGGCGCAGGCACTCCGCGTCGTCCAGGTCGTCGTGCAGCACGGAGTCGGGCAGAGCGCGCTCCGCGAGGTCGTAGACCCGCTTCCAGCCGCGCCGCTCGGTGCACACCACCTCGCCGTACATCAGGGCCCGCTCGACGGCCACCTTCGACGCCGACCAGTCCCACCACTCCCCGCCGTTCTTCGCGCCGCCCAGCTCCGTCGCCGTCAGCGGGCCCTCGGCGGTCAGCTGCTTGATGACGGTGTCGTACACCCCGTCCGGCAGGTCGTGGTGCCACTGCGGCCGAGCGCGGTAGGCGCGGCGCCGGAACGCGAAGTGCGGCCACTCCTCGACCGGCAGGATGCACGCCGCGTGCGACCAGTACTCGAAGGCGCGACCGCCCGACCAGTACGCCTCCTCCACCGTGCGCCGGCCGACGGCGCCCAGGCGGGCGTACGGAATGAGCTCGTGCGAGCGGGCGAGCACCGAGATCGTGTCCAGCTGCACGGCGCCCAGGTGCCGCAGCACCCCGGGCACCCCGGCCCGGCGGTCCGGTGCGCCCAGGAAGCCCTGTGCGCGCAGGGCGATCCTGCGTGCCTGGTCGGCGGAGAGTTCGGCTGCGGGAGGCTGCACAGACGTCATGTCTCGAACCCTAGAGTGCGGCACTGACATCCCGGCCGGGAACGGGGACGCTCAGGGCCGGGCGGGGCCCGCCGACGGCAGATAGGGACGGCTGCCGGGCAGCCCGAGGTCGGACGGGAGCAGGGCGGCCGTCCACGTATCGCGTCGCACCCCCTTGTTCAGCAGCCCGGAGCGGCGTTCGCCCTCCATCCGGAAGCCCGCCCGCAGGGCGACGGCCCGGGAGGGGACGTTCCCGGTCTCGGCGCGCCACTCCAGGCGGTCGCCGCCGAGCGCGGTGAAGGTCCAGTGGGCGGCCCGGACCACGGCCTCCGTCGTGTAGCCGAACCCCCGGTGGTCCGGGGCGGTCCAGAACCCGATCTCGTACGTGTCCGGCACCCCGAGCCGGTGGATGCCGACCGCGCCGGCCAGCGCCCCGCCCTCGCGCAGCACCACGGCGAAGTTGTACGCGGAGTCGTCCTGCCAGCCGCCCGGCGAGAACTGCCGGGTGAAGACCTCCGCGTCGGTACGGCGGTACGGGGAGGGGATCACCGTCCAGCGCTGGATCTCCGGATCCTGGCAGGCGGCGTGGACCTCGTCCTCGTCGCCCGGGGCGAAGGGGCGGAGCAGCAGGCGGTCGGTGGTGAGAGTGATCGGCTCCATACACGGATTCTGCGAAGGGAGCGGGCGCTGCGCGAGCACTTTTCGGGCTTCCCGGCACCTTCGGCGCCCTTCGTCCGTTGACTCGGAAGGGCACCGCGGGGTCAACGCGGTGGCAGCCCTCCCGGCGCAGCGGGGTCCTCGCTTACGATGGCCGTTGCGGTGGGGCCCACCTGCCGTGCCCGCGCCAGAGTCCATAACACGACCCAGTGCCAGGCCCGACCGGCAAGGAGACCAGCCTCAGTGTCCGTCTTCAACAAGCTCATGCGTGCAGGCGAAGGCAAGATCCTGCGCAAACTGCACCGCATCGCGGACCAGGTCAGCTCCATCGAAGAGGACTTCGTCAACCTCTCCGACGCCGAGCTGCGGGCGCTCACCGACGAGTACAAGGAACGGTACGCGGACGGCGAGAGCCTGGACGACCTGCTTCCCGAGGCATTCGCGACGGTCCGTGAGGCCGCCAAGCGTGTCCTCGGACAGCGCCACTACGACGTCCAGATGATGGGCGGCGCAGCCCTGCACCTCGGCTACGTGGCCGAGATGAAGACCGGCGAGGGCAAGACCCTCGTCGGCACCCTGCCCGCGTATCTCAACGCGCTCTCGGGCAAGGGCGTCCACCTGATCACGGTCAACGACTATCTGGCCGAGCGCGACTCGGAGCTGATGGGCCGGGTCCACAAGTTCCTCGGGCTGACCGTCGGCTGCATCATCGCCAACATGACGCCGGCCCAGCGCCGTGAGCAGTACGCCTGCGACATCACGTACGGCACGAACAACGAGTTCGGCTTCGACTACCTCCGCGACAACATGGCGTGGTCGCAGGACGAGCTCGTCCAGCGCGGTCACAACTTCGCGATCGTCGACGAGGTCGACTCGATCCTGGTCGACGAGGCCCGTACGCCGCTGATCATCTCCGGCCCCGCCGACCAGGCCACCAAGTGGTACGGCGACTTCGCCAAGCTGGTCACCCGGCTGACCAAGGGCGAGGCGGGCAACCCGCTCAAGGGCATCGAGGAGACCGGCGACTACGAGGTCGACGAGAAGAAGCGGACCGTGGCGATCCATGAGCCCGGTGTCGCGAAGGTCGAGGACTGGCTCGGCATCGAGAACCTCTACGAGTCGGTGAACACCCCCCTCGTCGGGTACCTCAACAACGCCATCAAGGCCAAGGAACTCTTCAAGAAGGACAAGGACTACGTCGTCATCGACGGCGAAGTCATGATCGTCGACGAGCACACCGGCCGTATCCTCGCCGGCCGCCGCTACAACGAGGGCATGCACCAGGCGATCGAGGCGAAGGAAGGGGTGGACATCAAGGACGAGAACCAGACGCTCGCCACGATCACCCTGCAGAACTTCTTCCGCCTCTACGGCAAGCTCTCCGGCATGACCGGTACGGCGATGACCGAGGCCGCCGAGTTCCACCAGATCTACAAGCTCGGCGTGGTGCCGATCCCGACCAACCGGCCGATGGTCCGGGCGGACCAGTCGGACCTGATCTACCGCACCGAGGTCGCGAAGTTCGCCGCCGTCGTCGACGACATCGCGGAGAAGCACGAGAAGGGCCAGCCGATCCTGGTCGGCACGACCTCGGTCGAGAAGTCCGAGTACCTCTCGCAGCAGCTCTCCAAGCGCGGGGTGCAGCACGAGGTCCTCAACGCCAAGCAGCACGACCGTGAGGCGACGATCGTCGCCCAGGCCGGCCGCAAGGGCGCGGTCACGGTCGCGACGAACATGGCCGGCCGCGGTACGGACATCAAGCTGGGCGGCAACCCGGACGACCTCGCCGAGGCGGAGCTGCGGCAGCGCGGCCTCGACCCGGTGGAGCACGTCGAGGAGTGGGCGGCCGCGCTGCCCGCCGCCCTGGAGAAGGCCGAGCAGGCGGTGAAGGCGGAGTTCGAGGAGGTCAAGGAGCTCGGCGGGCTGTACGTCCTCGGTACGGAGCGGCACGAGTCGCGTCGTATCGACAATCAGCTGCGCGGTCGTTCCGGCCGTCAGGGCGACCCCGGCGAGTCCCGCTTCTACCTGTCGCTCGGCGACGACCTGATGCGCCTGTTCAAGGCCCAGATGGTCGAGCGCGTCATGTCGATGGCCAACGTGCCGGACGATGTGCCGATCGAGAACAAGATGGTGACGCGGGCGATCGCCTCGGCGCAGTCGCAGGTCGAGCAGCAGAACTTCGAGACGCGTAAGAACGTCCTGAAGTACGACGAGGTGCTCAACCGCCAGCGTGAGGTCATCTACGGCGAGCGGCGCCGGGTCCTGGAGGGCGAGGACCTGCAGGAGCAGATCCGCCACTTCATGGACGACACGATCGACGACTACATCCGCCAGGAGACGGCGGAGGGGTTCGCCGAGGAGTGGGACCTCGACCGGCTGTGGGGCGCCTTCAAGCAGCTCTACCCGGTGAAGGTCACGGTCGCCGAGCTGGAGGACGCGGCCGGGGACCTGGCCGGTGTCACGGCCGAGTTCATCGCCGAGTCGGTCAAGGACGACATCCACGAGCAGTACGACGAGCGGGAGAAGACGCTCGGCTCCGACATCATGCGTGAGCTGGAGCGGCGTGTGGTGCTGTCCGTGCTGGACCGCAAGTGGCGTGAGCACCTCTACGAGATGGACTATCTCCAGGAGGGCATCGGGCTGCGGGCCATGGCGCAGAAGGACCCGCTGGTGGAGTACCAGCGCGAGGGCTTCGACATGTTCAACGCCATGATGGAGGGCATCAAGGAGGAGTCCGTCGGCTATCTGTTCAACCTGGAGGTCCAGGTCGAGCAGCAGGTCGAGGAGGTTCCGGTCCAGGACGCGACGTCGCTGTCCAAGGAGGACGCGGTGCCGGCGGCTCGTCCGGAGATCCGGGCGAAGGGGCTCGACGCTCCGCAGCGGCCGGACCGGCTGCACTTCTCCGCTCCCACGGTGGACGGGGAGGGCGGGGTTGTCGAGGGTGACTTCTCCAGTGGTGCGGGTGCGGGTGCCGGGGCCGGGGAGTCCGATGGGCTTACTCGGGCGGAGCGGCGCAAGGCGCAGAAGAGCGGTGGGGGTGGGCGGCGCCGTAAGAAGTAGCGTGCGCTGAGTGGTTGGTTTGTGGCCGGGGTCGGATGCCGTTGGGTGTCCGGCCCCGGTTGTTTTGTGGGGTGGGTGTGGGTGTGGGTGTGGGTGCGGGTGTGGGGGTTGGTGGGTGGGTGGGCGCTGCGCGGGGCTGTTCCCCTCCCCGCCCCTTCCCGTAACCGGGGCTCCGCCCCGGACCCCGCTCCTCAAGCGCCGGAGGGGCTGGGAGGGGGCCGGGGTGGGGCTCGGAGAGGGGATGGGGCGGGGATCGGAGAAGGGCCGGGGCAGGGCTCGGAGAGGAGACCTCCGGGGGCAGGAAGAAGGTGGGCAGGGGAAGGGGCCGGGGCGCCGCGGGGGACCATGTCCTCGCCTTCGTACGGCACCAGGTCACCGTGATCGTCGCCCTCGATCCGGCCGTGCACCGCGGGCTGCCGGCGGGTACGCCCTGGGAGGGCCGGGCGGGGCCTCTCCAGGTGGAGCCGGGAGGGCTCCCTTCCCGGAGCGCCTGGAAGGGTCGGGAGGGCCCCGGGGAGGGGTGGTGAGGGCGTTGGGGGTGGGTGTGGGCCTCAGGTGGGCCGGGAACGGGGCCCGTGGCTCCGAGGGGCGGGAACGGGCCCCCTGGGCCGGGACGGGCCTCCGGCGGTCAGGAACAGGGGCGGAGGCTGTGAGTGGGGCTGTTGGGCTGTCTCCTGGGTCAGGGGTGGCGGATGGGGGTGTTGCCGAGTTCGACCGCCGCGCAGCGCCAGCGGTGGTCCGGGCCCTGTTCCAGGCGGAACGCCATCGCGCGTACCTGTTCGCCCGCCGCGATGCTCGCGCAGGCCTCCACCACGCCGGGGGCCGGCTGGGCGCCTCGGCACATGCGGATGACCGGGCGGGCACCTCGGCTCCTCAGCGGGGTGGCCGGGGCCAGTTCGGCGAGCTGGTCGTAGGCCTCGCCGATGGTGTGGCCGAGCATCCAGTGGACGGGGCGCTGGCCGCTGAGGACGGCCAGCAGCCGTTCCGCGAACCAGTGGTGGGGCCGCCCCCACTGGGCCGCCCGGCGGCGCTGTGCGGGTACGGATTCGGGCCTGCGCGCGTCGTGGCGTCCGCCGGGCCGGGTCCTGTTCATGGTCATCGCTGTAGCCCCCGTGCTGTCAGAGGCCCGGACAAGTACCGGGCGGTAACTTCTGCTGGGGATCTTCTACGGGGGCGGCGGAGGCGGCCGCAAGCGTCGGTGCGGCCGGTGGTGCGGGGGCCTCGTTTCACCTATCCGGGTGGCGGACCCGGCCCGGGGCGGAGGCCGGGGACGGGCCGGGCAGGGTGAGGAACGGTCGCCGGGTGGACGGGCCCGGGGCCCCACGCGTAACCCCAAAGGGGGACGTCGCACGTATCCTGAGGGCGTTTCCGACTACGAAAGCGGCCCAGCGATGCGCGTGTACGTACCCCTGACCCTCGCCGGTCTCGCAGCGGCGCACCGGGCCGGCGAAGTCGGTCCCGGCCCGCTGACCGCCTACGCGGTGACCCCCGCGCTGCGGGAGTGGTACGTCTCCGACGACATCGAGGAGCTGGAGTACGCGGCGCTCACCCGGGCCGCGTCCGCGTCGCTGCGGCTGATCGCCGGGGACCCGGGGGCGGCCCGCCGCCGGGTCGTCGTCGCCGTCGACGTGCCGGACGGGGCCGCGGTCGCCGATCCGGCCCCCCTCCTGGACGGCTCCTCGCTCGGTGAGGTCACCATCGCCTCCGCCGTGGCGCTGACCGCCGCCGCTGCGGTGCACGTCGACGCGGACGAGGCGGACAAGGACGTCACGGCGGCCGCCGCCGCGCTGGGGGCGGCGGATCTGGGGGACGACGACGCGCAGTTCACCGTCGACGGCGCCGAGGACCACGAGCTGCTGTGGTTCGGGGTGCAGGAGATCCCGAACCTGATCGGCTGACCCGCTGAGCCGATGACCCGCTGACCGCGTGGTTTGTTCGGGCGTTGTTCGGTTGTCGGTGGCGGCGGGTATTTTTCTCGATATGGGTACGAACGGGAATCACCGCACGCATCTGGTCTGGGACTGGAACGGCACGCTGCTCGACGACAACACCGCGGTCGTCGGTGCGACGAATGCCGCGTTCGGCGAGGTCGGCCTGGCGCCGATCACGGTCGAGCAGTACCGGGAGATGTACTGCATCCCGATACCCCGTTTCTACGAGCGGCTGATGGGCCGGCTGCCCACGGACGCCGAGTGGGAGCGGATGGACGGCGTCTTCCACCGCCACTACACGCAGCAGCGCGACGCCTGTGGGCTGACCGCGGGGGCCGCCGAGCTGCTCGCCCAGTGGCAGCTGACCGGCCGCAGCCAGTCGATCATGAGCATGTACCGGCACGAGGAGCTGCTGCCCGTCGTGCGCGGCTACGGCATCGAGCGCCACTTCGTCCGCGTCGACGGGCGCACCGGCCCCTCCGGCGGCAGCAAGGCGGAGTACATGGAGCGGCACTTCGCGGCCCTGGACGGGATATCCCCGCAGCACACCGTGGTCATAGGCGACGCCGTGGACGACGCGGTGGCCGCCGCCCACGTCGGCGCCAGGGCGGTGCTGTACACGGGCGGGTCGCACAGCCGGGCCAGCCTGGAGGCCGCCGGGGTGCCCGTCGTGGACACCCTGTCCGAGGCCATCGCCCTGGCCGAGCAGTTCGGCGGGCAGTAGCCGGCGCGGCGGCGGTCCGCCCCGGGCTCCGCGCTCAGCTCACCGGCGCCTTCGACCGGAGCACGGTCAGGAACGCGCGCATCCACGCCGAGTGGTCCGGCCAGGCGCGGGACGAGACCAGGGTGCCGTCCACCACGACCTCGGTGTCCTCGAAGGACGCTCCGGCCGTCCCCATGTCCGGCTCCAGCGCGGGATAGGCGGTGACCCGGCGGTCCTTGAGCGCGCCGACCGCGGCCGTCATCAGCGGACCGTGGCAGATCTGGGCCACCGGGCGGTCCGTGTCGAAGAACGCCGAGAGGATCGTGCGCAGGTCCGCGTCGTTGCGGAGGTATTCGGGTGCCCGGCCGCCGGGGACCACGAGCGCCACGTAGTCGTCGGGGTCGACCTCGTGAAACGCCAGGTCGGCGGGCCAGGTGTAGCCGGGCTTCTCCGTATAGGTGTCGAAGCCGGGCTCGAAGTCGTGGACCACGAAGCGCAGCGTCTTGCGGGAAGGGGCGGCGACATGGACCTCGTACCCCTCCTCGCGCAGCCGCTGGTACGGATAGAGGACTTCGAGCGACTCGGCGGCGTCGCCGGTGACGATCAGGATCTTCGGTGCCATGGCGGGGCTCCCCACGGTGCGTCGGCCTGTTCCTGCTCCCGGATTCCAGAGTGCGACAGGACGGCCCCGCGCGCTGTCCAGAGTGTCAAAATTCGCGGCGTTCTTTGTACACATGCGGCTCGTGACGGTGACGGGTACGGGGGAGATAGCCTGGACCCCGTGATCAGCGCGATACGCCTCGGGGGCAGCGAAGCCCCCGGCCTGCGCCCGGAGTGCCACCGTGCCCGGGCCCTGACTGATCCCCTCGGCCCGGCCCGAACGCCAAAAATGGCCAATAAGGTCCCGGGCATCTCTCATTGCGGCATAGCGTCGTCCCAGACCGGAAACCCCGCGTCGTGGCGTTACGCCGTCTTTTTCACCTACGTCACGCAACGGCGCGCGACAGGAGCCAGAGGACATGCAGACCAAGCTGGACGAAGCCAAGGCCGAGCTGCTCGCACGGGCCGCCAAGGTAGCTGACAACAGCCCGGGCGGTGGTGCCGGCGGCCCGGGCGGTACCCCCCGGGTGCACGTCGCGGCCGCCGGGGACGACGGCACCGGGCCGGAGCAGGAGCGTCCGCGCCAGGACGTGCTGCTCTCCTATCTCCAGCGCTACTACCTCCACACCGCTCCGGAGGACATCGCGGGCCGCGACCCGGTCGATGTCTTCGGCGCCGCCTCCTCCCACTACCGGCTGGCCGAGAACCGCCCCCAGGGCACGGCCAACGTCCGGGTGCACACCCCGACCGTCGAGGAGAACGGCTGGACCTGCAGCCACTCCGTCGTCGAGGTCGTCACCGACGACATGCCGTTCCTGGTCGACTCCGTCACCAACGAGCTGTCCCGCCAGGGCCGCGGCATCCATGTCGTGATCCACCCGCAGGTCATCGTCCGCCGCGATGTCACCGGCAAGCTGGTCGAGGTCCTCACCGAAGGCGCCGGCATCTCCACCGGCCCCCAGACCGGCCGCAAGAACGCCAAGGGGGCCAAGGACGCCAAGGCCGAGCTGCCCCACGACGCGGTCGTCGAGTCCTGGATCCACGTCGAGATCGACCGCGAGACCGACCGCGCCGACCTCAAGCAGATCCAGACCGACCTGCTGCGGGTCCTGTCCGACGTGCGGGAGACCGTCGAGGACTGGGAGAAGATGCGGGACGCCGCGCTGCGCATCGCGGACGACCTGCCCGGCGAGCCGCTCGACGACCTCGCCGACGACGAGGTGAACGAGGCCAGGGAGCTGCTGCGCTGGCTCGCCGCCGACCACTTCACCTTCCTCGGCTACCGCGAGTACGAGCTGAAGGACTCCGACGCGCTGGCCGCCGTCCCCGGCACCGGCCTCGGCATCCTGCGCTCCGACCCGCAGCACACCGAGGACGAGGCCCACCCGGTCAGCCCGTCCTTCGACCGGCTGCCCGCCGACGCCCGCGCCAAGGCCCGGGAGCACAAGCTCCTCGTCCTGACCAAGGCAAACAGCCGGGCGACCGTGCACCGCCCCAGCTACCTCGACTACGTCGGCGTGAAGAAGTTCGACGCCGAGGGCAACGTCATCGGCGAGCGCCGCTTCCTCGGCCTGTTCTCGTCCGCCGCCTACACCGAGTCCGTGCGCCGGGTGCCGGTCATCCGCCGCAAGGTCGCCGAGGTGCTGGAGGGCGCGGGGTTCACGTACAACAGCCACGACGGCCGTGACCTGCTGCAGATCCTGGAGACCTACCCCCGCGACGAGCTCTTCCAGACGCCCGTCGACCAGCTGCGCTCCATCGTCACCTCGGTGCTCTACCTCCAGGAGCGGCGCCGGCTGCGCCTCTACCTCCGCCAGGACGAGTACGGGCGCTACTACTCCGCGATCGTCTACCTGCCGCGCGACCGCTACACCACCGGTGTCCGGCTGCGGCTGATCGACATCCTCAAGGAAGAGCTGAACGGCACCAGCGTCGACTTCACCGCCTGGAACACCGAGTCGATCCTCTCCCGGCTGCACTTCGTCGTCCGGGTCGCCCCCGGCAGCGAGCTGCCCAGCCTCACGGACGCCGAGGCCGACCGCATCGAGGCCCGGCTCGTCGAGGCGGCCCGCTCCTGGGCCGACGGCTTCCAGGAGGCCCTGGGCGCCGAATGCGGCGAGGAGCGCGCCGCCGAGCTGCTGCGCCAGTACGGCCACTCGTTCCCCGAGGGCTACAAGGCCGACCACTCGCCGCGCGCCGCCGTGGCCGACCTGGTCCACCTCGAAGCGCTCAAGGAGGGCGAGAAGGACTTCGCCCTCAGCCTGTACGAGCCGGTCGGCGCCGCCCCCGGCGAGCGCCGCTTCAAGATCTACCGGACCGGTGAGCAGGTCTCCCTGTCCGCGGTCCTCCCGGCCCTCCAGCGGCTCGGCGTCGAGGTCGTCGACGAGCGGCCGTACGAGCTGCGCTGCGCCGACCGCACCCACGCCTGGATCTACGACTTCGGGCTGCGGATGCCGCAGGGCACGGGCAGCTCCGGCTATCTGGCCGACGGCGCCCGCGAGCGGTTCCAGGAGGCCTTCGCGGCCGTCTGGACCGGCGAGGCGGAGAACGACGGCTTCAACGCGCTGGTGCTGAGCGCCGGGCTCGACTGGCGGCAGGCGATGGTGCTGCGCGCCTACGCCAAGTACCTGCGCCAGGCCGGTTCGACCTTCAGCCAGGACTACATGGAGAGCACGCTCCAGAACAACGTCCACACCACCCGGCTGCTGGTCTCGCTCTTCGAGGCGCGGATGTCGCCGAGCCGCCAGAGCGCCGGCACGGAGCTCACCGACGGGCTCCTCGAAGAGCTCGACGGGGCCCTGGACCAGGTCGCCTCGCTGGACGAGGACCGGATCCTGCGGTCGTTCCTCACGGTCATCAAGGCCACCCTGCGGACCAACTTCTTCCAGCACGCGGAGGGCGGCAGGCCGCACGCGTACGTCTCGATGAAGTTCGACCCGCAGTCCATCCCGGACCTCCCGGCGCCCCGCCCGGCGTTCGAGATCTGGGTCTACTCGCCGCGCGTCGAGGGCGTCCACCTGCGCTTCGGCAAGGTCGCCCGCGGTGGCCTGCGCTGGTCCGACCGGCGCGAGGACTTCCGTACGGAGATCCTCGGCCTGGTCAAGGCGCAGATGGTGAAGAACACCGTCATCGTGCCGGTCGGCGCCAAGGGCGGCTTCGTCGCCAAGCAGCTGCCCGACCCGTCCGTCGACCGTGACGCCTGGATGGCCGAGGGCATCGCCTCGTACCGCACCTTCATCTCGGCGCTGCTGGACATCACCGACAACATGGTGGCCGGCGAGGTCGTGCCGCCCGAGGACGTGGTCCGGCACGACGAGGACGACACCTACCTCGTCGTCGCCGCCGACAAGGGCACCGCCAAGTTCTCCGACATCGCCAACGAGGTCGCCGTCGACTACGGCTTCTGGCTCGGTGACGCGTTCGCCTCCGGCGGCTCGGCCGGCTACGACCACAAGGGCATGGGCATCACCGCCCGGGGCGCCTGGGTCTCCGTCGAGCGGCACTTCCGCGAGCTGGGCCACGACACCCAGACCGAGGACTTCACCGTCGTCGGCGTCGGCGACATGTCCGGCGACGTCTTCGGCAACGGAATGCTGCTCTCCGAGCACATCCGCCTTGTCGCCGCCTTCGACCACCGGCACATCTTCATCGACCCGAAGCCGGACGCCGCCACCTCGTACGCCGAGCGGCGCCGCCTCTTCGACCTGCCGCGCAGCTCCTGGGCCGACTACGACAAGGACCTGATCTCCGCCGGCGGCGGCATCTACCCCCGCAGCGCCAAGTCCATCCCGGTCAACGCGCACATCCGCGAGGCACTCGGCATCGAAGCCGGGGTCACCAAGATGATGCCCGCCGACCTGATGCAGGCCATCCTCAAGGCCCCCGTCGACCTGGTGTGGAACGGCGGCATCGGTACGTACATCAAGTCCTCCGCCGAGTCGAACGCGGACGTCGGCGACAAGGCGAATGACGCGATCCGCGTCAACGGCGAGGACCTGCGGGCCAAGGTCGTCGGCGAGGGCGGCAACCTCGGCGCCACCCAGCTCGGCCGGATCGAGTTCGCCCGGGCCGGCGGCCGGATCAACACCGACGCGATCGACAACAGCGCCGGTGTGGACACCTCCGACCACGAGGTGAACATCAAGATCCTGCTCAACGGTCTGGTCCGGGACGGCGACATGACCGTCAAGCAGCGCAACAAGCTGCTCGCCGAGATGACCGACGAGGTCGGCCGGCTGGTGCTGCGGAACAACTACGCGCAGAACACCGCGCTCGCCAACGCGGTCGCGCAGGCGCCCTCGCTGCTCCACGCCCACCAGCGCTTCATGCGCCGGCTGGGCCGCGACGGCTACCTCGACCGGGCCCTGGAGTTCCTGCCCACCGACCGCCAGATCCGCGAGCTGCTCAACGCCGGCAAGGGGCTCAGCCAGCCCGAGCTGGCCGTGCTGCTCGCCTACACGAAGATCACGGCGGCGCAGGAGCTGATCGGGACCAGCCTGCCGGACGACAAGCATCTGCAGAAGCTGCTGCACGCCTACTTCCCCCGGCAGCTGCGCGAGCAGTACCCCGACGCGGTCGACGGCCACGCGCTGCGGCGGGAGATCATCACCACGGTCCTGGTCAACGACACGGTGAACTCCGGTGGTTCGACCTTCCTGCACCGCCTGCGGGAGGAGACCGGAGCCTCGATCGAGGAGATCGTGCGGGCGCAGTTCGCGGCCCGGGAGATCTTCGGGCTCGGCAAGGTGTGGGACGCGGTCGAGGCCCTCGACAACGAGGTCGCCGCCGATGTGCAGACCCGCATCCGGCTGCACTCGCGCCGGCTCGTCGAGCGCGGCTCGCGCTGGCTGCTCGGCAACCGGCCGCAGCCGCTGGAGATCGCCGAGACGATCGAGTTCTTCCGGTCCGGTGTCGAGCAGGTCTGGGCCGAGCTGCCCAAGATGCTGAAGGGCGCCGACCAGGAGTGGTACCGGTCGATCCTGGACGAGCTCACCGAGGTGGGCGTCCCGGAGGAGCTGGCACAGCGGGTCGCCGGATTCTCGTCCGCCTTCCCGGCGCTCGACATCGTGGCGATCGCGGACCGTACGGGCAAGGACCCGCTGGCCGTCGCCGAGGTGTACTACGACCTCGCGGACCGGCTGGGCATCACCCAGCTGATGGACCGGATCATCGAGCTGCCGCGGGGCGACCGCTGGCAGTCCATGGCCCGTGCCTCCATCCGCGAGGACCTGTACGCCGCGCACGCGGCGCTCACCGGCGACGTGCTGAGCGTCGGCAACGGGGCGTCCACGCCGCAGGAGCGGTTCGAGGCGTGGGAGGAGAAGAACGCGGCGATCCTGACGCGGTCGCGCTCCACGCTGGAGGAGATCCAGGGGTCGGACGCGTTCGATCTCGCGAATCTGTCGGTGGCCATGCGGACGATGCGGACGCTGCTGCGTACGCACGCGTAGGCGCAGGGCTTGAGCGACGAGGCGGCTGCCGGACGTGATCCGGTGGCCGCCTCGCCGTCGAGTGGGGCGTTACTTCTTCTTGGTGAACTTCTCGTAGGCGGCGACCACTTCTCCGGCCGGGCCGTCCATCCGCAGGGTGCCCGCCTCCAGCCAGATCGCCCGGTCGCAGGTCTCGGTGATCGACTTGTTGTTGTGGCTGACCAGGAAGACCGTGCCGGCCTGCTGGCGCAGTTCGATGATCCGGTCCTTGCTGCGGCGCTGGAACTTCGCGTCGCCCGTGGACAGCGCCTCGTCGATCAGCAGGACATCGTGGTTCTTGGCGGCGGCGATCGAGAAGCGCAGCCGGGCGCCCATGCCGGAGGAGTACGTCCGCATCGGCAGGGTGATGAAGTCGCCCTTCTCGTTGATGCCGGAGAAGTCGACGATGTCGTCGTAGCGCTCGCGGATCTCGGCGCGGGTCATGCCCATCGCGAGCCCGCCGAGCACCACGTTGCGCTCGCCGGTCAGATCGCTCATCAGCGCCGCGTTGACCCCGAGCAGTGAGGGCTGGCCGTGGGTGTGGACGCGGCCCCGGGTGGCGGGCAGCAGTCCGGCGATGGCCTTCAGCAGGGTCGACTTCCCGGAGCCGTTGGAGCCGATCAGCCCGATCGCCTCTCCCTTGTACGCGGCGAAGCTGACCCCCTTCACGGCGTGCACCTCGCGGACCCCGGGGGCCTGCCGGCGCGAGGTCAGCCGGCTCAGGGCCGAGGTGGCGCTGCCCCGGCCGGTACGGGCTCCGTTGACCTTGTACGTGATGTGGACGTCGTCGACGACGACCGTCGGAACCGCCGGATCCGCGCGGTCGGCCATCTCGGTCCTGTCAGCCATGTCAGCCACGTCCGTAACTCTCCTCGGCCTTCCAGAAGTAGACGAAGCCGCCGACGCCGCACAGCAGCGCCCAGCCCGCGGCGACGGCCCAGACGTGCGGGGGCAGCTGCCCCGGCCCGAAGCTGTCGATGAGTGCGAACCGCATCAGGTCGATGTAGACGGCGGAGGGATTGACCTCCAGCGCCAGCTTCACGGCGGCGGGGACATCGGTGCCCTTGAGCATCGTCTCCATGCTCCACATGACGCCCGAGGTGTACATCCAGGTGCGCAGGACGAACGGGGTCAGCTGGGCGATGTCCGGGGTCCGCGCGGTCAGCCGGGCCATGGCCATCGAGATGCCGGTGTTGAAGACGGCCTGCAGCGCCAGGGCCGGCACCGCGAGCAGCCAGGACGGGCGCGGGTACTGCCCGAAGGCCAGCAGGATCAGCGTCAGCGCGCCCAGCGAGAACAGCAGCTGCTGGAGCTGTTGCAGGGCGAGCGCGATCGGCAGCGAGGCCCGGGGGAAGTGCAGGGCGCGTACGAGCCCGATGTTGCCGCTGATCGCCCGGGTGCCCGCGGTGATCGATGAGCTGGTGAAGGTCCAGATGAAGACCCCGGTGACCAGGAACGGGACGAAGTCCGGCACCCCGTGCTTGGTCTTCATCAGGACGCCGAAGATGAAGTAGTAGACCGTCGCGTTCAGCAGCGGGGTCATGATCTGCCAGATCTGGCCGAGCTTCGCCTGGCTGTACTGGGCGGTGAGCTTGGCGGTGGCGAACGCCGTGATGAAGTGCCGCCGCCCCCACAGCTGTCGGATGTACGCGGGCAGGGACGGCCGCGCCCCGCTCACGGTCAGCCCGTGGGCCGCGGCCAGGGCGGCGAGCTCGCCCGGTGCGTACACGGGCGGGGAGAGGGACGGCGGGGCGTCCGCCGGGGCTGTTGTCTGGCTCACCACGATCGCTTTCGACGAGAAGGCGGGAGGAGGAGAAGGCAGGAGGACGGGGAGAGGAAGGGCAGGTGAACGCCCGATGGCGACGGGACGCAACCGTATCGTCGTCACGCCGAGGGTAGGACGTTCCGACGTCGCAACGCAACCGTTCCGTCGTCACGGACTATGATTCGGGCCATGACCACCGACCCGGGAAGCCGCCGCCGTGTCCCCGCCGGAGCCGCCGTGCTGCGCGAGGACGTGACCGATGCGATCCGCGGTGCGGTGTTCGAGGAGCTGGCCTCGGTCGGCTTCGCCCGGATGTCGATCGAGGGCATCGCCCGGCGGGCGGGCGTCGGCAAGACCGCCGTCTACCGCCGCTGGAAGTCCAAGCTGCACCTGGTCCTGGACCTGGTCTCCGCCGTCGCGGTGCAGGGCATGCCCGCCCCGGCGACCGGATCGCTGTACGGGGACGTGCGCGCGGTGCTCGAACTGGCCGCGTACGCCCTGCGCCACCCGCTCGCCTCCCAGGTCATCCCGGACCTGCTGGTCGAGGCGGCCCGCAGCCCCGAGATCTCCGACACCATCAAGGCCGCCCTGCTCGACCCCCAGCAGGGCGTCGCCGCCGTGGTCGTACGGGACGCCGTCGCGCGCGGCGAGCTGCCGCCCGACAGCGACCCGGACCGCGCCCTCGACCTGATCGTCGGGCCCCTGTACTGGCGGCTCGCGGTGGTCCGGGGTGAGCTGCCGCCGGGCTATCTGGACGACCTCGCCGCCTCGGCCGTGGCCGCCCTCACCCGCTGAGCGGGCCCCGCCCGGGTGAGGGCTCGATCACGTGTGTGGGCGTGCTTGTAGGGGTCACCCTTCCATCGGCTAGTCTGGTGACGGGCCGCCCACCGGACCTCACCGGCGCACGCGTTCAGCGTGCTCCCGGACCGTCCGGGCGAAGCCCCAGGCACCGCCGTCACCGCCGAAGGACGAACCCGGGATCCGTTCGGAGCGGAGCGGCGCTGCACGCGGGGTGAGCACGGTGCAGGCGTAGTCACTCGTTCGGGACCGTAACCGGTGACCCCCGACCGTTCATACGGTTGAGCCATTTACGGATAGCCAGGCCCCCGATGAACGGACGTGCTCAACATGCCGCCACGGCTCAGTGTCGTTGTCCCCGTCTACAACGTGGAACTCTTCCTGACGGACTGCCTGAAGTCCCTCGCGGAGCAGACCATGACCGACCTCGAGGTGGTGATGGTCGACGACGGGTCCACCGACGGCAGTGCAGCTCTGGCCGCCGAGTTCGCCGCGCAGGACGACCGCTTCAAGCTGGTCAGCCAGAAGAACGGCGGGCTGGGCCACGCCCGTAACACCGGTGTCCGCAACTGCGACCCCGAGAGCCGCTATCTGGCCTTCTGCGACAGCGACGACATCATCCCGCCGAACGCCTACGAGCTGCTCGTCGAGTCGCTGGAGGAGACCGGCTCGGACCTGGCGTCCGGCAACGTGCTGCGGCTGCGCGCCGGCGGCAAGCTCCAGCAGTCGCCGATGTTCCGCAAGCCCATGGCGACGACCCGCAAGCGCACCCATGTCTCGCGCGACCTGGACCTCCTCGGCGACCGGATCGCCTGCAACAAGGTCTTCCGCCGCTCCTTCTGGGACAAGCACGGGTTCGCCTTCCCCGTCGGCGCGCTCTACGAGGACATCCCCGTCGTGCTGCCCGCCCACTTCCTGGCCGGCTCGGTCGACATCGTGAAGGACCCGGTCTACCACTGGCGCGACCGCCCCGGCTCGATCACCACCAGCCGGGCCGTCGTCCGCGGCGTCCGCGACCGCGTCGCGCACGTCCAGGGGGTCTCCACCTTCCTGGCGGAGAACCGCACGGCCGCCGACAAGAACCACTACGAGTCGCACGCCCTGGCCAACGACCTCTGGTACTTCATGGAGGTCCTGCCCGACGGCGACGAGGAGTACCGGGCCGCCTTCCTCACGTACACCAACGAGTTCATCGACCAGGTCGACCCGTCGGTCCTGGACGGTCTGCCGCTGCGCCTGCGCGTGATGTGGTACCTGGTGCGCGAGCACCGCATGGACGACCTGCTGGCCCTGCTCGCCTACGACAAGCGCGAGCCGGGGGCCTTCGAGGTCAGCGGCGTGCGCCGCCGCCAGGCCCACTACCCCGTCCTCAGCCGCCCGGTGCCCGGCGCGGTGCTGCGCGTCGCCGACCGCGACCTGCCGCTCGCCGCCCGGCTGCGCGACGCCCAGTGGCGCGACGGCAAGCTGCACCTCAAGGGGTACGCGTACATCCGCAACCTGCCCGTCGGCTCCGGCCCGAGCGAGTTCCGGATCGGCTGGCTGCGCGCCGGCCGGCGCAACGTGGTCCCGCTGCGGTTGCGCCGGGTCGACGAGCCCGAGGCCACCGCCCGCTCCCGCCAGAGCCTGCACGACTACCACCGCTCCGGCTTCGAGACCGCCGTCGACGCGTCCAAGCTCCGCATCGGCGCCGACGGCAGCCCCAAGCAGCTCACCTGGCAGTTCGAGATCGGCATCGCCAGGAACGGCCTGCTGCGCCGCGCCTTCCCCTCCGTCCGCGAGGCCTCCGTCGCCCCGCCGGTCCACCGGCCGGACGGCGACCACCGGATCGTGTCCGCCTTCGACGGCGACAAGCTGGTGCTGACCGCCGAGCGCGTCGACGCCCGGTTCGAGACCCACGGCCCGGGCGAGGCCGCCGGCACCGTCCGGGTCTCCGGCACGGTCCGCGACCGCCTCGTCAAGGGCGAGCTGAAGCTGCGGCTCACGCACGCGGCCACCAAGACGACGTACGAGGTCCCGGCCGCGGTCGGCGAGGGCGCCGAGTCCTCCGCCGCCGGCTGGCGCCGCTTCACCGCCGAGATCCCGCTCGCCGCGGTCACCGAGGCGCGCCCCACCGCGGACGGCGCGCCCAAGAGCATGGCGTACAGCGTCCACCTGGTCGGCCCCAAGGGCCTCAAGGCCTCGCTCGACGTGCCCGGCCCCGTGCTCCCCGGCCGCTACCCGCTGGCCGACGGCACGGACGGCGGCCGCCGCGAGCTCGCCCTCGTCGCCAGCTCGCGCGGCAACCTGCTGATCAGCGACCGGCCCGTGCAGCCCTCCGTCGAGCTGGCGAGCTGGACCGAGGACGGGCAGCTGTTCCTGGAGGGGACGTTCCCCGAGGACGCCGAGCACCCCGTCGAGCTGGTCGCGCAGAACAGCAGCCACCGCGAGGAGGCGCTCTTCCCGGTCGAGTTCTCCGGACCGGACGACGCCCGCCGCTTCCGCGCCGAACTGCGGCCCGACGCCGTCGAGGGTCCCGGCGGCGCGCTGCCGCTCGGCGAGGGCAACTGGTACTTCTTCTTCCGGGAGAAGGGCGCGGCCGACGAGAGCGGCGACATCGCGCTGCGCATCCCCGCCTCCGCCTTCGCCACCCTGCCCGTCACCCGGCACCTCTCCGGCCGCGACTACACCATCGAGCGCCGCTTCGGCGACCAGCTGCTGGTCGTCTCCGCGCCGGTGCTCGGCGCGTCCGAGCGCGGGCTGCGGGCCAAGAAGCTGCTGAGCGAGTCCTACGCCGCCCAGCGCAGCGAGCCGCTGCGCGCGGCCGCCCTCTACAGCAGCTTCGACGGCCGCCAGTTCTCCGACTCGCCGCGCGCGGTCTACGAGGAGCTGGTCTCCCGGGGCGAGGACCTCGAACACCTGTGGGTCGTCCGCGACCAGCAGGCCATCGTCCCCGCGGGCGCCAAGGCCGTGGAGCACGGCTCGGTCGCCTGGCACGAGGCGCTGGCCCGCAGCCGGCACATCGTCACCAACACCCAGCTGCCCGAGTGGTTCGAGCGGCGCGAGGGCCAGACCGTCGTCCAGACCTGGCACGGCACCCCGCTCAAGCGCATCGGCCTCGAACTCGCGGGCACCGTCCAGGCGAACGCCGCCTACATCGCCACCCTCGAACAGCGGGCCCGGCAGTGGAGCTTCCTGGTCTCGCCCAACACGTACTCCACCCCCGTCCTGCGCCGCTCGTTCGGCTTCGAGGGCGAGGTCCTGGAGTGCGGTTATCCCCGGAACGACCTCTTCCACGCCGCCGACCGCGCCAAGGTCGCCCAGGCGGTACGGGAGAAGCTCGGGATTCCGCAGGGCAAGCGGGTCGTGCTGTACGCGCCGACCTGGCGCGAGGACCAGCGCCTGGGCGGCGGCCGCTACTCGCTGGGCCTCCAGCTCGACCTGGCCGCCGCCGAGCGCGAACTCGGCGCGGACACCGTCCTGCTGGTGCGCCGTCACTACATGGTCACCGACCGGCTCCCGGACAGCGGCACCGGCTTCGTCCGCGACGTCTCGCGCTACCCGGACGTCGGTGAGCTGATGCTCATCAGCGACGCGCTGGTCACCGACTACTCCTCGCTGATGTTCGACTTCGCCCAGACCGGCCGCCCGATGCTGTTCCACACGTACGACCTGGAGCACTACCGCGACACGCTGCGCGGGTTCAGCTTCGACTTCGAGTCGCGGGCGCCCGGACCCCTGATCCCGGGCTCCGACGACCTCATCGAGGCGCTGCGCGACCCGGAGCGGGCCATCGCGGGACACGCGGAGGCGTACGCCGCGTTCCGCCGCGACTTCTGCGACCTCGACGACGGCCGGGCGACCGCCCGCGTCGTCGACAAGATGCTGTAGTCCACGCCCCTGTTCCACCGCCCCCGCCCGGGGGGCGTCCGTGCCCGGCCGGTGCCGTCACCGGCCGGGCACGGGTGCGTCCGGGGCCAGGGTTTACGCCACGGTGACGGTTCGCTGCGTCGCTTAGCGTCGCCAGGTTGCTACGTTCTGTTTTCATGGGTATCCGGATGTGGTGCGAAACCTGGGACGTGCGGCGGGCGCGAGCCGCCGTGCTCGTCGCCGCGACCGCGGGCCTGCTCACCCGCGTGATCATCGCGGCGACCGTCCGGGGCCCGGCCGACGTGCGCATCTTCGAGGGATTCGCCAAGGCCATCGCCGTGTACGGACCGGTGCGCATCTACGAGCACCCGCTGCCCGGTCTGCCCGTCTACAACCACCCGCCGCTGGCCGGCTGGATGCTGCTGGGACTGAACGGCCTCGCCGAGCTCGGCATGTCGTTCGGCACCCTGATCAGAACCCCGGCGGCCCTCGCCGACTTCTGCTGCGCCCTGCTCGTGTTCGAGATCGTCCGCCGCCGGGCCGCCCCGCGCACGGCGATGCTCTGCGGCATCGGCGTGGCCGTCAGCCCGGTGCTGATCGCCACCTCCGGCTACCACGGCAACACCGACGCCGTCGCCGTCGCGTTCGCCCTGGCCTCGGCCCATCTGCTGGCCGACCGGAAGGCGCCGCTCGCCGCGGGCGTGGCCGCCGCGCTCTCGATCAGCGTCAAGTTCGTCCCGGTCGTGGTGATCCCGGCCCTGTTCGTCGTCGCGCTGCGCGGCGGGCGGCCGGTCCTGGCCCGCTTCACGGCCGGCTTCGCCGCGCTGTTCGCGCTCGTGTGGGGGCCTGCCCTGCTGACCGTGCCCGGGGACCTGGAGAAGAACGTCCTCGAGTACGGCGGCGGCAGCTACCGCCTGTGGGGGCTGGTGCGCTTCGCCGACGTCCTCGGACTCCCCGAGTCCGTCATCACCTTCATGCAGGGCGGCGGACACTTCCTCTTCGTCCTGGTCTGCGTGGCCGCCGGGATCCGGCTCGCCTGGCTGCGGCCCGCCCAGCTGCCCGGCGTCGTCGCCGCCACGCTCGGCCTGCTGCTCCTGCTCTCCACCGCCTCCGGGCTCCAGTACCTGACCTGGGCGGCCGCCGGGATGTTCGTCCTCGGCCTCTGGGAGGGGTTCGCGTTCCACACGGTCCTCGGGCTGACCGCCGTCCTCGGCTACAGCGGGCGCTCCGCCGTGCGCTGGAGCGAACCCGTGCTGGAACTCGGCGCCGCCGGCTGGCTCGTCCTGGCCGCCGGCCTCGTCACCGGCGTACGCCGCCTCCTCGCCACCGGCCCGGACGCGCCCCCGCGCCCCCTCCCGGAGCCCGGGCGGGCGCCCGTCTCGGCCCCCCGCAGCTCACAGCCTTCCGGTTCGTCCGTCGAGCGGCCGTAGAACCGGCACCGCACCCGCCGCCCCGTCCCCTGTCCCAGCACTGAGTACCGAGTACCGAGCGCAACTGGAGAACGCCCCGTGAAGGAAAGCCCGAGTCCCAGGATCGGCATCCTGGTGGTCGCGTACAACGCGGAGACAACGCTGGAGAAGACCCTCGACCGGATCCCGGAGGACTTCCGGTCCCGGATCGACGAGATCCTCATTCTCGACGACGCGAGTCATGACGCGACCTTCACCGCCGGCTGCCGCTGGTCGCAGGCCGAGGGCATGCCCAGAACCGTGGTGATGCGGCACACCAAGAACCTCGGCTACGGCGGGAACCAGAAGGCCGGCTACGCGCTGGCGGCCGCGCACGGACTGGACATCATCGTGCTGCTGCACGGCGACGGACAGTACGCCCCCGAGCTGCTCCCCGACATGGTCGCGCCCATCGAACGCGGCGAGTGCGAGGCCGTGTTCGGCTCGCGGATGATGAAGTCCGGCAGCGCCCTCAAGGGCGGGATGCCCATGTACAAGTGGCTGGGCAACCGCATTCTGACCCGGCTGGAGAACGGTCTGCTCGGCTCGGAACTCACCGAGTTCCACTCCGGCTACCGCGCCTACAGCGTCGAGGCCCTCAAGAAGCTGCCGATCGACCGGAACACCGACGCCTTCGACTTCGACACCCAGATCATCGTGCAGCTGCTGAACGCGGGCATGCGGATCAAGGAGATCCCCGTCCCCACGTACTACGGCGACGAGATCTGCTACGTCAACGGCATGAAGTACGCGAAGGACGTCGTCAAGGACGTCCTCGAATACCGCCTGGCCGTCAAGGGGTTCGGCACCTGCGCCTGGATCCCCAAGCCGGTCGAGTACGCCTTCAAGGAGGGCGACGGCTCCTCGCACGCCGTCATCCTGGAGAAGATGCGCAACCTCCCGCCCGGCCGGGTGCTGGACCTCGGCTGTTCCGGCGGGCTGTTCGCCCAGCGCCTGGAGTCGCTGGGCCACGAGGTGACCGGCGTCGACTTCGTCGAGGTGCCGGGCGTGCGCGAGAAGTGCAGCCACTTCCACCTGGCCAACCTGGAGGAGGGGCTGCCCGCCGCCATCGGCACCGGCTTCGACTACGTCGTGGCCGGCGATGTCATCGAGCACCTGTCCCGCCCCGAGCGGGTCCTCGCCGAGGTCGCCGGGGTGCTCCGGCCGGGCGGTCAGGTCCTGCTGTCCGTACCGAACTTCAGCCACTGGTACTCCCGGCTGCGGGTCGCCGTCGGCGCCTTCGACTACGACCGCCGCGGCATCCTCGACGAAACGCATCTGCGCTTCTTCACCCGGGCCAGCCTGCGCCGCACCGTACGGGCCGCCGGCTACGACGTCCTGGAACTCGCCTCCACCGGGGCGCCGTTCTGGTCGCTGCTGGGACGCGGTCCGCTCGCCGCCGTGCTCGGCGGGGCGTCGAGGCTGCTGACCCGGGTCCGGCCGACGCTGTTCGGATATCAGCACGTCGCACTGCTCACCCCGCATGCGGCCGAGACGATCATCGCTGGAGAGCACGTCGATGTACAGGACATCCTCAACCGACAGTACGTCCCCGCCGACCGGGTCGGCGTCTGAGGCGGCCATCCCCGAGCCCACCCCGGCCCCGGCCTCCGAGACCCGGGCCCCCGCAGTCAGGAGCAAGGCCTTGACCCTTCCCAGCGTGCTGCTGCTGCTGTTCGCCGTGTTCTCGTCGGCGGGCGGCCAGATCATGCTCAAGCACGGGATGAAGGGCGCGGCCGCAGCCGCCGGACGCGACGGCGGCTCCGTCGCCCTGCGCGCCGCCGGCAGCCCCTGGGTCGTGTTCGGCCTGGTGGTCTTCGCCGTGTCCGCGCTCGCCTGGATGACGACGCTGGCGAAGGTGCCGCTGTCCGTCGCCTACCCGTTCAACGCCCTCGGCTATCTGCTGATCGTGCTGGCCGGGGCGACCGTGCTGCACGAGCGGACCTCGATGTGGACCTGGGGCGGCTCGCTGCTCGTGGTGGTCGGCCTCGTCACGGTCATGGCGGGCCAGCAACGCTGAGCCCGTACGGCACGAAGGGCCCGCCACCGGAACGCACCGGCGGCGGGCCCTTCGGCTGTCGTACGGGTCAGACGGTGCCGGGAGCCGGGGGCTCCTCGCCCAGCAGGACCCGGCGCACGACGCGCTCGGCGGCGCGGCCGTCGTCGTACGGGCAGAAGCGGGCGCGGAACGCCTTGAGCAGCGCCTCGTTCTCCGGGCTGTCCCAGCTGCCGTCGGTGAAGATCTCCGCCAGTTCCTCGGTGGTCGTGGCGACGGCACCGGGGGTCTCGCCGGGCTTGCCGGACAGCAGGTCGAAGACGACGCCGCGCACCGTGCGGTACGTCTCCCAGTCCGGGGCGTGGATCACGATCGGGCGGTTCAGGTGGGCGTAGTCGAACATCACCGAGGAGTAGTCCGTGACCAGCGCGTCGGCGGCCAGGCAGAGGTCCTCGATGCGCGGGTGCGTCGAGACGTCGATGATCGACGGGCTCTCGGGCAGCCCCGCGCCGCCGTAGAAGTAGTGCGCGCGCACCATCACGACGGTGTCCGGGCCGACGGTCTCGCAGAACCGCTCCAGGTCGAGGCGGCTGGTGAAGCCGGCCTCGTAGTCGCGGTGGGTGGGCGCGTAGAGCAGGGCGCGCTGGCCGGGGCGGATGCCGAGGCCCTCGCGGATCGTGTCGATCTGCTCCTGCGTCGCCGTCGCGAAGACGTCGTTGCGGGGGTAGCCCGTCTCCAGCGAACGCGCGGCGCTGGGGTAGGCGCGCGACCACACCTCGGTGGAGTGCGGGTTGGCGGAGACGCTCCAGTCCCAGCGGTCCACGCGCTTGAGCAGCCGGTCGAAGTTGAGCCCCTGCGCGGCCGCCGGGTAGTTCTGCTGGTCCATGCCCATGATCTTCAGCGGGGTGCCGTGATGGGTCATCACATGGATCTGGCCGGGGCGCTTGACCAGGTGGTCGGGGAAGTTGACGTTGTTGAAGAAGTACGTGGCGCGGGCCAGCACCGACCAGTAGCGGCGGGTGCCGGGCACCACGTAGTCGATGCCCTTGGGCAGCGAGTCCACCTGGTTCTTCGAGACCACCCAGACGCCGTGGATGTCGGGGGCCAGCTCCTGCGCCTTGCGGTAGATCGCCTCGGGGTTGCAGCTCACGCCGCGGTTCCAGTAGGCCGCGTAGACGGCGAGCTTGGGGTCGAGGGGAAGCTTGCGCTGCGCCTTGTAGTAGCGCGCGGTGAACGACTTCTTGGCCTTCGCCCGGGCCGTGGTGGGGGCGCTGCGCAGGCTGCGGCGGGTGGCGAGCGCGGTGTCCAGCGCGCCGAGCGCGGCGTACTTCCCGCCGCTCATCAGCTGCGGGCGCAGGCCCTTGGCGCCGCCCGGGAACTTGAAGCCGTCGGGGCGGTGGGCGCTGTGGAACGCGGCGACGGCGCTCACGTACTGCCGGCGCTTCTTCTCCACCGTCGGGTAGGCCGAAAGCAGCTCCTGCACGGCCCGGTCGTAGAGCAGGCCGCGCACGCCCTTGAGGGCGGGGCGGGCCTCGACGAACGTCATGAGGCCGGCGTACGCGTCGACGAGCTCCAGCGGGGTGGAGCCGGTCGCCGGCTCCGCCTCGTCGACGAGACCGGGCAGGTAGCGCTGCTGGCGGTGCTCGACGCAGGCCGTGTCCAGCGTGGCGACGGAGCCCGCGATCGCGAGGGTCTGCAGGGCGTACATCCGCTCGCCGTGCTGGCCGGGGCCGAAGTGCAGGCTCTCGCTCTCGGCGAGGGTGCGGCGGACCGCGCGGTTCCAGGACACCGGGGCGATGTCGAGGAGCTCGGGGCGCTCGGTGAGGGTGAGCGGGCCGGCGGGCAGGCCGCTCAGCAGCTCCAGCGAGCGGGTGGTGCGGGTCTTGCCGCGGAAGGGGCGCTTGCGGTGGCCGAACAGCAGCACGTCCGGGTTGCCGGTCTCGTCGAGGCGGTCGACGACGGCCTGGAGCGCTCCCGGCAGGTAGACGTAGTGCCCCTCCAGGAAGAGGAGGTGGTCACCGGTGGCGCGCTCGGCGCCGGCATTGCGCCGTCCGTGCGCTCCGGCGCCGGGCGGGAGGTGGACGGCCTGCACGCGGCTGTCGCGGGCGGCGAACTCGTCCAGCACCAGTCCCGATCCGTCCGGGGCGTCGTCGTCCACGCCGATCACCTCGATGTCCGTGAAGGACTGCGAGAGCACCGACTCCAGGCACTCGCGCAGGCTTCCGCGGGCGCGACGGACGGGGATGATGACACTCAGCCGGGGCATACAGACTCTTTCTCGGACTGTGCGTACTGGGGAGCACACAGCGTACTGGGGAGCGCTCAGCAGGACGGGCAGGGGCGGGCAGGCGTGCGAGGGTCGAGAGACGGGCGGGTCGGGCCCGTGGAGTGGTCGACCGCGCGGCTGATGAAGGCCCCACTTATCATACTACCTGGGATGGTAAGTGAACCTTGGACATCCGGGGGCGCGCGGGGGTGCGACGGGCGCCCCCGAGGCCGTGCCACCAGGCAGCACTGCGGGGCTGCCCCGCCGGCCGGCCGGCGGGGCAGCCCCGCATCCTTGATGTACATCACATCTGAACGGTTACTTCACCGCACCCGCCATCACGCCGGAGACGAACTGGCGCTGGAAGGCGAAGAACACCGCGAGCGGAATCACCATCGAGACGAAGGCGCCGGGCGCCAGCACGTCGATGTTGTTGCCGAACTGCCGCACCTGCTGCTGGAGCGCCACCGTGATCGGCGGGGAGCCGGAGTCCGCGAAGATCAGCGCGACCAGCATGTCGTTCCAGACCCAGAGGAACTGGAAGATGCCGAGCGAGGCGATCGCCGGTCCGCCCAGCGGCATCACGACCCGGGTGAAGAGCCGGATCTCGCCCGCCCCGTCCAGCCGCGCCGCCTCCAGCAGCTCACGCGGGATCTCCGCGAAGAAGTTGCGCAGCAGGAAGATCGCGAACGGCAGTCCGAAGGCGGTGTGGAACATGATCACGCCGAAGGTCGTCTCGAAGATCCCGATCTCGCCGAAGAGCTTCGAGACGGGGATCAGGGCGACCTGCACCGGGACCACCAGCAGCCCGACGACCACCAGGAACCACCAGTCCCGGCCCGGGAAGTCCATCCAGGCGAACGCGTATCCGGCGAGCGAACCGATCACCACGACCAGGACGGTCGAGGGAACCGTGATCAGCACCGTGCTGAACAGCGAATCGGTGATCGTCGAATTGTCCAGCAGCCGGGAGTAGTTGTCGAAGGTCAGCTCGGAGGGGACCGTGAAGATCTTCCACCAGCCGGTGGCCGCGATCCGGTCCGCGCTGCGCAGCGAGGACAGCAGCAGCCCGATCGTCGGCATCAGCCAGAACAGGGCCACCAGAATCAGGAAGACCCGCATCGCGCCGCCGCCCGCGCCCGCCGCGAGCCGGGCGCCGAGTGAGCGCCGGGCCTTCACCGGGCCGGTGTCCGGGGCGTCGCCCGGCCCGGCGGGGGCCGTCGTCGAGGGTGTCGTCATCGGCGCCCCTCCTTCCGTATCCGCCTGATGTTGAAGAGCATCACCGGGATCACCAGCAGCAGCAGGAGTACGGCGATGGCGCTGCCGACGCCCAGGTCCGCGTCCGTGCCGAACGAGGACCGGTAGAGCTGGAGCGCCAGGACGTTCGCGTCGTCCTGGGAGGAGCCCGGCGCGATGATGAAGACCAGGTCGAAGATCTTCAGCACGTTGATCATCAGCGTCACCAGCACCACCGCCAGTACCGGCGCGAGCATCGGCACCGTGATCCGGCGGAACACCTGCCACTCGTTGGCCCCGTCCACCCGGGCCGCTTCGAGGAGTTCGCGCGGCAGACCCGCCAGGCCGGCCGCGATCAGCACCATGGCGAAGCCCGCCCACATCCAGACGTAGCTCCCGATGATGCCGGGCGTCACGAAGGACGGCCCGAGCCAGTCCACCCCGTTGTACGGCTCCTTGAAGTTGGAGGCCGGGAGCCGGAGTTCGGCACCGTCCGCCGAGGCGGGCAGCGTGAACGTACCGTCGGCGCCCGCCGTGGCCGAGGCCACCACCTCGCCGTCCTTGACGGCCTCCACCTTGATGCCCTTGAGCCCCAGCTCCTTGGCGTCGATGACGTTCGGCTTGCCGCCGCCGCCCTTGGTGAAGTCCAGCCAGGCGGTACCGGTGATCTCGCCGCTCCCGCCCGGCCCCGGCGCCTTCGCAGGCTTGGCGTCGGACGGCATCTTCGCGGGCACCACCCCGACCAGGGGCAGCTGGACCGGCTGCCCGGCCCGGACCGGCACCTTCGTCACGAAGGCACCGCCGCCCGCCGCCTTCAGCGGGTGCACCGGCAGCGGATGCGCCTTGGGGAAGCCCGCCGACTCGGCGAACGTGTCGTGCACGCCCACCCAGACGGCGTTGGCCACCCCGCGCTCCGGCGCCTGGTCGTACACCAGCCGGAAGATGATGCCGGCGGCGAGCATCGAGATCGCCATCGGCATGAAGACGATCAGCTTGAACGCCGTGCCCCAGCGGATCCGCTCGGTCAGCACCGCGAAGATCAGCCCGAGAGCGGTGGAGATCGTCGGGGCGAAGACCACCCAGATCGCGTTGTTCTTGACCGCCGTACGGATGGTGTCGTCCGTGAACAGCGCCTTGTAGTTGTCGAAGCCGGCGAATCCCGTACCCGCCTGGTCGAAGAACGACCGGTAGACGGAGTACACGATCGGGTACACCACCAGCGCGCCGAGCAGCACCAGCGCGGGCAGCAGGAACAGTGCCGCGATGACCCTGCGGGTCCCGGTCACGCTCTCGCGGCTGCGTCCCGGCCCGGCCTGCGGGCCGGACGGTGCGCCGGGCAGTGGCTCCCTGGGGGCGGGTACCGAAGTCCCGCCGGACGCTTGCTTGTCGGCGGGGAGCGCCTCGTCGGCGCCCCCCGCTGCGGCTGTCGTCATCCCGTCAGCTCTTGTACGCCTTGGCCGCGTCGGACTCGAGCTTGGCTTGAGTCCCCGCGATGTCCTTCGGGTTCTTCAGGAAGTCCTGGAGGGTCTTCCACTCGCCCTTGCCGGGTGTCCCGCCGAACGACTGCGGGGCCTGGTCGGACATGTCGAACCGGACGGCGTCCCCGGCCGCGATCAGCGCCTTCGCCATCGTGCGCTGCACCTCGTTGGGGTACGCGGCGGCGTCCAGAGCCTTGTTGGGCGAGATGAACCCGCCCTGCTCGGCCCAGATCTTCGCCGCGTCCGTGGAGGCCAGCCAGGTCAGCAGCGCCTGGGCGCCCTTGCCGTCCTTCAGGGCCACCGCCGCGTCGCCACCGGTCACCACGGGCGACTCGGCGCCGACCGCGGGGAACGGGAACACCTTGGCGTCCGTGCCGATCTTGGCCTTGGTCTGCGCGATGTTGATGCCGACGAAGTCGCCCTCGAAGACCATGGCGCCCTTGGGCTGGTCCCCGCCGGTGAAGGTCTGGGTGACCGACGCCGGGAACTCCGTCTGCAGCGCGCCGTCGGCGCCGCCCGCGATCAGGGACGGCTTGCCGAACAGCTGGGCCAGCGTGGTCAGCGCGTCCTTGACGGACGGGTCCGTCCACTTGATCTTGTGCTGGGCGAGCTGGTCGTACTTGTCCGGCCCCGCCTGGGAGAGATAGATGTTCTCGAACCAGTCGGTGAGCGTCCAGCCGTCCGCGCCGCCGACCGAGACCGGCGTGACACCCGAGGCGGAGACCGTCTCGGCCGTCGCCAGGAAGTCCTTCCAGGTCTTCGGCTCGGACGCGCCCGCGTTCTCGAACGCCTTGGTGTTGTACCAGACCAGCGACTTGTTGGCGGCCTTGAAGTACACGCCGTACTGGGTGCCGTCCACCGCGCCGAGGTCCTGCCAGACCTTCGCGTAGTTCTTGGTCAGCTGGGCCTTCGCCTCGTCGCCGACCGGCTTGGCCCACTTCTTCTCGACGGCCTGCTTGATCGCCCCGACCTGCGGGATCATCGCGACGTCCGGCGGCTGGCCGCCCGCGATCTTGGTACCGAGGAAGTTGACGATCGGGTCCTGCGCCGGGACGAAGGTGACCTTCGCGCCCGTGCGGTTCTCGAACTCCTTGAGGACCTTGACGAAGTTGGCCTGTTCCGGCCCCGTCCAGACCGCCGCGACAGAGAGCTGCTCACCGTCCAGTTTCGGTAAAACGACGCTCGACGCGTTGTCCTTGCCGTTCGCGGAGCCACCTTCGTCCGACTTCTTCTTTCCGCCGTCACCGTCGTCGCTGCAACCGGTGAGGGCCAGTGCGCCTATGGCGGTGAACACCAAGGCGGCCCTGCGAATCCGAAGGGTTGTGCGCATCCCTGCCCCGTCTCTCACGTCGTCGTGTGCGCACAGTCCTACGCCCGGCGTCCGGGCGCCGCAATACCGTCCTCGGGCCCAATTCAGTGATCGTGATGGGCTCGTGACGTGAGGTCAGTGCAGGTATCCGGCCAATGGGGACGGCGCAACCCCTGTGGCTCCGGTACGGCTCAGGGGTGGCTCCAACCGGACTCAGGGGTGGCTCCGGCGGGCCTCAGGGACGCAGCGGCGCGAGCGGCTCCGCGTTGACCGAACGGGCCGCCCGCTCCAGCGCGCTCGCGAGCAGCGCCAGGTCCGTCGGTCCGTTGCCCAGCTCGCGCACCGGACGGCGCGTCGGCGGGTCGCCCATCCGCTCCCACTCCAGCGGGACGACCGTCGGGCGCAGCGTCGCCGTACGCGGAATGCGGCCCGTCACCCGGCCGCCCTGGAACGGCGTCACCCGCCCGTCCGGATGGCCCAGCCGCCCCCGGCCCGGGGCCGGTTCGTCCGGCGAGGGCGGGACGGCGGGCGGGTCGAGCACGATGCGCAGCCGCGCCCCCCGGGCCAGCTCCGTGTCCTCCGTGCGGTCGGGGCGGGCGGACGTCGCGACCAGGTGGATACCGAGCCGGCCGCCCTCCCGCGCCACGGCCTCCAGCGCCCGCACCACCGAACCGGCGGCCGGCCGGCCCGGACTGCCGAGCGCCGGGGCGATCAGCGCGTCGAAGTCGTCCACGAGCACGACGAGCCGGGGCAGCGGCGAGGGGCCGGGGTCCACCGCATGGGTGGCGGAGGGCCGCAGCCGCAGGGTCCCGCTGAGCGCGGACTCGACATCGCCCCGCTGCTCGACCGGGGCGGGGGGCCGCTGCCCGACTATGCGCGGGGCCGCCTCGTGTCCCGCGCCGTTCGCCGCCTCGTAGCGGCTGTGCCACTCGGCGAAGCCGAGCCCGCCGAGAAGCTCGGCCCGCCGCTTGACCTCGCCGCCCAGCGCCTGGGCGAACTCCCGCATCCTGACCGGGTCGTTGGCCACCAGATGCGTGAACGCGTGCGGCAGCTCGGTGCACGGGCGCAGGCTCTCGCCCCGCTCGCCGCCCGCCCCGTCGACCAGCACGATCCCGAGCCGGTCCGGCCGGGCGGCGGCCGCCAGCGACGCGGCGACCGCCCGCAGCAGCTCCGTACGCCCGCTGCCGCCGGGGCCCTCGATGAGCAGATGCGGCCCCTCGTCGGCGAGATCCACACTCACCGGGCCCCGGGGCCCGGCACCGAGCACCACGACGGGCCGCCCGGCGTACACGGAGGCACCGGTGGCCCGGCCCGTCCCCGCGCCGCGCGCGGCGACCTGGGGCGCGTCGGCCTGCCGGGGGCCGCTGACCCGGCTCGACGAGCGGCCCGAACCGGCCGAGCGCAGGCTGTCGGCGCCGGGCACGTCCGCCGCTCCGGTGTCCGCGCCGCCGGCCCAGGACCGGGTGTCGGAGCCCGGCAGGGTGCGCGAACTCAGCGCCTCCCCGCGCCCGTCGGGTCCCTGCCCGCCCACCCGGGCCCGGGGCGTGCGGCCCGAGTCCGGGTCCTCGTGCGCGTCGGCCCGGCCGAAGGCGGGGCGGGGGACGCCCACATGCGTGTCCCCCGTGCCGCCGCGGCCGCCGGACGGGCGGGGATACGCCGTGCGTCCGGAGCCGGGGGTGTCGGATGCGCCCGGATACGGGGTGCGCCCCGAGTCCGTGCGCCGGGCGGGGGCGTACGGGGCGTCGCCGCCCGTGCGCTGGGCGCCCACGCGGGGGGCCGCGCCGGTGCGGCCCGGGCCCCGGTCCTCGTCGCCCGCCGGGGTGGGCCCGGAGCCCGTGCCCCGTACCGTCGCGCCCGGCTGGTCGTCCGCCGTGGAGGCCCAGCGGGCCATCAGGGAGGCCGGGGTCGCCCGGGCCAGCCCCAGCTCGTCCAGGAGGCGGGCGGACGGCGGGAGCGCCACCGGCGCGGACCGGCCCGGCAGCGCGGCCGAACCCTCCGCGCGCAGCGGGGCCAGCGCCCGCCCGAACCGCTGCGCCCAGTGCGCCGACACCGCGTCCACCGAGGCGACCGTGCCATGGCCCGCCGCCCGGCCGCCCGCCGTGCGCAGCAGCCGCAGGGCCGTCGCCACATCGCCGCTCAGCATCCCGACCGCCCCGCACTCGCGGAAGGCGATCGAGGCGTGGCACGCCGCCTCGTAGGTCGCGGCCACGGGGGAGGTGGGGGTGGCGGCCGGCGTCTCGGCCAGACAGATGAGGTGGATGCCCGCGGCGGAACCGGCCGCCGCCAGCCGGGCGGTGTTCTCACGGAGCGCCGCCGAGCCCGGGTCGCCGTCCACGATCACCACGGTGAACGGGCCGTCGTAGGCGCGGGCGGCCTCCGCGACCGTCCCCGGGTCGAGGCTCGCCCAGCCGGGGCCGAGCGGTCCGTCGTCCAGCCGGCGCACCAGCTCCGTCGCCCGCGCCACCGCCTGGTCGCGGTCGTACGCCAGCAGCAGCCGGCAGTCCTGGCCGTGCATCGGCCGCAGATGGGGCAGCCAGCCCAGCCAGGCCCACTCGCGCCGCCGCTCGTCCACACCGCGCGCCCGGTCCGTGCTGATCAGCACGATCTCCAGGTCGGCGGGGGAGTGCAGCGCGGCGAGCTGCGCCACCGCTGACCGGGCGAGCCCCGTCAGCCGGTCGCGCGGCCCGGCGAGCCCCAGCGAACCGGCCTCCCGCAGCCCCACGGTCACCGGCACTGCGGGCAGCTCGGCCCGCTCGGTCGTGCCGAGACGGACCACCAGGGCCTCCGGATGCGCGGTGTCGCGCTCCCAGAGCCGGGGGCCGGGGCCGAGCGCCGTCAGCAGGATCGAGGCCGGATCGGGCCAGGTGCCCTCCGGGGCGGTGGGCAGCGCGGTGAAGGTGGCGGCGGGGGGCGGCGGCCCGGGTGCGTCGGGCGCGCTGCCGGGCACCGGCTCGGGCCTGCCGCCCGCGAGCCGGCGGGCCCAGGCTCCTATGCCGCCGCGCCGGGGCGCCTCCTCGTCCGGGAAGCGGCCGGCGGGACCGGGGCCGGACTGCGGGCGCGCCTCGGCCGGGGCGCCGGGCGCGGAGCCGTACTCATGGCCGCGCGGACCGGCCTCGGGGCCCTCGTGGCTCTCCGGGCCGCTGTACGCGTGACCGGAGCGGTCCCCGTGGCCGTGGTCGTGTCCGGGGGCCGGGGCGGGCGCGCGGGCGACGCGCAGATGGCCCTCGCCGTCCGGCGCGGTCTCCAGCACCGGGGTGCGTGCGCCCGAGGTGAGCCGCAGGGTCGATTCGCCGAGCCGCAGCAGTGCGCCGGGCTTCAGCCGGACCGGGCGGTCGCGGACCTCCGCGCCGTCCAGCGAGGTGCCGTTGGTCGAGCCGAGGTCGGCCACCGTGACACGGCCGTCGTCGGAGACGGTCACCGCGCAGTGCAGCCGTGAGACATCGGGGTCGTCGAGCGGGACGTCCGCGTCGATGGAGCGGCCGATCCGGATCTGGCCGCCGTGCAGCAGATGGACCCCGCCCGCGTCGGGCCCGGCGATCACATGCAGCTGGGCGGGGACGGCGTCGTCCGCCGTCTCGTCCTCGCCCGGGACCTGGAGCGAGAGCACCGCCCCGTCCACCAGCGGCGGCTCACCGAGCGCGCAGCGCTGCGCGTCGAGCCGCTCCCGCCCGGCGAACAGCACCACCGCGCCGCTGCCGAGGGAGCCGTCCGGCCCGGAGACGGCGGCGGCCAGACTGGACGCCACCGTGGCCAGCGCCGTGCCCGCGGGGGCGGTGACCAGCACGTCGCAGGCGCGCGCCGGGGTCTGGCCGCTGGGCGGCGCGAGGACGGTCAGCCGGATCTGCATCGCCGTCAGCGGTCCCTTCTGCGCGGGGTGCCCGGCAGGGGAAACGCCCTGTGATTCCCCCCACCCGGCACGGACGCGTCGTCCGGTACAGGTTCGTCACGTACCCCGGGGCTCCCGACCCCGCAGTCCGTGCTGAAGGCATCCTCGCACCTGCCACTGACAACACGCCCGGCGGTCACCTCTAAGTGATCTTGAAAGGTCTGCTGTGCGCCCATACGTGCCCGCTTGGCCGGTTCCCGGCGGGGGCCCGGGCGGTCACGGGTGGGGCGGGAGGGGCACCCGATGGCGTCCGTCGTACGTCTGTGCGGCAACCATCCGGCCCGTACGCGCGTCTTCCCTCGCATCACGGAGAAGCGGATTCCGGACAAAAGGGCCGACCGCCCACCCGACTGACGGCTGCGGCCGCCACTCAAGATCGCCCGGACAGGCCCCCACGACAGGCCCTAGAGTGGGCCGGAAACTCCGGACGGATCCGGGGACCACAAGCACCACGATCAGCAGGGAGCGCATCACGTGCGGCCGGTAGGCAGCAAGTACCTGCTCGAGGAGCCGCTGGGACGCGGCGCCACGGGCACTGTCTGGCGTGCCCGCCAGCGCGAGGCCGCGGGCGCCGAGGCGGCCGTCGCGGGCCAGCCGGGCGAGACCGTCGCGATCAAGGTCCTCAAGGAAGAGCTCGCCAACGACGCGGACGTCGTGATGCGGTTCCTGCGGGAGCGCTCCGTCCTGCTGCGGCTGACCCACCCCAACATCGTGCGCACCCGCGACCTCGTCGTCGAGGGCGATCTCCTCGCCCTCGTGATGGACCTGGTCGACGGCCCCGACCTGCACCGCTACCTGCGCGACAACGGCCCGCTCACCCCGGTCGCCGCCTCGCTGCTCACCGCGCAGATCGCCGACGCGCTCGCCGCCAGCCACGCCGACGGCGTCGTGCACCGCGACCTGAAGCCCGCCAACGTGCTGCTCGACGAGCGCGACGGCGAGATGCACCCGATGCTCACCGACTTCGGCATCGCCCGCCTCGCCGACTCCCCGGGGCTGACCCGGACCCATGAGTTCGTCGGCACCCCGGCCTATGTGGCGCCCGAGTCGGCCGAGGGCCGCCCGCAGACCTCCGCCGTCGACATCTACGGCGCCGGCATCCTGCTGTACGAGCTGCTCACCGGCCGTCCGCCGTTCGCCGGCGGCACCGCGCTGGAGGTCCTGCACCGCCATCTCAGCGAGGAGCCCCGCCGCCCCAGCACCGTCCCCGCCCCGCTGTGGACGGTGATAGAGCGCTGCCTGAGCAAGGACCCCGACCGCCGGCCCAGCGCCGAGAACCTCGCCCGCGCCCTGCGGACCGTCGCCAACGGCATCGGGGTGCACGCGAACTCCGCGCAGATCGCCGCGGCCGACGGGGTGGCCGCGCTGCTCGCCCCGGACCCGGCGCCCACGGCCGTCCCCGAGACGCCCGGAGCGGCCGACCCGACCCAGGTGCTGCCGAGCAACGCGGGCGCCTTCGGCTACGACCCCAACGCGGCCACCGGCGTCATACACCGCCCGGACCAGGGCGGCCACGCCGATCCGACCGCGGTCCTGCCGCCCGTCCCGCCGCAGCCCGACGGCGCCCCGGGGGCCGACGACCCGCACCCCTGGCAGTCCCAGCTCCAGGCCGCCCGCGACCGCAACGAGCAGACGCAGGTCCAGTACCTCGACCCGAGCCAGGACCCGCTGCGCCGCCGCCCCCAGCGCCAGCAGCCCCAGCAGCCGCCGCAGCGCCGCCGGCAGCAGTACCCCCAGCAGCAGCCGCAGCAGTACCCCCAGCGCCAGCAGCCCCAGCAGCAGTACCAGCCGCAGCAACAGCAGTACCGGCCCCAGCCGCAGCAACAGCAGTACGCGCCGCCCCAGCAGCCGCAGCAGCCCGCGCAGCGCCCGCCCCGCGAGCCGAGGCAGCGCAGCGCCAACCCCATGAAGATCCCGGGGCTCGGCTGCCTCAAGGGCTGCCTGTTCACGCTGGTCCTGCTCTTCGTGGCGAGCTGGCTGATCTGGGAGCTGACCCCGCTCAAGGACTGGATCGGCCAGGGCCAGAGCTACTGGCACGCGATCAGCGACGCCGTCTCCAAGTTCTCCGGCTGGGTCTCGGACATCAGTGACAGCATCGGCGGCGGCAGCAGCGGCTGAGACAGCGGCCGCAGGCACCCGGCACCCCCTCAACTCTGTAGCTATATCGACTTCCGCGGACCAATTCCGCGGCAATTCGCCCGCAGAAGTGAAGGTTGGCGCCATCCACGGCACGCGGCCCCCCGATCGCCGCGTAACTTTGTCGACCGGGGGTTGTTGAGCGAGGGTCCATCGCCAGCCGCTGAGGGAGCAGTCTTGGCACGGAATATCGGCAGCCGGTACACCGCCCACCAGATCCTGGGGCGCGGCAGCGCCGGCACGGTGTGGCTCGGTGACGGCCCCGAGGGGCCCGTCGCCATCAAGCTGCTCCGCGAGGACCTCGCGTCCGACCAGGAGCTCGTGGGCCGCTTCGTCCAGGAGCGCACCGCGCTGCTCGGACTCGACCATCCGCACGTCGTCGCCGTCCGCGACCTCGTGGTGGACGGCAACGACCTGGCCCTGGTCATGAACCTGGTGCGCGGCACGGACCTGCGCACCCGGCTCGACCGCGAGCGCCGGCTGGCCCCCGAGGCGGCCGTCGCCATCGTCGCGGACGTCGCCGACGGCCTGGCCGCCGCGCACGCCGCCGGGGTGGTCCACCGCGACGTCAAGCCGGAGAACATCCTGCTCGACATGGAGGGCCCGCTCGGGCCCGGCAACTCCCACCCCGCGCTGCTCACCGACTTCGGCGTGGCCAAGCTGATCGACACCCCGCGCCGCACCAAGGCCACCAAGATCATCGGTACGCCGGACTATCTGGCCCCCGAGATCGTCGAGGGCCTCCCGCCGCGCGCCGCCGTCGACATCTACGCCCTCGCCACGGTGCTCTACGAGCTCCTCGCGGGCTTCACGCCCTTCGGCGGCGGCCACCCCGGCGCGGTCCTGCGCCGCCATGTCACCGAGACGGTCGTCCCGCTGCCCGGCATCCCCGAGGAGCTGTGGCAGCTGCTGGTCCAGTGCCTGGCGAAGGCCCCGGCCTCCCGGCTGCGCGCCTCCGAGCTGGCCGCCCGGCTGCGCGAGCAGCTCCCGCACCTGGCCGGCATCCCGCCGCTGGACGTGGACGAACCGGACGACGAGCCGGAGCCCCAGCCGCACGGGCAGGGCTACGACGAGCAGCAGTACACCCCGGCCCCCGACGAGCCCCGCCGCCGCGGCGCCGTCCCGCTGGTCCCCGGCGCGTCCCCCGACTCCAACCGGGACACCCACACGAGCATGCGCGTCCCGGCCCCCGACGAGCTCTCCGGCGGGCCCCGGGGCACCGCCCGCGCCCCGCGCGCCCCCGGCCGGCCCCGACCGGGCTCGGCCCGCAACAAGTCGGCGGCCATCCGCAAGCGCCGGCTGACCCTGGGCACCGCGGCACTGGTCCTGGTCGCCGCGATAGGCGTCGGGGGCTGGTTCGCGCTGAGCGACGACGACGCGGGCGCGACCCCGCAGGACAACCGGAATTCGGCGCCCGCGACCCCCTGATCCGCCCGTCCGGGACGGGCCGGCGGAGCCCCGATCCTCCGGCCCGAGGAACGTACGCGCCGACAGCCGTTACGCTGGACCCGTGGCAGTCGTCGATATTTCCGAAGAGCTGAAGTCCCTCTCCTCGACCATGGGGTCGATCGAGGCCGTCCTGGACCTGGATGCGCTGAGGGGGGACATCGCCGTGCTCGAGGAGCAGGCGGCGGCCCCGTCCCTCTGGGACGACCCGGAGGCGGCGCAGAAGATCACCAGCAAGCTTTCGCACCTCCAGGCCGAGGTCCGCAAGACCGAGGCCCTGCGCGGCCGGATCGACGACCTCGAGGTCCTCTTCGAGCTCGCCCAGGACGAGGGCGACGCCGACGCCCTCGCCGAGGCGGAGACCGAGCTGGAGTCGGTCCGCAAGGCGCTGGACGAGATGGAGGTCCGCACCCTCCTGTCCGGCGAGTACGACGCCCGCGAGGCGCTCGTCACCATCCGGGCCGAGGCCGGCGGCGTCGACGCGGCGGACTTCGCCGAGAAGCTCCAGCGCATGTATCTGCGCTGGGCCGAGCGGCACAACTACAAGACCGAGGTCTACGAGACGGCGTACGCCGAGGAGGCCGGCATCAAGTCGACCACCTTCGCCGTCGAGGTGCCGTACGCCTACGGCACGCTCTCCGTCGAGCAGGGCACCCACCGGCTCGTGCGGATCTCCCCGTTCGACAACCAGGGCCGCCGCCAGACGTCCTTCGCGGGCGTCGAGGTGCTGCCCGTGGTCGAGCAGACGGACCACGTCGAGATCGACGAGTCCGAGCTCCGCGTCGACGTGTACCGCTCCTCCGGCCCCGGTGGCCAGGGCGTCAACACCACCGACTCCGCGGTGCGGCTGACCCACCTGCCGACCGGCATCGTCGTCTCCTGTCAGAACGAGCGCTCGCAGATCCAGAACAAGGCCTCCGCGATGAACGTCCTCCAGGCGAAGCTCCTGGAGCGCCGCCGCCAGGAAGAGCAGGCCAAGATGAACGCGCTCAAGGGCGACGGCGGCAACTCCTGGGGCAACCAGATGCGCTCCTACGTCCTGCACCCGTACCAGATGGTCAAGGACCTGCGTACGGAGTTCGAGATGGGCAACCCGGAAGCGGTCTTCAACGGCGAGATCGACGGCTTCATCGAGGCCGGCATCCGCTGGCGCAAGCAGAGCGAGAAGTAGTCCCGCCGAGCGGGACAGGGGTACGACGACGGGCGCGGCAGCCACTGGCTGCCGCGCCCGTCGTCATGTGCGGCGAACGGGCCGGGGGGAAAGGGGAGTTGACGGTCCGAGTTGCGCAGAAGGCGTGGTGAGTGCGTCACAGTCGTGGTCCTGAATGGGAGTCAACTGCCGCTAAAACGGGACACATCGCGCGGAACGCCCTTGACGTAGTCCTTAACTCTGGACAGGGTGCTGGAGCAGCATGCGTATGGCTGGGACGGTTGTGACTGTGATCGGGGGCGGGCGGCATGGCCACGGCACCACGTGGGCCGGCGCCCGGAGCGAACCCCGCCGGACCGCCGCCCCGCATATGGCTGCTCCACTGACGAGAACGGCTACTGGGGGTAGCAGCACATGACGAAGAAGACGCGCGTACGCGTCGCGCGGATAGCCGCGGGTGCGGTCATCGCCGCGGGCGCCTCGCTCACCGCGGCGGGCGCCGCGCAGGCCGCCGGTATCGGCGTCGACGTCGCGGGCGTGCAGATCGGGGTCCAGACGGCATCGGACGACCCGGGCGACGACGACGAGTGCAGCCCGCTCGACCCGCGCTGCGAGGAGACCGACCCGACGCCGGACCCGACGGACCCGACCCCGGACCCCACGGACCCGACCCCGGACCCGACCGACCCGACCCCGGACCCCACGGACCCGACCCCGGACCCGACCGACCCGACCCCGGATCCCACGGACCCGACCCCGGATCCCACGGACCCGACCCCGGATCCCACGGACCCTACCGACCCCTCCACGGACCCGACGGACCCCACGGACCCGTCGACCGACCCGACCACCGACCCGACCGACCCCGGTGACGGCAGCGCCACCGCGGGCCAGACCGGCGGCCAGGGCGGTTCGAGCCAGGGTGGCGGCAACACCGACACCGACTCGGTCGGCAACCAGCCGGTCGAGCAGGGCAAGGGCAAGGACGAGCTCGCCGAGACCGGTGCGGCCGAGACCACGTTCCTGCTGATCGGCGCCGCGACGATGATCGCCGGAGGCATCGGCTTCCGGATCCTGCCGCGCCTGGTGAACGGCCGCACGGCAGCCTGAGGCCGTTGACGCCGTAGCCGTACATACGTGAGGGGCCCGGGACACCGAAAGGCGTCCCGGGCCCCTCACACGTGCGTGCGGGTGGCCGGACGGCGCTACACGGTCTGGTGCGCCAGCAGTGCCAGCGCGCCCAGGAGCACCACCAGCAGGGCGATCAGCATCGCCGGGTTCAGCCCGGCGAACGGTCCCTGCTCGTGTTCCTGCTGCAGTCGCGCGCGGCTGGCCCGGCATACGGGGCAGCGCCCCTCGTTCACGGGCGCCGCGCAGTTCGCGCACACCAGTCGGTCATAGGTCATGCGCTTTCCTCCTCCCGCGCGGCGGAGCCGCACAAGCCTTCTCTCCGCACAACGCTCACGGAAACGCAACCGTTCCCCCTACCACTGTGCCAGCTCGGGCGCGTTTCGGCGCGGCCCGCCGGACAGTGCCCGGTCCGTCCCGCTCCGTACCGCTGCCGATTCACCGTAAATCACCCATCCCGGTATGCGTGCCTGCACGCCTCTGCCGGGTTCGCGTATGGTCACGCACACCTACTCCCGGCCGACCGTGGTGCATCCGTGATCCGATTCGACAACGTCTCCAAGACCTACCCGAAGCAGAGCCGTCCCGCTCTACGGGATGTGTCTCTCGATATCGAGAAGGGCGAGTTCGTCTTCCTGGTGGGCTCCTCCGGCTCCGGCAAGTCCACCTTCATGCGACTCATCCTCCGCGAGGAGCGCGCCAGCCAGGGCATGGTCCACGTCCTGGGCAAGGACCTCGCGCGCATGTCCAACTGGAAGGTGCCGCACATGCGCCGCCAGCTGGGCACGGTCTTCCAGGACTTCCGGCTCCTTCCCAACAAGACCGTCGCGGAGAACGTGGCGTTCGCCCAGGAAGTGATCGGCAAGCCCCGCGGCGAGATCCGCAAGGCGGTCCCCCAGGTCCTCGACCTCGTCGGTCTCGGCGGCAAGGAGGACCGGATGCCCGGCGAGCTCTCCGGTGGTGAGCAGCAGCGCGTGGCGATCGCGCGGGCCTTCGTCAACCGGCCCATGCTGCTGATCGCGGACGAGCCGACCGGCAACCTCGACCCGCAGACCTCGGTCGGCATCATGAAGCTGCTGGACCGGATCAACCGGACCGGCACCACCGTGATCATGGCGACCCACGACCAGAACATCGTCGACCAGATGCGCAAACGCGTCATCGAGCTCGAGCAGGGCCGTCTCGTACGCGACCAGGCGCGCGGCGTCTACGGCTACCAGCACTGAGCACCGAGCACTGAAAGGACGCCATGCGCGCCCAGTTCGTCCTGTCGGAGATCGGCGTCGGCCTCCGTCGCAACCTCACGATGACCTTCGCCGTCGTCGTCTCCGTCGCCCTCTCGCTTGCCCTGTTCGGCGGCGCGCTGCTCATGCGCGAGCAGGTCAGCACGATGAAGGACTACTGGTACGACAAGGTCAACGTCTCGATCTACCTCTGCGGCAAGGGGGATGCCGAGACGGTGGTCCAGTGCGCCAAGGGCGCTGTCACCGCGCAGCAGAAGAAGCAGATCGAGGCCGATCTCAACAAGATGGACGTCGTGGAGAAGGTCCTCTACGAGTCCTCCGACCAGGCGTACAAGCACTACCAGGAGGAGTTCGGCGACTCCCCGATGGCGGGCAACATCACGCCGGACCAGATGCCCGAGTCCTTCCGCGTCAAGCTGCACGACCCGACCAAGTACAAGGTCGTCGCGACCGCCTTCGCCGGGCGGGACGGGGTGCAGTCGGTCCAGGACCAGAGAAGCATCCTGGACAACCTCTTCGGGCTGATGAACGGGATGAACGTCGCCGCGCTGTTCGTGATGGCGCTGATGCTCGTCATCGCCCTGATGCTGATCGTGAACACCGTCCGGGTGTCCGCGTTCAGCCGCCGGCGGGAGACCGGCATCATGCGGCTCGTGGGGGCCTCCGGCTTCTACATCCAGATGCCGTTCATCATGGAGGCCGCGTTCGCCGGTCTGATCGGCGGCGTGCTGGCCTGCGTGATGCTGCTGGCCGGCCGCTACTTCCTGATCGACGGCGGCCTGGCGCTCCAGGACAAGCTGAATCTGATCGACTTCATCGGCTGGGAGGCGGTCCTCACCAAGCTCCCGCTGGTCCTGGCGATCGGCCTGCTGATGCCCGCCGTTGCGGCTCTCTTCGCGCTGCGCAAGTACCTCAAGGTGTGACAAGCGCCCCGTGCGGCGCGCGGCCAACAGGCCGTGCGCCCCCGGGGCGTTGTCCTAGACTCGGCGCCATGCCGGACCCCGTCTGTCGCGTGGGGCCCCGCGGCCTGCGCCGCGGGGCGGCCCTGACATTGGTCTTCGCGAGTGTCCTCGCCACCGCGGCCGCCACCGGAGCCCTGCCCCACGGACCGGGGCACACCCCGCGGGTGGAGACCAGGTCCGTCGCCGCCACCGCCGACCGTGACGCGGTCGCCGAGGCCGCCGCCGACGCGGTCGCCGACGGCAAGTCGGGCACGGAGGCGGCCGAGGAGGTCGTCAGCCGCAGCGGGGACCGCTGGGGCGCCGTGTACGACGAGCGGGAGTACCAGGAGTTCGAGCAGGCACTCGACGGCACGTACACGGGCGTCGGGATCGCCGCCAGGCGCTCCGCCGACGGCCGCGTCGCCGTCGCCCGCGTCCAGCCGGGCAGCCCCGCCGACCGGGCCGGCGTCCGCGCCGGCGACCTGCTCCGCACCATCGACGGCCACCGGGTCGACCGGCGCCCGGTCTCCGACGTCGTTGCCCTGCTGCGCGGCGACCGCACCGGCGCGGCCGCGGGCAGCAAGGTCGTGCTCGGCCTCCAGCGCGGAGCGGCCGCCCGGACCGAGACGCTGCGCCGGGCGAGGCTGACCACCGAGGCCGTCACCGTGCACCGGATCGGTCCGTACCGCTCCGGTTCCTCCGCGGCCGTGCTGATCGACGTGGACGCGTTCACCAAGGGATCGGGTACGGCGGTGCGCGACGCGGTCCGGGCCGCCCCGGCGGGCGCCGGGGTGCTGCTGGACCTGCGGGGCAACTCCGGCGGCCTGGTCACCGAGGCGGTCACGGCCGCCTCCGCCTTCCTGGACGGCGGGCTGGTCGCCACCTACGACGTGCACGGCGAGCAGCACGCCCTGTACGCGGGCTCCGGCGGGGACACCGAGCGCCCCCTCGTCGTGCTCATCGACGGCGGCACCATGAGCGCGGCCGAGCTGCTGACGGGGGCGCTGCAGGACCGGGGCCGGGCCGTCACGGTCGGCTCGCGCACCTTCGGCAAGGGATCCGTCCAGATGCCGAGCAGGCTGGCCGGCGGTGCGGTGGCCGAGCTGACCGTCGGTCACTACCGCACTCCGGCGGGCCGGGGGGTCGACGGGCGGGGGATCACACCGGACCTGGCGGTCGGCTCACGGGCCCAGCAGCGGGCCGAGACGGTATTGAGTGGCCTCGGGGGTGGGTCGTAGTGCGAAAATGGCCGCACTATGGCTAAGGAAAAGGACACCGGGCGCAAGCTCATCGCGCAGAACAAGAAGGCGCGCCACGACTACACCATCCTCGACACCTATGAGTGCGGCCTCGTACTGATGGGTACGGAGGTCAAATCCCTGCGCATGGGACGGGCCTCGCTGGTCGACGGCTTCGTCCAGATCGACGGCGGCGAGGCGTGGCTGCACAACATCCACGTCCCGGAGTACGTGCAGGGCACCTGGACCAACCACTCGGCCAAGCGGAAGCGCAAGCTGCTGATGCACCGGGCCGAGATCGACAAGCTGGAGTCGAAGTCGCAGGAGACCGGGCACACGATCGTGCCCCTCGCCCTGTACTTCACCAACGGGCGGGTCAAGGTCGAGATCGCGCTCGCCAAGGGCAAGAAGGAGTACGACAAGCGGCAGACCCTGCGTGAGAAGCAGGACACCAGGGAGACGAACCGCGCGATCTCGGCGGCCCGCCGCCGCCAGCGGAGCGCCTGACCAAGGAATACGCTGGCATCGTCGTGCGTTGGTCACGTACGATGGCACTGCACCCCACGGGGTGAGCACCACCTTTGAAAAATCAACATGGGGATGATCGGTTTCGACAGCGGATGTCGAAGCAGGGGAAGCGAGTCGAGGAAGCGACAATGATCTCGTAAACCATATGTCGCAACCAATAATCGCCAATTCCAAGCGCGATTCCTCCGCCTTCGCCCTCGCTGCCTAATTAGCAGCTGAGCGAAGACTCTGCGGAGTGTCAGCCCGGGGGTGATCCCGACCCGGATCCTGGCATCATTAAGGGATCTAAACTTCTAGGCCCGGTCACGGGGCCCTGAAGGAAATCAAACAGTGACTGGGCCTGTCGGAGGCTTGTTCGTGTGACCTCCGGGGCCGAGAAAAGCGTAGCGAACTGCACTCGGAGAAGCCCTGGTTCCGCACCGTTGGACGCGGGTTCGATTCCCGCCATCTCCACAATTCCCATGTGAACGAGGACCCCGCTGCCACCCGGCAGCGGGGTCCTCGTTCGTGTGTGCCCGGCGCGCGGGGAGCGCGCCCCCGGCGTACGCGCGGTAACACGCAACCCCCCTCGACCCGGGCGGGGCAGTGCCCGCACCACGGTTCGAAAACAGATGTATCTCTCATGATGAACAACACCGGTCAGCGGGTCCGGAGTGTCGTCGTCGTGCGCTACATTCATGGACCGGGTGCACTGTGGTAGGGGGCGCGTGGACAGGGTGGGGGCCCGGTCCAGCGGCACATTTCCGGTCAGTTGCGCGCACCCGATCTTGAGTGGGGGAAGTGCGTACAACAGTGGAAACTTGGCGTGAAGGTGCCCGTGCCGGGCATACGCATGAGCCGAACGAAGTCACCATCCAGCTCGACGGACTGGGACGGCAGCTCTCCGAGCTGCTCCCGGAACCGGGCGCTCCGGAAGGCTCCGACGGCCCCGTCTTCGTGGACGAGAGCGGCCGGCGCAGCAAGACGCTCCGCCGGCTGGGCTGGGTCCTGGCCGCGGTCTTCGTCTGTTACGCGGTGACGCTGGTCGTCGCCGTCCTCGGCGGCAACTCCAGCGCGCCCTTCCTCCCGCTCTCCGGCCAGGAGGAGCACAAGAAGGCCGAAGAGGTGCAGACGCCGCAGAGCCCGGGCGCCAGTCCCGACGCCCAGGTGTCGCCCGGCGCGACCGCCGATCCCTCGGCGTCCGCGTCCGAGTCCGGCGGCAGCACGGCCGAGCCGGGCAGCAGCACCGGCGCCGGTTCCTCCGCGACCCCCGGCACCGGCTCCACGGCATCGGCGCCCGTCGCACCGCCCAAGAAGGACGCGGGCACCGCCGGCACGGGCGGCGGCTCCACCCCGGCCGGTGAGTCCACGGCCCCGGTACCGCCCGTCGACCCCGGCACTCCGACCGTCGACCCCGAGCCGACGCCCCCGGAGACCACGCCCACGCCCGCCGAGAGCGCGGAACCTCCGGTGCAAGACCAAGAAGGCGCCCACTAAATGACCACCCCCGTCCCGCGGGGCAGGCACAACCGAAGGAAGCAGACCCGGCGGCGCAGGCTCCCCATGCGCTACATGCTGCCGCTGCTGTTTCTCGTTGCCCTGCTCGCCATGCTGATGCTGCGCGGATACGTGCACAGCGAGATCCTCGCCGACCACCGGATCCAGCCACCGACGGCCACCGACCGGGTGCCCGAGCGGGTGCTGGAGGGCGGGCCGGTCATCGACGCCCGCAGCACCACCGAGCCGGCGAAGACCCTGCGCATACCGGACCACCGGATCGTGCTGACCTTCGACGACGGTCCCGACCCGGTGTGGACACCGCGGGTGCTGGACGAGCTGAAGAAGTACCACGCGCACGGCGTCTTCTTCGTCACCGGCACCATGGCCTCGCGCTACCCCGACCTGGTGGAGCGCATGGTCGAGGAGGGGCACGAGGTCGGGCTGCACACCTTCAACCACCCCGACCTCTCCTACCAGTCCACCGGCCGCATCGACTGGGAGCTCTCCCAGAACCAGTTGGTGCTGGCGGGCGCGGCCGGAATTCGCACCTCCCTGTTCCGCCCCCCGTACTCCTCGTTCGCCGACGCCATGGACAACAAGTCCTGGCCGGTCACCCAGTACGTCGGCAGCCGCGGCTACCTCACCGTCGTCAACAACACCGACAGCGAGGACTGGAAGCGGCCCGGCGTCCGGGCGATCATCGAGCGCGCCACCCCCAAGCACGGCCGGGGCGCGATCATCCTGATGCACGACTCCGGAGGCGACCGGTCCCAGACCGTCACCGCCCTGGGGAAGTTCCTGCCGAAGATGCAGCACCGGGGCTATGAGTTCACCAACCTCACCGCCGCACTCGGCGCCCCCAGCGCGCACACCCCGGTCACCGGGTTCGCGCTCTGGAAGGGCAAGGCGTTCGTCTGGGCCGTGGACGTCTCGGAGCACATCACCGATGTGCTGGTCGTCGGGCTCGCCGTCATCGGCGTGCTGGTCCTGGCCCGCTTCGGCCTGATGCTCCTGCTGTCCTTCGCGCACGCCCGCCGGGTGCGCGGGAAGGGCTTCCGCTGGGGCGAACCGCTCACCCGTCCGGTGTCCGTCCTGGTGCCCGCGTACAACGAGAGCAAGTGCATCGCGAACACGGTGCGCTCGCTGGTGGCAAGTGACTATCCGGTCGAAGTCATCGTCATCGACGACGGCTCCACGGACGACACCGCGGACCTCGTCGACCGGATGCGGCTGCCCAACGTCCGGGTGGTGCGCCAGCGCAACGCAGGCAAGCCCGCCGCCCTGAACAACGGGATCGCGCACGCCCGTTACGACATCATCGTGATGATGGACGGCGACACGGTCTTCGAGCCGTCCACCGTCCGCGAGCTGGTGCAGCCCTTCGCCGACCCGCGCGTCGGCGCGGTCGCCGGCAACGCCAAGGTCGGCAACCGGGACTCGCTCATCGGCGCCTGGCAGCACATCGAGTACGTGATGGGCTTCAACCTGGACCGCCGCATGTACGACATGCTCGGCTGCATGCCCACCATCCCCGGTGCGGTCGGGGCCTTCCGCCGGGACGCGCTGAACCGGATCGGCGGCATGAGCGAGGACACCCTCGCCGAGGACACCGACGTCACCATGGCCCTGCACCGGGACGGCTGGCGCGTCGTGTACGCGGAGAACGCCCGCGCCTGGACCGAGGCGCCGGAGACCGTGCAGCAGCTCTGGTCCCAGCGCTACCGGTGGTCGTACGGCACCATGCAGGCCATCTGGAAGCACCGCCGCGCGGTCGTCGAGCGCGGCCCGTCCGGCCGCTTCGGACGTGTCGGGCTGCCGTTCGTCGCCCTGTTCATGGTCGTCGCCCCGCTGCTCGCCCCCCTCATCGACGTCTTCCTGCTCTACGGACTCGTCTTCGGCCCCACCGAGAAGACGGTCGGCGCCTGGCTCGGGGTCCTCGCGGTGCAGGCCGTCTGCGCCGCGTACGCCTTCCGGCTCGACCGGGAGCGCATGACCCATCTGATCTCGCTGCCCCTCCAGCAGATCCTCTACCGGCAGCTCATGTACGTGGTGCTGCTGCAGTCCTGGATCACCGCCCTCACCGGCGGCCGGCTCCGCTGGCAGAAGCTGCGCCGCACCGGGGTCGTCGAGGCGCCCGGCGCGATGCAGGACCGGCGCCGGAGCAGCAACGACCGGAGGCCCGTCGCATGACCTACCCGAACCAGCCACCGGTCCGTCCCCAGCAGCCGTACCGGCCCCAGCAGCCCCAGCAGCCGTACCGGTCCCACCCGCCGCAGCAGCCGTACGCCGAGCCGCACACGGTGCCCTTCCCGGTGCGGCAGCAGGTGCGCGAGCCGGAGCCGCGCCCCGCGCCGGAGCCGGTGGCGGAGCCCGCCGCGAAGAAGCCGGGCCGGGACCGCTATCTCGACCTGCTGCGCTCGATCGCCCTGGTCCGCGTCGTCGTCTACCACATCTTCGGCTGGGCCTGGCTGACCGTCCTGTTCCCGTCCATGGGCGTCATGTTCGCCCTGGCCGGGTCGCTGATGGCCCGCTCCCTGGCCCGTCCCGCCTGGACCGTCATCAAGGGCCGTATCCGCCGGCTGCTGCCCCCGATGTGGGCGTTCTCGGCCGTGGTCGTCCCGATGATGTTCTGGCTCACCTGGAAGCCGGTGAAGGAGGAGGGGATCTGGTGGTTCATCAAGCTGGGCTGCTACATCTTCCCGGTCGGCGCCCCGCCCTACCCGTGGGCCAGCGGTGACAAGGCCGGGCTCCTGGAGGACACCTGGGCGGTGCAGGCGGCCGGACCGCTCTGGTACATCCGCGCCTACCTGTGGTTCGTGCTGGCCTCGCCGCTGCTGCTGAAGGCGTTCCGCAGGCTGCCGTGGGCGACGATGCTCGCGCCCATCGGGCTGACCGCCGTCATCGGTTCGGGGCTCGTCACGATCCCCGGCGAGACCGGCAACGCCCTGGTCGACTTCGCCATGTTCGGCTCCTGCTGGATCCTGGGCTTCGCCCACAACGACGGGCTGTTCGACAAGGTCCCGCGCTATCTGGCGGTCTCGCTCTCGGCGATCGTCATGGCGTTCGGGCTGTGGTGGGCCTCGGGCCACCTCACGGCCGACGGCTGGGATCTCAACGACATCCCGCTCGCCCAGGCCACCTGGTCGTTCGGCTTCTGCGTGATCCTGCTCCAGTACGCGCCCTCGTGGCAGCGGCTGCCGGGCCGGCTGGCCGCCTGGGATCCGCTGGTGACGCTCGCCAACAACCGCGCGGTGACGATCTACCTCTGGCACAACCTGCTGATCATGGCGACGATACCGATTCTGGACGAGCTCTGGGAGATCCCGTTCGTCGACGCCCATCTGGGTTCGGAGATAGAGGCCGCGTACACGGTCCTGATGTTCCTGCTGGTCTGGCCGCTGATAGGGATCATGATCGTCGCGGTGGGCTGGCTGGAGGACGTCGCCGCCAAGCGCCGCCCGAGGCTCTGGCCGAACGGGGTGGCCCGCACCCCGCGCGCCCGGCGCTGACCGCGCGTACCGGCCGCCGCCTCACCGGGCACCGCCCGGCCGGGTGAGAGCAAGGTTGCGCACCGGTCACCTCGCGGCACCACGCCGAAACGCGCGCTCCCTAGGTTCGGGGACAACACCCCGACCACCCGTGGAGGCGCGTGATGGCTGGCCGTTGGATCGAGCACTGGGAACCCGAGGACGAGACGTTCTGGCGGGAGAAGGGCGAGCGGATCGCCCGCCGGAACCTCTGGTTCTCCGTGCTCTCGGAGCACATCGGCTTCTCGGTCTGGACCCTGTGGTCGGTGATGGTCCTGTTCATGGGGCCGGAGTACGGGGTGGACCCGGCCGGGAAGTTCTTCCTGATCTCCACGGCGACGCTGGTCGGGGCCCTCGTACGGGTGCCGTACACCTTCGCCGTCGCCCGGTTCGGCGGGCGCAACTGGACCGTGTTCAGTGCGCTCACCCTGCTGGTGCCGACGATCGCCGCCCTCGTGGTGATGAAGCCCGGCACCTCCTACCCCACCTTCCTTGCGGTGGCCGCGCTGACCGGCATCGGCGGCGGCAACTTCGCCTCCTCGATGACGAACATCAACGCCTTCTTCCCGCTGCGGAAGAAGGGCTGGGCGCTCGGGCTCAACGCGGGCGGCGGCAACATAGGGGTGCCCGTGGTGCAGCTGGCCGGGCTGCTGGTGATCGGTACGGCGGGGGCGGCGCACCCCAGGATCGTGCTCGCCGCGTACATCCCGCTGATCCTGGTCGCGGCGCTGTGTGCCGCGTCCTTCATGGACAACCTGGCCCCGTCCAGAACGACACCGGGGCGGCCCGGGACGCCGTGCGCGACCCGCACACCTGGATCATGTCGGTGCTCTACATCGGCACCTTCGGCTCCTTCATCGGCTACAGCTTCGCCTTCGGGCTGGTCCTGCAGACCCAGTTCGGCCGGACCCCGCTGCAGGCCGCCTCGCTCACCTTCATCGGCCCGCTGCTCGGCTCCCTGGTCCGCCCGGCCGGCGGCCGGCTCGCCGACCGTTACGGCGGCGCGCGCATCACCCTCGTCAACTTCGCGGCGATGGCCGTCGCGACCGGAGTCGTCGTGTACGCCTCCGGCATCGCCTCGCTCCCCGTCTTCCTCGTCGGCTTCACCGCGCTGTTCGCCCTGTCCGGGCTCGGCAACGGCTCCACGTACAAGATGATCCCGGGCATCTTCCACGCCAAGGCGCTCGCCCAGGGGCTGGGCGGCGAGGAGGCGGCCGCCCGGGGACGGCGGCTGTCCGGGGCGGCGATGGGGCTCATCGGCGCGGTCGGGGCGCTCGGCGGGCTCGGGATCAACCTCGCCTTCCGCCAGTCCTTCCAGACCTCGGGCACCGGGACGGCGGCCTTCTGGGCCTTCCTGGCCTTCTACGGCGTGTGTTTCGCGCTCACCTGGTCGGTATACCTTCGGCGCACCGCGCCCGTCCCGGCGAAGCCCCGCCTCGGCTTCGCCGAGGTGTGAACACGGCCCGGCGGTGACGGGCGGCGTAACGAGCGGGAAATACGGTGGAACCGGGCCTGTCACGCATCCTTGGCAGGCTCGGTCCTCCGCACCATCGAGCAGCAGCGGTACGAGAGCCGGGTAGACACTGTGCACGACGACGAACAGCACGGCCCCCTCGCGGGTTTCACGGTCGGTGTGACCGCCGCGCGCCGCGCGGAGGAACTCGGCACCCTGCTCCGGCGCCGGGGCGCCACCGTGGTGCACGCACCGGCCCTGCGGATCGTGCCGGTCGCCGACGACAGCGAACTGCTGGCCGCCACCAAGGAACTCATCGACAGCGCCCCCGATGTGGTGGTCGCCACCACCGCGATCGGCTTCCGGGGCTGGATCGAGGCCGCCGACGGCTGGGGGCTGGGGGACCGGCTGCTGGAGACCCTCGACGGGGTCGAACTCCTGGCCCGCGGGCCCAAGGTGAAGGGCGCGGTGCGGGCCGCCGGGCTGACCGAGGCCTGGTCGCCGGCGTCCGAGTCCATGGCGGAGGTGCTGGAACGGCTCCTGGAGGAGGGCGTCGAGGGCCGCCGCATCGCCCTTCAGCTGCACGGCGAACCGCTCCCCGGATTCGTCGAGTCGCTGCGGGAGGCGGGCGGCGAGGTCGTCGGCGTCCCCGTCTACCGCTGGATGCCGCCCGAGGACATCGCCCCGCTCGACCGGCTCCTCGACCTCACCCTCGGCCGCGGCCTGGACGCGCTCACCTTCACCAGCGCCCCCGCGGCGGCCTCCCTGCTGCGCCGGGCCGAGGAGCGCGGGGTGCTGCCCGAACTGCTCGGCGCGCTCAGGGGCGAGGTCCTCTCCGCCTGCGTCGGGCCGGTCACCGCACTGCCGTTGCAGGCCCGGGGCATCGAGACCGTCCAGCCCGAGCGCTTCCGGCTCGGCCCGCTGGTCCAGCTGATCTGCCGTGAACTGCCCGCCCGCGCACGGACGCTGCCCGTCGCCGGGCACCGGGTCGAGATCCGCGGCCACGCGGTGCTGGTCGACGACGAGCTGCGGGCGGTGCCGCCGGCCGGCATGGCCCTTCTGCACACCCTGGCCCGCCGCCCCGGCTGGGTGGTGGCCCGCGCCGACCTGCTGCGCGCCCTGCCCGGCAGCGGTACGGACGAGCACGCGGTGGAGACCGCGATGGCGAGGCTGCGCACCGCGCTCGGGGCGCCCCGGCTGATCCAGACGGTCGTCAAGCGGGGCTACCGGCTGGCCCTGGACCCGGCGGCCTCGGACGCCAAGTACGCCGACTCCTGAGCCGCCCGGTCCGCCGCCCCGGCGCTCCCGGCCCGCAGCAGGAGCGCGAGCGCGGCGGTGCACAGGACCGCGCGCACCACGTTCCAGGCGTTCCACGCGTCCTCGAACCGGTCCCGTACGGCCGCCGGGTCGGCCAGGCGCGCGGGGTCCCCGGCGTCCGCCAGGGCGTGGTTGAGCGGCACGTTGACGCCCGAGGTGAGCAGGAAGGCCACGGCGTACACCGCGAGCGCGGCGAGCAGCCAGGGGCGCGGTCCGGGGCAGCGGCGCTGCTGCCAGGCGGCGACGGCGGTGAGGATCAGCGCGCCGAAGAAGCCGGCGAAGAAGACCGGGTTCTCGATGACGTCGTTGATGTTCCGCATGACCTCGATGAAGGTCCGGTCGTCGCTTCGCCCCAGCGCCGGCATCACCGCGCAGGCGAAGACGTAGAAGGTGCCGGCCATCAGGCCGGTGGTGACGGCGGCGGCGCCGAGGACGAGGCGGTGGGCTGCGGGGATCGGCCGGACGGCCCGTGAGGTGGTCATGGGTCCAGTGAAGGGGAGCGGCCGGGCCCGCTCCATCGTCCGGACGCTCAGCTCCCTGCGCGAGCGTCCAGCCGGGGCCCCCGGGCGGTCGCGCACCGGCCCCGGATAGCGTGCGGGCATGATCGACGACACGCACCGGATCGACGCGGAGGTACGGCTCCGCCCCGCCACGACGGCCGACGCCGGCTCCCTCGCCGATGCGTTGACCCGCAGCCGTGCGTACATGCGGCCCTGGGAGCCCCTGCGGCCCGACTTCTTCTACACCGAGGACGGCCAGCGCGAGCGGCTGTCCGGGATGCTGGCGGACCGGGCCGGCGGGCGCTCGATGCCCTGGGTGCTCAGCGACGGACAGGACCGGGCGATCGGCTCGTTCACCCTCAACGCGATCGTGCTCGGCTCGTTCCACAGCGCCGTCCTCGGCTACTGGGTGGACGTGGAGTACGCGGGCCGGGGCCTGGCCACTGCCGCCGTGCGGCTGATCTGCGACCTGGCCCGGGACGAACTGCGGCTGCACCGCATCGAGGCGGGCACGGTCCTGCACAACACGGCGTCGCAGCGGGTGCTCGCCAAGTGCGGCTTCGAGGAGTTCGCCGTGGCCCCGCGCTATATGCACATCGACGGCGAGTGGCGCGACCACCGCCTCTTCCAGCGCCTCCTGCACGACGGCCCGGTGACCGGGGCGCCGGCGGTTTCCGGAAGCTGAGGGCGGGCCGCGCGGCGGCGGGGGTTACGGGCGGGGGACTCGACGGGCACTCTGGAGGGGACGTCGGCCGGACCCGAGGCGGTGGCATGCGCATGGCAACGCGCAAGGGCTCGTGCGACTGGCGGTTCGACTCCGGACGCCTGTGCCTGGACCTCGTGGCGACCGGCGCCGGGAACACCGCCGCCCCCGACCCCCTGGAGCGGCCCGAACGCCTCGCCGCCTGGCTGGTCGCCGCCAGGGCCGTACCGCAGGGCACCCGGCTCGACGCCGTGGACGCGGACTGGCTGCTGCGCTTCCGGCAGCTGAGGACCGCCCTGGACCGGCTCCTGAGCGCACAGCTGGGCGGGCGCCCCGCCCCGGGCGCCCTGGAACACCTCAACGCGCTGGCCGCCGCCGCACCCCCGGGACCGCGCGCCGTGCGCACCGGTAACGGCGCGCTGGTACGCGGCCTGAGCACCGAGCCCGACTGTGCGGCGCTGCTGGCCGCCGTGGCGCGCGACGCGGTGGAACTCCTCACCGACCCGGCCGCCCTGGCCGGGCTGCGCCGCTGCGAGGGAGACCACTGCCGCCGCCTGTATCTGGACACCTCGCGAGGCCGGCGCCGGCGCTGGTGCTCCAGCGAGATCTGCGGCAACCGCGAGCGGGTCGCCCGGCACCGGCGGCGCAGCCGTAAAGAATCTTGAACCCGGATTGAATGGATCGGCCCGCCGCCCCGTACCGATGACCAAGGAGCTCGACAGGGTCTCGACCGGGAGGTTCGGGTGCGCAAGGATGCGGCCGTGGCCGATGACCGTCCGCACAGGGCCCGACATCGCAGTGGGCCGCCCCCGTCCCCCTCCGCCGTCCCCGACGAGGAGCTGATGCGGGCGCTCTACCGCGAACACGCCGGACCCCTGCTCGCGTACGTGCTGCGCCTCGTCGCCGGCGACCGCCAGCGGGCCGAGGACGTGGTGCAGGAGACGCTCATCCGTGCCTGGAAGAACGCCGGTTCGCTCAACAGGGCCACCGGTTCCGTCCGGCCCTGGCTGGTGACGGTCGCCCGGCGCATCGTCATCGATGGCCACCGCAGTCGGCAGGCCCGGCCGCACGAGGTCGACCCGTCACCGCTGGAGGTCATTCCCGCGGAGGACGAGATCGACAAGGCGCTGTGGCTGATGACGCTCTCGGACGCGCTCGACGATTTGACCCCCGCCCACCGGGAAGCATTGGTCGAGACCTACTTCAAGGGCCGTACGGTCAACGAGGCGGCCGAGGCCCTCGGCATCCCCAGCGGCACGGTGCGCTCCCGGGTCTTCTACGCACTGCGCTCGATGAAGCTCGCACTCGAAGAGAGGGGGATCACGGCATGAGCGACCACGAGTGGGAGCCTTTCGGGCCCCGGCCGGCCGGTCCCTCGCGCCCCGGCTTCGTTCCCGCCCCCGCAGGACCGGCCGACGAGGCCGCGCACGACGCGGCGGGCGCGTACGTCCTGGGCATCCTGGACGACGCCGAGGCCACCGCCTTCGAAGCGCATCTGGCCCACTGCGCCCGCTGCGCCGCCCACCTCGACGAGTTCGCCGGCCTGGAGCCGATGCTCGCGATGCTCGCCGAGTCCCCGGCCCCCGCACCGGGCGCCCGGCCCCTCCCGCACGTCCCGGCGCCGCCCGCGCCCCGGGTGCTCGACCGGCTGGTCGACGAGGTCGCGGTCAAACGCGCCCGGCGCACGAGGCGCAACCGCTTCCTGGCCGCGGCGGCCGCGGCCCTGATCATCGGCGGCCCGGTGGCCGCCGTCATGGCCACCGGCAACGACCGGCCCTCGGCCGAGGCGGCCGATCCGCATCCCACCAGTCCGGCCGAGGACGCCTTCTTCCACCACATGAAGGAGAAGGTGGAGGCGACCGACCCGGCGACCGCCGTCGGCGCCACGATCGGCATGGAGCCCAAGGCCTGGGGCACCCACACGGTCCTGGAACTGACGAATGTGAAGGGCCCGCAGAAATGCCGGCTGATCGCCGTCTCCAGGACCGGCGAGGAGGAGGTCGTCACCTCCTGGTCCGTGCCGAAATGGGGATACGGCATCAAGGACTCCCCTCATCCCACCGCCAGATACCCGCTTTATGTGCACGGCGGAGCGGCCATGGCGCGGGCCGACATCGACCACTTCGAGGTCCGTACGTTCGACGGCGACCGGCTGGTGAGCATCGGCGCCTGAGGCGCGTACCGCGGCCACCGGCGCGCCCCGAAACGCAATCGATACCCCGGCGCGCGAGATCGATACGTGCGGCAGGTGCGCGAAGGCCCCCCTTCGCATAGGGTTGACGGCTGCCCAATGCACGTCAGAAGGGGGCCTCGGTGGCCGCGCAGGATGCCGCTGTCGATTCGTTGCGGGACCGGGAAATCGGTGTCGAGCAGGAACATCTCGACCGTGTTTACCACCGCCTCGAGGAGAAGATCCACGAGGCGGAATTTCTCATGAATGACGCCGTCAAACGCGGCCAGGTGGGTACACCGGGAGCGCTCGCGGAACGCGACGCCCAGGTGTTCCGCGCCGGAATCCACCTCAACCGGCTGAACAGCGAGTTCGAGGACTTCCTCTTCGGGAGGATCGACCTGCTGCTCGGCAAGGACGGCGAACGCGGCCCGGACGGCGCCTTCACCTCCGTCGAACCCGCCGACGACGTCGTACGCCCGGACGGCACCGCCGACATCGCCGAGACGCTGCACATCGGCCGGATCGGGGTCCTCGACTCCGACTACGCGCCGCTGGTCATCGACTGGCGGGCCCCGGCCGCCGCGCCGTTCTACCGCTCGACGCCCAAGGAGCCGGGCCGGGTGGTACGCCGCCGCGTCATCCGCTCCAAGGGCCGCCGGGTCCTCGGTGTCGAGGACGACCTGATGCGCCCCGAGCTGACCGCCCACCTCGGCGGCGCGAAGCTCCCGGTCATCGGGGACGGCGCACTGATGGCGGCGCTCGGGCAGGCCCGCAGCCACACCATGCGGGACATCGTCTCCTCCATCCAGGCCGAGCAGGACCTGGTGATCCGGGCGCCCGCCGCCTCGGTCACCGAGGTCTCCGGCGGCCCCGGCACCGGCAAGACCGCGGTCGCCCTGCACCGGGCCGCGTATCTGCTCTACCAGGACCGGCGGCGGTACGCGGGCGGCATCCTCGTCGTCTCGCCGACGCCGCTGCTGGTCGCGTACACCGAAGGAGTGCTGCCCTCGCTCGGCGAGGAGGGCCAGGTCGCGATCCGCGCGGTCGGCTCGCTCTCCGACGAGGCGGCCGGGCCCGAGGGCGCCACGACCTACGACGAGCCCGCCGTCGCCCGGATCAAGGGCTCCTCCCGGATGCTCCACGTGCTGCGCAAGGCGGCGCGGGGCGCACTGGAGCAGCCCGTGCCCCGGGCGGCCGACCAGGACGGCCAGCTGGCGTTCGGGGACGCGGAGGAGGCGCCGCAGCAGACCGGCACGCCCACCCGGCTCCGGGTGGTGGCCTTCGGCGCCCGGGTCGAACTGCACGAGGACGAGCTGCGGCGCATCCGCAACAACGTCCTCGGCGGCACCGCACCGGTCAACCTGCTGCGCCCGCGCGCCCGCAAGCTGCTGCTGGACGCGCTGTGGAGCAGGTCGTCCGGCCGGGGCCGGTACACCGATCCGGAGCTGGCGGCCGAGCTGCGCTCCTCCTTCGACGAGGACGTGTCCGCGGAGACGCCGTTCATCGAGTTCCTGAACGCCTGGTGGCCCGAGCTCACCCCGCGCGGGGTGCTCGCCGCGATGGCCGACGAGAAGCGGCTCGGCCGGTGGGCGCGGCGCACTCTCAACCAGGGCGAGGTGCGCCGGCTCGCGCGCTCCCTGAAACGGCTCGACGCCGAGGGCCGAGGGCCGCTGTCGGTCCACGACGTGGCGATCCTCGACGAGCTGCAGACGCTGCTCGGCACCCCGCACCGGCCCAAGCGCAAGCGCGAGGCCGATCCGCTGGACCAGCTCACCGGTCTGGAGGAGCTGATGCCGCAGCGCGAGGAGACCCAGTGGGAGCGGGCCGAGCGGCTCGCGGCGGAGCGTACGGAGTACGCGCACGTCATCGTCGACGAGGCGCAGGACCTGACGCCCATGCAGTGGCGGATGGTCGGCCGCCGGGGCCGGCACGCGACCTGGACGATCGTCGGCGACCCGGCGCAGTCCTCGTGGTCCGACCCGGACGAGGCGTCGGCGGCCCGGGACGAGGCGCTGGGCAGCCGTCCGCGCCGGAACTTCACCCTGACCGTCAACTACCGCAACCCGGCCGAGATCGCGGAGCTGGCCGCGAAGGTCCTGGCCCTCGCGATGCCCGGCATGGAGTCGCCGGCGGCGGTGCGCTCCACGGGCGTGAAGCCGCGCTTCGAGACCGTGGTGGACGGCGATCTGGCCGGGGCCGTGCGCGAGGAGGCGCGGCGGCTGCTGGGCGAGGTGGACGGCACGGTCGGGGTCGTCGTCGCGATGAACCGGCGGGCGCAGGCCCGTGCGTGGCTCGCGGAGCTCGGCGAACGGGTGGTGGCGCTGGGCAGCCTGGAGGCGAAGGGCCTGGAGTACGACGCCACCGTGGTCGTCTCGCCCGCGGAGATCGCGGACGAGTCCCCGGCCGGTCTGCGGGTGCTGTACGTGGCGCTGACGAGGGCGACCCAGCAGCTCACGGTGGTCTCGGGGGAGCGGGACCTGCCCGACGAGGACGGGGTGCCGGACCTGCTGAGGGACTGAGGCGGACGGGGTCAAAGGGGCGCGCGGGACCTTTTTTCGGTCAACCTGCGCTGCGGGAATCACTTCTCCCGGGTGTTTGTTAGCCTGGTATCGGCACCGGCTCGATCCAAGCCCCCGGGCCCAACCTTCGTCGCTTCGAGCGACCACTTGCCGCGAGGCGAGCATGGCGGGTCGGTGCCGTTCAACTGAAGAGACAGACCCGCGTCACCCTCCGGTGACGCGGGTCTGTTTTCGTTTTCGGGGTTCCGCTCGACCCCTCGTCTCTCGTATGGTGGAAGAAAGTTTCCGAAGTGCGACAGTCATTACCGGCTACTCGTCGGTAGGTGCGAATATCGGAAGGCGTGTCCGGAGCCGTGCGTGTGGACGGTCCGGGCCGCATAGCAATGAAGCTAAGGAAAGCGAAGGACTCGGCCATGGCAACGGCGCCCAGCGTCTCGTACTCGATGACGGTCAGGCTGGAGGTGCCCGCGAGCGGCACAGCGGTCTCCCAGCTCACCACGGCCGTGGAGTCCTCCGGTGGTTCCGTCACCGGCCTCGACGTGACCGCTTCCGGCCACGAGAAGCTGCGGATCGACGTCACGATCGCCGCCTCCTCCACGTCGCACGCCGACGAGATCGTCGAAGGTCTGCGGGACATCGAGGGCGTCGTCCTCGGCAAGGTCTCCGACCGTACGTTCCTCATGCACCTCGGCGGCAAGATCGAGATGGCGTCCAAGCACCCCATCCGCAACCGTGACGACCTCTCGATGATCTACACCCCCGGTGTGGCCCGCGTCTGCATGGCGATCGCCGAGAACCCCGAGGACGCCCGCCGCCTCACCATCAAGCGCAACTCCGTCGCAGTTGTGACGGACGGCTCCGCGGTGCTCGGCCTCGGCAACATCGGCCCGATGGCCGCGCTGCCCGTCATGGAGGGCAAGGCGGCCCTCTTCAAGCGCTTCGCCGGCATCGACGCCTGGCCGATCTGCCTGGACACCCAGGACACCGACGCGATCGTCGAGATCGTCAAGGCGATCGCCCCCGGCTTCGCGGGCATCAACCTGGAGGACATCTCCGCGCCGCGCTGCTTCGAGATCGAGGCCCGGCTGCGCGAGGCCCTGGACATCCCCGTCTTCCACGACGACCAGCACGGCACGGCCATCGTGGTCCTCGCCTCGCTGACCAACGCCCTGCGCGTGGTCGGCAAGAGCATCGGGGACGTACGGGTCGTCATGTCCGGCGCCGGAGCGGCCGGTACGGCCATCCTGAAGCTGCTCATCGCCGCCGGCGTCAAGCACGCGGTGGTCGCCGACATCCACGGCGTGGTGCACTCCGGCCGCGAGGACCTGGTCTCCGCCGACGCCGAATCGCCGCTGCGCTGGATCGCCGACAACACCAACCCGGAGTCCGTCACCGGCACCCTCAAGGAGGCGGTCGTGGGCGCCGACGTCTTCATCGGCGTCTCCGCCCCCAACGTCCTGGACGGCGACGACGTCGCGGCCATGGCGGACGGTGCGATCGTGTTCGCGCTTGCGAACCCGGACCCCGAGGTCGACCCGGCGATCGCCCGCCGCACGGCGGCGGTCGTCGCCACCGGGCGCTCCGACTTCCCCAACCAGATCAACAATGTCCTGGTCTTCCCCGGTGTGTTCCGCGGTCTGCTGGACGCCCAGTCCCGCACCGTCAACACGGAGATGATGCTCGCCGCCGCGCGCGCCCTCGCCGATGTCGTCGCCGAGGACGAGGTGAACGCGAACTACATCATCCCGTCGGTCTTCAACGACAAGGTCGCCGGAGCGGTCGCCGGGGCGGTCCGGGACGCCGCGAAGGCGGCCGGCGCGGCTGTGACGGGCCCCACGTCCGTCTGATGTCCGGCGCGTCGCGGGTCGCGGCGCCCCAAACGCCCCTTTAGGGTGGGCGGGCGACGCGTCCCGCAGAGCCCCGCATCAGGTGCGGACCGCTTTTGGGGAGTCGACGAAACGTCATCACGACGAGGCAGTGGTGGTTTTCGTATGACTCCGGAGGGTGCCGGATTGGCTTTCCCGCCGCAGGTGGGGGCAGGATGCTTTCCCAAGGACTTCGTCCGGGGGAGACCCCACGGGGCGCGAAGGTCTGAAAAACGGACCCGGGTCCGGACACTGTCCGAGGGCCCTGGCAGCATCGGCTTCGATCTCACGCCTCACAGGCAAGAAGAACACGGGAGTAACAACATGAACCGCAGTGAGCTGGTGGCCGCCCTGGCCGACCGCGCCGAGGTGACTCGCAAGGACGCCGACGCCGTGCTGGCCGCGCTCGCCGAGACCGTCGGTGAGATCGTCGCCAAGGGCGACGAGAAGGTCACCATCCCCGGTTTCCTGACCTTCGAGCGCACCCACCGTGCCGCTCGCACCGCTCGTAACCCGCAGACCGGCGACCCGATCAACATCCCGGCCGGCTACAGCGTGAAGGTCTCCGCGGGCTCGAAGCTCAAGGAAGCCGCCAAGGGCAAGTAAGCCCCCTGGGCACGACGAAGGGCGGTCACCCCGACCAGGGTGGCCGCCCTTCGGCGTACGGGCCGCACAGGGCCCGCGACGGGCCCCCGCGCGGGGGCCCGGCTCAGACCAGTGAACCGCCCGGCAGCTCGACCTTGGCGCCGAGCTTCTCCAGCTTGTCCATGAAGTTCTCGTAACCGCGGTTGATCAGGTCGATCCCGTGCACCCGGGACGTCCCCTGGGCCGCCAGCGCGGCGATCAGGTACGAGAAGCCGCCGCGCAGGTCGGGGATGACCAGATCGGCGCCCTGGAGCTTCGTCGGCCCGGAGACGACCGCGGAGTGCAGGAAGTTGCGCTGGCCGAAGCGGCAGTCGGAGCCGCCCAGGCACTCGCGGTAGAGCTGGATGTGCGCGCCCATCTGGTTCAGCGCCGAGGTGAAGCCGAGCCGCGACTCGTACACCGTCTCGTGCACGATCGACAGGCCCGCGGCCTGCGTCAGCGCCACGACCAGCGGCTGCTGCCAGTCGGTCTGGAAGCCGGGGTGCACGTCCGTCTCCAGCGCGATCGCGTTCAGCGCGCCGCCCGGGTGCCAGAAGCGGATGCCCTCGTCGTCGATCTCGAAGGCCCCGCCGACCCGGCGGAAGGTGTTCAGGAACGTCATCATCGAGCGCTGCTGGGCGCCGCGGACGTAGATGTTGCCCTCGGTCGCCAGCGCGGCGGACGCCCAGGAGGCGGCCTCCAGACGGTCCGGGAGCGCGCGGTGCGTATAGCCGTCGAGGCGGTCCACACCGGTGATCCGGATGGTCCGGTCGGTGTCCATGGAGATGATCGCGCCCATCTTCTGCAGCACGCAGATGAGGTCCTCGATCTCCGGTTCCACGGCCGCGTTGGACAGCTCGGTGACGCCCTCGGCGAGCACCGCGGTCAGCAGCACCTGCTCGGTGGAGCCCACCGACGGGTACGGCAGCCGGATCTTGGTGCCGCGCAGCCGCTGCGGGGCCTCCAGGTACTGGCCGTCCGCCCGCTTCTCGATCGTCGCGCCGAACTGGCGCAGCACGTCGAAGTGGAAGTCGATGGGCCGGCCGCCGATGTCGCAGCCGCCGAGGCCGGGGATGAACGCGTGGCCCAGCCGGTGCAGCAGCGGGCCGCAGAAGAGGATCGGGATGCGCGACGAGCCCGCGTGGGCGTCGATGTCGGCGACGTTCGCGCTCTCGACATGGGTGGGGTCGAGGATCAGCTCGCCGGGTTCGTCACCCGGGCGGACCGTCACGCCGTGCAGTTGCAGCAGCCCGCGCACCACCCGCACGTCCCGGATGTCGGGAACGTTGCGCAGCCGGCTGGGCCCGCTGCCGAGCAGCGCGGCGACCATCGCCTTCGGCACCAGGTTCTTGGCGCCTCGGACGCGGATCTCGCCCTCCAGCGGGGTTCCGCCGTGGACAAGCAGGACATCGTCTGTGCCGGTCATGAATCTCGCGTTCCGGAGTGGTCGGGCAGGGGGCCAAACGAAAGGGTAATGGCCCCGCGCCCCCCATCCGTAGGGGAACGGGCGGTGTACGAACGTCATGAATCCGCCACAACACGCTCTGCTGCGCAGATCTTGCGGAGGGTCACCGTCCGGATGGGCGGCCGGGCCGTGCGCTCCTTGTGCACCCGTGCGCCCTGAGCTGCGCTCGGGCACGATGCGCGACGACCGGGCTACTTGCCCCACGCCGGAGCCGAAGATGCGGGATCATTTCTGCCATGACCGAGGTGTCCTCGCTCACAGGGCGACTGCTCGTGGCCACACCCGCCCTCGCGGACCCGAATTTCGACCGCGCGGTGGTGCTGCTCCTCGACCACGACGAGGAGGGCTCCCTCGGCGTGGTCCTGAACCGCCCGACCCCGGTCGGCGTGGTGGACATCCTCGCGACCTGGGCCGGTCTGACCGGCGAACCGGAGGTCGTCTTCCAGGGCGGTCCCGTCTCGCTGGACTCGGCGCTCGGGGTGGCCGTGATCCCCGGCGACGAGGGGCCCCTCGGCTGGCGCCGGGTGTACGGGGCGATCGGCCTGGTGGACCTGGACGCGCCCCCGGAGCTGCTGGCCGCCGCCCTCGGCTCGCTGCGCATCTTCGCCGGATACGCGGGCTGGGGCCCCGGCCAGCTGGAGTCGGAGCTGGCCGAGGGGGCCTGGTACGTCGTCGAGTCGGAGCCCGGGGACGTCTCGTCGCCGCGTCCGGAGAGCCTCTGGCGGGCGGTGCTGCGGCGCCAGCGCAGCGAACTGGCCATGATCGCCACGTATCCGGACGACCCTTCGCTGAACTGATGTCCCGTCTTTCAGTACGCTTGGCGGTTATGAGCACTCTTGAGCCCGAGCGCGGGGCAGGGACCGGAACCCTCGTGGAGCCGACGCCGCAGGTGTCGAACGGCGACGGCGACCACGAGCGCTACGCCCATTACGTCCAGAAGGACAAGATCATGGCGAGTGCCCTGGAGGGCACCCCCGTGGTCGCACTGTGCGGCAAGGTCTGGGTACCGGGGCGCGACCCCAAGAAGTACCCGGTGTGCCCCATGTGCAAGGAGATCTACGAGTCCATGGGCGTCGGCGGCGACAAGGACAAGGGCAAGGGCGGCAAGGACAAGAAGTAGCCCCACCCCGCACGGAACGGACCCGGGAGAGCCCCCGGGGCACGCAGGCGCGTGCCCCGGGGGCTCTTCGCCGTTCCCGGACCCCGTTGCGTTGCACGGGGTGCTTCCCCGGGTCACAGAGTGGTGGAGACCACTTGTCGCGGCCCTGACCGGGACCTACTCTCCTGCAAGTTGTGCAGAACGAAACGCGCGTTGCGCATGTTGCAACGCCTACCGGTAGGGGTTCCGGATGAAGCTTTCTGCCCGAATTGCCGCCCCGGCCGCGGCGCTTGTGCTCGCCGGCCTCACGGCCACCGCCTGCGCGCCGGGGACCTCCGACACCGGCGCCAAGGGGGACGAGAAGACCGGCACGCTGCGCGTGTGGCTGTTCCAGGAGGTCGGCAACAAGCCCAAGGAGAAGGTCGTCGACGCCGCCGTCGCCGCCTTCAGGAAGGCCCACGAGGGCACGAAGGTCGAGATCGAGTACATCCCGGTCGAGACCCGCGCCCAGCGCGTCAAGGCCGCGTTCAACGACCCCAAGAGCGCCCCCGACCTGATCGAGTACGGCAACACCGACACCGCGGGCTACGTCAAGGACGGCGGACTCGCCGACATCACCTCCGAGTTCGGCGCCTGGGCCGAGGCCAAGGACACCGACGCGACCGCCAAGCAGTCCGTGACGGTCGACGGCAAGGTCTACGGGGCCCCGCTCTTCGTCGGCGTACGCGCGCTGTACTACCGCACCGACATCTTCGAGGACCTGGGGATCGGGGCGCCCAAGACCCAGGCCGAGCTGATCTCCACCGCCCGCAAGATCCACAAGGAGAAGCCAGGTCTGTACGGGCTCGCGGTCGGCGGCGCCTACACCTACGGCGCCATGCCCTTCATCTGGGCCCACGGCGGCGAACTGGCCGACGCGAGCGGCTCCTCGTACAAGGCCGCCATCAACAGCCCCGAGGCCCGCAAGGGCATCGAGGCCTACACCTCGCTCTTCGGCGCCGCCAACTGCCCGGCCGCCAAGTGCGCCGCCATGGGCGGCAACGCGACCGTCACCGCCTTCGCCTCCGGCAAGGCCGCCATGGCCATCGGCGGCGACTTCAGCCACGCGGCCGTCGAGGCCGGCACGGTGAAGGGCAAGTACGCCGTGGTGCCGCTGCCCGGACTCACCGAGGGCTCCGTCGCCCCCGCGTTCGCGGGCGGCAACAACATCGGCGTACTGAAGAGCAGCGCGCACCGCACGCTGGCGGTCGGCCTGATGAAGGAGCTGACCGGCAAGCGCACCCAGGCGAAGATGTTCGACGCGATGGGCTTCCTGCCCACGTACACGGACGTGCGGGACGCGGCCGCGAAGCGCGAGCCCTTCGTCGAACCGTTCGTCAGGACGCTCGGCGCCGGTGCCAAGTTCGTCCCCGCCTCGCCGGCCTGGGGCCAGATCGACTCCTCGCTGATCCTGCCGACGATGTTCCAGGAGATCGTCAGCGGCCGCAAGGACGTGGCGAAGGCATCCGACGACGCCGCCGAGAAGATGGACGCGGCGTTCGCCGACGCGGGCTGACGATGACGGCGAACAGCACGGCGTACAAGACGCCGCACGCGCCCGGGGCGGACCGGGCCACCGCCCGCCCGCCCCGGCGCCGCCCGGTGTCACCCGCCCGGCGGTCCGGCTGGACCCCCTGGCTCTATCTGCTGCCCGCGCTCGTCCTGCTCGGCGGGCTGCTGGTCTACCCCATCTACCAGCTGGGCCTGATCTCCTTCCTGGAGTACACCCAGGCCCAGGTCAGCGGCGGTGAACCGGCCACCTTCCAGGGCTTCGGCAACTACGCGGCGCTCTTCCACGACAGCCAGTTCTGGCAGGTCCTGCTGGCCACCGTGGTCTTCGCCGCGGCCTGCGTCGTGTCCACCCTGCTCGTCGGCTGCGCGCTCGCCGTCCTGCTGACCCGGATACGGGCCCTGCCGCGCCTCGCCCTCATGGTCGCCGCGCTCGGCGCCTGGGCGACGCCGGCGATCACCGGCTCGACCGTCTGGGTCTTCCTCTTCGACGCCGACTTCGGACCGGTCAACCGGGTGCTGGGGCTCGGGGACCACTCGTGGACGTACGGGCGCTACAGCGCCTTCGCCCTGGTGCTCCTCGAAGTCCTGTGGTGCTCGTTCCCGTTCGTGATGGTCACCGTGTACGCGGGCATCCGGGCCATCCCCTCCGAGGTGCTGGAGGCGGCCGCGCTGGACGGCGCCTCGCAGTGGCGGATCTGGCGGTCGGTCATGGCGCCGATGCTGCGCCCGATCCTGGTCGTCGTCACCATCCAGTCGGTCATCTGGGACTTCAAGGTCTTCACCCAGATCTACGTCATGACCAACGGCGGCGGCATCGCGGGCCAGAACCTGGTGCTCAACGTGTACGCGTACCAGAAGGCGTTCGCGTCCTCGCAGTACAGCCTCGGCTCGGCCATCGGGGTCGTGATGCTGGTGATCCTGCTCGCCGTCACGCTCGTCTATCTGCGCCTCGTGCGCCGCCAGGGGGAGGAACTGTGAGCCTGCCGTCCCTGTTGCGCGTCCGCCGGCCCGGCCGGCTCGCCGCCGAGGCCGCGGCGCTGCTGATCGCCGCCGCCGTCGCCTTCCCGCTGTACTGGATGGTGCTCTCCGCCCTCAAACCGGCGGGCGAGATCCAGTCGACCCATCCGCGCCCCTGGACCCTGTCGCCGTCCCTGGACTCCTTCCGACGGGTCTTCCAGCAGCAGGACTTCGGGCGCTACTTCCTCAACAGCCTGCTCGTCGCGGGCACGGTCGTCGTGCTCTCCGCGCTGGTCGCCTTCCTGGCGGCGACGGCGGTCACCCGGTTCCGCTTCCGCTTCCGGACCACGCTGCTCATCATGTTCCTGGTCGCGCAGATGGTGCCGGTCGAGGCGCTGACGATCCCGCTGTTCTTCCTGATGCGGGACTTCGGCCAGCTGAACACCCTCGGCTCGCTGATCCTGCCGCACCTCGCCTTCTCGCTGCCCTTCGCGATCTGGATGCTGCGCGGTTTCGTCAAGGCCGTGCCGGACGCCTTGGAGGAGGCCGCGTACATCGACGGGGCGAGCCGCACCCGCTTCCTGTGGCAGATCCTCTTCCCGCTGGTCTTCCCGGGGCTGGTGGCGACCAGCGTCTTCTCGTTCATCACCACCTGGAACGACTTTCTGTTCGCGAAGTCCTTCATCATCAGCGACACCTCCCAGTCGACGCTCCCGATGGCGCTGCTGGTCTTCTTCAAACCCGACGAGAACGACTGGGGAGGGATCATGGCAGCCTCGACGGTGATGACCGTGCCCGTGCTGGTCTTCTTCGTACTCGTACAGCGACGCCTGGTCTCGGGGCTGGGCGGAGCGGTTAAGGACTGACGTCATGAACATCGATCTGATCCCGGCGCCCGTGCGCGCCGGTGACCAGGGGCGGTGCGGGTTCCTGCTGGACGCGTCCACCACGCTCGCGGCGGCCCCCGGCACCGGGACCACCGAGCGCTGGCTGCGCGAGACGCTCGGCGCCGCCTTCGGCGTGCCGCTCGCACCGGGCGGCGAGGGCGCCGAGCACTCCGTCCGGCTGCTCATCGATCCGGCCCTGGAGCCGGAGGAGTACCGCCTGACCACCCTGCCCGGCAACAGCGTCGTGATCACCGGCGGCGGCCCCGCCGGGGTCTTCTGGGGTGCTCAGACACTGCGTCAGCTGCTGGGGCCGCGGGCCTTCCGGCGGGCGCCGGCGGGGGGCGGCACCGCCGCCTTCGGGTTCACCGACATCGAGGACCGCCCCCGCTTCGGCTGGCGCGGGCTGATGCTCGACGTGGCACGGCACTTCATGCCCAAGGCCGACGTCCTGCGCTACCTCGACCTGCTCGCCGCCCACAAGCTGAACGTCTTCCACTTCCACCTCAGCGACGACCAGGGCTGGCGCGTCGAGATCAAGCGCCACCCGCGCCTCACCGAGATCGGCGCCTGGCGCTCGCGCACGAAGTACGGCCACCGGGCCTCCGAGCTCTGGGACGAGACCCCGCACGGCGGTTACTACACCCAGGACGACATCCGTGAGATCGTCGCCTACGCCGCCGCCCGGCACATCCGGGTCGTCCCCGAGATCGACATCCCGGGCCACTCCCAGGCCGCCATCAGCGCCTACCCGGAGCTGGGCAACACCGACGTCGTCGACACCGCCGCGCTGTCCGTCTGGGACGACTGGGGCGTCACACCGAACGTGCTGGCCCCCACCGACACCGTGCTGCGCTTCTACGAGGGCGTCCTCGAGGAGATCCTGGACCTCTTCCCGCCGCAGACCTCGCCGTTCGTCCACATCGGCGGCGACGAGTGCCCCAAGGACCAGTGGAAGCAGTCCCCGGCGGCCCAGGCCCGGATCAAGGAACTCGGCCTGGCCGACGAGGACGAGCTGCAGTCCTGGTTCATCCGCCACTTCGACAACTGGCTGACCGCGCGAGGCCGCCGCCTCATCGGCTGGGACGAAATCCTGGAGGGCGGGCTCGCGCCCGGCGCCGCCGTCTCCTCCTGGCGCGGTTACGCGGGCGGCATCGCCGCCGCCGAGGCCGGGCACGACGTGGTGATGTGCCCCGAGCAGCAGGTGTACCTGGACCACCGTCAGGACGGCGGCCCCGACGAGCCGATGCCCATCGGCTACGTCCGCACCCTGCAGGACGTCTACCGCTTCGAGCCCGTGCCGCCGACCCTGTCCGACGAGGCGGCCCGGCACGTCCTCGGCACCCAGGCCAACGTCTGGACCGAGGTCATGCAGAACCGGTCCCGCGTCGACTACCAGGTCTTCCCCCGCCTCGCGGCCTTCGCCGAGGTCGCGTGGTCGGCCCTGCCCGCACCCGCCGAGCGGGACTTCGCGGACTTCGAGCGCCGCATGGCCGCGCACTACGGCCGGCTGGACGCGCTCGGCGTCGGCTACCGGCCGCCGGGCGGCCCGTTGCCCTGGCAGCGGCGCCCCGGCATCCTCGGACGCCCGATCGAGGGAACACCCCCGAACGTGTGAGCCCGGCCGCAACCGCGTCACCCGCCACCACGCTCCCTGGGAGCGTGGTGGCGGTGTCGTCCGGGAACACCGGAGGCCGCCGTGCGCACTCCGTGCCGAAGGGGAGCGAAACGGGACCATCCCCCTGACCGGGTACGGATACTCCCTTCGCGGACCCTCGCGTCGGACCGGTCCGAAGATGTGCCAGAGTTGCCACGTCCGGGCCTCCAGCACGTACCGTACGGCGAAACAGGCGGGACAGCCGGGACACCGGGAAGGGGCAGCTGGGTTGACCACGCACGCACCGCAGGCGACGCAGTCCGTCACGTTGCCTGCCTCGCTGGACGAGGCCGTGGCGGCACTCGGTGCCATGCCCATGGCCGTCCCCGTGGCAGGCGGCACGGACCTGATGTCGGCCGTCAACAAGGGGCTCCTGCGCCCCTCCGGGCTCGTCGGCCTGGGCCGGATCAGCGAGCTGCGCGGCTGGCACTACCAGGACGGCCACGCCCTGCTGGGCGCCGGTCTCACCCACGCCCGCATGGGGCGGCCCGACTTCGCCGCGCTCATCCCCGCGCTCGCCGCCTCCGCGCGCGCCGCGGGCCCGCCGCAGATCCGCAACGCCGGCACCCTCGGCGGCAACATCGCCACTTCGGCCCCGACCGGCGACACCCTGCCCGTGCTCGCCGCGCTGGAGGCCGAGCTGGTCATCGCGGGCCCCGGCGGCGCCCGCCGCGAGATCCCGGTCTCCCATCTGCTGGCCGGCCGCGAGATGCTGGAGCCCGCCGAGCTGATCGGCTTCGTCCGGGTCCCGCTGCTGCACGCCCCGCAGGTCTTCCTCAAGGCGACGGGCCGCACCGGCCCCGGCCGCGCCACGGCCTCCGTCGCGATCGTCCTCGACCCGGCCCGGCGCGGGGTGCGCTGCGCGGTCGGCGCGATCGCCCCGATGCCGCTGCGGCCGCTGGAGGCGGAACGCTGGATCGCCTCGCTGATCGACTGGGACGGTGCCCGGGGCCTCGCGCCCGACGCGCTGGCCGCCTTCGGCGAGTACGTCGCCGCGGCCTGCATCCCGGACCACGAACCACCCGCCGACGGGGGACAGGCGCCACCGCTGCCCCCGGCCGTACTGCACCTGCGGCGCACCGTCGCCGCGCTGGCCCGACGCGCGCTGGGGAGGGCACTGTCGTGAGCAATGAGGACCGCACCGACCAGCACGGCGGCTGGGAGCCGACCCCGCAGGGCGGTGAGTACGACGCGGAGGCCACGGCCTTCGTCCATCTGCCGCCGGAGGACCTGGACGGCGCCCCGCTGGCCGCCCCCGGCCACGGCTACGTGCCGCCGATGATCCTTCCGCTGACCCCCGCCGCCGGCCTGGACCCGGCGGCCACCGGCAACTGGGTCGTCCGGGCGCCCGAGGGCACGCAGCCTGAGCAGCCCGCGCCCGACGCCGTGCACTGGCCGGACCCGAACCAGCAGGGCACGGGGTACGGCTACCCGGACCCGGCGCAGTACGCGAACCCGTACCGCGAGGACCCGGCCGCCACCGGCCACTGGAACTTCACCGACGCCGGCAATTCCGCCGACGCGTCCGGGCACACCGGGCAGTGGACGGTCCCGGTGGCCGACGGCGACCTCCCGGAGGAGTCCGGCGAGTTCCCCGTCACGGCCGCCGCCGACTGGTACGCGGACCGCTCCCGGCCGGCCACCCTGCCCGGTGGCGCGCCCGCCCCGTGGGCGACCCAGGAGCCGGAGCCGGAGCCCGTGCCCGACGCCGAGCCCGCGGACGCGGAGACCGGCACCGCGGACGGGCCCGAGGCCGAGGCCCCGCCCGCTGCCGACGGGGTCCCGGGCACGCCCGAGACCCCGGCGCACGAGGCCGCGCCGGACGCGCGGCAGAGCGCCCCGGAGCCGGACGGCCGCGAGCACGGGGCCCCCGGCCACGAGACCCCCGAGAGCCCCGGGCACGAGGCGCCCGAGCAGGACGGTCCCGCACCCGTCGACACCGCCGAGACCCCGGACGAGGCCCCCGCGGACGACGAGGCGGCCGAGGACGCCCCGCCCGCGCTCGACCTGCCCAGCGAACACCCCGCCGCCTCCTACGTGCTCCACGTGAACGGCACCGACCGGCCCGTCACGGACGCCTGGATCGGTGAGTCGCTGCTCTACGTGCTGCGCGAGCGCCTCGGCCTCGCCGGTGCCAAGGACGGCTGCTCGCAGGGCGAGTGCGGCGCCTGCAACGTCCAGGTGGACGGCCGGCTCGTCGCCTCCTGCCTGGTGCCCGCGGCCACCGCCGCCGGCAGCGAGGTCCGTACGGTCGAGGGACTGGCCGTCGACGGCGAGCCGTCCGACGTCCAGCGGGCCCTGGCCGGCTGCGGCGCCGTCCAGTGCGGCTTCTGCATCCCCGGCATGGCCATGACGGTCCACGACCTCCTGGAGGGCAACCACGCCCCCAGTGAGCTGGAGACCCGCCAGGCGCTCTGCGGCAACCTCTGCCGCTGCTCCGGCTACCGGGGCGTCCTGGACGCCGTGAACGAGGTCATCGCGGGCCGGGAGGCCGCCGCCGAGGCGGCCGCCGCGCCCGCCCCGGAATCCGCGGAGCCGGACGAGGCCCGCATCCCCCACCAGGCGCCGCCGGGCGCCGGTAGTGTGCAGGCCCATCTGCAGGACGGAGGCACGGCGTGAGCAACGACGCGGCCACCGCGGCCGGCACGACCCACACGGCCATCAGCATCCCGTCGCTGGACGGCCCGGGCGGCCCCGGCACCGAGCAGCCGCTGCTCGGCCTGGGCGCCTCGCTGCCGCCGGCCGACGCCCGCGCCAAGACCGAGGGCACCTTCCCGTACGCCGCCGACCTGTGGGCCGAGGGACTGCTCTGGGCGGCCGTGCTGCGCTCCCCGCACCCGCACGCCCGCATCCGGTCCGTCGACACCTCCGCCGCGCTCCGGATGCCGGGCGTGCGCGCGGTCGTGACCCATGAGGACGTGCCCGGCGAGGGCTCCTACGGCCGCCGGGTCGTCGACCGCCCCGTCTTCGCCTCCGACCTGGTCCGCCACCACGGCGAGCCGATCGCCGCCGTGGCCGCCGACCACCCCGACACCGCCCGGCTGGCCGCCGCCGCCATCGCCGTCGACTACGAGGTGCTGGAGCCGGTCACCGACCCGGAGAAGGCCTTCGCCGCCGAGCCGCTGCACCCCGACGGCAACCTGATCCGCCACATCCCGCTGCGCTACGGCGACCCGGAGGTCACCGGCGAGGTCGTGGTTGAGGGGCTGTACCGCATCGGCCGCCAGGACCCGGCGCCGATCGGCGCCGAGGCCGGGCTCGCCGTGCCCCGCCCGGACGGCGGCGTGGAGATCTACACCGCCTCCACCGACCCGCACACCGACCGCGACCTGGCCGCCGCCTGCTTCGGCCTCGAACCGGACCGGGTGAAGGTCGTCGTCACCGGCGTGCCCGGCGCCACCGGCGACCGGGAGGACGCCGGCTTCCAGCTCCCGCTGGGGCTGCTCGCCCTGCGCACCGGCTGCCCGGTCAAGCTGGCCGCCACCCGCGAGGAGTCCTTCCTCGGCCACGCCCACCGCCATCCCTCGCTGCTGCGCTACCGCCACCACGCGGACGCCGAGGGCCGGCTGGTCAAGGTCGAGGCCCAGATCCTGCTGGACGCGGGCGCCTACGCGGACGCCTCGTCGGAGTCGCTGGCCGCCGCGGTCGCCTTCGCCTGCGGCCCGTACGTCGTCCCGCACGCCTTCATCGAGGGCTGGGCGGTCCGTACGAACAACCCGCCCTCCGGCCATGTCCGGGGCGAGGGCGCGATGCAGGTCTGCGCCGCCTACGAGGGCCAGATGGACAAGCTGGCGGCCAAGCTGGGCATCGACCCGGCCGAGCTGCGGCTGCGCAACGCCCTGTCCACCGGCGACATCCTGCCCACCGGCCAGACCGTGACCTGCCCCGCCCCGGTCGCCGAACTCCTGCGTGCCGTACGCGACCACCCGCTGCCCTCGCTGCCCAAGGACTCCCCGGAGGACGACTGGCTGCTGCCCGGCGGCCCCGAGGGCGCGGGCGAGCCCGGTGCGGTGCGGCGCGGCGTCGGCTACGCCCTGGGCATGGTCCACATGCTCGGCGCGGAGGGCGCCGACGAGGTCTCCACCGCCACGGTCCGGGTCCACGACGGTGTCGCCACGGTCATCTGCGCGGCCGTCGAGACGGGCCAGGGCTTCTCGACGCTGGCCCGCCAGGTCGTCCAGGAGACCCTGGGCATCGAGGAGGTGCACGTCGCCTCCGTGGACACCGACCAGCCCCCGGCGGGACCGGCCACGCACGGCCGGCACACCTGGGTCTCGGCCGGAGCCGTCGAACGCGCGGCGAAGATGGTCCGCACCCAGCTCCTCCAGCCGCTGGCCCACAAGTTCGGCATGTCCACCGAGCTGCTCCAGATCGCCGACGGCAAGATCACCTCCTACGACGGGGTGCTCTCGACGACGGTCACCGAGGCGATGGACGGCAAGGAACTCTGGGCGACCGCCCAGTGCCGCCCGCACCCCACCGAGCCGCTCGACGAGTCGGGCCAGGGCGACGCCTTCGTCGGTCTCGCGTTCTGCGCGATCCGCGCGGTGGTGGACGTCGACATCGAGCTGGGTTCGGTCCGCGTCGTGGAGATGGCGGTCGCCCAGGACGTCGGCCGGGTCCTCAACCCGTCCCAGCTGGCGACCCGGATCGAGGCGGGCGTCACCCAGGGCATCGGCGCCGCGCTCACGGAGAACCTCCGCACCGCCCGCGGTCTGATCCGGCACCCGGACCTCACGGGGTACGCGCTGCCGACGTCCCTGGACGCCCCCGAGATCCGCATCGTCAAGCTCGTCGAGGAGCGCGACGTGGTGGCCCCCTTCGGCGCCAAGCCGGCCTCCGCGATCCCGGTCGTGACCTCACCGGCCGCCGTGGCCGCCGCGGTCCGCTCGGCCACGGGCCGCCCGGTCAACCGCCTCCCGATCAGGCCGCAGGCGGCGGTCGCGGCCCCCAAGGGCTGAGCCGCCCCCCCCGCACACGACACCGCCCGCCCCTCGGAGCGAGGAGCGGGCGGTGTCGTACCTGGAGACCGTGACCGGATTCGAACCGGTGTAACTCGAGTTGCAGTCGAGCCCCTGAGCCTCTCGGGCACACGGTCCTGCGTGGTGCTGTTCCCCGACCGTAGGGCCGGCGGCCGGACGTCACAAGAGTGCCGGCCGCCGTGCAACGCGACCGCCATACGGCGTTCACGATCGAGGCGCCGGTCCTACGACGAAGGGACGAGGCGGGGAGCGACCCGCGACAGGGTTCATCAGGGATTTCGCCCCTTACTCTTGGGCTCATGACCGCCCTGGAACCGCGTGACGCCGATGTCGCGCCCGCCGCGCTCCGCACCGAAGGCACCGGCCCCGAAGGGGTTCTGGGACGGACCTACCGGGCACTGAGTGTCGGCATCGTCTCCGTCGTGTTCCTGATCGCCTTCGAGGCGACCGCCGTGGGGACCGCGATGCCGGTCGCCGCCCGTGAGCTGCACGGCATCCCGCTGTACGCGTTCGCGTTCTCGGCGTACTTCACCACCAGCCTGTTCGCCATGGTGCTCTCCGGCCAGTGGGCCGACCGGCGCGGGCCGCTCGCGCCGCTGGCGACCGGGATCAGCGCCTTCGGGGCGGGGCTGCTGCTGTCCGGGACCGCGGGCACGATGTGGATGTTCGTGGCGGGCCGGGCCGTGCAGGGACTCGGCGGCGGGCTGGTGATCGTCGCGCTGTACGTGGTGATCAGCCGGGCCTACCCGGAGCGGCTGCGGCCCTCGATCATGGCCGCGTTCGCCGCGAGCTGGGTGATCCCGTCCGTCGTGGGGCCGCTGGCCGCCGGGAGCGTCACCGAGCACCTGGGCTGGCGCTGGGTCTTCGTCGGCATCCCGGTCCTGGTGGTCTTCCCGCTGGCGCTCGCGCTGCCCGCGATCCGGCGGATGGCGTCGGGGCCCGCGGACCCGGCGGCGCCCGTGGAGCCGTACGACCGCCGGCGCATCGTGCTCGCGCTGGGGATCTCGGTGGGCGCGGGGCTGCTCCAGTACGCCGGGCAGGAGCGGAACTGGTTCTCGCTGCTGCCGGCCGCCGCCGGGGCGGCCCTGCTGGTCCCCGCCGTACGCGGCCTGCTGCCGCCGGGCACCGGCCGCGCGGCCCGCGGGCTGCCCTCGGTGGTGCTGCTGCGCGGGGTGGCGGCCGGCTCGTTCATCGCCGCCGAGTCGTTCGTCCCGCTGATGCTGGTCACCCAGCGCGGGCTGTCCCCGACGATGGCCGGCCTCTCGCTCGCCGCCGGCGGCGGGACCTGGGCGCTGGGTTCGTACGTACAGTCCCGGCCCCGCCTGGAGCCGCACCGCGAGCCGCTGATGGTGGGCGGCATGCTGCTGGTCGCCGCGGCCGTCGCGGCGGCGCCGGCGGTCCTGATCGACGCGGTGCCGGTCTGGACCGTGGCGGTGGCCTGGGCCTTCGGCTGCTTCGGCATGGGCATGGTGATCGCCTCGACCAGCGTGACGCTGCTGAAGCTGTCCGCCCCCGGAGAGGCGGGCGCCAACTCGGCCGCCCTCCAGATCTCCGACGGCCTCTCCAACGTCCTCCTGCTGGCCGCGGGCGGCGCGGCCTTCGCCGCCCTCGGCGGCGGAGCGGTGGGCGCGGCCCACGAGGCGACGGCCCAGGGCGCCTCCGGCTCGCACCCGGGCGCGTTCGCGGTGGTCTTCCTGCCGATGGCGGCGGTGGCACTGGCGGGGGCGTGGGTGGCCACGCGGGTGCGAACGCACGAGGTGGTACCAATGTGACCCCACTCGGTGGTACCGTTTTGGTATGGCCATGAACCTGCGTCTTCGCGACGACCAGACCGAAGCCCTCAAGCAGCGTGCCGAGCAGGAGGGCACGAGCATGCACGCCATACTGCTCCAGGCCGTGGACGACTATCTGGCCCGAACGGCTCAGCAGGCCATTGTCCGCAAGACGGCGAAGGAGCAGGCGGCCAAGTGGAGCGAGCTCATGGAGCGGCTCAAGTGAGCTGTGTCTACCTCAGCTCCGAGGACATTCTCGTCATCGCCGAGTACGCCTGCGCGGACATGCGGATCGTGGTCCGCGACCCCGGGCTCCTGGAGTCGGCCGCCCACCGGCCTTCGGCGGCCATGTTCGGCGAGGAGGCATATCCGGACGTGGTCGACAAGGCGGCAGCGCTGCTGCAGTCGCTGGCGGTCAATCACCCCCTCCTCGACGGCAACAAACGCACGGCCTGGCTGTCGTGCGTGACCTTCCTGGCCATGAACGGGATCGATCTGCGCCCGGACATCGACGCCGCCGAACGCCTGGTCATCGCGGTCGCCACGGGCGAGACGGACGAGGTCGAGGTCATCTCCCAGGGACTGCGGGAGCTGGTCATCGACGTGGTGTGAGAGCCGTCGCAATTCCGTGCGGGGCGGCGCAGTCCGCGGCCGGCCGGGGCCCGCCCCCCGGTAGGGTGGCCCGGTTGTCGTATCGCGTGCGGGCCCGTCCCGGTCCGCGGACAGCGCCACACGTACCCGAGAGACCCGAACCGGAGACCGTGACTACTACCGCCTCCCACCACCTCTCACCCGCCTTCCCCGGCCGCGCCCCCTGGGGTACGGCCGGCAAGCTGCGCGCCTGGCAGCAGGGGGCCATGGAGAAGTACATCCAGGAGCAGCCGCGCGACTTCCTCGCCGTCGCCACGCCCGGCGCGGGGAAGACCACCTTCGCGCTGACCCTCGCGTCATGGCTGCTGCACCACCATGTCGTGCAGCAGATCACCGTCGTCGCGCCCACCGAGCACCTGAAGAAGCAGTGGGCGGAGGCGGCCGCCCGGATAGGGATCAAGCTCGACCCCGACTACAGCGCGGGGCCCGTGAGCAAGGAGTACCACGGGGTCGCGATCACGTACGCGGGCGTCGGTGTCCGCCCGATGCTCCACCGCAACCGGTGCGAGCAGCGCAAGACCCTGGTGATCCTCGACGAGATCCACCACGCCGGTGACTCCAAGTCCTGGGGCGAGGCCTGCCAGGAGGCGTTCGACCCGGCGACCCGGCGGCTCGCGCTGACCGGTACGCCGTTCCGGTCCGACACCAACCCGATCCCCTTCGTCGTGTACGAGGAGGGGAACGACGGGATCCGGCGGTCCTCGGCCGACTACACCTACGGCTACGGCAACGCCCTCGCCGACGGCGTCGTGCGCCCCGTGATCTTCCTCAGCTACAGCGGCAACATGCGCTGGCGCACCAAGGCCGGTGACGAGATCGCCGCCCGGCTCGGCGAGCCGATGACCAAGGACGCCATCGGGCAGGCCTGGCGCACCGCGCTCGCGCCCACCGGTGAGTGGATCCCCAATGTGCTCAGCGCCGCCGACAAGCGGCTGACCGAGGTCCGCAAGGGCATCCCGGACGCGGGCGGCCTCGTCATCGCCACGGACCAGGAGTCGGCACGCGCGTACGCCAAGATCCTGAAGAAGGTCACCGGCGAGACGCCCGCCGTCGTCCTGTCCGACGAGAAGGCCGCCTCCAAGAAGATCGACAAGTTCAGCGCGGACGACTCGCGCTGGATGGTCGCCGTCCGCATGGTGTCGGAGGGCGTCGACGTGCCGCGCCTCGCCGTCGGCGTGTACGCCACCACCATCTCGACGCCGCTCTTCTTCGCCCAGGCCGTCGGCCGCTTCGTGCGCTCCCGCAGACGCGGCGAGACCGCCTCCGTCTTCGTACCGACCATCCCGATGCTCCTCGACTTCGCCAACGAGATGGAGGTCGAGCGGGACCACGTCCTCGACAAGCCCAAGAAGGGCAGCGACGAGGAGAACCCGTTCGCCGAGGAGGACCAGCTCCTCGCCGACGCCGAGAAGCTGGAGGACGAGGAGACCGAGGAGCAGCTGCCCTTCGAGGCGCTGGAGTCCGACGCGGTCTTCGACCGGGTGCTGTACGACGGTGCCGAGTTCGGCATGCAGGCGCACCCCGGCAGCGAGGAGGAGCAGGACTACCTCGGCATCCCCGGGCTGCTCGAACCCGACCAGGTGCAGCTGCTGCTCCAGAAGCGGCAGACCCGGCAGATCGCGCACAGCCGGCAGAAGCCCGCCTCGGAGGCGGACCTGCTGGAGAAGCCCGCCGAGGACCGCCCGGTGGTCACGCACAAGCAGCTCCTGGGGCTGCGCAAGCAGCTGAACACCATGGTCTCGGCCTACACCCACCAGAGCGGCAAGCCGCACGGCGTGATCCACACCGAGCTGCGCCGCGTCTGCGGCGGTCCGCCGAGCGCGGAGGCCACGGCCGGGCAGATCGAGCAGCGGATCAAGAAGGTCCAGGAGTGGGCCACCCGCATGAAGTGAACCCGCGGGGCGTACGGACGCGGGCACCGGCCCGGGGCAGGGACAGCCGTTCCCCGCCCCGGGCCGGTGGTCTGTTCGAAGAAATCTGCGGAAAATTGTTCACAGGGCGTTAACGCCGGTTCACCTCCGGTGTACGGAGCGTCGCGGGGGAGTCGGCCGACATGGACGCGCGTAGATCCGCGGTTCCCGGCCCGCGCCCCGCTGACCGGCACTTATGCTCCTGCGGTACAACCGGTTTTCCGCAGGCGCCCGGATTCTGGACGAGGTCTTCCGCTGAGCGGACTCGCTCGCTACTGTCCCAAAAATGTGAACGCCCCGTGGCAACGCCGCCGCGGAGCGCAGCCGGTGCCTTGGCCAGGCCGGCGGCCTCTCCGTGCGTCGCCGCTGGGACCGGTGGCGCACACCTCGTGGGAACCAGCCGCCGCCGCTCACCGAAGAGGAGAGGGCGTCGTGACCGCAGAGACCTCCCAGACGCTCGACCGAGGGCTACGTGTCCTCAAACTGCTCGCCGACACCGACCACGGTCTGACGGTCACCGAGTTGTCCAACAAACTCGGCGTGAACCGGACCGTGGTCTACCGTCTGCTGGCCACCCTGGAACAGCACACGCTGATACGCCGCGACCTGGGCGGCCGGGCCCGGGTGGGTCTCGGCGTGCTGCGCCTGGGCCGCCAGGTGCATCCGCTGGTACGGGAGGCGGCGCTGCCCGCGCTGCGGTCGCTGGCCGAGGACATCGGGGCCACGGCCCACCTCACGCTGGTCGACGGCTCGGACGCGCTCGCGGTCGCGGTCGTCGAACCGACCTGGACCGACTACCACGTGGCCTACCGCGCCGGCTTCCGCCACCCGCTGGACCGGGGTGCCGCCGGGCGGGCCATCCTCGCGGCCCGGCAGAAGCCGGTGGGCGAGACGGCCTTCACCCTGACGCACGGCGAGCTGGAGGCGGGCGCCAGCGGGGCGGCGGCGGCGCTGATGGGGGTCACCGGGGTCGAGGGCAGCGTCGGCGTGGTGATGCTCGCGGACTCCGTGCCGGAGCGGGTGGGACCGCGGGTGGTCGACGCGGCCCGCGAGGTCGCTGACGCGCTTCGCTGACGCGGTGCGCCGGTCCGTGCCGCCCGGGGTCCCCGGCGGCCGGTTCCGCCCTCCGGCGCCGGGCGGGCCGGAACGTGCCCCGGCCGGCGGCCGGCCGGGTTGTTAGATTGGGCGCGTGCTCACACGTCGATCCCGGGCCCTCGGTCTCTGCGCCCTTCCCGTTCTCGCCCTCTTCGGTGTCGCCGCCTTCGCGCCGCTGCCCTTCACGCTGGCGCAGCCCGGTACGACGGCGAACGTGCTCGGGGACGACCACGGCACGCCCGTGATCAGCATCGAGGGGACCCCCACCCGGGCCACCGACGGGGAGCTGCGGATGACGACCATCGTGGCGACCGGGCCGGACGCCGACGTCGGCATCCGGGACGTGGTCGACAGCTGGTTCCGTACGGACCGGGCCGTCCTGCCCCACGACTCCGTCTTCCCGACCGGCGGCTCCGAGCAGGAGATCGAGAAGCACAACCTCGACGACATGGAGAAGTCGCAGGACGCCGCGGTCGACGCCGCGCTCAACTACCTTGGCAGGAAGCCCGGTTCGGTCGATGTGACCCTGCATCTCGCCGACGTCGGCGGCCCCAGCGCCGGCCTGTTCTTCGCGCTCGGCATCATCGACAAGCTCGACGGCGACGGCTCGGGCGGCGACCTCACCGGCGGCCGTACGATCGCCGGCACGGGCACCATCGAGGCGGACGGCGAGGTCGGCGCGGTCGGCGGCGTCTCACTCAAGACGCAGGCGGCCCGGCGGGACGGGGCCGGCGTCTTCCTCGTACCGAAGGCCGAGTGCAACGAGGCCAAGGCCGAGCTGCCGAAGGGCCTCCGGCTGATCCCGGTCACGACGCTGAAGGGCGCGGTTTCCTCACTGCGGGCGCTCGACCACGGGGGGAAGATCCCGAGCTGCTGACGGGTGCGCCGGCGGCCTCCCCGGACGGCACGCCGGAAAGCACGTACCTGCCGCCGCCCGGCCGCCCTTCGGGCAAGGACGCCGGTTCGACGACGCGCCCTAAGGGCTGTCCCGCCAGGAATTGCGGGACAGCCCTTAGGCCGCCCGGGGCGCGCGCTGCGGCACGGTGGCGCCGGCCGGGATCAGGCGCAGGCCCATCTCGATGAGGGTCCAGCCCAGCCGGGAGCGCAGTGCCGGGCGCGGGGCGGCGTGGTGGGCGAGGCGGAAGTCGTCGGCCCGGCCGCGCAGTTCGGCGGAGCGAAGGTGGTGCAGAACGAGGTGCGTCTCGGGGTGCATGGCAGGCGGTCCCTTCGGTCGGTGGTGCGCGGTCGGGCGGGGCGGGGCACGGTCAGTCGGTCGGGCGCGGGAAGACGTGCAGATGGGTGCGGACCACGGCGGATCCCTCGGTGTCCTCGGCGACCCGGCCCCGGTAGCTGTTGATCAGGTCGTGCAACTCGTCGGCCAGCTCCCGGGAGAGCTCGGGCGTGAGCCGGAGCTTGAAGTCGCTGAGGTCCGAGCCCTCGTACCACTCGCGCGGCCACTCGTGCATCGTGCCGAGCCAGGTGCTCAGCTCCTGGGCGTGCGCCGTCGCGACCTCGTGGAGGACGACGCCCATGGCGCCGCGCACCTCGGGATCGGGGTCGTACAGGAACTCGGGGTCGAAGGATGCGCCCGCGTGCACGGCCCGCCACCAGCGCTCGCGCCCCTTGCCGCGGCTCGGGTCGTCCTCGACGAAGCCGTACGAGGCGAGCCGGCGCAGGTGGTAGCTGGTGGCGCCGCTGGACTCGCCGAGGCGGTCGGCGAGGCCGGAGGCGGTGGCGGGTCCGAACTCCCGCAGCACGCTGAGCAGCCTCAGCCGCAGCGGATGGGCGAGTCCGCGCAGGCTGCGGGCGTCGATGCTGAGGACCTTGGGGTTGGCCGATGTGGGGCTGCTGTCGTCCGGCTCTGTCGTGGGCATGGCTCAACCATAGAGTTGCAAAGAGTCTTTTGCAACGGGTCTTTGCAAAACTTCTTTGTAACTCGCCGGGGAGTCGTGCGCAGCCTGTCCGCCCCCAACAGCCCCCGGCTCAGCCCTCCTTGATGAAGCCCTGCTCGATCAGCCAGTCCTTCGCCACCAGGTGCGGGTCCTCGCCGTCGACGTCCACCTTGGCGTTCAGCACCTGGGCGACCTCGGTGGTCAGCCGCTTGCTGAGCGGGTCGAGCAGCCCGGCGATCTCGGGGTACTTCTCGAACGTCGCGGTGTGGATGACGGGGGCCGCGTTGTAGTTGGGGAAGAAGTGCTTGTTGTCCGTGAGCACATCGAGGTCCATCGCCTTGATGCGGCCGTCCGTGGTGAACACCTCGCCCAGCAGGCAGGAGTCGGACTTGGAGACCTGGGTGTAGACGATGCCGGCGTCCATCTTCTTGATGTTGGCGCCGGGGATCTTCATCCCGTACGCCTTCTCCATCCCGGGCAGCCCGTCGTCGCGGGAGGCGAACTCGTTCTCCACGCAGACCGTCACCGCCGAGGGGTCCTTCTTCGCCAGCGCGGCCACGTCGGAGAGCGTCTTCAGGTGGTACTTGGCGTTGTTCTTCTTGCTGATGGCGAGCGCGTAGGTGTTGTTCAGCGTGGACTGCGGCAGCCAGGTCACCCCGTTGCTCCGGTCCGCGTCCCGCACGGCCTGCCACTGCTTCAGCGGGTCGGTGATCGGCTCGGCGTGTCCCAGATACGTGATCCAGCCGGTGCCCGTGTACTCGTACATCGCGTCCGCGTCGCCCTGCACGATCGCCTCGCGGGCGCTGATCGAGCCCGGCAGGTTCGTCCGGTCCAGGACCTCCGCCCCGGCGGCCTTGAAGATCAGGCCGATCATCTGGCCCAGAATGATGTTCTCGCTGAAGTTCTTCGAGGTGACGGTCAGCGAGGCGCCGTCCAGCGGCTGTCCCTGCCCCACCGACCCCGGCACAACGTCGTCGACCATCGGCGAACCGCTCTTGAGCCCGCACCCCGCCACCACCAGGGCCAGGGCCGCCGCACCCGCCAGGGCCGTCCGCACCCGCCGGGCGCTCATCGCCCCACCTCCAGTCCGCGCGGCGTGAGCGCCACCTCGACCAGCGAGGCCAGCCAGTCCACCAGCAGCGCCAGCACCACGGTCAGCACCGACCCCAGCACCAGCACCGGCATCCGCTGGGTCTGGATGCCCGAGGTGATCAGGTCCCCGAGCCCGCCGCCGCCCCCGAACGTCGCGAGCGTCGCCGTGCCCACGTTCAGCACCAGCGCGGTCCGCACGCCCGCCAGGATCAGCGGGACGGCGAGGGGGAGTTCGACCTTGGTGAGTGTGCCCATCGCCGACATGCCGATGCCGCGCGAGGCCTCCACCAGGTTCGGTTCGATCGCCTTCAGCCCGGCGACCGTGTTGGAGAGCACCGGCAGCACCGCGTAGATCACCATGCCGGTGATCGCCGTCGACGGGCCGATGCCCAGCCAGATCACCAGCAGCGCCAGCAGACCGATCGCCGGGGTCGCCTGCCCGATGTTGGCGATCGCCGTGACCACCGGAGCGGCCTTGCTCAGCCCCCGCCGGGTCAGCGCGATGCCCAGCGGGATGGCGATGATCAGCACCCAGAACGTCGAGATCGCGGTCAGCCTGACGTGCTGCCACCAGCGCAGCTGCACGGTGTCGCCCGCGAGGGAGTTCTCCGCGATCGAGTCGAGGTGGACGTTGGTGATCCATACGTAGGTGATCACCAGCACCACCGCGAGCGCCGCCGGGACCACCACCAGCTTGCGCCAGGTGAGCCGGCGCGGCGGACCGGCCGGCGCGGGTGCCGGTTCCTCCTCCTCGTCCCGGAAGGCATGGCCCTTGACGTCGTGCTCGCCCGGCGGGCGGTCCCGGTCGGACGCGGGGACAGGGCCGGGGGAGCGGGAGCCGGACGGCGAGTCGGGGGTCATGTGCCCGCACCGCCCTCCAGCTCCTGGACGGTCTGATGGGTGCGCAGCTCCTCCAGCTCGTGCTGGTGCTCGATGGCGGTGAGCCGGTCGGCCTCCAGCAGCTCGTGCACCGAGTTCATCAGGGTCTGCATGTCCACGACGCCGATGAACTCGCCGCGCCGCCCGGTCACCGCGACCCGCCCGCCGCTGTCGGTGAGCACCGCCTCCAGCGCGTCGTGCAGCGTCGCGTCCCGGGTCACCGTGTCGTGCACCAGCTGCCCGGCCCGCGCCAGCGAACCGCGGGCCCGCATCAGGTCGCCGCGCCGCAGCCACTTGTACGGGCGGTTCCTGCGGTCCAGCATCAGCAGCTCGTTGTGCGGGCCGCTGCGGAGCTTGTTGAAGATCGACTGGAGCGGGTCCTCGACCGTCACCGTCGGGAACTCCGCGATCTCCACATCCCGTACGCGGGTGAGGTTGAGCCGCTTCAGCGCCGCGCCGGCCCCGACGAACCCGGAGACGAAGTCGTCCGTCGGGTTGGTGAGGATGGCCTCGGGCGTGTCGAACTGGGCGATGTGCGAGTGCTCGCGCAGCACCGCGATCCGGTCGCCCAGCTTGATCGCCTCGTCGAAGTCGTGGGTGACGAAGACGATCGTCTTGTGCAGCTCGTGCTGGAGCCGGATCAGCTCGTCCTGGAGGTGGTCGCGGGTGATCGGGTCGACCGCGCCGAACGGCTCGTCCATCAGCAGCACCGGCGGATCGGCCGCCAGCGCCCGGGCCACGCCCACGCGTTGCTGCTGCCCGCCGGAGAGGGCGCGCGGATAGCGGCCGTGGAACTCGCGCGGGTCCAGCCCGACGAGGTCGAGCATCTCCTCGACCCGGTCCTTCACCCTCGACTTCGACCAGCCGGTCATCTTCGGTACGAGCGCGATGTTCTCCGCGACCGTCATGTGCGGGAAGAGCCCGGACGACTGGATCGCGTATCCGATCTTCCGGCGCAGCTTCACCGGGTCGATGTCGGTGACGTCCTCGTCGTCGATCCTGATCCGGCCGGAGGTCGGCTCGATCAGCCGGTTGATCATCTTCAGGGTGGTCGACTTCCCGCAGCCGGACGGGCCCACGAAGATCACCGTCTCACCGGCCTTGATGTCCATCGAGACGTTGTCCACGGCCGGACTGGGGTTGCCCGGATAGAGCTTGGAGAGGTTCTCCAGCTGGATGGTGGCGCCGGAGGCCGCGTTGACGGCGGCCTCCGCGCCCGCCTCGGCTGCGGTCTCAGACACGGATCCCCCTCGGGATGGTGAGCCGCCCCAGCAGGATGTACGCGGCGTCGAAGAGCAGGGCGAGGACGACGATGCCGAGCGTGCCGGCGAGTACCTGGTTGATGGCGTTGGCGCTGCCCAGCGAGGCGATGCCGCGGAAGATCTCGTTGCCCAGACCGGGCCCGGAGGCGTACGCGGCGATGGCGGCGATGCCCATCAGCATCTGGGTGGAGACCCGGATGCCGGTCAGGATCGGCGGCCAGGCCAGCGGGAGTTCCACCTTGCACAGCCGGGCGGTCCGCGACATCCCGATGCCCTTCGCCGCGTCCACGAGCGAGGGGTCGACGCCGCGCAGACCGACGATGGAGTTGCGGACGATCGGCAGCAGCCCGTACAGCGTCAGAGTGATGACGGTCGGGGCCACCCCGAGCCCGACCAGCGGGATCAGCAGACCGATCGCGGCGAGGGACGGAATGGTCAGCACGGTCGCCGTCGAGGTGATCGCCACCGAGGAGCCCCAGCCGCTGCGGTAGCTGACGACCCCGATCAGGACCCCGAGCACGGTGGCGATGACCATGCACTGGAAGACGGCGCTGACGTGCTGGAAGGCGTCGGTGAGCAACTGCTGGTGGCGATTTCCCAGGTACTCCCAGAAGCTCACACGTCACTCCTCGCCTCAGTCGGTGTCCTGCGCCGCCTGTTCGACGAGCGGGATGATGCGCAGGGGTACGGGGTTCTCCATGACGATGGCCGTGGCGGCCCGGACAATGCCATCAAATCCGACAACCCGGTCGATCACCCGCTGGAGATCGGCGTTGGACCGCGCCACGAGCCGGCAGAGCATGTCGCCCTGCCCGGTGGTGGTGTGCAGCTCCAGCACCTCCGGTACGGAACCCAAGTGGGCGCGTACATCGGCGCCTTGGCCCTGTTTGATCTCCAGCGTCGCGAACGCGGTGACGGGATAGCCGAGCGCCGCCGGGTCGACGTCGGGGCCGAATCCCCGGATGACGCCATTCGACTGAAGGCGGTCCAGCCGGGCCTGGACGGTCCCGCGCGCCACGCCGAGCCGGCGGGAGGCCTCCAGGACGCCGATCCGGGGCTCGCGCGCCAGCAGGACGATGAGCCGCCCGTCCAGATGATCGATCGCCACGGTCCGCCTCCGGGGGGTTCACTGTGATGGTCACCATGTACAGATAGCCCGCCCATCATGGGCATCGGCTAGTCATATTGACCAGTGAATACGCGAACTGTTGCGCACCTTGCGAAGCGGCGGGACCCTTCGGACATGACTGAGACGATGCACAGCACGCCCGGGACAGCGCGGCAGGCCGATCCCTTCCCGGTCAAGGGAATGGACGCCGTCGTCTTCGCCGTCGGCAACGCCAAGCAGGCCGCCCACTACTACTCGACGGCCTTCGGCATGAAGCTGGTCGCCTACTCCGGACCGGAGAACGGCAGCCGCGAGACCGCCAGTTACGTCCTCACGAACGGCTCCGCCCGCTTCGTCTTCACCTCCGTCATCAAGGCGTCCACGGACCACGGCCGCTTCCTCGCCGAGCATGTCGCCGAGCACGGCGACGGCGTCGTCGACCTGGCCATCGAGGTCCCCGACGCCCGCGCCGCGTACGCCTACGCGGTCGAGCACGGCGCCCGCGGCCTCACCGAGCCGCACGAGGTGAAGGACGAGCACGGCACCGTCGTCCTGGCCGCCATCGCCACGTACGGCAAGACCCGCCACACCCTCGTCGAGCGCACCGGCTACGAAGGCCCCTACCTCCCCGGCTACGTCGCCGCCGCCCCGATCGTGGAGCCGCCGGCCAAGCGCTTCTTCCAGGCCGTCGACCACTGCGTCGGCAATGTCGAGCTCGGCCGGATGAACGAGTGGGTCGGCTTCTACAACAAGGTCATGGGCTTCACCAACATGAAGGAGTTCGTGGGCGACGACATCGCCACCGAGTACTCCGCGCTCATGTCCAAGGTCGTCGCGGACGGCACCCTCAAGGTCAAGTTCCCGATCAACGAACCGGCCGTCGCCAAGAAGAAGTCCCAGATCGACGAGTACCTGGAGTTCTACGGCGGCGCCGGCGTCCAGCACATCGCGCTCGCCACGAACGACATCGTCGCCTCGGTGAAGGCGATGCGCGCGGCGGGTGTCCAGTTCCTCGACACCCCCGACTCGTACTACGACACGCTGGGCGAGTGGGCGGGCGAGACCCGGGTGCCCGTGGAGACGCTGCGCGAGCTGAAGATCCTCGTCGACCGCGACGAGGACGGCTATCTGCTGCAGATCTTCACCAAGCCGGTCCAGGACCGGCCGACGGTCTTCTTCGAGATGATCGAGCGCCATGGCTCGATGGGCTTCGGCAAGGGCAACTTCAAGGCCCTGTTCGAGGCGATCGAGCGCGAGCAGGAGAAGCGCGGCAACCTCTGATCCCCGCGGGGCCGCACGACGAGGGGCGGGCCGGACTCCGGCCCGCCCCTCGTGACGCCCGCCCCTGGTGACGTCGGGTCAGTGGCCGGCCGGTGAGTGCGCGGCGGACGGCTTGGCCGGAGGGTGCGAGGCGCGCCCCGCATCCGTCGCCGCGGCCGCGGGAGCCGACTCGGGGGCGTCCGGACCCGCCTGGTGCCCCTGCGGTCCCGCCGCCGGGGCCGGGGCGGCGCCGGGAGCCTGCCCGGCGCCCTGCGCGGGCGCCGGGTCGGCCGGCCCGGGCTCCGGCTCGGGTGCCTGCGAGGGCGCGGGCGGCGGCGGGGCCGGCTGCATGTCCTGCGGACCGCCCGCCGGGGGCTGTCCGAGCGTGTCCAGCGCCTCCTGGGCCAGGGGCGCGTCCAGCGGCGAGAACTTCGGGTTGGTGCGCAGGGCCTCCTCCAGATGGCGGCGGGCCGGACCGAAGTCGCTCAGCGCCCGCTGGACCATGCCCAGGTGGTACGCGTACCCGGCGTTCTGCCCGCCGGAGTCCACCGCCCGCTCCGCGTACTCCAGCGCGCCGTCCGGATCGCCCGAGCGGTGCAGCGCCCAGCCCAGCGCATCGGCCACCGCCGCGCTGCGGTGCCCCTTGGCCCACTGCGCCCGCAGCAGCTCCACCGCGGCGGACGCGTCCCCGTGAGCGGCCTCGAAGCGCCCGAGGAGCAGCGAGTCGTCCACGCCCTGCGCCTTCGTAAGGTCCAGCGCCCGGCGCAGCCGGTCGTACTGGTTGACCGAGTCGCCGTCCAGCCCGAGCGACTCGTACAGCTCGCCCAGCTCCAGCATGTACGCGGGGCGCGGCGACTTCGCCAGCGCCGCCTGGTAGTCCCGCTGTGCCTCGTCGGTGCGGCCGAGGGCCGCCAGCGCCCGCGCCCGGCCGGCCAGCGCGGGGTGGTGGGCGGGGTCGGTGCGCAGCGCGGCGCCGTACTGGGCCACGGCCTCCTGCGGCTCGCCCCGCTCCCAGGCCAGGTCGCCCAGCAGGGACAGGCAGGCCGCTTTCTCGGGGGGCGTCTTCGCCCGGTCGGCGGCGTCCTGCGCGGTGGCGAGCGCGTCCTCGCGCCAGCCCCGGTCCCGGTACATCTCGGCCGTCCGCTCCAGCGCCGGCACCCCCGCCCGCAGCGCCGTGTACTTCTCCACCGCGGTGATCGCCGACTTCTGGTCGCCCAGGCCGTTGTACGCGTCGATCAGCTCCGGGTAGACCGTCCACTGCTTCGGCTGCCGGGACCGTACCGTCTCGCCCCACTTCTTCGCCGTCACGAAGTCGTGCCGGGCGTTGGCCAGCGCGGCGAGCCCCACCCAGGCCGCCTCGTTGCCGTTCTCCCCGGGCCGTACGTTCAGCGACCGCTTCAGGGCCTGCTCGGCGCGGCCGTAGGACGCCGGGTCCGCCGACCGCCGCCCCCACTCCACGTACGCCGAGCCGAGCACGGCCCAGGACTGCGCGTCCGAGGGGTGCGTGCCGACCCACTTCTGGCGGTCCCCGATGAGCGCGGTCAGATCGGCGAGCGAGGCGGGGGAGCCCGCAGCCGTCGCGGTCATGGCCCGGGAGACGGGGCCCGCCACGGGCGGCGCTGCGTCCTTGTCCTCGTCGGGCACCGCGACCACCGCGCCCGTCACCAGGACCGCGCCCGCCACCGCGCCGAAGGCCGCCCGGCGCAGGGCTGTGCGCAGCGAGAGGGGCGGCGGTTCGGGCAGGGGCGCGGGGTTCGGCGGGAGGGCCGGCGGGGACTCGTAGGGCGAGGCGTGGGCGGTCTCGGGGGAGTGGTCCGGCCCGGGGGCCGCCGATGGCTGCTGAGGCGTGACGTCCATGGCGATCACTCTGCGTCAGTACGAAGATCACACCGTGCCTTGCGAACGCCGCCGCATACGGGTTCACACCAATGGGCCCGGGTGCCAGTCTTGGATCATGGACGATCTTCTCGAACTACTGCGCGCGGGGCTGCCGGCCGAGGCCCTGCTGACCGACCCGGATGTCACCGCCTCCTACGCCCACGACATGGCGAGCTTCTGCGAGGCGGGCACCCCCGCCGTCGTCGTGCTCCCGCGCACCGTCGAGCAGGTCCAGCACGTCATGCGCACCGCCACGGCGCTGCGCGTCCCCGTCGTCCCCCAGGGCGCCCGCACGGGCCTGTCGGGCGCGGCCAACGCCACCGACGGCTGCATCGTGCTCTCCCTGGTGAAGATGGACCGGATCCTGGAGATCAGCCCCGTCGACCGGATCGCCGTCGTCGAACCGGGCGTCGTCAACGCGGTGCTGTCCCGGGCCGTCAACGAGCACGGGCTCTACTACCCGCCGGACCCCTCCAGCTGGGAGATGTGCACCATCGGCGGCAACATCGGCACCGCCTCGGGCGGGCTGTGCTGCGTGAAGTACGGGGTCACCGCCGAATACGTCCTCGGGCTCGACGTCGTCCTCGCGGACGGACGCCTCCTCAGCACCGGCCGCCGCACCGCCAAGGGCGTCGCGGGCTACGACCTCACCCGGCTCTTCGTCGGCTCGGAGGGCAGCCTCGGCATCGTCGTCAAGGCGGTCCTCGCGCTTCGGCCGCAGCCGCCCCGGCAGCTCGTCCTGGCCGCCGAGTTCCCCAGCGCGGCGAGCGCCTGCGACGCCGTCTGCCGGATCATGGAACGCGGTCACACCCCGTCACTCCTCGAACTGATGGACCGTACAACCGTCCAGGCCGTCAACCGGATGGCGCAGATGGGCCTGCCGGAGTCCACCGAGGCGCTCCTGCTCGCCGCTTTCGACACGCCGGACCCGGCCGCCGATCTCGCTGCCGTCGCGGAGCTCTGCACGGCCGCGGGCGCCACCGGTGTCGTCCCGGCGGACGACGCGGCCGAGTCCGAGATGCTCCTCCAGGCCCGGCGGATGTCGCTCACCGCGCTGGAGACCGTCAAGTCGGCGACGATGATCGACGACGTGTGCGTCCCGCGCTCCCGGCTCGGCGCCATGATCGACGGCACCGCGGCCATCGCCGAGAAGTACGGCCTCACCATCGGCGTCTGCGCGCACGCGGGCGACGGCAACACCCACCCCGTCGTCTGCTTCGACCACACCGACCCCGACGAGTCCCGGCGCGCCCGCGAGTCCTTCGACGAGATCATGGCGCTCGGCCTCGAACTCGGCGGCACGATCACCGGCGAACACGGCGTGGGCGTGCTCAAGAAGGAGTGGCTCGCCCGCGAACTCGGCGAGGTGAGCGTGGAACTGCACCGGGGGATCAAGCAGGCCTTCGACCCGCTGGGGCTGCTCAACCCGGGCAAGGTGTTCTGACCGCCCGGCCCCGGGCACCTCCTCAACTCTCCCCGTCCTGCGACTCGTCCGAGGGCCACGGGTCGCTCATCCACAGGTCGTCGGCCGGCAGCGGCGCGAGCAGCTCGGCGAGCCCCTCGTCGATGCCGAGCCGCTCGGTCTCCGTACCCGGCGGGACCACCCGCAGCGTCCGCTCCACCCATGCGGCCACCGCGGCGGACGGCACCTCCAGCAGGGCGTTGCCGTCCGGCGAGGTCAGCGCCACGCAGATGACGCTGCGCCGGTCGATCTTGGTGGGCCAGATCCGCACGTCCCCGTGCCCGCACGGCCGGAACACCCCCTCCACCAGCAGATCGCGCGCGAACGTCCAGTACACCGGCGACTCGGAGCCGATGTGGAAGGTGATGTGCACCGCGTACGGGTCCTCGGTGCGATACGTCAGCCGGGCGGGCACGGGGATGCTGCGCTCGGGGGACAGGACCAGCTTGAGCTCCAGCTCGCGTTCCACGACGGTGTGCATGAGTGCGTCCTTTCGATGCCTGTGGGCCGGTCCCTCGACCGGTCCGCACAAGGAGAGAGCGCCCTCCCCGCCATCCATTACGCGAGTTCGGGAAAAAAGTTCGGCGTGACCGGAAAGTGGTCCAAACACCAGGACCGGCCCGGGGATACGCGGCTGTCTGGTAGATGTGGACTCCTGTACTGAGGACTCAAGAGATACGGGACCACGGTGATGAGCGCCCCAACCCCGGCACCCGGTGACGAAAGCCCCCGCGAGGGGTACTACCCCGACCCGTCCATCCCCGGATACGTCCGGTACTGGAACGGCGCCTCCTGGGTGCCCGGCACGAGCCGGCCGGCCCCGCCGCAGGGCGAGGCGGTGCGCACCGACCCCGGCGCCGAAGCGACGCCCGCCCCCGCGGCCGTGGAGGAGACCGGACCGGTCTTCTTCGACGAGGAGCCGTTCGGGGACGCGCACGAGGAGCCGTACGCGGGAAGCCGCCCCGAACCCGCGACCGCCTGGCAGGCCGACGCCTCCCGGCAGGCCGGCTTCGGCGGCGAGCGCGACCGGCGGGTCTCCTGGGGCGGCACCGGCGCGCCCGGCGAGCAGCCGGAGCCCGACCCGCGCACGCCCGCGCCCGCCTCCGGCCCCGACGCCGCCCCGAAGGCCGCGGAACCGGCCGACCGCACGCCCGCGCAACGCTCCCCGGCCGGCCGTGCGCCGGCGGGCGGCGAACCCGCCGACCGCGCCCCCGTCGACCCGCGCCGGCCCGCCCCGGACCCCACCGGCGGCGCGCTGCCCGGCATGCGCGACGGCGGCAGCCGGACGCCCGAGCAGACCGTCGCGATCCGGGTCACCCGGCCCGGCCGCTCGGGCGGCTCCACCGGGGGGACGGGCCGTCCGCCCGCCGAGGGCACCGTCGCGATCCGCGCCCTGGGCCCCGGTGGTGACGGACAGCAGGGCTCGGCCGAGGGCACGATGGCGATCCGCGCCATCGCCCCCCACGCCGCCCCGGCCGCCCCGAAGCCCGCCGCCGCGCCGCCCCGGGAGGCCGCCGCGCCCGCCGAGCTCAACAGCCCGCTCACACCCGGCCCCGGCGGCGGCTCCGCCTCCTGGGCGCAGCAGGCCCACCCGCTGGCCCGGCCCGAACCGGCCGCCCCGCAGCAGGCGTTCCCCCAGCAGCCGAGGCCCGAGCAGCCCGTCGTGCCCTGGAAGCCCCCGGTCGACGACCACTTCCAGCGGCTCGCGGCGGCCCGTGCGGCGGGCCGCCCGGCCGGGCTCGGAAAGCGGCTGGCCGCCCGGGTCATCGACACGGTGGTGCTCGGCGCGCTCGTCTCCGCCGTCGCCCTGCCGCTGGTGAACCGCGCGGCCGACCACATCGACGACAAGATCGATGCGGCCAGGCTGTCCGGCGAGACGGTCACCGTCTGGCTGCTGGACTCCACCACGGCCGGCCTGGCCGGCGCGGTCCTCGCCGCGTTCCTGGTGCTGGGCGTCCTCCTGGAGGCGCTGCCGACCGCGAAGTGGGGCCGTACGCTCGGCAAGAAGCTCTGCGGGCTGGAGGTCCGGGACATCGAGTCCCACGAACCGCCCGGCTTCGGGGCCGCGCTGCGCCGCTGGCTGGTCTACGGTGTGCTCGGCGTCCTGGTCGTCGGGATCGTCGATGTGCTGTGGTGCCTGGTCGACCGGCCGTGGCGCCAGTGCTGGCACGACAAGGCGGCCCGCACCTTCGTGGCCGGCTGAGCGACCCGCCCGGCTGACGGCTCATCGGGTGAGGGGCCGTCGGGCGGTTCCCGTTCCCCCGAAAGCACCTGAGCCGTTGCGGGCGCCGGTGGGGCGAGGTGCACTGCCCCCATGAGCAACGATCAGCCGACGTCCGGTCAGCCGCCCGAGGACGACCCGTTCAGCAAGAGGCCGGACGACTCCCGGCCGCCGCCGTCATCGGGCTCTCCCTACGACAGCGCCCCGCCGCCCCCGCCGTACGACCCCGGTCCCTACGGCGGCGGCAACTACGGCGGTACGGACCCGCTGGCGGGCATGCCGCCGCTCGCCGAACCCGGCAAGCGCATCCTGGCCCGGCTGATCGACTTCCTGATCATCTCGATCCCGCTGTATCTGATCTCGCTGCCCTGGGGCGGTGCGGTCGAGGTGTCCGACAGCAACAACGACGACGACGTCAGCGACATCTTCGCCCAGACCTACAGCGGGCATCAGCTGCTCTGGTCGCTGATCGGCCTGGTCGTCTATGTCGCGTACGACACGTACTTCACGCACAAGGACGGCCGCACCCTCGGCAAGCGGCTGCTGAAGCTGCGGGTGGCGATGCTGAACGACGGCCGGGTGCCCGACACCGGCAGCGCGTTCCTGCGGGCCGTGGTGCTGTGGCTGCCGGCGCTGCTGTGCTGCCCGTGCCTGTGGTGGCTGATCAACATCGTGCTGATGTTCACCGACAAGCCCTACCGGCAGGGCCTCCAGGACAAGGCGGCCAAGACGGTGGTGGTGACGACGACGCACGAAAGGCCCTGAGGCTGTGCGCCGGTCCGCCGGCCGCGGCGTCCGTCAGCGGCGCAGCGAGTGCTCGCTCACGCGCTCGGAACCGGTGCGGGCGGCCGGGATCCTGCTCTGTACGGAACCGAGGGCGCGGCCCTCGGACCCGGCGGCGGTGGCGCGGTGTGCGGACGCGGGGGGCGCCGTCCTCGCCGATTTCGCGGTGCCCCGGCGGGCCGGGAGGGGTACGGTGACGGACACCAGCAGACCGAGGGCGAGCGCGGCCGTGCCGATCACCGCGATGCCGACGCCCGAACTGGTCCGGGAGAGCAGCAGCATGGCGAGGGTCGCGAAGACGACGGTGGCCGAGCCGTAGGAGAGCTGTGCGGCTGTGGGACGCGGCATGACGGTTTCCGTCCTCGGGACGTCGGATGGGCAGTCTCTCAACACGGTCGCACTGTCAAGCGACTCTACGACGGTGGATGCCCTGGAGGAACCGGTAGTAAGCGTGGCCTAACCCACAGTGCCGGTGCACAGGGGGCGCACTGAGTCATGACGTGCGCCAATCGGGGGCTTCGGCGCGCCGGTTGGGTGTGGACGGGTCGTCCGCATAACGGAAATGTGCTCCTGCATAGTGCACTTGGTCTGTCCAAGTCAAGGTCTGTCTTTTCTCCCGTAACTCCGGTCGAATGTCGTCACTTGTGACGCGTTTCCGCGCGCGGCCCCTTCACACTCCCAGGCCGCAGCCGCGGGCGCCGGGGAGGACTGCATCACGTGATCATTAAGAGACGGGCGCTTCGCACCGGAGCGGTTGTCGTGGCCATGGCCGCGACCGCTGCCACCGCATCCGCCTTCGCCACCGCTCAGGCGGATGACCAGGCGTCAGGCAAGACTGCTTCCGTCGTCGACCGCCGTGACCCGGGGTCGGCCGAGGGCAATGCGCACAACCTCGACGGCCCGTTCAGCAAGCAGCAGGACGCTCAGCGTCAGGCCGCTCTGGAGCAGGTCATGTCCGGCGACAAGAAGGTGTCGTCGCGCGGCGGTTCCCAGGTCGTCAAGCTCGACGACAGCAAGTACGTCGAGCTCGGCCGCGAGAAGACCGACAAGATCTTCACCGTCCTGGTGGAGTTCGGCGACCAGGTCGACAACACGACCACGTACGACCCGGACGGCGAGGGCCCCAAGCCGCCCGTCGTGAAGTACGGCGGCAAGCCGGGACCGCTGCACAACAAGATAGCCAAGCCGGACCCCAAGAAGGACAACAGCACCGCCTGGCAGGCCGATTACAACCAGGCCCACTTCCAGGAGCTGTACTTCGGCGAGGGGGCCGGCAAGGACTCGCTCAAGACGTACTACGAGAAGACGTCCTCCGGGCGCTACTCGGTCGACGGCGAGGTCTCGGACTGGGTCAAGGTCCCGTACAACGAGGCGCGTTACGGCTCGAACTACTGCGGTTCGAGCAACTGCGCCAACGCCTGGGACATGATCAAGGACGGCGTGAACGCCTGGGCCGCCGACCAGAAGGCCAAGGGCCGTACGCCCGAGCAGATCAAGACCGATCTGGCTCAGTACGACCAGTGGGACCGTTACGACTACGACAACGACGGCAACTTCAACGAGCCCGACGGCTACATCGATCACTTCCAGATCGTGCACGCCGGCGAGGACGAGTCGGCGGGCGGCGGTGTCGAGGGCACCAACGCCATCTGGGCCCACCGCTGGTACGCGTACGGCACCAACGCGGGCGCGACCGGCCCGGCCGACAACAAGGCCGGCGGCACCCAGATCGGTGACACCGGCATCTGGGTCGGCGACTACACCGCGCAGCCCGAGAACGGCGGTCTGGGCGTCTTCGCCCACGAGTACGGCCACGACCTCGGTCTGCCGGACCTGTACGACACGACCAACACCGCCGAGAACTCGGTCGGTTTCTGGTCGCTGATGTCGGCCGGTTCCTGGCTCGGCACCGGTAAGAACAGCATCGGTGACCTGCCCGGCGACATGACCGCCTGGGACAAGTTCCAGCTGGGCTGGCTGGACTACGACGTGGCCAAGGCCGCGACGAAGTCCACCCACAAGCTGGGCGTGTCCGAGTACAACACCAAGAACAAGCAGGCACTCGTCGTCGAGCTGCCCGACAAGGCCGTCACCACCGCCGTCACGACGCCCGCCGAGGGCGCCAAGCAGTGGTGGAGCGACATGGGTGACAACCTCAACAACACCCTGTCCCGTCCGGTCGACCTGACCGGCAAGTCCAAGGCGTCCCTGGACCTCGCGGGCTGGTGGGACATCGAGGCCGACTACGACTACCTCTACACCGAGGTGTCGGACAACGGCGGCACCAGCTGGACCGCGATCGACGGCACCGCCGACGGCAAGGCCATCCCGCGCGACGCCAGTGACAAGCCGGCGCTGACCGACGTCTCCGGCAAGTACCAGAAGCTGTCGTTCCCGCTCGACGCCTACGCGGGCAAGAAGATCGACATCCGCTTCCGTTACGCCACCGACGGCGGCGCGGGCGGCGTCGGCTTCGCGGCCGACACCATCTCGGTCACCGCCGACGGCACCGCGCTCTTCACGGACAACGCCGAGGGCGACGACAACGGCTGGACCTCCAAGGGCTTCTCGCGGGTGGGCAAGTCGTTCACCAAGGACTACCCGCAGCGCTACATCGCGGAGAACCGCCAGTACGTCTCGTACGACAAGACCCTCAAGGTCGGCCCGTACAACTTCGGCTTCGCCAACACCCGTCCGGACTGGGTCGAGCACTACCCGTACCAGAACGGCCTGTTGATCTGGCTGTGGGACGGCTCGCAGAAGGACAACAACGTCTCGGCCCACCCGGGCCAGGGCCTGATCCTGCCGATCGACGCGCACGCCAAGCCGCTGAAGTGGGCGGACGGCACGGTCATCCGCAACAAGATCCAGCCCTTCGACGCCCCGTTCAGCTGGTACCCCACCGACGGCTTCACGCTGCACAACGGTGACGTGGCCACGAAGATCAAGCCGCAGCTCGGCGTTCCGGTCTTCGACGACCACAAGGGCACCTACTGGTACAAGGAGAACAAGACCGGCAGTGTCCAGGTAGCTGACACCAACACCAAGATCTCGATCATCAGCGAGCCGCTCAGCGGCGACACGATGACCGTCCAGGTGGCTCCCTCGCACAAGTAATCCGGTAAAATCGCAGGTCAAAGCATGATCGGCCGTCGCCCTCTAGCGGGCGGCGGCCGATCGTGTTTAGGTGCCTCTTGTTCGGTTTCTTATTGACACGATGTCTTACGGGGGAGCGCGAAGCATGGCAGGCGGAGGATTCAGCAAATTGCCGAACGGCAGTGTGGTCGTCGCGATCACCTTGCCGAGCCCGGCACAGGGGGTCGGGCCCGACACCCCCGTACGCGTCCTGGTGCACGCGGCCAACCGGGCCCGCGCCCTGACCCGGCTGCGCAATCTGGGTCTGCGCGCCGTCTACCTCCGCGGCAACGCCGAGCCGCCCACCCCGGACGAGATCACCGCCGTCCTGCACCACCCGGACGGCCTGCTGTGGCGGGCGAGACCCGAGCGGGCCCAGGAGCTCTGGCACCCGATCCGGGCCCTGCTGAGGCCCGCCCTGCCGGCCCGGCAGAGCTGACCGGCCCCGGGCCCGCTCAGACCACGGGCTTGCCCGAGAGCGCCACGCCCGCGTCCCGCAGCTCCGCCAGCGCCCGGTCCGTCGTCGTCTCGGCGACGCCCGCGGTCAGGTCGAGCAGCACATGCGTGGCGAAGCCTTCGCGGACGGCGTCCAGCGCGGTGGCCCGCACACAGTGGTCGGTCGCGATGCCGACCACGTCGACCTCGGTGATCCCCCGGTCGCGCAGCCACTGGGCGAGCCCCACGCCGTTCTCGTCCTGGCCCTCGAAGCCGCTGTACGCGGCCGCGTAGGCGCCCTTGTCGAAGACCGTGTCGATGGCGCCCGAGGCGACCGCCGGCGCGAAGTTGGGGTGGAAGCCCACCCCCTCCGTACCGGCGACGCAGTGCGGCGGCCAGGAGTGCTCGAAGTCCGGCGCCTGCGAGAAGTGGTCGCCGGGGTCGATGTGGTGGTCGCGGGTGGCCACCACGTGCCGGTAGCCGGGCTGGCCGTCACCGATCAGGTCGGTGATGGCGGCGGCGACATCGGCACCCCCCGCCACCGCGAGGCTCCCGCCCTCACAGAAGTCGTTCTGAACGTCCACGACGATCAAGGCGCGGTGCATGGCGGGTGTCCTTAGGGGGGAGGCGGAAGAGCGGCGGTTACGGGGATGGCCCCGAGCCTAGAGACTCGGGGCCCACAATCAAGCCCGTCCGCGCCTCATACGTACTCGGTGGGAAGAACCGGCTCGCCGCGCGACAGCTGCATCGCCGACATCGGCAGCCCCGCCCGCGCGGCGATGTGCCGCTCCCGGGCCGCGTCCAGCGGCTCCCGGGCGGCCTCGACGACCTCGCCGCCCCGGACCAGCTCCACCAGCAGCTGCCGGTCGGCCAGCTCCGGCGGGACGGGACCGGTGCCGATCACCTCGGCCTCGGCCACCCCGTCCTCGTCCAGCCGGCGCGCGGCCCACTTGCGGCCGCCGATCGAGGACTTCGCGCCCATCGACTTCTTCGCCACCGGCCGCAGCGGGTCCGCAGGATCGGCCGAGGAGGCGCGGGCGACCAGCTTGTAGACCATCGAGCAGGTCGGCTGCCCGCTGCCGGTCACCAGCTGGGTGCCCACCCCGTACGCGTCCACCGGCGCGGCGGCCAGCGAGGCGATGGCGTACTCGTCCAGGTCCGACGTCACCACGATCTTCGTCGAGGTCGCGCCCAGCTCGTCCAGCTGCTGCCGCACCCGGTGGGCGACCAGCAGCAGGTCGCCGGAGTCGATCCGCACGGCCCCCAGTTCGGTCCCGGCGATCTCGACCGCCGTACGGACCGCCTCGGTGACGTCGTAGGTGTCCACCAGCAGCGTCGTGCCGCGCCCCAGCGAGTCGACCTGGGCGCGGAACGCGTCGCGCTCGGAGTCGTGCAGCAGGGTGAAGGCGTGCGCGCTCGTCCCGACCGTCGGGATGTTGTAGCGGAAGCCGGCGGCCAGGTCGGACGTGGTGTCGAAGCCGCCGATGTACGCGGCACGGGCCGAGGCCACCGCCGACAGCTCATGGGTGCGCCGGGCGCCCATCTCGATCAGCCCTCGGCCGCCCGCCGCCGCCGACATCCGGGACGCCGCGGCGGCGATCGCCGAGTCGTGGTTGAGGATCGAAAGGATCACCGTCTCCAGCAGCACGCACTCGGCGAAGGAGCCCTCGACCCGCAGGATCGGCGAGCCGGGGAAGTACACCTCGCCCTCCGGGTAGCCCCAGATGTCGCCGCTGAAGCGGTAGTCGGCCAGATAGTCCAGGGTCGGCCCGTCGACGATGTCCTGGTCGCGCAGGAAGCCCAGCATCTCGTCGTCGAAGTGGAAGTTCTCCACCGCGTCCAGGACCCGCCCGATGCCCGCGACGACGCCGTAGCGCCGCCCCTCGGGCAGTCGGCGGGTGAACGCCTCGAAGACCGAGCGCCGGTCGGCGGTGCCGGCCTTCAGCGCGGCCTGCACCATCGTGAGCTCGTACTGGTCGGTGAAGAGCGCTGTCGACGGCACACCGACCCGTCGCCCAAGGTCCGCAGAGTTCATGCCGGGGATGCTACCCCTATTTCGTCAAAGTGACGAGATGGGGGTGGCGTGGCGGCCCCGCGCCCGGCCCCGTTTGTGCGATGGCCCCTCCCGAGTGGCAGCATGGGGTAGGTGAGCGTCGCCCCCGTAGAGATAGAACGTCCCGAATCGGCCGAGGACAGCCTCGTCGTCCCCGAGCCCGACGTCCCCTGGGTGACGCTGGTCCACAACGACCCGGTCAACCTCATGAGCTATGTGACCTATGTCTTCCAGGCCTACTTCGGCTACTCCAAGGACAAGGCCCACAAGCTGATGCTGGACGTCCACCAGAAGGGCCGCGCCGTCGTCTCCAGCGGCAGCCGCGAGGAGATGGAACGCGACGTCCAGGCCATGCACGGCTACGGGCTGTGGGCCACGCTCACCCAGGACCGCAACTGACCCGCTCCGCACCGCCCCCGTCCGCCCCGCCCGACCACCATCGGAGTCAACCCATGGCCGGCCACTTCGAGGCCACCCCCGGCGGCGGCGCGGCCGTCGCGCTCGACGAGGTGGAGATCGCGATCCTGCGCTCCCTCGCCGTCCAGCTGCTGGAGCTCATCGGCCCCGGCGACGAACCCGCCGAGGGTGAGGACCCGCTCGCCGCTCTCTTCGCCGAGGGGCCCAGCGAGCCGCCCAGCGACCCGGCCCTGGCCCGCCTCTTCCCCGAGGCCTACGGCGACGAGGACGACGAACTGCGCTCCGCCTCCGCCGAGTTCCGCCGCTTCACCGAGAACGACCTGCGCACCCGCAAGCGCGACGACGCCCTGGTCGTCGTGCGCACGCTGGATGCGCTGACCCCTGCCGGGGACGGCGCCGCCGTGCTCACGCTCAGCGCCGACGAGAGCCGCAACTGGCTCGGCTCCCTCAACGACCTCCGGCTCACCATCGGCACCCGCCTCGAGGTCTCCGACGAGGACGAGGGCGAGGAGGGCTCGCTCTACCGGCTGCCCGACAGCGACCCCCGCAAGCCCATGGTCATGGCCTATCTCTGGCTCGGCGCGCTCCAGGAGACCCTGGTCGAGACGCTGATGCCGTAGGCGGTTCCCGGCACCCCCGGAAGACCGCGTGTTCGCTCAACGGACGCTCAAATCCGAATAACGATCGCGTCACCTGATCGGTCTTTTTTGCAACGCCTGAACACCGTTGTCCGCTTTTTCCTGTGGTGTGCGCCACATAATGGCCGGTGGATCACCGATGTGCCCGTGATAAATCTTCACGACCACTCGGGGGACGCCACCCCTGTTTCCCGAGGGCGCTATGGGCCGGCAACCACCGGCGGCACTCCATCCATATCCGGGGGGATCAGGACCTGATCCGCGGCCGAAAGGCGCGGATCGGCGTGGAGAAAGGCGCAGCACATGACATCGGCGCAGGTCGACGACAAGGGACAGGACGGCCCGCACGCCGCAGCCGCGGATGCCACCACCTCCGCCGAGGGCTATCAGCGAGCCCTCGGCGCCCGCCAGATCCAGATGATCGCGATCGGCGGGGCCATCGGCACCGGCCTCTTCCTCGGCGCGGGCAAAGCCATCGCCAAGGCCGGACCCAGCCTCATCCTGGCCTATGCCATCGCCGGACTGGTGATCTTCTTCATCATGCGGGCCCTGGGTGAACTCCTCATGTACCGCCCGGTCTCGGGCTCCTTCTCGGAGTACGCCCGTGAATTCGTCGGCCCCTTCGCCGGCTTTGTCACCGGCTGGACCTACTGGCTCTTCTGGGTCGTCACCGGAATCACCGAAGTCACCGCCGCGGCCCAGTACATGACCTTCTGGTTCGACATTCCGCAATGGGTGTCGGCCCTGATCTTCACGATCATTCTCTACGGCGTGAACCTGATCTCCGTGAAACTCTTCGGAGAGCTGGAGTTCTGGTTCTCCATGGTGAAGGTCACCGCCATCGTCGGCATGATCCTCATCTGCGCCGGCATTCTCACCCTCGGCTTCTCCGACGCCGGCGACACCGCGAGCATGACGCACCTGTGGGCCGACGGCGGCTTCTTCCCGCACGGCATCAAGGGCACCCTGATGACCCTGCAGATCGTGATGTTCGCCTTCCTCGCCGTCGAGCTGGTCGGTGTCACGGCGGGCGAGTCCAAGGACCCCAAGACCGTCCTGCCCAAGGCCATCAACACCGTGCCGTGGCGCATCGCCGTCTTCTACGTCGGCGCCCTGATCATGATCCTCTCGGTGGTGCCCTGGACCGAGTTCTCGCCGGGCGTCTCCCCGTTCGTCCACGCCTTCGAGAAGATGGGCCTCGGCCTCGGCGCCGGCATCGTCAACTTCGTCGTGCTGACCGCCGCGCTCTCCTCCTGCAACTCCGGGATGTACTCCACCGGCCGCATGCTGCGCGACCTCGCGCTCAACGGACAGGGCCCGAAGTTCTTCACCCGGCTGACCAGGAGCGGCACCCCGCTCGTCGGCACCACCTTCTCCGCCGCCCTCATGCTCGTCGGCGTCTGGATCAACTACCAGTGGCCCGGTGACGCCTTCACCTACGTCGTCTCCTTCGCCACCATCTCCGGCATGTGGGCCTGGATCATGATCCTGGTCAGCCAGATCCGCTACCGCCGCCTCGCCGACCGCGGGGACCTCCCGCAGTCCACCTTCCGGGCGCCCGGAGCCCCGTACACCAGCGTCTTCGCGCTCGCCTTCATCGGCATGGTCATCGTCATGATGGGCATCGACAAGGACGCCAGGATCTCGCTCTACTGCGCCCCGCTGTGGGCCCTGATCCTCGGCGTCTCCTACCTGGTCCTCAAGGCCCGCAACCCCGGGAACAAGGCCTTCGCCGGCCGCTGAGCCGTACGCCCGTGACCAGGGCGGTTCCACGATGCGGGCCCTCGCGTACCACTCCTCGGTACGCGGGGGCCCGTCGTCCTATCCTGGGCGCCATGCTGACCATCACCCAGGCGCTGTACGACCAGATCGTCGCGCACTCCCGCGCCGACCACCCCGACGAGGCGTGCGGCGTGGTCGCCGGGCCCGCCGGCACCGGCCGCGCCGAACGCTTCGTCCCCATGCTCAACGCGGCCCGCTCGCCCACGTTCTACGAGTTCGACTCGGCCGACCTCCTCAAGCTCTACCGCGACATGGACGACCGCGACGAGGAGCCGGTGATCGTCTACCACTCGCACACCGCGACCGAGGCCTACCCCTCGCGCACCGACGTCACCTACGCCAACGAGCCCGGCGCCCACTACGTCCTCGTGTCGACCGCCGACACCGACGACGCGGGGCCCTTCCAGTTCCGCTCGTACCGCATCGTGGACGGCGAGATCACCGAGGAGGAGGTCGAGGTCGTCGCCGCGTACCTCGCCGACTGACCCCGTGCCCGGCCCGGCCGGACAGGGCCGCCCCGCCCGGCCCTGTCCACCTGGCGAACGCTCACCATCCATCAGGTGAGATCACACTCCGAATCCCCGACCGGGAATCGATACGATGACCGCATGGTTCCCCATGACGTGAGCGAGAAGACGCCGGGCACGCTGCTCGTGGCGCGCCTGCACGTCGACCTGTGCCGCCTCTCCAGCGCGATCTGTACGAACCACCGGGCCGCCGGCCGCGAGGCCTGAGCCGGCCGGGCGCCACCCAGTACGCACGACCCCTGCGCGGGGGCAGAGCCGCGCGTCCCACGCCCACCGCCACCACTCCGCTTCGACAGGAGCCCACGCCATGGCCATCGAGGTCCGCATCCCGACCATCCTCCGCACCTACACCGACGGCGCCAAGGCCGTCGAAGGCAACGGGGACACCCTCGCCGACCTCTTCACGGACCTGGAGAGCCGCCACACGGGCATCCGTGAGCGCATCGTCGACGGCGACCAGCTCCGCCGCTTCGTCAACGTCTACCTCAACGACGAGGACGTCCGCTTCCTCGACGGCATCTCCACCGAGCTCAGCGACGGCGACAGCATCACCATCCTCCCGGCCGTCGCCGGCGGCATGCGCTGATGCGTTTCGACAGCCCGCTCGCCGCAGTGGGCAACACCCCGCTCGTCCGCCTGCCGCGGCTGTCACCGTCGGACGACGTCCGCATCTGGGCCAAGCTGGAGGACCGCAACCCCACCGGCTCGATCAAGGACCGCCCCGCGCTCCACATGGTCGAGCAGGCGGAGAAGGACGGCCGGCTCACCCCGGGCTGCACCATCCTCGAACCCACCAGCGGCAACACCGGCATCTCGCTCGCCATGGCGGCCAGGCTCAAGGGCTACCGCATCGTCTGCGTGATGCCCGAGAACACCTCGCAGGAGCGGCGCGACCTGCTCGCCATGTGGGGCGCCGAGATCATCTCCTCCCCGGCGGCGGGCGGCTCCAACACCGCCGTGCGCGTCGCCAAGGAGCTGTCGGCCGAGCACCCCGACTGGGTGATGCTCTACCAGTACGGCAACCCGGACAACGCCGGCGCGCACTACGCCACCACCGGCCCGGAGATCCTCACCGACCTCCCCTCGATCACCCACTTCGTCGCGGGCCTCGGCACCACCGGCACGCTCATGGGTGTCGGCCGCTACCTGCGCGAACACGTCGAGGGCATCCAGATCGTCGCCGCCGAGCCGCGCTACGACGACCTGGTCTACGGGCTGCGCAACCTCGACGAGGGCTTCGTCCCCGAGCTGTACGACGCCTCGGTGCTCACCACCCGCTTCTCCGTCGGCTCCGCCGACGCCGTCACCCGCACCCGTGAACTTCTCCAGCAGGAGGGGATCTTCGCGGGCGTCTCCACGGGGGCGGCGCTGCACGCGGCGATCGGTGTGGGCAACAAGGCCGTCAAGGCCGGGGAGGCGGCCGACATCGTGTTCGTCGTCGCGGACGGCGGGTGGAAGTACCTGTCCACGGGGGTGTACACCGCGGCCACGACGGAGGCGGCGATCGAAACCCTGCAGGGCCAGCTCTGGGCGTAGCGCCCGAGCTGCCTCTTCCCGGACGCCGGGGGCCCCGACCGATGCGGTCGGGACCCCCGGCGTCCGCCGTTTCCGGGGGCGCTGCCCCCGTACCCCCGCTCCTCAATCGCCGGAGGGGCTTGAAACTGCTCAGCCTCGCCGGCGTTCGAGGCGCGGGGTCCGGGGCGGAGCCCCGGTTACGGGCCCGCGCTTCCATCGAACCGGTGACAGCACAGGTGAGTTCCCCCACAACGGCACGCCCCGAAGGAGCGACCGGCTCTTTCGCGCCTTACGCTCAACAAACCGCTCAACAAACCGCTCAACGAACCGCACGAACCCTCCCCGTTCCCACGTCTCGGAGGTTCACGCTCCATGAAGCTCACCGTCGTCGGCTGCTCCGGCTCGTTCCCGTCCGCGGGATCGGCATGCTCGAGCTACCTCGTAGAGGCCGACGGCTTCAGGCTGCTCCTCGACATGGGCAACGGCGCCCTCGGCGAGCTGCAGCGCCACGTCGGTCTCTACGACCTCGACGCCATCTTCCTCAGCCACCTCCATGCCGATCACTGCATCGACATGTGCGCGTACTTCGTCGTCCGGTACTACCCGCACGACGGCGGCCGCCCGGCCCGTATCCCGGTCTACGGCCCCGACGGCACGGAGCAGCGGCTCACCACGGCCCACGCCGACACCCCGTCCGACCATGCGATGAGCGAGGTCTTCGACTTCCACACGCTGAAGCCGGGCTGGTTCGAGATCGGCCCCTTCTCGGTCCGTACGGAGAAGCTCTGCCACCCCGTCGACACCTTCGGCATCCGTATCGAGCACGGCGGCAGCTCGCTCACGTACTCCGGCGACACCGGCACCTGCGAGGCCCTGGACGAGCTGGCGGCGGGGAGCGACCTCTTCCTCTGCGAGGCGTCGTTCGTGCACGGCAAGGAGGACATCCCGGACCTCCACCTCAACGGCCGCGAGGCGGGGGAGCTGGCCGCCCGGGCGGAGGTGGGCCGGCTGGTGCTCACCCACATCCCGCCGTGGACCGACGCCGCCCGCAACCTCTCCGACGCCCAGGAGGTCTTCGCCGGCCCGACGGAGCTGGCGGTCCCGGGCGCGGTGTACGACATCTAGCGCGTACGGCGAAGCCCTCACCTTCCGCCGGGAAGGTGAGGGCTTCGTTACGTCGTGCCGAGGGCGGACCGGGCTTACGCCTTGGTCAGGTCCTCGACCTCCTCCTCGGGCTCACGGCCCGGGGTGGTGAGGTTGAACTTGGTGATGGCGAAGCGGAAGACCACGTAGTAGATCGCCGCGAAGACGAGACCGATCGGGATGATCAGCCACGGCTTGGTCGCCAGGTTCCAGTTCAGCGCGTAGTCGATGAAGCCCGCGGAGAAGGTGAATCCGGCGTGCACGCCGAGCGCCCAGGTGATGGCCATCGACAGGGCGGTCAGCACCGCGTGGATCGCGTACAGGACCGGCGCGATGAACATGAACGAGAACTCGATCGGCTCGGTCACACCGGTGACGAACGAGGTCAGCGCGAGGGAGATCATCATGCCCATCACGGCCTTGCGGCGCTCGGGGCGAGCGGCGTGGGCGATGGCGATCGCGGCGGCCGGGAGGCCGAACATCATGATCGGGAAGAAGCCCGACATGAACTGACCGGCGGTCGGGTCGTGGGCGAAGAAGCGGTTCAGGTCACCGTGGACCACGGCGCCGGTGGCGTCCGTGAAGTCACCGAGCTGGAACCAGGAGACGGTGTTGACGAACTGGTGCATGCCGACGGGGATCAGCGCGCGGTTGATCAGACCGAAGAGGCCGGCGCCGAAGGAGCCGAGACCGGTCATCCACTCGCCGAAGTTGGATATGCCCTCACCGATGGGCTCCCATACCAGGCCGAAGAAGACACCGAAGATCACACCGACGAAGGCCATGATGATCGGGACGAGCCGGCGGCCGTTGAAGAAGCCGAGCCAGTCCACCAGCTTGGTGCGGTGGAACTTCTGCCACAGGATCGCGGTGACGAGACCCATCAGGATGCCGCCGAGGACACCCGGGTTGTTGTACGTCGCCGCGGTGTCCGCGCCCTTCTGGATCACCGCTTCGGTGACCGGGAAGGCCTTGAGGACGTTGCTGTAGACCAGGAAGCCGACGAGGCCGGCGAGTGCGGTCGAGCCGTCCGACTTCTTGGCGAAACCGATGGCGACACCGATGCAGAAGAGCATCGGAAGGTTGTCGAAGACCGCGCCGCCCGCGGTGGCGAACACGGAGGCGACCTTGTCCCAGCCGAGACCGTCGTCACCGAAGACGTCGGGCTGGCCGAGGCGGAGCAGGATGCCCGCGGCCGGCAGCACGGCGATCGGCAGCTGAAGGCTGCGTCCCACCTTCTGCAGGCCCTGGAACAGGCCGGAGCCCCGCTTCTTCGCGGGGGCCGCCGTAGCGGTGGCCGTACTCATCAACTTCCTCCAGTAGGCAAGGCGCCGCCAGGGACAGGGGGTTTTGGGTGGGCGACGACTCGAGGAACGCGACAGAGACTTGTCGCGTGGTCTGGACCACTGAGTGGTGTAGACCAGTTGTAGCACGGTGAGGGTTAGATAAGGAACCTGCAATTTGTGACTACTTCGCAGTGGCCATCGGGCACGCTCGGTGACATGCCGAAGGCCCCCGGACCGGAGGGTCCGAGGGCCTTGGCCGAGGGGGCCTGCGGCAGGGTGCGCACCCCTGCGAGCTGCTACTTCGTCAGATCCTTCTCCAGCTCCTCCTCCACCTCGTCGGGCTCGCGGCCCGGCGTCTGGAGGTTGAACTTGGTGATCGCGAACCGGAAGATCGCGTAGTAGACGACGGCGAACGCCAGCCCGATCGGGATGATCAGCCAGGGTTTCGTCGCCAGACTCCAGTTGATGACGTAGTCGATCAGGCCCGCGGAGAAGCTGAAGCCGTCCTTCACGCCGATCGCCCAGGTCACCGCCATCGACACACCGGTGAGCACCGCGTGGATCGCGTACAGCAGGGGTGCGACGAAGAGGAACGAGTACTCGATCGGCTCCGTGATTCCCGTCACGAACGACGTCAGGCCGACCGAGATCATCATGCCGCCGACCGCCTTGCGGCGGTGCGGCTTCGCGCAGTGGTAGATCGCCAGCGCCGCCGCCGGCAGCGCGAACATCATGATCGGGAAGAAGCCCGTGGTGAACTGCCCGGCCGTCGGGTCGCCCGCCAGGAACCGGTTGATGTCACCGTGCACGATCGTGCCGTCCGGCTTGGTGTAGTCGCCGAACTGGAACCAGACGAAGGTGTTCAGGAACTGGTGCATGCCGATCACCAGCAGAGCGCGGTTGGCCACACCGAAGATGCCCGACCCCAGCCAGTTCAGGTCCACCAGCCACTTCGAGAAGCTCGTCAGGCCGTCACCGATCGGCTGCCACAGCCAGGCGCACAGTGCCGCGAAGAGCAGTCCGACGAAGGCCATGATGATCGGGACGAGCCGGCGGCCGTTGAAGAAGCCCAGCCAGTCCACCAGCTTCACCCGGTGGAACCGCTGCCAGAACCAGGCCGCCATCAGCCCCATCACGATGCCGCCGAAGACGCCGGGGTTCTGGTACGCCGCCGCCGTGACCTGCGCGTCGTCCGTCACACACGTACCGAACCAGGTGCCGCCGGACACGAACGTCGAGCCCTCGTCGCAGTCCACCGGGAAGGCGTGCAGCACCGCGTAGTAGACGAGGAACCCGGTCACGGCCGCCAGCGCCGTCGAACCGTCCGCCTTCTTCGCCATGCCGATCGCGACACCGACGCAGAACAGCAGGGGCAGTCCGAGCCCCGAGTCCAGCAGCGCGCCACCGGCGGCCGCGAACACCTTGGCCACATTGGTCCAGCCCAGGCCGTCGTCACCGAATACGTCCGGCTGGCCGAGCCGGTTGAGAATGCCCGCCGCGGGAAGGACGGCGATCGGGAGCTGAAGGCTGCGCCCCATCTTCTGGAGGCCCTGGAAGAGGCCGTTCCACCACGATTTCTGTGGAATCGCTGCGCTGCTCGAGCTCATCGGCGTCCTCCGGAACTGGCCACGTGTGGCGGTCGTTGCAGACTGGTGTAGACCAGTTGCGGTACGGTGCGGAGCCCGCCCGGAAGACAGGGCGCCGGTGATCGTCATCATTGGCGATGGCTCGGCTACTCGCTCGCGAAGTTGGGCCAACCGTGCGTTACCGTGACGAAACGGACCCATGGTGGGCCGTCGCATGTACATGAAGAACCAGGGAGAAGGCCATGGCCAGCAAGGCTGAGAAGATCGTCGCCGGGCTCGGCGGAATCGAGAACATCGAAGAGGTCGAGGGCTGCATCACCCGCCTCCGCACCGAGGTCATCGACCCGAGCAAGGTCGACGAAGCCGCGCTCAAGGCCGCCGGCGCCCACGGCGTCGTCAAGATGGGCACCGCGATCCAGGTCGTCATCGGCACCGACGCGGACCCCATCGCCGCCGACATCGAAGACATGATGTGACCCGGAGCTGAACCCCTCGGGCCCACCGCCCGACGCCCGCAGGCCCCGTCCCCACCGGACGGGGCCTGTGGCGTGTCCGCCCCCGCACGCCCGCCTGCGCACCGGAACGGCCCAGGCCCCGCACCCGATAGGGTCGTCGCCATGTCTCGTATCGACGGCCGCACCCCCGACCAGCTCCGCCCCGTCACCATCGAACGCGGATGGAGCAAGCACGCCGAAGGATCCGTACTCATCTCCTTCGGCGACACCAAAGTCTTCTGCACCGCCTCCGTCACCGAAGGCGTGCCGCGCTGGCGCAAGGGCAGCGGCGAGGGCTGGGTCACCGCCGAGTACTCCATGCTGCCCCGCTCCACCAACACCCGCGGCGACCGCGAATCCGTCCGCGGCAAGATCGGCGGCCGCACCCACGAGATCAGCCGGCTCATCGGCCGCTCCCTGCGCGCCGTCATCGACTACAAGGCCCTCGGCGAGAACACCGTCGTCCTGGACTGCGACGTCCTCCAGGCCGACGGCGGCACCCGCACCGCCGCCATCACCGGCGCCTACGTCGCCCTCGCCGACGCGATCACCTGGGCCCAGGGCAAGAAGATCGTCAAGCACGGCCGCAAGCCGCTGACCGGCACGGTCTCCGCGATCAGCGTCGGCATCGTCGACGGCACCCCGCTCCTCGACCTCTGCTACGAGGAGGACGTCCGCGCCGAGACCGACATGAACGTCGTCTGCACCGGCGACGGCCGCTTCGTCGAGGTCCAGGGCACCGCCGAGGCCACGCCCTTCGACCGCACCGAGCTCAACGCCCTCCTCGACCTCGCCACCGCCGGCTGCGTCGACCTCACGCGCTTCCAGACCGACGCACTGGCCCGCACCCTCGGCGAGTAGGTACGGAAGACGGCCGACGGGCTCGGGTAAAGAAGCAACCAAGTACCCACCCCCCGGCGTCGATACGCATACGGGCGCACGGGTCGAACCGTGCGCCCGTCCGCGTATCCGCACCCGGGGAGGGACCACACCATGGCCGCGCGCCACCGACACCACCGCACCGCTCTGGCGATCACCGCCGCGCTGCTCACCGTCACCGCCGCCACCGGCTGCGGCGCCCTCGACAAGACGCTCGACTGCGTCCGTACCGCCGACGCCATCGCCACCAGCGTCAACAACCTCCAGCAGGCCGTCTCCAACGCCTCCAGCGACCCCACCCAGGCCTCCGAGTCCCTGGACGAGATCGAGAAGGAGCTCGGCAACCTCAGCGACAAGACCGACAACGCCGATCTGGTCAAGGCCGTCGACGACCTCCGGGACGGCGTCGGCAACGTCCGCGCCTCCATCGACAAGGGCGACGCCACCCCCGACATCACCCCGGTCACCGACGCGGCCAAGGAGATCGGCAAGGTCTGCACCCCGTAACCCGCGATCCCGCGGGCGGCGATAATCGACCCATGACCCGTCTCATCCTCGCCACCCGCAACGCCGGGAAGATCACCGAACTCCACGCGATCCTCGCCGACGCGGGCCTCACCCATGAACTCGTCGGCGCGGACGCGTACCCGGAGATCCCCGACGTCAAGGAGACCGGCGTCACCTTCGCCGAGAACGCCCTCCTCAAGGCCCACGCCCTCGCCCGGGCCACCGGCCACCCGGCGATCGCCGACGACTCCGGCCTCTGCGTCGACGTCCTGAGCGGTGCCCCCGGCATCTTCTCGGCCCGCTGGTCCGGTACCCACGGCAACGACCGGGCCAACCTGGACCTGCTCCTCGCCCAGCTCTCCGACATCGACGACACCCACCGCGCCGCCCACTTCGCCTGCGCCGCCGCCCTCGCCCTGCCCGACGGCACGGAACGCGTCGTCGAGGGCCACCTCCTCGGCACCCTGCGCCACACCCCGTCCGGCACGGGCGGCTTCGGCTACGACCCGATCCTCCAGCCCGAGGGCGAAACCCGCACCTGCGCGGAACTGACCCCCGCGGAGAAGAACGCCATCAGCCACCGCGGCAAGGCCTTCCGGGCCCTGGTGCCGGTGGTGCGGGAACTGGTGGGGTGACGCGCCCCCGCACGCACGAACGGCCTGGTCATCGCATCAGCGATGACCAGGCCGTTTTGGTGCGGCGGAAGGGATTCGAACCCTCAAGCCGTTTCACGGGCCACAGATCCTAAGTCTGCTGTGTCGCCATTGCACCACCGCCGCCGGCAGTGAGCCATGCTACCGGGGCTCACCGGAGCTCCCGAAGGCCCCGGTCAGAACTTCGGGTCCGGGGTCTGGGAGGCGACCAGTTCTTCCGCTTCCTCCGTCGTCTCCACCGAGGGCGGGGAGCCGGCCAGGGGCTTGTTGGCGGTTTCCTTCATGCAGGCCACCGCGATCACGCCGACCAGGGCCGCCGCCATCGCGTAGTACGCCGGCATCAGGTTGGTGCCCGACCAGCTGATCAGGGCCGTGATGACCAGCGGGGTCGTACCGCCGAAGATCGACGCCGAGAGGTTGTAGCCGACCGACAGGGAGCCGTAGCGGACGTTGGTCGGGAACAGGGCCGGGAGGGCGGCGGACATCGTGCCGAGCATGCAGACCAGGGAGAGGCCCAGCATCAGCATGCCGATCGTGATGGCGGGGATGCTGCCCTGGCGGATCAGCAGGAAGGCGGGGAGGGAGAAGATCAGGAAGCCCAGCATGCCGGTCATCAGGAGCGGCTTGCGGCCGAAGCGGTCGGAGAGCTTGCCGACCTGGCTGATGATCAGCATCAGGAAGACCATCACGCCGAGCAGGATGAGCAGCCCGTGGGTCTCGCTGTAGCCGAGCTCGTCGGAGAGGTACGTCGGCATGTACGACAGCAGCATGTAGTCGGTGATGTTGTACGCGCCGACCAGGCAGATGCAGAGGATCAGCGTCGGCCAGTACTGGCTGAAGATCTTCGCGAGGTCGCCCTTGGTGGTGGTCTCGACGCCGTCCGCCGCCTCGGTGGCGTGCGCGGTGCCGCCCTCCAGCTTCTGGAAGGCCGGGGTCTCGTCGAGGCGCAGTCGCAGGTAGAGGCCGACCAGGCCGAGGGGGCCGGCGACGAGGAACGGGACGCGCCAGCCCCATGCCTCCATCTGGGTGTCGTTGAGGAGGGCGTAGAGCGCGGTGACCAGCCCGGCGGCTCCGACGTATCCGGCCAGGGTGCCGAACTCCAGGAAGCTGCCGAAGTAACCGCGCCTCTTGTCGGGGGCGTACTCGGCGATGAACGTGGAGGCGCCGCCGTACTCACCGCCCGTCGAGAAGCCCTGGAGCATCCGGAAGACGATGAGCAGGACCGGGGCCCACACGCCGATGGAGTCGTGCGAGGGGATGACACCGATCGCGAAGGTGCCGATCGCCATCATGATCATCGTGAGGGCGAGGACCTTCTTGCGGCCGATCTTGTCGCCCATGGGGCCGAAGAACATCCCGCCGAGGGGACGGACGAGGAAGGCGACCGCGAAGGTGGCGAAGGAGGAGAGGAGCTGGGTGGTGTCGTTCCCGGAAGGGAAGAAGACATGGCCCAGGGTCGCGGCGAGGTAGGAGTAGATGCCGAAGTCGAACCACTCCATGGCGTTGCCCAGCGACGCCGCTTTGACCGCCCGCTTGACCGCCTGGTCGTCGGTGACCGTGATGTCCGTGCGGCGGAGCTTCGGGTTCTGCCGCTTCCGGATGGCACGGAAGAGGGCGGGGTGGCGTTTGACCGCGTCCGGGTCGGCCGCCTGGTGGGGGTCGGAGGCCGCCATGGCCGGGTTCCTTTCCTCGGTGGGTGTTCCAGGAAAGGCTTCTGCGCGGTCATGGCGGTTGCAAACCAAATCGGCGTGGGATTGGGATGTCCATCACATCTTTCGGCCGTTCGGCTCAATCCCACGCCCTGGTCGTGTCCTCAGATACCCAGATCCTTGATGATCTTCGCGACATGGCCGGTGGCCTTCACGTTGTAGAAGGCGTGCTCGACCTTGCCGTCCTCGTCCACGACGACGGTGGAGCGGATGACGCCCGTCACCGTTTTGCCGTAGAGCTTCTTCTCGCCGAAGGCGCCGTACGCCTCCAGGGTCTCCTTGGCGGGGTCGCCGACCAGCGTGACCTTGAGGTTCTCCTTCTCGCGGAACTTCGCGAGCTTCTCCGGCTTGTCGGGGGAGACGCCGATGACGTCGTACCCGGCGCCGGCCAGCAGATCGAGGTTGTCCGTGAAGTCGCAGGCCTGCTTGGTGCAGCCGGGGGTAAGAGCCGCCGGGTAGAAGTAGACGATGACCTTGCGGCCCTTGTGGTCCGCGAGCGAGACGTCGTTGCCGTCCGCGTCGGGCAGGGTGAAGGCGGGGGCGGTGTCGCCGGGCTGGAGCCGCTCGCTCATGGTTCTCCTCAGTGGTACGTGGGGTGTACGGGACCGAGAGTAATAGGGGTGCCGCCGGGTGCGGGGGCGGTCGAGCTGACAGACTGTCGATGAAGGTTTACCGGACGAGGACCACGGAGGCGGCGCAGTGTCGGATGCCAGGACCCCTGCGCAGATCGAGGCGGACATCATCAGCAGGCGCGAGCAGCTCGCGGTGGTGCTCGATGAGATCGGGGTGCGGGTGCACCCCAAGACGATCATCGGTGACGCGAAGGCCAAGGCGGCCGGGGCCGTGGACCGGACGGCCGGGCGGGCCTTCGTCGCGGTGAACCGGACCGTCTCGGACGTGAAGGCGCAGTTCGTGTCGGAGGAGGGCTCGCCCCGGCTGGAGCGTGTGATCCCGGCGGCGCTGCTCGCGGTCGGTGTCGTGGGTCTGGTCGTCGCGTCCAGGCGGCGCGGGAAGCGCTGACCTGCCCCGAGCGGCGCGAGGCCGCCCTCCGGGCGACGAGGGGAGTTCGAAGACAGGCCCTAGGGCGCGTGGTGGACGGGCGGCCAGGTAGGTTGCGGGCGTGAGCGAGAACACCGACGACAAGCTGCCCATCCGGATGCTGCACGACCGTGTGCTGGTCCGGTCCGATTCGCCCGAGGGCGAGCGGCGTTCCGGCGGCGGCATTCTGATTCCCGCGACGGCTGCGGTCGGCCGTCGGCTGGGGTGGGCCGTGGTGGTCGCGGTGGGGCAGAACGTGCGGACCGTGGAGCCGGGTGACCGGGTGCTCTACGACCCCGAGGACCGGGCCGAGGTCGAGGTGCGGGGCGTGGCGTACGTGCTGATGCGGGAGCGCGATCTGCACGCGGTGGCCGCGGACCGCTTCGAGGGCTCGGAGGACTCGACCGGGCTGTACCTGTAGTTCTGCCGGACGGCCGGACAGCCGGAACGAAGGGCCTGGTGACCGTTGTCACCAGGCCCTTTGCCTGTCCTTTGCTACCGTGGAGGGACCCCGACGAGACGCGCCGTACCGGGCTTCCGTAAAGACGACGCACCGTGTTGTCCGCGTGTCGAGTCGTCGGAGGTGCCGTCATGGCGTGGGTTCTGCTGGTGGTCGCCGGTCTGCTGGAAGTGGCCTGGTCGATCGGGATGAAGTACACCGAGGGGTTCACCCGGCTGTGGCCGAGCGTGTTCACGGGCCTCGGGATCGTCGCGAGCATGCTGTTGCTGTCGCATGCGGCGCGGACCCTGCCGATCGGTACGGCGTACGGAGTGTGGGTCGGGATCGGCGCGGCGGGTGCCGCGGTGCTGGGCATGGTGGTGCTGCACGAGCCGGTGACCGCGGCCCGGATCTTCTTCGTCTGTCTGCTGCTGGTGGCCGTCGTGGGGCTGAAGGCGACCTCGGGTCACTGACGCGCGGGGGGTGCGGGGGCGCGGGTGCCCCGGGCCCCTTCGAGGAAGCCGCCGCCCCCGTTGTCACCGCCGCCGTTGTCGCCGCCCCCGTTGTCCCCGCCGCCGGTGAAGCCGCCGCCCGTGTCCGTGCCGCCGTCCCCGGCTCCGCCGTTGTCCGCGCCGCCGGTGGTGCCCCCGGTGGCATCGGGCGTGCTGGGCGGGGCGGACGGGGTGGTCGGCGGGGCGCTGGACGGTGTGGTGCCCGGGGGTGTGCGGGAGGGCGTACGTGAGGGCCGGCCGGTCTCACCGGGCGCGGTGTCCTCCTCGCTGGGCAGCTCCGTCTCGTCGGTGCCGTCCTCCAGATCGAGGTCGAAGTCCTCGGCCGGCGTGCCGCGCAGGGCGGCGCCGGTGTACTGGGCCCAGGTCTCGGCCGGGGCGCCGCCGCCGTTGACGCGGGGCAGTCCGAGTGCCCCGTAGAGCGACTTCTGCGCGCCGGTGTCCGGGTCCTGGCCCATCACGGCGATGACGGTGGCGAGGTCGGGGGTGTAGCCGGCGAACCAGGCCGCCCGGTCCTCCTCGGCGGTGCCGGTCTTGCCCGCGGCGGGGCGGCCGGCGCCCTGGGCGGCCGTGCCGGTGCCGCCGTCGACGACGCTCTGCAGGATCGAGGTGGTGGTGTCGGCGGCCTCGCGGCTGACGGCCTGCTGGGTGGTGCGGCCGGGCAGCTTGACGCTCTCGCCGTCCTTGGTGACCTTGTCGACGAGGACGTGGGCGCCGTGCTTGCCGTGGTTGGCGAGGGTGGCGTACGCCTCCGTCATGTCGAGGACGCTGGCGGTGGCGGGGCCGAGGGCGATGGAGGGGGAGGCGGTGAGGTCCGGGGTGTCCTTGGGGATGCCGAGGCCGATCGCGGTCTGCCGCACCTTGCCGGGGCCGACGTCCTCGGCCATCTGGGCGTAGACGGCGTTGACCGACTTGTCGGTGGCGGTGCGCACGGTGATGGGCCCGTAGCTGACGTCGTCCTCGTTGGCCGGGTCGTAGCCGGTGGGCCCGTCCGGGCCCTGGACCATGCGCTTGTTGGTGCCGTCGTAGACGGTGCTGGGGGTGATGCGGCGGCCGTCCTGGGTGGTGGAGTCGTTGGCGACGGCGGAGGTGAAGACGAACGGCTTGAAGGTGGAGCCGACCTGGTAGTCGCGCCGGGTGGCGTTGTTGACGTACTGCCGGGTGTAGTCGATGCCGCCGTACAGGGCGAGGACGCGGCCGGTGGCGGGGTCGATGGAGGCGCCGCCGACCCGGACGTTGCGGTCGGGCTTGCGCTGCTTGCTCGTCCTGGACATGACGTTGTCGTCGACCGCCTTGACGAGGGCGTCCTGCTTCTTCCTCTCCAGCGTGGTGGTGATGCGATAGCCCCGGGTGGCGAGGGTCTTCTCGTCGAGGATGTCGTTGCGGACGAGGTAGTCCTCGACGGCCTGGACGAGGTATCCGCGCTGCCCCGAGAGGCTGTTGGCGGGCTTGACGGGGCCCGGGGGCGGGAAGGCCGTGACGGCGCGCGCGCCGGCGCCGAGCCAGTCCTCCTTCACCATGCCGTCGAGCACGTAGTTCCAGCGGGCCACGGCGGCGGGCTTGTTCTCGGGGTGCGTGATGACGTCGTAGGCGCTGGGGGCGTTGAGCAGGGAGGCGAGGTAGGCGCCCTCGGCGGTGGTGATGTCGCCGATGTCCTTGCTGTAGTAGGCCTGGGCGGCGGCCTGGATGCCGTACGCGTTGCGCCCGAAGTAGCTGGTGTTGAGGTAGCCCTCGAAGATCTGGTTCTTCGACTCCTCGCGGTTGAGCTTGATCGCGATGAAGAATTCCTTGATCTTGCGGCCGACGGTCTGCTCCTGGCCCAGGTAGTAATTCTTCACGTACTGCTGGGTGATGGTGGAGCCGCCCTGGCGGCCCTTGCCGGTGAGGGTGTTCCAGCCGGCGCGGAACATCGCCTTGATGTCCACGGCGCGTTCGGAGTAGAAGTCGCGGTCCTCCGCGGCGAGGACGGCGTGCTGGACGGGCAGGGGCACCTGGGCGAGCCGGATGTTCTCCCGGTTGACCTCGCCGTCGCGGGCGATGACGGTGCCGTCCTTGTAGAGGTAGACGTTGGACTGGGCGGTGGCGCTGGCATTGGCCGGCGGGATGTCGACGAGCTGGTAGCCGGCGATGAAGCCGCCGATCAGCACCAGGGCGATGAGCAGGACACCGCCGAGGACCATGCGCCAGGTGGGGATCGCGCGGCGCCAGCCGGTGCGCCGGGGCCGCTTGGCCTTCTTCCCGGTCCCCTGGCCCCCGCCGCCGGCCCCCGGTGCGCCCCGTTCCGCGCGGGCGGCGGCGTCGGCAGGCAGGTCCCTGGGGGTCCAGCCCGGGGGTCGGGGGTCCCCGTTCTGCTGCTGGGGCTCGTCGCTCATGTCGGTGCAGACTCCTCGGCCGCGGTCAGTTCCCCCATAGTGCCCTTTTCTGCGGAATAACCCCCGGATCGACCTCCGAAAAGCGGTCGCGGCGGCTGCCCGGGCTGGACTAGGCTCCTGCGCTTTGGTGTCCGCACGAGGCGGCGCACCCGGGACCGGGGGGTGGTGGTTGCCGTGCGGCTCTACGCGGTGGTGGCGGCGGGCGGGTTCCGCCGCTATGCCACGTACCGGATCGCGACGGCCGCGGGGGTGTTCACCAACACCGTCTTCGGCTTCATCATGGCGTACACCTACGAGGCGTTGTGGGACGAGCGGCCTCAGCTCGGCGGGTACGACATGTCCCAGGCGCTCACGTACGTATGGCTGGGGCAGGCGCTCCTGATGACGTGCGCCATGATGGGCGGCGGCTTCGAGGACGAGCTGATCGAGCGCATCCGTACGGGTGATGTCGCGGTCGACCTGTACCGGCCGATCGATCTTCAACTGTGGTGGCTCGCCGGGGACTTGGGCCGGGCGGCCTTTCATCTGCTGGGGCGCGGGATCGTGCCGATGGTGCTGGGCTCGCTGGCCTTCGAGCTGGCGCTGCCCACCTCGGCCGGGCTCTGGCTGGCGTTCCTCGTCTCGGTGTCGCTCGGCGTGGTGGTGAGTTTCGCGATCCGCTATCTGGTCGCGCTGTCGGCGTTCTGGCTGATGGACGGGGCGGGCGCGGCGCAGATCGCCTTCCTGGCGGGGCTGTTCTTCTCGGGACTGCTGCTCCCGCTCAATCTGTTCCCCGGGCTGCTGGGCGAGGTGGCGCGGGCGCTGCCGTGGTCGGCGCTGCTCCAGGTGCCGGCCGATGTGTTCCTCGGCAAGCACACCGGGTGGGGGCTGGTCCGGGCGTACGGATTCCAGGCGGGCTGGGCGCTGGCGCTGCTGCTGGCGGGCCGCATGCTGCAGTCGGTGGCGACGCGGAGGGTGGTGGTCCAGGGTGGCTGAGGCGGTGGACACGGTGGACGCGGCCGTGGCGGAGGGGCCTTCGGCGGTGTTCGCGGCGAGGCCGCGCGCTGCCGAGGGGGTCCGGGCGTACGGGCTGATCGTGGCGATGTGGCTGCGCTCGACGATGGCCTACCGGGCGTCGTTCGTGATGACGACGATCGGGAACTTCGCGGCGACGGCGTTCGACTTCGTCGCGATCATGCTGATGTTCTCGCACGTGGACGTCCTGGGCGGTTACACGCTGCCGGAGATCGCCCTGCTGTACGGGGCCGCGGGCACGGCGTTCGGCCTGGCGGACCTGCTGATGGGGTCGATGGACCGGCTGGGCCGCCGGGTGCGGGACGGCACGCTGGACACGCTGCTGGTGCGGCCGGTGCCGGTGCTCGCGCAGGTGGCGGCGGACCGGTTCGCGCTGCGCCGGCTGGGGCGGATCACCCAGGGGCTGCTGGTCCTCGGCTATGCGCTGGTGACGCTGGACATCGAGTGGACCGTGCTCAAGGTGGCGATGGTGCCGCTGATGCTGCTGAGCGGCGCGGCGATCTTCTGCGCGGTGTTCGTGGCGGGCGCGGCCTTCCAGTTCTTCGCGCAGGACGCCTCCGAGGTGCAGAACTCCTTCACGTACGGGGGCAACACGCTGCTCCAGTACCCGCCGACGGTCTTCGCCAAGGACCTGGTGCGCGGGGTGACGTTCGTCGTGCCGCTGGCGTTCGTGAACTGGCTGCCGGCGCTGTACGTGCTGGGCCGGGACTACCCCCTGGGGCTGCCGCAGTGGGTGGCGTTCCTGCCGCCGGTGGTGGCGGGGCTGTGCTGGGTGGCCGCGGGCCTGGGCTGGCGCGCGGGGCTGCGGGCGTACCGGAGTACGGGAAGTTGACGCGGGACGGGCGAGAGGGAGCAAGGGGCATGGGTACGGACGGCGAGACGGATTTCATCGAGCTCGACGGCGTCGAGAAGGTCTTCGACGTCCGCCGCAGGACGGGTCTCCTGCGCAGCGAACGCCGTGAGGTGCGCGCGGTCGACGGGATCAGCTTCCGGGTGGGGCGCGGGGAGATGGTCGGCTACATCGGGCCGAACGGGGCCGGGAAGTCGACGACGATCAAGATGCTGACCGGGATCCTCACCCCGAGCGGCGGTTCGCTGCGGGTGGCGGGCATCGACCCCTCCCGGGAGCGGACGCGGCTGGCCCAGCGGATCGGGGTGGTCTTCGGCCAGCGCACGACGCTCTGGTGGGACCTGCCGCTGCGCGACTCGTACCGGCTGGTGCACCGGATGTACCGCATCCCCGACGCGCGGTTCCGCGCGAATCTGGACCGGTGCGTCGAACTCCTGGACCTGGGCGAGCTGCTGGAGGTCCCGGTGCGGCAGCTGTCGCTCGGGCAGCGGATGCGCGGCGACATCGCGGCGGCGCTGCTGCACGATCCGGAGGTGCTCTACCTGGACGAGCCGACCATCGGCCTCGACGTGGTGTCCAAGGCCAAGGTCCGCGGCTTCCTGCGTGACCTGAACGCCGAGCGCGGCACGACGGTGCTGCTCACGACCCATGACCTCACCGACATCGAGCAGTTGTGCAAGCGGGTGATGGTGATCGACCACGGCCGGCTGATGTACGACGGCGCGCTGGCCGGGCTGCACGAGGTGGGCGAGAGCGAGCGCACCCTCGTGGTGGACCTGGAGCGCGAACTCCCGCCGATCCGGCTGGAGTCGGAGCCGTCCGTGCGTACGGTGAAGGTGGAGGGGCCCCGGCAGTGGCTGGCGTTCCCGGCGTCCGCCTCGGCGGCACCGCTGGTGGCGCGGATCGCCGCGGAGTACCCGTTGATGGACCTTTCGGTGCGCGAGCCGGACATCGAGGCCGTGATCGCGAAGATGTACGCGTCGGCGACCGGCCTTTGACGCGGTGACGGGAGCGCACGCGTTCAATAGGCTGCCGGTATGACAAGTGAACTCCCGGACATGCGGGCCTCCGACGCCGAGCGTGAGCGTATTGCCGAGATCCTGCGCGAGGCGGTGGCGGAGGGCCGCCTGGAGATGACGGAGTTCGAGCAGCGGCTCGACAGCGCGTACCGGGCCCGTACGCACGGTGAGCTGGAGCCGCTCGTCCGTGATCTGCCGGACCCCGGCGGGGTGGTGGCGCCGGTGGCCGGCGGCCGGCCCCGGACGGGCTCACTGGCCCGCTGGTCGGACCGGATCGGCAAGCCGGCGACCTCGTCGGGCGCCTTCGCGTTCTGGGGCGGGTTCCGCCGCCGGGGGAACTGGACGGTCGGCCGGGTGTTCACCGCGTTCGCGATGTGGGGCGGCGGTGAGATCGATCTGCGTGAGGCGAACTTCGAGGACCGCGAGGTCGTCATCCGCTGCTTCGCGATCATGGGCGGCATGCAGGTGACGGTCCCGCCGGACCTGCATGTGGAGGTCCGGGGCATCGGCATCATGGGCGGGTTCGGGGAGAACGCCAAGGACGAGGCGGTCCCCGCCCCGGACGCTCCCCGGGTGCGGGTCACCGGTTTCGCGCTGATGGGCGGCGTCGGGGTGGAGCACAAGCGGAGCAAGGCGGAGAAGCAGCGGCTGCGCGAGGCCCAGCGCGAGCGGGGCCGGCTGGAGAAGGGCGACGGCGGCGGCAGGTAGCGGCCGGGGCGCCCCCGAGGCGAGGGGGCGCCGGGCGGTCAGAGCGCGTCGGACGAGGGGCGCGGGCTGAGCAGCGTGCTGACGTCCACGAGCGATCCGAGCACCCGGTAACCGGCGTCGTTGAGGTGCAGATGGTCGCCGGAGTCGTACTCCGCCCGGAGCCGGTCGGGGTGGAGCGGGTCGCGGAGCGCCCGGTCGAAGTCGAGGACCTCGTCGAACACGCCGCCTCCCCGGATCTCCGCGTTGACCCGCTCGCGCACGTCGTTCTGGGCGGCGGTCCAGGTGCGGGTGCCCCGGAACGGCATCAGGGTCGCGCCGATGACCCGCAGGCCCCGGGCGTGCGCGCGCTCGGTGAGGCCGCGCAGGGCCTCGGTGATCCGGAGCGGGTCGGTCTCGTGGGGGAACGCCTGCACGTCGTTGATGCCGAGGGCGATGACGACGGTCTTCACCCCGGCGACGCCCAGCACATCGCGGTCGAAGCGGTCGAGGGCGCGCGGGCCGATGCCGTCGCGCAGCAGCCGGTTGCCGCCGATGCCCTCGTTGACCACCGCGTAGCGGCCGCGCAGCCGGTCGGCGAGGACGTCGGGCCAGCGGGTGTTCGCGTCGGTGGTGGTGCCGGTGCCCGCGGTGAGCGAGTCGCCGAGCGCGACGAGGGTGCCGGTGGGGTTCTTGCCCCGTACGTCCACGGCGGTGAGGTAGCGCCAGTGGTGGTCGCTCCAGGTGCCCTGCCCGTCCTCGACGTAGGAGGTCTGATGGCTGTTGGGGTGCACGGTGACCGGGCCCCGGGCGGTCGGGGTGCGCAGGGTGACGACGAGGTCGGCGTCGGCCTCGACCGGGACGACCACGGCGTCGCTGACGATCTGCCGGCCGGCGGGCACGGTGACCGAGGGTGTGCCCCGGAACGTGACCGGGCGGGTGTTCACGGTGACCTGGTCGATGAGCAGCGGGCTCGTACCGAAGAGATTGGACAGCGTGACGCGCGCCGCGTCCCCGCCGATGCTGGTGTGCACGACGTTACGGATGATGCGCCGGGTCTGGTCCCGCGCCTGGGCCGGGTCCGCAACCCCGCCGACGGGCGCGGCCGCCCAGGTGGCCGCCCAGAGGCCGGTGGAGTGCGCCGGGGCGGCGGGTGTCCGGACCGCGCCCTGGGGGCTCGTGGTGGCGGCGGCCTTCGCCCGGGACCCGGAGAACAGCAGGGAGCCGGCGAACGCCACGACGGCGGCGAGCGCGGCGGTCCCCGCCACAAGGGTTATGAGCAGGGTGTAACCCTGGCGCCTGGGCATGGACGGTGTGTCTCCTCGTCTTCGGTGGGCCGCTCGTGGGGCCGCTCCCCATGATGCGGCAGGGCGCGGGGAACTCGGCATGCGGCCCGGGAGTAGGTCAGGTAAGGACAATGCGTACGGGGCGCCGGTGGCGTTGCGTACGCGGACGGGTGGAGCGGATGGAACGGATCGAAGAGTCCGGACGGACCGAGCGGGGCGCACTGCCCCCGGGGCCCGCGGGGCGGACGGACGGCGCCGGTACGCGTGAGCGGCCGGCGGGCCTCGCCTCGTTCGCGTACACCGCGGCGGACGAGGAGAAGCGGCGTGGCGTACGCCGGATGAAGACCACGGCCACCGGCCTCCTTCTGCTGGTCGCGCTCGTGTACGTCCTCGCCACCTGGGCGAAGAACGAGGGGGTGGGCGGCTGGCCGGGCTTCGTCGCAGCGGCCGCCGAGGCGGGCATGGTGGGTGCGCTGGCCGACTGGTTCGCCGTCACGGCCCTCTTCAAGCGTCCGCTCGGTCTGCCGATTCCGCACACCGCCATCATTCCCACCAAGAAGGACCAGCTCGGGGCCTCTCTCGGTTCCTTCGTCGGCGAGAACTTTCTGTCGGGCGATGTCGTACGGGACCGGATCCACTCGCTGGGCATCGGCGGGCGGCTCGGCGCGTGGCTCGCGGAGCCGGCCCACGCGGACCGGGTGACGGCCGAACTGTCGACGGCGCTGCGCGGTGCGCTGACCGTGCTCCGCGACTCGGACGTGCAGGCCGTGGTGGGTGAGGCGATCACCCGGCGGGCGAACGCGGCGGAGGTCGGCCCCGGTCTCGGCAAGATGCTGGAGAAGGTCGTCGCGGACGGCGGCCACCGCAAGGTGGTGGACCTGATCTGCGTCCGGGCCCACGACTGGCTGGTGCAGCACGGCGACTCGGTGATGGACGCGGTGCAGGGCGGGGCACCGGGCTGGACGCCCCGGTTCGTCGACAAGCGGGTGGGCGAGCGGGTCTACAAGGAGCTGCTGCGCTTCGTCACGGAGATGCGCGACATGCCGGGGCACCCGGCGCGCGGCTCGATCGACACATTCCTGACGGACTTCGCGGCCGACCTCCAGACGGACTCGGAGACCCGGGCCCGGGTGGAGCGGCTGAAGTCGGAGGTGCTGGGGCGCGGCGAGGTCCAGGACGTCATCGCGTCCGCCTGGTCGTCGGTGCGCACGATGGTGATCGCGGCGGCGGAGGATGAGCAGAGCGAGCTGCGGCTGCGGGCGCGTGCCTCGCTGATGTCGCTGGGCGCCCGGCTGGCGACGGACGGCCGTCTGCAGGCGAAGCTGGAGGGCTGGCTGGAGGACGCGGCGGTGTACGTCGTGACGACGTACCGCGCGGAGATCACCTCGCTGATCAGCGACACGGTGGCCGGCTGGGACGCGGACCAGACGTCGAAGAAGATCGAGGCGCACATCGGCCGTGACCTGCAGTTCATCCGCATCAACGGCACGGTGGTGGGCGCGCTGGCGGGCCTGCTGATCTACACGGTCTCGCGGGCGCTGGGGGGCTGAGCGCCCGCCCCGGTGCCGGGTGCGTGCCCGTCCTGTCGAGCCGGACACGCACCCGGGTTACGCGGGGGAGTGCCCATGAGTACGCACCGGGACCGGCCCGCGTTCACCGCGCGGAGAAAAATGTCCGGCACCGCGCGGGGTGGGGTCCTCCGGCACCGCGCGGGAGGGAAATCCCGGCACCGCACGCGAGGGCATCCTCCGGCACCGCGCGCGGAGTGCGAATCCTCCGGCTCAGGCGCCGCGGCGGGTGACCGCCCAGGACGCGGCGGCGACGGTGCCCGCCGCGGTGAAGACCGCCGGCCAGGCGCCCAGCTTCTTCGCCAGCGGGTGCGAGCCCGCGAAGGCGGCCACATAGGCGGTGGTCAGCGCGGTGGCCGCGCGCGGCCCGGCCTGCCGGTTCCACTCGTAGGCCGCGACCCCGCCCGCCGCCGCGAGGGCGACCCCGCCGAGCGGCCGCTTCCCGGTCCACCGGGCGACGGCGTACCCGCCGACCAGCCCGCCCGCCGCCACCGCCGCTGCCGGAATCTTCGCCATCGCGGCCACCTCAGCCTTCTCGTAGATCCTCGCCGCCGCCCGTACAGGCGGCCGGGACCGAGGCTAACGCGGTCTTCCGGCATCTCGTCGCCGAGGGGGTGCACAGGCGTCTACCCTGGAGGTGAACACATGTGCACCCCCTGATCGTCCCCGCCGCCTCCCGGCGCCGAGCACCGTACGGAGAACCGTGCCCGCGGACATACCCGTCCCCGCCGCCCCCGGGACCCCCGGAGTCAGGGCCCCGCACCCGCGCTTCGCCGTCGGCGTGCTGGCCTTCTGCGGTGTCGTCGTCGCGGTCATGCAGACGATCGTCGTCCCGCTGCTGCCGCACATCCCCGAGCTGACCGGCGCCACCCCCGCCGCCGCCAGCTGGCTGGTCACCGTCACGCTGCTCACCGGCGCGGTCTTCACCCCGGTCCTCGGCCGGGTCGGCGACATGTACGGCAAGCGGCGGGTGCTCGTGGGCTCGCTCGCGGTCCTGGTGGTGGGCTCGGTGCTGTGCGCGGTCAGCTCCCACATCGGAGTGCTGATCACCGGCCGGGCGCTCCAGGGCGCGGCGCTCGCCGTCGTACCCCTGGGCATCAGCATCCTGCGCGACGAGCTGCCGCCCGAGCGCGTGCTGTCCGCCGTCGCGCTGATGAGCTCCACCCTCGGGATCGGTGCGGCCGTCGGCCTGCCGGTCGCCGCGCTCGTCGTGGAGAACTTCGACTGGCACACGATGTTCTGGGTCTCCGGCGTCATCGGACTGATCGACATCGTGCTGGTGCTGGCCTGCGTGCCGGAGTCGCCGCTGCGCACCCGGGGCCGCTTCGACGCGCTCGGTGCGCTCGGCCTCTCCGCCGCCCTGGTCTGCCTGCTGCTCGCGGTCACCCAGGGCGCGGACTGGGGCTGGGGATCGGTCCGGACGGTCGGCCTGCTGGTGGCGGCCGTGGTGGTGGCGCTGCTGTGGGGCGCGTACGAGCTCCGCGTCACGAGCCCCATGGTCGACCTGCGGGTCTCCGCCCGACCGGCCGTCCTGCTCACCAATGTCGCGGCCCTGCTGATCGGCTTCGCGTTCTACGCGAACTCGCTGGTCACCGCCCAGATGGTGCAGGAACCGAAGGCCACGGGCTACGGGCTCGGCGCCTCGCTCGTCGTCAGCGGACTGTGCCTGCTGCCGGGCGGCGTGGCGATGGTCGCGCTCTCGCCCGTCTCCGCCCGGATATCCGCCAAGCACGGCCCCAAGGTCAGCCTGGCCCTGGCCGCCGGGGTGATCGCCGTGGGCTACGGGGTGCGCTACTTCACCAGCCACAGCCTCTGGCTGATCATCGCGGGCGCCACGGTCGTCGCCTCCGGCACGGCCATCGCGTACTCGGCCCTGCCCGCCCTGGTGATGCGCGGCGTCCCCGTCAGCGAGACCGGAGCGGCCAACGGCCTGAACACCCTGATGCGCTCGATCGGGCAGGCCTTCTGCAGCGCCACGGTCGCCGCCGTGCTGGCCAACATCACCTTCCGGGCCGGCGGCAGGACCGCGCCCACCCTCCACGCGTACCAGCTGGTCTTCGTCATCGCGGCCGGCGCGGCCCTCGCCGCGCTCGCCGTCACGCTGCTCCTGCCGGGCCACAGGACGGCCGGGGCGGGTACGGTCGAGGGGAGCCGCAAGGCGCCGGGCACCCGCGAGGGCGGTGCGCGGACGGCAGGAATCCAGGAGGGCGCATGACCGGCGGCCAGGCCACCGTGACGGCCCCCGTCCCCGCCGAGGCGGGCACCGGCCGGGAGGCGATCCTGCGCGCGGCCCGGCGGGCCTTCACCCAGCGCCCGTACGCGGAGGTGACGATCCGCCGGATCGCCGCCGACGCCGGGGTGAGCCCCTCCCTGGTGGTCAAGCACTTCGGCCGCAAGGAGGAACTCTTCAACACCGTGGCCGACTTCGGCCCCGCCGCCGCCGAACTCCTCGACGCGCCGCTGGAGACACTGGGCCGCCACCTGGTCGTCACGCTGGTGACCCGCCGCCGCGCGTCCCAGTCCGACCCGCTCCTGCGCGTCGTCTTCTTCCTCGGCAACCAGGACGAACGCTCCCTGCTGCGCGACCGCTTCCACGAACAGGTCACCGACGCCCTGACCGCCCGCCTCACCGGCCCCGACCGCGCCCTGCGCGCCGAACTCCTGGCCGGCCACCTCCTCGGCCTCGGCGCCACCCTCAGCCTCCATCGCGAGGGCGCCGGCGCCCTCGCCACCCCGGACCGCATCGCGGACCTGTACGCACCGGCGCTGCAGCGTCTGATCACGGGCTGACCGGCGGCTTCGGGGAGCCGGCCGCGTCACCTCCCGGACGCGGGGCCGCCCCGAGGACTACTGCCCGCCGTCCCCCGGGGACGACGCCAGCACCGTGAGCACCTCCGCGATCCGTTCGCGCGCGCCGGTCTCCGTGATGACCCCGTCCGCCCCGACGCTCTGCCGGTCCACCGGAATCCGGGCGCAGGCCTCTTCGATCACCGTGGCGCCCGTGTAGCCGAGCACGGTCCGCAGTGTCGCCTCCGCGCCCCGGCCCCGGCCGGGTGCGGCCGTGCTCACCCAGGCGGTGGGCTTGTCGCAGATCTCGGTGCCGCCGATGGTCCAGTCCAGCAGGTTCTTGAACGACCCCGGCAGCGTCCCGGCGTACTCCGGCGTACAGACCAGCAGCGCGTCGGCCGCGTCGATCGCCGCCCGCAGCGCGGCCACCGGCTCCGGCAGCGGCTCCGCGTCGTCGTCGGGATTGAAGTGCGGGAGCGCGGCCGGCCCCTCGTGCAGCACGGTCCGTACGCCCTCGGGTGCCACGGCCCGCGCGGTGCGGAGCACCGTCTCGTTGGAGGAGCCGGCCCGCAGGCTGCCGGACAGCAGAAGGATCACGCGTGGAGTCGACATGTCCGGGCAACTCCCCCGGGTCCGCCCGGCATTCCCGGTACGGGGACGGCCGGGAGCGTCCGCCCCCGGCCGTCGCCGCACCGCAACCGCGCGGCTAGCCGACCGCGTTGCGCCAGACGGTCACGTCGATCGTCATGTAGTCGCTGGGCGAGTCCTCGGGGGAGTGGCCCTGGTACGTCAGCAGCGCCAGGTGCCCCGTGCCCGTGGTGATGCAGATCTGGCGCCCCTTGGAGAGCTTGTCCACGTAGATGTTGGTCGTGAACCGGGTCTCCGAGCGGCAGACGTCCAGCGAGCCCGTCTGGCCCGGGTCGAGCAGGACGAGGCGGCCGCCCTCGCTCTCCGCGTCGAGGTAGCCGCCGGTGTCGTAGGAGAGTTCGTAGTTGTTGTCCTCGCCGTCCTGCGGGTGCAGGTCCTCGTCCGCGAACGTCAGGTGGTAGCCCGCGGTGAGGTTGATGCCCGTGTAGTCGGCGGGCTCCGGGTCGGCGTCGACCGGCGGCTTCGGATCGGTCCCGGTGCCGCCCTCGTCGTCCGCGCCGGGCGACGGACTCGCCTTGCCGGCCGGGGTGTTGCTCTTCTCCTTGGCCGACTCGTTGCTCTGCGTCTTCTTCCCGTCGTCCTTGAGCAGGAAGTACGCCGTGCCGACGCCCGCGACACCGAAGATCAGCGCGGCGGCGACGGCGATGGCGGCCACCTTCCCGCCCCGGCGCTTCGGGGGCTCAGGCGCCGGCGGCGACGGGACGACCGTCTGGGGCCCGCTCTGGCCGGTGTACGTCTGGGCCTGCGCCGGATACCCGTAGCCGCCCGGGAACTGGGTCGGGGCCTGGGCCTGCGCCTGGGGGCCGGTCGGGTACTGCGGTGCGCTCTGCGAGGTCTGGGCCGGCTGCGTGGGGTACGCGGCCTGGGCGTGCGCCTGCGCGGGGTACGGGGTCGGGGGCGGGGTCTGCGGCGCCTGTCCCGGCGGCGGGGCGACCGGCGGACCGTATCCCGGCGGCGGGGTGCTCGGGGCCGCCGGGGCCGTGGGCGAGTAGGCCGCGGACGGGCCCGCGGTCGGGGCCGACGACGGGGGCGGCGGCGTCTGGACGGGCGCCGGGGCAGCCGCGCGTACGGTGATGTCGGCGGCGACCGGGGTCGGCAGCCAGTCCTCGGGGCGGCGCAGCACCGTCTCCGCGTTGGCGGTCTGGCAGAGCGTGATGACCTCCGCGACGGACGGCCGGTCCGCCGGGTCCTTGGCCAGGCAGCGGCTGACCAGCTCCATCAGCCGTTCCGGGACCCCGCTGAGGTCCGGGTCCTCGTGGACGATCCGGTACAGCACACCGTGCGAGGTGCCCTCGCCGAAGGCCGGCGCCCCGGTGGAGGCGAACGCCGCGACCTGGCCCAGCGCGAAGATGTCGGTCGCCGGGGTGACTCGCCGCCCCGCCGCCTGCTCCGGGGCCATGAACGACGGCGTGCCGATGGTGACCCCGCTGCCGGTGAGGGAGGTCGCGTCGGCCGCGTACGCGATGCCGAAGTCGATGACCCGCGGTCCGTCGGCGGCGAGCAGCACATTGGACGGCTTGAGGTCGCGGTGCACGATGCCCGCCCCGTGGATGACGTGCAGCGCCTCCGCCATGCCGGCGATCAGCAGCAGCACGGCGTCGACCGGCAGCGCGCCGTGCGCGACGACCGCGTCGGCGAGCGAGGGGCCGGGGACGTACGCGGTCGCCAGCCACGGCTGCGCGCCGTCGGTGTCCGCGTCGATGACCGGCGCGGTGAACAGCCCCTGCACGCGCTGGGCGGACTGCACCTCCTGCGCGAACCGCCGCCGGAACTCGGCGTCCTCGCCGAACTCGGGCCGGATCACCTTGATGGCGACGGGCCGCCCGCCGGGCGTGTAGGACAGGTACACCTTGCCCATGCCGCCCGCGCCGAGCTTGGCGGCGAGCCGGTATCCGGCGATGGTGGACGGGTCGTCACCGGCCAGAGGCTGGAAGACCTGGGAGGCGCTGCCCCGCTTTGGCTGCTGACCGCTCATGAATTCGTGTCTCCCCCGAAGAGCGCTGTTGTCGAAACGGCACCCTATCCACATCCGGGGCCGCGGCGTTCCCCCGGGAGCAGGCGGACACCGCCCCGTTGCCGGGGCCGGGGGCCGGTCAGACCGGGGTGGGGAACGCGAACCGCACCCCCGTGGCCCGTTCCGACAGTTCCCACAGCCGCCGGCCGGTCCCGGCGTCCGTCGCCCCGGCGGACAGCGCCACCCGGGTCGGCGCGCCGCGCAGCTCGCCCATGCCGTCCGGCCCGAAGAACTCGCCGCTTTCCGCGCTCGGGTCGGTCGCCGCGTAGAGCTGGGGCAGGGCGCCTTGGTCCGGGGTCTGGGCGAGCGGGGTCAGTACACGGCCGAACAGCACCTTCACCAGGGCGACGGGGCCGTCGGTCTGGAGGTTGGTGGCGGTGTAGCCAGGGTGGGCGAGGACGCTGCGCACCGGGCTGCCGGCTTCGGCCAGCCGGCGGTGGAGCTCGTGGCCGAAGACGGCGTTGGCGAGCTTGGACTGGTTGTAGAACCCCATCGGGGAGTACCGGTGCTCGCCGGTGATGTCGTCGAAGAAGATGCTCGCCTTGCGGTGATTGGCCGAACTCACCGTGACGACACGGGGGTCGCGGCCCGCGCCCAGGAGGCCGAGCAGCTGCCCGGTGAGCGCGAAGTGGCCGAGGTGGTTGGCGGCGAACTGCGTCTCGTGGCCCTGCGGGCTCAGCGACCGGGGCGGCGCCATCACACCGGCGTTGTTGACGAGCACGTCCAGCCGGGGCAGCTCGGCCCGCAGCCGCTCGGCGAACGCCCGTACGGAGTCGAGGTCGGCCAGGTCGAGGCGGCGCACGTCGAGGAGCGCGTCCGGCTGTGCGGCGGTGATCCCGGCCGCCGCGCGGCGGCCCTTTTCCTCGTCGCGCACGGCGAGGATCACGCGCCCGCCCCGGCGGGCGAGCGCCCGCGTGGTGGCCAGGCCGAGACCGCTGTTGGCACCGGTGACGACGAAGACGCGTCCGGTCTGGTCCGGGATCTGCTCGGAGGTCCAGCGTTGCTGCTGTGTCATGCGGCATAGGCTGCCTTCAGTGACACCAAGTGTCAAGATGGCACTGAATGCCATGGAAGGCATGGAGTACCGTGGGCGGGGTGAGCGACCTTCCCGAAGTGAGCAGCCGTCCCGACGCGAGCACCCGCCCCGGAGCGGGTGGTCCGGGGTCGGCGGACCCCGCGCCGGCCGGCCCCGCGACGACCCTGGCCCAGCGCAAGCGTCAGCTCGTATCCGACGAACTGACCGAGGCGGCCCTGCAGTTGCTGGCGCTGAAGGGGTTCGACGCGGTCACGATCGACGAGATCGTGAAGGCCGCAGGCGTGTCCAAGCGCACGTTCTTCCGCTACTTCGCGTCCAAGGAAGACGTGGTCGTCCAGTTCCTGGCCGGCATGGGCACGGGCATCCGCGCCGAACTGGCCGCCCGCCCCGCCGACGAGCCGCCCTCCGTCGCCCTGCTGCGCGCGGTCTGGGTCCCGCTCGGTGAGTGCGAGGACCACGGGGACCGGGCGCTGCGCGTCGTCCGGCTCATCCTGCGGACCCCCGCCCTGCTGGCCCGCTTCCTGGAGCGCCAGGCGCGGTGGCGGGACGACCTGGCGCAGGAGCTGGCCCGGCGGCTCGGAACCGACGCGGAGGCCGACCTCTACCCGAGGATGGCCGCGGGCATGGCGCTGAACGCCTTCGACGCCGTACTGCACCGCTGGACCGAGGGCGACGGTGCCGAGTCCCCGGCCGACCTGATCGACCGCGCCTTCGAGGTGATCGCCCCGGCCCTGGACGCGGCGGGCGGGCGGCGCGGGCCCTCCTGACGGCGGCGGTCAGGCGGGACGGGGGCCGTCGAGGGCCGGTTCCGGACCGGGCCGGGGCGTCCGGTCCGCTCGGGGCAGCAGGAGCGGGGTGGCCAGGATGAGCAGTCCCGCGACCGCGAGGGCGGTGCGGGGGCCGGTGGCGTCGGCCAGCAGCCCGCCGAGCGCGGTCAGGACGGCGATGGACGCCTGCTGGCCGGTCGACCAGGCCGTCAGGGTGCGGGCGACCAGATGCGCGGGGGTCTGTTCGAGCCGGTAGGTGGCGAGCACCGGGCTGTACAGGCTCATGCTGATGATGATCGCCAGTTCGACGGCCATCACGGTGACGAGGCCGACGACGCCGGGGCGGACGAAGGCCAGGCCGATCAGCCAGACGGCGCGCAGGGTGCCGACGGTCCGGAAGACCCGCCGGCGGCCGAAGCGGGCCACCACCCGGCGGGCCAGCCGCGACCCGATGAGGCCGCCGACGCAGGGGGCGGCGAAGGCGAGCCCGTACTGCCAGGGCGGGAATCCGAGCCGGCGCAGCAGGAGTACGGCCAGCAGCGGTTCCGTGGCCATGATGAGACCGGCGACGAGCATCTGGTTGAGGTAGAGGGGCCGCAGCACGGGGTGGCCCAGGATGTGCCGCCAGCCGTCGAGCAGGGCGCCCGCCCGCACCGGGCCCGTACCGGCCGGATGCGTCGCCGGCTTCCCCGGTGGCCTGCGCGGCGCTTCCTCCCGGTCCCGGATCGCGGTGAGGCTCAGAGCGGAGAGCAGGTAGCCGAGGGCGTCGGCCACCACCGTGGTGACCGGCCCGAACAGGCCGATCGCCGCCCCGCCGAGCGGGGGCCCCACCGCGATGGAGCTCCAGTTCGTCGACTCGAACCGCGCATTGGCGACGAGCAGGTCGTCCGGCCGGACGAGGGACTTGAGGTAGGCGCCGCCGGCCGCGCCGAACGCGATCTTCGCCGAGGCGACCACCGCCGAGATCGCGAGCAGCTGGACGAAGCCGAGCCCCCCGAAGGCGTAGGCGACCGGGATCGTCGCCATGGCCGCGAACCGGACCAGGTCCATCATGATCATGACCGAGCGCTTGCGCCGGAACTCCACCCACGGCGCGAGCGGCACCGCGATCAGCGCACCCACCGCCGGCCCCACGGCGGACAGCGCGGACACCTCGGCGGGGCCCGCGTGCAGCACCAGTACGGCGATCAGCGGCAGTGCCCCGAAGCCCAGCCCGGAGCCGTACGCGCTGACCGCGTACGCCGCCCACAGCCAGCCGAACCGCCTCCCCAGCCGCCTCCTGCCCACCATGCGCAGCGCTCCCACCCGAACAATCCGACGTTGACCGGTGAGAGCTAAGCGAGCGGCACAACAGCAGGTCAAACAACTGCGCGCCCCGCAGCCCACAACCAGCTGTTGTCCACCGAGGTGGACCGGCCTAGGGTGGACCGCCGTGGATCTCGAAGCGGTACGCACCTTCGTCGCCGTCGCGGAAACGGGCCAGTTCCGGAAGGCCGGCGCCGACCTCTCCCTCACCCAGCAGGCCGTGTCCAAGCGCATCGCCCTGCTGGAGCGCACCCTCGGCGTGCGGTTGTTCACCCGCGCCCCGCGCGGCGCCGAGCTCACCATCGACGGGCAGGCGTTCCTGCCCCACGCCCGCGAGCTGCTGCACGTCGCCGAGCGGGCGGGCGCGTCCGTGCGCCCCGGCCACCGCCCGCTGCGCGTCGACGTGATCGCCTCGCGCACCGCGCAGGCGAACCTGATGCGCGGCTTCCACCGCGCCCACCCCGAGACCGAGCTCGACGTGGTCATGCTGTTCGACATCGAGACGGCCGTCGGCGCCCTGCGCTCCGGAGCGATCGACGCGTCCTTCCGTGCCGTCGCCGTGCCCGGCCGGCCCCTGCCCGAGGACATCGACTCCGTCCGGGTGCTCGACGAACCGCTCCAGCTCCTCACCGGCCCCGCCCACGCCCTGGCGGGCGCCCGCTCGGTGACCCTCGCCCAGCTCACCGGCCACCGGATCTGGATGCCCGGCATCGCCCCCGGCACCGAGTGGGGCGCCTACTACGACGACCTCGTCGCCGGGTTCGGCCTCACCATCGAGGTGACCGGCCCCAACTTCGGCTCCGACGCGCTCCTCGACACCATCGCCGACACCCCGGCCCTGGCCACCTTCATGGGCGAGCACACCCGCCTCATCTGGCCCGCCGGTCACGGCCTGCGCCGCATCCCGGTGACCGCCCCGACGCCCGTCTACCCGCACTCGCTCCTCTGGCACCGGGACAACCCCCACCCCGCGCTGGCCGCTCTGCGCACCCACCTCGCGACCGTGACGGCCGGCCGGGACACCGCCGGGACCTGGGTGCCGGACTGGGTCCTCCCGCGCTGACGGGCCCGGCGGTCCGATGCCCTGGGCCCGGCCGCCCGGCCGCCCGGCGCATCCGCGTGCCAGAGTGGTCGTCCGTGCCAGAGTGGGTGTCACCGCACCCGCACCACTCGGTCGGCCACCGGCCGGCGAAGGAGGCGACCGATGACTGACGCGTCCGTGCTCGGACACCGCGACGACGTGACGGCGGTCCGCGACAAGGAGCACGCGAACACCGCGCTCACCTGGGCCCTCGACGAGAGCGAGCAGCCGGAGCCGTACCGGGTCAGGGCGGACGGCCCCTGGGGCAGCTGCGAGAGGCGCGGGCACGACCTCGTCGCCGCGCTGGATTCCGTACGCCGTGAACTGGAGCGCGACGGCTGGCTGCTGGCGGTGAACGCGGCACGCCCGGACGTCTCCCAGAGCGGCATGCTGCGCAGCTCCGGAAGCAGCCGCGCCTATCTGCTGCGTCCGGGGAAGCCGGCCGGGCTCGACGCGATGGTGGACCTCTTCGACGATGCCCCGCCGACGGCGGTGACCAGTGTGGAGGCGCAGCACGAGGCCCACGAGCGGTGGGCCCGCTCGCTCTGAGCCAGGTCCTTTGGGCCCGGCTTCTGGGTCCGTGGGCCCTGGGGCGCCGGTGCGGTCCGCTCATAGGCTTCGAGCGTTCGGGGGAGAGCGGTGACGTGATGTCAGCGTTGAACGCTGGAACCTAACCGGCAGGGGTGGCCCTTGTGTCCGATCCAGGCGGCGTGACGGTCGCACGAGGTGCCTATGAGCCGCGAGGGCGCCAGGAGATGCCCCGCTCACTGGGGGCCGTCAGGGTGCTGCTGCACCTGATGTTCGTGCTCACCCTGACGGGCGGCATCGGCCTCCTCGTCTCCATGAGCGACCGGGCCCCGCTCACTCCCGGGCTCTTCCTGCTGTCCCTGTACGCCGTCGTGCCCGGCATCCTGGGTCTGGTGCTCGCCCAACTCATCCGCCGTGGCGGCAAGTTGGTGAAGGCCGGACTGATCGTCCTGCCTTCGGCGCTCCTGCTCGGTGCTCTGGTCAACCTGTACAGCGGCTCGGAGCGGGGTCTCAGCCAAATGATCATCCCCGCAGTGCTCTTGGGGCTGCTCGCAGGCAGGAACAGCCGCGCCTGGTTCGACCTCCCACATCAATCCAGGCTGCCCGGGCCCCGCTTGTCGACCGGCCGGCCTCCCGCATTACGGACGCTCCCGTCGCTCGCGCACCTGATCAGATGGCGCAGGGACCGGGGCCAGTCGGCAATCGAGTACGTGGGCCTCGTCGGTCTGGTGGCCGCGATCATCATCGCGATCTCCGTGGGCGGTGTGGCCCCCCGCGTCGCCGAGGGCTTCCGCACCGCGGTGTGCAGCGTGGTGGGCGATTCCTGCGGCACGGCCGTCACGGGCCAGGACGCCCCGGGGGGCGACCCGTACGGCGACAGCGGCGGCGGTGACGGCGGCAGCGGCGGCGGCAGCGGCAGCGGCAGTGACGGTGGCAGTGGCAGTGGCAGTGGTTCGGCTTCGGGCTTTGCGGGCGGGTCGGGTTCTGCGGGCGGGTCGGGTTCTGCAAGCGGGTCGGGTGGTTCCTCGGACGGCGGGAGTGTCGTAACAGGGGGAGGCTCGTCGGGCGGCACCGCTTCGGGCGGCGACAGCACGACCGGTACGAGTGGTGGCACCGATTCCTCGGGCGGTGCCAGTGGTGGAACCGGCGACAGCGGCGGAAGTTCCGCCACCGGAGGTACGTCCACGTCCTCGGGCGGGGACGACGATGACGACGACGACCACAACGCGGCGGTGGCCGGCGGTTCCACCGGTGCGTCCGGCTCCAGCAGCAGCGGCGGCACGTCCACGACCGGTACGTCCTCGGGCGGCACCGGGTCCAACGGGGGCAGCAGCTCCACCGGCGGAGAGGACGATGACGACGACAACTCCGCGGTCGCGGGCGGCGCGGGCGGTTCCTCCGGTGGGAGCAGTTCCACGGGCGGGAGCAGCGGCAGCAGCTCCTCGGGCGGGAGCAGTTCGGGTGGCAGCAGCTCCTCGGGTGGCAGCAGTGGCGGCGGCTCTTCCGGCGGGGTGACTGGCAGCTCGGGCGGGAGCAGCGCCACGGGCGGGAGCAGCTCCACGGGTGGCAGCGGCTCTTCCGGCGGGAGCAGCGGCAGCAGTTCTTCCGGCGGCAGTAGCTCCTCGGGTGGTAGCAGTGGCGGCCTCATCGGTGGGCTCATCGGCGGGCTCGTCAGCGGCGGAAGCTCGGGCGGAGGTTCCACCGGTGGCAGCAGCAGCGGCGGCAGCAGTAGCAGCGGCGGCAGCTCAACCGGAGGAAACGACGACGACAAGAAGCACGACGACGACAAGGACGACGACAAGAAGGACGACGACAAGAAGGACGACCCCTGCGACAGCAGCAAGGGCCCGATCGGGCAGACCCACTCCGCGTCCATGGCCACATCGGCGTCCTTCTCCACCACGCCCACGTCCACACGGACGTACACGTACACGTCCACGGGCGTATCGGTAGCCACCCCGACGCGTCGTGCGACCGCCGGCAGCCGCGCCTCCCTGGCCGCACCGGGCTCCGACGGGCGAGGCGCCGACGAAGCGGGAATGGCCGCGCTGATCGATGCCATGGCAGGGCTCTCCCTGCCGGGCTACGACACGTACCAGGCGGCTTCCGACGCCGCGCGGGACGCGCTCGACGCCGAGATGGGGGACCAAGGCGTATCGGACTCCGACGTCGAGATGGAGGACGGGGACGACCCGGACTCGGACACGGAGATGCCGGACGCGGACGGCGAATGCGGATACCCGCCGCAGAGCACGGACCCCCGGGACATCGCGGCCAACCCCAACGTCAACTGGGAAGGCATCCCGGACTACGCGGTCTACCGCACGTCGAACGAGCCGCTGTTCCGCTCGGACAACCGCGATCCCTCGGTCATCTTCAACGAGGGCTTCCAGCCGAAGAACACCCAGAACGCGGATCTGGACAACTACGTACTGAGCAACACTCCCGCCATCTACGTCTCGACCTCCACCTCGGCTCCCCTGGCCTTCAGTTGGGGTGCCAAGTACGTCTACGACATCCGGACGCCCACGGGCGGGATCGATGTCAACGCGACCTACGGCAGCCACTCCCCGTACCCCGATCAGGAAGAGGTCGCGTTTCCCGGTGGGGTCGATCCGAAGTACATCAAGGGAGCCTGGACGGACCACGGTTACGTGGCGAACCCGAACTACGATCCGGGTCCGGGTGTGACCGAGGGCGACGACCCGTTCTCGTCCGAGGACCTGGAGATGGCGGACGTCCCGGACACGCCCGGCGCCCGGGACCCCGATCTCGACATGACGGACCCGGACGCCCCGGAGTTCATGGACATCGACTAGCCGGGCGCCGGTACGGTGAAGCCGGGATCATCAAGCCTTCGCGGCGACGGCGGAGGTGTACGGGACGGATGAAAGGCCCTTCGTGCGCAAGCTCGTGTACTACATCGCCTCCACCCTCGACGGCTTCATAGCCGGCCCGGACGGAGCCGACCCCTCCGGGCCGGGCGGCTTCTGGCCCCTCCCCGAGGACTACGTCGGGCACATCATCGCCGCGTACCCCGAAACCCTTCCGGGCCCGGCCCGGGCCGCGCTCTCCGTCACGGCGGAGGGCACGCACTTCGACACGGTCGTCGAGGGCCGGAGATCGTACGGGATCGGCCTCGCCGCCGGCATCACGGACGCCTACCCGCATCTGCGGCACATCGTGTTCTCCCGCACCCTGGGCGAGAGCCCCGACCCCGCCGTGGAGATCGTCGCGACCGACCCGGTCGCCAAGGTGCGGGAGCTGAAGCAGGAGGACGGCAAGGACATCTGGCTGGTCGGCGGCGCCGAACTCGCGCACTCCCTGTACCGCGAGATCGACATGCTGATCGTGAAGCTCAGCCCGCTGACGATCGGCGCGGGCATCCCCCTCTTCTCGGGGAAGGCCGAGTTCGACCCGCTGGCGTGGACCCTCACGGATCACACGGTGCTCGACAGCGGAGTGATGTTCCTGACGTACGAGTGCGCCACGGCGCACACGACCGTGACCGTGACCGACTGACGGGAGCGGAGACCCGTTCTCAGCCGCCCCGTTCTCAGCCGTCCTGTTCTCAGCCGTCCTCGATCCCGTCGAGGAACCCGGTGATCAGACCGTGCAGCACCCCGGGCCGTTCCAGATGCAGATCGTGTCCGGTCCCGGGGACGCTGACGGCCGTGGCGGCGGGGTTGCGGCGCAGCATCTCGACGGGCTCCTCCGGCGGGAGGAAACCGGACTGCCCCAGGACGAGGAGCACCGGGCAACGGACCGCGTCCCACTCGTCCCAGAACGACCGCCGGGCGTTCTCGGAGATCGCGCCGACCATCACCTCGCGGTCGAAACGCGGCCACCAGCCCCCGTCCCGCTCCTCGAGCCCCGCCGCCCACCCTTCGCCGAGCGGCCCGCCGCCGAAGAACTCCGCGGCGGCCTCGCGGGAGGGGAACGGGACCGGCCATCCGTCGATCCACTTCCCGATCCCGTCCGGCGTGCCGGTGTCGGCGCGCCCCGGCCCCGCCTCGACGAGCACGGCCGCGCGGAAGCCCTCGGGGCGGGCGGCGGCGGCCGGCAGCGCGGTGTGGCCGCCGAGGGACTGGCCGACGAGGACGGGCCGCTCCAGGCCCAGTTGATCGACGACGGCGAGGGCGTCGGCCACGTACGCGGCACGGGAGACGTCCTCGGGAGTCCGCTCGGCGGAGCCGTGCCCGCGCTGGTCGACGGCGATGACCCGCCGTCCTGGCCCGGAGCCGGGGGCGGCGTGGCCGAGGAGCCGGGCCGGCACGTCCCACTCCCCGGCATGCCCGGCCAGACCGTGCAGCAGCAGGACGGGCTGCCCCGCCCCGCCCCAGTCCCGGCAGACGAGCCGCACCCCGTCTCGCACCACTACGCGTTCGGACCAGGTCATACGGCTCTCCAGGTGCTGGGTTCGGCGTCGGGCCGCCAGGAGCATGCCGTGCGCGGGGTCCTCCGGGCCAAGGGTTTGGCGGGCTCCGGAGAGCGCGGGCCCGGTCGGCGTACCTCCGTGGTGTCGGAGCCACGGAGGTACGGTCCCCTCTCAGCCGACGGCGCAGGTGGCGCCGCTGAGGGTGAACGCGGTGGGTGCGGCGTTCGTACCGCTCTGCGAGCCGGTGAAGCCGACGGTCACCGAGCCGTTCGCGGGGATGGCCGAGGTGTACGACGCGGGGGCGACGCTCACCGAGCCGCCGGTCTGGGTGGGGACGCCGCCCCACATGTTGGTGACGGTCTGGCCGTCGGCGAAGGCGAAGCCCAGCGTCCAGCCGTCGAGGGCGGTGGTGCCGGTGTTGCGGATGGTGATCTCGCCCTGGAAGCCGCCCGACCACGTGCCGACGACCTTGTATCCGACGGAGCAGCCGGGGCCCGGTGTGCCGCCGCCCTCGTCCGTGGTGACGCCGGCTGCGGCGGAGCGCGCGGACCGGTTGCCGGCGGCGTCGCGGGCGTAGACGGCGAAGGTGTAGGCGGTGCCGGCGGTGAGGCCGGTGACGACGACGCTGTTGGTCGCGGAGGCCGCGACGGTGGTCTCCGTACCGCCGCTGACGTGCACGACGTCGTAGCCGGTGACGCCGACGTTGTCCGAGGAGGCGGTCCAGCCGAGGGTGACGGAGGTGTCCGTCACGGCGGAGGACGTCGGGGCGCCGGGGGCGGTCGGGGCCTCGGTGTCCTGCGAGGTGCCGCCGTAGACGGTGGCCTCGCGGGAGGTCTGGGCGATGCCGTCGGCGCCGTGGACGATGCGCTCGCCCCAGGAGCTGAGGCGGGCGGGGTCGAAGCCGATCGCGAGGTCGAGGACCGGGTCGGTGTTGCCGCTCCAGGACCAGGCGATGTAGCCGAGTCCGAGCCGCTCGGCCTCGGCCATCACGGTGTCCTCGTCCGGATCGCCGTACTGGTCGGCGGGCCCGCCGAACTCGCCGATGACCAGGGGCAGTCCGGCGTCCACGAAGGCGTCCAGATAGTCGGTGACCTTGTCGGCGGTGTTGTACACGCTGTACATGTGGATCGAGAAGACGAGGTTGCCGGTGGAGTCGGCGTCGTAGACGGCCTGCGCGTTGTCCCGCATGACGCCCTGCCAGTCCTGGCCCCAGTTGGGCGCGTCCACCATGATCGTGTGCGCGAACCCGGCGTCCCGCAGTTTCTTGACCGCGGCGGTCGTGGGCGCGGTCCAGCCGGCCGGATCGGTGTTGCCCCAGGGCTCGTTGCCGATGTTGATGACGACGTAGTCCTCCTGGCCGGCGAGGACGTCCTTGAGGCTGATCCAGTAGTCGGCGGCGTGATCGAGCGTCCCGGCCGCGGAGTCCTCGCCGTATCCGGTGGTGTCGTGCACCTCGAGTACGCAGATGAGCCGGTCGGCCTTGCACCGGGCGATGACGGCGGCCACGTCCTCGGGGCTGTTCCTGCTCCAGCGGTAGCCGTCGGAGAGGACGACGCGGACGGTGTTGGCGCCGGTCGCCTTGATGTCGTCCAGCGACTGGGTCTCGCCGGGGTACCAGGTGTGGGCGTGATTGATGCCGCGCATGACGAAGTCGCTGCCGTTGCCCTCGACCAGCCGGCCGTCACTGATGTGGAGACCGGTGGTGGCGGGGGCGGCCTGCGCCGGGGCGAGGGCGCCGAGGGCGAGTAAGGGGAGGAGGGTGGAGAGGACGGTGAGGACGACGCTCGCCGCCCTTCTCGTTGTGCCGATCGCTGTTCTCACTGCGGCTCCAGAGGATGGGCGGGTCGGGAATCAGGACAGGGCGGATCGCTCGGACGATGTGTGGGAGCGCTCCCATGTCCGGCGCTCCCATGAAGCCATCCAGTCAGGGGCACGTCAAGACATCGGACAGGCTCGGGCACGCGGCAGGACTCCGCACCCCGGCAGCCGCAGGCCGGCGAGTGCGGGGGATGATGCGTCACCGGGTCACGCCGGACACCGGCGGCACCCGCCCCGGTCCCTTACCCCCGGCCTTCACCCCGCACATCAGGAGGATCCATGTCCGAACAGGCCCACGAAGCAGTCGCGTCGGTGTGGTCGCGGATCGAGAAGTGGTACGCGGAGCGCGACGCCTCCCACTTCCTGCTGCCCCCGGCGACCTCCGATGACATAGCCGCGGTCGAGGCGGAACTCGGCGTCTCCCTGCCCGAGGCCGTCAGGGCCTCGCTCCTGCGGCACAACGGCTCCACGGACGGCGGCTGGCCGGCGGGCAGTCTGCTGTCGTGCACGGGGATGGCCGAGGAGACCAAGGTCTGGCGGGACCTGCTGGAGGACGGCTCGTTCGACGACGTGACGGACTTCAACGCGGCCGACGAGAGCGCCTCCGCGCTCCGGCCGGGCTGGTGGAACACCGGCTGGGTCTCGCTGGACGCGGACGGCGGAGGGAACGGAGCCGTACTGGACCTGTCGCCGGGAACCGGCGGACGCGTCGGCCAGATCATCGACATGGACCACGAGGTGGGCCCGAGCGGCCCGACGGCAGAGGACTTCGCCGACTATCTGCTCCTCCGGCTGGAGGAGTTGGAGGACTGCGTGGTGGTGGACGGGGAGTACGTGGAGGCGGGGTGAGGGCCGGCGGGGGTCAGCGGGTCGGCGCGGACCGCCGGTGATCACTCGTGATCACCGGACGGAGGCACTGCAGATCCCTCTCGTAGACGTCCCCCAGAAGATCGGTCACCTGGACCCTGACATCCAGCACGGAGAGGCGTTCGTGGGCCCGGGGGCCGAGAGCCAGCAGCTCCATCCCCTCTCTGCCGGTGTTGGTCATCGGTACAGCTGCGCCGCGGCCCAGATGCAGCAGGAAGTAGTCCTGGTCCCGGTCGAGCCCCAGCGAGGTCAGGGCGTCGATGGTGGTGCGCCAGGAAACCCATCCGGCCGGGAGGGCGGGGTTATCCGGACACGCGGGGGACGCCTGTATCCGGTAGGCGACCGACTGGACCACGGATCTGCCGCCCCCCGCGTTGATGAGGAAGACCGTGCGCAACGAGTCGCCGATCTCGTTGCTGCGTCCCTTGCGCGCGGACCAGCTCAGGGTGGGCTGCATGGTCTGCGAGAGCTGGGTGCGGGTCAGGATGATGCCGGCCAGCAGGGCGACCACGGCTGCGCAGGTCGAGGCGTCGAGTACCGAAAGGCGCCACGGCCAGTCGTCGCGGACGCCGGAATTCAGGTTCGACTTGACGACCTCCCAGGACAAATTGACCAAGGCGAAGACGAGTAGCGCCCTGGGCCACCGCAAGGTCTTGCCGCTCGTCGAGATCCGTCTCTGCTCCCACTGTGGCTCTTCCACTCGCCCTCCCGCGCCTCTGTGCACCAGTGGTCTCACCATGCAGCGTGCGGGGTTGGGTAGCAACAGGGCCCAATATTGCGGTAGTTGTGGGCAACTACCGCGAGACGACCGGAGACCTCGATGACCGCCACCGCTGTCACCATCCGCCCGGCCGTCAGGGAGGACGTCCCCGCCGTGGCTGGCCTCATCGAGGAGATCGAGAGGTTCTACGGCGCGACCGACATCGAGCGGGTCGCCGTGCGCCGCGCCCAGACGGAGCAGGCGCTCTTCGGCGCGCCGCCCCTGGCCCACGCGCTCGTGGCCGAGACGGAGGACGGCGACATCGCCGGCCTGGCCGCGTACTCGTTCCTCTGGCCGGCGACGAACGCCACGCACTCCCTCTTCCTGAAGGAGCTCTATGTGAGGGAGCCACTGCGCCAACAGGGCGTCGGCGCAAGGCTGATGGCGGAGCTCCGCGCCATCGCCGCCGCCCGCCCCGGATGCAGCCGCATGGAATGGATGACGGACAGCACGAACCCCTCCGCGCGCCGCTTCTACAAGTCCCTGGGCTTCGCCGAGTACGAGGGGAAGATCATCTACCGCATCACCCCGTCCTCCCCGGCCACACGGCCGGAGTAGGCACTACCTCGTCAGGGGACGAGGACCAGCCGCCCGCGCAGACCGCCCTCGGCCAGCAGACGGTGCGCCCGGCCTGCCTCGTGGAGGGGCAGGGTGCCGGCGACGCGCGGGGTGAGCGCGCCGGTGCCGGCCAGCGAGGAGAGCCCGGCGAGGGCATGCGCGTCGGCGGCGATCCACTGCTCTCGCACGGTGATCCCGCGAAGAGGTACGGGTGCGGCGCCCCCGACGACGGAGACGAACGCGCCGCGACTGCGTACGGCCCCGAGCGCCGCCAGCCCCACCGCGGCGGCGTCCAGGGCCGCGTCCACGCCGCCGGGGACCAGATCCCGTACGGCCTCGGCGAGACCGGGACCGGCCGACCGCGGCACGAACCACCGGGCTCCGGCACCGCGGACGTACGCCTCGTCCGCGTCCGCCGCACACGCCACGACCCGCAGCCCGCGCAGAACGGCCAACTCCACCGCGAAGCCGCCCACCGCGCCGGCGGCGCCGGTCACGAGCAGGGTCCCGCCCGGCCCCGTACCGAGCAGGTCCAGGGCCTGGAGAGCGGTGAGCCCATTGAGGGGGAGCGTGGCGGCCTCGACGGGGGACGGCCCGGCGGGGGCGACGGCGACGGCACCGACATCGAGGACGACGTACTCGGCGTACGTCCCGAGCGGCAGGTCAAGCCGGTCCCGCACCCCGATCACCCGCTCCCCGGCCACGAACGCGGAGACCCCGGACCCCACTTCATCGACCACCCCGGCGACGTCCCACCCGATCCCGATGACGTCCCTGGGGGCCATCAGCCCGGCTTCGACCAGGCCCCCGGACCGGGTCGCCGCGTCGACCGGATTCACGGCGGCGGCCTCGACCCGGATGCGCACCTGCCCGACCCCGGGGACGGGCACCGGCACCTCCACCACCTCAAGCACTTCCGGCCCACCCACCGCCCGCACGACAACCGCACGCATGCTCTGCTCCTCGACTCCTGCTCGGCTCACTCGACGTCGACGACCTTATGGAGAGCTACTCTCCATAAGGAAGTAGGCACTTCAGGGTGCCTACCGCACGGGAAGGTGAGCCATGACGACGTCATCCGAGGCCCGCGCCGCCTACGACGCGTACCTCGCGGAGTGCCCGGCCCGGCACCTGCTGGACCGGATCAGCAACAAGTGGGTCAGCCTGATCATCAACGCCCTGTCCGACGGCCCCCAGCGCTACAGCGACCTCGCCCGCACCCTGGTGAGCGTCAGCCAGAAGATGCTCACCCAAACCCTCCGCACCCTCGAACGCGACGGCCTCCTCACCCGCACCGTCACCCCATCGGTCCCGGTCCGCGTGGACTACACCCTGACCCCACTGGGCGAGACCCTGATCCCGGTGATGCGAACGATCAAGGCATGGGCGGAAGACAACATGGACGAGGTACTGGCGGCGCGGGGGGCGTACGACGGGGTGGGGTGAGCCGGCACAGCTCACCCCGGGCCGGTGCGGCCGGGCCTGCGCAGCTTCGTGGGTTCACCGAGGTGATGGCGTACGGCATGCCGGTCGGGGTGGCCGTCACCGGATCCCTCGGGCTGCATGAGGGCGCCTGCGGCGTTCCGCGGAGGTGTCAGCAGCGCCGAAGACCGGGTTCGCGCTCCTGGGCCGGGCCGGCCGACGGGGCCCCTCGTTCGTGCGGGGGCGGGGCGGGCGCCATGGCCGGTACGGCACCGGCTCCGGCCGAGCCGTGGAGCAGTTCGGCCAGGTCACGGGGTTGCGCAGGCTCGTCGCTCACGGCTGCCGTCGTGATCCGGTCCAGCCGGAAGCCCCGGCCGGCTCGCCGGGTGCGGCACCAGGCGATGAGGTACCAGTGGCCGTCGGCGGTGAGGAGTCCGGCCGGTTCCACCGCGCGTTCGCTTGTCCGTCCTGCGGCATCGACGTACGACAGCCGAAGCACCGTGCGGGTGCTGAGGGCGTATTCGACCGCGGCCCGGATCGTGGAGTCGGCCCGGGACGGCAGGGCGACGATGCGTGCGGCGAGTGCCTGCGCCGCCGTCGAAGCGGGTCCGGTCATTGAGGCCGTGATCTTCTGGGCTGCCGTACGGGCCGCGTCGGCGAACGGGGTCGAGCTGCCGGCTGCGGCGAGCGCGGCCGCCTCGTCGGCGGCGAACCGGATCGGGGGCATGGTCATCTGCGGGTCGATGCACCAGCCCCCGCCCCGCCCGGGCGCTGTGCGCACGGGGACCCCGGCCTCCATCAGCATCTGCAGGTCGCGCTGCACCGTGCGCGTACTGATCTCGAACCGTGCGGCGAGCGCCGCGACCGTCAGCGGGCGCGGCGCGGCCGCGCGCAACTCCTCGACGAGTGCGTAGAGCCGGGCCGTACGCTTCATGGCGTCGACGCTACCCTCACGCGGCGGCCAGGAAGCGGCGCTCTCGCTGGTGCTCCCGCTCAGTGATGGTCAAGGGGAACAGGGTGAAGCCGTGCATCGCGCCGGCGACGACGCCGAGGCGGACCGGTGCACCCGCGGACTGCCACCGCTGGGCGAGGAAGAGCGAGTCGTCCAGCAGGGGATCCTCCGAACCGACGACGATCCGTGCGGGCGGCAATCCGGCCAAGTCGGCGAAGAGGGGCGAAACCTCGGGTGTTCGGCGCTCCTCGGCCCCCATGGCCGGCGTGAACAGGTCGTAACTGCCGCGCAGCGAATCGGTATTGCTCAGCAGGCGCCTGGCGCCGAACAACCGCTGGCTCGGTGTCATCGACAGGTCGTACGGCCCGAAGAGCAGGTGGGCCGCCCGGAACGCACCGGTGATCCCGTGCCGGTCGCGAAGGCGCAGCAGCGTCAGGACGCTGAGATGTGCGCCGGCCGATTCACCCCCGATCAGGAGCCGTTCCGTACCGAACTCGGCAGCGGCACGACCCACGAGCCACCGGGCCACGGCTTCGCAGTCGTCGGGCCCGGCGGGGAACGGATGCTCCGGCGCGAGACGGTACTCGACGCTCACGACGGTCAGCCGCGCCTGCCGGGCCAGGCGCCACAGCCGTTCGTCCTGGCCATCCGCGGAGCCGAACGCCCAGCCGCCGCCGTGGATGTGCAGATACACACCGTCGGCATCGCCCGGCACGAACACCCGCACCTTCACCCCGCCCGCAACGACGCGGTCCTGCCCCTGCGGCAATCTGTCAGGCGGCTCGTCGCCACCGAGCCGGTTACGTCGCAGGACCGCGAGCAGGGATGCGTCCGGCGCGGCACCACGAGCCGGACGACTCGCGGCGGCGGTCTCGAACTGCTCGTTGAACGCCAGGGTCTCGGCGAGGCAGTCCTCATCGGTGATCGTCATGCCGTCGACGGTCGCACCGGGGCGCGACAACTGCGTGTCACCCCTTCCGGGTGAACTGTGTCACGGCCTCGGTGAGCGGTCCGATGGCGGTGGCATCACCTCAACGCGTCGTGGAAGAAACCGATCGACGGATCCTCCGGCGTCCCGATCAACAGAGCGCGGTCGAGCAGCCCGTTGTTGTGCTCGCAACTGGTCTCGGGCAGCAGGACGCAGGCGTGGCACGCGGCGAGGTTGATGCCGCCCACGCCGCTTCCCTGGGACTCGATACAGAGCGGGTCGGCCGAACACCACTGGGCCCTGACGAGAGCCGAGCGCAGCGCGGGCTCCAGCCGGTCCGGCTCTCCCTGGGCGACCAGGCCACCCAGGCTTCCGGCGGAGTCGCTGGTGGCCGTGCAGATGAGGATGCCGGCCATCGACTCGTCCGCGTACAAGCGCTCCCGGAGCGAGGCGGCCGGGTATCCACCGTCCAGGCTCCACTCGTTGATCAGAGCGTGGGACAGCGTGTGCAGGAGCACCATGCGGGCGTCGGCCGGAGAGTCCGGCACGGAGGCGGGGTCCTGGGCGCGGTCCCGGAGCATACGGAGGTGCGCGGCCCGGATCCTGTCCGCGCGGGCGGCGACCGCGGTGCTGCGCGCCCAGTCGTCTAGGCGCTGCTCGTCCAGACGGAGGAAGACGCCCTCACCCTGGACCTCCATCGCCGGAAGCCAGTTCATGGGAACGGCCGACAGTGCCGCCTCGTGGACATCGGTGCGCGTCTCGGGTGTGTCGACCCGGGAGAAGGACTTCAGGGCGCGCACCTCCCGCAGGCGCTTCACCAGCATCGGCCCCGTCACGCCGTACGGGGCCAGCCGGGCGGCCGTCGATCGAGGGGGCTCGCAGACGAACTGGGCCTCGTGGTCCGTCTCGCTCTCCAGGCGCCCGGCGACCAGGCGTTCGTACTCCTGTTTGCGCAGGGCGACATAGGCGCGGTCGGGTGTCTTGTCGTCGTCGGGGTCGGCTTCCTCGTGATTCTCCGCCTCGAGGAGTTCCATGACCTTGTCGACCGAGAACTCGTAGTTCTCCTGCAGCGTCAGGGCCTTCAGATACACCGCGATGGCATCGCGGTTGCCCTGCATCTCGCGAAGAGCATCCCAGTGCAGTCCCAGGCGAGCGGCGTGCCCGTCGCTCCACGGCGGGATCGAGAGCGCCGCCTTCACGATGGGTTGCCAGGCGACGGACGAACCGCGTTGGAGCGTCCGCGGCCTTTCGGAGCAGTGTTCGGCCGGTGCCGCTCCGAGCCAGGGGCGCCGACCGTTGCAGAAGACCTTCAGATCCGAGAGGGCGGTGCGTCGGAAGGCTCCCTCCATGGAGACCTCGGGGATACCGCAGGTGCAGGAGATGAGGATCGACCGGAGGGACGCGGTCCTGCCGGTGGTGCGCAGCCGCATCTCACCTCCGCACAGGCCGGTGTCGCCGTCCTGGCGGTTGTTGCGGTGAGCCCACTTCCAGTACGGGAAGTCCTCGATATGGCCCTTGGCGCATGCCATGACGAAACGTGAGGGGACCAGCTCCTCGGCGCAGTCGCCGCACTCGTTCTTGCCCGGCGGGGAGTTGAACCGGCTCACGTGCTGAAGGGTGTTGCAGCCGGGGCAGGAATGCCACAGGGGGAAACGGCGTACGCGGACCCCGTCCTTGCTGGTGTCGTCGGAGGCCGGTGGGAGGCGGAACGATTTGACGCCGAGCACCCGAGCCAGTCGGTGCTCGAAGATCGTCGGCGCCTCGCCGACGTTCCACGAATCGATGCCGCTCACCATGAACGACTCGTTGTCGACGGCGATGATCGAGCCGACACCGTACGTGGTGATCATCTGCGCGCGGCGTACCGATCCCTTGCGCGGGTAGCTGCGCAAGGGAGCACCGGTCCGGCGGCGTCGGGCGGGGGGCGGGGTCATCGGGATGCCTCCATGAACAGGGCGGACTCGGCGTCGACGTCACGCAGACTCCACAGGGTCGGCCATGCGCCTTCGTCCTCGTTGTCGAACGCACGCAGGAGGGACGGTGTCTTCGTGCCGCGCTTCGGCTCGTAGAGGAGGCCTCCGCCTGCATCGGCCACCCCGGCCCACCAATCGACGAACTCGTCGAAGGCGTCGGCTGTGGCGCGGTACTCGTCCGGGTCGACGGATCGGACACGGGCCAGGAGCGCGGTTCGGACGATCTCTTCCAACTCCCCCCGGAAACGGTCGATGTGCCCCGCACCGTCGTTGGCGCGCGCTGCGGGAATCAGGATCCGCGCGAGTGCGACGATCACGGCATGGAGCCCGCGGTCCCGAGCGCGGGACGAGAAGGGCGTCACGCTGGTCGATTCGACCTCGCGGTACAGCGCGGAGTGGAAGTGCTGGAAGCTCTCGTAGTGCGAACGGTCGCGTGAACGGGAGGAGTTCAGCATCACGGCGACCAGGCCGGGATGGCGCCGGCCGACGCGGCTGGTCGCCTGGATGTACTCGGCCGTTGTCTGCGGCTGGCCCATGACCGCCATCAGCCCGAGCCGGTCCACGTCGACGCCGACGGAGATCATGTTGGTGGCCAGCAGTACATCCACGACATCGGGGTCCGGCAGCCGCTTCTCCACCTGCTTGAGCCGCTTCGGGACCTCGCTGGAATTGGCCCGGCTCGTCAGCTCGGTCTGCTCCGACACCTTTCGCTGCGGGCAGTCGTCGCGCGCCGCCAGATAGCCGAGATAGGCGTCGACGTCGTCATGGACCTGGAGTTCGGCCGCTGCCAGCAGACGGAGGCTGTTGAAGTACCCGACGAGCGTCCAGTAGGCGTCCCGCACATCCTCGGCGATGCCGGCGCGGGCCGCCCGATGAAGGAGGTTCGCGTAGGTACGGATGAGTAGAGTCGACTGGCTGGTGCTCGGTGTGAGGAGGCCGACGTACTGACGGCTCGCCTTGCGATCCTTCGGGGTCTCCACGGCGAACCAGGAGTCCCGGGCATCGATGCCCGCCGGCGGGAATTGGGCGACCGTTCGGTCGAAGAGCTTCCGCCCCTGGTCCGACGCCCGTCGGATCGTGGCCGTCGAGGCAATGACCTTCGGTCTGTCCGCCAGGAGATCAACCGCCGTCTCGTACAGCCCGGTGAGTGTGCCGAGCGGTCCCGAGATGAGATGCAGCTCGTCCTGGACGATCAGTTCCGGAGGAGGCGTGCCGTCCTCGCGGTCCCGGTTGAAGAGGGCTGCGGTCTGCTCGCGCCACGGCATCGCGGCGAACTTGTCGACGGTGGCGATCACCAGGGTCGGTCGGGCGTCGTAGACGGCTTCGTCGACGAGGTGGACCGGCAGCCCGTCACGGAAGTCGCACCAGGTGTCCGGGCAGCGGACGTACATCCGCCGCGCCTCTTCGTCGACCTCGTACTGATAGGCGTCGAGACGGGTGCCGCACCAGGGGCAGGCGTGCAGCTGGACGGGGTTCCTCTCCTGGAGCTCCTTCTCCTTCCGCAGTTCGACCAGGCTCTTCTCGGCGTCCGCCAGCCTGTTGGGAGTGGCGGACTGGCCGACCCACATGCCGATGGAGATCGGCTCCTTACCGAGCGTTTCCCCCGCCCCGAGACGGATGCGCTCCATGGCACAGATCAGGGCGGCCGCCCTTTCGAACTGTTGCAGGGTCAGCAACCTCAGGGTGTAGCGCATGAGAACGGTGACACCGGCCCCTCGTTCCTGGAGCCGCATGCGGCGCAGGAAGGTGGTGAAGGCGATGAGGCCGAGGTACGCCTCCGTCTTGCCACCACCGGTGGGGAACCACAGCAGATCGGCGACCGCGCGGTCCTTGTGGTTCGGGTCCACGATTCCTTCGAGGCAGAGCAGCACGAAGGAGATCTGGAACGGGCGCCACCGTCCCCGTGTCTCGTCGGGGGTTCCCTCCCGCCCGCTCCGTACCCATTCGCCCCGGGAACGCTGCTGAGCCATGGCCCGATTCGCGAGACGGAACGCCTGCATCGCGTCCGAGTTCTCACCGAGCAGTCGGATACCTCGGCGCATCCGACCGAGCGCGGTGCGGCACTGCTCGATCTGCGCCGACGCGGGTGCTTCGTGCGCGGTTCCGCGGAAGGCGTAGGACTCCGTCTCCTTGCGGTCGATCCACTCGGCATACCCGGCCATCAGCTCGTTCAGAACCGCCAGGACCTCAACCTCCGGCCGTGTCGCCAGGCCGTGCATCGTGAGGGCGGAGTCGTCGATCTCAGGGTTGGAGTCCGTCAGCAACACTTCGTGCGCCGGCACGAACTCGGTGCGCACCGTCGAGATCGAGGCGCGTGCGTTGTTCGGGGCGCCGACGGGAGGCGGGGCCCAGTCCCATTCGGCCGCACAGCCGTGTCCCATGGCGAAGGTGGGCGCGTGGCGGTGGAGCAGTCTGCTCGTCGCGACCTCGGGATCGTCCGTACACCTGTCGGCGGGACGTTCCACGAAGGCAGGCACTCCGGTCGGCGTCGTGACGGTGAGTCGGGGCTGGTACAGGGCGTACGCGTCCTGGAGTTCCTTCTCGCTCACCCGATGCGTGTTGATCAGAGTGACCGTGACGGTGACCGTACCGGCGGCCGGGGGGCGTACGAGGATCTCGACGCTCACTCCGTCGTGCAGAGGCTCGGGACGGTAACGGCTCGGGGCGGTGACGTCCACCGTCACCGGGCGCAGGTCCAGGGCGCGACGACGCCAGTGTTCCTTCTGGTCGGTGGTGCTGCGGGCCTCTGCCCGGCGGGCGGGGATCGGACGTCCTTCGAGGTCGACAGGCTCGTACACCGCGGCCTCCGTGACCACGACGATGCTCGAGGAGACCGACGGGTCGACCGCGAACGTCAGTCCCATGGAGGAGGGGCGACGATCACCGGCGAACGGGACCCCGAAGTCCGGCACGGCCTCCTCGATGTCCCCGCGTCCCCTGAGGAGTGGGGCATCGTCCAACCCCTCGTTCTCGGCGGCGTCCTCGTCCAGCGCCAGCTCGGCATCCTCGTTCGAAGGCCGGGGGAACAGCACCCCGATGGGGTAGGTCGTGATGGGTGGGTCCTGCGTCAGCACCTCGTCCGGCGCTCCGGGGCCCAGGAGGTCCCTGCGGAGCTGGTCGACGAGCCCTTCACGCACCGCGTAGTGGGCCGCGTGCGGGTTCGTTGCGTCGCTCATCGGTCGCTCTCCTCCTGTGTGTTCCCTGCGGTCCATCGGTAGCGACCGAGTCCTGACATCCGTGGCACCATCCACATTCCGTGCTCGCCCAGGCCGGCGCGGGCTCCGGACGCCGTACTGCCTGCCACGCTCTCCAGGCAGTCGACCCGGAACCCCTCGATACTCGAGGGCCAGTTGATGTCCCACGTCCGGTTGACCTTGAGCGAGGTGTACAGGTCCTGCCGGAACCGCTCCGAGACCACGGCGACGGGGCGGTCGCGATGGAACACGGTGTACGGCGGACTCTGGTCCACCGCCATCGTCATCCCGTGCTGGAGACGGACCACCAGGGCGTCCCCGGGAGCGACCGACGAGGCGAGGTGGTCCTGCAGCGCTCCCGGGTCCTGCGTGAAGCCGTCCGTGCCCGGCGGGTGTTCCCGGCACACATCCTGCGCGGACGCCGAGATCCCGAACCGCTGGTACGGCTTCCAGCCGCCCACGTAGTGGCGTCCTGTGCTCCGGTCCCTTCGGATCAGGAGGGTGTCGGGCGCGTCGATGCGGAACAGATCGTCCCTGGGCCGAGTCATCGCGACGTAGAGGGCGCGGGCCTCGGCCCCCGGGTCGATGTGGCTGTGCTGTTTGCGCAGCTCGGCAGTCGATGCCGGTTCGATCACGATCACCCGGTCGAACTCGAGGCCCTTGGCTCGATGGACGGTCGACACCACGAGATCGGCCGGTTCGACCGCGGCGAGGTCGTCGGGGAACCTGCCCTGGGCCACGGCACGCCGAACGGCCGACACGTCCAGGAGACCGCGGGGCGCGGCCGCCACGCCGCGCAATGAACGCCATATCCTCGATCGGTCCCCGACGGGTGAGACCGGACCGGTGCCGAGCAGCTCCTGGAAGCGCTCCTCCGTCAAGGTGGTCGAGCCCGTGCCCCGGAGGACCGAAGCCACCCAAGCGGGTACGGGGCGGTCCTGCAGATCGCGCTGCAACCGGTGCGGCACACCGTGCGAGAACAGCGCCTCCGACAGCACCAGGGCCTGCCGATTGTCCCGGCAGAGAATCGCGCACGTACCCCGGAAGTCCCTCAAGGAGTCGAGCGTGAAGGGATCGTCGACGGCTCCGAACGACGGGCAGGTTCGGAGCAGATCGGTCAGGCCCCGGTGAATGTCCTCACCGGCGGCGTCCGACGCCGAGGTCTCCGACGGCAGACGCTGGAGCGACGCGCCGATCGGAAGAGCGAGGGAGGCCTCGGCGGTGCGTGCCCGGAAGTTGGCGGAGAGGTGCAGCTCGACCAGATCGTCCGGGTAGGACGCGCGCAGCCAGTCGAAGAAGTAGTTCGTCTCCGCAGCGCGAGCATCCTCGTCGGACACCTGGAACCCGAAGATCGCCTGGGCCCCGTCGCCGACCACGGTGAAGCCGCAGCCGTCCTGGAACCGGTCGAGCAGGGTCTCCACCATGTCCCGGCGGTCACCCACCAGGTCCTGGACCTCGTCGATCACCACATGGGCGGGTGCGCCCTGCTCGCTCTCCTCGACCGCCCCGCGCAGAATCGCCTCGGTGGCCGCCGCGATGCGCTCGTCGAATCGAAGCGTGCCCCACTCCTCGGCCGGCTGCTCGCTCCTGAGGAGGGCGTAGGCCCATGAGTCGAACGTCTGGACCCTCACCCGGCGGGCCTCCCGGCCGTGCAGGGCGATCCGCTCACGCAGCTCGCGCACGGCGGCCCTGGAGAAGCTGAGAACGAGGATCTCGCGGGCTTCGAGAGCTTCTTCCTCGTCGCGCATGAGTGCGTCGAGGCGCCGGACGAGAGCGTGCGTCTTACCGGCACCGGCGCCTGCGGTCACCAGGAGCCGGGTGTCCCAGGGCTGTTCGACGACGGCAGCCTGCTCCTCCGTCAGGGGCGGACTGCCGAGGTAGGCGTCCGTCACTTGGCCCTCCACAGGTGTTCGAACTGGGTAAAGGCAAGCGCCTTGTCATAGTTCGTGATGTTGTCCCGGACGTTGAGAATCAGACACGTCTCCTTGCCCCCGTTACCGGGGCCACGAAGTCCGCGACCGATCATCTGTTGGTAGACGTTCGGACTGTACGTCGGGCGGGTGATGACGACAGCCCTGGTCGCCGGCGCGTCGAACCCCTGTGTTAGGACCCCGTAGTTCGTCAGCACCCGTACCCGACCGCGGCGGAAGGCGTCGATACTCCTCCTGCGCTCGCCCGTGGAGGTGGCCGAATCCACGGATGCGGCGGTAATGCCCGCGTCCTTGAGCTTCGCGGCCAGGAACTTGGCGTGTGCGACGGATGTGGCGAAGACCAGGACAGGCCAGTCGTCCGGCATGGCGCCGATCTCCTCCAGGATGCGCCTGTTGCGGTCCTGGTCATCGGCGAGACGTTGCTCTGCGGCCTTCGACAGCAGGCTCATCTGATCGGCCCGGGCCTTCTCGTCATGGGTCAGCTCGATCGTGCCGCCGAGGAGCTCCCGGTGGGTGACCTTCGCCAGCATGCCGAGTTCCTGGAGCTCCCCGTACGGATCGCCCGACGGGAAGACCCCGTCATCGAGTCGTTGGGCCCCGAACCGTTGGACCAGGCGTTTGGTCTCCGCGTCATTGGTGTTGCGGAACGGCGTCGCCGTGAGACCCAGCAGATGGCGTCGTGTCTCATGGGCCGTCAACCCCAGGAGCGCGAGGATCTCGGTGTACTGGGGCGAGATGGCGACATGGGCCTCGTCGACGATGACCAGGCTCGCGTCACGGAGCCAGGCGTAGCTCTCGGTCCCCAGGCAAACACGGAGTTTGGCATCCGTGGCGACGACGAGGTGCGGGCGCTCGGCGACAGGGCCGGCCTCGTTGGTCGTCCAGAGCCTGCTGATCGCCAGAGGGGTCTCCGCCCCCACCTTCGACCAGACGAAGCTCCAGCTCTGTACGGCCTGTTCGCAGAGTTCCTCGGTCTGCGCGATCCAGAGAATGGGGCCGCTCAGCTCACCGACCTGCTTGATCCAGCGGATGACGGCCTCGGCGGCCACCCGCGTCTTGCCCGCCCCTGTGGGCAGGGAGAGCATGCCGCGCTGAGGAGTGAAGCGATCCAGCATGGCGAAGACCTTCGCCGCGAGCCGCTCCTGGTAGTCGTGCAGTCGAGGGAACTCCGACGGGCCGGCGACCTCGATCCGTGGCGGGAGCGCGGGCGTTCGCGCACCGGCGAAGGAGTCGGGGAAGCCGAACTCGGAGACGAACTTCACCGCCGGCGAAGCCCCGGTGAAGCTGGAAGGGGCATGGCTCGGATAGGCGAGCTGCAGATCCCGGGCATGCACCTGGAGCACACCGTCGCCATGGGCGTTGTAGGCCAGGCGAGCGATGCGACGCGGGGACGGTTCGCCGCCTCCCGGCTCCGGCGGCTCGCTCTCCAACAGCCCCGGGGGAAGACCTGCACGGAGCGCTGTCGCACCGATGAGCAACTCCAACTTCTCCTCGACGCTGACCGCCTGTCGGACGCGTCGTAGCGATGCCTGAAGCTCCTGGTCCGCCTCCTGCCGGGCCTGCGCGTCGAGGACGGCTCGGCACCCCGACTCCTTCAGTCCCCAGCGCAGTTCGCGATCTGCCGCGATCAGTGTCGCAAGGCGATCCGCAGAATCCAGCACCAGAACGGTCGTGCCCTGCAACGCGCTGTCGAGAGGGGTCGTGGTGCTGCCCTGAGGAGTCCGAAGTACTTCTTCCAGTTCCGAACAGCGCAGCAGTCGCTGGTTGTTCACCACCGGACCCAACCGCTGGCGGAGCGTGGGGAACTCGTCCTGCACGAGAACGGGCTCGCCGACCCCGACGTGCCGGATCTCCTTGCTTATGACGTCGGAGTAGCGCAGCATCCCCCATGTCTTGACCAGCAGTGCCGCGTCCTCCGGCCCACCGGTCAACAGGGCCGGGATCTGCTCGGCACGCAGCGCCCGGTACTCGGCCTCGCTCGCCGCCACGGCGATCTCGTTGTCCTCGCGGGCAGCCCATGCCGACCCCACACGGCAGCGGGTGAGCTGATCCGGGAAGTCGACTTCGAGACGGGTCAACATCACGTAGGTGCGCCCGACGAAGGCGTCGTCGTCGCTGTCCCGCAACTGCTCCAGAAGCCGGTCCCACTGCTTGGCGGGGACCTCGTCGACCAGGACGGGCAGGTGGAGCTTGCGTGCCTTCTCCGCGCTGATGTCGGCCACGGGCAGGACGTCGGCATAGGAGTGCAGTTGCGGGCCGACGGCGTCGGCAAGCGGGACGATGCCCTGCGAGGTCGACACGCGTCCGTGGCGGCGCAGCATCCAGCGCAGAGGCGAGTGGATCACCTTGCGCGAGGAGGCCTGGACCCCCACGTGTAGGGTCCAGGTATCGATGACGCTGTCATCGGGCAGGGCCTTGACGAAAGCTGCTCGGCCCTCTTCCGACAGCAGCTCCAGGAGGTGCAGGGGACCACCGACGGGGGAGCCCTCCAGCTTGATCCGGGAGAGGCTGGGCCGCGCGGCGTTGCTGCTCAACGTCTTGCAGTAACTGTCATGGATCGCGGCGCGGTATTCCTCGAACCATGACTCGTTCGTCGGCCTGTGCCCGTGCGTGGGCCTGTCCCGCATGCCGAACTCGCGCAGCACCTGCAGGTCGTCCGAGTGGAAGGACGGATCAACGGCGATCGATGCGTCCCGGGAACCGTCCCCCGGCACCACCGGGCCCGGAAGCAGACACTCGCGCATCCGGTGGAACCGCTCGTCGGCGGTTCGGACGAACAGGGTGCTCGACGGATCGGCCACCCGGGCGGTCACTTCACCGCTGACCCGGCTGCCGCCCGCGCTGTGGAACAGCTCCCAGAAGCGGGTCCAGTCCTGCGGTCCGTAGTTCTCCAGGCCCTGTTCCAGCACACCGATGAAACGGCCCCGGGGGTCCGCCTCGCGAATCCCGATCTCGTTGAGGTCGCCGATCAGGGAGTCGTTCTCCGACAGCCTGGGGTCGACGTACGTCGTCCCGTCGCGCAGGCCGTCCTGCACCGTTCGGCGATAGACCTTGCCCACGACGGGAGCGACCAGCCCGCTTTCCTCGGTCAGAACGATTCGGGCCGTCCGCGCCTCGGCCGCGAAGGGGGAGGACTCGCGGATCATGGCGGCGAGGATGCGGATCGCGACCGCGGAGGCCTCGACCGATTCCTCGGTCACCAGCGCCTCCAGCCATTCGCGTACGGACGCGCGGCGTTGCTTGGTCTCCTCCAGGATGTGCCCGACCTTGCCCGCGCGGAACTCGGCGGCCTCGACGGAGGGGTGGATCCAGTTCGACGGCCGTCCGGGACACGTGCTCCACATATGCAGCCACTCCTGCTTGAGCGGCACCTTGTTGTGCGGGGCAGGGTGCACGTGAATGTCACGCGGGATCTGCAGCACACCGTCCTGGTCGGGGAGCGACGGACGCTCGGCCGCCAGCTTCCAGATCTGTTCCGTCAGATATTTGTCGGCCCAGTTCAACGTCTCCGATTCCTTGGTCCGGCCGGGAAGCAGCGGGAGAAAGGCGGCCGGGTCCTGCGGAGGAGCCAGATGCGGCAAGGAGTCGACCACGAGTCGGGCGGCGACACGAATGATCTCCTGGTTGAACGGGCTGGAATCCAGGAGGTTCTGCCGGTCCTCGTTCGTCTTCCAGGCGCCGTTGAGCGCCCCCCGCAGCGTCATCGGATACTTCGTCGGGAAGAATGACCAGAACTCTCCCCGGCCCCGGGGAGTGGTGAGCACGGTCTCACCCGTGTATTCGGGCACGGCCCACGAAATATCGATGGTGCCCCGGTCGTGCATCTCGCCGGCGCTCGCGCGGGCAGCCTCGGTCGGTCGATGGGTGTGTGTGAACACCTTCCACGCGGAACTGGAATCCGGCCGGCCGGTGCGGGCCTCGTGGATCGTGTGCCGGTAGCCGTCGTGGTCGACCGTGATCTCGCGGCGGATCGGCGGCATGGACCGGGTGTCCTCGAGGATCACGGTCCCGACGTGGTGGGAGAACAGCTGGAACCGGGCGGGGAACTCACGCTTGTCCTCAGCCCTGTTCATGGAGTCGTGCATGTCGTGGCCGAGCCGCTCGCCAGCCCCGGGAAGGAGCGGTAGCCGAACCACCGTGGTGGCCCAGCCGAGCAGGGCGTTCAGGACGGGGTCCGCCACCCGCTCCTTCTCGGCGTCCAGCGGCCGAGCCATCCGAAGCACCGGTGCTTCGAACGGCTCGTCGGCGGATGCGCCCCTGGCCTTCCTGATTTCCTCGTACGACCACACACGGTCGAAGCCGAACGCGCCCGAACTACTGAAGAACTGAGGGGTGTCCGTGACGGCCAGGATCGATTTCACGCCGACACCAAATCGACCGATCTGGCCGCCGCGTTTCTTCGAGACGCTCATTCTCAGAATGGTCTCGGCGCCCTCGGGGGTGACGGGCGTGCCCTCGTTCGCGCAGTAGAGGTGCGTCGCGGTGAGCACGACATGCACCTTCCCGCCGGGGGTGGCGGCGATCTCGTCGGCCGCGTTCTGGACGAGCTCGAACAACTGGCGGTCGCCATAACCGCCCTGAGTGATCCTGCGCTCGCCGTTGGCGTGCTCCAGGATGAGTCCGGGGTCCACACGGTACGTTTCCAGGACGCGCGTCGATTGCTCGACGATCTTCTGGATGACGGGCGAGGCACCCGAAATACCCGTCACGTCGCTGTGGTTCAAGGTGATCCCATTTCATGGCCGTGAGATGGACGCGGGAGGAACGGGGGCCGGCCGCACTGCGGGAGCGCGGCCGGCCGACAACTCAACGATAGGGCGCGAGGGTCGGGCGAGGTGTCGAGTCAGTACAGCTTGAAGTAGATGACGACCACGAAGGGCGGGACAGTACGCCGCAAGACCCTGCGGTGGCTGTCGTACCTGTTCGGAGGGCGGGTGGCCCGCACCCGGGGGCGGCGGCGGGCCGAGGGACGGGGGGTGCGGCGACGCCGCGCAGCGGCCCTGCCCGGCGAGGAGCCAGGTGCGCTCTCGGAGGCCTCGCGGGCGGCGAGCATGTCCCGGAGAGCCCGAAGCCGCTCCATCTCGGCGGGGGTCTTGCCGATGCTCTCCAGGAAATTGGGCCGTGCCCACGGGGGCAGGGCGTCGTGCTGCTTGATGAGGAAGAAGAGGAGGTCGTCACGACCGTTCGGATTCATCATTTTTTACCCCATTGGCTTCGTGTGTTGGGCGCAGATTGTTTTCGGAAAATGGCGCACGTGCAGAGGGCTGAATACACACGACATGGGGGACGTGAATTCGGCAGACGGAAGGTTTATTCGAACGATTGAGAATGCAGATCCGGGAGGAAGCTGCCAGGATAAAACCGCATTCCTCGGATTCGAGCAAGAGGTTGCGCCGAATTCTTCGAAATCCTGCGACCCGGGGTGATGGTGGCCCCTGGGCATGCTGAATAAGCGTCTGGATAAAGACGCCCCTTCGAAGGCGATGAGGAATCGCCCTGGCTCGACATTACAGGTTGATTCGGGGGTCTGGCAAGGGTCTATCGGTCTTGATCGATCGGCGATCCGGATGCCTGGGGGAGGGCAATTCGGGCCGAACCGACAATCATCTCGAGTCGGGACGAAACTGCCCACTTGGTGGCGTTTATCGCATTTGAAGCGGTGAGATGGTGGGAACGTTCTGGGCTTCGGGATCCATGTCAAATTTCGTTGTCGCAGGCTGCGGTCGTGTCAAATATGCGTGTACGGTAGCTCTACGGTCGTCCGCGCAGCTGAGGAGTGGTGACGTTGGACAGCGGCATGGATTTCGGGCCCTGGCTCGCCCGTCAGCTGAAGCAGTCCGGCCTGAACCAGGCCGAGCTCGCTCAGCGGATCGGCATGACCAGGGCAGCGGTCTCGGCCTGGATCACGGGTCGTGCCACGCCGCGCGGTGAGACCATCGCGAAGATCGCGGAAGCTCTCGGCACCGACCTCGGCACGATCCATACCCGCACCGCAGACACCCTGGCGGGTCTGCCCGTCTCCTGGTACCACCGACCTGGGTACGCCGACGGCGGGCGCGACTTCGGCAACGCCGCCGCCTTCGCCTTCGAGGCCGATGTCGAGGTACTGGCGCGCGAAGCGACGCAGAACAGCCTCGACGAGCGCCTCGACCGCAATCAACCGCTCCGAGTGCGCTACACGCTGCACGAGTTGACGGGCGAGGCCCTGGCCCGGTTCCGTGAGGAGATCCGGTGGGACGATCTCCTTCCGCATTACGAGGCGGCTGCGTCCCAGGACCAGAAGGTCGGACGGGTCATCGCGGCTGGGCTGCGCGACATGTACGAGCGTGATCGGCTGGTTCTTCTGCGCGTCGACGACTACAACGCGTCCGGGCTGACCGGTGACGACTATGAGACCGGCCGGTTCGCCGCAGTGGTGCGCAGGCAGCTCGACAGCCACAAGACGACGAGCGGGGCGGGCGGCTCGTACGGGCTCGGGAAGGCGACGCTCTGGGCGACGAGCCGTCTCGGACTCGTCCTCATGAATTCCACTCTGTCCGTGCCTCACGAGGGACGTACCGAGCGGCGTCTCATCGGCCGGCTCGACCTTCCCTGGCGCGAAGTGGACGGCCGTGCCTGGGCCGGCCCCGCCTGGTTCGGACGTCCCGATCCGGATGCGGACAGTTCGGACGTGGCCCGATCGTGGTGGGCCGACGAGGAGAAGGTCGAGCGCCTTCACCTCACACGGGAGAGCGACGAGCCGGGCACGTCGTTCCTGATCGTGGGCGCCCACGACGTGGCGAGCCTTGTCGAGGCGGGCTCGGACGCCGACAGCAAGGGCATCGAGGACGATGACAGCGTGCACCGGATGCACAAGCGTCTGGTCCAGGCCCTCGGCCGAAACTTCTGGGCGGCCATGACCGTGGGCGAGACGCGACGACCGCTGTTGGAAGCGTCCGTCAGGACGCTCCGCAACGGCGCGGAGGTCATTCAGGAGGAACGGGTCGACCCCCGGACTGCGCAGCCCGCACGTACCCGTGCCCTGCAGGCGTTCCTCGACGGCACGACCGTGGAGCGGCTGACCGAGGACGGCCAGGTAGCCATGTCGACCGTGACGCTCAACGTCCCCGCCCCCGCCGGGGGGAAGGAGAAGATCGAGCATCGGGCTGTCGTCCTCGTGACAGGGGCCGACGACATCGACAAGCCGAACCACGTGGTCATGATGCGAGGCAACCGTATGACCGTCAGGACGGCCCGCGTAGGGGATCTGCCCGTGGGGACCGACGCCTTCCAGGCGGTACTGCTCGCGGGTCACGCCGCCGGTGAGGACGCCCCCGGCGCCGAGGAGGCGGAAGTGTTCCTTCGGACCTCCGAGCCACCCGAGCACAACAAGTGGGGGCAGACGGAGGAGCTACGGATGCTGTACTCGCCGTCCGCGTATCGTCGGATCGCCAAACTCACCACCGACACCAACAAGGCGGTGCGCGACCTCGTCGCCGTGCCCAAGGCGAAACGGGCGGGCGGAGCCGAACGGCTGCGCAAGAAGCTGACGCTCGGCGGCAGGAGGGCGCCTCGGCCCGCCGGCCGGGTGGCCCTGCCGACGCTGGAGGAACTCGACGCCTTCGTCGACGCCGAGGGTGCGTGGTGCATCACGGGAGAAGTGAAGATCCCCACCGGTGGTGATTCCTCGCGACCGAGTCCCGTGGCGAAGCTGGATGTGCGCTCGGGGCCCCGCCCCGTACTGGCATGGTCGGAGCTCGTAGCCGTTCACAATTGTGAAGTGGTCGATGGAACCCTCCACTTCGCGCCGGGCGCCCGCAAGGCGACGTTCAGGGGTACGACCGACGTGTCCACGCACCCCGTTCAGGCTGTATTCACGGGCCTGATCGTGGAACTCGGAACCGACAAGGGGAGCCAGGCATGAGGGGCTATCCGTACAAGCGGCTTCCCGGCTCCGTGACGCTGCGGGTGACCGCAGTCGAACTGAGAGGCCCGGGGGAGGTCCGGGAACCGCTGGACACGAAGACGTTCTCGACCGTCGAACAGGTGGTCGCGCTGGGGTTGGCCGAGCGGGACGACTGGGAGAAGGCCCGCTTGGCCCTCACAGCCGTTGTACCCGGACGCGCTACCGATCCCGACGGTCCCTGGTCCGACGTGTCGGTCGTCGTTGTGCTCACCGAAGGGGCCACCAACACGCGGACCACCGTGTGCCTGGAGCCTCGCTCCGAGGGCGGCCGTGAATGGGCAGGACACCTGGACCTCTGGCGAGCCGATCATCTGGATCGGGCGACCATGGGGGTCCATGTCATCGCCACGGTCGACGAGGTGCGGGGGCGAATGATCGCCGCGTCGGACAAGGACTGGATCGTCGATCTGAAGGCCGAGGCCCCTCTGCGCGAGCGGGAACTGGAGGTCTCCGAGGTCGGGTTCCGCGAGGGCCCGGAGTGGCTGCGCCCCTTCGGGGATGTGCCGTGGACCGTCGACACCTCCGGCGACGTGCCCACGGTCCACGTGAACACCGACTTCGAAGGCATCGCCGAACTCGTCGACGGCAATGGCACAGCGGTCGAGAGTCTGGTCCGCGACCTCCTCATCGCCCAGATGTGCACGGACGTGTGGACGGCCGTGTTCCACACGGCCATCGGAGACCTGGAGATCGAGGACGACGGCATGCCGCTCTTCCCTCAGGACTGGAGGGGCGAGGTCCTTCGCGAAATGCTTCCGGACGTTGTGCCCGGCCGCTCGTTGGGGGACGCCCTCCGGGAGGTTCACGGGCGTAGGACCGGAGCGTCCGGATGGACCGACCTCCAGCCGCGCATCCACTACGCGGCGACGCGCAGGGCGGACGTGCCCAAGGCGTTGACCGCGACCATCCGCGGCCTCGACCGACTCGACCGGGGGAGCGACACGTGACCGGCAAGCCCAGCCACCTGCCCGAGCGCCTGGCGTTCCTCGCGGACCTCAATGCAGCCCGGTACCTCACTGAAGGCCTGCTCACCGGCAAGGAGGACGTCCCGGCCATAGCGCTCAACAAGGTCACCGAACCTATGCCGGGTGCCGAGGCCAGAGGGGCGCTGGGGCCGGTCCGTGATCTCGTCGACGACGCCATGCACGCGTTCCGTGACGAAAAGGTCACCGCCGCCGACGCCTGGCTGGCTCCCCGACTCCACGCGACGCTGAGGCTCACGCGCCGCGAAGCCGCCGATCGCCGGCTGTGGAACTACCTCGCTCTGGGAGTCGCTCCCGACTACGTCGTGTGGCGGCACATGCCGGAGCCGAAGAAGGAGAGCCGGGGGGAGGCGACGCGCGTAGCCGCCTCGCGCTTTCGCGGTGCCTCCTACACCCAGGCGTTCGCCCGCTTGTGGTGGGCCGCCGAGCTCTTCCGGAACGGCTCCGACTACGGCCCGGTGGTGACCGTCTGCGCCCACCAGGACATGCTCAACACGGGATTGAGACTCGACGCGATCGACCACCGGCCGACGGCACAGGCGCTGTCACGTCTGATCGAGCGCGGCATCGTCAGCACCGGGCGGGAGATCAACGCGCTCGCGAGGGTGGTCAACGCCTCTGCGGCGACGCTCATGTACGACGTCGTCGCGCCGGATGTCGAACGTGACGGCCGGCCGGCCGCGGAGTGGATCGCGGCCGCCGAGTGGGCGCCGGCCGTGCAGCGAAGGGCGCTCCCGGAAGGGCCGGACGAGGAGAAGGCGCCGGAGGACTCTGTGACCGCCCTCGCCGACCTCTTCGCGGAGCTTTTCGCCGGAGCCCCTGTGCGCGGGAAGAGGACCGAGCACAACGAGGCGGACTGACCGGAGCATGGTCGAAGGCCCCTGGGTCAGGAGCCTTCGGCGGGGGTGTCCGCCTCCGTGGAGGGGAGTTGCGGTGTCCATTCGGCGAGCTGCGTGAACCACTCGTCCTTCGGGGCCGCACGCAGGAGCGCATTGCTCAGAATGTGCAGGGACAGACGTGGAGGGATGGCATTTCCGATCTGCTGAGCCACGTCGGTGGATCGCCACGGGTAGTGCGCCGGGAACGACTGGAGCAGCCCGCCCTCCTCAAACGACAGCCGGTCCAACTCCTCCCCGACCTCCTTCGTACCCGCTCCGTTCTCCTTCAGCAGGAACAGGCGATTGCGGCGGAATTTGCCGGTGATGGTGGCGGCCGGCTCCTGCGAGGTGCGGCGCCCTCGGTTCTTGGGATCGCCGCCCGAGCCGTAGTTGGAGACCAGAACGAAATCGTGGGGCCGGGTGGCGCGGAGGGCGTCCGCAGCCGATACCCAGGGGCCCAGCTTCTTGGACTCCGGGGTCCTCGGCGGTGCGAACAGGGACCCGTCCTGCTGCTCGGTGGCCGTGTCCTGGCGCTCCTGGGACAGCAACCGCTCGGTTCCCTTGCGGTACCGCTGATGGGTAGCACGGGGAAAGCGGACCTGCCTTCCCGTGTTCTCCGGGTCCCACTGGGCGATCAGCACGGCGCGCCGGCGCGTCTGAGGGACGCCGAAGTCCTCGGCGTGCAGCACATGGGCGTCGGCCGCGTAGCCGATTCGCCTGAGAAGCCCGGCGTAGTGCTTCCACACGGGCAGCACCGTGGGCACCTGCTCCAGCACCACCACGTCGTACGGTCTGCCGCGCTTGAGCTTCGCTTCCATGATCCACCGCAGCGGTTGGAGTACGAACCCCGTGCGTTCGTCGGACATGGAGTCGGTCTCGGCCCTGACCGCCTTCCAGGCGGCCTCGAAGGAAGCGAGGGTCTCATGGTCGACCAGGCAACCGGCCAAGCGCTTCACGTCGTCCAGCGCCTTGTGGCCCTCCCGGTTGCCGGCCACGGAGAACGACTGGCACGGCGGCCCGCCGGTGAGGACGTTGGCGTCCTTCACCTGAGAGTCGCAGGGACCCAGCGCGGCGACATCCTTCTCCACCGTGGTCCGAAGGCCGGCCGCGTCGCGCGTCGCACGGGTCGGGTCGTCCCACTCGACCCCGATGCTCTTCACTCCCATGATCGTGGCCGCGATGTCGAGCCCGCCAGGGCCTGCGAACAAGTCCACGATGCGGAAATCCGCAGGTAGGAGTGGTGAGTGAGGCTTGTGGGTCATGGGGTTGAAGTGTATCGGCTTTCCCCCGGGTCGAGACAGCCTCGCGCGCGCTCAACTACGCAGGGCCCTTGCGACGGCGAGGCCCAGAGCCCGGCCCACCGGCGGCGGCGAAGCATGGCCGATCTGGCGGTATCGAGCAGTCTTCCTGCCCGCGAACAGCCAGTCGGTCGGGAAGCCCTGCAGGAGTGCGGTCTGTGCGTCCGTGAGCTTGATCAGGCCCGGGCGGCCGACGACCTCGGGACCCGGAACCTCGTCGGCCAGGGCTCCTCCGTTGACTCCCATGCGCGCCCAGGCGGTCTTCGTTCCGGTGGGGCCCAGGTCCGCGCCCCCTCTGTTGTCGGAGCCCCCGACCAGCGTTGGCGCCACGGCGATCGCCTGCTCCGCCCAGGCATCGGCTTCGCGCCACCCGCGGGCAGCCATGGAACGGCGCAATGCCCGGCCCACCGAGATGTGTTCGGTAACCGTCGCGACGGGCGGTCGGAAGGTGTCGGCGAACCGCTCCTTGAGAGCGACGAGCACTCCCTGTTTCCGGTCCTGCGGTACGCCGAAGTCCGCCGCGTTCAGTACGAACCAGTGCAGCCGGTACCCGAGGTGCTCCAGTTCCTTGCGGACGAAGCCGCGCAAGGTCTCGAACGCCGAGGCGTAGACGAGGCCGGGCACGTTCTCGATGATCAGAGCGCGCGGCTGGATCGAGTGCGCGAGGAGGATCGCTGCTTCCAGGAGACGCTCCTCCACGTCCGTCCCGACTCTTCCCGCGGTCGCGCTCGATCTCACGCGCGGCAGCCCGGCGGACAGCAGGTCGACATCGTAGGTGTGTGGGTGCTCGTCAGGAACGAAGTCGAGAAGGTCCATCTCCACGACGTTCCACCGGGGTCGGTTGGCGCGCAGCGTCTCGCAGGCCACGGGCTTGTTGTCCAGAAGCAGTACGGGCTCGAATCCGGCCTGTTCGAGCCCGAGGGCCAGCCCGCCGGCCCCTGCGCACACATCTACGAACCGCAATCCACTCATGAGCCCCCGCTCCCCCGTCCTGCCCGCTCGGCGGACTTCTTGCGATCCACGGTTGCCGCTACCTGTTCGGCGACCTGCGCCGGGGGCTGGTGCTCCCAGAAGCGCAGGACCGTCCATCCCTCGGCGACCAGATGGGCGGTGGTCTCCGTGTCCCGTGCCATGTTGCGGTCGAGCTTCTGCCGCCACCACTCGGCGTTCGACTTCGGTTGCGTCGCGTGATCGGGGCAGCCGTGCCAGAAGCACCCGTCCAGAAACACCGCCACCTTGGCCCGCGTGAAGGCGATGTCAATCGTACGTCGGGACATGTGGGGTACCCGCTCGTTGAGGCGGTACCGGTAACCGGACGCGTGCAACAGCTTCCGGACGGCCACCTCGGGCGCGGTGTCGCGACTCGCTTGGCGGCTCATTCGGGCGGAGACGCCGGGTGACGACGGCTTGGCGGTGTTCATCACTGCCAAGTCTCCTACGCCCCGCGCTCTTCGTGATCGATGACGGCGAAATCGCCTCGCGCCAACCGGTGTCGGTCGGCTGTCTCCGGCTGTTCAGGAGGGCAGCCGCGATTCCGTCAGCAGGTCGCGTGCATAGAACAAGCCCGGCTTTCCCGACAAGGTGACCTTTTCGCCCGTCGTTACGAACCCCGTGCGGGTCAGTACGGTGCGGGATGCCGTGTTGGTGATCGCGGCCGCCGCGCGGAGAGTGGTGAGGGTGTAGCTGTCGGTGCAGAGCGTGAAGAGGTGGCGGACCGTCGTTGTGGCCAGGCCCCGGCCCGTGGCCTTCTTCGCCAGGCGGAAGCCCAGGTCGGCCGTGCCGGACGCGATGTCCACCAGGTTGAACCGGCCCAGGATCTCTCCGCCGTCCTGCGCCACCAGGACATGGAAGTGGCAGGTGCCCGTGGCCTGTTCGGTGAGGAGGGACTCGTGGCGGGACGCGAAGTCGGTGAAGTACGCGTCGCCCCGGTCCGGTACCGAGGCCGCGAAGAACGCGCGGTTCTCCCGCTCGAAGGCGAGGAGGGCCGGGGCGTGGTCCGGCCGCAGGCGCTGGAGTTCGGGCATGGGGGGCAGCCTACGGAGGCGGGCGGGGGCCCGCCCACGGGATTTCGGCCGCCCCCGCGCTACGCGCCCCCGTGGCAGTCCCGGTACGAGCGGCCCGAGCCGCACCAGCAGGCCGCGCTCCTCGCCGGCGGCCACGGGACCGCGCGGCCCCGGGCGGCCAGGGTCGTGGCGTACTGGGGGAGCAGGTCCGGGTCCGCCGGGGAGGCGGCCTCGGAGGCGGCGAACGCCTCGTACGACGGGACCGTGCCCGTCACGATGCCGAGGTTCGGCGTCCCCGTCGCATGGAGGTCGCGCAGGGCCGCCTCCAGGCGGGCCAGGTGGTCCGCGTGGGAGACGTACTCCGAGGCGAGTCCGGGGTACGCGGCCAGGAGTTCGCGCAGTTCGTCCTCCGGCCAGTGCAGCACCGCCACCGGAAAGGGGCGGGACAGGGCCGTGCGGTACGTGCCCAGCTCCGCGCGGAGCCGGGTGATCTCGGCCTTCAGCTCGCCCGGGTCCGAGGAGCCCAGCGACCACAGCCGCTTCGGGTCGTGCAGTTCGTCCAGCGGGACCGCCGCCGTGTGCAGCGCGTCCGCCAGTTCGTCCCAGGCGTCGTGCGTGACGCCCATCAGCCTGCGCACCCGGTGCCGGCCGGTCAGCAGCGACTGGGTGGCGTACGGGACTTCCTCGCCCGGGGCGATGAGCAGGGTGAGGGCCGTCGAGAAGTAGTCGTGGGCCGCTTCGAGCTCGTCGTGGGCCTCCAGCGTCTCGGCCGCGATCTCCCAGGGAGCCGCCTCCAGCGGGCCAGCCGCGCGGATCCCGTCGATGATCGCGCGGGCCTCCGCCTCGTGCCCGTACTCCCACAGGTTGGCCGCGTTGAGCGCCTTGACCAGGTGGGGGTGTTCGGTGTCGGGGTCGCTGAGCAGTTCGTCGTAGAGCGTGGTGGCGCGAGCGCGGTCGCCGGCGAGTTCCAGATGGGCGGCGGCCTGGAGGAGCAGCGGTTCGTGGTCCTCGGGATACTGCGCCGCGGTGCGCAGCAGGCGCTCGGCTTCGGTGGTGTGGTCGGCAGGCGTGTCGGGGCGCATGAACCACACCGTACTGCTGTACGCCCACGGGACGGAGGCTTGTTCCGGCTCCGGGGAGTGGTGCGGGAGCGTGAGCCTTGTTACGGCTCTGGTGAGTTGCGGGTCCCGGGCCTATCGTGCGGGCCGTGGCCGAGCGGATACCGGTGGTGGTGCAGCGCGACCCGCGTGGCAGGCGGCTGGCCGCGCGCGGGCTGTGGACGGGCGCGGAGCTGGTGATGACCCTCGGGGTCGTCCTGCTGCTGCTCGTCGCCCATCAGCTGTGGTGGACCAACCGGCAGGCCCGCGCCGACGCCTCCCGCACCGTGCGCTCCCTGGAGCGGGACTGGGGGGAGGGGGAGAGGGAGGGAGCGGGGGTGCCCGGCCCGCCTTCCCCCGGTGCCGCGCCCGCGGAGGACAGTCCCGCCGCGGGCGGCAGTCCCGCGGCCAACGGCGGCGCGCCGCGGAAGCCCGCCGCCCGCGCTCCCCGCCACGACCAGGCGTACGCCGTCCTCCGTATCCCGCGCATCGGACTCACCGCCCCCGTCGCCGAGGGCATCGGCAAGCGCGGCGTCCTCGACAAGGGGTACGTCGGCCACTACCCGCGCACCGCGCAGCCCGGCGGCAGCGGGAATTTCGCGCTCGCCGGGCACCGCAACACCCACGGAGAGCCGTTCCGCTACATCAACCGGCTGCGGTCCGGCGACCGGATCACCGTGGAGACCCGCGACGCCGTGTACACGTACACCGTCGACAAGACCCTCGACCGGACCGCGCCCGGTGACAGCGGGGTCGTGGCCGCCGTGCCGCGCAGCAACATCGAGCCGTACGCGGGCTACCGGACGGCCGGGTCCTATCTGACGCTGACCACCTGCACGCCCGAATTCACCTCCCGTTACCGGCTCGTGGTGTGGGGGAAGCTGACGGGTGTGCGGGGCGGGGCCGAACACCGGGCGGCAGGACCCTCTAAGGTTCCCTGACGTGCTGAGACGTCGTCCGCAGTTGTTGTGGTTGCTGGTCCCCTACGTGCTCTACCTGGGGGCGCTGCCGTTCGTGAACCGGGTCCGTCCCGTGGTCCTCGGGCTGCCGTTCCTCTTCTTCTGGCTGCTCGGGGCGACCGTGCTGACCCCCGTCGCCGTGTGGCTGACCCGGCGGGGTGACCGCCGGTGAACGCCGCCGTCGCGACCTCCGTCTTCGGGGTCTTCATGGTCGCCACCGTGGCGCTCGGGCTGCTCGCCGTGCGCGGGCGGCGCGGGGGAGAGGGCGGCGGGCTCGCCGAGTGGTCGGTGGGCGGGCGCAGCCTCGGGACCGTGTTCATCTGGGTGCTGATGGCCGGCGAGGGCTACACCAGCTTCAGCTACCTCGGCGCCGCCGGCTGGGGCTACAACTACGGGGCGCCGGTCCTGTACGTGGTCGCGTACATGTCCTGCGGTTACGCCGTCGGCTATGTCGTCGGGCCGCTGCTCTGGGGGTACGCGCGCAGGCACGGACTCGTCGGGATCACCGACATGGTGGCGCACCGCTTCGGGCGGCCCTGGCTCGGGGCGCTCGTCGCCGTCCTCGCGACCGTCTTCCTGCTCCCGTACATCCAGCTCCAGATCACCGGCATGGGCGTGGTCGTCTCGACGATCTCCTACGGCGCCATCAGCCTGGACTGGGCCTACTTCATCGCCTTCGCCGTCACCACCGGCTTCGTGGTGGTGAGCGGGCTGCGCGGCAGCGCGTGGGTCTCCGTGCTGAAGGACGTGCTGGTCATCGTCACGCTCGGCTTCCTCGCCGTCTACGTACCGATGCACTACTTCGACGGGTACGGGCCCTTCCTCGACCGGCTCGTCACCGAGAAGAGCGAGTGGCTGACCTTCCCGGGGCACGGGGACAGCGGGCTCGGGCAGGCGTGGTTCGTCACCACCTCGTTCCTCAACTCCCTGACCGTGGTGATCTTCCCGACCACCGTCGCCGGCTACCTCGGCGCCAAGAACGCCGACGTCCTGCGGCGCAACGCGATGTGGCTCCCCGCCTACAACGTCCTGCTGTTCGTCCCCATGCTGCTCGGCATGGCGGCCCTCTTCGTCGTGCCGGGGCTCGTCGGCGCCGAGTCCAACCTCGCCCTGTTCAAGCTCGTCGTGGACTCGCTGCCCGCCTGGTCGGTCGGGATCATCGGCGTCGCCGCCGCCCTGTCGTCGATCGTGCCCATGGCCGTCTTCATGCTGGTCATCGGCACGATGTGGGGGCGCAGCGTGCTCTCGCTCGTCCCGCGCTGGGAGCGGCGGCAGAAGGGCGCCGCCCAGCTGGTCGTCGTGGTCGCGGGCGGCCTGGCGCTCCTGCTCACGTACACCGCGCCCAACACCCTCGTCCGGCTCTCGCTGATCTCGTACGAGGGCATGGCGCAGCTGCTCCCCATGGTGCTGCTGGGTCTGGTGTGGCGGCGGCTGACGCTGCTCGGGGCGATGAGCGGGCTGGTCGTCGGGGTGGGGGTGGTGTGCGGGTTCGTGTTCACGGAGCACGATCCGGTGTGGGGCGTGAACGCGGGCATCGTCGCGCTCGGCGCCAATCTGGCCGTCGCGCTGGCGGTGACGTACGCGGGTCCGCGCGAGCGCGACGACCGGCCGGACGAGGACGTGCTCGCCCGCGACGAGCTGGAGCCGGCACCGGTGGCGTGAGCACGAGTGTGCCGGGGCCGGCGTGAGGATCGTGCGTGGGGCCGGTGCGGCGCCCGTGCGCCGTCAGGCGCGGCGGTCGCGCAACAGCAGGACGCCGGCCGTCGCCACCAGCGCCAGCCCCACCGACAGCAGCAGCGCCCCGTCCGCCCCCGAGCCCGTCGTGGCGACGGCGATCGTCAGGGCCACGCCCGCCGACGAGCCGATGTAGCGGGCCGTGTTGTTCGCGCCCGACCCCATCGCCGCCCGCTCCGGCGGTACGGACTCGACCGCCAGCCGGGGCAGCGCCGCGTTCAGCAGCCCGCTGCCGATGCCCGAGACGACCAGGGCCGGGAGCAGCCTCAGCCACACCGCCGCACCCGGGTGCGTGTCCGCGTCCAGCACGCCCAGCAGCGACAGCACCGCCACCGCGTGCAGGACGAACCCCGCCGCGAGCTGGTGGCGCGCCGCGACCCGGCCCGTCAGCCGGCGCGCCTGGAGCGCCACCAGGAACGCCGTACCGGACCAGAGCAGGAACAGCCACGCCGAGCCGAGCGCCGAGAGTCCCAGCGCCCGCTGGAGCAGCGTCGGCAGACAGCTGAACAGGCCGATCACCGCGAGGCCCGTGAAGAGACCGCCGGCCGACGAGGCCAGGAAGGGGCGGCTGCGCAGCAGGGACAGCTCGATCAGCGGGGCCGCCGCCCGCCGCTCCACCCGGGCGAACACGAGGACCAGGACGGCCGAGGCGAGCAGCAGCAGCCCGACCGGGGCGCGCAGCCAGCCCTCCCGGCCGAGTGTGAGCGCGGTCAGCAGCGAGGTCATCGCGAGGCCGAGCACCACCGTGCCCGCCAGATCGGGGCGGCCGGCGCGCGGAGCCCGGGACTCGGTGAGCGCCCGGGACGCGAAGGCGGCCGTGCCGAGCGCGGCCAGACCCAGCACGGCGTACGTGAGCCGCCAGTCGACGGAGCCGAGCGAGCCCGCCAGCAGCGGGCCGAGCGCGATGCCCGCGCTCACGAACGCGCCCCATATCCCCGTCGCCCTGATCCTGGCGTGACCGGCCGGGAACGCCCCGACCAGCAGCCCGAGGCTCGTCGCCAGGATCGCGGCGCTCGCCGCCCCCTGCGCGACCCGGGCCAGCGTGAAGGTGAGGGTGTCGGTCGCGAGGGCGCCGAGCCCGGTGGTCAGCCCGAGGGCGAGCGTGCCGATCAGGAAGAGCCTGCGGCGTCCGTAGTCGTCGGCCAGGCTGCCCGCGACCAGGAGGACCGCGGCGAGGCCGAGCGGGGTGCCGTTCAGCAGCCAGGCCTGGCCGGTGGGCGGGGTGCCGAGTGCGGCGGAGATGCCGGGGACGGTGGTCATCGGCGAGGTGTAGTTCATCAGCGCCACGGTGGTGGCCGCCGCGGTGACCGCGAGGGTCGGGCCGGGGCGGTGCGCCGGTGGTGGTGCGGTGCCCGGTCGCGCCGGGGAGGGCCGGACGGGCTGCGGGCGTACGGGCTGGGTCATGGCGTCGCTCCCGGCGCGCGTCGATGCGGTGACTGGGCTCGTCGGTTTGGTCATCGAACCCGGTAGTTCGGTCAATGAATCCAGTAGTTCGGTCACTGAATTCAGCGATTCGGTGATTGAACCTACTCGGTGGTGCCGACGCTAGCACGGTTGGTTCATTCATCGAACCGAGGAGGAGTAAAGTGACCTCATGGCTCTCGGCAAGGACTACGCGGACCAGCAGTGCTCCATCGCCCGCGCCCTGGAAGTGATCGGCGAGCGCTGGACGCTCCTCGTGGTGCGCGACGCCTTCTACGGCGTGCGCCGGTACAACGACTTCCTCGTGCACCTCGGTGTCCCGCGCGCCGTCCTCGCCACCCGGCTCCACTCCCTCACCGAGGCCGGCGTCCTGGAGAAGCGCCGCTACCAGGAGTCGCCGCCGCGCGAGGAGTACGTCCTGACCGGCAGCGGCAAGGCGCTCTGGCCGGTCGTCCGCTCCCTCGGCTCCTGGGGCCGCGACCACGTCCCGGGCACCCTCCCGATGCGCGTCTTCGTCCACGCCGCCTGCGGTACGGAGCTGGGCGCGTACGGCGAATGCCCGGCCTGCGCCCTCCCCGTACCGCCCGAGGACGTCGAGATGCGGCCGGGGGCGGGGCTCGACACGGAGACCGGCAACCCGGTCGCCCGCGCCCTGCGCGCCCCCCGTCGACTCCTGCTGCCCCTGGAAGCCGATCGTGTATAACGGTTAATGGTCGAAGAGCCCGGGAATTTGCTCCCGAGGCCGGCCCGGGACGGAAGCGGAAGGGGGAGGAACCATGGACGCACGCGCCGTGGACCGCATGCGCGGTGGCCTCGCCCGTGTCCTGCGGCCCGCCGGGCTCCTGCTCTTCCTCCTCACCGAGGTCCTGCTCGCCGAGGGCGGCAGCCTCTCCGCCGCCGTCGCGCTCGCCGCCACCGCGGCCGCCGGGACCGCACTCGTCGCCTGCTCCGTCATCAGCGCGCGCTGCGCCGCCCCGGTGCCCCGCACCCGGGTCCGCACCGCCATGCGCGACCGGGAGAAACGCACCGCGTTCCTGCCGCAGCGGGATCCCGACGCCAAGGGGCGCCGGCGCCCCCGAGCCCCCGGCCGTGTCCTCCTGACGGCCGCGTAGGGCTCTTTCCTCCTGCCTCTTCACGGATCCCGGTACGCACACCCCTGAGCTGTGCGCGTGCGCGGGCGCCCCGCGCGGATCGTCATGCCGAAGCTGATCCACTTCCCGGCACTGTCCGGGCTTCCCGGCACGACGAGACCCCCGGAGGGCTCACCCATGTCCGCCTTCATGTCCGCATTCGCCGGCCTGGTCGGCGCATTCGCCGACCTGCTCCACCCGCTCTTCCAGAACGCGTCCACCGCCGCCGCGATCGTCCTGTTCACCGCCCTTGTCCGGCTCGCCGTGCACCCCCTGTCGCGGGCCGCCGCACGCGGGCAGAAGGCGCAGCGCCGGCTCCAGCCGCAGATCGCCGAACTGCGCAAGAAGCACGCCAAGAACCCCGAGCGCATGCAGAAGGCGCTCATGGAGCTGCACAGGGCGGAGAAGGTCTCGCCGCTCTCCGGCTGCCTGCCGAGCCTCCTGCAGATGCCGGCCTTCTTCCTGCTCTACCACCTCTTCTCCAGCCAGAGGATCGGCGCCGACGCCAACGAACTCCTCGGCCACCAGCTCTTCGGCGCCCCGCTCGGCGAGCGCTGGCACGACGCGCTCGCGAACGGCGGGATGTTCGGGGCGCAGGGCCTCGTCTACGTGGGGCTCTTCGCGATCGTCGCCGCGGTCGCCACGTTCAACTACGGGCGCACGAAGCGCCAGATGGCCGCCAACCCGGTCACCCCGGCCACCGGACCCGACGGACAGCCGGTCCCGGGCATGGGGGCGATGGCCAAGGTGATGCCGCTGATGTCCTTCTTCACGCTCTTCACCGTCGCCTTCGTGCCGCTGGCCGCCGCGCTGTACGTCGTCACCAGCACCACCTGGACCGCGATCGAACGGGCCTACCTGTACCGCGACATGCCGGCCGCCGGTGCCGCCATGGCCACCGCGGCGTAATCGCGCCGGCAAGTGCGCCGGTCCAGTGTGTGAACAGGGTCTTGCGGAGTGATCGGATGTCTTGGAGGATCGGACAAGCCTGCGATGGCCGCCACCCATCCGACGGGCCCCGATCCCGACCAAGGGGAGTAAGACCTTGAAGCTGCTTCGTGTGGGTACGGCAGGCGCGGAACGACCGGCCCTGCTGGACGAGGACGGAACCCTGCGCGACCTGTCGGGAGTTGTCCCCGACATCGACAGCGCGCTGCTCGCCGACGAGGACGCGCTCGCGCGGGTGCGGGCCGCCGCGGCCGCCCCCGGCGAGCTGCCGGCGCTCGGTGCCGAGGGGCTGCGGGTGGGTCCGCCGCTCGCCCGGATCGGCAAGATCGTGTGCATCGGGCTGAACTACCACGACCACGCCACGGAGACCGGCGCGGAGATCCCGGGCGAGCCGATCCTGTTCTTCAAGGCGCCGGACACGGTCGTCGGGCCCGAGGACACGGTGCTCGTGCCGCGCGGCAGCGTGAAGACGGACTGGGAGGTCGAGCTCGCCGTCGTCATCGGGCGCACCGCCCGCTACCTGGAGTCCGCCGAGGAGGGCCTCGCGCACGTCGCCGGATACGCGGTCGCGCACGACGTCTCCGAGCGCGAGTTCCAGATCGAGCGCGGCGGCACGTGGGACAAGGGCAAGAACTGCGAGACGTTCAACCCGCTGGGGCCGTGGCTGGTGACGGCCGACGAGGTGGCCGACCCGCAGGCGCTGCCGCTGAAGCTCTGGGTCAACGGTGAGCTGAGGCAGGACGGCACGACGGCCGACCAGATCTTCCCGGTCGGCGAGGTCGTGCGCTATCTGAGCCACTTCATGACGCTTTATCCGGGCGATGTGATCAACACCGGGACGCCGGCGGGGGTGGCGATGGGGCAGCCGGAGCCGAAGCCGTATCTGCGGGCGGGCGACGTCGTGGAGCTGGAGATTCCGGGGCTGGGCCGGCAGCGGCAGGAGCTGAAGGACGCCTAGGGTGTGAGGTCGGTGAAACGTCGGAGGGGTGGGCCGCCGCCGAGGCGGGCCCACCCCTCCGGGCGTCTCAGCCGCTGATCTTCGTCGCGAACTGCTCCAGGGCCTCGACCACCAGGGCGTGGTCCTCCGCCTGCGGCAGGCCCGAGACCGTGACCGAGCCGATGACGCCCGCGCCCTCAACCGCGATCGGGAACGAGCCGCCGTGCGCGGCGTAGATGTCCGGGTCCAGGCGCGAGGCCTCGTCGAACGTCGTCCCCTTGGCCCGGAACCGCGTCCCGACCAGGTACGAGCTCTCGCCGTACCGCTCGACGACCTTGCGCTTGCGGTCGATCCACGCGTCGTTGTCCGCGCTCGAACCCGGCAGCGCGGCATGGAAGAGCTGCTGCGCCCCGCGCCGGATGTCGATCGCGACCGGCGCGTGCCGCTCCCGGGCCAGGGCGACCAGCAGACCGCCCAGCGCGTACGCGTCGTCGTAGCCGAAGTGCGGCAGCGTCAGCCTGCGCTCCTGGGCGATCAGCTCGGAGATGGTCGGAGCGGTGGGGTTCATGCGGAGATCTCCTCATGGCGCACGGTGACCGTGATGCCCTCGCGGGCCGAGCGGCGCGCCGCCTCCAGTACGTCCAGCGTTTCGGCCGCCTGGAGCGCGGTCACCGGATTGTCGCCCTTGCCGCGCACCGCGTCGGCGACCGCCGCGTAGTACGCGGGGTAGTCGCCGGGCAGCGTACGGACCGGGGTGCCGCCCCCCGTCAGCGGGGACTCGCCCGAGCCGACCCGGCCCCACAGCTCCTCGCCCTCCAGGCCCCACGGCTCGTCCGCCGACGGGCGGGCGCCCTCGCGCAGGGCGGCCTCCTGGGGGTCGAGGCCGTACTTCACATAGCCGGAACGGGAGCCGAGCACCCGGAAGCGCGGGCCGAGCTGGGCCGTCGTCGCGCTGACGTACAGATGCGAGCGCACCCCGTTCGCATGCGTGATCGCCACGAACGTGTCGTCGTCCGCCGCCGCGCCCGGCCGCCGTACGTCCGACTCCGCATACACCCGCACGGCCGGGCCGAACAGCACCAGGGCCTGGTCGACGACATGGCTGCCCAGGTCGTACAGCAGCCCGCCGATCTCCTCCGGGTCGCCCGACTCGCGCCAGCCGCCCTTCGGCTGCGGGCGCCACCGCTCGAAGCGGGACTCGAAGCGCTGCACCTCACCCAGCTCGCCGTCCGCGATCAGCGCGCGCAGGGTGCGGAAGTCGTTGTCCCAGCGGCGGTTCTGGAAGACCGAGAGCAGCAGCCCGCGCTCCTCGGCCAGCGCCGCCAGCTCCCGCGCCTCGGCCGCCGTGCCGGCCACCGGCTTGTCCACGACCACCGGGAGACCGGCTTCGAGCGCGGCCCTCGCGAGCGGGACATGGGTCTTGTTGGGCGAGGCGATCACGATCAGGTCGAGCTCGTCCGCCCGCTGCCACAGCTCGTCCGGCGAGGCGGCGAACCGTACGCCGGGATACGCGGCGCGGGCCTGCTCGCGCCGCTCCTCGTTCGACGTGACGACCGTGTCCAGGACGAGGCCCTCGGTCGCGGTGATCAGCGGGGCGTGGAAGACGGAGCCCGCCAGGCCGTAGCCGACGAGTCCGACGCGCAGGGGGGACCCGGACGGTCCGGAGGTCGCGTGAGTCGCGTGGTCAGTCATGGTTCCACTTTGGCAACGCTGTTGCCAAAGTGCAAGCGCGGGGGACAATGGGCGGGTGAACAGGAGCAACAGCGGCGCGAACCTGCCGACCCTGCGCAGCCACAACGCGGCGCTCGTGCTGGATCTGCTGCGCGGCGCGGGCGGGCGCGGCATCAGCCGGATCGAGCTCGCCGAGCGGACGGGGCTCACCCCGCAGGCCGTCAGCAAGATCACCGCACGGCTGCGGGCCGAGGGGCTGGCCGCCGACGCGGGCCGCCGCGCCTCCACGGGCGGCAAGCCCCGGACCGTCCTGCGGCTGGTGCCGGAGGCGGGGAACGCGGTGGGGCTGCAGCTGGACCGCGACGAGCTGACCGTGGTGCTCGTCGACCTCGCGGGGGCGGTGGTCGCGAGCCGTACGGCCCCGCTGGACTTCGGCGCCCCGGCGGACGAGGTGCTCGGCGCGGCGGCCGGAGCGGTCGCCGCCGTGCGGGGTGACGGGGCGCTGCCGGTGCTCGGGGCCGGGGTCGCGATACCGGGACCGCTCGACCACCGGGGCGGGGTGCTGCACCGCGTCACGGGCTTCCCGCAGTGGGACGGCTACCCCGTCCGGGACGCGCTGGCCGCGCGGACCGGGCTGCCCGTCGTCATCGACAAGGACACCAACGCCGCCGCACTCGGCCTCGCCCTCCAGGCGGCGGGCCCCGCCGACTTCGCCTACCTCCATCTCGGCACCGGCCTCGGCGCCGGGCTGGTGCTCGGCGGCGAACTGCACCGGGGGGCGCGGACCGGGGCCGGGGAGTTCGGCCACCAGACGGTCCAGCTGGACGGGGTGGAGTGCGGCTGCGGCGGACGCGGCTGCCTCGAAGCCCTGTGCCTCGCCGCCGTGGGCCGGGGCGACGCCGCCGAGGCCGCCCGGGTGCTCGGCACCGGCGCCGCCAACCTGGTCGGCCTGCTCGACATCGACCGGGTGGTGCTCGGCGGACGTACCGTCGCCGCCGACCCCGAGGCGTACGTCCGGGGGGTGCGGGCCGTGCTCGACGAGCGGGCCCGCCGCGACGGCGCCGGCGGGGTGCCGGTCCCGGTGCTCGCCGCCGGGGGAGGGGACCACGCGGTCGCCGAGGGCGCGGCCCAGCTGATCCTCGCCCCGCTGTTCGGCCGCGTGGGCGGCGCGGACCCGGACCCGTCCTAGGGCGTGTCGTCGAACTGGCGTCTGCCGGGCGGCGCCATGCACGCACTCTCGCCGCACCGGCCCCAGGCCCCTGTACTGGACGTACCGGGGTCTGGGGCCGGCATGCCGAGGCGTGGGGTCTCCCCTGGTCGAGCGAAGCCGGGAGCCCAGGGAAGCACCTGACGCCGCGAGGCCGCCCTTCGGGCGACGACGCCAGTTCGACGACACGCCCCAGGCCCGGAGCCGGGCGGCGACGGGGCGGGAGCGGGAGCCGGCAGGGCGGTCGCGCCGACGGGTTTCCCGACCGTACGGAAATGGGCTGATCGGGCGTTTCCCGGCGGCCGGACGAGGGGTCCTGCGGCACGCCTGCCGCAGGCGTCCCGCGCGCGCGTGGGAGTCTCGCGGCCCAGCCGGTGAACTCCGGGTCCGGGGCGAGCCGACCGTTTCCGCGAGAAGTGAAGGCTGCCCCGCCATGTCCCCGACACCGCCCCCGGCACCCCCGTCCCCCGAGCACCCCGGCGAACCCGCCCCGTCGCGTCCCCCCTCGCCGCCACCCCCTGCCGCAGGCCGGCCGCGGCACGGGCACGGGCTCGCGCTCGGGCTGGCCGCCGCCAGCGTCATGCCCGCCGTCGTGCTCGGCGGGGCGACGACCGCGTCCGCCGCGCCGCAGCGCAATGCGGCGGCCAGTCTGACCCCGGCGGCCGTGCCCGGGTCCGTCACCGCCGATCAGCAGCCCGCCTGCGGTGAGCCCGGGGCCACCGAGTTCCCGATCGACACCCGCATCCACGGCGGCCCGGACACCTACGCCTCCGGCGGCGGATACGGCACCTGGTTCCTCGACCTGACGAACAGGACCTCAGAGTCCTGCCGTTCGATCCATCCGGTCCTGGTCCTCACCGACGAGGACCGGGCGCTGACCGCCGACCAGATCCAGCTGGAGTTCTCCGAGCGGTCCCACCCCGGCGTCGAACACCGCGTCAGCTGGGAGACCACCGACCGCGACGAGCACATCGGGGTCTTCGGCGGCGACGGCGACGACTCCTTCGGCGGCTTCACCGTGCCCGCCGGACGGACCGTCACCGTCCAGGTCCGGCTGGCGTTCACCTCCGACACCAGCCCCGGCCGGATCACCGCCAACGCCGCGATCGTCCAGCGGCAGCACCCCGGCGGCGGGAAGGGCGACGGCGATGCCGCGCGCAGGGACGGCGACGGGCAGTGGGTCGGGGAGTCCGAGGACTATCCGTTCACGGTGGTCGAGGACCACGGCGAGGACAGCGGCGACGAGGACGGGACGGACAGCGGCGTGACGGATGAACCGGGTGAGCCCTGGGTGACCGGCGAGGTGGGCGGTACGGGCAAGGAGGGCAAGGAGATGCCGGGCAGGGAGAACGAGGGGGGCCGCCTCACCGGCCAGGCCCCCGGCAGGCCCGACTTCCGCCCCACCCGCCCCGGCGGCGCCGCCCGCCCGGTCGCGCCCGGCCGCGATCCGGCCAGGGTTCCGCAGCTCGCCGGCACCGGGCTCTCCGTCCCCGTGAAGCTGCCCGCGCTCGCCTTCACCACGTTCCTCATCGGCGGCGGCGCGGTCGTGGTGGCGACCCGCCGGACGCGCCGCGACCCCCGCTGACCGCGCGGCCCCCGCACACCGTCGCCTTTCGGCCGTCGCGCACCGCCGTGACCACCGGAGTTCATGTCCGTCTGCCACGATCGGGACGTGGACTACCCGCACGGCCAGGCACCTGGCGCACCGATCCGCTCCGGCATCCCGGAGCACGGCCGCATTCCGAAGTACTACGCGGTCAAGGCCCAAGTCTCCCTTCTCGTCGACGAGCTGGGCGAGGGCGGCATGCTGCCGCCGGAGCGCGATCTCGCCGTGCGCTACGAGGTGTCGCGCGAGACCGTGCGCCAGGCGCTGCGCGAACTGCTCCTGGAGGGACGGCTTGCCCGGCAGGGCCGGGGCACCGTCGTCGCGGGGCCGAAGCTGGAACAGCCGCTCTCGCTGGCGAGCTACACGGAGGGCGTACGCCGGCAGGGCCGCACCCCGGGCCGTCACCTCATCGGGCTCGAACAGTTCCCCTGCCCTGAGGCGCTGGCCGCCGAGACCGGGGTGGCGCGCGGGGAGCCGGTCTGGCACCTGGAGCGCGTGCTGCTCGCCGACGACGACCGGGTCGGCCTGGAGAGCACGTACGTGAGTGTCGCCCGGGTGCCCGACCTGGCGGAGAAGTTCGACCCCGACTCGTCGTTCTACGCGTATCTGCACGACCGGCTCGGGATCGCCTTCGGCGACGCGGACGAGCGCATCGAGACCGTGCTCGCCACCCCGCGCGAGGCGCTGCTCATCGGCACCCCGCCCGCCCTGCCCATGCTGCTGATCCACCGGATCTCCCGGGACACGGACGGGCGGCCGCTGGAGCGCGTACGGACGCTGTTCCGGGGCGACCGGTTCTCCTTCACCACTCACCTGAGCGGACGCGGCTGAGCGGTCCGCAGGCGCATCGGCCGCCGTTTCTCATCACGGAAAGATAACGGGTCTAGTCCAGGTTTGGGGTCCGGTTCACCTTCCCGTTGCCGTCCCGATCCGCGCGGGCCATCCGCCCCGAGGAGCGTGGCCGTCGTGAGAGTCATCGTCGTAGGAGCCGGCGTGGTGGGAACCATGCACGCCTGGCACGCAGTGAACCGCGGCCACGAGGTCGTACAGATCGAGCGCGAGAGCGAGGCACGCGGGGCATCCCTCCGCAATTTCGGACAGATTTGGGTCAGCGGCCGGGCCGGCGGCGAGGAGCTGGAGACCGCGCTCCGGGCGCGTGAGCTGTGGGAGTCGCTCGGTGAGCGGGTCCCCGGTCTGGGCTTCCGGGCCTGCGGCTCGCTCACCCCGGTGCGCACCGCGCGGGAGCTCGCCGTCGCCGAGGCTGCCGTCACCCGCCCCGACGCGGCGGCCCGCGGCTACAAGCTGCTCACCCCCGGCGAGGCCCGCGCCCTCAACCCCGCCCTGCGCGGCGAGTTCGCCGCCGCCCTGTGGTGCGAGCGGGACGCGGCCGTCGAGCCGCGCACCGCCCAGCTCGCCCTCAAGCAGGAGCTGCTGGCCTCCGGCCGGTACACCTACCTCGGCGGACGCGAGGTGCGCGAGGTGGCCGGCACGGCGTCCGTCCGCGACGACCACGGCGACGTGCACACGGGCGACGCCGTCGTCCTCGCCACCGGCGCCTGGCTCGGCGGCCTCGTCCGCGAACTGGCCGGTCCGGACCTGCCGGTGCGGCGCGTCCGCCTCCAGATGATGCAGACCGCCCCGCTCGGCGAACCGCTCACCACCTCCGTCGCCGACGCCGACAGCTTCCGCTACTACCCGGCCTACCGGGGCGAGGCGCTCGACGAGCTGAACGCCGGACAGGCCCAGGCGCCCACCGCCGCCGAGCACCGCATGCAGCTCCTGATGGTGCAGCGCCGCGACGGCGGACTGACCATCGGCGACACCCACGAGTACGAGCACCCCTTCTCCTTCGACACCGTCGAGGAGCCGTACGAACACCTCACCGCGGTCGTCGAGTCCTTCCTCGGCCGCCCGCTGCCGCGCATCCGCCGCCGCTGGGCCGGGGTCTACGCCCAGTGCACCGACACCTCCCGCGTCGTCCACCGCCAGCAGGTGCGCGACGGCGTCTGGCTGGTCACGGGACCGGGCGGACGCGGCATGACCTGCTCTCCCGCCATAGCCGAAACGACCGCCGACGAACTGGGCTGGTGAAGACGTTGAACCACGACGCGACGACCCGACACGACATGCTGAATCTGATCGTCCTCGACATGGCCGGCACCACCGTCGCCGACGGCGGCCTCGTCGAGCAGGCCTTCGCCGCCGCGGCCGGCCGCCTCGGCGTGGAGCCGGGCTCCGCCGACCACGCGGAGAAGCTCGCCCACGTCCGCGCCACCATGGGCGAATCCAAGATCACCGTCTTCCGTCATCTGTTCGGCGAGGAGACCCTCGCCCAGCGGGCCAACACCGCCTTCGAGGAGGCGTACGGAGAACTGGTCGACGGCGGCCGCATCGCCCCGGTCCCGGGCGCCCGCGAGGCCATCGAACACCTCACGGCCCAGGGCCGGACCGTCGTCCTGTCCACCGGATTCGCCCGCACCACCCAGGACGCGATCCTCGCCGCGCTCGGCTGGCAGGACCTGGTCACGCTGACCCTCTGCCCCGCCGACGCGGGCGGGCGCGGGCGCCCCTACCCCGACATGGTCCTCGCCGCGCTCCTGCGCACCGGGGCGGTGGACGACGTCCGCCGGACCGTCGTCGCGGGGGACACCTCGTACGACATGCTCAGCGGGGTGCGCGCCGGGGCCGGCATCGTCGCGGGCGTCCTCACCGGCGCCCATGACAGGGACCGGCTGACCCGCAGCGGCGCCACCCATGTCCTCGGCTCCGTCGCCGAACTGCCCGGTCTGATCGAGCGGGCCGAGACCGCGCGGGCCGGGGCATGACGGGCGGGGCCGAAGCCGTCCGCGGCGGGATCCGGTTCGACCGGGTCAGCGTCGCCTACGGCGGCAGCATCGTGCTCGACGGGCTCGACCTGACCGTCGAACCCGGCGAGGTCATGGCCCTGCTCGGGCCCTCCGGCTCCGGCAAGACGACCGCCCTGCGCGCCGTCGCCGGATTCGTCCGGCCCGCGTCCGGGCGGGTGTTCATCGGAGGCCGCGACGTCACCGCCCTGCCGCCGCACAGGCGCGGCATCGGCATGGTCGTCCAGCAGTACGCCCTCTTCCCGCATCTGCGGGTCCAGGACAACGTCGCCTTCGGGCTGGGGGCGCGGAAGGCCGACAAGGCGGAGATCCCGGCGCGGGTCACGGAGGCGCTCGAACTCGTCGGCATGGCCGCGTACGCCAGGCGCTACCCGCGCGAACTCTCCGGCGGCCAGCAGCAGCGCGTCGCCATCGCCCGCGCGCTCGCCATCCGGCCGGGCGTCCTGCTGCTCGACGAACCGCTCTCCGCGCTCGACGCCCAGCTGCGCTCCGGGATGCTCACCGAACTGGCCCGGCTGCACCGGGAACTGCCCGACGTCTCCATCCTGTACGTCACCCACGACCAGGTCGAGGCGCTGACCCTGGCCGACCGGATCGCCGTCATGGACCGGGCCCGGCTCCGGGACTGCGGCACCCCGCAGGAGCTGTACCGGCGGCCGCGCACGGAGTTCACCGCGTCGTTCGTCGGCAACGCGAACCTGCTGCCGGTCACCGTCGCGGAGCCCGCCGGCACCGTGGAGTTCGCGGGCCGCGCGCTCGCGGTGCCGACGGGGTCGGTGGCCGGCGGGGCCACCGCGACGCTGTGCGTCCGGCCGCATCTGGTGGGGCTCGGCGACGGGCCCAACGCGCTGGCCGGCACGGTCGCGGAGGTCCAGTGGCGCGGGTCCACGCACCGGCTGTACGTCGATGTCGACGGGCACCGGGTGAAGGCGGATGTCCGGGAACTGCGGGTCACGCCCGCGCTGGGCGACGCGGACTGGTCGGACATCGGCGCCCACCTCGACACGTACGTGGACGCCTGGAAGTCCGCCACCGGCAGCTGATCACCGGCGGATGCCGTCCGTCGAGCTCAGGCGGTATCTGCCGGAGGGGCGAGCAGCCTAAAATCGGGGACGTCGGCGCTGCACAGCGCGGTGCCGCCGGCGTCCCCGCACCCGGCGTACGGCAACTGGAGTCCCACATGGCAGAGCGCAAGCCGATCTCGTCCTGGCTCACCGACATGGACGGCGTCCTCATCCACGAGGGGACCCCCATCCCCGGCGCCGACGCCTTCATCAAGCGGCTGCGGGACTCGGGCCTGCCGTTCCTGGTCCTCACCAACAACTCGATCTACACCGCGCGCGACCTGCACGCCCGGCTCAAGCGCATGGGCCTGGACGTGCCCGTCGAGAACATCTGGACCTCCGCGCTCGCCACCGCCCAGTTCCTGGACGACCAGCGGCCCGGCGGCACGGCCTACGTCATCGGCGAGGCCGGGCTCACCACCGCGCTGCACGACATCGGCTACGTCCTCACGGACCACGAGCCGGACTACGTGGTGCTCGGCGAGACGCGTACGTACTCCTTCGAGGCGCTCACCAAGGCGATCCGGCTGATCAACGGCGGGGCCCGCTTCATCTGCACCAACCCCGACGAGACCGGCCCCTCCGCCGAGGGCCCGCTGCCCGCCACCGGGTCCGTCGCCGCGCTGATCACCAAGGCGACCGGCAAGGCCCCGTACTTCGCGGGCAAGCCCAACCCGCTGATGATGCGCACCGGCCTCAACGCGATCGGCGCCCACTCCGAGTCCAGTGCCATGATCGGCGACCGGATGGACACCGATGTGCTGGCCGGTCTGGAGGCGGGCATGCAGACCTTCCTGGTGCTCACCGGGCTCACCACGGTGGCCGACATCGACAAGTACCCCTTCCGGCCGTCCACGGTGGTGGAGTCCATCGCGGACCTGGTCGACCTCATCGACCTGAGCTGATCCGGGGGGCCCTCGCCGGGGCCCGGGGCCGGGGAGCGGCGCACACTCCACCGGCCCAGCGCCCCGGCCCCTGCGGATGCGGAAACGTCCCGGACGGGTGAACCTGCCATAAGGAGGTTCACGATGCGTTCAATACCCCTTACGTTCTGTGCCGCCGCGGTGGTCGCGGCGACCCTGGTGCCCGCGTCCGTCGCACTGGCCGAATCCGGCTCCGGCCACGGGGACTCCCGGTCCCGGGCCACCCTCTCCGTCTCCCCGTCGTCCGTCGCCCCCGGTGGTGAGGTCGACCTGGAGGTCGACGGCTGCAAGGGCAAGGAGGCCAAGGGGAACTCCGACGCCTTCGTCTCCGAGGCACGGTTCTCGCCCGGCGACGGCAGGACGCTCTTCGCCGAGGCCCGGATCCGCTCGGACGCCGAGCCCGGCGACTACGACGTGCAGGCCATCTGCAAGGACGACAAGCACACCAAGGTGTCGGCCGTCCTCACCGTCGCCCACCGCAGCCGGCCCATGCCGATCGCCCCGGTCCGCGCGGGCGGCGGCGGCACCGCCGTGCTCGCGGGACAGGCCCAGCAGGACGGACCCGGCACCGTGCACGCGGTGACCGGCCTCGCCCTGGCCGCCGTCGCGGCCGTCGCCGTCGCGTTCCGCAGCGCGCGCCGTCGCCGCCCGGCCACCGACTGACATGTCCGCCTCGGACCGCTCGGCGGGGCACGGCAGGCTGCTCACCGGAGTGGCCTGGGCCGTACTCCTGCTGGGCCTGTGGCTCTGGGGCCGCGGCATCACCGACGGCTCCGGCATCGGATCGGCCCCGACCACCGGCGATGTCGCCGCGGTCGGGCGCCCGCTCGGCGTGCCGCTGCCCCCCGCCCACGACCCGATCGAGGGCGCGGCACCGCAAAGCGTCGAGATCCCGTCGATCGGCATCCGGGCCCCCGTCGTCTCCCGGGGCCTGGACAAGGACGGGGCGATCGAGCCGCCGCCCTTCGAGACGCCGCAGACGGTCGGCTGGTTCGGCAGCGGCACCCAGCCCGGCGCCAAGGGCCCCGCCCTCTTCGTCGGCCATGTCGACACCGAGACCAAGCCCGCCGTCTTCTACGGGCTCAGCGCGGCCCGCCCCGGCGCCAAGGTCGAGGTCACCCGGGACGACGGCACGGTCGCCGAGTTCACCATCGACGACGTCCAGGTCTTCACCCGGGCGCGGTTCGACGCCCAGAAGGCGTACGGCCCCCGCAAGGACGGCCGGGCGGAGCTGCGGCTGATCACCTGCGGCGGCACCTACGACCGCGCCTCGCAGTCGTACACCGCGAACGTCGTCGTCTCGGCCTATCTGACCGGGGAGAAGTCCCGCGAGAAGGTGCGGGCCGAGGCGAAGGAGAAGGCGAGCGCGGCAGCCGGTGCGCGGAGCGACGGCTGATCCGCGGTACACGGCCCGGCCGGCCGCCCGGTTTCCCGGGCGCCGTCCGGGCCGGTCCTCGACCGCGGGGCGCGGGCCGCGGGAGTGGCCCGGCGCGGACACGGGAGGTCGGTGGCGGCCGGGTCCGCCGCACGCCCCACTGTAGGGGCACGAAGTCCTCCGGCCCACCCGGTTTCTGACGGTACGTCGATAACCGGTCACCCTCCGCAGGCGAGGGGTGCGGGCAGAGCGTGGTGAACCACCCGTAACGGCTCGGCGGCGAAGCCGGGAGGGACCGGGCCGGTCCCGGGCGCTGTGCCAGGATGGACGGCGATGCGACAGTGCACCGCCGTCGCAGCCGAGGGGGAGTGGATGTACGGCAGTCACAACGGCCGGTTCGGCATGCGAGGGGCCACGGCCGTGGCGGGGGCCGCGCTGCTGCTCGCCGGATGCACCTCGTCCGGCGACGGCTCCGGCGACGGCGGGGACGGCAAGAACCCGGCGGCCATCGGCCAGCGGCCCGCGGGCAGCGATCCGTACTGGGTCAACCCCGACGGGAACGCCGCCCGGCAGGTCGCCCGGTACACCGAGGACGGCAAGAAGAAGGAGGCCGCCCTGATCCGCCGCATCGCGGAGCAGCCGGTCGGGGAGTGGATCGGCACGGACAACCCCGAGGCCGAGGCGAAGGGCTTCACCGAGGCGGCGAAGAAGGCCCACCGGGAAGCGGTGCTGGTCCTCTACAACATCCCGCACCGCGACTGCGGGCAGTTCTCCAAGGGCGGCGCCGCCGACGGGGACGCGTACCGCGCCTGGGTGGAGAGCGTGGCCCAGGGCATCGGCGACCGGGGTGCGACGGTGATCCTGGAGCCGGACGCGGTGCTGCACCTGGTCGACGGGTGCACCCCGCAGGAGTTCCACGAGGAGCGCTACGACCTGCTCAAGGGTGCGGTGGAGCGGCTCGAGGAGCTGCCGGGCACCAAGGTCTACCTGGACGCGGGCAACGCGGGCTGGCACACCCCGGATGCGCTCTTCCAGCCGCTGGCACGGGCGGGCATCGGCGCGGCCGACGGCTTCGCGGTGAACGTGTCCAACTTCCAGACCACCGAGGTCAGCAAGGAGTTCGGCAAGCAGCTGTCGGCGAAGGTCGGCGGCAAGCCGTTCGTCATCGACACCAGCCGCAACGGCAACGGCCCGTACACCGCCGGCGCCCCCGAGGAGAACTGGTGCAACCCGCCGGGCCGGGCCCTCGGCGAGGCGCCGACGACGTCCACAGGCGACGACCTGGTCGACGCCTACCTCTGGATCAAGCGCCCCGGCGAGTCGGACGGCGACTGCCGGGGCGGCCCGAAGGCGGGCGACTGGTGGCCCGCGTACGCCCTGGGTCTGGCACGCGGCTAGGGCACCTCCACCCAGGTCCCCTCGGACGGGGTGCCCTTGTCGTCGGTGACGAAGAGCATGTACCAGCCGGACGGCACCAGCGCCCGGTTCTTCGGCACCGTCACCGAGATCCCGCCGTCGGTCTTCTTCAGGTCCAGCGCCACCGAGCGCTGGTCGGTGTCGGTGACATGCGTGACCGCGCTCGGCCGCATCAGCTTCGCCGACCTGATCGACGCGGCCTGGTTGGTGGTGAACATGGCCGTGCCGCCGCGCTTGATCCTTTTCGGTCCTGCGGTCAGCTCGGGCCGGGAGTCGCGGTAGAGGTACGGCGGGGTGTAGATCTCGATGCGCTGCTCGAAGACGCCGGGCCGGGTGTTGGCCTTGTCGGAGTAGAGCGAGTCGGAGCCGAAGATCATGACCCGGCCGTCCGGCAGGAGCACCGACCCGGAGTGGTAGTTGCGCCCCACCCCGGGGTCCGCGACCCGCTTGTAGGTGTCCGACTTCGCGTCGTACAACCGCGCCTGGAGGACGTCGGAGCCGCCGCGGCCCCGGTAGTCGTTGGATCCGCCGGTGACCAGCAGGGAGTCGTCGGGGAGCAGGGAGGCGCTCGGGTAGCGGGTGCCCTCGTCGAGGGACGCGCCGTCCTTGAACCGGGGGTCGGGGTCCTTGAGGTCGACCAGCCGGGACTTCTCGCTGGACTTGTCGGACTCGCCGACCCCGCCGCCGCCGATCACCATGAACTTCTCGTCCTGGGCCGGGGGCAGCCGTACGGTCGCCGAGGTCTCCATCTTGTCCGGGTCGCTCAGGCCGGGGATCTTGGTGAACCTGTTGGTCGCCAGGTCCCAGACGCCGGGGGCGCGGCCGACGGTGGCCGGGCCGTAGCCGGCGTTGGACCCGGAGTAGAAGAGCTTGCCGTCGTTGAGCAGGAAGACCGCCGGATAGGTGGGGAACTTCCGGACGATGCCGGTGTACGTCCACTTCTTGGTCTTCGGGTCGTAGATCTCGTCCTTGCCGGGGACGATCTGCCCGATCTCGTCCAGCCCGGAGAGCGCGAGGACCTTGCCGTCCTTCAGCGTGGTGAGCGTCGGGTACCAGCGCGCCTCGTTCATCGGGTCGACGGTGATGTACTTCTCCGCCACCGGATCGAACTCGTAGGCCTCCCGGATGCCCTGGAAGTCCTTCTTGTCGAGGGCGAGCTTCTGGGCGATCCCGTAGACGTTGCGGGTGTCGGAGCCCGACAGCCCGGCTATCCGGTAGTTGTCCTCGGCGCCCGTCTCGTACGCCGTGCCGGACTTCTGCGCCTCGACGTAGATCCGGCCGAGTCCGGGGTCGTTGCGCAGGAAGGCCCCGGTGTTCTTGTCGAAGACCTTGGTGGCCTTCTCCACCAGCACGGGGTCCTTGGTGACGAAGGTCTTGCCGTTGGCCTTGCCGGTGAATCTGGTGCCCGCGGGCAGCGTGATCGGCTTGTCCGGGTCCTCGTTGTGGACGACCATCAGGCCGCCGGCCTTGGTGACGTCGCCCTTGAGCTTCTCGTAGCGCTTGGTGCCGCCGGCTATGAGCAGTTTGCCGTCGGGCAGTTGGGTGTGGCCGGAACAGAACATGTCCTTGGGCGTGGGTATGTTCTTGAAGGTGTTGGACTTCGGGTCCCACAGCACCGACCGGAAGGACTTGGCGTCGAAGTTCTTCTGGTTGTTGCCCGAACCGGCGACGAGCAGCACCTTGCCGGTGTGCAGCAGCGCCGCGTGGATCGTGTTGATCCGGAACTCGGAGGGGATGTCCAGGAAGTCCCAGTGGCCGTTGGCCGCCTTGTACTCCGGCTTGTTGATCTTGTAATCGTGGTAGCGCTCGGTGCTGAAGCGGTACAGCCACGGCCCGTTCGCTCCCGCGAGCGCGAGAACCACCGCCGTACTGATCGCCATGCGGCGGGTACGGCGGCTCGGACGGTACTTCATGGTTTACGTCCCCCAAGGGCGATCTGCATGGTCTCTTCGTTGCCGGGCCAGTGGGCCCCGGCCTGCGGGGCGCCGGCCGGTGGGCCGCTCGCGGGCGGCGGGCCCGCCCGGCGCTTCTTCTTCTCCGCGCGCACGGTGGACTGCCAGCCGAGGATCGGAGCCGCGGTGATCAGCAGCGCCAGCGCGGCCCAGGTGAGCATCGCCGGGTGGCTGTGGCCGAGGACGAACGACGCCACGATGGAGCCGCCGAAGACCAGGATGAAGAAGAGGTGGATGCGGAAGGTGCCGAAGAGGGTGTCCGGGCTGGACGAGTCGCCCTTGGGCGTCACCACGAAGGAGCTCTTGCGGCGCAGCACGGCGTCCATCAGCGAGCGGGCGTAGAGCGGGGCGGAGAGCGCGGACATCACCATGCCGGCCAGGCCGCCGGAGCCCTCGGGCTCGTGCGGCGAGACGTTGTGCCGGCGGTTCCAGATGTACAGCCCGATCTGGAGCGCGGAGGCGTTGCCGTACAGCATCATCCAGACCGTGGGGTCGATCTGCACACCCGAGGCGCCCATGCCCAGGAACAGCGCGCAACTGAGGGCGGCGAGGATCCAGTTCATGGCGGACATCGGATAGAAGATGATCATCATCGTGTAGTTGAAGAGCTTGCCCGCGGGCAGCGAGAAGAAGCCCTTCCAGTACTGCTTGAGGATCGTCTCGTACGTCCCGCGCGACCAGCGCAGCTGCTGGGTGAAGAAGTCCGTCCACGCGGTCGGGCCCTCGCCCACGGCCAGCACGTCCGGGGTGTAGACCGAGCGCCACTTGCGGCCGGTGTGCGGATTGCGGGCGCGGTGCATCTCGAAGCCGGTGGCCATGTCCTCGGTGATCGAGTCGTACAGCCCGCCGATCTGCTTCAGCGCCGTGATCCGTACCGCGTTGCTGGTGCCGACGAACATCGGCGCGCCGTACCGGTTGCCCGCACGCTGGATCAGCGCGTGGAAGAGGAACTGCTGGGACTCGGCGGCCTTGGTGACGAAGGTGTCGTAGTTGCCGTAGACCTGCGGACCGATGACGAAGCCGACGTCCGGGTCGCGGAAGTAGCCGAGCATCCGCTCCAGATAGTTGGGCATCGGTACGTGATCGGTGTCGACGGAGGCGAAGAAGTCGTACGCGTCGCCGTGCGCGTCGAGCCAGGCGTTGTAGTTGCCGTGCTTGGTCTTCGCCCGGTGCGGGCCCTTGGCCTGGTTCCAGTGCGCCACGCCCTTGCGGGAGAAGTGGTGCACCCCGAGCCGCCGGCAGACCTCCTTCACCGCCGGGTCGTCGCCCTCGTCGAGCAGCCAGACGTGCATCAGCCCGCGGTGGCGGATGCGGACGGCGGCCTCCAGGGTCTTCGTCACCATCTCCAGGGGTTCCTTGCCCGGGACGAAGGAGGTGAGGAAGGCGACCCGGGTGCCGGTCTCCGGCACGACCGGGACCGGGTCGCGCGCCACCAGCGTGGCGTGCGCGTTGGAGAGGACGTTCATGGTGCGGAAGAGCTCGATCAGACCGATCGAGACCAGCATCACGACGTCGAGGACCAGCAGCGTGTCGTTCTTGAGGTTCGGGTCGCGCTGGGTCCAGTGCTCGGGCTGCATCAGCCAGGCGAAGAGGCCGAGCGAGACGAGCGGGGCGGCGCCGAGCAGGAGCGTCGCACGGATGCGGTGCGGCTCCTGGGAGAGGAGCGAGCGGTACTTCACGGTGTACGGCTTGGCCGGATCGGGCTGGGTCAGTGGCCCGGCGAGCCGGCTGTAGTGCTCGTAGTCGTACCGTGGCAGCGCTTTCTTCTGCCGCCGCCGGTGGCCCCCGGTCCGCGGCTGCGGGGGTATCCGAAGCTGGGCGGTCCGGGAAGGGTCGTTGTCCTGCCGGGCGCCTGGCGGCGTCGACGTCATGGGTCATCCCCCTGCACGCAGGAGACTGCGTGGTCGCTCGGTCGTTTCGTCCGCCGTGTCTCCCCCTGAAACGCGGCCGACGGCTCAGTGGCGGGTCGCCTTTCCTGAGACATGGAATGCCGACCTTCCGGTTGCATGATGCCTGTTCGGCATCCGGTCGCGAACGAGGCCCCCACCTCGTGCCGGACACAACCGGAATATCCCCCTCTTCCACCCCCCAACTGCACCGGTCGCCGGACCGGTTGGCGCCGACGACTCCCAGACAGGTTGGCCGAACCCGGGCGTCTCCGCAAGGGGGGAAACAGACTGTTAACCGCTCATACGCACGATTTGAGGGGCTCTTGCGCAGGGGCGGCGCGGGGGCGTAGGGCGGGGCCCGTGCGCCGCCGGGGGAGCCGGGGGAGGGTCGGGAGGAGAGGTGGGAAAGGGGCCGGAAACGAACAACGCCCCCTCACGCGTGGTGAGGGGGCGTTGACTCTGCGTGCGCCGCCAGGGACTCGAACCCCGGACCCGCTGATTAAGAGTCAGCTGCTCTAACCAACTGAGCTAGCGGCGCCTGCTGACCTGGAGAACTCTACCCGATCCGGGACGGTGCTCCTGACCATTTCACCTTCGTCCCGGCCTGTCGGATGGTAGTTTTTTCTCTTCTATCCGTCAAAATGCGATATGTCAGGAGAGTTGAAACACTGACGCCCGTGCAGATGCGCCCAAAGATCTTGACGAGTGCGGAGGGAATCGCATGACTGTGCCGGCCTTCGAGGAGTACGTACCCGCCGTCGACTGCACCTGTGCGGGGTGCGCCGTCCAACGGCGGACCGCGGCGACGGGACTGCCGACGCGGTACGGAGGGCATCCGGCCGCGCACGGCGCGCGGCGCGCGATGGTGCTGGTCACCGCCGCCGGCGTGGTGCTGAGCGGCGGGGTGGCGGCGGCCGGCCCCGCCCCGGTGCCGGGCGCGGGACCGGTGAGCGATCCCTCGCCGGGGCCCGACAGCCCCCAGGGCGGGCCCGGCCCGCTGCGCGGCTCGGGGGCCTCGGGGCCGCCCGCCGCCCAGTCGGTACCGGTGCTGCGCGAGACCACCCGGGCCGACATCATCAACCGGGCCAAGAAGTGGGTCACCGCGCAGGTCCCGTACAGCATGGACAAGTACTGGTCCGACGGATACCGGCAGGACTGCTCCGGCTATGTGTCCATGGCCTGGAACCTGGCGGGCAACGAGTGGACCGGCAGCCTCGCCACATACGGCACGCGGATCGCGCGGGAGGAGCTGCAGCCCGGCGACATCCTGCTCTTCCACAACCCGGCCGACCCCACGAAGGGCTCCCACGTCACGATCTTCGGGGGCTGGACGGACTACACCCATACCCACTACACGGCGTACGAGCAGACCAAGCCGCACACCCGCAAGCAGACGACGCCCATGGCGTACTGGACCAACTCCGGCAACTACGTCGCCTACCGCTACAAGGGGCTGACGACCGGCAGCGGCGGCAGCACGGCGACGACGACCCCGTTCCCCGGCGCCGGGAGCTTCGGTGCCGGAGCGAACAACGCCTATGTCACCCAGCTCGGCAAGATGCTGGTCGACCGGGGCGGCAAGCGCTTCTACAAGGTCGGGCCCGGGCCCGCCTGGAGCAGCGCCGACCGGCTGGCCACCGAGGCGTTCCAGAAGGCGCAGGGCTGGAAGGGTGCGGAGGCCGACGGCATCCCCGGCCCCGACACCTGGAGCCTCCTGGTGACCGGGAAGGGCCATGACATCCCCGCCGCGACGGGGACGGCCGGCCAGAGCGGTTCGACCGGGGTGCCCGCGTTCCCCGGACGGGGCTATTTCCGGCCGGGTCAGTCCAACAGCCATGTCGACAGGCTCGGCAAACAGTTGGTGAAGAAGGGATACGGCAAGTACTACCTGGTGGGCCCCGGACCCGTGTGGACCGAGGCGGACCGGCGCAATGTCGAGGCCTTCCAGAAGGCACAGGGCTGGAAGGGCACGGAGGCCGACGGCTATCCGGGCCCGGAGACCTGGCGGCGACTCTTCGCGTGACACGACGCACATGACGGAGGCGGTAATGCGATCCACGGTGTCGGACAGCTCCGGGAACCCGGAGAACGGGCAGGACCCGGCGTACGGGGAGGAGAGATACGGGGCGGTCCCGGTGCGGGAGTGGGTGGGGCCGGGCGGCGCGGGCAGCGTCACGGACGCGTGGGCCGCCGCGGCCGACGACCGGGCGGTGGCCGCCGACGGCCGGCGGCCGGCAAAGAGCCGTACGCCCGCGCCGGGCCCGGACCCGGTGGCCGGCCTGGACCCGGAGCCGGCCCCCTTTGCGGTGGCGGCCCCGGCCCCAGCCGCCGACGAGGCCGGGCGCGTGGCCGAACACGCGTCCGGCGACGGCGGTCCGGCGCACTCCGGTCCGGCGCACTCCGGTCCTGACTCCGTCGTCGATCTGGTGCTCGACCTGGTGCCGGCCGAGGACGACCGCAAGGGTTCCGCCTTCGGCGCCACCTCGGCGTCGGTGTCCGTGCCCCCGACGAGCCACGCGGTGCCGGAGGAGGCGGAGCCGGAAGCGGTGGCTCCCGCCCCCGTCGTTCCCGATCCGGCGACTCCGGCGGTTCCGGCGGTTCCGGCGACTCCGGTGACTCCGGTGACTCCGGTGACTCCGGTGGCCGAGGCCGACCCGCTGCCCGAGCCCGAGCCGGAGCCGGAGGCGGACCCCGAGCCGGCCCTCGCCCCCGAGCCCGTCCTCGTCCTGTCCGGCGCGGGAAGCGGAAGCGGAACCGCAGCCGAGACGGAAGCCGGGACCGCCGCCCGCGTGCCCGGCCCCGACGCCGGGCCCCGTACCGACTCCCGCTGGGACACCGGCCGGCACCAGGCGGTCATCGCCAACGAGCGCACCGCCTCCATCCCCGTGCACCTGCTCTTCCGCGACGACCCCGAGACCGGTGCGGACGCGGCGGCGCTGCCCGCCGCCGTCGTGCGGCCGGCCGCCGGGAGCGAGACCGCGCCCGGTGTCCGGCGTCCGCCGGTGCCGAGGTCACCGCAGGTGCGGCCCTCCACCCGGCCCTCGCCCGACGCAGACCCCCGGCTCCACGAGCGGCCCGGACCGGCGCTGCCCGGCTGGGTCGCGCTGCTCACCGGTCTCGTCGGGACCGCCGCCGCCGGCGGGGTGCTCTGGTGGGCCGGGGCGGTGCCGGCGCGGGTGCTCGCCCGGCTCGGGCTCGGCCCGCGTCCGTACGACGGACTCGGCGCGGGTGCCTGGGCGGCGCTGGCGGTGCTGACGACCGTGGTGCTCCTCGCGCTCGGCGGGCTGAGCCGGGGACGGGTCGGATACGCGTGGGTGCTCACGCTGTTCGGCCAGTACCGGGGCACCGTGCGGCGGACCGGTCTGATGTGGGTCAGCCCGCTGCTGCTGCGCCGCCGGGTCGACGTGCGGCTGCGGCACTGGCGCAGCGAGCCGCTGCCCGCGATGGATGCGAACGGTACGGCGCTGCGGGTGGTCGTCCTGGTCGTGTGGCGGGTCAAGGACACCGTGCGCGCGACGCTGGGCATCGAGGACCACGAGGAGTATCTGCGCGAGCAGGTCGAGTCGGCGATGGCGCGGGTCCTCTCCCAGCTCCCCGCCGACGCCTTCCACGAGGACGCGCACACCCTGCGCAACGCGGAGGCGGTCGGCGACGCGCTGACCCGGATGCTCAAGGCGGACTGCGAACCGGTCGGGATCGAGGTCTACTCCGCGCAGCCGACCGGGATCGAGTACGCGCCGGAGGTGGCGGCGGCCATGCAGCGGCGCCGGATCGCGGCCATCGACGCCAAGCACCGGGACAGTGTGCTGACGTCCGTGGTGGACGCCGTGGACGACACCGTCAACCGGCTGACCGCCCGGGGCCTCGTGGCGCTGGACGACTACGAACGCAAGGCGCTGGTCAAGGACTTGACGGTGGCCTTCTACACCGGCCGCACCGGTGACAGCGCCTGATCCTTCTCGGGGATGTCTCGTGGGGAGCTTTTGGGCAACCGGAATCCCGCTCCCATTGGTCTGGACATGTTCATGCCGCGTCAATAATCTATGACTTGGTCTAGACCGCACGACACGCGCGCAGCAGTGCTCATGGAACCTCCCCCACGAATCCGAGGAGCGACAGCAATGCGTAAGAAGACAGGTGCGGCCCTGGTGGGCCTCGCGGTGGCGGGCGTCTCGATGTTCGCCACCAGCAGCGCCAGCAGCCACGGCTACACCGACAACCCCATCAGCCGTCAGAAGCTGTGTGCCAACGGCACGGTGACGGGCTGCGGCAACATCCAGTGGGAGCCGCAGAGCGTCGAGGGCCCCAAGGGCTTCCCGGCGGCCGGCCCCGCCGACGGGGCGATCTGCTCCGGCGGTCACGGCGAGTTCGCGCAGCTCGACGACCCGCGCGGCGGCAACTGGCCCGCCACCCACGTCACCGCGGGCCAGGGCTTCAGCTTCCGCTGGCAGTTCACCGCCCGGCACGCCACGACGGACTTCCGCTACTACATCACCAAGAACGGCTGGGACCCCACCAAGCCGCTCAAGCGCTCCGACCTGGAGCCGCAGCCGTTCATGACGGTTCCGTACAACAACCAGCAGCCCCCGGCGACCCTGACCCAGCAGGGCACCATCCCCACCCAGAAGACCGGGAAGCACATCATCCTCAGCGTCTGGACGATCGCGGACACCGCCAACGCGTTCTACGCGTGCTCGGACGTTCAGTTCTGACGCTGTGTCAGTTACCGTGCGGCGCCATGGGAAGCGCAGGCACCGTCGCGGAGCTCGTACAGCGCCAGTGGGGTGACCACCGGCCCGGTCTGAGACATGAGGGCACCGTCCTCACTCACCACCAGGTCGCCTCCGGCGCTGCCGCCCGGGCCGCGCTCCTGGCGGATCTGCTGCCGGCGGGCAGCGCACCGCATGTCGGGGTGCTGTTGGACAACACCCCTGAGTTTCCGCTGTGGTTGAGCGCGGCGGCCCTGGCCGGGGCCGCCGTTGCGGGCATCAATCCGACCCGCCGCGGTGCCGAGCCGGCCCGCGACATCCTGCACACCGAGTGCCGGGTGCTGGTCACCGAGCGCGCCCATCTGCCGCTGCTCGACGGCCTGGCACTGCCGGACGTACGGGTGCTGGTCACCGACACCGACGCGTACGCCGCGCTCCTCGCCCCGTACGCCGGGGCCGGCCCGGCCGACACCGTACTGACCCGCGCGGTCCCCGGTACCCGGATGCTGCTCTACTTCACCTCGGGATCGACCGGCGCGCCCAAGGCGGCGATCTGCACCCAGGGCCGGCTGGCGGCGGCCGGGCACTCCCTCGTCGGCCACTTCGGGCTCGGACAGGACGACGTCCACTACATCTGCATGCCGATGTTCCACGGCAACGCGGTGATCGCCGACTGGGCCCCGGCCCTGTCCTCGGGCGCCGCCGTCGCCCTGCGGCGCCGCTTCTCGGCCTCCGCCTTCCTGCCGGACGTCCGCGCGCACGGCGCCACGTACTTCACCTATGTCGGCCGTGCCGTGCAGTACCTGCTGGCCACGCCGGAGCGCCCGGACGACCGGGAGCACCCGCTGCGGCTCGGCTTCGGCACCGAGGCGGGCGCCGCTGACGCGGCCCGCTTCCGGGAGCGCTTCGGGGTGCGGCTGGTCGAGGGGTACGGATCGTCGGAGGGCGGCGCGGCGATCCGGCGGACCCCGGACACCCCGGCGGGCGCGATCGGCAGGGCGGCCGACCGGGACGACCTCGCGGTGGTCGATCCGGAGACGGGCCGGGAGCGTGCGGCGGCGGTGTTCGGTGCGGGCGGCGAACTCGTCAACGGGGCCGAGGCGATAGGGGAGCTGGTCAACCGGGGCCGTACGCCCTTCGAGGGCTACTGGCGCAACGAGGCCGCGGACGCCGCCCGGGTGCGGGACGGCTGGTACTGGACCGGGGACCTGTTCTTCCGCGACACCGAAGGCTTCCTGTACTTCGCGGGCCGTACGGAGGACCGGCTGCGGGTCGACAGCGAGAACCTGGCCGCCGCCATGATCGAGAACATCCTCGCCCGCTGGGCGGACGCGGCGGCCGCGGCGGTCCACGCGGTGCCCGACCCGGTGGCGGGGGACCAGGTGATGGCGGCGCTGGCGCTGCGGGACGGGGTCCGGTTCGACCCGGAGGCGTTCGCCGCGTTCCTGCGGGACCAGCCGGACCTGGGGACGAAGATGGCCCCCCGGTTCGTCCGGATCGTGCCCGCCCTGCCGGTCACCGCCACGAACAAGGTGCACCGGGCGCGGCTGCGCGACGAGGGGTTCTGGTCCGGGGGAGCGGTGTGGTGGAGCCCGGAGGGCTCCTCGTACACCCCGTTCGGGGACGCGGAGCGGGCCGCTCTGGTCCGCGAGTACGAGGCCCACGGGCGGGCCGGTCTGCTGACGCCGATGACCGGCCGGGCCATCGGCCCGGCCGGTCGCTGAGGACACGCTCACACCTTCGCGGGGACCGGGGGCGCCAGGACCTCGGCGGGCTCGGTGGCCTCGGCGGTCCCGGTGGCGGCCGCCGGGCGGGTCGCCCGGCGCAGCAGGGTCGCGGCCAGCACCGCGCCCGCCAGCAGGATCGCGGCTCCGGCCACCGAGGCGAACTGCATGCTGTGCACGAAGGCCTCCCGGCCGGTCTCGATCAGCGAGCCGTCACCGGTGGACAGCGCACCCGGCAGCGTCTTGCGGGCCACCTCGGGCGCCGAGTCCGGCATGTCCGCCCCGTAGACCGCGGTCGCCACGGCACCGAGGAGCGCCATGCCCAGCGCGCCGCCGAACTCCTGGCCGGTCTCCAGCAGCGAGGCCGCCGAACCCGCCTTCTCCGGGGGGCTGGTGGACAGCGCCAGGTCCGAGACCAGCGCCATCACGGTCACGATGCCGCAGCTCATCACGCCCGAACCGACGAGGAGCAGCCACAGGGAGTCCGTACCGGACAGGGCGAGGATGCCGAAGCCGGCAGCGGCGATGACGAAGCCGCCGCAGATGACGAAGGTGCGCTCGGTCCGCTGGGCGATCGCGGTGGCCGCCGGTGCGGCGGCGCCGACCGCCAGGGACGGGGCCAGGCTCCACAGCGCGGCCTCCATCGTGCTCATGCCGAGCACCGACTGCAGGTACTGGGTGGTGAAGAAGGCCGAGCCCATCATCGCGAAGGCGGCCAGCGCGTTCAGACCGATTCCGACGCCGAAGCCTCGGCCCCGGAAGAGCTCCCGGCTGATCATCGCGTCGGTACGGCTGCGCTGGCGGCGGACGAAGAGCCAGCCGATGACCAGTCCGGCGGCGATGATCAGCGCCCGCTCGGTGTCCAGGCCCTGGGCGGCGCTCTCCTTGACCCCGTAGACGACCGGCAGGACGGCGCCCATCGACAGCGGCACGCTCAGGAAGTCGAACCGGCCCGGGTTCGGGTCCTTGTACTCCGGCACCAGCAGCGGCACCAGGACCAGCAGCAGCACCATCGCGGGCACGTTGATCAGGAAGACCGAACCCCACCAGAAGTGCTCCAGCATCGCCCCGCTGAGCACGGAGCCCAGCGCGATGCCGCCCGCCATCGCGCCCGACCACATGCCGATGGCCTTCGCGCGCTGCTGCTCGTTGCGGAACATGTTGCGCACCAGGCCCATGGTCGAGGGCATCAGGGTCGCCCCGCCGACCCCGAGCAGGGCGCGGGCCGCGATCAGCATCTCCGGGCTGGAGGCGTAGGCGGCGCCGACCGACGCGGTGCTGAAGGCGAGGGCCCCGATCAGCAGCAGCCTCCGGCGGCCGATCCGGTCACCGAGCGAGCCCATCGTGATGAGGAGGCCGGCCAGGGCGAACGCGTACACGTCGAAGATCCAGAGCTGCTGGGTGGCGCTGGGGGCGAGGTCCCGGTCGATGGACGGGATCGCGAAGAAGAGGACGGACACGTCCATGGAGACCAGGAGGAGAGGGAGGAGCAGGACCACGAAGGCGGTCCACTCCCGACGGCCGGCGAGTTCGCCGGTGCTGGCGGTGGTGCTCGGAGGAGTCGTCATGCCAAGGAATATACGGACGTATAAAACAGTTGTCTAGTACGTCTGTGTAAAACAGATGTACATCTTCGCGGGCAGCACAAAACACACGAGGCGGTCTCCGTTGAACGGAGACCGCCTCGTGTGGTGTCTGTGCGCCGCCAGGGACTCGAACCCCGGACCCGCTGATTAAGAGTCAGCTGCTCTAACCAACTGAGCTAGCGGCGCCTGCTGACTCGAAAATAATACCTGGTCCTCAGGGGTGCCGATGACACGTGCCCCGGGCCGCCGCGACACCCTCTCCCTCGAAGAAAGTCAGTTTCTTTCGTAAGTGATCTTCATTTTTGCGTAGACCTTTGTAGGCTGAGCTCGTGACGAAACGACGACTCTCCGAGGTGGCCGAGTTCGCGGGTGTCAGCGAGGCGACGGTCAGCCGTGTCCTCAACGGCAGTCCGGACGTGGCGAGCGCGACCCGCGACGCGGTGCTGAGCGCGCTGGACGTGAGCGGCATCGAGCGGCCGCTGCGCTACCGCGCCCCGCGCGCCGCGCTGATCGGGCTCGTGGTGCCCGATCTGCAGAACCCGATCTTCTCCGCGTTCACGGAGGCCCTCTGCGGGCTCCTCAACAAGCGCGGACTGATACCCGTGCTGTGCACCCGGACCGCCGACGGGGTCTCCGAGGCGCACTACATCGAGATGCTGCTCGACCAGAACATCGGCGGCATCGTCTTCATCGGCTCCAGCTACGCCGACGCCGGCCCCGCGCACGGCCGGGCGCTGCGGGAGCGCAAGGTGCCGATGGTGCTGCTCAACGCCGCCGACGAGAACCTGGGTGTGGCCCAGGTGCGGGTGGACGACGCCCTGGCCGCCGAGCAGGCGCTGACGCATCTGGCCTCGCTGGGGCATGAGCGGATCGGGATGATCCTGGGGCCGCTGGGGCATGTGCCGTCGGCCCGGAAGCTGGCCGGTTTCGCGGGCTTCTGCCGTCGGCGCGGCCTCGCCCCGGACGACTGGCGCAGGCTCGTGGAGCATGCGCTGTTCACCATGGAGGGCGGCGCCACCGCGCTGCCCCGGCTGCTCGCCGAGGGGGTCACCGGCATTGTTTGCGCCAGTGACGCGCTCGCGCTCGGGGCGGTCCGCGGCGCCCGCCGGCAAGGGGTCTCGGTGCCCAAGGACCTTTCGGTCGTCGGCTTCGACGACTCCCCGTTCATGGTGGCCACCGAGCCCCCGCTGACCACGGCCAGGCAGCCCATCCAGGCCATGGCGACGGCGGCGGTGGCCGCGCTGACGGCGCAGATCGACGGCCACGCCACTGCAAACGAACTGATGATGTTCGACACCGAGCTGATCGTCCGGGGCTCGACCGCCGCACGCCCCCGCTGAGCACGGGGGTGTTACCGCCCAAGGTCAAGAACATTACTTTCTTGCGTTGATGCATTGACTTCTTGCGTAACGGCCTTCTACCTTCAGCGCAGCTCGAAGCGCCCGGGGTCCGACAGCCCCGAACCCAGGAAGGCACGATTCGTATGGATGGCTCGCCCGGCATCAGCAGACGTCAGCTTCTCGTCCCGGCGACGGCCGTCGCCCTGTCCCTCGCCCTCACGGCCTGCGGCGGTTCCACCTCCCCGTCCTCCGGCGTGGACAAGAACGGCGTGGTGACGATCAGCGTCAACGGCATGCCCGCCAAGACCCAGCCGGTGGACCGCAAGAACTTCCTGGAGGACGTCAAGGCCTTCGAGAAGAGCCACCCGAAGATCAGGATCGACGCCCGCGAGGGCCAGATGGACCCCAAGACCTTCGCCGCGAAGCTCGCGGGCGGCCAGCTGGAGGACGTCTACTACGTCTACTTCACCGACCCGGCGGGGCTGATCCAGCGCCGCCAGGCCGCCGACATCAGCAAGTACATCGGCGACGTGCCGTACGCCGAGGACATCGACCCGGCCCTGCTCAAGGTCTTCAAGGACGCCGACGGCAAGACGTACGGCCTGCCCACCGGGAACTACTCGCTCGGCCTGCTCTACAACCGCGCCCTGTTCGAGAAGGCCGGACTCGACCCCGACAAGCCGCCGGCCACCTGGGAGGAGGTCCGCACCGCCGCCAAGCGCATCAGCGCGCTGGGCAACGGCACCGTCGGCTACGCCGACTACAGCAAGAACAACCAGGGCGGCTGGCACCTCACCTCGTGGATCTACTCCATGGGCGGGGACGTCGCCACCCGGCAGAACGGCAGCTGGAAGGCGGCGTTCGACAGCGAGGCCGGCCACCAGGCCCTCCAGGCGCTGCACGACATGCGCTGGACCGACAACAGCATGGGCACCCGCCAGCTCCTGGAGATAGCCGACGTCCAGAAGATGATGGGCTCAGGCAAGCTCGGGATGTACATGGCGGGGCCCGACAACATCCCCACCATCGTCAAGCAGTTCGAGCGCGGCTACGAGGACTACGGGCTGGCCGCGCTGCCCGGCACCGCGACCCTCGGCGGCGGCGACGGCTTCATGTTCAACCCCAAGGCCTCCCCGGAGAAGATCAGGGCCGGCCTCACCTGGGTGCAGTGGAAGTACCTGCGCAGCCCCGAGCGCGAGGCGGTCGACAGCAAGCGGGCCAAGCGGGACGGCGTGCCGATCGGGCTCCCGCAGCCCCGGCTGTTCGCCGGTGACACCCAGGCCGAGATCGACCGCATCCACGCGCGGTACGCCAACACCCCGGTCGGCAACTACCGGCCGTTCGTCGAGCGCAACGCCCAGGTCGCGACCAAGGTCGAGCCGCCCAACGCCCAGCAGCTCTACACGATCCTCGACGGCGTCATGCAGTCCGTGCTGACCAAGAAGGACGCGGACATCGACACCCTTCTCAAGGACGCGGCGAAGAAGGCCGACGCCGTCCTCGCCACGGTGAAGTGACGATGCCCGTGCCGCCGCTCGGCTCCCGGCTGCGCCGGACGGTCCGCGAGAACCTCGTCGCGTACCTCTTCCTCGCCGCAGGCGTGATCTGCTTCGCCCTGTTCTCCTGGTACCCGATCGTGCGCGGGGCGCTCCTCGGCTTCCAGCAGGTGACCTTCGCCCAGCCCGCCCAGTGGGTCGGACTGGACAACTTCCACCGGCTGTTCGACGACCCGCTCTTCCTCACCGCCTGGAAGAACACCGGCTACTTCACCCTGCTCGCCCTGGTCTTCGGCTTCGCGGCCCCGTTCGCCACCGCCGTCGTCCTGAACGAGCTGCGGCACGGCCGCTCGTACCTGCGGATGACCGTCTACCTCCCGGTCATGCTCCCGCCGATCGTCACCATGCTGCTCTGGCGCTGGTTCTACGACCCGGGCCCCGGGCTCTTCAACCACGTCCTGGGGGTCCTCCACCTCCCCGCCCAGCAGTGGCTGGAGTCGGAGAACCTCGCGATGGTCTCCCTGGTCCTCGTCTCCACCTGGGCCAACATGGGCACTACCACCCTGATCTACCTCGCCGCCCTGGGCGGCATCCCCGGCGAGCTCTACGAGGCGGCCGAGCTGGACGGCGCGTCCATCCGGCAGCGGCTGTGGCACGTCACGGTCCCGCAGATGCGCTTCATCCTGATGATCACGCTGCTGCTCCAGATCATCGGCACCATGCAGGTCTTCGTCGAACCCTTCGTCCTCACCGGCGGCGGACCCGACGACGCCACCGTCACCGTGCTCCTGCTGCTCTACCGCTACGCCTTCGTCTACAACGACTTCGGCATGGCCAGCGCCATGAGCACCCTGCTCTTCGTGGTGCTCGGACTCTTCGCGGGCGTCTATCTGCGCCTGACCCGGACCAAGGGCTGAGAGGAACCGCCATGGCCGCCGAAACCCCCGTACGCACCCTGATCGCACCCGCCGAGATGAACCGCCGCACCGGCCGGTTCCTCTACCGCTTCGTCCTCGTCCTCACCCTGACCGGCTTCACCCTCACCTTCGTCTTCCCGCTGTACTGGATGACGACCGGCGCGATGAAGTCGTCCGCCGAACTCGCCGACCCCAACCCCACGCTGGTCCCGCACAGCTGGCACCCCGGGAGCTACGCGGACGCCTGGACCAACGTGGGACTCGGGCACTACTTCCTCAACACGCTGATCCTCGCCCTCGGCGCCTGGCTCACCCAGCTGCTCGTCGACGTCTCCGCCGCCTACGCGCTCTCCAAGCTGCGGCCGCTGCTGGGCAACGTGGTCCTCGGCATGATGCTGGCCACCCTGATGCTGCCGGTGTCAGCGCTGCTCGTGCCGACGTATCTGACCGTCGTCGACGTGCCGTTGTTGCACGTCAACCTGATCAACACGCCGTTCGCGATCTGGCTGCCCGCCGCCGCCAACGCCTTCAACATCTTCATCCTGAAACGGTTCTTCGACCAGATCCCCGCCGAACTCCTCGACTCCGCCCGGATCGACGGCGCCGGCACGCTCCGGATCCTGGTCTCGGTCGTGCTGCCGCTGTCCCGGCCGGTGCTCGCCGTCGTCTCGATCTTCGCGATCGTCGGCGTCTGGAAGGACTTCCTCTGGCCGATGCTCGTCCTGCCCGACGAGAACCGGCAGCCCATCACCGTCGCCCTCAACCGGCTGTCGGAGTTCATGCCCGCCAACCAGCTGCTGGCCGGCATGGCCATGGCCGCCGTTCCCCTGCTCGTCCTCTTCCTGATCTTCCAGCGCCACATCATCGCGGGCCTCACCGCGGGCAGCCTCAAGGGCTGAACTCCCCCCCCCCACAGGAAGGACACACTGCCGTGTCTCCTGCACCAGGAAAGCGCTCCCACACCCACGCCCACACCTCGTCCCGTCCCCTGCGGACCGTCCTGCCCCTGCTCCTGGCGATGCTCGGAGCCCTGCTGTACGGGGCCACGGCGGCGACCGCCGCACAGGCCGCCGGCACCGTGCTCGAAGCGGAGAGCGCCCAGCTGTCCGGCGGCGCCGCCGTCTCCACCGAACACCCCGGCTACACCGGCAGCGGCTTCGTCGGCGGCTTCACCGACGCCAACAAGGGCACCGCATCCGTCGCCTTCACCGTGCACTCCGAGGCGGCCGGCGCCGGGTCCCTCGCCCTCCGGTACGCCAACGGCACCACCGCCGCCATGACGCTCAGCCTGTACGTCAACGGCGACCGCGTCCGGCAGGTGAGCCTCCCCGCCACCGCGAACTGGGACACCTGGGCCACCCACGAGGAGGCGGTCACCTACCGGGCGGGCGACAACACCGTCGCCTGGACGTTCACCGCGTCCGACAGCGGCAACGTCAACCTCGACAACGCCACCCCGGACACCCCCGCCCCGACCGGCCCGGGGGATCCCGCCACCCTGACCCACCAGGCCGAGGACGCCTTCTTCTCCGGCGGCGCCGCGAAGGCCACCACCGCGAGCGGCTACGAGGGCAGCGCCTATCTCTCCGGCTTCACCACCACCGGGGCCCGCACGGTCTTCTCCGTCGACACCCCCGGGGCGGACACCTATCCGCTGACCGTCCGCTACCGCACCCCGGACAGCGCCGCCGCCACCGTCACCCTGCTCGCCGACAACACCACCGTCCGCCGGCTCACCCTGCCCGGCACCGACGGCGCCTGGGCCACCGCCGCCACCGACGTCCCCCTGCACGCCGCGCTCAACACCCTCACCCTGCGCACGGCCTCCGGCGACAACGGGAACTACCAGCTCGACGGCATCGCCGTCACCGGCTCCACCCCGTCCGCGACCCGTGGCGCCACCCTCCCGTACACCGCGTACGAGGCCGAGAGCGGCACCACCAACGCCTCTGTCACCGGCCCCGACCGCACCTACCTCACCGTTCCGTCCGAGGCCTCCGGCCGCAGGGCCGTCGTCCTCGACGAGACCGGCGACTACGTCCGCCTCACCCTGACGAAGCCCGCCAACGCGCTGACCCTGCGCTACTCCCTGCCGGACAACGCGGCCGGCACCGGCACCGACGCCACGCTCAGCGTCTACGCCGACGGCAGCGAGCTCGAAGACCTGGCGCTCAGCTCCAAGTACAGCTGGGTCTACGGCGGTTACCCCTACACCAACGACCCCTCCCAGGGCTCCGGACACCACTTCTTCGACGAGACCCACGCGCTGCTGCCCCGGGAACTGCCCGCCGGCACCGTCCTCACGTTCCAGAAGGACGCCGGCGACACCGCCGCCTCCTACACCCTGGACCTCGTCGAGACCGAGACCGCCCCGGCCGCGCTCACCATGCCCGCCACCGGCTTCGTCTCCGCCACCACCCTCGGCGTCACCCCGGACGACGGGACCGACGACACCTCCGCCCTCAACGCCGCCGTGGCCACCGCCACCGCCCAGGGCAAGGGGCTCTGGCTGCCCTCCGGTACGTACGACATCTCCGGGCACATCGACCTCGCCGGGGCAGACCTGCGCGGCGCCGGCCCCTGGCACACCGTGCTGCGCGGCAGGAACGGCAAGGGCGGGCTCTTCGGCCGGGGCGGCACCAGCACCGTCCAGGACCTGATGATCGCCGGGGACGCCACCTACCGCGACGACGCGAACTTCGACGCGGCGGTCGAGGGCGACTTCGGCAACGGCTCGACCCTGCAGAACCTCTGGATCGAGCACACCAAGGTCGGCCTCTGGACCGACGCCCCGACCACCGGCCTCCTTGCCACCGGGCTGCGCATCCGCGACACCTTCGCGGACGGCGTCAACCTCCACAAGGGCACCGCGGGCAGCGAGGTGACGCAGTCCAGCATCCGCAACACCGGGGATGACGGACTCGCGATGTTCTCCGAGGCCCAGGCCGTCACGGACTGCGCGTTCCGCTTCAACACCGTGCAGCTCCCGCTGCTGGCCAACACGGCCGCCGTCTACGGCGGCCACGCCAACCGGGTCGAGGACAACCTCCTCGCCGACACCGTCACCGGCTCCGCCGGCATCGCGATCAGCAGCCGGTTCGCGCCCGTGCCCTTCAGCGGCACCACCTCCGTGCAGCGCAACACCCTGACCCGCACGGGCGGCTACGAGCCCAACTGGCAGAGCAGGCTCGGCGCGCTCTGGATCTACGCCGACTCCTCCGACATCACCGCACCCGTCCTGCTGAAGGACAACGACGTACTCGACAGCACCTACAGCGGCCTCCTCGTCAGCTGGCAGAAGAACGTCGCCGCCCTCACCGTCGACGGACTGAGGATCGACGGCGCCGGCGCCTACGGCATCGAGATCGACTCGGAGGGCGCCGGCACCTTCTCCGGCGTCACCGTCAGCGGCGCCACCGACGGCGGGCTCTCCGCCGCGGGCGGCTTCGCGATCACCCGAGGCACCGGCAACACCGGCTGGTAGCCCCGACCGGTGCGGGCGGGCCGCCCCGACGGCGGCCCGCCCGCACCACCCCCTTACCGAGCAAGGAGTCTCAGTGACCCACTGGTGGCGGCACGCCGCGATCTACCAGATCTACGTACGCAGCTTCGCGGACGGCGACGGGGACGGCACCGGCGACCTCGCCGGGGTCCGCAGCCGGCTGCCGTATCTGCGGGAACTCGGCGTGGACGCCCTGTGGTTCAACCCCTGGTACGCGTCCCCGATGGCCGACGGCGGCTATGACGTTGCCGACTACCGCGCCATCGACCCGCTCTTCGGCACCCTCGACGAGGCCGAGCGGCTGATCACCGAGGCGCACGGACACGGGCTGCGGGTGCTCGTCGACCTCGTCCCCAACCACTGCTCCGACCGGCACCCCTGGTTCCGGGACGCGCTCGCCGCAGGTCCCGGCTCGCCCGAACGGGCCCGCTTCTGGTTCGTCCCCGGCCGGGGGGAGAGCGGCGAACTGCCGCCCAACGACTGGACCTCGTACTTCGGCGGCAGCGCCTGGACACGGATCACCGAGGCGGACGGCAGCGCGGGCCCCTGGTACCTGCACATGTTCGCGCCCGAGCAGCCCGATCTGAACTGGGAACACCCCGAGGTGCGCGCCGAGTTCGAGGACATCCTGCGGTTCTGGCTGGACCGGGGCGTGGACGGCTTCCGGATCGACGTCGCGCACGGGCTGGCCAAGAAGCCCGGACTGCCCGACGTCGGCCCCGACCCCGACCTCACCGACCTCCCCTACCAGGACTGCGACGCCGTCCACGACATCTACCGCTCCTGGCGCAAGATCCTCGACAGCTACGAGGGCGACCGGACGTTCGTCGGCGAGGTCTGGCTGCCGTCCGCCGAGCAGACGGCCCGCTATCTGCGCCCGGACGAGCTGCACTCCGCGTTCAACTTCGACTTCCTGTGCTGCGCGTGGGACGCGGAGGCGCTGCGGGCCGTCATCGATTCCACGTTCGCCGGGCACGCGCCGGTGGGGGCGCCCGCGACCTGGGTGCTGTCCAACCACGACACGATCCGCCATGTCACGCGGTACGGGCGGGCGGACACCTCGTTCGACATGGGCGACAAGCGGCTGCTCGACCCGAGCGACACCGCACTCGGCCGCCGCCGGGCGCGGGCCGCGGCGCTGCTGACGCTGGCCCTGCCGGGCGGGGTGTACGTGTACCAGGGCGACGAACTCGGGCTGCCGGAGGTGCGGGACCTGCCGGACGCGCTCCTCCAGGACCCCACGTTCGTCCGCTCCGGCGGGACGGACCGGGGCCGTGACGGCTGCCGTATCCCGCTGCCGTGGGAGGCGGGCGGCCCGTCGCTCGGCTTCTCCCCGGCGGGCGCGGACGCGCCGTGGCTGCCGCAGCCGGCGGACTGGGCGGCGCTGAGCGTGTCGGCGCAGGAGGGTGCGCCGGACTCCTTCCTCACGCTCTACCGCACCGCGCTGGCTCTGCGCCGGGCCCGGCTGACCGCGCTCCCGGAGGAGCTGGCCTGGGTGGACGCGGGTCCTGACACGGTGTGCTTCGACCGGGGCGAGGCGTTTCGCTGCGTGGTGAACCTGGGCGGTCCGGTACCGCTTCCGCGGGATGCGCGGGTGCTGCTGGCGAGTTCACCGCTGGACGAGCCGGGGGTGCTGCCGCGCGACACGGCGGTGTGGCTGGAGCGGTAGGCGCCGCCGGCGCCGGACGGGCTGAAAGATATCCTCAATCGCCGGACGGGCTTGATTTTGCCGCCTGTCCGGCCACATCAAGCCTGTCCGGCGATTGAGGACATCGCCGTCCCCGGGGCTACAGCGCCAGCGACAGGAGCACGGGGGCGGCACGCCGGTTCAGCGTGTCCGCCGCCTCGCGCAAGCGGTGTGCGTCCTCGACCGGCATCGACAGGGCCAGGCAGCCCGCCGACGCCCCGGCGGTCAGCGGCACCGCCGCGCACACCGTGCCGACCGCGTACTCCTGGAGATCGAGCACCGGGACCGTCGCCGGCTGGCTGTCCAGCTTGGAGAAGAGGACCTTCTCACTGGTGATGGTCCGCGAGGTCAGCCGGGCCGGCTTGTGCCGCGCGATGTGGTCGCGCCGCCCGTTCTGGTCGAGCTGGGTGAGCAGGCACTTGCCGATCGCCGAGGCGTGTGCCGCCGACCGGAAGTCCACCCACTCGTTGACCGCGGGCGTCCGGGGTCCGTCGGCGTACTGCGTGACGCGGATCTCGCCGTCCACGTACCGGCTGATGTAGACCGCCGCGCCGACCGAGTCCCGCAGCTGCACCAGGGTCTGCTGGAGCTTGGTCTCCAGGGCCTGTCTGCGGGCCGCGCCGGAGCCGAGCAGCAGCAGCGAGGAGCCGATCACATAGGCGCCGTCGGTGATCTGCTCGACGTACCCCTCGCGCCGCAGCGTCAGGAGCAGAGAGGCGAGATGCCCGACGGGCAGCCCCGTCTCCCGGGAGATCTGCGTGTCCGTCACACCGCTGCCGTGCTTCGAGACCGTCTCGAGCACCCGCAGGGCGTACTGCACCGACAGGAACGGTGCCGTCGGTTCCGGCTTCAACGCCACGGTTTTCCCCCTACCAGGTCGTAACCGCAAGCTCTGCACCCACGATAACCGCCAAGGGGCGCTTCAGGGGCGGCTGTTGAGGACTCGTCGGAGCGCCCCGGCCCCGTCAGCTGGGGCGCATGCCGACGGCATATGCCAGCGGCACGGGCGAAGGGTGGATGCCGAGGTCACAGCACCGCGTTGAGGAATTCGCGCGTGCGTTCGTGCGCGGGATCGGTGAAGATTTTCTCCGGCGGACCGGACTCCACGACCCTGCCCGCGTCGAACATCAGCACCTTCTCCGACACGTCCCGGGCGAAATTCATCTCATGGGTCACACAGAGCATGGTGATGTCGGTGTTCCGGGCGATGTCGCCCAGCAGCTCCAGCACCCCCGCCACCAGCTCCGGGTCCAGCGCGGACGTCACCTCGTCCAGGAGCAGGATCTCCGGCTCCATCGCCAGCGCCCGCGCGATGGCGACCCGCTGCTGCTGGCCGCCGGAGAGCTGGGAGGGGTGCGCGTCGACCTTGCCGGAGAGGCCCACGAGGTCCAGCAGCTCCCGGGCCCGGGTCTCGGCCTTGTCGCGGTCCATGCCGAGCACGTTGACCGGCGCCTCGGTGATGTTCTGGAGCACCTTCATGTTCGGGAACAGGTTGAACTGCTGGAAGACCATGCCGATCTTCTTCCGCGCCTCGCGCAGATGCTTCTCGGACGCCGGCTTCAGCGAGCCGTCCGCCGCCCGCATGTGCGTCAGCGGGTCGCCGTTGATCCGGATCACACCGTCGCTGACCTTCTCCAGCGTCATCAGCAGCCGCAGGATCGTGGTCTTGCCGGAGCCGCTGGGCCCGATCAGTGTGACGTGCTCGCCGCGCTCGACGGTGAAGTCCAGCTGGTCCAGGACGACATGGTCGCCGTACCGCTTGACGACCTTGTCGAAGCGGACCAGCGGCTCGCCGTTGTCCTGCGCGGCGGGGACCGGCACGACGTCCTCGGGGGCCGCGGCCGCGTTCTTCTGCAGGGGGAGAGGTTCAGTGGCCAAGGCGCTTCTCCAGCTTTCTCATCAACAGCGAGGTGGGGTAGCTCGCCACCAGGAAGATCAGGCCGGCGAGGGTGAACACCTCCGTGTACCTGAAGTGCTCGGTCCCGTAGGCGCGGGCCTCGAAGACCATTTCGTGCACCGTGATCACGGCGAGGAACGGCGTCTCCTTGAACATCGAGATCGCGTAGTTGCCGAGTGCGGGCAGCACATTGCGCACCGCCTGCGGCAGGATCACGGCCTGCCAGGTCCGCCGGGGCGACATCGAGAGCGCCCGGCAGGCCTCCCACTGGCCCTTCGGCACCCCGTCGATCCCGGCGCGGTACACCTCGGAGGTGTACGAGGCGTAGTGGATGCCCAGCACCACGATGCCGACGGTCAGCGGCTCCACGGAGGTGAACAACGCTGCAGCGCCCACCAGTTGGACCAGTAGCGGGGTGGAGCGGATGAACTCCATCACCGCCCTCACCGGCACCGTCACCAGCCGGCTCGGGGCCTGCCCGGCGACCGCGATGGCCAGCCCGAGCACTGCGGCGACCAGGATGCCGAGCACTGTCGCCAGCAGGGTCGTCCGGAACCCGTCGAGGAGCCGGGGGAATGCTTCACCGACGGCGCCCCAGTCGAAATCGCTCTTCACCTGGCACCTCCGGTGGTCTGGGCGGCGGGGACGGCGCTGCGGGACTTCAGCAGGCTCTTCCCGCCGGTGGCCAGACCGAGCCGCCGCTTGGCGGACCGCTCCAGCAGGTTCATCAGCAGGGTCAGCGCGTACGCCAGGACGAAGTAGCAGGCCAGCAGCGTGACGTAGGCGGTGAGTGTCTCACCCGTGCGCGTGCGCAGCTTCTCGATGGCGGTCATCAGGTCCGCCACCGAGAGCAGCCACAGCAGCGGGGTCGCCTTCAGCAGCTGGATCAGCAGATTGGTGAAGGACGGGATCATCTGCACCCACGCCTGCGGCAGGATCACCTTGCGCATGCGGTGCAGCGGCGTCATGTTCAGCGCGACCGCCGCCTCGTACTGGGCGCGGGGCACGGAGTTGATCGCGCCGCGCACCACCTCGGCGCCGTACGCCCCGTAGTTGAGGCCGAAGGCCAGCACACCGCAGACCAGCGGCGTCAGTTCGTACCCCGTCAGCGGGGGCATCGCGTAGTAGAGCCAGAACAGCTGCACGTACAGCGAGGTGCCGCGGAAGAACTCCACGACCACGCGGGAGACCCCGCGCGACAGCAGCAGCCGGCTGATCGACATCAGCCCGAGGACGAACGACAGGAGCAGCGCCAGCAGCGCGCCCAGGACGGTGGCCTCCAGGGTCACCCACAGGCCCGAGCGCAGTTGCGGCAGATCGTCGGCGAAGGCGGAGAAGAAGTCATTCATGCGACGGGCTCCGTCCCGGTCAGCCCTTGCACAGATCGGCCGTCTTCAGCGTGGCCGGCGGGAGCTCGGTCGCCCCGAAGCCGTAGTCCCTGAGCAGCTCCACATAGCGCGACTTGTCGGAGACGATCTTCTTCAGCTCGCGGTTGAAGGCGTCCCGCAGCTCCTCGTTGCCCTTGCGGAAGACGGCGCCGCCGGGGCTGTACTGCTTCGCACCGTCCAGCTCGGGCAGGAAGGCCTCGGTGACCTCGGTCCCCTCGTTGGTCCTGGCCAGCCAGCGCAGCGAGATGCCGGTCAGCAGGAACGCGTCGACCCGGCCGCCCTTGACCGCGTCCGCCCCGTCCTGCGGCTTCTGGAGCGTCTTGATCCTGCCCTCGGGTATGCCGGCGCCCTTGGCGTACGAGCCCTCGACCGCGCCCGCCATCACCCCGATGGTGATCCCGGCCTCCTTCGCGGAGGCGAGGTCGGTGACCTTCTTGGGGTTGCCCTTCTTCACCATCAGCGCGGTCGGCGAGATGAACTCGGGCTCCGAGAAGAGGGCGTTGGCGCAGCGCTCGGGCGTGATCGCCATGCCGGCGCTGACCACGTCGTACTTGCCGGCCTGCAGCCCCGGGATCAGCCCGTCCCACTCGGAGAGGGTGGGCTTCAGCTCGTCGACCCCCAGCGCCTTGAAGATCTCCCGGTGCAGGGTGGGCGCCTCGCCCTTGAGCTGCTTGCCCTCCATGTAGCCGTACGGGGCCTCGTCCGCGTACGCGACCCGGACGAAGCCCTGCTTGCGGAGCTTGTCGAGCGCCCCCTCACCGTCCGCGGAGTCCGCGCCGGTCTTGCTGCACGCGGAGAGCAGGCCCGGGACGACGAGCAGACCGCCCACCGCTGCCGATCGGTTGAGAAAGCCCCGGCGGGACAGGTTCGGGAAGTCAGCCATGGTTCGCGGTCTCCAAAAGGGGTCGAACAGTCCGGACAGGCTTGGCGCCTGCCCGATCCCGACCGTCTATGCAGAACCGGGGTCCATGTAACCGAACGGTGGCCGGAGGGTGACCTTCCCGTGTCCTGGGATGGTGAAATCGGTACGGTTCGGCCCGGGTTGGGGTCATGCGCCCGGATCGGTGCCCGGGATGTACCCGAGCCGCTTGTCCACCACGTTCGGCAACGGCTGCCCGGCCGCCCACCGTTCGTACATCGCGACGAACTGCTCGCCCAGCCGGTCGCGCCTGCCCACAGTGTCCCCGCTCATGTGCGGCGACACGATCAGCCCGGGCACGTCCCGGAGCGGGCTGTGCGGGGCCGGCGGCTCCTGCCCGAAGACATCGAGCGCCGCCCCCGCGATCCACCGCTTGCGCAGCGCGTCCAGGAGGGCGTCCTCGACGACCAACGGGCCGCGCCCCACGTTGATGAACCGCGCCGAGGGCTGCATCAGCCCGAAGAACCGGGTGTCGAACATGCCGTACGTCCGCGGGGTCAGCGGCGCCGCGCAGATCACCCAGTCCGCCCGGGCGGTCAGCCGGTCCAGGTCCTCGGTGCCGTGGATGGTGCGCCGGCCCGTGCGGCCCACCAGCGCCACCTCGATCCCCAGGGCCATCAGCAGCCGGGTGATCTCGCGTCCGATCGGCCCGGCGCCGACCACCACCGCGCGCGTTCCGGCGACCAGGGTGCTCTCGCGGTGCCGCCACCGCCGCTGCCGCTGGAGTTCCAGCGTGCCGGGAAGGTCCTTGGCGAACGCGAGCACCAGTCCCGCCACGTACTCCGCGACCGGCTTCTCGAAGACGCCCCGCGCGTTGGTCACCACGGTCTCCGAGGCCACCAGCTCCGGACAGAGCAGCCGGTCCACGCCCGCGCTCGCCGTGTGCACCCAGGAGGGACGCGGGCCCTCGCCCGGCCAGGCGGCCCGTACCGCGTCCGAGGCGAAGTCCCAGACCAGCAGGACATCGGCACGGGGGAGGGCGTCGGCGAGGCCGGCGGCACCGGTGCGGCGGATCCGGGCCCGGCCGGTCAGCGCGCCGAGCCGGGGCGGTGGATCGGCGTCCAGGACGAGCAGGACGGGCTCCGGCATGCCTCCACGCTGGCAGCCGCGCCCCGGCCCGTCAACAGGGGGAATACTGGAACAGGGGCGGGGAAACCGGGCAGTGACGCACCAGCCCGCTCGCCGTACAGACGCAGGACAGAAAGGGTGGACATGACGACCGTCGGATTCCTCTACCCGGGCCACTTCGCGGAGGACGACTACCCGCGCATGGAGATCCTGCTCGACAGCACCATCAGACTCGTCGTCCACCACACCGAGAGCCCCGACAGCGCCTACCGCGAGGAGGCCCTGCGCGAGCTGGGCACCCCCGGCCGGCTCGCCGCGGGCACCGAGGAGCTCCAGCGGGCCGGGGTGCAGGCCATCGTCTGGGCCTGCGACGCCGGGAGTTTCCTGTACGGACCCGAGGGCGCCCATGACCAGGTCGCCGCCCTGGCCCGCGCCACGGGCGTGCCCGCGTCCAGCACCTCCATCGGCTTCCTGCACGCCGCGCGGAAGCTGGGCGCCAACCGGGTCGCGGTCGCCGCGAGCTACCCCGAGGACATCGCCGCCCGCTTCACCGGCTTCGTCGAGTCCGCCGGTCTGGAGGTGGCCGCCACGCACGCGGCGGGCGCCGCCGACGCCGCCGAGGTCGCGGCCTGGACCCCGGAGCGGGTGCGGGAGCTGGCCCTGGCGGCGGACCACCCCGACGCGGACGCGGTGCTGCTCCCCGACACCGCCCTGCACACCGTCGCCCAGCTCTCCGGCCTGGAGGAGGCGCTCGGCAAGCCGGTCCTCACCGCGAACCAGGTGACCGTCCGCGAGGCCCTGCGGCTCGCCGACCGCCCCGCCTTCTCGCCGGGGCTCGGCGCGCTCTTCGAGTCCCGCGAGTCGCCCCCGGCCCCGGTGACCTGGGGCAGCGGCCGGTCGTACGCCCACGGCAACCGGGGTGCGGGGCACGGCCCGGAATAAACGGAGACAGCCTCCTGTTTGTCTGGTCCGGACACCCAAAGGTTTGACGCGCACCACCGGAGAGGCCAGGACGTGGACGAGATTCGAGGCGACGAGATCCGTGGCAAGGCGGAGGGAACGGCGCCCGTACCCCTTTCCGTGCTGGACCTGGTGACCGTGGGGCAGGGCCGCACCGCGACCCAGGCCCTGCGCACCGGCGTGGAGATCGCCCAGCTGGCCGAGCGCCGGGGCTTCCACCGCTACTGGGTGGCCGAGCACCACTCCATGCCCGGCGTCGCCTCGTCCTCGCCGGCCGTGATCCTGGCCCACACCGCCGCCCGCACCGAGCGCATCCGCCTCGGCTCGGGCGGCGTCATGCTGCCCAACCACGCCCCGCTCGTCATCGCCGAGCAGTTCGGCACCCTGGAGGCCATGGCCCCGGGCCGCATCGACCTCGGCCTCGGCCGGGCGCCCGGCACCGACGGCGCCACCGCCGCCGCCCTGCGCCGCACGGACCGGCTCAACGAGGGGGCGGACGACTTCCCCCAGCAGCTCATGGAGCTGACCCGGTTCCTGGACGACGACTTCCCCGACGGCCACCCCTACGCCCGCATCCACGCGGTCCCCGGACCCGTCCAGGCCACCTCCGAGGGCGGCGTCCAGTCCCCGGCCCGCCCGCCCCTGTGGCTTCTCGGCTCCTCCGGCTTCAGCGCCCGGCTGGCCGGGATGCTCGGGCTGCCCTTCGCCTTCGCCCACCACTTCTCGGCCCAGAACACCATCCCGGCCCTGGAGCTGTACCGGGAGTCCTTCAAGCCGTCCGCGGTGCTGGACGCCCCGTACGCCCTGATCGGCGTCGCCGCGCTGGCCGCCGACGACGAGCGCGAGGCCCGCCGCCAGGTGCTGACCGGCGCCCTGTCGATGCTCCGGCTGCGCTCGGGCCGCCCCGGTCTCGTCCCCACGCCCGAGGAGGCGGAGGCGTACGCCTTCTCCCCGATGGAGCGCGAGTTCGTCGACAGCTGGCTCGTCAACATCGTCCACGGCACCGCCGACGAGGTCCGTGTCGGCCTCGACGACCTGGCCAAGCGCACCGGCGCCGACGAGCTGATGATCACCGCCAACGCCCACGGCGGCGAGGCCCGCCTGCGCAGCTACGGCCTCATCGCCGACGCGTACGGCCTGCCGGGGGCGTGAGCCCTCAGGCCTCCAGGGCGCGGGTGCCGATCAGTTCCGCGATGCGCTCCGGGGCGACCGCGCGCGAGTAGAGCCAGCCCTGTCCGGTGTCGCAGCCGATCCTGCGCAGCCGTTCCGCCTGGCCGGCCGTCTCCACGCACTCCGCGGTGACGGTCAGGCCCAGGCGGTGGGCCAGCTGGACCATCGCCTCGACGATCGTCTCGTCGGCGGGGCTGGGGTGCGTCCCGTCCTCGTAGCGGAAACCGCGTACGAAGGCGCCGTCCAGCTTCAGTACGGAGACCGGCAGCCGGCTGAGATAGGCGAGGTTGGAGTAGCCGGTGCCGAAGTCGTCGATGGCGATGCGGACGCCCATGTCGCTGAGTGCCTGGAGCGCCTGGAGCGGCCGGCCCGCCGACCCCATCACCGCGGACTCGGTCAGCTCCAGCTGGAGCAGCGCCGGGTCGAGACCGGTCTCCGCGAGGATCTCCGCGACATCGGTCACCAGGTCGGAGTCCCAGACCTGGCGCACCGCGACGTTGACGCTGATGAACAGCGGCGGCTCCGCCGGATGGTCGAGCTGCCAGCGCCGGGCCTGCCGGCACGCCGACCGCAGCACCCACCGCCCGAGCTGCACGATCGAACCGTCCTCCTCGGCGATCGCGACGAACCGATTCGGCGAGAGCATGCCGAACTGCGGGTGGTTCCAGCGCACCAGCGCCTCCACCCCCCGCACGACCCCGTCGGCCATGCCGACCAGCGGCTGGTACTCGATGGTGAACTCGCCGCGCTCCACGGCCGGGCGGAGATTGGACGACAGGGCCTGACGGGTCATCCGGTGGGCGTTGCGCTCCGGGTCGAAGAGCGTCCAGCGGGCCTTGCCGTCGGCCTTCGCCCAGTACAGCGTCGTGTCGGCGGCCTGCATCAGGCCCGTGGCCGAGGTGCCCGCGACGGGCCGCTCCACCACGCCGATCGACGCGGAGACCGAGAGCCGCTGCCCGGCCAGGTCGAAGGGCTGCTGCACCGCGCTCAGCACCGCGCGGGCGAGATCGGTCAGCTGCTGCGTACCGGTGGACGACTCCACGAGGATCGCGAACTCGTCGCCGCCCAGGCGCGCCACCAGATGGGCCCCGGTCGGGTGCGGGGCCTCCTGCTCGGCGCAGTCCGTGAGCCGGGCCGCGACGGCGGCCAGCAGCCGGTCGCCGACACGGTGGCCCAGGGTGTCGTTGACGGCCTTGAAGCCGTCCAGGTCGAGGTAGACGAGCCCGATCCGGCCCCGCCCGGGAAGGCTGTCGTCGTGGTACGGAGCCGTCTCCAGGACGGCCGAGAGCCGCTCGAAGAACAGCGTCCGGTTGGGCAGCCGGGTCACCGGGTCGTGCATCTGGAGATGGCGCAGCCGCTTCTGGAGCTCGCGCCGGTCGCTGACGTCCGCGACGGAGAGCAGCACCTGACCGGGCGCGGTTCCCTCGGCCGGCTCCTGTGCCCCCGGCATCGGGACGACGGTGATCTCGGCCCACAGCGAACGCCCGTCGGGGTGCTTGAGCCGGCGGGTGCAGCGGAAGCGGGAGCGCCGGCCGTGCAGCACCTCGCGGTACGCGTGCCAGGTGCGGCCGTCCGCCGCGAGGTCGACCAGATCGGATGCGGACTGCGCGGTCAGCGCCGCAGCGCCGACGCCGGTCAGTGCCGCGAGCGCCTCGTTGGCGGTGACGATCAGCCCTTCGTGGTCCACGACGGCCATCGGGAGCGTGGCGGCCCGGAACGCCGCCCGGTAGTCGTGCGCCTCGGAGCCGGGCGGCCACGTCTCGTGACGCTCCGTGTCCGCAGGGGGCGGGGCAGAGGGTGCTGTGCCTTCCGGGGGCCTGCGCCCTTCGGAGGTTTCGCTCACCGTTCGCTCCCGCCCTGCAGTTCTGTCCCGGACACCTCTGGTCGGACTGGCCCGCCGCGTGGAGCGCCGTCGTCAGAGGCGGAAACCGCGCAGGAAAGCGAGGTGAAGCATAGAGGCTGGCACCTCGGCCGTTCCAGCGCCCCGAGCTTTCCGGACCCCGCGTCCGCCGCGCATGGGCCATTCGCGCACCGATCCGGTTTGCCCATGCCTGATTGTTTCTGCGCGGCTCTGTCCTCTCTCGTCCCTCTCACGTTGCGTCGGTGATCGATTGTGACTGTCCGTGAAAACGGTGCCGGTCGCGGCCGCTGACCCGCCTGGGCCAGCTCAACAGGACGAACCTCGCGAAACATCACAGAGTGGTGAGGTGTCCGCACCCCGCACCGGAGGTAGATGTGCCGCGTCAGCACGGACCCGGAGGAGTGGAGAGACCGCGTCCGCGCGCCGTGGCGGCCGGACTGATCTCCCTGCTGGCGCTCGCCGCCACCTCGCTCGTCGCGGGGCCGGCCGTGGCCGCCACCGGTGACGCGGCTCCCTGCGCGCTGCCCCGGACCGAGGCCCACCACTCCCTCGGCGTCGACCGCTGGAACGGCGCCTACCCGCGCCCCGACCACCCCCTCGACGCGGTCATGGTCTTCCTGTCCTTCCCCGACGCGAAGCCCGTCACCACGCCCGCCGAACTGACCTCCGACTACTTCCCGGCCACCACGCAGTTCTTCCAGCGCGCCTCGTACGGGAAGTTCGTCCTACGCCCGCACCTGCAGCAGCGGTGGATCCGGATGCCCAAACCGTCCACCTGGTACGGGATACAGCGTGACTGGGACAACGACCGGCGCGGCGCCTACCTGCGCGACGCGATCGACGCGGCGGACCCCGAGGTCGACTTCTCGCAGTACGACATCGTCTATCTCGTCGCGGATCCGGACGCTCCGGGCGTCGACTCCGACGCCACCAAGGTCGTCAACTTCGACCGGCCGCTGCACGCCGACGGCACGGACATCCGGCGCGTCGTCACCGTCTTCGAACAGCACCCCCCGGACCACAACGTCCTGGCCCACGAGACCGGACACGTCTTCGACCTGCCCGACCTCTACCACCGCCCCTCCGACGGCAAGGGCGACTGGGACACCTATGTCGGCGACTGGGACGTCATGGGCAGCCAGTTCGGCCTCTCGCCCGATCTCTTCGGCTGGCACAAGTGGAAGCTGGGCTGGCTGGACGACCGGCAGGTGACCTGTATCCAGAGCGACCGGCTCGTCACCCTCGAACCGATGGCGGCCGTCCCCGTGGCCGGTGCGTCCCTCGGGACCCGGCTCGCCGTGATCAGGACCGGCGAGGGCAGCGCCGTGGCCGTCGAGGCCCGCAGCTCCACCGGCAACGACCGCTCGGGCTGCACCGAGGGCGTCCTGCTCTACCGGGTCCGCAACGAGACCGCGTCGGGCGGCGGGCCGGTCGACGTGCTGGACACCCACCCCGACACCGACGCCTGCTGGGACCGGTCGGTCTATCCGCCGCTCGCGGACGCCCCGCTGCGTGTCGGCGAGACCTACTCCGTGCCCGGCGGACACACCACGATCGAGGTCGCCGACCGCACGCCGTCGGGCGCCTGGACGGTCCGGATCACCACCGGGACGTGAGCCTCGCCGGCCACCACGCCGACGACAACGAAGAAGCCCCCTCGCTCTCGCGAGGGGGCTTCCTCCGTCTGTGCGCCGCCAGGGACTCGAACCCCGGACCCGCTGATTAAGAGTCAGCTGCTCTAACCAACTGAGCTAGCGGCGCCTGCTGACGTCGTAGACCTTAGCACCCTGATCGGCGGGAGGAAAAATCGAAATACGAGGAGTCCGGGCGGGTGCCGAACGGGCCACCCGGACGCAGGCCCAGAGCAGGACGTCGGGCCCCGGGAGCCAGGGGCTGCGGGTGTCCGGCGCGACCAGCCAGCGCGGCCCGGAGAAGCTCGCATCGCAGGTCAGCGGCGGCACCGTCACCGCGTCACCCGTGCCGTGGCAGAGCAGCGGGGGCACCTTCGCACCGCCGCCTTCGCGTCCCTCGGCGGGCCGCCCGGAGCCCGCTCCCGGGCCGCCGCCCCACTCCTCCCAGTCCAGCAGCGAGGGCAGCCGCTGGGCGGTGCCGGGGGAGGCGAACAGCAGCATCCGGCCGCGGTGCGTGGCGACCGGTCCCGAGCCCGGGCCGTCGGCCCACAGGTGCTCCAGCATCCGGCGCCCGAACAGCGTGGGCACATTCACCACGTCGAACGCCGCACCGCACGGCAGCACTCCGGGCGCGGTCGGGTGCGACTCCCACTGGGCCAGGGTGCTGCGCGGATACGCCGTCGCCCCGGCCAGCCACGCGGCACCGGCCGCGGTGACCTGAGCCGTCTGGTTCCCCGCCTGCTCGCGCAGGACGGAGAAGATGTCGGCTTCGTGACCGGCGCGGTGGTGGGGTCCGTCGCCGTGGTGCAGGGTCGTTTCGTCGGGCAGCCATGCGGTCATGTGCACAGGTCTACCGGGAGTGATCAAGCGGATTCCGAGAGTTGCGGAAAAATGGTGCACGGTAACCGCGCGAGGAGTATGGTTCGCGCGGGCATATGCCGGTGGTGCTACCCGGCTCGACGGCGAGGCGGTCGGCGGTGCCGATCCCTGGCCGGCTGTCAGAGGTCGGGTTCGGGCGGCTCGGACCCGGCCGATGTCCCGGAACCCAATCCTTTTCGGAATAAGGAATTCCGATGGTGACCGATTGGGGAACTCCCTTGAACGGGTGATCCGGCCTTGTTAGTTTTGGGCCGTCGAGTTCCATGCCAAGAAATTCACTCGAAGCCTGAAAGGGGTTTGTCTTGAAGATGCGCAAGGCTGTCAGGTCGCTCTTCGTCGCTGCTGTGGCGATAGGCACGACTGTGGCATTCCAAGGGGTGGCTTCCGCAGCAAGCTATACGTACCGGGCCACCAATGTCAGCGGTGGCCCCGACTGGGGCCAGTTGAAGGCGTGCTCGAACGTCAATTACAACGGAGAAGCGGGGAGGGCGTGCTTCCAGCCGAACGGTGACAAATTCTGGGTCCAGGACCTCAAGGACGACGGGCATCACGTCGAGATGAACGCCCAGGTCAACATCAACGGCAATTGGTATCACTGCCTGGATTATCACGGCGCCGCAGCGGGCTGGACATACTGCTCTTTCGCGTCGGTCGTACCTGAGAATGCGAGAATTGCGTACAACTCCTCCGTCTGGGAGGGGAGCAAGCTGCTGAGCACAGGCACCCTGCTGGCCACTGACACATAGAACATGCCTCGCGTGGTGGGTTTCGCGACATCCCGCAGGCCGGTGAAGGCGGCAGGGCCTCGGTCTTCCAGCGGTCGCGGAGGAGTGCGGCAAGCTGTGCCGCGCCCGCCTGCTCGGTGGTCGGGCCGGCCGGCAGCCGCACACGAGCCGGCGGGCGCCCTTCGCCGTGGCCGGCACCGGAATCCGTCTATGACCGCGGTTGGTTCAGCAGACTGCGGCCGAACTCGACCATCTTGCGCGCGTAGTCCTCGGTCCACTCCGCCCGCTCCGCGATGTCCGCGGTCGTGAGCCGGTCGAACCGGCGCGGATCCGCCAGCTGGGCGGCGGCGACCGCCTGGAACTCGACCGCGCGGTCGGTCGCCGCACGGAACGCCAGCGCGAGTTCGGTCGCCCGGCCGAGCAGCTCCTTGGGATCGTCCATCGACTCCAGGTCGAAGAAGTGCTCGGGGTCCGCGACCGCCGCGGACGGCTCGAAGAGCAGGGGTGCCGGGCGCAGCCGCTGCTCGTTCCGCTCGGGTTGTGGCATGTGGTTGTTCCTCCTCCGGTGGGCCCGACGGCCACCCTCCATTGTCCAGCCCTCCGCAAGGGCGCTCACGAGGGAGTGCGACGCCCCCGCCGCGCCCCCGCGCACTCAACACGCCCACCGCACCCGGTGTTCCGCGAGATGCGCCAGCACCGCGTGGTTCGCCTCCCAGCCGTCCGGGAACTTCACCGTCACGCCCAGCTGGACCGGCTCCGTCGAGGGATGCTCGTCCAGCAGTTCGGCGACCCCCTCGCGGCAGACCACAATGCAGGCGTGCCGGTGCCGGGACGCCAGCACGCACAGCCGGCCCGTCTCCAGATGGAACGCGGTCGCGTCCGGGCGGCCGGAGAGCGGATGCAGCACCACCGTCACGTCGAACTCCCGGCCCTGGAGCCGGTTCGCGGTGTCGACCGCCACCCCCGTCACCCCCAGCTCCGCGAGCGCCGCGCGCACCGCCGCCGCCTGGTCGCGGTGCGCCGTGCCGACCGCGATCCGGTCCGCCGTCACCGGCGCCGCGTCCGGCGACCGCTCACTGGTGGCCGCCCCGCCCCGGTCCAGGAGCCGGCGCACCACCAGGGCCACCGCCCGGACCGCCTCCGGGTCCGTGCGCGGGGTGTGCCGGGCCGGCAGCTCCAGCAGCCCCCAGCCCGACTCCGCCGCCTCGTCCAGCACCCGGTCCGCCGCCGACCCGTCCGACGCGACGCCGAAGGACAGCTTCCGGTCGCCGTGGTCCGTACCGCTGCGGAACGGGGTGTACGGGTAGAACGCGTCCGACACCAGCGGCGCGGCCGAGGCCGGCAGCCGCCAGGAGACCGGCAGCCGGTGCTGCGGCAGCTCCGGATTGTGCGCGAGCAGCGTGCTCACCGCACTGGCCGACGGGTCGTAGCTCAGCCCCGCCCACTGGTCCGCGCCGACGATCGAGAACGGGTCCAGCTGCCCCGGGTCCCCGACGAACAGCGCCCGCTCGAAGAGCCCGGCGACGGCCAGCAGCGCGTCCGAACGCATCTGGTACGCCTCGTCCACGATCGCATGGCCCCACGGCTCCACGTTCTTCACATGGGCCCACTTGGCCGCCGTCGAGATGACGATGTCGAGCCCCGCCAGATCCGCCGCCTTCGCCGACTTGCGTACGTTGTCCAGCCCGTCGAGCACCTTGTCGTACGGGTCGGAGTCGCTGCTGTGCAGCCGGCCGACCGGCAGCCCGGGGTCCTTCTCGGCGAGCCGGACCACCAGGTCGTCCACCTGGGCGTTCGTCTGCGCGACCACCATCAGGGGGCGCCCCGCCGCGGCCAGCTCCAGCGCGGCGCGCACCACCAGCGTCGACTTCCCCGCGCCCGGCGGGGAGTCCACCACGATGCCGCGCGCCGTGCCGTTCAGCGTGTCGTCCAGGATCCGCGCGGTGGCCAGGCCCGCCGCCGCGCCGGGGTCGAATACGGCCGTCACAGCAGGTCCTCCGGGGTCACGGGGTCGGGGCGCTCCGCCGTCGCACCGGCGCCCGGCGGGCCGCCGTGGGTCCACGGGGTCTCCTCCGCCTCCGGCAGCTGCGGGCCGCCGCGCTGGTCGTGTTCGAACAGGGTCCAGGCGATCCGGTCGCCCGGCTCAGGGACGGACCCCGGCGCCGGCTCCTTGCCCCGGCCCATCCGGTCCATGATCCGCAGCACCAGCGCGGGCGCGGCACCCGCCGCCTCCCCGTCCGCCGGGACGTACCCCGCGAACTCGGCGGTCTGCGGCTTCCCGTCCAGCGAGCGGTAGACCTTGACCCGCTCGCCCAGCTGCGGCCGCTCGTCGGTCCGGACGGTGACCAGCGGGCGCGGCGAGGGGCGCTTGGACTCGCTGTACGCCATCTCCACCGCCACCACCTCGCCGAGGAACGCCTCGCCCGCCAGCCGGCGGCCGGCCAGCACCAGCGGATCGTCCAGCGCCTCCTGGGCCTCCAGCTGGGCCTGCGCCGTCTCCCGCGCGGCCAGCTTGCGGGCCGCCGTCACCGCGTCGTCCCGGCGCGGCTGGGGCGGCTCCCCGGCGCGCACCCGGTCGCGGTGGCCGGTGAACGACCAGCGGTCGCGGGTCCAGCGGTCCTCGGTCCTGCTCCCCTCGGGCAGCTCCCGCAGCAGGTCGAGCCCCCGCCACACCGCGTCCCAGGTCGGCCGCAGCACCCCGGCCAGCAGCGCCCTGATCTCCCGCTCGGCCGCCGTCAGCGCGGCCAGCCGGGCATCGGCCGCCAGCCCGTCCTCGGCGGCGGCGAGCGAGCCGCGCGCCCGGTCGTACCGCTCGATCGCCGGGGCCAGCAGCCGGTTGTCGAAGTCCGGGTCGGTGGCCGGGCCGGCCGGCGGGCACAGCAGCTGACCGGCGGCGTCCCGGGCCAGCTCGGCGCGGAGCGCGGCCTCGGCGCCGGACTCGCCGGCCGGCGGGTCGATCCAGGCGAGCAGGGCGCCCAGATGCTGGTCCTCCAGCGTGGACTGGCCGCTCGCCCAGTGCCGGTTGAGCAGATCCGTGCAGGCCAGCAGCAGCGAGGAGCCCGGCACCCGGGCGCGCTCGCCGTAGTGCGTCAGCCAGCGGCCCAGCAGCGGGACCCGGGCCGGCGCCGGGTACGGGGTGTCGGGGTCGTCCTCGGCGGTGCGCCGGAACCGCATCGAGCGGCCGAGCAGCCGGACGAACTCGATGCCCGCCCGGCTCGGCACGATCAGCTGGGCCGCGTCCGTGCACAGCTCGGTCTCGACCTTGGCCTTCTTGCCGGTCGCGGGGTCCGTCTCGTTGCGCTCGGCCGGTTCGATCACGTCCGTGTACGCCTCGATGTGCGGCAGGACCGCCTCGGCCAGCTCGGCGAGGAACGCGGAGCGCAGGTCCCGGTCGCGCGGCTGGGCCACCACCAGCAGCCGGGGCGCGTCCCGGTCGGTGCCGACGAGGGCGCCGAGCGGGGCTCCCGCCTCGCCCGCGGTGGTGAGCGGCACCAGGACGAGCGGCCGGTCGGTGAGCCGGCGGTGGCGGACGGTGGCCGTGGGCCGGGCCCGGCCGCTCTCCACGGCCTCCAGCCGGGCCAGGGTGCTGATCAGTGACATGCGGTGCGGCCCTCCAGAGCCTCGGCGCGCAGGGCCGCCGCGCGGCGCAGGGCGGCGACCGCGGGATCCGCCGGATCGCCCTCCTTGCCCGCGGCCGCCGCGAGCACCTCGCCGACCGTGGTCAGCCCGCCCAGCTCGCCGCGCACGCCGCGTCCGAGCGCCTCGACGGCCCCGGCCGCGCGTGCCTTGCCCCGGCAGTGGAACGCCAGCTCGCAGGCGGCCAGGCACTCCGGCGCGTACGCCGCGGCGACGGACTCGACCGCGCTGTCCAGCTCCTCGGGCGAGCGCTCCGGGTCGAACGTGGTGCCCTCGGGCAGGGCGGCCGCGATCTCGTCGATCCGGGTGAGCCTGGTCAGCTGGCGGCGGGTGACCGCGCGCTGCTTGCGCACGTCGACGACGGAGGCGGCCGGCAGGTTGGAGAAGTCCTTGGGGCAGACCAGCAGCACCCGGTGGCCGACCCCGGCGCCCTCGGTCACCTCGGCGACCCGCTCCAGCGCCAGGACGTACACGGCGGACTGGCGGGCCGCCGCGCCGACCTTCGCGGCGTCGGCGGAGCTGTCGATCATGGGGAAGGACTTGATCTCCACGACGGTCCAGGTGCCGTCGGGGTGGACCACCACCGCGTCCGGCTCCAGATAGGCGGGGGAGCCCGCCACGTCCAGGGCCAGCATCGGGTGGTCCAGCAGCGACCAGCCGCCGGCCCCGGTGGCCTCCCGCAGGGCGAGCGCGGTGCGCGCGGCCCGGCCCTCGGGCCCGGCCGCCGTCAGATCCGGCACCCGGACGTCCCGGGGCGGCTCGCCCCGGCCGCCGAGCCGCTCGTGCAGCAGGCGCATCAGCTCCGTACCGCCGTCGGCCTTGACCCTGGCCTCGAAGGCGTTGCCCCGCATGAAGGCGAACTGGGACTGGCCGAAGGGGGCCGGAGAGCCGAGGGCGGTGGCGAGCGCGGCCTTGTCGACCCCCGCCCCGTCGAGCAGGGCGCGCCGCTTGCAGCCGGGGTTGGCGGCGAGGGCGGCGAGCGCGCGGGCGTCCAGCGGGCGCGGGGCGACCGCCGGGCCCCTCAGCTCAGCGAGCCGCCGTCGCAGCGTCACCGCCCCCGGCTCGCCCTGCGGAGGCGGGGACGTCGGCCGGGGCAGGTGGGCCGGCCGGCGCCGCTGCGTCGGTGGGGTCTGCGGAGGAGGTCCGCTGGCCGGGGATTCGCTCACCCGCGGAAGTCTTGCATCCGGCACTGACATCCGGGGACTTCGTGGTCGCGGACACCCGTGCGAAGCGGGTCACGGCGGCCTGCTTGGCCCGGTCGGCGAGGCGCATCACGGGCCGGGCGAGCAGGGCCCCGACGCCCATGACGGCGGCGCCGGCGACGGCGTCGAGGAAGTAGTGGTTGGCGGTGCCCATCACGACGAAGGTGGTGAGCAGCGGGTAGGCGATGCCGGCGGCCCGGACGAGCGGGTGCTTGCCGTGGCGCCACAGGAGGATGCCGCACCACAGGGACCAGCCGACGTGCAGGCTGGGCATCGCCGCGTACTGGTTGGTCATGCCGCCCATGCCGCGCGGCGCGCTCGCCTCGGCGCCCCACCAGCCGTACGAGCTGTACTGGGCCATCGTGTCGACGAAGCCGTGTCCGGCGGACAGCAGCCGGGGCGGGCAGGTCGGCATCAGCGTGAAGCCGATCAGGCCGAGCATGGTCGAGGTCATCAGCCAGGTGCGGGCCCTGCGGTAGGCCGCCGAGTGGCGCCGGAAGATCCAGATCAGGACGGCCGGGGTGACCAGGTAGTGCAGGGAGGCGTAGGCGAAGTCGGCGGGTATGCCTATGGAGGCGTGCGCCGTGAACAGCCGGTTGAGCGGGTGTTCGGCGTTGAGGAACAGGGTCTGTTCCAGATGAAGGATGCGCAGACCGTGGTCGACGGCCGTGGACACGTCCCCGCGGACCAGGAGTCTGCCGCCGGAGTATGCCGCGTACACCAGGGCCAGGAGCGGCAGCTCGGTCCACCAACGAGGCCGTTGGTGCGGCGCGGGCGCGGTGGTGGCATGCGGCATCCGGAAGTTCTCCATCATGTGTTCATGCGGCCGACGGCGGGCGTTCAACCGTACGGTGCACGTCGGCCTTGATTCCCCCGGGGGTGCCGGTCCGCACCCCACAGGTGCGAGGACGCTGGTGCGGCCCCCCGGGTTGCCTCGCGGGCAGGTGCGGGATGATGGAAATCCGGACGATGATCTCAGATCCAGCATCCTGAGGTCACAGTTTTCGAGGGAGAGCCGTCACATGGCACCGCGCATCCTGCTGGCCCGCCACGGGCAGACGGAATGGTCCGTCAAGGGCAATCACACCGGCAGGACGGACATTCCGCTGCTCGACGCCGGGCGGGCCGGGGCCAAGCTGCTGGGCGAGCGGCTGCACCGGGGGCCGTGGGCGGACCTGCCCGGCCTGGAGGTCCGCACGAGTCCGCTGCTGCGGGCCGCCGAGACCTGCGAGCTGGCGGGCTTCGGCGGGCGCGCGGAGCGGTGGGACGCGCTGATGGAGTACGACTACGGGGCGTACGAGGGCCTGACCCCGGCCCAGATCAAGGCGGGCCGCCCCGACTGGTTCATCTGGCGCGACGGGGTCCCGGAGGGGGAGACCCTGGCCGAGCTGTCCGCCCGGGCCGACGAGATCGTGGCGTGGGCGCGCTCGGCGGACCGCGACGTCCTGGTCTTCGCGCACGGGCACATCCTGCGGGCGCTGGGGGCGCGGTGGCTGGGCGAGGACGTGTCCTTCGCCGCCCGCATCCGCCTGGACCCGACGTCCCTGTCGGTGCTGGGCTGGGCGTACGACGCGCCGGCGCTGGAACGCTGGAACGACACGGGGCACCTGGAGCGGTGAGCCGTCCCGGCCTGTCCGGCGTTTGAGGACGGAACCCTTCGCCCCGGTCCGTCCTCAAACGCCGGACAGGCTGAAAGGCGCATGGCGGTCCAGGAAGGACCTCACCTCCGGGGTGCCCCCGGCCCGGGGGGTCAGGACGGTCACCGCGTCGGCCAGCATGGTGCGGATGCGGGAGGAGTGGACCTGGTCCAGCAGGTCCAGCACCTGGTGGCCCGTCTCCGCCGCCTCCTCCACCAGCCCCGCCCGCGCCAGGTCCGTCGTCAGCTCCGCCCGGTACAGCGCCAGGTTCCGCGTGAAGTGCGGGTCCTGGAGCCGCGTCGCCCGCCGCGCGTGCCGGGCCGCCCGCGACCAGTCGCCCAGCGCCGACCAGCACTGCGCCTCCAGCATCTCCAGCTCCGCCTCCCGGAAGAAGGTCATCCACTCCGGGTCCGCACCGGACGGGCCCCGCCCGAACGCGGTGTGCGCCCGCCCGAGCGCCCGTTCGCAGCCGGTGCGGTCGCCGAGCCCCGCCCGGCCGCCCGCCTCCCGCAGGGCCAGCAGCGCCAGCAGCCGGGACGAGCCCAGCGGCTTGGCGGCCCGCTGCCCCGCCTCGGCCGCCCGTACCGACTCGCGCGCCCTGCCCGTGTCCCGCGCCAGGAACGACGCGTTGCAGAACGCGTGCGCCTCCAGGGCCGCGTCCCCGGCCACCCGGGCCGTCGCCAGCGCCTCCGCGTAGTGCGAGCGGGCGTCCTCGAAGCGGCCCGAGTCATGGGCCAGCCAGCCCACCGAGATGGCCAGCTCACCGGCCCCGCTGTGCAGCCGGTCCGTGGTGGAGCGCCGGGCCGCCGTTCCGGAGTCGAGCAGCGCGTATGCCGCCCGCAGCGGCCGTGAGGCCCGCCGGTACAGTCCGTCGCCGCCGTGCCGGTCGTCCAGCAGCCGGATCTGCCGTACCGCCTTCTCGACGGCACTCACCTCCGCCTCGCCGACCCGGCGCTGCGCGGGCAGGGAGACGGCGGACGTGCCGCCGATGCCCAGGCCCAGGGAGGTGGCGGCCACCGCGGTGGTGCCGCTCGTCATGAATACGCGACGCAGCACGTCGCTCTCCTCGTCGGTGTCGCCGCCGGGCACCAGCAGCGGGGAAGTCGGGGGTGGCGGGGCGGCCGCCCCGGGCCTGGCCGCCCGGCCGCGTACCGTCTCGCGCGGCGAGAAGCCCAGGTCCGCCAGGGTCGCCCCGGGGAACATGTGCAGGAAGACCCGCTCGTACGCGTAGTTGGGACAGCGGATCTCGCCGGACTCCACGCGTCCGATGTACCGGGCGTCGCACGCGACCTGCTCACCGATCTCGCGAGCGGACCTGCGTACCGCGGCAGCGAACTCCCCGGCGGAGCGCTGTCCGCGCAGCCGCCGGAAGGCGAGGTTGGGAACTGCCCGTGTCGACACCATGGCGGGGCCCTCTCTGGTGCGAGCCGGGCGCTGTTTCCGGTGTCCCGGCGGAGCAAGAACGTACCTGCTGTGACAGGTCGCACACGCAGAGTTTCCTGACAAAGCGGGCATCTCGCCCGTGATCCGCCATGAACTGCCACCCTTTGCGGCGGTGCTGCACCGTAGCCCTTGACGTGGTCCGGGCGTTGGTCCATGTGGAGACGGAGTCCGGCTCCGCCCGGCGATGAGAGGAGAGGTCCCTTGTTGCATCCCGTGTTGCATCTCGACATGGCGACCGGCACCACGGCCCCCGCGGAGGAGACCGGTGCGCCGGCCACGGCGCCGGAGCCCGAGCCCTGCGACCTGGTGACCGTCCCGGCCCGGCAGGGCCTGGAGGCGGTCGACATCCTGCGCCGGGGCGCGGACCAGGAGGCCGTCGGCCCGGTCCTGCACGACGGCGCCTGCGCCACCCTCGGCTTCCTGGTGCCGCCCGGCACCGCGCAGGGCTGGGACGTACCGGGCAGCGCCTGTACGCAGACCGACGGCCGAGGGCTGCGCATCCCCGCCGAGCCGCCGGTCTCCGGCAGCGGCTGGCTGCTGCCGCCCGCCGTGGACATCCCGGTCACCGACCCGGCCGTGCTGCGGGCCGCGCTCGACCAGGCGGCCCGGCTCATCGAGGCGGCCGACAACTGCCGCTGAGCCCATAATGGCCGGACGGCGGGCGCCCCGATCAGCCCGTCGCGGCCGGTCCCGTACCGGCCCCGGACCCGATGAGCAGTGAGCAGGGACGAGAGCAGTGGCACGTCGAGGAGCGGCCGGCGGCGCGGGCGGAAAGCGCGCGGACCGCAGGGCCGACCGCAAGGCCGCGCGCGGCGCCGGAGAGCCGGGCAACGTCCGCGAACCGGTGGACGGCGGCCTCGCCGAACTCGTCCCCGACCGGGAGCGCCGGCGCGCCTGGACCCTGACGATCGACGGCGCCCCGCAGTCCCATGTGGACCTCGACGACCCGACGTACCTCTCCTTCGAGTACCAGCGCCGCATCGGGCACATCGCCGACCTCGCCGCGCCCGCGGGACAGCCGCTGCACGTCGTCCACCTCGGCGGCGGCGCCTTCACCCTCGCCCGCTACATCGCCGCGACCCGCCCCCGCTCCACCCAGCAGATCGTCGAGGTGGACGCCGCCCTCGTCCAGCTGGTGCGCCGCGAACTGCCGCTGGACCCGCAGGCCAGGATCAGGGTCCGCGCCACCGACGCCCGCGCCGGGCTCGGGAAGATCCAGGACGGCTGGGCCGACCTCGTCATCGCCGACGTCTTCAGCGGGGCCCGTACCCCCGCCCACCTGACCAGCACCGAATTCCTCGCCGAGGTCCGCCGCGTCCTGAAACCCGGCGGGACCTACGCGGCCAACCTCGCCGACGGGCCACCGCTGGCCCATCTGCGCGGCCAGATCGCCACCGCCGCCACCGTCTTCCCCGAACTGACGCTCGCCGCCGACCCGGCCGTCTGGCGCGGCCGCCGCTTCGGCAACGCCGTGCTGCTCGCCTCCGACGTGGCGCCGAGGACCGCGGAGCTGACCCGCCGGGTGGCGACCGACCCGCACCCCGGACGCGTCGAACACGGCCGGGCGCTCGCCGACTTCACCGGCGGCGCCGCCCCGGTGCACGACGCGGACGCCAGGCCCTCACCGCCGCCGCCCGCCTCCGCGTTCGACTGAGCCGGGGCGCGCCGGACTACGCGGGGACGATCTCCACCATGGGCGGATGGTCGTTCCAGGTGCAGAAGACCGAGACCGTCCGGCCGTCGTCCTGGGTGAAGTCGACCCGGATCCAGGTCGTCTGCGTCCAGACCTGCATCGACCAGCTCTGCTCCGGGGTCGCCGACACCAGCTTCGCCGAGTCGGCGCCCATCTCGAACACCACCCGGCCGCCGTCCGTCCGGTAGCTCTTCGCCGTACCCGCCGGCGTGGCCGGGGCGGACGGGGACGCCGGCCGGGACGGTGTGCCCGCCGGGGTCCGCGAGGGCGCGGGGGAGCGGCTCGCGGACGGCTTCGTGGTGGTGGTCCGGGGCGTCGGCCGGGGCGACTTCGACGGAGAGGGCTCCGGGCGGTGCGTCGAGGACGACAGGTTCTCCGAGGCCTGCCCGTCCCGGCCGCCCGCCGCGATCGGCACCGCGCGCGGCGGGTCGTAGACCGTCCCCGCCAGCACGGTGTGCACGCCCCACCACGACAGCGTGACCGCCGCGCCGGTGGCGAGCGACCACGCGAGCGCGTGTACGAGTCCTCGTTGCATCGGGCACATCCTGCACCACGGCCCCCCCGCGGTGTCCCCACTACCGCCACCGGCCGGACCGCGACGGGTCCGATGGCGTACGGTGCCGCCCATGCCCAGTGTGCTCGTGGTCGAGGACGACCAGTTCGTACGTTCCGCCCTCATCCGGCACCTCACCGAGGCCTCCCACACGGTACGGAGTGTCGGCACCGCGCTCGAAGCGCTGCGCGAGGTCGCCCACTTCCGGTTCGACGTGGTCATCCTCGATCTCGGACTGCCCGATCTCGACGGCTCCGAGGCGCTGAAGATGCTGCGCGGCATCACCGACGTACCCGTCATCATCGCCACCGCCCGCGACGACGAGAGCGAGATCGTCCGGCTGCTGAACGACGGCGCCGACGACTACCTCACCAAGCCGTTCTCCGTGGAACACCTCTCGGCCCGGATGGCCGCCGTGCTGCGCCGCTCCCGGGCCACCGGCGGCGAGGCACCGCCCCCGCGCGTCATCCAGGTCGGGGGACTCTCCATAGACCCGCTGCGCCGGCAGGCCGCACTCGGCGGCACCGCACTCGACCTCACCCGCCGCGAGTTCGACCTGCTGACCTTCCTGGCCGGCCGCCCCGGCGTCGTCGTCCCGCGCAAGCAACTCCTCGCCGAGGTCTGGCAGCAGTCCTACGGAGACGACCAGACCATCGACGTCCACCTCTCGTGGCTCCGCCGCAAGCTCGGTGAGACGGCCGCCCGGCCGCGCTATCTGCACACCCTGCGCGGCGTCGGCGTGAAGCTCCAGCCGCCCGCCGAGGCGCCGGAGCCGCGCGCATGAGATGGGCCCTGGTCAAGGTCTGCCTGGCGGTCACCGCGATGGTCGTGGTCGCCTTCGCCGTACCGCTCGGCCTCGTCGTCAAGGAGATGGCGCGCGACCGCGCCTTCTCCGACGCCGAACGCCAGGCCGCGACGATCGGCCCCACGCTCTCCATCACCACCGACCGGGCCCAGCTGGAGACGGCCGTGATGACCACCGAACCCGGGGCCGCCAACCGGATGGCCGTCCACATCCCGGCCACCGGCGAGGCCGACGGCGTCCCCGTGGAGATCGGCCGCCGCCGCGCCACCCGCAAGGACCTGGAGACCGTGCGGGAGACCGGCCGCGCCTCCATCACCGAGGTGCCCGGCGGCTCCGCGCTGCTCCAGCCGACCGCGCTCGGCCCCGACAACACCGCCGTCGTCGAGGTGTTCGTCCCCGAGGACGAGGTCTCCAACGGGGTCGCCACCGCCTGGCTGATGCTCGCGGCCGTCGGCGTCGCGCTGATCGTCGGCTCGGTGGCGGTCGCCGACCGGCTCGGCGTGCGCATGGTGGAACCGGCCCGGCGCCTCGCCCGCGCCGCCCACGACCTGGGGGAGGGGCGGCTCGGGACCCGCGTCCCGGAGGAGGGGCCGACCGAACTCCGGTCCGCCGCGACGGCGTTCAACTCCATGGCCGACCAGGTCGTCCAGCTCCTGGCCAACGAGCGCGAACTCGCCGCCGACCTCTCGCACCGGCTGCGCACCCCGCTCACCGTCCTGCGCCTCAACGCCGCCTCGCTCGGTGAGGGACCCGCCGCCGAGCAGACCCGGGCGGCCGTCCAGCAACTGGAGCGCGAGGTCGACACGATCATCAGGACCGCCCGCGAACAGCGCCCGCAGACCCAGGGCCAGAGCGCGGGACCCGGGGCCGGCTGCGACGTCAGCGAGGTGATCCGCGAGCGGATGGACTTCTGGTCGGCGCTGGCCGAGGACGAGGGCCGCGAGGTGCGCCTCGCCGGAGTGGACCGTACGGTACGCATCCCGGTGGCCCGGCCCGAACTGGCCGCCGCACTCGACGCGTTGCTCGGCAACGTCTTCCGGCACACCCCCGAGGGCACCGCCTTCGCCGTCGACGTCCACCACAGCGGCGACGCGGTGATCGTGCTGGTCTCGGACGCGGGCGGGGGCATCGCGGACCCCAAGGCGGCCCTGGCGCGCGGCTCGGCGAAGGGCGCGGTGGGCTCGACCGGGCTCGGCCTCGACATCGTGCGCCGGGTCGCCGAGTCCACCGGCGGCGACGTGCGCATCGGCCGCTCCGTGCTCGGCGGCACCGAGGTGCGCCTCTGGATCGGGCTCGACGCACAGCGGCCCGAGCGGCGCGGGCGCGGCCACCGGGTGGGGCGGCAGCGGCGCGGAGCGAAGCGCCGCACCGACGGCCCCCGGTTCCGGTCCGGAGCGGGCCCCAACCTTTAGGGCGGCCGATGGGCTCCTTAAGCCAACCCTAAGAACATCAACTCGGGCCCGATCCAGGGCTTTTGCCCGTTTCCCTGCCGCTAGCGTGCTGCCGCACCCCCACTTCCGTATGACGAGGCAGGAACGCGATGGGCACCAGCACGCACCGGCGCACGGCGAGCACCACCACCAAGGCGATCGGCGCGGTCGTCGCCGCGGCCGCGATCGGCACAGCGGTATTCGCCTTCACCGGCACGGCCCAGGCGGCGGCGGTCGGCGCCGCGTACACCAGGACCAGTGGCTGGACCGGCGGCTACACCGGGCAGTACGTCGTCACCAACGACACCTCCACCGCCAAGTCCGGCTGGACGCTCGAATTCGACCTGCCGGCGGGCACAAAGCTCAGCTCGCTGTGGAACGGCGAGCACACCGTCAGCGGCAGCCACGTCACCGTCCGCCCCGCCAGCTGGGACAAGGAGCTGGCCCCCGGAAAGTCCGTCACCATCGGCTTCGTCACCAGTTCCGAGGGCACGGCGGCCGACCCCACCGGCTGCCTCATCGACGACAACAAGTGCTCCGTCGACACCGGCGCGACGCCCGAGCCCAGCGGCCGCCCCACCGAGACCGCGACCCCCACGCCGACCGCCACGGCCACCCCCACCGGGAAGCCGACCCCCACGGAGAAGCCCACCGAGGAGCCCACGCCCACCCCGACGCCGACCAGGACCGACGGCAGCACGGGCACGGCGGCGGGCGCGGGCTTCGCCCCGTACGTCGACACCTCGCTCTACCCCGCGTTCGACCTGGTGGACACCGCCTCCAAGACCGGCGTGAAGGAGTTCAACCTCGCCTTCATCACCTCCGGCGGCAGCTGCGCCCCGCTCTGGGGCGGCGTCACCGGCCTCGGTGACGACCAGGTCGCCTCCCAGATCGGCGCCCTGCGCGCGGCCGGCGGCGACGTCCGGGTCTCCTTCGGCGGCGCCGCCGGGTCCGAGCTGGCGCTGAACTGCACCTCGGCCGCCGATCTGGCCACCGCCTACGGCAAGGTCGTCGACACCTACAAGCTGACCAAGGTCGACTTCGACATCGAGGGCGGCGCGCTGCCCGACACGGCGGCCAACTCCCGCCGCGCCCAGGCCATCGCCCAGCTCCAGAAGTCCCACCCCGGCCTGGACGTCTCCTTCACCCTGCCGGTGATGCCCGAGGGACTGACCCAGCCCGGTGTGGACCTGGTCGCCGACGCCAAGAAGAACGGCGTGGACGTCGGGGCCGTCAACATCATGGCGATGGACTACGGCGCCTCCTACAGCGGTGACATGGGCACGTACGCGATCCAGGCGGCCACCGCCACGCAGGCCCAGATCAAGGGCGTGCTCGGGCTGTCCGACGCCGACGCGTGGAAGGCCGTCGCCGTCACCCCGATGATCGGGGTGAACGACGTCAGCACGGAGATCTTCAAGGTCGAGGACGCCACCCAGCTGGTGGCCTTCGCCAAGGAGAAGGGCCTCGGCCGGCTCGCCATGTGGTCGGGCACCCGGGACAAGCAGTGCGCCGGCGGTGCGCAGCCCACCGCGGACGCGTCGTGCAGCTCGATCGTGCAGGAGCCGCTGGCCTTCACGAAGGCGTTCGGCGCCTACAAGTAACCACCCCCCGCCCGTGCATCCCGGCCGGTCCCCACACTCCCCCCACCCGGCCGGGGTGCGCGCCCCATTTCCCGCGCGGCCCGTCCGGGGGCCCTCACCCGCCGGACAGGCTCACAAGAGGTCCTCAACCGCCGGACGGGCCTGATTCCTCCGCCCGGGCGGACCCGGTTCCGGGCTCAGCCCTCTACTCGGTTCACCGCCGACAGGACCGCTGCCACCGAGGCCGCCACGGAGGACGTGGCCCGGCCCGCGCCCCAGCGCACCGCGTCGCCGACCCGGCACCGCGCGTACGCCGTCACCGCGCCCGCCACCCCGTGCTCCGCGAAGTCCAGGACCGCGACCTTGACCCCGGCCCCCTCCAGCGCATGGGTGAACGCCCCCACCGGACCGCTGCCGGTGCCCTCGTGGTCGCCCTCGCGGCCGTCCACCCGCAGGGTGCAGACGAACCGGTGCTCCCCGCCCGGAGCCCGCTCCGTCGTCCAGGAGCTCAGCGCGACGGACCCGTCCCGGCCGGGGACCAGATACGCGGCTTCGAACAGGTCCCACAGGTCCTTCGGCGTCGCCTCCCGGCCGCTGTCGTCCGTCGCCTCCTGCACGGTGCGCGAGAAGTCCGCCCGCATCCCGGCCGGCAGCTCCACCCCGTGGTGGTCGCGCAGCAGATGCGCGATCCCGCCCTTGCCCGACTGGCTGTTGACCCGGATCACCGCCTCGTACGTCCGCCCCACGTCCGCCGGGTCGATCGGCAGGTACGGCACCGACCACAGCTCCGAGCCGCCCGCCTCCCGGTGCGCGAAGCCCTTGCTGATCGCGTCCTGGTGGGTGCCGGAGAACGCGGTGTACACCAGGTCCCCGCCGTACGGATGGCGCGGCGGCACCGCCAGCCGGTTGCAGTGCTCGACCGTGCGGCGGATCTCGTCGATGTCCGAGAAGTCGATCATCGGGTCGACGCCCTGGGCGTGCAGATTGAGCGCCAGGGTGACCAGGTCGACGTTGCCGGTGCGCTCCCCGTTGCCGAACAGGCAGCCCTCCACCCGCTGGGCCCCCGCCAGCACGGCGAGTTCGGCGCAGGCCACGCCCGTACCCCGGTCGTTGTGCGGGTGGACGGAGAGGATCACCGCGTCGCGGCGGGCCAGATGGCGGTGCATGTACTCGATCTGGTCCGCGTACACATTGGGCGTGGCGATCTCCACCGTGGCCGGGAGGTTGTGGATGACGGGCCGGTCCGGCGAGGCGTCCCACAGCTCGGTCAGGCTGTCGCAGACCTCCAGGACGAAGTCCGGCTCGGTCAGGACGAAAACCTCCGGCGAGAACTCGAACCGGATGTCCGCCCCCGGCCGGGCCCGCGCCAGCCGGTCCATCCGCCGGGCGGCGTCCAGCACCACGCCGTGCACCTCGGCCCGGTCGCGGCCGAGGACGACGTCGCGCCAGACGGGCGCGGTCGGGATGTAGAGGTGGACGACCACCCGGTCCAGGCCCGCGACGGACTCGAAGGTCCGGTCGATCAGCTCCGGCCTGGCGGGGGTGAAGACGACCACCGTCACGTCGTCCGGCACGGCCCCGCTCTCAGCCAGATGCCGGACGAAGCCGAAGTCGGTGCGGCTCGCTGACGGGTAGCCGACCTCGATCTCCTTGAAGCCCATCGCGACCAGCAGATCGAACATGCGCCGCTTGCGCGGGGTGTCCATCGGCTCGGCGAGCGCCTGGTTGCCGTCCCGCAGGTCGACCGGGACCCAGAGCGGTGCGTGGCCGATACGGGCCTGCGGCCAGCTCCGGCCGGTCAGCGGGATCTCGACGCGGTCGAACGCGGACCGGTAGCGGTGCGACGGCATGGAGCTGGAGCGTTGCGGATTCCAGCGGGGCGCGGTCTCGGGTACGGGGCCGCGGGGCGTGCAGAGGGTGGGGAAGCTGTGCATCGGTGACAGAACGTCGGACGTCGCCGCTGAGGTGGACTCGGGCATGAACGGTGTCTCTTCTCGCATCGCCGGATGCGACCGGCACAGCACGGCACCCCGCGGCGGGGTGCCGATCGCTTCAGGCCCCGCCGCGGCAGCCGAGAAGAAGGAGACCGCGGTACGTCATGACCGGTACCGTAGCCACAACCAAGTCCTCAGACAACCTGATAGGTGAACTCCGTGTCGTCGCTCGGTCCCCTCCGCCCCAGCCCCCTGGTCGAACAGGCCGCCGGCCATCTGCGCGCGCGGATCACCGAGGGCCACTGGCCGGTGGGCACGAAGCTCCCCGGCGAGACCACCCTCGCCAGGGAGCTGGGCGTGGGCCGCTCCACGGTCCGCGAGGCCGTCCGTACGCTCGCCACCCTCGGCCTGCTCCGCTCCCGCCAGGGCGCCGGCGTCTTCGTCATCGCCGACCACGCGGCGCAGGAGTGGCCGGTCCGGCTGCGGCGGGCCGCGGTCACCGACGTCTACGAGGTGCGCATGCTCGTCGAGGTCGAGGCCGCCCGGCTGGCCGCGCGGCGCCGCACCGACGAGGACCTGACCGCGCTGTCCGAGGCGCTCGACGCGCGGCGGGCGGCGGGCGCGGGGCCGGACGCCGGCTTCGTCGACGCGGACATCGCCCTGCACCGGGCGGTCGTGGCGGCCGCCCACAACCCCGTGCTCACCGACCTCTTCGGGGAGTTCGCGCCCGCCCTGCGCCAGGCGCTCATCGATCTGGTCGAGCTGCTGGGGCTGCGCCGGGAGAACCCGCACCACGGCGAGGCGGGCCACCGGGCGCTGGTCGCGGCGGTGGTGGCGGGCGACGCGGAGTCGGCGGCGCGGGCCGCCCGTACGGAGCTGGAAGCCACCCTGGCCCGCCTGCGCGCGGCCTGAGGGGCGGCTCCAGGGCCCCGCCCGGGGCGGCCCTCGTTCGGGCAAAGAACGCGGGGGTGCCCCTGAGCACCCCCGCAGCGCACTGCCCCGTTCACCTTCCGGCGGGCCCGGCCGCCGGGATCGAGGGCGGCGGCGACTGTTTCCGGGGGATTCCGCGAAAGCCGCGCGCCCCCGGCCGCTTGCCGGGAAAGGCCGCTTGATCGACTCTCAACACGCCTTCCACCTGCGGCAATTCGGGAATCACGCATTCCGAATCCCTCGTACGCGCGCTTTGGCAAGCCTTCGGCCGGACACGGTCTCGTGACTTGCAGGACACGCTCGCGCAACGGAAGCGTCTTCAAGTCTTGACACCCACCCCTCCCAGGCAGGAACCTTCCGACATCGAACGCATGGGAGCGCTCCCACATTGCGCGGGGATTTCCCGCGTGAACGGCACCGCCCGTGCCCTCCCACCTGAACCCACCGGCACCCGCACTCACCAGCGCGTATGCCACGCAGTGAGCCAGTCCCACCCTGGAACAAGGAGTAGTGGAATGCGTATCACCCGCACCGTCGCCGGCCGGAGCCGCAGAGTCGCGGTTCTGGCCACCACGGGCCTGACCGCTTCGGCCCTGCTGCTGACCGGCTGCAGCAGCGACTCCGACTCATCGGACAATTCGGCCTCGGATGCGAACGGGAAGATCACGCTGACCGTCGCCGACTTCGGGCAGTTCGGCTACAAGGAAGCCGGCCTGTTCGCCAAGTACCACGAGCTGCACCCGAACATCACGGTGAAGGAAGACACCACCGCCGATGAGAAGGTCTACTACCCCAAGCTGCTCCAGCAGCTGAACTCCGGCAGCGGTCTGGCCGACGTCCAGGGCCTCGAGGTCGGCCGTATCAAGGAGCTCGTCGACACCAAGGCGGACCAGTTCGCCGACCTGAGCAAGGTCATCGACGTCAACGAGTGGGTGTCCTGGAAGGAGAAGCAGGCCACCACCCCCGACGGCAAGGTGATCGGCGCGGGGACCGACATCGGCCCGATGTCGCTCTGCTACAACACCGAGCTCTTCAAGAAGGCCGGGCTGCCGACCGACCGCAAGGAAGTCGCCGCCAAGATCGCCGGTGGCTGGGAGGACTACCTCAAGCTCGGCGAGGAGTACAAGAAGAACGCCCCCTCGGGCACGTTCTACATGGACTCCGCCAGCGCCATGTACAACGCCGTCGTCAGCTCGAACGCGAAGCAGTACTACGACGAGAGCGGCAAGGCGATCTACAAGGACAGCCCCAGTGTCAAGCAGGGCTGGAACCTCGCGGCCGAGGCCGCGGACAAGAAGCTGACCCAGGGCCTGGCCCAGTTCAGCGACCCGTGGGCGGCCGCCCTGCGCAAGGGCACCATCGCCACCGTCGCCTGCCCCGCCTGGATGGCCGGCCAGATCTCGGTGAACGCCGGTGAGGGCAACAAGGGCAAGTGGAACATCACCACCGCCCCCGGCTCGACGGCCGCCAACTGGGGCGGCTCCTTCCTCGGTGTGCCCAAGGCCGGCAAGAACGTCGACGAGGCCACCAAGCTGGTCAAGTGGCTGACCGCCCCCGAGCAGCAGGCCGCCGTCTTCAAGGCGATCGGCAGCTTCCCGTCCAACAAGGGCGCGTACGAGCTGCCCGACGTGAAGAACGCGAAGCTCCCGTACTTCAACGACGCGCCCATCGGCCAGATCTACGCGGACGAGGCGAAGTCCATCCCGGAGACCGTCCTCGGCCCGAAGGACGCGGCCATCAAGGACACCATCTCCACCCAGATCAACAACATGGAGCAGCGCGGGACCGAGCCCGACGCGGCGTGGGAGGCGGCGACCAAGGCGATCGACAAGGTGATCGGCTGACCGTCGCGGAGCGGGCGGCCACCGGGCCGCCCGCACCTGCGTGTCCCCGTCCCGCGGGGTGGCCCGGGCCGACCGCCGCCGGCTTCGGCCCGTGCCCCCGTACCCGGGCAACTCAAGCAATCCAGGGAAGGACTCCCGCTCGTGGCCACCTCGACTCCCACCCGGGACGCATACGCGCCGCCACCCCGAGGCTCCCAGCAGACACCGGCGAGCACCCGCCGGCAGACGTGGCGGAGCCGGCTCTGGAGGTTCGACGACAAGGCGTCGCCGTACGCCTACATCGCCCCGTTCTTCCTCGTCTTCGGTGCCTTCGGGCTCTACCCCCTCCTCTACACCGGCTGGATCGCCCTGCACCGGGTCGAGATGACCGGCATGGACCGGATGGAGTGGGTGGGCTGGGAGAACTTCGACCGGATCCTGCACGACTCCGAGTTCTGGACGGCCGTCACCAACACCTTCCTCATCGGTGTCATGTCGACGGTCCCGCAGCTGCTCGTCGCGCTGGGCCTGGCCCATCTGCTGAACTACAAGCTGCGCGCCAGCACCTTCTGGCGCACGGTCATCCTCACCCCGTACGCCACCTCGGTGGCCTCCGCGGCCCTCGTCTTCGCCCTGGTCTTCCGGGCCGACGGCGGTCTGCTGAACTGGGCGCTGCACTTCGTCGGCCTCGGTGACACCAACTGGGGCAACGGCCACTGGACGTCCAAGATAGCCATCTCGATCATCGTGATCTGGCGCTGGACCGGCTACAACACCCTGATCTACCTGGCCGCGATGCAGGCCGTGCCGACCGATCTGTACGAGGCGGCCTCGCTCGACGGCGCCTCGCGCTGGCAGCAGTTCCGCAAGGTGACCATCCCCTCGCTGCGGCCCACGATCCTCTTCACGATCGTCATCTCGACCATCGGCTCCATGCAGCTGTTCGGTGAGCCCCTGCTGCTGGAGGGCGGCACGCTCGGCGCGACCGGCGGCAACGAGAATCAGTACGAGACCCTCAGCGTCTACCTCTACAACTACGGTTGGAACCTGGGACATCTCGGTCCGGCCGCCGCAGTGGCCTGGGCGATGCTCGCCCTCCTGCTGATCATCGCCGCGGTCAACTGGCTCATCGGCCGCTTCGTACGCAAATCCGCGGTCTGACCGGGAGCGATATCCAATGACCATGACCAGCCCCACCAAAGTCCAGGAGCTCGGTGTCCCGGCACGCTCCGTCCACCGCGCCCCGAGGGGTCCCAGCCGCTTCAGGCCCGGCGCGGGACAGCAGCTCAAGGGCGGCCCGTTCGCCTACATCGCCCTGGCCGTCGTCGGTATCGGCTCGCTGCTGCCGCTGTACTGGACCCTGGTCGCCGCGTCCCACACCCAGGACGAAGTGCTGGCCACCACCCCGCCGTTCCTGCCGGGCGGCCGGCTCATGCACAACCTCGACGCCGCCTGGACCCAGGCCCACCTGGGCAAGGCGATCGTCAACAGCGTCATCGTGGCCGGCTGCATCACGGCGGCGACGCTCTTCTTCTGCACCCTGGCCGGCTACGCCTTCGCCAAGATGCGCTTCCGCGGCCGCGGCGCCCTGATGACGGGGGTCATCCTGACCCTGACGATCCCGCCGCAGCTCAGCGTCGTCCCGCTGTTCATGATGATGGCCGACCTCGGCTGGGGCGGGAACCTGGAGTCGGTGATCTTCCCGACCCTGGTGAGCGCCTTCGGTGTGTTCTTCATGCGCCAGTACCTGACCGAGGCGCTGCCGTACGAGCTGATCGAGGCCGCCAAGATCGACGGCGCGAACAACTTCCGCATCGTGCTGAGCGTGGTGCTGCCGGTGGCGCGCCCCGCGATGATGGTGCTCGGCATGCTCACCTTCGTCCAGGCGTGGAACGACTTCTTCTGGCCCTACCTCGCCCTGAACCAGCAGAATCCCACCCTTCAGGTGGCCCTCGGCCAGCTGAGCGCCTCGTACACCCCCGACACGAGCATCGTGATGGCCGGCGCGCTGATCAGCACCCTGCCGCTGCTCGTCGTGTTCGTGATCTTCGGCAAACAGATCGTCGGCGGCATCATGTCCGGCGCCGTCAAGGGCTGACACCCCTGCCGGCCCCCTCCTCCCGCCGGACGCCCGGTACGGTCCGCGCCCGCCCCGCGGACCGGACGGGCTCCGGAGCCCCACCCTGTCCACGCCCCTGTCCGTCCACTTCCTGGGAGCGCTCCCGCATGACTGCTGTACGACCCGACATCGCCCCGAAGCAGGCGCCCGAGGCAACGAGATTTCCGACGGGCTTCGTCTGGGGGGCGGCCACCGCCGCCTACCAGGTCGAGGGCGCCGCCGCCGAGGACGGCCGCACGCCCTCCATCTGGGACACCTTCAGCCGTACGCCGGGCAAGGTCCGCAACGGCGACACCGGCGACATCGCCGCCGACCACTACCACCGCTACCGCGACGACGTGGCCCTGATGAAGCGGCTCGGGCTCAAGGCGTACCGTTTCTCCATCTCCTGGTCCCGGGTGCAGCCGACCGGCCGCGGCCCCGCCGTCGAACGCGGCCTGGACTTCTACCGCAAGCTCGTGGACGAACTGCTGGAGGCCGGCATCGCCCCGGTCGCCACCCTCTACCACTGGGACCTGCCTCAGGAGCTGGAGGACGCCGGCGGCTGGCCGCAGCGGGTGACCGCCGAGCGGTTCGCCGACTACGCCGCGATCATGGCGGGCGCCCTCGGCGACCGCGTCGGTACGTGGACCACCTTCAACGAGCCGTGGTGCTCGGCCTTCCTCGGCTACGGCTCCGGGGTGCACGCCCCCGGCCGGACCGAGCCCGCCTCCGCCCTGCGGGCGGCCCATCACCTCAACCTCGCCCATGGCCGGGCGATCGAGGTCCTGCGCGGCCAACTCCCCGCTGCCGCGCGGACCTCGGTCACCCTCAACCTCCACCAGGTGCGCCCGCTGACGGCGAGCGCGGCGGACGCGGACGCCGCCCGCCGCATCGACGCGGTCGGCAACCGGGTCTTCACCGGCCCGATGCTGCGCGGCGCCTACCCCGAGGACCTGCTGGAGGACACCGCGCACGTGGTGGACTGGTCGAAGCTGGTCCAGGACGGCGACCTGGAGGCCATCTCCCGCCCGGTCGACGTCCTCGGCGTCAACTACTACACCCCGACGCTGGTCTCCACCCCCGCCGAGGGCGCCGGTGACACCCGCAACGACGGCCACGGCGCCAGCGACTACTCCCCGTGGCCCGGCTCCGAGCACGTCGCCTTCCACCTCGCCGAGGGGAAGGAACGCACCGCGATGAACTGGTCGATCGACCCCGACGGCCTCTACAGCCTGCTGATGGACGTCACCCGTGACCACCCCGGCCTTCCGCTGATGGTCACGGAGAACGGCGCGGCCTTCGACGACTACGTCTCGCCCGAGGGCCGGGTGGAGGACCCCGAGCGGATCGCCTACCTGCACGGCCATCTCGACGCCGTGCAGCGGGCGGTGGCCGACGGCGCGGACGTGCGCGGCTACTTCCTCTGGTCGCTGATGGACAACTTCGAGTGGGCGTACGGCTATTCCAAGCGCTTCGGCGCCGTCTACGTGGACTACGCCTCCCAGCGCCGCATCCCCAAGGCCAGCGCGCACTGGTACGCCGATGTGATCCGTCGTCACGCCCTCCCGCCGGCGGGCCTCGGCTAGGACGACCCCGCCCAGCACGGCCCCTCCCCGTACCGCCCCTGAGACCCGGCCCCCGTGCCGGGTCTCAGCCGTTCGCGGGGGCCGACCAGCATGCCTTCCGGACCACGCGCGTAGATTGGGAGCGCTCCCATTATCGGGGCGAGGGAGCGGCCGACCGGTCCCGCAGAGTGTCAAGGGATCCCACACCAGGACTTGGTTTGGTTATCCGACTGTGAGAAATTGACCGCGAACGGGAGGCAGCCATGACGGCAGCGCGAGTACGGAGCGGGGGCCGGCCCACGCTCGAAGAGGTCGCGGCACGGGCGGGGGTGGGGCGCGGCACGGCCTCGCGCGTCATCAACGGCTCACCGAGGGTCAGCGCCCACACACGGGAGGCCGTGGAAGCGGCCGTGGCCGAGCTCGGCTACGTACCCAACCGCGCGGCCCGCGCGCTGGCCGGCAACCGCACGGACGCCATCGCGCTCGTCGTGCCCGAGTCGGAGAGCCGCTTCTTCGCGGAGCCCTACTTCTCCGACATCGTGCGCGGGGTCGGCGCCGCCCTCGCGGACACGGAGATGCAGCTGCTGCTCACCCTGGTCGGCAGCGACCGCGAACGCCGCAGGCTGGCGCAGTATCTGACCGCCCACCGGGTGGACGGCGTGCTGCTGGTCTCCGTGCACGCGGACGACCCGCTGCCCGACCTGCTGGAGCAACTCGGCATGCCCGCCGTTATGAACGGCCGCAGATCCGCCACCGAGCCGCTGCCCTCCGTCGACTCGGACAACTTCGAGGGCGCCCGCGGCGCCGTCGAGCACCTGATCTCCCGGGGCCGCCGCTCCATCGCCACCATCACCGGCCGGCTCGACGTCTACGCCTCCCAGCGGCGTCTCGACGGCTACCGCAAGGCCGTCTCCGAGGCCGGGCTCGAACCGGACGAGCGGCTGATCGCCCCCGCCGACTTCTCCGAGGAGGGCGGGGTGCGGGCCATGCGCGAACTGCTGGCCCGCCGGCCGGACGTGGATGCCGTCTTCGCCGCGTCCGACGTCATGGCGGCGGGCGCACGCCAGGTGCTGCGCGAGGCCGGCCGGCGCATCCCGGACGACGTGGCGCTCATCGGCTTCGACGACTCGGCCGTGGCCCGGCACATGGACCCCGCGCTCACCAGCGTCCGGCAGCCGATCGAGGAGATGGGGCGGACGATGACCCGGGTGCTCCTCGAAGCCATCGCGGGCGAGACCACCGAGCGCCCGCAGATCGTGCTCCCGACGGAACTGGTCGTCCGCGACTCCTCGTGACGCGTGTCACGCCGGCCCTCTCGCGGGGCGCCGGGGACACGGCAAAGGCCCCGGTCGTCGACCGGGGCCTTTCCTGTGAGGGTGAGTAACGGGACTCGAACCCGCGACATCCTGGACCACAACCAGGTGCTCTACCATCTGAGCTATACCCACCATGTCCGGTCTTTTTCCGACCGGCCGAGAAAAAGTGTACAGGGTCTCGGAGGGTGCTCGCGCCCTCATTACCCGGCCGCGGGCCGCGGCCCCCGAAAGGGCCGTGACCAGCGGCTTTCCCGGGAAGCTACGCCGAGGGCGGCGACACGCGCGCCGCAATCGACTTCGCGCGCTCGGAGTCGGGGCCGGGCTGCGGGACGAAGACCGCCTCCCGGTAGTACCGCAGCTCCGTGATGGAGTCACGGATGTCCGCGAGCGCCCGGTGGTTGCCGTTCTTGTCCGGACTGTTGAAGTACGCCCTCGGGAACCAGCGGCGGGCCAGCTCCTTGACCGAGGAGACATCGACGATCCGGTAGTGGAGGTAGCCCTCCAGCGACGGCATGTCCCGCGAGAGGAAGCCCCGGTCGGTGCCGACCGAGTTTCCGCAGAGCGGGGCCTTGCCGGGCTCCTTCACATGCTCGCGGACATAGGCCAGGACCTTCTCCTCGGCGTCGGCCAGCGTGGTGCCCCCCGCCAGCTCGTCGAGGAGGCCCGAGGCGGTGTGCATCTGCCGCACCACCTCGGGCATGGTCTCCAGGGCCGTGTCCGGCGGGCGGATCACGATGTCCACCCCTTCGCCGAGCACGTTCAACTCCGAGTCGGTGACCAGTGCGGCCACCTCGATGAGTGCGTCTTCCGTCAACGAGAGCCCGGTCATCTCGCAGTCGATCCACACCATGCGGTCGTTCATGCGCCCCACCCTACGGGGCACTCCGCTGCCCCGGCAGGGCCGGGCGCCCCGTGGCGAACGCGTCGGTGCCCGGCTTCCCGAGCTCCCCGCGTCCCCCGTCCAGTGCCGAGGGAGCGGCGGAGGACGGGCCGGTGACGGCGGTCCGGCGGCCGGCCGGGGTGCCCTGGGCGGGCACCGCCGCCTCGGTCACCGTGGCCACCGGCTCCGGACCCCCCTGCGGACGACGGGCCCGGTAGGCGGCCCGGTACGCGGCGGGGGAGGAGCCCAGCTGACGCCGGAAGTGCCCGCGCAGCGCGACCGGCGAGCGGAAGCCGCAACGGCCCGCGACCTCGTCGACCGAGTAGTCGGACGTCTCCAGCAGCCGCTGCGCCTGCAGCACCCGCTGGGTGATCAGCCACTGGAGCGGTGCGCTGCCCGTGAGCGAGCGGAACCTCCGGTCGAAGGTCCGCCGGCTCATGTAGGCGCGCGCGGCCAGCGTCTCCACGTCGAACTGCTCGTGCAGATGCTCCAGCGCCCAGGCCACGACCTCGGCGAGCGGGTCGGAGCCGATCTCCTCCGGTAAAGATCTGTCGAGGTAGCGCTCCTGGCCGCCGCTGCGCCGAGGCGGCACGACGAGCCGGCGGGCGAGCGCCCCGGCGGCCTCCGTGCCGTGGTCCGAACGCACTATGTGCAGACAGAGATCGATCCCGGCCGCGGTCCCGGCCGAGGTGAGCACGTCGCCGTCGTCGACGAAGAGCTCGCGCGGATCGACGTGGACCGACGGATAGCGCTTGGCCAGCGTCGGTGCGTACATCCAGTGCGTGGTCGCCGGGCGGCCGTCCAGCAGTCCGGCGGCGGCGAGCACGAAGGCCCCCGTGCACAGACCGACGATGCGGGCGCCCTCCTCGTGGGCGCGGCGCAGCGCGTCCAGGGCCTCCACGGGCGGTGGGGAGGTGATCGAGCGCCAGGCGGGCACCACGACGGTGCCGGCCCTGCTGATCGCCTCCAGCCCGTAGGGCGCGGTCAGTTCGAGTCCCCCGGTGGTGCGCAGCGGTCCCTCTTCACCGCTGCACACGAGCAGGCGGTAGCGCGGAACCCCCGCGTCCTGGCGGTCGATTCCGAACACGGACAGCGGGATGGAGCTCTCGAAGATGGGGCCACCGCTGAACAGCAGTACGGCGACGACCTCGCGGCGTCGTCGTCCGCTCAGCTTCCGTACAGCCTCCGTTGCGGTGGCGGAGTCCTGGCTCATGACGCTAAGCCCCCCTCGGTGTTCGCGTCTTCCTGGTCCTTACGGGCCTGTCGCACCTGCACACGTCCCCTCGGTTGTGTACGAGTCCCCGGCCTTCGACGCCCAAGATCGAATCTACTGCGTCCCGTGGTGCCGTCGTGACAAGTTCACCAACCGGCTTTATGTCGACAAGGCAACCTGGCGGGAAGCGTTCGATCACGAAGCGTTTCACCCGTGCGTCGTGCAGGGAAGTGCGCCTGGCGTTCATGGCCCGTCCCCGTTGGGCAGAAGCGTACCGCCCGGTCTCTTCCTGCCTGCTGGCAAGGGGGTTGATCGGCCATTTCGACAAGGATTCGACCGGGTCCTGAAGTTGGCTGAAAATGTACGGTCGCGTGTGCGGAAATCAGTCGTTCTACCGGCGCACAACCCGAGGAGCGCGGCCGCCCCTGTGCGCCCCCTCCGGCGGCCGGGCGGCGGCCCGGGCGGCGCGGCGCAGCAGGGCCCGGCAGGCCACCGTGACGGCCGCCAGGCCGAGGGCGACGGTCAGGGCCCCGCCGGCGGAGTCGCCGTGGGCGAGCAGGACGGCCGGGACGAGCAGGCAGCCGAATACCGCCCACCGGACCACGTCGGTCATCGGCCGCGCGGTCGGTTCCGGACGGGTGGGTCGGTCGGTTGCCGGCACGGCGTGCTCCCTTGGGCGGCTCGGTGGCGCCGCGGTCGGTTTCGCGTGGCCCCCGCGCCCCTGCGGCGGGGTGCGGGAGCGCGGTCACCCGGCTAACGGGCCGGACCCCCGCCGGTCACCGGCCGCAGGGCCGTCCGGGGTCCGTGCCCGCCCCGGCACGTCGGTGTACCGGACATCCGGCATTGCCATACAGGGGCGGTCTCGGGCATGCTCCGTGAAACGTCGCGCGCGCTGTGGCGCGGGATGGGCGGTGGAGGAATGGCGCCGTACCCTTGGGGGTAAGGGGTCGGGAAGATGATTCCCGGACACCACGACACCGCCCGCTGACGCACCTTCCCACGTCGCTCTCCTCACGAGGACTCTCTTCGCCGAGACACCGATGGCCGGTCACGAAATCCCCGAACCCGCGGACCGCAAGCAGGTAGCCGACCCCATGTCGGACCTGCAGGCGGCCGAAGAAACGCGCCCATCCTGCGATCCCGCCTTCCGGCACGGTGTCGTCGTCGGCTTCGACGGCTCCACCTCAAGCGAGCGGGCCCTCGCCTATGCCATCGGCATGTCCCGCCGGACGGGCTCCGGACTGATCATCGTCCATGTCGCCAACCGGCTGCCGACGACGGTCTGGGCAGGCTGCGAGCCGCCCGTCTTCGTCGACGTGCCCGACCACCGCACCGAGGTCCTCGGTCTGGAGCTGGCCTGCGCGGACTATCTCTCCGAGATCCCGTGGGTGCTCGTCGAGCGCGGCGGCGACATCTGCCACGAGCTGGAGGAGGTCGGCCGGGAGTACTCGGCCGACGCGATCGTGGTGGGCTCCACGCACGGGATCGTCGGCCGGATCTTCGGCTCCGTGGCGGGCCGGCTGGCGCGGCGCGCCCAGCGCCCGGTCGTCGTCATCCCGTAGCGGCGCGCACCGCTCGCTCCCCGGCTGCTTCCCAGCCCTTTCGGGCATTTCGCCCGCGCTCTCCCGGTGGCGTCAACTCGCCTGTGGAAAAGGCCCGTCGAGTGATGCTACCGACGCGTAGAGGTGCATTGTGCGTTTGTGAAGGGTACATACACGTCACTGGGAAGAGCACGATTGCATGCGAAGGGAGCCCGCCGTGGACAACGACGTCTCTGCGGGAAACACCAGCACCTCCACCCTCGGCCATCTCGCCCTGGGACTCACGCTGTTGGCATTCGGGATCGGTCACACCGGTGCCGTGGACGGGGTGACGGCAGCCGACGCCGTCTCGCTCGCGCTGTACGTCGGCGGCATCGCCCTGTTCGTCGCGGGACTCCTCGAATTCCGCGCGGGCAACGGCTTCACGGGCACGGCGTTCGCCGGTCTCGGCGCCTTCTGGTTCACCTGGGGCACCGGAGCCGACGCCAGGGTCTCGGCGCACGCGGCGGGGCTCTTCCTGCTGCTGTGGGCCCTGTTCGCGCTCACGCTGACCCTCGGCGCGTCGGGTCGCGGTCTGCTCGGCCAGGGGACGTACGGGCTCCTGTTCGTCGCGCTGCTGCTCCTGGGCATCGGGCAGTTCGCGGACAGCGCCTTCCTGGGCAAGGCGGGCGGCTGGTTCGCCGCCGTGGCGGGCCTGGCCGCCTGGTACGGAGCGACGGCGGCGCTGGCCCACTGGCCGACCGCGCTGCCGGGGCGTGCTGCCGGCCGAGGAGTGACGGCCACCGGCTGAGCAGCGGACCGGGCCGGTCCCGGGTGGCGCCGGCCCGAGCGGGAGAGAGCGGCCCCGCACTCACGGGAGGTGGGTGCGGGGCCGCTTTCGCCGCCGTGGGGCGTCCGGGGCGTGCCTACTCGACGGTGACGGACTTCGCCAGGTTGCGCGGCTTGTCGATGTCGCGGCCCATGGCCAGCGCCGTGTGGTACGCGAAGAGCTGGAGCGGGATGCCCATCAGGATCGGGTCCAGCTCGTTCTCGTTCTTCGGGACGACGATGGTGTGGTCGGCCTTCTCCTGGACCTGGTGGGCCACGGCGAGGATGCGGCCGCTGCGGGCCTTGATCTCCTCCATCGCGGCGCGGTTCTTCTCCAGCAGGTCGTCGTCCGGCACGATCGCCACGGTCGGCATCGCGGGCTCGATCAGCGCGAGCGGGCCGTGCTTCAGCTCGGAGGCGGGGTAGGCCTCGGCGTGGATGTACGAGACCTCCTTGAGCTTCAGCGAGGCCTCACGGGCGACCGGGTAGCCGCGCACCCGGCCGATGAACATCATCGACTTGGCGTCCGCGTACTCCGCGGCCAGCTTCTTGATCTCGTCCTCGTTCTCCAGGATCTCGCTGATCTGCGCGGGCAGCCTGCGCAGGCCCTCGATGATCCGCTTGCCGTCGGCGACCGACAGGTCCCGGATGCGGCCCAGGTGCAGGGCGAGCAGCGCGAACGCGACGACGGTGTTGGTGAAGCACTTGGTGGAGACCACGCACACCTCGGGGCCCGCGTGGACGTACGTACCCCCGTCGGCCTCCCGGGCGATGGCGGAGCCGACGACGTTGACCACGCCGAGGACGCGCGCGCCCTTGCGCTTCAGCTCCTGGACGGCGGCCAGCACGTCGTACGTCTCACCGGACTGGGAGACCGCGACGTACAGCGTGTCCGGGTCCACCACCGGGTTGCGGTAGCGGAACTCGGACGCGGGCTCGGCGTCCGCGGGGATGCGGGCCAGCTCCTCGATCAGCTGGGCGCCGATCTGGCCCGCGTGGTACGAGGTGCCGCAGCCGAGGATCTTGATCCGGCGGACCCCGCGCGCCTCGCGGGCGTCCAGGTTGAGCCCGCCCAGGTGCACGGTGGAGAACCGGTCGTCGATCCGGCCGCGCAGCACCCGGTCGACCGCGTCGGCCTGCTCGGAGATCTCCTTGTGCATGTACGTGTCGTGGCCGCCCATGTCGTACGACTCGGCCTCCCACTCCACGGTGGTCGGTGTGGCCGTCGTGGTCGAGCCCTCCGTCGTGTACGTACGGAAGTCGTCGGCCTTGAGGGTGGCCATCTCGCCGTCGTCCAGCGTGACGACCTGGCGGGTGTGGGCGACCAGGGCTGCGACGTCCGACGCGACGAACATCTCCTTCTCGCCGATGCCGAGGACGACCGGCGAGCCGTTGCGCGCGACCACGATGCGGTCGTTGAAGTCGGCGTGCATGACGGCGATGCCGTACGTGCCCTCGACCGAGCGCAGGGCCTCGCGGACCTTCTCCTCCAGGGTGTCCGCCTCCGAGCGGGCGATCAGGTGGACCAGCACCTCGGTGTCGGTCTCGGAGAGGAAGACGGTGCCCTCGGCGGTGAGCCGGGTGCGCAGCTCGGCGGCGTTGTCGATGATGCCGTTGTGCACGACGGCGACCCTGCCGTCCGCGTCCAGGTGCGGGTGGGCGTTCTCGTCGCTCGGGGCGCCGTGGGTGGCCCAGCGGGTGTGGGCGATGCCGGTGGTGCCGGCGAAGCGCTTGGGGACGCGGGCCTCCAGCTCACGCACCCGGCCCTTGGCCTTGACCATCTTCAGCGCGGCGGGCTTGCCGGCCGCCGGCTTCCCGGTGATCACGATGCCCGCGGAGTCGTAGCCCCGGTACTCCAGCCGCTGCAGGCCCTCCAGCAGCAGCGGGGCCACGTCACGCTTTCCGATATAACCGACGATTCCGCACATAGAGTCTCTGCCCCTCCATCGACGTACAACAAGCCCTGCGAGTAAGTGGGTGCCCGGCCCCGAGGCCGTCTCAGCCGTAGACGATGCGGCGCAGCTGGCGGAGCGAGAGCTCCGGCGGTGCGACGGCCCGGTGCGGCAGTTCGGCCGCGATCCGTTCGAAGATCTCCGCGTTGACCAGGCCGCCGGACTGCAGTTCACGGTGGCGCCGGCGGACGAAGTCGTCGGTCGTCTCGTCGAAGTACGCCAGCACGTCGAGGATCACCCGGGCGGCCTCACCGCGCTGGAGCGCGGTGCTGCGCACCAGGTGGTCGATGAGGTCGTCGTACGACGAGCGGCGTTCGAGCACGGGTCGATATTGCTGGGGAAGGAGCGCGAGCGCAACAATTCTGCCCGATTTCGGGCAGGAGTGGGGGTGGGCGGCCTTCTTTTCCGGTGCGTGCGGGTTCCGGGGGTGCTCGTTCGGGGGTGTCGCCCAAAGGTCCTTCCGGGTGCCTTTTCGGGGCCAACGGTATGAATCGGGCATACGCCCCGTAGCCTCCGGCACGTTCAAGCCCCGCCAACGCGGGGAAGTGGTCTACACCTTGACCATCCGTGAGGTACGCGATACGCATGGCGGCGGTTCGCATGGTCAGGAGATCCGGCAGATTGAACCCGTAGAAAGGGACCCGGCTTGTGAGACTCCACACGGTCCGGCGCAGCGCTCTTCCCCGTGCTCTACCCCGTCTTCTCGGCTCGCTGCTTCTCGTCACGGCGGCCGGTGTCTCCAGCGCGTGCGCCACCCCCGCGGCGTCCGCCGCGGGCAGCACCCCGGCCGCCTGGGCGCCCAGGCCCCTCGGCCAGGTCGTGCCCGCCCCCGCCTCGGTCAGACCGGGCGGCTCCCCGTACTCCGTCACCGACGCCACCAGGATCCGGGTCGACGCCTCCTCCGGCGAGGCCCGCAAGATCGGCGACTACCTGGCGGGCGTCCTGCGCCCCTCCACCGGCTACGCCCTGCCCGTCACCACCAAGGACGGCGCCGACGGCATCCGGCTGCGGCTCAGCACGCGCGACAGCAAGCTCGGCGCGGAGGGCTACACGCTGACCTCGGTCCACGGCTCGGTCACCATCACCGCCCGCAAGCCCGCAGGGCTCTTCCACGGCGTCCAGACGCTGCGTCAGCTCCTGCCGGCCGAGGTGGAGAGCGACAGCGTCCGGAAGGGGCCGTGGCGGGTCTCGGGCGGCAGCGTCACCGACACCCCGCGCTACGCCTACCGGGGCGCGATGCTCGACGTCTCGCGGCACTTCTTCTCGGTCGACGAGGTCAAGCGCTACATCGACCAGGTCGCGCTGTACAAGATGAACACCTTCCACATCCACCTCTCCGACGACCAGGGCTGGCGGATCGCCGTCGACTCCTGGCCGAAGCTGGCCACGTACGGCGGCTCGACGGAGGTGGGCGGCGGGCCCGGCGGCTACTACACCAAGGCCCAGTACAAGGAGATCGTCCGGTACGCGGCCTCCCGCTACCTGGAGGTGGTCCCGGAGATCGACATGCCGGGCCACACCAACGCGGCGCTCGCCTCGTACGCGGAGCTGAACTGCGACGGTGTCGCGCCCCCGCTCTACACCGGTACGAAGGTCGGCTTCAGCTCCCTGTGCGCGGCCAAGGACGTCACGTACGACTTCATCGACGACGTCCTCGGCGAGGTGGCCGCGCTGACCCCCGGCCGCTACCTCCACATCGGCGGCGACGAGGCGCACTCCACCAGTCACGAGGACTACGTGAAGGTCATGGAGCGGGCCCAGGCCGCCGTCGGGAAGTACGGCAAGACCGTGATGGGCTGGCACCAGCTCACCGGGGCCTCGCCGGTCAAGGGCGCGGTCGCGCAGTACTGGGGCTACGACGCCACGGGGGCCGCCGAGCGGCAGCAGGTGGTGGACGCCGCGAAGAACGGCACGAAGCTGGTGCTGTCCCCGGCGGACCGGGTGTACCTCGACATGAAGTACAACGAGCAGACCGAACTGGGCCTGAAGTGGGCCGGTCTGGTCGAGGTCCAGCGCTCCTACGACTGGGACCCGGCGACCTATCTCACCGGGGCTCCGGAGAGCGCCGTGCTCGGCGTCGAGGCCCCGATCTGGTCGGAGACCCTGACCGACAGCGACGACATCGACGTGATGGCGTTCCCGAGGCTGCCCGGGGCGGCGGAGCTCGGGTGGTCCCCGGCGGCGACGCACGACTGGGACACGTACAAGGTGCGGCTGGCGGCGCTGGGGCCGCGGTTCTCCGCGCAGGGCATCGACTACTACCGGTCGCCCCAGGTTCCGTGGCCGGCGGAGCCGGCGCTGTCGGAGTGAGCGCGGCGGCCCGTCCGGCGGCGGGGGTCCGGTCCCCGGCCGCCGGACGGGCCCGCACTGTTCGAGATGTCCTCGATCGCCGGACGGGCTTGACGGGGCCCGATGTGGCTCAGGCGGCCTTCTTGGCGTTTTCGATGGCCTTGGCGAGGTCTTCGAGGATGGGGGCGCACTTGTCGTAGCTGTAGATCGGCTCGGTGGTGCGCGGGACGACCTGGCCGGCCTTGACGGCGGGCAGCTGGGTCCAGGTGGGCTTGGAGGCCAGGGCGTCGGGCTGCAGGGCCGAGGACCGGTTGTCCATCATGATGATGTCGGCCTCGTACTTGCCGACGTTCTCCCAGCTCAGCTCCTCGAAGAAGCCCGCCTTGTTCACCTTCGGCTCGACGAACTTCACGCCCAGCTCCTGGAAGTACAGGGTGTCCGCGGAGGTCTTGGCGAGCGAGACGTAGAACAGGTCCTGGCTGGCCGAGCCGACCATCACCTTGATGTCCGGCTTGGACTTCGCGGCGGCGCGCAGCCGGGCCGCGGCCTTCTCGAAGCGGGCCTTGGCGGCGGTGACCTTCGCGGACCTGACGTCCGCGCCGAGCGAGGCGGCGAGGTCCTCGTGGCGCTGGATGGCCTTGGGGATCGTGGTCTGGGCTGCCCACAGGGCGACGCTCGGGGCCAGCTTCAGGATCTTGTCCTTGGACTGGTCCGGCACGTACCAGAGGGCGTCCTTCTCCCACATCGCGGTGACCAGCAGCTCCGGGCCGAGCTCCGCGTACTTCTCGACGTTGAACTCGCCCCAGACGTTGCCGAGGATCTCGACCTTGCTGATGTCGAGGTCGCCGGCCTGCACATCGGCCTTGCCGTCCTTCGTCCTGGTCGGGCCGAAGACGGCCTTGACCTCGACGCCGTAGTCGTGGAGGGCGGCGGCGACACCGGTGAAGGCGACGATGTTCTTCGGGACGGACTTGGCCTCGGCCGTCTGCCCCCGGTCGTCCTTGAACTTCCACGGCCCGGCGGGCGCGCTCTTGGAGCCGGTGGCGGCGGAGTCCTTGGAGTCGCTGTCGCCGCAGGCCGCCAGCACGGCGCCGAGGCCAACGGCGCCGCCCATGGCCAGCAGGCCGCGGCGGGTGGGACGGGACGCTCGGGCAGTGCGCATGACAGGGTCCGCTTTCGTACGAGCCGGAGACCGGCCGATGACAAGTTCGAAGGAAGGTTAGCCTAACCTCAAGGTTTGTCGACCTGTCGACGGCCCCCGCCTCTCACCAGACGACGACCCCGCCGTCCACGTCCTGGGCCCGTACGGCGGCCGCCGTGATGTTGGCCAGCCGCTCCGCCACGTAGTCCTCGGCGTAGCCGCTGTGGGCGGCGAGCGCCGCGATGTGCCCGCGCAGCAGTGCGCACTCGGCGAGGAGGGCCGGCACGTCCTCCGGCTCCACGTACAGGTCCGAGCCGGCCAGCTGAGGGAGGAAGCGGGCCCCGAGGTCGCGCACCGGCTTCCCGCCCCACAGCTTCGTCCGGCTCTGCTCGAAGCCGGCCAGGGTCCGGCCGTGGTCGGGGTCGTCCAGGAAGTGCCGCTCGCCGCTGCGGCCCCACACATAGGTGTGCACGAGCAGGCTCATCCGAACATCTCCCGGCAGTCGTCGAGCCCCTCGACCGTCACCTCGGCCGTGCGGTGCTCCTCCCAGCGCCCGCGCTCCGGGCGCAGCCGCTGGAGGGTGACCGGCTCGCCCCGCAGCGCGGCGACCGACAGCCCGTCCGGCTGATAGCCGAGCCGCCGCGAGACGCCCAGCGAGCGGGGGTTGTCCGTCATCGCGGCCGAGACCGCCGTGGCCGCGCCGAGTCCGGCGAACGCGAGGTGCAGGACGGCGGCCCGCATCTCCGTGCCGATGCCCCGGCCCTGGTGCGCGAGCCCGAGCCAGGAGCCCGTCTCCACCTGGCCGGTCACCGCGAAGTTCTTCGCCATCAGGTCCTGGCGTCCGACCACCCGGCCCTCGTGCAGCACCGCGAGGCTCAGGTGCCAGTCGTCGGCCGACCAGCCGGCGATCGTGGACAGCACATGCTGGAAGACCGCCCGGCCGCGCTCGGCGGGCGGGCCGTCGGTCCACGGGACGGTGAACGGCATCGCGTCCGGGGCGTGCACCCCGTCGGCGGCGACCGCTCCCAGCTCGTCCAGCAACTCCAGTCCGGGCAGGCGCAGTTCCAGCCGGGGCGTACGGATGCGGAGCCCGTACAGGGGCCAGGCGCGATGCTTCATGGCCCGACTCTGCCCGGACCCGGCCGCCGCTGTCGAACGAAAATCGGGCGAGCGGAACGGGGGCGGCGCAGGCCGGAGCCGTGCGCCGCCCCCGCCGGGGCTCAGGCCGGCAGGCCCAGCTCGCGGGCGATCAGCATCCGCTGCACCTCGCTGGTGCCCTCGCCGATCTCCAGGATCTTGGAGTCGCGCCACATCCGGGCCACCGGGTACTCGTTCATGAAGCCGTAGCCGCCGTGGATCTGGGTCGCCTCACGGGCGTTGTCCACCGCCACGGTCGAGGAGTACAGCTTCGCGATCGCCGCCTCCTTCTTGAACGGCTCGTCCGCCAGCAGCCGCGACGCCGCGTCCCGCCAGCCGATCCGGGCCATGTGCGCCCGCATCTCCATGTCCGCGATCTTGAACTGGATCGCCTGGTTGGCGCCGATCGGCTTGCCGAACGCGTGCCGCTCGGCCGCGTACTTCACCGATTCGTCCACACAGCCCTGCGCGAGGCCCGTGGACAGGGCCGCGATGGCGATCCGGCCCTCGTCCAGGATCCGCAGGAACTGCGCGTACCCCCGGCCCTCCTCGCCCAGCAGGTTCCCCAGCGGGACGCGCACGTCGGCGAAGGACAGCTCCCGGGTGTCCGAGGCGTTCCAGCCGACCTTGGAGTACGGGGCGGCGACCGTGAAGCCGGGGGTGCCGGAGGGCACGATGATCGAGGAGATGAGCGGGGCGCCGTTCTCCTTGCGGCCGGTCACCGCCGTCACCGTCACCAGCTCGGTGATGTCCGTGCCGGAGTTGGTGATGAAGCACTTGGAGCCGTTGATCACCCACTCGCCCGTCGCCTCGTCGCGCACGGCCGCGGTCCGGGTGCCGCCCGCGTCCGAGCCGCCGTCCGGCTCGGTCAGGCCGAACGCGCCGAGCGCCTCGCCCGCGCAGAGCCTCGGCAGCCACTGCCGCTTCTGCTCCTCCGTGCCGAAGCGGAACACCGGCATCGCACCGAGCGAGACCCCGGCCTCCAGGGTGATCGCCACCGAGGAGTCGACCCGGGCCAGCTCCTCCAGGGCGATCCCGAGGGCGAGGTAGTCCCCGCCCATCCCGCCGTACTCCTCCGGGAACGGCAGCCCGAACAGGCCCATCCGCCCCATCTCCCGCACGATCTCGTACGGGAACTCGTGGCGCTCGTAGAAGTCGCCGATCTTCGGCGCGACCACGTCGTGGGCGAACTCCTCGACGGTGCGCCGCAGTTCCTCGTGCTCGGCGGTCAGCCGGTGGTCCAGGGACATCGGGAAATCACTGCTCCTTGTGGGACTGTGTCTGTTGCACCGAGAGCGCGCGGACGGTACGGGACGGGCTCGGCCGCCCCAGCTGTTCGGCGAGCCACACGCTGGTGGCGGTCAGCTCGTCGAGGTCGACCCCGGTCTCGATACCGAGGCCGTCGAGCATCCACACGAGATCCTCGGTGGCGAGATTTCCGGTCGCGCTCTTCGCGTACGGGCAGCCGCCGAGGCCGCCCGCCGAGGCGTCCACGGTGGTGACGCCGTGCTGGAGCGCGGCGAGGGTGTTGGACAGGGCCTGTCCGTACGTGTCGTGGAAGTGCACCCCGAGGGCGGCGGTGGGCACGCCCGCCTCGTTCAGCGCGGTCAGCAGGGCGCGCACATGGCCGGGGGTGGCGACCCCGATGGTGTCGCCGAGCGAGAGCTCGTCGCAGCCGAGGTCCAGCAGCGCCTTCGCGACCCGGACGACCCGGGGGACCGGGACCGGCCCCTCCCACGGGTCGCCGAAGCACATCGACAGATAGCCGCGCACCTCCACCTTGTCGGCCTTGGCGCGGGCCACGACGGGCTCGAACATCGCCAGCGACTCGTCCACCGTGCGGTTCAGGTTGCGCGCGGCGAACGTCTCCGTGGCGGAGCCGAACACGGCGATCTGCCGGGCCCCGAGCGCCAGCGCCCGGTCGAGTCCCCGCTCGTTCGGCACCAGGACCGGGAGCGCCACGTCCCCCACGTCCCTTATCTCGCCGAGCATCGGGAACAGCTGCTCGGCGTCGGCCAGCTGGGGGACCCACTTGGGGTGGACGAAGCTCGTCGCCTCGATCGTGGTGAGACCGGCGACCGCGAGCCGGCGGATGAACTCCGCCTTCACCTCGGTCGGCACGACCGTCTTCTCGTTCTGCAGCCCGTCACGGGCGCCGACCTCGTGGATACGGACCCGGGCGGGCAGGCCCGGGTCGGCCACGGTCATCGGCAGGCTCCGGTCGCTCGTCATGCTGCTCCCTCCCCGGCGGCCACGGGTGTGACCACGGCCAGGACCTGGTCCATGGCGACCGTGGTCCCCGCGGTGACATCGAGTTCGGTCACGGTGCCGGCGTGCGGGGCGGAGATGACGTGCTCCATCTTCATCGCCTCCACCACCAGCAGGCTCTGCCCGGCCGCGACCTCGTCGCCGACGGCCACCTTCACCACGGTGACCGTGCCGGGCATGGGCGCGGCGAGGGTGTCCGCCCCGGAGCGGGCGGCGCCGCTCAGCGAGGCCTCCACCGGGTCGTGGTCCCGGACCTGCCAGCTGTCCCCGTCCCGGCCGAGCCAGTGGCCCTCCGGCCCGCGGACGTACGCGAACGTGTGGGTGACCCCGCCGAGTTCGAGCGTGATCCGGCGGCCGTCGGCGGACAGCGTCCGGGCCGTCTCGGGTCCGCCGGGCAGCGGGCCCAGCGGACCGCAGGCGCCCGAGTCCGGAGCCGGCGGCCGCACGCCCTCGCCGACATGGCCGAACGTCAGCTCGGCAGCCTCTCCGCAGGGCCGCAGCCCCACCTGGACCGGGTCGTGCCCCGGAATCCGGAAGTGCCGCACCGTCCGGGCCGGGGTGCCGCCCAGGCGCCAGCCGTTCCCGGCCGAGAACGGGTCGGCCCAGGTGTCCGGGCCGGTGGGCGCGGGGGAGTGCTGCCGCAGCAGCGCGGCGGCGGCGTACACCTCCTCCGGCACCCCGTCCGGGACCAGCGCGTCCACCTCGCGCTCCACCAGGCCGGTGTCCAGCTCACCCGCCACCACGGCGGGGTGGCCGAGCAGCCGGCGCAGGAAGCCCGCGTTGGTCGGGACGCCGAGGACCACCGTGTCCGCGAGCGCCGCCCGCAGCCGGCGCAGGGCGGTCGCCCGGTCGGGGCCGTACGCGATCACCTTCGACAGCATCGGGTCGTACAGGCTGCCGACCTCGCCGCCCTCGCCGAGCCCCGAGTCCGTCCGCACCCCGTCGCCCTGCGGCTCGTCCAGTGCCAGCACCGTGCCGCCCGATGGCAGGAAGCCGCGCGCCGGGTCCTCGGCGCAGATCCGGGCCTCGACCGCGTGCCCGGTGAGGGTGATGTCCTGCTGGGTGTACGGGAGTTGTTCGCCGGACGCGACACGCAGCTGCCACTCCACCAGGTCGAGGCCGGTGACCAGCTCGGTCACCGGGTGCTCCACCTGGAGCCGGGTGTTCATCTCCATGAAGTAGTACGAGGACGGGTCGTTGCCCGGGACGATGAACTCCACCGTGCCCGCGCCGACATACCCGCAGGAGCGCGCCGCCTGCACGGCCGCCTCGCCCATCGCCGCGCGCGTCCCCTCGTCGAGCAGGACCGAGGGCGCCTCCTCGATGATCTTCTGGTGGCGGCGCTGGAGCGAGCACTCGCGCTCGCCGAGGTGCACCACGTTGCCGTGCCCGTCGGCCAGCACCTGGATCTCGATGTGGCGGGGGCGGTCGATCCACCGCTCCACCAGCAGCGTGTCGTCGCCGAAGGAGGCGCGGGCCTCGCGCCGGGCGGCGGCGATCTCGTCGGCGAGGAGCGCCCCGTCCCGGACCAGCCGCATGCCCTTGCCGCCGCCGCCCGCCGAGGGCTTCAGCAGCACCGGCATGCCGATCTCCTGGGCGGCGTCGGCCAGTTGGCCGTCGGTCAGCTCGCTTCCCGTGGAGCCGGGCACCACCGGGACCCCGGCCGCCGCGACCGTCTCCTTGGCCCGGATCTTGTCGCCCATCAGCGAGATGGCGGCGGCGGGCGGCCCGATGAAGACCAGCCCGGCGTCCGCGCACGCCTGGGCGAAACCCGCGTTCTCCGCGAGGAAGCCGTAGCCGGGGTGGACGGCCTGCGCGCCCGTGCGGCGGGCGGCCTCCAGCAGGCGGTCGACGCCGAGATAGCTCATCAAGGCCGGCGCGGGCCCGATGCGGACCGCCGTGTCGGCCTCCCGTACGTGCCGGGCGTCCGCGTCCGCGTCGCTGAAGACGGCGACCGAGCGCACCCCCAGCTCGCGCAGCGTCCGGATGACCCGGACCGCGATCTCGCCCCGGTTGGCGACGAGAACGGTGTCGAACATCGTCATCTGTTCCTCACATCCGGAAGACGCCGAAGCCGGCGTCGCCCAACGGGGCGTTGGCGCACGCGGTCAGGGCGAGCCCCAGCACCTGCCGGGTCTCCAGCGGGTCGATCACGCCGTCGTCCCAGAGCCGGGCCGTGGCGTAGTACGCGTTGCCCTGGGTCTCGTACTGCTCGCGGATCGGGGCCTTGAAGGACTCCTCGTCCTCGGCGCTCCAGTCGTCGCCGAGCTGGTCGCGCTTGACCGTGGCGAGGACGGACGCGGCCTGTTCGCCGCCCATGACGGAGATCTTCGCGTTGGGCCACATCCACAGGAAGCGCGGCGAGTAGGCCCGGCCGCACATCGAGTAGTTGCCCGCCCCGTAGGACCCGCCGACCACCACGGTCAGCTTCGGCACCCGGGTGCAGGCCACGGCGGTGACCATCTTCGCGCCGTGCTTGGCGATGCCGCCGGCCTCGTAGTCGCGGCCGACCATGAAGCCCGAGATGTTCTGCAGGAAGACCAGCGGGATGCCGCGCTGGTCGCACAGCTCGATGAAGTGCGCGCCCTTCTGCGCGGACTCGGAGAACAGGATGCCGTTGTTGGCGACGATCCCGACCGGATGGCCGTGGATGTGCGCGAAGCCGGTGATCAGCGTCGTGCCGTACTCCGCCTTGAACTCGGCGAACCGGGAGCCGTCCACGACCCGGGCGATCACCTCGCGCACGTCGTAGGGGGTGCGTGAGTCGACGGGCACCGCCCCGTACAGACCGGCGGGGTCGGCCTTGGGCTCCTCGACCGGCCGCACGGACCACGGCAGCGGGCCCCGGTCCGGCAGGGTGGCCACGATGTTGCGCACGATCCGCAGCGCGTGCGCGTCGTCCTGCGCGAGATGGTCGGTGACCCCCGACGTGCGGGAGTGGACCTCGCCGCCGCCCAGCTCCTCGGCGGTGACCACCTCACCGGTCGCGGCCTTCACCAGCGGCGGTCCGCCCAGGAAGATCGTGCCCTGGTTGCGGACGATCACGGCCTCGTCGCTCATCGCGGGGACGTACGCCCCGCCGGCCGTGCAGGAGCCGAGCACCGCCGCGATCTGCGGGATCCCGGCCCCGGACATCCGCGCCTGGTTGTAGAAGATCCGCCCGAAGTGCTCGCGGTCGGGGAACACCTCGTCCTGCATCGGCAGGAAGGCGCCCCCGGAGTCCACCAGATACAGGCAGGGCAGCCGGTTCTCCAGCGCCACCTCCTGGGCCCGCAGATGCTTCTTCACGGTCATCGGGTAGTACGTGCCGCCCTTGACGGTGGCGTCATTGGCGACGATCACGCACTCCCGGCCGCTGACCCGGCCGATCCCGGCGATCACGCCGGCGGCCGGCGCGGCGCCCCCGTACAGCCCATCGGCCGCCAGCGGGGCCAGCTCCAGGAAGGGCGAGCCCGGGTCGAGGAGGGTGTCCACCCGCTCCCGGGGCAGCAGCTTGCCGCGCGCCACATGCCGGGCGCGGGCCTTCTCACCCCCGCCGAGCCTGGCCGTGGCGAGCCGCTTGCGCAGCTCGTCGGCGAGCGCGTGATGCGCCGCCTCGTTGGCCTGCCAGGCCTCCGAGGCGGGATCGGCCGCGCTCGCCAGCACCGGTGCCTGCTGCATCCTGTCGAGCCCCCTTGCCCGTCCTGTGATGTTAGTGAGCGTTAACGCCCTGCACAGGTTAACGACCGCTAACGCACCTGTCTAGAATGACTCCTCATGAGCACCCATGCCGCCGCCCGCGTCGCGGCCCCCACCCGCCGCGAGCAGATCCTCCGGGAGGCCGCCCGCCTCTTCGCCGAGCGCGGCTTCCACGGCGTCGGCGTCGACGAGATAGGCGCCGCCGTCGGCATCAGCGGCCCCGGTCTCTACCGGCACTTCCCCGGCAAGGACGCGATGCTCGCCGAGCTGCTCGTCGGCATCAGCGAACGGCTGCTGGCCGGCGGTGAGCTCCGGGTCTCCGAGGACGCGGCCTCCGGCGACGGCTCGCCCGAAGCGCTCCTGGACGCGCTCATCGAGGGCCACATCGACTTCGCCCTCGACGACCGCCCCCTGATCACCCTGCACGACCGCGAGCTGGACCGCCTGCGGGACACCGACCGCAAGCGGGTGCGCCGGCTCCAGCGGCAGTACGTCGAGGTGTGGGTGGCCGTGGTCCGCGACCTCTACCCGGACCTCCCCGAGCACGAGGCGCGCGCGGCCGTGCACGCCGTCTTCGGCCTGCTGAACTCCACCCCGCACCTGGGCCGCCCCGGCGCCCTGCCTGGGCGCACGGACACGGCCGCGCTGCTGCACCGCCTCGCGCGGGGCGCCTTCGCCGCGGCGGGGGCCCCGAAGGGGGCCTGACCGCCGCGGCGGCCCTCAGCGCCCGGCGCCCTGCCGGGCCGACACGGTCACCCGCGCCACCCGCATCGGATGCCCGGCCTCGGTGGCGGGGCCCGCGGTGGCGCCGTCAGCGGCCGGCAGCCCGCCGCCCACGGCGACGTTCAGGATCAGGAACTGCCCCCGCTTCAGTGCCCGGTCCCAGGTCGCGGCGTCCATGGCGGATGCCTTCACCCGGTGGTACACCCGGCCGTCCAGATACCAGCGCACCTCCTCGGCGCCCGGCGCGGTGTCGACCTCCACGGCGTACGTGTGGAACGAGCCCCGGCACCCCTGGCACGTCTGCCGGGGTGAGGTGAGCCCGGCCGGTTCCTCGCAGGGGCCGCCCTCCGCCGTACCGCAGTGCAGGGTGCCGAAGACCGTGTCCCGGCCGTTGACGGACTCCATGACGTCGATCTCGCCGATGGCCGGCCAGCCCGTGTAGCCGTCGCGCAGTCCGGCCCCCAGCGTCCAGAAGGCAGGCCAGTAGCCGCCGGCGGCCGGGCCCGTCACGTCCGGCAGGGCGATCGACGCCTCGATCCGCAGCACACCGCCGGGCGGCGGCGCGAAGTCGGAGCGCCGGGACTCGATGCGGCCGGAGTACCAGCGTCCGTCGCGGCGGGTGGGCACGATCTCCAGCGCGCCCTTGCCGTCCAGCCGGACGTTGTCCGTGGAGTCGGTCATCGTCTCCACCTCGCCCGTGCCCCATCGCGGCGCGGGGCAGCCCGGATAGCAGGTGCCCCGGTCGTACAGCCAGCGTGAGGAGGCCGGGCGGCTGCCCGCCGGTCCGTCGAACTCCTCGCGCATCAGCTCGCTCCAGCCGCCCCGGGCGGGCGGCAGCAGGAGCCGTTCGAGGCGGGGGGCCAGCACCACGGCCGCCACATCGGTCAGATGGGTGTCGTCCCGGTAGAGCAGGATCCGGTCCCGGACCGCCGGGCAGGTCGGGCCGCCGGCCGGGCAGAGCACCGGGTTCACCGAGACGGCCCGCACCCCCGGCAGCCCGCCGGCCGCGATCCTCCCGGCCAGCGGGTCGGGCCGCCGGGCCCGTTCCCGGCCGAAGGCGCAGTCCTCCGGCTCCGTGAGGTGGCCGGAGACGCACGCGGGGACGTCGGTGCCCGGCACCGGCGTGTCCTCGATGTAGACGACCGGCACCCCGAGCGCGCGCAGCGGCTTCAGCGTCCGCTCCCAGCCCCTGAGCAGGAGGGCCCGGTCGTCGGTGTAGCGGTTGAGGGAGGAGACCACGACCATCCGGGGCTTCGGCCCCTTCGCCAGCCGGGCCAGGCTGTCCGCCCGCCAGGTGTCGCACTCGTGGTACGTGCGCCCCAGCTGCGGGTTCACCACGGACAGCGCGGGCAGCGGGCAGCCCTGCTTCACCAGCTCCTGGAGCGCCCAGCCGCGCTTCGCGGCCAGGCTGAGCAGCGGGGAGAACCACTGCCCGGCGTGCGAGTCGCCGAGCAGGACGATCCGGTCCGGGCTGTCCACCGCGCCGAACAGGCAGGGCGGGCTGCTCGTCACCGGCGGCGCCACCTCGCACGCCCCGTCCGGCGGGAAGCTCGCGCGCGCCTGCAGCGGACTCGGCACCACGGGTCCGTCCTCCAGCGGCGTCCCGGTCCGCGTCAGCAGCGAGGGACCGGACGCCGCGCCGGGCGGCAGCCCCTTCACGTCCACCGGCGTGGCCGGACCCAGCAGCCGCAGGGTCCCGGTGCCCACCACGAGGGCGAGCACGACGGGTATGACGACGGCGGCGACGCCCAGCGCCAGCCCGCGCCGGGGGAGTTCGGAGACCGTACGGCTGCGCCGCAGCGGGCGCTCGACCCAGCGCGTGGTGGCCAGCGCGGGCAGCACCGAGGCCAGCGTCAGCGCCGCCCTGGCCGGCCAGCCCAGCGCGCCGAACCGGGCCTCGGCCAGCACCAGGACGGGCCAGTGCCAGAGGTACAGGGTGTAGGAGAGCCGGCCCACCGCCCGGGGTCCCCGCAGGCCCAGCAGCCGCCCGACGCCGTAGCGGGCAGGGCCGTCCGGGCGGCGGCCGGGCGTCCCGGCGAGGATGACCGCGGCCGTGCCCAGGGTGGGGACGAGCGCCGCCCGGCCGGGGTACGGCGTCGAGGCGTCGTACCGCAGCACGCACCACACGAGCGCGCCCGCGCCCGCCCAGCCGCACAGCAGCCGCAGCACGCGCGGCCCGCGCAGCAGATGCCACGGCAGCAGCGCCAGCAGCGCGCCGACGCCGAACTGCCAGGCCCGCGAGGGCGTTGCGAGATACGCCAGCGAGACGGAGCCGCCGGTCCAGTGGAGGGAGAGCGCGAAGGTGCCGAGCGTCAGCAGGGCGGTCACGGCGGTGGCCAGGGGCCGCAGCGCGCGGCCCCTGCGGGCCGCCCGGGCGACGAGCAGGGCGAGGACGGCGAGCAGCGGGGCCCAGCACAGACAGAACTGCTCCTCCACCGCCAGCGACCAGAAGTGCAGCAGCGGGCTCTCGTCCTGCCCTGCGGCCAGATAGTCGGTCCGCTGGTTGATGAAGCGCCAGTTGGCCACGGAGAGCGCCGCCGCCACGACGTCGTTCTCCAGGTCCGTGCGGCGCAGCGGGACGGTCAGCCAGGCCCCGGCCACCGCGACGGCGACCAGGACCACGGCCGCCGAGGGCAGCAGCCGGCGGGCCCGGCGGGAGAAGAACTCGGCCAGCCGGATCCGGCCGGTGGTGACGGCCTCGCCCACCAGCAGCCCGGTGATCAGATAGCCGGAGATGACGAAGAAGACGTCCACACCGGTGAAGCCGCCGGCCAGTCCCGGTACGGAGGCGTGGAAGGCGAGGACCGAGAGGACGGCGAAGGCGCGCAGCCCCTCGATGTCGGGACGGAAGGCGGACCGGCGGACGGCGCCGGGTGCGGGTGCGGGCACGGTCGCGCGGCTGCCGGGCCGGGGACCGGAAGGGGCGAGGGTGGACATCGCGGTGAGGCCTTTCAGCTCAGCCAGGGCAGCATGGGGTTGACCCAGCCGGAGGCGAGCAGTGCGGTGAGCAGGAGCGTGGCCGTCACGGCCAGCGTTTCGGGCCAGCGCCTGGGCAGGACGGAGGGGCCGTTGCCGCGCCGGACACGGCCGGGGCGCGGTGCGGCGGCGGGGCGCAGCTCGGTCAGCAGGTCCCTGATCAGGGGAACGTTGATCTGGAGCTGGACCAGGAGGTAGAGGCCGAGGCCCCAGTTGGGCTCCCAGCCGTTGCGGGTCACGGCCAGGGCGAGTCCGCCCGCCGCCGCCCCGGTGGAGCAGCAGAGCCAGCCGAGCGAGACGAGGACCACCCGGCGGGCCATCGTGCCCGGCTTCCCGCCGCCCGCCCCGGTGGGCACCCAGGCCGCGCTGCGGCCGCGCAGGGTGTGCAGGAAGGCGGCCCCGGCGGCCACGCTCGTCAGGACGTTGGCCCGGATCACCTCGACGCGCCAGCGGGTCCGGCTGATCCTCGGCAGCAGGACGTGCCAGAGCCACAGCGGCGCGAGCAGCGGCAGCACGTGCCAGGGCCGGATGTGGTCCGGGTACCAGAACATCATCACCAGCGGCGGCAGCGGCGCCGCGAAGGTGTTCACCACCGTGGTGAGGTAGCCGACGATGCCCTCGTAGAAGCAGAGCCGCATCCGCCAGGGGGCGCCCATCCGCCTGAGGACCGGGGTGCCCAGCAGATGCAGGTTCCCCATCGCCCAGCGGTACTGCTGGTTGACGAAGGAGGCGAGGTTGTCCGGCGAGGTGCCCTTGGCCACCAGCACCGGCACGTACAGCGTCCTGAACCCCTGTTCGTGCAGGGCGAGTCCGGTGTACAGGTCCTCGCTGTGGTCGAGCCGGGCGAAGCCGCCGGCCAGGTCGATGGCGCTGCGCCGGTAGACCGCGTTGCTGCCGCAGCAGATGGCCGCGTCGCTGGCGTCCCGGGACGGCTGGATCCAGCGGAAGAACCACTCCTGGGCCGAGCCTGCGGCCCGCTGGATCCACCCCATGGTCTCGTCGGTGTCGAAGCACTGCGGGCTCTGCACGATGCCGACGCCGGGGTCGGCCAGATACGGCACGAGATGGCGCAGGAAGTCGGGCCGGGGCGCGAAGTCGGCGTCCAGGATGGCGATGTACTCCGCCCGGCTCAGGGTGAGCGCGTGATTGAGGTTGCCCGCCTTCTTGAGGCGGCCCCGGTCGGGGCGGACGACGTAGCGGAAGCCGTACGAGCGGGCCAGCGCGGCGACCCGGGCGCTGTCGGCGTCGTCCAGCACCCAGACGGTCAGCGCGCCGGGCCAGTCGACGGCCGCGACGGCCCGGTAGGCGTTGTCCAGGACCGCGAGCGGTTCCCCGCAGGTCGGCAAGTAGAGATCGACCGAAGGGAGTTCGGCCGGCTCCCAGGCGTGGACGAGCACTTCGTGCGAGCGCCGGGTCAGCCGGCGGGCGCGCAGGCTGTTGACCGACGAGAGCGCGAGGGCCACGACGTTGAGCGAGAGCACCGCGAGAAAGGCCCACAGGGCCGGGGTGCGCAGGGCGAAGGTGAACATCGTCGCCGCCGTGAGCACGAAGGCGAGGGAGGAGCTGATCAGTACCCAGCGGCGCTGCGGCCCGAAGTACCAGTAGAGCTCCTGGTCGGACGGAGGTTGCGGAAGATGACGCACGGTCACAGAGCCCCCCACGGCTGTGCATGTCCCGGTATCGGGTGACCCACCCTAGTGCCAAAGGTATAGACCACTTGTTGCGGCTCGGTGAATGAGACGCGGGTTGGCGCAAAGTCAGTGGTCTGGACCTATTTCATGCACCCGGCCGGGTGGAGCGGGAAGTTCCAGGTCACAGCGGGGTGAACGGTCTCCCAATATCCGGAGAGTCGTTCGACCGGCACGCCGCGCACACCGGACGGCACAATGGGTTCATGCCGATACCCAGCCGCGCCGCCCTCGTCGAACACCTCGTCCGTACGCGCATCGCGGGAGACGTCGCCACACCGCGCGACAACAACCTCTCCCACTACCGCAAGCTCGCCAACGGCGACCGCCACTACTGGCTGGGACTGGAGCTCGGCGACCGGTGGCGCGACGAGCAGGACGTCCTGGCCGTGATGGCCGAGCGGTGCGGTGTGAGCGACGACCCGGAGCACCGGTTCGGCCAGGACACCATCGACCCCGAGCTCACCGTCGACGCCCTGGAGCGCGCCGCGGCCCGGCTGCGCAAGGCCGCCGACGGCTCCGAGCGGGTCCTGTTCGCCACCGGCCACCCGGGCGGGCTGCTGGACGTGCACCGGCAGACGGCGGCGGCGCTGCGGGCGGCCGGCTGCGAGATCGTACGGATCCCGTCCGGGCTGATGGCGGACGAGGGCATGGTCTTCCAGTTCGCGGACGTCGCCGTGCAGGAGCGCGGGGCCACCCTCTGGCACACCCACTCCCCGGCCCCGATGGCGGCGATCCTGGACGGCCTGGAGCGGGAGGGGCGCCCGCAGCCCGACCTCGTCGTCGCGGACCACGGCTGGGCGGGCTGCGCGGCACAGCGCGGTCTGGACGCGATCGGTTACGCGGACTGCAACGACCCGGCCCTGTTCCTGGGCGAGTCCGAGGGCACCCTCCAGGTCGCCGTGCCGCTGGATGACCATGTGCTGGACCCGCGCTTCTACGACCCGATGACCGACTACCTGCTGGACGCCGCCGGACTGCTCTGACCCGGCGGCCCCGGCCCCGGCACGGCCTAGGGCAGGTCGTCCAGCCGGTCGGTGAACAGACCGCCGCCGTCCCCCTCGCCCTCCCCGTCACCGGGCCCGACCACCGGCTCCACACCGGCGGCCCGGGCCCGGCGCCGCTGCGCCACCCCCGGAGTCGGGTCCAGATACACCCGCCGGATCGAGGGATACCGCTCCCGCAGCTGCTGCTCCGCCTCCTCGCAGGCCCACTCCACCTGCTCGGCACTGGCCACGTCCCGGAAGTCGACCTTCGCGGCGATCATGATCTCGGCCGGCCCCTGGATGAGCGTCGTCAGCTCCAGCACATCGATGATGTGCGGCACCGAGAGCAGCTCCTCGCGCACCCCGGTCCGCATCGACGCCGGCACCGGACGGCCGATCAGCAGCTGTGCGTTGGAGCGGCCGAGCACCCAGGCCACGTACACGAGCAGCAGGCCGATCAGGACCGAGGCGATCCCGTCCCAGATCCCGGACCCCGACAGCTGGCCGCCGAGCAGTCCGCCCGCGGCCAGCAGCAGACCCACCAGCGCCGCCGAGTCCTCCATCACCACGGCCTTGACCGCGGTGTCCGGGGTGCGCCGGAAGTAGTGCGTGGCGGGGGTGTCCAGCCGGCCCGCCTCCCGGCGCACCTGCCGGAGCCCGGTGCGCAGCGAGAAGCCCTCCAGCACGAAGGCGACGACGAGCACCAGGTACGAGACGAGCGGGTTGCCCAGCTCCTCGCCGTGCGTCAGCGTGTGGATGCCGTCGTAGACGGAGAACACCGCGCCGCCGACGAACGTGGCGACGGAGGCGAGCATCGCCCAGATGTACCGCTCGGGGCCGTAGCCCAGCGGGTGGTCCTCGTCGGCGGGCTTCTCGCTGCGCTTGAGCGCGGTGAGCAGCAGGACCTCGGTGACGGTGTCGGCGACCGAGTGGGCCGCCTCGGAGAGCATCGCGCTCGATCCGCTGATCAGCCCGGCGACGGCCTTCGCGACGGCGATGCCGAGGTTGGCGGCGGCCGCGACGATGACGGTGAACGTGGACTCCCCGCCGGCGGATTTCTCGTCACTCATGCAGGGGAGTATGTCCGCAGCCGGTCCGGGTATGTCCGATGCGCGGCCGTCCGGCCCGTTCAGCCCACCCGGGGGACCCGGACCACGCCCTCCTGGATGACGGTGATCGCCAGCCGGCCGTCCTGGGTGTGGATACGGGCCTGGCCGAGGCCGCGCCCGCCGGACGCGGACGGCGACTCCTGGTCGTACAGCAGCCATTCGTCGGCCCGGAACGGCCGGTGGAACCACATCGCGTGGTCCAGGCTCGCCCCCACCACGTCACCGACCGCCCAGCCGCCGCGCCCGTGGGCGAGGAGCACCGAGTCGAGCAGCGTCATGTCGGAGACGTACGTGGCCATGCAGACGTGCAGCAGGGGGTCGTCCGCCAGTTTGCCGTTGGTACGGAACCACACCTGGGAGCGCGGTTCGCGCGGTTCCCCGACGGTGCCGAACGGCGGCGCGTCCACGTACCGCAGGTCGACCGCGGCCCGCGCCTCGATCAGCCGGTCCACCACACCCGGGTCGCTGAAGCGGTCCGCGTACCGGGGAAGCATCTCGGCGGCCGTGGGCAGCGTCTCCGGGTCGGGCGCGGCCGGCATGTCCGCCTGGTGCTCCAGCCCTTCCTCGTACGTCTGGAAGGACGCCGAGAGGTGGAAGATCGGCTGCCCGTGCTGGACGGCGACCACGCGCCGGGTGGTGAAGGAGCGGCCGTCGCGGATGCGGTCGACGGTGTAGACGATCGGCGCGCCGGGGTCGCCCATCCGCAGGAAGTACGAATGCAGCGAATGGGCGGACCGGTCCGCGGGGACGGTGCGGCCCGCGGCGACGAGCGCCTGGGCCGCGACCTGTCCGCCGAAGACCCGGGGGACGACCGCGGAGCGGCTGGTCCCCCGGAAGATGTCCCGCTCGATCTGCTCCAGGTCGAGCAGATCGAGCAGGGAGTCGAGTGCTGCGCTCATGGAAGGAACGTAGCCGCTCTACAGACCCATGGACTTGGCGATGATCGACTTCATGACCTCGCTGGTGCCGCCGTAGATGCGGTTGACGCGGTTGTCCGCGTACAGGCGGGCGATCGGGTACTCGTTCATGAAGCCGTAGCCGCCGTGCAGCTGGAGGCAGCGGTCGATCACCCGGTGCGCGACCTCGGTGCAGAACAGCTTGGCGGAGGCGGCCTCGGCGGCGGTCAGCTCACCGGCGTCCAGCGCCTCCAGTGCGCGGTCGGCGACGGCCTGGGCCGCGTCCACCTCGGCCTGGCAGGCGGCCAGCTCGAACTTGGTGTTCTGGAACGAGGCGACGGTCTTGCCGAAGACCGTGCGCTCCTGCACGTACTCCTTGGCGAACCGCACGGCGGCTGCGGCCTGGGCGTACGCGCCGAAGGCGATGCCCCAGCGCTCGGAGGCGAGGTTGGTGCCGAGGTAGCCGAAGCCCTTGTTCTCCTCGCCGAGGAGGTCCTCCGCCGGGACCTTGACGTCGACGAACGCCAGCTCGGCGGTGTCGGAGACCTTCAGGCCCAGCTTGTCGAGCTTGCGGCCGACCGAGTAGCCCTCGGACTTGGTGTCGACGGCGAAGAGCGAGATGCCGAAGCGTCGGTCGTCCTCGCGCGGGGCGGAGGTACGGGCGCAGACGATCACGCGGTCCGCGTGCACACCGCCGGTGATGAAGGTCTTGGCGCCGTTGAGGACGTAGTGCGTGCCGTCCTCGGAGAGCTTGGCGGTGGTCTTCATGCCCGCGACGTCGGAGCCGGTGCCCGGCTCGGTCATCGCGAGGGCCCACATCTCCTCGCCGGTGGTGAACTTCGGCAGCCAGCGCTTCTTCTGCTCGTCGGTGGCGAGCATCTTGATGTACGGCAGGCCGAGCAGGGTGTGCACGCCGGAGCCGCCGAAGGAGACGCCCGCGCGGGCGGTCTCCTCGTAGATGACGGCTTCGTACTTGTGCGAGTCGATACCCGCGCCGTCGTACTCCTCGTCGACGTTGATCCCGAAGACGCCCAGCTCACCGAGCTTGAGGTAGAAGTCGCGCGGCGCCTGGCCGGCGGCGAACCACTCGTCGTAGACCGGCACGACCTCGGCCGCGATGAAGGCGCGGATGGTCTCCCGGAACGCCTCGTGGTCCTCGTTGAATACCGTACGGCGCACGGGGTGCCTCCCTGGTCGGCTTCGCTGGGCTCGGGCTAAGCGCTTGCTCAGCCTTGGTCAAAAGTTACCCGGCGGTCACCGGCGCTGTCCAGGGTGATGCTGAGCACGCCCGTGAGGGCCGCGCCGCGACCGGCCCGTCCCCCTGGCGCAGCGCCAGCCACAACTCCGTACGCACGTCCATGTCGTCGAGGTCCACCCCCAGCAACGCCCCGCACCGCGCCACGCGCTGGCGGACGGTGTTGCGGTGGACGGCGAGGGCCACCGCGGTGCGGTCCCAGCTGCCGTGCAGCGAGAGCCAGCAGCGCAGGGTCTCCGCGAGCGGGCCGGTGAGCGGGGCGAGGAGGGCGCGGGCGCGGTCGGCCGCCGGACCCGGCGGCAGCAGCGCGGCGAGACCGGTGACCGGCGCCTCCGTCCGCAGCGGTGCGCGGGTCGCCTCCGCGTGCCCCAGGGCGCGAGCCGCCCGGGTGTCCGCGTCGGCGAGGGCGCCGGCGGGGTGGGGCGCCGACGCGCCGAGCGTCCAGCCCGGCTGCGGGGCCGCCTGCCGGCCGCCGGGCAGCAGGACCCTTACCGCGTCGCCGCCGCCCCGGCCCGGGTCGACCAGGGGCGAGCCCAGGGCCGCGCCGAGGGCCCCCGCCGTGAGCGGGTCGGGGTGGGAGCCGTCGTCCCGGCGGGCGTGCACCACGGTCCACGGGCCCTCGCCGAGCAGCGGGGCCACCTCCTCGGGGGCGGCGCCCAGCAGCATCCGTACGAGCGCCGCCGAGCGGCCGGCCGACCCCGCGCCCTGGTGCGGGGCGGCGAGGAGCGAGAGCAGGACCGAGGCGACACCCGCCACGGTGTGGTCGCCCGGCTCCCGCTGCCGGGTCGCCAGAGCCAGGACCGGCCCCTCGCCGCCGCCCAGCGGGTACGCGGAGAGACGGATCTCCCCGAGGGCGTCGGTGAGCGTGTCCGTCGCCGAGGCGGGCGAGCCCGGCCGCTGCGGCGCGACGACCCGGGCGAGGCGGCGCAGCGCCTCCGCCGTCCCCGGGGCCGGCGGCCGGCCCGCCGCGTGCGGCTCCTCGCCGTCCGCCGTGATCAGGGCCGCCCGGCCGCCGAGCTGCGCGGCCAGCTGGTGCAGCACCGCGGGCACCGGGTCCGGCCGGGCCGCCGCCGTCGCCAGGGCCTGCTGGGCCCGGGTCACCCGGCGCAGCTCCCGGTGGCGCGCCCCGGCCATCAGCGCCCAGACCGCCCGCGCGATCGCGGTGAACGGGGTCCCGGGCCCCACCTCGACCAGTGGCATCCCGTGCCGCTCGCACGCCGCGACGAGCTCCGGCGGCACGCTCTCGTGCACCGGCCGCACCCCGAAACCGAGCGCGGCGGCCCCCGCCTCCACCAGCCGGGCGACATACCGGTCCGGGTCCGTGAGCAGCACCCCGGCCGTCAGCAGCAGCTCACCGCCGAGGAGGTAGGGGTACGGGTCGGCCATCTCCGAGGCGTGCACCCACAGCAGCTCCGCCTCCCGGGGGCCTGCGATCAGGCGCAGCCCCAGCTCCTCCCGCGCCAGCAGCTCGCCCAGCGGCACGGGCGGGGCCGGAGGCGCTGCCGGGGGAGCGGCGGGAAGATCGCGCATGGATGATTCATCCCTTCACGGCTGCCGGAGTGGATGAAACGTACACTTCAGCACGGCCCCCGGGCCACCTAGCGTCTCTTCGCGGAACGCGCGAGAGACGAACGCGCGAGAACCGAACGTGCGACACCGAAGGAAAGGGCACCCCACCCCATGAGCAGCAACGAAGCGCCGCGCGGCCCCGTCGACTCCTCCCGCGTCCCGCGGTACGCCGGGCCCGCGACGTTCGCCCGGCTGCCCCGCCTCGACGAGGTCGGCACGGCGGACGTCGCCGTCGTCGGGGTGCCCTTCGACAGCGGGGTCTCCTACCGGCCGGGCGCCCGGTTCGGCGGCAACGCGATCCGGGAGGCCTCGCGGCTGCTCCGCCCGTACAACCCGGCGCAGGATGCCTCGCCGTTCGCCCTCGCGCAGGTCGCCGACGCCGGGGACATCGCGGCCAACCCGTTCAACATCGACGAGGCCGTGGAGACCGTCGAGGCAGCCGCCGACGCGCTGCTGGACACCGGCGCCCGGCTGATGACCCTCGGCGGCGACCACACCATCGCGCTGCCCCTGCTGCGCTCGGTCGCCAAGAAGCACGGCCCGGTCGCGCTGCTCCACTTCGACGCCCACCTGGACACCTGGGACACCTACTTCGGGGCCGCGTACACCCACGGCACCCCGTTCCGCCGGGCCGTCGAGGAGGGCATCCTCGACACCTCCGCGCTCTCCCACGTCGGCACCCGCGGCCCGCTGTACGGCAAGCAGGACCTCACCGACGACGCCAAGATGGGCTTCGGGATCGTGACCTCCGCCGACGTCATGCGGCGCGGCGTCGACGAGATCACCGACCAGCTGCGCCTGCGCATCGGGAACCGCCCGCTCTACATCTCCATCGACATCGACGTGCTGGACCCGGCGCACGCGCCCGGCACCGGCACCCCCGAGGCCGGCGGGCTCACCTCCCGCGAGCTGCTGGAGATCGTGCGCGGGCTGTCCTCCTGCCACCTGGTCTCCGCCGACCTGGTCGAGGTCGCGCCCGCGTACGATCACGCCGAGATCACCTCGGTCGCGGCCTCGCACACCGCGTACGAGCTGACGACGATCATGACCCGCCAGATCGCGGAGGCCCGGCAGAAGTGAGTCACGACCACCACGACGAGCGGCCCGCGCTCACCGCCGCGCAGCGCGCCGCCGCGCTGAACCCGCCGCCCGGCCGCACCGGCGGCGACCTCGTCGTCGAGACCCTCCAGGGCCTCGGCGCGACCACCGTCTTCGGGCTGCCCGGACAGCATGCGCTGGGCATGTTCGACGCGCTGCGCCGCTCCTCGCTCGGCTACATCGGCCTGCGCGTCGAGAACAACGCGGGCTTCGCCGCCGACGCCTACGGGCGGATCACGGGCGAGGCCGCCCCGCTGCTCCTGTCCACCGGGCCCGGCGCGCTCACCTCGCTGGCCGCGCTCCAGGAGGCGGCCGCCGCCTCCGCCCCCGTCCTGGCGATCTCCAGCCAGATCCCGGTGGCGGGCCTCGGCGGCGGACGCCACGGCTACCTGCACGAACTGCGCGACCAGCAGGCGTCGTTCCGCGACATCGTGAAGTCCGTCCACACGGTCCGCGCCGCCTCGCAGATCCCCTCCGCGATCGCCGCCGCCTGGGAGTCCGCGCTGACGGCCCCGCACGGCCCGGTCTGGGTCGAGATCCCGCAGGACGTGCTCACGGCCCAGACGGTGCTGCCCGTCGTGACCGCGATGGACGCCACCCCGCGCGACCTGCACGCCCGCCCCGAACTCATCGCAGCGGCGGCCGATCTGCTCTCCCGCGCCGAACGCCCGGCGGTCATCGCCGGCGGCGGTGTCGTACGGTCCGACGCCTCCGGCAAGCTGCGCGCGCTCGCCGAGCGGATCAAGGCCCCGGTCGTCACCACCTTCGGCGGCAAGGGCGCCTTCCCCTGGGAGCACCCCCTCTCGCTCCAGTCCTGGCTGGAGGACCGGCACACGACGGACTTCCTGGAGGACGCCGACGTCCTGCTCGTCGTCGGCTCCGGACTCGGTGAACTCTCCTCGAACTACCACACGTTCGCCCCGCGCGGCCGGGTGATCCAGATCGAGGCGGACGCCGGGAAGCTGGAGTCCAACCACCCCGCGCTCGGCATCCACGCGGACGCCCGCGACGCCCTCGCCGACCTGCTGGAGGAGGTCGTCCCGCGCGAGGACCCGGCCGCCGCCGAACGTGTCGCCAAGGTGCTCGGCCGGGTGCGGGACCGGATCGCCGCCCAGGAACTCACCCTGGAACAGGACATCGTCGCCGCCGTCCGGTCCGCGCTGCCCGACCGGTCCCCCAGCTTCTGGGACATGACGATCCTCGCCTACTGGGCCTGGTCCGCCTTCGACGCCCGGCACCCGAACACCATGCACTCGGCCCAGGGCGCGGGCGGCCTCGGCTACGGCTTCCCCGCCGCCATCGGCGCCGCGGTCGCCGACCCCACCCGGCCGGTGCTCGCGGTCTCCGGCGACGGCGGCGCAATGTACTCGCTCGCGGAACTCGCCACCGCCCGCCAGCACGATCTGCCCGTCACCTGGCTGATCGTCGACGACGGCGGCTACGGCATCCTGCGCGAGTACATGTCCGACGCCTTCGGCGAGACCACCGGGACGGAGCTGGCCCGCCCGGACTTCGTGGCCCTTGCCGAGTCCTTCGGCGTCCCCGCGGTCCGTACGAGCCCCGAGGCGCTCGCCGCCGACCTGGCCGCGTCGCTGGCCCGGACGGGCCCCTCGGTCGTCGTACTCCCCGCCCTGCTCAGGATGTTCGAGCCGACGCACCTCTGAGATCCTCGCCCACCTGGAGGCGGGCGAGGATCACAAGCCGGATGTCATACGGCTACGCGAAGCCCTGGGTTACGCCCCTCCAGGATTCTCCAGCCTCTTTTCGCAGTACTGCAGCTGGGTTTCGCCTTCGTATGTCGCGACCTGGAGCACGATACTGCTGATCTTATTGTTTGCGCCCGTCGGGTTCATGTACGTGGTCCACGACTTGTAGGTGCCGTACCCGTCCATGTTCTTGCGCCACTTGTAGTAGATCCGCTTGCCTGTCGTCCACTGCTCGGCAAGCCTGATGCGAACATGATGGCCGTCCGGCTTCTCGTCGTAGAGGGAGATCTTGATGCCAGTGACCTTCCCCTCGTACGGCCAGTTTGCAATGTCCGCGGATCCACTCGAAGAGAGTGGTGAACTGGTGGCACAGGATCCGTAGGTGGTTGCGGCACTTGCGGGGCCCATTCCGAGCACCGAGAACATGAGAGCGCCACTGGTCAGCATGCTGACCTTTGCGACCTTATTCAAAATTCCCCCAGCGACATGATTTTGGCCAATTGTTGTGGCCCTGAAATCAAATTTCCAGCTGATCATACATAGCCGCCCGGGGGGCGGCAATCGGCTATCTCTCTGAATATCTATGGGAAATTAATGCAAATGTGAATATTCTGCCGCCGGGCGGAAGGCCAGACGCCGCCCGGCCGTTCGAGCGCCGCGTACGACTGCCCGCGGCGACAGGCGTCCACAGGCCGGCCGTCGGCCGTGTTCCCTCCCTCCTGATCCGCCGGTGGATTCTCCTCGGCACCCGCCCGGCGGTGGCGGGCCCCGCATCCATGACGCGTACAACCTTCCGGCCGCCCGTGAGTCATTCCTGACGGGCGTGCCGGGGGGCCGCCCGGCAGGAACCACTCAGGGGGAACGCACCATGGCCACGTCCCGTATATCCGGGCGCTCGCGCGCCGCGCTCTGTGCCGCGCTCGCCGCCGGGGTGCTCGTGCCCGTGACGCTCGGCGCGGCGCCCGCGTCGGCCGCGACACCGACGGTGAGCTGCACCTCGGCGAAGGCCGGGCTCGCCGCCCAGTTGTCGAAGGACATCACCGCCGCGCTCAAGGGGCGCAAGTCCACCACCGCCGTGGCGCTCCACGACCGGACGACCAAGACGACGTGCACGGTGCGCGCCACGTCGGCGTACGACTCCGCCAGCGTCGTGAAGGCGACCGTGCTGGCCACGCTGCTCTGGGACAACGCCAGGACCAACCGCTATCTCACCCAGCGCGAGATCGACCTCAGCACCAAGATGATCACCAAGTCCGACAACGACGCGACCACCGCCCTGTGGAAGCAGCTCGGCGTCACCAAGGTCAAGGCGTTCCTCAAGGCCGCGGGGATGACCCACACCGTGCCCGGCTCCGGCGGCTACTGGGGCCTGACCCAGATCACCGCCCAGGACGAGCAGAAGCTGCTGACCCTGCTCACCGAGAAGAACTCCGTGCTCAGCGACAGCGCCCGCTCCTACGAGCTGGGGCTGATGCGCAAGGTCGTCTCCTCGCAGCGCTGGGGCACCCCCGCCGGCGCCCCGGCCACCGCCACCGTCCAGGTCAAGAACGGCTGGCTGCAGCGCGCCACGCACGGCTGGCGCGTACACAGCATCGGCGCCTTCACGGGCAACGGCCACGACTATGTGCTCACGGTGCTCACCCAGGACAACAAGACGATGACGGAAGGTGTCGACACCATCCAGGCCGTCGCCCGCGCCGTGCACAAGGACCTCAATCCGCGGGTGCTCAGGGCGAGGCTCTTCACCGTGCCCTCCGTACCGCAGGAGGCCGTGCCGCCGGTGCCCGAGGCCCCGGCGGGACGCATGCTGACGGCGGCCCCGAAGGCGTAGGCCGTGCCCCGGTGCGGGGTGCCCGTCCGGGGCACCCCGCACCGGTTGCGGAGCGGCCGGGCCCGCGTTTCCGTTGGAGGGGCCCGTCGCTGCACCTGTCCCAGGCGGGCGCCGATCCCGACGCCCTCGCCGCCCAGATCGCTGAGGTGCTGCCCCGCGAATCGGCGGAGCCATCCTCGGAGCCGGGTCTCACCCCGGCGCCGCCCGGCTGCTGCGCGCCGAGGGCCGGGACGTGAAGCGGCTGGCGGGCCTCACCGAGCAGGCGGCGCGCGCCGAGGGGACGCCCGCCGGGGGCAAGCAGCCCGCCACCACGCTCGACGAGTTCGGCCGCGACCTCACCGAGGAGGCGAAGGCGGGAAAGCTCGACCCGGTGGTGGGCCGGGCCGAGGAGATCGAGCAGACCGTGGAGATCCTCTCGCGGCGGTCCAAGAACAACCCCGTCCTGATCGGGGAGCCCGGCGTCGGCAAGACCGCGATCGTCGAGGGACTGGCGCAGCGCATCGTGGCCCGCGAGGTGCCCCACACCCTCAAGGACAAGCGCGTGGTCTCCTTCGACCTGTCCGGCATGGTGGCCGGCGCGCAGTACCGGGGCCAGTTCGAGGAACGGCTGAAGAAGGCCATCGAGGACGTCCAGGCGGCCAAGGGCGACATCATCCTGTTCATCGACGAACTCCACACCGTCGTCGGCGCGGGCGCCACGGGCGAGGGCTCGACGGACGCGGGCAACATGCTCAAGCCCGCGCTCGCACGCGGTGAACTCCATGTCGTGGGGACTCATGGCACACCACCACAAGTCCAACCGAGCGGTCGAGGGCAACCCCGACAACCGCCACGGCAGGGGCATGCCCCGGCGGCCCGACGAGGACATGCTCCAGGAGCGGACCGTACGCGAACGGGAGGAGTCGGGCCGCCCGGTCAGGGCCGCCGAGAGCCCGGACGAGGAGTACCGGGCCGCCCGCGACGAGGTCGACCGCCAGGCCGAGGCGGGCGAGATGCCGACGGGCGCGGACACCCGCAGGGACCGCGACCCGTTCCCGCCGACCCGCTACGGAAAGCCCTGAATCACCCGCCCCGGGCCGCTCGGCCCAGGGACTCGACCGTCACCGTCGCCGGCCCGTCCGGCGCGTCGTAGCTCACCGAGTCACCCGCCCGGTGCCCCATGAGCGCGCGCCCCAGCGGGCTGTCGGCCGTGACCAGCGTCCGGTCCAGCTCCTCCGGGGTCACCCCGATCTGGAAGGTCTGCCGCGTCCCGTCCGCGAACCGGACCGTGACCGTGCTGCCCACGCCCACCGCGTCGGCGGGCGGCGGACCGGCGTCGGCCGCCTGGGCGAGGCGCGTGGTGATCTCCTCGATGCGGGCGTCCAGCCGGTTGACGTCGTCGGCGCGCCGCAACTCGTCGGCCGCGTCCGCGCGGTCCCCGACGGTGTCCTGGTCGCGCAGGGTCGCCGCGACCTTGTCCCGCCGGGCACGGACCTCGGCCAGATCCCTCTCCAGGGCCTGCCGGGCCACCTCACTGATCGGCTCGGGCTCGCTGCTCATGACTGCTCCTCGAAGGGAATGCGGTGCGATTGGGTACGGAATGGGTGGAATCCTCACCTTAGGGCCGACCCGCCGACCCGGCCCGCGCATGCCACCCGGACGAGACCTGGTCCCCAGGTCCCGTATTTGTTGCGGAGGGATGAAATCCGCACCCCGCCGTGTTGGTGCCTTCCGGAAGATCAGGTCGAACGGGAGGCACCGGGTGTCGGACGCAGGGGAGACGGGGAGCGGGCAGCGGCCGGCCGGCTGGGCGCGGAGGCTGAGCGGTTACGCCTGGCGCTACCGACGCAATGTGCTGCTGGCGCTCGGCTCGTCGCTCGCCGGAATGGCGGTGATGGCCCTCGTCCCGCTGGTCACCAAGGTGATCATCGACGACGTGGTCGTCGGCCACACCCGCTCGCTGGCCGTCTGGACCGGACTGCTGCTCCTGGCGGCCCTGCTCGTCTACGTCTCCACGTACATCCGCCGCTACTACGGCGGCCGGCTCGCCCTCGACGTCCAGCACGACCTGCGGACCGACATGTACGGGACGATCACCCGGCTCGACGGCAGGCGCCAGGACGAGCTGTCCACCGGGCAGGTCGTCGGCCGCGCCACCAGCGACCTCCAGCTCATCCAGGGGCTGCTGTTCATGCTCCCGATGACCATCGGGAACGTCCTGCTCTTCCTGATCTCCCTGGTGATCATGGCGTGGCTGTCGCCGCTGCTGACGCTCGTCGCCGTCGCCGTGGCCCCCGCCCTCTGGTACATCGCCCGCCGCTCCCGCGCCCGGCTCTTCCCCGCCACCTGGTACGCGCAGTCGCAGGCCGCCGCCGTCGCCGGAGTCGTCGACGGGGCCGTCTCCGGCGTCCGGGTCGTCAAGGGCTTCGGCCAGGAGGACCAGGAGACCGGCAAGCTGCGCGAGGTCGGGCGCCGGCTCTTCGCCGGCCGGCTGCGCACCATCCGGCTGAACTCGCGCTACACCCCCGCCCTCCAGGCCGTGCCCGCGCTCGGCCAGGTCGCGATGCTGGCCCTCGGCGGCTGGCTCGCCACCCGGGGCGAGATCACCCTCGGCACGTTCGTCGCGTTCTCCACCTACCTCGCCCAGCTCGTCGGCCCGGTCCGGATGCTCGCCATGGTCCTCACCGTCGGCCAGCAGGCCCGCGCCGGTGTGGAACGCGTCCTGGAACTGATCGACACCGAGCCCTCCCTGCGCGACGGCACCAAGGAACTGCCCGCCGACGCCCCCGCCGGCGTCGAGTTCGACGACGTGCGGTTCGGCTACGACGAGACGCGCCCGGTCCTCGACGGCTTCTCGCTCACCATCGAACCCGGCGAGACCGTCGCCGTCGTCGGCGCGTCCGGCAGCGGCAAGTCCACCGTCTCGCTGCTGCTGCCGCGCTTCTACGACGTGACGCACGGCGCCGTCCTGGTCGGCGGCCACGACGTGCGCGAACTGACCCTCGACTCGCTGCGCGGCGCCATCGGCCTCGTACCGGAGGACAGCTTCCTGTTCTCCGACACCATCCGCGCCAACATCGCCTACGGCCTCCCCGACGCCACCGACGAGCAGATCCGGCAGGCCGCCCGCTCCGCCCAGGCCGACCGCTTCATCGCCGAGCTGCCCGACGGCTACGCGACCAAGGTCGGCGAGCACGGGCTCACCCTCTCCGGCGGCCAGCGCCAGCGCGTCGCGCTCGCCCGCGCCATCCTCACCGACCCCCGGCTGCTCCTCCTCGACGACGCCACCTCCGCCGTCGACGCCCACGTCGAGCACGAGATCCACGAGGCGCTGCGCGGGGTGATGGCGGGCCGCACGACGCTGCTGATCGCCCACCGCCGCTCCACCCTCAACCTCGCCGACCGGATCGCCGTCCTGGAGAACGGCCGGCTCGCCGACATCGGCACCCACGAGGAGCTGGAGCGGCGCTCCCCGCTCTACCGGCGCCTGCTCACCGACCCGGACGAGCTCGGCGGCACCTCGCCGGGACACCTCCCCGCCGCCGCCCCCGAGGACCCGGAGCGGGACCGGGCGCTCCAGGAGGAGATCGACGCCGAGTTCGACGCCGAGCGCGGCATCACCCCCGAGCTGTGGGTGCGCAAGGAGGAGGACCGCGACGCCGACGCGGGCGGCACCCCCGCCACCCCCGAACTGCTCGCCCAGGTCGACGCGCTGCCCCCGGCGACCGACACCCCGGACATCGACGAGGCCCGCGCCGTCCACCCCGAGGAGTCCTACGGGCTGCGCAGGCTGCTGCGCGGCTTCGGCCTTCCGCTGCTGGTGAGCCTCGCCCTGGTGGCCGTGGACGCCGGTGCGGGACTGCTGCTCCCGGTGCTGATCAGGAACGGCATCGACGACGGGGTCACCCAGCTCGCCCTGGGCGCGGTCTGGGCCGCCTCCGCCTTCGGCCTGGTCGTCGTCCTCGTGCAGTGGGCGGCCCAGATCGGCGAGACCCGGATGACCGGCCGCACCGGCGAGCGCATCCTCTACGCGCTCCGGCTGAAGATCTTCGCCCAGCTCCAGCGCCTCGGCCTGGACTACTACGAGCGCGAGCTGACCGGCCGGATCATGACCCGGATGACGACGGACGTGGACGCGCTGTCCACGTTCCTGCAGACCGGCCTGGTCACGGCCTTCGTCTCCGTGGTCACCTTCTTCGGCATCATGGTCGCGCTGCTGTTCCTGGACGTGGAGCTGGCCCTGGTCGTCTTCGCGACGCTCCCGGTGCTGGTCGTCGGCACGGTCTTCTTCCGCCGCAGGAGCGTCAAGGCGTACGAGCTGGCCCGTGAGCGCATCAGCGTCGTCAACGCCGACCTCCAGGAGTCCGTCTCCGGGCTCCGCATCGTGCAGGCCTTCCGCCGCGAGCGGGACGGCGCCGCTCGGTTCGCGGCCGCCAGCGACCACTACCGCGAGGCCCGGGTGCGCGGGCAGTGGCTGATCTCGGTCTACTTCCCGTTCGTCCAGCTGCTGTCCTCGGTGGCGGCGGCCGCAGTGCTCATCGTCGGCGCGGGCCGGGTCGACGACGGCACGCTCACCACGGGCGCGCTGGTCGCCTATCTGCTCTACATCGACCTGTTCTTCGCCCCCGTGCAGCAGCTCTCCCAGGTCTTCGACGGCTACCAGCAGGCGACCGTCTCGCTGGGCCGCATCCAGGAACTGTTGCGGGAGCCCGCCTCCACCGCCGACGGGGACGAGCCGCTGGACGTGCTGTCGCTGCGCGGCGAGATCGCCTTCGAGGACGTCTCGTTCGCGTACGGCGGCGAGGAGGACGCGCTCACCGGCGTCGACCTGCACATCCCGGCCGGCCAGACCGTCGCGTTCGTCGGCGAGACCGGCGCGGGCAAGTCCACCCTGGTCAAGCTCGTCGCCCGGTTCTACGACCCGACGGGCGGCCGGGTCACGGCCGACGGCACCGACCTGCGCCACCTCGGCCTCACCGCCTACCGGCACCGGCTCGGTGTCGTCCCGCAGGAGGCGTGCCTCTTCGCCGGGACGGTGCGCGACGCCATCGCGTACGGGCGGCCGGAGGCCACCGACGCGGAGGTGGAGGCGGCGTCCCGGGCGGTCGGCGCGCACGACATGATCGCCACCCTGGACGGCGGCTACCTCCACGAGGTCGCCGAGCGGGGCCGCAATCTCTCGGCCGGACAGCGCCAGCTGATCGCGCTCGCCCGCGCCGAGCTCGTCGACCCCGACATCCTGCTGCTCGACGAGGCCACCGCCTCCCTGGACCTGGCCAGCGAGGCGCTGGTCAACCAGGCGACCGACCGGATCGCGGGCCGCCGCACCACCCTGGTCGTCGCCCACCGCCTGACCACGGCCGCCCGCGCGGACCGGGTCGTGGTGATGGACCACGGCCGGGTCGTCGAGGACGGCACGCACGACGAACTCCTCGCCCTGGACGGGCACTACGCCGTGCTGTGGCGCACCTTCATAGGAGAGGACGAGCCGGCGGGGGTGTGAACAGGCCCGCGCCGGAGCCCAAGGGCTGTCCCGCAATTCCTGGCGGGCGCACGACGACAGCTACGGCACCTCGCCGCGTTGTCGAAACACCCGAATGCATCCGGTATGCGGGCGCCTCTCCGCCTTGCGATGCACCGCATCTGACGCCGCGCGCTGATCCACCAGGAATTGCGGGACAGCTCTTAGTCGCGGATTCCGGAGATCTTCCCGGTCGCCAGATCCGACCGCACGGTGAGGGTCGTGTACGTGGGGCCGGCCGCCGATCCCCAGGTCAGCCGGACCGTCGACCAGGTGTGGCCGGCGCCGCTGTCGCCCGCGGTGACCCGGAAGCCCGCCGGGACGTTCTGGGCGCGCAGCACCCCGTCCGCGTGGTTGGTCTTCTCCCAGCCGGCCAGCCGCTCGCGGAAGCCGGGCGTGAGGTAGAAGCCCCGGAGCGAGGAGGCCAGGGCGCCGCCGTCCTCGGCGGCCACGGCGTCGATGTACGCGCCGTAGAAGTGGGCGACCTGCTGGGCGGCGGACGCGGACACCTCGTCGCGTACCGGCGCCGAGGCCGGTGCGCCCTGCGGGGCGGCGGGGGCGGCGGCCGCCGCCGGCACGGCGACGACGGCGGTCAGGAGGGCGGACGCGAGCAGGGTGCGGACGGGAATGCGCCGGCCGCCGGTGCGCCGGGCGGGACGGAGTCGGGTCATAGCGGTTCCTGCCTTTCGGGTGGCTCTGTCCAGTGGTGAACCCATCGTGGGGTGATTCGGTTGCGCCGCAGGCCGAGCGCGCCGGGTGCAACCTCCGGATGGCCTCCCGCGTCGTACGCATGGACACGCATGTACGCCCAGGTGTCGGGTAAGGGCGCACATGTTCGATGAGCGATGGGGCTGCTGGTGACCAGAGGGACCGAAGGACCTGCCGGGGGGACGCGGCGCGGGATGGGCTTCCGCGTGCTCGCCCTCGCTCTCACGACCCTCCTCGGGCTGGTGCTCGGCGGCGTCGAGGCGAGCAGCGCCGAGGCCGCGTCGGTCTGTGCCGGACGGCCCGCGAAGACGGTGAAGTTCGCGACGGGGGAGCTGCGCGTCTACCGGACCCGCGCCTACGCCTGCGCCACGGCCGTCGCCACCAAGGCCGGCTCGCGCCGCCGGATGTCCGTACAGATCCAGCCGCGCGGAGGCCGGCCCGTCGCCGACAGCGGCAGCTTCACCCAGCGGGCCGGGCCGGTGACCGTGCACGCGCTGAACCGGTGCGTCCGGGCCTCCGGCACGATCGCGGGAAGGACCGGCACCACGGGCTGGATCCTGTGCTGACCGGGTGATGTGTGCGCATGCCGCGGCAACAGGGTCTGGTGGTCCTGGTGTTGCCCGGCTAGGTTCACGACGACTGTTGTGAATCAAGGGGAGGGTGCATGCGTAAGGCGCTCAGAGGGATCCTGTCACTCGCGGTGCTCATCGGCACGGTGAGTGCGACGGGTGCCTCGGCCGGGGCGGCCACCGCCGCCGAACCGGCCGCGTTCCGTACCGCCGTGGGCGACAGCGGGACGAGCACGGACATCAAGGACCGCATCCTGGCCATCCCGGGAATGAGTCTCATCGAGGAGAAGCCCTACGCCGGATACCGGTACTTCGTCCTCAACTACACCCAGCCGGTCGACCACCGGCACCCGTCCAAGGGGACGTTCCAGCAGCGCATCACCCTGCTGCACAAGGACACCTCCCGCCCCACCGTCTTCTACACCAGCGGCTACAACGTCTCCACCAGCCCCAGCCGCTCCGAGCCGACCCGGATCGTCGACGGCAACCAGGTCTCCCTGGAGTACCGCTTCTTCACCCCGTCGCGCCCCGAGCCCGCCGACTGGTCCAAGCTCGACATCTGGCAGGCCGCCAGCGACCAGCACCGCGTCTTCACCGCGCTCAAGCGGATCTACTCCAAGAACTGGCTGACCACGGGCGGCTCCAAGGGCGGCATGACCGCCACCTACTTCGAGCGCTTCTACCCGAAGGACATGGACGGCGTCGTCGCCTATGTCGCGCCCAACGACGTGGTCAACAAGGAGGACTCGGCCTACGACCGGTTCTTCGCGAAGGTCGGCACCAAGGAGTGCCGCGACCGGCTGGCCGGGGTGCAGCGCGAGGCGCTGGTCCGCCGGGAGCCGCTGGAGAAGAAGTACGCGCAGTACGCCGCCGACAACGGCTACACCTTCACCACCGTCGGCACCCTGGACAAGGCGTACGAGGCCGTGGTCATGGACTACGTCTGGGCGTACTGGCAGTACAGCCTGCTCGCCGACTGCGACTCGATCCCGGCCGACGCCCGGAACGCCACCGACCAGGCGATCTGGGACTCGATCGACTCGATCTCCGGCTTCTCCGCCTACGCGGACCAGGGCCTGGCGAACTACACGCCGTACTACTACCAGGCGGGCACCCAGCTCGGCTCGCCCGACATCAAGCAGCCCTGGCTCGGCAAGCTGAGCCGCTACGGCTACCAGCCGCCGCGCACGTTCGTGCCGCGCTCCATCCCGATGAAGTTCCAGCCCTCGGCGATGCGCGACGTCGATACCTGGGTGAAGCACCACGCCACCCACATGCTGTACGTCTACGGCGAGAACGACCCGTGGGGCGCGGAGCGCTTCCGGCTCGGCGCGGGCGCCCGTGACAGCTATGTCTTCACCCAGCCCGGCGGGAACCACGGCTCGAACGTCGCCGGGCTCGTCCCCTCCGAGAACGCCACGGCCACGGCGGCGATCCTGCGCTGGGCGGGCGTCGCCCCGGCCGCCGTCCAGCAGGACGAGTCGAAGGCCAAGCCGCTCGCGAAGTTCGACGCGCGGCTCGACAACAAGGACCTGACGACCGAGCACCGCCTCGGCTTCCGGCGTCCGTAACGTGTGACGGGACCCGCGCCGGCGTCCGCCGGCGCGGGTCCTCCTCGCTAGTACCTCAGCCCGTATCCCACCGGGTACAGCACCTTCGACGGGTCGTCCGCGCGCTGCACCGGCACCGGCAGCTTCCCCTCCGGACGCGCCCGGCCCGCGATGACCCGGGCCGCCGCCCGCAGTTCGACATCGGTCCAGGAGTACGCCGCCAGGCTCGCCGCGTGCCCGGTCCCGGCCAGCTGGGCGATGTCGTACGGATTGCGGATCGCGACCGTGACCACCGGGACGCCGGTCGCGGCCAGCGCGCTCACCAGGGTCCGCTGCGAGCTGGTCGCCGTGACGTTGTACGTCCCCACGACCACCGCGTCCTTGCCCTGCGCCGCCGCCACCGCCGCGTCGATGTTCGCCTGCGTCGGTGTGATGCCGGTGGACAGGGCGGTCGCCGTGAACCCCAGCTCGTTGAACGCGTCCGCCAGCGTGGTCGTCGGCGGGCCCGTCGTGCCGGACGGGGACGCCGGATCGGCGCCCACCACCAGCAGCTTGCGGTGCGAGCGGCGCGACAGCGGCAGCAGCGCGCGCTCGTTGGCCAGCAGGGTGGTGGTGTGCTCCGCGATCCGGTCGGCGGCCACGAGATGCGCCCGGGTGCCGACGGTCCGGTCCACCCCGCGCCGGCTGACGAACGGGTCGTCGAACAGCCCCAGCTTCGTCTTCAGCCGCAGGATGCGCAGGATCGACGCGTCGAGCCGGGCCTCGCTGACCTCGCCGCTCCTGACCGCCGCCAGCAGGGCGTTCCAGGAGACGTCGAGGCTGGGCGGGTTGAGTAGCTGGTCCACGCCCGCCTGGAGCGCCAGGACCGGCACCCGCTCGTCGCCGTACTTCGTCCGCACGCCCTCCATGCCCAGCGAGTCGGTGACCACGACACCGTCGTAGCCCAGCTCCTCGCGCAGGATGCCGGTGAGGATCGGCCGGGACAGCGTGGCCGGGTCCTCCGAGGGGTCGAGCGCCGGCACCACGATGTGCGCCGTCATGATCGAGTCGATGCCCGCCGCGATCGCGGCCCGGAACGGCGGGGCGTCCAGCTCGGCCCACTGCTCCCGGGTGTGGCCGATGACCGGCAGCCCGGTGTGGCTGTCGGTGCTGGTGTCGCCGTGACCCGGGAAGTGCTTGGCCGTGGAGGCGATCCCGGCGCTCTGATACCCCTTCACCTGCGCGGCGACCATCCCGGCCACGGCCTGCGGGTCGGAGCCGAAGGACCGTACGCCGATGACCGGGTTGGCCGGGTTGACGTTGACGTCCGCGTCCGGCGCGTAGTTCTGGTTGATGCCGATCGCGGCCAGTTCGGCGCCCGCGATCTGCCCCGCCGTGCGGGCGTCGGCCCGCGAACCGCCCGCGCCCAGCGCCATCGCGCCGGGCATCAGGGTGGCCGGCTCGCCGACCCGGCAGACGATGCCGTGCTCCTGGTCGGTGGAGACGAGGAGCGGCAGCGGGGTGGGGCCCGCGAGCCCGGCCCGCTGGATGCCGTTGGAGAGCTCCGCGATCTGGTGCGGGTCGCGGGTGTTGTGCGCCCAGGAGAAGTAGATGATGCCGCCGACGTGGTACTTGGCGATCATCTCGGCCGCTGTGCGCACCCCGATCTCGGCGAGGTTGGCGTCGATGTCCGCCTGGTCGGGGTCGGTGGCGGAGTGCCCGTAGACCCGCATGACGAAGAGCTGGCCGACCTTCTCCTCCAGGCTCATCCGGGAGATGAGCCGCTTCAGCCGCCGGGTCGTGGCGGCGGAGGTGTGGCCGTGACTGCCGTGCGGGGAGTGCTGGGCGGCGACGGCGCCGGGGGCGGCCGCCATCCCCGCCGCCGCCGCGACGGCGGTTGCGGCGGTGGCGGTGAGAAGGGTGCGTCTGGAGGTGCGGTGGTGCACGTGAGCTCCTTCGGCCGTACTCGGTGACGAGGGGGTGGTGAAAGAAACTTCCAAGGAGCACGGATATCCAGAAAATAACTTCCGGTCAAGGGTGCGGACGATTTTGAGCGCGTCAGACCTGGCCCCGGATGCCGCCTACCGGCGGTGCAGCCCCGCCGCCGCCCCGTGCGCCTGGAGTGCGCCGACCGCCGCCGTGATCGCCGGCCGCCGCGCCGCCTCCGTACGCCACAGCGCGTACAGACGCCGCACCGGCACCGGCTCGATCCGCACCGCCACCACGCCATCCGGCAGCGGTCCGCGCCCCAGCCGGGGGATCATCGCGACCCCGAGCCCGGCGGCCAGCAGGGCCAGCTGGGTGTGGTTCTCCTCCGCCTGGTGCCTGATGTCCGGCTCGTAGCCCGCCGCGCGCAACGTCCGTACGAGCCAGTCGTGGCAGACCGTCCCCGGCGGCTGGCAGATCCACCGCTCCCGCGCCAATTCCTCGCGCCGCACCCCGTCCCGGCCCGCCAGCCGGTGGCCCGCCGGTACCAGCAGATCGCAGCGGTCGTCCCCGATCACGGCCTGTGCCACGCCCTCCGGGGCGGGCAGCGGGGCGATGTCCCAGTCGTGCGCGACGGCCAGGTCGAGCACGCCCTTGGCCACCAGGTCGACCGAGAGATGCGGGTCGACCTCGGTCAGCCGCACATCCAGATCCGGGTGCTCGCGGTCCAGCTCCGCCAGCACACCGGGCAGCAGCCCGCGTGCCGCCGAGGCGAAGGCGCCGACCGAGAGCCGCCCGGTCGGCAGCCCCCTGCGCTCCTCCAGCTCCGTCTCGGCGTGCTCCACGATCGCCAGCAACTGCTGGGCGGTGGAGGCCAGATGGACCGCCTCCTCGGTGAGCGCGACCCCCCGGCCCCGGCGTTCGAGCAGGGTGGTGCGGGTCTCCCGCTCCAGCTTGGTGATCTGCTGCGAGACCGCCGACGGGGTGTAGCCGAGCGCGGCGGCGGCCGCCGCGACGGAGCCGTGGACGGAGATGGCGTGCAGTGCGCGCAGCCGGGCGAGATCGAGCACCGGAGCCTCCCGAGGTCCCTCGATTCATTAGCAACGCTCAATTTCACCATGAAGAAATCCGCGCTGGTGCTACATGGTCGGGGCGGGTGATCCTCGGTGCATGCGTCCCCTCCACATCGCCCTGGCCGCCCTGGTGGCCGCCGTCTGGGGTGTCAACTTCGTCGTCATCGAGCTGGGTCTCGGCCACTTCCCGCCGCTGCTCTTCTCCGCCCTGCGCTTCCTCGTCGCGGCGCTGCCCGCGGTCTTCTTCGTCGGCAGGCCCAAGGTCGCCTGGAAGTGGGTGGTGGGGGTCGGGCTGGTGCTGGGCGTCGCCAAGTTCGGCCTGCTCTTCATCGGCATGGACCGGGGGATGGGCGCCGGGCTCTCCTCGCTCGTCCTCCAGGTCCAGGCCGTCTTCACCGCGCTCTTCGCGGCCCTCGCGCTCGGCGAACGCCCGGGCCGGGTCAGGGTGCTGGGCATGGCGGTGGCGCTGGCCGGCATCGGGGTGGCCGCCGTCGACGAGGGCGCGAGCGGTCCGGTGCTCGCCTTCGTGCTGGTCATCGCGGCGGCGGCCTGCTGGGGCGTGTCGAACGTCCTGACCCGCAAGGCGGCTCCGCCCGACTCCCTCAACTTCATGGTCTGGGTCTCGACCGTGCCCGTCCTGCCGCTCCTCGGGCTCTCCCTCCTCTTCGAGGGCTGGGGCCGCGACCGGGCGGCACTGGCCGGGCTCGACTGGAGCGGCGCCGGAATCATCGTCTACGTCGCCTGGATCACCACGGTGTTCGGCTTCGGGGCCTGGGGCTTCCTGCTCAGCCGCTACCAGGCGTCGTCGGTGGCCCCGTTCACCCTGCTGGTGCCCGTCTTCGGGATGTCCTCGGCCGCCCTGCTGCTCGACGAGTCGGTGAGCCCGCTGCGGTGGTGCGCGGCGGCGCTGCTGGTCGGCGGGGTGGCCCTGACGTCCCTCGCGGGGACGCGCCGCACCCGCGTCCCCGCCCCGGAACCGGCCGCCGTATGAGAAAGCGGGCGCCGGCCCCGTGCGAGAGACCGGGCACCCGCCCCCGCTACTGCTTCGGCGCGCCCAGCCGCAGCAGGTGCTCGCGCCCCGCGCCCAGCAGTCCGGGCAGCTCCGCCGCCTCCGGGTGCCAGCGCTTCTCGTACTCCCAGCAGACCCAGCTGTCCGCGTCGAGCGTGTCCAGGCACGCCCGCAGCGGCAGCACCCCCGCGCCCAGGGCGAGCGGCGCGGTGTCCTCGGCCGATGCGATGTCCTTCACCTGGACATAGCCCAGGTGCGGGGCCAGCACCGCGTGGCTGGCGGCCGGCTCCTCGCCCGCCAGCCAGGTGTGCATGACGTCCCACAGCGCGCCGATGCTCCCGTGCCCCACCGCACCGGCCACCCGGGCCACATCGGCCCCGGCGCGGTGCGAGTCGTGGGTCTCCAGCAGCACGCGTACGCCCATGTCGGCCGCGAACGGGGCGGCCGCGCCCAGCCGGCGGGCGGCCGTCGCGTCGGCCGTCGCGGGGTCCTGGTCACCGCCGCCCGGGAAGACCCGGACATGGCGGGCGCCCAGGTCGCGGGCCAGCTCGATCAGCCCGGCCAGCTCGTCGAGCACCGGCTGGTCGTCGCCCTCGGCGGCGGCCCGGACATAGCCGGCCACGGTCAGGATCTCGATCCCGCCCCGCTTGAACTCCTCCACCACATCGGCCCGTTGGAGCATCGTCAGCCCCGGGTGCACCGGCTCCTCGGGGTGGGCGCGCAGCTCCACCCCCTGGTAGCCGTGGTCCGCGGCCAGCCGGACGACCTCGGGTATCGGCAGCCCCGGCACCCCGAGGGTCGAGAAAGCGAGCTTCACGTGTGTGTCCTTCCGTCGGTACGGGCCACCGCAGCCGGTGAGTGTCTGCTCCTCGCCGGTCCGGGGCGCCCCTGACGCGTACCCGGGACCGGCGGGTGGATTCACCCCCGGGGCGGGGCCGTCGATCCGCGCACCATCAGCTCCGCGGCGATCAGCGCGATGCCGCCCGGCGGCGGGGTCTCCTTGCCCATGGCCAGCCGGCCCGCCCGCGCCCCCGCCTCGAAGAGCGGCAGCCGTACGGTCGTCAGGGCCGGGACCACGTCCACCGAGAACGGCAGATCGTCGAAGCCGGCCACCGAGATGTCCTCCGGGATGCGCAGCCCGCGGTCCCGGACCGCCGCGGCGGCACCCAGTGCCACCGTGTCGTTGGCGGCGACGACGGCGGTGATCCCCGGTTCGCGGCGCAGGAGTTCGACGGTGGCGTCGTAGCCGGAGCGGCGGTCGTAGGAGCCGTGCACGGTGAGCCGGTCCTCGTCCCCCGTCAGCCCCTCGGCCCTCATCGCCTCGCGGTGACCCTCCAGCCGGTGGCGGGTCGTGGTGCGCTCCTGCGGGCCCGCGACATAGCCGATCCTGCGGTGGCCCAGCGAGAGCAGATGCTCGGTGAGGCGGCGGCCGCCGCCCTGGTTGTCGAAGGCCAGTGCCGCCACCACGGCCGCGCCGTCGGGCAGCGGGGGCCGCCCGCACAGCACCACCCGGGTCCCGGCGTCCGCGAGCTTCGACAGCTTCGCGGCCATCGCGGCCTGGTGCGCCGGGTCCTCCACCGCGCCGCCGGTGAGCACGACGGCGGCGGCGCGCTGGCGCTGGAGCAGGGTGAGATAGGTCAGCTCGCGCGCCGGGGAGCCGCCGGTGTTGCAGACGACCGCGAGCTTCTCGCCGCCGGCCCGGCCCGAGCCGTCGCCCGGACCGCCGATCTCGGTCTGCGCGGCCCCCGCCATGATCCCGAAGAACGGGTCGGCGATGTCGTTGACCAGGATGCCGATCAGATCCGACGTGGCCGCCGCCAGCGAGCTGGCCGGGCCGTTGAGCACGTAGTCCAGATCGTCCACCGCGCGCAGGACGCGCTCCCGGGTGGACGCCGCCACCGGGTAGTTGCCGTTCAGCACGCGGGAGACGGTGGCCGGGGACACCCGGGCGCGAGCCGCCACGTCCGCCAGGGTGACTGTCATCGCTGTTCCTCCGAGGAAGTGGTGAGGGGGAGTGGGCCGACATCACATCGCGCCCCCTCTTGTCCGGGCCGCTGTCGGCAGGCTAGCGTCATACCGCGTAGAAAGCGCTTGCTACCGCTGTATGGAGGAACTTTCGTGACACGCAGGACAGTGCGCATCGCCATGAACGGCGTCACCGGGCGCATGGGATACCGGCAGCACCTGGTGCGCTCGGTCCTCGCGATCCGCGAGCAGGGCGGCCTCGACCTCGGCAACGGCGACGTGCTGTGGCCCGAGCCGGTCCTCGTCGGCCGGCGCGCCCACGCGCTGGAGGAACTGGCCGGGCGGCACGGCCTGACCGAGTGGTCGACCGATCTCGACGCCGTCCTCGCCGACGACACCATCGACATCTACTTCGACGCCCAGGTCACCTCGGCCCGCGTCGAGGCGATCAGGAAGGCCGTCGCGGCGGGCAAGCACATCTACACCGAGAAGCCCACCGCCACGGATGTCGAGGGCGCCCTGGAGCTGGCCCGCCTCGCCCGCGACGCCGGCATCAAGCACGGTGTGGTCCAGGACAAGATCTTCCTGCCGGGCCTGCTGAAGCTGAAGCGCCTCATCGACGGCGGCTTCTTCGGCGAGGTCCTCTCCGTGCGCGGCGAGTTCGGCTACTGGGTCTTCGAGGGCGACTGGCAGGAGGCCCAGCGCCCCTCCTGGAACTACCGCGCCGAGGACGGCGGCGGCATCGTCGTCGACATGTTCCCGCACTGGGAGTACGTGCTCCACGAGCTGTTCGGCCGGGTCTCCACCGTCCAGGCGCACGTCCAGACGCACATCCCCCAGCGCTGGGACGAGCACGGCAAGCCGTACGCCGCGACGGCGGACGACGCCGCCTACGGGATCTTCCAGCTGGAGAGCGGGGCCGTCGCCCAGATCAACTCCTCCTGGACCGTCCGCGTCAACCGCGACGAGCTGGTCGAGTTCCAGGTGGACGGCACCCACGGCTCCGCCGTCGCGGGGCTGCGCAACTGCCGCGTCCAGCACCGCTCGGCCACGCCCAAGCCGGTCTGGAATCCGGACCTCCCGGTCACGGAGTCCTTCCGCGACCAGTGGCAGGAGATCCCCGACAACGCGGTCTTCGACAACGGCTTCAAGGCCCAGTGGGAGCTGTTCCTGCGCCACATCGTGCTCGACGAGCCCTACACCTGGGACCTGATGGCCGGCGCCCGCGGTGTCCAGCTCGCCGAGCTGGGCCTGAAGTCCCACGCCGAGGGCCGCCGCCTCGACGTCCCGGAGCTCTCGCTGTGACCGCCCACCCCTCGCAGGGCACACCGGAGTTGATCGCATGACCATCCACCTCCCGCAGGGGCCGTACGAGCCCCGCGCCACCCCGCTCGACCTCGCACCCGGCCGGGCGCCCCTCACCTCCCGTACCGTCTTCTCGGCCGCCCATGTCGTCGCCGACCCGTACGCCGATGCCGGGCCCGACGCACCGGCCGCCGTCGACTGGGACGCCACGCTCGCCTTCCGCCGCCACCTCTGGTCGCACGGCCTGGGCGTCGCCGAGGCCATGGACACCGCCCAGCGCGGCATGGGTCTGGACTGGGCCTCCGCCGCAGAGCTGATCCGCCGCTCGGCCGCCGAGGCCAGGGCCGTCGGCGGCCGGATCGCCTGCGGCGTCGGCACCGACCAGCTCCCCCCGGGCCCGGCGACCCTCGCCGAGGTACGGGCCGCGTACGAGGAGCAGCTCGCGCTCGTCGAGGAGAGCGGGGCCCAGGCCATCCTGATGGCCTCGCGCGCCCTCGCGGCGGCGGCGAAGGGCCCGCAGGACTACCTGGAGACGTACGCCCATCTGCTGCGCCAGGCCACCGAACCGGTCGTGCTGCACTGGCTCGGCCCGATGTTCGACCCCGCGCTGGAGGGCTACTGGGGCTCCGCCGACCTCGACCGGGCCACCGAGACCTTCCTCCAGGTCATCGCGGAACACCCCGACAAGGTCGACGGCATCAAGATCTCCCTGCTCGACGCGGAGCGCGAGATCGACGTCCGCCGCCGGCTGCCGGGCGGGGTGCGGTGCTACACCGGGGACGACTTCAACTACCCCGAGCTGATCGCCGGCGACGACCGGGGCTTCAGCCACGCGCTGCTCGGCATCTTCGACCCGCTCGGCCCGCTGGCCGCCCACGCGGTACGGGTCCTGGACACCGGCGACACCAAGGGATTCCGCGAACTCCTCGACCCGACGGTCGAGCTGTCCCGCCACCTCTTCCGGTCGCCGACCCGCTACTACAAGACGGGCGTGGTGTTCCTCGCCTGGCTGGCCGGCCACCAGGACCACTTCACGATGGTGGGCGGCCTCCAGTCGGCCCGCCCGCTGCCGCACCTCGCCAAGGCGTACGAACTCGCCGACCGCCTCGGCCTGTTCCCCGACCCGGAGCTGGCCGAGTCCCGGATGCGCGCGCTCCTCAAGGTCAACGGAGGTACCCGATGAGTGACGGCCGGCTCTCCGTCAACCAGGAGACCATCAAGCAGTGGTCGCTGCCCGAGCTGGCCGAGGGCTGCGCGAAGGCGGGCATCGACAAGGTCGGCCTGTGGCGGGCCCCGGTCCAGGAGTACGGCGTCGAGGCGACGGCCCGCCTCCTGTCCGACTCCGGCCTGTCCGTCACCAGTCTGTGCCGGGGCGGCTTCTTCACCGCCCTCGACCCGGCCGAGCAAGCCCGCGCCCTGGACGACAACCGCGCCGCGATCGACGAGGCGGCCGGCCTGTCCACGGACACCCTGGTCCTGGTCTCCGGCGGCCTCCCGGAGGGCAGCAAGGACCTGTACGGCGCGCGCGAGCGCGTCGCCGACGCCCTGGGCCGGCTGGTGCCCTACGCGGCCGAACGCGGCGTGCGCCTGGCCATCGAGCCGCTGCACCCGATGTTCGCCTCGGACCGCTGCGTGGTCTCCACCCTGTCCCAGGCCCTCGATATCGCGGAACGCTTCCCGGCCGACCGGGTCGGCGTGGTGGTGGACACGTACCACCTCTGGTGGGACGACCGGGCCCCCGCGCAGATCGCCCGGGCGGGGGCGGGCGGCCGCATCCACTCCTTCCAGCTCGCCGACTGGATCACCCCGCTCCCGGCGGGCGTCCTGCTGGGACGCGGACAACTCGGCGACGGCAGCGTGGACTTCAGAGCGTTCCGTACGGCGGTCGAGGCCGCCGGGTTCGACGGCCCGATCGAGGTGGAGATCTTCAACGAGGCCCTGTGGGCGCGCGACGGCTCCGAGGTACTGGCCGAGGTGGCCGCCCGCTACGCGGAGCACGCCTGCTGAACGGGCGCCCGGGGCCCGGCCGCGCGGCCGGGCCCCGGGCGATTCGGACCTGCCGTCAGGCGCGGAGGGGCGGCAGTCGGGGCGTGCCCCGGCGAGGGCCTGCGGCGGGCATGGGCCCTTGGGCCCCCCGGGCCCAAATCCCGGGCCCATAAAAGTTGTTGACCTGCACCGTTGTCAGCCGATGCCGCTCCGCACCCTTGACGCGGAGTCGGCGGGACCGGTTCTCTGGCGCCGAGCCACCCCCCACCCCTCATCGGACCCGCCGGAGGACTCCCGATGCTCCTCGTCCCCTCTCGCCGCCGCGCGAGAAACACCCTGCTGTCCTCGTCCCTCGCCGCCGTGCTGGCTTTCGGCGCGCTCTCCGTCGCCGGGCAGGCCGGCGCGTCGGCCGCCGCGCAGCTCTGCAACAAGTACTGCGATGCCCGCGATCCGGCGAACGCCACCGGTGACCGGGTCCCCGTCACCGCCTCCCTCTACGGGCGATCCATTGCCCTGCACCTCTCTGACAACGATGTCATGGGCTGGGCCTCGATCGACAGCGGCTCGGCGGGCGATCAGGTGTGGCTGGACCGCTCCTTCGACGGCGGGCGCACATGGTCCTCCGGCAGCAAGCTCGGCACCACCGCCATCCCCTCCGGCCGGACCGGCTGGCGCTCGCAGATGTACAACGTCGACGACTGGAACACCGGCGGCATCGGAGCCCTCCGCGCCTGCGGCAAGGCCGGCGACCGGGCGGAGATCTCCTGCACCGGCTGGGCCCGTGTCGACTGGAACGCCGGCAGCCGGAGCACGGCCGCGGCGACGGCCCTGATGATGAACTACGACCGGGGTTCCGGGAAGTTCGCGGGCTGGTGGACCTCGGCCACCGCGCTCACCTCGGTGATCGACAACATCCGGATCAGCCACATGCCGAGCTACAAGTACGCCATCTCCACCACGTACGAGAAGCTCATCGGTGCGGAGGGCGGCGACTTCACCAACTCCTATCTGGACGACACCGGCTGGTGGGGCCTGGCCTGGGTCGCGGCGTACGACCTGACCGGCGAACAGCGCTACCTGGACACCGCCCGCAAGGACGCCGACCACATGGCCTCCTACTGGACGTCCAAGTGCGGCGGCGGGGTGCAGTGGGCGACCGACAAGGCCTACAAGAACGCCATCACCAACGAGCTGTACATCCAGCTCAGTGCCGCGCTGCACAACCGGATCGGCGGCGACACCACCTACCTCCAGCGCGCCAAGGACGGGTGGAACTGGTTCAAGGGCAGCGGCCTGATCAACTCCGGCAACACGGTCAACGACGGCCTGAAGGACGACTGCTCCAACAACGGCGACACGACCTGGACGTACAACCAGGGCGTGATCCTCGCCGGCCTGGCCGAGCTCAACCGGGCCACCGGCGACGCGTCGTACCTGGACAGCGCCCGCACCCTGGCCGACACCTCCACCTCCTCCGGCTACCTCAACCCGGGCGGCACGCTCCACGAGCCGTACGAGCCGGACGGGACAGGGTGCACGTCGAACGGCGACTCGTTCAAGGGGGCCTACGCCAGGGGGCTCGGACTCCTCAACAAGGCCCTCCCGGACCACCCGTACAGCGCCTATCTGGACCGCCAGGCGGACACCGCGTACGCCAAGAACCGCAACAGCCTGGACCAGTACGGCCCCCACTGGGCCGGCCCCCGCAAGGACCTGGGCAACGGCTGCCAGCACAGCGCGCTCGACCTGCTGAACGCGGCCCAGGACAGCTGACGTCCTGCCTGCCCCCTCCACCCCCTCCACCCCCCCCACGCACGCCCGAAGGAATCACCATGCCCGACATACGACCTGCCCGGCGAGGACACACCCTGCGCCGCGGCCTGACCGTCACCTTGTCCGCCCTCACCCTGGTCCTGGGCGGCGCCGCCCTGGCCCACGCGGCGCCGCCGCCGGCCCTCCCCGGCAACGCGGACGAGCTGGACCGCACATTCCAGCCCGCCGTGGACTACGACAAGGACGGCTGCTACGCCACCTCCGCCATCGGCCCCGACGGCACGATCAACCCCGGCCTCAAGCTGGGCGGCGCGGTGAACGGCAACTGCCGTGACCTGTCCGACCTGCAGAGCGGCAACGCCTACTCCCGCTCCAAGTGCGACAACGGCTGGTGCGCCGTCCTCTACACGTACTACTTCGAGAAGGACCAGGTGGCGGACGGCGGCCTCTTCGGCGGCCACCGGCACGACTGGGAACACGTCGTGGTGTGGGTCCACGACAACAAGGCGGAGTACGTGGCGACTTCGGCGCACGGAGGCTTCAAGGTCCACAAGGCGGCCGACGTTCCCTTCGACGGCACGCACCCGAAGGTCGTCTACCACAAGGACGGGGCCAGTACCCACTGCTTCCGCAAGGCCACCGCCAAGGACGAACCCCCGGAGAACCACCTCGGCGTCTGGCACTACGCCCCTCTGGTCGGCTGGAACGGCTACCCGGAGGGCCTGCGCGAGAAGCTGGTGTCGGCGGACTTCGGCAAGGCGACGATCGGCATCAGGGACGACCGCTTCGTCGACCAGCTGACGAAGGCACTGCCTGAGGGCGTGCCGTTCAACCCGGGGAGCTGAGCGGGCCGGGACACAAGTACCCGCTCCGCCTGGGGCAGGGACCGGCTCGTCCTGCTGGCTCCTGCCCCATTCCGTCACTTCCGGGGCTTTCCGCTGAGGGGCCGAGTTCTCTCGATTCCGGGCGGCTCTATTTCGAAGGAACCTCCCGGCTCTCGTCTCGTAGACTCGACCGTCCGAACGATCCGCACGGCGGTACCAACGGGGTGGGAACAGCATGGACGAGTGGCTTCGGTGCCTGGCCAAGGCATCACCGAATTTCGGGATTCTTTATCAGCACCAGCCACTCCTCGCTCTTTACGGAGCCCAGGCGGAACTGAACGTCTTCAGCAATCCGAATGCCGCACAGGTCCAGGCAGGCCAGTTCGGTGAGGTCCTCGCCGAGGAACTCGTCACGCGCACGGGCACCAGAGTCGCGGGCACGCGCCAGATCGACCGTCTCCATGCCCTGACGACCATCGGCGCACTGACCCCGCCCGTCCATGACGCCTTCGACCAGCTGCGCCGTGAGCGCAACGAGGCCGCTCACGCCCACCTCTTCGACACCACGCGCGCCCTCGAAGCCGTACGGCTCTGCTACGAGCTCGGCGTCTTCTACCACCGTGCGCTGACCGGTAAGCGCACGGTCACCGCCTTCGTGCCGCCCGCCCTGCCGGCGCTCACGGACCCGGCGGAGATCGCCGAGCTGCGCGAAGCGCTCGACGGCCACCGCGACGCCCTCGCCCAGTCACGGGTCAAGCTGAGCGAGTCCACCGGCCGCCTGGAAGCCGAGCGCCGCGCGCGCTCCGAGGCCGAGGCACTCATGGTCAGTGCCCAGCAGGCGAAGGAGGCGCTGGCCGCCCGCCTGGTGGAGATGGAAGCGGAGATCGTCAGTCTGCGGACCGTGCAGCGGGCGCAGTACGAGACCGACCGCAAGCAGCCTCGCCGGGTGAACGCCGCCGCCCGCGATGCCATCGTGCACCGTGCGCAGCGCCCGGCCCCTCTCAACGAGGTGCAGGCCCGAGTCAGGATCGACGCCATGCTCGCCGACGCCGGCTGGCTGGTCCAGGACCGTGACGACCTCAACCCGCTCGCCGGACGAGGAGTCGCGGTGCGGGAGTTCACCCTGGCGTCCGGACGCGCTGACTACGTCCTCTACGTGGACGGCAGGATCGTCGGCGTCATCGAGGCCAAGCGCGAGGGTGACCATCTCTCCAGCGCCCTCACGCAGAACGAGCGGTACGCCAAGGGTGTCCTCAAGGAGCACAGCCTCGCCGTGTGGCGGGAGAGCGAGCCCTTCGCCTTCCGCTACGCCACCACCGGTGCCGAGACCTACTTCGTCAACCGCCTGGACCCCGACCCCCGCTCCCGCGAGGTGTTCTCCTTCCACCGTCCCGAGACGGTCGCCGCATGGATGGAGCGTGCCGGGGACCGCCGTGCCCCGACCTTCCGCGCCGGTCTGCGCCGGATGCCGAAGCTGGAGCCGTACGGCCTGCGGCTCGCCCAGATCGACGCGATCACGGGCCTGGAGCAGTCCCTCGGCCAGGACCGGCCCCGCGCGCTGATCCACATGGCGACCGGCGCGGGCAAGACCTTCACCGCCGTCACGGAGACGTACCGGCTGCTGCGTCACGCCGGCGCCCGACGCGTGCTCTTCCTCGTGGACCGCAACAACCTCGGCCGCCAGGCGCTTTCGGAGTTCCGCAACTACACCACCCCTGACGACGGCCGGAAGTTCTCCGACCTCTACAACGTGGACCGCCTGGGCGCGGCGGGGCTCCAGGACACCTCGTCCGTCGTGATCTGCACCATCCAGAAGATGTACTCCCTGCTCAAGGGAGAGCAGCTGACGGACGACGACGCGGGCGACGACGCGACCGACGCGGGACAGCAGGCCGCTGTGACCTCGGTCGACGACCCCGACATGGACTACGCCGCGGACCGGCCCGTCGAGGTCGAGTACCAGCCGGACGTGCCCCCCGAGTCCTTCGACCTGATCGTCGTGGACGAGTGCCACCGTTCCATCTACGGGCTCTGGCGCGGTGTCCTGGACTACTTCGACGCCCACCTGGTCGGCCTCACCGCCACCCCGACGGCCCAGACGCGGGGCTTCTTCGACCAGAACACGGTCTCCGAGTACACCTACGAGCAGGCCGTTGCCGACGGTGTCAACGTCGACTTCGACGTGGTGCGGGTCAACACCGACCTGCGGGAGAACGGCGGGGCGAAGATCGAGGCCGGTACGACGGTCCGGATCAAGGACCGCAAGACCAGGACCCAGCGGCTCGAAGAGCTCGACGACGATCTGACGTACACCACCGCCCAGATCGGCCGCTCGGTGATCACCGTCGACGAGATCCGCGCGGTGCTCACGACGTACAGGAACAACTGGCAGCGCTGGTTCCCCGGCCGCAAGGATCTGCCCAAAACCCTGATCTTCGCGGTGGGGGAGGACCACGCCGAGGACGTACTCAAGCAGGCCAAGGAAGTCTTCGGACGCGGAGACGATTTCGCAAAGAAGATCACTTACAAGAGCCGCCAGAACGGTGAGAACCCTGACGAGCTCATCAATGATCTGCGTAATTCCCCCAGGCTGCGCATCGCGGTCACCGTCGACATGATCGCCACGGGTACGGACGTACGCGCCCTGGAATGCGTGATCTTCCTGCGGGCGGTGCGCAGCGCGGTCCTCTTCGAGCAGATGAAGGGCCGGGGCGCACGCACCATCGACGCGACCGAGCTGCGTGAGGTCACACCGGACGCGGACGAGGACGTGACGAAGGACCGCTTCGTCCTCCTCGACGCGGCCGGAGTCACGGACAGCCCTCTGGTCGACGCACGTCCCCTGATCCCGGCGACGGGCAACCAGGTTTCGCTGGCGAAGCTGCTGGACAAGACGGGCTCCCGGTCGATCAGCGCGGAGGAAGCCGAGATCCTCCAGCGCCGCTTGTCCCGCCTGAACCAGCAGCTGGGATCGGAGGAGCGTGAGCTTCTGGCCAACACGGCAGGCGGCACGACCCTGGCGGAGATCGCCCGCGGAATCGTGGACGCGGTGGACGTGGACGCGCAGGACGAGGCGAGGCGCCAGGGCGGGGCGGGGGCGGCCCGCGAACTGGTGGAGAACGCGGTGGCGGTCCTCACCGGCAACCCCGAGCTGCGGCGGCAGATCCTGGAGATCCGCCGCGACAAGGACCTGACGTACGACGAGACGACGGCTGTCACGGTGACGAAGGTCGAGGAGATCCCGCGCGAGCAGCGGGCCCGGGAGAACCTGGACGAGTGGCACGAGCTCCTGGAGGAGCAGCGCGACCGCAACGCGGCCATCCAGGTCGCCCTGGGCAGCGGAAACCCGGTCTCCCCGAGCGAGGCCCGCGCGGCCCTCAAGGAGCTCGCGGCCACGATCCGGGCATCCCGGCGGGCCTGGACACCGCGCGTCCTGTGGGGCTTCTACGAGGACCTGGAGAAGGCCGCCGCCCAGAAGAGCCGGGACGCGGGGCCGGAAGACCTGATCAGCCTGATCCGTTACGAGCTGGGTGCGGACAGTGAGCTCCGCCCGTACCGTACGGTGGTCCACGAGCGCTTCGAGGGGTGGCTGCTGCGGCAGCGACAGGCGGGCGTCGAGTTCACGGACGAGCAGCTGTGGTGGCTGGAGAAGATCCGCGACGTCGTCGCCACCGATGTCGGCATAGAGCCGGCGGAACTCTCCTACGAGCCGTTCACGGAGCGCGGCAGAGGACGCGGCTTCATGTTGGCGTTCGGCGGGAAAGAGCCGGCGCTGGATCTGTTGACTGAGCTGAATCGGGAACTGGCTTGAGCGAGAAGGAACTTCCGGCGGGGTGGGTTTCGGTGCGCTTGTCGGATGTACTGAGTGAGCCGTTGATCAACGGTCGCTCCGTGCGGACGCTGGATGGCGGGTTTCCTGTTCTTCGCCTTACGTCTATCAAAGACGGCGCCATCGACTTGGGTGAGTCTAAAGAAGGCTCGTGGAGCGCGGAAGAGGCTAAACCTTACTTGGTGACACAGGGTGACTACTTGTTGAGTCGTGGTAACGGTTCTCGGAAACTTGTAGGGCGAGGCGGGCTCGTGGGTGATGTCGCCGTACCTATTGCTTTTCCCGACACTATGGTTCGGGTGCGCGTCAACCCGGAAATCATCATTCCGAAGTACTTGGGGCGCCTGTGGGATTCTCTGTTGGTGCGTCGTCAGATTGAATCGTTGGCGCGTACCACTGCGGGAATCTATAAGGTTAACCAGAAGATGCTGGAAGGGATTCGGCTGCCACTGCCGCCCCTCGCGGAGCAGGGGCGCATCGTGGAGGCATTGGAGGGCCATCTTTCCCACTTGGTCATGGCGGGACGGAACCTCCGAGATGCGCGCGCAAGGGTCCAGGCGCTGATGGTGCGAATTATGGCGACCCAATTCGGTACCGAAGACGCGAAGACGCTCCGCCTGAGTGACGTAGCTGAAGTCCGACTCGGGCGGCAGCGGTCACCCAAGAATCATGCAGGGGACAGCATGCGCCCCTATCTGCGGGCCGCTAACGTCGGCTGGAAGGGATTGATCCTTGACGATGTGAAGAAGATGAACTTTACCGACAAGGAGCTGGAGGCATACCGGCTTGAGAAGAATGACATCGTACTCAGTGAAGCGTCTGGCAGTCCAGGAGAAGTGGGCAAGCCGGCGATGTGGAGCGGTGAGATCGAGGACTGTTGCTTCCAGAACACCTTGATCAGGGTCAGGTCGAAGGGGATTAACCCGCACTACTTGCTCTACTTCCTCCGCTGCTCTGCTCTGCGGGGTGACTTCCGTGCTGGCGCCCGGGGCGTGGGAATTCATCATCTCGGGGCGGCGAAATTGTCGTCTTGGTCGATCCCTGTCCCCTCGGGCGAGGACCAAGCGCGAATCGTCGATGTGCTTGACACGCAGCTCTCTGCGCTAACAGCAGCATCGGAGATCTTTGAGGGCAATCGCAATATTGAACGTATGGCCTCCGCGTTGCGTTCGGCCATCCTCAACCGCGCCTTCACCGGCAACCTCGTCCCCCAGGACCCCACAGACGAGCCCGCCTCCGCCCTCCTCGCCCGCATCCAGGCCGAGCGTGCCGCCCAGCCCAAGGCCAAGCGCACCCGCCGCACCCCTGCCACACCCCGCAAGGTGAAAAAGGCCCCCGCAGCCGCGCCCACCGAGAGCGTCCCTGCCCCCAGCCCCACCGCCGCCCCCACCCACGCCGTACAGCAGGAGTTCGACCTGTGACCGCGACCACGACATCCACCGCCACCCCGGATCAGGGGCCGGACCCTCGCCCCGCCGAAGGCGACGGTGAAGGCCAGGCGACCGCCCCCGTCCAGGACAACATCGTCCTCGCGCCCCACGCCGCGGCCCAGACCAACAGCCTCGTCGCCAAGCTCTGGAACTACTGCAACGTCCTCCGCGACAACGGCCTCTCCACCATCGAGTACGTCGAGCAGCTCTCCTATCTGCTCTTCCTCAAGATGGTCGATGAGCTCAACGACGACCCCTTCTCGGAAGAGGACGCCGCAGAGATCGTGCCCAAGGAGTACGACTGGAAGTCGATCGCCACCAAGAAGGGCAAGGCGCTCGAACTCCACTACCGCAACGTCCTCGACGCCCTCGGTACTCGGCCAGGCACCACCCTCGGCACGATCTTCACCAAGGCCCAGAACCGGATCACCGAACCCGCCCTGCTCGAAAAACTCGTCGTAGACCTGATCGGCAGGCAGAGCTGGACGGTTGGCGACGCCGACCTCAAGGGCGACGCGTACGAAGGACTGCTCGCCAAGGGCGCGGAGGACACCAAGACCGGCGCCGGCCAGTACTTCACCCCCCGCCCCCTCATCGACGCGATCGTCGAGGTGATGCGCCCCCGCCCCGAGGACACCATCACCGACCCCGCGTGCGGAACCGGCGGCTTCCTCATTGCCGCGCACTCCTACATCCGCAAGCACCACATGAAGGACCTGACCCGCGAGCAGCGACTCGCCTTGGGGCAGCGCAAGATCTGGGGCAACGAACTCGTCCCGGGCACCGCCCGTCTCGCCGCGATGAACCTGCTGCTCCACGGTATCGGCAGCAGCGAGGGCAAGAGCCTGATCGATGTCGGCGACGCGCTCGCCAAGAAGCCGACCAACAAGCACGCATCGCTCGTCCTCGCCAACCCCCCCTTCGGCAAGAAGTCCGCGATCACGATCATCGGCTCCGAAGGCAAGGCCGAGAAGGAAGACATCTCCTACGACCGGGACGACTTCCGTGCCACCACCACCAACAAGCAGCTCAACTTCCTCCAGCACATCATGTCGCTGACGGCCATCGACGGCCGTGCCGCCGTCGTCCTCCCCGACAACGTCCTCTTCGAGGGCGGCGCGGGCGAGAAGATCCGCCGACGCCTGCTCGACGAGTTCAACCTGCACACGATCCTCCGCCTGCCCACCGGGATCTTCTACGCTGGCGGAGTGAAGGCCAACGTCCTCTTCTTCGAGAAGAAGACCCCGCGCGCCGACGGCAAGCCGCACACCTCCAAGGTCTGGGTCTACGACCTCCGCACCGCCAAGCACTTCACGCTGAAGCAACGGCCGCTCACCCGGGCCGATCTGGAGGACTTCGTCCAGGCGTACGGGGAGAACCTGTCCGATCGCGTGGACACCTCAGCCGAGGAAGGCGGCCGGTTCAAGGCGTACACGTACGACGAACTGATCAAGCGGGACAAGGTCAATCTCGACCTGACCTGGATGAAGGACCCGGCGCTTGAGGACGCCGACAGCCTTCTGCCGCCCGAGGTGATCGCCGCCGAGATCGTCCAGGACCTCCAGGCCGCACTCAGCGAGTTCGCCGCGATCGCCGAGGCGCTGGGCGGCGAAATCCCGGCCGGCGCAGAGCCGGAATAGCCCGCCCCGCCCCTCCCACACCGGATGGAACCGTCACTCATGTACGTCTCCCGCGTGTACGTCGAGAACATCAAGTCGTTCCACGGTTCGCGCGTCGTCGACCTGACGCTCACCCGCCCGGACGGGACGCACGCCGGCTGGACGGTCCTCGCTGGACGGAACGGCTCGGGAAAGACGACGCTGCTGCGGGCGCTGGCCCTGGCTCTCAGCGGGCCGGCCGCCGCGCGGGGGCTGGTTCATGGGTTCGAGAACTGGATGTCCCGCGGGGCCGTCGAGAGCTCGGCGCAAGCGAAGATCGTCAGGGATGCGGCCTTCGACAAGTTCAGTGCGTCCGGGCGCACCCAGACCAACTTCCGGGCAGGGCTGCGCTGGACGGCTCCGACCGAGGGCACAAGCAGCCGTAAGAGCGCTCAGCCGGCCCTCGAAGGCATCAGGCAGAACCCCAACGCGAAGAGTGCTACCCCCGCTCAACGCGGCCCGTGGGCCGACAACCCCGTGGGCTGGTTCTGCGCCGCCTACGGTCCCTTCCGGCGCATGGCCGGGGGATCGGGCGAGGTCCAGCGGCTGATGCTGGCCTCCGGCCCGGTGGCCCGGCAGGCGAGCCTGTTCCACGAGGACGCCTCACTGGCCGAAGGCGTCGCCTGGCTGATCGAGCAGCACCTGCGGGCGCTCGAAGGCCGAGAGGGGGCCGCGGCACTCAAACGGGCAGCGCTGTCGGTCCTGGGCCACGGACTGCTTCCCGACGGCTACCGAGTGGAGGACGTCGACTCCGAAGGTCTGTGGGTGACCCGCGACGGCCATCGGTACCCGCTACGGGAGATGAGCGACGGATTCCGCACAGTCGCCGCGCTCGTCGTCGACCTCCTCAAGCAGATTCACGATGCCTTCGGCGACGAAGCGTTCAGCGGAGACGACGGCGAGGGCGGCCCCAGTCTTCTCCACGTACCCGGTGTTGTCATCATCGATGAGATCGACGCTCACCTCCACGTCTCCTGGCAACGCCGCATCGGTCCCTGGCTGACCGAACACTTCCCCAACATCCAGTTCATCGTGACGACCCACAGCCCCTACATCTGCCAAGCGGCCGATCCCGGCGGCCTGATCCGTCTGCCGGGCGTGGAAGAGGACGCGGCACCCGAGGTCGTCCCGGAGGACCTGTACGAACGAGTGGTCTACGGCAGCGGTGACGACGCGGTCCTCTCCGAACTCTTCGGGCTCGACACCCCGTACTCCGAGCAGGCCGAGCGCCGCCGTGCCGAGTTCGTGGCGCTGGAGTCCCGGGTTTACGAGGGGGACACCTCACCGGAGACGGTCGAGCGCTACAAGAAGCTCAAGGAACTGCTCACCAGCCGCGCGGGTCCACGAGATGTCCGCCCAACTCCACCGTCTCTCCGAAGAGATCGGGGACGGAGAGGACGGCGAGGCGGAGTGATCCGGCTGGAACGGGCTCCGCTGCCCCCGGACACGGCGGCGCACCTCACTACGTACACCGAGCAGACCGTCGAGGCAGACCGCAGGGTGACGCCTGCATAGCCGTGTTCGGGCTCAACGACCGTGGCGTTTTGGTCGATGGACGCAGAACAGCGTACGGAACCGCCAAACAGTCGGTGGAGCTGTGGCGCATCGCCACCGACAAGGGGCAGCACGGCAGGGCGGCGGAGATCGTCCGGGTGGCCTGGAACCGTCCGCTCGCGGACGCGCTGGTGGCGATGTTCCACCAAGCCGCGCATCGCGCAGCGGAGTTGTCGTTCCTCTGCGAGGAGGAGACCCTGGGGCTGCTGCGCGACCGGGACCTGCGAGCGGAGTTCCTGTCCCGCACGTGAAAGCGGCTCGGCGGCCCCGGCCGAGTCACGTCGTCGGGACCGCCCCATGCAGGGTCCGATCAGGCGGAGAGACGCTCGTTCTTGAGCGCGGTGACGAACGAGGACCAGCCGTCTGCGGAGAAGACCACGGCCGGACCGTCGGCGGCCTTGCTGTCGCGGACGGGGACGGTGGCGTGGCCGCGGGCGACCTCAAGGCACTCGCCCTGATTCCCGCCGCTGTAGGTGGACTTGAACCAGCCCGTGAGGGTGGACGCGTCCGCGATGCTCCGCCTACTGCTGACCATGTTCGTGCTCCTCCGCTGCGGCCCGCACACGGGCCACCGACTCCTGGTGCGACAACGCATCGCCCAGAGCGAGATCGTAGGCCGTGCGACTGAACGCCACCAAGCGTGGATCATCCATCAGGTTGCCTGTCTGGAAGGCTTCGACGTACGCCACCGGCGCGGAATCGGAGAAGCTCATCAGTGTCAGCAGGCTCTGCTGAAGAGAGTGAGCCCCGGCCTCGAACGGCAGCACGTGCAGTCGCAGCCGTCCTGCTGCGGCAAGATCCGCGATCTTCCGCAGCTGCGCGGCCATCACCTGTGAGCCACCGACCCGCCGCCGCAGCACGGCCTCGTCCAGTAGCGTCCACACCACTGGATTCAACGGGCCGTCGAGTACGCGGGCACGTTCCGTTCGAATGACGACCTCCTTGTCAATATCCTCCTTGCGGTGGTTGGGGCGGTACGCCTCGAACAGGGCACGCGCGTAGTCGTCCGTCTGCAACAGGCCAGGCACAAGTGTCAATGCGAACTGCTGGATGAGAACCGCCTGCTGTTCCAGCTCCGCCACGGCCGCGAAGTTTTCGTCGTACTTCGTCTCCAGGTCCTCCAGCCACCGCTCGAAGAACCCGTCCGTCCCCAGCGCCTGGTCGATCCGCCGCGCATCCTCCGGACTGGGCAGCCGCCGCCCCGCCTCGTAGTGGCTGATGAGAGTCGGTGAGCAGACCACCATCTCGCTCAGGGCCTCCTGCGTCAGCCCCGCTGCCGCACGCCGTAACCGCAGCTCCTCGCCGTACTTCTGCCTCGGCGTGCGCGGCCCCTGCTTCGTGCCCATGTGCTCCAACTCCCCGTCTTGACGGACGCGCTGTCATCCCCGACCCCCTGGCAGCGTAGCGACGAACGACCCCACTCTGTGATGAGTTCGCTACGGAAAGAAGCGGAGACCTCGAACGAGGAATCCGAGAGACCCCCGCGACCGACGCAACCGGTCCGGGGGCATGGTCACCCCCCAGAAAGCAGGCTGACATGAAGCACGCTATCGCCCGGCTCCTGAAGCCGGCACGGCTATTGCTGGTCTCCGTACGGCGTCGACGGCACCCGCTCGACCCGTACGCCTACGTCTACCCCTACTCCTGTGCCTACGTCGGCGGGCCGACGGCCTACCGCACCGGCGAGCGCCCTCCGCGTGGCGAGGACAGTCCGTTGGTGCGCCCGTACTTCGTGGCGCACGAGCGTCAGGTGGCCGAGCGGCGCGCCGCCGAGGCGAGGCGGCTGCGCATCAGTCGCGAGGGACTGAGGGTCGCCGTGCGCGGCCTGCACCTCGGCCACGTGGGCGGAGTGTCGGCATGAGGACGACCAGTGAACACGCCGACCGCGCCGAGGCCCCCGCCATGCGGCTGTTGCCGTGGACGGGTGAGGGCGGGAAGCCCTGCTACGTCTTGGGCGACGGCACCGGCTACGTGTCGCGCACGGCCGACAACGTGGAATGCGTCCAACTCGGCATGGCGGACGAACTCCTCGGCCACGCCGCCGACCTGCTGGCCGACGGGGAAGTCACCGGGCCGCAGATCCGCTTCCTCGCCGGCAGGCTGACCGAGTCGCTGGGGCAGGTCCTGCGTGTCGCGCAGAGCCGTGGTTCACGACTCGATGCGGCACTTCCGGACCGGTTCGAGGAACGTGCTGCGGAGCATGAACCGGACGCAGACGCTCCGTGAGCCGGCAATCGGCTTGACGAGTCCCCCTGCTGTCGCCAAACCTGTTGACGCGGTTCAGCACCGACGGATGAGGTTTTCCGACAGTACGGGGGCTCCAGGATGGCCATTCCCAGGCCGACCACCAGCCAGTTCGAGGCATTCACCACGAACATGGCCTATGCGCGCAAGATGGTGGACGCGGGGCGCTATCTTGCGCCCTTCCAGCCGGCGACGGTGGACGTGGACGACTTCTACCGCGCGGCCTGGGTGCAGGCGGTGGCGGCCATCGACCACTGGTTCCACGAGGAGCTGTACCGTCGTGTGGCCGAACTGGCCGCCATGGACAGCCCCGACATGCCGCAGCGGCTCCGGAACTACGAGATTCCGCTCCACCGGGTCGAAGCGGTGCGGCGTGGTGACATCGAGCTGGCCGAGGCCGTCGTCGAGCATGTCAAGGATCAGTGGGCCAACGCCTCGCTCCAGAACCCGGGGAAGATCTCCGAAGCGCTGAAGATGGTCACCGACGCGAACATCTGGCAGGGCGCGGCCAAGCAGATCAGTACGTGGCACGGCAACCGCACCACGTACACCGAGAAGACGCTCAAGAAGCAGTACGTCGCCATCACGGACCGTCGCAACAGAATCGCGCACGACGCGGACCTGACGGACGGCGATCTCAAGCAGCGGCGTCCCATCACCGAGCACGACGTCACGGACGCGATCAACTGGATCGACCGCATCGCCCTGGCCGTGGCGTCCGTACTCGACGCGGCGGAGTAGAGCGCACCGCCTGCCGTGCGACGCGCGGCAGGCGGCAGGAACGGACCGTCGCGGGAAGAATCGGCATGCCTCCGGGGCTCCAAGGCGGCTTGTGCGTCCGGGCTCTCGGCGTCCAATTCCTCGTCCTCGCAGAGTGCGGGGCGCAGGGCCGCCTCGACCGCGTCCCCGGCCGGTCGGCACCCCGGGGGCGGGAGCCCGGGGCCGGCCGTTCCGGCGGCGGCCGAGACCGACGGCAAGCTGCACATCGTGGTGCCTGCGCAGCGGTCACGGAGCACCCGGCCCGAGGGAAGCGTCAGGGAGGCCCAGGAGCCTGCGCGAGGCCCGCGAGGCAAAGAAGTTGCCCGGTCGTGCAACCGTTCCGCGCCCTGCCGGGCCGTATCCAGCGTCGCCACCCCGGTCAGCCCCGGCTCCACCTCGGGCGGGGGCGCCTCCTCGGTGGCGGTGACCGTCTCGCCGGCGAACCGCCGCGCGCCCTCCGCATCCGTGTCCAGCAGCCCGGCGACCTCATGGAGCCCGTCGTCGCCCAGCTCGTTCAGAACGTCCTTCCGCGCGGATTCGTCGCTCGTACGAAGAGCGCTACGACGCACGCCCGATGTCGGCATTTCCGCCGCACATCAGCCGTCCGGGCCGTCGAAGGCCCGGTCCCCGAGGACTTACCCGAACGGCTCCCGCAGCGTGCGCGTCCGCTCCCGCCGGTCCTGCCGGAAGTGGCTGACCCAGGTGATCGTGTTCGCCACCACCGACACGGCCACGATGAAGAAGTAGATCCCCGCCGGGTGCCACACCGAGCCGAGCGAGGAGTAGGCCCAGCCGCCGGCTGCGAGGACGGTGTCGCCGGTGCCGGCCGACAAGGAGTGGATCGTGCCGGAGCCGCTGCTCCCGTCGGCGAACTGCCACGATCCCTGGCAGGACGAGGCCGGGCCCGTGATGCCGCCGCCCTTGACGCACGGCCCTTCGCCGACGACCGTCGCGGACCTCCCCGCGAACAGCACGTACAGGGCCGAACGGAAGGGCAGCGCCAGGACGGCGCAGATCGCCAGGGGAGCCCCGAAGATCACCAGCCACTCCTGGAGGGTCGGCCGATTCGGCGGCGCCTCGGGGAGCACCTCCGCACTCTCGTCCGGGCCGTCGTTGTCCGCGCCTTCGTCGTCCGTACTCATACCGTCGCCCCCACTACCGCGTCGTCGTGGTTCACTCCGTTGCCCCTTCCGACGGCGGGGCGCGCACCGCCGGTTCCCGCGAGGGCGTTGGCCGGCCGGCGGACGGCGCGATGTCGGCGCCGCCCGGTACCGTCACGGGCATGTCCTCCACGCCTTCCACGTCCTCCACACCGAACCTGGCCGTCCTGGAAGGCGTGCTCGAACGGATCACGTACGCCAACGAGGAGAACGGGTACACGGTCGCGCGCGTCGACACCGGGCGGGGGAGCAACGACCTGCTGACCGTCGTCGGCTCGCTGCTCGGGGCGCAGCCCGGGGAGTCGCTGCGGATGGAAGGGCGTTGGGGCTCGCACTCCCAGTACGGCAAGCAGTTCACCGTCGAGAACTACACGACGATCCTCCCCGCCACCATCCAGGGCATCCGCCGCTACCTCGGTTCCGGTCTGATCAAGGGCATCGGCCCCGTCATGGCCGACCGGATCACCACCCACTTCGGCGTCGACACCCTCGACATCATCGAGCAGCAGCCGAAGAGGCTCGTGGAGGTCCCCGGCCTCGGTCCGAAGCGGACGAAGATGATCGCCGCCGCCTGGGAGGAGCAGAAGGCGATCAAGGAGGTCATGGTCTTCCTCCAGGGCGTCGGTGTCTCGACCTCGATCGCCGTCCGCATCTACAAGAAGTACGAGGACGCCTCGATCTCCGTCGTGAAGAACCAGCCCTACCGGCTGGCCGCCGACGTCTGGGGCATCGGCTTCCTCACCGCCGACAAGATCGCCCAGGCGGTCGGCATCCCGCACGACAGCCCGGAACGGGTCAAGGCCGGGCTCCAGTACGCGCTGTCGCAGTCCACGGACCAGGGCCACTGCTTCCTGCCCGAGGAGCGGCTGATCGCGGACGCGGTGAAGCTGCTCCAGGTGGACACCGGGCTTGTCATCGAGTGCCTCGCCGAACTGGCCGAGGACCCGGAGGGCGTCGTACGGGAGAAGGTGCCCTCGCCCGAGGGCGGCGAGCCGGTCACCGCCGTCTATCTGGTGCCCTTCCACCGGGCCGAGATCGCGCTCGCCGCCCAGGTGCGGCGGCTGCTGCGGACGCCGGAGGAGCGGATGCCGGCCTTCGGGGGCGTGGACTGGGACAAGGCCCTGAAGTGGCTCGCGGGCCGTACCGGCGCGAGCCTGGCGCCCGAGCAGGAGGCCGCCGTGCGCCTCGCGCTCAGCCGGAAGGTCGCCGTGCTGACGGGCGGGCCGGGCTGCGGGAAGTCGTTCACTGTCCGGTCCATCGTGGAGCTGGCGCGCGCCAAGAAGGCCAAGGTGGTGCTGGCCGCGCCGACCGGGCGGGCGGCCAAGCGGCTCTCCGAGCTGACGGGGGCCGAGGCCTCCACCGTGCACCGGCTGCTCGAACTGAAACCGGGCGGCGACGCGGCGTACGACCGGGACCGCCCGCTGGACGCCGATCTGGTCGTCGTGGACGAGGCGTCGATGCTCGATCTGCTGCTCGCCAACAAGCTCGTCAAGGCGGTGGCACCCGGTGCCCATCTGCTGCTCGTCGGGGACGTGGACCAGCTGCCGTCGGTCGGCGCGGGGGAGGTGCTGCGGGATCTGCTGGCCGACGGCGGGCCCGTCCCGGCGGTCCGGCTGACCACCATTTTCCGCCAGGCCCAGCAGTCCGGCGTCGTCACCAACGCCCACCGGATCAACTCCGGTATCCCGCCGCTCACCCAGGGGCTCAGCGACTTCTTCCTCTTCGTGGCGGACGAGACGGAGGACGCCGGGGTGCTCGCGGTGGACGTGGCGGCCCGCCGTATCCCGGCCAAGTTCGGACTGAACCCGCGCCGCGACGTCCAGGTGCTGGCCCCGATGCACCGTGGCCCGGCCGGTGCGGGCCATCTCAACGGTCTGCTCCAGCAGGCGATCACGCCCGGCCGCCCGGATTTGCCCGAGAAGCGGTTCGGCGGCCGGGTGTTCCGGGTGGGCGACAAGGTCACCCAGATCCGCAACAACTACGACAAGGGCGAGAACGGCGTCTTCAACGGCACCGTCGGCGTGGTCACCGCCCTCGACGTCGACGAACAGAAGCTGACCGTGCTCACGGACGAGGACGAGGAGATCGGCTACGACTTCGACGAGCTCGACGAGCTGGCGCACGCGTACGCCATGACGATCCACCGCTCCCAGGGCAGCGAGTACCCGGCAGTCGTCATCCCCGTGACGAAGAGCGCCTGGATGATGCTCCAGCGGAACCTGCTCTACACGGCTGTGACGCGGGCGAAGAAGCTCGTCGTCCTGGTCGGCTCGCGGCAGGCGATCGGGCAGGCGGTCCGCACGGTTTCCGCAGGCAGGCGTTGCACAGCGCTGGATTACCGGCTGCGGGGAGGTGTGGAAGGAGGATCTGCCGAAAAAATGATCGATCAAATCGGTGGGAAACATCACGGAGGTCTTCCGCAACCGCAGTCAAGGGGGCAGGATGAATAAGTTCGCGGCACTCAGTGCCGCGAGTAGGTCCAATGGACGACCCCGAGTGCACTCTCCTGAGCCAAATGGGGGAGGGTGGAGACAGTCAGGGAACCTCGAAGAAGAGGCACTACGTCGGTGAGGGATGACGTGAGCGAGCACACCAACAACGCTGTAGTACTGCGGTACGGCGATGGCGAGTACACCTACCCGGTGATCGACAGCACCGTCGGCGACAAGGGCTTCGACATCGGGAAGCTCCGGGCGAACACCGGTCTGGTGACGCTGGACAGCGGATACGGCAACACCGCTGCCTATAAATCGGCCATCACCTACCTCGATGGCGAGCAGGGCATCCTGCGGTACCGCGGCTACCCGATCGAGCAGCTCGCCGAGCGCTCGACGTTCCTCGAGGTGGCGTACACGCTCATCAACGGTGAGCTTCCGAAGGTCGACGAGCTGTCGACCTTCAAGAACGAGATCACCCAGCACACGCTGCTGCACGAGGACGTCAAGCGCTTCTTCGACGGCTTCCCGCGCGACGCCCACCCGATGGCCATGCTGTCCTCGGTCGTCAGTGCGCTGTCCACGTTCTACCAGGACAGCCACAACCCGTTCGACGAGGAGCAGCGCCACCTCTCGACGATCCGCCTGCTCGCCAAGCTGCCGACCATCGCGGCCTACGCGTACAAGAAGTCGATCGGTCACCCGTTCGTCTACCCGCGCAACGACCTCGGCTACGTCGAGAACTTCCTGCGGATGACCTTCTCGGTCCCCGCCCAGGAGTACGACCTGGACCCGGTCGTCGTCTCCGCGCTCGACAAGCTGCTCATCCTGCACGCGGACCACGAGCAGAACTGTTCGACCTCCACCGTGCGTCTGGTCGGCTCCTCGCAGGCGAACATGTTCGCCTCGATCTCCGCCGGCATCTCGGCGCTGTGGGGCCCCCTGCACGGCGGCGCCAACCAGTCCGTGCTGGAGATGCTGGAAGGCATCCAGGCCAACGGCGGCGATGTCGACTCCTTCATCCGCAAGGTGAAGAACAAGGAGGACGGCGTCCGCCTGATGGGCTTCGGCCACCGGGTGTACAAGTCCTTCGACCCGCGCGCCAAGATCATCAAGGCCGCCGCCCACGACGTGCTGTCCGCGCTCGGCAAGTCCGACGAGCTGCTCGACATCGCGCTCAAGCTGGAGGAGCACGCGCTCTCCGACGAGTACTTCGTCTCGCGCAACCTCTACCCCAACGTGGACTTCTACACGGGCCTGATCTACCGCGCCATGGGCTTCCCGACCGAGATGTTCACCGTGCTCTTCGCGCTCGGCCGCCTCCCCGGCTGGATCGCCCAGTGGCACGAGATGATCAAGGAGCCGGGTTCCCGCATCGGCCGCCCGCGCCAGATCTACACCGGTGAGGTCCTGCGCGACTTCGTCCCGGTCGAGGGCCGCTGAGCCCCGCACCACCCCCGCACCGCCCCGGCCCTGACGGCCGGTTGCCTTCGCCCCCGACTACCGCGCTTTCGCACAGAGCGCGGTGTCCGGGGCGATTTGCTTGTCCGGGGCACCTTCTCCGTACGCCGGGGTCCTCCCGGAAAGCGAGAAGCGCCCCGCCGTCGATCCCCCCACGGGCCGACAGCGAGGCGCTTCCCATATCCCGGAGCGGATTCCCCCCACGGGATCCGGCCGGGCGTTCTGTGGGAGCCGTAGCTCCTGGGTTCCTCGGTCCTGCTTGTCCTGCGGTCCTGCTCTTCTCTCCTGCTGCCCACGACCTGCGGTCTGCCGGGGTACGTACCGACGGGAGGGCCGCTCAAAGCTCCCCGGTGTACGTGCCCCGGCCCACGCTTGCCCGGAGCATCCCCCAAGACGCTCCACCGGACGTCCCCCAAGACATCCTTGGCATCGCACTCTAAGACTCGCGAACCCATCGAATGGTTACCCTGAAACCGATGTGATCTGAATCTCATTGTGGAAGTTACGTGAAGGACCGCAGGCGCAGGCTGTTCGTCACGACGAAGACAGATGAGAACGCCATCGCCGCTCCTGCAATCATAGGGCTGAGCAGGCCAAATGCCGCAAGGGGTAGAGCAGCAACGTTGTAGCCGAATGCCCAGAAAAGGTTGCCCCTGATGGTGGTGAGGGTGCGGCGGGAGAGACGGATGGCGTCGGCGGTCACCTTCAGATCTCCACGAACCAGCGTCAGATCGCTCGCCTCGATCGCGGCGTCGGTGCCGGTCCCCATCGCCAGGCCGAGGTCCGCGGTGGCCAGCGCGGCGGCGTCGTTGACCCCGTCCCCGACCATGGCGACCGCCCGCCCCTGAGCCTGCAGACCCCGGATGACGTGCGCCTTCTCCTCGGGCAGCACCTCGGCGCGCACCTCGTCGATGCCGACCGCGCGGGCCACCGATTCCGCCACGGCCCGGTGGTCACCGGTCAGCAGGACGGGGGTCAGACCGAGCCGGCGGAGGTCGGCGACGGCCTTTGCGCTGGACTCCCTGACGGCGTCGGCGACTTCGAGGACACCCCGTGCCTCGCCGTCCCAGGCGACCATGACGGCGGTACGTCCCTGGGATGCGGCGTCCGTCACAGTGGCGGCCAGAGCGTCCGGAACCTCGATTCCGGCGTCGGTCAGCAGCCGGAGCCGCCCGACGAGCACGGTGTGGCCCTCGACGATGCCCTGGACGCCGAGCCCGGGGATGTTGGTGAAGTCCTCGGGGGTGGGGTGGGGTGTGCCGGTGAGGTCGGTGGCTGCGGTGGCGATGGCTTGGGCGATGGGGTGTTCGGAGGCGTGTTCGAGGGCGCCGGCGAGGCGGAGTGTGTCGTGTTCGGTGGTGCCGGGTGTGGTGTGGATGGTCTGGAGGGTCATGCGGCCGGTGGTGACGGTGCCGGTCTTGTCCAGCACGATGGTGTCGATGCGGCGGGTGGTCTCCAGGACTTCGGGGCCTTTGATGAGGATGCCGAGCTGGGCGCCGCGTCCTGTGCCGACCATGAGGGCGGTCGGGGTGGCGAGTCCGAGGGCGCAGGGGCAGGCGATGATCAGGACGGCGACGGCCGCCGTGAACGCCGCCGTCACGTCGTCCGTGACCAGCAGCCACACGACCAGGGTGACCAGGGCGATCACCAGGACCACGGGGACGAAGACCGCCGAGATCCGGTCGGCCAGCCGCTGTACCTGGGCCTTGCCGTTCTGCGCGTCCTCGACGAGCCGGGCCATCCTGGCGAGCTGGGTGTCGGCGCCGACGCGGGTCGCCTCGACGACGAGCCGGCCGGAGACGTTCACGGTGGCGCCGGTGACCCCGTCGCCGGCGCCCACGTCCACGGGGACGGACTCGCCGGTGAGCATGGACGCGTCCACCGCCGAGCTGCCCTCGACGACGAGCCCGTCCGTGGCGATCTTCTCGCCGGGGCGCACGACGAAGCGGTCGCCGACGGCGAGGCCGTCGACCGGGATGCGCACCTCGGTGCCGTCGCGCAGCACCGCGACGTCCTTGACGCCCAGGTGCAGCAGCGCCCGCAGGGCGGCACCCGCCTTCCGCTTGGACCTCGCCTCCAGATAGCGGCCCAGCAGGATGAAGGTGACGACGCCCGCCGCGACCTCCAGATAGATGGTCGACGAAGCCTCCGAGCGGGAGGCCGTGAGGTCGAAGCCGTGCCGCATGCCGGGCATTCCGGCGTCCCCGAGGAACAGCGCCCACAGCGACCAGCCGAAGGCGGCGAGGGTGCCGACGGAGACGAGCGTGTCCATGGTGGCCGCGCCGTGCCGCAGATTGGTCCAGGCGGCGCGGTGGAAGGGCAGCCCGCCCCAGATCACGACGGGGGCGGCGAGGGTGAGCGAGAGCCACTGCCAGTTGTCGAACTGGAGGGCCGGGATCATCGCCAGTACGACGACCGGGGCGGCGAGGACGGCGGAGACGGTGAGCCGCTGCCGCAGGGAGGCGAGGGCGGTGTCGGGGGCGTCTGAATTGTCGCCGGGGGTGTTTGCGGCGGGCCGGGTCTGCGGAGTGCGTGACGCGCGTGCGGCGTCCGCGGTGTGCGGTGCGCGTGGCGTTTCCGGGGCCTGCAGTGCCTGCGGGGCTTGCGGTGCCTGCGGGGCTCGAAGGGTGCCCGAAGCGCTCGGGGCGTCCGTGGTGGCCGGTGCGGGGCGCGTGGGCGGCGGACCGGGTGGCGCGGGGGCGGGCGGTGCCGGCGCGGCGCGGTGCACGGGGCGGGCCGTGTAGCCCGTCTTCTCGACGGTGGCGATCAGGTCCGCGACACCGGTCCCCGGCCCGAAGGAGACCCGCGCCTTCTCGGTCGCGTAGTTGACGGTGGCGGTGACCCCGTCCATCCGGTTCAGCTTCTTCTCGACGCGGGCCGCGCAGGAGGCGCAGGTCATCCCGCCGATCGTGAACTCGGCTTCCGAGCTCTCCGCTGCCGGGGTTTCGGCCTCTGTTGCGCTGTGCATGTCCGAACTCCTGAAACGCCGACCGGGCCGTGCCCCACCAGTATCTGCTGGTCGGTCCGGCCCGGCGGCAAAGGGGTGGTGCGGGTGGAGTGGATCCCGATGCGGTCAGGCGCGGCCGGCGAGCTCGTAGCCCGCCTCGTCGACGGCGGCGCGCACGGCCTCGTCGTCCAGGGCGGTGCGGGAGACCACCGTCACCTGCCCGGTGGACGCCACGGCCTTCACCGAGGTGACACCCTCAAGGGCGGAGAGCTCCTCGGAGACGGCGCCTTCGCAGTGCCCGCAGGTCATGCCGGTCACCTGGTAGACCGCGGTCACGCCGCCCTGCTCGGCCGCCGTGCCCGCGTCGTGGCAGGAGCCGCTGGGCGAGCAGCAGGAGCCGGTCGCCTGGGGGAGCTGGGTCTCGGCGGTCATCGTGTTCTCCTCTTCGACGAGCACAAATGGGTGTGGCGGCAGGGGCCCATGGGTCTTCCGGGAAGGCCGGTGCACCTCCACCCTCCACACTTTATACCCCTAGGGGGTATGAATGCGAGCGGCCCCGGCCGCTATCCGCCATTCGAGGGTGCGCTCGCCGGGAGGGACCCCGCGGCGCGGTCGCCGATCATCGGTTCGAGGTAGCGGTGGAGGATCGTCTTCAGCTCCCGGATGTACGCCTCCCGCTCCTCGCCCTCGTGCGCCATGATCACGTCCAGTGCCGCCTTGAAGAGGGTGAAGATCATGGTGGCGACCCGGGCGACCTCGGCGGGAGGGGTGTCCGGCAGGTATCCGGCGAGAACCGCCTCGACGCGGGAGAGCATCGTCGTGTGCACCGCGTCGTGGTCCTGGGTGACCGCCCCGGGGATCTCGGAGCCGTGTATCAGGACCGTGAAGGCCGGATTCTCGCAGTTGAACGCGATCAGCGGGTCGAGGGTGGCGTCGAGCATCCGGTCGAGGGGCAGTTCGAGATGGTCGGCCAGGAAGGCCGCCCCGTAGGTCTCCCGCCAGCGGGTCAGCAGCTGGTCGCCCAGCTCGACCGCGATGGCCTCCTTGTTCGGGAAGAACTGGTAGAGCGTGCCGGGCGAGACCCCGGCCTCGCGGGCGATGGCGTTGGTGCTCGCCGCCGTGTAGCCCGTCGTGCAGAAGACGTTGGCCGCGGCCTTGAGGAGCTGGGCGATGCGGGCCTCGCCGCGGGCCTGGCGCCGCCTCGGCCGGGCCTGCGCGGGCGCGTCCTCTCCGCCCCCGGCCTTCCGTCCGGTCCCGGTGCGGCGCTCGGGGCTCTTCGCGGCCCCGGCGGCGCGTGCGGCTCCGGCCGCTCCGGTGGCTTCCGTGGCTCCGGTGTCCCCGGAGCCTTCCGCTCTGGCCTCCGACACGGTGTATCCCCAGCTTTCGTGTGCGGTTGACAAACGCGAGCGGTCGCTCGCATTCTTATGAAACGCGAGCGAGGACTCGTGTTTGCCAGTGTATGTGGCAACGACTGATCCATGCTGCCCTGTGCGGTCGCTCCGTGCTGCCGCCCTGTGCGCCCGGATCCGGGGAAAAGGGGACATCGCACCATGCCTCAAGTCAACAGCCCGCAGCGCCTCGGGGGCTGGACCCGCTTCGTCACCGCGCGCCCACGGCTCACGCTGCTGGCGGCCCTGGTGATCACCGTGCTCGCGGTCTTCGCGGGCAGCGGGGTGGCCGACCGGATGGGCAGCGGCGGGTGGCAGGCCCCGGACGCCGAGTCGACCTATGCCACCAAGGCGCTGGAGCGCGAGTTCCCCGCCTCCCAGCCCAACCTCCTGCTGCTCGTCGACAGCGGCACCGCCTCGGTCGACGACCCTGCCGTGGCCGCCGAGGCGGCCCGCCTGACCGAGCGGCTGGCCGCCGAGAAGGACGTCGTCGGCGTCGGCTCGTACTGGCAGGACAAGGCGCCCGCCCTGCGCGCCGAGGACGGCAGGCAGGCCCTCATCGCCGCCCGGATCGAGGGGGACGACAAGGCGACCGGGGAGGTGCTGGACCGGATAGCCCCGGCATACCGAGGGGCGCACGGGCCGGTGGACGTCTCGATCGGCGGGCCCGTGGCCGTGCAGCACGAGATGCAGACGATCATCCAGGACGACCTGCTGAGAGCCGAGATGATCGCGCTGCCGGTCACCCTGCTGCTGCTCGTGATGGTCTTCGGCAGCGCGATCGCCGCCCTGCTGCCCCTGGGCGTCGGCATCGTCGCCATCCTCGGGACCAACGCCGTGCTGCGCGGCATCACGGAGTTCACCGATGTCTCGGTCTTCGCCCAGAACCTCACCACGGCACTCGGCCTCGGACTCGCCATCGACTACGCCCTGTTCATCGTGCGCCGGTTCCGCGAGGAGCTGGCCTCGGGCGCGGGGACACGGGAGGCGGTGGGGGCGACCTTGCGCACGGCCGGGCGGACGGTGCTGTTCTCCGCGCTGACCGTCGCGGTCTCGCTCGCCGCGATGCTGGTCTTCCCGCAGTACTTCCTGCGCTCCTTCGCCTACGCGGGGATCGCCGTGGTGCTGCTGGCCGCCGCTGCCGCGCTGATCCTGCTGCCGGCCGCGCTGATGCTCCTCGGCCCCCGGGTCAACTCCCTGGACCTGCGCAAGCTCCTGCGGCGGGGGCGCGGCAAGCCGCGCACCGAGGAGGGGGCCGGCGGGATCGGGTCCGGCGAGGGCGGGGCCGTTGCGGACGGGGCCGGCAAGGGGTGGGGCCGGCTCTCGGCCCTGGTGATGCGCAGGGCACCGGTGTTCGCGGTCGCCACGAGCGTGGGCCTGGTGCTGCTCGGACTGCCCTTCCTCGGAGTCAAGTTCGGTACGGCGGACGACCGCCAGCTCCCGGCCGCCGCCGAGTCGCATGTGGTGCAGCAGCACCTCAGGGACGGCTTCCCCGGCAGCCCCGGCGGGGGCCTCGACGTTCTCGCCGAGGGCGACGCGACCCCCGCCCAGCTCGCCGAGTACCGGGGCCGGATCGCCGGCCTGCCCGGGGTGCTGCGGGTGGACGGCCCGGCCGTCGAGGGGGAGTCCGCCTACTTCAGCGTGCTGGGGGACGGGGAGCCGGTGGGCGAGCAGGCGCAGCGTCTTGTGAAGGATCTGCGTGCCGAGCCCGCCCCCTTCGACACCTCCGTGACCGGGACGGCCGCCGTGCTGGTCGACTCGAAGGCCGCCATAGCCGACCGGCTGCCCTGGGCGGTGGGCATCATCGCCGTCGTCACCCTGCTGCTGGTCTTCCTGCTGACCGGAAGCGTGCTGATCCCGGTCCAGGCCGTCGTGCTCAACGCCCTGAGTCTCACGGCGATGTTCGGAGCGGTCGTCTGGGTCTTCCAGGACGGGCATCTGTCCGGGCTGCTGTCCTTCACCAGCACCGGGGACATAGAGACGACGCTGCCGGTCCTCATGTTCTGCGTCGCCTTCGGCCTCTCCATGGACTACGGGGTGTTCCTGCTCTCCCGGATCAAGGAGGAGTACGACAGGACCGGCGACCACGAGCACGCGGTGGGCTTCGGGCTGCGGCACACCGGCGGGCTGATCACCGCGGCGGCCGTGATCCTGGCGGTCGTGATGGTGGCCATCGGGACGTCACGGGTGACGAACACCAAGATGCTGGGCCTCGGGATCGCGCTCGCCGTGCTGATGGACGCGATGGTGGTCCGCAGTCTGCTGGTTCCGTCGGTGATGAAGCTGATGGGCCGGGCGAGTTGGTGGGCGCCGGCACCCCTGAGGGCGTTCCACCGCCGCTTCGGCCTCAGCGAGGGCGAGGCGGCGGCCCACCCGGAGACCCCGGAGCCGCCGGAGGCCCCCGGACCCGCGCCCGAGCGGGACAGGGTCACCAGCGGGGCCTGAGCGGGGGCCGGACAGGGGGAAGGCCCCGTACGGCGACGAGTGGGTGTCGCTCGCCGTACGGGGCCTGGCGGAAAGGGGAAAAGGGGGGACGCCGGTCAGTCCCGGCGGCCCCGGTTGCCCGGGCGGGCGGCGACCCAGGCCCGGATGGTGTCCGCGTACCAATAGGGCTTACCGCTCTCCACGTGGTCCGGTGACGGGAGGAGCCCGTGTTTGCGATAGGAGCGGACCGTGTCCGGCTGCACCCGGATGTGCGCGGCGATGTCCTTGTAGGACCAGAGCGCTTTGTCCGTCATAAGAGCCACCTCTCTGCACCGCAGCGGCGGCCTGGGGGCCGTCGGGGGAGCTGCGGCGCGGACGCTGACGATCACTCAGCCTGTGCTGTGGTGAACGACGGCCGGTGAGGACGGGGTGGGGCTGTCGAGCGCCTGTGACGGAAAACCCGCGTAACGGAGATATGTGTGACGAGGAGGTGATCTCTGTGACAGAAGGCATGCATTGCGCCCAAAGGGGCGTGCGGAAGGGAAGAGGCACCGGAGGGCCCACACGCCTGGTGAGACGCGTGAGCCCGGTGTTGTGCGGGGGACCGCTGCCCCGACAAGCCGACGGCCGCGCGGGCGCGAACCGTCACACGGGCGCGAACCGTTACGCGGGCGCGACTTGTTACGCGGTGGTGCCGGTCCCGCGCCAGAGGGCGGCCCAGGTGTCCGCGCCGACCAGGCCGTCCGGTACGAGCGGCGGGTGCTCGGACTGGAAGCGCCGGACGGCGTCGAGGGTGACCAGGCCGAAGGTGCCGTCCACCGCCTCCCACGGCAGATAGCGCCGGTTGGCCAGCATGCACTGCACCTGGAAGACGCGGTCGCCCTGTTCACCGAACAGGGTCAGGTCGTCGCCGTCGTAGAAGGCGCACACGGGGCTGGAGCCTGCCGGCGGCACATCGTTCGCGTCGGCCGAGGCGCCCGGTGCCACGGCGAGCGCGGTGACCAGGGCGGCGGTGACCAGGGCGGGGACGGTCAGGGCGAGAGCGGGGGCGGTGCGGCCGGGGGCGGCCGGGGCTCCGGCCCTCCGGCGGAACGGCGACTTCTGACGGATCACGTGACGTACTCCTCGCACGGTGGGGGTGGGCTTCTCACCGGGACAACACCCCGCACCGCCGTCACGTCACTGCCGGAGCCGTCCGGGTGTCGGGCGGACGAGCCCGTCCGGGTGTCAGGCGGCCGGCGGCAGGCCGCCGCAGGAGCGGAGGAACTCCCGGGTGCGGCGGGCGATCGGGAAGGGGCGGTCGGGCGGGCACGGATACATGTCCTGCTCGACGATGGCGAACAGGTCCACGTCCAGCCGGCGGGCGGCGGCGAGCACGGGCTCCAGGGCCGGCACCCCGCCCGGCGGTTCGCACATCACGCCGCGCGCCACGGCGGGCCCGAACGGCACCTCGTTCGCGACCACGTCGGCCAGGATCTCCGGGTCCACCTGCTTGAGATGCAGATAGCCGATCCGCTCGCCGTAGGTCTCGATCAGCTTGACGCTGTCGCCGCCGCAGTAGGCGTAGTGCCCCGTGTCCAGGCAGAGCGAGACCAGGTCCGGATCGGTGGCGTCGAGGAAGCGGCTGACGTTCTCCTCGCTGTCGATGTGGGTGTCGGCGTGCGGATGGACGACGATCCGCAGTCCGAAGCGGTCCTGCACCTCGCGCCCCAGCCGTTCGGTCTGGGTGGTGAGGTGGCGCCACTGCCCGGCCGTGAGCGTGCGGTCCTCCAGCACCTCGCCGGTCTTGTCGTCGCGCCAGAAGGACGGGATGACCACCAGATGGTCCGCGCCCATCGCCCGCGTGAGGGCCGCGATGGCGGCGACATGCGCCCAGGTCCGGTCCCAGAGGTCCGGACCGTGGTGCAATCCGGTGAAAACGGTGCCCGCCGAAACGGTGAGCCCGCGGCTGCGGGTCTCGTCGAGGAGGCGGGCCGGGTCGGTGGGGAGGTAGCCGTAGGGACCGAGCTCGATCCATTCGTACCCTGCGGCGGAGACCTCGTTGAGGAACCGCTGCCAGGGCACCTGCCGCGGGTCGTCGGGGAACCACACCCCCCAGGAGTCGGGCGCTGAGCCGATACGGATACGGGCCGGGGCGGACGCGGATGAGGTCATACCGGCCAGCCTCGGGGGCCCGGGAGACGAGTGTCAAGCATTCGTCCGTATGTCCGTACAAATTATTGACAGCGGTCCCGGGCAGGAGTTAGACCGGAGACCGGCCGCCACGGCAGCCGGCCCCGGACCGGCAGTCGAAGGGACGCTGAATGCCTGAGCCGTACGACGTGATCACGATGGGGCGCATCGGGGTGGATCTCTACCCTCTGCAGAGCGGTCTGCCCCTGGCCGGGGTGGACACCTTCGGGAAGTTCCTCGGCGGCTCGCCCACCAATGTGGCCGTCGCGGCGGCCCGGCTCGGCCGGCGCGCCGCCGTGGTGACCCGGACCGGCCAGGACCCCTTCGGCGACTATCTCCACCAGCAGCTGCGGGAGTTCGGCGTGGACGACCGGTGGGTGACCCCCGTCGCCGCCTACCCGACGCCGGTCACCTTCTGCGAGATCTTCCCGCCCGACGACTTCCCCCTCTACTTCTACCGGCAGCCCAAGGCCCCCGACCTGGAGATCCATGAGGGGGAACTCGACCTGGAAGCCGTCGGCTCCGCCCGGGTGTTCTGGATGACCGGCACCGGGCTGTGCGCCGAACCGAGCCGGACGGCGACGCTGGCGGCCCTGCGCGCCCGCGACCGGTCCGGGCTCACGGTCTTCGACCTCGACTGGCGGCCGATGTTCTGGGACACCGGGCAGGAGTCCGGCCCCGGCGCGGCCCCCGCCCGCTACCGCGAGGCCCTCGCGCACGCCACCGTCGCCGTGGGCAACCTCGACGAGTGCGAGATCGCGACCGGCCAGCGCGAGCCGTACGCGGCGGCCCGCGCGCTGATCGAAGCGGGCGTCGAGCTGGCCGTCGTCAAACAGGGCCCCGCCGGAGTCCTCGCCGTCCACCGCGACGGCACGGTCGCCGATGTCCCGCCGCTGCGCGTCGAGGTGGTCAACGGCCTCGGCTCGGGCGACGCGTTCGGCGGCGCGCTCTGCCACGGACTGCTCGCCGGCTGGGAGATCGCCCGCGTCATGCGGTACGCCAACGCCGCCGGGGCCATCGTCGCCTCCCGCCTCGCCTGCTCCTCCGCCATGCCGTTCCCGTCCGAGGTCGAGGCCGCTCTCGCCGAGGGCGCCGTCACCTCCCGCCCCGCCGGAGCCGCCACATGACCCCTGCGGCCGCCGGGCTGTCCGACCTCGTCGGGCTGCGCATGCACCACCCCGAGGCCGTCGCCGAAGCCGCCGCCCGGCGCACCAGACGGCCGCTCGTCACCGGCCGGGGCCGGCTGATGATCGTCGCCGCGGACCACCCCGCCCGGGGCGCGCTCGCGGTCGGCGGACGCGAACTGGCCATGGCCAACCGCTTCGAACTCCTCGAACGGCTCTGCCTCGCCCTCTCCCGCCCCGGCGTCGACGGCGTCCTCGCCACCGCCGACATCCTCGACGACCTGCTGCTCCTGGGCGCCCTGGAGAACAAGGTCGTCATCGGTTCGATGAACCGGGGCGGGCTGGCCGGCGCCGCCTTCGAACTGGACGACCGCTTCACCGGCCACCGCCCCGAGGACCTGGCCCGCCTCGGCTTCGACGCCGGGAAGCTCCTGCTGCGCATCGACTACCACGACCCCGGCTCCCTCGACACGCTCCACACCACCGCCCGCGCCATCGACGCCATGGCCGCCCACCGGCTGCCGGTCTTCGTCGAGCCCTTCCTCTGCCGCCGCACCGGCGGCAAGGTCCGCAACGACCTGAGCGCCGGCGCCGTCAGCACCGCCATCGCCATCGCCTCCGGGCTGGCCGGCACCTCCGCGTACACCTGGCTCAAGGTGCCCGTCACCGAGCGGCCCGAGGACATGGCACGGGTCATGGAGAGCTCGACGCTGCCCGCCGTCCTGCTGGGCGGCGAGGTGGGCGACGACCAGGACGCGGCGTACGGGAAATGGCGCGCCGCGCTGCGGCTGCCGACCGTCCGGGGCCTTGTGGTGGGGCGCTCGCTGCTCTACCCGGCCGACGGGGACGTCACCGCCGCCGTCGACACCGCCGTCTCGCTGCTCGAACCGGGCGCCGCCGACGGGGAAGGGGCATGACCATGACCGGAGAAACGCGCCACCACCTGCCCGCCGGCTCCACGGCGAACGGCCCCTACGCCCTGGACATCGGCCCCGAACGGGCCGGCTGGGACCGGTCCGGGCTGCGCGTGCTGGAGCTGGAGCCGGGAGGTGTTCACACACTTGTCACCGGAGAGAGCGAGTGGATCGTACTGCCGTTGACCGGTGGCTGTACGGTGCAGATCGCAGATGAGATCTTTGAACTGCTGGGCCGGAGAAGCGTGTTCAGCGGGGTATCCGACTTCGCGTACGTGCCGCGTGACGCCCACGCACAGATCGCCTCCGGCGCAGGCGGCCGCTTCGCCCTGGCAGGAGCGAAGTGCGAGCGACGACTCCCCGCTCGCTACGGCCCCGCGCCGGAGGTACGCGTCGAGCTGCGCGGCTCCGGCCCCTGCTCCCGGCAGGTCCACAACTTCGCCGCGGCCGACGCCTTCGCCTGCGACCGGCTGATCGCCGTCGAGGTCCTCACCCCCGGGGGCAACTGGTCCTCCTACCCGCCGCACAAGCACGACGAGCACCGCCCGGGCGAGGAATCGGTCCTGGAGGAGATCTACTACTTCGAGGTGGAGGACGGCGGCCTCGGCTACCACCGCGTGTCGCCCTCCCGGCCCGGCGGTACGGACGTCCTCGCCGAGGTCCGCAGCGGCGACACGGTTCTCATCCCGGACGGCTGGCACGGCCCCTCCATCGCCCCGCCCGGCCGCACCCTGTACTACCTCAACGTGATGGCGGGGCCGGGGGAGCGGGAGTGGCTGATCAGCGACCACCCCGACCACGCCTGGATCCGCGACACCTGGCCGGACCAGCCGGTGGACCCCCGGCTCCCGCTCCCCGGACCGGAGGCCCGCGCATGACCTCGCCGCAGACCCGCCGGCTCACCACCGCCCAGGCCCTGATCGCCTTCCTCGCCCGCCAGTACACCGAGCGCGACGGCCGCCGCCACCGGCTGATCGGCGCCACCTGGGGGATCTTCGGCCACGGCAACGTCGCGGGCATCGGCCAGGCGCTCCTGGAGACCGGGTCCGCCATGCCCTACTTCCAGGGCCGCAGCGAACAGGCCATGGTGCACGCCGCCGTCGGCTACGCCCGCCAGTCCGGCCGGCTCTCCGCGCACGCCGTCACCACCTCCATCGGCCCCGGCGCCACCAACCTCGTCACCGGCGCCGCCCTCGCCACCGTCAACCACCTCCCGGTCCTGCTGCTGCCCGGCGACACCTTCGCGACCCGCCCCGCAGACCCCGTGCTCCAGCAGCTGGAGACGCCGTTCGCGGGCGACGTCTCCGTCAACGACTGCCTGCGGCCCGTCTCGCGCTACTTCGACCGGATCACCCGACCCGAGGCGCTGATCCCGGCCGCGCTGCGGGCCGTGGGGGTTCTCGCCGACCCGGCGGAGACCGGCGCGGTCACCCTCGCCCTGCCGCAGGACGTCCAGGCCGAGGCGTACGACTGGCCCGAGGAGTTCTTCGCCGAGCGCGTCTGGCACGTACGCCGCCCGGCGCCCGACCCGGACGAGCTCGACCGGGCGGTGCGGGCGGTGCGCGCCGCCCGGCGCCCGCTGATCGTCGCGGGCGGCGGGGTCCACCACAGCGCGGCCGAGGAGGCCCTCGCCGCGTTCGCCGCCGCCACCCGCATCCCCGTCGCCTCCACCCAGGCCGGCAAGGGCTCCCTGCGCCACGACCACCCCGCCGACGTCGGCGGCATCGGCCACACCGGCACCGCCACTGCCGACGACCTGGCCCGCACCGCCGACCTGGTCATCGGGATCGGCACCCGCTACAGCGACTTCACCACCGCGTCCGCCACCCTCTTCCAGAACCCCGGCGTCCGCTTCCTCAACCTCAACCTCACCGCCTTCGACGCCCACAAGCTCGCCGCACTCCCGCTCGTCGCCGACGCCCGCACCGCGATCGAGGCCCTCACCACCGCCCTGGCCGCCGGCCACTTCCGCACCGACGCGGCGTACGAGAGCGAGTACACAAAGGCCAAGGCCCGCTGGGAGCGGCGCGTCGACGCCGCCTTCGCCACCCCGGACCCGGGCGCCCGCCCCACCCAGACCCAGGTCCTCGGTCTGCTGGACGAGCTGGTCACCGACGAGGACATCCTGATCAACGCCGCCGGTTCGCTCCCCGGCGACCTGCACAGACTCTGGCGGACCCGCTCCCCGGACCAGTACCACGTGGAGTACGGCTACTCCTGCATGGGCTACGAGATCCCGGCCGCGATCGGCGTCCGGCTCGCCGCCCTGGGCCGCCCCGTCTGGGCGCTCGTCGGCGACGGCACGTACCTCATGAACCCCACCGAGATCGTCACCGCCGTCCAGGAGAACCTGCCCGTCAAGCTCGTCGTCCTGCAGAACCACGGCTACGCCTCGATCGGCGGCCTCTCCGCGTCCACCGGCGGCGAGCGCTTCGGTACGGCCTACCGGCACCGTGCGCCGGACGGGGGCTTCACCGGCCCCCCGCTCCCCGTCGACCTCGCGGCGAACGCCGCCTCGCTCGGGATGCGGGTGCTGCGCGCCGGGACGGTGGGCGAGCTGCGCGAAGCGCTCGCCGAGGCGCGTGCCGCGGACCGTCCCACTTGTGTCTACGTCGAGACCGAAACGCCCGACACAGTGTCGGGGCCCCCTCCCGCACAGGCGTGGTGGGATGTTCCCGTAGCCGAAACGGCCACTCGCCCGTCGGCGGTAGAAGCCCGGGAAGAGTACGAACGTCACGTCGCCGACCGACGCCGCCACCTCTGAAGGAGTCACAGCATGAAGACCGTCAACCACTGGATCGGTGGCAAGACCGTCGAGGGCGCGTCGGGCAACTACGGCCCGGTCACCGACCCGGCCACCGGAGCCGTCACCACCCAGGTCGCGCTGGCCTCCCCGGAGGAGGTCGACGCGGCGGTGGCCTCGGCGAAGGCGGCGTACGCGACGTGGGGCACGTCCTCGCTGTCCACGCGGACCGCGATCCTCTTCCGCTACCGCGCGCTGCTGGACGCCCACCGCGACGAGATCGCCGCGCTGATCACCGCCGAGCACGGCAAGGTGCACTCCGACGCGCTCGGCGAGGTGGCCCGCGGTCTGGAGATCGTCGAGCTGGCCTGCGGCATCACCACCCAGCTCAAGGGCGAGCTGTCCACCCAGGTGTCCAACCGGGTCGATGTCTCCTCGATCCGCCAGTCGATCGGTGTCGTCGCCGGCATCACGCCGTTCAACTTCCCGGCCATGGTGCCGATGTGGATGTTCCCGCTCGCCATCGCCTGCGGCAACACCTTCGTGCTCAAGCCCAGCGAGAAGGACCCGTCGGCCGCCAATCTGCTGGCCGAGCTGGCCTCCGAGGCCGGTCTGCCGGACGGTGTGCTGAACGTCCTGCACGGTGACAAGGTCGCCGTCGACGGCCTGCTGAACCACCCGGACGTCTCCGTCGTCTCCTTCGTCGGCTCGACCCCGATCGCCCGCTACATCCACGCCACCGCCTCCGCCAACGGCAAGCGCGTCCAGGCCCTCGGCGGCGCGAAGAACCACATGCTGGTGCTGCCCGACGCGGACCTGGACGCCGCCGCCGACGCCGCGGTCTCCGCCGCGTACGGCTCGGCGGGCGAGCGCTGCATGGCGATCTCCGCCGTCGTCGCCGTCGGCGCGGTCGGCGACGACCTCGTCGCGCGGATCAAGGAGCGCGCCGAGAAGATCAAGATCGGTCCGGGCAACGACGAGACGTCCGAGATGGGCCCGCTGATCACCGCCGCCCACCGCGACAAGGTCGCCTCCTATGTCACCGGCGCGGCGGCCCAGGGCGCCGAGGTCGTCCTCGACGGCACCGGATACACCGTCGAGGGCTTCGAGAACGGCCACTGGATCGGCCTCTCCCTCCTCGACCACGTCTCCACCGACTCGGACGCGTACAAGGACGAGATCTTCGGCCCGGTCCTGTGCGTACTGCGCGTGGACACGTACGAGGAGGGCGTGGCGCTGATGAACGCCTCGCCGTTCGGCAACGGCACCGCGATCTTCACCCGCGACGGCGGCGCCGCCCGCCGCTTCCAGCTGGAGATCGAGGCCGGCATGGTCGGCATCAACGTCCCGATCCCGGTGCCGGTGGGCTACCACTCCTTCGGTGGCTGGAAGGACTCGCTCTTCGGCGACCACCACATCTACGGCAACGACGGCGTGCACTTCTACACCCGCGGCAAGGTCACCACGACCCGCTGGCCGGACCCGGCCGACGCCCCCGCCGGCGTGGACCTGGGGTTCCCCCGTAACCACTGACCAGGGACGCGCGACATGACCGCAGGGCCGCTCCCCCGGGGCGGCCCTGCGGTGTTCTCGGGGAGGGTGCCGGGCGCTCAGCGCTCCTCGGCGGCGGCGTCCTCGATCATCCGCTCCATCGGGGCGACCGCGATCCGGCCCGAGACGACGAACGCCAGCACCATCGCGACCCCCAGGACGACCGTGCCGGCCCACACCATCGTCTCGACCGGCAGGGTGTACGCGCCCACGGCCCGCACCGCGCACTCGGCGACCAGCGCCGCGCCCCAGACCGCCGAGAACCGCACCTCGGCCCTGCGGAACGCCGTCGACTCCGTCGAAAGCCGCTGCCAGGCGGCCGACTTGACGGCCTCGCCCCGCGTCAGCCACGGCCGCAGCCCCGCCGTCATCATCGGCCTGCCCCGCAGCGCCGTCACCAGGACCACCAGACCGATGGTGCTGCTCACCGCGCTGTCCTTGAGGAGCATCAGCCGGGGGTCACCGGCCACCAGGCTGAGCAGCAGCCCCACCGCGTTGACCGACACCATCAGCGCCGCAAGGGCGTTGAGCCGCCGGTCCCGCGCCACACCCCACGCGGTCCGCACCGCCGGCACCACACTGCTCCAGGCCAGCGCGCCGAACGTGCCCAGACCCGCGGCCTTCAGCACGTAGTACGAGACGAGCGGCACCCCGACATCCACCAGCAGCGGCATCAGGCTGTCCAGCAGCGCCCTGCGCGGGGTGAACGCGGCGGCCTCGGCCGGGGTGCCGGCGACGGGCGCCGCGACAGGTGCGGTGAGAGTGGCGGCCGGGCTGCTCATGAGGGGTTCCTCCCGTCTCGGCGAGGCCCCTGCGGCGCCCGCTTCCGATGGGTAAAGACTGGCCCGCGGACCCCGGTCCCCGGCAGAGTCAGGTGTCCTCACCTCCGTATGACGAATGTCAGCAGCCGCGCATGACACCGCGTCGGAAAACCCGTTGGCCTGCCGCGCGTCCCCGGTGCTGGGATGGGCGCATGACCGCACCGACCCTGCCGACGCACCAGATCCGCGCGCTCCACACCGACACGACCGTCACCGTCTACCAGGCGTACCCCCCGTCCCTGGGCCTGCCCGCCGCCCGCGACGGCCGCTTCCCGCCCGCCTGGAAGCGGGACCGCATGACGTGGATCAAGCCGAGCTTCCTGTGGATGATGTACCGCTGCGGCTGGGCCACGAAGGAGGGCCAGGAGACCGTCCTCGCCGTCGAGATCACCCGCGAGGGCTTCGACTGGGCCCTGTCCCACGCCGAACTCTCCCACTACGAAAGGGGCGTCCACCCCGACCGCGCCACCTGGCAGCGCGACCTGCGCCGGGCCCCCGCCCGCGTCCAGTGGGACCCCGAACGCGACCTGCACCTCAACCGCCTGCCCCACCGCTCCCTCCAACTCGGCCTGTCGGGCGAGGCGGCGCGGCGCTACGCGGACGAGTGGACGGTCCAGATCCGCGACGTCACCCCGCTCGCCCGCGAGACACACGACCTGCTCAGGGCAGGCAATGAGGCAGCGGCCACCCGGCTCCTCCCCGAGGAGTCCCCGTACCCGACCCCACCGGGCACCCCGCTGCCGGACGGGCCCTAGTCAGCCGGCCCACCCCGTCACGGACACGATCTCCCGCGCGATGTCCACCACGCTCCGCCCGTCCGTCGCCACCCGCACGGCGTCCGGCGGTGCCTGCTCGTCGAGCAGCCGGGCCTTGCGGGCGCTGCTCCTGAGCTCGTGCTCCAGCTCGGAACCCAGCTCGCGGCCGGTGAGCCGCTCGGTGGCCGTCTCGTCGGACGCGGTGAGCAGCACCCGTACGATCCGCACATCGGCGCCCATCGCGCGCTCGAACATGCCCGCCGAACCGGCCAGCACACTGACCGTGTTGGTGTAGACGAGGCGGCGCAGCCCCAGAGCGGCGTAGTTCGCCCACACCGCCGTCAGATTCCGTTCGGTGATCAGCGCGCGGTGCGGATCGCCCTCGGGCGCGGGATGCACCGCGTTGAGCGAGTCGCCGTCGACGACCACGTGCGCGGCCCCGGCCTCCCGCAGTTGCGCCGACACCTCCCAGGCCGCAGTCGTCTTCCCGACGCCCGCGCGCCCGCCTATCAGCAGTACCTCCGCATGTTCCATGGCAGCAGCGTTCCAGCCCGCCGGACGGCACGCGACGCAATAAACGGCCCGTGCGCGGCATACCGCAGCCGGAGTACGCCGGCCCCGTGCCGTACGCCTTGAGGAGGCCCGGCAGTTCCCCCTGGCGGCAGCGTGGGCGGGGTGGCGGGCCGCTTAGGCTCGGGACATGGAGACCCCTATTGCGCGTACGTCCCGGTGGCGGCGGCTGCTGCCCCGCAGGCGAGGGCGGTGGGCCGCGGGTGTCGCCGCGCTCGTCGTGCTGGCCGGGGCGGGCACCTGGACCGCCGTGGCCGACGACAGCGCGCCGGCCGTGCACCGCGAGGACCGGATGATGCGCGTCGACGGGGTGTCCCTGGACACCTCGTACTTCACCGACGGCGGCACCCGGCGCCGCCCGGCCGTGCTCATCGGCCACGGCTTCGGCGGCAGCAAGGCCGAGACCCGGGCCCAGGCCGAGCGGCTGGCCGCCGGCGGGTACGCCGTGCTGACCTGGTCCGCGCGCGGCTTCGGCACGTCGGGAGGCAGGATCTCGCTCAACGCGCCCGACCGCGAGGTCAGGGACGTCTCCCGGCTGATCGACTGGCTCGCGCAACGGCCCGAGGTGCGGCTCGACGCGAAGGGGGACCCCCGGGTCGGCGTGACCGGCGCCTCCTACGGCGGCGCCGTCTCCCTCCTCGCCGCCGGACACGACCGGCGCGTGGACGCCATCGCCCCGGAGATCACCTACTGGAACCTCGCCGACGCGCTGTTCCCCGACGGGGTGTTCAAGAAGCTCTGGGCCGGGATCTTCGTCACCACCGGCGGCGGCTGCGGGAACTTCGAGAAGCGGCTCTGCGAGATGTACGAGCGCGTCGCCGTCAGCGGCAAGCCGGACGCCGCCGCCCGCGCCCTGCTCACCGAACGCTCCCCGAGCGCCGTCGCCGACCGCATCAAGGTCCCCGCGCTCATCGTCCAGGGGCAGACCGACTCCCTCTTCCCCCTCGGCCAGGCCGACGCCATGGCCAGGGCCATCGAGGCCAACGGCGCCCCCGTCGCCGTCGACTGGATCGCCGGCGGGCACGACGGCGGCGACCCGGAGACCGACCGGGTGCAACGGCGCGTCGGAGCCTGGTTCGACCGCTACCTCAAGGACGACAAGGGCGCCGACACCGGCCCCGGCTTCCGTGTCACCCGCACCGGCGGCATCGACTCCACCGACGGCGCCGCCCTCACCCGGGGCGCGAGCAGCGACACCTATCCGGGGCTGCGCAGCGGCCGGGAGACCGTCGAACTGCATGGGGGGACGCAGACGTTCGACAACCCCGCCGGCGGCAGCCCGCAGGCCGTCTCCGCCGTCCCCGGCGTCGGCGGCGGACTCGCCCAGCTGTCCACCCTCGGCGTCGGCCTCTCCATCGACTTCCCCGGCCAGCACGCCCGGTTCGACTCCGCCCCGCTCACCACCGCGCGCCGCGTCACCGGCTCACCGACCGTCCGCGTGACCGTGAAAGCGGGCCAGGGCGACGCCGTCCTGTTCGGCAAGGTCTACGACGTCTCGCCGGACGGCAAGCAGCAGGTGCTGCCCTCCCAGCTCGTCGCCCCCTACCGGATCACCCCCGACCGGCAGGGCAGGCCCCTGGAGCTGACGCTGCCCGCCGTCGACCACGAACTCGACTCCGGCCACCGGCTCCGCCTCGTCCTCGCCGCGACCGACCTCGGCTACGCGTCACCCGCCGCGCCGACCACGTACACCGTCTCCCTCGACGGACCCCTGTCCCTGCCCACCGCCCCCGCGCTCACCACCGCGTCGGCCGCCCTGCCCTGGTGGACCTGGGGGCTGCCGGCCGCCGCCCTCGTGATCGCCGCCGCCCTGCTGCTGACCGCCCGCCGCCACGGCGCCACCCCGGCACCGGACCCCGCGCTCGCCGACGTACCGCTGCAGATCACCGGCCTGTCGAAGAAGTACGCCAAGTCCGCCGACCGCTATGCCGTGCGCGACCTGTCCTTCCGCGTCGAGAAGGGCCAGGTGCTCGGGCTCCTCGGGCCGAACGGTGCCGGCAAGACCACCACCCTGCGCATGCTCATGGGGCTCATCACCCCCGACGACGGCGAGATCCGCGTCTTCGGCCGGGCCGTCCGGCCCGGCGCGCCCGTGCTCTCCCGGGTCGGGTCCTTCGTCGAGGGCGCCGGATTCCTGCCGCATCTGTCCGGCCGCGCCAACCTGGAGCTGTACTGGCAGGCCACCGGGCGTCCCGCCGAGGACGCGCACCTGGAGGAGGCCCTGGAGATCGCCGGACTCGGCGACGCACTGGCCCGCGCCGTCCGCACCTACTCCCAGGGCATGCGCCAGCGCCTCGCCATCGCGCAGGCCATGCTCGGCATGCCGGACCTGCTCATCCTCGACGAACCGACCAACGGCCTGGACCCGCCCCAGATCCGCGAGATGCGGGACGTGATGATCCGGTACGCGGCAGGCGGCCGTACCGTCATCGTCTCCAGCCACCTCCTGTCCGAGGTCGAACAGTCCTGCACCCATCTGGTCGTCATGGACCGGGGCCGGCTCGTCCAGGCCGGACCGGTCGCCGAGATCACCGGCTCAGGCGACATGCTCCTCGTCACCGCGGCGGACGAACTCACCGAACCCCTCGTGGAGAAGATCGCCGCCCTCCCCGGCATCGGATCCGCCGTCCGCACGGACGACGGGCACGGGCTGCTGGTCCGGCTCGACGGGGTGACCCCGCCGCAGCTGATCGCCGAACTGGTCCGGCTCGACGTGCCGCTGACCGGCGTCGGACCGCACCGCCGCCTGGAGGACGCGTTCCTCACCCTGATCTCCGGAGGCTCCGCATGAGTACCGCAGCCGAGGCCACCGAGGCCCCCGAGGCGCCCGGCTACCGCGCCCGGCACACCCTGCCGCTGCGCGTCGAGGCGGTGCGCCAGCTGCGCAGGCGGCGCACCCTGCTCATGGGCGGGGTGCTGGCCGCCCTGCCGTTCGTCCTGATCATCGCGTTCGCGATCGGCGGCACCCCGGACGGCGGGCCCGGCGGCGGCGACCGCATCACCCTGATGGACACCGCGACCGCGTCCGCCGCGAACTTCGCCGCGACCTGCCTGTTCGTCTCGGCCGGCTTCCTGCTCGTCGTCCCGGTGGCGCTGTTCTGCGGCGACACCGTGGCCTCCGAGGCGAGCTGGTCCTCGCTGCGCTACCTGCTGGCCGCGCCCGTGCCCCGGGCCAGGCTGCTGTGGAGCAAGCTCGTCGTGGCGCTCGGCTTCAGCCTCGCCGCGATGGTGCTGCTCCCGCTCGTCGCCCTGGCCGCCGGCGCCGCCGCGTACGGCTGGGGCCCGCTCGAACTGCCCACCGGAGGCGCGCTGGCGACTGGCGACACCGTGCCGAGGCTCGCCCTCGTCGTCGCCTTCGTCTTCGTCTCGCAACTCGTCACCGCGGGGCTGGCGTTCTGGCTGTCGACGAAGACCGACGCCCCGCTCGGGGCGGTCGGGGGAGCGGTCGGGCTGACCATCGTCGGCAACGTCCTGGACGCGGTCACCGCACTCGGCTCCTGGCGCGACTTCCTGCCCGCCCACTGGCAGTTCGCCTGGGCCGACGCCCTCCAGCCCGACCTCGAATGGGGCGGCATGGCCAAGGGCGCAGCCGTCTCGGTGACGTATGCCCTGATCCTGTTCGCTCTCGCCTTCCGGGGGTTCAGCCGTAAGGACATCGTGTCCTGACCTTGATATTCCGCCGGAATCCAGCCCTCCGTTGCCGCATCGAGATCGTTCCGCAACTCCTTCGCCGGCTCCGCCGCCCCCGCTCGTACGTCACATTCACAAGTGCTGACACGACGACACCGGGGGGTACGGGATGGAACGCAGCACACGGACGCACCGCACACGAACGCACCGCACACGGATGTACCGGGGGGCCGTGGGGCTTCTGCTGGCGGGTGGGGTGCTGCTCACCGGCTGCTCGGGGGAGGGCAACGGCGGCAAGTCGTCCGCCGGGGACCGGCGGGGCGCGCCCGTCCCCGCACCGGCCGCGACCGGCGGGGCGGCCGAGGAGGGGGCGAAGGACAAGGGCACGGACGGGGCGGACCGGCTGAAGGAGTCCGCACCGCCCGACTACCTCTCCACCTTCGCCCTGGACGTGGACACCGCCTCCTACGGCTATGCGCGCCGCACCCTGGCCGACGGGCACCTGCCAGGTCCGCAGAGCGTGCGGCCGGAGGAGTTCGTCAACAGCTTCCGCCAGGGCTACCGCCGCCCCGACGGCAACGGCTTCACGGTCTCCGTCGACGGCGCCCGGGCCGGCGGGAAGGACGACGACTGGTCGCTCGTACGGGTCGGCCTGGCGACCAGGGCCGCGCCGCCCGCCGCCGAACGGCCGCCCGCAGCCCTCACCTTCGTCGTGGACATCTCCGGATCGATGGACTCGCCCGACCGCCTCGGCCTGGTGAAGACCTCCCTCGGCATCCTCACCGACGAACTGCGCGACGACGACGCGGTATCCCTGGTCACCTTCAGCGACGAGGCGAAGACCGTGCTGCCGATGACCCGGCTGCGGGACCACCGGGGCAGGATCCACGACGCGGTCGACTCCATGGAGTCCGCCGCCTCCACCAATGTGGGCGCGGGCATCAGGCGCGGGTACGAGGAGGCGGTCGAGGGCCACCGCAAGGGCGCCAACAACCGTGTCGTCCTGCTCTCCGACGCGCTGGCCAACACCGGCGAGACCGACGCCGACGCCATCCTCGAACGGATCGCCGACGCCCGCCGCGACTACGGCATCACCCTCTTCGGGGTCGGCGTCGGCAGCGACTACGGCGACGCCTTCATGGAGCAGCTCACCGACAAGGGCGACGGCCACACCACGTACATCGCCGACGAGGAACAGGCCCGCAAGGTCTTCGTCGACCAGCTGCCCGCGCACCTGGAGCTGACGGCCCGCGATGCCAAGGCCCAGGTCGCCTTCGACCCGAAGACCGTGGAGAAGTTCAGGCTGATCGGCTACGAGGACCGCAAGGTCGCCGACGAGGACTTCCGCGACGACAGCGTGGACGGCGGCGAGGTCGGGCCCGGCCACACGGTCACGGCGCTGTACGCCGTGCGGCTGCGGGACGGCGCCTCGGGCCATGTGGCCACCGCGACCGTGCGCTGGCTGGACCCCAAGTCCCGCGCCCCGCACGAGAAGGCGGGCTCGGTGGAGACCGGCGCGCTCTCCGGGAAGCTGTGGGGCAACCGGAGCACCCGGCTCCAGGTGACGGCCGTGGCGGCCTACTTCGCGGACCGTCTGCGCGGCGGCTCGCTTCCGGGCGCACCCGGACTCGGTGAACTGGCCTCCCGGGCCAAGGAGCTGGCCGCACGCACCGAGGACGACTCGGTGGCGAAGCTGGCCACGGCGATCGGCCAGGCGGACCGGCTCAAGGGCGGCCACGAGGACACCGGAGCCGGTGCGCAGGAGGGCGAGATGGACTGAGCGGGCCGGCCGGAAGGGAGGCTCGCACAGCCTTGCGAATTTCGGCTGTGCGGCCGCCCTCGCCGCGTCATGATGAGGCCATGACCTCCCTGTCCCTCACTCTCGCCGTGATCGCCAACGGCCTCTACGCGGGCTTTCTGCTGACGTTCCTGATCGCGGTCATGCCCGGACTGGCGCAGCTGCCCGACGACGGCTTCACGGCCGCGATGCGCCGCTTCAACGAGAAGGTCCCCGGACCCGCGTTCCTGGTCCTCTTCCTCGGTGTGATCGCCTTCCCGGCCGCCGTGCTGGCCACCGGACGGGGCGAAGCGGGATGGCCCGCGGTGACCGCGGCGCTGGTCTGCGCGGTCGTCTCGCACCTGATCACGATCGCGGGCAACATCCCCCTGAACAAGGCGCTGGCCGCCTCCGAGGGAACGGAACCCGACAGCGCGGCCCGGACCGCGTTCGAGGCCCGCTGGAACCTGCTGCACCAGGTCCGGACCGCGTTCTCGCTCGCCGCCTTCGCCCTGCTGGTCGTCGCCGCGAGGTAGCCGCGCCGCTTCCGGGCCTCACGCCAGGTGGAACACCTCCGTGAGCGGCACCATCGCCTCGTCCGCCGACTCCGGCTGCTCGAAGAAGTCCGCCATCTCGCGCTGCCACCGCCCGTTCACATCGGTGGCGGCCATCGCCTCCCGGGCCGCGTCGAAGTCCTCCGTCTCCAGATAGCCGACGAGCAGCCCGTCCTCGCGCAGGAAGAGCGAGTAGTTGTGCCAGCCCGCCGCGGACAGCGCGGCGAGCATGTCCGGCCAGACCGCGGCATGGCGCGCGCGGTACTCCTCGACGCGGTCCTCGCGTACGTTCAGCAGAAAGCAGACACGCTGCATGCTCAGGGACTCCCGGCGAAGGGGGCGGGCGGTCAGAAGTCGAACCGGTCGATGTTCTTCTTGTCGAAGACCGTCGGCTTGCCGAGGATGACCTCGCCGTCCTTGCCGATCGTGTACTCGCCGAGCTTGCCCGCCTTGAACTTCTCGCCCTCGGCCCCGGTGATCTGACCGGACGCCAGCGCCGCGGCCGCGTACGAGCCGAGGTAGCCCAGCTCCTCCGGGTTCCACAGCGAGAACTGCTCGACGGTGTCGTTCTTGACGTACTTGCGCATCTGGTTCGGCGTGCCCAGGCCGTTCAGCACGACCTTGCCCTTGTACGAGGAGTCGCTCAGATAGCGGGCGGCGGCCGCGATGCCGACCGTGGTGGGCGAGATGATGCCCTTGAGGTCGGGGTAGGCCTGCATCAGGCCCTGGGTCTGCTGGAACGACTTCTGGTCCGCGTCGTCCCCGTACGCCACCTTCACGAGCTTCATGTCCTTGTACTTGGGCAGCTTCAGCTCGTCCTTCATGAACTCGATCCAGGTGTTCTGGTTCGTCGCGTTCTGGGTGGCCGAGAGGATCGCGATCTTGCCCTTGTAGTCGATCTGCTCACCGAGGTGCTGGACCAGGCTGCGGCCGATCTCCTCGGAGCTGGCCTGGTTGATGAAGAGCTGGCGGCAGTCCTTCGCCGTGTCGGAGTCGTACGCCACGACCTTGATGTTCTTCTTCATGGCCTGCTTCAGCGGGCCGCACACCGCGTTCGGGTCGTTGGCCGCGACCAGGATCGCGTCCTGGCGCTGCTGGATCAGCGTGTTGATGTAGCTGACCTGCGAGGAGGCGCTGGCGTCCGAGGGGCCGACCTCCTTGCCCGTGCCGCCGTACTCCTTGGCGGCCGCGATCCCCGCGTCGTCGACGATCTTCTCGTACGGGTTGTTGATCTGCTTGGGCAGGAAGGCCAGCTTCAGGCCCTTCTTCAGCGGCGCGCCCGGATCGGCCTTCGCGGTGGCCCCGGACTTCGCCGGCCCCTTGTCGGCGCTGTCCTTGGTGGTGCCGGAACAGGCGCTGAGGGCGACGGCGAGCGAGAGGGCGGTGGCGGCGGTGGTGACGGCGCGGCGACCGGCGGCTGTGCGGAGCGTCATGGCGGCGGGGTGCCTTTCGAGGAGTGCGGATGGAAGGGGTTACGGCCGGGCGCCCGCGGCGCGCCGGTGCCGTCGTTCGACCACGGCGGCGATGACGCGCGGGGTGAGGACGGAGGCCACGAGCAGCAGACCGGTCACGATGACCTGCACCTCGTTGGCGATGTCGTTGAGCGTCAGCAGGTTCTTCAGGACGCCGATGAGCAGCACCCCGGCGACGGCACCGAAGAGCGTGCCCTTTCCGCCGTCGAAGTCGATGCCGCCGAGCAGCACGGAGGCGATCACGAGCATCTCGAAGCCGAGTCCGTTGTCGGCGCGGGCACTTCCGTAGCGCAGGGTGAAGACGATCCCCGCGAAGGCGGAGAACAGCCCGGTCACGACGAACAGCAGCAGCTTGATCCGCTTGACCCGGATGCCCGCGAAGTACGCGGCCTCCTCCTGCGCCCCGATCGCGAACAGGGAGCGCCCCAGCCCGGTCGCGTGCAGCACCACCGCGGTGACGACGGCGAGCACGACGAACAGCAGGACGGGATAGGTGAGGAAGGTGCCCGGCACCGTGGTGGTGTCCACGGCCCAGTCGGCGTACGTCTGCGGGAAGTCGGTTACCGCGTCGCTGCCGAGCGCCACCGAGGCCAGGCCCCGGTAGAGCGCCAGCGTGCCGATGGTGACGGCCAGCGAGGGCAGCCCGACCCTGGTGACCAGCCAGCCGTTGAGCAGCCCGCCGGCCACGCCGACCAGCAGCACCACCGGCACGATCGTCTCGAACGCCCAGCCCGCGTCCCACAGCGCACCGGTCAGCGCACTGCCCAGGCCCAGCATCGAGGCGACCGAAAGATCGACCTGGCCCGCGACCACGAGGAGCGTCATCGGCAGGGCGATCAGGGCGACTTCGGCGATGTCGTTGAACGCGAACGCGAGGTTGTCCGCCGAGCCGAAGCCGTCCGTGGTGCCGAGCCCGGCCACGAAGACCGCCACCAGCAGCGCGCCGACCGCGGTGTCCCACCGCAGTGCCAGGCTCCGCAGCGAGCCCCTGGTCCTCGCGGCGCCCGGCACGGCGGGCTCCGCCTTCTGCGTCTCAGGCGCCATTGCCATGCCGGGCGCTCCTCTTCCTCAGTGCGGCGGTCATCCTCAGGTTCACGATCCGGTCGATGCTGATGGCCAGCAGCAGAAGCGCGCCGGTGATGGCGCCCTGCCAGAACGCGTCGACCTTCAGCACCACCAGCACGCTGCCGATGGTGGTCAGCAGCAGGGCCCCCAGCGCGGCGCCCCACACGGTCCCGGTGCCGCCGGTGATGGCGACCCCGCCGACGACGACGGCGCTCACGACGGTCAGCTCCCAGCCGTGCGCGTTGTCCGCGACGACCGTGCCGAACCGGGCGAGCCAGAGCGTGCCGGCGAACCCGGCCACCGCCCCGGAGAAGGCGTACGCGGCCAGGATCCGGCGCCGGATCGGCACCCCGGCCAGCAGCGCGGCCTCCGGGCTCGACCCGATCGCGTACAGCTCGCGCCCCGAGCGGTAGCTGCGCAGGAAGTACGCGGTCGCGGCGAGCAGCACCACCGCGATCAGCGGCAGATACGGCACTCCCAGGACGCTTCCGCTGCCGAGCCCCAGGATCGGGTCCGGCACCTCGGCGGCGCCGATCTGGTCGCCCTGCGCCCACCAGTAGTCGACGCCCTGGATGATGTAGAGCATGCCGAGCGTCACGACGAGCGCCGGGACCCGGCCGAAGCTGACGAGCGCGCCGGACACCAGCCCGCAGACCACGCCGATCGCGATCCCGAGCAGCATCACGACGAGCACACCGTGGTCGGTCCCGGCGACGAACTTCCCGCAGGCGAAGGCGGAGAGCCCGACGACCGAGCCGACCGACAGGTCGATGTTGCGGGTGATGACGACGGCCGACTGGCCGACGGCGAGCAGCACCAGGATGGAGGAGTTGAGCAGCAGGTCCTTGATGCCCTGGTCGGACAGGAAACGCGGATTGGCCAGGTAGGTGCCGAGGATCAGCAGGACCAGCGCCCCGGCGATGGAGATCTCCCGGGCCCGGAACACGGTGTCCACGAGCGAGGCCGCACTGCGGGCCGGCGCCTCGGGACCGCTGTCCGGCGGGCCGGCGACGGTGGTGGTCATGCCGCTGTCCTTTCGCCGAGTCCGGTCGCGGCCTTCATGACGTTCTCCTCGGTGGCGTCCGCGCGCGGGAGTTCGGCGACGAGCCGGCCCTCGTGCATGACGAGGACCCGGTCGGCCATGCCGATCACCTCGGGCAGGTCGGAGGAGATCATCAGCACCGCGAGGCCGTCGGCGGCCAGCGCGGAGAGCAGCCGGTGCACCTCGGCCTTGGTGCCGACGTCGATGCCCCGGGTGGGCTCGTCGACGATGAGTACGGTGGGTTCGGTGGCCAGCCACTTGGCCAGCACGACCTTCTGCTGGTTGCCCCCGGACAGCACCCCGACGGTGTCGGCGAGCCTGCTGTACTTGAGCTGGAGCCGCAGCGCCCAGTCGGCGGCGCGGTCGTGCTCCAGGGCCCGGCTGACCAGCCCGTTCCGGCGGACCTCGCCGAGGCCGGTGAGCCCGATGTTGCGCTCGATGGACATCTCCATGACGAGCCCGCGCTGCCGGCGGTCCTCGGGTACGAGGGCGAGCCCGGCGGCCATCGCGGCGGTCGGCGAACCGGCGCGCAGCGCGGTGCCGTTCACCCGCACCTCGCCCGCGTCGGCCCGGTCGACCCCGAAGACGGCCTGTGCCACCTCGGTCCGGCCGGCCCCCACGAGACCGGCCAGCGCGACGATCTCGCCCCGGCGCACCTCGAACGACACGTCGCGGAAGACCCCCTCCCGCGTCAGCCGGCTCACGGACAGCGCCACTTCACCGACGGCCGCCTCCTGCTTCGGATAGAGCTCACCGAGATCCCGGCCGACCATCCGGCGCACGAGATCGTCCTCGGTGAGCCCGTCCAGCGGCTCGGAGGCGATCCAGCGGCCGTCGCGCAGGGTGGTGACGCGCTGGCACAGCTCGAAGATCTCGTCGAGCCGGTGCGAGATGAACAGCACCGCGGCGCCCTCGGCGCGCAGCGTCCGTACGACGGAGAACAGCCGGGCCGTCTCGCTGCCGGTGAGCGCGGCCGTCGGCTCGTCCATGATCAGGACCCGCGCGTCGAACGAGAGCGCCTTGGCGATCTCGACGATCTGCTGGTCGGCGATGGAGAGCCCGCGGGCGGGCCGGTCCGGATCGAGGTCGACCCCCAGCCGCCCCATCAGCTCCGCCGTCGTCTCCCGCACGGCCCTGCGGTCGATCCGCCCGAAGGAACGCCGGGGCTGACGGCCCATGAAGATGTTCTCGGCGATGGACAGATCGGGGAAGAGCGTCGGCTCCTGGTAGATGACGGCGATCCCGGCGTCCCGCGCCCCGGCGGGCCCGTGGAAGACGACGGGCTCCCCGTCGAGGAGCACGACACCGTTGTCAGGACGGTGCACCCCGGCCAGCGCCTTGATGAGCGTGGACTTGCCCGCTCCGTTCTCCCCGGCGAGCGCGTGCGCCTCACCGGGGAAGAGTTCGAGCGACACATCCCGCAACGCCCGCACGGCCCCGAAGGACTTGCTCACCCCCTTCAACGCCAGAACCGGCACCGGCCCCGGCGCCGGTCCGGCATCCGGGCCCTTGACGGGCATGTTCATGAGGGGCTCCTGAGCGGTGGACTGTGCGGCTACGTGAAAGGTTTCAATCAAGTTCCTCGGAAGCTAGACGGGGGGTGCGGGCGCAGTCAATGGGTGGGCACGGGGAACTTCTGATGGTTGAAGGGTGAGGTGATGGGAAGGGGGTCCGGGTGCACCGCCCCCGCAGAGCTTCGGCGCGACGCCTGCGGGGGTCCCGCTCACCCGCTGTGATGAATCGATTCACGCAGGCGGACGCATCCCCGCTCTTACGCCGTCACTACAACACCCTCGCTACGGTGCTGTGGCCTGCTGAAAAGGCCCTCCCGAGGGAGGGCCTGATACGGGCTGGGCGAAAGCGCCCCCGGCAGGACTCGAACCTGCGGCCAAGCGCTTAGAAGGCGCCTGCTCTATCCACTGAGCTACGGGGGCCGGGTGGTGGCTTCGGTGACCTGGAGCCCTGGACCCGGGCGGTCCGTGACCTTGCCGGGACAAGGATAGGGCTCCGATTGGCTCGACCCGGTTGCTTCACCTGCGTGGCACGATGTGGAGGTTCGGTGAAGCGAAACGATAATCGCAGGTAGGTGCGATTCGTGCACCGCTTTTGACGCCTCACGCCCCGGGTGTTGTGCACTCGTTATGCCTGCGCCCCACTCGTCCCCTCTGTCCGGACGGGGGAACCGGCGCGCAGAGGGGCCTATACGCTTCAAAAAGGCGCCAAAATTGGGCATTCTTCGCATGTGGTGACCTTGGACGTACGGCCTCAGCTCATCGACGCACTTTCCGCCCTGCGCGACCGTGTCGCTGCCGTGCGTCTTCCACTCCCGCTCCCAGGGGCCCCACGTGCCCGGCAGACCAGGACCGAGCTGCTCGCGCAGCTCGACGACTATCTGCTGCCCAGGCTCAAGGACCCCGAAGCCCCCCTGCTCGCCGTCATCGGCGGATCGACCGGTGCCGGCAAGTCGACGCTCGTCAACTCCCTCGTGGGGCGCCGGGTCAGTGAGGCCGGAGTGCTCCGGCCGACCACGCGCACCCCCGTCCTCGTCTGCCACCCCGACGACCACCACTGGTTCACCGGCGTCCGGGTCCTGCCCCAGCTCACCCGGGTCTGGCTGTCGCCCGAGGAGTCCGCCGACCCCGGCCAGTGCGACGACCTCGACGGATTCGACGGGAACGCGGCCGAGGAAGGGACCGCGCTGCGCGTCGAGACCGCGGCCGGGCTGCCGCGCGGGCTCGCCCTGCTGGACGCCCCCGACATCGACTCCCTCGTCGTCCGCAACCGCGTCCTGGCCGCCGAACTCATCTGCGCGGCGGACATCTGGGTCATGGTGACCACGGCCTCCCGGTACGCCGACGCCGTGCCCTGGCATCTGCTGCGTACCGCCAAGGAGTACAACGCCTCGCTCGTCACCGTGCTCGACCGGGTGCCGCACCAGGTGCTCGCCGAGGTGTCGCGGCAGTACGGCGCCCTGCTCACCAAGGCCGGCCTCGGCGAGGTGCCGCGCTTCACCATCCCCGAACTCCCCGAATCGGCGGGCGGAGGCAGCGGACTGCTGCCCACCACCGCCGTCGCCCCGCTGCGTGCCTGGCTCACCCACCGTGCCCAGGACCCGGCGGCCCGTCAGCAGGCGGTCGGGCGGACCGCCGCCGGGGTCATCGACTCCCTCGACGTCCGGATGCCGGCGCTCGCCGGGGCCGTCGCCGCCCAGTACGCCGCCGCCGTACGGCTGACCGGTGTGGTCGAGGACGCGTACGCCAAGGAGGGCGCCCGGGTCCGGCGGCGGCTGCAGAACGGCGGCGCGCTCGCCGGGGACGCCCGGACCCGCTGGCGCGGCTACCCGCTCTACAGCACCTCCGAGGAAGTGCTCGACGCGCTGGTGGAGAGCCTCGCCGCGCTCCTGGAGTGCGCCGTCGCCGCCGCCGACGAGCAGATCCGCACCACCTGGCGGCGCGAACCCGCCGCCGGGCTCTTCGCCTTCGAGTCGGCCGGCCGGGAGGACGGCGGCTGGGGACCGGCCGAGGACATCCGGGGCCGGATCGCCATGACCGTACGCAGATGGCGCCGGGTCCTGGAGGAACTGGCCGAGGAAGAACTCCGCCTGATGGAGCGCAACACCGCGCCCGACCCCGAGACCGTCGCCGCGCTCCTGGCCGCAGCCCTGCTCGGCGGCCGCCGGACCCGTACCGCCGGCGAACAGCTCGCCGAACGCATCGGGGCCCAGGGCGCGCTGCGGCTGCGCGACAAGGGAGGCGCGCTGCTCACCAGCTACCTCGACCAGGTGCTCGGCGGCGAACGCGACCGGCGCCTCGCCCCCCTGGACGCCCTCGACGTGGCCCCCGAACCGCAGGCCGAACTGATCGCCGCCCTGTCCGTACTGCAGAAGGAGAGGTGGCAGCGATGACTGCCGTCACTGACAAGGGTCCGGGCCGCAGCCGGGGCAGGAACCGCCGGCCGGAGGCGGCCGCCGCCCCCGGCACGGGCTCCGCACCGGAGACGCCCGGCACGGGCTGGGACGACGGGCTCATCGCCCGCCGGGCCTCGGCCGCCGCCGAGGACGGCGCGCCCGAAGCGGTCCCGGAGGCGCTTGCGGAGGACGACGTACGGCCCCAGGTGGAGGCGTACGCCACCGACAGCCCCCTCGTGCCGCGCCTGGACGCCCTGCGCGAACTCGTCGGACTCTCCCGGGCCCGGCTCGACCGGAGCGCGCTCGCCGAGGCGGGCCGGGTGCTCGACGAGGCCGCCGCCCGGCAGCGGCTCTCCTCCCGGCACACCGTCGTCGCCATCGCGGGAGCCAGCGGCAGCGGCAAGTCCGCCCTCTTCAACGCCCTCGCCGGCGCCCAGATCTCCGAGACCGGGCTCCGCAGGCCCACCACCGCGGCGCCGATCGCCTGCTCCTGGACGGACGGGGCCGCCGGTCTGCTGGACCGGCTGGCCGTGCCCGGCCGGCTCAGGCGCCGGCCGGGGACCGGCGGCACGGCGGCCGACGAGGCGCTCCAGGGCCTCGTCCTGGTCGACCTGCCCGACCACGACTCGGCGGCGCGCGGCCACCGCGACCAGGTGGACCGGGTGCTGGCGCTGGTCGACGCGGTGATCTGGGTGGTGGACCCGGAGAAGTACGCGGACGCCGCCCTGCACGAGCGCTATCTGCGGCCCCTCGCCGGACACGCGGAAGTCACCTTCGTCGTCCTCAACCAGATCGACCGGCTGCCCGGCGACGCGGCCGACCAGGTCCTGGACGACCTGCGCCGGCTGCTCGACGAGGACGGCATGGCCCTCGGCGAGCACGGCGAACCCGGCGCGACCGTCCTGCCGCTGTCCGCCCTCACCGGTGAGGGCGTCGGCGAACTGCGGGAACTGCTCGGCCGGTTCGTCCAGGACCGCACGGCGGCCACCCGCCGGCTCTCCGCCGATGTGGACGCCGCGGCGGCCAGGCTCCGCCCGGTGTACGTCGCCGAGGGGCGGCCGGGACTGGGGGAGCGGGCCCGAGAGGAGTTCGCCGACCGGCTGGCGGAGGCCGTGGGAGCGGCCGCCGCGGGCCAGGCCGCCGAACGGGAGTGGCGCCGCAACGCCGGACGGGCCTGCGGCACCCCGTGGCTGCGCCTCTGGCGCTGGTACGAGTCCACGCGGCAGCCGGGCAGCCTGGACCGTACGGCGCTCGCCGCGCCCCCCGAGGAACACCTCACCGCGCGCCAACGCGTCGAACAGGCCGTGCGCACGGTCGCGGACGACGCCGCCGACGGACTGCCCGGCCCCTGGGCCCAGGCGGTGCGCGAGGCGGCGGTGCACGGAGCGGAGGGCCTGCCCGAGGCGCTGGACGAACTGTCCGGCCGGGCCGGGGCGACGGAGAACCGGGGCGCGGAACCGGCCGCCGGTGAGCCCGGACCCGCCGACGGGGGAGCCTCCGGCGCGCGCACGAAGCCGCCGCGCCCCGCCTGGTGGCCGGCGGCCGTGCTCGCCCAGGTGGCGATGACCCTGCTGCAGATCTTCGGCGGTCTCTGGCTGGCCGGCCAGATCATCGGCGTACTGGAGCCGGGACTGCTGACGCCCGCGCTGGTGATGCTGGCGGGGATCATCGGCGGACCGCTGGTCGAGTGGTCCTGCGCGGCGGCGGCCCGGGGGCCCGCGCGGCGGTACGGCCAGGAGGCCGAGCGCCGGCTGCGCGAGGCGGCGGCGGCCTGCGGGCGGGCCCGGGTGCTCGACCCGGTGGCGGCCGAGCTGGTGCGCTACCGCGAGGTGCGCGAGCGGTATGTGGCGGTGACGGAGTTTTCCACAACAGGCCGTTAGTCCACAGGCTCCGGCAGGAATTCCGCCTCTCCTTCAGCATGGGACCAGTGACCGGGCGCAACAGCGCGATCACTGAATGTCCGGGCCGAAGGGGAGGCGAATTCATGAACGAGACCTTGGTGACGCTGGTGGGCAACGCGGCGACCGGTGTGGAATTCCGGGAGACCGCGGCCGGGGGAATGGCCCGGTTCCGTTTCGCGGTGACACCGCGCCGCTGGGACCGGACCAAGGAGCTCTGGACCGACGGGCACACCAGCTTCTACACGGTATGGGCCTGGCGCACGCTCGCGGCGAATCTGACGGGTTCCGTTTCCGTGGGCGAACCCCTGGTGGTGCACGGCAGGTTGAAGGTGCGCGAGGAGGAACGGGAGGGGCAGCGGCGGACATTCGTGGACATCGAGGCGGTGGCCGTGGGCCATGACCTGACACGCGGGACGTCGGCGTTCCGGCGGGTGGTCAGGGGTGAGCCGGGGCTGACGTCTCTCAGGGAGGGTCCGGCGGAGTCCGGGCCCGACCTCTGGGCGGTACGGAAGGAGGGGGCGCCCGAGGAGCGGGAGGGGGAGCCGGAGGCCGTCGAGCAGGCCCCCGAGCGCCGGGGGCGTCCGGCGGCGCGGCGCCGGACGGCGCGTCAGAAGGCCGATGCCGAGCCGGTGCCGGTGTCATGACCTACCACGCCGGAGGGCCGGGCCGTCATCCGCCGCGCGGACGTTACCCGGGATAACGATTCCGATTCGGAATGGTTGTCCGACGGTATGACGGGGGACTGTGCTTCGCTCCGTCCTTAGGATTTCCCAGTACTCACAGGGCACTTGAGTCGACTGGCGGGACATTCCCCACACGCGCACCGGGCGCGAGGGTCTCGCCCGGAGGGGAATTCTGTGTTTTCTGCTTCTTCAGCGACCGCTTCGTCAGCCACGGCGGCGGCCGGCCCCCGACAGAGACGGGGCATAGCCCGCCTGGCCGCCTCGGTGGTGGCGTCCGGTCTGGTGATGGCCGGGGCGCTGGTCGGCGCGGGCGGTGCGGTGGCCGACGAGGCGCCCGCGCACCAGGGCGGGGCGACCGCGGTCCTGGACGGGCTGAAGACGTACGACACCGCCGTGCTCCACACGGACGGCAAGGACCAGAAGCTGCCCGCGGGCCTCTTCGAGATGACCGTCGACGGCGGCGGCAAGCTCAAGACGTACTGCATCGACATCCACAACCCCACCCAGGACCAGGCGAAGTACCTGGAGACCCCCTGGAACCAGACCTCGCTGGGCGCCAACAGGAACGCCGGCCGGATCCGCTGGATCCTGGAGCACTCCTACCCCCAGGTCGACGACCTGTCGGCCCTCGCCGAGAAGGCCGGCACCGGGCCGCTCACCGAGAAGACCGCGGCGGCCGGCACCCAGGTGGCCATCTGGCGCTACTCGGACGACGCCGACGTCGACGCCTCCGACGCCCAGGCCCAGAAGCTCGCCGCCTGGCTGGAGAAGAGCGCCACCGACACCGCCGAGCCCAAGGCGTCCCTGGCGCTGGACCCGGCCGTGGTGTCCGGCCCGTCCGGCTCGCGGCTCGGCCCGGTCACCGTCCGCACCAACGCCGGACAGGTCTCGGTGACCCCGCCCGCCGACTCCGCCAGCGGCATCGCGATCACCGACAAGAAGGGCAAGCCCGTCACCACGGCGGCCGACGGGGCCCAGCTCTACTTCGACGTGCCCAAGGGCGCCGCCGACGGCTCCGCCGCCCTGACGGTCCAGGCGACCACCTCGGTCCCGGTCGGCCGTGCCTTCGCCGGTGTCACCCGGAGCCAGACCCAGATCCTGGCCGGCTCCAGCGAGTCCACGGTCTCCGCGAGCGCCACCGCGACCTGGGCGGGCAAGGGCGCGATCCCGGCCGCCACCGCGAAGAAGAACTGCGGCAAGGGCGGCGTCGACATCACCCTCGGCAACGAGGGCGACGCGGCATACACCTTCGAACTGGCCGGAGCGGAGCACACGGTCGAGGCCGGCAAGTCCGTGACCGTGACCGTCCCGGTCGCCGAGGACCAGGCGTACGACGTCACCGTCACCGGCCCCGGCGGGTTCAGCCGGACGTTCAAGGGCGTGCTGGACTGCCGGACGACGGGCACCGCCACGGGCGGCCTCGACACCCAGACCGTCGACCAGCCCAACACGACCACGGCCACGGCCGGCGGCAGCACGACCGGAGCCAACCTCGCCGAGACGGGCAGCTCGAACGCCACCCCGGTCATCGCCGGCATCGCGATCGCCCTGGTCGTGATCGGCGGCGGCGCGGTCTTCCTCCTCCGCCGCCGCAAGGGCCAGTCCCCGGCCGAGTAACCCCCTGAACGACGAGCACGGGCACACCCGCACCGCGTGCCGACGACGACCCCGGTATGGCTTCGGCTTGCCGGGGTCGTTGCATGTCGCGCATCGGACTGGGCGTCGTCCGGGGTGGGCGTATGTCCGGCCCCTCATCAACTGCTTCCCTCTGATGAGGGGCCGGGTCAGGCGGCCTGGGGCGTGTGCGGGGCCCCTGCGGGGAGAGGCGCGAACGGTCGGGGGCCGATCCCTGCCTGCCGGCCGGTGACGGCCTCGAGGGCGATATCGGTGCGCATCACGCCGCGCATCCTTTCCCATCGATCCCAGAGTCGGGCGAAGTCCGCCCTGATGCCGTCGAAGGACCCGTCCGGGTCAGGATTCCCTTCCTCCAGGCACATGATCCGCCGATAGACCTCGGACAGCGCGGCAGTCATTTCGTCCAACTCGACAAGAACCGCTGCGGACGCGATCAGCTGCGCTTCGGCGAACACTGAGTGGTGATCGCTTCGAGCCTCTTCGACCAGTTCTCGTGCGTCCGGCGTGACAGCTCCCTTGTGCACAGTCCAAAGGAAGTTCACAAGATGGGTTCGGTAGCGCCGGAAGGAAGCGTTGACCTGCATGTAGCTGTCGCGGCGACGGTTCAGCTCCGCTACCTCCTGCTCGCGCCGCCACTGAGTGTCGGCCAACTGCTGCTGGCGCTGGAATTGTTCTGTTTGAACACGTCCTAGAAGGCGTTGCGACAGGACCGAGGCCACGAGCGTGCCCGTGACACCAACCACTGCGGCCGCCAACCCGATGAGTGCGTTTCCCATTGAACCCCCGAGTGACTGAGAGAAACCCATCGGTCACATTCTGCCTCCGGGACATGGTGGATGGGGGGCCTCTCCGCGCTGCCTCCGGGAGCCGCTATGAGATTCCTGCTGGGCGGGACAGCGGGGTGGCTCGGACTGTCCGACCTCAGTCCCTCAGGTGCGGCCAGCCGTCCTTGTTGGAGAAGGTCTCGACGCAGTACCGGGTTGAGCGGTCCCACTCCCGGCCGGTGGCCAGCTCGTAGGCCTTGTCCGGTACGTAGAGCAGCCACTCGGCGTCGTAGTGGGTGGAGGCGTAGGGGGCGAACTTCCCGGAGTCGTAGAAGACGCTCTCCCAGACGGCTCGGCCGGCGGCGACCACGGCGCAACGCGTGTACAGGAATTGGTCGGCCGACATGGGGAACGGGTTTCCGTCGCCATCCGACAGGTCGACCACCGGCAGGACACCGAATTTCTCCTGGTCCAGGCGGTAGAGAGCCTCGGCATGGCGTTCGGCGAAGCCCACGATGTCTGAGACCGGGCGGCGGCCCAGCTCCCCGGAGAGCCGCCGGCAGTTCGCCTCGTCTGCCTCACCGTTCAACGTGTCTATGAGTGCCCAGAAGTCGGCCCATGTCATTCTCATGGGTGCAGAATGCCAGGTGGGAAAGCGGCTGTCTGTATCAGTAGTGACCGAGTGTTACAGGCGGTGACAGGTCGGCTGCGCCTGCGGCCCCTGAACCCCCAGGTCACGGCCACCAGCCGATACGGGTTTCCGTCAAGAGGTGGCCGTCAGGCAAGATGGGGTGTATCTGCCCACTCATCGATTGCCGGACGGTTTCTCTTGGCTGAGTACATCTACACGATGCGCAAGACACGCAAGGCGCACGGCGACAAGGTCATCCTTGACGACGTGACGCTGAGCTTCCTGCCCGGCGCGAAGATCGGTGTGGTGGGGCCCAACGGTGCCGGTAAGTCCACGGTGCTGAAGATCATGGCGGGCCTGGAGCAGCCGTCCAACGGGGACGCCTTCCTGTCGCCCGGGTTCAGTGTCGGCATCCTCATGCAGGAGCCGGCGCTCGACGAGTCGAAGACCGTGCTGGAGAACGTCCAGGACGGCGCCGCCGACATCATGGGCAAGCTCAAGCGGTTCAACGAGGTCGCCGAGCTCATGGCGACCGACTACTCCGACGCGCTCATGGACGAGATGGGCAAGCTCCAGGAGGACCTGGACCACGCCAACGCGTGGGACCTGGACGCTCAGCTGGAGCAGGCCATGGACGCGCTGGGCTGCCCGCCCGGCGACTGGCCCGTCGTGAACCTCTCCGGTGGTGAGAAGCGCCGCGTCGCGCTCTGCAAGCTGCTCATCGAGGCCCCGGACCTGCTCCTGCTCGACGAGCCCACCAACCACCTCGACGCCGAGTCGGTGAACTGGCTGGAGCAGCACCTCTCGAAGTACGCGGGCGCCGTGGTCGCCGTCACCCACGACCGGTACTTCCTGAACAACGTCGCCGAGTGGATCCTCGAGCTCGACCGAGGCCGCGCCATTCCGTACGAGGGCAACTACTCCACGTACCTCGACAAGAAGGCCGCCCGCCTCAAGGTCGAGGGCCGCAAGGACGAGAAGCGCGCCAAGCGGCTCAAGGAAGAGCTGGAGTGGGTGCGGTCCAACGCCAAGGGGCGGCAGACCAAGTCCAAGGCCCGTCTCGCCCGGTACGAGGAGATGGCGGCCGAGGCGGACAAGATGCGGAAGCTGGACTTCGAGGAGATCCAGATCCCGCCGGGCCCGCGGCTCGGTTCCATCGTCGTCGAGGTCGAGAACCTCTCGAAGGCCTTCGGCGACAAGGTCCTCATCGACGACCTGTCGTTCACGCTGCCGCGCAACGGTATCGTCGGCGTCATCGGTCCGAACGGCGCGGGCAAGACCACGCTGTTCAAGATGCTCCAGGGCCTGGAGACGCCGGACAGCGGCTCCATCAAGGTCGGCGACACGGTCAAGATCAGTTACGTCGACCAGTCCCGCGCCAACATCGACCCGAAGAAGACCCTCTGGGCCGTCGTCTCGGACGAGCTGGACTACATCAACGTCGGCCAGGTCGAGATGCCCTCGCGGGCCTATGTCTCCGCGTTCGGCTTCAAGGGGCCGGACCAGCAGAAGCCGGCCGGTGTGCTCTCCGGCGGTGAGCGCAACCGGCTGAACCTCGCGCTGACGCTCAAGGAGGGCGGCAACCTGCTGCTCCTCGACGAGCCCACCAACGACCTCGACGTCGAGACCCTTTCCTCGCTCGAGAACGCGCTGCTGGAGTTCCCGGGCGCGGCTGTGGTCATCTCCCACGACCGCTGGTTCCTGGACCGCGTCGCCACGCACATCCTGGCGTACGAGGGCGACTCCAAGTGGTACTGGTTCGAGGGCAACTTCGAGTCGTACGAGAAGAACAAGGTCGAGCGTCTCGGCGCGGACGCGGCCCGCCCGCACCGCGCCACGTACAAGAAGCTCACGCGAGGCTGATCGTCTTGGCTCGTCATATCTACAGCTGCCCGCTGCGCTGGTCGGACATGGATGCCTTCGGCCACGTCAACAACGTGGTCTTCCTCCGCTACCTGGAGGAGGCGCGCATCGACTTCATGTTCCGGCTGGCGCCGGGGGACGGCTCGCCGTCCTTCGCGGGCGGTTCCGTCGTGGCGCGGCACGAGATCGACTACGTACGGCCCCTGGTCCACCGGCACGCGCCGGTGACCGTCGAGTCCTGGGTCACGAAGATAGGCGCCGCGTCGCTGACGATCGCCTACGAGATCAAGGACCCGGACCAGGTGTACGTACGGGCGTCGACCATCGTCGTGCCGTACGACCTGGCCGAGGAGCGCCCCCGGCGGATCTCCGCCGAGGAGCGGCTCTTCCTCCAGGAGTACCTGGCCGAGGAGCCCGCCGCGGCATGACCGCACCCGTGCAGTCGCTGCAGTTCGCCGACGCGAGGGAGGCCGCGGATCTCGCGGCCTTCCTCGGGCGGCTGCTCCACTACGACCGGGCCGCGGCCGTCCGGCTGCAGGCCGGCGGCGGCGCGCTCGCCGTGTTCGGCCGGCCGCCCTCGTTCGACGTGCTGGCGATCCGGGCCGTGCGGATGGCGGACACCCACGACTTCGACGTCACCGTCTCGGCCGGTGAGCTGCTGGAGACGCTGGACCCCGAGGGATCCGCCGCGGGCTCGGGCGCCCTGCCCGCCCCGGTGACCGGCCCGCCCTGGACTGGGGTACTGCCCCCGCGAGGCGGCTGGCGGGAACGGCCCGGGCTGCCCGGCCCCGTCTCCCTGCGGGCGGCACTGACCGCCGCCGTCGCGGAGTTCCGGGCGCGCGACGAGGCACTGCCCGAGGACCGGCGTACGCGCGCGGAGCGCGATCTCATCGGCCACGACATCTGGTCGCGGACCGTCGACACCACCGAGCTTCCGCTGCGCGCGGTGCACGCCGCACAGGCGCTCGGCTTCCTGCGCGCCGCCCCTGACTTCCCCGTCGCGCTGCTGTCCGCCGGGGCGTGGCTGCGGCTGCGCACCCCGTTCGGCTCCATCGCGCTTCGCCGGGCAGGTGCGGCGGGAGGGCTGGGGGCGCTCGCCGTCTCCGTGGGCGGGTAAGGCCCCTCGCGCCGGTTACTCCGGCTGGGGCGCGTCCGGCCAGACGCCGATGTGGTCCTGCTCCAGTTCCAGCATCACACGGTGCTCCATGCCCAGCGCCTCCGTGTAGTCCGCCGGCAGCTGGAGCCGGCCCGCGCGGTCGAGCATCGCGTACTCGCGCGCCACCTGGGACTCCTGGCCGGTCGCCGCGTCCACCTCCGTGCGGCGCAGCACCTCGAACGACGTACGGCCGTCCCGGATCGCGACCGTGCGGCTCACCTCGTCGGCCACCGCCTGGTCGTGCGTGACGATCACGATCGTCGTGCCCAGCTCCTCGTTGGCTCGGCGGAAGGCGGCGAAGACCTGCTCGCCGGTGGCGGAGTCCAGCTCACCGGTCGGCTCGTCGGCGAGCAGCACCGAGGGGTTGTTGGCGAGCGAGACGGCGATCGCCACCCGCTGCTGCTGGCCGCCCGACATCTGCTGCGGGCGCCGGTCGCGGCAGTCCTCGACCTCCAGCATCCGCAGCAGCGCGTCCGCGTGCGCGGCCCGGTCGCGGCTGCGGCCCCGGCCGCGCAACTGCATCGGCAGCGTGACGTTCTGAGCGGCTGTCAGGTAGGGGAGGAGATTGCGGGCGGTCTGCTGCCAGACGAATCCGACGACGTCCCGGCGGTAGCGGAGCCGTTCCTTCTGGCCCATGGACAGCAGATCGCAGCCCGCCACCTTCGCCGCCCCCGCCGTGGGCTCGTCCAGCCCGGCCAGGATGTTCATCAGGGTCGACTTGCCGCTGCCGGACGCGCCGACCAGCGCCAGCAACTCGCCTTCCGTGACCAACAGATCGAGCCCCTGGAGGGCCTGCACCTCCACCCCGTCCGTGGTGAAGACACGGACCAGCCGGTCGCAGGCGATCAGCGCGTCGTGCCCGTACGAAGGGCGGTCGCGGCGCGCGGCCGCCCGCTGTTCGAGCTCCGCCAGTGTGGAGTCGGTCGACTGCGTCGTCATCGGGAGTCTCCTGCCCTGAGTTCGGTGATCGATCCGCGGCGGCCGGTCCACCAGGCCTGCACACCGGCCACCGCCGCGGCGAGGACGATCACGCCCACCGCCGGCAGGACCAGCGACCACGGATCGGTGCGCAGCGGTGCGGTGGCCGGCAGGCCGGAGCCGGAGCCGGTCGAGAGTGCGAGGCGCACCAGGTCGATGCCCGGTGCGAGCAGCGCGATGGTCGCCCAGCCGACGAGCAGCCCGCCCACGGCCGCGAGCACCGCCTGCGGCAGGGCCTCGAAGCCGAGGAGCCGCCCGCCCTGCCGGGAGGTGAGGCCCATGGTGCGCAGCCGTGCCAGCAGCGTGGTGCGCTCCGGCGCTGTCTGGAGCAGGGAGAGGAGGACGGCGAGCAGGGCGTACCCCGCGCCGGCCGCGATCGCCGCCGTGTAGATCCGCTCGGCGCCGTTCTGCATGGGGGTGTCCACGTACGCCGCACGCGCCTCGGAGCGCAGCCGCACGGAGAAGTCCTTGCCCGCGTCGGCCGCCGCCGCCCGCAGCTCCTTCGCGTCCGGCCGGCCCGTGAGCAGCAGGGTCGTGGTCTGCCGGTGGGTGAGGGCGGAGGCGTCGACGATCAGGAAGGAGCTGTCGGTGACGGCGGGGGTGCGGGCCACCGTCCCGGCCACCCGCACCTTGAAGTCACCGGCCAGCGACTGGAGATCGCGCGGCCGGTCACCGAGCCGCCTGGCGACGGACGGCGAGGCGAGGACCGGCAGGACCCGGTCCTTCGAGGGCAGCTCGCCCTCGGGCGGCTGTGCGCCGGTGGTCTTCAGCCGGTCGGCGGGGAAGCCGCCGAGGCCGGTGGAGCGGGCGAGCCGGGCGTACGTGGCCGGGTCGACGCCGACCAGGGTCGCGCCCTTCGCGTCCTCGAAGCCCTTCTCGGGCGCCGGCAGCGGGACGCCGTACTCGATCTGGATCCGCGCCACCTCCCGTACCCCGTCCACCCGGTCCACCGCGCGGATCAGGGCGTCGGGCAGGGGCACGGAGTCGCCCCGGCCGCTGACCCGGGCGTCGGCGCCGGTGGTGAGCACGGCCGCGTCGTCCCGGGCGCCCGCGACCCCCGCGAGGACCGAACCGCCGAACGCCGCCGTCGTCAGCGCGACCAGCAGTGCGAGCAGCGGCAGGGTGCCGGAGGCCGGGGAGCGCCCGGCCCGGGCCAGCGCCAGGAAGCCGATCGCGCCGCGCAGCCGGGCCACGGAGCGCAGGGCGAGCCGCAGCGGCAGCGGATAGAGCCGGACCAGGACCACGGCGGCGATCAGCCCGACCAGCACGGGCGCCGAGCTGATCAGCAGATCCGTGCCGCCCGCGCTGTCCGTGCCGCGCCGGCGCAGGGCGGCGACGGCGCCGACGGCCAGCACCAGCAGGGTGAGTTCGGCGACGGTGCGCCGCCGGGAGGGGCGGGCGGTCGCCACGTCGTCCCGGGCCCCGTGCAGCCGCGGGCGCAGATGCAGCAGGGCCGTACGCAGCGGAAGCGCGGCGCAGACCAGCACGACGACCGCCGCCGCGCCCGCCACCGCCGGCCCCGGCCGGGCCTCGCCGACGGCCAGGACCGCCAGCAGCAGGCCCAGCGCCCCGGCGGGCACGGCCGTCACCGCGGTCTCGGCGAGCAGCCGGCCCCCGATGCCGGCCAGCGAGCCGCCGCGCGCCCGCAGCAGCGCCAGTTCGGCCCGCCGGCGTGCGGCGATCAGCCCGCCCGTCATCAGCAGCACGACGGCGGCGACGGCTCCGATGCCGACGGCGGCGACCGTCACGACCGGCTCGATCGCCGCGCGCATGTCGTCGTACGCGGCCAGAACCTCGTCCAGGTCGGTCGTCACGGTGATCGTGTCCCCGGCCAGCTCCCGCATCCCGAGCAGCCCGGGACCGCCCTCCAGCGAGGCGACCGCCGTCCGCAGCCGGGGCACGTCCGGCGCGGTCAGCCGGGCGCCGTCCGGTGCGACGCGCCAGTAGAGCTCGGGCTGCCCGGTGGTGGCGAGCAGGGCCGGTCCGGCGTCCGGCGGCAGCAGCAGCGCGGCCGTCCAGTAGTAGCGCGGGGTCTCCTTGCTGGGGATGGGGACCAGGGACGGGGTGCGGAGGAGCTGTTCGGCCGACCAGTAGGAGGCCTCGGGGCGCAGCGGGGTGACGATGCCGGTGATCCGTACCGTCAGCGTCCCCCCGCCCCGGGTCGGGACGGCGACGGTCGCGCCGGTCTTGATCCGCAGCGCCTTCGCGGTCTGCTCGGTGACGGCCGCCTCGACCTCGGTGGTGCGCAGGGTCACCCGGCCGTGGACGGCCGGCCACCGGCCCGTGCGCAGGGTGGCGTGGTCGGACAGCCCGGACTGTGTGACGTAGGTCAGCGCGGGGTCGAGACCGTACGGGCGGGGGAACCACGGCTCCTTGGCCGCGACCGGGTTCGCGGTGCGGACGCCGTACGCGGACTGGGCCGCGTCGGGCCGTACCGGAGCGGGCAGCGCGGCCAGCACGGAGCGGTCGACCCTCGCCATCGCGGCCCGGCGCACCGCCTCCTCGCGTGCCGCCACCGGCAGTTCGAGTCCGGGCTGGGGGCCGCTCAGCTCCAGGACGCTGCGCCGGGGTTCGACGGCGGCGAGGTCGTGGCGCAGCCCCTGGTTCTCGTAGCGGTCGACGGACCGGGGGAACGCTGCGGCCAGGAACGCCGTCACCACCACCAGCAGGGCGAACGCGCAGGCGGCGCAGGCGGCTGCGGCGCGGGGGGTTCTCGAACGCGGGCTCATGTCAGTTGTCCCCCTGGTGGCGCAGCGATATCGCGGGGTCGGCGCGGCGCAGGGCGAGTGCGGCGACGATGAGCAGGGGCAGCACGGCGACCCCGGCCAGCAGCAGGGCCACCTGCCCCGGCGGCAGCTGCACCAGCACGGGCGGCACCGGCTGGGCCGCCTGCCCGGTCAGCACGATCAACGGCACGACCGCCCGGGTGAGTACGGCCCCGAGCACGGCCCCGACCAGCAGCCCGAGGGCGATCAGGACGCCCTGTTCGGCCGCGGTCATCCGGGCCAGCTGATGGCGCGGGGTGCCCAGTGCCCGCAGTACGGCGAACTCGGCGGACCGTTCCCGCTGGGAGCCCACCGCCGCCACGGCGAAGCCGACCGCGGCCAGGGCTGCGGCGATGACCGCGACCGCGAGCAGCGCGGACTGCGGTCCGGCGCCCAGCGGATCGCTGACCAGCTCGTCGGCGATCTCGTCGCGCACCTGGACCTGGACGGGGTCGGTGTCGGGGCGTGCGCGCAGCGCGGCGGCGACCTCGCCGCTGCGGCCCGGGGCGGTGCTCAGCCACCACTCGGTCGCGGTCAGCCGGGTGTTGGGGCGTTCGGCGAAGACCCGGCCCAGCGACCTGAGGTCGAGCAGCAGCGCCCCGCCGTCCCGGGCCCGCTGGGTCTCCCCGGTGGTGGCGGAGGAGACGCCCGGGCCGGTCGTCGGCAGCCGGTGCACCGTCCGCGCGATCTTCACCCGGACCCGCTCGCCGGCCAGTGTGACATCGACGTTCTGCCCGGTCCGCGCGCCGGTGGCCTTCAGATAGGCGTCCGTGGCCACGGCGTTCACCGGGGGCGCCTTGGGGCGGCCGGTGGTGATCCGCACGTTGAACGCGGGGATCGAGTACACCGCGTCCTCGGAGGTGACATGGCCGGTCCGGTAGTCCAGGCCCAGCGGGCCGGCGGCCGACGCGGTCGGGAAGACGGCCGCCCCGGGAAGCACCTCGCCGAACGAGTCGCTGCTCACGGCCGCCTTCCAGCGGAAGCCGCCCGGCACGGGGACCGGCCGCTCGGTGCCGTCCGCCGCCACGGTCCGCAGCCCGCTCAGCCGGAGCCGGTGCGCCTCGCCGTGGTCGACGGGCTGCTTGTCGTCCAGCTCGAACCCGGTGACGGCCAGCTCCCCGGCGGCGGCCACCCCGATCTCGAAGGGGTGCGCCTTCCCGTCGACCGGTACGGAACCCGCGACCACCTGGTACGGGAGGCCGTAGCGGTCCTCCAGCAGCACGGTGAGCAGCGGGCTCATGCCGGACGGCGAGGTGTGGCGGGGCGCGGCGGGCACGGAGATCCGCAGGTCGAAGCGGAGCCGGGTGCCGTCCTTCGGCAGCAGCAGGCCGGGGCGCGCGGTCCGGGGCGGGGCCAGCGTCCCGAACAGCCGGTCCGCGGAGCCTTCTCCGAGGTCGTCGCGCATCAGCATGCCCTCGTCGGCGTGCGCGGTGTCGAGCGCGAGGATCTCGGCGGTGCGGTCGCCCGAGAGATCCGTCGTCGTACGGAAGGCGGGCGCCGCCTCCCGTACACCCGGCAGCTTCCGGTACGCGCCGGACTTGGCCGGGTCCGCGTTCACCCCGCCGACCATCCGTACCGAGGCACCGGACCTGAAGTCCGCCTGGTCGCTCTGCGAACGGTCCCACGACGCGCTCTGCCCGATCGCCAGCATGCCCATCGCCACCGACAGGACCAGCAGCAGCACCGGGCCGGCGCCCCGCAGGGGGCGGCGGCTGAACTGCCAGCCCGCCGGCGCGGTAGCCAGGCCCCGGCCGCCCGCCGCACGGCGCTCCGCGAGGCGGGCCGCGGGCGGCAGCAGCCGCAGCGTCAGTACCGTGCCGGCGAGCAGGGCGAGGGCGGGCGCGGCCACCAGCAGCGGATCGATCCCCAGCTCGCCCTTGCGGTCACCGCTGAGCGCGCCGCCGCCGGAGCCGTTGGTCTGCCGGTCCAGCTGCCAGTACGCCACCGCCGCGACCAGCAGCAGCGCGAGGTCGGCGCCGGCCCGCACCGGGGCGGGCAGCGCGGCGGTACGGGCGGCGCGCCGGCCGCCGGCGCTTGCGGCCAGGGCGGGCGCCACGACGGCGAGGGCGCAGGCCAGCGCGGTGACGGCGGCGATCAGCCAGACCTGGGGGGTGACGCCCGAGTCGAGCCGGAGCCCGATCCGGGAGAGTTCGCTGCGGTCGGCCAGCAGCCGGGTCAGCGGCCCGGCGAGCAGCGGGGCGACGACGGCGGCCGGCAGTGCGAGCAGCAGCGCCTAGACGGCCGCGAGCGAGGTGATCCGGGCACGCGATCCGCCGCGGGCCCGCAGCAGTTCGGTCTCGCCGGAGCGTTCGCTGCTGAGCAGCCGCGCGACCAGCAGCAGGGCGTAACCGGCGAGCAGCACCAGTTGCACGGCGACGATCGTCAGCGTGGAGCGGGAGACCAGCAGCGCCCGGTCGACCTGGTCGAGCACGGTGGGCAGCGAGGTCTGCGCGTCGGCCCCGTCCTTGAACTCCGGGGTGGCGAGCAGGGCCTTGGGGCCCTCGGTCGCCGCGTCGTGCAGCGCCGCCATCCGGTCCGTGGTGACGGTCCGGAAGTCGGCGGTGGCCAGCCAGGACAGCTCGCCCGAGCTGATCCGCCCGGAGCCGAGCACCGCCGGGTCGGTGAGCAGCGGGCCGTATGTGGTGAAGACGACCTTGCGGATGCCCCGGCCGCCGAGCGCGTCCAGCCGCCAGTACGGATCGGCCTGGTCGGCGGCCTTGTAGAGCCCGGTGACCAGGATCCGCACCGGCTTGCCGCCGAGCCGGTCGGTGACCTTCAGCCGGGCACCGGGCTTCAGCGCCAGGGCCTCGGCGGCGGTCGCGGGAAGGGCGACCTCGACCGGGGCGCCGCTCTTCCCGGCACCGGCGGCGGGCAGCCGGCCGGAGGTGAGCGCGATGCGGCTGCGGTCCAGCGAGGCGAAGTGGGTGAGGTCGGGGTCGCCGCGCCGGTCGGCCGGGGCCTGGAGGGCGCGTGGCAGCGCGTACGGCCCCGAGGCCTCCAGCTTGCGTACGGTCACCGGAAGGCCGTCGAACGTGGCGCGCGCGGCCTTGCGCGCCGCCGCGTCGGCGGTGGCCCGTTCCTCGCGCTCCACCTGCGCGGACACGACGAGCGCGGCGGGGACGGCGGAGCGGTGGGTGAGGGTGTGGCGCAGCGCGGCATCGCCGATGGAGCCCGAGAACGCGGTGAGCGCCGCCAGGACGGAGGTGGTCAGGAGCACGGCCAGGACGGCCGCGGCGAGAAGGAGCCGGTGCGCCCTCACCCGCAGAAAGACGAACCCCGTCACCTGGCCCCCTAGTCACCACTCACATCGCGCCCCACCCGCCCCCCGGCGTTGCCTGGATGCTGTCAGACGGCTGCTGCTCGTGGAAACCGCTTACGGGTGCACCTTGATGGGATTGTGACCGCTATTCGACAGCGGAGCACCGGATTCCGCACACCCCCGACCGCTTCTCAGCCTTCGGTGTTCACCATCGAGGCGGCCGCATAGGTGAGGTAGTCCCAGAGCCGGCGCTCGTGCTCCGGGGCCAGTCCGAGTTCGTCCACGGCCACCCGCATATGGCTCAGCCAGGCGTCGTGCGCGGCGCGGTCCACCCGGAACGGCACGTGCCGCATCCGCAGCCGGGGGTGTCCTCGCTGGTCGCTGTAGGTGCGCGGGCCGCCCCAGTACTGCATGAGGAACAGCGTGAAGCGCTCCTCGGCCGGGCCCAGGTCCTCCTCCGGGTACATCGGCCGCAGCAGCGGGTCCCCGGCGACGCCCTGGTAGAAGCGGTGGACCAGGCGCCGGAAGGTCTCCTCGCCGCCGACCTGCTCGTAGAAGGTCTGCTCCTGAAGCGTGTCGCGCGGATTCTCAGTCACCCGTCCATGGTCGCAGACGCGCCGGGCGGCGCGGGGCTCCCGGGGGGATCCGCGGAATTCGCACTTTACGGTTCGTGACACGAACTAGTATGGTTCGTGTAGCGAACGAAGTCGCGCGCTCGCATGTGCGCCCGTACGGGCTCGCTCGCTTATCGGTGCTTATTTCTTGTTCAGGGGAATGGGGAAAGAAAATGGCGAACGGACAGCAGCGGCCGACGGTGGCGGTGGTCGGCGGAGGATATGGCGGCGCGGCGGTCGCGAAAGCGCTCGACGAGGAGACCGATGTGGTGCTCATCGACCCCAAGGACGCCTTCGTCCACGCGGCGGGGTCGCTCCGGGCGCTGGTCCGGCCCGACTGGGCGGGCAACATCTTCTTCCCGTACGACACCCTGCTCAAGCGCGGCGCCGTCCGGCGCGAGCGGGCCGTCGCGGTGGACCCGGGCGGCGTCACCCTGGCCTCGGGAGAGCGGATCGCGGCCGACTACCTGGTGCTCGCCACCGGCTCCGACTACCCCTTCCCGGCCAAGATGGACAGCGACCTCTCCGGCGAGGCGCTGGCGCGGCTCCATGAGGCGCACGCCGAACTGGCCGCCGCCGGACGGGTGCTGATCACCGGCGCCGGACCGGTCGGCCTCGAACTGGCCGGCGAGATCAAGGCCGTCTGGCCCGACAAGCAGGTGATCATCACCGACCCGGCCGGGGAACTGGTGCCCGGCTTCCTGCCGGAGTTCCGCGAGGAACTCCTGCGCCAGCTGGCCGGACTCGGCGTGGAACTGCGGCTCGGCACCGCACTGGCCGAGGAGCCGCCCACCGCGCCCGGGCAGCACAGGCCGTTCACCGTCACCACCACCGAAGGCGACGAGATCGCCGCCGACCTCTGGTTCCGCTGCTACGGGGTGCGCACCAACGGCGACTACCTCGCCGACGGCACGGTCGCCGTACGCACCCCGCAGGGCCGGGTCCCGGTCACCGGCACGCTCAACGTCGAGGGGCACGGACACATCTACGCCCTCGGGGACCTGACCGACCTGGCCGAGGCCAAGATGGCCGGATACGCCATGAAGCACGCGGAGGTGGTGGCGCAGAACATCCTCGCCCAGGTGCGCGGGGAGGAGCCCGCGCAGGTCTACCGGCCGTCGCCGCTGCCCTCGGTCCTGCTGCCGCTGGGACCCGGCGGCGGAGTGGGCCAGGTGCCGACGCCCGACGGGCCTGCCGTGCTGCCGGCGGCGGACGTCAGCGCGTACAAGGGCACGGACCTGTTCACCGGCCGGTTCGCCGAACTCTTCAACATCAGCCGCGGCTAAGGGGCGGTGGCGGCGGCGCTCTCGTCGGACTCCATGAAGATCACCGGCACCTTGTTCTCCAGCACCAGCCGGCCCAGCAGCCGCGTCAGCAGCTCGCGGTCGGAGGCGTCGAGGCCGTCGGCCAGCGCCTCGACCCGCCGGCAGGTCTCCGCGTAGAACTCCTCGGCCAGCATGCCGCCGGCCCCGGTCAGCGCGACCCGGACCGCGCGGCCGTCCTCGGGGTCGGGTTCGCGGCGCACCAGGCCGCGCTGGACGCTGCGGTCCACCAGCCCGGTGAGGCTGGACTTCGCAAGCCCCAGCACCGTGCCCAGCTCGCGCATGCCGTACGGCTTCATCATCAGGACGCAGAGCAGCTGGCCCTGCTGGGCGGTGATTCCGTGCTCCCGGCCGGACGCGGCATACACGGCATTCACCAGGAATGAGGAGCGCACCAATGCGGTGGCGACCCCCATCTGCCCACTCTCGGCCTTTCGCATTCGCCCAGAATACGGCAGAAGGACATTCGTGACACGAACTGTGTCAGGACAAACAGCGCGGCCGGCGAGAGACGGAAAACCCTCTCGCCGGCCGCGCCGCTGTCCGCCGCCGTCAGTCCCGGCGGATCGTGATCGTCGTCCACGCCCCGACGTGCACCTGGTCGCCGTCCTGGAGCGGTACGGGGACGTAGGGCTGGATCGGGTCCTCGGCGCCGTTGACCGTGGTGCCGTTGGTGGAGTTCTGGTCGACCACGGCCCAGCTGCTGTCGGGCTGCTGCACCAGCACCGCGTGCTGATGGGAGACGCCCGGGTCCTCCGGCGGCACCGACAGGTCGATGTCCGGGGACTCGCCCGTGCTGTGCCGGCGGCGGCCGATGGTGATCTGGCTGCCGGTCAGCGGGAGCTGCTGCTCCGGGGAGTACGCGGGCAGGTTGAGCCCGGTCGCCTCGGGGCCGCTGCGCTGCATCATCGCGAGGAAGTACTCACGGTCCGGGGCGATGACCGCGGTCCAGTTGTTGGACTGCGGGGCCTGGCCCTGGTTCTGGCCGTGGTTCTGACCCGGGTACGGCGGCTGCTGCATCGGCGTCTGCGGGCCCTGGGCCTGCGACGGCGGTGAGAGCAGCCAGTCGTCGCCGCCTGACTGCGGCTGCGGCGGGGCCGGCGGGCCGGGCTGCTCGTAGACCGGGGGAGCCGTCTGCTGGAAGGCGGGCGGCGCGCCCTGCTGCTGGAACGGGGACTGCCCCTGCGGGAAGCCCGGACCGCCCTGCTGTCCCTGCTGGTACGGCGGCGGGGGCGGCGGACCCTGCTGGCCCTGCTGCCCCTGGTACGGCGGGGGCGGCGGCGGGCCGGGCTGCTGCCCGGGGCCGGTGGAGAGCGGCTCGGCCGACCGGTTCATCTGGGACGGGCGGGAGCTCTGGTAGTCGAACGGGTCGCGCTGCTGCGGCGGGCCCGGCGGCTGCTGGGCCTGGAAGCCCGGCGGCAGATTGAGCCCGGGCACCGGCCCGCCGCCGCCGTGCTGCGGCGCCAGCGGGGTGTACGACGTCGCCGTATTCGTCAGGAAGTTCCAGCGGCACTCCTCGCAGAACGGCGCCATCGCCTCCCTCGGGGTGCGGCACTGCGGGCAGAGCTCGGCCTGGGCGGTCGCGTCGGGGTCATGGCCCTGCTGCGGGTAGCCGTAACCGGGCGCGGGCGGCGGGGGTGGCGGCGGGGGAACTGCGCCCGCAGGCGCGCCCGCCCCGGCCATGCGGTGGCCGCAGACCTCGCACCAGTCTTCGGAACCCGACTGGTGTCCGTTCGGGCAGGTCGGCATGTCGGCGCTTCCCCCTTTCCTTCTCCGGCCCCGGAGGCCGTCAAGTATGGCTATTTCTTGACGCGAACGGTCTTCGTGGAGCGCGTTTCGAGTGTCATCTCGTCCGCATCCGCTACCTTCGCCTTCAGTCGCACAGTACCTGTCGCCGCGTCGACGACGTCTACCACCTTCGAAAGCAGTTTCGCAGTGTCCTCGTTCCCGGACGCCGATGCCAGCTGCACCGCACGGCCGAGTTTGGCCGTCGCGCCGTCGAAGTCTCCCGACTTGCGTGCATCGAGCCCCTGTTGGATGACTTGGGCCAGTTCCGCCTGACCCGTGTAGTGCGCGACCTGCGGATTGATCGAGGTCGAGGCCACCATGTCGTCCGTCCAGACCGCCCGTACCAGGCCCTGCGACAGCGTCTGGGGAGCCCCGCCCGCCGGGTCCGGAAGGATCAGCGAGACCCGGGCCGCGAGCATCTCCTGCCCGATGCCGGCCTCCGGCACCTGGACGCACACGTGGTAGTCGCGGGACTCGTCGCCCCAGGAACCCGTGGGGTAGTCCCCGGCCCGGGGACCCGCCTCGGTGCGGCGGTCGGTCAGCTCGGCGACCGTCGGCGCGACCTGCTTCACGAACTTGATCTCCACGCCGACCGGGGTCCAGAGCCGCAGCGCCACGTCCGCGACCTCCTTGCCCATCGCGTTCTCCATCATCTGCGTGAAGTCCGTGGCCAGCCCCGCCGGGTCGGCGACGATGTCGGCCGTGCCGAGCAGCGCCGAGGCGATCGCTGTGACCTCTTTCACTTCCCAGTCGGTGCCGACCCCGCGGGCGTCACAGGTGAACCGGCCCGCACACGCGTCGAGCGCGGCCCGCAGATCCTCCGGGGACTCGTGCTCGTTGCGCCCGTCCGTCAGCAGGATGCCGTGCCGGATGTCCACATCGGCGGCGCCCAGCAGCCGGTCGGCCAGCCGCAGCCAGGTCCCGATCGCCGTGCCGCCGCCCGCGCTCAGCCGGCGCAGCGCCTCCTTGGCCTGGGCCCGGGTCCCGGCGTCGGCCACCGCGAGCCGGCCGTTGCCCGGATAGACCTCCTTGGCGACGTGCGTGCCGCCGACCACGGCGAAGGAGGTGCCGTCGCGCAGGGTGTCGATGGCTGCCGCCGTAGCGTCGCGGGCGTTGCGCATCTTCGTCGGCGGGTAGTCCATCGAACCCGAACAGTCGACCATGATCACGACGGCGGCGTCGGCCGTCCGGCCCGGGGCGAGCGTGGGCGCGATGCTCGCACCCGTCAGCGGGACACCCCCGGTGGTGCCGCCGCCGGTCGACGTGACCGTGATGATGCCGTTGACCTCACGGCCGCCCTCGGGAAGAAATTCGTTCTGATACACCTCGACGGAGAACTGCGGCACGTTCGACTTGGAGAAGTTGGCCATCTGATCGGCTCCTTGAGGCTCCACGTGTCAGATGAAGACAGGCGTACGGACAAAGGCGTCGGAAATGCGGGTGCGGGGCGGAACGGGACTCACCCGCCGCTGTAGGCGGATCCTGCCCCTTGAGGTGATACGGCGAACGGCAGCAGCGCCACTGTTACGTTGTCGTGGCCCCCGCCGTCCAGGGCGTGGCCCACCAGCACCTGGGCGCCGTGCAGCGGCCGTTCGTAGGCGTCGGCGGGCACCGCGGCGGCCATCTCGGCGGCGGACTCCGCGTAGTTCCACAGGCCGTCCGTGCAGACCACCACCAGGCCGGGGCGGTCCGGTTTGAACGACGCGGTGTGCGGCTCCAGTTCGTAGGAGTCGGCGCCGAGCCAGCCCGTGATGGCGTGCGCCCGCTCGTCCGCGTACGCCTCCGCCTCGTTCATCAGGCCGGCCGCGACCATCTGCGCGGCCCAGGAGTCGTCCTCGGTGAGCCGGGCCGGCGCGGTGGAGCGGTCCTCGGGCACCCAGTACACCCGGCTGTCGCCCACCCAGCCGACCACCAGCAGGCCGCCCGCCATGACCGCGCCGACCAGGGTGCACGCCGGCGCGTTCTGCTGGCGGTGCGGATCGCGCTCCTGGCCCTGGCCGTCGTCCCGCGCGAGCCGGTTGACCGACTCGGCGGCCGCGACGATCGCCTCGTGCATCGCCTGCTGCGGATGCGTGCCGCGCGGCAGCGCGCCGAGCAGCGCCTCGTTGGCCGCGCTCGCGGCGGCGGCCGATGCCTCGTCCGGCCGGCTGGCCGACGAGACGCCGTCGCAGACGATCGCGACGACGGCGGGGGAGCCGTCCGGCAGTGCGGTGACCGACACCGCGAACGAGTCCTCGTTGCGGTGGTGGCGCAGGCCCCGGTCGCTGACCGCGGCCACCGAACCGAGCTCCTGCTCCATGTGGTCGCGCTCGCGCGGCTGGGCGTGGCCGCAGTTCTCGCAGTAGCCGTCGTCGTCGACCCGGCCGGCCCGGCAGGCGACACACACCTTGGTGCCGGGCGGCAGGACGGCGGCCGGTTCGGGTGCCGTACGGGGATCGGGCGCCGGAGCGGCCGTCCCGGGGGCGGCCAGCTCGAAGTCGCCGGAGGCCTCCGGGCCGTCGGAGCGGACCGCCGCGGGCGCGGCGGCGACCGGGGCGGCGCCCCCGCCGGTGGTGATGGCGATGGTCGGGCGGTCCTGCGGCGGCTCGGGCACGGCCGACAGGTCGTACCCGCACGCCCCGCAGAACAGGTCGCCCGGCTCCAGCGGCTCCTCGCAGCCGGGACACCTCGACACGCCCGGCTCCTGGTGGTTCTGCGACATGTTCACACCCACGTTCGGGGGCGGAAACGGTTGGCCCGCTCCACCAGTTCGATCCTCTCGTCGCCGGGCTCCGCAAGCCGGGCGAGCATCCGGTACGAACGCTCGAGCCCGAACCGCAGGCCGCGCTCGTCCAACTCACTGCCGAGCAGTGTCCTCGGGCCCTGCGGTCCGGCCGGTGCGGCCGGCTGCGGGGCCGAGGGACTACCGGAGAGTACCCAGTCGAGCGCGGTGCCCAGCACCTCGGTCGACAACTGCTCCCGGCGCACCGCGTCCAGCCCCAGCGCGGCCAGCCCCGAGACCTGGTCCGACGCGGCCGTCAGATCGGTCATCAGGGGCTCGTCCGGGGCCCGTTCACGCAGCCGGGCCCGCACCGCGGCGACCCGGGCCGCCGTGTAGTGGATCGAGGCCTCCGGCACGGACTCCAGGGTCCGGACGGCGGCGCCCCGGTCCCCGGCCGCGATCTGCACCCGGGCCAGGCCGAACGCCGCGCTCACGAAGCTCGGGTCGGTCAGCCACACCAGGCGGTAGTACTCGGCGGCGTTGTCCAGCTGGCCCAGGACCTCCGCGCAGATGCCGAGCGCCAGCTTCGGCGCCGGCTCCCCGGGGAACGCGTCGTAGACCGCGTCGAACGACAGCGCCGCGTTCTCCTTGTCGCCGGTCACCAGGGAGGTCAGGCCCCGGTACCAGACGACGCGCCAGTCGTCCGGGTGCTTCGCCTCCAGCGCCGCCAGGGTCGTGGCCGCCCCGTCGAGGTCGGCCATCTCCAGGGAGGCCCGCAGCTCACGCAGCCGGGTCTCCAGCGAGGCGGCGGGCACCGCCTGCAGGGCCGCGATCAGCTCGGCGGGCGCCGAGGCCATCACGCCCGCGAGGAAGCCCGCGTTGGGGTCGTTCGCGTCGACCCGGGGGACCGGCAGCGCGAGCGCGGTCGCCCGCACATCGAGCCCGGCCAGCCGGGGACCCGGCCCGCTGTACGTCCCCGGCGCGGTGCCGGGGGCCGCGAGCGGGGTCCGGGGGGCCGGAATGGCCGCCGGTGCCTGCGCGTACGGCCCGGGGGTGCCGGGGGAGCGGACATGGGTGGAGGTGGCGGGCAGCGGGCCCGCCCCGGCGGCGAACGCGGGCGGCGGGCCGGCGGGCAGCGCTCCCGGCGTCCCCCCGGGCGGGGCCACCGCAGCGGGCGGAGCGGGCTGCCCGGTCACCGGAGCGGGGCCACCGCCGCGCCGGCGTCCCAGGAAGCCGGACTCGGGCGCCCGCGCCCCCAGGCGCGAGACCTCACCGCTCTGCGCGGCGAACAGCTCCGTGTCGGTGACCCGCAGCTCCGCGCCGAACAGCGTCGACAGCGCCGGACGCGGCCGCCCCGTCTGGAGCGACACCACCTCTCGCAGCACACCCGTCAGCTGCTCCGCCATCTCCGACGCGGAGGCGAACCGCCGTGCCGGATCGGGGTCGGTGGCCCGGACGAGAAGCCGGTAGAACGACTCGTACTGCCGGAAGACCTCGATGTTGTCCGGGTCCGGCAGCGAGTCCACGAAGACGTTCGTGTACCCCTGGAAGTCGAAGGTGAGCACGGCCAGCGTCCGCGCCACCGTGTACAGGTCGGAGGCGACCGAGGGGCCGACCTCCGCGACCTCGGGCGCCTGGTAGCCCACCGTGCCGTAGATGGCCGACTCGTCGTCGTCCATCCTGCGCACCGCGCCCATGTCGATCAGCTTGAGCTGGTCCTCGGTCTGGATGGCGTTGTCGACCTTGAAGTCGCAGTACAGCAGGTTGCGGCTGTGCAGATGGCCCAGCGCCTCCAGCGCCTCGATGCCGAACGCGCACGCCTGCTCCACCGGCAGCGGATCGCGCTTTCCGGACGCCGTGCGGCGCTCGTTGGCGATCTCCTTGAGCGCCTTGCCGCCGACGTACTCCATGACGATGTAGCCGTCGAGCGAGCCCGTGCGCTGGTCGAGGTGCTCGACGAAGTTGTAGATCCGGACGATGTTGGAGTGCTCGATCTCGGCAAGGAACCGGCGCTCCGAGATGGCCGCCGCCATGGCGTCCTGGTCGCCCGTGTCGAGCAGGCCCTTGAGCACCACCCAGCGGTCGGAGACCGCGCGGTCCACCGCGAGGTAGACCCAGCCGAGCCCGCCGTGCGCCAGACAGCCCGCGACCTCGTACTGCCCGTGGACGATGTCGCCCGCCTGCAGCTTCGGCACGAAGGAGTACGGGTGGCCGCACTTGGTGCAGAACCCCTCCGTACGCCCCGCCCGGTCGCCCCGGGACCGGCCCACCGGCGCCCCGCAGTCCGAACGCGAACAGAACCGCTTGCGCTCGGAGACCTCCGGGTTCTCCATCACCGCCGTACGCGGATCGGGACGCGGCACGTCCGGGACGAGCACCAGGCCGGCCCCCAGCCGGTTGCGGCCCGAGGCGTTGGTCGACTTGGCCGAGGAACGCACCGAGACCGAACGCGAGGTGGTGCTGCCCGACAGGGCCCGGGACAGCCGCCCGGACACCGAACGCCGGGACGTGGAGGAGCGGGACGAGGAGCGCGAGGACGCCCTCGACGACGCCTGCGAACTGCTGCGGACCGAGGTGCTGTTGCTGCCCCTGCCCGCCTTGCCGCCGCCCGCGATGCCGGTGGGCGGCGAGCTCACCATCCCGTTCGGCGAGACGACCGGGGCCAGACCGCAGGTGTCGCAGTACAGCTCACCGCCGCCCATGTCCTCGTAGCTGCCCTCGCACGCGGGGCGCTGGCACTGCGTACTCATGGTCATTCCCCCTGTTCGCCCCGCCGCCGCGGCGGCCACGATGCTCCGTCACTCGATTCCACTGCCCGCTTCGCCCACTCCGTGCCCCAGGGCACCGGGCCTCTCACGGGTGCCCCCGCCGGTCCTGCGGGCCCGGCGCCCCGCGCCCGCCCAGCAGGTCCAGCGCCGCGTCCTGGTAGCGCTGCACGGCCATGGCCGCGACCCGCAGATCGCACGGGGCGCTCCACAGCATCCGGCGCGCCGCGTCGTACCGCTCGATGAGGACCGGGTCCTCCGCCAGCCCGTGCCGGGCCACCTTCGCCTTGTATGCGTCGAGCCGGCCGCGCAGCTCGGCGCGGACGGCCAGCGGCGCGGTGACCGCAGTCAACTGCTCGCGGGCCCGCAGCAGTTCCTCCTCGGCCTGCCGCTCCAGGGTCTCCAGGAGCGGCGAGAGCCGGTGCCACTGGGCGTGCCTGCGGTACTCCGAAGCCGCCGCCAGACGCTCCTGGAGCGCGGTCGGCGGGCCGTTGACCGCGGGCACCTCGGACGCGGCGATCTTCGCCAGCACCTCGCCGCGCGCCGCCCGCGCCTCGGCCAGGGTGCGGTCCGCGCGGGAGAGGATGTCGCGCAGCTGGACCAGCCGCTGCTCGGCGTCCTGGCGGACAGCGAGCACCGCCTCGACCTCGCGCCGCACCTCGTCCAGCGCACGGGCCGCACGGTCGTAGCGCGTGGTGTCGGGACGGCCGCCGCCCGGCGCCGAACTGCCCGGCCCCGGCAGCCAGAACGCCAGCGGGTCGGAGATCACCTGCACCCGGAGCGTGGCCAGCTCCCGGGTGATCGACTCCAGGTCGTCACCCGCCGGGTGCTCCCCGGGCCGGACGCCCACCGAGTGCGCCAGCGAGGCCGTCCGGCGCAGCTCGGCGGCGAGCAGGTCTATCCGGGCGGGCATGGCCGACCAGACGGAGTCCGAGGCCACCACCATGTCCAGCGAGCGGGCGTACAGCTCGTTCATCCGGGCGACCAGCTCCTCCAGCGTGAACCGCTCGGAGAGCCGGGCCGGGCCGGTGATCGACGGATCGGGGCCCGCCGCGGCGTGCGCCACCGTGACCCCCTGGCCGCGCAGCAGTTCGGTCAGGGTGGCCAGGTCCTCACGGTTGGGGTGGCGGCGCCTGGCCCGCACCTCGCGCGCCTGGGTCAGCACCCCCGCGTACGCGTCGAAGTAGCTCCACAGCAGCGTGATCGACTGCTCGGTGGTGATCCAGCGCTCCCGGGTGACGCCGGTGAGGTCCGCGCCCTCCAGGAGCCGGCGGCCGGCGTGGTCCTGCAGGGCGAGGAGCGAGGTCTCGATCGCCTCGTGCTCCGCACCGAGCCGGGCCAGCGCACGGTCGGCCTCGTCCCGGTCCATGACCGGACCGGGGGGCCGGGCCGCGTAGCTGGGGAAGGGGCCCGCGACGCCCATCGATCACCTCTCCGCTCTCCCTGCCGGGCGGGGGCCCGGCAGGATCAGTACTGCCAACCCGGCCCGGGGCCCGTCCTAGTCCCGGTACTTGGGCGCCGGCGGCGCCGTGATCCCGGGCAGGCCGTCCTCCAGCCACTTCTCGTACGACTGCATCCACGGGCTGTTCGCCCCGCCTGCGCGGTAGCCGACCAGCACCTGGTTGACCCGCGCCACCAGGTCGTCGGCGCCCAGCTTGGCGGCCACGCCGTAGTACTCCGTGGTGGAGGGCTTGTCGCCCTTCAGCTCCACGGCCGGGTCCTGGGCGGCCTGGCCGGCCGCCAGGGCGTTGTCCGTGACGACCGCGTCGACCTCGCCCATCTGGAGCCGTACCAGGCAGTCCAGCTGGTTGGGGACCGTGAGCAGGTCCTCGTCGGCGTCGGTGCCGTCGTGCTTGTCCTTGAACACCGAGCCGAACGACTTCTTCTCCAGCGCCTCGTACGCCGTGGAGCCCTCGGCGGTGCAGACCCGCTTGCCGGACAGCGAGGAGTCGAACCCGGTGATGGAGGAGTCCTTGGGCGCGAGGACCTGCTGGCCCGCCTGGAAGTAGGCCGTGGAGAAGGAGACCTGCTCCAGCCGGGCGCAGTTGATCGTCATCGTCCGGACGACGACGTCGACCTTGTCGTTCTCCAGGGCGGCGATGCGCTGGTTGGTGGGGATGGCCCGGAAGATCACCTTGCCGGGGTCGCCCAGGATGTTCTTGGCGATCGCCCGCACCAGGTCGATGTCGAAGCCCTCGAGGTCGCCGGACTCGGGGTCGCGGAAGCCCCACTGGAAGCTGTTCTGGTCGACACCGGCGATCAGCTTGCCGCGCTTCTTGATCCGCTCGATGGCGGGTCCGTCCGCGTCGGAGGGGCGCAGGCTCGCCTCGGGGTCCTTGCAGTCCCCGGCCCGCGTCTGGACGGCGTGCGCCGCCCCCGGGCCCGAGACGTCCGGGCCGAAGGTGTCGCCGCCGCCGTGGGAGAGCGGCAGCAGGGTCAGCGAGGCCGTCACCGCGCAGGCCACCGCCATGGCGCTCACCCCGCCCCAGCCGCGCAGCCGGCGCAGCACGCGTCCCGCGCCCGTCCCGGTGCCCGTCAGCGGGTTCTCCCTTGTCATCGCTCCCCCTGTCACCGGAACTCCGAGAGCCTGCGGTTGACCCCGACGATCGCGGCCACGGCACCCAGGACGGCGAGGGCGGCGGCGCCTATCGGCAGTCCGCCCAGCGCCCCGCGCCCGTCCTTGGCGGCCCGGGTGAATTCTTCCTGTTCATGGGCGAGCGCCTGGCGCAGCGCGTCGTCCACCCGGTTGAAGGACTCGCCCGTGGAGTCCTTGGACCCGATGATCTGCTTCAGCGCGCCGTCGTAGTCGCCGTCGTCATCGGTCTTGCGGGCGGTCCGGTGGCGGCTCTGCCACTCGGCGACACCCTTCATGGCGGTCGCCACCGGCTCGCTCCCCATGGAGTCGTCGGCCAGCTTCTCGGCCCTGCTCAGCTCTTCGCCGAGCGCCTTCATGCCCGTGCTGTAGTCGGTCTCGTACTTGTCGTTCTTCCCGTCGGCGGTGAGCACCGCACCACGGGCGACGACCGTGAGGTTCTCGTTGGCGCGCGCCTTCAGGGAGTCGATGCGCGCCCGGTTCAGCACGTCCAGGGACTGCTGGCCGCGCGTGTTGGCATCGGCCAGGTCGGACCGGGCCACCGAGTGCCCCACCGCCAGCCACAGCAGCACCACGGTCGCCGCGGCCGTCGCCGCGAGCAGGCCGTGGTTGAACACCCGGTTCGTCCTGCGGTAATTGCGCCGCTGCGCCCAGAACAGCACGGCCAGCGCGACGATCCCGAGGCCGAGCGAGAAGAACGGCCAGGCGCGCGCGGCGCGGTAGTCCTGGTCGAGCCGGCCGGTCTCGGCCGCGTACAGCCGCTCGGCGGCCGGCAGCAGTTCGTTCGCCATCTTCTGGTTCGCGTACCGCAGGTAGGCGCCGCCGAGCGGCATCCCTTGGCGGTTGTTGGCGCGGGCGCGCTCGATCAGCCCGGTGTAGCGCGGGAGTTCCTCGTTGAGCGTGGTGATCTCGTGTCCGGACTCGGTGGACGCGTCCGTGTTGGCCGCGGCCGTCACCAGCAGCCGGGAGGCGTCCTCGATGTCCTTCACGTACTGGTCGTGGACCGCGCGCGGCTCCTGCGGCCCGGCCAGGAAGCCGCTCGCCGCCGCCGCGTCCGCGTCGGCCAGCGAACGGTAGATGTCCGCCGCGTCGGCGCTGAGCGGCTGACTGCGTTCCACCACGTCGTTCGCCGCCGTCGCGCGGTCGTTGATCTCGAACGCCGTGACGGCCCCGAACGCGACGACGAGCAGCGCCAGTACGGCCCCGATGATCTGGAGCCGGCCCGGCTCGGTGGTCGCCGCGGCACGCAGCCGCTCGGCCACCACGGCCCGGGCGCTGCGCTGCGGCGGCACGGGCACGGCCGCCGGCGCAGGCGTCTGCTCCGGCGCGTGGAGCGGCGCCGGGCGCACATTCGGCGGGTATGTCACTTGACCTCCCCCTCGGTCACTGACGGCGGCCCGCCCCCCGGCCGATCGGGGGACTGGTGCCCGGCCAGAAGTATGGCCGCAGGGACCGACGTCCACATCAGGAACGTCCGGATCCCGCGCGGACCGGTCTCCCCACTCAACAACACGTCCGGGGCAGCTGATCGGTTCCCGTACGCAGGAGGCGTCCCGCAACACGAAGGCTACGGGACGCCCCTGACACGCTGACGGTCGGCCGTCAGGCGTACTGCGCCCGCAGCCTCGCGTGCACCCCGGGCGCCGCCCCGGTGCGGTCCAGGCCCAGCAGCCCGGCGCCCAGCACCGGGGACTCCTGCACCACCCGCACCACGGCCTTCGGGGCGCGCGCCGCCAGGAGTTCGGCGATCCGGCCGTCCAGCCGGGGGTGGCGCGCGGCCAGCACACTGCCGCCCAGCACCACCGGCGCCTCCTCGTCGAGCAGCCCGAGACGGGTCAGCGCGACCGAGGACAGTGCCACGACCTCCTCCGCCAGCCGGTCCACGAGGCCGAGGGCCACCGCGTCACCGGCGGCGGCCGTCGCGAAGAGCACCGGCGACAGCTCGTGCCGTCGCACCGAGTCGATCCGGCCCAGATGCAGCGCCTCGATCAGCGCGTACATCGAGTCGAGCCCGAAGTGCGCGGGCAGCGTCCGGGCCAGCTCGGTCGGCTCGCCCCGGCCGTCCTCGGCCCGCGCGGCGCACCACATGGCCTCCTCGGAGAGCCCCGAGCCGCCGCCCCAGTCACCGGAGATCCGGCCTATCGCGGGGAAGCGGGCGGTGCGCCCGTCCGGCACCATGCCCACGCAGTTGATGCCCGCGCCGCAGACGACGGCCACCCCGCGCGGCTCGTCCACCCCGGCCCGCAGGATCGCGAAGGTGTCGTTGCGCACCTCCACCGTGCGGCCCCAGCCGCGCGCGGCCAGGGCCTTCGTGAGCTGTTCCTCCTCGACGGGCAGGTCGGCGTTGGCGAGACAGGCCGACACATGGGCGACGCCGTCGGCGCCGGCCGAGGCCAGCACCTGGTCCACGGCCGCGCCCAGCACGTCCACGGCCGTGCCGATCCCGACCGCGGGCGGCTGGAAGCCACCGCCCCGGGCCGTGGACAGCACCGTGCCGTCCGCACCGATGAGTGCCACATCGGTCTTGCTGTTCCCCGCGTCGATCGCGAGGACCGAACCGTTCACGCCCACGCGAGGTGCTCCCGGTTGTGCGCGATCAGCTTGTCGGTGAGCGCCTCGGCGTACGCGAACTGGCCGATCAGGGGGTGCGCGAGCAGCGCCTTGAACACCCGGTCGCGGCCACCGCGCAGGGCGGCCTCCAGCGCCAGGTCCTCGTACGCCGTCACGTTGGCGATCAGACCGGCGTACAGCGGGTCCAGCTCCGGCACGGCGAGCGGGGCCGCGCCCTGCTTGCCGACCTTCGCCTGGACCTCGATCACCGCGTCGTCCGGCAGGAACGGCAGCGTGCCGTTGTTGTAGGTGTTGACCACCTGGTGCGCCGAGCCGCCGCCGCCGAGCAGGGCCGCCGCCAGGTCCACGGCCGCCTCCGAGTAGAAGGCGCCGCCGCGCTTGGCGAGCAGCGCGGGCTTCTCGTCCAGCGCCGGATCGCCGTACTGGGCCAGGAGTTCCTTCTCCATCGCGGCGACCTCGGCCGCCCGCGAGGGCTTGGTGCCCAGCTCCCGTACGACCTCGTCGTGCGCGTAGAAGTAGCGCAGGTAGTACGAGGGGATCACGCCGAGGCGGTCCACGATCGCCCGGGGCATGTGCAGGTCGTCCGCGATCGCGTCGCCGTGCTCGGCGATCAGCCGGGGCAGCACGTTCTCCCCGTCGGGGCCGCCGAGGCGGACCCCCAGCTCCCAGGTCAGGTGGTTCAGCCCGACGTGGTCGAGGTGCACCTCGCCCGGGGTCACGTCCAGCAGCCGAGCGAACTTCCGCTGGAAGCCGATGGCCACGTTGCACAGGCCGACGGCCTTGTGCCCGGCCTGCAGCAGCGCCCGGGTGACGATGCCGACCGGGTTGGTGAAGTCGATGATCCAGGCGTCCGGGTTGGTGCGCCGGACCCGCTCCGCGATGTCCAGGACGACCGGGACGGTGCGCAGGGCCTTGGCGAGACCGCCGGCCCCGGTGGTCTCCTGGCCGACGCAGCCGCACTCCAGCGGCCAGGTCTCGTCCTGGTTGCGGGCGGCCTGGCCGCCCACGCGCAGCTGGAGCAGGACCGCGTCGGCGCCGGCGACGCCGGCGTCGATGTCCGAGGTGGTGACGATCCTGCCCGGGTGGCCCTGCTTGGCGAAGATCCGCCGGGCGAGGCCGCCGACGAGTTCGAGCCGGTCGGCCGCCGGGTCGACGAGCACCAGCTCCTCGACCGGCAGGGTGTCCCGCAGCCGGGCGAATCCGTCGATCAGTTCAGGTGTGTAGGTGGACCCGCCACCCACTACTGCGAGCTTCATGAATCAGCCCTTTACTCCGGTCAGTGTGACGCCCTCGACAAAGGCCTTCTGTGCGAAGAAGAAGACGACGATCACAGGGGCCATGACCAGAACGGTCGCAGCCATGGTCAGGTTCCAGTCGGTGTGGTGTGCGCCCTTGAAGGACTCCAGTCCATAACTCAGGGTCCAGGCCCCCGGGTTCTCCGAGGCGTAGATCTGCGGGCCGAAGTAGTCGTTCCAGGCGTAGAAGAACTGGAAGAGGGCCACGGCGGCGATGCCCGGCTTGGCCATCGGCACCACGACGCGCAGCAGGGTGCGCAGTTCACCGCAGCCGTCGACCTTCGCGGCGTCGAGGTACTCGTCGGGGATGGTCAGCAGGAACTGCCGCAGCAGGAAGATGGAGAACGCGTCGCCGAACGCCATCGGGATGATCAGCGGCCAGAGCGTCCCGGACAGGTCCAGCTGCTTCGCCCAGAACAGGTACATCGGGATGACCACGACCTGCGGCGGCAGCATCATCATCGAGATGACGAGCATCAGCGACAGATGCCGGCCGCGGAAGCGGAACTTGGCGAGCGCGTACGCCACGGGCAGCGAGGACACCACCGTGAGCACGGTGCCCAGCCCCGCGTACAGCAGGGTGTTCTTCCACCAGGTCAGAAAGCCCTCGGTCTCGAACACCTCCTTGTAGTTGCTCCACTCGAAGGGGTGCGGCCACAGGTCACGGGTCAGTGCCTGCTGGTCGCTCATCAGCGAGGTGAGCAGGAGGAAGACGAACGGCAGCACGAAGAAGAGGGCCGCCGCCACGCCGAGCGAGTGCACGGCGATCCAGTGCAGCAGCGCCTTGCGGCGTGCGACGCGCTCGGCCGGGGTGACGGGGTCACTCGCCGGGCCGGCGGCCTTGGGGGTGTCGAGAAGCTGCGCCACGTCACTCACCTGCCTGGATCAGTCCGCTGCGGCGCCGCATCAGCAGTGCGGTGAACGCCATGGCGAGGACGAAGAGAACGAGCGCGACCACACAGGCGGAGCCGTAGTCGAAGCGCTGGAAACCGAGGTTGTAGACCAGCTGCGGAAGCGTCAGTGTCGACTTGTCGGGATAGCCCGGTTCGAACTGCTGCCCGGAGCCGCCCATCACTCCCGAGGCGACCTTCCCGGCCACCAGCGGCTGGGTGTAGTACTGCATCGTCTGGATGATGCCGGTGACCACGGCGAACATGATGATCGGCGAGATGTTCGGCAGGGTGACGAAGCGGAACCGCTGGAGCGGGGTCGCCCCGTCCAGCTCCGCCGCCTCGTACTGCTCCTTGGGGACGTCGAGGAGCGCGGCCATGAAGATCACCATCAGGTCGCCCACCCCCCACACCGCGAGGGCGGTCAGCGCCGGCTTGGACCAGGTGGCGTCCGTGAACCAGCCCGGCGTCCCCATCCCCAGCCCGCCGAGGATCGAGTTGACCGGTCCGGTACCCGGGTTGAGCAGGAAGACGAAACCCAGGGTCGCGGCGACCGGCGGGGCCAGATAGGGCAGGTAGAACAGCGTCCGGAAGACCCCGGTGCCCGTCTTGATCTTGGTGATCAGCAGACCGACGCCGAGTCCGAACACCACCCGGCAGCTGACCATGACGACGACCAGCCAGAGCGTGTTGCGCAGGGCGGGCCAGAAGAGCGGGTAGTCGTTGAAGACGAACGACCAGTTCTTCAGCCCGCTGAACTGCGGGGGCGTGAAGCCGTCGTAGCTGGTGAAGGAGAAATAGAGCGTGGAGATCAGCGGGTAGGCGAAGAAGACGCAGAACCCGATCAGCCACGGCGACATGAAGGCCGCCGTCCGAAGCGCCGACCGGCGGCGCTTCGAACGGAGTGTGTACGTGCTCATCGTGGTGCTACTTCGCCTGTGCGATCGCGGCGTCGATTTCCTGGGCGGTCTTCTCCAGGCCCGCCTTGACGTCCTTCTGCTTGCCCTTCTCGATGTCGAAGCCGAGGTTCTGGAGCGAGACCAGGTACGCGCCGCCGTTGACCGAGGGCGGGGCGGTGGTGGACTTCGGGTCGGCCGCGATGTCCAGGAAGGTCTTGAAGCGCGGGTCGTACTTCAGCTTCGGCGACTTCAGTGCGGCGAGCGTCGAGGGCACGTTGTGGATCGCGTTGGCGAAGTTCACCACCGCGTCCGTGTCGGTCGTCATGTACTTCACCAGCTCCCAGGCGGCGTTCTGCTTGGAGGAGGTGGCGGCGATGCCCGCGATGGTGCCGGTCAGATAGCCCTTGCCGTAGGTGTCCGCCTCGTCGTCCGCGACGGGCATCGGGGCCACCCCGATCTCGAACTTCGGCTTCGTGTCCTCGGCCATGCCGAGCCGCCACTCGCCGTCCAGCTGCATGGCCACCTGGCCGGTGTGGAACGGGTGCTTGGCGCCCCACTCGTCACCGAAGCCGGTCCGGAACTTCTCCAGCTTCTCGTACCCGCCGAGCGAGTCGACCAGCTTCTTCTGGTTGGTCAGCATCGCGGCGAACGCCGGGTCCTTGGCGATGTTCGACTTGCCGTCCGCGTCGAAGTACGTCGGGTTCCAGCCACCCAGGTAGTGCTCGGTCGTCGACTCGTAGCCGTGGTAGTTCGGCATGAAGCCCAGCTGCTCGTACGAGTCGCCCTTGGTCTTCGTCAGCTTCTTGGCGTCGGCGGCCAACTCGGACCAGGTCTTCGGCGGGTCGGCGATCCCGGCGGCCTTGAACGCGTCCTTGTTGTAGTACAGGCCGTACGCGTCACCCAGCAGCGGCACCGTGCAGCGCACCCCGTCGAACTGGGTGTACTCGTTCATCGCCTTCGGGAAGGTCGCGTCCGGGTCGATGCCGTCCTTCTTCAGGAACGGGTTGAGGTCGACGAACGCCTTCGAGGAGCAGAACTTGCCCACGTTGTTGGTGGTGAACGAGGAGACGACGTCCGGCGCCTTCGAACCGCCCGCCCGCAGCGCCTGGTTGATCTTGTCGTCGGTCATGTTGCCGACGACCTTCACATGGATGTTGGGGTGCGCCTTCTGGAAGGCGTCGACCGTGTCCTGGATCCCCTTGACCTCGTTCGGGGCGCTCCAGCCGTGCCAGAAGGTGATGGTCGTGTCCTTGGACGCGTCATCCGTGGCACCGGAGCCGCTCTGGCCGGTACAGGCGGATGCGAACAGGGCTATCGCGGCGGTCGCGGCGAGCGCGACGGCCGGCTTCCGGCGGTTTCCGGACATGGTGGTGTCTCCCGATCAAGGGTTGGGACGGGGAAGGAGAGAGGGGAGGTGCGCAGGAGGTGAGGTACGTGAGGTAGGGAGGAGGCGAGGCGGGACGTACGGGGGAGGTGCGAGGGGTCAGCGCGAGGTGTCGAAGACTTCGTCGCGCGTGGTGGCGAGCGCGCTCTCCAGCGCGCCCCGCAGGACGGGCCGGTGGGTGATCGCACCGGCGATCAGCCGGGGCCGGGAGGCCGCGAGCTCGGCCAGCTCGGCCGCCACCCGCACGCGCAGCGGTTCCCCGCCGCGCGAGATCAGTTCGCCCGACAGCACGACGACTTCGGGGTCCAGGACGGCGACCATGGAGGCGAGACCGGTCGCCAGGCCGGTGGCGAACAGATCGAGCAGCCGGCCGTACGGCCCGCCCTCGCCGCTCTCCGCGGCCGCGGCCGCCCGCCCGACCAGCTCGGCGGCGATCTCGTGGTGGGTGCCCGGGCCGCGCACCGCCTCGTCGTCGATGCCGAGTTCACGGGCGAGCCTGGCGAGCACCTGGGCGCCCGCCAGCTCCTGGAAGCCGCCCGCGTTCGCCTTGGTGACCTGGCGGACCAGCGGAGCGCCCGGCACCGGCAGGAAGCCGACCTCGCCGGCGCCGCCGGTGAAGCCCCGGTGCAGCCGGCCGTTGATGACGAGGGCGGCGCCGAGGCCCTCCTCGTTCCACAGGAGGACGAAGTCGTCGTGCCCCCGGGCCGCGCCGAGCCGTTGTTCGGCCACCGCGACCAGGTTCACGTCGTTCTCGTACTCGACCGGCATCGGCAGGAAGGCGGCCAGCTCGTCCAGCAGGGTGGGGGAGTGCCAGCCGGGCAGGTGCGAGGCGTACCGCAGCCTCCCCGTGCCCGGGTCGAAGGCGCCCGGGGTGCCGATGACGACCCGGTGCACATCGGACCGGGTCAGCCCGGCGTCCTTGACCGCCCCGTCCAGCGCCTCGGTCACCTGGCGCACCACGCTGTCGGCGCGCCGCCCGGGGGTCCGCAGCTCGAACTGCCCGACCGTCTCGCCCGTCACATCGGCGACGGCGGCGACGATCCGCTGGGCGTTCACGTCGAGCCCGGCCACATGGGCGGCCGAGGCGTTGACGGTGTACAGCTGGGCGTTGGGTCCCGGGCGCCCTGCGGCGGTCCCGGTGGCGACGACCAGACCGGCCGCCTCCAGCCGGGCCAGCAGCTGGGAGGCGGTGGGCTTGGAGAGGCCGGTGAGCTTCCCGATCCGGGTCCGGGACAGCGGCCCGTGCTCCAGGAGCAGGTCGAGGGCGGCGCGGTCGTTCATGGCGCGCAGAACGCGGGGGGTGCCCGGTGTGGTTCCGGCCATGCTCACTGCACCTGCCCTCTGTTAGGAAAGTTTCCTATTCGGTGAGAGGACCGTAGGGCGCCTGCCACCGGGGCGTCAATGGTGCGCGCCCCGGTGGCAACCAAAGCGTTACTTCGCGATGTTCGGCGGCGGGATCGGGGTCGCGGCCAGCGACTGGGGCGAGGTGGCCGAGGCGTACGCCGAGGGGGCGGCCATCGCGGCCGTCGGGTCGGCGGCCGAGGGCTCGTCCGGCTGTCCCGTGCCGGCGACCATGCGGATGCCCGCCTCGTCGAAGGCCTGCTTGATGCGCCAGCGCAGCTCGCGCTCCACGCCCAGGGCCTTGCCCGGCATGGTCTTCGCGGTCACCCGGACCGTCATCGACTCCAGCAGCACCGTGTCCAGGCCCAGGATCTCCACCGGCCCCCACAGGCGCTCGGTCCACGGGTCCTCCTTGGCCATCTGCTGGGCGGCCTCGGTGATCACCGCACGGATCTGGTCGAGGTCCTCGGAGGGCCGTACCTGCACGTCGACGCCGGCGGTGGACCAGCCCTGGCTGAGGTTGCCGATCCGCTTCACCTCGCCGTTGCGGACGTACCAGATCTCGCCGTTGTCGCCGCGCAGCTTGGTGACGCGCAGGCCGACCTCGATGACCTCGCCGGAGGCGACGCCCGCGTCGATCGTGTCGCCGACGCCGTACTGGTCCTCCAGGATCATGAAGACACCGGAGAGGAAGTCGGTGACGAGGTTGCGCGCGCCGAAACCGAGCGCGACGCCCGCGACACCGGCGGAGGCCAGCAGCGGGGCCAGATTGATCTGGAACGCGCCCAGGATCATCAGGGCGGCGGTGCCCAGGATCAGGAACGAGGCCACCGAACGGAGTACGGAGCCGATCGCCTCCGAGCGCTGGCGGCGGCGCTCCGCGTTGACCAGCAGCCCGCCCAGCGCGGTGCCCTCCACCGCCTGGGCGCTGCGGTTCATGCGTTCTATGAGCTTGGTCAGGGCACGGCGGACCGCGATGCGCAACACGATCGCGATGGCGGCGATGAGCATGATCCGCAGACCGGTGTTCAGCCAGGTGGACCAGTTCTCCTCCACCCATCCCGCGGCGTTGCCGGCCTGCTTGGCGGCTTCGTCCAGCGAGCCGCCCGGCTCGGGTGACGGGGCTGCGGCCAACAGGGCGGACAGGGACACGGCGGGACCTCCAGATGGGCGAGCGCTGAAACAACCACACTAACGGGGCATCCGCAGTGCTCCGTTGCCGTGATCGAGGGGAGAGACACGGCTCACCCGGGGATATGGAACAGGTAAAGGAACAGACGGGATCCCGGCCGGACACGGCGGTGTGTGGCCGATCGCACATCGGACGCGGCCATGGACGGCGGGGCCCCGAAGCGCCTGTTCCGGCGGGCCCGCGCCACCCGGGGCGGCCGGGCCGGGAGAAAAATCCTTCCGGCCCGTTACCCGCACGTGGTGGCGCTTCGACCAGGGCTGAGGGGAGACTGAGATCGGATCGTCCCGGCGCGAGCCACGCGCCGCCGGCGTACAAGGAGGCATCAACCGTGCCGCATGTCCTGGTTCTCAATGCGTCGTACGAGCCGCTCGGCGTCGTACCGCTCCGCCGCGCGCTCGTCCTCGTCCTCGAGAACAAGGCCATCTGCCTCGAGGAGTCCGGCGCCTTCATGCACAGTGCCACCCGTGCCGTCCCGGCACCCAGCGTCGTCCGTCTGAAGCGGTTCGTCCGCGTCCCCTACCGGGGTCCCGTGCCGCTGACCCGCCGGGCGCTCTTCGCCCGGGACGGCGGGCGCTGCATGTACTGCGGGGCCGCCGCGACCAGCGTCGACCACGTCATCCCGCGCAGCCGGGGCGGGCAGCACGCGTGGGACAACGTGGTGGCAGCCTGCCGCCGCTGCAACCACGTCAAGGCCGACCGCCATCTGCCCGAGCTCGGCTGGCGGCTGCACCAGCAGCCCGCCCCGCCGACCGGCCTCGCCTGGCGGATCATCGGCACGGGGCACCGCGACCCGCGCTGGCTGCCGTACTTGCAACCGTTCGGCGCGGACGACGCGATGGCCCGGATCGACGGCATCTCAGCCTGAGGACCCGGGCCTCCGTCGTCTCCGGGGCCGGCCGGGCGCGCCCGGCCGGTCAGTCGTCCTGCCCGGCCACGGCGAACGCCTGGACCGACCAGAGCGAGTAGCCGTACTCGGTGGCCCGTCCGTCGCCCTGGACCCGGATGAAGCGGGTGTCCTTGGCGTCCATCCGCACCGACTCGTGCCCGCCCCGGCCGTCCCGGACGGTGGCGGCCGTGCGCCAGGTGCGGCCGTCGGCGGAGACCTGTATGCGGTAGCGGGAGGCGTACGCGTCCTGCCAGTCCAGCACCACCTGGCCGAGCCGGACCGGGGCGGGCAGCTCCGCCTGCCACCAGGCACCGTCCTCGGCCGGTGAGGACCAGCGGGTCGCGGGGTCGCCGTCCGACGCGGCCGACGCCGGGAAGTCCGCGGTCTCGTCGCCGGACGAGGAGGCGGTGGCCGTGCGCAGCAGATCGGGGCCCGCCGTGCGCGGACAGGCCCGGACGGTCAGGGTGGTCTCCTCGGCGCCGAAGGAGAACGGCACCTCGTACTCACCCGCGGGGGTGCCCGCGGGCACGGTGATCTCGACCGGCACCTCGGTGCCGGTTCCGCGCGGCACCGTCGTCTGCTTCGGCACCCGCACCTCGATGCCCTTGGGCGCCTTCGCCCTGAGCGCGCCGCGCACCTCGGCCGGGCGGCGGGCGGACAGCTTCGCCGCCACCTGCTGGGGACCGCCGCCGATCACCGCGTCCGTCGCCCGGCGGGCCAGGTCGAGCCGGGCGGCCGGCTCGTCGCCGAACCACGGCACGAGCGAGCGCACCCGGGGGGCGGGCCCGGCGGACGGGGCGACCCCCGCCAGCGAGGGAATGACCAGGGCAGGTGACCCGGCGAGCGCCGGGGTGGCGGCCGGCCAGCTGATCCGGATCGCGTCGGCCCGCAGCCCCCGGCCCGGTGCCTGGGTCCAGCCGCTCTCCGAGAGCGGGCCGAGCAGCTGCCAGCCCTCGCCCGGCACGTGCGCCTGGACCGTGGCCACGGCCGCCGACCCGCCGCCGGGCAGGGTCGTCGCGGTGACGGCCTCCAGCGGGCGGGCCCGCTCCAGCCGCACCGTGTAGCTGCCGGGGGCCTCGGTCGCCGTGCCGCCGGCGCGGTCCGTGCCGGTCCAGGCGTCGGCCTCCTTGCGGGCCCGGTCCAGGAACGGGCCGAGCACGCCCTTGCCGACCGTCGCCCCGCCCGCCTTCACGGCGGCGCGCACCGGCTCCAGGGCCAGGGACGCCTGCCAGGCGGCCGCCCCGTCGCCGCGCGCCTGGGCCTGGAGCAGATCCACGGCCAGCTCGCCCGCCCTGCCGTAGCGGGACAACTGCTCGCTCCAGGGGCGCACTTCGTTGTCGAGCCGCCCGTCGGCCGGTCCGGCGAGCCGCTGCGGGGTCTCGCGCATCACGGTGAACGCGGCCCGCAGCCGCCGCGCCGCCGCGTCGCGCGCCGGGGCGTCGGCCGCCTTGCGGGTCTTCCAGAACGCATCGAGCAGCGGCCGCAGATACGCCGACTCGGTGCCGCCCAGCACCGAGCCCGCGCTGTTGCCCGCCAGGGCGCGCAGCGCCTCCCGGCTGCCGGCGTCACCGCCCGCGAGGTCGTCGATGGCCGCCTGCCAGGACTCCTGCGGCTGGTACCCCCGCGGGTTCCAGGCGAAGTCGGCGGCCGTGAACAGCGGGATCCGGGACGCGGACGGCTGCTCCATGGCATTGGCCAGCAGCGCCGCCGAGCCGATCGCCACCGCCGGGTCCCGGCCGGTGTACGGGCCGAGGAAGATCCGGTCCTGCGCATAGTCGTTGACCGGGTAGTTGTCCATGGTGACCAGCGGATGGCGGAACGTCTCGCGTGCCCCGGCCAGTTCACCGCCGGTGATGGTCTTCGGCACGACCCCGACGCCGGTCCAGGCGACCTGCACCCGCTCGTCCAGCTCCTCGGCGAGCGCCGTGCGGTACTCGGTCGCCCCGTCCTGGTAGAACTCCGTCGGCATCATCGACAGCGGCTCCGAGCCCGGATGGCGCTCCGCGAGGTGCCGGGCCACCGCGCTCACCACGCGGGCCTGCGCCCTGGCCGCCGCCTTCGGGCCGCTGCCGAAGGTGTCGGCGTCGGCCGAGCAGTGCCACTCGCTGTAGCTGACGTCCTGGAACTGCACCTGGAAGCCCCGCACGCCCAGCGCCCACATCGCGTCGATCTTCTTGGTGAGCGCCTTGAGATCGCGGTCGGAGGACAGGCACATGGACTGCCCCGGCGCCACGGCCCAGCCGAGCGTCACATGCTCCGCGCGCGCCCGCTGGGCCAGCGCGCGGAAGTCGGCCCGCCGCTCGGCGGGGTACGGGTCGCGCCAGCGGGCCTGCCGGTACGGGTCGTCGCCGGCCGCGTACAGATAGCGGTTCTGCTTGGTGCGCCCCAGGAAGCCGAGCTGGGCCAGCCGCTCCTCCTGCGTCCAGGGCTGCCCGTAGAAGCCCTCGGTCATCCCGCGCACGGCGGTGGAGGGCCAGTCGCGGACGGTGACCCCGGCGACCCGGCCGCCCCGGATCAGCTGGCGCAGGGTCTGCACCCCGTGGAACAGCCCGTCGTCGCCGAGACCGTCCACGGCGACGGTGTCCCGGCCCGCGACCCGGCCGGCCGCGATGCGGTAGCCGCCCGAGGGGAGGTCCGCGCGCTCCGGCGCCTTCAGGGTGCGCAGCGCGTCCAGGGCGCCGTCGCCGCCGAGCCGGACGACGGGTCCTGCGCCGGGCAGCGCCTCGTGGACGGTCCGGACGCCCGCGTCGCGCAGGACCGTGCGCAGCGCGTCGACGGCATAGGGGTCGGCCCCGTCGCCCACGAGGAGCGTGACCTCGTCGGTGAGGGTGACCGCCGACCCGGCCGCCTCGATCTTCTGCGGCCGGGGCCACACCGGGGGCAGCGCGGTGCCGTCGGCACGGTCGGGGCTGGTCACAGCGGTGGTTCCGGGGTCCGCCGGGGCGGCGACGGCGGCCGGGGTGCCCGCGGAGAGCAGCCCGCCGAGCACGGCCACGGCGACGGCCGTCGCGTGCTTCCTGCGCCTGAGCGGCATGCCTGGACTCCCCTCGCTCCCACCGGTGGGCTCCGAGCCCACCACCCGCGCGCGAGGGTGTCAATGCGCGTGGTCGTTGTGGTGCAAATGCCCGGTGTGACGGGTGAGGTGACGGAGAGGTGAACGCCGTCGGACCACGCGAAAGACGGCGCCGAATGGCCGAAAACGGCGGACGTCTTGCGGACAACCGGGCCCCTGGGAACGGATTGTGACCCGGAGCACGTTGAACTCGTTGTCGTAACGCCTACGTCTGCGGCCGCGTCCGCTGGGTAGGCCTGCTGTGTCCTGTTCCCCACGGCCAGGAGGCCACCATGCCCGCTGCCGCGCAGCTTCTGCTCTCCGCCCTGTCCAAACAGGTCCCCGGCCCCGCCCCGCTGATCAGCGCGTCCCCCGCCACGGTCCCCGGCCCCGGCCCGCTCACCAGCGAAGCGCCGCTCGCCGACGCCATACCCCTGACCAGCGAGCCCCCGCTCGCCGACGCCACACCACTGACCAGCGAGCCTCCGCTCGCCGTCCTCGCCCCCCTGACCAGCGAGCCGGCCACCTCCGGCAGCGCGTGGGGCATGGAGTCCCCAGGAGTCTGAATGGGCTTGTCCCGGCTCGCCGCACTGCACGGCGTCGCCACCTCCTTCTCCCCGTCCGCAGAGGTCACGGTGCCGGTCCCCGACGGCACCGTCGTCGCGGTGCTCGGCGCGCTCGGTGTCGACGCCACCACGCCCGAAGCGGTACGGGAAGCGCTCGACGCCGCCGAGTCGGCCGCCCGCTCCCGGCTGCTGCCGCCCACGGTGGTGGTCTGGTCCGGTGAGCCGCTGCCCCCGGCCCTGACCGGACTGCCGCCCGGCACGGAGCTGACCCTCCACCCCGAGGAGCCCGCCGCCGCCCCGCCGCCGCGCATGCGGATCCCCGCCGGGTGTACGGATCCGGCCGTTTCCCCGGACGGTGCGCCGCCCGCCCCCGAAGGCGGGACGCCCGCCCCGGACGCCGTGTCCACGGCGGCGCCCGCGCCCGCCTGGTGGGCCGAACCGCCCCTCGGGGTGCACCGGCTGACCGCCCGCGCCCCCGGCCGCCCCGACAGCTCCTGCACGCTCGTCGTGGCCCCCGCCCGCGTCCCCCAGCCGCCCGGGCGCAGCCACGGCTTCCTCGTCCAGCTCTACTCCCTGCTCTCCGCCCGCTCCTGGGGCATGGGGGACCTCGGCGACCTGGCCGACCTCGCCTCCTGGTCCGGCCGCTGCCTCGGGGCCGGCTTCGTCCAGATCAATCCGCTGCACGCGGCGGTCCTCGGCGACCCCACCGACCCCTCGCCGTACCGCCCGTCCTCGCGGCGCTTCGCGGACCCCGTGCACCTGCGCATCGAGTCCGTCCCGGAGTACGGCCACGCGGCCGATCCGGCCGCCCTCGACGAACTGCGCCGCAGGGCGGCCGAGCTGAGCGACGCCGTGCTCACCAAGGGCGCGCTCATCGACCGCGACGCCGTCTGGGCGCTCAAGCGGCAGGCCCTGGACCACCTCGTCGCCGTCCCCCTCACCCCGGGCCGCCGCGCCGCCTACTGCGACTTCCTCGCCGAACAGGGCCAGGCCCTGGAGGACCACGCCCTGTGGTGCGCCCTCGCCGAGGTGTACGGCTCCGACTGGCACACCTGGCCCGCGCCCCTGCGCGACCCCCGCTCCACGGCGACCGCCCGCGCCCGGACCGGACTGCTGGAGCGGGTCGACTTCCACTGCCGGCTCGCCTGGCTGACCGACGGTCAGCTCGCCGCGGCCCAGCGGGCCGCCCGGGACGCCGGAATGGCCGTCGGCATCGTCCACGACCTGGCCGTCGGGGTGCATCCCGGCGGCGCCGACACCTGGGCCCAGCAGGACGCCTTCGCCCGCGGGATGTCCGTCGGCGCGCCCCCGGACGCCTTCAACGCGCGCGGCCAGGACTGGGGCCTGCCGCCCTGGCGCCCCGACGCCCTCGCCGCGTCCGGCTACGCCCCGTACCGAGGCCTGCTGCGCGGGCTCCTCGCCCACGCGGGCGCGCTGCGCATCGACCACGTCATGGGGCTCTTCCGGCTCTGGTGGGTGCCCGAGGGGCGGCCGCCCACCGAGGGCACCTATGTCACCCACGACGCCGAGGCGATGCTCGCCGTCCTGGTCCTGGAGGCGCACCGGGCCGGCACCGTCGTCATAGGGGAGGACCTCGGCACCGTGGAGCCCGGCGTCCGCGAGGCCCTCGCCCGGCGCGGTGTCCTCGGCACCTCCGTGCTCTGGTTCGAGCGGGACTGGTCGGGCAACGGCCGCCCGCTCGCCCCCGAGGACTGGCGCGAGGACTGCCTCGCCACCGCCACCACCCACGACCTGCCCTCCACCGCGGCCCGGCTGACCGGCGACCATGTGACGCTGCGCCACCGCCTCGGGCTGCTCACCCGCTCCCTGGACGAGGAGCGCACGGAGGACGGCGCCGACACGGCCGAGTGGCTCGCCCTGCTCACCAGGCTCGGCCTGCTCCCCGAGGGCGGCAACGACGAGGAGGCGGCCGTCCGCGCCGTCCACCGCTTCCTGCTGCGCACCCCTGCCCGGATGGCCGGGGTCTGGCTCCCCGACACCATCGGGGACCGCCGCCCGCAGAACCTCCCGGGTACCTGGGACCAGTACCCCAACTGGCGGCTGCCCATCGCCGACGCCGGCGGCCACCCCGTCACCCTGGAGGAACTAGCCGCCTCGCCCCGGCTGCACCGGCTGATGGACGTCCTCAGGCCCCGCCAGGATCCGCCCGGGACCCGTACGGCACCCCCGGGCGCGCGGCCCTCGTAGGCGTTCGCTACGTTTGCACCGTGGACAAGAAGAACGCAATGCGCGCCGGCGCCGTCGCCGCCGGAACGACGCTGATGATGCTGCTGATGTCGTCCCCCGCGCTCGCTCTCACCCCCGACGACGGCGACGACCCGGGCTCCGGCCTGAGCGTGATCGACACGATCGGTCTGTTCGTCGTGGCGCCCATCGTCCTGTTCGCGGTCATCGCGGGCCTGGTCATGGTCCTCGACAAGTCCAAGAAGCAGGTCTAGTCCCACCCCGTACCTCCCGGGTGCGCCGCGCGGCAGCGAGTACCGCGCGGCGCATTCGCATGTCCGGAGGCGGGAGCGGTGCGGGGGAGCGGGCCCGGCGCCCCGGTAGGTTGCGGCCATGACCGAGTGGGACGTCAAGAAGCTCCGCATCCTGCGCACCCTGCGCGACCGGGGCACCGTCACCGCGACCGCCGACGCCCTGCTGATGACCCCGTCGGCCGTCTCCCAGCAGCTCTCCAACCTGGCGAAACAGCTCGGGGTGCCGCTCCTGGAGGCGCAGGGCCGGCGCGTCCGGCTCACCGACGCCGCCCATCTCGTCCTGCGGCACGCCGAGGCGGTCTTCGCCCAACTGGAGCGCGCCGACGCCGAACTGACCGGCTATCTGCGCGGCGAGGCGGGCGAGGTGCGGATCGCCGCGTTCGCCACCGCCGTGCCCGCCCTGGTCGTCCCGGCCGTGCAGCGGCTGCGCGCCGAGGACCGGCCCGGCCCCGACATCCGGGTGCGCGAGGCCGAGGCCGGGCAGGCCTACGAACTCCTCGCCGCCGGGGAGGTGGACGTGGCGCTCTCGCTGGCCGCCCATGCCCCGACGGCCCGCGACCCCCGGTTCGCGGTGCTGCCGCTGCTCGCCGAGCCGCTCGACGTGGCGCTGCCGGCCGGCCACCGGCTCGCGGGCGCCCCCGGCCTGCGGCTGGCCGACCTCTCCGCCGAACCCTGGATCTTCGGCGGCTCCGGCCCCTGGTCCGAGATCACCACCGCCGCCTGCGAGGCCGCCGGCTTCGTCCCCGAGCAGGCCCACAGCGCCTCCGGGTGGACCGCGATCCTCGCCATGGTGGAGGCGGACATGGGCGTCGCCCTCATCCCGCGCATGGCGTCGGCGGAGCGGCAGGCGCGGGACGGGGTGGTGATGCGGGTCCTCGACGCCGACCGGCCCCGGCGCCATGTGGTGGCCGCCGTGCGGCAGGGCGCCGAGCGCGGCCCGGCGGTCGCCCGGGTCCTGGCGGCGCTGCGTACCGTCGCGGAACCGTTCAGTTCGCCTTAAGGATCTGTGCGAAAACTTTCGATGGACCTAATGGCTTCCGGCGTACGACAGTGAAGCCATGACCTTCGAACAGAATGAGAACCAGCACGAGGACCCCCACGCCAACGACGCGGCCCCGTACGGCGGTGGTGACCCGTACGCCGACTACCGCACCACCGACCTCCCCTTCACCGACCTCGTCGACCTCGCCGACCGCCGGCTCGGCGCGGGCGTGATCGCCGCCAACGACGAGTTCTTCGCCGAGCGCGAGAACCTCCTCGTCCGGGAGCGCGCGGTCTTCGACCCCGAGCACTTCGGCCACAAGGGCAAGATCATGGACGGCTGGGAGACCCGCCGCCGGCGCGGCGCCGACGCCGCCCACCCCTTCCCGGCCCCCGACGAGCACGACTGGGCCCTGATCCGCCTCGGCGCCCCCGGCATCATCCGCGGCATCGTCGTCGACACCGCCCACTTCCGCGGCAACTACCCGCAGCGCGTCTCCGTCCAGGCCACCTGCGCGGAGGGCACCCCCGGCCCCGCCGAACTCCTCGCGGACGACGTGAAGTGGGAGGAGATCGTCCCGCCGACCCCCGTACGCGGCCACGCCGCCAACGGCTTCGAGATCACCGGCGGACGCCGCTACACCCACCTCCGCCTCTGCCAGCACCCCGACGGCGGCATCGCCCGCCTCCGCGTGCACGGCGAAGTGCTCCCCGACCCGTCCTGGCTCGCCACGCTCGGCACGTTCGACCTGCTCTCGGTCCTGAACGGCGGCAGTTACGAGGACGCGTCCGACCGCTTCTACTCCTCGCCGACCCAGATCATCCTGCCCGGCACCTCCCGCAAGATGGACGACGGCTGGGAGAACCGCCGCCGCCGGGTCCGCGGCACCAACGACTGGGTCCGCTTCCGGCTGCCCGCCCAGGGCGCGGTCCGCGCGATCGAGATCGACACCGCCTACCTCAAGGGCAACGCGGCCGGCTGGATCGCCCTCCAGGGCCGCAACGGCGAGACGGGCGAGTGGTTCGAGATCATCCCCCGCACCCGCCTCCAGCCCGACACCCTGCACCGCTTCCCGCTGCGCGCCCAGGCCGTGGTCACCCACGTCCGGCTCGACGCCTTCCCCGACGGCGGCGTCGCCCGGATGCGCCTGCACGGCTCGCTCACCGAGTCCGGAGCGGCCGAACTCACCGCCCGCTACGAGGCGTCGGCCGTCTGACGGCCGCCCCCCGCTCCCGCCCGGCGGACGGCTGCGCTCCTGCGCCCGCCCGCCGGGCGGGTCTCCACGGCCCGCACGCGAAGGGGCGCCTCCCGAAGGAGGCGCCCCTCATGCGCGTGCCGGTGCGGTGGCCAGGGCCGGACAGGCCCTAGGCGGTCGCCGCCGCGGCGTCCGCGGCGCGGGCCCGCAGCGCCCGCTCCACACCCGAGCGGGACTCCGACATCAGCCGGCGCAGGGCCGCGCCCGGCTCCGCCGAGGCCAGCCAGGCGTCCGTCGCGTCCAGGGTCTCCTGGGAGACCTGGAGCGCCGGGTACAGGCCGATCGCGACCTGCTGCGCCATCTCGTGGCTGCGCGACTCCCAGACGTCCTTCACCGCGGCGAAGAACTTCTCCGTGTACGGCGCCAGCAGCTCGCGCTGGTCGGTCTGGACGAACCCGCCGATGACCGCCTCCTGGAGGGAGTTCGGCAGCTTGTCGGACTCGACGACCGAGGCCCAGGCCTCCGCCTTCGCCTCCTCGGAGGGCCGGGCCGCACGGGCGGCCGCCGCATGGCGCTCGCCCGCCGCCGTCCGGTCGCGCGCGTACTCGGCGTCGATCTCGTCGTCGTCGAGCAGCCCGGTGGCGGCCAGCCGCTGCACGAAGGCCCAGCGCAGCTCGGTGTCGACGGCCAGGCCCTCGATCTCCTCGGCGCCGTCGAGCAGCGCCCGCAGCAGGTCGAGCTGCTGCGGGTTGCGGGCCGTCGCCGCGAAGGCGCGGGCCCAGGCCAGCTGGTGGTCGCTGCCCGGCTCGGCCGCGCGCAGATGCGCGAGCGTCGCGTCGGTCCACTGGGTCAGACCGGCCTCGCGCCACTCCGGCGCGGCGTACAGGTCGAGGGCCATCTTCACCTGGCGGTGCAGCGACTGGACGACGCCGATGTCCGACTCCTTGCCGACCCCGGACAGGACCAGTGCGAGGTAGTCACGGGTGGCCAGCTCGCCGTCGCGGACCATGTCCCAGGCGGAGGCCCAGCACAGCGCGCGCGGCAGCGACTCGGTGAAGTCGCCCAGGTGCTCCGTGACGACCCGCAGCGACTCCTCGTCGAGCCGGACCTTCGCGTACGAGAGGTCGTCGTCGTTGAGGAGGATGACGGCGGGGCGGGCGGTGCCGGCCGGGAACGGCACGGTGGTGCGCTCGCCGTCGACGTCCAGCTCGATCCGGTCCGTACGCACCAGCTTCCCGGCCTCGTCGAGGTCGTAGAAACCGATGGCGATGCGGTGCGGGCGCAGCGTCGGCTCGCCCTTCGCCCCGGCGGGCAGCGCGGGCGCCTCCTGGAGGACGGCGAAGGAGGTGACGTGCCCGTCGGAGTCCGTCTCGATCTCCGGGCGCAGGATGTTGATCCCCGCCGTCTCCAGCCACGCCGTGGACCAGGTCTTCAGATCGCGGCCGGAGGTCTCCTCCAGCGCGCCGAGCAGGTCGGAGAGCCGGGTGTTGCCGAAGGCGTGCGCCTTGAAGTACGCCTGGACGCCCTTGAAGAACTCGTCCATGCCGACGTACGCCACCAGCTGCTTCAGGACCGAGGCGCCCTTGGCGTACGTGATGCCGTCGAAGTTGACCAGGACGTCGTCCAGGTCACGGATGTCGGCCATGATCGGGTGGGTCGAGGGCAGCTGGTCCTGCCGGTAGGCCCAGGTCTTCATGGAGTTGGCGAACGTGGTCCAGGAGTGCGGCCACTGCGAGCCCTCGGCGTACGCCAGGCAGGCGATCGAGGTGTAGGTGGCGAACGACTCGTTCAGCCACAGGTCGTTCCACCACTCCATGGTGACGAGGTCGCCGAACCACATGTGGGCCAGCTCGTGCAGGACCGTCTCGGCCCGCGTCTCGTACGCCGCGTCCGTCACCTTGGAGCGGAAGACGTACTGGTCGCGGATGGTGACCGCGCCCGCGTTCTCCATCGCGCCCGCGTTGAACTCCGGGACGAAGAGCTGGTCGTACTTGGCGAAGGGGTAGGCGTAGTCGAACTTCTCCTGGAACCAGTCGAAGCCCATCCGGGTCACGTCGAAGATCGCGTCCGCGTCGAGGTACTCGGCGAGCGAGGGACGGCAGTAGATGCCGAGCGGGACGGACTGGCCGTCCTTCTCGTAGCTGCTGTGCACCGAGTGGTACGGACCGGCGATGAGCGCCGTGATGTACGTGGAGATGCGCGGCGTCGGCTCGAACGACCAGACGTCGTCGCGGGGCTCCGGCGTCGGCGAGTTGGAGATCACGGTCCAGCCGGACGGGGCCTTCACGGTGAACCGGAAGGTCGCCTTCAGGTCGGGCTGCTCGAAGCTCGCGAAGACCCGGCGCGCGTCCGGGACCTCGAACTGCGTGTAGAGGTAGGCCTGCTCGTCGACGGGGTCGACGAAGCGGTGCAGCCCCTCACCCGTGTTGGTGTACGCGCAGTCGGCGACGACCTTCAGCTCGTTGGAGCCGGCCCGCAGGTGCGGCAGGGTGATGCGCGAGTCGCGGAACACGGCCGCGACGTCCAGCGTCCTGCCGTTCAGCTCGACCTCGTGGACGGCCGGGGCCACCAGGTCGATGAAGGTCTCCGCACCGTCTTCGGCGGAGTCGAAGCGCACGACGGTGACGGACCTGTAGGTCCCGCCCTCCTGCGCCCCGGAGAGGTCGAGATCGATCTCGTACGCGTCCACGGTCAGCAGGCGCGCCCGCTCCTGTGCCTCTTCGCGGGTCAGATTCGTGCCAGGCACGCGGTCATCTCCTTGATATGCGAGTTTTCCGCCATCCTTCCACGTGACCTCGGCCCAACGCGATGTCCGTTTCCCGCCGGACCCCTCCGGACGGGCGCGCCATGCTCGTGGCATGACCAGCTACGAGGCACGCGCGATCGATCGGGCCGCGCTGAAGGAACTCCGCGAGACCGACGACGCGGGCCGCCCCTGCGTCCCGTACACCGCCGAGGACGCGGGCAGCCCGCTGCGGTGCTGTCTGCGGGGCAATGAGGCGGGGGAGAGGATCGCCCTCGTCTCCTACGCGCCGCTGCGGCGCTGGGCGGCAAAGACGGGGGCGCGGCCCGGTGCGTACGACGAGCAGGGCCCGGTCTTCGTCCATGCGGAGGACTGCGGCGGCCCGGCGGACGGCCGTACGGGCTACCCGTTCTCGCGGGCGGGTGCGCTGCGCACCGTCCGGCGCTACGACGCGCGGGGGCACATCGTGGGGGGCCGGCTCCTGACGGTTCCCGAGGACGAGGAGCGGGGCTACGACGAGGCCTTCACGGAGGCGTTCGCGGACCCGGAGGTGGCGTTGGTGCACGTCAGGGCCGTGGAGTACGGCTGCCTGCACTTCGAGGTACGGCGCCCCTGAGCGCCCCCGGGGGCTCCGCCCCGGACCCCGCTCCTCAATCGCCGGAGGGGCTTGGCCTCTCAGCCCGCGAGCTCCGTCGCGACCAGCTCCGCGATCTGGACCGCGTTCAGCGCGGCGCCCTTGCGCAGGTTGTCGTTGGAGACGAACAGGGCGAGACCGTGCTCCACCGTCTCGTCGACCCGGATGCGTCCGACGAAGGACGCGTCCTGGCCGGCCGCCTGCAGCGGGGTGGGGATCTCCGAGAGCTCGACGCCCGGCGCGTCCTTCAGCAGCTCGTAGGCGCGCTCCACGCTGATCGGACGGGCGAAGCGGGCGTTGACCTGGAGCGAGTGGCCGGAGAAGACCGGCACCCGGACACAGGTGCCGGACACCTTCAGCTCCGGGATCTCCAGGATCTTGCGGGACTCGTTGCGGAGCTTCTGCTCCTCGTCCGTCTCGAAGGAGCCGTCGTCCACGATGGCGCCGGCCAGCGGCAGCACGTTGAACGCGATCGGACGCTTGTAGACGCCGGGCTCGGGGAAGTCGACCGCCGAGCCGTCGTGGGTGAGCTTGTCGGCGTCGGCGACGACCTTGGACGCCTGGCCGTGCAGCTCGGCCACGCCGGCCAGACCGGAGCCGGAGACCGCCTGGTAGGTGGCGACGGTCAGCGTCTCCAGGCCGGCCTCGTCGTGCAGGGGGCGCAGCACGGGCATGGCGGCCATCGTGGTGCAGTTCGGGTTGGCGATGATGCCCTTGGGGCGGTTCGCGATTGCGTGCGCGTTGACCTCGGAGACGACCAGCGGGACCTCGGGGTCCTTGCGCCAGGCGGAGGAGTTGTCGATCACGACGGCGCCCTGTGCGGCGACCTTCTCGGCGAGCGCCTTCGAGGTCGCGCCGCCGGCGGAGAAGAGCACGATGTCCAGGCCGGAGTAGTCGGCCGCGGAGGCGTCCTCGACGGTGATGCTCTGTCCCTGCCACTCGATCGTGGAGCCCGCCGAGCGCGCGGAGGCGAACAGCCGCAGCTCGTCGGCCGGGAACTTGCGCTCGGCCAGGATCCTGCGCATGACTGTGCCGACCTGACCGGTGGCGCCGACGATTCCGACCTTCACAGGGACTCCTTCAAACGTACGAACGGTCACGGTTGCCGCTCCATGATGCGTATGTCCACGGCTTCCTTGTCCAATCCATTGTCCGGGGAGCGGACAGGACGCGGACAGCGCGGTGGGGCGGGCGCCCGTCGGACGCCCGCCCCACTGTCGTACGGATCACATGCTCAGGGTGACCTGGTTACGGCGTGACCTTCTCGATCACGACGCTGCCGGTGCCCGCGGCGGTGCCCCGCGCGTTCACCAGCTGGACCTCGCCGAAGAACTGCCGGCCCTCGGGGGCCGCTCCGGCCACCTCGACCTCGGCACCGACCTGGGCGGACGCGCCGGGGGCCAGGTTCACGGCCTTCGACTCGTCGACGGAGATCGTGCCGAGCGACGGCGCGTAGTACACGTCGCGGTAGTCGTACTCGGTGGTCCCGGCCGGGACGTCGTAGCCGTCGATGACGACCGTGTACGTGCCGGCGGCCGGCTTCGCCAGGCTGACGGTCTCCTCGGAGCCGGCCGTGGTGGAGGCGCCCACCTGAGCCGTCCCCTTGTAGACGTACAGGTCCAGGTCGGCGTTGGCGTCCGAGGTGGAGCCGATGGCGAAGTCGAGCTTCTCGACCCCCTCACCGATGGTGACCTCCTTGACGTACTCGCCGCCCGTGGAGATCGACGGACGCTCGACGTCGGCCGAGCCGAGCGAGCCGCCCTTGAGCGAGCCCGCCAGGTCACCGGCGTTGTTGGTGACCGTCCAGTTCACGGACGCCGGGGTGCCGATCTTCGCCTCGGCGATGGTCTGCACCGCCGGGTCGAAGGTGGCGCCGAGCAGCGAGACATCCAGCTTGTACGGGTTGTCCAGCAGCGGCGACGTGCGCCGGGCCTCGACCTCGATCTCCCAGACACCGGCCTGCGGGTCGGCGTACGAGCGCACGTCGGGGCGGCAGGTGTTGGCCGGGTTCTCGTAGTTCGGGTAGCAGAACGGCGTCCCGCTGTCCTCCACCGCGACCCCGTACGGGTGGATGGAGATGAAGCGGGTCTGGCTGCCCGAGCGCAGGGCGCTCATGGCGACCTCGAGGGTCTTGGCGCCCTCCGGCACGGTCACGAAGTACGACGTGGTGCCGTTGCGCTGCACCGAGCCGGACGCCTTGAACGCGTAGCCCGGCTTCGTCAGCTCCTTGGAGACGACGACGGTGGCCAGGATCTGCTGGTCGATGCCGGAGGTCTTCGCGTCGTCGACCTGCAGGATCGCGCTGTGCACGCCCGCGCTGCCCGGCTTCGCCTGGACCTTGACCGTCACCGGCTTGCCGAGCGGCAGCGAGACGTTCTTGTCGCCGGTCAGCTTGAAGGTGCCGTCGTTGTACTTCCAGGACAGCTTGTGCTTGACGTTCTTGTCCGGGCCCGTGGTGCGGGTGACCGTGACGTCGTACGTCTTCTTCTGGCCGGCCTTGAGGCCGCCCTCGCGGTCGTAGAGACCGGTGCCGAAGCCCGGGGTCTTCAGCGCGAAGTCGATCGCGGTGTCGACCGGGGCCTTGACGGTGTACTCGTGCGCCGGGGCGCCCTGCTTCCTGATCTGCTTCCAGGCGTCGATGATGTTGATCAGACCGGCACCCTGGGCGTGCGCGGGCACTCCCTTGATCTGGGTGGCGGTGCTGGTCAGCGCGGTGCGCAGATCGGCCGGGGGCAGCTCGATGTGCTTCTGCTTCGCGGCGGAGAGCAGCAGCGCGGTCGCGCCGGCGGCCTGCGGGGAGGCCATCGACGTGCCCTGGAGCATGGAGTAGCCGGCCGGGAGGGAGTAACCCGCCTCGGCGACCGGGGAGCCGGGCAGCCAGGTCTGCGTCGAGTTGATCGACGCGCCGGGCGCCGTCAGCGTCGGCGTGAAGCCGCCGTCCTCACGCGGACCGCGCGAGGAGAAGGGCAGCATGTCGTACTTCTTGGTGACGTTGGAGCCGTAGTTGGCAGCCCAGGTCTCCTTGGAGATGGAGGCGCCGACCGAGATGACGTGGTCGGCGAGGCCGGGGTCACCGATGGTGTTGACGCCGGGGCCGTCGTTGCCGGCCGAGATGACCAGCTGGACGCCGTAGATGTCGACGAGCCGCTTGTACAGCTCGGCGCGGGCGTTGTTGCCGTCGTTGAGCGGCGGCAGGCCGCCGATCGACATGTTGACGACATCGACGCCGCGGTTCACGACGAGGTCGATCATGCCCTCGGTGAGCGCGATGTTGGTGCAGCCGCCGGACCAGGTGCAGGCGCGCGAGGAGACGATCTTCGCGCCGGGCGCGGCACCGTTCATCTTGCCGCCGAACAGGCCGTTCGCGGCGGTGATGCCCGCGACGTGCGTGCCGTGCTCGGACTCGATGACCCCGATGGAGACGTAGTCGGAGGTGTCGCCCGCGGCGTTGTAGACGACGCCCTTGCGGTTCTCCACGACGAACGGGATGCGCTCGACGACGTCGGTGCGCGGGTCGTCCTTGCCGAAGTAGGAGACCTGGTGCTTCTCCTTGTAGGGCTTGAGCGCGGTGTCGTCGGTGAAGTCACCGTTGTTGTTCAGGTCCACCCGGGTGGCGCCGGTGACCGGGTCGTAGAGCACGGCCCACACATCGGTGGTGTCGCCGTCGCGGTTCAGGTCGCCCGCCATGTCGCCGCCCTTGGTGGCGGCCTCGGCGAACAGGCTGATCCGGTACGCGCCCTTGGGGGCGGAGTAGGTGCGGCCCTTGTAGGTGAAGGTCGGGCCGGACACCGCGTCGGTCATCCGCAGCCAGGTGCCGTCGCCGTCGCTGACCGGGTCGGTGGCCGTCACCCAGTCGGTGATCTTGCGCTCACCGGTGGTGGTCTTCTGCAGCGCGGGGTGACCGAGGTCCACACCCGCGTCCAGCACACCGATGGTGATCCCGCGGCCGTCGGCCTTCGGGTTCTGCTTGACGAAGTCGACCGCGCCCGTCTCGAAGGACGGGTTGTACGGGTTCTTCGCCGGGGTCTTCTTGCCGGGCGCCGCGTAGCTGCCCGTCGACTTCACCTTGGCCTTGCTGCCGGTCGCCCGGTCGGCCGCGGGGGTCGGGTCGTCCAGCACGATCTCCTGCTTGAGATCGATGCCGTGGACGGAGGAGAGCTTCGACGCGGCCTTGATGGTCGCCTCGGCGCTCGCGGTCGGCACGGTGGCCCGTACGTAACCGAGCTTGTCGTACGCACGCCCCAGCACGGAGCCCTTGACGGCGTCCAGCTGCTTGGTGACCTGCTCGGTCGCACCGGGGGCGGTGGCGACCATCATCGTGATGTTCTTCTCGCCCTTGGCCTTGGCCTTGGTGAGCACATCCGCGTCGGCCGTGCCGAGCTTGTCCGCCGTGCCGGCGCCGGAGGCCGCCTTGACGGGCGCGGCGGCCGGGTCGTCGGCGGCGAAGACGGGGGCGACGCCGGTGGCGGCCAGGGCGGCCACCAGACCGGCAGCGGCGGCGACGCGGGCCGTGCGTCTCGCCCCGGATATGGAACTGGGGGATTCGGAGGTCATCAGCATCCCTGTATGTGAAAGAGAGAGTCCGGAAATCGGTACCGGATGACCGCTCACCCTTTCGTAAATGACAGGGCTTTGTGGAGAGTTGTGGGGGGCTAGTTGTGTACATGGCGGAATTCCGCCACTGCGGAGGAAGCGTCAGCGGGGACGAACCGGCGGATAGGTGACGGGTGAGCGCTCTCAGCGGGGGAGGATCACCACGTACGCGGCCGGCTCGCGGTCGGCCGCCGCCATCAGCGCGGTCCTTACCACCGTCGCCTGCTGCTCCCGGGCGTCGCGCAGCTTCTTCGGGGTGAGGTGGACGACGGTGACGCCGAGCCGCTCCAGGTGCTCGCGCCGGGCGGCGTAGGCGGACCACTCCGCCTCGTGCTCCTCCTGGCGGCGCCCGTCGGCGAGCCGGCTGTGGCGCGGGGCCCGGGTGTCCAGCTCCACGGCGACCGCCTGTTCGGGCCAGTAGGCGTCGACCCCGCCCAGATGCGGGCCGCCCGGCAGCCGCAGGTCCACATTCCACAGCGGTTCCGGCAGCCCGTAGGACCGCACCATGTCGTACAGCCGCTCCTCCGCCAGCGCCCGCCCCTCTGCGAGCAGCGAGTCCACCGCGGTCACCACCTGTGGGCGCCCGAGCACCTTGGCCCGGTTCAGCTCGCCGACCACGACGACCGGTTCGCAGTGGCCGCCGCGCACCGCCTCGGTCAGCAGCCGGCGTACGGCGAGCGCGTCCCCGAGACCGGCCACGGCGTCCGCCAGGGCGCGGGCCACCGGGGCGACCGGGAACCCGTCCAGCCGCTCGGCGCGCGGCAGTTCGCCGGTGCGCACCGGCCGTACGAACCCGGCCGGCCGCAGCCGCCGGACCCGGGGCACCAGCACATCGATCCGCTCCACCGCGGCGGCGGGCGGCGCGGCGGCGAAGCCGTACAGCGAGAGCGCAGCGAGCCCGGTGATCATCGCCTCGCCGTACGCGGGATCGGCGGCGCCGGGTTGCGGTGGCACGGTCCGCCGGGCCGGGGCGGGTGGCCGCCCCGCGTACAGCAGGGCGGACCGCAGCCGCTCCCGGCCGCTGAGCGGTCCCGGGTGCAGGACGAAGACGCCGGGCAGCGGCTGCTGCCAGGGCCCGTCCGCCGCGCACTGTCCGGCGGCCCGGGCGGCGGAGATGCCCCGCGCCTTCAACTGGGCGGCGGACAGCACGCGTCGGTGGGCGTCGGTGGTGGTGCGGAGGCCGCACGGGGGGAGCGGGGTGTTCTGGGTCATGCTCCGGTGTATCCCGCCGGCGGCCGGGACCTTAACCCCTGTTACAGGCCCGTCGACATTCCCGGACAACGCCGTCCTAAAGTACGGGCGTTCGACAACCGAAAAGGCCCGGCCCGCCGGGGATTATGAGGCCCCCGTGGGGGGCGCACCGCCCCCCACGGGCGCCTCCCCGCACGCCCCGCGGAACCCCTCCGTCAGGCGGCCGCGCCGTCGCACGCCTGGGCGCCGAGCGCACGGGCCAGGTCGTCCCGGGCCTCCAGCACCAGCCGCCGCAGCGCCGGCGCCGCCTCCGCGTGCCCGGCGAGCCACGCGTCGGTCGCCTCCAGCGTCGACGGGTCGTCCTGGAGCGCCGGGAACAGCCCCTTCACCACGGCCATCCCGATCTGGATCGACCGCTCGGCCCACACCCGCTCGATCACCTCGAAGTACCGGGCCGAGTACGGCGCGAGCAGTTCGCGCTGCGAGGACTGCGAGAAGCCCAGGATCGTGGCCTCCACCAGCGCGTTGGACAGCGCGTCCGACTCCACGACGCCCGCCCACGCCTGCGCCTTGACCGCCGCCGAGGGGCGCGAGGCCAGGCACCGCACCTGGTGCCGCTTGCCGGACGCCGTGTCGTCCCGGGCCAGTTCGGCGCCGACCGCCGCCTCGTCGGCCGCGCCGTGCGCGACCAGCGGGGACAGGAACGCCCAGCGCAGCTCCTGGTCCACGTCGAGCCCGTCGATCCGGGCCGTGCCGTCCAGGAGCCCGGACAGCAGCTGGAAGTCCGTGTCCGACGCGGCGACCGACGCGAAGAAGCGGGCCCAGGCGAGCTGGTGCTCACTGCCGGGCACCGCGAGCCGCAGCTCGCCGAGCGCGCCCTCGGCCAGCGCCCGGCCGCCCTCCTCGCGCCACGACGGCGCCGCGTAGTGCACCAGCGCGGTGCGGGTCCAGGCGTGCAGCATCTGGAGCACCCCGATGTCCGTCTCCCGGCCGGCGAAGGCCAGCACCAGCGAGACGAAGTCGCGGGCCGGCATCAGCCCGTCCCGGGTGAGGTTCCACAGCGCGGACCAGCACAGGGCGCGCGCCAGCGGGTCCGTGATGTCACCGAGGTGCGCGCGCAGCGTGGCCAGCGACACCTCGTCGAAGCGGACCTTGCAGTAGGTGAGGTCGTCGTCGTTGACGAGGATCAGCTCGGGCCGCTCGGCCCCCGCCAGCTCCCCGATCACCGTGCGCGGCCCGGCGACGTCCGCCTCGGCGCGGGCGTAGCGCACCAGGTCGCCGTCGGGGCTGCGCCGGTACAGGCCCACGGCCACCCGGTGGGGCCGCAGCTCCGGGTAGGACTCGGCGGCCTCCTGGAGGACGGCCAGCTCGGTGATCCTGCCCGCCGCGTCGTAGGTCACCACCGGCGTCAGCGAGTTGACGCCCGCCGTCTGGAGCCAGGAGCGCGACCACGAGGTCATGTCCCGCCCGGACGTCTCGCCCAGCACCGACAGCAGGTCGCCCAGCCGGGTGTTGCCGTAGGCGTGCTTCTTGAAGTAGCGCCGGGCGCCCTCCAGGAACGCGTCCCGTCCCACGTACGCCACCAGCTGCTTCAGCACCGACGCGCCCTTGGCGTACGTGATGCCGTCGAAGTTCAGCTTGGCGTCCTCCAGGTCACGGATGTCGGCCGTGATCGGGTGGGTGGAGGGCAGCTGGTCGGCGCGGTAGGCCCAGGACTTGCGGTTGTTGGCGAAGGTGATCCAGCCGTCCTCGAACCGGGTCGACTCCACCATCGCGAACACGCCCATGAAGTCGGCGAACGACTCCTTGAGCCACAGGTCGTCCCACCACTGCATGGTGACCAGGTCGCCGAACCACATGTGCGCCATCTCGTGCAGGATGACGTTGGCCCGGCCCTCGTACGCCGCCTGTGTCACCTTGCCGCGGAAGATGTACTCCTCGCGGAACGTGACACAGCCCGGGTTCTCCATCGCGCCGAGGTTGTACTCCGGCACGAACGCCTGGTCGTACTTCCCGAACGGGTACGGGTAGTCGAAGTTGTCGTGGAAGAAGTCCAGGCCCTGCTTGGTGATCAGGAAGATGTCGTCGGCGTCGAAGTGCTTGGCGAGCCCCTTGCGGCACAGCGCGCCGAGCGGGATGTCCAGCGTCGTGCCGTCCTCGAACGTCCGGCTGTAGGAGTCGGTCACGTAGTGGTACGGACCGGCCACGACCGCCGTGATGTACGTCGAGATCGGCTCGGTCTCCGCGAAGCGCCACACCCCGCCCTCGCGGGACTCCTCGGCGCCGTTGCTCCACACCGTCCACTCCTCGGGAGCCGTCACCCGGAAGCGGTAGGGGGCCTTCAGATCGGGCTGCTCGAAGTTGGCGAAGACGCGGCGCGCGTCCGCGGGCTCGTACTGCGTGTAGAGGTAGACCTCGCCGTCCTCCGGGTCGACGAAGCGGTGCAGCCCCTCGCCGGTCCGGCTGTACGCGCACTGCGCGTCGACCACCAGGACGTGCTCGCCCTGCGCCAGATCCGCCAGCGCCACCCGCGTCCCGTCGAAGACGGCCGCCGGGTCCAGCGCCGTGCCGTCCAGCGTCACCGAGGTCACGGACGGCGCGATCAGGTCCGCGAACGTCGACGCGCCGCCGCGCGCCGCGCGGAACCTGATCGTCGTCACCGAGCGGAAGGTCCGCGGACCGGACCCCTGCCCGTCCTCCCCGTCGGGCCCGCCGACCGCGGAACGGACGTCGAGATCGACGTCGTAACCGTCGACGGTCAGCAGCTCGGCCCGCTCACGGGCCTCGTCGCGGGAAAGGTTCTCACCGGGCACGAGCGCACTCCTTTGTGTCACGTTCGAATAGTTTGATCCTCCCATGCCGTCTCCCGGCCCGGCATGCGGGAATGGCCGGAGCGTCCTGCGGCGTTCTCGCGCACAGATGCGATCGGCCCGTTCGAGGAGAGACATGTCTGACAACAGCACGGCGACCGGCAGGACCCCCGTCGACTTCTGGTTCGACCCGGTCTGCCCCTGGGCCTGGATGACCTCCCGCTGGATGCTGGAGGTGGAGAAGGTCCGCGACGTCGAGGTCCGCTGGCACGTGATGAGCCTGTCCGTGCTCAACGAGAACCGGCTGGACGACCTGCCCGAGGAGTACCGCGACCTCCTGGAGAACAAGGCGTGGGGCCCGGTCCGCGTGGTCGTGGCCGCCCAGCAGAAGCACGGCGACGCCGTCGTCGGCCCGCTCTACACCGCGCTCGGCACCCGCTTCCACAACCGGGGCGAGGGCGCCACCCGCGAGGCGGTCGTGGCCGCGCTCAAGGACGTCGGCCTGCCGGAGGAGCTGGCGGACTACGCCGACTCCGACGCGTACGACACCGAGCTGCGCGCCTCCCACAAGGAGGGCATCGACAAGGTCGGCCAGGAGGTCGGCACCCCGGTCATCGCGGTGCCCGGCTCGGACGGCGAGCAGCTCGCCTTCTTCGGACCGGTCGTCACCCCCGCCCCCAAGGGCGAGGAGGCGGCCAAGCTGTGGGACGGCACGCTGATGGTCGCCTCGATCCCCGGCTTCTACGAGATCAAGCGCACCCGCACCCAGGGGCCGATCTTCGACTGACCGGCCCGGGGAGTGAACTCCGGACGCGGGGTCCGGCCGCGCGCGGGCCCCGCCCGGAGTTCACGGTCCCGTCACACCGGACCCTTGCCGCGGGCTCGAACTCTCGTTCATGATCTGCGGCATGCCAGCCGACGCCGCGCCGGAGCCGGAAGCCGCCCCGCGCCTGCCGCGCCGGGTGCGGATCGGCTACGGGCTGGGCTCGCTGTGCACCGGCACCTTCGCCACCGTGCCCGGGCTGATCCTGCTCTACTACCTCACCGACGTACTGGCCGTGCCCGCCGCCGTCGCGGGCGCCGCGGTGTTCCTGCCCAAGGCCTGGGACGTCCTGATCAACCCGCTGGTCGGCGCCGTCTCCGACCGGAGCCGGCTGCGCGGCGGACCCCGCCGCCCCTTCCTGCTGATCGGCGCCTGCACCCTGCCCCCGCTCTTCGCGCTGCTCTTCGCCGCGCCGCCGCTGCGGGGCGCGGCCGCGGCCGGCTATGTGGCGGCCCTGTTCCTGCTGGCCGCCACCGCCTACGCCGTCTTCCAGGTGCCGTACGTGACGATGCCGGCCGAGATGACCGAGGACCCCGGGGAGCGCCGTCGCATCCTCGGCTGGCGGGTCGCCTTCCTCGGCGTCGCCATCCTGCTGTCCGGGGCGCTCGCCCCGGCCCTCGCGCACGCCGACGGGGACAGCCCGGCGAGCTACCGGCTGATGGGCGTGGCGGTCGCCGCGCTTCTGGCCGCGGGCATGTTCGGGGCCTGGTCCACCACCCGGGGCGCCCCGGCCGTCGCCCGCAGCGAGGCCGAACCCTCGCTGCGGGCCCAGCTCGCCGCCGCCCGCTCCAGCCGGCCCTTCCGCCTGCTCGTCACGATGTGGACGCTCCAGGCCCTGGCCATCGGCGTGATGCTCGCGGGCGTCCAGTACTTCGCCACGTACACCCTCGGCTCGGCGAACGCCGTCACCCCGCTCTTCGCCTGCATGATCGGCCCGCTGGTGCTGTTCATGCCGCTCTGGAACCGGCTGGCCCGGCTGCGCTCCACCGCCCACGCCCAGTGGTGCGCCTCGCTGCTCTACCTCGTCGGCGCCGCGGCCCTCGCCTTCACCCGGCAGGCCGGACCCGCCCTCGGCTACGCGGCCGTCGCGGTCGTCGGCATCGCCTACGCCGGGCTCCAGCTCCTCCCGCTCACCCTGCTGGCCGACACCCTCGCCGAGGACGTGGCCCGCACCGGGAAGCGGCGCGCCGCGACCTTCACCGGGCTGTGGACCGCCGCCGAGACCCTGGCCTTCGCGCTGGGCGCCGGGGCCTTCGCCCTGGTGCTGGCCGTGACCGGCTTCCGGTCCTCGGACGCCGGCCACCGGGTGGTCCAGCCGCAGGAGGCGCTGAGCGGGATCGCGCTCGGCATGAGCGTGCTGCCCGCCGTGCCGGCGGCGGCGAGCCTGTGGCTGCTGCATCTGTACCGAGCACCGCTCAAGGACCGAGCCCCGCTGAAGGAAGAGCCCGCCCATGCCGACTGACCCCGCCTCCGCCGCCGACGTCCTCGCCGAGCTCACCGCCCTGCGCGCCGCCGACGCGCCGACCCGGGGCGGCCGCACGTTCGCGTACGTCTACGACGCCGGACTGGAGGGCCTCGACGAGCTGGCGGCCGCCGCGTACACCGCGTACGCCACCGTCAACGGCCTGGACCCCACGGTCTTCCCGAGCGTCGCCCGGCTGGAGAACGACGTCGTGGGCGCGGCGGCCGCGCTGCTCGGGGCGCCCGGCGCCCAGGGCACCTTCACCAGCGGCGGCACCGAGTCGATCCTCCTCGCGGTGAAGACCGCCCGCGACCACGCCCGGGCCGAGCGCGGCGTGACCGAGCCGCAGCTGGTGCTCCCGTCCACCGCACACGCCGCCTTCCACAAGGCGGCCCACTATCTGGGCCTGGAGCCGGTCGTGGTGCCCGTCGACCCGGCCACGTACCGCGCCGACGCCGCCGCCGCGGCCGCCGCGATCACCCCGCGCACCGCCCTCGTCGTCGCCTCGGCCCCCTCGTACGCGCACGGGGTGATCGACCCCGTCGCCGAGATCGCGGCGGCCGCCGCCGAGCGGGGCGTCCTGTGCCATGTGGACGCCTGCATCGGCGGCTGGCTCCTGCCCCATCTGCGGCGCGCGGGACGGGAGATACCGGCGTTCGACCTCTCCGTCCCCGGCGTCACCTCGCTCTCCGTGGACCTCCACAAGTACGGCTACGCCGACAAGGGCGCCTCCGTCGTGCTCCACCGGGACGCTGAACTGCGCCGTCACCAGTACTTCGCCCACGCCGGATGGCCCGGCTACCCCGTCGTCAACCCCACCGTCCAGGGCACCAAGTCGGCGGGCCTGCTGGCCCAGGCGTGGGCGGTGCTGCGGTACGTCGGCGAGGACGGGTACACCGCGCTGGCGGGCCGGGTCGCCGAGGCGTCCGACCGGCTGCTCGCCGGGCTGCGCACGACCGCCGGTGTCCGCGTGCTCGGCGACCCCGCGGCCGGACTGGTCGCCTTCACGGTGGACGGACCGGACGGCGCTCCGGACCTGAGCCTGCTGCTGCACCTCGCGGACGAGATGCGCGAGCGCGGCTGGTACCTCCAGCCGCAGCTGTCCTTCGACGGTCTGCCGCCCAACCTCCACCTCACCCTGACCCCGGCCACGGTCGGCCAGGTGGACGCCCTGCTCACCGATCTCGGCGCGGCCCTGGACTCGGCCCGCGCCCTGCCCCCGGTGGCGGTGGACCCGGGCCTCGCCGAACTGGCCGCCGGGCTCGACCCGTCGAAGCTCGGGCCCGAGGAGATCGACGCGGTCCTGGCCTTCGCGGGCCTCACCGGGGACGGCGGACTGCCGGCGCGGATGGCCCCGGTGCTGGTCCTGCTCGACGCCCTGCCCGGACCGCTGAAGGAGCGGCTGCTCGCGGAGTTCGTCGGGTCGGTCTTCCGGATCTGACACCCCGTCCGGCCCCGGCGGGCAGCTGTGACGCCACCGTGACGCGATATGTGACCTGGCACACAGCCGGGGCGGGCGGCCCCTGATCTTCTGGGCGCATGCGTACCGCCACCTCTCTCGCCCTGTGTGCCGCCCTCGCGAGCACCGCGCTGCTCACCGGATGCGGGACGGAGACGGCGGGCGCGTCGGGGGACCGTGACGCCTTCGCCCCGTGCGCGACCCCGGCACCCGCGGGCGATCCCGCCGGGGTGTCCCGGGACCACGTGACCGTCGTCAACCGGACCTGCGGCGCCTCCGGGGCCCCGGTCGCCGAGTTCGAGGTCTCCAACACCGAGAAGGAACCGCTCACCTTCACGATCACGTTCAGCCTGGTCAACGACTCCGGGCAGGCCATGGACAACATCACGCGCACGGTCGAGGCCGTGAAGCCTGGCCAGACCGTGCGGCGCCCTCTGGGCACGGACGGCGAACCGGTCGTGGCCCAGGGGCGCCTGGCCCGGATCCTCAAGGTGCGGGCCGTTCCCGCGGCCGAGGCGCCCTCCGGCTCCGGCGCCTGCCCGCCCTCCGGTATCCGCGTCACGGCGGACCGGGGCGATGCCGCGATGGGCCTGCGCGTGGTCGGGCTCCACCTGCTCAACTGCGGCTCCGCCGACTACGGCATCGAGGGCTATCCCGCCCTGCGGCTCCTGGACGAGGACCGCGACCCGGTCAGGGGCGTCCGCGTCCTGCACGGCACCGACCAGATCTCCACCGGCATCGGAGGCGACCCCGCGCCCAGGCCGCTCACGCTGCGGCCGGGGGAGTCCGCGTACGCCAACCTGGCCTGGCGCAACACCACGCAGGAGGGCGACGCGGTGAACGCCCCGTACGTCACGGTCACGGCGAAGCCCGGGGCCGCGCCCGTGACGGTGACCCCGGAACTCGACCTCGGCACCACGGGCCGGCTCGGCGTCGGCCCGTGGACGAAGGACGACACGCCCTAGGAGCCGTCCGCGGCGGATGCCGGCAGGGCGTAGAAGTCGCGCTGCCAGCGGTGCTCGGCCAGCACGGCGAGCTGGTCCGCGGTGAGCGGACGCCCGTCGCTCAGCGCGGTGTTGCGCTCCACGTTGCGCACGCTGCGCATGCCGGGGATGACGGTGGAGACCGCCGGGGAGCTCAGGACGAAGCGCAGCGCGTGCTCCGCGATGGCGTCCGGCTCGATGCCCAGGTCCGCGACGATCGCCGCGACCCGCCGCTCGACCTGGGCCGGGCGGTCGTCCCGGAAGTAGCGGTTGCGCCAGTCGCCCTCGGGGAACGTCGTGTCCGCGGTGATCCGGCCGGTCAGCCCGCCCTCGTCCAGCGCGACCCGCACGATCACCCCGACCCCGTGCTCCTCGCAGGCCGGCAGCAGTTCGTCGGCCGGTGACTGGTCGAACACGTTGTAGATGACCTGCACGGTGTCCACCGCACCGCTGCGCACCAGCGCGAGCGCGGTGTCGGGCCGGTGGTCGTTGACGGAGACGCCGAAGAGGCGGAACCTGCCCTCCTGCTTCAGCGCGGCGACCGTCTCCAGCCAGTCCCCGCGCCCCACCCACTCGTCGTTCCAGACATGGAACTGAAGGACGTCGAAGTGGTCCAGGCCGGACGCGCGCAGGCTGGTCTCCACGCTGGTACGGATGTGCTCGCCCGGGAACGCCTCGTCGGGGTGGGTGCCTTCGGGCGAGGGCCACTTCCCGTTCTTCGGCGGCACCTTGGTCGCGACGAGCACCTCGTCACCGGCGCGCTCGCGCACCACCCGGCCCACGATGCGTTCGCTCTCGCCGTAGCCGCGTGCCGTGTCGATGAAGTTCACACCGAGGTCGACGGCCCGGTTGAGGGCGCGCACGGACTCGTCCTCCGTCGCACCCACCCAGCTGGACGCGCCGATGCCCCAGGCCCCGTAGCCGATCTCGGACACCGAAAGTCCGCTGCGTCCCAGCTCGCGGTAGCGCACAGTCATCCTCCACGTGGTGGTTCGGAAACCGCCCCGGGGCTCGCGGCCCCGGGCCGGACATCGGACCGACGATAGGCGAACCGGCCGCCCGGGGCAGGTGGATATCCGGCGCGGGGGCGGGCCCCCGGCCGGACATGACAGCGGACATGACAGAGGGCCCCCGCCTGTCACGTCCAGGCGGGGGCCACCCCTTCATCCGCCTGCCCGGCGAAGGCTGAGAAGACGATCACGAGGCAGGACGTCTTGTGCGCCCTCGGTCAGGGGGCGAGCAGCAGGACGTCGGCGCGCTCCTTGGCGGCCGCGTACCGCTTCGCCACGTCCTGCCAGTTGACGACGCGCCACATCGCCTCGATGAAGTCGACCTTCTGGTTCTTGTACTGGAGGTAGAAGGCGTGCTCCCACGCGTCGAAGACCAGGACCGGGACCGAGCCCTGGCCCACGTTGCCCTGGTGGTCGTAGACCTGCTCGACGATCAGCTTCCCGCTGACCGGCTCGTACGCGAGGACGCCCCAGCCGGAGCCCTGCGTGGTGGCCGCGGCCTTCGTCAGCTGGGACTTGAAGCCCGCGAAGGAGCCGAAGGAGTCGGTGATCGCGTCCGCGAGGTCGCCGACGCCGTCCGCGGCGAGGGGCTCGCCGCCGCCGTCACCGGTCATGTTGTGCCAGTAGATCGAGTGCAGGATGTGGCCGGAGAGGTGGAACGCCAGGTTCTTCTGGAGCCCGTTGATCGCCCCCCATGCCTCCTTGTCCCGCGCCTCCTCCAGCTGCTCCAGGGTGTCGTTGGCGCCCTTGACGTACGCGGCGTGGTGCTTGTCGTGGTGGAGCTCGATGATCTGCGGATTGATGACCGGTTCGAGCGCCGCGTAGTCGTACGGGAGTTCCGGGAGCGTGTACGTGGCCATGAGTCGAACCCTCCAGCTGCTTACCTGTTGTTATTGCAACCTATATGCAAGAGCAGGCTAACAGCAGGAGGGTCCGGGACGGGATCAGTCCTTCGGCGTAGGACCGGCGCCCCGCTGGCGTACGACACCGGCCACGATCAGGACCGCCGTCAGCGCGCCGGTCGCCATCAGCTGGTCACGGGTGTCGGGCTGGCGGAGCATCAGGAAGAAGATGCCGGCCATGGCCAGCAGCGCCACGATCGTCAGACCCGGGAACAGCCACATCCGCACCACCAGCCGCTCCGGCGCCTCGCGCTCCAGTCGGGCGCGCAGGATCAGCTGGGAGACGGCGACGAAGATCCAGACGACCAGGATCACCGCGCCGATCATGTTGAGCAGCCAGGGGAAGACGTCGTCGGGCCGCCAGTAGCTCAGCAGCACGCACAGGAAGCCGAACACCGACGAGACCAGGACGGCGGTGCGCGGGACGCCGGAGGAGACCCGGCCCAGCCGCTTCGGGCCCTGGCCCCGGGCCACCAGCGAGCAGGCCATGCGCGAGGCGCCGTAGATGTTGGCGTTCATCGCCGAGAGCAGCGCCACCAGGATGACCACGTTCATGATCTCCGCCGCGCCGCTGATGCCGAGATGGTCCAGCGCCGCGTAGAACGGGCCCACCTCCACGACCTTCGGGTCGTCCCACGGGACCAGCGTGACGATGACGGCCATCGAGCCGACGTAGAACAGCGCGATCCGCCACATCGCCGTCCGCACGGCCTTCGCGACGCCCTGCACCGGGTTCTCCGACTCGGCGGCGGCGATGGTGACGGTCTCCAGGCCGCCGTACGCGAAGACGGAGGCGAGCAGCCCGATGACCAGCCCCTCCGTGCCGTTGGGCAGGAAGCCGCCCTCACCACTGAGGTTGGCGGTGCCCGGGGCGTCCGTCCCCGGCAGCACACCGAGGATCGCCAGCACGCCCAGCACCAGGAACAGGGTGATCGCGGCGACCTTGAGCGCGGCGAACCAGAACTCGAACTCGCCGAACTTCGTCACCGAGGCCAGGTTCGTCGCCAGGAACACCACCATGAACAGCGCCACCCAGGCCCACTCCGGGGTCCCGGGCAGCCAGCCGGTGACGATCTTCGCGGCACCGATGCCCTCCAGGCCGACGGCGACGCAGAGCAGCACCCAGAACGCCCAGCCCGCCGTGAATCCGGCCCATGGGCCGATCGCCCGCTCGGCGTGGACGGAGAACGAGCCGGACGCCGGATTGGCCGCCGACATCTCGCCGAGCATGCGCATCACGAGCATGACCAGCAGTCCGGAGACGGCGTAGGCGATGACGACGGAGGGCCCGGCGGCGGCGATGCCCGCGCCCGAGCCCACGAAGAGCCCGGCACCGATGACGCCGCCGAGGGCGATCATCGAGAGATGGCGCTGCTTGAGTCCGTGGGTGAGGGCCGAGTCGGTTCCGGTGTCGGAGGCGGTGGCGGGGGAGCCGGTGGGGGGAGGCACGGAGGTCCGGGGCATGGACGAGCTCAGTTCGGTCGGTGAGACGGGGGACGAGGAAACAGTCTGGGCGCGTGCCCCGCTCACACGGAACGGACGTCCGCTATACGGGCACCGGGCTCACACAGGACGCACACCCCGCCGCCCGGGGCGGGGTGACGCCAGGGATCGGACTTTTAGAGGGAGTTCACAGTCCGGCCCGATGACGCCTGCCCGGACCGCCCTGCGGGAATCCCTCCCGACCTCCGTGACGAGCATCACGCCTCGCGGTGATTGTGCGCGGTGCGTTGTGCGAATCCCACCAACTGCCCAACCGCCGCTTTGTCGGCCGCTGATGGTGATCGAGCGCGGCTCCGTCGGCTAACGTCACCCTCAGTCCGTCCCCACCTGCCCTCACCACCCCCGCGGAGTCCCGATGAGCACTGCTGCCGCCCCCGTCCGTACCGGAGCGGTCCTCGCCGACCTGCTGCCCGCCGTCCGGCACCGCTACGCCGTGGACACCGCCCTGGTGCTCGGCGGCGCCGCGCTCACCGGCATAGCCGCCCAGATCGCCGTGCCGGTCCCGGGCTCCCCGGTCCCCGTCACCGGCCAGACCTTCGCCGCGCTCCTCGTCGGCACCGCGCTCGGCGCCCGCCGGGGCTTCCTCTCCCTCGCCGTGTACGCGCTCGTCGGCATGGCCGGCCTGCCGTGGTTCGCGGGCGGCACCTCCGGTGCGGGCGGCGCCTCGTTCGGCTACGTGCTCGGCATGCTGCTCGCCGCCACCGTGGCCGGCGGCCTCGCCCGGCGCGGCGGCGACCGCTCGGTGCTGCGCACGGCGGGCACCATGGTCCTCGGCTCGGCGATCATCTACGCGGTCGGCGTGCCCTACCTGGCCCTGTCCACCGGCATGTCGGCGAGCGCCGCGATCGCGGCCGGCCTGACGCCGTTCCTGCTCGGCGACGCGCTCAAGGCGGCGCTCGCGATGGGCGCGCTGCCCGCGTCCTGGAAGCTCATCGGCCGCCGGGGCTGACCCCACCGCTTCCGTACGCACCTCCGAAGAGGCTCGCCGGGTCGTGACGCGACACCAGACCGGCGAGCCTCTCGCGTGTCCGGGGGCCGTGGAAGCCGTCCGTACGGTCCCCGCCGCCGAAGGAGAAGTTCAGCGAGCGGCCGACGACCAGCGGGCCCAGGACCGCGGCCACCTCCTCGTACAGGGCCCGCGCCGACGCCACGTCCGTACCGTCCAGCGGGGAGAGCAGCCGCAGGAGCCAGCCCGCCCCGCGGTAGGGCACCGCGTTGTCCGGACGGGGAGCCGCGGCCAGGGCGCCACCGAGGTGGTTGAGCTGCACCACGGTCATCATCGGCGCCTTCCGGCCGGTCAGCTCCAGCACCCGCGCCGCCCGGTCCGGGTCGATCCCGGCGAGCATCAGCCCGTCCCCGTAGTAGGCGTGCGGGAACGGCGGGTCGCTGTGGATCGTGTGGCTGTCGGTGTACGGCATCTCCCGCAGCGAGTCCGCGAGCACCGGCCCGGTCTCCCGCAGCGGCGCGACCAGGCGCTCGCCCTCGGCCTCGGTCCCCGTGTACGCGACCCGCACCGAGATCACATACTTCCCGCGCAGCGGCTCCGGCACCTGCGGGATGTCCGGGTGAACCAGCGCGGCCACCGACGAGGTCAGCGCGTCCGGCACGGTCCGGGCCCACTCCAGACAGCGCCGCAGCACCCGGGCGCCCGCCTCCCCGTCCGCGTCGAACGCGAGCGAGCCGCCGTACAGCCGGGCCACCGGCACGAGCCCGCTCTCCAGGGCCGTCACCGCGCCCAGCCGGTGCCCGCCGCCGCGCAGCCCCCAGAACAGCCCGGGCTCGCTCTCGGCGGTGACATGGCGCGCCACCCCGTCGCCGGTCACCACGTCCAGGGAGCGGACGTGGTCGGCGGCGTACCCGAAGGTGCGGGCCAGGATGCCGAGCCCGCCGCCCAGCGTGTAGGAGACGGCGCCCACGCCGGGGGAGGAGCCGTTCAGCGGGGCCAGCCCGTGCGGTGCGGCGGCCTCGACGACCTGGCCCCAGGTGGCGCCCGCGCCGATCCGGGCGGTGCGGCGCTCCGGGTCGACCTCGACGGAGTCCATCCGGCCGGTGCTGATCAGGACCCCGCCCTCGACGGGTCCCGGCAGGCCGTGCCCGGTGGCGTGGAGGCGCACCGGAAGGCCCTCGCGGGCGGCCCCGGCCACGGCCTCGCGGACGTCCTCGGGCCCGGTGGCCTCGACGACGAGGTCCGGGCGGATCGGGAAACCGGTCTGGAAACCGGAGGGGACGGCAGTCATGGCGGAGGCTCTCCAGTCGCTCGCTCGAAGGGCTGACGACGGAGAGCCTCCCCGCTCTACCTGACAGGGTCTGTCAGGTATGGACGGTCATCCGGTGATCTTCGCGGCCGGCTCCCCGCGGCGACGGGCGAGCGCCTCGCGCACCAGCGAGACGGCCACCACCAGCACCGCGACCAGCAGCGAGAGCAGCACCTGCTCGCGTCCCGCGTCGTCGGTCAGCATGTAGACCAGCACGAACGAGATCATCGCGATGGTCGCCCAGGTCAGATACGGGAAGAGCCACATCCGCACGACCAGCTTCTCGGGCGACTCGCGCAGGATGATCCCGCGCATCCGCAGCTGGGTGAAGCAGATGACCAGCCAGACGAACAGGGCGACCGCGCCCGAGGAGTTCAGCAGGAACGCGAAGACGGTGTCCGGCCACTGGTAGTTGAAGAAGACGGCGACGAAGCCGAAGACCACCGAGGACAGGATCGCGGCCTGCGGCACGCCCCGCTTGTTGGTCCGGGCGAACGCCTTGGGCGCGTCGCCCCGGCCGCCGAGCGAGAAGGCCATCCGGGAGGCCGTGTACAGGCCGGAGTTGAGGCAGGAGAGGACGGCCGTCAGCACGATGACGTCCATCACCTGGCCGGCGTGCGGGATGCCGATGGAGTCGAGGGCCGCGACATAGCTGCCCTTCTCGACGATCGACGGGTCGTTCCAGGGCAGCAGCGTCAGCACGACGAAGATCGAGCCCAGGTAGAAGACGGCGATCCGCCAGATCACACTGTTGGTGGCCTTCTGGACGGCACGCTGCGGGTTCTCCGACTCGCCCGCCGCCAGCGTCACGATCTCGCTGCCCATGAAGGAGAAGACGACCATCAGCACACCCGTGAGGATGGCGCCGGGGCCTTCGGGGAAGAACCCGCCGGCGTCCGTGAGGTGCGCCAGCCCCGAGCCGGCGTTGTCCGAGCCCGGCAGCACGCCGAAGACCGCGAGCAGCCCGACGATCACGAAGGCGCCGATCGCGACGACCTTGATCCCGGCGAACCAGAACTCGAACTCCCCGTACGAGCCGACCGAGACCAGGTTGGTCGCGGTCAGCACCAGCATCACGATCAGCGCCCAGCCCCACTGGGGCACGCCCGGCACCCAGCTCTCCAGGATCTTGGCACCCGCCGTGGCCTCGACGGCGAGCACCACGACCCAGAAGAACCAGTACAGCCAGCCGATCGAGAAACCGGCCCAGCGGCCCAGCGCCTGGTCGGCGTAGGTGGAGAAGGAGCCCGAAGCGGGGCGGGCGGCCGCCATCTCGCCGAGCATCCGCATCACGAAGACGACCATCAGGCCGACCAGCGCGTACGACAGGAGAATGGCCGGCCCGGCGGCGGCGATACCGGCGCCGGAGCCCACGAACAGACCCGCGCCGATCACCCCGCCGATGGCGATCATGGAGAGATGACGGTTCTTGAGACCGGCCTGGAGGCCGTCCCCCTGCTCCGTCCGGTCCGAACCGTCCGGCCCGTCGGGCTGGTGGCCCGGCCCCGCCAGAGTCGTCTGCGACGTCATCGATCGAATCCTTACGTTTTCGGATCACTCGTTGCGGCTCGCCGCCCCACGGTGGTGGAGCGGCAAGCGATGCATTGAAGCCCGGCGCGGCCCGAAAACGGAACCCTTTACTCCGATTCGTTGACCGGATCGTTGCCTCAGTGGCGTTGCGCACACAGGCTCCGCACATCGGGGCCACACCGCACCCCGTCGTCGGTTACCCGGCGCCGCTCGTGCCACACTCCTCCCATGCGCGTGTACCTCGGATCCGACCATGCCGGTTACGAACTCAAGAACCACCTCGTCGAGTGGCTCAAGGCCCAGGGCCACGAGGCCGTGGACTGCGGCCCCCACATCTACGACGCCCAGGACGACTACCCGCCGTTCTGCCTCCGCGCCGCCGAGAAGACGGCCGCGGACCCGGACAGCCTCGGCATCGTGATCGGCGGCTCCGGCAACGGCGAGCAGATTGCCGCGAACAAGGTCAAGGGCGTCCGCGCCGCGCTCGCCTGGAGCGAGCAGACCGCCGCGCTGGGCCGCGAGCACAACGACGCCAACGTGATCTCCATCGGCGGCCGGATGCACACGGTCGAGGAGTCCACCAAGTTTGTGGAGATCTTCCTCAACACCCCGTACTCCGGCGAGGAGCGGCACACCCGCCGCATCGAGATGCTCACGGCGTACGAGAACACCGGCGAGCTTCCCCCGGTCCCGGCCCACCACCCGCAGCAGGGCTGACCGCCCCGTCATCCGCCGTGCCGCCGGTGCCTCCGGCGGCACAGCCATGCCCGCCCCGTACGCCCTGTCCGTCCCGAATCCGCCCGAGGAGAGCCGCCGCCGTGCCCGAGGGACACACCATCCACCGCCTCGCGGCCGACCACCGGGACCGGTTCGCCGGACACCCCGTGCGGGTGAGCAGTCCGCAGGGCAAGTTCTCCGACAGCGCCGCCCTGCTGGACGGCCGGGTGCTCGACGGGGTGGACGCCCACGGCAAGCACCTCTTCCTCGGCTTCGAGGAGACCGGCTGGGTCCATATCCACCTGGGCCTGTTCGGCAAGCTCGGATTCGGTACGGTCCCGGCCCCGCCGCCCACCGACACTGTCCGGCTGCGGCTGCTGAACGACGCGCACCACGCGGATCTGCGCGGCCCCACCACCTGCGCGCTGATCACCGACGCCGAGAAGCGCGCGATACACGACCGGCTGGGCCCCGACCCGCTGCGATCCGACGAGGACGGCGAGCGGGCCTGGCAGCGGATCTCCCGCAGCCGGATCACCGTGGCCGCCCTGCTGATGGACCAGAAGGTCGTCGCGGGCGTGGGCAACGTCTACCGCGCCGAGGTGCTGTTCCGGCACGGCATCGACCCGTACCGGGCCGGCCGCGACCTCACCCGCCGCGAGTGGGACGCGATCTGGGAGGACCTGGGCGCTCTGATGCGCGAGGGCGTACGGAACAACCGCATCGACACCGTCCGCCCCGAGCACCTGCCCGAGGCGATGGGCCGGCCGCCCCGCGTGGACGACCACGGCGGCGAGGTCTACGTCTACCGGCGCGCCCGCCAGGCGTGCCACATCTGCGGCACGGAGATCCGCACGGCGGACCTGTCGTCCCGCAACCTCTTCTGGTGCCCGACCTGCCAGTCCCGCTGACACAGTCGGGCCCGCCCGGCGACCGAGGACAAGGCCTCCCGCCTAGAACCCCCGCGGAAGCCACGGCGCCACATCGGACAGGAACGCCGCCGACGCCTCCGCCACCGCCCCCTCCCGCAACTCCCGCACCCGCCCCGCCAGCGCCAGCGAACTCAGCGCCTCGCCGCCGAGATACGCGGAGCCCAGCTCCCGTACCGACAGCGCCAGATCCGCCGGGTCCTCCGTCCGCTTGCACGACGCGCCGCCCTTCGCGTCCGCCGTCAGCCGCCAACGCCCCGCGTTCCAGGGGCAGAACGCGTCCTCGACCTCGAACACCACGTCCAGCGGCCCCCGGTAGGCCCGCGCCTCCAGCGCCGCGCCCACATCCACCAGCCGCACATGGAGCGAGTCCCGCTGCCGGATGTCGCACCGCCGCACGTCCGACACCAGGTGCAGCACCGCGTCGTCCACCGGCCGGTTCCGCGCCTCGACCGTCGACGTCAGGTCGATCCCGAACAGGAACCGCCACAGCGCCGCGTACGCCGCCGGGTCCAGCGCCGCCAGATCGCTCACCACGATCCGCCCCTTGGGTCCTGACCTCTCCCATTCGGGCTTGATGTGGTAGTTCGTATAGCCGACGAGCTCGCCGTCCCGCTCCGCCAGCAGGCACTGCAGCGCGGAGCCGCCCTGGCGCGTACTCACCGGATCGACCAGCGGCTTGCGCTCCCAGCCGGGACCGTGGGCCGGGGTGCCGGGGCGTCCCGCGACCAGCCGCGCGTACACGCTCTCGCACGCCGCGACCGCCTCGTCCTTCCTCGCGTACCGCAGCCGGATCCCGTCGGTGCCCTCCGGCACGCTCAGCCGCACCCGGTCCGTGTCGATCGCCAGGGACATCTGGCGGGTCGCCGCCCCGTACCCGAAGCGGCCGTAGATCGCGGGCTCCGAGGCCGTCAGCACGGCGATCGGCTCACCCAGCGCCCGTACGTCGTCGAGCTGGCGGCGCATCATCGAGGTGAGCAGACCGCGCCTGCGGTGCGTGGACGCGACGCTCACCATCGTCACTCCGGCCGCCGGCACCAGCGCCCCGCCGGGCACGGCCACCCGGAAGCTGAACGCCCCCGCCGTCGCCACCACGTCGTCGCCGTCCCAGATCCCGATCGACCGCTCGCACTCGGTGAGTTCCTGCTCCAGCTCGCGCTGCTCGGGAGCCTCCGGGTCCCCTCCGAAGGCGAGCTCCAGGCACTCGAACCACTCGTTCCATTCGGACGGCCGCAACACACGGAGCTCTGTAGTCATATGCCATGCCTATCAGGGGCGCGGGCAGCCGAGCGACCCGATTTCGAACGCATTGTCACAGGGGTCCCCCTGCACCGGACGCCGTCGGGTGGATAAGGTCCCCGCAATGGCCCGACGCGCAGGAGCAGAGACGTACCCGGCCCGATTGCGGAAATCGGCGCACCGGGTACGCAGCACGCTGCGCAGATCCGGCGTCGACTACTTCCGGGGCGACGGCTCCGACTGGATCGCCCTGGCCGGCCTGCTGCTCACCATCCCGGCCATCACCTGCGGCACCCTGTTCAACCCGGTGTGGTGCGCGCCGACCGCGCTCGTCCTGCCGATCGTCGCGGGCGGTCTGCTGCTGCGGCCCGCCAGTCTGCTCGGCCTGTACTCGGCGGCGGCAGCGGCCCTGATCGTCGAGTCCGTCGGCCTCGGCCCGTACGAGAACGGCCCGGCCCGGGTCACCCCCGGGACCGTGCTGACGGTCGCGGCGTGCGGCTTCTTCGGGCTGGTCCTCGCTCAGTTCCGGGCCAGGGTCGGCGTGCCGTGGCGGCGCGGTGGCACCATGCTCTTCGACCTGCGCGAACGCATCCGGGTGCAGAGCGCCCTGCCCCGCCTCCCGCAGGGCTGGCACCGCGAGATGTCGCTGCGCCCGGCCGGCGGGCAGTCCTTCTCCGGCGACTTCGTCGTCGCGGCCCGCACCCACGGCGGCCGCACCCTGGAGGCCGTGCTCACCGACGTCTCCGGCAAGGGCATGGACGCCGGGTCCCGCGCCCTGCTGCTGTCCGGCGCCTTCGGCGGACTGCTGGGATCGCTGCCGCCGCACGGCTTCCTGCCCGCGGCCAACGGCTATCTGCTGCGCCAGGACTGGGACGAGGGGTTCGCCACCTCGATCCATCTGGTCCTGGACCTCGAATCGGGCGACTACGAACTCCTCTCGGCGGGCCATCCGCCGGCCCTCCAGCTCCACGCCGGCAGCGGCCAGTGGGAGGAGAAGGCGGCGGAGGGTCCGCTGCTCGGGGTGTACGACGGCGCGGAGTTCGACGCCGTGAAGGGCCATCTGGCCCCCGGCGACGTCCTGATGCTGTTCACCGACGGACTGGTGGAGGCCTCGGACCGGGACATCGCGGAAGGCATCGACCGGCTGACCGGCGAGGCCGACCGCTATGTCACCACGGGCTTCGAGGGCGCGGCCTGGCATCTGATCGAGGCGTGCGCCAAGGACGTCAACGACGACCGGGCGCTGCTGCTCCTGTCCCGGAAGTCCTGAACCGTATGCAACCGGTGTGAACCGGGCGTACGTCAACGGGATTCGGCCTGTCACCGGATCGGGAGAGGCACCGCCTCGCGGCCGCCCGGCAGGAAGCGGGCCAGCCAGTGCGAGCGGCCGGCCACCAGCGGTGCCAGGACCGCGAGGACCAGCACATAGCCCGCGATGAACGGGGAGAGCCGCTCGTCGAGCCCGGCGCCCGCGGCCATCGTGGCGAGGATCAGCGCGAACTCGCCGCGCGCCACCAGGGTGGTGGAGATGTTCGCGGTGGCCTGCGGGCCGAAGGCGTACACCTTGGCGGCGGCGAGTCCGGCGAGCACGTTCATCGCGAGGGTCACCGCGACGGCGGCGAGCACCGGCCACAGCACGGTCGGCAGGTCGCCGGGGTCGATGGAGAGGCCGAAGGCGAAGAAGAAGATCGCGCCGAACGCGTCGCGCAGCGGGTGGACCAGCTTGAGGATGCGCTCGCCCGAGGACGTGCTGCCGAGCATCAGGCCGACCATGAAGGCGCCGATCGCGTCCGCGACGCCGAACCACTCCGAGATGCCGGCCACCAGGACCGCCGCGCCGAGGAAGGAGATGACCAGGAGTTCGTCGTCCCGGGTGTTGATCAGCTTGCCGACGAGCCGGGTGCCGAACCGGGCGGCCAGGGCGAGCACCAGCAGGAAGCCGAACGCCTTCCCGCCGTCCACCGCCGCGGCGGCGAGGCTGTCGGCGCCCGAGAGGATGGGCTGGAGGGCCGCCAGGTAGAGGGCCAGGAACACGTCCTCGACGACGATGATGCCGAGGATCGGCTTCGTCTCCGGATTGCCGATCCGCCCCAGGTCCACCAGGACCTTGGTGACGATGGCCGACGAGGAGATGCCGAGGACCCCGGCGAGGACCAGCGCCTCCGAGGTGCCCCAGCCCAGGACGAAGCCGAAGCCGAGCCCGGCGCCGACGTTGAGCGCGAGATACGTGCCCCCGGCGACGGCCCTTGCGGCCGCCGGCCTTGAGGTCGTCGAGGTGGAATTCGAGGCCGAGGTAGAAGAGCAGCAGCACCAGGCCGAGCGCCGAGAGCATCTCCAGCTCGTGCGGGTCGGCGACGAGGACGATGCCGGGCGTGTGGGGGCCGAGCAGGATCCCGGCCAGGATGAACAGGGGGATGGTCGGCAGTCCGATGCGGCTGCCGACGCGGGCGAGGACGGCGGCGGCGAGGAAGGCGCCGCCCATGGCGATGAGCGTGTCTGCGTGTCCGATGAGCCTGATCCTTCGTTGGGTCAAGAGAGCGTCAAGGAATCGTCAGTAATTAGTTTACCGAACGATTGACGTTGCAACTATGCCCGCCCCCGGAGACGCCCCCGGAAGACGCCCCGCGACGCTCCGAGACGCCCGGGGAGACCTGGCACCCCCACTCGTCCTCGGGTTTGCCCCACCCGCGATCGGCCGGTAGCCGTCATGGCTCCCGGCAGGCCCCTGTCCGTAGGTTCGGGGTATCGGTCAGAGCGGCTACGGAAGGCGGACACCATGGGGCTTCGGCGCACCGGACAGAGCACGCGGGACCAGGTGCGGGCGGCGCGCGACGAGCAGGGCGGCGCGGACCGGGACAGCCGGGGGCCTGCCGTCGAACTGCGCGGTGTCCGCAGGCAGTACGGCCGCGGTGGCGCGGCGGTGCACGCCCTGCGCGGCATCGACCTCACCCTGCCGTACGGCAGCTTCACCGCCGTGACGGGCCCCTCCGGCTCCGGCAAGTCGACGTTCCTGCGGTGCGCCGCCGGACTCGACCGCCCCACCGCCGGATCGGTGCGCCTCGGCGGTACGGAGATCACCGGCCTGAGCGAGGACCGGCTCGCCGCGCTGCGGCGTGCCCGCCTCGGCTTCGTCTTCCAGGCCTTCAATCTGCTGCCGTCCCTCACGGCCGAGCAGAATGTCGCTCTTCCGCTGCGCCTGGCCGGACAGCGCGCCGGCTCCGGACGGGGCCGCGACGACGCCGCCGCGATGCTCGACCGGGTCGGTCTCGGCGCCCTGGGCGACCGGCGCCCCGGCCGGCTCTCCGGCGGCGGGCAGCAGCGCGTCGCCGTCGCCCGCGCCCTGGTCACCCGCCCCGACGTGATCTTCGCCGACGAGCCCACCGGCGCCCTCGACGCCACCGCCGCGACGGAGATCCTCCGGCTGCTGCGCGACGCGGTGGAGACCCTGGGCGCGACCGTGGTCATGGTCACCCACGACCCGGTGGCCGCCGCCCACGCCGACCGCGTCCTCTTCCTCGCCGACGGCCGGATCGCGGACAGCCCGGGCCGCGCCCGCCCCGGACGGACCGCCGCCCGGACGACCGCACCGGCCGCCCCCGCGTACGCACGGGCCGCCGCCTGACGTCCCGGCCGCCCTGTGCGGGGGAGCGGCCCGTCCGTAGAGTCGGGCCATGACCGCATCACGCGCACAGCTGACGCCGGCCGAGGTCGAGGCCATCGCCCGCGAGGCCCACGCCGGGCAGCGGGACAAGGCGGGCCGTCCCTACACCGAGCACCTGGCGGCCGTCGCGGAGGGCGTGCGCGTCCGGGGCGGCAGCGACGAACAGATCAGCGCGGCCTGGCTGCACGACGCCGTCGAGGACGGCGCGCTGCCGGCGGACTGGCTGGCCGGGGCCGCGCTGCCGCAGGAGGTCAAGGACATGGTCCTCGCCGTCACCAAGCGGGACGGCGAGGACCTGCCGGCGTACACCCGGCGCATCCTGGCCACTCCGGGCGCGCTCCTGATCAAGGAGTCCGACCTCGCGCACAACACCGATCCCGCCCGCCTCGCGGTGCTGGAGCCGGCGACGCGTACCCGGCTGACCGAGAAGTATGCGCAGGTACGGGAGTTGCTGGGGCTCGACGCGGCGGACGCGCCCGGCCAACAGCGGGATTGAGCCAACACGACGGAGCCCGGCCGGGAAGGGCCGGGCTCCGTCGGACGCCGGGTGCGGTTGTCGGGTACGGGTGCCAGATGCGGTCAGATGCGGGCGGCGTCCCGTCGGAACGCCCAGTTCATGTCCGGCTCGGTCACACAGCGCAGGGCCCGCCGCACCGGCGGCGTGCACAGCAGGGTCACTCCGGCGGACGCGACCACGGTCACGATCACCAGACCGGTCGGCGAGACCAGCCACTCGTTGCGGTCGAAGACGCCCGCGTAGTCGGCGCCCTTCACCAGGAACCCGTGCAGCAGATAGCCGCAGATCGTCCCGGCGCCCAGCACGGTGAACCACATGTGGCGCCGGGGGACCCAGGCCAGGAAGCCGATCGTGAGCAGCGTGGCGCAGGCGAACAGCGCGAGGGTCATCACCGCGCCCGACCACCAGGGCGCGCCCATGTCCTGGGCGCTGGAGTCCCGCAGGAACCAGCCCAGTTGCATCCGGGGGGCCGCCCAGTAGGCGAAGAGCAGCGCGCCGGCGAACAGCGGCAGGGCGAGCATCCGCACCTCACGGCGGCGGACCAGCTGGAAGTGCTCGGGCTTGAGCTGGAGCCCGAGGACGAAGAACGGCAGGAACTGCAGGACGCGCGGCAGATCGAGGTCGTCGCCGATGCTGGGGGCGAGCGAGGCGAGGACGGCGATCACGAGGGAGACCGTCATCGGGTGGCGGAGACTGCGCCACACCGGGGTGGTGAGCCGCCAGATGAACAGCGCGGCCAGGAACCAGGTCAGGTACCAGGGTTCCAGCAGGCTGATCGCCGCGTCGGGCGAGTCGTTGGCGTACCGGCGGAACAGCGAGTACGCGGTCTCGAACACGATGTACGGCACCGCGACACCGGTGACCAGGCGCTTCACCTTGGCGGGGCTCAGGTCGAACGACCGTGAGAAATAACCCGAGATGATGATGAAGGCGGGCATGTGGAAGGTGTACGTGACCATGTACAGCGCCCGCGCGGTCCGGCTGCCGTCCATGACCGGCACCCAGGAGTGCGCCACCGCGACCAGCACGATGGCGAGGTACTTCGCGTTGTCGAAGTAGGCGTCACGTTTCTTGGCAGGGGTGCTCTGCGGCTCGGGTCGGTCCGGCCGGTCCACCACCGCCGTGGCCGCCTGGCGTCTGGGCTCCGACTCCCGGGTCGCCGGGGGAAGCGTGGCCCTCTGAAATACGTTCGGAGCGTGGAACATCTCAAGCACCCTAGACGTCTCGATTGGCTTGCGTAAAACCGCACTCGAATATCGCGTGTTCCCGTCGGATCAAATACCAAACCACTGAATCCTGCCCGATATGACCAAGTTAATCCTGCTTAAATGGTGCATATCGGCAGGCAGTTGGCGGAGAGGGCGGCCGGGGTGAATTACGTCGCGTTCCGCCACGAAAATGCCTGTGAATAAACTGTGTGGGTACGGAAACGATCACCGTTGCAATCGCAGGCGGGCGCCGTTTCGTACCGGCGGGTTCACGCCGTCCTCGCCGGCCGGTGCGGGCCGCCCCGACCCGGCGCGCGGGGGGCGCAGGGGGCGCAAGATGGCGCGATATCGACAGGTCGATTCGTCACCTGGCAGCGACCACAGGGGAGTTGGTGGCACGATGGATGCGACGGAGGAGTGCGCGGCCGCACATCTCCGGGCCGGCAAGGCGGACCGACCGAGGGTGTGAGCAGTCGTGGCCATTTCACTGTCTGTGGTGCTTCTTTTGGCGATCATCCTGGTGGTCCTGATCCGAGGTGGCTCCATCAAGGCCGGACCCGCGATCGTGGCGGTGCTCTTCGGCTTCTTCCTGGCGTCGACCGGCATGGCGCCGTCGATCAACAGGTTCATGAACTCGATAGCCGAGACGATCAACCAGATCAGCTTCTGACCGGATCGGTTTCTGACCCGGATCGGCTTCCGGGCCGACCGGCCCCCGGGCCGGGCAGCGCGAAGGGCCCGGTCCACCGGACCGGGCCCTTCGTCGTCGTGGAGCGGGCGACGGGAATCGAACCCGCGTAGCTAGTTTGGAAGACTAGGGCTCTACCATTGAGCTACGCCCGCATGCGACGCACCGCAGGTCACGAGGACCGCGGCACGAGAAGCATCGTAGCGGGTCGCGGGCGCTGCCCGCACACCCGTATCCCGGCGCGCGGTGTCGCGCCCGGCGGGGCCCGTGCAAACCGGCCGACGCACCCCTTGTCTGCATGTACCCTACGTGTCGCACCGACGGGGTGTGGCGCAGCTTGGTAGCGCGTCCGCTTTGGGAGCGGAAGGTCGTCGGTTCGAATCCGGCCACCCCGACCACCGGCAAGATCGCGTTGTGGGAGTTCTCCCCCTTGCCGTTACTATGCAAAATGCGTGCCCGTGTGTCTGATGTACCGGGCTCGGTCCGCGAAGCCGCCTTCCGTGCGGTGGAGCAGAACCCCAAGAAGTCAGCCACAAGGAGACCGAACCGTGAAGAGCGCCGTGGAGACCCTGAACCCGACTCGGGTTCGGCTCAGCATCGAGGTGCCCTTCGAGGAGCTCAAGGACAGCCTCGACGCGGCGTACAAGAAGATCAACCAGCAGGTCACGGTGAAGGGGTTCCGCAAGGGCAAGATCCCCAACCGGGTCATCGACCAGCGGTTCGGCCGTGGTGCAGTGCTGGAGGAGGCCGTCAACGACGCGCTCCCGAAGTTCTACACCGAGGCGGTCAACGAGGGTGAGCTCAACGTCCTCGGCCAGCCGGAGGTCGACATCACGGAGCTGAAGGACGGCGAGCTGCTGGCCTTCACCGCCGAGGTTGACGTACGCCCCGAGATCGAGATCCCGGACTACTCCGGCATCGAGGTCACCGTCGACGCCCTCGAGGTCAGCGACGAGGACGTCGAGAAGGCCGTGGAGCAGCTCCGTGAGCGCTTCGCCTCGACCAACCCGGTCGAGCGCGCCGCCGCCGAGGGCGACGTCGTGACGATCGACCTGCAGGCCAAGGTCGAGGGCGAGGTCCTGGAGGACGGCGTCGCCGAGGGTGTCTCGTACACCATCGGTTCCGGCGAGCTCCTCGAAGGCATCGACGACGCCGTGACCGGTCTGGAGGCGGGTGGCGAGGCCACCTTCACCTCCGAGCTGAAGGGCGGGTCCGCCGAGGGCAAGGAGGCCGAGGTCACCGTCAAGGTCACCGCCGTCGCCGCCCGCGAGCTGCCCGAGCTGGACGACGACTTCGCCCAGATGGCGAGCGAGTTCGACACCCTGGAGGAGCTGAAGGCGGACAGCCGCAAGCGCCTCGAGAACACCAAGCAGTACGACCAGGCCACCCAGGCCCAGGAGCGCGTCCTGGAGGAGCTGCTGAAGCTCGCCGAGGTCCCGATCCCGGAGAAGCTGCTCGCGGACGAGGTCCAGACCCGCAAGCACAACCTGGAGCACCACCAGCTCGGCCAGATGGGCCTCGACCTGGAGAAGTACCTCGAGATCCAGGGCAAGACCCTGGAGGAGTTCGAGGCCGAGACATCCGAGCAGGCCGTCAAGGGCATCAAGACCCAGTTCATCCTCGACGAGCTCGTCAACAAGGAGAAGCTGAACGTCAACCAGGAGGAGCTCACCGAGCACCTCATGCGGCGTGCCGCTTCCTCCGGCATGAGCCCGGACCAGTTCGCCCAGGCCGTCGTCGAGGGCGGCCAGGTGCCGATGCTCGTCGGCGAGGTCGCCCGCGGCAAGGCGCTGGCCGTGGTCGTCGAGGCCGCCAAGGTCGTCGACACCAACGGTGAGGTCGTCGAGCTGGAGGACGACGAGGAGACGGCGGAGGCCGCCACCGAGACGGTCGAGGCCGCCGACGGCGCCACCGAGGCCGCCGAGGAGAAGAACGAGGCCTGAGCCTCGCGCTGAACCCCGCACGACGGGCTCCGGACGCACGCGCGTCCGGAGCCCGTCGTCGTATCGGCGGACGTTCCCCGCAACCCTTGTGCGGACTGCGGACCTTGCGCTCCCAGCGAACAGTTGCGGAAGCGGGATGGCGTTGTCCCACCTGCGCGTTAGGGTCCATGAATAGGAAGGGTCGGGGAGTCCCGGCCCACCCGGTACGAAGACGCTGAGACGGCCGGAGCCGTCAGAGACGAGCAGGTGGATACGTGACGAATCTGATGCCCTACGCCGCCGGAGAGCCGTCCCTCGGTGGAGGCCTCGGTGACCAGGTCTACAGCCGACTGCTCGGCGAGCGCATCATCTTCCTCGGTCAGCAGGTCGACGATGACATCGCCAACAAGATCACCGCACAGCTGCTTCTCCTTGCCGCCGAGCCGGACAAGGACATCTACCTCTACATCAACAGCCCCGGCGGTTCGGTGACGGCGGGCATGGCGGTCTACGACACCATGCAGTACATCCCGAACGACGTGGTCACCATCGGTATGGGCATGGCGGCCTCGATGGGCCAGTTCCTGCTCACCGGCGGCACCGCCGGCAAGCGCTTCGCGCTCCCGAACACCGACATCCTCATGCACCAGGGCTCGGCCGGCATCGGCGGTACGGCTTCGGACATCAAGATCCAGGCCCAGTACCTGCTGCGCACCAAGCAGCGGATGGCGGAGATCACCGCCCGCCACTCCGGCCAGACCGTGGAGACGATCATCCGCGACGGCGACCGCGACCGCTGGTACACCGCGGAGGAGGCCAAGGACTACGGCCTCATCGACGAGATCATCACGATCGCATCGGGCGTTCCGGGCGGCGGCGGCACCGGCGCCTGATCCGGTCCCACCGGATCACGACGCACCGCACCGCGCATCTCTCGTACGCCGAGACACCCAGCCACAGAACGCCACCAGGATGGTGAACACCCACATGAACAACTTCTCCGGCGCCTCCGCGAGCGGCCTCTACACCGGCCCGCAGGTGGACAACCGCTACATCGTCCCGCGCTTCGTGGAGCGCACCTCGCAGGGCGTGCGCGAGTACGACCCGTACGCGAAGCTCTTCGAGGAGCGCGTGATCTTCCTCGGCGTGCAGATCGACGACGCGTCCGCCAACGACGTCATGGCGCAGCTGCTGTGCCTGGAGTCGATGGACCCGGACCGGGACATCTCCATCTACATCAACAGCCCCGGCGGCTCGTTCACCGCGCTCACCGCGATCTACGACACGATGCAGTTCGTGAAGCCGGACATCCAGACGGTCTGCATGGGCCAGGCGGCCTCCGCCGCCGCGGTGCTGCTCGCCGCAGGCACCCCGGGCAAGCGCATGGCGCTGCCCAACGCCCGTGTCCTGATCCACCAGCCGTCCTCGCAGACCGGCCGTGAGCAGCTCTCCGACCTGGAGATCGCGGCCAACGAGATCCTGCGGATGCGGACCCAGCTGGAGGAGCTGCTGGCGAAGCACTCCACCACGCCGATCGACAAGATCCGTGACGACATCGAGCGCGACAAGATCCTGACCGCCGAGGACGCCCTGGCCTACGGTCTGGTCGACCAGATCGTCTCGACCCGCAAGAGCGCGGCCGGAGCGGCCGCCTGACGTCGGCCTTTACCCCTTGGTACGGCAGGGTCACCCGGTCTCGGCCGTGTGAACCGTGCCAAGGGGGGCCCGCATGGGGGGCCAGGCAAGGTACCGTCGGATAGAGGCACCAGGAGCCGCTGAACCAGGCGTCTCCCAGGCGAAGGGGAAGCACCTCGTGGCACGCATCGGTGATGGCGGCGACCTGCTCAAGTGCTCGTTCTGCGGAAAGAGCCAGAAGCAGGTGAAGAAGCTCATCGCGGGACCCGGTGTGTACATCTGCGACGAGTGCATCGATCTCTGCAACGAGATCATCGAGGAGGAGCTCGCGGAGACGAGCGAGGTCCGCTGGGAGGAACTTCCCAAGCCCCGCGAGATCTACGAGTTCCTCGAGGGGTACGTCGTCGGGCAGGAGCCCGCGAAGAAGGCCCTCTCGGTCGCGGTGTACAACCACTACAAGCGGGTCCAGGCCGGGGAGAACGGCGGCGGGGCGAACCGCGACGACGCGATCGAGCTCGCCAAGTCCAACATCCTGCTGCTGGGCCCCACGGGCTCCGGCAAGACACTCCTCGCGCAGACGCTGGCCCGGATGCTCAACGTCCCGTTCGCCATCGCGGACGCGACGGCGCTGACGGAGGCCGGCTATGTCGGCGAGGACGTCGAGAACATCCTGCTGAAGCTGATCCAGGCCGCGGACTACGACGTCAAGAAGGCCGAGACCGGGATCATCTACATCGACGAGATCGACAAGGTCGCCCGCAAGAGCGAGAACCCGTCGATCACCCGCGATGTCTCCGGCGAGGGCGTCCAGCAGGCCCTGCTGAAGATCCTGGAGGGCACCACCGCCTCCGTGCCGCCGCAGGGCGGCCGCAAGCACCCGCACCAGGAGTTCATCCAGATCGACACGACGAACGTGCTGTTCATCGTGGGCGGCGCGTTCTCCGGCCTGGAGAAGATCATCGAGTCCCGGGCCGGCGCGAAGGGCATCGGCTTCGGCGCCACGATCCGCTCCAAGCTGGAGATCCAGGCGAGCGACCAGTTCCAGGAGGTCATGCCGGAGGACCTGGTGAAGTTCGGGATGATCCCCGAGTTCATCGGCCGCCTCCCGGTCCTGACCTCGGTCCACAACCTGGACCGCGAGGCGCTGCTCCAGATCCTCATCGAGCCGCGCAACGCGCTGGTGAAGCAGTACCAGCGCCTGTTCGAACTCGACGGCGTGGAGCTGGACTTCGAGCGCGAGGCCCTGGAGGCCATCGCCGACCAGGCCATCCTGCGCCAGACCGGCGCCCGCGGCCTGCGCGCGATCATGGAGGAAGTCCTCCAGTCCGTGATGTACGAGGTCCCGTCCCGCAAGGACGTCGCCCGCGTCGTCATCACCGCGGACGTGGTCCGCAACAACGTCAACCCCACCCTGGTCCCGCGCGAACCCCGCACGATCGGCAAGGGCGACGACGGCCGCCACGAGAAGTCGGCGTGACTGCTGCGCAGTAGACACGTACGCGAAGGGGCGCCCCGGCCGGATGAACCGGCGGGGCGCCCCTTCGCGTTGCGTGGGTCAGATCTTGGTGCGGGAGGTGTTGTAGAGCGTGGCGGCGACGCCGGCCAGCTCGTCCTGCGGCATCGGCTGGTTCTTCATGGCGAGACCCATGTCGATACCGGTGACGATGCCGACCGTGCTGTAGTCGGCCCAGATGCAGATGGGCGCCTCGATCGTCTTCGGCCCCTTCTCGACGGAGCCGTCGCCCTCTTCGTTGTTGATCTTGACGTTCTGGCACCGCATCAGCGCGCCCTTGAAGCCGGGCGGGGTGACGTCCTTCGGCGAACCGAGCAGTTCGGCCTTGGAGTCGCTCTCGCCCTTGGTCATGTTGGCCTTGGCGCGGTCGAACGACTTGTTGATCACCGAAGCCGGGTCGCTGACCTCGCCCCAGAAGCCCTGGAGGTTGACGAACTTCAGGCTCAGGTCCTTCTCGGAACCACCCTGGTAGTCCGCGCCGGCCCCATTGGGGTTCTTGATCCCGGCGGCCTCGGCCTTGGTCTTCTCGTCGCCGGTCAGCGGGCCGCTGCTGCTGTCGCTGCCCGAGCCCTTCTTGTACCCGTCCAGCGTCGCCGCCGGCGTCAGCTTGTACCCCTTGGTGGAGTCGGCGACATCGCTGTTGCTGGCGCCCCCGCCCGACGTCAGGAAGTACACGCCGCCGCCGATGACCGCGAGGGCCACGACGACGGCGCCCACGATCAGGCCCGTCTTCTTCTTCGGCTGGCCGGCCGGGGGGAACGGGGGCTGCTGGCCGTAGACCGGCTGGCCGCCGTACGGGGGCGTGGGGGGCTGCTGGCCGTACGGGCCGGGCTGCTGGGCCTGCGGGTAGCCGTAACCCGGCTGGGGCTGCTGCTGGGGCGGAACGCCCTGGGGGGCCTGCTGCGGGTAGCCGTAACCGGGCTGACCCTGCGGCGGGCCCTGCGGCGGCGGGCCGCCGTAGGGGCCCGGCTGCTGGCCGTACGGTCCGGGCTGGCCCTGCGGCGGCTGCCCACCGTACGGGCCCGGCTGGTTGTAGCTCATCTGCGGTGTCCCCTGTTCGTCATGCTTACGCGTTCCGAACATCCTGACGGAAGGCCCGTCCGCGTGGACCACCGGGAGGTACACCGTTACCGAACAAACCGGTTTCAGTGCATGACTGTGACGGCCCTAAACTGTGCGACGTGACCGAGAACGCAGCGCAGCAGCCAGCCAGCAACCCCGAACTGCCGACCCAGTACACGCCGGCCGATGTAGAGGGGAAGCTGTACGAGCGCTGGGTAGAACGCGGTTACTTCGAGGCGGACGAGCACAGCGACAAGCCGCCGTACTCGATCGTCATCCCGCCGCCCAACGTCACCGGCTCCCTGCACCTGGGGCACGCCTTCGAGCACACGCTGATCGACGCCCTCGTCCGCCGCAAGCGGATGCAGGGCTTCGAGGCGCTCTACCAGCCCGGCATGGACCACGCCGGCATCGCCACCCAGAACGTCGTCGAGCGCGAGCTCGCCAAGGAGGGCAAGTCCCGCCACGACCTGGGCCGCGAGGCCTTCGTCGAGCGCGTCTGGCAGTGGAAGAGCGAGTCCGGCGGCCAGATCTCCGGACAGATGCGCCGCCTCGGCGAGGGCGTCGCCTGGTCCCGCGAGCGCTTCACCATGGACGAGGGCCTGTCCGAGGCCGTCCAGACCGTCTTCAAGCGGATGTACGACGACGGGCTGATCTACCGCGCCGAGCGCATCATCAACTGGTGCCCCCGCTGTCTCACCGCGATCTCCGACATCGAGGTCGAGTACCAGGAGGACGACGGCGAGCTCGTCTCCATGGTCTACGGCGAGGGCGACGCGACCATCGTCGTCGCCACGACCCGCGCCGAGACGATGCTGGGTGACACCGCGGTCGCCGTCCACCCCGACGACGAGCGCTACCGGCACCTGGTCGGCAAGCAGATCAAGCTGCCGCTGACCGACCGTACGATCCCGGTCGTCGCCGACCACCACGTCGACCCCGCCTTCGGCACCGGCGCCGTCAAGGTGACCCCGGCGCACGACCCGAACGACTTCGAGATCGGCAAGCGCCACGACCTGCCGTTCCTCACCGTCCTGGACGAGCGCGCCGTCATCACCGTCCCCGGCCCGTTCCAGGGCCTGGACCGGCTGGAGGCCCGCTCCGCGATCGTCGCCGCCCTGCGCGCCGACGGCCGGATCGTCGCCGAGAAGCGGCCGTACGTCCACTCCGTCGGGCACTGCTCCCGCTGCAAGACGACCATCGAGCCCCGGCTCTCGCTCCAGTGGTGGGTCAAGGTCGAACCGCTCGCCAAGGCGGCCGGTGACGCCGTCCGCGACGGCAAGGTCAAGATCCACCCGCAGGAGATGGAGAAGCGCTACTTCGACTGGGTCGACAACCTCCACGACTGGACCATCTCGCGCCAGCTCTGGTGGGGCCACCGCATCCCCGTCTGGTACGGCCCGAACGGCGAGGTCGTCTGCGTCGGACCGGACGACGAGGCCCCGGCCGGCGAGGGCTGGACGCAGGACAGCGACGTCCTGGACACCTGGTTCTCCTCCGGCCTGTGGCCGTTCTCCACGCTCGGCTGGCCCGAACAGACCGACAGCCTCGCGAAGTTCTACCCGAACTCCGTTCTCGTCACCGGCTACGACATCCTCTTCTTCTGGGTCGCCCGGATGATGATGTTCGGCCTCTACGTCAACGACGGCGTCCCGCCCTTCGAGACGATCGTCCTGCACGGGATGGTCCGCGACGAGCACGGCAAGAAGATGTCGAAGTCCTTCGGCAACGTGGTCAACCCGCTGGACTGGATGGACAAGTACGGCTCCGACGCGCTCCGGTTCACCCTGGCGCGCGGTGCCAATCCCGGTGTCGACGTCCCGATCGGCGAGGAGTGGGTCCAGGGTTCCGCCAAGTTCTCCAACAAGATCTGGAACGCCACCCGCTTCGCCCTGATGAACGGCGCCACCGTCGAGGGCGAACTGCCGTCCGCCGACGAGATGTCGGTGACCGACCGCTGGATCCTGTCCCGCCTCAACAAGACGGTCGCCGAAGTCGACGCGTACTACGACGACTTCCAGTTCTCCAAGCTCAGCGAGGCGCTCCGGCACTTCGCCTGGGACGAGGTCTTCGACTGGTACGTCGAGCTGTCCAAGACCACGTTCTTCGGCGGCGGCCGCCCGGCGGAGGTCTCCGGCCGGGTCCTGGGCGAGGTCCTCGACGTGATGCTGCGCCTGCTGCACCCCGTCGTTCCCTTCGTCACCGAGACGCTCTGGACCGCGCTCACCGGCAAGGAGTCCGTCGTCATCGCCGACTGGCCGACCGACTCCGGCTTCCGCGACGACGCCGCCGAGCGGGAGATCGAGCTCGTCCAGCAGGTCGTCACCGAGGTCCGCCGTTTCCGCTCCGACCAGGGTCTCCAGCCCGGTCAGAAGGTTCCGGCCGAACTCGTCCTGACCGGCACCGCGCTCGCCCCGCACGAGGCGGCCATCCGCCAGCTGCTGCGTCTGCAGCCGGCCGGTGACGGCTTCCACGCCACCGCCTCGCTGCCCGTCGCGGGCGCCACGGTCGCGCTCGACCTGTCCGGCACGATCGACATCGAGGCCGAGCGCAAGCGCCTGACGAAGGACCTGGAGGCCGCGCAGAAGGAGAAGGCGCAGGCCACCGGGAAGCTCGGCAACGAGGCGTTCCTGGCCAAGGCCCCGGACAACGTGGTCGACAAGATCCGTGGCCGGCTCACCAAGGCCGAGGCCGACATCGAGCGGATCGGCAGCCAGCTGGCGGCCCTGCCGCAGAGCTGACCGCCGGAGCGCACGGAGCCCCCGCACCCCTCGGCCAAGGGGTGCGGGGGCTCCGCCGTACCGCCGGCGCCGGGCGCTGCGCGCGATGTCCGTGCTCATCCGTAGACTGGCCCCGTGAGTGAGCCCCGCCCTTCCGACCGGCACGACGCGTCCGACTCCGACGAGACCTTCGCGGAGATCGTCGACGAAGCGACCCAGCGCGACCCCGACCTGGCGGTGATCGAGGCCGGGAGCCGCACGCTGCGCGCCGCCTCCGGGCCGCCCCAGGGGGACGAGGTCCCGGCCCGCCCCGCCGACCCCGAGGTGGACAAGGCGCTGCGGGAGGTGGAGCAGGAGCTCGCCGGGCGCTGGGGCGAGACCAAGCTGGAGCCGTCCGTGACGCGCATCGCCGCGCTGATGGACGTGCTCGGCGAGCCGCAGCGCGCCTACCCCTCGATCCACATCACCGGGACCAACGGCAAGACGAGCACCGCCCGCATGATCGAGGCGCTGCTCGGCGCCTTCGACCTGCGGACCGGGCGCTACACCTCGCCGCACGTCCAGTCGATCACCGAGCGGATCAGCCTGGACGGCGCGCCGATGGACCCCGAGCGGTTCATCGAGACGTACCGGGACATCAAGCCGTACGTCGAGATGGTCGACGCCCAGCAGCCCTACCGGCTCTCCTTCTTCGAGGTGCTCACCGGCATGGCGTACGCGGCCTTCGCCGACGCGCCGGTCGATGTCGCCGTCGTCGAGGTCGGCATGGGCGGCAGCTGGGACGCGACCAACGTGATCGACTCCTCGGTCGCCGTCGTCACGCCCATCTCGCTGGACCACACCGACCGGCTCGGCTCCACTCCCGGCGAGATCGCGGGGGAGAAGGCCGGGATCATCAAGCAGGGCGCCACGGTCATCCTCGCCCAGCAGCCCGTCGACGCGGCCCAGGTCATGCTGAAGAAGGCCGTCGAGGTCGATGCCACCGTGGCCCGCGAGGGCATGGAGTTCGGCGTCGTCTCCCGGGAGATCGCGGTCGGCGGCCAGCTGCTGACGCTGCGCGGCCTCGGCGGGGAGTACGACAACATCTTCCTTCCGCTGTACGGCGCCCACCAGGCGCACAACGCGGTGGTGGCGCTCTGCGCGGTCGAGGCATTCTTCGGGATCGGTGCCGAGCAGGCCGGATCGCTGGACGCCGACATCGTCCGCCGGGCCTTCGCCTCGGTGATCTCGCCCGGCCGCCTCGAAGTCGTCCGCTCCAGTCCGACCGTCGTCCTGGACGCCGCCCACAACCCGGCCGGCGCCCGCGCCGCGGCCGAGGGGCTCTCCGAGGCGTTCGGCTTCTCCCGGCTGATCGGCGTGGTCGGCGCCAGCGGCGACAAGGACGTCCGGGGGCTCCTGGAGGCCTTCGAGCCGATCTTCGCCGAGGTCGTCATCACCCAGAACTCCAGCGGCCGGGCGATGGACGCCGACGCCCTGGCCGCCGTCGCCGTCGAGGTCTTCGGCAACGACCGCGTCCAGGTCGAGCCCCGGCTCGACGACGCGCTGGAGGCGGCGATCTTCCTCGCCGAGGAAGAGGACGAGTACGCGGGCGCCGGAGTCCTGGTGACCGGATCCGTGATCACGGTCGGCGAGGCCCGGCTGCTCCTGGGAAGGCACTGACCCGTGCGGACGCTCTGCGCATCGACGCTGATCGGTGAGTTCTTCGTGATCGGGTTCGCCGGACTCGTCGCGATGAAGTCCGACGACCTGACGTCCGCGACGGTCTGGACGGTGTGCGGCGCCGGGATGCTGCTCTCCGTGCTGCTCTGCGGGATGATCACCCGGCCGGGCGGCATACAGCTCGGCTGGGCGCTCCAGATCGCCCTGGTCGCCAGCGGCTTCGTCGTTCCGATGATGTTCATCCTCGGGCTGGTCTTCGGTGGCCTGTGGTGGGCCTCCGTGCACTACGGTCGCAAGATCGACGAGGTGAAGGCCCGCTGGGCGGCACAGGCCGCGCAGACGGACGCACAGGCACCGGCCGGGGGCTGAGCCGGGACGCGCGGGGACACGGCGGCGGTCGCTCCGGCCGGGCCCGCCAAACCCGGCCGCGACCCCGTCACCGAGCCCCTGTAACCTCGCCTCACCGCACCCGTATGCCTGCAAGGAGCCGCACATGACCCAGCGCACCCTCGTTCTTCTCAAGCCCGACGCCGTCCGTCGCGGTCTGGTCGGCGAAATCGTCGGCCGCATCGAGCGCAAGGCCGGCTGGAAGATCACGGCGCTGGAGCTGCGTACCCTGGACCGCGCCACGCTGGAGCAGCACTACGCCGAGCACGTGGGCCGCCCGTTCTACGAGCCGCTGGTCGAGTTCATGCAGTCCGGCCCGGTCGTCGCCCTGGTGGCCGAGGGCGAGCGGATCATCGAGGGCGTCCGTGCCCTGGCCGGCCCCACCGACCCGATCGCCGCCGCGCCCGGCTCCATCCGTGGCGACTTCGGCACGATCACCCGGGAGAACCTCATCCACGCCTCGGACTCCGAGGAGTCCGCAGAGCGGGAAATGAAGCTGTTCTTTCCGGGACTTTCCTGACCTCGGATCAGCCGAACAGCGCTCATGACCTGGGGCGACCGAATTAATTCGGTCGCCCTTCGGCATACGGTCCCGGATCGCGGGAACGCATCCCCCCGACGTAACGTCACCATGAGTGGAACGGCCACCCGTTCTGCTCAGCATGGCGAAGGACCCTCGCGCTGTGTCGGTGCATCCGGCACTACGATGGAAGCTTCCACGCCCGCAGCGCTCATCTCGCCTACCAAAACAAGCCATCAACGCTTTCGCTTGGGAAGGCCCGACGCATCCTCATGGGGAACAAGGGGAACTCAATGTCGTTCATCGGCCGTGACATGGCTATCGACCTCGGGACTGCCAACACGCTGGTGTACGTCAGGGGGCGCGGCATCGTTCTGAACGAGCCGTCCGTCGTGGCCATCAACACCAACACCGGCGGCATCCTGGCGGTCGGCGCCGAGGCCAAGAAGATGATCGGCCGTACGCCGGGCAACATCGTTGCCGTACGGCCGCTGAAGGACGGCGTGATCGCCGACTTCGAGATCACGGAGCGGATGCTCCGCTACTTCATCCTGAAGATCCACAAGCGCCGCTACCTGGCCCGCCCGCGGGTCGTCGTCTGCGTGCCCTCCGGCATCACCGGGGTCGAGCGACGCGCCGTCATCGAGGCGTCGACGCAGGCCGGCGCCCGCCAGGTGCACATCATCGAGGAGCCCATGGCGGCGGCCATCGGCTCGGGCCTGCCGGTCCACGAGGCCACCGGCAACATGGTCGTCGACATCGGTGGCGGCACCACCGAGGTCGCGGTGATCTCGCTCGGCGGCATCGTCACAGCCCAGTCGATCCGGGTCGCCGGTGACGAGCTGGACAACGCGATCATCCAGCACATCAAGAAGGAGTACTCGCTCCTCCTCGGTGAGCGCACCGCCGAGCAGATCAAGATCACCATCGGGTCGGCGTTCGAGCTGGAGAAGGACGAGCACACCGAGATCCGCGGCCGCGACCTCGTCTCGGGCCTGCCCAAGACCGTGGTCATCTCCGCGACCGAGGTCCGCAAGGCGATCGAGGAGCCGGTCAACGCGATCGTCGACGCGGTCAAGACGACGCTCGACAAGTGCCCGCCGGAGCTCTCCGGCGACGTCATGGACCGCGGCATCGTCCTCACCGGCGGTGGCGCCCTGCTGCGCGGTCTGGACGAGCGGCTGCGCCACGAGACGGGCATGCCGATCCACATCGCCGAGGACCCGCTGGACTCGGTGGCACTGGGATCCGGCAAGTGCGTCGAGGAGTTCGAGGCGCTCCAGCAGGTGCTGGACGCCCAGCCCCGACGGTAGGACTCCACGGCCCTCCGCGCGGACGCTGCCGCTCCGCGCGGAGGATCGTTGATATACAGGCACGAACATTCCTACGAGGAAGGCACGGCCGCCGCACGTGAGGGACACACGAGAGAGCCGGCTGCTCCTGGTGCTGCTGATCGCCATCGCATTCGCACTGATCACGGTGGACATCCGCGGCGGCGAGGAGTCACCGGTGGACGGCGCCCGGCAGGCCGCCGCCACCGTCTTCGGACCGGTGGAGAACGGCGTGGCGGCAGCCGTCGACCCGGTGGGCAACGCCATAGGGGCCGTACGCGCCTCCGGCGACCGCCACGACAAGATCGCCGCGCTGGAGCAGCAGAACGCCGCGCTGAAGGCCAAGCTCGGCAGCGACGACCGCAACCGCAGCCGGGTCCGCGAGCTCGACAAGATGCTGAAGAAGTCGGCCTCCGGCCAGTACGGCATCAAGGCCGCCGAGGTCATCGCCATAGGAGCGGCCCAGGGCTTCTCCTGGACGGTCACCATCGACGCGGGATCCAAGGACGGCCTCAAGCGCGACATGACCGTCCTCAACGGGGACGGACTCGTCGGCCGGGTCACCACCGTCGGCCCCGACACCGCCACGGTGCTCCTCGCCAACGACCCCGACTTCACCGTCGGCACCCGGATGGAGTCCACCGACGAGCTCGGTTTCGCCACCGGCCAGGGCTCGCGCCCGCTGTCCGTGCAGTTCCTGAACGGCAAGGCCAAGGTCAAGAAGGGCGACCGGCTCGTCACCTTCGGCTCCAGCAAGGACAAGCCGTTCGTGCCGGGCGTCCCGGTCGGCGAGGTCGTCCGGGTCGACCCGTCCGGCGGCGACCTGACCCGTACGGTCTATGTCCGCCCGTACGTCGGCTTCACCAAACTCGACATCGTCGGCATCGTGGTCCAGGCCCCGCGCCAGGACCCCCGCGACATGGTCCTGCCGAAGCAGCCGGCCAAGCCCGCCAAGCCGAAGCCCACCCCGACCGTCACCGTCACGATCTCGCCCAACGGCGACATCGTCGACACCAACGGCAACGTGGTCGGCAACATCCACGAGAGCCCCAGCCCGGACCCCAGCGGGAACGCCACTCCGAACGCCGGCAACGCGGTCAACGAACAGAGGTAGAGCTGATCCCCATGCACGTCAACCGGACCCTGCTCTCCATCGTTCTGGTCGTTTTCGCCCTCGTCGTCCAGGTGTCCGTCCTGGCCCGGCTCCAGCTGCCCGGCGCCGTGCCCGACCTGCTGCTCATGGTCGTTCTCGGCCTGGCCTTCGTGTACGGGCACGTCAGCGGGGCGCTCATCGGCTTCGGCGCGGGCCTGCTCGCCGACCTGGCGCCCCCGGCCGACCACGCCGCCGGGCGCTACGCCCTGGTCCTCTGCGTCATCGGCTACCTCGCGGGCCTCGCCCGGCCGGAGAACGGACAGCTCAAGTCAGCCTTCCTGCCGATGGCCGTGGTCGTCGCGGCGGCGATCGGCTCGACCCTGCTGTACGCGGGCGTCGGCGCCCTCGTCGGCGACACGGCGGCCCGCCACGTGGGCCTGGGCTCCCTGCTGTTCACCGCGGCCGTCTACGACCTGCTGCTCGCCCCGTTCACCGTGCCGCTGATCATGGCGGCCGCCAGACGCACCGTGAACGACCCGCTCACCGAGTCCTCCTCCGGCCGCGGCGACGTGGCGGCGGGCTGGCTCGCCGCCGGCACCGGACTGCGGATCGGCAGCCAGCGCGGCGGACTGCGCGTCAAGGCCGCCCGTAACCGCGCGGCACGCGCCGGACGCATCAAGGGAGTCAAGCGACTGTGAGGCCGCACCACCCGGGGGCCGCCCGCCTCGCCCCAGCACCCAGCCCGACCACCACCGGGGGCGCCCCGTGAGCAACATCCCCGAGACAGGACGGACCCAGCGGGTCCAGATCCGCCTCATCGTCATCCAGGTCCTCGTCTTCTCCCTGCTGCTCACCCTCGGCGGCCGCCTCTGGTACCTCCAGATCCGCAACGGCCAGGAGTACTCCGACGAGGCGAAGAACAACCACGTCCAGCAGGTCGTCCAGCCCGCCGCCCGCGGCTCCATCCTCGACGCGCGCGGCGTGCCCCTCGCCGACAACGAGACCCGTCTGGTCGTCTCCGCCAGCCGCACCGAACTGCTGAAGACGGCCGACGACGGCAAGGGCGTCCTGACCCGGCTGGCCGGCGTCCTGGACATGAAGCCCAAGGACGTCATGGACAAGGTCCGGCTCTGCGACGCCAAGACCCCGCAGCCCTGCTGGAACGGTTCGCCCTACCAGCCGATCCCGGTCACCGACGAGGCCACCACCCAGCAGGCCCTGACGATCCGCGAGCGCGCCGAGGACTTCCCCGGCATCACCGCCGAACCCACCGCCGTCCGCCGCTACGCCGCGCCCGGCAAGGCCAACACCGCCCAGGTCCTCGGCTATCTCTCGCCCGTCACCGACGAGGAGATCACCAAGGCCCAGGACACCGACTCGCCCTACCTGCGCTCCGACCAGGTCGGCCGCTCCGGCCTGGAGCGCACGTACGACAAGGAGCTGCGCGGCAAGGCGGGCGTCACCCGCTACGAGGTCGACAACCTCGGCCGGGTCATCGGGCAGGCCAAGAACGACAAGGCGGAGCCCGGCGCCAGCGTCGTCACCTCCATCGATGCCCGCGTCCAGGCCGTCGCCGAGTACGAGCTCAACCAGGCCATGAAGGTCGCCCGTACCGAGTTCGACACCAACACCGGCGAGAACTACAAGGCCGACTCCGGCGCCGTCGTCGTCATGGAGGCCAAGACCGGCCGGGTCGTCTCCATGGCCTCGCTGCCCAACTATGACCCCAATGCCTGGGTCGGCGGGATCTCCGCCAAGGACTACGCCAAGCTCACCGGCAAGAACTCCAACTTCCCGCTGCTGAACCGCGCCATCCAGGGCCAGGCGGCCCCCGGCTCCATCTTCAAGGTCATCTCCTCGACCGCCGCGGTCAACGCCGGGTACCCCTTCGACGGCAGCTACCCCTGCCCGAGCTCGTACTCCATCGGCGGCCAGACCTTCAAGAACTTCGAGTCCCAGGGCTACGGCAACATCACCATCGGCCGCGCCCTGGAGGTCTCCTGCGACACCGTGTACTACGGCATCGCGCACAAGGAGTGGGCGAAGGACGGCGGCAACAACCCCAAGAAGCACCCCAACGACTGGTTCTACAAGACCGCCCACCAGTTCGGCCTCGGCAAGGAGACCGGCATCGACCTCCCCAACGAGGTCAGCGGCCGGGTCCCGGACCGCGAGTGGAAGAAGAACTTCGCCAAGGCCAACCACGACGCCTGGTGCAAGCAGGGCAAGAAGGACGGCTCGTACGTCGAGAAGATCGCGTACGAGAACTGCCTCGAGGGCGACAAGATGCGCGCCGGTGACTCCGTCAACTACTCGATCGGCCAGGGCGACACCCTCGTCACCCCGATCCAGATGGCGACCATCTACGCGGCCATCTCCAACGGCGGCACGCTCTACGACCCCACGGTCGGCAAGGCGATCGTCAGCGGCGACGGCAGGACCGTCCAGGAGATCAAGCCCAAGTCGCACGGCAAGCTGCCCTTCACGCAGAAGACGCGCAACGAAATAGACGAAGCCCTCGCGGGTGTCGCGACCCGCGGCTCCGCCGCCTGGCGATTCGGCGGCTGGCCGCAGGACAAGATCCCGATGCACGCCAAGACGGGTACCGCCGAGGTCTACGGCAAGCAGACGACCTCCTGGTTCGCCACGTACACCAAGGACTACACGGTCGTCATGACGATCTCCCAGGGCGGCACGGGTTCCGGCGCCTCGGGACCCGCCGTCCGCAACATCTACAACGCCCTCTACGGCCTCGACGCCTCGGGCAAGCAGGACCTCAAGAAGGCCCTGCTGCCGACGCCCCAGAAGTCCCTGCCGAAGATCCAGCCGGACGGCACCATCAACGCCCCGAAGATCACCCCGTACAAGCCCGACTCGGACAAGGACCCCGGTGAGCAGACGCTCGCAGCGGTCCTGGGGAGGCGCGACTGATGGCCGGCTTCTCCGTCCAGCGCTACGCCCCCGAGCGCTCCACCTGGGGCCGGCTCACCGCCCGTGACTCCGTGGTGCGCCGCCTCGACTGGCCGCTGCTGGGCTCGGCGATCGCGCTCTCCTTCATCGGCTCGCTGCTGGTCTGGTCGGCGACCCGGGGACGTGACTCGCTCACCCACGGCGACCCGTACTACTTCCTCTTCCGCCACGCCCTCAACACCGGCATCGGCATCGCCCTGATGATCGGCACGATCTGGCTCGGCCACCGCACTCTGCGCGGCGCGGTCCCGATCATGTACGGCCTGTCCGTACTCCTCGTGATGGCGGTCCTCACCCCGCTGGGCGCCACCGTCAACGGCGCCCACGCCTGGATCCTGCTGCCCGGCGGCTTCTCCCTCCAGCCCTCCGAGTTCACCAAGATCACGATCATCCTGGGCATGGCGATGCTGCTCGCCGCCCGGGTCGACGCGGGCGACCAGGTGCATCCCGACCACCGGACCGTCGCCAAGGCCCTAGGCCTGGCCGCCCTGCCGATGGTGGTCGTCATGGGGATGCCGGACCTCGGGTCCGTCATGGTCATGGTCGTCATCGTGCTCGGCGTGCTGCTGGCCTCCGGCGCGTCCAACCGCTGGGTCTTCGGCCTCCTCGGCGCGGGGGCCGCGGGCGCCGTCGCCATCTGGCAGCTGGGCCTGCTCGACGACTACCAGATCGCCCGGTTCGCCGCCTTCGCCAACCCGGCGCTCGACCCGGCGGGCGTCGGCTACAACACCAACCAGGCCCGCATCGCGATCGGCTCCGGCGGCCTCTCCGGCACCGGCCTCTTCCAGGGCACCCAGACCACCGGCCAGTTCGTCCCCGAGCAGCAGACCGACTTCGTCTTCACCGTCGCCGGCGAGGAACTCGGCTTCCTCGGCGCCGGCCTGATCCTGGTCCTGCTCGGCGTCGTCCTGTGGCGCGCCTGCCGCATCGCCCGCGAGACCACCGAGCTGTACGGCACGATCGTCGCCGCCGGCATCATTGCCTGGTTCGCCTTCCAGGCCTTCGAGAACATCGGCATGACCCTCGGCATCATGCCGGTCGCGGGCCTGCCCCTCCCGTTCGTCTCCTACGGCGGCTCCTCGATGTTCGCCGTCTGGGTGGCGATCGGCCTGCTCCAGTCGATCAGGGTGCAGCGGCCGATAACGGCCTGAGCGGTCACGGAGCCCCTGCCCATCCGCCCCCATCGCGTCTAGATTCGATGCATGGCGGACTCGAAGCGAGAGATCGAGCGGAAGTACGAAGCCACCGGCGCCACCCGGCTGCCCGACCTCGGCCGGGTGGCCGGGGTCGCGGCCGTCGGTCATCAGGGCGTCATGGAGCTGGATGCCGTCTACTACGACACCGAGGACCTCCGGCTCGCCGCCGCCTCCCTCACGCTGAGGCGCCGCACCGGTGGGGACGACGCCGGGTGGCATCTGAAACTGCCGGTCGCCTCCGGGGTCCGCGACGAGATCGGCGCCCCGCTCTCCGACACCCTGCCGCCCTCCCTCGCCGCGCTGATCCGCTCCCGGGTCCGGGACCGGGACGTCGTCCCCGTCGTACGGCTGCGCTCCGCGCGGGACGTCCATCTGCTCACCGGTCCCGACGGCGCGCCCCTGGCCGAGCTCAGCGTGGACGAGGTCCGGGCCGAGCGGCTGCACGGCGGCAGCGGCCGTACCGCCTGGACCGAGATCGAGGTCGAACTCGCGGACGGCGGCGACCCCGCCTTCCTCGACGCAGTCGAGAAGCGGCTGCGCAAGGCCGGGATCCGGCCCTCCGCCTCCCCCTCCAAACTCTCCCGGGCCCTGGAGGAGACCTCCGGGGGCAGGAAGAAGGCGGGTGGGGGGAGAGGGAAGGGGGCCGGGGCGCCGCGCACCGCGGGGGACCATGTCCTCGCCTACGTACGGCACCAGGTCACCGTGATCGTCGCCCTCGATCCGGCCGTGCGCCGCGGGCTGCCCGACTCCGTGCACCGGATGCGGGTCGCCACCCGGCGGCTGCGCAGCGCGCTGCGGACGTACCGCAAGGTGCTCGACCGGAGTGCCACCGCTCCCGTCGGCGCGGAGCTCAAGTGGCTCGCGGCCGAGCTGGGGGTCGACCGCGACCAGGAGGTGCTGGACGCGCGGCTGCGGGCCCGGCTCGACGGACTGCCGCGCACGCTCGTCCTCGGGCCGGTCCGGGCCCGGCTGAAGATGTGGTCGGTGGCCCGGCGCAGCGGCTCCCGCCGCCGTACCGTCGCCGTGCTCGACTCCGGGCGCTATCTGGCGCTGCTGACCGCCCTGGACGCGCTCCTGGCCGAGCCGCCGCTGCTGCCCGGCGCCGCACGCCCGCCCGGCAAGGTGCTGGCCCGCGCCGTGCACAAGGACCACAAGCGGCTCGCCGCCCGGGTCCACCGGGCCCTGGACCTCCCGCCGGGGCCGGAGCGCGACCTCGCTCTGCACGACGCCCGCAAGGCCGCGAAGCGCGCCCGGTACGCGGCCGAGGCGGCCCGCCCCGCGCTCGGGAAGCCCGCCAGGAAGTCAGCCAGACGGCTGAAGGGCGTACAGAGCCTCCTCGGAGATCACCAGGACAGCGTGGTCGCCCGCGAGGCCCTGCGCGCCCTCGCCGTCCAGGCCCATGCGGCGGGCGAGCCGTCCTTCACCTGGGGACTGCTGTACGGGCAGGAGGAGACGACGGCCGCCGCGCGGGAACGGGAGCTGCCCGGCGCGTGGGCGAAGGCCGTGCGGGCGGACCTCCGGGCGGCCTCGGGAGGCTGAGCGTCGCGGTACGCTGGATGGTCACCCCTGCCGGCTCTCGAAAGTTCGCGATGTCTGTCGATTCGGTCTTCCCACAGCTCGAAGCTCTGCTCCCGCATGTGCAGAAGCCCATCCAGTACGTCGGCGGTGAGCTGAACTCCACCGTCAAGCCGTGGGACGAATGCGACGTCCGCTGGGCTCTCATGTACCCGGACGCCTACGAGGTCGGACTCCCCAACCAGGGCGTCATGATCCTGTACGAGGTGCTCAACGAGCGTCAGGGCGTCCTCGCGGAGCGCACCTACAGCGTCTGGCCGGACCTCGAAGCGCTGATGCGCGAGCACAAGGTGCCGCAGTTCACCGTGGACAGCCACCGCCCGGTCAAGGCGTTCGACGTCTTCGGGCTGAGCTTCTCCACCGAGCTCGGCTACACCAACATGCTCACCGCCCTGGACCTGGCCGGCATCCCGCTGGCCGCGAAGGACCGGGGGATCGACGACCCGATCGTGCTCGCCGGCGGCCACGCCGCGTTCAACCCCGAGCCGATCGCGGAGTTCATCGACTGCGCGGTCATCGGCGACGGCGAGCAGGCCGTCCTGGAGATCACCGAGATCATCCGCGCCTGGAAGGCCGAGGGCCGCCCCGGCGGCCGCGAGGAGGTGCTCTTCCGCCTCGCCAGGACCGGCGGCGTGTACGTCCCCGGCTTCTACGACGTCGAGTACCTCCCGGACGGCCGCATCGGCCGCGTCGTGCCGAACAGGTCGGGCGTGCCGTGGCGGGTGTCCAAGCACACCGTCATGGACCTCGACGAGTGGCCCTACCCCAAGCAGCCCCTGGTCCCGCTCGCGGAGACCGTCCACGAGCGGATGTCCGTGGAGATCTTCCGCGGCTGCACCCGCGGCTGCCGCTTCTGCCAGGCCGGCATGATCACGCGCCCCGTGCGGGAGCGAAGCATCACCGGCATCGGCGAGATGGTGGAGAAGGGCCTCAAGGCGACCGGCTTCGAGGAGGTCGGCCTGCTCTCGCTCTCCTCCGCCGACCACACCGAGATCGCGGAGGTCGCCAAGGGCCTCGCGGACCGCTACACCGAGGACAAGATCGGCCTCTCGCTGCCCTCCACCCGCGTCGACGCGTTCAACGTGGACCTGGCCAACGAGCTGACCCGCAACGGCCGTCGCTCCGGTCTCACCTTCGCCCCCGAGGGCGGCTCCGAGCGCATGCGCAAGGTCATCAACAAGATGGTCTCGGAGGAGGACCTCATCCGGACCGTCGCCACCGCGTACGGCAACGGCTGGCGTCAGGTGAAGCTGTACTTCATGTGCGGGCTGCCCACCGAGACCGACGAGGACGTCCTGCAGATCGGCGACATGGCGGTCAACGTCATCGCCAAGGGCCGCGAGGTCTCCGGGCAGAACGACATCCGCTGCACCGTCTCCATCGGCGGCTTCGTGCCCAAGCCGCACACCCCCTTCCAGTGGGCCCCGCAGCTCAGCGCCGAGGAGACCGACGCCCGGCTCACCAAGCTCCGGGACAAGATCCGCGGCGACAAGAAGTACGGCCGTTCGATCGGCTTCCGCTACCACGACGGCAAGCCCGGCATCGTCGAGGGCCTGCTCTCGCGCGGTGACCGCCGCGTCGGCTCCGTCATCCGTGCCGTCTACGAGGCCGGCGGCCGCTTCGACGGCTGGCGCGAGTACTTCAGCTACGACCTGTGGATGAAGAGCGCCGAGAAGGCACTGCCCGACTTCGGCGTGGACGTCGACTGGTACACCACCCGCGAGCGGACGTACGAGGAGGTCCTGCCCTGGGACCACCTGGACTCCGGCCTCGACAAGGACTGGCTCTGGGAGGACTGGCAGGACTCGCTCGACGAGACCGAGGTCGAGGACTGCCGCTGGACCCCGTGCTTCGACTGCGGGGTGTGCCCCCAGATGGACACCAGCATCCAGATCGGCCCGACGGGCAAGAAGCTCCTGCCGCTGACGGTCGTGAAGTGACACGGCCCGGCTCCTGCCGGGTGACAGCCGTGTGACGAAGGCCCGGCCGGGGAAACCCCCGGCCGGGCCTTCGCGTCATGACGTGCATGGACTACGGAAAGCACCAGGCACCCGCGCGGTACGAGAGCGGCGACGGCTGTCTGACGACGCTCGTCAGGATTCCGGTCAGGATCGTGGTGCTCCTCGTCGTCCTGCCGGTCCGGATGGTGTGGGACGCCCTCGTCGTGACCGTCCGCGCCGCCGACCGGGTGCTGCTGCGCCCGCTGGGACGCGCGCTGGCCCGGCTGTTCGATGTGCTCGTGGCCGTACCGGCGCGCCGGCTGTACACCTGGGTGCTGACCCCGCTGGGCCATGCGCTGGTGTGGCTGGCGGCGGCCGTCTTCGTCTGGCCGTGGGTCGCGCTCTGGCGGTACGTCGTGGTGCCCGGGGTGCGGTACGGGATCGTCGTGCCGCTGGCCTGGCTGTACGCCCAGGTGCTCACCCCGCTCGGACTTGGGCTGCGCTGGGTCCACCGGGCGCTCCTGGCCCCGGCCGGCCGCGGGATCGCCACGGCCGTGAAGTGGCTGCTCACCGTGGTCCTCGTGATGCCGGTGGTCCTCGTGTGGCGGTACGTGCTGGTGCCGCTGGGGCTGGCCGCCACCTGGGTGGTGGAGCACCTGATCGTGCTGCCGCTGGCCTGGACGTACCGCAGGCTGCTCACCCCGCTGGGCCATGGCATCGCCTGGACCCTCGACCTGCTGGCCCGGGGCATCGGCGCCGGATTCCGGGGGCTGTGGGCCGCCGTGCGGTGGCTGGTCTCGGTGCTTCTCGTCACCCCGCTGGTCTGGCTGTACCGGCGCGTCCTGACCCCCCTCGGCCGGGAGACCGCCGCCGCGATCCGGGTCGCCTGGCGGGTCGCCGGATTCATCTCCCGGGCCGTCGGGCAGGCCCTCGCCTGGCTCGCGTGGCACCTGATCGGGGCGCCGGTGACCTGGGTCTACCGCACGGTGTGCACCCCGGTCGGCCACTTCGTCCGCGACGCCGTGCTGGCACCGCTGGGCCGGGCCGCGCGCGCGGTCGGCCGGACGGCCCGGCAGACGCTGCGCACCGCCCGTGAGACGGTCCGCCAGGCCCGGCGCGACGCGTGGCGGGCCCTGGTCGGCGCGCCCCGCGATCCCGAGCCCCGGGAACCGGTGGGCCGTCCTGCGCGTACTCTGGGTAGTACAACGACTGTGCCCAGCGCGGCGCCCGAACCAGAGATCTCCCTGCTCGGAGAGAAAACCGTCCAGCAGGGGTGAGCCGGGCCGGACACCCCGGGGCCACCCGCATTTCGAGGGCGGCGCGCCACCGCGTCCGCCCCGCACCGAGGAGAAGAACCACTGGGCAAGCGACAGCCCGAAGGCCCGCCGCCCGCACCGGCAGTGCAGCGCATCCGACTGCGCTACACCAAGCGCGGCCGCCTCCGGTTCACCAGTCACCGCGACTTCCAGCGTGCCTTCGAGCGGGCGCTGCGCCGTTCCCAGGTGCCCATGGCCTACTCGGCGGGCTTCACCCCGCACCCCAAGGTGTCGTACGCCAATGCCGCACCCACCGGCACGGGCAGCGAGGCCGAGTTCCTGGAGATCGCCCTCACCGAGTTCCGCGACCCCGCCGTCCTGCGCGAGCAGCTCGACGCGTCGATGCCGGACGGCCTCGACATCACGGACGCCGTCGAGGCCCGCACCTCGGGTCTCGCCGACCGGCTGACGGCCTCCATCTGGGAGATGCGTCTCGACGGGGTTCCGGTGGAGGACGCCGAGAAGGCCGTCGCCGCCTTCAACGCGGCGCCGGCCGTCGAGGTCGAGCGCCGGACGAAGAACGGCATGCGCAGCTTCGACGCCCGGGCCGCCGTGGTCGACCTGCAGGCTCACGATCCGCAGGCTGATAGGCCCGGCGACAAGGCCTGTGCGATACTGCGGCTGGTTGTTCGGCACGTGACACCTGCCGTACGGCCTGACGACGTCCTGTCCGGTCTCCGCGTTGTGGCCGACCTGGCGCCGCCGGTCCCCGCAGCGGTGACCAGGCTGGCGCAGGGGCTCTTCGACGAGGAGTCCGGCACGGTGACCGACCCGCTCGCGCCCGACCGCGAGGCAGCCCCGGCCGCTCCATCCATGGCCGCCGGGACCGCCGTCGCGACGGCGCCGGAAGGTGCAGGCACCGCGTAAGGCGGTCGTTGTAGCGCAGCCCTCGGACTCGGGAGCCACCTGGGCCGGGCCGCGCGCTGACCCATAAGACTTTCGCCAGGCCGTACGCACACCGCGTAGGGAACCGGCGAGCCAGACATCGAAGCTCCCGTGCGGCGCCCGCGCCCCGGACGGCGGTATCGCGACGAACCTCGCGGACCGTGCCGGACCGGAATCAGGTGCGGCGCCCGGGAGCACGACGGGAGAACCGCCCGCATGCCCCAGCCGACCGAACCCGGCACGACCGGGAACGCCGAAGACAACAACACCCCCGGGGACAAGCTGCCGCCGCGCCGCAGGCGCCGCGCCGCGTCCCGCCCGGCCGGCCCGCCGTCGGCGGGCACCCCGGCCGCCGCCGAAGCGCCGGCCATACCGGCCGTTGACGCCGGAGAGTCGCAGACCAGCACCGAGAACACCGCCGCACCCGAGCCCGAGGCCGCGCCGCCGGCCCGTACGCGCCGCCGTGCGGTCCGCAAGGCGACCGCTCCGGCGGGTGCGCCGCAGGCGGCCGAGCCGGTGGAGATCGTCGAGGAAGCCGTGGCTGTGGAGCCGGTCGCGGAGCAGGTTGCCGAGGAGCCGGCCGCTGAGCCGGTCGAGGCGCCGCGTGCGCGTCGTCGTGCCTCCCGCAAGGCCACGGCTCCGGCGGGTGCGCCGCAGGCGGCCGAGCCGGTGGAGATCGTCGAGGAAGCCGTGGCTGTGGAGCCGGTCGCGGAGCAGGTTGCCGAGGAGCCGGCCGCTGAGCCGGTCGAGGCGCCGCGTGCGCGTCGTCGTGCCTCCCGCAAGGCCACGGCCCCGGCGGGTGCGCCGCAGGCCGCCGAGCCCGTCGAGATCGTCGAGGAAGCCGTCGCCGTGGAGAGCCCCGAGCCCGCCGCGGCCGAGCCGGTCGCCGCCGAGGCGCCGCGCGGTCGCACCCGGCGCAGGGCGTCCGCCCCGGCCGGTGCCCCGCAGGCCACGCGCGTCGAGCCCGCCGCCGAGACCCCCGAGCCCGCCGCAGAGGCCGTCGAGGTCACCGAGGTCACCGAAACGGCCGAGCCCGCCGAGGCGCCGCGTGCCCGTCGCCGTGCCTCCCGCAAGGCGTCGGCCCCCGCCGGTGCCCCGCAGGCCGCCGAGGAGCGCGTCGAGGTCCAGACCGGCGAGAGCCTGCCCGAGGCCGCCGTCGAGGAGCTGGCCGCCGAGACCGCCGAGGTCGAGGAGGCCGCCCCGCGCGGCCGTCAGCGCCGCCGCGCCACCGCCGCCGCGGGCCGCCCCGAGTTCACCGGCAAGGTCGAGGAGCCCGCGCGCCGCAGCCGTCGCGCGACGCGCCCCGCCGTGGCCGTCTTCCAGGCGCCGGTCTTCGCCGAGCCGATGTTCCAGACCCCGGAGACCGCGGCCGCAGCGGCCGCTGCCGCCGGTCCGGTCGCGCACGACGAGGAGCCCGAGGACGAGAGCGTGGCGGTGGAGGAGCAGTCCGCCCCCGCCGCCCCCGCCGAGGCAGCGCCGCAGGGCGGTTCGCGCCGCCGTCGCCGCCGCCGCGGTGAGGCCGAGGCCGAGCCCGCCGCCGAGTCCGCCCCGGCCGCCGCCCCGGTCCAGGAGCAGCCCGAGGACGAGCAGGAGCCCTCGGGCGAGAACGAGGCCGAGCAGGACGGGGAGGACACCGACGAGTACGGCGACCGCCCCTCGCGCCGGCGCCGTCGCGGCGGCCGTCGCCGCCGCCGGGGCGAGTCCGCCGAGGACGACGCCGCCGAGCAGCACACGGACGAGGCCGACCGGGCCGAGGACGAGCACGAGCCCGCCCAGGAGTCCGAGTCCGCCGACGAGGACGACGAGCAGGACGACCACGAGGCGGCCGGCTCCGGGTCGAGCAGCAGCCGCCGTCGCCGCCGCCGCCGCCGTCGCAGCGGTGACGCCTCCTCGGACGCCGAGAACGGCACGGACGACCCCGAGCGCACCGTCGTGAAGGTCCGCGAGCCGCGCAAGAAGGAGGCCGAGCGCGAGCCCGGCACCGGCTTCGACGAGGTCCAGTCCATCAAGGGCTCGACCCGCATGGAGGCCAAGAAGCAGCGCCGCCGCGAGGGCCGCGAGCAGGGCCGTCGCCGCGTCCCGATCATCACCGAGGCGGAGTTCCTGGCCCGCCGCGAGGCCGTCGAGCGCGTCATGGTCGTCCGCCAGAACGGCGAGCGCACCCAGATCGGCGTCCTCGAGGACAACGTGCTCGTCGAGCACTACGTCAACAAGGAGCAGGCCACCAGCTACGTCGGCAACGTCTACCTGGGCAAGGTCCAGAACGTGCTGCCGTCCATGGAGGCCGCCTTCGTCGACATCGGCAAGGGCCGCAACGCCGTCCTGTACGCCGGTGAGGTCAACTTCGAGGCGCTCGGCATGGCCCACGGGCCGCGCCGCATCGAGACCGCGCTCAAGTCCGGCCAGTCCGTCCTCGTCCAGGTGACGAAGGACCCGATCGGTCACAAGGGCGCCCGCCTGACCAGCCAGGTCTCGCTGCCCGGCCGCTACCTGGTCTACGTGCCCGAGGGCTCGATGACGGGGATCAGCCGCAAGCTGCCCGACACCGAGCGCGCCCGGCTCAAGACCATCCTCAAGAAGATCGTCCCCGAGGACGCGGGCGTCATCGTCCGCACCGCAGCCGAGGGCGCCAGCGAGGACGAGCTGCGGCGTGACGTCGAGCGTCTCCAGCAGCAGTGGGAGGAGATCCAGAAGAAGTCCAAGAGCAGCGGCAGCTCCAACGCGCCGACGCTGCTCTACGGCGAGCCGGACATGACCGTCCGGGTCGTCCGCGACATCTTCAACGAGGACTTCTCCAAGGTCATCGTCAGCGGCGACGACGCGTGGGAGACCATCTACGGCTACGTCTCGCACGTGGCGCCCGACCTGACGGACCGGCTGTCGCGGTGGACCTCCGAGGTCGACATCTTCGCGACGTACCGGATCGACGAGCAGCTCATGAAGGCGCTGGACCGCAAGGTCTATCTGCCGAGCGGCGGCTCCCTGGTGATCGACAAGACCGAGGCGATGGTCGTCGTCGACGTCAACACCGGCAAGTTCACCGGCCAGGGCGGCAACCTGGAAGAGACCGTCACCAAGAACAACCTGGAGGCGGCCGAGGAGATCGTGCGCCAGCTGCGGCTGCGCGACCTCGGCGGCATCGTCGTCGTCGACTTCATCGACATGGTGCTGGAGTCCAACCGGGACCTGGTGCTGCGGCGCCTGCTGGAGTGCCTGGGACGCGACCGTACGAAGCACCAGGTCGCCGAGGTCACCTCGCTGGGCCTGGTCCAGATGACCCGCAAGCGGGTCGGCCAGGGCCTGCTGGAGTCCTTCTCCGAGACCTGTGTCCACTGCAACGGGCGCGGCGTCATCGTCCACATGGAGCAGCCCACCTCGGTGGGCGGCGGCGGCAACGGCAAGCGTTCCAAGAAGCGCCGCGGCGGCTCCGGCCAGGACCACGAGCACGGCCACGAGCACGAGCAGGACCACGAGGTCGAGACCGAGGCCGAGGTCGCGGCCGAGGTCGCCGCCCCGGTGGCGCTGCCCGAGCCCGAGTTCGTCCCGGACGAGGAGCTGTACAGCAGCCCGGCCGAGGCCGAGGCGGCCGCCGGGCGCGGCCGCGGCCGCCGTCGGGCGACCCGCAAGGCATCGGCCCCGGCCGGCGCCCCGAAGTCCGCGTCCGCCCCGGCCCCCGCGGCCGAGCCGGCCGTGGAGCCGGAGCCCGTGGTGGAGCCCGAGCCCGTCGTGGAGCCGGAGCCGGTGGCCGAGGCCCCCGCCGAGGCGCCCCAGGGCCGTACGCGCCGCCGGGCGACCCGTAAGGCGACCGCCCCCGCCGGTTCGCCGGCCCGGGCCGAGCAGGTCGTGGCCGAGGAGCCGGTGTCCGACGCCGACCCGGTCGCCGCCGAGGACCCGGTCGCCGCGCCGCCGCACGTCGAGGAGGAGCCGGCCCCGGCCCCCGCCGAGGAGCCGACCGCACCGCCGCGTGCCCGGCGCCGGGTGACCCGCAAGGTCACCGCCCCCGCGGGTTCGCCGGCGGGTGCCGACGAGGCCGCGGTCGTCGTGGTCGCCGCTTCCGGAGCGGAGGACGCCCCCGAGGCCGACGCCGAGCCGGCACCGGCCAAGAAGACGGCCCGCAAGACGGCGAAGAAGGCCACCGCCAAGAAGGCGGCCGTCAAGAAGACGGCGGCCAAGAAGACCGCCGCGAAGAAGACGACGGCCAAGAAGGCGACGGCGAAGAAGACGGTGGCGGCCGAACAGCAGGCGCCGTCCGTCACGGCTTCCGCCGACGAGGTCTGACCACCTCGCACCGCGCGCGACGCAGTCGGGCCGGTCCCGCTCACGGGGCCGGCCGGCTGCGTTCCGGTGCCCGGCCGCCCCCGCACCCCGATACGGAAGCTCCCGCACATGCACAAGATCCAGAAGGCCGTCATACCGGCCGCCGGGCTCGGTACCCGGTTCCTGCCGGCGACGAAGGCGACTCCCAAGGAGATGCTGCCGGTGGTCGACAAGCCGGCCATCCAGTACGTCGTGGAGGAGGCCGCCGCGGCGGGGCTGAGCGATGTGCTGATGATCACCGGACGCAACAAGCGGGCCCTCGAGGACCACTTCGACCGGAACTACGAGCTGGAGTCGGCGCTCACCCGCAAGGGCGACGCCGAGCGGCTGGTCCGGGTCCAGGAGTCCAGCGACCTGGCGACCATGCACTACGTCCGCCAGGGCGACCCGCGCGGACTCGGCCATGCCGTGCTGTGCGCGGAGCCGCACGTCGGCGACGAGCCGTTCGCGGTGCTGCTCGGCGACGACCTGATCGACCCGCGCGACCCGCTGCTGGCCCGGATGACGGAGATCCAGGAGCGCGAGGGCGGCAGCGTCGTGGCGCTGATGGAGGTCGCGCCCGAGCAGATCCATCTGTACGGCTGCGCCGCCGTGGAGGCCACCGGGGACAGCGACGTCGTCAAGGTCACCGGACTGGTCGAGAAGCCCGAGCCAGGCGATGCCCCCAGCAATCTGGCGGTCATCGGGCGCTACGTCCTGGACCCCGCCGTCTTCGGCGTGCTGCGCGACACGGAGCCCGGCCGGGGCGGCGAGATCCAGCTGACCGACGCGCTCCAGCAGCTGGCCGCCGACGAGAAGCTCGGCGGTCCGGTGCACGGCGTCGTCTTCCGGGGCCGGCGCTACGACACCGGTGACCGCGGCGACTATCTGCGGGCCATCGTCCGGCTCGCCTGCGAGCGCGAGGACCTGGGCCCGGACTTCCGCACCTGGCTGCGCGGCTTCGTCGCGGCCGAGCTCTGAGCCGCCGCCCGTACGGCGCACGCACCCCACCCCGAGACACCCGCACCAAGGACCAAGGAGAACCCTCATGATCGGCATGATTCTGGCGGCCGGCGCAGGCCGTCGTCTGCGCCCCTACACCGACACGCTTCCCAAGGCCCTGGTGCCGGTCGGCCCCGAGGGCAACGAGGAGAGCCTCACCGTCGTCGACCTGACGCTCGGCAACTTCGCCGAGGTCGGCCTGACCGACGTCGCGATCATCGTGGGCTACCGCAAGGAGGCCCTGTACGAGCGCAAGGCCGCCCTGGAGGCCAAGTACGGCGTCAGCATCACGCTGATCGACAACGACAAGGCCGAGGAGTGGAACAACGCCTACTCCCTGTGGTGCGGCCGTGACGCCCTCAAGGACGGTGTGATCCTCGCCAACGGCGACACCGTGCACCCCGTCTCCGTCGAGAAGACGCTGCTGGCCGCGCGCGGCGAGGGCAAGAAGATCATCCTCGCCCTCGACACGGTCAAGCAGCTCGCCGACGAGGAGATGAAGGTCGTCGTCGAGGACGGCAAGGGCGTCCGGCGGATCACCAAGCTGATGGACCCGGCCGAGGCCACCGGTGAGTACATCGGGGTCACCCTCATCGAGGGCGACGCGGCCGAGGAGCTGGCCGACGCGCTGAAGACCACGTTCGAGCGCGACCCCGACCTGTACTACGAGGACGGCTACCAGGAGCTCGTCAACCGCGGCTTCAAGGTCGACGTGGAGCCGATCGGCGACGTGAAGTGGGTCGAGATCGACAACCACGAGGACCTGGCCAAGGGCAGGAAGATCGCGTGCCAGTACTGACCCGGCTGATACCCGCGCCGGTCGTCGTCGACATCCGCGCGGGCGCTCTGGCCGATCTCGCGGGTGTCCTCGCCGATCAGCGGATCTCCGGCTCGGGCAAGCTGGCGGTCGCGATCAGCGGGGGTTCCGGCCGGGCGCTGCGGGAGCGGCTCTCGGACAGTCTGCCGGGTGCTTCCTGGTTCGAGGTGGGCGGCGGCACGCTGAACGATGCCGTCAAGCTCGCCGAGGCCATGAAGTCCGGCCGCTACGACGCCGTGGTCGGCCTCGGCGGCGGCAAGATCATCGACTGTGCGAAGTTCGCCGCGGCGCGCATCGGGCTGCCGCTGGTCGCCGTGGCGACGAACCTGTCCCACGACGGGCTGTGCTCCCCGGTGGCCACCCTGGACAACGACGCGGGCCGCGGCTCGTACGGCGTCCCGAACCCGATCGCCGTCGTCATCGACCTCGACGTCATCCGTGAGGCCCCGGTCCGCTTCGTGCGGTCCGGGATCGGGGACGCGCTCTCGAACATCTCCGCCGTGGCGGACTGGGAGCTGGCCCACCGGGTCAACGGCGAGGACATCGACGGGCTGGCCGCCGCGATGGCCCGGCAGGCCGGCGAGGCCGTGCTGCGCCACCCCGGCGGCCTGGGCGACGACTCCTTCCTCCAGGTGCTGGCGGAGGGGCTGGTGCTCACCGGTATCTCGATGTCGGTGGCGGGCGACAGCCGTCCTGCCTCCGGCGCCTGCCACGAGATCAACCACGCCTTCGACCTGCTCTTCCCCCAGCGGGCCGCCAGCCACGGCGAGCAGTGCGGGCTGGGCGCGGCGTTCGCGATGCATCTGCGCGGCGCGCACCGGGAGTCCGTACGGATGACCGAGGCGCTGCGGCGGCACGGGCTGCCGGTCACGGCCGAGGAGATCGGGTTCAGCGCGGAGGAGTTCGTCTCGGTGGTCGACTTCGCGCCCCGGACCAGGCCCGGCCGCTACACGGTCCTGGAGCACCTGAATCTGTCCGCGGACGGGATCAGGGACGCCTACGCCGACTACGTCAGCGCCGCCGGAGCCTGAGGCGGGGCCCGAAAGGGGACCCGGTTTGACCGGGCTGTCCGGGGCCCCGTAATCTTGACCGTCGGCGTTTGTTCGCCACACCTCTGAGCACTGACCTCCCGCTCGTACGGGAGAGGCCGCTCGTCCAATCCGGATCATCACGGGTCCCCGGACCCGTGTGAGCGGCTGGCATCAGAGGTTTCCGCTTCGAGTGAGAGTGAGATCCGCGTGTACGCCATCGTGCGCAGCGGTGGTCGCCAGCACAAGGTTGCTGTCGGCGACATCGTTGAGGTTGACAAGATTCCCACCGCCAAGGTTGGCGACACGGTAGAGCTCTCTACCCTGCTCGTTGTCGACGGCGACGCCGTGACCAGCGACCCGTGGGTGCTGGACGGCATCAAGGTCCAGGCCGAGATCGTGGACCACCACAAGGGCGCGAAGATCGACATCCTTCGCTACAAGAACAAGACCGGCTACCGCCGTCGCCAGGGTCACCGCCAGCAGTACACGGCGATCAAGGTCACCGGTATCCCCGCGGCTGCGAAGTAAGGGACTGAGGAGACATGGCACACAAGAAGGGCGCATCGTCCACTCGGAACGGGCGCGACTCCAATGCTCAGCGGCTCGGCGTGAAGCGCTTCGGCGGTCAGGCCGTCAACGCCGGTGAGATCCTGGTCCGCCAGCGCGGCACCCACTTCCACCCGGGCACGGGCGTCGGCCGTGGCGGCGACGACACGCTGTTCGCCCTCGCCGCCGGTGCGGTCGAGTTCGGCACGCACCGTGGCCGCAAGGTTGTGAACATCGTTCCGATCGCCGGCTGAATTTCCGGCGCTCGTCGAGCGGTTTGACGTGGAGGCGGACCTCACTTCCTGATCAGGGAAGTGGGTCCGCCTTTCGCGTGTTGTTCCTGTCAGGGACGCACGAGCGAGACATTTCTGCATGTATGTAACTGGAGGTTCCACCCATGACCACCTTCGTGGACCGCGTCGAGCTGCATGTCGCCGCGGGTAACGGAGGCCACGGCTGTGCCTCCGTTCACCGTGAGAAGTTCAAGCCGCTCGGCGGCCCGGACGGCGGCAACGGCGGCCGTGGCGGCGATGTGACCCTGGTCGTCGACCAGGCCGTCACCACGCTCCTCGACTACCACCACCATCCCCACCGCAAGGCCACCAACGGCCAGCCCGGCGCGGGCGACAACCGCACCGGCAAGGAGGGCCAGGACCTGGTCCTGCCCGTGCCGGACGGCACCGTCGTCCTCGACCGCGAGGGCAATGTGCTCGCCGACCTCGTCGGCCAGGGCACCATGTTCGTCGCCGGCCAGGGCGGCCGCGGCGGCCTCGGCAACGGCGCGCTCGCCTCGGCGCGGCGCAAGGCCCCCGGCTTCGCGCTGCTCGGCGAGCCCGGTGAGGCCCGGGACATCGTCCTGGAGCTGAAGACCGTCGCCGATGTGGCCCTGGTGGGCTACCCCAGCGCCGGCAAGTCCTCGCTGATCTCGGTCCTGTCCGCCGCCAAGCCGAAGATCGCCGACTACCCGTTCACCACGCTCGTCCCGAACCTCGGCGTGGTCACCGCGGGCAGCACCGTCTACACCATCGCCGACGTCCCGGGCCTGATCCCGGGCGCCAGCCAGGGCAAGGGCCTCGGACTGGAGTTCCTGCGCCACGTCGAGCGCTGCTCGGTCCTCGTGCACGTCCTGGACACGGCGACGCTGGAGTCCGACCGCGACCCGGTCTCCGACCTCGACATGATCGAGGAGGAGCTCAAGCTGTACGGGGGGCTCGACGACCGGCCCCGCATCGTCGTCCTCAACAAGATCGACATCCCGGACGGCCAGGACCTGGCGGACATGATCCGCCCGGAGCTGGAGGCCCGCGGCTACCGCGTCTTCGAGGTGTCCGCCGTCGCGCGCACCGGCCTCAAGGAGCTCTCCTTCGCGCTGGCCGGTGTCATCGCCGAGGCGCGTGCCGCCAAGCCCGTCGAGGAGGCCACCCGTATCGTCATCCGGCCCAAGGCCGTGGACGACGCCGGCTTCACCGTGGTGCTGGAGGACGACGGCATCTACCGGGTGCGCGGTGAGAAGCCGGAGCGCTGGGTGCGCCAGACCGACTTCAACAACGACGAGGCCGTCGGCTACCTCGCGGACCGGCTGAACCGGCTCGGTGTCGAGGACGAGCTGCGCAAGGCCGGGGCCCGCGCGGGCGACGGTGTGGCCATTGGCGCCGAGGACAACGCCGTCGTCTTCGACTGGGAGCCGACCGTGTCCGCCGGTGCGGAGATGCTCGGCCGCCGCGGTGAGGACCACCGCCTGGAGGAGCCGCGCCCGGCCGCCCAGCGCCGCCGCGACCGCGAGGCGGAGCGCGACGACGTCAGCAAGGAGTACCAGGAGTTCGACCCGTTCGCGTGAGCGGGACGAGCCGGTAGCGAGACCTGACACGGTCCCGGTCCCCTTCGGGGGGCCGGGACCGTGTGCGTGGTGCCCGCGCTACGCGTGCTCGGCCTGCTCGCGCAGTGCCTCGGCGGGGGAGGGGGCCGGGGTGCGCTCCGCGAGCGGCACGACCGGCAGCAGGGTCTCCTCGCCCAGGAAGACCCGGCGCACGACGCGCTCGGCCGCGTTCCCGTCGTCGTAGTCGCAGTAGCGCTCCCGGAACGCCGCGCGCAGCCCGGCCGCCTTCTCGTCGCGCCACGCATCGGAGCCGAGGAGCGCGGTGAGCTGCGCCTGGCCGGTGGCGACCGCGCCGGGGGGCTCGGCCATCAGGTCGAAGTAGGTGCCGCGCACGACCCGGTAGGTGTCCCAGTCGTCGGCGTAGATCACGATCGGCCGGTCCAGGTTGGCGTAGTCGAACATCGCCGAGGAGTAGTCCGTGACCAGGGCGTCCGCCGCGAGGTAGAGCCGCTCCACGTTCCCGTGCGCCGAGACGTCGATGATCCGGCCGCTGGCCTGGAGCTCGGCGAGCCGGTCCGTGGGCTTGTAGAAGTAGTGGCCGCGCACCAGCAGGGTGACGTCGGGGCCCAGCTCCTCGGCGAGCCTGGGCAGATCGAGCCGGGGCGCGAAGGACTTCTCGTACTCGCGGTGGGTCGGCATGTAGAGGAAGGCCGTCGAGCCGTCCGCCAGACCGAGGTCGTGCCGGGCGGCCACCACGTCCGCCGCGGTGGCGTTGAGCAGCACGTCGTTGCGCGGGTAGCCGGTCTCCAGCGTGGTGTAACGACAGGGGTACACCCGCTCCCACACGGTGGTGGAGAACCGGTTGGACGACAGGCTGTAGTCCCATCTGTCGCAGCGGCTGAGCAGCTTCTCCATGTCCATGTTGGTGGACGCGGGGTACTGCGCCTGGTCGAGCCCCATCGTCTTCAGCGGGGTGCCGTGATGGGTCTGCAGATGGACCTGGCCCTCGCGCTTGACGACGGTGTCACCGAAGTTGACGTTGTTCGTCAGGTACTTGGCGCGGGCCATCACCGACCAGTACTCGCGGGAGCCGACGACCACCGTCTCGACGCCCTTGGGCACCCGGTCGCGGTGCTCGGAGCGGACGGCCCAGACCCGGCGCATCCCGGGGGCGAGACGGCCGAGCTCGGCCTCGATCGCGGCCGGGTTGCAGGAGTAGCCGCGCCCCCAGTACGCGGAGAACACCGCCAGGTTCTCGTCCAGCGGCATCCGCAGCTGGGACCGGTAGAACACACCGAGGGCGGCCCGCTTGGCCCGGCCGATACGGGCCCGGCTGCCCAGCCGTGCCCGGTTGCGCACGTTGTTGGCGCGGGTGACGCCGACGAACGCGGAGTACGAATCGACGCCCAGCAGCGCGTACTTGTAACCGCGCCCGCCCGCCGGCCGCACGAAGCCCTCCGGGAGCCGGCTGCGGTAGTCCTTGGCCGCCCGGTGGAAGAACTCGCCGCGTGCGTCGCGCGGGAGCCGGCCCGGCTTCTCCAGGACCGTCAGGAAGTGGTCGACCATCTTCCTGAAGAGCGCCGGACGCCACACGTCGAGTTCGGGCCGCTCGTCCAGGAAGGCGAACACACGGTCGTACTGGTCGAAGACGTCGAAGTGCTTCCGGCTGACCGTACGGAGGATGTTGCCGCCCTCGCGCCGCTGCCGGTACATCACACAGGAGCGGTCGAGCACGGCGATGCGCTCCGCCGAGACCAGCGAGGAGTACGTCCACGGCGCGTCCTCGTAGTAACCCGGCGGGAACCGCAGGCCGAGGCGGGTGACGAAGTCGCGGCGGTAGGCCTTGTTCCACACGATCTGCAGCAGATCCAGCAGCTGCGGCCGGTCCTCCAGCCGGAAGACGGCGGGCCCGCTCTCGTCCAGCAGCTCGGCCCGCTTATTGCGCAGCAGCCGCCCGTCCCAGTAGGTCCGGGTGTAGTCGTAGATCAGGACGTCGGGGTCGTCCGTCGCCTCCAGCCGCGCCGCGATGGCCGCGAGCGAGCCGGGGGCGAGGGTGTCGTCGCTGTCCAGGAAGAGCACGTAGTCGCCGCTCGCCCGGTCCAGACCCGCGTTCCGCGCCCGTCCGAGCCCCACGTTCTCGGTGAGGTGCAGCACATGGACCCGGGGATCGCGTTCGGCGTATGTGTCGAGGGTCGCGCCGGAACCGTCCGGGGAGCAGTCGTCGACGCCGATGACCTCGAAGTCGGTGAAGTCCTGCCGGAGCACGGAGTCGAGACACTCCCCGATGTACCCCTGCACGTTGTACGCAGGCACGATGAGCGTCAGTCGAGGCATCGTCCACCAGTTCCAGAGAGCTTTCGCAGGGTCCGTGCGAGGGGCGCGGTGCGCACCGTTGAACAGTGGCCGGCGTCCAGCACCCGGACAGCGTAATTGATCCCCGGGACCGCCCCCGGGGTGGTAAGGCCCGGTCCGGCGGTCCCGTACGGCCGTCCACGTAGAGTGAAGCCGATGGATATGACACCGGGCAGGGAGAGTCACGACATGACCTGGATGGTTACGGGCGGGGCGGGATACATCGGTGCGCACGTCGTGCGCGCGATGCTCGCGGGCGGTCAGCAGGTGGTCGTCTTCGACGACCTCTCGACCGGAAGCGCGGACAAGGTCCCGGCCGGGGTGCCCCTGGTGACCGGCAGTGTTCTCGACCGCCAGGCCCTGGACGCGGCGATCCGCGAGCACGGTGTGACCGGTGTGGTGCACATCGCGGGCAAGAAGCAGGTCGGCGAGTCCGTCGAGCGCCCCCTCTACTACTACAAGGAGAACGTCACCGGGCTGGAGGTGCTGATCGAGAGCATGGTCGCGGCCGACGTCGACCGCCTCGTGTTCTCCTCGTCGGCCGCCGTCTACGGCATGCCCGACGTGGACCTCGTCACCGAGGAGACCCCGTGCGCGCCGATGAGCCCGTACGGCGAGACCAAGCTCGTCGGCGAGTGGCTGATCCACGCCGCCGCCCGGGCCCACGGGCTGCGCTGCGCCTCGCTCCGCTACTTCAACGTCGCCGGAGCCGCCTCGCCCGAGCTCGCCGACGCCGGGGTGTTCAACCTCATCCCGATGGTCTTCGAGCGCCTGGAGGCCGGTGAGAGCCCCCGGATCTTCGGCGACGACTACGCCACGCCCGACGGCACCTGCATCCGCGACTACATCCACGTCGAGGACATCGCCACCGCCCACCTCGCGGCCGCCCGCCGGCTGGAGGAGGCCGAGCCCGGCACGGACCTCACGCTGAACATCGGCCGAGGCGAGGGCAGCTCGGTACGGGAGATGGTCGACCGGATCCTCAAGGTGACGGACAACGGGGACGTCGGCGCCGAGGTGACCGCGCGCCGCCCCGGCGACCCGGCACGCGTGGTCGCGGGCGCCGACCGGATCCGCGCGGAGCTGGGCTGGTCGGCCCGGTACGGCGTGGACGAGATGATCGACTCCGCCTGGCAGGGCTGGCGGCTGCGCCACCCCTAGGGCTCGGTACGCGAAACGGCCCGCACCGCCCCCGGGGCGGTGCGGGCCGTTTCGCGTCATCCCTCGGGCAGTGGCTCCAGGGCTTCGGCCTCCGCATCGGCCTCCTCCACCGCCTCCTGCGTCCGGGCGCCGCGCTGCGCCGGGATCGCGGGCAGCAGCCGGTCCGCCATCCGTACCCGGTGCTCGTCCGCGACCTCGCAGAGCCTGCGGGCCGCGTCGCCGAAGCGGACCCGGGACGGCGGGTCCGAGGGGCCAAGGAGCCGGAGCTTCAGGGCGGCCCTGGCCTCGGCGAGCCCGTCGTCCCCGGGACGGCGCACCGATTCCAGGAGCGCGGGCACGCCCGCCGCGTCCGGGGTGAGCAGGGTCGCCGCGCCGGCGGTGGGGAAGGCCTCGCGGAACAGCGCGTCGTCCAGCCCGCTGGTGTTCGCCACCGCGTACGGCTTCTCGCCGGCCAGATAGTCGGTGACCACGCTCGACACATCGCTGATCAGCAGGTCCGCCTCGTTGAAGCAGGAGTACAGCGCGGGCTGCGCGGCGGTGACGACCTGGTGCTCCCGGGCGGGGAGCGACGCCCAGTGGGCCGCCTCCCAGGCCTCGGTCGCGGCGGCGACCGAGGCGGCCCGGCCGGGCTCCGGCGCGCCCTGCACCAGCATCCGTTCGGCGTCGTCGGCGGCGTCGCGGAACGAGGACGCGCTCAGGGACTCCAGCTCCGAGGCCCGCCGGGCGAGTTCGGCCGCGGCCCCGGGGCCGGGAGGGGGTCCGGGGCGCTCGCGGTTGGCCCGGCCGATCATCGCCCGGATGCGGAAGTCCGCCGCCCCGGCCCGGGGGTCGACCGAGCCCGTCATGGGGTGCGGCTTGTAGAGCAGCCGGACCCCGGGGTCGGCGAGCAGGGCCCCCACGATGTTCTCGCCGGCCAGGACGACCGAGGTGTTGCCCGGGTTGCCGTCCCAGCCCTCCCAGGTCGGGGCGTAGAGCACGGTCGTGCACGGGCCCGTGGGCGGCCCCGCGTACGGGGCGATCGAGGCCAGCTGGGGGCGGCCGATCTCCACCACGTCGGCGTCCCGGACGCCGACGTCGGCCAGGGCGTAGCGCTCGCGCGCGGCCGGACCGGCGACCCACACCTCGTCGTACGCCTTCGCGTACGGGTTGCAGCTGGAGAGCTTGTCGCTCTCCCCGTGGTTGACGAAGGCGTGCTTGATCGTGGGGATGCGCAGGACCTGCGAGGTCTTGCCCGAGTTCGCGGGGTGGATCATCAGCTTGAGGGCCGACTGTTCCAGCCGGAGGAGCTGGGCGACCTTCGGGAGGCACACGACGGGGATGTCCGTCGCGCCGATGCGCTGCATCATGAAGCGCTCGCGCAGGACGATCAGCGGGCGGCCGTCGAGCCCGGCCAGCGCGTCCAGCCACATGTTGGCCTGGTAGGCGGACGAGGCGCCGCCCGAGAAGTACAGGCCGACGGTCGGCCGGTAGTCGGCGAGCCAGGCGTCGAACCACGCCTGCACCTCGTCGGGCGACGCGGGCCGGCGGCGTACCAGAGCCCACCCCAGCCGGGCCAGGGCGGCGGCCGTGAGCGCGGCCGACAGTGCGATGCCCGCCGTGGCGTACTCCGTGCGGTCGCTCGCCGCGGTGAGCAGCAGCCCCGCGGACGCCGGAAGGCCGAGGAGCAGCAGCCGCAGGCCGTGCCGCCGGGTCAGCAGGGCCGGGGGTGCCGGGGTGATCCGCAGCGCCGAGGCGTCGATGTTGCGGGTGAGCAGCGGCAGCGTCCGGGTGGCGCGGACCCGGATCGCGGCCGCGTGGGTGGCGAAGTGCAGCGCGTAGAAGAGCAGCAGACCGAGCACCACGGGCAGATAGGCCGATTCCCGGTGCGGGCCGTCCAGCCGGAGCACCCCGACGAGTAGCAGGAAGTCACAGGTCAGGCGGCGGATCATGGTGTCCGCCCGGACCTTGGCGAGCAGCGCGACCCGGCCGGGCCACCAACGGTGCAGGGCCGCTTCGCTGCCGAGGACGGCTGCGGTCGCCACGACGAGCAGCGGGACGTGCGGTACGACGGCTGCCGCGGCCTGCACGGCGAAGGCCACCGCCGGCAGGGCGAGCGGGAGGGCCTTCGCGGCGGACCGCAGAACAGGGGGGAGTGGTTGCACGGGTGGGACTCCAAAGAGCTCGAGCTCTTGTGTACGGCGGGGGGTGGCACCAGTGGGGGATTCGGCGCCCACGATATGGAAGTCGTCTCATCCGTTTATGAGGCAGTCGTGAAAGCTCGGTGAGAAAGGAGAGCCCGCGTGCAACCAATCGGCGGGATGCCGAACGCGCGCCGGAAGAGCCCGGAAAAGAGCGGATCGGTTACGGCCGGCCGGCGCTTTTCCTCCGGATGTGTCGGCAACGGGGGTGCGCGGGCTGTTTTGTCACGTATCGGACAGTGATTCTGACTAAGGTCAGCCGACAGGTCGCAGCTGCGACAGGACCGCCAACTCATCGTGCATCTCATCGTGGGGGCAGAAACTGTGAAGGCTCTCGTACTTTCCGGTGGGGCAGGCACCCGGCTCCGTCCCATCACCCATACCTCGGCCAAACAGCTGGTCCCGGTGGCGAACAAACCGGTGCTGTTCTACGGCCTGGAGGCGATCGCGGAAGCCGGTATCACCGACGTCGGCATCATCGTGGGCGACACCGAGGAGGAGATCCGCGCTGCGGTCGGCGACGGCTCCCGCTTCGGCATCGACGTCACCTACATCCCGCAGGCCGAGCCGCTCGGCCTCGCCCACGCGGTCCTGATCGCCCAGCGCTTCCTGGGCGGCGACGACTTCGTCATGTATCTGGGCGACAACTTCATCGTCGGCGGCATCACCGGACTGGTCGAGGGGTTCCGCGCCGACCGGCCGGACGCCCAGATCCTGCTGACACAGGTGCCCGACCCGACCTCGTTCGGCGTCGCCGAGCTGGACCGGGACGGCAGGGTGGTGGCCCTGGAGGAGAAGCCCGAGTACCCCAAGAGCGACCTCGCGCTCGTCGGCGTCTACCTCTTCACCCCGGCCATCCACGAGGCCGTCCGCTCGATCCGCCCGTCCTGGCGCGGCGAGCTGGAGATCACCCACGCCATCCAGTGGCTGATCGACCAGGAACGCGACGTGCGCTCCACCACGATCCGCGGCTACTGGAAGGACACCGGCAACGTCACCGACATGCTGGAGGTCAACCGGACCGTGCTGGAGAGCGTCGAGCCCTGCACCGAGGGCGCCCATGTGGACGACGAGAGCGAGATCATCGGCCGGGTGCTCATCGAGCCCGGCGCCCGGGTCACCCGCAGCCGGATCGTCGGGCCCGCCATCATCGGCAGCGGCTCGGTGATCAGCGACGCCTATGTCGGGCCGTTCACCTCGGTCTCCCAGAACTGCCGCATCGAGGACAGCGAGATCGAGTACTCCATCGTGCTGCGGGGCGCCTCGATCGACGGCGTCCGGCGCGTCGAGGCCTCGCTCATCGGGCATGACGTCGAGGTGACCCCCGCCCCCCGCAGCCCGTCCGCCCACCGTCTCGTGCTCGGCGACCACAGCAAGGTACAGATCTCGTCATGACGACCCACCTCCTGGTGACCGGCGGTGCCGGCTTCATCGGCTCGCACTACGTCCGTACGCTGCTCGGCCCGGACGGCCCCGGCGACCTCGCCGTCACCGTGCTCGACAAGCTCACCTACGCGGGCAACCCGGCCAACCTCGACGAGGTCCGCGACCACCCCGGGTTCTCGTTCGTCCAGGGCGACATCTGCGACGCCGAGCTGGTCGGCCGCCTCATGGCCGGGCACGACCAGGTGGTGCACTTCGCCGCCGAGTCGCACGTGGACCGCTCCATCGACGGCGGCGCCGCCTTCGTCCGTACCAACGTCGTGGGCACCCACACCCTCGTCCACGCCGCGCGGCTGGCGGGCGTGCGGACCTTCGTGCACGTCTCGACCGACGAGGTCTACGGCTCCATCGAGGAGGGCTCCTGGACCGAGCGCGAGCCGCTCGCGCCCAACTCCCCGTACTCCGCATCCAAGGCGTCGAGCGACCTGATCGCCCTCGCGTACCACCGCACCCACGGGCTCGACGTGCGGGTGACCCGCTGCTCCAACAACTACGGCCACCACCACTTCCCCGAGAAGGTCATCCCCCTCTTCGTCACCCAGCTGCTGGACGGCCTGCCGGTCCCGCTGTACGGGGACGGGGGCCATGTGCGCGACTGGCTGCACATCGACGACCACGTCCAGGGCATCGAACTCGTGCGCACCAAGGGCGCCGCGGGCGAGGTCTACAACATCGGCGGCGGCACCGAGCTCTCCAACAAGGAGCTGACCGGACTGCTCCTGGAGGCCTGCGGCGCCGACTGGGACACCGATGTCCGCCATGTCGAGGACCGCAAGGGCCACGACCGGCGCTACTCCGTCGACTGCGCCAAGATCCGCGATGAGCTGGGCTACGAGCCCCGCAAGGACTTCCGCACCGGGCTCGCCGAGACCGTGCGCTGGTACCGCGACAACCGCGCCTGGTGGGAGCCGCTGAAGGCGAGGGCAGCCCTGTGAACCCGGTCTGGCTGGTCACCGGCGCCGCCGGGATGCTGGGGCAGGACCTGCTCGCCGCCCTCGCCCGTGAGGACGTCACCGTCGTCGGCGCGGGCCGCACGGCCCTGGACATCGCCGACCCGGACCGGGTCCACGAGGTCTTCGCCGCGCACCGGCCCGCCGTCGTCGTCAACTGCGCGGCCTGGACCGCCGTCGACGAGGCCGAGAGCCGCGAGGACGAGGCCCTGCGGGTCAACGGCACCGGCCCCGCCGTCCTGGCCGCCGCCTGCCGCGAGCACGGCAGCGTGCTGCTCCATGTCTCCACCGACTACGTGTTCGCCGGGGACGGCGGGCGCCCGTACGCCGAGAACGACCCCACCGGCCCGCGCAGCGCGTACGGACGCACCAAGCTGGCGGGCGAGCGCGCCGTGCTGGAGACCCTTCCCGGCACCGGCTACGTGGTGCGCACCGCCTGGCTCTACGGCGCGGGCGGCGCCAACTTCGTCCGCACGATGATCAGGCTCGAAGGCGTCAAGGACACCCTCGACGTGGTGGACGACCAGCGCGGCCAGCCCACCTGGACCGTCGACCTGGCCGCCCGGCTGGTGCGGCTGGGCCGCGCCGCGCTCGACGGCAGCGCACCGGCGGGCGTCTACCACGGCACCAGCGGCGGCGAGACGACCTGGTTCGGCTTCACCCGGGAGATCTTCCGGCTGCTCGGCGCCGACCCGGACCGCGTGCGCCCCACCACCAGCGGCGCGTACCCCAGGCCCGCGCCCCGGCCCGCGTTCAGCGTGCTGGCGCACGACCGGTTCGCGGCGGCCGGGATCGAGCCCATCCGGGACTGGCGCACGGCCCTGGGCGAGGCGTTCCCCGCGCTGCTCGCCGCGGAACGCCCCTGAATCAGCGCCCGGCCGGGCTGAGCGGCTGGTCCTCCGTCCGCCCGCCGGGCACCGGTGCGCCGGCCGCCGCCCGCAGCCGCGCGTAGTACGCCTCGCACGCCTCGTACGACGGCAGCAGCCCCTGCTCCTCGGCCGCGGCCAGCGACGGGGCCGAGGCATCCTTCGCGGACAGCAGCGGCGCGATGTCCGAGGGCCACGCGATCCCCAGTTCCGCGTCGAGCGGATCGACGCCGTGCTCACGCCCGGGCGCGTAACCCTCCGAGCAGAGGTACAGCACGCGCGCGTCGTCCGTCAGCGCCATGAAGGCGTGCCCGAGCCCCTCCGCGAGGTACAGCGCCCGGTGATCGGTGTCGTCCAGCCGCACGGCCTCCCACCGCTTGTACGTGGGGGAGCCGGTCCGGACGTCCACGACGACATCCAGCACCGCGCCGCTCACGCACTTCACGTACTTCGCCTGGCCCGGCGGGACGTCGGCGAAGTGGATCCCGCGCAGCGTGCCCCGCCGGGAGGTGGAGAAGTTGGCCTGCGCGAGTCCCAGCGCATGCCCCGCCGCCGCGCCGAGATCCGCCGCCCTGAACCACTCGTGGAAACTGCCGCGGCCGTCCGGGATGACCTCGGGCTCGTGCACCCAGGCCCCTGGAATGGAGAGCCGGCGCATGCGATCACGTCCTTGTCCTCAGAGTTCCCCCGCCGGGGGTGTCCGGCCGGGGTGCCGATGACTGCTGCAACGAGCCGGGGGCGGGTGCGGATACGCATACGTAGTGGTGCGGACCGGACGAACCGGGTCCAGAGGGCGGAACGCGCGGGCGCCGGATCCCCAACCTCACGTAGATTGCGGATTCCGATCGAGGACGAACCACGGGGGATGCGCGTGTCAGGGGCAAGGCAGGGCGTCACGGAAGCCCGCAGGATCGTGGTCAAGGTCGGTTCCTCCTCCCTCACCACGGCCGTCGGCGGCCTCGACGCCGACCGGGTCGACGCACTCGTCGACGTGCTCGCCAAGGTGCGCGGCGGCGGTGAGCGCGAGGTCGTCCTCGTCTCCAGCGGCGCCATCGCGGCCGGACTCGCCCCGCTCGGACTGCACCGCAGACCCAAGGACCTGGCCAGGCAGCAGGCCGCCGCCAGCGTCGGCCAGGGACTGCTGGTCGCCCGCTACACCGCCTCGTTCGCCCGCTACGGCGTCCGCGTCGGCCAGGTGCTGCTCACCAGCAACGACACCAGCCGCCGCGCCCACTACCGCAACGCCTACCGCACCCTGGACCAGCTCCTGGACATGGGCGCGCTGCCCGTCGTCAACGAGAACGACACCGTCGCCACCGACGAGATCCGCTTCGGCGACAACGACCGCCTCGCCGCGCTCGTCGCCCACCTCGTCCGCGCCGACCTGCTGATCCTCCTCTCGGACGTGGACGGCCTCTACGACGGCGACCCGAGCATCCCGGGCACCACCCGCATCGCGGAGGTCAGGGGACCCGCCGATCTGGCCGGGGTCAGCATCGGCAGCGCCGGCAAGGCGGGCGTCGGGACCGGCGGCATGGTCACCAAGGTCGAGGCCGCCCGCATCGCCACGGCCGCCGGCGTCCCCGTCGTCCTCACCTCCGCCAGCCGCGCCGCCGACGCGCTGGCGGGCCGCGACACCGGTACGTACTTCCACCGCACCGGCCGCCGCTCCGCCGACCGGCTGCTCTGGCTCGCCCACGCCTCCACCCCGCAGGGTTCGCTGACCCTGGACGACGGGGCCGTGCGGGCGGTCGTCGAGCGCCACAGCTCGCTGCTGCCGGCTGGGATCGCCTCGGTCGAGGGCGACTTCACCGCGGGCGACCCGGTGGAACTGCGCGATCTGCGGGGGCGGCCGGTGGCACGCGGGCTCGTCAACTTCGACGCCAAGGAGATCCCGCAGCTGCTGGGCCGGTCCACCCGCGACCTGGCGCGCGAACTCGGCCCCGCCTACGAGCGCGAGGTCGTACACAGGGACGATCTCGTCGTCCTGCACGGCTGACACACCCCCTGAAACGGCTGAAAGTCCGGCCATCGGGCAAAGACCTTCCCGAAAACCGCCCCATGCCGGGCCGAGGACTGGTCCACTTTGTAGCAGGGACACTGCGGGGTACAGCACAGCAACACATCACAGGAGGCCGCCGGTGAGACGAGCGCGCCCGGGGGCGCCGCCCCGAGGAACGGGTGGCCGCACCCTGACCAGCGTCGGAGCGGGGGCGGACTTCGACGGGAGCAGGCCGGCGGACCGAAGGGACGAGTGCACCACCCGCACGGAACCGGCGGCCGGCCAGGACCACACCCAGTCCAAGCTGTGGCACATCACGCTCTGCGTCTCCGGTGCCGAGATCCCGCTCAAGGAGGTCAGACGCGGCCTCGAACAGCTCGCGCACGACCATCCCTTCCTGCTGACCAGCCGCTACGCCAACGACCACGCGGAGATCCGCTACTGGGAAGAGGCCCGTGACCTGCACGACGCGGCGGCGGTCGCCCTGCGGCTGTGGGGCGAGCACCGCTCCAGCGCCGGCCTGCCGCCCTGGGTGATCGTCGGCCTGGAGGTCATCGACCGCGAGACGTACCACCAGCGCATCGCCGAGGGGTACGGTCCGCCCCCGGCCGCCCCGGTCGGGGTGCACCCGTACTGACCTGCGGCCGTTACGGGACGGCTGTCTCGCATCACGGGATACGTGACGGATGCCCGCAGTGTGCGCACTACTCTGCGGGCATGACCACGCTTTCGCCGTACGACAACATGTCCCCGGTGGCCCAGGCCGCCTACCGGGCCCGCTCCGCAGCCGCCGACATCGCGCCACTTCCGCGCGCGGCGAAGGACGACGCGCTGCTGGCGATCGCGGACGCGCTCGAAGTACGGACGAGTGACATCCTCGCGGCCAACGCCGAGGACGTGGCACGCGCCCGCGAGGCCGGGACCAGCGAGTCCGTCGTCGACCGGCTGACCCTCACCCCGGAGCGCATCCGCGCCATCGCCGCCGACGTGCGGGACGTCGCCGCGCTGCCCGACCCGGTCGGCGAGGTCGTGCGCGGCTCGACCCTGCCCAACGGCATCGACCTGCGCCAGGTCCGGGTGCCGCTCGGCGTGGTCGGGATCATCTACGAGGCACGCCCCAACGTCACGGTGGACGCCGCGGCCCTCTGCCTGAAGTCGGGCAACGCCGTCCTGCTGCGCGGCTCGTCGTCGGCGTTCGCCTCCAACACCGCGCTGGTGCGGGTGCTGCGCGACGCGGTCGGCGGCTCCGGCCTGCCGGCCGACGCGGTGCAGCTGGTGCCGGGCGAGAACCGCGACTCGGTACGCGAGCTGATGCGGGCCCGCGGCCTGGTGGACGTCCTCATCCCGCGCGGCGGCGCCTCGCTGATCCGCACGGTCGTCGAGGAGTCCACCGTCCCGGTCATCGAGACCGGCACCGGCAACTGCCATGTGTACGTGGACGCGCGGACCGACCTCGACATGGCCGTCTCCATCCTGGTCAACTCCAAGGCCCAGCGCCCCAGCGTCTGCAACGCCGCCGAGACCCTGCTGGTCCACAAGGACATCGCCGACGCCTTCCTGCCCCGCGCCCTGGACGCCCTGGCCGAGGCCGGCGTGACCGTGCACGGCGACGAGCGGGTGCTGGAGTACGCGGAGGGGTCCAAGGCCACCGTGGTGGCGGCGACGCCGGAGGACTGGGAGACCGAGTACCTCTCGTACGACATCGCGGCGGCGGTCGTGGAGTCGCTGGACGCGGCCGTGGCGCACATCCGGCTCTGGTCGTCCGGCCACACCGAGGCGATCGTGACCACCTCGCAGGCGGCGGCCCGCCGGTTCACCCAGTTGGTGGATTCCACGACGGTGGCCGTCAACGCCTCCACGCGGTTCACCGACGGCGGTCAGTTCGGATTCGGCGCCGAGATCGGTATCTCCACGCAGAAGCTGCACGCCAGGGGCCCCATGGGGCTGCCGGAGCTGACGTCGACGAAGTACATCGTGACCGGGGACGGCCATGTGAGGTGACCCCCCGGATGCGCCGGATGTGCCGTCTCCCTGCCGAAAACGACGCGCCGGGGCTAGGCTGAAGCCGTGCCGGACGACGTGGGGGGCAGGCCGTTCCCGAACGGCTGGGAGCCCGACGACGACCGCGGGGGCGCGGACGAGGACTTCGCCTCCGTGGTGTTCGACGAGGACTTCGTGCGGGCCGCCGAGGTCCATGAACCCACCGCCGTCGAGCGCCTGTTGGCCGCCGCAGAGGCACGCGCCGAGGCCGACGCCTTCCGGGCCGGGGCCGGCGGCGGCCCCCTGGACGACGACTTCTACGACGACTACGGGCCGGGCGGCGCCTACGGCCGCAGGAGCGCCTACGGCGACGGCCCGGACGGCGGCGGCTGTGACAGCGGCCCCTACGGGCGGCACGGCGGCTCCCTGCGCCCCTACCGGGGTGCGGCCCGCTGGCACCGGCCGGTCGCCTGGCTGCTGGCCGTCCTGATGGGCGTCGGCATGGTCGCCCTGGCCTTCAGCGCCGTCTACCGCAACACCTCGGGCGACCGGCAGGACCAGGTCCCGCCGCCGGCCACCAGCGGTGTGGACAGTGCCCCCGGGCCCACCGCCGCCCCGTCCGCCGCGCAGAGCTACTCCCGCCCGATGGTCTCCGCGGTCCCGCGCACGCCCTGACGGCGCAACCCGTGCGGAACTCCCCGGTGGTTGCCTTCCGCCACCGCGTTTACCTTCGTCTCAATCGACCGAACCTGAAGGTATGAAGATGTGACCCCTCGTCCGTTCGAACCATGTGCTCGAACGGACGAGGGGGCTTCTCACCTGTCCGCCGGTCGGTGGCGTGGAGTCGGGAGAAGTCATGGCACACCGCGGAGACACACCGGACGGACCGTCGGACAACGGCGCGAGCGGCAGCGAGGACGAGTACCGCTCGCTCGTCTTCGACGAGTCCTTCGTCCGTGCCGCGCGGTTGCAGGAGTTCTCCGCCCAGGAACGCATGGGCGAACACGCCCGTGCCGTCCGCAGCCTGCCGGGACGGAGCTTCCGCACCGGCTCCCGGGCCGCACTCGTCCTGGCACTCCTGATCGCCCTGGCTTTCGGCACGGCCGTCTTCATGGGCTTCCGCCACCCCTACCAGAGCCCCGTCGGCCGCCGGGCCGAGCCGCTGCGGATGACCGTCGTCCCCCTGGCCCCGCGCGGCGCCGTCCCGGGCGGCACCCCGGCCGAGCTCTTCCGAGGCAGCCCCGCCGCCCCGTACCCCAAGGGCGCGGAAGGCATCAACTTCCCCGTCACCCGGCGGACGGCCAACTTCTCCGATAGCCAGGTCGTCACCGCCCTGACCACCGTCAAGGACTATCTGGTGGCCTCCTCGCTCGACCCCGACGTGCTCACCGGGAACGCCGTGCGGCCGGTGGAGGGACTGCTCGACCCGGACCAGATGGACCAGTTCGACCGGAGCATGAACGAGCCGTACAACGACGGGCAGCACGCCGCGACCGGCTGGCTGGTGCGCTTCGACCCGGCCGAGGTCACCCCCGACCCCGAGATCCGCGTCCGGGGCACCCTGCGCTACGCCGAGGTGGGCGCAGACGCCCTGGAGGTCGTCTCGGACCACACCTTCACCTACGCGCTCCGCCCGGCCGTCTCCGGCCCCCAGCAGTCCGGCGGGGCCTCGCTGTTCACCGTCAGGCGGGAGATGCGCTTCCGGTTCGACCGGGAGGATCTGCGGCTGCGCCGCCTGGAGGTGCAGACCAGCTACCTCCAGGCCGGACCGCAGTCCTGCTCGGACGACACCACCGGCGCGCTGCGGCCGCTGCTCGCGGGGGAGCGGGCCGTCTCCCGGGGCCCCGCGGGCACCGACCCGTACGCGACGGGCCGGCCCACCGCGGCGCTGTGCGGGACGCTGGACGTCAGCTCCCTGCCGTCCCGGGCTCCTGCGGCCCCTCCTCCGTCCCCGGCGAGTCCTGGGAGCCCGTAGCGTCGTCGCCCCTGGCGCCCCCGCCTCCGCCCGTGAACTTGTCGCGGAGCTTTCCGCCCAGGTCCCCGGCACCGCCCGCTATCCCGCCGACCAGCTTCATCAGCGGGTCCTTGCTGTTGCGCACCGAATCGGCGTAGTGCGAGGCGGACTCCTTGAAGGCGTCCGTCACCGAGGTGTCCTTGTCCTCGTCGCGCCGGGGGTAGTGGCCGTCCATGATCCGCTGGTAGTCCCGGGTCTCGGACCACTTCTTCAGCTCGGCGGCGCGCACCGTGGTGAACGGGTGCGAGCGGGGGAGCACGTTGAGGATCTTGAGGACGGAGTCGCGCAGGTCGCCGCTCTTCTCGTACTCGTCGGCCTGGGCGAGGAAGGCGTCCACATTCATCTCGTGGAGGTGATTGCCGCCGGCGATCTTCATCAGGCCGCGCATCGAGGCCTGGAGGTCCTGGCCCACCAGCAGCCCGGCCCGGTCCGCGGACAGCTCCGACTTGCGGAACCACTCGCGCAGCGCGGTGACGATCGCCATGATCGCCACGTTGCCGAGGGGGATCCAGGCGACCTTGAGGGCGAGATTGGTGAGGAAGAGCAGGATCGTGCGGTACACGGCGTGGCCGGACAGGGCGTGTCCCACCTCGTGGCCGACGACGGCCCGCATCTCCTCCTCGTCGAGCAGCTCGACCAGCCCCGTGGTCACCACGATGATCGGCTCGTCCAGCCCGATGCACATGGCGTTGGGCTGCGGGTCCTGGTTGACGTACATCGGCGGGACCTTCTCCAGGTCCAGGATGTAACACGCGTCCCGCAGCATGTCGTTGAGGTGGGCGAACTGGGCGTCGCTCACCCGGACGGAGTCCGACAGGAAGAGCAGTCGCAGACTGCGCTCCGGGAGCAGTCCGCTCAACGCCTTGAAGACGGTGTCGAAGCCGGTCAGCTTGCGCAGCGCGACCAGCGCGGAGCGGTCCGCCGGGTGTTCGTAGGCCCGGGAGGAGATTCCCGGGAAACGCCTGCGCTGCCTGCTCGGCACGTGCTCGTGGCTCTCGTGGCTGCCATCGGTCATGGATGCTCCCCCTGTTTCGTACGAGACGACGCTCGCCCCCCTGACAAACCCAGCCTAGGTGCTGGGGCTACGGTGTGCGGGGGGCTGTGGACAACTGAGGAGACGCCCGACATGCCGCACACCGTTGCTCTGCTCGCCGCCGCATCCGACGGTCAGGGACCCGGCAACACGCTCCGCATCGTGCTGCTCGCCTCCCTCGTCGGGGCGGCGCTGCTCGCCTGGTTCCTGCTGCGTGGATACCGCAACGACGACCACAACGACTGAGTCGGCGTGAGCGTGCCCGGGGCGCCCGCATACGATGTCCGCGACGTCTTCCCTCCGACTCCCGATCGATAGGTCCTGCCGAAGATGAGCCTCACGAGCACCGCACACCAGCTGGTCACCGTCGCCGCCGAGGGCGAGCACGGCGGCAACCACGAAAGCCTCAGCCCCTACCTCACCGGTGGCGGTGCGTTTGTCGCGCTTCTCCTCCTTCTGTGGATCACCACCCGCTTCAACCGCGACCGCTGAGGCCGAGGCGTACAGCTGTGCCAGTAGGCTCTGCACGCATGGGAGAGCAGGAAGTGCCTACCGGCCGTGGAAAGCGCCGCCTCGGCGTGATGGGCGGGACGTTTGACCCGATTCATCATGGACACCTGGTGGCGGCCAGTGAAGTGGCCGCCCAGTTCCACCTCGACGAGGTGATCTTCGTTCCGACCGGGCAGCCGTGGCAGAAGAGCCACAAGCAGGTCTCCCCGGCCGAGGACCGTTATCTGATGACGGTCATCGCGACGGCGTCCAACCCGCAGTTCTCGGTCAGCCGCAGCGACATCGACCGCAACGGTCCCACGTACACGATCGACACCCTGCGGGACCTGCGCGCGGTCCACGGTGACGCGGACCTCTTCTTCATCACGGGCGCCGACGCGCTCTCCCAGATCCTCACCTGGCGCGACGCCGACGAGCTGTTCTCGCTGTCCCACTTCATCGGTGTGACCCGGCCGGGGCACGTGCTCACGGACGACGGGCTGCCGGAGGGGGGCGTCTCCCTGGTGGAGGTGCCCGCGCTCGCGATCTCCTCCACGGACTGCCGCGGGAGGGTCGCCCAGGGAGATCCGGTCTGGTACCTGGTTCCGGACGGTGTGGTCCGCTACATCGACAAGCGCCAGCTGTACCGCGGCGAATGAGCCACGGAGAGGGGCACCGGTGAACGACCGACAGAATCCGTACGACCCGTACTACCAGCAGCCGCAGATCGTCGGCTACGACGAGTACGGGCAGCCGGTGTACCAGCAGCCCGGTCAGCAGCAGTCCGGTCAGCAGCAGTACGACCCGTACGCACAGCAGCAACAGCAACAACAGCAGGGCCAGCAGTCCCACCAGCAAGGTCAGCAGGGCCAGCACGGCGGCCAGGGTTACGGCTACGACCCGTACGCCCAGCAGCAGCCCCCCGCCCCGCCCCCGCAGCAGTACGACCCGTACGCCGGTCAGCAGCACCAGCAGCAGCCTCAGCAGGGGTACGGATACGGATACGACGGGTACGGCTACGACACGGGGCAGCAGCCCGCCGCCGTCGACACGACCCAGCAGTGGAACATCCCGCAGCAGGCCCCGCCCCCGCCCCCCGCTCCTGCCCCCGCACCGCCGGAGCCCGCGGCCCCCGCAGGGGAGCCGGACGCCGAGGCGGCCGTCCCCGGGCAGCGGCGCGGCGACCGGGACTACCGCACCGAGCAGTTCTCCTTCATCGAGGAGCCCGACGAGGACTCCGAAGACGTCATCGACTGGCTCAAGTTCACCGAGAGCCGCAGCGAGCGCCGTGAGGAGGCGCGCCGGCGCGGCCGCAACCGGCTGGTCGCGCTGGTCGTCGTGGCGGTCCTGGCCGTGGTCGGCGGTGTCGGCTACCTGTGGTCCGCCGGCAAGATCCCCGGCCTGTCCGGCGGGGAGAAGGAGAACACCGCGACGACCGGTCCGCAGCGCCGGGACGTGATCGTGGTCCACCTCCACAACACCAAGGGCGGCGGCACGTCCACGGCCCTGCTCGTCGACAACGTCACCACCAAGCAGGGGACCACGGTCCTGCTGCCCAACTCGCTCGCCGTCGCCGACGAGGACGGGGTCACGACCACGCTCGGCAAGTCGGTCGAGGACGACGGCACCTCCGGGACCCGGGAGTCCATCGACACCCTGCTCGGCACCGACATCAGTGGCACCTGGCGGCTCGACACCCCGTACCTGGAGAACCTCGTCGACCTGGTCGGCAACATCGAGGTGGACACCGACACCGATGTGCCCGACCCCAAGAAGGGCGCCGGGCCCCTGGTCAAGAAGGGCGAGGCGCAGACGCTCAGCGGTCCGATGGCCGTCGCGTACGCCACGTACCGGGGCCCCGACGAGGCCGAGACCAAGCAGCTGATGCGCTTCGGCCAGGTCATGCGCGGGGTGCTGCGGAAGATCTCGGACGACCCGAAGGCCGCGACGGTCACCGTGCAGACGCTGGCCCAGATCCTCGACCCGTCGCTGCCCGAGAAGGACCTCGGCGCCTCGCTGGCGAAGCTCGCCGAGCACGCCAAGGTCGGCGACTACAAGACGGCGGTGCTGCCGGTCCAGGACGACGGCACCCTCACCGACGCGGCCACCGAGAGCGTCGTCAAGGACATCCTCGGCGGCACCGTCAAGGCGCCGGACGCGGACGCGGCCGTACGGGTCGGCGTCAAGAACGGCACGGGCAGCGACCGGGGCACGGAGTCGGCCCGGATCAAGCTGGTCAACGGCGGCTTCGCCTACGTCGGCGGCGGGAAGTCCGGGACGGTGGCCTCCTCGCAGGTCGTCTACGCCGACGCGCCGGGCAAGGAGAAGGCGACCCAGGTCGCCAAGACCCTCGGACTGCCGACGAGCGCGGTGAAGAAGGGCAAGCCGGCCGGGAACGCGGACGTGTCGGTCGTCCTCGGCCAGGACTACAAGATCGAGTAGGCCCGCCGGGCGGTATCGGTACCAGGGGCGGCTTCCGGAGGGTTCGCAGGCCGCCCCTGGGCCGTCCGGGGCCTCACCGGACACCGCCGTACGGCTCCCGGGCGGCCACGGGAAAACGACTGCGTGGGTTGTCGGCGGTCCGTGAGACCCTAGAGGTCGATCTGACCGCCGACGAAAGCCTGCTTGTGACCGCCACGGACCGCTCCATCGAGCTCATCAACGCCGCCGCTCAGGCGGCCGCCGACCGGCTCGCGCACGACATCATCGCGTACGACGTCAGCGACGTGCTGTCGATCACGGACGCCTTCCTGCTGGCCTCGGCCCCCAACGACCGCCAGGTCAAGTCGATCGTCGACGAGATCGAGGAGCGGCTCCAGAAGGAGCTCGGCGCCAAGCCGGTCCGCCGCGAGGGCGACCGCGACGCCCGCTGGATCCTCCTCGACTACGTCGACATCGTCATCCACGTCCAGCACAGCGAGGAGCGCGTCTTCTACGCGCTGGAGCGCCTGTGGAAGGACTGCCCCGAGATCGCCCTCCCCGAGGACGCCGTGAAGACCCGCGGCAAGGCCGCGGAGCACGCGGAGCTCAACGGCGGTACGGAAGGTGAGCAGAGCTGAACGGCACCACGAGCGGCCGGGGCCGCAGGATCGTCCTCTGGCGTCACGGCCAGACGGCATGGAATCTGGAGCGCAGGTTCCAGGGCTCCACGGACATCGAGCTGACCGAGGCCGGAGTCGGGCAGGCGCGCCGGGCCGCCCGGCTGCTCGCCGGGCTGAAGCCGGACGCGATCGTCGCCTCCGACCTGCGGCGGGCGGCGGCCACGGCCGGCGAGCTCGCCGCGGTCACCGGACTCGACATCGCGTACGACCCCGGGCTCCGCGAGACCTACGCGGGCGCCTGGCAGGGCCTCACCCACGAGGAGATCGTGGGGCGCTACGGCGAGCAGTACGCCGCCTGGAAGCGCGGCGAGCCCGTGCGGCGCGGCGGCGGTGAGCTGGAGACCGAGGTTGCCGACCGGGCCGCCCCCGTCGTGCTCGGCCACGCCGGCAAGCTGCCCGACGGCGGCACGCTGGTCGTCGTCAGCCACGGCGGCACCATCCGCACCACCATCGGCCGGCTGCTGGGCCTGGAGGCGCACCACTGGGAAGGGCTCGGCGGGCTGAGCAACTGCTGCTGGTCCGTGCTGGGCGAGGGCGCGCGCGGCTGGCGCCTGCTGGAGCACAACGCCGGCACCCTGCCCGAACCGGTGCTCGGCGACGACGACTGACCGGGCCTGCGCACGGCGCCCGGGAGGCTTCTTCGGGCGAGGCCGGCCGGATTTCACTTTCCGGCAGGTCACCAGCTAAAGTTCTTCTTGTTCGCAGCGCGGAAACGCAGGGAAACACAGCGGACAGCGGGGCTATAGCTCAGTTGGTAGAGCGCCTGCATGGCATGCAGGAGGTCAGGAGTTCAATTCTCCTTAGCTCCACAGTCAAGATCCCGTCCTCGGTCAGAGGGCGGGATCTTCGTCGTGTGGCGCCGCTCCCGTCCCGTCCTTCTTCTCTCTTCGCCGGGCGCGCAGCGAAGTCATCAGCTCCCGGCTCTCCCCGTCGGCCGGTGTGTACGCGACGATCCGGCACTCCGGCAGCCCGTTGACGGACAGCGAGACCGACGTCATCCGGATCTCCTGCGGCACCGCCCGGGCCCGGAAGGCCTTCACCCGGCGCCCCGGCGGAGCGACATCCCCGCTGCGCCACAGCTGGGCGAAGTACGGGCTGGCCGCCGACAGCTCCTCGATGAACGACTCCCAGGCGGGCTCGCCCGTATGGCGTCCGTAGCCGCTGCGCAGCGTCGCCACCATGAGCGGCAGCTCCTGGTCGCGGTGGACGACGGGGCAGAGCTCCTCCGAGGACGTGAACAGCGTCCACAGCACATTGCGGGGCCCGGACTCCGTCGTGACGGGCACGTCGAAGAGATCGCGGTACGCCGCGTTGGTCGCCAGCACGTCGTAGCGCGGGTTGTAGACGACCGCCGGATGCGGGTCGAGCGCGTCGATGAGGCCCTGGATCTCCTCGCCGACCTCCAGGGTGTCGGACTGCCTGCCGGGCAGGAACGCCACGCCCGCCAGCTGGTAGAGGTGCTCCCGCTCCGAAGGTTCGAGCCGCAGGGTCCGCGCCACCGCGTCCAGGACCTGAGGGGAGGCGTTGATCGGGCGGCCCTGCTCCAGCCAGGTGTACCAGGTGACACCGACCCCCGAGAGCTGGGCGACCTCCTCGCGGCGCAGGCCCGGCGTGCGCCGCCGGAACCCCGGCGGCATCCCCACGTCGGCGGGGGTCACCCGCGCCCGGCGGCTGCGCAGGAACGCGGCGAGCTCCGGCCGCCGGCCGCGCTGTGTCCCGGCCCCGCGCCCGCCCGCCCGTTGCTCCCGCGCCGGGTGCTCCGGCCGTGTCTGCTCCCCGGCTGTCCGCTGCTGTGCCGTCACCCTCGTCACCCCTCCATCGTCGGCGCTCCCGCCGGGCGTTGCCAGGTGCTGCCAGTACCAGCATCAGCGGGCTCTCGTTACCCGTATGCGGGCGGGCGCAGCGTGGAGGCCATGACCACGACCTCCGGGGCGGTACCCCGTTCCGCCACCAGTAAAGACCCCACCACCGGCAAGGGGCCCGGGCGGCTGCTCGCCGTTGTCCTCTCGGCCCAGTTCATGGCGATGGTCGACGTCTTCATCGTCAATGTCGCCGCCCCGACGATCCGCTCCGAACTCGGGGCCTCGTCGGCCGGGTTGCAGCTGGTGGTGGCCGGATACACCGTCGCGTACGCCGTCCTGCTCGTCACCGGGGCGCGGCTCGGCGGGGTGCTCGGGCACGGCCGCGCCCATCTGGCGGGGCTCGCCCTCTTCACCGCCGCCTCGCTGGCCTGCGGACTGGCCTCGGGGGAGGGGCAGTTGATCGCGTTCCGGGTGATCCAGGGGGCGGGGGCCGCGGTGATGATCCCGCAGGTGCTCAGCCTGATCCAGCAGCACTTCACCGGGCCGGCCCGGATCCGGGCCATCGGCGCCTACAGCGCGGTGCTGGCGACCGGGGCGGCGGCCGGGCAGGTGCTGGGCGGTGTGCTGGTCAGCGCCGACCTGTTCGGGGCGACCTGGCGGCCGGTCTTCCTGGTCAACGTGCCGATCGGGCTGGTCCTGCTGGTGATCGGCGCCCGGGTGCTGCCGGGCGAGCCGAGGGGCGCGCGGGCCCGGCAGGAGGCGCGGGCGCGCGGATTCGATCCGGCCGGGCTGGTCATGCTCGCGGCGGGTGTGCTGCTGCTGACCCTTCCGCTGGTGCTCGGGCAGGAGCTGGGCTGGCCGGCCTGGACGTGGATCTGCCTGGCCGCCGCCGCGGTGCTCTTCGCCGGATTCGCGGTGTACGAGACGCGGCTTGCCGCGCACGGGGGTGCGCCCCTGATCGCGCCGGCCGTCCTTCTCCTTCCCGGCATCTCGCCGGCCGCCCTGCGCATCCTGCTGGTGATGGCGGTCAACGCGGGCTATCTCTTCATGATGACCCTGCACCTCCAGGGCGGTCTGGGGTACTCGGCGCTGCGCGCCGGGCTGATGTTCGCGCCGAGCGCGCTGGTCTTCGGCGCGGCCGGACTGACCTGGCGGCAGTGGCCCGCCCGGTGGCAGCGCGGGCTGATCCCCGGCGGTTTCGTGCTGGTGGCGGCCGGCGCGGTGATGATCGGTCTTGCGCTGCGGGACGGCGGCGACGGCGGGGCCCTGCTGTACGCGGGCTTCGTGGTGATGGGCACCGGCATGGCTCTGGGGTTCAGCCCCACTCTCGCGGGTGCCCTGGCGAACGTACGGCCGCAGGACGCCGCCGACGCGAGCGGTGTGCTGATGACCGTGACCCAGCTCGGCCAGGTGATCGGCGTCGCCGCGTTCGGCACGCTCTACCTCAACCGCCTTGATACGCCGGGGGCGCAGGGGTCGGGAGAGGCGCTGTGGGTCTGTACGCTCGCGCTCGCCGCGGCCGCGTGCGCGGGCGTGCTCGCGGGGCTCGTACGGCATCGGCGGCAGGCGGTGACTCCGGCGGGCTGACCCCCTTGCGGGGTCATGGCAGAATCGGACCGCCGGAGGGGGCGACGGACCGAACGGGAGGGGAGTGCTCGATGCCTGGGAGCCGCCACGAGGTCCCGGAGCCACTCCCTGTCCACCATGACCCCGCGGTCCTCTACCCGTGTACGGCCTCCGGCCGCAGCCGGAGCTGACCCATGGGTGCACACAGGCGGAAATGCGACTGGTGCGGCAGCGGTACGCCCATCGTCAGGGACATGGACCCGGTCAACCAGGACTACCAGTACTGGTGCGAGGAATGCGCACGGGCGCTGATCATAAAAGGCGACCCCATCGAGACCTACCGGGAGCTGGAGGGGGAGCCGATCTACGGCCGGCTGCTCGAGGAGCACTGCACGCTCAAGCGCTTCTACTCCTTCGCCACCGCCTGACCACCGGTGCCGATCGGGCCGGAGCGGGACCGACCGGAAACGATTTGGTGGACGGCCGGGGTGACCGGTAATGTTCTCGATGTCGCCACGGGAGACCGGGTGACGCAGCACGGGGCTATAGCTCAGTTGGTAGAGCGCCTGCATGGCATGCAGGAGGTCAGGAGTTCAATTCTCCTTAGCTCCACAGAGATCCACGGCAAGACGAAGCAGCGGGCCGTCCGATTCGGACGGCCCGCTGCTTCGTGTGTGCCCGCTCGTGGCGGGACGGGTCAACTGCGGCCGCTGCCCAGGGCCTTGCGGCCGGTCCCCGGCGGCAGCGCGGGACGGTCGGGCGCCTGCTGGTCGATGCGCAGGGCCAGGGCGGGGCACCGGCGTACGGCGCGCTGGGCGCGGCCCCGCAGATGCATCGGTACGGCGGCGTCCGCGAGCGCCGGGTAGCCGTCGGGGCCCATCCGGATCAGCTCGGGGACGATGTCCGCGCACAGGCCGTGGCCCTGGCAGAGCGTCCAGTCCACAGCCAGCTTCCCGCCGCTCGGGACGGACTCCTCCACGTCCTGGTAGCCGGGCGCCGGCAGGGGCAGGACCCCGACCGTCTCGCGGCCGCAGCCGCCGTGCAGGACATGGGCGGCGAGGTCGTCCGTGAAGGCGGAGAGCGTCGAGCCGAGGAAGCGCGCCGAACCGTCCGGGTGCTTGCACGCCCCCCGGCCCTTCACCGCGAGGGTCACCTCGCGCAGCGCCTCCAGGGCGGCGGGCCCGCCCCCGTTCAGCACGTCGGAGAGGCCGCCCGCGGCGGCCGGCAGCCCCAGCTTGCAGGGACCGCACTGGCCCGCGGTCTCGGCGGCCAGCCAGTTGGCCACCCGCAGGGACTCGCCCAGCGGACAGGTCTCCGGCCCGATCGGCAGGATCGCGCCCGCCCCCAGCGCTCCGCCGGCGGCGGCCAGCGACTCCCGGGAGACGACGGCGTCATGGGTGGCGTTCGCCCCGATCCAGTTGCCGTGATAGCCGCCGGTCAGGACGCCCTGCGGCAGCGGCGGCGCTCCGGCCAGCTGGAGCACGTAACGCAGGGGCACCCCCGTGGGCACCTCGATGACCATCGGGCGCGCCACGGCCCCGGAGAGGGTGAGCAGGACGGTGCCGGGCTCGTTCGGCAGACCGGTGTGCCCGTAGCGGCGGGCGCCGATCCGGGCGGCGACGGCGAGCTGGGCGTACGTCTCCGCGTTGGAGAGCAGGGTCGGGGCGCCGCCGACACCCGACTCGGCGGCCCGTTCGCGACGCCCCGGCGGGAGGGCGGGGCCGCCGGACGCCGCCCGGATGACGGCCGACGCCTCGCCGGAGACCATGCGCTCGGGCGTCCGCACCACACGGGCGCGCAGTTGCTGTCCGCGCCGGTCGGACAGGCCGCGCTCGGCGAGGGCGGCGCGTACGGACATCTCCGTGGAGTTACGGGTGACGGCGACGACCAGCGTGCGGGCGCCGAGCGCCTCGGCGGCCAGCAGGGCGCCGTCCAGGACGAGGTGGGGTGCCCGGTTGAGCAGCACGGTGTCCTTGCGGCAGGCGGGTTCCCCCTCGCTGCCGTTGATCACGACGACCGGGCGCACCCCGCGCCGGATCGACGCCTTGGCGACGGCGCGCAGCTTCTTCCCGAACGGGAAGCCGGCGCCGCCCCGGCCGCGCAGCGAGATCGTCTCGGCCAGCCGCTCGCCGGTCATCGGCTCCAGCGGCCCGTGCACCTTGAGGTGCATGCCGAGATCGAGCCGCTCCACCAGGTCGAAGCCGCTGGTCAGCTGGGGGAGACCGACGACGCGGACCTCGGGGACGTCGGGGAGGGGCTGATTCACGGTCGGTCTCCTGCGGGTGCGTTCCACGGTTCCCCGGCGGGCGGCGGATAGAGCGGCCCGGGCAGCGGCGCGGTGTCGTCGAGGGAGGGGACGGGCGGGGCGGACGGCAGGGGCGCGGTGGCCTCCGGGGAGGCGTACGGCTCGTGCGGCGGGCGCGGGGCCTGCGTGGGCGGGGAGGGGGAGGGAGACGGCCAGCGGCCCCCGGGCTGCTGGGGGCCGCCCGTCTCGGCGGCCAGCGAGACCGCGCGGTAGCCGGCCGATATCCCGGGGCCCGGTCCCGTACGGACGCCGGACGGCCTCGGGAGCGGGTCCGTCGTGAGGCGGTCGGCGCTGCGGGGCGGAGCCTCGTACAACGGCGGGGCCGGCGCCGGCAGGGTCGTGCGGGGGCGTTCGAAGGACGACGGCAGCGGGGTGGCCCGCGGCGGATCGCCGAGCCCGTCCATGCCGGCGCCTCCCGCCCCGTACCGCACGCCGGACACGAGCGCGCTGTCCGCGCCCGGCAGCGGGGTCCCGCGGACCACCGGGTCCGGCTCGGCCGGCAGCGCGTCCGGCCTGATCAGAGCGGTGACCAGGGCGGCGATCCGGCGCTTCAGCGGGGGCGGCAGCATGCGCAGGGCCAGCACGGCGGCCACCGCGACGAGCGACAGGCTGTACATCACCACGACCCAGGTGGCCGGCGGCCGGCCCGCGTACAGGCCGTGCACCAGCGCCGCGCACCAGGCCGGGTAGGACAGGGCGTGCAGCGCCCGCCAGCGCCCCGCGATCCGGCCGGGGGAGGCGAAGGCGCTGCGCAGCGCGCCCGTCGCGGCGGCCACCACCATCAGCAGCCCGGCCAGCGAGCCGAAGCCGATCAGGCCCGCCGTGCCGCCCACCCCGAGGCCGAAGGGTATGAGCGCGCCGAGCAGCGCCACATGCCCCAGCGAGACCTTCACCGTGACATGGAGGAGCAGGAATCCGAGCGAGGCGGCCGCAGCGGTGCGGTGCACGGCCTGGCCGACCAGCCGCTGCCGGGTGGAGAGGAACAGCCGGTCGGTGGCGAGCAGGCCCCAGCCCACCGCGGCGGTGAGCGAGACCAGGGAGAGGACACCGGTCGTGAAGTCGAGCGCGGCCCGCAGACCGTCGCTGCCCGCCACGGCGAGCAGCGGGAGGAGAACCAGCACGGCGACGGTCAGCCCGCCCTGTACCGGTCGGCTCGGCCCCTGGATCGGGCCGGCCGCTGAGCGGATCTTGCGATGAGGGTTCATGGGGGCGACTCCGAATGGTTCGGCAAAGCGGTCCCGTTGCCGCATGCTAAGGCGCCCCATACCGGCCGGTACGAGGTTTGATCGGTTGCCCCGGTAGAGGGCGGTACGCGGAGTAACCCCCGCTTCCCGGACGTTCCGCCGTACGTTTCGCATCCCGGCGTGTCCGGGGATCGGCGGTGCCCGGATGGGGCCCGGGCCGGTGCGGTACCCTGACGCCATGCGTGCCGTACGCCTTCTGCTTAGCGAGCCGCGCTGATCAGTCCCGACCGGTGAGAACGCCTGGTCGGCATCAGCGCGGCGTCCCCTCCTGTGCGAGGGGTTTTTTCGTTTCCGTAGACGCGTGTCCGTAGACGTGGGCGCCGGCAGATGACGATCGATGGAGCTTTGAGGATCATGAGCGAGACGAATTCCGCAGCCGACGTTGCTGCGCCGCACCGCTACACGGCAGCGATGGCCGCCGACATCGAGGCACGCTGGCAGGACTTCTGGGACGCCGAGGGCACGTACGAGGCGCCCAACCCGACCGGTGACCTGGCGGGCGACCCGGAGCTGGCCGCCAGGCCGAAGAAGTTCATCATGGACATGTTCCCGTACCCCTCGGGCGCGGGCCTGCACGTCGGCCACCCGCTGGGCTACATCGCCACCGATGTCTTCGCCCGCCACCAGCGGATGACCGGCCACAACGTCCTGCACACCCTGGGCTTCGACGCCTTCGGCCTGCCCGCGGAGCAGTACGCCGTCCAGACCGGCACGCACCCGCGGATCTCGACCGAGGCCAACATCGAGAACATGACGGCCCAGCTGCGCCGGCTGGGCCTGGGCCACGACAAGCGCCGCTCGTTCGCCACGATCGAGTCGGAGTACTACAAGTGGACGCAGTGGATCTTCCTGCAGATCTTCAACTCCTGGTACGACACCGACGCGGACCGCGCCCGCCCGATCGCCGAGCTGGTCGCCCAGTTCGAGTCCGGTGAGCGCGCGACCCCCGACGGCCGCGACTGGAGCGCGCTGAGCGCCGCCGAGCGCGCCGACATCCTGGGCGACTACCGGCTGGCCTACGCCTCCGATGCCCCGGTCAACTGGTCACCCGGCCTGGGCACCGTGCTGGCCAACGAGGAGGTCACGGCCGACGGCCGCTCCGAGCGCGGCAACTTCCCCGTCTTCAAGGCCAAGCTGCGCCAGTGGAACATGCGCATCACCGCCTACGCCGACCGGCTGCTGAACGACCTGGACGGGCTGGACTGGCCCGAGGCCATCAAGCTGCAGCAGCGCAACTGGATCGGCCGCTCCGAGGGCGCGCGCGTCGACTTCCCGGTCGACGGCGCGGGCGGCATCACCGTCTTCACCACCCGCCAGGACACCCTGTTCGGGGCGACCTACATGGTGCTGGCACCGGAGCACGAGCTGGTCGAGCGGATCATCCCGGCCGCCTGGCCCGACGGCACCCGCCCGGTCTGGACGGGCGGCCACGCCTCTCCGGCCGAGGCCGTCACCGCCTACCGCAAGCAGGCCGCCGCCAAGTCCGACGTGGAGCGGCAGGCCGAGGCCAAGGACAAGACGGGTGTCTTCACCGGCGCGTACGCGACCAACCCCGTCAGCGGCGAGCAGATCCCGGTCTTCATCGCCGACTACGTACTGATGGGCTACGGCACCGGCGCGATCATGGCCGTACCGGCGCACGACGCGCGCGACTTCGCCTTCGCGCGCGCCTTCGAGCTGCCGATGCGCTGTGTCGTCGAGCCGTCGGACGACCGGGGCACGGACCCCTCGACATGGGAGGACGCCTTCGGCTCGTACGAGGCGAAGCTGGTCAACTCCGCCAACGGCGAGATCTCGCTGGACGGCCTGGGCGTCGTCGACGCCAAGGCCCGCATCACCGAGTGGCTGAAGGAGCACGGCGTCGGCGAGGGCACCGTCAACTTCCGGCTGCGCGACTGGCTGTTCAGCCGTCAGCGCTACTGGGGCGAGCCGTTCCCGATCGTGTACGACGAGGAGGGCATCGCCCACGCGCTGCCCGAGTCGATGCTGCCGCTGGAACTGCCCGAGGTCGAGGACTACTCGCCGCGCACCTTCGACCCGGACGACGCCGACACCCAGCCCGAGACCCCGCTGTCGCGCAACGCCGACTGGGTCAACGTCACGCTGGACCTGGGCGACGGCTCCGGTCCGCGAAGTTACCGCCGCGAGACCAACACCATGCCCAACTGGGCGGGTTCCTGCTGGTACGAGCTGCGCTATCTGGACCCGAACAACTCCGAGAAGCTGGTCGACCCGGCGATCGAGGAGTACTGGATGGGGCCGCGCGAGGGGCAGCCCACCGGCGGCGTCGACCTGTACGTGGGCGGCGCCGAGCACGCCGTACTGCACCTGCTGTACGCCCGCTTCTGGTCCAAGGTCCTGCACGACCTGGGCCACGTCTCCTCCGCCGAGCCGTTCCACAAGCTGTACAACCAGGGCATGATCCAGGCGTTCGTCTACCGGGACAGCCGCGGCATCGCGGTCCCGGCGGCCGAGGTCGAGGAGCGCGACGGGGCGTACTACTACCAGGGCGAGAAGGTCTCCCGCGTCCTGGGCAAGATGGGCAAGTCCCTGAAGAACGCCGTGACGCCCGACGAGATCTGCGGCGAGTACGGCGCGGACACGCTGCGGCTGTACGAGATGGCGATGGGCCCGCTGGACGTGTCGCGCCCCTGGGACACGCGCGCGGTCGTCGGCCAGTACCGGCTGCTGCAGCGGCTGTGGCGCAACATCGTCGACGAGGACAGCGGCGAGGTCACCGTCGTCGACACCGAGCCCGGCGAGGACACCCTGCGCGCGCTGCACAAGGCGATCGACGGGGTCGGCGGCGACATGGCCGGGATGCGCTTCAACACGGCCATCGCCAAGGTCACCGAGCTGAACAACCATCTGACCAAGGCCGGCGGCCCGCTGCCCCGCACCGTCGCCGAGTCGCTGGTCCTGCTGGTCGCGCCGCTGGCGCCGCACATCGCCGAGGAGCTGTGGCACCGGCTGGGCCACACCGAGTCGGTCGTCCACCAGGACTTCCCGGTCGCCGACCCTGCCTACGTCGTGGACGAGACCGTGACCTGTGTGGTGCAGATCAAGGGCAAGGTCCGGGCGCGCCTGGAGATCTCCCCGTCGATCTCCGACGCGGAGCTGGAGGCCCTGGCCCTGGCCGATCCGGCCGTCGTCGCCGCGCTGGACGGGGCGGGCATCCGCAAGGTGATCGTCCGCGCGCCGAAGCTGGTGAACATCGTTCCCGCATAGCCGCGAGGGGCCGCCGGACGGGGTGAGGGCTTTCCCCTACGGGCAGGTTGGGGGTTCCGGCGGAACCCCCAACCTGCCCGTTCCGTTTACCTTGGAAGGGACCGGCGAAGTGTGCCGGAGGCCGTCACACCATCCGAGGGGCGCTCATGGAAGCCGTGATCCTGATCCTGGGGCTGCTCGTCGTCGCCTTCATGGCCCTGGGCGTCTACGCGACCGTCAAGGTCGTGGGGGCGGCCAGGCGGGGAGTGGACCGCACGCTCACGCAGGCGCGCCGCACCGTGGAGGACACCACTCTGCGGGCCAAGAGCTACGGGCAGCTCGGCGTCGGCGGTGAGCTGGCGCAGCTCCGGCTCGCCCTGCGCACGTCGATGCGCGCCACGCAGGAGGCGCTGCGGGCGGGTTCCGTCGAGGACCCCTCGCTCTCGGAGTCGCTGGGACTGTTCCAGCGGCTCGGTGTGCACGGCCGTGAGCTGGACGAGGAGCTGAAGGCGCTGGAGCGCGAGCCCGACAGGGCGACCGTCGCCTCGCTGCTCCCGGGGCTGAAGGAGCGCACCAGGCGGATCACCAAGTCGGCCGACTCGCTGCGGTGGGCCGCGCGCGACCGGGCCCGCCGGTTCGCCGAGGACGATCTGTCCGCGTTGAACGTCCAGATCGATGTGGAGGCCGGGGCGCTGCGGCACTGGACGACCGAGGAGCCGGAGCCGGGGCCGGAGTACCGGCCGGAGTCCGGGCGCCCCGATGACCGGGGCCAGGAGCCGGGCGGCGGGCCGGGCGCGCAGGCGATCACGGCGCCGGACCCCCGGCAGCGGACCACCTACCCGTGGCAGAAGACGGCGCGCCCCGAGACCTCGAACTGACGGCGGATCTCCGCGCCGGCGAGGACGGTCTCCGCTTCGGGTGGGCTCCGCGACCTCCGGTGAGCGAGGATGGCAGGATGCGGCTCGAAGAGACCGGAACTGATCATTCGCCCGGGGCCGGACTGCCGAGCGACCGCGCCGACCGGTAACCTCCCGCTCATGTCCCGCCATGTCGCGATCGTCACCGATTCAACGGCCTACCTGCCGCCGCAGGCGATGGAACGGCATGGCATCACCGCAGTGCCGCTGACCGTCGTCCTCGGCGATCAGGCGCTGGAGGAGGGCACCGAGATCTCGGCCCGCTCCCTGGCCCTGGCCCTGCAGAAGCGCCGTCCCGTGACGACGTCACGGCCCAGCCCCGAGGTTTTCGCCGCCACCTACCGCGCAGCCGCGGAAGCCGGCGCGACCGGCATCGTCTCGCTGCACCTCTCCTCGGAGTTCTCCGGTACGTACGACGCGGCGCTGCTGGCGGCGAAGGACGCGCCGGTGCCGGTGCGGGTGGTGGACACCGGGATGGTCGCCATGGCCCTCGGCTTCTGTGCCCTGGCGGCCGCCGAGACGGCCGAGGCGGGCGGCAGCCTGGACGACGCCGTGACGGCTGCCGAGAAGCGGGCATCGGGCACCTCCGCCTACTTCTACGTCGACACCTTGGACTATCTGCGGCGCGGCGGCCGGATCGGCGCCGCGCAGGCCCTGTTCGGTTCGGCCCTCGCCGTGAAACCGCTCCTCCAGCTGGACGGCGGCCGGATCGAGCTGCTGGAGAAGGTGCGGACGGCCTCGAAGGCCATCGCCCGGCTGGAGGAGATCGTCGCCGAGCGGGCGGGCACCGGGCGGGTGGACATCGCCGTTCATCACCTGGCGGCGCCGGAACGGGCCGAGCGGCTGGCCGAGCGGCTGTGCGAGCGGGTCCCCGGCCTGGTCGATCTGCACGTCAGCGAGGTGGGCGCGGTGATCGGGGCGCACACCGGGCCGGGGCTGCTGGCCGCGGTGGTCTCACCGCGCTGAGGCCCGCGCCGCGCCGTACCCGGGGTGACCCCACCTGTGGTGACGTCACCGGTGGGTGAAGTCACCGGCGGGTGACGTCACCCTCCAGGGTGGTCGGGATATCCACAATGGGCTGCTTTTCCACGGGAATTGAGCAAGATCAGCGGGTTCCGGCGAAAGTGCCTAGCGTCGTGAGGCATGGCTTCCCGATCACATCGTGCAACCAGCGGACCCGGCCGTGCCCCGGCCTCGGACACCCGCGCCCGGCGACCAGGGGCGGGCACGGGGCCCGGCCGGCGCCGGGTGAGAGCCCGCGCCGACATGGCCGAGGCGGCGCGCAGCCGCGCCGATGCGCTCATGGCGGGCGGGTACGGGGGACGGGTTGCCCGGCCGGTGGCGGGGATGGGGGCGGACCCCGGTGGGGCGGGGATGGGGGCGGATCCTGGTGGGGCGGGGAATTCCGGGGTTCCTGGCGCTTCTGACGTTTCCCGGCCTGCGCAGCCTGTGGGGGGTGCGGGTGATGTGGCCGGCCTGGCTGAGGCGGTCCCGTCTTCTGCGACGGGTTCGGGGGCGGCCGGGCGGTGGGCCTCAGGGGTGCTCGCGGTGCGGGAGCGGCTGCCGATGTGGGTGCAGCTCAGATGCGGACTGGAGCCGAGGACCCTTGCCGCGCTCGCCGTCGTCCTGGTCACGGCCGCCGTGTTCGCCGGGGTGCACTTCTGGTCGGCCCGCCCCGAAGGTGTGCGGGCTCCCGAAGTGGTCGGTGAGGCCGTGCACGCGCCGGACCCGGCGGCGGACCCCGGGGGAGGGGAGCCCGGCCCGCCCGAGCCGTCTCCCGGGCCGCCGGCCGTCGCCGGTGCGGGCGGCGAGATCGTGGTGGACGTGGGCGGGAAGGTGCTGCGGCCCGGCATTCACCGGCTGCCGCCCGGATCGCGGGTCGCCGACGCGTTGCGCGCGGCCGGTGGGCCCCGGCCCGGGGCCGACCTGGACGGCCTCAACCGCGCCCGGGTGCTCATGGACGGGGAGCAGATCCTGGTGGGCGTCCCGCCGGGACCCGCCGTCGGCGGGACGGGAGGGGGCGGTACGGGAGGAGGAGCCGTAGGTTCGGCTGGACCGGGTGGTGGCGGGCCGGTGAGCCTGAACACCGCGACGCCGGACCAGTTGGAGGGCTTGCCCGGTGTCGGCCCCGTCCTCGCCCAGCACATCGTCGACTACCGCACCCGGCACGGCGGTTTCCGGTCCGTCGACGAACTGCGCGAGGTCAACGGGATCGGCGACCGCCGGTTCGCGGATCTTCAGCCGTTGGTGCGGCCGTGAGCGCCGCCCGGGACGTGCGGGACATGCAGGGCATGCGGGACATGCAGGGCGAGCAGGGCGTGCAGGACGTTTCTGAGTCCCCGGGCCCCCGGGACGTTCATGCGGCGTCCGGCCGTCGGCTGGGTGTCTCCGACCCCCGGCAGGAGGGCCCGGTCGATCTGCGGCTGCTTCCCCCGGCGCTGGCGGCCTGGGCCGGTGCCGCGCTCGCCGTGGGCGCGCCGGGGCGGTGGACGGCGGTGGGGGTGGTGCTCTGCCTCGGCGCCGCCATGATCCTCCTGGCCGCGCCGGGAGTCCGGTGGCGGCTGCACACCGCGGCCGCGGCGGCGGCGCTGTTCTGCGCGGCGGCCGGGGCGGGCTCCGCCGGACTGCACGCGGCCGACGCACGGCAGGGTCCGGTGCCCCGGCTGGCCCGGGAGTTCGCGCGCATCGAGGCGGAGATCACCCTGACCTCCGACGCCCGCCGGACGTTCCCCCGGGTGCGCGGCGACCACAGCACGCCCGTCTCGCTGCTCCTCGACGCGGAGGTCACCCGCCTGACGGGACCCGACGGCACGGAGGTCCGGTTGCGTACGCCGGTGCTGGTCATCGTTTCCCCCGGCGGCGCGACGGCGACGTGGGAGCGCCTGCTGCCGTCCACCCGGCTGCGGATCGCCGGGCGGCTGGCCCCGGCCCTGCACCGGGGGGAGCGGGCCGCCGCCGTACTGCGTCCGGAGGGCAAGGGGCCGCCCCGCGTCACCGGACCGCCGAGCCTCCTCCAGCGCACGGCAGGCGGGCTGCGCGCCGGCCTGCGGACGGCGACGGACGGGCTGGGCCCCGACGCACGGGCGCTCCTGCCCGGTCTCGTCGTCGGCGACACCGCACGGGTCACCCCGGAGCTGCACGAGGCCTTCCGGGCGACCGACCTCACCCATCTGATGGCGGTCTCGGGCGCCAACCTGGCGATCCTGCTCGTCCTGCTCATCGGGCCGCCCGGCAGCGCCACCCGGGTCGAACGCGGTGGACTGGCGCCCCGGTTGGGCCTCTCCCTCCGGGTGACCGCGCTGCTCGGCGGCGGGCTGACGCTGGCTTTCGTCCTCGTCTGCCGGCCCGAACCGAGCGTGCTGCGGGCCGCCGCCTGCGGGCTGATCACCCTGCTCGCCATCGGCACCGGGCGGCGCCGGACCCTGATCCCCGCGCTGTGCGCCGCCGTCCTGCTGCTGGTGCTCTACGACCCGTGGCTGGCCCGCAGTTACGGCTTCGTCCTGTCGGTCCTGGCCACCGGCGCCCTGCTGACCATCGCCCCGCGGTGGAGCGAGGCGCTGCGGCGGCGCCGGGTGCCGGGACGGCTCGCGGAGGCGCTGGCAGCGGCGGCGGCCGCGCAGGCGGTGTGCGCGCCCGTCGTGGTGCTGCTCGCCTCCCGGGTGAGCCTGGTGGCGATCCCGTGCAATCTGCTGGCCGAGTTCGCGGTGGCACCGGCCACTGTGCTCGGGTTCGCCGCGTTGGCCCTGGCGCCGGTGGCCATGCCCGTGGCCGGACTGCTCGCGTGGGTGGCGGGGTGGCCCGCCGGGTGGATCGCCTCCGTGGCCAGATTCGGCGCCGCCCTGCCGGGAGCGGAGATGGACTGGCCGGACGGCGTGCCGGGGGCGCTGCTGCTGGCCGCACTGACCGCGCTGCTCGTGCTGTTCGTCCGTCGGGTGGGGCGCCGGCCGTGGATCTGCGCGGCCGTCGCGCTGCTGCTGGTGCTCGTGGTGCTGCGGCCGGTGCCGCTGACCCGGCTGGTCACCGGATGGCCGCCGCCGGGCTGGGCGTTCGTGATGTGCGATGTCGGTCAGGGCGACGCCCTGGTGCTCGCGGCGGGGCGGGGCTCGGGCGTGGTCGTCGACGCCGGGCCCGATCCCCGGCCCGTCGACCGGTGCCTGCGCGAACTGGGCATCATCCGCGTTCCGTTGCTGCTGCTCACCCATTTCCACGCCGACCATGTGCGGGGTCTGCCGGGGGTGCTGCGGGGCAGGGCCGTGGGGGCGATCCGGACGACGGCTCTGGACGAGCCGCCCGGACAGGCCGCGTTCGTCAGGAGGGAGGCGGCGAAGGCGGGGATCCCCGTGGCGCGGGCCGTCTCCGGTGAACGGCGCCGGATCGGCACGCTCGACTGGCAGGTGCTGTGGCCGCAGGGCGGGGGAGAGCCGTCCGGCCCGGCGGCGGGGCCCGTGCCGCACGACCCGAACGATGCCAGCGTCACCCTGTTCGTGCGGGCCGGCGGGCTCACGCTGCTGCTCCCCGGGGATCTGGAACCTCCCGCCCAGCAAGCCCTGTTGCGCAGCCACCCCGGACTGCCCCGGGTGGACGTCCTCAAGGTCGCCCACCACGGCTCCGCGCACCAGGACAGCGCCCTGCTGCGCAGCCTGCGCCCCCGGATCGCGCTGGTGAGCGTGGGCCGGGACAACCCGTACGGGCATCCCGCCGCCCGGACGGTCGACGCCCTCACGGGCGGGGGCGCGGTGGTGCTGCGTACCGACCGGGACGGGTCGATCGCGTTGACGGGTGCGGGGGCGCGGCTGCGGGCGGTGGGCCGGTCATGAACTGGTATCCGGGCCCGCCGGTCCTGTCCGGGTGCCAGGGCCCGCCGGTCACGGCCGGGGGGTCAGGCCAGCCAGTGTCCGTCGGCCATCAGTTCACGGCCGGGCTGCTCGTTGACCTCCCGCCAGGCCCTGACCGCGTGGGGGGTGAAACGCAGGTACACCCAGGCGGGGCGGCCCCGCAGGTCCCAGTCGAACTTCGTGGCGAAGGCGTCGCCCGCCGCCGTGGGGAGGTCCGTGCCCTCGACCACCTCGGCGGTCGCCTCGATGATGACCACATCGCGGGTGTGGCCCAGCGCGATCCGGGCCTGTCCGGCCGGTGTCACGTTGACCGCCGTCGGGTTGGTGCGGCGGGTAGCCATCAGCAGGGTCCCCTCGTGCCACACGTACGACAGCGGCACCAGGGTCGGCACCCCGTCGGCCGAGGCGGTCGACACCCAGGCGTCCTTGTCCTTCTCCAGGCGATCGAGTGTGTCCTGTGTGCGCTGTTCCCTGCTGCGGGGCGGCTCCGGATGCGTCATGCCCCGCACGCTAGCGAGCGAGTGCCCGGCTCCGCCTCCGTCGCCGGGCCTAGGACCAGCGGCTCATGGCGGTGTGCCGCCCGCCGGGAAAGACTGCGCTCATGGACCCGCACCTGCCCCAGACCATCGATGCCTATCTGGCGCGCATCGGCGCCGACAGACCCGCCCGGGCCGACGCCGAGGCACTGCGCGAGCTGCAAGGCCGTCACCTTCTCGCCGTGCCCTTCGAGAACCTCTCGATCCATCTCGGCGAGGACATCGTGCTGGAGGAGGCGGCGCTCCTGGACAAGGTCGTGGCGGACCGCCGGGGCGGGTTCTGCTACGAACTCAACGGGGCGTTCGCCGCGCTGCTGCGGGCCCTCGGCTTCCGCGTCACCCTGCTCCAGGCCCGGGTCCACGGCGAGGGCGGACGGCTCGGCATCCCTTACGACCATCTGGCGCTGCGGGTGGAGACGGACGACGGCACCGGGCCGTGGCTCGCCGACGTCGGCTTCGGCGATCATGCCCAGCTTCCGCTGGCGCTCGACGACCGTTCGCAGCAGGAGGATCCGCGCGGCGTCTTCCGGATCGCGCCGGTCCCGGCCGAGGGCGGTGCCGACCATGAGGGCGGCGAATGCGGCGCGGGCCAGGGGGATCTGGATGTGCTGCGGGACGGGGTGCCGCAGTTCCGGCTGGAGTCGCGGCCCCGGGTGCTGGCCGACTTCCGGGCCGGTGCCTGGTACCACCGGACCTCTCCCGACTCCAGTTTCACCCGGTCGCCGGTCTGCTCGCGCTTCACCCCCGACGGACGGATCACGCTCAAGGGCCGCAGGCTCCTCACCACGGTGGGCGCGGAGCGGCGCGAGACGCCGCTCGACAGCGACGCGGACGTACGCGCCGCCTACCGCGAGCACTTCGGGGTGCACCTCGACCGGCTGCCCACCGAAGGGAAGGTGGAACCGTCCGCGTCGAAGGGGTGACGGACGCAGACGGAGCGATCAATTCGGACCTTCGGTAACACCTCCACCCAAGACCGCTTGGAGCCTCCCGTTTGCCTCGAACGCCTCATGGGTGATCGAATGCATGCTCGTCGGCGGGCCGCTGCTCCGACAACGACGTCCAGCCCTCCGGCCCGAGGTGAACTCGCCCCCGGGAGTGCGTGAGATGTTCGGCCGTTGGTTCGGAAACAAGGGAGCGCAGGGGGCCGGGCGCGGCAACGCCCTCGCCGGACTGCCGGTACCGGCCTCGGCGGGCGTCCTGAGCTGCCGGGTCCTGGACCCGGTCAACGAGGGTGTGCGGCAGGCCGAGTTCGTGGTCACGGACGGCGCGGGGCGCAAGGTCGTCGGCGGCGAGACGGATCCGTACGGCAGTGTCCTGGCCACCGTTCCGGCGGGGGAGTACCGGCTGGCCGTGACGGCGGAGGGCTTCACCCCGTTCCATGGCGCGGCCGTGGTGACCGAGGGCGGTCACGCGGCCCTGGGCGACGTGATGCTCCAGGTCGCCGCACCTCCGCAGCTGCCCGATCCCGGCGAGTGGGAGATCGAGCCGATGCACTCGCAGATCGGCTTTACGGCGCGGCACATCGGGATGGCGCGTATCCACGGCCGGTTCAACACCTTCGCGGGCGCGATCCGGATCGCCGACCGCATGGAGGACTCGGCCATGCACGTGATCATCGACGCCGCGTCGATCGACACGAACGTCCAGATGCGCGACGACCATCTGCGTTCGGGGGACTTCCTCGACGTCGGCCGCTATCCGACGCTGGAGTTCTACAGCGACCGGTTCGTGCACCGGGGCGGCGCCCGCTGGGGCGTGAGCGGTGCGCTCACCCTGCACGGCGTGAGCCGTACGGTGACGCTGGACACCCAGTACCTCGGCCTCGGCAACGGGCTGGAGGGCGAGACCAGGGCCGCGTGCCGGGCCACCACGGAGCTGCACCGCGAGGACTTCACGCTCACCTGGCAGACCATGCTGGCGCGCGGCATCGCGGCGGTCGGCTCCAGCATCGCCATCGACATGGACATCCAGATCGTCCCCAAGGGCTGACCCCGGGCGGCGGCGCGGACCGGCGCCGGGCGCCCGCTACGGCGCCTCCAGCCAGCCCTCGTACTCCTCGGCGAACGCGTCGAGCGCCGCGGCGTCGAGCCGGCGGTCCGGGTCCTCCACGACCACCAGCCACTGGGCGTCCTCGGCGTCGTCCTCGCCGGCCAGCGCGTCGCGTACGAGCTGTGGTTCCTCGGCGACCCCGAAACGGTCGGCCAGTTCCGCGGCGGCCTCCTCCGCGGCGTCGCGGTCGGGCAGCACCAGCACATGTCTCACATCGCTCACCCGCCCATTCTCGGGCACGGGCCGCGGTGCTCCGGCCCCGGTCGCGGCCGGGCTGTCAGTGGCCCGTGGGATGCTGGACGGCGATGGCCACCAGAAGGAATTCCACCGACGACCCGCTCGCCCCGCTCACGCTCGCCGTGGGGCAGGAGGACCTGCTCCTGGACCGCGCCGTGCAGCAGGTGGTGGTGGCGGCCCGGGCCTCCGACTCCGACACGGACGTCCGGGACCTCACCTCCGACCAGCTCCAGCCGGGCACCCTCGCCGAGCTGACGAGCCCGTCGCTGTTCGCCGAGCGCAAGGTGGTGATCGTGCGCAACGCGCAGGATCTCTCCGCCGACACGGTCAAGGACGTCAAGAAGTACCTCGACGACCCGGTCGAGGAGATCACCCTCGTGCTGCTGCACGCGGGCGGCGCCAAGGGCAAGGGGCTGCTCGACGCGGCGCGCAAGGCGGGGGCGCGTGAGGTCGCCTGCCCGAAAACGACCAAGCCGGCCGAGCGGCTGTCGTTCGTGCGCGGGGAGTTCCGGGCGCTGGGGCGTTCGGCTACGCCCGAGGCGTGCCAGGCGCTGGTCGACTCCATCGGCAGCGATCTGCGGGAGCTGGCGAGCGCGGTCTCGCAGCTCGTCGCGGACGTCGAGGGCACGATCGACGAGGCGGTCGTCGGGCGCTACTACACGGGGCGCGCGGAGGCGTCGAGCTTCACGGTGGCCGACCGGGCGGTCGAGGGGCGGGCGGCGGAGGCCCTGGAGGCGCTGCGCTGGTCGCTGTCGACCGGGGTGGCTCCCGTCCTGATCACCAGCGCGCTCGCCCAGGGCGTCCGGGCGATCGGCAAGCTGTCGTCGGCGCGCGGGGGGCGGCCGGCGGATCTGGCGCGGGAGCTGGGCATGCCGCCGTGGAAGATCGACCGGGTGCGGCAGCAGATGCGGGGCTGGACGCCGGACGGGGTCGCGGTGGCGTTGCGGGCGGTGGCGGATGCGGATGCGGGGGTGAAGGGCGGGGGGGACGACCCTGAGTACGCCCTGGAGAAGGCGGTGGTGGCTGTGGCGCGGGCCGCGCGGGCGGGGCGGTAGCCCCGCAGGGGTGGGCACCGCGGTGTCCTCAAGCGCCGGACGGGCTTGAACTTGCCGTTCAGGCGTCCTCAAGCGCCGGACGGGCTGGGTTGTGCCGGGGTGGGCTTTGACCTGCGGGTCGGAGCGTGCCCATGTGGTGCGTCGTACGAGGACAGGTACGACGAAGGCCCCCGTCGTTTCCCTGGGGAGGGGAACAGCGGGGGCCTTCGCCTTGAGCTCGGTGCGCCGCACCCGCGTGGCGAACGCAGGTTCGGTGTGCGGCGCGGGGGGCCGGTACGGGGCGGGAGAGAGGGCCCGCTGGTCCGTTCCGGCGATCACATCAGAATGCTCAGCCCTGGAGGGTGGCAACCTTGGTGGCCAGCGCCGACTTCTTGTTGGCGGCGGCGTTCTTGTGGATGACACCCTTCGAGACAGCCTTGTCGAGGGCGCGCGAAGCGTCGCGAACGGCCACGGTGGCCTTCTCGACGTCGCCCGCAACGACGGCCTCGCGGGCCTTGCGGATCGCGGTCTTGAGCGAGGACTTGACGGCCTTGTTGCGCAGGCGCGCCTTCTCGTTCGTCTTGTTCCGCTTGATCTGGGACTTGATGTTCGCCACGAAAGAGCCTTTTCAGGTTCGTTGGATCTTCGATGTGTGTCCTGCGGCCCGAGAGCCATCAGGCACAGCTGTCCACGGTAGCAGCCACGGTCCGACCGGCCCAAACCGGTCTCCGCCCCGCAGGCGTGGGACGATGGAAGCTACGTACAGATCCGACCGACCCGACATCGACCCGAGACACGGCGTTCGGCGTCTCAAGAATCAGGACCCTGCGTGCCCGCGACTCCTCTCCACGTGCCCGAGCCGAGCCGTACCGACCCGGCGCTGATCCGCAATTTCTGCATCATCGCGCACATCGACCACGGCAAGTCGACCCTTGCCGACCGGATGCTCCAGCTGACCGGTGTGGTCGACCAGCGGCAGATGCGCGCTCAGTACCTCGACCGGATGGACATCGAGCGCGAGCGTGGCATCACCATCAAGTCCCAGGCGGTCCGGCTGCCCTGGGCCCCGACCACCGGCGAGGGCCAGGGCAGCACCCATGTCCTCAACATGATCGACACCCCGGGACACGTCGACTTCACCTATGAGGTCTCCCGGTCGCTCGCGGCCTGCGAGGGCACGATCCTGCTGGTCGACGCCGCACAGGGCATCGAGGCCCAGACGCTGGCCAACCTCTACCTGGCGATGGAGAACGACCTCACCATCGTCCCGGTGCTCAACAAGATCGACCTGCCGGCCGCCCAGCCCGAGAAGTTCTCCGAGGAGCTGGCCAACCTCATCGGCTGCCGGCCGGAGGATGTGCTCAAGGTCTCCGCGAAGACCGGCATCGGTGTGGACGCGCTGCTCGACCGCGTGGTGCGGGACGTCCCGGCGCCCGTGGGCAAGGCCGACGCCCCCGCCCGCGCGATGATCTTCGACTCCGTCTACGACTCGTACCGGGGCGTCGTCACGTACGTCCGTGTCGTCGACGGCCAGCTGAACAAGCGCGAGCGCATCAAGATGATGTCGACCGGCGCCACCCACGAGCTGCTGGAGATCGGGGTCTCCTCGCCGGAGATGACCCCGGCCGACGGCATCGGTGTGGGCGAGGTCGGCTACATCATCACCGGCGTGAAGGACGTCCGGCAGTCCAAGGTCGGTGACACGATCACCTCTCTGAGCAACGGCGCCACCGAGGCCCTGGGCGGCTACAAGGACCCCAAGCCGATGGTGTTCTCGGGGCTCTACCCGCTGGACGGCTCGGACTACCCGGACCTGCGCGAGGCGCTGGACAAGCTCCAGCTCAACGACGCCGCGCTGGTGTACGAGCCGGAGACCTCCGCCGCGCTCGGCTTCGGTTTCCGCGTCGGCTTCCTGGGGCTGCTCCACCTCGACGTGGTCCGCGAGCGCCTGGAGCGCGAGTTCGGCCTCGACCTCATCGCCACCGCGCCCAACGTGGTCTACCGGGTCGAGATGGAGGACGGCAGCGAGCACACCGTCACCAACCCGAGTGAATTCCCCGAGGGCAAGATCGACAAGGTGCACGAGCCGGTCGTCCGGGCCACGGTCCTGGCGCCCAGCGAGTTCATCGGCGCGATCATGGAGCTGTGCCAGCAGCGCCGCGGCACCCTCCTCGGCATGGACTACCTCTCCGAGGACCGGGTCGAGATCCGCTACACCCTGCCGCTCGCCGAGATCGTCTTCGACTTCTTCGACCAGCTGAAGTCCAAGACCCGCGGTTACGCCTCCCTGGACTACGAGCCCACCGGCGAGCAGTCGGCCCAGCTCGTGAAGGTCGACATCCTGCTGCACGGCGACAAGGTCGACGCGTTCTCCGCGGTGACGCACAAGGACAAGGCGTACGCGTACGGCGTCCGGCTCGTCGCCAAGCTGCAGAAGCTCATCCCCCGGCAGAACTTCGAGGTGCCGATCCAGGCGGCCATCGGCTCCCGGGTCATCGCCCGTGAGACCGTCCGCGCCATCCGCAAGGACGTCCTCGCCAAGTGCTACGGCGGTGACATCTCCCGTAAGCGGAAGCTGCTGGAGAAGCAGAAAGAGGGCAAGAAGCGGATGAAGATGGTCGGCAACGTGGAGGTGCCGCAGGACGCGTTCATCTCCGTCCTGTCGACCGACGAGTCCGCCGGGGACAGCAAGGCCAAGAAGTGACCCCCGCCCCCGCCCGGGACGCTACCGATCGGTAGGCCGACGGGCCCCCGCGCCGCAGAACACTGCGGCGCGGGGGCCCGTTCGTTATGAAGCGGCGCCCGATTGCCCCTTACGCGGCGGACGCGGGAGCTTTACCCTGAGCACGACTTCTTAGTTACTCGTGAGTTAAACAAGCGGGATCAAGCACCAGACATACGCGGAGAGCAAGCCGCAAATCAGCAGCCGGTCGTGAAGCACTGCCGTAGGCCCGGAGGATGTCGTGAGCGACACACAGACCATGATCGAGAACCGTCCGCCCTCCGTGGCGACCCTCTTCATCGACCGGGTGGCGGCCACCCCGGACGGGGAGGCCTACCGCTACCCCGTGCCCGCCGCCGACGGCCAGGGACCCGATGAGTGGAAGTCGCTGAGCTGGGCGCAGGCCGCCGAACGGGTCTACGCCGTGGCCGCCGGGCTGATCGCTCTCGGTGTGCGGCCCGAGGAGCGCGTCGCGCTCGCCGCGTCCACCCGGGTGGAGTGGATCCTCGTCGACCTCGGGGTCATGTGCGCGGGCGCCGCGACCACCACGATCTACCCCTCGACCAACACCGAGGAGTCGGCGTTCATCCTCTCGGACTCCGAGAGCCGGGTGCTGATCGCCGAGGACGCCGCCCAGCTGGCCAAGGCCCGCGAGCGCCGCGCCGAGCTGCCGAACCTCGCCCATGTCGTCGTCATCGACGCGGAGGGCGCCGGACCGGCCGAGGGCGACCCCGAGGGCTGGGTGCTCACGCTGGCCGACCTGGAGGCCCGGGGCGCCGAGCACCTCGCCAAGAACCCGGACGCCATCACCGAGCGGGTCGACGCGATCACCTCCGACCAGCTCGCGACCCTCATCTACACCTCGGGCACCACCGGCCGCCCCAAGGGCGTACGGCTGCCGCACGACAACTGGTCGTACATGGCCAAGGCCACCGTCTCCACCGGGCTCATCACCAAGGACGACGTCCAGTACCTCTGGCTGCCCCTCGCCCATGTCTTCGGCAAGGTCCTCACCTCCGGACAGATCGAGGTCGGACACGTCACCGCGGTCGACGGCCGGGTCGACAAGATCATCGAGAATCTGCCGGTCGTCCAGCCGACCTACATGGCGGCCGTCCCGCGCATCTTCGAGAAGGTCTACAACGGGGTCGCTGCCAAGGCGCGGGCCGGCGGCGGGGCCAAGTACAAGATCTTCCAGTGGGCGGCCGGCGTCGCCCGCGAGTACGCGAAGGTCTCCCAGGACAACTTCCGGCGCACCGGCACCGCCTCCGTGCCCTTCGCGCTCGGCGCCAAGCACAAGGTCGCCGACACCCTCGTCTTCGCCAAGATCCGCGAGGCCTTCGGCGGCCGCCTCCGCGCCTGCGTCTCCGGCTCCGCCGCGCTCGCCCCCGACATCGGCTTCTTCTTCGCCGGCGCCGGCATCCACATCCTGGAGGGCTACGGCCTCACCGAGACCAGCGCCGCCTCCTTCGTCAACCCGGGCGAGGCCTACCGCACCGGCACGGTCGGCAAGCCGCTCCCCGGCACCGAGGTCCGGATCGCCGACGACGGCGAGATCCTGCTCCGCGGCCCCGGCCTGATGCAGGGCTACCAGGGGCTGCCCGACAAGACCGCCGAGGTGCTGGAGGCCGACGGCTGGTTCCACACCGGCGACATCGGCGAGCTGTCGGTGGACGGCTATCTGCGGATCACCGACCGCAAGAAGGACCTCATCAAGACCTCGGGCGGCAAGTACATCGCGCCCGCCGAGGTCGAGGGACAGTTCAAGGCGGTCTGCCCGTTCGTCTCCAACATCCTGGTGCACGGCGCGGACCGTAACTTCTGCACCGCGCTGATCGCCCTCGACGAGCCCACCATCCTCGGCTGGGCCGCCGAGAACGGCCTGGAGGGCAGGACGTACGCCGAGGTCGTGGCGGACCCGAAGACCGTCGAGCTCATCGACGGCTATGTGAAGCGCCTCAACGAGGGCCTCCAGCGCTGGCAGACCATCAAGAAGTTCCGGCTGCTCCCGCGCGACCTCGACATCGAGCACGGCGAGGTGACCCCCAGCCTCAAGCTGAAGCGGCCCGTCGTCGAGCGCACGTACAAGGACCTGATCGAGGACATGTACGCGGGCTCCCGCGAGGCCTGACACGCCCGTCGCCCCAGCTCCTTCCCCGGCCCCCGCGCTACGGCGCGGGGGCCGGGCGCACGCCCGGCGCATACCGGGCCGGACGTCGATCTCCTCCCACTTCCGTAACTCGACGCGTATGGGAAGGGCCGATCTGTCACTCTGTCCGTGTCGTCAGCGGCGCATAACGGAGAACAGGCAGAGCGAGATCAGGTCAGGAGCCGCCCTGTGGGGTCCATTCCCTTGCAGCGGGACATCGTGCAGCGTCCCGGAACCAGTGCCGCGTCCAGCCCGTCGGCCGCCCGGACCAGCCTGCCCGGCAACCTGCTCGCCCCCGCGGCGGCCCGGCGGTTCGTCGCGGCCGCGCTCGCCGAGTGGAGCGCGCTCGGGCTGCCGGCCGCCGTGGGGTTCAGCGAGCGGCTGTCCGACGACGCGGCGGTCGTCGTCAGCGAGCTGGTGACCAACGCGGTCGTGCACGCGGGAACCAACGTAGAGCTGCTCTTCCGGCTGGAGGAGGCCACCGACGACGAGGCCTCCGCGCTGGTGATCGAGGTCTCCGACCACCACCCCGCCCGCGCCGTGCGCAGCGACCGCCCCGAGGGCGGCGGGGCAGGCACGGGCGCCCCGGGGGAGCCCGCCGAGTACGGGCGCGGCCTGGAACTCGTCGCCACCCTCGCCGAACGCTGGGGCATCACCTACCGCACCGGCCTCAAGACCGTCTGGGCCCGCCTCCCCGTCGACGACTGGAACCCCTTCCCCGACGCCCGCCCGGAAGCCGGCTTCCAGCACGGGCTGCGGGCCGCCGAACTCCTCGCCCCCACCGCCCGGCGCGCCCTGCGCGACGACGCCGACTGGGCCGGACGCGGCGCGCTGTCCTTCCTGGCCGAGGCCTCCGACCTGCTCGCCGGCCAGCTCGACGAGGACATCGTGGCGGCGCTGGCCGGACAGTTACTCGTGCCCCGGCTCGCCGACTGGTGCGCGATCTGGCTGGAGCCCGAGACCGCCGGCCGCGCTGCCGTCCCCCGGCTCGCCAAGGTCTGGCACATCGACGAGACCCGCATCCCCACCCTGCGCGCCCATCTGGAGGGCGACCCCCTCCGGCTCCCCGAGCGGGTCGGCACCGGCCCCGTCTCGATGCCGTGGCCCGGCAGCACGGAGGACGGCGAGGCACCGCCGGACGGGCGCGAGGGCGTCGCGCTCGCCTACCGGATCACCTCGGGCGGCCGCACCCTCGGTGCCGTACTCCTGGGCCGCGAGGGCATCGCCCGGGTGCCCGACGAGGTCACGGCGCTCGTCGAGGACTTCGTGCGCCGGGTCGGCCTCGCCGTCGGCGCCGCCCGCGCGTACACCCGGCAGGCCACCATCAGCCGCATCCTGCAGCGCGGACTGCTGCCCAGCAAGGTCGCCGACATACCGGGCGTCGCCAGCTCCCTGGTCTACGAACCGAGCGACGACGGGGTGGTCGGAGGCGACTTCTACGACATCTTCCCGTGCCCCAACGACCGCTGGTGCTTCGTCCTCGGCGACGTCCAGGGCAGCGGGCCCGAGGCCGCCGTCGTCACCGGTCTGGCCCGTCCCTGGCTGCGGCTGCTGGCCCGCGAGGGCTTCCAGGCCGGTGAGGTCCTGGTCCGGCTCAACCGGCTGCTCCTCGACGACGCGATGGAGGCCGCCGAGGCGGCCGCTCTCATGGTCGCCGCCGCCGGCGGGCAGCACTCGGCGGACAGCGGGCAGTCCCGCTTCCTGTCCCTGCTGTACGGGGAGCTGGTGCCGCTGCCCGGCGGCGGTGCCCGCTGCACCCTGGCCAGCGCGGGACACCCGCTGCCGCTGCTGCTGCGCCCCGACGGCACCGTGCGCCCCGCCGCCGAACCGCAGCTGCTCCTCGGCGTCATGGACGACGCCGTCTACGAGACCCAGAGCTTCGACCTGGCCCCGGGCGACAGCCTGCTCTGTGTCACCGACGGGGTCACCGAGCGGCGCTCCGGACCGCTGATGTTCGACGACGGCGACGGCCTCGCCCAGGCCCTCTCCGGCTGCGCGGGGCTGAGCGCCGAGGAGATCGCGGACCGCATCAAGCACGCGGTGCACGCCTTCGCCGAGCGCCCGCCGGACGACGACCTGGCGCTGCTGGTCCTCCAGGCCATGGAACGGCCCGGGGAGTAGCCCGTACGGGCGTGGCGTCCGGTTGCCGGGCGGCGCGCGACAATGGACGGTATGCCTTCCGTACTGCCCGATGGTGAGCCCGTGCCCGACGACGGGGCGCTGCCCCGCCATGCCCTGGAAGGCGCCGCCGGCCGTCCGCTCGGCTTCTACCTCCACGTGCCGTACTGCGCGACCCGCTGCGGCTACTGCGACTTCAACACCTACACCGCGACCGAGCTGCGCGGCTCCGGCGGTGCGCTGGCCTCCCGGGACAACTACGCCGCGCATCTCATCGGCGAGGTCCGCCAGGCCCGCAAGGTCCTCGGCGACGACCCCCGGCAGGTCCGTACGGTCTTCGTCGGCGGCGGGACGCCCACCCTGCTGGCCGCCGCCGACCTCGTCCGGATGCTGGCCGCGATCCGCGAGGAGTTCGGGCTCGCGGACGACGCCGAGATCACCACCGAGGCCAATCCCGAGTCGGTCGGCCCGGACTACCTGGCCGAGCTGCGCGAGGGCGGCTTCAACCGGATCTCCTTCGGGATGCAGAGCGCCCGGCAGCACGTCCTGAAGATCCTCGACCGCACCCACACACCCGGCCGGCCCGAGGCCTGTGTCGCCGAGGCCAGGGCGGCCGGCTTCGAGCACGTCAACCTCGACCTGATCTACGGCACCCCCGGCGAGTCCGACGACGACTGGCGGGCCTCCCTCGACGCGGCGATCGGCGCGGGACCCGACCATGTGTCGGCGTACGCCCTGATCGTCGAGGAGGGCACGCAGCTGGCCCGCCGGATCAAGCGCGGCGAGATCCCGATGACGGACGACGACGCGCACGCCGACCGCTATCTGATCGCGGACGAGGCGATGGCCGCGGCCGGCTTCTCCTGGTACGAGGTGTCGAACTGGTCCCGGACGCCCGAGGGCCGCTGCCTGCACAACGAGCTGTACTGGCGCGGGGCCGACTGGTGGGGCGCGGGGCCCGGAGCCCACAGCCATGTCGGCGGGGTCCGCTGGTGGAACGTGAAGCACCCCGGGGCGTATGCGCAGGCGCTCGCCGAGGGGCGCTCCCCGGGTGCGGGGCGCGAGATCCTCTCCGCCGAGGACCGCCGGGTCGAGCGCATCCTGCTGGAGCTGCGGCTCGTCGACGGCTGCCCGCTCTCCCTGCTCGCCCCCGCCGGGCTGGCCGCGGCCCGCCGGGCGGTCGACGACGGGCTCCTGGAGCCGGCGCCGTTCGCCGAGGAGCGGGCCGTGCTGACCCTGCGGGGCCGGCTGCTCGCCGACGCCGTGGTGCGCGACCTCGTCGACTGAGCCCCCGCGCTCAGCGCACCGGGCAGCCCGCCGGGGACAGGCCGTGCGCGCCGGCCGCGCGGCCGCAGATGATCCGGGCGCTGCTGCGGCCGTCGGGGTAGGTGATCTGGACGACGTCGAGGCCGTGGCCGGCCTGCGGCTCGTACGGGATGAAGCCCCGGAAGGTGATCGTGCCGGTGGGCATCGTCTGCAGCCGCACCGCGTAGAGGTTCGCCCAGGTCTCGGCCGCGCTGTTCACCGCGTCGCCGTGGCTGGCGGCGTCGTACAGGGCGGCCGTCGCGCTGTAGGAGATCACCGACTGCCCGCTGGCGAACAGCGCGTTCTCGTACGGCTTGCTCTTCGGCAGCGCGGGGAGCGTACGGCCCTCGGGCAGCAGCCGCTCCAGCGCCCGGCGCGACTCCTCGTAGAAGCCGTCGGCCCGGCCCCGGCCCATCGGGGCGAGGGCCGTGTGGAAGAGCGTGACGTTCTTCGTGGCGTCCGTGCTGTCGTCGAGCCGGGCCTTGGTCAGGTCGTCACCGGTGAAGACGGTGATGGACCGGCCGGAGCAGTTGTGGGCGAGCCGGCTCATCAGATTGGCGACGTCCTCGACCCGGCCGGCGAAGTACAGGGCGTCCGGCGGCGGGTCCGCCGCGCAGATCCGCTGCACCGGCCGGTCCAGATCGGCGCTGCTGCGGCGGCCGAGGTCGTATTCCACCAACGGGGACAGCGCGAATCCGGACTCCGCCAGCATCGCGCGGCCGACCGTGCGCTGCTCCAGCGTGTAGCGGTCCTTGTCGTTGTTGCCGAGCCGGCGGGAGAGCACCAGGGCCCGCGGGTTCCGTGCCTTCTTCGCCACCTGCCGGGCCACCAGGCCCAGGGCGTCCGCCTGTTCCTGGTCGGTCGCCGCGATGCCGAAGTAGTTCGAGTAGTCCGTCGCCAGATAGCCGCCGGAGTTGGTGGTGTCCACCACGGGCAGACCGGCCTTCTGGAGCAGTTCTGTGGCCTGCGGGCTGTCCGTCGTGTCCCGTCCGAGCCCGACGACCCCGACGACCGAGGGATCTCTTTCGGCCACCTCGATGATCTTCCTCACCGCCGGGATCTGCTGGAGCATGTCCTGCCCGCCGTTGGCGGTGAGCACCCGCAGCCGGACGGAGAAGTCCAGCGTGTTGGTGTGGTGCTGGTAGAGGTAGACGCCGGTCAGCTCCTCCAGCGCCTTGCGGGTGCGTTCCGGGGACGAGGCGGTGAACGGGCCCGCGTAGATGAGGGTGATGTATTTGTCGCCGGGCTGGATACGGGCGTTCTCCTCGGTCACCGCCCGCTCCAGCCGGTCGAAGGTGACCCCCGCGCCCGCGCCGTCCAGCTCCAGCGGATTGCCCGCCGCGAACCGCACCTGGTCGGTCGTGGCCACGCCGATGCACTCCTTGGCCCCGCCGCCCGGTCCCGGAAGACGCACCGAGTCCGTGTTGACGTCCGTCAGCGGGCCGTGGCAGTAGCGGTCCGCCAGATGGTTGCTCAGCAGCAGCGTCCCCAGCAGCGCACCGGCCAGCAGACAGGCGACGGTGGTCCGCGACATCACCCACCACACCCACGTCCTGCGCACCCGCTCCGTGACGAGCTGTGCGTGGCCGTGCTCATGGGTGAGCTGTTCCGTCGAGAGCGGCAGCCGCAGCACCCAGGCGAGCGTGGCCGCCGCCGAGGGGGACTGGCCGACGCTGAGATGGCTGATCCAGTCCTCGTAGCGGGCGCGGGCGGCGCCGCTGTGCGTGGGCAGCGGATCGGCGGGCAGCGGCGGGGTGTGCCGCAGGATCTCGGCGGCCGGCAGCGACGCCAGGAGCAGCAGCGGATCGACCTCGCTGCGCCGGGAGCGGACGTTGTTGATGGCGTTGATCAGCTGGATGCCGCCGTTGTGCTGTCCGGCCGTCGGCAGGAAGACCACCGGGGGTACCGTGCGCTTGCCCCGCCGCCAGTCCAGTGTGTGCGGGCGGTAGTTGTTGCGGAGGTCCTCCAGCAGCGCCTGGACCCGCAGCTCCAGATGGAACTGGCGGGACCGCTCGTCGCCCGCCGTCGCGTCGGCCACCCGTCCCGCGACCACCGCCGCCCGGGCCCGGATCACCCGCCACGAGCCGCTGGGCGAGAACCGGGACCAGCCGTCGGACGGGTAGCCGGTGCTGGCCGCCGCGAGCGAGGAGGTGGTGGCGAACCAGCGGCTGGCCCGGCGCAGCCACAGCAGCGGCGGCGCCGAGGTGGTCACCAGCCGCACGACGGCCAGGCCCAGCACCGCTCCCACGGCCACCAGCGCGGTCGGCAGCCAGCCGATCTCGCCGAGCAGCACACCCAGGACCGCGATGACGACGGCCCCGACGAATGTCTCGGGCCGCACCGACTCCCGGAACGCGCTCCACCAGTTCCGCGGCCCGCGCCGGCTGGAGCGCCAGCGCAGCGTGCTCAGCTCCTCCAGGATCCGTTCGTCGCGCTGGTCGCGTGAGCCGCCCTGGTCGGGGTCCCGGAGCACGGCGGCGGTGGCCTGCTCGATGGCGCCCAGCAGCCGCGAGCGGGGAAAGGCGAACGGCTTGTACTGCGAGCCGCCCCGGGTCTCCCAGGGCTTCTCGGTCAGCGTACGGACCATGCCGAGGGCCGCCTCGTACGGTGAGTCGCCCCGGCCGTCCAGCAGCTTCAGCGGGACGCGGCGCAGCTGGTTGGCCCGGTGGATCTGGCGCACGATCTGCTCGACCCGCGCGTCCACGTCGTGCGGCACATCCGCCTCGGCGGCCTGGAGAACGACCAGCGGCATCACCGGCCGGTTGTCGCGGTACCGGTCGATGAGCTGCTGCACGAAGTGGAAGACGGCGGAGGCCGCCTCGTTCTCCGCACTGTCCCGCCACACTTCGCGCGCCATCGCCCCCGTGCCTTCCCTCGCGAAAAGAGCCAGGAACCACTCAATAACCGATGATGCGTGCGAGGCGCAGGCATTCGTCCGGATCGGCGCAGGATTGGCGGGAACGCCCGCCGGACATCAGGCGGGAAGAGTGACGAAATCGATCAATTCCTCGACCCGGCCCAGGAGTTCGGGCTCCAGGTCGCGGTAGGAGCGGACCGAGGCCAGGATCCGCTGCCAGGCCGCCCCGGTGTTCTCCGGCCACCCCAGCGCCCGGCACACACCCGTCTTCCAGTCCTGGCCGCGCGGCACCACCGGCCAGGCGTCGATCCCCACCGACGACGGCTTCACCGCCTCCCACACGTCGATGTACGGGTGGCCGACCACCAGCACGCTGTCGTCCGAGATCTGCGCCGCGATCCGGGACTCCTTGGACCCGGGCACCAGATGGTCCACCAGCACCCCGAGCCGGGCGTCCGGCGCGGGCGAGAACTCCCGCACGATCGCCGGGAGGTCGTCGACGCCCTCCAGATACTCGACGACCACGCCCTCGATCCGCAGGTCGTCGCCCCAGACCCGCTCGACCAGCTCCGCGTCGTGCCGCCCCTCCACGTAGATCCGCCCGGCCCGCGCCACCCGCGCCCGTGCCCCGGGCACCGCCACCGAGCCGGAGGCCGTACGGGCGGGCCGCGCCGGGCCGCCCGCCGACGGGCGCACGAGCGTGACGACCCGGCCCTCCAGCAGGAAGCCGCGCGGCTCCATCGGGAAGACCCGGTGCTTGCCGAAGCGGTCCTCCAGGGTCACCGTCGGCCCGGCGGCCGTCTTCTCGCACCGGATCACCGCACCGCAGAAGCCCGTGGCGACGTCCTCCACGACCAGATCGGGCTCGGCGGGCACCTCGGGGACGGGGGCGGACTTCTTCCACGGCGGGGTCAGGTCCGGCTGGTAGCTGCGCATCGCACGACGATAAGCGGGGAGCGCCCTACGACACGCCGAACCGGGCGGCCAGCGCAGCGCGCTGCGCCCGGACGAACGCCGCGTCCACCACCGCCCCGTGCCCCGGCACGTACAGCGCGTCCTCGCCGCCGAGCGCCAGCAGCCGGTCCAGGGCCGCCGGCCAGCGCGACCCCGTCGCGTCCGGGCCCGCCTGCGGTGCACCGGACTCCTCGACCAGGTCGCCGCAGAACACGATCGCGGGGGAGCCTGGCACCAGCACCGCCAGATCGTGGCCGGAGTGCGCGGGGCCCAGGTTCACGAGGCGCACCTCGCGCCCGCCGCCCAGATCGAGCGTCCGCTCCTCGCGCACCTCGTGGTGCGGCGCGACCAGGGCGGCGGCGGACTCGGCCGCGTCCCGCCCGGACAGCCCCTGGCCCACCGCGTCGGCCCGCAGCTCGTCCGCCCCGTCCCGCAGCAGCTCGGCCATGCCCGCCGCGCCGTACACCCGCGCCCCGGTGAAGGCGGCCGTGCCCAGAACATGATCGAAATGGGGGTGGCTGAGTGCGATGTGCGTCACCCTCCGGCCGAGCAGCGACTGTGTCTGATCGCTCAGTTCCGCCCCTTCACGGAGTGACGAGCCGGTGTCGCAGAGCAGCGCTCCGTCCGTCCCGGCCACCAGGACGACCGTCGCATCCCACACCGGAAGGCGTCGGCGCCCCACTCCGTGACCGAGTCGCTCCCAGCCGAACTCTTCCCAAGAGGCATCCATACGGCGACGCTATCGGCAGCGACCTGCGCAGTCTCGGGGCGGTGTGGCCGGTCGCCCTTGCTAGGGGGCCACCCCGTCGCCGTACACTGACCGGGGCATTGCTGGCACTCGTCCGCACAGAGTGCCAGGAGAAGTCCCGGGAACGGCCCGAGAACGACCGAGGCAGACAGCTGGAGGTGTGCGCGATGCTCAGCGAACGCAGACTCGAAGTGCTGCGCGCCATCGTCCAGGACTATGTCGGCACCGAGGAGCCCGTCGGCTCCAAGGCGCTCACGGAGCGGCACAAGCTGGGGGTCTCCCCGGCCACCGTCCGCAACGACATGGCGGTGCTGGAGGACGAGGGCTTCATCGCCCAGCCCCACACCAGTGCGGGACGCATCCCGACGGACAAGGGCTACCGGCTCTTCGTCGACAAGCTCGCGGGCGTCAAGCCCCTCTCGTCGCCGGAGCGCCGCGCCATTCAGAATTTCCTCGACGGCGCGGTCGACCTCGACGACGTCGTGGGCCGGACCGTACGGCTGCTCGCGCAGCTGACCCGGCAGGTCGCCGTCGTGCAGTACCCCTCGCTGACCCGCTCGACGGTGCGGCATGTGGAACTGCTGTCCCTGGCCCCCGCCCGGCTGATGCTCGTGCTCATCACGGACACCGGCCGGGTCGAACAGCGGCTGGTCGACTGCCCCGCGCCCTTCGGCGAGACCTCTCTCGCCGATCTGCGCGCCCGGCTCAACAGCCGGGTGGTGGGACGCCGCTTCGCGGACGTCCCGCAGCTGGTGCAGGACCTGCCGGAATCCTTCGAGAGCGAGGACCGGGGAACCGTGTCCACCGTGCTCTCGATCCTGCTCGAAACCCTCGTCGAGGAGACGGAGGAGCGGCTGATGATCGGCGGCACCTCCAACCTCACCCGCTTCGGGCACGACTTCCCGGTGATGATCCGGCCGGTGCTGGAGGCACTGGAGGAGCAGGTCGTGCTGCTGAAGCTGCTCGGCGAGGCCAAGGACTCGGGCATGACCGTACGTATCGGGCACGAGAACGCCCACGAGGGGCTCAACTCCACGTCCGTCGTCGCGGTCGGCTACGGTTCGGGCGACGAGGCAGTCGCCAAACTCGGCGTGGTCGGACCGACCCGCATGGACTACCCCGGAACGATGGGAGCGGTACGCGCAGTGGCACGTTACGTCGGACAGATCCTGGCGGAGTCGTAAGTGGCCACGGACTACTACGCCGTACTCGGCGTGCGCCGCGACGCCTCTCAGGACGAGATCAAGAAGGCCTTCCGGAGGCTCGCCCGCGAGCTGCACCCGGATGTGAACCCCGATCCGAAGACCCAGGAGCGGTTCAAGGAGATCAACGCCGCCTACGAGGTGTTGTCGGACGCCCAGAAGAAGCAGGTCTACGACCTCGGCGGCGACCCGCTGTCCGCCTCCGGAGGCGGTGGCGCGGGCGGATTCGGACAGGGCGGCTTCGGCAACTTCTCCGACATCATGGACGCGTTCTTCGGTACGGCGTCGCAGCGCGGACCCCGTTCGCGCACCCGGCGCGGCCAGGACGCCATGATCCGGCTGGAGATCGACCTCAACGAGGCGGCCTTCGGCACGACCAAGGACATCCAGGTCGACACGGCCGTCGTCTGTACGACCTGCAGCGGGGAGGGCGCCGCGCCCGGCACCTCCGCGCAGACCTGTGACATGTGCCGCGGCCGCGGCGAGGTCTCCCAGGTCACCCGGTCCTTCCTCGGCCAGGTCATGACCTCGCGGCCCTGCCCGCAGTGCCAGGGCTTCGGCACGGTCGTGCCGACCCCGTGCCCGGAGTGCGCCGGCGACGGCCGCATCCGCTCGCGGCGCACGCTCACCGTGAAGATCCCCGCCGGTGTCGACAACGGCACCCGCATCCAGCTCGCGGGCGAGGGCGAGGTCGGCCCCGGCGGCGGCCCCGCCGGCGACCTCTACGTCGAGATCCACGAGCTGCCGCACGCGGTCTTCCAGCGGCGCGGCGACGACCTGCACTGCACGGTCACCATCCCCATGACGGCGGCGGCCCTCGGCACCAAGGTGCCGCTGGAGACGCTCGACGGCCTGGAGGAGGTCGACATCCGGCCGGGCACCCAGTCCGGCCAGTCCGTCCCGCTGCACGGGCGCGGCATCACCCACCTGCGGGGCGGCGGGCGCGGCGACCTCATCGTGCACGTCGAGGTGATGACCCCGACGAAGATGGACCCCGAGCAGGAGCGCCTCCTGCGCGAGCTGGCGAAGCTGCGTGGCGAGGAGCGGCCCACCGGCCAGTTCCAGCCCGGGCAGCAGGGCCTGTTCTCGCGGCTGAAGGACGCGTTCAACGGCCGGTAGAGCCGCCTCACGATGTCGTACGGGCCCGGTTTCCGGGCCCGTACCGCATTGCGGACAAATCGCGGCCCCGGGGTGTGCGTCACGGGGCAGGACGGACATGACACGATGCGGGCATGTCCTCCGCGTTGACCGATCTCTGCCGGTATCCGATCGTGCAGGCCCCGATGGCGGGCGGCGCGTCCTGCCCGCAGCTCGTCGCGGCCGTCGCCGAGGCCGGCGGGCTCGGATTCCTGGCCGCCGGGTACAAGACGGCGGACGGCATGTACCAGGAGATCAAGCAGGTCCGCGGGCTGACCGGACAGCCCTTCGGCGTCAACCTCTTCATGCCGCAGCCCACCCTCGCCGACCCGGCCGCCGTCGAGGTCTACCGGCACCAGCTCGCGGGCGAGTCCTCCTGGTACGAGACTCCGCTCGGCGACACCGACGGCTCCGGCGACGACGGCTACGAGGCCAAGCTCGCCATCCTGCTGGAGGACCCGGTCCCGGTCGTCTCCTTCACCTTCGGCTGCCCCTCCCGCGACACCCTCGACGCGTTCGCCGCGGCGGGCACGTACACCGTCGTCACGGTGACCTCGCCCGAGGAGGCCCAGGCCGCCCAGTGGGCGGGCGCCGACGCCGTCTGCGCCCAGGGCATCGAGGCGGGCGGCCACCAGTCCACGTTCCGCGACGACCCGCAGGCCGACGGCGCCGGGACCGGGCTGCTCAGCCTGGTGGCCCAGGTGCGCGAGACCGTGCAGATACCGGTCATCGCCGCGGGCGGCCTGATGCGCGGCTCCCAGATCGCCGCGGTCCTGGCGGCGGGCGCGGACGCCGCACAGCTCGGCACCGCCTTCCTGATCACCCCCGAGTCGGGCGCCCATCTGCTGCACAAACAGGCCCTGACCAACCCGCTGTTCGTGCGCACCGTCCTGACCCGGGCGTTCTCCGGGCGCCCGGCCCGCGGCCTGGTCAACCGCTTCGTGCGGGAGCACGGACCGTACGCCCCCGCCGCCTATCCCCAGGTCCACCATCTGACCGCCGCGCTCCGCAAGGCGGCGGCCAGGGCCGGGGACGCGCAGGGCATGGCGCTGTGGGCGGGCCAGGGGCACCGGATGGCGCGCGAGCTGCCCGCGGGACGGCTGGTCAGGCTGCTCAACGAGGAACTGGACGCCGCGCGGACGGCAGTGAGCACAAGGAGTACACAGTGACGGCACCCGTCTTCGTCGTCGAACAGCTGCCCGCCGGGCCCGAGTTCGTCCTCGACGGCCCCGAGGGGCGGCACGCCGTCTCGGTGAAGCGCCTGCGCGCCGGTGAGGAGGTCGTCCTGACGGACGGCCGGGGCCGGTGGGCCGGCGGCGTCGTGCGGGCCGCCGAGGGCAAGGACCGGCTGGTGGTGGGGGTGGACGCGGTCCACGAGGAACCCCGGCCCGCCGTCCGGATCACCGTCGTCCAGGCCCTGCCCAAGGGTGACCGGGGCGAGGTCGCCGTCGAGACGATGACCGAGACCGGGGTCGACACGATCGTGCCGTGGCAGGCAGCGCGCTGCATCACCCAGTGGAAGGGCGACCGCGGCCTCAAGTCCCTGGCGAAGTGGCGCGGTACGGCCCGGGAGGCCGGCAAGCAGTCGCGCCGGGTGCGGTTCCCGGAGGTGGCGGACGCGCTGACGACGAAACAGGTTGCCGCCCTCGTGGCCACGGTGGACTTCGCGGCCGTCCTGCACGAGGACCGGGGCCACGACAGCGAGCCGCTGGCCACCGTCGACCTGCCCGAGACCGGCGAGATCCTGCTGGTCGTCGGCCCCGAGGGCGGCGTATCGCCGGACGAACTGGCCGCGTTCGAGGCCGCCGGCGCCCGGATCTGCCGGCTCGGACCGACCGTTCTGCGCACCTCGACGGCCGGTACGGCGGCGACCGCGCTGCTGCTGGGGCGCACGGGCCGCTGGTCATAGTCCCGTGCTTCGGGGGCCGTTGTGGCCGCAAGCGGTCTACCGCGCCGCCGGGAGCGGTGGGAAGCTGCCCGTATGGGGACATCAAGGGCATGGGGCCGCCGGGCGGCCCGTCGCTTTCCGGCCGCACTCTGTCTCGCCACCGCCGTCGCCGGCCTCACCGCCTGCGACCCCGCCGACGGGCTGAACACCGCGTCCATCGCCGTGACCACCGACCGGACCGCCACCCGTGCCCTGGAGCACGAGGGCGTCGACGTGCGGTGGCTGAGCTGCACGGCCCATGCCGGCGACGCGAAACAGCCGTCCGGCCGGACCGGGGCGCCGGCCACCGCCACGCGGCGCGTGGCCGACGTCGACTGCGACGGCCGCACCCGGGACGGCAAGGACATCACGGTGAACGGCCAGGTGCGCCAGGCGGTCGACGGGCGGTGCGTGCGCGGCGATCTGACCGCGCGGTCCGGCGGGCGGACCGTCTTCCGGGCCACCCTGCTGGGCGACTGCAACGCGCCGCCCCCGGCGGCCGGCACCTCGTCCCCGGCGGGCGGCGGCGCGGGACGGGGTGCCGGGCCGACGGTGACCGTGACCGTCACGGTCACCGAACATCCCCGGGGCAAGTGACCTCTTCGCCTCCCGGCCGCAGGCGCACTCCGGCCAACCCCGTTTCGCCGGGCGGGGCCGCGGCCTAGGGTGATCCGTGTGACACAGCCTTCCTACCTCCGCTATCCCCACGCCCAGGGCGACTTGATCGCCTTCACCGCCGAGGACGATGTCTGGCTCGCCCCGCTGGACGGCGGCCGAGCCTGGCGGGTCAGTGCCGACAACCGCCCCGTCACCCAGCCGCGGATATCTCCCGACGGCACCCTCGTCGCCTGGACGTCCACCCGCGACGGCGCGCCCGAGGTGCACCTCGCCCCCGTCGACGGCGGCCCCTCCCGGCGGCTCACCCACTGGGGCGACACGCGGACGGCCGTGCGCGGCTGGACCCCCGACGGCGAGGTGCTGGTCACCAGCACCGCGGGGCAGGTCTCGCTCCGGCGCAGCTGGGCCCGGGCCGTCCCGGTCGACGGCGGCCCCGCGCGGACCCTCCCCTACGGGCCGGTCGGCTCCCTCGCGTACGGTCCCGGCGGACGCGTCCTGCTGCTTTCGGCCACCATGGGGCGCGAGGCCGCCACCTGGAAGCGCTACCGGGGCGGCACGGCCGGCAAGCTCTGGATCGCGGCCGAGGGCGACCCGGACGCGTTCGCCCGGATCCACGAGGACCTCGACGGCAACATCGAGTGCCCGATGTGGGTGGGCGAGCGCATCGCCTTCCTCTCCGACCACGAAGGCGTCGGCGCCCTCTACTCCTCCCTCCCCGACGGCAGCGGGCTGCGCCGGCACACCGGCACCGACGGCTTCTACGCCCGGCACGCCACCACCGACGGGACCCGGATCGCCTACGCCTCGGCCGGTGAACTCTGGCTCCTGGACGGCCTGGACGAGGACGCGCCCCGCCGCCTCGACATCCGGCTCGGCGGCCAGCGCGCCGACCTCCAGCCCTACCCCGTGCACGCCGGCAGCCATCTGGACAGTGCCTCCCCGGACCGCACCGGCCGCGGCAGTGCCGTCGGGTCCCGGGGCGCCGTCCACTGGGTCACCCACCGCGAGGGCCCCGCCCGCGCCCTCGCCGCCGAGCCCGGCGTACGCGCCCGGCTGCCCCGTACCTTCCAGGCCGAGGGCGACCAGTACGTCGTCTGGGTCACCGACGCCGAGGGCGACGACGCGCTGGAGTGCGCCCCCGCCACCGGGAGCAGCCCCGGCGCCGTGCCGCGCCGCCTCGCGGCCGGGCGGCTGGGCCGGGTGCTCGACCTGGTCCCCGCCCCCGACGGCAGCCGGTTCGCGGTCGCCGCCCACGACGGGCGGGTTTTGATCGTCGAGCGGGAGAGCGGCGAGATCCACGAGGTGGACCGCAGCGAGAACGGCGACGCCTCCGGGCTCGTCTTCTCGCCCGACTCCGCCTGGCTCGCCTGGTCGCACCCCGGGCCCGAGCCGCTCAGCCAGCTCAAGCTGGCCCATCTCGCGGACCTCTCGGTCGCCGAGGCCACCCCGCTGAGGTTCCGGGACTTCGCGCCCGCCTTCACCGCCGACGGCAAGCACCTCGCCTTCCTCTCCGAGCGGGCCTTCGACCCCATCTACGACGCCCATGTCTTCGACATGGCGTTCATCGGCTCCTGCCGGCCCCATCTGCTGACGCTCGCCGCGACCACCCCCTCCCCGTTCGGGCCGCAGCTCCACGGCCGCCCGACCGAGAAGGAGAAGGCCGGCGAGGGGGAGGACAACCCGACCGCGCTCCCCGTCACCCGCATCGACCTGGACGGGCTCGCCGACCGGATCGTCCCGCTGCCCGTCGAGGCGGCCAACTACTCCTCGCTGCGGGCCGCGAAGGACGGGCTGCTCTGGCTGCGCCACCCGGTGACGGGGGTCCTCGGCACGAGCGGGGCCACCCCGGAATCCCGGCGCCCGGACACGGTCCTGGAGCGGTACGACCTGGAGAAGCTGCGCTGCGAGGAACTCGCCTCCGACGTCAGCCGGTTCGCGGTCAGCGGCGACGGCAGGCGGCTGACGCTCATCAGCCACGACAAGCTGTCCGTCGTCCCGTCCGACAGCCGGGTCCCGGCGGGCGACGACGACCACGACGACGCCGTCACCGTCGACCTCTCCCGCATCCGCCGCACCCTCGACCCGGCCGCCGAGTGGCGGCAGATGTACGACGAGGCCGGCCGCATCATGCGGGACAACTTCTGGCGCCCCGACATGGGCGGCGTCGACTGGCAGGCGGTCCTGGACCGCTACCGGCCGGTGCTGGAGCGCGTCGCCACCCACGACGACCTCATCGACCTGCTCTGGGAGGTGCAGGGTGAACTCGGCACCTCGCACGCCTATGTGACCCCGCCCGGCGGCTGGCACGACGAGTCCGCCCGGCAGGGGCTGCTCGGCGCCGACCTCTCGCGCGCGCAGGACGGCAGCTGGCGCATCGACCGCATCCTGCCGTCCGAGACCTCCGACCCGGCCGCCCGCTCGCCGCTCGCCGCGCCCGGTGTCGCGGTGCGGCCCGGGGACGCGGTGCTCGCCGTCGACGGCCACCCCGTCGACCCGCTCACCGGGCCCGCGCCGCTGCTCACCGGCTCCGCCGGCAAGCCGGTCGAGCTGACCGTCTCGCCGGTCGACGGCGGCGACCCGCGCCATGTCGTCGTCGTCCCCGTCGCCGACGAGGAGGCGCTGCGCTACCACGCGTGGGTCGCCGGGCGGCGCGCCCATGTCCACGAGCTGTCCGGCGGGCGCCTGGGCTACCTCCATGTCCCGGACATGGTCGGTTCGGGCTGGGCCCAGATCCACCGCGACCTGCGCACGGAGGTCGCCCGCGACGGGCTGGTGGTGGACGTGCGGGAGAACCGCGGCGGCCACACCTCGCAGCTGGTCGTGGAGAAGCTGGCCCGCCGCATCGTCGGCTGGGACCTGCCGCGCGGCATGCGGGCCTACAGCTATCCCGGCGACGCGCCGCGCGGGCCCGTGGTGGCCGTCGCGAACGAGTTCTCCGGCTCGGACGGCGACATCGTCAACGCGGCGATCAAGGCGCTGGGCATCGGCCCGGTGGTCGGCGTACGCACCTGGGGCGGGGTGGTGGGCATCGACAGCCGCTACCGGCTCGTGGACGGCACGCTGGTCACCCAGCCGAAGTACGCGTTCTGGCTGGAGGGTTACGGGTGGGGCGTCGAGAACCACGGCGTCGATCCGGATGTCGAGGTCGTCATGACGCCTGCCGACCATGCGGCGGGGCGGGATCCGCAGCTGGACGAGGCGGTGCGGATCGCGCTGGAGTCGCTGGCGACGACGCCGGCGAAGACGCCGCCGTCGTTGCCGGGGTGACGTAGGGGGACGTAGGGGACGGGCGGGGCGGGGTACGGGGGCAGCGCCCCCGAAACACCCCGTTCCGCCCGCTAGGCTGCCCACGTAACGGATCACCGAGACAACAGGAGGAGCTCCCATGGCAGGAGAACCCCAGCCCGACTGCCTGTTCTGCAAGATCGTCTCGGGCGACATCCCCGCCACCATCGTCCGGGAGACCGACACCACGGTCGCCTTCCGCGACATCAACCCCCAGGCCCCCACCCACGTACTGGTCATCCCGCGCGTCCACCACCCCGACGCCGCGTCCCTCGCCGCCGCCGAGCCGCAGGTTCTCGCCGACGTGGTGCGCGAGGCCGGGCACGTCGCCGCCGATGAGAAGATCGACGAGACCGGCTACCGGGTCGTCTTCAACACCGGTTCGGGCGCCGGGCAGACCGTCTTCCACGCGCACGCCCACGTCCTGGGCGGCCGCGGCCTCCAGTGGCCCCCCGGCTAGGAACGGACCGCCGCACCCCGTGTCCGCACGTGAACTCGTCGTCCTCGGCACCGCCAGCCAGGTCCCGACCCGGCACCGCAACCACAACGGCTATCTGCTGCGCTGGGACGGCGAGGGCATCCTCTTCGACCCCGGCGAGGGCACCCAGCGCCAGATGCTGCGGGCGGGTGTCGCCGCGCACGACATCAACCGGATCTGCGTCACGCACTTCCACGGCGACCACTCGCTCGGCCTGGCCGGGGTGATCCAGCGGATCAACCTCGACCAGGTCCCGCACCCGGTCACCGCCCACTACCCGGCGAGCGGGCAGCACTTCTTCGACCGGCTGCGGTACGCCACCGCCTACCGCGAGTCCGTCGAGCTGACCGAGGCCCCGGTCGCCGCCGACGGTCCGCTGGCCACCGCCGCCGCGTACACCCTGGCCGCGCACCGGCTCTCGCACCCCGTCGAGTCGTACGGCTACCGGCTCACCGAGCCCGACGGGCGGCGCATGCTGCCGGCGAAGCTCGCCGAGCACTCCATCGCGGGACCGGACGTCGGCCGCCTCCAGCGCGAGGGCGTCCTCGGCGGGATCACCCTCGACGACGTCTCCGAGCACAGGCGCGGACAGCGGTTCGCGTTCATCATGGACACCAGGCTGTGCGACGGCGTCCACGCCCTCGCCGAGGGCTGCGACATGCTGGTCATCGAGTCGACGTTCCTCGACGAGGACGAGAAGCTGGCCACCGACCACGGCCACCTGACCGCCGGACAGGCGGCCCGGGTCGCGCGCGATTCCGGGGTGCGCCACCTCGTCCTCACGCACTTCTCCCAGCGCTATCCGGACCCGGAGGTCTTCGAGACCCAGGCCCGGGCGGCCGGGTTCGAGGGCGAACTGACCGTCGCCCAGGACCTGATCCGCGTCCCCGTACCCACCCGGCACCACTCGTAGCACCCCCACAGCACCACCTGAAGCGAGAAACCCGTGCACCTCCCCAAAGCAGAACTCCACCTCCACATCGAGGGAACCCTCGAACCCGAGCTGGCCTTCGCGCTCGCCGCGCGCAACGGCGTGCGGCTGCCCTACGCGGACACCGAGGAACTGCGCACCGCCTACCTCTTCGACGACCTGCAGACGTTCCTGAACCTGTACTACGCGCTGATGGCGGTGCTGCGGACCGAGGACGACTTCGCCGAACTCGCCGACGCCTACCTCGCCCGCGCCGCCGCCCAGGGCGTGCGCCACGCGGAGATCTTCTTCGATCCGCAGGCGCACACCGCCCGGGGCATTCCCCTCGGGACCGTCGTCGAGGGGCTGGGCCGGGCGCTGGAGCGCAGCGAGGAGAAGCACGGCATCTCCACCCAGCTGATCATGTGCTTCCTGCGCGACCGGTCCGCCGACTCGGCGCTGGAGACCCTGGAGGCGGCCCGGCCGCATCTGCACCGGATCAGCGCCGTCGGCCTGGACTCCGCCGAGGTCGGCCACCCGCCCGCCAAGTTCCGCGCGGTGTACGCACGGGCCGGGGAGCTCGGACTGCGCAAGGTCGCCCACGCCGGCGAGGAGGGGCCGCCCGCGTACATCCGCGAGGCGCTCGACGTCCTCGGGGTGGAGCGCATCGACCACGGGCTGCGCTGCATGGAGGACCCGGATCTGGTCGAGCGGCTGGTCGCCGACCGGGTGCCGCTCACGCTCTGCCCGCTGTCCAACGTACGGCTGCGGGCCGTCGGCACCCTGGAGGAGCACCCGCTGCGGGCCATGATGGACGCCGGGCTGCTCTGCACGGTCAACTCCGACGACCCCGCCTACTTCGGCGGGTACGTCGGCGACACCTTCCACGCCGTGCACGAGGCGCTGGGCCTGGACCGCGAGCAGCTGCGCACCCTGGCCCGCAACTCCTTCGAGGCGGCCTTCCTCGACCACGACGAGGAGCGCAGGGCGCGCTATCTGTCCGAGGTCGAGGCGTACGCGTTCGACTGACCGCCCGACGGGCCGGCCGGCCGGAACGCACTGCGGACCGGCCGCCTGCGGCGCAGCGCCGGGACGCTGATCTCCGTGACGGCCTGCTCGGGCGCGCCCACCTTCGGCACGGCGCCGGGCACCGCACCCGTGGTGACCGCGAGCAGGGCCGCCGGGGCGCCACCCCTGCGGCGCACCGATCCCGGCACCAGCGGACGGCCGCCGGTGTGCAGGGCGACGGCGGTCACCGGGAGCGCGACCAGCAGGGTCGCGGTGCCCAGGATCAGGCCCATCGAGGGGTAGCCGGCCGCCTCGGACAGCACACTGCCGAGCACCGGACCGCAGGCCACACCGACCGACGAGGCCGAGCCCGCCAGGACCGCCCAGCGGCCGCGTACGTCCAGCGAGGCGGCCAGACCGATCAGATACGACAGGACCACCGGGTAGACGGTGTTCCACAGGATCTCGCCGGTCGCGAACGAGCCGAGGCCGCCGGCCGACGAGCTGAGCACGATGCTCCCCGCGATGACCACGGTGCCCAGGCCGATCGGGACCGCGCGGCCGAGCCGGGCGCCGAGCACCCCGGCGCCCATCACCCCGAGGAGACCGGCGCCGAGCGCGGCGGCGAACACCGCGCCGATGGTGACCTCGGAGAGCCCCGCCTGCACCACGCCGATGCGGCTGCTGACGCCCCACAGCGCGTTCTGGGCCATCGACCAGACGAGCATCCCGCCGGCCAGCACCAGTCCGGAGCGGCGGTGCGGGAGCCGGCCCGACGCGGCCACGGCGGGACCGGCCGCGACCGCGCCGCCGAGCCGGGAGGTGGCCGGCCACACGAGCGCCGCGACCAGGGCGATCGAGGCGAACGGCAGCCGGTGGCCGCCGCCCAGGTGCGGGATCGTCAGATACAGGGCCCCGGCGGTCGCGGAGACGCTCAGCAGCCCCAGCGAGGAGGTCCGGTGCGGATCGCGCTGGGCGGCGATGCCCGAGGCGGCCACCGCCGTCGCCGTGCCCGAGCCGAAGCCGCCGACCACGGCGCCCAGCACGACCAGCGGCACGGATCCGGCCAGTGCCGCGCAGCCGTACCCCAGTACGGCCAGCACCAGCCCGAGCCGCGCAGGTCTGCGCGGTCCGTACGTCTCCACGCGTCCCGCCAGGCAGAAGCCGGCCGAGGCCGAGCTCAGCAGCAGGGCGCTGCCGACCAGGCCGGCCTGGGCGGCGCTGAGGCCCAGACAGGCGGAGAGCCGTCCCACGATGGTGGGGAGGAGATAGGCGGCGAGGTAACCGGCGGTGAACACGGCGACCAGGGGCCACGCGGCGCGAGGGCGCGAGGACATGGGCGTTCCTGAAGACATGCCAGAGGAGGCGAGAAGACAGAGCGGTGGCAAGGCGAAATGCGGGGAGAAAAAGAGAATGCGGGGAAGTCGACGCACTCGTCGGATACGTCTCCAACGGTGCTCGCGGGCCAATTTGTATCAAGTGCTCCCGGCCCGCCGAAAGCCGCCCCGCTGTGATCTGGATCACTTATGCGTTTACTGCGTTTCTATGCGGGTAGCAGCGCATGTTTATGCAGGTCAGACTCTGTGAACCGAGTCGGCGTGGACCCCCCGGCCGGGGGAGTGAATCGGGCACACTGGCCGGAACCGTCGGGACCGGGGAGTGCAAGGTGAGCGCTGACATGCCAGACATCGACCCACTGGACGGGCTGCGCGCGCCGCAGGACCCGGACTGCGACGTCTTCCTCACCGGCACGGTCTTCCTCGACATCATCTTCACCGGCCTGGACAGCGCCCCGGTGCGCGGCACCGAGTCCTGGGCGCGCGGCATGGGCTCGAGCCCCGGCGGGGTCGCCAACATGGCCACCGCGCTCGCCCGGCTCGGCCTGCACACCTCGCTGGCCGCCGCGTTCGGAGACGACCACTACGGGGAGTACTGCTGGGACGCCCTCGAACAGGGCGAGGGCATCGACCTGTCCATGTCGCACACCGTCCGGGGCTGGCACTCCCCGGTGACCGTCTCGATGGCCTACGAGGGCGAGCGGACGATGGTCTCGCACGGCCACGAGGCCCCGCCCCCGCCCACCGCCGCACCCTCCGGCGAGGCCGCCGCCTTCCCGCAGTGCCCGCCCCGGGCCCGCGCCGCCGTCGCCTCGCTCGTCCCCGGCCGCAGCGAGCCCTGGGTCGCCGAGGCGGCCCGCAGGGGTGCCGTGATCTTCGCCGACGTCGGCTGGGACGAGACCGGGCGCTGGGACCTGGACGGCCTCGCCGACCTGGAGCACTGCCACGCCTTCCTCCCCAACGCCGAGGAGGCCATGCGCTACACCGGGACCGACTGCCCGCGCGCCGCCGCGCACGCCCTCGCCGAGCGCGTACCGCTCGCCGTCGTCACCCTGGGTGCCGAGGGCGCGTACGCCGTCGACGCGGCCACCGGCACCGCCGCCGTGGTCCCGGCCATCGAGGTCGAGGCACTGGACCCGACCGGGGCGGGCGACGTCTTCGTCGCCGGCTTCGTCACCGGCACCCTCGCCAACTGGCCCCTCGCCGACCGCCTCGCCTTCGCCGGGCTCACCGCGGCCCTGTCCGTCCAGGAGTTCGGCGGCTCGCTCTCGGCACCCGGCTGGGCGGAGATCGCCGCCTGGTGGCAGCAGGTGCGCACCTTCGCCGACCAGGACCCGGCCGCGCTCCAGCGGTACGCCTTCCTCCAGGACCTGCTGCCCGCGGCGGCCCGGCCCTGGCCGCTGCGGCGCGCCGTCCCGACGATCGGCTTCCGCCCGTGACCGCGGGGCCCCTCCCGGCGGGGTAAAACCCCTGGTGTTGTCGGTGCCAAGTCGTAGGCTGGGTACACCTGAGGTTTTCGAGCAGCGAGAACCGTGCAACGGGAGGTATGCGCAGGCCCGAGGGCCGGCCCATGACTCAGACACCCACACAGCCGCAGGCGCGTGCCCACATCAGCATCCCGGCCGCACACCCCATGGTGATGCTTCTGGGATCGGGCGACTCGCTGCTGCGCGTGATCGAAGCGGCGTTCCCGGCGGCCGACATCCATGTCCGGGGCAATGACATAAGCGCGACGGGCGACGCGGCGGACATCGCCCTGATCCAGCGCCTGTTCGACGAGATGGTGCTGGTGCTCCGCACCGGTCAGCCGATGACGGAGGACGCCGTGGAACGCTCGATCGCGATGCTCAGGGCCAGTGACAACGGCCAGGCGGACGGCACCGAGACCCCGGCCGAGGTGCTCACCCAGAACATCCTCTCCAGCCGCGGCCGCACGATCCGTCCCAAGACGCTCAACCAGAAGCGGTACGTCGACGCGATCGACAAGCACACGATCGTCTTCGGCATCGGCCCCGCCGGTACGGGCAAGACGTATCTCGCCATGGCCAAGGCCGTCCAGGCGCTCCAGTCCAAGCAGGTCAGCCGGATCATCCTGACCCGGCCGGCCGTCGAGGCGGGCGAGCGGCTCGGCTTCCTGCCCGGCACCCTGTTCGACAAGATCGACCCGTATCTGCGGCCGCTCTACGACGCCCTGCACGACATGCTCGACCCCGACTCGATCCCGCGGCTGATGGCGGCGGGCACGATCGAGGTCGCTCCGCTGGCGTACATGCGGGGCCGCACGCTCAACGACGCCTTCATCATTCTCGACGAGGCGCAGAACACCAGCGCCGAGCAGATGAAGATGTTCCTGACCCGGCTCGGCTTCGACTCGAAGATCGTCGTCACCGGCGACGTCACCCAGGTCGACCTGCCGAACGGCACCAAGAGCGGCCTGCGTCAGGTCCAGGACATCCTGGAGGGCATCGACGACGTGCACTTCTCCCGCCTCACCTCCCAGGATGTCGTCCGGCACAAGCTGGTCGGCCGTATCGTCGACGCGTACGAGAAGTACGACAACCAGGGCGACCAGGACGGCCCGGCCGGAAAGGGCCGCGGCCGCCACAACGGGAAGCAGTAGCAGCGCACCATGTCGATCGACGTCAACAACGAGTCCGGAACCGAGGTCGACGAGCAGGCGATCCTCGACATCGCCCGCTACGCGCTCGCGCGGATGAGGATCCACCCGCTCTCCGAGCTCTCGGTGATCGTGGTGGACACCGCCGCCATGGAGCAGCTCCACATCCAGTGGATGGACCTGCCGGGCCCGACGGATGTCATGTCCTTCCCGATGGACGAGCTGCGTCCGCCGGCCAAGGACGACGAGGAGCCCCCGCAGGGGCTCCTCGGTGACATCGTGCTCTGCCCCGAGGTCGCCAAGAAGCAGGGCGAGGACGCCGAGACGCAGCACTCCATGGACGAGGAGCTCCAGCTCCTGACCGTCCACGGCGTGCTGCACCTCCTCGGCTACGACCACGAGGAGCCCGACGAGAAGGCCGAGATGTTCGGCCTCCAGGCGGCGATCGTGGACGGCTGGCGCGGCGAGCACGGGCTGACCGGTCCGTCCCCCGCCCCCACCGTCTCGTGAGCCTGCCGCTCGCCCTCGGTGTCGTCCTGCTGGTCGTCGTCGGCTGGCTGGCGGCCTGCGCCGAGGCCGGCATCGCCCGTACGTCGAGCTTCCGGGCCGCCGAGGCGGTCCGCTCGGGACGGCGCGGCAGTGACAAGCTGGAACAGGTCGCGGCCGACCCGACGCGCTATCTCAATGTCGCCCTGCTGGTACGGGTCGCCTGCGAGATGGCCGCCGGGGTGCTCGTCACCTATGTCTGCCTGAAGGAGTTCCCGGAGACCTGGGAGGCGCTGGCCGTCGCCATGGGGGTGATGGTCCTCGTCTCCTACGTCGCCATCGGCGTCTCGCCGCGCACCATCGGCCGCCAGCACCCGCTGAACACGGCGACCGCCGCCGCGTACGTCCTGCTGCCGCTGGCCAGGATCATGGGGCCGATCCCGCAGCTGCTGATCCTCATCGGCAACGCGCTGACCCCGGGCAAGGGGTTCCGCAAGGGCCCGTTCGCCAGTGAGGCGGAGCTGCGGGCAATGGTCGACCTGGCCGAGCAGGAGTCGCTGATCGAGGACGAGGAGCGCCGCATGGTGCACTCCGTCTTCGAGCTGGGCGACACGCTCGTGCGCGAGGTGATGGTGCCGCGCACCGACCTGGTCTGCATCGAGCGGTACAAGACGATCCGCCAGGCGCTGACCCTGGCGCTGCGCTCCGGTTTCTCACGCATCCCGGTCACCGGGGAGAACGAGGACGACATCGTCGGGATCGTCTATCTGAAGGACCTGGTCCGCAAGACCCACATCAACCGCGAGTCGGAGGCCGACCTCGTCTCCACCGCGATGCGCCCCGCGGCGTTCGTGCCCGACACGAAGAACGCCGGTGACCTGCTGCGCGAGATGCAGCAGGACCGCAGCCACGTCGCCGTCGTCATCGACGAGTACGGCGGCACGGCGGGCATCGTCACCATCGAGGACATCCTGGAGGAGATCGTCGGCGAGATCACCGACGAGTACGACCGCGAACTCCCGCCGGTCCAGGAGCTGGAGGACGGCTGCTTCCGGGTCACCGCCCGGCTCGACATCGGCGACCTCGGCGAGCTGTTCGGCCTCGACGAGTACGACGACGAGGACGTGGAGACCGTCGGCGGGCTGCTCGCGAAGGCGCTGGGCCGGGTCCCGATCGCCGGTGCCTCCTCCGAGGTCGAACTGCCCGACGGGCGCCGGCTCCGGCTGACCGCCGAGTCCCCGGCCGGCCGCCGGAACAAGATCGTCACGGTGCTGGTGGAGCCGCTGGCTTCCGAGGAGGAGGCGACGGCATGACACCGCAGCAGCTGAGGGCGTTCTGCCTCGGGTTCAACGCGAGCGTCGAGGAGTTCCCGTTCGGGCCGGAGGCGTCCGTCTTCAAGGTGCTCGGCAAGATGTTCGCCCTCAGCGTGCTGGACGCGGAGCCGCTGACGGTGAACCTCAAGTGCGACCCCGACGACGCGGTACGGCTCCGGGAGGAGTACGAGGCCGTGGCGCCGGGGTGGCACATGAACAAGCGGCACTGGAACACGGTGACGGTGTCGGGGCTGCCGGACGCGAAGCTGCGGGAGCTGATCGAGGACAGCTACGACCTGGTGGTGGCGGGGCTGCCCAGGTCGGAGCGGTTGCGGCTGGACCGGGCGTAGGTCCCGGCCGCCACCACCGCGGCGGTGACGACCAGCAGGGCCGCCGCCACCGCGACCACCGTCCGTACCCCGCCGAGCAGGGAGTCCTGGGTCGTCGCCAGCACCCCGAGCAGCGGGATGCCGACCGTGAGTCCCACCTGCTGGGTGGTGGTCACCAGACCCGTCGCCAGGCCCTGTTCCGCGTCCGGTACGCCCGAGGTGACGGTCAGTCCGTACGCGATGATCGCGCCCAGATGGCACATGCTGGCCAGCGAGACCGCGACCGCGGCCAGCCAGACACCCGAGTGCGCGCCCAGGCCCAGCAGCGCCGCGATGAACAGCCCCTGGCCCAGCAGCGAGAGGGACAGGGTGCGCCGGGCACCGAGCCGCCCGATCACCCTCGGCGCGTACATCCCCGCCACCACCGAGGCCAGGCCCTGCACCCCGAAGACGAGACCGGTCCCGAACGCCGACAGGTCCAGCACCTCCTGCAGATACAGGGTCAGGACGAAGACGACCGTGCTCATCATCGAGAAGGTGAGCAGCCCGCCCAGATTGCCGAAGGCCACCGTGCGCCGGCGGAGCATCGGCAGCGAGACCAGCGGGGCGGACGCCCGTGACTCGATGACCCCGAACGCGGCGAGCAGGACCACGCCCGCCACCAGGGCGGCCTGCACGTCCACCCGGCCGAAGCCGTGCCCGGCCGCCGTGGACAGGGCGTAGATCAGCGCCAGGAGACCGCCGGTGACCGTCACCGCGCCCGGCACGTCGAGCCGGGGCCGGTCCGGCGTACGGGACTCGGTGAGCAGCACGGGCGCCGCCGCGAGGACGCCGGCCGAGGCGACCGTGAGCAGCCCCATCGTGGAGCGCCAGCCCAGCGTGTCGGTGAGCGTCCCGCCGGCGACCATGCCGACGGTGAAGCCGAGCGAGAGCAGGGTGCCGCTGATGCCCAGCGCCCGGTCCCGCTGCGGGCCCTCCGGGAAGGTGGTGGTGAGCAGGGACATCCCGGTCGGCACGATCACCGCCGCACCGAGCCCCTGGAGCGCCCGGCCGGCGAGGAACGCGGCCGGGTTCCAGGCGAGCGTGGCCAGCAGCGAGGCGGCGCCGAAGACGGCGAGACCGGTGAGGAACAGCCGGCGCCGGCCGTAGAGGTCGGCGATCCGGCCGAAGAGCAGCAGGAAGCCGCCGGAGGGCAGGGCGAAGGCGGTGATCGCCCACTGCAGTCCGGACCGGCTCAGGCCGAGGTCCGCGCCGAGGACGGGCAGCGCCACATTCAGTACGGAGAAGTCCAGCGACACCATGAACTGGGCGGCGCACAGGACGAGCAGGACCAGCCGGGCCCGGCCGGAGAGCCGGGCCGGGGCGGGTGGTGCGGGGGCGGGCAGGACGGGAGGAGCGGGGGTGGGTGATTCGATCGCCATGACCATGAGCCTGCGGCCGCCGGAATATCCCTGGGGAGCGGGAACTTATCCTGTTGGCCGCACCACCAGGCAGGCGCGGACACGGACACCAGGGGGAGTACGTGGGCACACCGGCCCGGACCGCGGCGGACGACGGCAAGACGCACCGCCTCGGCGAGCTGCGGGAGTTCCTGAGGAGCAGGCGGGCCCGGGTCAGCCCGGCCGAGGCGGGACTGCCGGACGGCGGCGCCCGGCGGCGCACCCCGGGGCTGCGCCGCGAGGAGGTCGCCGTCCTCGCGGGGGTGGGCGTCTCCTGGTACCAGTGGCTCGAACAGGGCCGCGACATCACCGTCTCGCCCCAGGTGCTGGACTCCGTCGCCCGGGTGCTGCGGCTCAGCAGCGCCGAACGCCGCCACCTCTACGTGCTCGCGGGGCTCAACCCGCCCGCCCCGGAGGTCGATCCGGCCCATGCCGACATGTGCGAGGGGCTGCAACGGCTGCTCGACGCCTGGATGCCGTACCCGGCGCACATCATGGACCCGTACTGGAACGTGATCCTCTACAACGACGCCGCGTCGGCGGTGATGGGGCTGCGGCCCGGCCGTACGCAGAACTGTGTGATCGACTTCTTCACCGATCCGGTCCACCGGGTGCGCACCCGGCACTGGGAGGAGACCGCGGCCCGGGGCGTCGCCCAGTTCCGTGCCGCGTGTGCCGAGTGCCCCGACGACGAGGGGTTCCGGGCGGTCGTCGCCGAGGCGTCGGCGCGCAGCCCCGAGTTCGCCGAGCTGTGGGCGCGCCGGGACATCGCGCCGGGCGGGCAGATGCGCAAGGAGCTGGCGCACCCGGCGGTGGGGGAGCTGGTCCTGGAGGCCACCCAGCTGCGCATCCCGGCCCGCCCGGATCTGGCGGTCGTGCTGCACACCCCGTGGCCGGACAGCGGCACGGAGGAGAAGCTGCGGTGGCTGGCCTCGCCGGAGGGCAGGCGCGGCTCGATGCACCAGGTGCGGGGATGAGCGGTCCGGGCGCCCGCGTGCCGGACCCGTCGCCGCTCTTCGTATGCTCGGCACATGACCGACAGCACCGGCCTCGGGGCCGAGGACCGCAAGATCGTCACACTGGCGCGCAGCGCCCGCGCCCGCAACGGCGTGCCGGAGGGCGCGGCCGTGCGGGACGAGACAGGACGCACCTATGTGGCGGGGACCGTGGAGCTGGAGTCGTTGAAGCTCAGCGCGCTGCGGACCGCCGTCGCCATGGCGGTGGCCAGTGGCGCCACCTCGCTGGAGGCGGCCGCGATCGTCTCCGACGCGCAGACCCCCTCGGACGAGGACCGCGCAGCCGTACGGGACCTGGGCGGCCCGGACACACCGGTGCTGCTCGCCGGGCCGGACGGGGTGCCGCGGCTCACGGTGACGGCGGGCTGACCGCCGGGGCGCCGGATCTTGACAGCACCTGATGGTCCATCAGTTGCCGCTTTTCGCTTGCATTGACTTCTTTTTCGGCCGGAGTCATCAATGGCCCCCTGCCGGCGCGGACGAGCCGCCGCGCCGCATCCCGCAGGAGGGGGCTTCATGCGTCCAGCCATCCGAAGATCCGACAGCCGAAGATCCTGTCGCCGCACCCGCCCGGACCGGGGCCGCCGCTGGGCAGCCGCACTGGGCGCCGGCGCGCTCGTCGTCGCCGGGGGAGGGCTGCTCGCCGGGCCCGCCGAGGCCGTGGCGACGGCCTCGGCGGCGGTGGACTTCCCGACCCACTGCATCCCGCCCGCCATCGCCGGCATCCCGCCCATCGACGGGACCACCTCGGCCGAGATCACCGTCGACAACGCCGCCCCGAAGGTCGGCGACACGGTCACGGTGACGTACACCGTCGTCGAACCGGCCGCCGGCAACCCCGTCGACCTGGCGCTGCCCGCCGACATCATGACGCCGACCGGCAAGGTCACCGTCGGCGGTGCGCAGTCCGCCGATGTGGGTGCCGGCCGAGCTGCTGCCCCGCCAGGAGGTCCGGCTCAGCGAGGAGTGGGCGGGCGCGCCGCAGCTGGAGTGGGGCGAGATCAAGCTCACCGCGAGCGCCCGCGGCACCCGTGAGTCCGCCACCGCCCCGTACTTCGCCCTGCCCTGGCTGGTCGCCGGGGTGCTGCTCGCGGCGCTGCTCGGGGGCGCGGCGCTGTGGATACGGGCCCGCCGGGGCCGCCTCGGTGCGGCGCGGCCCCGGGATCGGGGACAATGGGCGCCATGAGCGCTCGACCTAACCCAGAAGCTGCTGCGCAGCAGGCTGAGAACAACGCCCCCCACCGGGCCGGCTTCGCCTGCTTCGTGGGCCGTCCCAACGCGGGCAAGTCCACCCTTACGAACGCTCTGGTCGGCCAGAAGGTGGCGATCACGTCCAACCGGCCCCAGACGACCCGGCACACCGTGCGCGGCATCGTGCACCGGCCGGACGCACAGCTGATCCTGGTCGACACCCCCGGCCTCCACAAGCCCCGCACCCTGCTGGGCGAGCGTCTCAACGACGTCGTGCGCACCACCTGGGCCGAGGTCGACGTCATCGGCTTCTGCCTGCCGGCCGACCAGAAGCTCGGCCCCGGTGACAAGTACATCGTCAAGGAGCTCGCGGGCATCAAGAAGACGCCCAAGATCGCGATCATCACCAAGACGGACCTGGTCGAGTCCAAGCAGCTCGCCGAACAGCTGCTGGCCGTCTCGCGCCTCGGCGAGGAGCTCGGCTTCGAGTGGGCGGAGATCATCCCGGTCTCGGCCGTCAAGGACCGCCAGGTCGACCTGCTCGCCGACCTGATCGCCCCGCTGCTCCCGGAGAGCCCCCCGCTCTACCCGGAGGGCGACCTCACCGACGAGCCCGAGATGGTCATGGTCGCCGAGCTGATCCGCGAGGCCGCGCTCGAAGGCGTCCGGGACGAGCTGCCGCACTCCATCGCGGTCGTCGTCGAGGAGATGCTGCCGCGCGAGGACCGCCCGGCGGACAAGCCGCTGCTCGACATCCACGCCAACGTCTACATCGAGCGGCCCAGCCAGAAGGGCATCATCATCGGCCCCAAGGGCAAGCGGCTGAAGGAAGTCGGCACCAAGTCGCGCAAGCACATCGAGGCCCTGCTCGGCACCCCGGTCTTCCTCGACCTGCACGTCAAGGTCGCCAAGGACTGGCAGCGGGACCCGAAGCAGCTGCGCAAGCTCGGCTTCTGAGCGCAGCCCCGCACCGGCGGCCGGAGGCCGTCTCAGTCCAGGGCCCGGCTCACGCGCCCTCCTTCAGGACGCGTGAGACCAGGGCGCGCTGGGCGTCGGTGAGCCGGGGGTCCGCGCAGTGGACGGTGCGGCCGTCCACCGTGATCCGGTAGCTGAAGCCGTCCGGGACGCCCTGGGGTGCGGTGGCCCGGCCCTCGGCGAGCGCCGACCCGGCCAGGGCCTCCCACTCGTGGGCGTCGGCCCGCCCGGAGGTGTCGATCTCGCGGTGGCGCGCGATGCCGGCGAAGCCGCCGGTCCTGCTCACCTGGATCCGCATACGTGTCCTTCCTCGACGGACGGGCCCGGATACCCCTGGATACCCGCTTACGCGGTGGGTACGCCCACCTCCGACCACGCCTTGAGGACCGCTTCCGCCTCGTCGCCCTCGCCGAAGCGGCTGCGCGCCGCCGCCGCAGTCAGACGGGCGAAGTCCGCGAAGCTCGCGTCCACCGCCAGCTCACCACCCGTGAGCACGTCGAACCAGAGCTGTCCGGCGCGCTCCCAGGAACTGCCGCCGAGCGCGGTCGCCAGCAGGTAGAAGGCACGGTTCGGGATGCCGGAGTTGAGGTGCACCCCGCCGTTGTCGTCGCCGGTGTGGATGTAGTCGTCCATGGACGCGGGCTGCGGGTCCTTGCCGAGCACATCGTCGTCGTACGCCGTGCCCGGTGCCTTCATCGAGCGCAGCGCCACGCCCTGGACGCGGGGCGCCAGCAGTCCGGCGCCGATCAGCCAGTCGGCCTGCTCGGCGGTCTGGCCCAGCGTGTACTGCTTGACCAGGGAGCCGAAGACGTCGGACACCGACTCGTTGAGCGCGCCGGACTGGCCGTAGTAGCTCAGGTTGGCCGTGTACTGGGTGAGGCCGTGCGCCAGCTCGTGGGCGATGACGTCGATGGCGACGGTGAAGTCGAGGAAGATCTCCCCGTCCCCGTCGCCGAAGACCATCTGCTCGCCGTCGAAGAAGGCGTTGTTGTACTTCTCGTCGTAGTGCACGGAACCGATCAGCGGCAGTCCGTTGCCGTCGATCGAACGCCGGCCGTAGGCGCTGAGCAGCAGTTCGAACGTGGCGCCGAGGCCCGCGTACGCGCGGTTGACGCTCGCGTCGGACGTGGGCTCCTCGCCCTCGGCGCGGACCTTCGTACCCGGCAGGTCCGTGCCGTGGCGGCAGTCGTAGAGCGTGCGGTCGGGTTTGCCGGTGCGCTCGTCCTCCGGGACGGGGGCCACGGCGGACCGGGAGAAGGCGGTCACCTGGCGGCGGGTGCGCCGGGCGGCGTCGGCCTCCAGGGTGCGGCGGGCCGGGCCCGCGAGGACGGGGTCACTGGACTGGGACAGCTTGTCGAGGACATGGGGCGGCACGATGGTGCAGAAGACGGGGTGGAACCCGTACTGAGATCGAGGCTGCATACACACGACTGTGGCAGTGCGTGATCGCCATGTCACTGGTTGCCACCAGGATTGACGAAATAGAGTGATCGGTCACTGTTGGCCGTTTCGACCGCCCGGTCCCGCATACTGATACGGCACCGACGTCTCGGGCGCCCCTCGGCTAGTCTCGACGCATCATGCGTTTCGGGCTGCTTCTTCTTAGCTGCCGCGGCGAGGGCCTGTAGTCGTAGGCCGACCCCCTCCCCGCGGAGTCTGGTGTTGCAGCGACACAGTCGGCCGTCCCCTTGCAGGACACCCGAGGAGCCCTACGCCATGACCGAAGTGAATCCCGCGCAGACCCCCGCCTCGAACGCCGTGGGCCGCCCCACGCCGATCACCAACGCGACCGGGCTGCAGAAGCCGTCCGGGATGCCGGTCCACAAGTACGGCCGGTACGAGGCCGTCGAGATCCCGGACCGCACGTGGCCCGAGAAGCGGATCACCAAGGCGCCGCGCTGGCTCTCCACCGACCTGCGCGACGGCAACCAGGCCCTGATCGACCCGATGTCGCCGGCCCGCAAGCGCGAGATGTTCGACCTGCTCGTACGCATGGGCTACAAGGAGATCGAGGTCGGCTTCCCGTCCTCCGGCGAGACCGACTTCGCGTTCGTCCGCTCCATCATCGAAGAGGGCGCGATCCCCGAGGACGTGACGATCTCCGTCCTGACGCAGGCCCGTGAGGAGCTGATCGAGCGCACGGTCGAGTCCCTGCGCGGCGCCCACCGCGCCACCGTCCACCTGTACAACGCGACCGCCCCCACCTTCCGCCGCGTGGTCTTCCGCGGCACCAAGGAGCAGGTCAAGCAGATCGCCGTGGACGGCACCCGGCTGGTGATGGAGTACGCCGACAAGATCCTGGGCGAGGAGACGATCTTCGGCTACCAGTACAGCCCCGAGATCTTCACCGACACCGAGCTGGACTTCGCCCTGGAGGTCTGCGAGGCGGTCTGTGACGTCTGGCAGCCCGAGGAGGGCCGCGAGATCATTCTCAACCTGCCCGCCACCGTGGAGCGTTCGACGCCGTCCACGCACGCGGACCGGTTCGAGTGGATGTCGCGCAACCTGTCGCGCCGCGAGTTCGTCTGCCTGTCCGTCCACCCGCACAACGACCGCGGGACCGCCGTCGCCGCCGCCGAACTGGCGCTGATGGCCGGGGCCGACCGTATCGAGGGCTGTCTGTTCGGCCAGGGCGAGCGCACCGGCAACGTCGACCTGGTCACGCTGGGCATGAACCTGTTCTCGCAGGGCGTCGACCCGCAGATCGACTTCTCGCAGATCGACGAGATCCGCCGCACCAGCGAGTACTGCAACCAGATGGAGGTCCACCCGCGCCACCCCTACGCGGGCGACCTGGTCTACACCGCCTTCTCCGGCTCCCACCAGGACGCCATCAAGAAGGGCTTCGACGCCATGGAGGCCGACGCGGCCGCCCAGGGCAAAACCGTCGACGACATCGAGTGGGCGGTGCCGTACCTGCCGATCGACCCGAAGGACGTCGGCCGCTCCTACGAGGCGGTCATCCGGGTCAACTCGCAGTCCGGCAAGGGCGGAATCGCCTATGTCCTGAAGAACGACCACAAGCTGGACCTGCCGCGCCGGATGCAGATCGAGTTCTCCCGGATCATTCAGGCCAAGACCGACGCCGAGGGCGGCGAGGTCACGCCGGCGCAGATCTGGACCACGTTCCAGGACGAGTACCTGCCCAACCCCGAGAACGCCGCGGCTCAATGGGGCCGCGTACAGATCCGCTCCGGCCAGACCACGACCGGTTCGGACGGCCAGGACACGATCACCGTCGAGGCGACCGTGGACGGCGCGGACACCGTGCTGACCGGCACCGGCAACGGCCCGATCTCGGCGTTCTTCGAGGCGCTGCAGGCCATCGGCATCGACGCCCGGCTGCTGGACTACACCGAGCACACCATGAGCGAGGGCGCGAGCGCGCTGGCCGCCTCGTACATCGAGTGCGCCATCGACGGAAAGGTCCTGTGGGGCATCGGCATCGACGCCAACACCACCCGGGCCTCCCTGAAGGCGGTCGTCTCGGCCGTCAACCGCGCCACCCGCTGACCCGGTGCCCGAAAGGGCATGAAGTCGCACGGTCCGCGAACCCCGCCCACCCGTTTCCGGGGGGCGGGGTTCGGCCATCTCCGGACGGTTGTGACGGGCGAGGTGCTGACGCCACATCGTGGATGTGGTTAACATCACGTCAACACGGCAATGTTGCCGAGGGGGGCACCTCCCGTGCCCTCGGGGCTACGGGGGAGTTACGGAGGCGTACGACGTGCGGACAGCCCTGGGAGAACGCGCCATGAAGCTGCGTATCTGCGGCATCCGCACGCACTGGGACACCGTCGGTGACGGCGAGTTCTTCTGCCCCGGCTGCGGAGGCGACCGCAACTACCGCCGTCTCACCGGACGTCGCCGCTTCACCTTCCTCGGTGTCCCGCTCCTGCGGCGCGGCACCGTCGGGCCGGTCGTCGAATGCGCGGCGTGTCAGCGGCACTTCGGCACCGAGGCGCTCGACCACCCCACCACCACCCGGTTCTCCGCGATGCTCAGGGACGCCGTGCACACCGTGACCCTCGGCGTTCTCGCGGCCGGCGGCACCACCTCCCGCACGGTCCTGGAGACGGCGGTCGACACCGTGCGCGGCGCCGGATTCGACGACTGCACGCAGGAGCAGCTCGCCACCGTCGTGGAGGTCCTCTCCGCCGACATCGGCCACGGCTCCGCGTTCGACCCCGCCGCCGAGGCGTGCGGCGCGGCCCTGGCCATCGAGCTCCACGAGGCGCTGGAACCCCTCGCCCCGCACCTCGCCCCCGCCGGGCGCGAATCGATTCTGCTCCAGGGCGCCCGGATCGCCCTCGCCGACGGCGGGTACAGCCCGGCCGAGCGCGAGGTGCTGACCACGGTCGGCGGGGCGCTGCGGCTGCGCGCCGAGGACACCGCCCGGCTGCTCGCCGCAGCGGCGCGTACGCCCTCCTGATCCGCCGGGCCGCAGGCCCAGTCCGCCTCCGTACTCCCCGGGGAGTAACCGGAGCGCCGCACCCTCCCCGGAAGCAGTGCCGAAGTCGGTCCCGCGCGTGACGTCTCGCGCCCGCCGCGACGGAAGTCTGGACAGCACCGGACAACCGGACGGACGGAAGAGGGGGCCTCCCATGAGGACCGCACAGGACACGGGCGAGAGCGCACGGAGCGCCGAGGAACGGTCGCGGCCGCACCGGCGGTGGCGTGCGCTGCCCTGGGCGATCGTCGCGCTCTGGGCCGCCGCGCTCGCGATCGCCGGACCGCCGGCGGGCAAGCTCGCCGACGTACAGCAGAACCGCGCCGTCGACTATCTGCCGGCGAGCGCCGACTCCACGCAGGTCGCCAAGATCCAGGACGCGCTGCCCGGCGGCGAGTCCACCGACCTCGTCCTCGTCTACCACCGCGAGGGCGGGCTGACCGCCGCCGACCGGGCCGAGGCGGCCCGGCAGACCGCCGCCGCGGCGAGCGGCCACACCCTCACCGCGCCCCCGCGTGCCGTCCCCTCCCGGGACGGCGCGACGCTGATGTACCCCGTGTCCACGACCGAACCGGGGCAGGACGACGAGGCGCGCACCGCGTTCGTCGACGACGTACGCGAGGTGGTGAAGGGGACCGGCGCACTGAACGCCGAGGTCGGCGGCCCCGGAGCGCTGACCGTCGACGCGCAGAAGGTATACGGCTCGCTCGGCGGGCCGCTGCTCTACACGACCGTCGCCGTCGTCGCGATCCTGCTGATCCTCATCTACCGCAGCCCGCTCCTGTGGCTGGTTCCGCTCGTTGTCGCGGGCGTCGCCGACGCCCTGTCCATGGGCGTCGTCTACGGCCTCAACCGGGGCTTCGACGTCACCGTCACCGGCCAGAGCTCCGCCGTGATGACCATCCTCGTCTTCGGCGCGGGCACCGACTACGCCCTGCTGCTCGTCTCGCGCTACCGCGAGGAACTCACCCGCGTCGCCCGGCCCCACGAGGCGATGGCGGCGGCGCTGCGCGGCTGCGGACCGGCCGTCCTCGCCTCTTCCGGCACCGTCGCCGCGGGCCTCCTGTGCCTGCTGGCCGCCGATCTCACCAGCAGCCGGGGCATGGGGCCCATCGCCGCCGTCGGGGTGCTGTGCGCGCTCCTGGCGATGCTGACGCTGCTGCCGGCCGTCCTGGTGCTGCTGGGCCGGCGGGTGTTCTGGCCGCTCGTGCCCGTCCACGGCACCGAGCCCCGCAGGCGCCGCTCGCTGTTCGCCGCCATGGGCGGCTCCGCCGGGCGCAGGCCCGTCGCCGTGCTCGTCACCGGCGGGGTCCTGCTGGGCGCGCTGTCGCTCGGGGTCCTCCGCCTTCCCGGCGACCTCAAGCAGGAGGACTCCTTCACCACCCGGCCCGACTCCGTCACGGCCATGGCGACGCTCGCCGGCGCCTATCCCGGCCGCTCCAGCCAACCGGTCACCGTCACCGCCCCCACCGAACGGGCCGGCAAGGCCCTCGCGACGGCCCGCGCCACCGAGGGCGTCGCCTCCGCCGAGCGAGGCCGCAGCGGCGGCGGCTGGACCGAACTCTCCGTCGTCGCCGAGGCCGCGCCCGAGTCCGCGGGGGAGCGGGCCACGATCGAGGCTCTGCGCGAGCGGCTGCCCGGCAGCCACGTCGGCGGGCCCGGTGCCCAGCAGATGGACCTGGAGACGGCCAGCTCCCGGGATCTGAGGATCGTCGTCCCGCTCGTCCCGCTCGTCCTGCTCTCCGTCCTGCTCATCCTGATCGCCCTGCTGCGCAGCCTCGTCGCCCCGCTGCTGCTCGTCGCCGCCGTCGTCGCGGTCTGGGGCGCCGCCCTCGGCATCGGCGGACTGCTCTTCGAACCGCTCCTCGGCCTCAAGGGCACCGACCCCGGACTGCCCCTGCTCTCCTTCGTCTTCCTGGTGGCCCTCGGTGTCGACTACGGCATCTTCCTGATGCACCGGGTCCGCGAGGAGGCCCGGCGCGGCGCCGAACCCACCGACGCGGCGCTCACCGCCCTGCGCACCACCGGCGGGGTCATCGCCTCGGCGGGGCTCGTGCTCGCCGCCACCTTCGCCGTCCTGACGAACATGCCGCTGGCGGGCCTGGTCGAAATGGGCTTCGTCATCGCCGTCGGCGTACTCCTGGACACCTTCCTCGTCCGCACCTACCTGGTGACGTCGGCGAGCGTGGCCCTGCAGCGCCGGATGTGGTGGCCGGGCGCGCTCAGCCGTACCCCCGACGCACCGGAGCCCCGCGCGCCGGAACTTGTCGGGGCCCCCTGACAGTGCCCCGCCCCGTACCGGAGGATGGCCGCGTGCCCCCAACCACGAGCCGTCGCGAGCGCGTTCTGGCGGTCGTCAACCGCGACCCCATGCACGCGCCGCACCGCACCCGCACCGACGCCCTCGTCGCCGTGGGCGCCGGTGCGCTCTCCGCCGCCCTCGCCCTCACCGGCGACGCCGCCCACGCACCCGGGCCGCTGGGCTGGCTCCTGCTCCTGGGCAGCGCCGCACTCCTGGCGTGGCGGCGGCGCGGCCCCGTGCTCACGCTCCTCGCCATGGTGCCGCTGCTGGCGCTCTACCACGGCGCCGACCATGTGCACACGGCTCCGATGCCGCAGACCTGGATCGCGCTCTACACCGTCGCCGTGACCGGCCGCCCGCTGCGCACCCTGCTCGTCGGCGTCGGCGTGACGGCCGTGATGGTGACGGTGGTCCTCGGCATCAGCACCCACGACGGGCTCGAACTGCTGCGGATCTCCGGGTGGATCGTCGCGGTGCTGTTCTGCGGGGTGGACGTGCGCATCTACCGCCAGTACGTCGCCTCGGTGCTGGAGCGCGCCGAACGCGCCGAGCGGACCCGTGAGGAGGAGGCCAGGCGGCGGGTCGCCGAGGAGCGGCTGCGGATCGCCCGCGATCTGCACGATCTGCTGGCCCACAGCATCACGCTCATCGGGGTGCAGACGTCGGTCGCCTCGCACATCCTGACCGTCGACCCGCAGCGGCTGGACCGGCAGGCCGTCGCCGCCTCGCTGGACGACATCGCCGACACCTGCCGGGAGGCCAGGGCGGAGCTGCGGACCACCCTCCAGGTGCTGCGCGACACCCGCCACGACAGCGGCCCGGACCCCGAGGGGCCGCTGCCCGGCCTGGCCGCCCTGCCCGGTCTCGTACGGGCCGCCGAGGCGGCCGGGGCGCGGGTCGACCTCCGGGTCGGCGCCCCGGCCGGCCGCCTCGCCCCGGCGACCGGGGCCGCCGCCTACCGGATCGTCCAGGAGTCCCTGACCAACGCGGTACGGCACGCGGGCGCCGGAGTCCGCGTCCGCGTCGTCGTCGAGCCCGTCCCCGGGGCCCTGCGCGTCACCGTCACCGACGACGGCACCGGCCCGGTGGACGACGGCTCCGCCCCCGGGTTCGGGATCCTGGGGATGCGCGAACGCGCCCGCAGCGCGGGCGGCACCCTGGACGCCGGACCCCGCCCCGGCGGCGGCTTCGAGGTGTCGGCCCTGCTGCCGTCGCCCGAGCGTCCGCCGGCGGGGGAACACGAGCGGGGCGAGGAACACGCACCGGCACGGGAAACGGAGGCGGCCTCATGATCAGGGTCCTGCTCGCCGACGACCAGACGCTCGTCCGGGCGGCGTTCGCGATGCTCGTCGGCTCCGACCCGGACATGGAGGTCGTCGGCGAGGCCGCCACCGGCCTCGAAGCGGTCGCGCTCGCCCGCTCGGCCCGCGCCGACCTCGTCGTGATGGACATCCGGATGCCCGAACTCGACGGCATCGAGGCCACCCGCCGCATCGCCGCCGACGAGGACCTGGCCGGGGTGAAGGTGCTGGTCCTGACCACGTACGACACCGACGACCACATCGTCGAGGCGCTGCGGGCCGGGGCCTCCGGCTTCCTGGTCAAGGACACCCGGCCCGCCGACCTGCTCGCCGCGATCAAGACCGTGGCCGCGGGCGAGGCCCTGCTCTCGCCGGGCCCCACCGCCCGGCTCATCGCCCGGGTCCTCAGCGCGCCCCGCACCCCGGCCGGCCCGTACCCCGGCGGCCCGGACGTCCTCTCCGACCGCGAACGCCAGGTCCTTGCCCTGGTCGCGCGCGGCCTCAACAACACCGAGATCGCCGAGAGCCTCGGCCTCAGCCCGCTCACCGCCAAGACCCATGTCAGCCGGATCATGGGCAGACTCGGCGCCCGCGACCGGGCCCAGCTGGTGATCGTCGCCTATGAGTCGGGGCTGGTCGTGCCCGCGGGCGGCGGCGCGGCGGGAAACTGACCGGACCGGATCACGGGGGCGGGCCCGGCGCGCCGCCCGCGTACCGGACAATGGGGCCATGAGCTTGTTCCGGGACGACGGCGTGGTGCTGCGCACGCAGAAGCTGGGCGAGGCCGACCGGATCATCACGATACTGACCCGGAGCCACGGCCGCGTGCGGGCCGTCGCGCGCGGGGTACGGCGCACGAAGTCGAAGTTCGGCGCCCGCCTGGAGCCGTTCTCCCATGTCGACGTGCAGTTCTTCGCGCGCGGCAGCGAACTGATCGGGCGCGGACTGCCGCTCTGCACCCAGAGCGAGACGATCGCCCCGTACGGCGGCGGCATCGTCACCGACTACGGCCGCTACACCGCGGGCACCGCCATGCTGGAGACCGCCGAGCGCTTCACCGACCACGAGGGCGAACCGGCGGTCCAGCAGTATCTGCTGCTGGTGGGCGGGCTGCGCACGCTGGCCCGCGGGGAGCACGAGCCGCACCTCATCCTGGACGCCTTCCTGCTGCGCTCCCTCGCGGTCAACGGCTACGCCCCCAGCTTCGACGACTGCGCCCGGTGCGGAATGCCCGGTCCGAACCGTTTCTTCTCCGTCGCGGCGGGCGGCGTCATATGCGGCGACTGCCGGGTGCCCGGCAGCGTCGTACCCTCGGCTGAGGCCATCACCCTGCTGAGCGCACTGCTCACCGGCGACTGGGAGACGGCGGACGCGTGCGAGGCGCGTCATGTCAGGGAGGGGAGCGGGCTGGTGTCCGCCTATCTGCACTGGCATCTGGAGCGCGGGCTGCGCTCGCTGCGGTACGTAGAGAAGTGACACAGGGAGACTGAGAAGCTCATGGCAGTACGCGGGATGCTCGGCGGCCGTAGCCGGCGTGACTACAAGACCCCGGAGCCGCACCCGTCCGGTGCCGTGCCGCCGAAGATCCCCGGTGAGCTGGTGCCCAAGCACGTGGCCGTGGTGATGGACGGCAACGGCCGGTGGGCCAAGGAGCGGGGCCTGCCGCGCACCGAGGGGCACAAGGTCGGCGAGGGCGTCGTCATGGACGTCCTCAAGGGCTGCATCGAGATGGGCGTCAAGAACCTCTCGCTGTACGCCTTCTCCACGGAGAACTGGAAGCGGTCCCCGGAGGAGGTGAAGTTCCTCATGAACTTCAACCGGGACGTCATCCGCCGCCGCCGTGACGAGATGGACGAGCTCGGTATCCGGATCCGCTGGGTCGGCCGCATGCCCAAGCTGTGGAAGTCCGTCGTCCAGGAACTCCAGGTCGCCCAGGAGCAGACCAAGGACAACGACAGGATGACGCTGTACTTCTGCGTCAACTACGGCGGCCGGGCGGAGATCGCGGATGCCGCGCAGCGGATCGCGCGGGATGTCGCCGCCGGGAAGCTGGACCCGTCGAAGGTCAACGAGAAGACGTTCGCGAAGTACATCTACTACCCGGACATGCCGGACGTCGACCTCTTCGTCCGCCCCAGCGGCGAGCAGCGCACGTCGAACTATCTGATCTGGCAGAGCGCGTACGCCGAGATGGTCTTCCAGGACGTGCTGTGGCCGGACTTCGACCGCCGTGACCTGTGGCGGGCCTGTCTGGAATTCGCCCAGCGCGACCGCCGCTTCGGCGGCGCCGAGGAAGCCGCGGCCTCCGGCAGCTGAACGGACGGGCCGGCGGGGGGTCTGCCCCTGCCGGCCCGGATCACTCGCGGTGCGCCTACTGCTTCCCGGCGCTCGCGCACTCCGCGCACGTGCCGAAGACCTCCACCGTGTGCGCCACGTTGACGAAGCCATGCTGTGCGGCGATGGTCTCCGCCCACTGCTCGACCGCCGGGCCCTCGACCTCGACCGCCTTGCCGCACATCCGGCAGACCAGATGGTGGTGGTGGTCACCGGTCGAGCACCGCCGGTAGACCGATTCGCCCTCGGTGGTGCGCAGCACATCGACCTCGCCCGCGTCGGCGAGGGACTGCAGGGTGCGGTAGACCGTGGTCAGCCCGACCGAGTCACCGCGGTGCTTGAGCACGTCGTGCAGTTCCTGGGCGCTGCGGAACTCGTCCACCTCGTCGAGCGCCGCCGCCACGGCCGCCCGCTGCCGGGTCGACCGGCCGCGCACCGGGGCCGCGTTCGTTCCGCTGATCGGCGCCGTCGCCACAGGAGCCTCCTCGTGTCGCCCGTACGTATGTCGGGCCATTGTGCCAGTCCGGCCCGGCCGCAGGGTCAGACGCGGACGTCGTCCGCCGCCGGGCGTGCGCCCGGTACTTCCAGGGTGCACCGCTCCGCGGCCGTCTCGCTCCGCCGGGCGCGCCTTCTGGCCAGCGGGGCGGCGAGCAGCGTGAGGAGGACGAAGACCCCGATGGCGAGCAGCACGATCGTCGCGCCGGGCGGCACGTCCTGGTAGTACGAGGTCACGGTGCCGGCCAGGGTCACGGCGACCCCGATGACGACCGACAGCACGAACGTCACCTTGAAGGACCGGGTGATCTGCTGCGCGGCGGCGACCGGGACCACCATCAGGGCGCTGACCAGCAGCAGCCCGACGACCCGCATCGCCACGGTGACGGTGACGGCCGCGGTGACCGCGACCAGCAGGTTCAGCACGCGCACCGGCAGCCCGGTGACCCGGGCGAACTCCTCGTCCTGGCTGACGGCGAACAATTGTCGCCGCAGCCCCACCGTCACCAGCAGCACGAACGCCGCGAGCAGCGAGATCGAGGTGATGTCCTCGGAGGAGACCGTGGACAGCGAGCCGAAGAGGTACGAGGTGAGATTGGCGTTCGAGCCGGTGTCGGAGAGGTTGATCAGCAGGACACCGCCCGCCATGCCCCCGTAGAACAGCATGGCCAGCGCGATGTCGCCGCGGGTGCGTCCGTACCAGCGGATCAGCTCCATGACGACCGCGCCCGCCACGGCGACGGCGGTGGCCATCCAGACCGGGCTGGTGGACAGCAGGAAGCCGAGGCCGACCCCGGTCATCGCGATGTGTCCGATGCCGTCGCCCATCAGGGCCTGCCGGCGCTGCACCAGGTAGATGCCGACGGCGGGCGCGATGACACCGACCAGGACGGCGGCGAGCAGGGCCCGCTGCATGAAGGGAGGGGTGAGGAATTCCATGATCAGCTCAGCAGTCCCGTCCGGACGGGCTCGGAGGCCGCGTGGGGGTGTACGTGGTCGTGGCCGGGCAGGGCGTGCTGCCCGAGGGCCTTCGGGGGCGGTCCGTCATGCATCACACAGCCGTCGCGGAGCACCACGGCCCGGTCGATGAGCGGTTCCAGCGGGCCCAGCTCGTGCAGGACGAGCAGGACGGTGGTGCCGGCCGCTACCTGCTCGCGCAGGGTCGCGGCGAGGATCTCCTGGCTGGCCAGGTCCACACCGGCCATCGGCTCGTCCATGATCAGCAGCTCGGGTTCGGCGGCGAGCGCGCGGGCGATCAGCACCCGCTGGTGCTGGCCGCCGGACAGGGCGTTCACCGAGTCCCGGGCGCGGTCGGCGAGGCCGACGAGCTCGATGGCGCGGTCGACGGCGGCCCGGTCCGCCTTGCGGGGCAGGCCGAGCCCGGTCCGCGACAGCCGCCCGGAGGCGACGACCTCGCGGACCGTGGCGGGCACTCCGCCGGCGGCCGTGGTGCGCTGCGGTACGTAGCCGACCCGGGCCCAGTCGCGGAAGCGGCGCAGCGGGGTGCCGAACAGCTCGACGGTGCCGCCGGTCAGCGGGACCTGGCCGATGACGGAGCGCACGGCGGTGGACTTGCCCGAGCCGTTGGCGCCGAGCAGGGCCACGACCTCGCCGCGGTGCACGGTCAGGTCGATGCCGCGCAGCACGGGGCGTGCGCCGAGGGTGGCCGTGGCGTCGCGTACGACGATCACGGGTTCGGGCGGGGTGCTCTGGGGCTCGGGCATGAGCGTCTCCGGTGCTGCTGCGCGGTTCGGGCCGGCCGGCTGGGTGGGGTCGCTCACTTCGCGCCGAGGGCCTTCTGCAGCGCGGTGAGGTTGGACTGCATGACCTCGATGTAGTCAGCGCCCTTGGACTTGTCCGTGATTCCCTCCAGCGGGTCCAGGACGTCGGTCTTCAGTCCGGTGTCCCGGGCGACGGTCTTCGCCGTCCTGTCGCTGGCGAGGGTCTCGAAGAAGACGGTGGTGACCTTCTTCTTCTCCGCGATGGAGTGCAGGGCGCTGATGCGGGCGGGGCTGGGCTCGGCCTCGGGGTCGATGCCCGCGATGCCCTCCTGGGTGAGGCCGTAGCGCTCGGCCAGGTATCCGAAGGCGGAGTGGGTGGTGATGAACGTCCTGGTGGCGGTGGTCCTCAGCCCCTTCTCGTACGCGGTGTTCAGCGTGCCGAGCTCGGTGACCAGGGCGTCGGTGTTCTTGCGGTAGTCCGCGGCGTGGTCCGGGTCGGTCTTCTCCAGGGACTTGCCCAGGCCCTTGGCGACCTCGGCGTACTTCACCGGGTCCAGCCAGATGTGCGGGTCGGCGCCGGCCTCCTCGCCCTCGTGCTCATGGGCGTGCTCCTCGCCGCCGGCCTCCGTGCCGTGGTCCTCCAGCTCGGTCAGCTTCGCGGCGTCGACCGTGTGCTGTGCGCCGGACTGCTTGATCGCGTCGTCGACGGCGGGCTGGATGCCGTCGAGGTAGACGATCAGGTCGGCGTCGCTCAGGCCGCCGATCTGGCGGGGGCTGAGCTCCAGGTCGTGCGGCTCCACGCCGGGCTTGGTCAGGGTGGAGACGGAGACGTGGTTCCCGCCGATCCGCTCGGCCAGGAACTGCATCGGGTAGAAGGACGCCACCACGTTGAGCCTGTCGCCGTTCTTGTGACCGGCGGCGTCGGACGTCGAGCAGGCGGAGAGGGCGGTGAGGCCGAGGACGACTGCTCCGGCGACGGCGGTCGTGGGTATGAGGCGGCGTACGTTCATGACAGTCATTTTCAACAAAAGTGGAAACGATTGTCAACAAGGCGGATGAAATGCTTCCGGAACCGACTGCCCCGCTCCCGATTTGATCGAAGGCCCGTGCCCGCCGGTAATCTGAGTCATTAGCCGTTCGCCGTCGTAATGAAGAGAGCACCGTGGCCGCCGACAAGATCGACTCCATCGTCAGCCTGAGCAAGCGCCGTGGCTTCGTTTTCCCCTCCAGTGAGATCTACGGCGGTCAGCGCGCCGCCTGGGACTACGGGCCGCTGGGCGTCGAGCTCAAGGAGAACCTCAAGCGTCAGTGGTGGCGCTACATGGTCACCGCGCGCGAGGACGTGGTCGGTCTCGACTCGTCGGTCATCCTGGCCCCCGAGGTGTGGGTGGCCTCCGGTCACGTCGCCACGTTCTCCGACCCGCTGACCGAGTGCACCTCCTGTCACAAGCGCTTCCGCGCGGACCACCTGGAGGAGGCGTACGAGGAGAAGCACGGCAAGCCGCCGGTCAACGGCCTCGCCGACCTCAACTGCCCGAACTGCGGCAACAAGGGCACGTTCACCGAGCCCAAGGAGTTCTCCGGCCTGCTCTCGACGCACCTCGGCCCGACCCAGGACTCCGGCTCGGTCGCCTACCTGCGCCCCGAGACCGCCCAGGGCATCTTCACCAACTTCGCCCAGGTGCAGACGGCTTCGCGCAAGAAGCCGCCGTTCGGCATCGCGCAGATGGGCAAGTCCTTCCGGAACGAGATCACTCCGGGCAACTTCATCTTCCGCACGCGCGAGTTCGAGCAGATGGAGATGGAGTTCTTCGTCAAGCCGGGCGAGGACGAGCAGTGGCAGGAGTACTGGATGGAGCAGCGCTGGAACTGGTACACCGGTCTCGGCCTGCGCGAGGAGAACATGCGGTGGTTCGAGCACCCGAAGGAGAAGCTCTCCCACTACTCCAAGCGCACCGCTGACATCGAGTACCGCTTCCGCTTCGGCGGCAGCGAGTGGGGCGAGCTGGAGGGTGTCGCCAACCGGACGGACTACGACCTGAAGGCGCACTCCAAGGCCTCGGGCACCGACCTCCAGTTCTACGACCAGGAGGCCGGCGAGCGCTGGACCCCCTACGTCATCGAGCCGGCGGCCGGTGTCGGCCGCTCGATGCTGGCCTTCCTGCTGGACGCCTACATCGAGGACGAGGCGCCCAACGCCAAGGGCGTCATGGAGAAGCGCACCGTGATGCGCCTCGACCCGCGCCTGGCCCCGGTCAAGGTCGCGGTCCTGCCGCTGTCCCGCAACCCGCAGCTCTCGCCGAAGGCCAAGGGCCTCGCCGCCGACCTGCGGCAGAACTGGAACATCGAGTTCGACGACGCGGGCGCCATCGGCCGCCGCTACCGCCGCCAGGACGAGATCGGCACCCCGTTCTGCGTCACCGTCGACTTCGACACCCTCGACGACAACGCGGTCACCGTGCGCGAGCGCGACACCATGAAGCAGGAGCGCGTCTCCCTGGACCAGATCCAGGCGTACCTCGGCGCCCGGCTGCTCGGCTGCTGAAACCCGCACCCGCTGGACGAAGCCCCCGGTTCCCCGTACGGAGCCGGGGGCTTCGGGCACACTGGGCACACTCGTCAACAGGAGGCCCGAAGATGCCGTCCATGACCACGAGCAAGGTCAGCAGATGGGACCACCACGGACGTGAACACATAGTCCACGTACGGAAGTCGGGGGTGCAGCGCCAGCTGAGCTGCGACACCTGCGACTGGCGCAAGCGGGTGCAGTTCCTGCCCGGGCTCAAGGCGGAGGAACACCTCGCGGAGGCCCACCAGGCGACGGTGGACCCGACGGCGGCCTAGGGCTCGCGCGCCTCCCTGGGCCCGCAGGACCCTCAGGCGCGCAGGCCGCGCAGGAGCAGGTCCGAGACGGCGGTGAACTCGGCGGCGATGGCGGGCTTTCGCCACTCGGCGGCGTACGCCGGGTCGTGGAAGCGGGCCGTCGCGTCGAAGACTGCCTGGGCGGCGGCCGCGGGGTCGTCCACGGCGAACTGCCCCTCACCGACCCCCTCCTCGATGATCTCCCGCAACTGCCCGACCAGTTCGCGGATGTGCTCCTCCACCACCGTGCTCTCGCCCATCAGCACCTCGTACGTGGCGAACAGCTCGGGGTCGTCGCCCGCCTTGTGGCGCTTGGCCTCGAACAGCGTCTCCAGCCACTGCCGCAGCTTCGCCGGGGCGGGCCGGTCCGAGCCGTGCAGGATCTCGGTGAGCGCCAGCTCAGTACGGGTCAGCCAGCGGCCGGTGACCGCCTCGCGGAGCGCGGCCTTGGTGCGGAAGTGGCGGTAGACGCTGCCGTGGCTCACACCCAGTGCCCGGGCCACATCGACCACGGTCGCCTTGGCCGGCCCGTAGCGACGCAGGACGTCCTCGGTGGCTTCGAGGATGCGCTCGGGAGTCAGCGGGTCGGACGGCGGCGTCATGGTGGGTGTGCTGCCTTTCGGGGGCGTCGTGCGGGGCGGGGACCGGAGGCGGGCCGCACCCCCGCCCGACCGTACCCGGAGGTCAGCGCTCGCTGTCCAGGTGGGCCATCTGCTGGGCCGGGTAGCGCGCTCCGGCGGCGGACCCGGCGGGGACCGCTTCCTCGATCGCGGCGAGGTCGTCCGCGTCCAGCCGGACGTCCAGCGCGCCGAGGGCCTCGGCCAGCCGGTCCCGGCTGCGGGCGCCGACCAGCGGGACGATGTCCGTGCCCTGGGCGAGGACCCAGGCGATGGCGGTCTGCGCGACCGAGACGCCCTTCTGCTCGGCGATCTTGCGCAGCGCGTCGACCAGGCCGAGGTTGTGCCGGAGGTTGTCGCCCTGGAAGCGGGGGCTCATGGACCGGAAGTCGCCCGGGGCCAGCTCGCGGTCGCGGGTGAAGTGGCCGCTGATCAGGCCGCGCGAGAGCACCCCGTACGCCGTGACGCCGATGCCCAGCTCGCGGCAGGCGGGCAGGATCCTGTCCTCGATGGACCGGGAGATCAGCGAGTACTCGATCTGGAGGTCGGAGATGGGGGCCACGGCGGCCGCCCGCCGGATCGTGTCCGCGCCCAGCTCGGAGAGGCCGATGTGGCGGACATGGCCGGCCTCGACCAGCTCGGCGATGGCCCCGACGGTCTCCTCGATCGGGACATCGGGGTCGGCCCGGGCGATCCGGTAGATGTCGATGTGGTCGGTGCCGAGCCGCTGGAGCGAATACGCCGCGAAGTTCTTGACGGCGGCCGGACGGCCGTCGTATCCCGTGAAGCCGCCCTCGACCGTCCGCAGCGCGCCGAACTTCACACTGGTCAGCGCCTGTTCGCGAGCGGCGGCGGGGGCGGTGCGCAACGCCTCGTTGATCAGCAGCTCGTTGTGCCCCATCCCGTAGAAGTCGCCGGTGTCCAGCAGGGTGACGCCCGCGTCCAGCGCGGCGTGGATCGTGGCGATCGACTCGGCGCGGTCGGCCTCGCCGTACAGCGCGGACATGCCCATGCAGCCGAGGCCGATCGCGGAGACCTGCGGGCCGGCGGAGCCGAGGGTGCGGGTGTGGAGGGTGGTCATCGGGAACTCCCGGAGAGTGGCGGAGCGGACGGTGCCGGCGTGGGCCGTACCTCGACCATGACACAGGGGATGACAGATTTCAATATCTGTCAGTCCATGTTCCCTCGCGCGGGTGGTCCGGCGGCGGAAAATCCGGTGAGGGGGCCGTCCGGTCCGGGGTACGGTTTCCCGCATGTCTTCGTTCTTCCAGATCTACGAGTGAGAGCGCGGCGGGTCCGACCACCCGCCGCCCGCCGGATCGATCCAGGGCCGTGACAGGCCCCACTTTCACCACGAATGGGAGAGCCCCGTGGCCAAGAGCCGTAACAACCTTCTCGGCGTCGGCGGACAGCGCAAGAAGCTGTCCCGCGCCGAGCAGCAGGGCGCAGGCCCCGCGCGCGACGCCGACCGGAAGACGGCCGCCGAGCAGAAGCAGGAGCTGCTGCGCAAGATGCGGGAGCGTGCCGCCGGCACCGAGCAGGCGGACGCCGCCGGGCCGGACGCCCAGGACGCCCCGGAGCAGGAGACCCCGGAGCGGAGCTGACCTCCCGCCGCGCCGTGCGGCCCGCACCGTGCGGGCGGCACGTCCGGCAGGACCCCGCACGTCCGGCAGGGCACCCGAACGACCGTGGGCCCGGAACACCTCGTGTTCCGGGCCCACACCCGTACCGCGGGGCACTCCCGTGCCCCGCCTCACCTCACCTCACCGTGCGCGGCAGCCGCAGGCTCAGCAGGGTTGTCAGGGCGACCGCTGCCAGCTGGACCAGCAGGGTCACGATCAGCGCGTCCCGCATGCCCGAGCCCGGCACCAGCGACAGGAACAGTGAACCGAGCGTCGCCACCCCCAGCGCCAGCGCCGCCTGCTGGGTCGTCGTCATGACCCCGCCGCCGACACCGGCCCGCTCCGCCGGCACGTCCGAGAGGACGATGCGGAACAGGACGGGCAGCTGGAGGCCCTGGCCGAGACCGGCGACCGCCATGCCCGGGGCCAGCCCCGCCAGTCCGAGGCCCGACCAGCCGTGCTGGACCGTCAGGGCGAGCACCCCCACTCCGGCCGCCTGGATCAGCCCGCCGGCCGTCACGACCCGGCTGCCGTAGCGGCGGACCAGCCGGGGCCCGGCCAGCGAGGCCGCGAAGAACGCCACCGCCATCGGGGCCATGGACAGGCCCGACGCCGCCGGGCCCAGCTCCAGCCCCTGCTGGAGCGCCACCGCGATGACGAACATGAAGCCGCCGAAGCCGATCGAGAACGGCACCACCAGCGCCAGCCCGCGCCGCAGCGAGTCCAGCCGCAGCAGGCTCGGCGGGATCAGCGGGATCAGCCCGCGCCGGTCCGCGCGCCGCTCCACCCGGTAGAAGGCTGCCGCCGCGAACGGGAACAGCGCCAGCGACACCCACGTCCACAGCGGCCAGCCGGCGGCCCGTCCCTCGGTGAGCGGGGCCAGCAGCGTCACCAGGGACACGGCGAGCAGCAGGGTGCCCGGTACGTCGACGGGCGCGGGGCGCTCCGAACGCGTCTCCGGCACCGCGCGGGCGGCCAGCACCAGCCCGACCGCCGCCACGGGGACGTTGACCAGGAACACCGAGCGCCATCCCGCGCTCTCGCCGAACACCGACGACAGCGGCGCGGCGGCGACCAGCACCCCGCCCAGGATCTGGCCGGCGACCATGGAGAGCCCGGCCGTCGCCCCGTACAGGCTCATCGCGCGGGCCCGGCGGTGGCCCGAGGTGGCCGCCTGGATGGTGGCGAGCACCTGCGGGAGCATCAGGGCCGCCGACGCGCCCTGCGCCACCCGCGCCCCGACCAGCGTCCAGGCGTCCGGAGCGAGCCCGCAGGCCAGCGAGGTGAGCCCGAACGCGGCGATGCCCAGCAGGAAGAGCCGGCGCCGCCCGGCCATGTCGCCGAGCCGGCCGCCGAGGACGAGCAGGACGGCGTAGGAGAGGCCGTAGCCCGCGACGACCAGTTCCAGCAGGGCGGGTCCCGCCGCGAGATCGTGGTCGATGGTGGGCAGGGCGACGTTCACGATGAAGAAGTCGATCAGGGGGAGGGCCGCGCCCAGGAGCACGGTGAACAGCCCCAGCGCGCCGAGCACCGGGGTGGGGTGGTCGCGCCGCACCACCTGGCCGGTGGTGGCGTATGTCTTCGGGCGTACAGAGGATTCACTCACGCCATCGACGATCGCTCGCTCCGGAGCCTGGTACCAGAGTGTCTTTATCCTGGTACAAACACCACCTGGCACCGCACGGGCAGCACCTGGCACCGCCCCTGTCCGGTCCCGCACCCTGGAGGCATGACGACGATGGTGACGGCAGCACGGAAGGACGCCGGAGCGGCGCGGACCGCGCAGGCCCCCTCGGCCGGGATCAGCGGTCCGGACACGCCCGAGCCCGAGATCCGCCGCCACGAGCTGGCGGACTTCCTGCGCAGTCGCCGCGAGCGGATCACCCCTGAGCAGGTGGGGCTGGTCCGGGGCCGTCGCAGGCGCACGCCGGGGCTGCGGCGCGAGGAGGTCGCCCAGCTCTCCGCCGTCGGCGTCACCTGGTACACCTGGCTCGAACAGGCCCGGGACATCCAGGTCTCGCCCCAGGTCCTGGACGCACTCGCCCGCGCGCTGCTGCTCGACCGCAGCGAGCGCTCCCATCTCTTCTCCCTCGCGGGGGCCGTCGACCCCGCGCCCGGCACGGAGTGCCCGAGCATCACCCCGGCCCTGCGCACCATGCTGGGGCAGCTGGAGCCGATTCCGGCCTGTGTGCAGAACAGCCGTTACGACGTCCTCGCCCACAACCGGACCTACGGGCGGCTGCTCTGCGACATGGACGCGGTCGCGCCCGAGGACCGCAACGTCATGCTGCTGGCCTACACGAACGAGCAGTGGCGCTCCTCGGTCATGGACATCGACGAGGTGACCCGGCTGCTGACCGCCAAATTCCGGGCCGCGATGGCCGAGCACCTCGCCGAACCCGCCTGGAAGGCGCTGCTCAAGCGGCTGGACGCGGCCTCACCCGAATTCCGGGAGACCTGGGCGCGGCACGAGGTGGTGGGCGCCGGCGGCCGGTCCAAGATCTTCCGCAACGCCCATGTCGGGCTGTTGCGGGTGGAGACCACCGACCTCTGGCTCGGCCCCTCCGCCGGACCGAGGCTGGTGACCTACGTGCCCCGCGACGAGGAGACCCGGGAGCGGCTGGAGCGCCTTCAGGACCTGGTGCTCGCGGACGAGGGCTGACCGGCCGGGGGGCCGGACGCGGCGCCGACCGACGGCTCGGCCAGCCGCTCCGCCGTCCGGCGGGCGGTGCCGCGCGCCCAGCGTCCGCTGCTCAGGGCCCCGACGAGCAGGACGCAGACCCCGCATCCGGTCACGATCCACCAGGCGGGCCTGCTCGCGTCCACGAAGCCGCCCGAGGAGCCGCCGTACGAGGCGCCGGCGCCGGTCACCCCGGCGGCGAGGACCGCCCCGATCACGGCGACACCGAGCGTCTGGCCGATCTGCCGGCTGGTGGAGGCGACGGCCGCCGCCACGCCCGCCTGGGCGCGGGGCATCCCGGAGACGGCGGTGTTGGTGATGGGCGCGTTCACCGAGCCGAAGCCCAGGCCGAACAGGACGTACGCGGTGAACATCAGCGGGGTCTCGGTCTCCGCGTCGAACGCCGCGAACATCAGCCCGCTCGCCGCCATCGCGACGCCCGCGACCAGCAGTGGGATACGCGGCCCGCGCGTGGCGACGAGCCGGCCCGCCAGCGGGGGCAGGACACAGACCACGGCCGCCATCGGCAGCATGTACAGACCGGCGTCCAGCGCGCTCAGCCCCCGCACGTCCTGGAGGTACAGGGTGTTGAGGAAGAGGAAGCCGCCCAGCGCGGCGAACGCGCTGACCGCGATGACGGTGGCCCCGCTGAACGGCACGCTGTGGAAGAACCGCAGATCGATCAGGGGGTCGGTGCGGCGGGGCTCGTACACCAGCAGCCCCGCCAGCGCGGCCGCCGCGAGCCCGGCGAAGAACAGGATCTCCGCCGAGGTCCAGCCCTTCTGCGGCGCCTCGATGATCGCGTACGTCAGCGAGCCGAGCAGCGCGATCACCAGCAGCTGGCCCACCGGGTCGGGGCGGCGGGCCCGCTGGGCGCGGGACTCGGGGACGTACCGCAGCGTGAGCAGCAGGGCGGCCAGGCCGACCGGGAGGTTGATCCAGAAGATCGAGCGCCAGCCGACCGAGTCGACCAGGGCGCCGCCGACCACCGGGCCCGCCGCCATGGAGATGCCGACGACACCGCCCCAGACACCGATCGCGCGGGCGCGCTCGCGGGGGTCGGTGAAGGTGTTGGTGATGATCGACATCGCCACCGGGTTGAGCATCGAGCCGCCGACGGCCTGCACCATCCGGAAGACGATGAGCGTCTCCAGGCTGGGTGCCAGCGAGCAGAGCGCCGAGCCCAGCGTGAACAGGACGAGCCCGGCCATGAAGACCTTGCGTCTGCCGATCCGGTCGGCGGTGGAACCCGCGAGCATCAGCAGGGATGCGAGGACGAGCGTGTACGCGTCGATCGTCCACTGCATCCCCGCGACGCTGGCGTCCAGTTCCTGGCGCATGGAGGGCAGGGCGACATTCAGGACGGTGCTGTCAAGGCTGACGATCAGCAGGCTCATGCAGCAGATCGCCAGCACCAGCATCCGTCGCCGGTGGCTGAGCTCGGGCATACATGGATAGTACGGCTAACTAACGACCCCTGCCGCCAGTGCGGCGGCCGCCTCCCGGACCAGCGGGTGGTCGCCCGTCGCGTCCGAGGGCCCGGCGGGCTTCGTCGTCAGTACCGCCAGCACCACGGGCACCCCGTCCGGGGTCCACGCGACGCCCACGTCGTTGCAGCTCGCGTAGGAGCCGCCGCCCGTCTTGTCCGCGACCGTCCACTCCGGCGGCAGCCCGGCCCGGAAGCGGGTGCCGCTGGTCCGGCAGTTCAGCAGCCAGCCGGTCAGCCGCTCGCGGTCCCGGCGCTCCAGCGCGTCGCCCAGGACGAGCCGGGCGTAGTCCCGCGCGATCGACGCCGGGCTGGTGGTGTCCGTGATCCGGCCGGGCTCGGCGGAGTTCAGCTCGGGCTCCCAGCGGTCCAGCCTGGTCACCCGGTCACCGAGCGAGCGGGCGAAGCGGGTGACCCCGCCGGGGCCGCCCAGCTCGCGCAGCAGCAGATTTCCCGCCGTGTTGTCGCTGTCGCACAGGGCCGCGTCGCAGAGGCGGGCGACGGACATTCCGCGCGCGACGTTCTCCTCGGTGCCCGTGACCGGGGAGTCGGACACGAGGTCCGCCTCGGTGTAGTGGACGACCTTGTCGAGGACCTCGCCGTCCCGGTCCAGGCCCCGCAGGACGGCCGCCGCCGCGAATGTCTTGAAGGTGGAGAGCATCGGGAAGCGCTCGTCGGACCGGTGGCGGACGGCGACCCCGGTGGCCAGGTTGTAGGCGTACGCGCCGACGCGGGCGCCGTGCGCCCGCTCCAGCTCACGCAGCCGGGCGGTCGTGGCGTCGGACGCCCGGGCGGCGCGGGCGGGGCCCGCGGCGAGGAACAGCGCGCCGGCGGCGCCCGCGCCCCCGAGCGTGAGCAGCCTGCGCCGGGTGGGGGCCGGGGCGGCGGGCGTTAAGCGTGCGGTGGGATTCATGACCTTCGTCTCCTTCGTCCTCCGGCCGGGGCGCCGGAACCCCCACGCTACGGTCGCGGTCCGGCATCCAGGCACTCCGGCCCCGGAGCGGCGGGCCGCGACCGCCGCCGGAGCAGTTCCCCGCGTACGCGACAATGGGGCAATGACCACGCTCGCCCCCGCGCCCCCGCTGCTCCGCATCGGCCCGCACACCGTGCAGCCGCCGGTGGTCCTCGCCCCCATGGCCGGCATCACCAACGCCCCCTTCCGCACGCTGTGCCGGGAGTTCTCGGGCGGCAAGGGGCTGTTCGTCAGCGAGATGATCACCACGCGGGCGCTGGTCGAGCGCAACGAGAAGACCATGCAGCTCATCCACTTCGACGCGAGCGAGACCCCGCGCTCCATCCAGCTGTACGGAGTGGACCCGGACACGGTCGGCAAGGCCGTCCGCATGATCGTCGACGAGAACCTCGCCGACCACATCGACCTGAACTTCGGCTGCCCGGTCCCCAAGGTCACCCGCAAGGGCGGCGGCTCGGCGCTCCCGTACAAGCGGCCGCTGCTGCGCGCGATCCTGCACCAGGCGGTCTCCCACGCGGGCGACCTGCCGGTCACGATCAAGATGCGCAAGGGCATCGACGACGACCACCTCACCTTCCTCGACGCCGGCCGGATCGCCGTGGAGGAGGGCGTCACCGCCGTCGCGCTGCACGGCAGGACGGCCGCCCAGCACTACGGCGGCACCGCCGACTGGGAGGCCATCGCCCGCCTCAAGGAGCACGTCCCGGAGATCCCCGTCCTCGGCAACGGCGACATCTGGTGCGCCGACGACGCCCTGCGGATGATGCGCGAGACCGGCTGCGACGGCGTGGTCGTGGGCCGGGGCTGCCTGGGCCGCCCCTGGCTGTTCGGCGACCTGGTCAGCGCGTTCGAGGGTACGCAGACGAGGCAGGCGCCCGCGTTGCGCACCGTCGCGGACGTCATGCTGCGGCACGCGACGCTGCTGGGGGAGTGGATCGGCGACGAGACCCGGGGCGTGATCGACTTCCGCAAGCACGTGGCCTGGTACCTCAAGGGCTTCGCGGTCGGCTCCGAGATGCGCAAGAGGCTGGCGGTCACCTCCTCGCTGGAGGAGCTGGGCTCCCAGCTGCACGAGCTGGACCTGGACCAGCCCTGGCCGGACGGCGCCGACGGCCCGCGCGGGCGCACCTCAGGCAACAACCGGGTGGTCCTCCCGGACGGCTGGCTGAAGGACCCGTACGACTGCGCGGGCATCTCCGCCGACGCCGAGCTGGACACCTCCGGCGGCTGAGGCTCAGCCCCGGACGTCCGGGCCCGCCCGCCGCTCCAGCGGGGCGGCCGCGGCGGAGTTCATGACGTTGAAGACCATGCTCCCCGCCCGGTAGCGGTCGTCCGTCCACTCGATGGCCCGGCCCGCCGCCGTGTACGACAGATGGCGCTGGCGCAGCAGCGGGCTGGCCCGGCGCACGCGCAGCAGCCGGGCGTCCTCGCTGCCCGCCGCGACCGCGTCGATCAGGTGCTCGCCGTAGTGCGCGACGATGTCCGCGCGCTCCGCGATGCTGTTCATGATCGAGACGCAGTCCTCCGGGAGCGCCAGGACGGCCGGGGCCACCCAGTCCGCGTAGACCGTCCGCTCCACCATCACTGGCTCCCCGTCGAGCCACCGCAGCCGCAGCACGTACAGCACATCGCTGCCCGGCTCCGCGTCCAGCCGCTCGGCCTCCTCGGCGGTCGCGGTGCGGGTGACGCGGGTCAGGATGCGGCTGGAGACCTCGCACCCCATCGCCTGGGCCCACTGCGCGAAGCTGTTGAGCTGCTGGAAGCTCTGGCGGCGCTCGCTGCGCAGGACGACCCGCCGCGCCCCCTGCCGGGAGCCGATCAGCCCCTCCGAGGCGAGCAGCGCCACCGCCTGGCGGACCGTGCCGCGCGAGACGGACCAGCGGGTTGCGAGGTCGCTCTCCGACGGCAGCCGGGAGCCGAGCGGGTAGGCGCCGCTGCGGATGGAGTGCCGCAGCGACTCCGCGATCTCCCGATAGCGTGAATGGCCCACGCGCCCCCCTCGGCCGGCCGGTCCGGGGTGCGGGACCGGGCTGCGGATCATGGATCTCTACAGATCATGGACTGTGTACAGGTCCGCTCGTCGATCGCGGTCCTGTCGCTCACTCTAATGCCGGTGCGCGGCGTTTCGATGCAGGGTCGTTATCTACCACAGCCCCTGAATAGTCGGCTTTCCTCTTCCTCGCCTCTTGCCGCACCGGACATCGGACGTTAACTCTCCCGACACCTGGACCGGGCGAACTGATGCCAGCTTGTATGAACAAGTGGCACTCACTTCGCTTCCAGGAGATACACCGTGCGCAGACTCCGTCCCCGCCCCCGTATCCGCGCCACCGGCCGTACGGTCGCCGCCCTCGCCGTCGGTGCGACGGCTCTGACCGCGCTCACCGCCTGCGGCGCCGCACCCGAGGAGAAGGCCGAGCCCGGGGCGAAGGGTGTGAAGTCCAGCGAGGCCACATCGGCCGCGGACTTCGGCGGACTGGACAAGCTGGTCGCCGCCGCCGAGAAGGAGGGCGAGCTCAACGTGATCGCCCTGCCGCCGGACTGGGCGAACTACGGCGAGCTGATCAAGGCCTTCCAGGCCAAGTACAAGGTCAAGATCAAGAGTGAGAACCCGGACGCCGCCAGCGCCGACGAGATAGCCGCCGTCAAGTCCCGCAAGGGCCAAAAGCGCGCCCCCGACGTCCTCGACCTCGGCATCGCCTTCGCCCGCAGCGGCGCCGCCGAGAACCTCTTCGCCCCGTACAAGGTCACCGCCTGGGACAAGATCCCCGCCGGCCAGAAGGACGCGGACGGCCGCTGGTTCAACGACTACGGCGGCTACGTCTCCATCGGCTGCGACGCCGCCCGGATCAAGACCTGCCCCGAGACCTTCGCCGACCTGCTCAAGCCCGAGTACAAGGGCAAGGTCGCCCTCAACGGCAACCCGACCAAGTCCGGCTCCGCGTTCGGCGGCGTGTACGCGGCGTCCCTGGCCAACAAGGGCTCGTTCGGCGACATCCAGCCCGGCATCGACTTCTTCGGCAAGCTGAAGAAGAGCGGCAACTTCATCCCCGTCGAGTCCACCCCGGCGACCGTCGAGAAGGGCGAGACGCCGATCAGCATCGACTGGGACTACCTGAACGCCGGGTACGCCGACCAGTTCAAGGGCAAGGGCGTCGACTGGAAGGTCTCCGTGCCCTCCGACGGCGTGTACGCCCAGTTCTACTCGCAGGCCGTCAACAAGGAGGCCCCGCACCCCGCGGCCGCCCGCCTGTGGATGGAGTACCTGTACAGCGCCGAGGGCCAGAACCTCTGGCTCAAGGGATACGCCCGCCCCGTCCTGCTGCCCGCCATGACCGAGGACGGCACCGCCGACAAGACCTTCGTCACCAAGCTCCCCAAGGTCTCCGGCACCCCGTCCTTCCCCGCATCCGACGAGCTGGACAAGGCCAACGCCACGCTCGCCGAGAACTGGGACAAGGCCGTCTCCTGATGACCTCAGCCCACCCGTCCGCCGCCCCGGCCCCCGGGGCGGCCGCCCCGCGCGCCGGCGGCCGTACCCGCAGGCGCCGGCCGCCCCGCGCCTGGCTCGGCGCGCTCCCGCTGCTCGTCTTCGCCGGGCTCTGCTTCGGACTGCCCGCCGGCGCCCTGCTGTACGGGGCGTTCACCCGCACCGACCCGGCCTCCGGCGCCACGGAGGTCACCGGCGAGCACCTGCACCGCTCGCTCCAGGGGCCCTACCTCACCTCGCTCACCGGCAGCGTCGAGCTGTCCGCGCTGAACGCCGCCCTCGCCACCGTCCTAGGCGTGCTGATCGCCCAGGCGGTCGTCACCTCCCGGCGCGGCACGCTGCGCGGGGCCGTCCTCACGGCCTCCGGGGTGCTCGCCAACTTCGGCGGGATCCCGCTGGCCTTCGCCTTCGTCGCCACCCTCGGCATCTCCGGGGTGGTCACCCGGCTCGGGCACCTGGACACGCTCGGCTGGAACCTCTACTCCTTCACCGGACTCACCGTCATCTACCTCTACTTCCTGATCCCGCTCATGGTGCTCGTCGTCGTCCCCGCGCTCGACGGGCTGCGCCCGCAGTGGCGCGAGGCCGCCCGCAACACCGGCGCCACCACCTGGCAGTTCTGGCGCCACGTCGGACTTCCGGTGCTCGCGCCCTCCCTGCTCGGCGGGTTCGTCCTGCTCTTCGGCAGCGCCTTCGCCGCGCACGCCACGGCCGCCGCCCTGGTCGGCGGCTCCGTACCGCTGGTCACCCTGAAGATCGCCGACGCGCTCTCCGGGAACGTCCTGGTCGGCCAGGAGAACGTGGCGCTGGCCCTGAGCCTCGACATGATCGTGATCGCCGGACTGGTGATGGCGGTCTATCTGCCCCTCCAGCGACGGAGCTCCCGATGGCTGCACTGACCACCGCCGCCCCCGCGACCGAGGCCCCGGTGCCGGTGAAGGCCCGCCGCACGCGCCCCCGCTACTGGCGCGGTGCCGTACTGGCCGTCGCCGGGCTCTACTTCGTCACCCCGCTGCTCTCCTCGTTCGTCTTCACGGTCCACGTACCCAACCAGGGCCTCACCTTCGAGGCGTACAGCGGCATCCTGTCGGCCGACGGATTCACCGAGAGCCTGTTCCTCTCGCTCTCCCTCGCCGCCGCCACGATCGCCCTCGCCCTGCTGCTCGTCGTCCCCGCGCTCGTCGCGGTGCGGCTCGGGCCGCCCCGGCTGCGGGCCGTCGTCGAGGTCGTCTGCATGCTGCCGCTGGTGGTGCCGCCGATCGCCCTGGTCACGGGCATCACCACCGTGCTGCGCTGGGGGCCCGACCACTTCTCGCGCACCCCGCTCTACCAGACGTTCATCGCCGTGCAGAACGAATCGTTCCCCGTGGTGCTGGTGCTCGCCTACACCGTGCTCGCGCTGCCGTTCGTGCACCGCTCGCTGGACGCCGGGCTGCGCGCCGTCGACGTACCCACCCTCGTGGAGGCGGCCCGCAACTGCGGGGCGGGCCGGGCGCAGGTGATCCTGCGCGTCATCCTGCCCAACCTGCGCTCCTCGCTCGCCGGGGCCTCCTTCCTGACCCTGGCGCTGGTGCTCGGCGAGTACACCATCGCCTCGCTGCTGGGCTTCCGGCCCTTCGCGGTGTGGATCGTCTCCGTCTCCGGTGCCGAGGCCCGGATGTCGGTCGCCGTCTCCCTGCTCTCCCTGCTCATCACCTGGGTCCTGCTGCTCGTCCTCTCGCGCGCCGGAACCGGCTCCGCCCCCTCCGTCCCGGCCGCCGCCGGCACCGTCCCCGCCCCCGACCCCGGCAAGGAGTAGCCACCCATGTCAGCCCTGCCCACCGCCACCGAAGGACGTCCCGAGCGGGCCGGCACCACCGCGCCGGAGGGACGTACCGCCACCGGAGCCCGGGTGGAATTCCGCTCCCTGCGCCGGGCGTTCGGCCCCACCGTGGCCCTCGACGGACTCGACCTCACCGCCGAACCCGGCGAACTCCTCGCCCTGCTGGGCCCCTCCGGCTGCGGCAAGACCACCGCGCTGCGGGTCCTCGCCGGGTTCGAGCAGCCGGACTCCGGCGAGGTCCTGGTCGACGGCGAGGACATCACCCCGGTCCCCGCCAACCGGCGCGACGCCGGCATGGTCTTCCAGTCCTACAGCCTCTTCCCGCACCTCAACGCCCGTGACAACGTGGCCTTCGGCCCCCGGATGCGGGGCGTCGCCACCGCCGAACGGCACGCCACCGCCCACGAACTCCTCGAACTCGTCGGCCTGCCCGACCAGGCCGGCCGCTTCCCGCACCAGATGTCCGGCGGCCAGCAGCAGCGCGTCGCGCTCGCCCGCGCACTCGCCCTGCGCCCCCGGGTGCTGCTGCTCGACGAACCGCTCTCCGCGCTGGACGCCAAGGTCCGGCTCACGCTGCGCGAGGAGATCCGCCGCCTCCAGCTGTCGCTCGGCATCACCACGATCTTCGTCACCCACGACCAGGAGGAGGCCCTCTCCATGGCCGACCGGGTCGCCGTCCTCAACGCGGGCCGTCTGGAGCAGTGCGCGCCCCCGGCCGAGCTGTACGAACGCCCCGCCACCGCGTTCGTCGCCGAGTTCGTCGGCACGATGAACCGGCTGCCCGGCCGGCTGACCGGCGACGGCCGCGTGGAGGTCGCGGGCACCGCGCTCCCGGTCGACGGCGAGGTCCCGGCGGGCAGGGGGGCGGCCGACGTCCTCATCCGGCCCGAGAACATCGGCGCCACCGCCGACCCGGACGGCACGGCCACGGTCGTCTCCGCGTCCTTCCTCGGCTCGGTCACCCGGGTCCTGCTGGACCTGCCCGACGGCGTCGCGGTCAAGGCCGACCTCCCCTCGCGGGACGCCACCGGTCTGACCCCCGGGGTACGGGCACGGGTCACCCCGGTCCCGCGCCCGGTGCTCGTCGTGCCCGGAGGCGGGAGCGCGGCGCCCGGGGCCGGCGGCACCGACGGCCGGGCGGACGCGTGAGGGCCCCCGCGGCCGTCCTGTTCGACATGGACGGCACCCTGGTCGACACCGAGGTGCTGTGGTGGGAGACGGCCCGCGAGGTCGCGGCCGGGCTCGGCCACCGGCTGACCGACGCCGACGCCCCGGAGGTCGTCGGCCGGGCCGTCGCGGACACCGCCGCTCATCTGATCGGGGTCACCGGCGCGGACGCCGACGCGCTGGACCGGACCGCCGCCGAGCTGACCGGCTCCTTCTTCCGGAAGGTGGACGCGGGCGCGCCGCTGCGCCCCGGGGCCGCCGCGCTGCTGGCCTCGCTGGAAGCGGCCGGAGTGCCGTTCGCCCTGGTCAGCGCCTCACCGAGAAGTGTGGTGGACGCGGTGGTCGCCGGGTCGCTGGCCGGCGTGGACTTCGCGTTCACGCTGTCGGCCGACGACACCGTACGGACCAAGCCGCATCCGGATCCGTACCGAGCCGCGGCCGGGCGGTTCGCGGCCGCGCCCTCGGCCTGTGTGGCGGTGGAGGACTCCCCGGACGGCACCGCGTCGGCCGACGCGGCGGGGTGCGGGGTGCTGGTGGTCCCCTCGCTGCTGCCCGTGGCCCCCGGGCAGGGGCGGACGTTCGCCCGTAGCCTGGAAGAGGTGGACCTCGCGGTGCTGAGCGACTGTCTGAGGCGTCCGAATCCTGAAATTCGGGGTCCGGAGCCGGCGTGATTCGCGCCACCCTTGATCGGGTGCGTGCTCAGATGAGCGAAATGGCGGTGGCTGCACTTCTGGAAGACCTGGCACTCAGTGCCACGTAACAGCCTTCGGGAAATGTACTCAGATGCCAATAGGTCCGCTCAAATGAGTGCTCAGGCCCAAGAAATGGCCATGCCGCCTTCAAGAGGTGAATGGAGGGTCTCGGCTTGATCGTCGGAGAGATTCTTTAGATCTGCTGGCGGACAGGTGGTTGCGGCCGTATGACGGCCAAGTGGACGTACCCAGACACCTTCGATCTGGGTATGTTCCTCGCCGTCAGGGCAGCCACCGCGTCCTCGAGGAGTCGAGACCCGTGTCGGAACACAAAGAAGCTCAGAAGTTCGTCTACGACTTCACCGAGGGCAACAGGGATCTGAAGGACCTGCTCGGCGGGAAGGGTGCCAACCTCGCCGAGATGACCAATCTCGGGCTCCCGGTCCCTCCGGGCTTCACCATCACCACCGAGGCATGCAAGGTCTACCTCGACAGCGGCGAGGAGCCGGCCGCCCTGCGCGACGAGGTGAGTGCGCACCTCGACGCCCTCGAGGCGCGGATGGGCAAGAAGCTCGGCCAGGCGGACGACCCGCTGCTGGTCTCGGTCCGCTCCGGCGCCAAGTTCTCGATGCCCGGCATGATGGACACGGTCCTCAACATCGGCCTCTCCGACGCCTCCGTCGTCGGCCTCGCCGCCCAGGCGGGCGACGAGCGGTTCGCGTGGGACTCCTACCGCCGGCTGATCCAGATGTTCGGCAAGACCGTGCTCGGCGTCGACGGCGATCTCTTCGAGGAGGCGCTGGAGGCGGCGAAGGAGGCCAAGGGCGTCACCGTCGACGTCGATCTGGACGCGGCCGACCTGAAGAAGCTGGTCAAGGACTTCAAGAAGATCGTCACGCGGGACGCCGGACGCGACTTCCCGCAGGACGCGCGCGAGCAGATGGACCTGGCCATAAAGGCGGTCTTCGACTCGTGGAACACCGACCGCGCCAAGCTCTACCGCCGCCAGGAGCGCATCCCCGGCGACCTCGGCACCGCCGTCAACATCTGTTCCATGGTCTTCGGCAACCTCGGCCCCGACTCCGGCACGGGCGTCGCGTTCACCCGTGACCCGGCCAGCGGCCACCAGGGCGTCTACGGCGACTACCTCCAGAACGCACAGGGCGAGGACGTCGTCGCGGGCATCCGCAACACGGTCCCGCTCGCCGATCTGGAGTCGATCGACAAGAAGTCGTACGACCAGCTCATGCAGATCATGGAGACGCTGGAGAACCACTACAAGGATCTCTGCGACATCGAGTTCACCATTGAGCGCGGCCAGCTCTGGATGCTCCAGACCCGGGTCGGCAAGCGCACCGCCGGTGCCGCCTTCCGGATCGCCACGCAGCTCGTGGACCAGGGGCTCATCGACGAGGCCGAGGCCCTTCAGCGGGTCAACGGGGCGCAGCTGGCGCAGCTGATGTTCCCCCGCTTCGACCACGACACCAGGACCCAGCTGCTCGGCCGGGGCATCGCGGCCTCGCCGGGCGCGGCCGTCGGCAAGGCGGTCTTCGACTCGTACACCGCCGTCAAGTGGTCCCGGTCCGGCGAGAAGGTCATCCTGATCCGCCGCGAGACCAACCCGGACGACCTCGACGGCATGATCGCCGCCGAGGGCATCCTGACCTCGCGCGGCGGCAAGACCTCGCACGCCGCCGTCGTCGCCCGGGGCATGGGCAAGACCTGTGTCTGCGGCGCCGAGGAGATCGAGGTCGACACCAAGCGCCGTCGGCTCACCGTCGGCGAGACCGTGGTGGAGGAGGGCGACATCGTCTCGGTGGACGGCTCCACCGGCAAGGTGTACCTCGGTGAGGTCCCCGTCGTGCCGTCGCCGGTCGTCGAGTACTTCGAGGGCCGGATGCACGCGGGCGCCGACGACGCCGACGAGCTGGTCGCCGCCGTGCACCGGATCATGGCGTACGCGGACCGGGTGCGCCGGCTGCGGGTGCGCGCCAACGCGGACAACGCGGAGGACGCCCTGCGCGCCCGCCGCTTCGGCGCCCAGGGCATCGGGCTGTGCCGGACCGAGCACATGTTCCTCGGCGAGCGCCGCGAGATGGTCGAGAAGCTGATCCTGGCCGACACCGACCAGGAGCGCGAGACGGCGCTCGACCAGCTGCTGCCGTTGCAGAAGGCCGACTTCATCGAGCTGTTCGAGGCGATGGACGGACTGCCCGTCACCGTACGGCTGCTCGACCCGCCGCTGCACGAGTTCCTGCCCGACATCACCGAGCTCTCGGTCCGGGTGGCGCTCGCGGAGTCCCGCAAGGACGCCAACGAGAACGACCTCCGGCTGCTCCAGGCCGTGCACAAGCTGCACGAGCAGAACCCGATGCTCGGGCTGCGCGGGGTGCGTCTGGGCCTGGTCATCCCCGGCCTGTTCGCCATGCAGGTACGGGCGATCGCCGAGGCCGCTGCGGAGCGCAAGAACGCCAAGGGCGACCCGCGCGCCGAGATCATGATCCCGCTCGTGGGCACGGTCCAGGAGCTGGAGATCGTCCGCGAGGAGGCCGACCGGGTCATCGCCGAGGTCCAGGCCGCCACCGGAACCGACCTCAAGCTGAAGATCGGCACGATGATCGAGCTGCCCCGCGCGGCGCTGACCGCCGGTCAGATCGCCGAGGCGGCGGAGTTCTTCTCCTTCGGCACCAACGACCTGACCCAGACGGTGTGGGGCTTCTCCCGCGACGACGTGGAGGCCTCGTTCTTCACCGCGTACCTGGAGAAGGGCATCTTCGGGGTGTCGCCGTTCGAGACGATCGACAAGGACGGCGTGGGCTCGCTGGTACGCAGCGCCGTCGCGGCCGGCCGGGCGACCCGCCCCGATCTGAAGCTCGGTATCTGCGGGGAGCACGGCGGCGACCCCGAGTCGGTGCACTTCTTCCACGAGGTGGGCCTGGACTACGTCTCCTGCTCGCCGTTCCGGATTCCGGTGGCCCGTCTGGAGGCCGGCCGCGCGGCGGCCGAGTCGCGGGGCAGCGACAGCCGATGAGGCGGCACAGCCACTGATTCCGCAGCGGCCGCAGGTCCGGACGACCCTCACCGGACCGGCGGCCGGCGCGGAATTCCCGGAGGCGGCGGCACCCTGTGCGGGGGTGCCGCCGCCTCGTCGTGTTCAGCGGAATTTCCCCGTTGCTTTGTTTAATACGCAAAGATATGGGCCGGAACGGACCGGGGTGCGGCCCATGGATCCCCATCCATGGACCGCACCCGGCTTACCCCCGTCGAGTGCGGAGCCGCACCTTCGCCAACCGCCGCCGAACGAGCAAAACCCCCCACGGCCTTCACTCGCTCTTCCGGTGGCTCCGGAATCGCACCCGACGTCGTACAGCCTTTCGGGTGACGGTGGTTCGGGGCGAGACGTTTCACCTCTGGCCGAAACCCCGTGGTGACGTGCTGTTACGACTCGCATACACTTGCGCGGGGGTAATTGCAGGTGCAAGGGGTGGGAGTTCGGTGCTGCGTATCCATGTCTCCGGATGGGACCTTTCCAAGGTGCGGATGGCCTCCGGGCCGGACGCGCTGTGGGAGACCATTCTCAGTTTTCACCGGCTGAGGGACCGGAGGGCCTCCGCGGTGTTCGGGAAATGGCGGGCGGAAACCCGGCCGAGGTTGAATGCCGAAGTACGTCTGCTGTCCGCGGTCGTTCCGCCACGCGGCTATTTCCCCGACTTTCTGACGCCTTCTCAGGAAAGTGCCGACCCGCTGGACTTCACCGCCGGAATGGAGGCCCTGCGCGCGACTTCGCCCGAGCGGCTGAAGGCGGAGATGGCGGTGCTGGGCGCCGGGGGAACGGCCGGCGCCCGGGCGGCCGCGCCCCGCCGGGCGGCCCGCCCCGCCCTCCTCGAACCGCTGCGCGAAGGGCGCGCCGAGTCCCTGGGCCATCTCGCCGGAGCGCTGCGCGACTACCACCGCGCCGCCGTCGCGCCCTACTGGCCGCACATCCAGTCCGCCGTGGAGGCCGACCGCGCCGTCCGGGGCCGCGCCCTCCTCGACGGCGGCGCCGACGAGCTGCTCGCCTCGCTCCCGCCGGTGATCCGCTGGCGGGCCCCCGTCCTGGAGGCGGACTACCCGGTCGACCGCGATCTCCACCTGGACGGGCGCGGGCTCCTCCTCCAGCCGTCGTTCTTCTGCCGGGGCGCCCCGGTCGTCCTGCGCGACCCGCTGCTCCCGCCCGTCCTCGTCTACCCGGTCGCGCACTCCTGCGCCCCGGGCTTCGCCGAGCCGGGCCCCTGGCTCGGCCGGCTCCTCGGCCACACCCGCTCCACGGTCCTGCGGGCCATCGGCGACGGCTGCACCACCAGTGAGCTGGCCCGCCGCGCCGGTGTCTCCCTCGCCTCCGCGAGCCAGCACGCCTGTGTACTGCGCGAGGCGGGGCTCGTGCACACCCTGCGGCACGGCAGCTCGGTCCTGCACACCCTGACCCCGCTGGGCGGCTCGCTGCTGAGGGGCGGCGCACCGGTCGCCGTCTCCTGAGCGAGGACTTTCTCCGCCGGCACCGATGAGTTCCCGGCGGCCCCGGCGTCTACCTCTCGTACCTCGCGTTCGGGAAGCGCACGCGGGAAGCACACCGAGAGAGTGAGACGGTCATGCCTCAGATGATCTTCGTGAACCTGCCGGTCAAGGACCTGGAGACGACCAAGGGGTTCTTCGGCAAGCTGGGCTACTCCTTCAACCCCCAGTTCAGCGACGACCACACCGCCTGTCTGGTCATCAGCGACACGATCTTCGCCATGCTCCTGGAGGAGCCGCGCTTCAAGGACTTCACCAAGAAGGAGATCGCGGACGCCTCGACGACCACCGAAGTGATCCTCGCGCTCAGCGCCGACAGCCGCGAGAAGGTGGACGAGCTGGCGGACACGGCCCTCGCCTCCGGCGGATCGCCCGCCAACGAGCCGCAGGACCTCGGCTTCATGTACGGCCGGTCCTTCCAGGACCCCGACCACCACATCTGGGAGGTCGTCTGGATGGACCCGTCCGCCGTCGGGGACCAGGGCTGAGCCGCGTCCTCAGGCCCCGGCCCCCGCGAAGGAGACCGGCACCCCCGTCAGCTGCTCCGACGCCACCCACAGGCGCTCGCTCGTCACATCGCTGAGCGTCCACCGCGCCCGCCAGGACGGGGCCGGGGCCCCGCGCCAGCCCAGCAGCCGGGGGCCGGTGAACGAGTCGGGGCGGACACCGGGGGCGGTCGCCGCGTGCAGCGTCGGCAGGGCGCCCGCGGACGCGGGCTGGGCGATGATCCGGTTGCCGAGCCCGATGACCCGCTCCGCCGCCCTGCGGTTCTCCATCCGGGCGCCCGCCGTCTGCAGATTGGTCGAGGCGTAGCCGGGGTGCGCGGCGGCGGCCACCAGGCCGCTGCCGGCCGCCGCAGCCCGCCGGGCCAGTTCGTGGACGAAGAGCAGATTGGCCGTCTTGGAGCGGGCGTAGGCGATCCAGCGGCGGTAGTCGCGCTCGCTGTTGAGGTCGCCGATGTCGATGTCGGACAGCGCGTGCAGCCCGCTGGAGACGCTCACCACGCGGGCGCCCGGGGTGTGCAGCAGCTTCGGCAGCAGCAGCCCGGTGAGGGCGAAGTGCCCCAGGTGGTTGACGCCGAACTGGGTCTCGAAGCCGTCGGCGGTCCTGCCGTAGGGAAGGGCCATCACACCGGCGTTGTTGATCAGCAGATCGAGGGTGTCCGCGCGGTACGCCTCGGCGAACTCCCGTACCGAGGCGAGATCGGCCAGATCCAGCGCCGCGAACTCCACGTCCGCGCTCCGCACCGCGCGCCGGATGCGGGCGGCGGCCTCCTTGCCGCGCTGCTCGTCGCGGCAGGCGAGCAGCACCCTGGCCCCGCGTCGTGCCAGCTCCCGGGCGGTGATCAGCCCGATCCCGCTGTTGGCTCCCGTCACCACGGCCGTGCGGCCGCTCTGGTCGGGAATGTCGCTCGCGTACCGGACCCGGTTCATGGATCAAGCGTACGACCGACCGCGCCGATGGCCGGAAGTGCCCGCCCCTCGGGCTCCCGCGGTCCCTCGTCCGTGCCGAACGGCGGTCAGTCCGCGCGGACTTCGTAGACCGCCACGCGCACCCCGTCGTCGTCCAGACAGGCGCCCGTCGCCAGGTCGAAGCGCTGTTTCAGCAGCGGCGAGGCGACGAAGGGCGCCCCGTCCGCCGAGCCGACCAGCCCGCGCGAGAGGACGTACGCGCCGGTGAAGGGGTCGCGGTTGTCGATCGCGTACGCGCGGCCCGCGCGGTCCATGAACAGCGCGACCTGGTGGCCGTCCGGGAGCAGGGCGGCGACCCCGCGGCCCGGTGTCAGCAGCGCGCGGTGGCACACGGTGAGCCAGCCGGTCCCGGTGGCGACCCGGACGACCCGGGTGTCCTGCGCGGTCTCCGGCGTCTGGGCGGTCATCAGGAGGCGGTCCCTTCGAGGGTGCGGACGGCGAGCACCGGACCGGCGAGGATGTCCAGATCGGGCTTGACCTGGTCGCGTTCCGGGACGAACTTCACCGATGGATCGGGTGCGTCGGGTGCGTTGACGAAGGTGACGAACCGGCGCAGCCGCTCCGGGTCGCTGATGGTCTCGGCCCACTCGTCGCGGTAGCCGCGCACATGGTCGGCCATCAGCCGCTCCAGTTCGTCGCAGAGCCCGAGCGTGTCGTGCACGACCACGTCCCGTACGTGCTCCAGGCCGCCGTCGATGCGCTCCAGCCAGGCCGAGGTGCGCTCCAGCCGGTCCGCCGTGCGGATGTAGAACATCAGGAACCGGTCGATCAGCCGGACCAGTTCGGCATCGGACAGATCCTGGGCGAGCAGGTCCGCGTGGCGCGGGGTGGCGCCGCCGTTGCCGCCCACGTACAGATTCCAGCCACCGGCCGTGGCGATGATCCCGAAGTCCTTGCCCCGGGCCTCCGCGCACTCCCGGGCACAGCCCGAGACCGCCGACTTCAGCTTGTGCGGGGAGCGCAGACCCCGGTAGCGCAGCTCCAGGTCGATCGCCATCTTCACGGAGTCCTGCACGCCGTAGCGGCACCAGGTCTGCCCCACGCAGGACTTGACCGTCCGCAGCGACTTCCCGTACGCGTGCCCCGACTCGAAGCCCGCGTCGACCAGCCGGGTCCAGATCAGCGGCAGCTGGTCGACGCGGGCGCCGAACAGGTCGATCCGCTGACCGCCGGTGATCTTGGTGTAGAGCCCGAAGTCCCGGGCCACCTCGCCGATCACGATCAGCTTCTCCGGGGTGATCTCGCCGCCGGGGATGCGCGGCACGACCGAGTACGAGCCATTGCGCTGGAGGTTGGCCAGGAAGTGGTCGTTGGTGTCCTGGAGCGCCGCCTGCTCGCCGTCCAGGACGTATCCGCCGGCGCCGACGGTCGGCGCCAGCGAGGCGATGACCGAGCCGACCGTCGGCTTGCACACCTCGCAGCCGTCACCACCGCGCGCCGCCTCACGGCCGTGCGAGTCGAGCAGCTCCGCGTAGGAGGTGATCCCCAGGGTGCGGACGATCTCGTACAGCTCGCTGCGGGTGTACGGGAAGCAGCCGCACAGGCCCGCGTCCTGGCTCTGCGGGAGGAGCCGGCCGATCACCTTGACGCAACTGCCGCATCCGGTGCCCGCCTTGGTGCACTTCTTCACCTCGGGCAGGGTGGTGTGCGCGCGGACCGCGCCCTTGGTGACGTTGTGGCAGGAGCAGATCACCGCCTCGTCGGGCAGGGCGGAGGGGCCCAGCGCGACCGGGCCGCCCGCGCCCGCCGGCAGCACCAGCTGCTCGGGGGCGACCGGCAGGACCGTGCCGGTCATCGGACGCAGCGTGCCGTACTGGTCCGCGTCGCCCACCAGCACCCCGCCGAGCAGGGTGCCGTCCCGCGCGATCACGAGCTTCTTGTAGACCCCGGAGCGGGAGTCCGCGTACGTGACGTCGAGGCAGCCCTCGGTGCTCCCGTGCGCGTCGCCGAACGAGGCCACGTCCACCCCGAGCAGCTTCAGCTTCGTCGAGAGGTCGGCGCCGGTGAACTCCGCCCGTCCGCCCGCGATCACCTCGGCGGCCGTCTGCGCCATCTCGTAGCCCGGCGCCACCAGTCCGTATACCCGCCCGTCCGAGGCGAGCGCGCACTCCCCGATGGCGAAGACCGCAGGGTCGGAGGTCCGGCACTCCTCGTCGACGACGACGCCGCCGCGCGGCCCGACCGCCAGTCCGGCGTCCCGGGCCAGCTGGTCGCGCGGCCGTACCCCGGCCGAGAAGACCACCAGGTCCGCGGCGAGCGACGAGCCGTCGGAGAGCGACATCCCGTTCACCGCCCCGTCCTCGTCCGCGGTGACCTCCTGGGTGCCGACCCCCGTGTGGACGGTCAGGCCCATCTCCTCGACGGTGCGCAGCAGCGCGGCGCCTCCGCCCTCGTCGACCTGCACCGGCATCAGCCGGGGCGCGAACTCCACCACGTGGGTGTCGAGGCCGAGCCCCTTCAGGGCGTCCGCCGCCTCCAGGCCGAGCAGCCCGCCGCCGACGACCGCGCCGGTCGTCGCCTTCTTCGCGTAGGCCTCGATCGCGCGCAGGTCATCGATGGTGCGGTAGACGAAGCAGCCCTCGCTGTCCTTACCGGGGACGGGCGGGACGAACGGGGCGGAGCCGGTGGCCAGCACCAGCGTGTCGTACCCGAAGACCTCGCCGGAGCGCGCGGTGACCGTGCGGGCCGCGCGGTCCAGGGACCGCGCCGCGTCACCGAGGCGCAGCTCGAAGCCGTGCCGCTCCATGAAGCCCGGCTCGACCAGGGAGAGGTCCTGTGGTGTGCGGCCCGAGAAGTACGAGGTGAGCTGGACCCGGTCGTAGGCGGCGCGCGGCTCCTCGCACAGGACGACGACCCGCGCTGCGCCGGCGGCGGGCGTCAGCCCGCGGTCGGCGAGGGCCTCCAGGAACCGCTGGCCGACCATCCCGTGCCCGACGACCACGAGGGTCGGCACGGAGGGAGGCGCGGTCGGGGAAGTCGGGGAAGGGGACACCGGCATCTCAGAGGCCTCCGTCGTCGGTGAGCAGTGGAGTCGGTGAGCAGTGGGGCAGGGGCGGCAGGCCCGGGGCCTGTGTGCTCATGACGGGAAGCGTGTCCGGCGGGTGTTACCCGGCCGGATCCCCGCTGTTTCCCGGGAGGAACCTTGCGCTCAGCGCCCACCGGGCGGGTCTGTGAGGCCCGGGGTGCGCGCCGGGATCCGAGACGGTTGGACGGCGCACACATGTTCTCCTTAGGGTCGCGGTCATGCCCGACATCACCCTGACCACGCTCGTTGTGCTGTGCCTCGCCGCCGCGGCGGCCGGCTGGATCGACGCCGTGGTCGGGGGCGGCGGACTGCTCCTGCTGCCCGCGCTGCTGCTGGGCCTGCCGCACCTGCCGGCCGCGCAGATCCTCGGCACCAACAAGGCGGTCGCCATCGTCGGCACCTCGGGCGCCGCCGTCACCTACGCCCGCAGAGCGCCGGTGCGGGTCGGCACGGCCGTACGGATCGGCCTCGCGGCCCTGGCCGGATCGATGACCGGCGCCTTCTTCGCCGCCGGGATCAGCAGCGAGGTGCTGCGCCCGGTGATCATGGTGGTGCTGCTGGGGGTGGCGGCGTTCGTGATGCTGCGGCCGCAGTTCGGCCGGGCGGCCGGGGACGGCGTCGCGCCGCAGGTCACCCGGGCCCGCACCGTCACCGCGATCGTCCTGGTGGGCGGCGGGATCGGCCTGTACGACGGGCTGTTCGGGCCCGGTACCGGCACCTTCCTGGTCCTGGCGCTGACCGCCGTGCTCCACCTCGACCTGGTGACGGCCTCCGCCACCGCCAAGATCGTCAACGTCTGCACCAACGCCGGGGCCCTCGCGATGTTCGCCTACCAGGGCAATGTGCTGTGGCAGCTGGCCGCGCTGATGGCGGTGTTCAACCTGGCGGGCGGTCTGCTCGGGGCGCGGATGGCGCTGCGCAAGGGCAGCGAGTTCGTGCGCGGGGTGCTGCTGGTGGTCGTCTTCTCGCTGGTCGCCAAGCTCGCCTTCGACCAGTGGCACGCCTGACCGCAGCCCTCAGCGCACCCCGGTGAGATGGGCGTACGCCACCACGTTGCCCCGGTAGCCCGTCGCCGCGGAGAACCCACCGCCGCAGGTGATCAGCCGCAGCGAGGCTTGCTCCGACGCGCCGTACACCCGCTGGTCGGGGAAGTCGTCGCTCTCGTACACCTCGATCGCGTCGACCGAGAAGACGGCGGTCCGGCCGTCCTGCCGGAGCACCTCGACCGAGCTGCCCTTCTTCAGCGCGCCCAGGTCGTAGAAGACGGACGGGCCCTGGGCGTTGTCGACATGGCCCGCGACGATCGCCGTGCCCTTGGCGCCGGGCGGGGTGCCGTCCTTGTACCAGCCGACGATGTCGGTGTTCCCGGCCGGCGGCACGTCGAGGCTGCCGTCCGCGCCGAGCCCGAGCCGCATCATCGGGGCGTCGACCCGGATGCTGGGGATGGAGATGCGGACGGGGGCCGAGGGCCGCAGCGGCTCGGCGACGGGGGAGCCCGGCAGCAGCGCGGGGCCTGCGGCGAAGGCCTCGGCCGAGGCGGGGGCGGGCGGGGTGAGCCGGGTGTCCGCGCCGTTCCGGATCAGCCAGACACCGGCCAGCGCCGCGACGACGAGCAGCCAGCCCTTGGCCTTCTGGGACACGGTCGTCCTCCGGGTGGACGAGGGAGGGACGGGGGAAACGGTCCCGTCCCGGTGGCGCGGGGCCACCGGGACGGACACCGGGCGGTACGGAGAGGTGGAAGTCTCCGTCAGCTGCCGTCCCGCGTGCCGCTCGCCCGGCGACGCAGGAGCCAGGCTCCGCCGACGGCGGTAGCGGCGAGAACGCCGGCTCCCGCCGCGATCTGGGTGGTGTCCGGTCCGACGCTGCCGCCGATACCGGTCTTCACATGCCCCGTGGGGGCGGTGGGTGCGGCCGTGGTGCGGTGGCCGGAGGGGGTCTCGCGGTCTCCGGACGCGCTGTCGCGTCCGGGAGAGCTCGGCCGCTCCGAGGGGACCGGCCGCTCGCTGGGGGTGCCCCGGCCCGGGTCGGCGGGAGCGTCCGGCACGAGGGCGGAACCGGAGGCCTCGGCCTCGTCGAGCCCGGTGGGGTCGTACTCCTCGGTGTCGTAGAGGTCCGAGGGCAGACCGGCACCTGCGGGGGACTCCTCGGCCTCGCCGGAGGCGGAGGCGGACGCGGGGTCCGGCGCGCTGTCGGCGGCGTCCTTGCCCGCCGTGCCCGCGGCCTTCACCTCGATCTCGCCGGTGGCCTCCTTGCCGTTCTCACAGGCCACATCGATGCTGTACGGCCCGGGTTCGACATTGCCCGGCACCCGGAACGAACCGGCCAGGACCTCCTTGAGGGTGGCCGGGGCGAGCGCGAACTTCGGCGCGTCCAGCGCGCCGGTGTCACCCGTGGCGCCGGTGTCGCCCCCGCAGACATTGGTGTTCACCGTGACGGTGGTGCCCGGGGCGGCGCTCGCGGGAGTGATCTCCAGTGGCCCCAGTTCGTCCCCGTACGCGGACGGGGCGGCGGCACCGAGGCCGAGCGCGGCCGCGGCGAGTGCCGTGGCAGCGGTGCCGGTCACGAGACGGGCGGGACTGCGCATGGGGAGTTCCTCCGAGCAAGGGGCGCTGGCGGGTGGTCCGTGCTCCGAGCCAACCGCCCGCCGGGCCCCGATGCCTGCTGACACCGAGTCAGCTTTCACCCGTACGGACCGGCTCCGCCTCCTTGCCACCCCGTATGTCCGCAGGTCACGGCGGTGATGGCGGGAAGTGGGGACCCTTCTTCGCGGCCCGGTGCCGATCGGGTGACGGCCCCCATGGGTAATGTGATGCACATCACATGCATGCACCGGTCGTCGCCGGGCACACGCATGACACCCCCCACGGGACGGTGTGCGCAGCCGCCCCCGGCCGCCGACCCTTCCGGACCCACCCCCCCCTGGGCCCGGAAGGGTCGGACTGCGTTACCGGCCGGCCCCGCTCACTGCGGCGCGGTCGCGGACCACGCGATGGCGGGCGGCCTGATCCGGGCGCAGCGCGGGCGCCCCTCGGCGTCGGAGAGCGGCAGCCGTGCGGTGAGGTGCCCGGAGCGTACGGCCGCTTCGAGGACATCCGCGTCGATGTCGGCGAACATCAGCTTCGCCCGCCGGAACATCGAGAAGAGCCCGGTGGCGTCGACCGTGCCCCAGGACAGGTAGACGAAGCGCCCGCCGAGCCGGTTCTGCACATACGGCCCGCGGATCTCGACACCCTCCGCGCCGGCCTCGGCGGTGCACTCGAGGGTCCAGCGGGCGGCGGGCGCGTCGCCGGGGAGCAGTCCGAGCAGCTCGCCGGGCCGGTCCCGGCGCTGCACGCCCACATGGATGTTCTCGTAGCCGGGGAAGTCGCCGCCCGGCCCGCAGACGCGGCCGGGCAGGTCCGAGCCCTCGATATGGATCTGCACGGGGTGGACCCGCACGGGCGGGCGCGGGTCTTCGGTGGGGATCTCCATGCCGCCCATCGTGCCTCCTCGGGCGGGGTGCGTCAGACGGCGTCCTGCGGCGCGGCCTCGTACGCCGCCTCCAGGCGCCGCATCAGCTCCCCGTCGACCGTGAAGGCGGTGGTGTCGATCCGGGCGACCGGCGCCATGCCCTGCGAATTGGTGACGAACGCCGAGCGGAAGGCGCCGAGGCCGTCCAGCGTCACCGGCCTGCGCAGCGTCGGGACGCCCGCGCCCGGCAACTCCTGCTCCAGCAGCGCCATGGTGGTGCCGGACAGTGCCGGGGCCTGCGGCCAGATGACCGAAGTGCCGTCCCAGAATCCGATGTTGGTGATCGCCCCCTCGGTCACCGAGCCGTCGGGCAGGGCCAGCAGCGCGTCGTCGAAGCCCGAACGGCGGGCCAGATGCGCGTAGTAGGTCTGGCCGAACTCGCCCGGCCGCTTGAGATGCGGCGCGGTGCGTGCGAACGGGACGGACATCAGGCTCCTGGGCTCCGGTGTCATCCGGACCGGGCCGCGCACCGTCACCATGACGCTCGTCCGGCCGGCCTCCGGCGGCAGGTACGCCTGCACCCGCACCGAGGCGTCCGCCGTCCCCGCGCTCTCCAGCGCGTGCCGGATCAGTCCGCGCACCCGGCCGCCGTCCAGGGGGAGTTCGAACAGCTCCCGGTTCGCCGCGTCCAGCCGGGCCAGATGCAGCCCCAGGCCGCGCACCCGCCCGTCCCTGACCTGGAGGGCGGTGAAGTGGCCGTAGTTGAAGAAGACGGCCGTGCGCAGGTCGTCCTCGGTGGCCGGATGACCGTCGAACTCGGCGTAGGGGAAGGGGGTGGCCGCTGGAGTCGTCATGGCGTCCACCGTATGCCGACACGCCCGGCGGACGGCCCGCCGGAGACCGCGCTTGACCTCAACCATGGTTGATGTACGAGCCTCTTGCCCATGGACCTCACCACAGCGGAGAACTCCGCAGCCACCACGCCCGCGCCCGCCGCTCCCCTGAAGGTGGCGGTCATCCTCGCCAGCAACCGCGAGGGACGGTTCGCGCCCGTCATCGCCGACTGGTTCCTGGCACGGGCCGCCGGCCGCTCCGCCCTGGAGACCGACCTCATCGACGTCGCCGCGCTCGACCTCCCCACGGCCCTCTCCTACAGCCCGGACCCCCGGACCCGGGAGGTGCTGGCCGAGGTCTCGGCCCGGCTGGCCGCCGCCGACGCGTTCGTCGTCATCACCCCCGAGTACAACCACTCCTACCCGGCCCCGCTCAAGAACCTCATCGACCTGCACCGCGCCGAATGGCAGGCCAAGCCGGTCGCCTTCGTCTCCTACGGCGGGGTCTCCGGCGGGCTGCGGGCGGTCGAGCACCTGCGCCAGGTCTTCGCCGAACTGCACGCCGTCTCGATCCGCGACACCGTCTCCTTCCACCACGCCGGCGCCCTGTTCGACGACGAGGGCAGGCACCGGGACCCGGCCGGCCCCGACGCCGCCGCGAAGACACTGCTCGACCAGCTGTTCTGGTGGGGCCGGGCGCTGCGGGACGCGAAGGCGGCCCATCCGTACGGCGGCTGACCTGGCGGCGGCGGCCCGCTGCCGGACAATCGGGGGAGGGGGACCGCCGACCGCTGCGAGGAGACCGAAGTGACGACACCGGCATGGCTGGCCGTACTGACCACGACGGACAGCGAGGAGAAGGCCCGGATCCTGGCGCGGGGCGCGGTGGAGGCACGGCTCGCCGCCTGCGTGCAGATCTCCGCGCCCGTCACCTCGGTCTACCGCTGGCAGAACGCGGTCGAGACCACCGAGGAGTGGCAGCTGCTGCTCAAGACGACCGCCGAGCGGTACGACGAGCTGCAGGCGTACATCGAGGAGGCGCACGACTACGAGACCCCCGAGATCATCGCCCTGCCGGTGCTCCGGGGCAGCGCCCGCTACCTCGGCTGGGTCTCGGCCCAGACGGCGCCGGTCACCTCCCTCTGACGGGGGAGGCGACCGGCTGACGGGGGAGGCGGTCCGGCCGTCAGCGGTCCTTCGCCGCCAGCGCCTCCGCCACCCCCTTCTCCCTCGGCCCGAGGAAGTGCGGATCCGGCTTGAACAGGACGTCCAGCGCCGCCTTGCCCGCCGCGAACACCTCCCGCGTCCCGCCGTAGTACCAGGTCGCGTCGTGCCGGGCCTCGACCCCGACGCCGTACGCGTCGATCCCCGCCGCCCGGCACAGCGCGATCGCCCGCCGGATGTGGAAGCCCTGGCTCACCAGCACCGCGCGCTCGACCCCGAAGATCTTCCGGGCCCGCACACAGGAGTCCCAGGTGTCGAAGCCCGCGAAGTCGCTGACGATCCGGCTGTCCGGCACCCCGTGCGCCACCAGGAACGTCCGCATCGCGTCCGGCTCGTCGTACTCCACCCGGCTGTTGTCACCGGTCACCAGGACGACCTCCACCTTCTTGTCCCGGTAGAGCCCGGCGGCCGTGCGCAGCCGGTTGGCGAGATACGGGGACGGCTTGCCGTCCCACAGCCCCGCGCCGAACACCACCGCGACCTGCTGCGCCGGCACATCGGCCGAGGTCCTGATCCGGGACTCGGCCACCGTGTGCATCCAGGTGGCGGGCGCCAGGCCCAGCACACAGGCGGCCATCAGCCCCTGGACGGCCAGGCGCCGCCCCCGCCGGGTCCTCGGCAGCCGGGGCCGCACCCGCCCGGCGCCCCGCCGCACCCGCCCGGCCGCCCGCCTCAGCCGCTGTCCCGCTCCCCGTGCACCCCACCGCATGAAGCCCCCCTGTTCCCGTTCCGCCGCTGTCTGTCGCGCTGCCCCCTCTGACTGGACGAGCGGACGGCCCGCGGGGTTCTGTGAGATGCGTCCCACGTAGCATCGGCCGATGTTGCTTCCCCGGCTGATCGCGTCCGACCTGGACGGCACCCTGCTCCGCGACGACGGCGCCCCCTCCGCCCGCACTGTGCGCGCCCTGCGCACCGCCGAGGACGCCGGCGCCGAGATCGTCATCGTCACCGCCCGCCCGCCCCGCTTCGTCGACCGGCTCGCCGGGGCCACCGGCCTCACCGGCACCGCGGTGTGCAGCAACGGCGCACTCGTCTACGACATCGCGACCCGCAGCGTCGTCTCCTCCCGCGTCCTGTCCCTGGCCCTCGCCCGGCAGGTCGCCACGGCGCTCGCCGCCGCGGTGCCCGAGGTCGGCTTCGCGCTGGAGACCGGCAACCAGGTGTTCTACGAACCGGCCTACCGGCTGCGCCTGTCCGAGGACGCCGGCGCCGAACTGCCCGTGCCCTCCCTCGCCGAGCTGTGGCTCACCCAGGCCCCCGTCACCAAGCTGCTCGCCTGGTCGGACCGGCTCGACGCGGACACCCTGCTGGCCGCCGCCCGGCAGGGCGCCGGCGACGCGGTGCAGCTCACCCACTCGGGCGGGCGCGGACTGCTGGAGATCAGCGCCCCCGGCGTCACCAAGGCCGGCACCCTGTCCCGGCTGTGCGCGGCCCGGGGCATCGAGGCCGCCGAGGTCATCGCCTTCGGCGACATGCCCAACGACCTCAGCGTCCTGGAGTGGGCGGGCACCGGCTACGCCATGGCCAACGCCCACCCCGCCGTCCTGGCCGCCGTGCCCGCGCACACCCTGACCAACGAGGAGGACGGGGTCGCCGCCGTCATCGAGCGGCTGTACGCGGCACGGGTGGGGCCCCAGGCCGTCGCCGGGGCCTGACAGCGGGGCCGGGCGCGCGGTGAGGCGGCGGAAAAGACCCGTGACCGGTACGCAACGACGCGGCAACCTGTGCCCGGCACCATCGGTCCATGACGGAGCCGGCACCGGAACGTTCCCAGGAGTCCCTGCCCCTCGACAGCACGGCGCAACTGCTGACCCGCATCACCGCACAGCTCGGCACCCAGCTCAGCCTCGTCTCCCTGAACGGAACCCGACGGCCCATGCACCGCACCCGGCAACAGCCCCCGCACCACAACGTGCACCCCCTGGTCCCCGCCGCCCCCGCCCTCGTCGCGGTCGCCCACGGCAGCCGCGACCCGCGGGCGCTGCACACGGTGACGGAACTCCTGGACCGGGTGCGGGAGCTGCGGCCGGCCCTCGACGTCCGCCTCGGCCACATCGAGATCGACGCACCCCTCCTGCCGAAGACCCTGGACGACCTCGGCAGCGGCGAGGCGGTCCTCGTACCGCTGCTGCTGAGCCGCGGCTACCACGTCAAACAGGACATCCCCGAGGCCGTCGCCGGCGCCCCCGCCCTGCGCACCCGGACCGCCGGGCCCCTGGGACCCCACCCGCTGCTGGTCGAGGCGCTGCACGGCAGGCTCACCGAAGCGGGCTGGCGCCCCTCGGACGACGGCAACCGCAACAGCGCCGTCGTCCTGGCCGCCGCCGGATCCCGGGACCCCGAGTCCGCCGCCGACACCCGCCGCACCGCGCGGCTCCTCGGCGAACGGCTGGGCGGGGTGCCCGTCGTGCCCGCGTACGCCTCCGCCGCGACGCCCACGATCCCGGCCGCCCTGCGCGCGCTGGCCGCCCGGGGCCGCCGCCGGGTCGCCGTCGCCTCGTACTTCGCCGCCCCCGGCCGCTTCGCCTCGGCCGCCGCCGACGCCGCGCCCTGGATCGCCTCGGCACCGCTCGGCGCGCATCCCGCCATGGCCCGCCTGCTGCTGCACCGCTACGACCAGGCGCGGGCCGCCGGCGCATCCACGTACGAAACTCTGATGAACACACCTTTCCCGGTCTCTGCCTGAGCCCGCTTGTCGGTCCGGCCGATTAATGTCGGTCCCATGAACGGCACGGACGGCACGGACGCTGCGCACGGCACACTCCCCACCCACGGCACCCCGGGCACCGGGACAGGGCCCTACGGGGCGGCCGACGCCGAGCGCTGGGACACCGAGCCGGACAAACGGCCCGGCCGCACCGCCTTCCAGCGCGACCGCGCCCGCGTGCTGCACTCCGCCGCGCTGCGCAGGCTCGCCGGGAAGACCCAGGTCGTCACCCCCGGCACCCGCAGCTACGCCTGGGACGCCAGCCCCCGCACCCGGCTCACGCACTCCCTGGAATGCGCCCAGGTCGGCCGCGAACTCGGCGCCGCGCTCGGCTGCGACCCCGACCTGGTCGAGGCCGCCTGCCTCTCCCACGACATGGGCCACCCGCCCTTCGGACACAACGGCGAGCAGGCGCTCAACGACTTCGCGTCCGACTGCGGCGGATTCGAGGGCAACGCCCAGTCGCTGCGGCTGCTGACCCGGCTCGAACCCAAGCGCTTCGTCCCCGACACCCGCACCGGGGAACTGGTCAGCGTGGGCCTCAACCTCACCCGCGCCGCGCTCGACGCCGCCACCAAGTACCCCTGGCCCCGGGGCGCCCACCCCACCGACCCCGGCTCGCCCAAATTCGGGGTGTACGAGGACGACCTGCCGGTCTTCGACTGGTTCCGCAAGGGCGCCCCGCAGGACCGCAAGTGCTTCGAGGCCCAGGTCATGGACTGGTCCGACGACGTGGCCTACTCGGTCCACGACTTCGAGGACGGGCTGCACGCCGGGCACATCGACCCCAACTGCCTGGACGCCGAGCCGGAGCGCCGGGCGATCTGGGACGTCGCCATCGGCCGGTACGTCCCCGCGGACACCGACCCGCAGCAGCTGTCCGACGCGCTGGACCGCCTCATCGGCCAGGAGTGGTGGCCGCACGGCTACGACGGATCGGCGATCGCCCAGGCCCGGCTGAAGGACGCCACCAGCCAGCTCATCGGCCGTTTCTGTCTGGCCGCCGAGAGCGCCACCCGGCAGGCGTACGGCACCGGCCGCCTCGGCAGATACGGGGCCGAGCTCGTCGTCCCCCGCGAGGCGCGCGACGAGTGCGCGGTGCTCAAGGCCATCGCCGACCGCTATGTGATGCAGCGCGCCGAGCAGGAGGTGATCCGCGCCGACCAGCGCATCGTCATCGCCGAGCTGGCCGCCGCGCTCACCGCCCGCGCACCGGAGGGGCTGGAACCGCAGCTGCGCGCGCTCTACGAGGCGGCCCCCGACGACCGGGCCCGCAAGCGGGTCCTCGTCGACCAGATCGCCGCGCTGACCGACGCGTCCGCGCGCACGCTCCACCACTCGCTCACCGCGTCCCGCGGCTGACCGGGCAGACCCATGACCACTGGGTGTGACCTGATCGGGTCACACCCCCTTTCGCCATCACGCTGCGTGCGGGACGCTCGCAGTTGGCGCCGCGCAGCAAGCACCGAGGAGGCATCAAGTGGTCGACGCACATCGGACGTTCGTCATTGTCGGCGGAGGGCTGGCCGGAGCGAAGGCAGCGGAGACGCTCCGGGCGGAGGGTTTCAGCGGCCGGGTCATCCTGATCGGCGATGAGCGCGACCATCCGTACGAACGCCCGCCGCTGTCCAAGGGGTACCTGGCAGGGAAGGAGGACCGCGACAGCGTCTTCGTCCACGAGACGGCCTGGTACGCGGGCGCCGACATCGAGCTCCACCTCGGCCAGCCCGTCACCACGCTGAACCGCGAGGCCCGCTCCGTCGAGCTCGGCGACGGCACCGTCATCCACTACGACAAGCTGCTGCTGGCCACCGGCGCCGAACCGCGCCGCCTCGACATCCCCGGCACCGACCTGGCCGGCGTCCACCATCTGCGCCGCCTCGCCCACGCCGACCGGCTGCGCAACGTCCTGGCCGCGCTCGGCCGGGACAACGGCCACCTGGTGATCGCCGGGGCGGGCTGGATCGGCCTGGAGGTCGCGGCCGCCGCCCGGGGCTACGGCGCGGAGGTCACCGTCGTCGAGCCGGAGGCGACCCCGCTGCTGCGGGTCATCGGCCCCGAGCTCGGCCAGATCTTCACCGAGCTGCACAGCGACCACGGCGTCCGCTTCCACTTCGGCGGCCGGCTCACCGAGATCGTCGGCCAGGACGGCATGGTCCTCGCCGTGCGCACCGACGACGGCGAGGAGCACCCCGCCCACGACGTCCTCGCCGCGATCGGGGCCGCCCCGCGCGCCGCCCTCGCCGAGGCCGCGGGACTGGACATCGCCCCGCGCGCCGAGGGCGGCGGCATCGCCGTGGACGCCTCGCTGCGCACCAGCGACCCGCACATCTACGCCGCCGGTGACGTCGCCGCGGTCTCCCATCCGCTGCTCGGCACCCGGCTGCGCGTGGAGCACTGGGCCAACGCGCTCAACAGCGGCCCGGCCGCCGCCCGCGCCATGCTCGGCCAGGAGGTCGTCTACGACCGGGTGCCGTACTTCTTCTCCGACCAGTACGACCTGGGCCTGGAGTACTCCGGCTGGGCCCCGCCCGGCAGCTACGACCAGGTCGTGATCCGCGGCGACGCGGGCAAGCGCGAGTTCATCGCGTTCTGGCTGAAGGACCGCAAGGTGCTCGCCGGGATGAACGTGAACGTGTGGGACGTCACGGAGACCGTGCAGGAGCTGATCAAGGCCGGCCGGCCGGTCGACCCCGACGCCCTGGGCGACCCCTCGGTGCCCCTGGAGTCACTGATCTGACCGGCCCCGGGCCCGTCCGCCCCGTGCCGGGGCCGACGGGCCCGGATCACACCCGCCCGCGCCGGGACTGTCCCACCCCACCCGTAGACTTCACTCGTGGCAGGCAGGATCAATGACGACGACGTGAAGGCGGTACGGGACGCGGTCCCGATCGACGCCGTCGTTTCCGAGTACCTCCAGCTGCGCAACGCGGGCGGTGGCAACCTCAAGGGTCTGTGCCCCTTCCACGACGAGAAGTCCCCCTCCTTCCAGGTCAGTCCGAGCAAGGGCCTCTTCCACTGCTTCGGCTGCCAGGAGGGCGGCGACACGATCGCCTTCGTGCAGAAGATCGACCATCTGACGTTCGCGGAGGTCGTCGAGCGGCTCGCCGCCAAGGCCGGCATCACTCTGCGGTACGAGGAGGGCGGGTTCAACCCCTCCCACCAGCGCGGCGAGCGGATCAGGCTGGTCGAGGCGCACAAGGTGGCCGCCCAGTTCTATGTGGAGCAGCTCGACGGGCCCGAGGCGGAGATCGGCCGCAAGTTCCTCGCCGAGCGAGGCTTCGACCAGGCGGCGGCCGCCCACTTCGGCGTCGGCTACAGCCCGGCCGGCTGGGACCACCTCACCCGCTTCCTGCGCGGCAAGGGCTTCAGCGACAAGGAACTGATCACCTCCGGCCTCTCCCAGGACGGCAGGCGCGGCCCCATCGACCGCTTCCGCGGCCGGCTGATGTGGCCCATCCGCGACACCGCCGGTGACGTCGTCGGCTTCGGCGCCCGCAAGCTCCGCGACGACGACAACGGCCCGAAGTACCTGAACACCCCCGAGACCCCGATCTACAAGAAGTCCCAGGTCCTCTACGGCATCGACCTGGCCAAGAAGGACATCGCCAAGTCCAGCCGGGCCGTCGTCGTCGAGGGCTACACCGACGTGATGGCCTGCCATCTCGCCGGGGTCACCACCGCCATCGCCACCTGCGGCACCGCCTTCGGCGGCGACCACATCAAGATCCTGCGCCGCCTCCTGATGGACAACGGCAGCGCCCGGGTGATCTTCACCTTCGACGGTGACGCGGCCGGCCAGAAGGCCGCGCTGCGCGCCTTCGAGGACGACCAGAAGTTCGCCGCCGAGACCTACATCGCCATCGCCCCGGACAACATGGACCCGTGCGACCTGCGCCTGGCCAAGGGCGACGAGGCCGTCCGCGACCTGGTCGAACCCCGCACCCCGCTCTTCGAGTTCGCGCTCCGCCAGATCGTCGCCCGCTACGACCTGGAGACCCCGGCGGGCCGGGCGGCCGCGCTCGACGAGGGCGCCTCCGTCGTCGCCAAGATCAAGACGGGCAGCGTCCAGCGGGAGGTCGCCGTCCAGCTCGCCGGCTTCGTCGGCATCCTGGACCAGGAGTACGTCGTGCACCGGGTCAACCAGCTCGCCCAGTGGGCCAGGGGCCGGGGCGGCGACCGGCGCGGCCCCGCGCCCGGCGAGCGGCGAGGCGGGGCGCAGCGCCCGCAGGTCCCGGCCCCGCCGGTCCCGTCCGGCCCCGCGCTCAACCTCCGCAGCCCGGCCCACCGCACCGAGCGCGAGCTGCTCAAGCTCGCCCTCCAGAAGCCCGAGCTGGTCTCGCCCGCCTTCGACGCCTACGGGGCCGACGAGTTCACCGCCCCGCCCTACACGGCCGTCCGCCAGTGCATCGCGGAGGCCGGCGGCGCTGAACAGGGCGCCGCCGACAGCCGCGAGTACCTGGTCCGGGTGCTCGACGCCACCCCCAACGAGACCGTCCGCAAGCTGGTCACCGAGCTGGCCGTCGAGGTCTTCAACGGCAAGAACATCGACGAGACCTACGCCGGCATGCACCTCGTCCAGGTCCGCCTGCGCGCCGTCGACCGCCGGATCAACGATGTCCAGGGCAGCCTGGCCCGGCTCGGCAGCAATGTCGCGCCCGACCATCTGGCCGCCGCGCAGAACGAGGTCTGGGTCCTCCAGCAGTACGCCCAGTCCCTCCGCAACAACGGCGCCGACGCGCTCTGACGCCGGAGCCGGGCCCCGCCGCCCACGCCCCGCGGTAACCGCCCGGTCACGGACCGGACTCAGGGGGTCCGGGGACCGAGGGGCGGCGGACCCCCTCAGAAAGTCCCCGCACGCCCCTCGTGGCAGCTGTGTGTCGTACCCCACACTGGGTGGCGGTGCCTGAGTCATCGGAGCGCGGCCGGCCCACCGGACGGTGGTCCTCCATCCCCGCGCCCCGGCAGCGATCACCTGGAGGTCGCCCCCGTGCAGACCCGGACCGTGACCGAAACCGAGCGTGTCTCGGCAATCCCCGTGCAAGCCCGGGCCGTGCGCCATCCGGAGGCCGCCGTGGACCCGCCCGACGACACCCCCGACCCTCCCGAGGCCGTCATGGAGGAGTCCGCCGACCCGCCGGAGATCCCGGCGCAGCGCGGCCGGCCGGAGACCGGCGGCCCGTCGTCCGACCTGTTCCGCCAGTACCTGCGCGAGATCGGCCGCATCCCGCTGCTCACCGCCGCCGACGAGGTGGAGCTCGCCCGCCGCGTCGAGGCCGGTCTCTTCGCCGAGGAACGCCTGGCCCGTACCCCGGACCCCGACACCCGCCTCGCCGTCGATCTGGACCGGCTGGTGGTCATGGGCCGGATGGCCAAGCGCCGCCTCATCGAGGCCAATCTGCGCCTGGTCGTCTCGGTGGCCAAACGCTACGTCGGGCGCGGGCTGACCATGCTCGACCTGGTCCAGGAGGGAAACCTCGGACTGATCCGGGCGGTGGAGAAGTTCGACTACGCCCGCGGCTACAAGTTCTCGACGTACGCGACCTGGTGGATCCGGCAGGCCATGTCCCGCGCGCTGGCCGACCAGGCGCGGACCATCCGGGTCCCGGTCCATGTCGTCGAACTCATCAACCGCGTCGTCCGGGTCCAGCGCCGCATGCTCCAGGAGCGCGGCTACGAGCCGACGCCCGAGGAGGTCGCCGCCCAGCTCGACCTGACCCCGGAGCGGGTCGGCGAGGTCCTGCGCCTGGCCCAGGAACCCGTCTCGCTGCACGCCCCGGTGGGCGAGGAGGACGATGTCTCGCTCGGCGACCTGATCGAGGACGGGGACGCCGCGTCCCCCGTGGAGTCCGCGGCCTTCCTGCTGCTGCGCGAACACCTGGAGGTGGTGCTCTCCACCCTCAACGAGCGCGAGCGCAAGGTGGTCCAGCTGCGGTACGGACTGGCCGACGGGCGCCCGCGCACGCTGGAGGAGATAGGCCGGATCTTCGGCGTGACCCGCGAACGCATCCGCCAGATCGAGTCCAAGACCCTCAACAAACTGCGCGACCACGCCTTCGCGGACCAGCTCCGCGGCTACCTCGACTGACGCGCACACGCGCGTACGGGCCGGGGCAGCCGCAGAGCGGCGCGCTGCGGGCTAGGGCCTGTCTTCAAACTCCCCTCTGCCGCGCGGGAGTTCGAAGACAGGCCCTAGTCGACCTCGGCGACCGCCTGGGCGAACTGGGCGGCGTACAGCCGGGCGTACGCGCCCCCGGCCTCCAGCAGCTCGTCGTGCGTGCCCTGTTCGACGATCGACCCGTTCTCCATCACCAGGATGACGTCGGCGTCCCGGATGGTGGAGAGCCGGTGCGCGATCACGAAGCTCGTACGGCCGTGCGCGAGGCCCGCCATCGCCTTCTGGATCAGCACCTCGGTCCGGGTGTCGACGGAGCTGGTCGCCTCGTCGAGCACCAGTATCACCGGGTCGGACAGGAACGCCCGCGCGATGGTGATCAGCTGCTTCTCGCCCGCGCTGACCCCGGAGCCCTCGTCGTCGATCACCGTGTCGTACCCGTCGGGCAGGGTGCGGATGAAGCGGTCGGCGTGGGCCGCCCGCGCCGCCTCCTCGATCTGCTCGCGACCGACGTCGCCGGAGGCGCCGTAGGCGATGTTCTCCGCGATGGTCCCGCCGAACAGCCAGGTGTCCTGGAGGACCATGCCGATCCCCGACCGCAGGTCGTCGCGCGACATCTTCGCGATGTCGACCCTGTCGAGGGCGATCCGGCCGCCCGTCACCTCGTAGAACCGCATCAGCAGGTTGACCAGCGTCGTCTTGCCGGCCCCCGTCGGACCGACGATCGCGACCGTGTGGCCGGGCTCGACGCTCAGCGACAGGTCCTCGATCAGCGGCTTCTCCGGGTCGTAGCGGAACGAGACGTTCTCCAGCGCGACGCTGCCGCGCAGGATCCCGGGGTGCTCGCCCTCGCCCTTCGCCGGGTCGGCGTCCTGCTCCTCGGCGTCGAGCAGCTCGAAGATCCGCTCCGCCGACGCCACCCCGGACTGCACCAGGTTCGCCATCGAGGCAACCTGGGTCAGCGGCATGGAGAACTGCCGGGAGTACTGGATGAAGGCCTGCACATCACCGATCGACAGCGCGCCGGAGGCGACCCGCAGCCCGCCGACGACCGCGATCAGCACATAGTTCAGGTTCGACACGAACATCATCAGCGGCTGCATGATCCCGCTGTTGAACTGCGCCCTGAACCCGGCCTCGTACAGAGCCTCGTTCTGCTCGGCGAAGTCCCGCGCGGACTCCTCCTGGCGGCCGAAGGCCTTCACCAGGGTGTGCCCGGTGTACATCTCCTCGATGTGGGCGTTGAGCTTGCCCGTCACCTTCCACTGCTGGACGAACTGCGGCTGCGAGCGCTTGCCGACCTTCGTCGCCACGACCACCGACAGCGGCACGGTCACCAGCGCGACCAGGGCCAGCAGCGGCGAGATCCAGAACATCATCACCAGCACGCCGACGATGGTCAGCAGCGAGTTGATCAGCTGGCCCATCGTCTGCTGCATCGTCTGCGAGATGTTGTCGATGTCGTTCGTCGCCCGGCTCAGCACCTCGCCGCGCTTGGCGCGGTCGAAGTACGACAGCGGCAGCCGCGACAGCTTCGTCTGGATGTCCTCGCGCATCTGGAACACGACCCGGTTGATCACCCGGATCGACAGCCGCGTCGACACCAGCATCAGCAGCCCGGCGCCGACGTACACCGTCAGCGCCGCGAGCAGCACATGGCCGACCGCGTCGAAGTCGATGCCCTGCCCCGGGGTGAAGTCCACCTTGGACAGCAGGTCGGCCAGGCCGCTGTTGCTCCGGCGCAGCCCCTCGACGGCCTGCTCCTTCGTGGTCCCCGCGTCCATGCCCCGGCCGACTACCCCGGCGAACACCAGGTCGGTCGCCTTGCCGAGGATCTTCGGGCCGACCACCGAGAGCCCCACGCTCAGCGCTACGGCCACCAGCATCACGTACAGCGTGGACTTCTCCGCGGCGAAGCGCTTCAGCAGCCGCTTCGAGGACCCCTTGAAGTCCATGGACCGCTCGGTCGGCGCCCCGCCCGCCATCATGCGTCCGCCAGGCCCGGCCATTACGCGGCCTCCGCTTCCGTCAGCTGGGAGAGCACGATCTCCCGGTAGGTGTCATTGCCGTCCATCAGCTCGTGATGGGTGCCCGAGCCGACGACCCGGCCCTCGTCCAGCACCAGGATCCGGTCCGCCTCACGGATCGTGGACACCCGCTGGGCCACGATCACCACGGTCGCGCTCGCGGTCTCCCGCAGCAGTGCCGCGCGCAGCGCGGCGTCCGTGGCGTAGTCCAGCGCGGAGAAGGAGTCGTCGAAGAGGTAGATCTCCGGCCGCTGCACCAGCGTCCGCGCGATCGACAGCCGCTGACGCTGCCCGCCGGAGACATTGGTGCCGCCCTGCGCGATCGGCGCGTCGAGCCCGTGCTCCAGGGCCTCGACGAACTCCTTGGCCTGGGCGACCTCCAGCGCGTGCCACAGCTCCTCGTCGGTCGCGTCCGGATTCCCGTACCGCAGATTGGTCGCGACCGTCCCGGAGAAGAGATACGGCTTCTGCGGGACCAGGCTCACGGTCTTGGCCAGCAGCACCGGATCCAGCGTCCGCACGTCCGTCCCGTCGACCAGCACCTGGCCGTCCGTCACATCGAACAGCCGGGGTACGAGACCGAGCAGCGTCGACTTCCCGCTGCCCGTCGACCCGATGATCGCGGTCGTCTCGCCGGGCCGGGCCACCAGATCCACCGCCCGCAGCACCGGCTCCTCGGCGCCCGGGTAGCGGAACTCCGCGCCGCGCACCTCCAGATGGCCGTGGGCGCGCAGCTCGCGCACCGGCTCCAGGGGCGGGACCACGCTGGAGTCGGTCTCCAGGACCTCCTGGACGCGCTCGGCACAGACCTCGGCGCGCGGCACCATCATGAACATGAAGGTCGCCATCATCACCGACATGACGATCTGCATCAGATAGGAGAGGAACGCGGTCAGCGCGCCGATCTCCATGCCGCCGCTGTCGATGCGGTGCGCCCCGAACCAGACGACGGCGATCGACGACACGTTCACGACCGTCATCACGGTCGGGAACATCAGTGCCATCAGCCGGCCCGTGGACAGCGCCACGTCCGTCAGCTCGGTGTTGGCGCCCCGGAAGCGCTCCTCCTCGTAGCGGTCGCGGACGAAGGCACGGATGACCCGGTTGCCGGTGATCTGCTCGCGCAGCACCCGGTTGACCGTGTCCAGCCGCTCCTGCATCGTCCGGAACAGCGGGCGCATCTTCCGCACGATGAGGCTCACCGCGATGCCGAGGACCGGCACCACCGCGAGCAGCACCGCGGACAGCGGGACGTCCTGGCCGAGCGCCATGACGATGCCGCCGACGCACATGATCGGCGCCGACACCATCAGCGTGAACGTCATCAGGACCAGCATCTGGATCTGCTGGACGTCATTGGTCGTACGCGTGATCAGTGAGGGGGCGCCGAACCGGCCGACCTCGCGCGCGGAGAAGGACTGCACCCGGTCGAAGACCGACGCCCGGATGTCGCGGCCGAGCGCGGACGCGGTCCGCGCGCCGATGTAGACGGCCCCGATGTTGCAGACCACCTGGGCGATGCTGACGACAATCATCGCGCCGCCGTACTGAAGGATGTAACCCGTGTCCCCCTTGACGACACCGTTGTCAATGATGTCGGCGTTGAGGGTGGGCAGATAGAGGGTGGCGCAGGTCTGCAGCAACTGGAGGACGACCAGCAGCCCGAGCGGTTTCTTGTACGGACCGAGATAGGCCCGCAGGAGTTTTATGAGCACGCGTGTCTCTCGGAGTCGGCATGGGGCGGGAGTCGACCCATTTTCGGGCACCGCTCACCGTGACCGCGAACGTTTTTATTCAAGTCCAGGTCAAAAAACAGACCCGGTCCATAATTTCGGCGGTCCCCTGACTCCCGGCGCCCCCCGTGTCACCGAGGGCGGCCGGCTCAGTGCGCGGAGTCGAAGGCCCCCGGGTGGATCTGGTCCCGCGTCGCCCGGTACTGCTGACGCACCGCCTGTCCGACCGCCAGCTCCTCGCCGGGCTCCAGCACCTGCGCCGCCGCACCCTGCCAGGCCGGGGGAGTCCGCGCGTCCAGCGAACCCTGCGACACACCCAGCGCCCAGGCCGCCTGCCGGGCCGCACCCAGCGCGGCGTACTGCGCCGGCTGCGGCACGACCACCTGCGTGCCCAGCAGTGAGGGGGCCAGCCCCTGCACCGCGGGCAGCTCGGCCGCCGCCCCCAGCAGGAAGACCCGCCGCACCTCGACGCCCCGCCCGCGCAGCACGTCGAGCGCGTCGGCCAGCGAGCAGAGCATCCCCTCGAACGCGGCCCGCGCCAGGTGCTCCGGCTTCATCGACTCACGCCGCAGCCCGCTCAGCGTCCCTGCCGTGTGCGGCAGATGGGGGGTCCGCTCGCCCTCCAGATACGGCAGGAGTACGAGTCCCGAGGAGCCCGGCGTGGACTTCAGCGCCAGCGCCGACAGCTCGTCGAGCCCCTCCACGTCCAGCATCTCCGCGGTGCCGCGCAGCGCGCGGACCGCGTTCGACGTGTACACCACCGGCAGATGCATCCCGGTGGCATCGGCGAACGAGGTGATCATCCCGGTCGGATCGGCCAGCGCCTCGTGGTGCACCGCCATCACGGAACCCGAGGCCCCCAGCGACACCACCGCGTCACCGGTCCCGACGCCGAGCCCGAACGCCGCCGCCATCGTCTCGCCGGTCCCCGCCGAGATCAGCAGCCCCTCCGGGGTCGTGCCGGCTGCGTCGGACGGGCCGAGCACCTCCGGCAGCGCGGCCTGGTGCCCGAGCGCCAGCTCCACCAGATCCGGCCGGTAGCCCTCGTCGCCCGCCGACCAGTAGCCGGTCCCGGACGCGGCACCCCGGTCGGTGGTCCGCCGGGCCGGCCGGCCCAGCAGCTGCCACACCAGCCAGTCGTGCGGCTGGAGCACGGCCGCGACCCGCTGCGCGGTCTCCGGCTCGGTCCGCGCCAGCCAGCGCAGCTTCGACACCGGCTGCGCGGCCTGCGGAACCGCCCCGACCGCCTCGGCCCAGGCCTGCCGCCCGCCGAGCGTGTCGATCAGATCGGCCGCGGCGACCTGCGCCCGCTTGTCGTTGCCGAGCAGCGCCGGCCGTACGAGATTGCCCTGGCGGTCCAGCGGTACGAGCCCGTGCTGCTGCGCGGACACGCCGATGGCCTGCACCCCCTCCAGCAGCCCGCCGGTGGCGGCCTCACCGAGTGAGAGCAGCCATGCCTGCGGGTCGACCTCGGTGGCCTTCGCCTCGACGGGATGTGCGGCGTATCCCTGGCGCAGTACGGCACCCGTGCCCGTATCGCAGACCACGATGTGCGTGAAGGCGGAAGAACTGTCCAAGCCGGCGACTATGCCCATACAAGGATTCTGCCGCACCTCCGGCGGTTTCCCGTACCGAAGGCGCGGCAGATGTATCCGAGGCCGCTCAGGTGTTGGTCGTCCCCCAGTCGTCCTCCACGCTGCCGGACCCGCGTCCGCGCAGCGACCGCACCCGGTCCGTGACCGAGGCCGGCACCTTGTCGCCGACCTTCTCGCCCACCGCGTGGTACGCCTTGCCGGCGAACTCGCGGCCGCTCTGGGCCGCCGTCTCGGCGGTGTTCCGCACGGCCGGGTTCTGGGCGAACTGGCGTGCGGACTTCTTCAGCTGCTCGTAACGCTCGCGCCCGGCACGCGTGCCGAGCACGTAACCGAGGGCCACTCCGGCGATGAACGTGAGCCGGTACCGCATGGCTGCCACCCTTCCTTCGCTCCGTGCGACATGTGCTGCTCGCCTACCCGCAGGCACCCGAGATCACCCCGGGCGATACCGATTGGCAAAGCACCCCCCTGCTTGCGCTAATGTATGTGTCGCAGCGAACGCGCGCCGCCCGGCAGCAGCCAGGCAGGTACGTTCGAGGCAACGCAGCAATCCCCTGTAGCTCAATTGGCAGAGCAGCCGGCTGTTAACCGGCAGGTTACTGGTTCGAGTCCAGTCGGGGGAGCGCGATCCCCTGTAGCTCAATTGGCAGAGCATTCGGCTGTTAACCGGAGGGTTACTGGTTCGAGTCCAGTCGGGGGAGCGATCGGAAGAGGGCCCCGTGGGGGTCCTTTTTCGTATGCCCGGAACCGGGCAGCGAGCAGCGCCGTCTTCATGGTCATCAGCAGCCGGGCATCCGCAGCGGGAGATCGTATGACCGGCTATGCTGCGGCAGACGGCGCGTACACATGTACGCGCCACGCCGAAAAGGGGCGGTAGCTCAGCCGGTTAGAGCAGCGGACTCATAATCCGTCGGCCGTGGGTTCGAGTCCCACCCGCCCCACCGAAGTTCTCCAGGAGAACCGTTTCTGCCTGCGAGACCGTGGTGCGAGGGCGCCGCTCCAGGGGCGGAAGTGCCCTCATGTCTCCACTGTCCCCGCCCGGCGTTCCAGGTGCCGTCGCGGCTCTGTCGCGGCGTGCGCCCCGTCAGTCGGCGGCGACGGCGCGTCGGACGGTCTCACGCAGGAGTGTGCGGCGCTGTTCGTGCAGCTCGAAAGGTTCGTCGGCGGTGGCCGCGTAGACGTTGCTGACCGGTGACCAGGCCATCGACATGGCGATGGGAGCGCCGTAGTCCTGGACGTAGAGGGCGTAGCGGTCCAGGCCCAGCTGATCGAGCAGTCCGGAGGTGAGTTCGGCGAGGGCGTCGAAGGTGTAGGTGAACTCCTCCACCGGAGGGGCGTCGGAGTGGCCGAAGCCGAGGTGGTCCGGCGCGATGACGTGATAGCGGTCGGCCAGCAGCGGGATGAGGCCGCGGAACATGAACGAGCTGGTTGGGTAGCCGTGCAGCAGGACGATCGTGGGGGCGTCGGCGGGGCCGGCTTCGCGGAAGAGGATCTCATGGCCGTCGACAGTGGCGGTCCGGTGGCGCACCGGGTTCATATCTAACCCCTTTGCAGCTTTGATCTGGTTAGCTCTTCGCCAGGCAAGCACGCAGGGGCTAACCTGTCAAACGATCCAATCCGGTTAGAAGGGGAGTGGTGGTCCCGTGGACGACGCGCTGCTGGACCTGCTCAACAGCAGGCCTGTGATCAACGGCGAGGAGCGGGACGCGCTCGGCAACCCGGCCGCAGGCAGACGCTGGGCGCGAGAGCACGGTGGCGAGGGCAGCCTCGCGGAACTGGCGCTGCTCCGCGAGACGCGGGACATCCTGCGGGACCTGGTGTGCGGAGAGGGCTCGCCCACCGCGCTGACCCCGCTGCTCGATGGAGTCCACCAGGTCCCGGAGGTCACTTCGGACGGTCTTCGGTGGACGGTCGAGACACCTCCGGACGCCCGGCTGGCCGTCGGGATTGTTCTCGCCTGGGCCACCGTCGAGAAGGAAATGCCCGGCCGGCTGCGCCCCTGCGCCAACGACGGATGCCGGCTGTTCCTCCTCGACCGCAGCCGTGCCAACCGTGCTCGCTGGTGCTCGATGGCCGTCTGCGGCAATCGCGAAAAAGCCCGTCGCCACTACGAACGCACCCGCTGACCCGTCCCCGCGCGCGCCGCGCCCCGTACGCGGTCAGCGCTCCGGCAAACGCCGCGCCGGCCGCGAGACCGTTCGAGGGCGTCCGGCCCGACCCGCTCATCCTCACCGGATTTCCCCGGAGGCATCGTTCCGGCCGGGGGGAGCGAGGTTCAGGACTGGCTCACCTCGGCCGCGAACCAGTCCACGCTCATCCCCGCGCCGGAGCTGATGTCGGCCCCGGGTGAGGTGCAGCCGCAGACCTTGTCCGGATACGACCCGCCGATCGCCACGTCGAAGATCGCGAAGAAGCCGTGGTCGACGGCGGCCTTCCACGTCGCGTCGGACACCTCGTTCTGGTCGACCGCGAAGGTCTGGACGCCGTCCAGGTAGAAGCGCAGCTGCTCGGCCGAGGTGTCCCGGCGGTCGACGATCACCGAGTACGTGTGGAAGCCGGTCTGGCAGCCGTCGCAGGGCTGCAGTCCGCTGCTGATTCCGTCGGGATCGTGGCACTCGCCCGCCCACTGGCCGCAGTGGAACGTGGTGGAGTGCTGGCTGAGCGCGTTGACGTCCTCCATGATGTCCAGCTCGCCGATGCTGGGCCAGTTGGTGGCCCCGACCGGGCGGGCGTCGGCGCCCATCGCCCAGAAGGCCGGCCAGTAGCCGAGTCCGGAGGCCGGGTCGGGCTGTTTCAGGGAGGCGCTGAGCTGGAGCTGTCCGCCGGCCGGTGCGGCGAAGTCGGTGCGCTGGGTCTCCACCCGGCCGGACGTCCAGTGCCCGGAGGCGTCCCGGACGGGCTTGATCACCAAGTGGCCCGAGCCGTCCTGGTAGACGTTGTCCGTCGAGTCCGTGGACGTCTCGATCTCGCCGGTGCCCCAGTTGGCGGCCCCGCCGGGGTAGCTGGTGCCGATGTCGTAGAGCCAGTCGGCCCTGTTGAGGCCCGTTCCGCTCGCGCCGTCGAAGTCGTCCCTGAACATGGTGGTCCAGTCGGCGGCCGTGTCCGCCCGGGCGGCGGGCTCGCCTGCCTCGGCCGTGCCCGAGAGCCAGTCGGGGCCCGTCAGTCCGGCCAGCGGCAGGCAGAGCGCGAGGGCGGTGAGTGCGGCCGGCAGACGCCGTCGGGCGCGGCGCCCAGCGCCGGGGGAGGTGCGCGCGGAGGTGCCGGAGAAAGCGATCCTGTTCATGGGGGCTGCTTTCGTGGGGGTGGGGGGAGAGCGGCGGTTGAGAGCGCTCTCAACCGTCCTGCGAACGACTGTCGGGTACGGCGACTGACCCCGTCAAGGTGCTCGCCGCGTTCACTTGGTGAAGCCAAAAGGGCCTGGAGGAGGGTGAGTTGGTGTCCTGATCACGGGCGCCGGCGCAGGCCGTCCCGCCGGGTCCGCAGCCTCCGGCTACCATCCGCTGTGACCGAAACGACCGAACCAGATGTATCCCGCACCCGAATATTCGCCGACCTGACCCCGCTGCGGACCTCGCCCGACTACCGGCGGCTCTGGTTCGGGAACACCGTTTCCTGGGTCGGGCAGGGCATGACGTCGCTCGCCGTCTCGCTCCAGGTGTACGACCTCACCGGATCGGCCTTCTCCGTCGGGCTCATCGGATTCTGTTCGCTCGTTCCGCTCGTCGTCTTCGGGCTGTACGGCGGGGCGATCGCCGACACCGTCGACCGGCGCAAGCTGGGGCTGGTCAGTGCGTTCGGGTCGTTCGTGCTCTCGGTCGGGCTGGTGGCGGTCACCGTCGCGGGGGTGGAGCGGGTCGGGCTGCTGTACGGGGTCGTGGCGCTCCAGGCCGTCTGCCTCGCGCTCAACTCGCCCGCCCGCAGCTCGATGATCGCCCGGCTGCTGCCGGCCGGACAGCTGCCCGCCGCCAACGCGCTGAACTCCATCACCAGCACCACCGGCATGCTCGTCGGACCGATGCTCGGCGGGCTCGTCGTCGGCTGGTGGGGCTACCGGGCCGCGTACGGCGTGGACGCCGTCACCTTCACCGCCTCGCTCTACGCGATGTGGCGGCTGCCCTCGATGCTGCCCGAGCGGGGCGAGGGGGAGGGCGCGGCCCGGAAGCGGGCGTCGGTGCTGGACGGGCTGCGGTTCCTCGGAACCCGGCCCACGCTGCGGATGACCTTCCTCAGCGACCTGTGCGCCATGGTGCTCGCCCACCCCCGCGCCCTGTTCCCCGTCGTGGCCGTCGTCTGGTACGGGGGCGATGCGAGGACCACCGGGCTGCTGGTCGCCGCCCCGGCGCTCGGGGCGCTGCTCGGCGGGGTGTTCTCCGGCTGGCTGGGGCGCATCCGGCGCCACGGGCTCGCCGTGCTGTTCGCCGTCGCCGCCTGGGGCACGGCCATCGCCGTCTTCGGACTGACCCGGCAGCTCTGGCTCGGGCTGATCTTCCTGGCGCTGGCCGGGGCCGCCGACACCACGTCCATGGTCTTCCGCAACACCATGCTCCAGGCCGCCGTGCCGGACGAGATGCGCGGGCGGCTGCAGGGCGTGTTCATCGTCGTGGTGGCCGGCGGCCCCCGGCTCGGCGACTTCGTGGCCGGCTCCGTCGCCGACCTGGCGTCCCCGGAAATCGCCGTGACCGGGGGAGGCATCGCCTGCGTGACCGCCGTGGCACTGCTCGCCCTGCGCTGGCCCGGCTTCGCCCGCTACGACGCGCGCGACGCGGCGAAACGTCCGTGACGAGGGGGAACGCCGCGTGTGTCCGGACTGGTGAAGCGCGTGGCTGATACGCCAGGCTTCACTTCATGACGCTCTTCTACGTGGTTCAGCATGCCGAGAAGGAGCAGCAGCCCGGTGATCAAGGGCTCACCGAACTCGGGCGGTCACAGGCCAGGCGGACAGCGCAATGGCTCAGCCGTCGGGGCCTGCGGACCCTGGTGAGCAGTCCGTTGCGGCGGGCCCGGGAGACGGCGCAGGCCATCGTCGCCGAGACGGGGCTCGAACTCCGCGTGGACGCCCGGCTGCTGGAGCGGACGAACTGGGAGGAGGGCTGTTCCCGGGAGGAGTTCATGGCCGACTGGGCCGCGTCCGTGCGGGACCGCGACCACACCCCCCGGACCGGAGTCTCCTCACGTGAGGCCGGCGCCAGGTTCCGCGCCCTGCTCCTCGACTACGCGTCCGTGCCGGGGCCGGTGGCGGTGACCACGCACGGCGGAGCCACCGTCGATCTGCTGCGGACGCTCCTCGGTGACGAGGCGCTGTCGCCGAAGCTGCTGCACGAGGGCGTGCCCTCCTGCGCCGTCACCACGATCGAGGGCCTGACGGTCCTCGACATCGCGTCCACGGAGCATCTGGACCCGGGCGGCCGACCCGGCGGGGAGGCCTGGCGGCCGGTCAGGAGGCGTCCTTGAGGGCGGGGGGGTCGCCCTCCGTCGTCGTGCCGTCGATCACCGAGAACGGGGCGCCCTCCGGGTCGGTCAGGGCCGCGAAGCGGCCGAACGGCATGCTCATCGGGCCGAACCGGAGCACCGCCCCCATCGCCTGGGCCTTCTCGACCGCCGCGTCGCAGTCCGCCACCGTGAAGTACACGTTCAGGTACGGCGGCACCTCGGGCGGGAAGTCGTCCGTCATCTTCATCCGGCCCAGCACCGGGTCGGCGCCCAGGTCGTAGAGGGCGAAGTCGACCGAGTCGTCGTCCATGCGCTTCACGCCGTACTCGAAGACGGCCGGGAAGAAGGCGTCCGACTTCTCGGGCTGACGGGTGAAGACCTCGGCCCAGGCGTAGGCGCCGGGCACCGTGCGGGCCTGGAAGCCCTCGTGGGTGCCCGCCTGCCAGATGCCGAAGGCGGCACCGCCCGGGTCGGCGGCCAGGACCATCGTGCCGAACTCGCCGACCCGCATCGGTTCCACCAGGACCGTGCCGCCGTTCTCGCGGACCTTCGCGGTGGTGGCCTCCGCGTCCGGCGAGGCGAGGTACAGACACCAGGCGGCCGGCACGTCCTGGCCCGGCATCGGAGGCATCAGGGCGGCGACCGCCCTGCCGTCCAGATAGGCCTGCGTGTAGTTTCCGAACTCGGGCAGCGACTCGCCGTACGTCCAGCCCAGCAGCTCGCCGTAGAAGCGCTTCGCCGCCTCGATGTCACTGAATGTCGCGTCGGCCCAGCACGGTGTGCCCAATGCTTCTGCGGCCATGACCGGTCATCTCCTCTGCGTGACGGGGTGGCCGGGGCGGCCCCTTCTTCACGCTAGCCACCCCCGGCTCCCCCTGCGCGCCGAAGCCCCGGTCAGCGCTCCCGCGTGTCCGGCCGGACCACCGAACGGGCCACACCCAGGTCCACCAGGTCCTGCGGGCGCAGCCGCAGTTGGCCGGCCGTGGCGTGGACCTGGTCCGGGGAGCGCTTCAGGATCGCCGCCGCCAGCTCCGGGGCGATGACCGAGAAGTAGCTGTCCGGGGTGACATGGGTGTTGCCGGGTGCCGCCAGGGCCAGCGCCCCGCCCGAGCCGCCCTCGCCGATCACCAGCGTGGTGACCGGGACCCGGGCCGCCGCGATGGCGGCGAAGGCGTCCGCGATGGCCGCGCCCGCACCTGCCCGCTCCGCCTCGGCGTCGTTGGCCGCGCCCGGGGTGTCGACCAGGGTGAGGACCGGGACGCCGAGCCGGTCGGCCAGTCTGATCACCCGGGCCGCGGTGCGGTAGCCGGCCGGGCGGGTCGCGGTCCCGCACTGGGCGACGTACGCCACCGGACCGTCCTCGCGCAGCCCGAACCCGCAGAGCAGCCCGGCGTCCGTGCCGCCGCAGCGGTCCCCGTTCAGCGGGAGCCGCAGGTCGAAGTACGCGTCGAGATACGCCTCGGCGTGCGGCCGGTCCGCCGCCCGCGCCCGGAGCACGGCGTCCCAGCCGGTCCGGGGCGGCCCGGTCGCGGCGAGGGCGGCGGGGACCGGGGCGGGGGAGGGCGGGGTGTCGCGGTGGGCGAGCGCCCGCAGCCAGTGGCCCACCGCGGCGGGCAGCTCCCCGGGCCGGACGACCGCGTCGATCTGCCCGGCCGCGAGCTGGCCCTCGGCGGCGTACGCGGCGGGGTCCGCGTCCGCCGGCCGCACCCGTGACCCGGCGAACCCGACCTGCGCCCCGGGCAGCGCGAGGATCACATCGGCGCCCGCCCCCAGCGTGGCCCAGCCGCCGCCGGTCGTCGGGTCGCGCAGGACCGCGAGCTGTGCGGGACCGGCCGCCCGCAGCCGGGCCGACGCACGGGCCACCCGGTGCAGCTGGGTGAGCGCGATCATGCCCTCCTGCATCCGGCTGCCGCCCGTCGCGATCAGCGAGACGAGGGGGAGCCGCCGGGTCACGGCCTCCTCGTACGCCGCCTCCAGCCGGTCGCCGGTGCGCTGCCCGAGCGAGCCGCCCAGGAAGCCGAACTCGAACGAGATCAGGACGCAGGGACGGCCGCCGACCGTGGCGGTGCCGTGGACGACGGACTCCTGTTCGCCGGTGCGCTCGGTGGCCCGGGCCCGCGCGTCGGCGTAGCCCGCCCAGTCGAGCGGGCCGTCGGCGGCGGTCTCCCCGGCGGGCGCGGCGGATTCGGTGAAGTCGGCGGTGAGGGCGGCGATCGCCTCACGGGCCGTCAGCCGGTCAGCCATGGAGCGACCGCTTCATGATCTTGCCCAGGTCGTTGCGGGGGAGTCCGTCCAGGTAGCGGACCGTGCGCGGGCGCTTGTGCGGGGAGAGCTGGGCCGCGACATGGCCCGCCAGTTCGTCGGCCGAGGGCGGCGCGGCCGGGTCGGCGGGCACCACCCAGGCAACGATCCGCTCGCCGAGATCCGGGTCGGGCTCGCCGGTGACGGCCGCCTCCTTGACCCCGGGGTGGTCCAGGAGCGCGTTCTCGATCTCACCGGCGCCGATCTTGTAGCCGCCGCTCTTGATGAGGTCGGTGGCCTTGCGGCCGACGATCCGTACGTACCCGTCGGGGTCGAGGGTGGCCATGTCGCCCGTACGGAACCAGCCGTCGGCGGTGAAGGCCTCGGCCGTCGCGTCGGGGCGGTTGAGGTAGCCGGTGAAGAGGTTGGGGCCGCGCACCTGGATCTCGCCGATGGACCCGGGGTCCGCGAGGGCGCTGTCGTCCTCCTCGACCAGGCGGAGTTCCACGCCGCGCAGGGGCGGGCCGACCGTGCCGGGGCGCGGGGCGCCGTCGGCGCGTACGCCCGTGTTCATCAGGGTCTCCGTCATGCCGTACCGCTCGATGACCCGGCGGCCGGTCGCCGCCGCGATCCGTTCGTGGTCGTGGACGGGCAGCGCGGCCGATCCGGAGACCAGCAGCCGGGCGCCCGCCAGCGCCTTCGTGAGGGCGTCCGGGGCCTGTTGGCCGTCAAGCGCTTCCGCGAGCCGGTGGTACATCGTCGGCACACCGAACAGCATCGTGCCGCCGGAGCCCAGCTCCCCGGCCACGCCCTCGGTGGAGAACCGGCCGAGGTGGCGCACCGAACCGCCCCGGCGCAGCGGCCCGAGGATGCCCAGGATCAGACCGTGCACATGGAAGAGCGGCAGGGCATGGACGAGGACGTCGTCGGCGGTCCACCCCCAGGCGTCCTCCAGCGCGTCCAGCGAGGCGGCGATCGCCCGGCGCGGCAGGACGGCGCCCTTGGGCGGGCCGGTGGTGCCCGAGGTGTACACGATCAGGGCGGGGGACTCGGGGGAGGGCTCGGGGAACGCGCCATCCGCCGCCGGTGCCTCCGCCGTGGTCACGTCCAGCCGCTCCAGCCGGGCGAGCGCGGGCGGCAGTACGTCGGTGGCCGAGGCCAGCACCAGGGAGGGCGTGCTGTCGGCGAGGATGTGCGTCAGCTCCCGCTCGCCCGTCTTCGGGTTCAGCGGTACGGCCGGTACCCCGGCCCGCAGCGCGGCCACCACGGCGACGACGGTCCGCGCGCTGGGTGTGGCCCAGACCGCGACCCGGCCGGCGCCTGAGAGCCGGGCCGCCAGCGCGTCGGCGGCCGAGGCCAACTGTGCGTAGGTCAGGGAGGTTTCGCCGAACCGGACGGCTTCGCGGGCAGCCGCAGGGCCGGTCGGGTCCTGGAGGGCAGGCAGAAGTGGCATCACTCTGTGAACCCTAGATCGGTGAAGCGCTTCCGGCCCTCGAATGCCTCTCGAAGGATGCTCGCGAGGCCCCGGGGGCGGGGCGCGGATGGCTGTACGGGGCATCCTCCGAGGATTTGGTTACGCTCTTGACTTATTAATTTTGCGTTGCCAGCATGCAAAAAGTTCACTCCGACCGGACACTCGGATGCTGCCGGGCCGAAAAAAGCTGTGCCGCACCGAATGTCCGCCCGGCCGCTCACGCACGTCGCAAAGCGCGACAGCGCCTTGCCTGACAACCCCACGCACCGTCAGGAAGGAACAGCGTTCATGTCTTTGTCATCCCCATCCCGGTCCCGGTGGGCCCGGACGGCGGTCGCCCTCACCCTGGTGGCCGCCGCCGGCCTCACCGCCGGGGCCGCGACCGCCGCACCCTCCGCCCCCACCGCGGCCCATGCCCCCGCCGACATCCCCGCAGCCGACTACCAGCAGGTCCAACTGGCCCTCGGGGCGGCCGAACTGGGCGAGGCCATGTCCCTGGCCGTCCTGCCGGACCGCTCGGTCGTGCACACCGCCCGTGACGGCACGGTCCGCCTCACCGACGCCTCCGGGGCCACCCGGACCGCAGGCAAGCTGAATGTCTACACGCACGACGAGGAAGGCCTGCAAGGCGTCGCGGCCGACCCGGACTTCGCGGACAACCGCTATCTCTACCTCTATTACTCACCCGTGCTGGACACCCCGCCCGGCGACGCCCCCACCACCGGCACCGAGGCCGACTTCGCCCCCTGGAAGGGGCATCTCAACCTCTCCCGGTTCACGCTGAAGGCCGACGGCACCCTGGACACGGCGAGCGAGAAGGTCGTCCTGGAGGTCCCCAACGACCGGGGCCAGTGCTGCCACGTCGGCGGTGACATCGACTTCGACGCGGCCGGGAACCTCTACCTGACCACCGGCGACGACACCAACCCGTTCGAGTCGCAGGGCTACGCGCCGATCGACGAACGCACCGATCGCAACCCGCAGTTCGACGCCCAGCGCTCCTCAGGGAACACCAACGACCTGCGCGGCAAGCTGCTGCGGATCAAGCCCACGGCCGACGGCGGCTACACCGTCCCGGCCGGCAACCTCTTCGCCCCCGGCACCGAGCGGACCCGCCCGGAGATCTACGCCATGGGCTTCCGCAACCCGTTCCGGATGTCCGTCGACAAGCCGACCGGCACGGTCTACATCGGCGACTACGGCCCCGACGCGGGGGCGACCGACCCCGGCCGGGGGCCCAGCGGCCAGGTGGAGTTCGACCGCGTCACCGGCCCCGGCAACTTCGGCTGGCCGTACTGCACGGGCACCAACACCGCATCGGAGACGTACAACGAGTACACCTTCCCGAGCGGTCCGTCCGGCGCCAAGTACGACTGTGGGGCGGGACCGGCCAACAACTCCTTCCGCAACACCGGACTCCCGGCCCTCCCCGCCGTGCAGCCCGCCTGGATCAGGTACGCGGGTGACGCGGGCTCCCCGCCCGAGTTCGGCGGCGGCTCCGAGTCGCCGATGGCGGGGCCCGTCTACCACTACGACGCGGACCTGGACTCGGCGGTGAAGTTCCCCGCCTCGCTCGACGGCCGCTTCTTCGCCACCGAGTACGGCCGCAAGTGGATCAAGCCCGTCGAGGTGAAGGCCGACGGTTCGCCCGGGGCGATCGAATCCTTCCCCTGGACCGGGACCCAGGTCATGGACTCCGCCTTCGGCCCCGACGGCGCGCTGTACGTCCTGGACTACGGCACCGGCGCGAACGACCAGGCGCTCTACCGCATCGAGTACCTGGCCGGCAGCAACCGCTCACCGGTCGCGAAGGCCGCCGCCGACCGGACCTCCGGACCCCTCCCGCTCGACGTCGCCTTCTCGGCGGCCGGCAGCGAGGACCCGGAGGGCGGAACGCTCGACTACGCCTGGGACTTCGGTGACGGGGCCACCTCCGCCGAGGCCGCCCCGCAGCACACGTACACCACCGCCGGGACCTACCGGCCGACCCTGACCGTCACCGACCCGGAAGGGCTCACCGCGACCGCCAGCCTCGTCGTGACGGCGGGCAACACCGCCCCCACCGTCACCCTGACGACCCCGGCGGACGGGCGGCTCTTCTCCTTCGGCGACTCCGTCCCCTTCGCCGTCACGGTCACCGACCCGGAGGACGGGGCCGTCGACTGCTCCAAGGTCAAGGTCACCTATCTCCTCGGCCACGACAGCCACCGCCACCAGATCACCTCGAAGAACGGCTGCACCGGCACCATCGACGTCCCCGTCGACGGCGAGCACGACAGCGCCGCCAACATCTACGGGGTCTTCGACGCCGAGTACACCGACGCGGGCGGACTCACCGGCCACGGCGACAGCGTCCTCCAGCCCCGCCACCGCCAGGCCGAGCACTTCGCCGCGCAGTCCGGCATCGAGGTCGCCGGGCACGGCACCGCCGAGGGCGGCGCCACCGTCGGCTTCACCGACAACGGCGACTGGATCTCCTTCACGCCCTACAGCCTGGCCGACGCCTCCCGGGTCTCGGCCCGGGTCTCCTCCGCCGGACCCGGCGGCACGATCGAGGTCCGCGCGGGCTCGGCCACCGGCACCCTGCTCTCCACCCTGACCGTCCAACCCACCGGCGGCTGGGAGACCTTCACCGATGTCTCGGCCGGTGTGAGCGGCGCGCCCGCCGGCGCCACGGAACTCTTCCTCGTCTTCAAGGGGCCCACGGGCCAGGGGAATCTGTTCGACATCGACGCCTTCACCTTCGAGACGGAAGGGGTGACGAAGGGATGAGACGTCCACTTGCCCGGCGCCTGCGCCATGCCGCCTGCGCCGCCGCACTCGCCCTGGGGGCCGCGCTCCTGGCCCCCGCCCCGGCGGGCGCCGCTGCGGCCGCCGACCCGTACGACGTGCTGGTCTTCTCCAGGACCGCCGGATTCCGGCACGACTCGATCCCCGCCGGCGTCACCGCGATCCGGGAACTCGGCGCGTCGGACGGCTTCACCGTCACGGCGACCGAGGACGCGACCGCCTTCACCCCGCAGAACCTCGCCGGGTACGAGGCGGTGGTCTTCCTCAGCACCACCGGCGACGTCCTGGACCCCGCGCAGCAGGACGCGCTCACGGCGTACGTGGACGGCGGCGGCGGATTCGTCGGCGTCCACGCGGCAGCGGACACGGAGTACGACTGGCCGGAGTACGAGCACCTCGTCGGCGCCTGGTTCAAGAGCCACCCGGCGATCCAGGAGGCGAAGGTCGTCACCGAGGACCACGCCCACCCGGCCACCGCCCACCTGGACGACGAGTGGACCCGGACCGACGAGTGGTACAACTACCGCACCGACCCCCGCGACGACGTCCATGTGCTGCAGAGCCTCGACGAAAGCAGCTACACCGGCGGCGAGATGGGCGGCGACCACCCCATCACCTGGTGCCACCCGCAGCAGCAGGGGCGGTCCTTCTACACCGGTCTCGGCCACACCATCGAGTCGTACAGCGATCCGGACTTCCGGCGGCTGCTGCTCGGCGGCATCCAGTACGCGGCGGGCGCGGTACAGGCCGACTGCGGCTCCGGCAACCCGGACCCCGGTGACGGCACGCCCGTCGAGGCCGAGTCGTACACCTCGTCCTCCGGTGTGCAGAGCGCCCCGCACGCCGGGGCGAGCGGCGGGGCCACCCTCGGGTACATCGACGACGGCGACTGGGCCGGCTACGCCTCCGTCGAGACCGCCGGGGCCACCTCCTTCACCGCCCGGGTCTCCTCGGCCGGGGCAGGCGGCACCGTCGAGGTGCGCTCCGGATCGGCGACCGGGCCGCTGCTCGGCTCTGCCGACGTCGCCCCGACCGGCGGCTGGGAGACCTTCACCGAGGTCACCGGCGCCCTCACCGCCACCGGCTCCGGACCGCTGTTCCTCAGGTTCACCGGGGGAGCGGGCGCCCTCTTCGACATCGACAGCTTCACCCTGACCGCCGCTTTGCAGGACCCGAAGGCGGCGGGCTCCTCGGACGTCCACCTCTTCTACTACCCGTGGTACGGCACCCCGGAGACCAACGGCAGCTGGCGCCACTGGGAGCAGGGCGGCCACACCCCGCCGGACGACATCGGCGCCGACCTCTACCCGAAGCTCGGCCCGTACGACTCCGGCGACATCGACGGAGCCGTCGAGCAGCACATGAAGTGGATCGAGCAGTCGGGCGCCGGTGTCATCGTCTACAGCTGGTGGGGGCAGGGCGGTTACGAGGACTCCCTCGCCGGCGCGGTGCTGGACGCGGCTGCCCGGCACGGGATCCGGGTCGCCTGGCACATCGAGCCGTACACCGGCCGGACCGCGGCCTCCGTGGTCGACGACATCGGCTATCTGGAGGGGAAGTACGGCAGCCATCCCGCCTACTACCGGGACGCGGCGCACGGCGACCGCCCCGCGTTCTACGTCTTCGAGAGCCTGAGGATCCAGGACTGGTCGGCCCTGGACGCCGTACGGGACAGCGCCATCGTCCTCGCCCAGACCACCGACACCACCAAGGTCGCGCACTTCGGCGGGATCTACACCTACGACGGCATCGCGGGCGCCACCGCACCCGGCTGGCGCCGGGCGGGGGAGTACGCCGAGGCCAACGGCCTGGTCTGGGCGCCCTCGGTGGCCCCCGGCTACGTCGACGACCGGGCCGTGCCCGGCAACACCACCCCCACCCTGGGCCGCGACGACGGCGCCTCCTACGACCTGGAGTGGAGCAACGCCCTCGACCCGGCCATCGGCGGATCACCCAGCTGGGTCTCCGTCACCTCGTTCAACGAGTGGCACGAGGGCAGCCCCATCGAACCCGCCTCGGGCAACCCGCCCGCCGGGCACGGCTACCAGACCTACGAAGGGGCGTACGGCAAGACCGGGGCCGCCGCCGAGACGGCCTACCTCGACCGGACGGCGTACTGGGCGCAGCGCTTCGCACAGCACAAGCGCGCCGCCGCCCGCGCACGCTGACCGGCCCCCGACGAACGGCGGCGTCCCGGCGGGGACGCCGCCGTTCTCGCGTGGGCGGGGCCGGGCTCAGCCGTCCCGCTGGATGGTCCGCATCCGCCCGTACGCGTACACACAGCCCGCCAGGGCCAGGTCGGACAGCAGCATGAAGCCGATCGAGTACGAGCCCTTCGCGCTGTAGATCGCGCCCATCACCAGCGGCGGCACGAAGCCGCCGAGCTCGCCCATCGCGCCGACGATGCCCGTCACACTGCCCACCTTCGTCTGCGGGGTCACCTGCGAGACCAGGGCGAAGACACTGCCGCTCGCGGTGCCCAGACCGGCCGCCATGATCAGCAGCGCGATCGTGCCGCCGGGCATCAGCTTCGGGTCGAAGGCCTGCACGATCGCCATCAGGGCGGCCACGCCGAGCGCCGCCGAGGAGACCAGCGCCGGGTGCATCCGGTCCGAGAGCCAGCCGCCGATCGGCCGGAAGATGACCGTGACCAGGGCGAACCCGGCGGCCTTCGTCCCGGCGTCGGTCGGCGAGAGCTCGTACCAGGTCTTCAGATACGTCGGCAGATAGACGCCGAACGCCACGATGCCGCCGAAGCCGATCGCGTACAGCGCCGACAGCTCCCAGGTCACCCGCAGCCGGCCCGCCGCGCCCAGCCGGTGGGCCAGTGTGTCCGTCGGCACCTGCCGGCCCGGCCGGTCGTTGATCAGCACCGCCGTCAGCGCCGCGTAGACCACGAGCGCCCCGGCGACCACGAGGAACGGCAGGTTGTCGCCGTGCTTGGCGATCCTCGGGGTGAAGTACCCGGACAGGGCGACGCCGCCCATGCCCATGCCGAAGACTCCGAGGGCGAGGCCGCGTTCGGCGGGCGGGAACCACGAGTTGACCAGCGGGATGCCGATCGCGAACGTGGTGCCGCCGAGCCCCAGCAGGAAGCCCACCGTCAGCATCGCGCCGTAGGAGTCCTTCGCGGGGATCAGCAGCAGCACCGGCACGATGGTGAGCGCCGCGGTCAGCGGGAACATCAGCCGCGCCCCGTACTTGTCGGTCAGCGCACCCGCCGGGATCCGGCCCAGCGAGCCGACCAGCACCGGCACGGCGACCAGCAGCGACTGCTGGAACGAGCTCAGGCCGAGCCGGTCCTTGTAATCCGCCGACATGGGCGCGATCAGATTCCAGGCCCAGAAGGTGAGCCCGAAGCCGATCGTGGCCATCACCAGATTGCGGTAGGCGGCGCCTGAGGCGGCGGGGGCGGCCGGGGCGGGTGACTGCTTGACGGCTGTGTCCACCCTGCCAGTCAAGGACGCGGAAGGGCTCCGGGCCCGTGGGCCTGCTCCATCCAAGGGGCCGGGAACATCCCGCCGAACGTCGCAAATATCCGGAAGCTGCGACAATCGCGGGTATGGACCGTCTGGACAGGGAAATCCTCGGCGTCCTCCAGGAGGACGCGCGGATCTCGTACCGCGATCTGGGGGTACGGGTCGGGCTCAGCGCCAACGCGGCGGCCGACCGGGTGCGCAGGCTGCGCCGGGACGGCGTCATCCGCGGCTTCACCGTGATCATCGACCCCGCCGCCGACACCCGTACCGGCCTCGTCGTCTTCATCGACGTCACGCTGCGGATGGACACCACCAACGAGGTGTTCGAACGGGCGGTCCTGGCCCTGCCGGGCATCACCGAGGTGGTGCATGTGACGGGCGGGCACGACTACCTCGTACGGGCCACGGCCGCCGACACCGCAGCCCTGGACGCCCTGCTGCCCGGCTCAAGCGCGAGGCGGGCGTCGCCCACTCCAGCCCCGGGTGGCGCTCAGAGCGGCGCCTGCCAGCTGACGGCCGGGGCGCGCGAGCCGTCCGGTTCGCGCCCGTCGTCGGCGACCGTCAGCCGGACCGCCGCCCGGCCGTCCGCCAGCTCCTCCGTCACATCCACCTCCACCTCGATCGCCGACACCCCGGCCCGCCGGTGCGCGGCCGCCAGCGCCCCGCGCAGCGCGGCGAGCAGCTGCCCGCCCACCGGTTCCCCCACCAGCGCGTCCACCGCCCCGGCGAACCGCACCGACGGCTGGAAGCCGAGGACCGAGGCCGCGCCCCCGGCCTCCCGCAGCACCTGGCCGCGGAAAGTGGCGGGGGCCTCGGCGGGCGGCTGCTGGAGGGCGAAGATGGCCGTCCGCACCTCCTGGATCGTGGAGTCCAGCTCGTCGACGGCCCGGCCCAGCAGCTCGTCCGTCTCCCCGGTCCCTGCCCGGCGGCGGGTCGACTCCAGCATCATCTCGGTGGCGAACAGCCGCTGGACGACGAGATCGTGCAGATCGCGGGCGATCCGGTCCCGGTCCTCGTACACCGCCAGCTGCTCCCGGTCGTGCTGGGAGTCCGCCAGCACCAGGGCCAGCGCGGCCTGCGAGGCGAACTGCGTGGCCAGCAGCTTGTCCACATCGGTGTACGGACGGGCGCCGCGCCGCCGGGGCAGGGCGAGGGTGCCGATGAGCCGCCCGCCGCTCTGCAGCGGCAGCATCATGCTGGGGCCGAACCGGGACCGTACGTGTGTGGTCATCCGGGGATCGGTGGCCGAGTCGTCGATGAAGACCGGCTCGCCGCCCAGCAGCTGGACCAGGACGGGGGAGCCGGGTTCGATCGCCGTGCCGACGAGCCCGGCCGGGTCCTCCCGTGTGGAGGCGACGACGATCTCCATGCCGCCCTCCTCGGTGGGCTGGAGGATCACCCCGGCCGAGGCGTCGCTCAGCATCCGGGCCCGTTCGGCGACCGTGGTCAGTGCGTCGGAGAGGTTCTCGCCGGTCAGCAGGGTGTTGGTGACGGCTGCCGCGCCCTCGATCCAGCGCTCGCGCTGCCGGGCCGTCTCGTACAGCCGGGCGTTGCCGATCGCGATGCCTGCCTGCGCGGCGAGCACCCGCAGCAGCGCCGCGTCGGTGTCGGTGAAGTGCCCGGCGCGCTTCCCGGTGAGGTGGATGTTGCCGAACACCTCGCTGTGGACCCGGATCGGGGCGCCGAGGAACGAACGCGCGGGGGGCCGGCCGGACGGGGTGCCGGCGGCGTCCGGCGGGGCGGCCGGGCCGGTGGAGAGCAGCGCCCGCGACTCCTCGGCCAGGGCACCGAGCAGGGCGGTGTGCCCCTGCGGGAATCCGCCGGCGGCCTCCTGCCCGGACTCGCCCGTCCCGGCGACGAACAGCTCCCGGATCGTGCCCCGGCCGGGGTCCAGGACGCCCAGCGCGCCGTACCGGGCCTCGGTGAGCGCGGTGGCGGTGTCGATGATCTGCTGGAGGGTGGCCCGCAGTTCGAGGTCGGTGCCGACGCTCAGCACCGCCTCCAGGAGCTTGGGCAGCCGAGGCGACTGCGGTACGCCGCGGTCGGGCGGCAGGTCCGGCATCCGCCGATCCCCTGCGGCGGTCAGCCGGCGAGCGGGTCGAGGACCATCGGGCTGATCTTCCCGTCCAGCATCGCGCCGAGCCCCAGGATGGAGCAGACGTCGGGCCGTTCGGCGATGTGCACCGGCATGCCCGTCGCGTCGCGCAGCATCTGGTCGAGACCGGGCAGCAGGGCGCTGCCGCCGACCATCATGATCCCGCAGTCGGCGAGGTCGGCCACCAGATCGGGCGGGCAGTCCCGCAGGACCTTGCCGAGGCCGTCCAGGACGGCGGTCAGCGGGCGGTGGATCGCCTGCCGCACCGCGGCGGTGTCGACCTGCACGGAGCGGGCGAGGCCGGTGGCCACGTCCCGGCCGTGGATCTCGGTGACCGAGGGGCCGTGCGCCGTCAGTCCGTTGCCGCTGAGCGCGAGTTGCAGGGGGCGCACGGACTGGCTCGGCAGCATCAGCTCGTGGTACTGGCGCAGGTGCTGGATCACCGCGTGGTCGATGGCGTCGCCGCCGATCGGCAGCCGCACCGCCGTCACGATCGAGCCGAGCGAGAGCACCGCGATCTGCGTGGTCGCGGCCCCGCACACCATGATCATGGTGGCGGTCGGCTGCTCGACGGGCAGTCCGCAGCCGACGGCCGCCGCGATCAGGGTGTCGACGAGTTCGACCCGGCGCGCACCGAGGCCGACCAGGGTCTCGACGGCGGCGCGCCGCGCGAGCGGGTCGCTGTCGTGCGGGGTGCAGGCGGCCGCGCGCAGCCAGGGCTTGCGGCGCAGCTGGCGGCGGAGCTTCTCGCCGAGCAGATGGCGCAGCATGCGCTGGGCCATCTCGATGTCGACGACGGTGCCGCCGGAGACCGGCCGGGTGACCCGGATGTAGTCGGGGGTGCGGCCCGTCATCTGTTCGGCGAGCGCGCCGACGGCGATGAGCGAGCCGGTACGGGTGTTCACGGCGGCGACGCTCGGCTCGTCGACGACGAGGCCGGGCCCCTTGACGTACACCCGGGTGCGGGCGGCCCCGAGATCGACGGCGATGTGGCAACGGCGCAACTGCTCAAGGCTGACGGTCACGGCAGGTTCTCCCGAGAGCGTTGAGGGGGACCGACGGGCAGCCGGTTCTCCTTGTATCGTGCGCCGTTCGAGGGCGTTGCGCGCGCTGGGATGCGCCGTAGGGGGTACGGAGCTGACGCCTCGTCCGACCTGCGGTTCAGCCGCCCGGACGGGCGGGCAGCAGGCGTTGGAGGAGCCCCCAGGTGAACTCGGCGACATACGGCTCGCCGGGGGTCCCGGCCGTGATCGCGAGGGCCCACCGGGTCGGCGCGCTCCCCTCCATCGGGCGGGCCGGCGGGAAGGCACGCGCCACCTCGTCCACCGTGCACGACCAGGGCAGCAGGTCCTCGGCCGACCGCAGGACCGGGCCCGCCGCGCCGGGCGCCCGCACCAGCCACTCGTTCCACACGGCCCCGCCCGGCGCCACCATCACCTCGAACCGCAGACCGGGCCAGAGCGGCACCGGCCACAGCAGCGCGTCGCACTCCAGATCCCCGATGGCGCGGCGCACGGACGACTCAGGCTCGCCGAGCACCGAGCGGTAGCGGCGCAGCGCGCCCCGGCCCCGGCCGCGCACCATGGCCTGCCAGCGGCGGTTGGCCTCGCGCATCTCGGCGAGGGAGGCGCTCAGTTCGTGCCGGGCGTCCTCGACCAGGCCCGGCTGGTGGTCGGCCATCCGGCGCAGCAGGACAAGTTGGAACTCCCGGGGACCGAAGGGGGTGGCGGGGGCGGCAGCGCTCATGGAACCCACGCTTCCACACAGGATCCTCACCTGGGCGGCTTTCTCCGGTGCGGGCGGGCCATCTACTCTGCGGGCGCCATGGCTTTCTGCCAGCCCTGTCAGCGGCATCTCAACGGCGCCCTGGCCTGTGCCGGATGCGGAACCCCCGCGGAGGCGCTGAGCCCCTACGCCGCCCCCGCGCCCTTCGGCCACGAGCCGGACGCGCGGGACGAGAAGGCCGCGCCGCCCGCGCCCGCGGGCCGGCGCCGCCGGGGGCACGGCGCTGCCCGGCCGCGCCGGGGCCGCAGCCGCCGGGGCCGCACGGTGCTGCTCGCGCTGCTCGGGGTGGTGCTCGCGGCCGGTGCGCTGAGCCTGGCCGAGCTGGGTCTCGAACCGGACGGGGACGGCGGCGGCTCGGACTACGTGCGCGAGGCGACGTCCGTCACGACCGAGCCCGTCCCGGAGCCGTCCGGCAGCGAGGAGGCCCGGCCGCCGGCGCCGGTGGACGCGTCCCCGGGCAGCCCCTCGGCCGTCCCGGCCGGAGCGGCCCGTCCCTCGGGCGCGACCCGTACGGCCCGGGAGGCGGACGCGACGCCTTCCGGGGGCGCCGGGGCGACCCCGGACGTCCCCGCCCCGGCCTCCTCGTCCGCGCCGGCGGAGCCCCCGGTCACCAGCGGCGCCCCCTCCGGGCCGGGCGGTACGGACGAGGGCCCTACGCCCTCCGCGCCCCCGCCGCCGCCCGCGCCCGCCCCGACTCCGACGCCCACTCCGTCGCCGACGCCTACGGACGACGACGGCTGCTGGTTCCTCTGGTTCTGCTGAGGCGGCAGGTCCTTCACGCCCCGGCCGGGGGTTCCATGCCGAGCATCCGGCGCAGCAGATCCCGCAGGGCCGCGCGCTCCCCGTCCGAGAGGCCGGCCAGCGGTTCACGGGCGAAGTCCAGCGAGTCACGCAGCTGCCGTGCCGTGCGGGCACCCTTCTCCGTCGGCGCGGCCAGCTTCACCCGGCGGTCGGCAGGATCGGGCCGCCGCTCCACCAGCCCCCGGGCCTCCAGCCGGTCGACGATGCCGGTCACATTGGACGGCTCGCACTTCAGCTTCTGCGCGATCCGGCGCATCGGCAGCGGGTCCAGGGACAGCAGCGACAGGACCCGGGCCTGGGCCCCGGTGAGGCTGTGCGCGGCGGCGGCCTGCTCGTACTCCTCGTAGTAACGCGCCACGACGGCGCCGATGAGTTCGACGACTTCGAGGGTCAGCGGGTCTGCACGAGTGGTGGCCATGACACCCAGGATAGCCGGTTACTTGACAAGGTGAAATATTCAGGAGCATGGTTGTTTCATCACCTGAAGCATTTTCGACATCGAGGAGACCCCGAGCCCATGTCTGCAGCTCTTCCCACGTCCGGCCGTGAATGGCACCTCGTCGCCCGTCCGCACGGCTGGCCGAAGGCCGAGGATTTCGCGCTGCGTGAGGCACCGGTCACCGCTCCCGCCGAGGGCCGCGTCCTCGTCCGCAACCTGCACTTCTCGGTCGACCCGTACATGCGCGGCCGGATGAACGACGTGAAGTCCTACACCCCGCCGTTCAAGCTGGACCGCCCCATGGACGGCGGTGCGGTCGGCGAGGTGGTCGCCTCCAACGCCGAGGGCTTCGCGGTCGGCGACCACGTCCTGCACGGCCTCGGCTGGCGCGAGTACGCCGACGTCCCCGCCAAGCACGCGGTGAAGGTCGACGCCTCCCTGGCCCCGCTCTCCGCCTACCTCGGTGTGCTCGGCATGACCGGGCTCACCGCCTACGCGGGCCTGTTCGACGTGGCCTCCTTCAAGGAGGGCGACGCGGTCTTCGTCTCCGGCGCGGCCGGTGCCGTCGGCAGCCAGGTGGGCCAGATGGCGAAGATCAAGGGCGCCTCGCGCGTCATCGGCTCCGCCGGTTCCGACGAGAAGGTCAAGCTCCTGGTCGAGGAGTACGGCTTCGACGCCGCCTTCAACTACAAGAACGGGCCGGTCGGGGAGCAACTGCGCGCCGCCGCCCCCGACGGCATCGACGTCTACTTCGACAACGTCGGCGGTGAGCACCTGGAAGCCGCGCTCTCCGCGTTCAACGTGCACGGCCGCGCGACCATCTGCGGCATGATCGCCCAGTACAACGCCACCGAGCCGACCCCCGCCCCGCGCAACCTCGCGCTGGTCATCGGCAAGCGGCTGCGCCTCCAGGGCATGCTCGTCGGCGACCACGCGGACCTCCAGGGGCAGTTCGTCCAGGAGGTGGCCGGCTGGCTGGCCTCCGGCGAGCTGAAGTACCGCGAGACCGTCGTCGAGGGCATCGAGAACGGCTTCGAGGCCTTCCTCGGTCTGCTGCGCGGCGAGAACACCGGGAAGATGATCGTCTCCCTCGGCTGAAGGGCCCGGCGGACCACCCGTTAGGCTCGTCCCAGGCCGTCGCGATCGTGGGCGCGAGTCGCGGCGCATCAGCAGGAGGAATACCCCAGCATGACCATTCAGGACATCACCGTCGCGTACACCGCCGTCGCCACCGCCGAGAACGGCCGTGACGTGTAGGTTCTGGCCGCCGTTGTCATTCGTCACTGCGGTGACCTGCTGTTTGTGCTGCCGTCTCATCGCACGTCCCGCGCCTTCCGTCTCACTTCGGTGGCATTTCCTCAAGCAGCGTCGCTTTGCTGGTCGCCTGCCGGTTTCCAGGCCTGGTCGAACCAGGTGATGAAGTCCATCACGGTTCCGACGCGGGCGATCCTCTCGTGGATGGCTCGCTGATCGTGACCGGGAAGGAAGTCGCCCCGGCTGATGGGCTTGCCGCATCCGCAGTTGCACTCGCGGTTGCCTAGGGGGGAGTCGAAGTAGGTGATGGGGTTCTGCTGGGCACCGTTTGGGGCGGGGTTGCCGACGTAGTGATCGTGGACCGGATGCCCTGGGCCGAGGATGCGGCCTTCGAAGGCCCGTCGCCCACCGCGCACGTCAACAACTCGGTCGATCTCCATGGCCTGGCGGATGATCCCGCCGCCGTTGACGACCGCGAACCGCTCTCGCTCGACTCGTGATCCGGGCATTACCCAGACGCCGCGGGCGATGTCGTGGAGCTGCTGGTCGGACAGCCCGTCGCTCCAGCCGACCTGCGAACGCTGAAGCGGATCGCTGTTCGGGTCGACGTCTTTCTGCCTGCCGAGGGTGATCTGAATCATCGTGCCTCCCTGAGAGGTCGCCTCGTGGTGGAGGACGAGACGGCCTGCTCAGGATAGGCCATGCATCCCCGTTATAACGGGGTATCGTGAGATTGGCTCGTGGAGAGCGATTCGGCCTTCCCTGAAGCAGCAACCAAGCAGGCCATGCCAGCCGTTGGACTGTCTCGAGAGCCTCTCTTGTGAGCCCTGGGCCAAGTTGTCGGGCTGCAACTTCGGGTCGATCTAAGGAAATTGAAGCCTTCGGATCCGGGTGCATCGGCCACGCCGACGACGATGCCGAAAGCGGCCCGCCCGGCAGGTGATGACGAACTCTGTAAAGGTGGCCGCGCGCTGCCTTGCTTGGGCGTCCTCCGCCCGGCAGGCGACCAGGGGTGGAGTGTCCGTGCGTGGGATTCCTTCTTCGGCCGGAGAGAACGGTCCTCCGCGTACGAGCCCGTACGCGGAGGACCTGGTGACACGGCGCGACGTCACGGCCGCATCAGCGCTGTCGAACCATCACTTCCCGCAGTGGAGTTGTGCGTCGATCTCCGCTGCGGACTTTCCTCCTTGCGGCGTCCAGAACTTGCCTGCCGCGAGATGGGCTTCCGCGATCGTACCGAGTGGCAGAACGTCATCTCGGCCGTCACCGTGAACATCGGTGTACCCGATGTTCACGGTGACGGGGGTGGCGGTCGGCACGGGCGCATGCTTCGTGAATCCACGTCCCGACCACAGGTCCACCGTGCCGCTCTCTGCGCGCTCCGTCCGAGGGCCGGTCGCCCACCAGACCAGGCGTGGTGAATCGGTGCCGGTGTCGTCGGCGTCTCTCACATCAATCCGTCGAAGCTTTTCCTCAGGGCACAAGGGCATCTTGACGGTGATCGACTTTCCGTCGAATCGCGCCCCGAACATGGGCGGATCGGCCGGATCAGACGGAACGAGGGCACAGCCTGCCGTGAGCGCAACCACCAGCGCCAGCAGCATGGGGATGCGCCGGGCTCCGAGGCTCAGCATCGATATCCGCCCCATCTCAGGTTCGCCCTGCGCTCGTAACGGTTGTGGCAGGGGTTCGATCCCGCTCTGGCGTACCGGATCGCGAAGCCCAAGCCGTAGTGGCGCCACTGCTGACGGTGAATTTTCTCATGGCGGATCCGGTTGTAGCTGATGTACCGGGGATTGGACGACGTGAAGTAGGTGCTGCCGATCGTGGTACCGCCCCGTGCGTGCAGTCCCCATCCACCACGGCAGACACGCAGGCCGTACCGGTAGGAGCACCGGTAGCCGAGGTACCGGCTACCTCCGTGCGCAAGACCCCAGCCCAAAGCATTGGACGACCAGCGCCTGATGCGATGGGAGCGCCACGGCTTCCACCACTTGCCGTCGAGGTCGAAGTGGTTGACGGGGTCCCCGTTGCAGTACTCGTAGGCGTTGGCACTGCCACCGGGAACCGGGTCCACCGACAGGAACCGTCCTGTCGCGGGGTTGTACATGCGAACGCCCATCATGGTGAGGCCGCTGGGAGTCTCACTGGAACGGGTCTTGGCGCCGAGCCAGCCGTAGCGCGCGGGCTGCTGGCCGGGCCGGGGGTTGCCGTATTCGTCGGCGTCCATGACGGTCGGGGCGACCGCGGTGTCGACGGGAAGCTGCAGAGCGATGTCGCCGTGCAGATTAGCTAGTTGAAGAACGGTGCCGTTCGTCTTGGTGGTCGTCGCGGCGAGGTCGCCCGCGGGGCCGTCGACATTGCGGCTGACACTGCCCGCAGCGTTTTCGGTGATCCACCGGGGGCTGTCGCCGTCGCTGTCGTAGTGGTTGGTCTTGGTGGCGGTGTTGGTCCAGGTGCCGGCGTTGTTGGTTTCGGTGGTCCAGCCGCGGTAGCGGAGGTTGGAGTCGAGGGTCCAGGTCTGGCGCTGGGTGCCGGTGGTCTGCTGCTGGACCAGGTCGTTGGTGTAGTAGGAGAGGGCGGTGCCGGGCAGTGCGGTGGTGCGGCCGAGGTTGTCGTAGATGTAACCGGAGTTCACCAGGCGGTCGGCGCTGTCGTAGGTGTAGGGGGCGGTGGTGGCCCCGGCGTTGGTGCAGTCCAGGCCGACGCCGGCGGCGGCGGTGGCCAGGGACTTGCGGTTGCTGTTCTTGTCGAAGGTGTAGGAGCGGGTGGTGCACACCGCGTCCGCGCCGGTGTCCTGGACCTGGGTCAGGCGGCCGGAGTTGTCGTAGGTGTAGTTCTGCGAGGCGGTGACGCCCGGGGTGCCACCGTGGGTGACGGTTTGCCCGTGGACGTTCTCGCCGACGGAGTCGGTCACCAGGACGGTGCCGTCACTGGTGCGGGTGTAGGTACGGGCGCTCGAGGCCCCGGTCGGGTCCTGGGAATCGGTCTGGGTGTAGCCGCCGGGCAGGGTCTGGGTGGCTACGTCGCCGTCGGCGTCGTAGCGGGCGGTGAACGTGCCGGCCACCGAGTCGGTGACCGAGGTCTCCAGGCCGCGCGGGTCGATGGCCGTGTCGTAGGTGTAGGTGGTCGTTGAGGGGACGGTGTCCGTCACCTGCAAGGCCCGGTCCAGACTGTCGTACTGGGTGGTGGTGGTGGCGTTGTCGGCGTCCGTGTAGGACATCTGTCGGCCGAGCTGGTCGTAGGTCTTGGTGATCGTGCCACCGCTGGTGGAGGTGACCTTGACCGCCAGGCCCGTCACCGGGTCGTAGGACGTCGTGGAGGCCGGAATGGCTGCGCCGAGGCCTCCCGTGATCGTCACCGTCGTCGGCCGTCCGGCCGCGTCGAAACCGTTGGTCGTGGTGCGCGTCGAAGCGCCTGCTGTCTCGGTCAGTTTTGCCGCCTGGCCGTCGGTCGCGTATTCGGTGGTCTTGGTCGGGAGCTGAGTGGGATTGGTTCCACCGCCGGTGATCGCGGCGACGGACGCCGTCTGGCAGACCATGTCGGCCCACTCGGGGCGTCCGTTGCAGGTCCCTGTGCCAGTGGCTGAGTAGTAGGTGGTCTGGGTTGCGCCGGCGTCCGTCCCAGTGGAGGCGGGCAGGGCTGTCTTCACGACGCGGCCCTGGCTGTCGTACGCAGTGGTCGTGGTGAGCGCGAGACCGCCCGGGTCGATGGTGCTGGTGGTCGCGACGCCCTTGACCCAGTCGTAGCCGGTGGCCGTCACGCGGGGATCCGCGGTCAGGGTCGGCCAGGCCCGCAGCTGGGCGCCCGTGGTCTCCTTGGTGACCTGGTCCGTCACCGCGGCGGTGCCGTCGGTGGGGCGGCCGGTGTCGTACTCCTTGCAGGTCTGTGTACGGGCGGCGACCATGCTGCCGGCCTGCGCAACCGTGCTGGTGCCACTGAGAAGCTTGGAGCCGAGGACGACCTGGTGCAGGGGGCCGTCCTCTTCCGTCTCGCGAGTTCCGGTGTCGTTGAAGGCCGTTGTGGTTGACAGCAGCTGTGCCCGTTCCGCGGAGGACAGGCTGATGATGCCGAGCGAGGTCAGCTGGCCCTTCTGTCCGGAGGTAGTCCCCAGGGCGAGTTCTCGGTTGCCGGCGGTCAGCGCCCGGACGGTATTGCCGAACTGGTCGTACTCGGTGACCGTGACGTGGTGGCCTGGCGTGGCCTCGTTAACCTCTCGGCCGGAGGCGTCGAGGTAGTGGATCCCGGCCCGGGTGTAGGCGCCGGCGGTGAGGGAGGCTCCGTCGTTGCCTGTCGGCACCTGGTCGGCGGGGAACACCGCGGTGGCGTCGGTGGGCGCGTCGGTCTGGCCCCAAGAGGCAAGCGACGCCGAACCGAGGTCCTCGGGTGCAGCCGATCCGGTCAGCGGCACTCCGTAGACGACGCTGGTGGTCGCCGTGCCGTTGGTCTGGCTGGCACTTCCCGGGGTCAGCGTCGCGCGGGAGGCCTTGAGGAGCATGCCCGCGCCGGCCGCCGGGTTGGATCCGGCCTGGCCGTAGGTGAACGACCACGGCAGCTGCCCGGGCGGCGTCAGGGAGGTGATCCGGCCCGAACTGTCGTAGGTGTAGGCGGTTTTGACCGCGGGCGAGATCCTGGGGTCCCACTGCTCGCGCAGCCGCCCGCTGTCGTCGTAGGCGTAGGCGGCGACAGTCTGCGCGGTGGCGGCCGAGGCACCAGGTGCGGTCGACCACAGCTTGATCGACGAGGCCTGGTCCTTGACGTCACCGAGTGCCGAGGTCGTGGCCGTGGTGGCGGAGGCGTACACGAACTCCAGCACCCGGCAGCCCTTGGTGGACGGCGCGGCCGCGCACGTGGACGCAGCTACAGCAGAAGTCGGCGCGATGATCAATTTGGGGCGGGAGGTCTTGATGCCCCCGGAGGTAACCGCTTCGCTGACAGTGGTCGTGACGTTTGACATGCCCTCGAGGTAGGAGGTCGCAGCGTCGTACAGCGTGGAGCTGCCGTTGACCGGGGTGAACGTGTTCACCTCGCCTTCGGAGTCCCTGAGAGTGAAGGTTCCTCCGAAGGCTCCTGTGAGCTCGTAGTCTTCGGCGCCGACCTCGGGGTTCCAGCCCGTTCTGGCGGCATTCTGTGTGAATGTCAGTTGGGTGTCACCGCTTGCCGCATTGATGCTGACCGACGTGGACGAGGTCTTTGCCAGACCGCTCCAGGGGGTAGAGGTTTCCTCTCCGGCCGCCCCGTAGAGCCATTCCTTGCCGAAGACCGGGGCCTGCTGGGTGGCACCGGCGCCGGCCTGCGGGGAGCGGGAGGAGGCGGTGCGGTCGACAGAGAGGCCGAAGTAGGAGGCGTCGTTGTCCGAGAGGGTGTAGTCGCCGGTCAGCAGGTTCACTGAACCGGGGCCCACCTGCTCGTCCGCGGCGCCGTCCGCGTTGCGGTCGATGGTCGCGTTGACGGGGTCGGAGGAGCCGGACGCGCTCGAAGGGCCGGTGAAGTCGGCCTTGATCTGCACCGCGCCGTCCGGGTTGACCGTCGAGGTGGCGTTCCACGTCAGCTTCGGACTCTTGCCGCCGCTCAGCGTTACCGGCCATGCCGTCAGCGGGGCACCGGCCTGCGTCACGTCACCGACAGGGATCGGGGTCCAGGTGTCGGCTTCGCCGCGCCGCCAGGAGAAGGAGACCTTGTCGAACTTCGCTCCGTCCGCCTCGGCGGTCAGCGGGAGCCGGGCCGCGGTGCGGGCGCCTTCGTCGGGGCTGGTGACCCCTCCGGGGCCGACGTGGAAGGTGTAGGTCAGGGCTTCGGACTTGTTGTCCGCCTTGTCCGTCGCCCGCACCTGCAGCGTGTTGGTGCCGGCCTTGGCGGGCTTGACGGTGATGTTGACCGGGGTGGTGCCGCTGGTGGCTACCTTGGTCCAGGTGGTGCCGTCCAGCGACCACTCGATGCCGTTCTGGTCACCGGCCGGTGGTGTCACCTTGAAGACGCCTGCCTGTCCGGCGCCCTTGACCCACGATGCCGAAGGGTAGTCGGTGGAGGACACCGCGGTCGGCGCGGACGGCGCGGAGGTGTCGACGGTGAACAGCGCCCACGGCGACCAGCCCAGGTTGTAGTGGGTGCCGTCGTAGGACGTGGTGCGGAACTTGTAGGTCTTGCCGTTGGTCAGCAGGCCCGAGGGCACGGTGACCGTCGCCGGCTTGCCCGCGGGCACGAAAGCGGAGGCGATGTTGCCGCCCACCTGGGTGCCGGTGGCGTTGTCGTAGACCTGGAAAGTGCCCTGCACCTTGTCGTTGTTCGGGTCGGCGAAGGTGTCGCTGAGGGTGGGAGTGGTGCTGTTGACGTACCAGGTGCCGGCCGCGTCCTGGAAGAACGGCGCCCCGGCCTGCTGGTCGGTGCCGACCTTGGGCCGGTAGTTGTAGGTGACCGTCAGCTTCGGCACATTGGAGGTCGCATTGGCCGAGTTGAACCGCTTCCACTGCATGGTCGAGGACTCGTCCGGCGTACGCAGCCCCATACCCGAGGTCGCGTTCTTCGCCGACGCCCACGTCTGCACCATCGTGGTGACATCGGCGTTCACCCAGCCATCGGACGCCGTGGTGCAGCCCGGGTTGCCCTTGGTCTCCGTGGAAGTGGCGAACTTCTCGTTCCACGCCGGCTGCGAGGTCCACCGCGAGGCCGTGGACGCCTTACCCGCATCCCAGACGTCCCACGGATAAGCCTTGCAGTCGGTGTTCCCCGAGTGGAAGTTCCACAGCGACAGCTTCGCGCTGGAGACCAGCGCGTCACTGATCGGCGCGGTGTTCCAGGTGACGAAGGACCGCGCCGTACGCGCCGATCCGTCACCGTTCTTGGTCCCCGGGTTACCCGCGTCCAGCTCCACGTCGCTCGACCAGTCGACCGTCTCACCCTGCTGCACATACGTGTCGAAGACGTTCGACAGCGCGGACGTCGAGGGGTCCACGGTGACCGGGAACTGTGTCGCCGGATCGGCCAGGAACTTCGCGTCCGGCGTGAAAACCAGCTCGATCGCACCCTGATGCCGCACGACACTCAGGTTCACCGGCGCACGGTGGGTGTGCTCGCCGGACACCGGATCCACCCGGGCGTCCCACATCACCGGGGCCGGCATGACCGCCCGCTTCGTACCCTTCTTGTCGGTGAAGAGCAGACTGCCGTCCTTCAGCTGCCGGACCGTCAGCCCCTTGGCCTTCAGCGGCAGCGTGTAGGAGTACCCATCGTGCTCGGGACGTTCGTTGACGTTGACGAACTGCTCGAACCCGCTGCGGGTCGCCTCCACGACCACGTCCCCGCCGGGCACCGCCCCGCGGTAGGTGGCCCGGTTGCCCTTCAGGACCGGACGGGGAAGATCTCCCTTCCACCGCAACGCGATCTGACGGTCGCCCTCCCCGAGCGTCACCAGATCCGTAGCCGGCCCCGACCGCCCGTCACGCGAAGAAGCCTTGAAACCCGCATGTCCGCCCGCCAGCCGCAGACCCCGCGGATGCGCCACCGGCAACACCGCCGACCCCCCGGCCCGCAGGTCGAGATCGACATCGCGCCAATGGTCCCCGTCGTGGAACCGCACCGGCCCCGCGGACAGTTCTGTGGTCAGCGAACCACTTGGGTTCACCCACGTCGTCGATGTCTCCGTACGCTCCCCGAGTGCCTCGACCCGCTTGCCGGACAGACGTGCCAGCACCCGTGCTGACGCAAGATCAGCCGCCGACGTCGCGTAGTGCTTCGCCTGCTTCTTGCCCGACACCGACGCGGCCTGCGGCGCATCGGCGGTCGCCGGCCCCGCCTCCGCGAGCACCGCAACCGACATCGTGAGCGCCAGCGACGCGGCGATGCGCCGCATCCACACCTGACGCGGATCCAGCCAGACGCGACGGCGTCTCGCCCCCACCCTCAATTTCATCAGAGCCCTAACCCTCCACACCAGCACACCAGTTGTGCCAGCGAACGGGAAGGTATCCGGCCACCAAAGAACATAAATGATCTGATAACTGGCACTCTGGGATCTTTATGCGTACCTAACAGGCTCAAACTTTGCGCAAAATTCACCCACCGATCTACACGAAGCAGACACAACTCCCACATCGAAACCACCCGAAAGGCCGACTGAACCTTCCGGGTTCAGTAGCGACTTCAGGTTGTGGTTGTGACCTGGGGTTTCATGGTGGCGCGGTAGGTGGCAGACCCGGCATCGGAGTAATGGAACAACTTGCCGCGCTCGTGCGGTGTTCGCCGCGGTTGTGCTGCCACAGGGCCATTCGCGCAGGCCTTCGTCGGCACGGCACCCGCCGGCCGCGGAGTACCGCCCCCTTCCGGCCGAACCGCGGGGGCGGCGTGCCCGGTGCGCAACGGGTACGTTGGGTAGGGCATCGCGTGAATGTCCCTCACGAAGACGCGAGCGAGCCCCGAACCTGCTGAAGCTTCGGGACTCGCGGGCTGTTCGGGGTACGGCCTACAGCTGGAAGCCGAGGTTCAGCACGTCGTTGATCTGGACCTCCTTGAGGGCTTCGGCGGTGAGCTCGCGCAGCCAGTCCTCGCGGGCACCCTGCTCCTGGGCGTCGAAGAGGCGGGCCGCGTACTGGGGCGGGAGCGCCACGGTGAGGTGCCGTTCGCGGTCCTCATCGGTGGAGACATCGGCAGTGCGCGTCTCTCAGTTGGCTCTTGGCCGGCGACCGGGTAGGTCGTGCCGCCGGGCCAGGTAGCTGATCATTCCGAGTGAGAATCCGGTCTCCGCTGCGAGGTCGCGGCAGGTGCGTCCAGTGGCGCGTTGGTCACGGAGCCAGTCGAGATCGATCTGCCGCCAGCGGGTGGCTTTGCCCTCACGTTTCATGCCGTATTCGCGGACCAGGACCTTAATGGCATCGACGTTCACGTCGGCGTGCTCCGCGATCCACTTGAGCGAGCGGTATTCGTCGAGGTAGAAGCGTGCGAACTTGTCCCTGGGGAGCGCGGCGCGAGCCCGGCGAACGGTCGCTCCTCTCTCCCACTTCGCGCTCTTCGCCTCCCCGGGAGGGGCGGGCTGCTCCTGCAGGACGAACCGGACGGTGTCGTGGCTGACGTTCAGGCGGCGGGCGGCCTGGGCTGTCGTCAGACAGTCGTCCCTGATGAGCCGGTGCAGCATGCCGAGGTCGATGTCCCGCAGGTCACACCCGGGCAACTCGAGATCGCGGATGGAGTCCGTCGGGGGCTGCCAGGAGACAGGTTCGCCGTGGATCTTCTGCCGGATGAGGAACTCTGCTGCGTGGCCTTCGAGTTGAACCATCAGCGCTGGGGTGAGATCCGTTTCGAAGGTCCGCAGCATGGTCCGCAGTTCCGCGGTGCTGGGAGCGTAGGGGGTCGGGGCGAGGGGTGCGGGGAGTCCGCTGAGCCGTTCGAAAAGCAGCGCGCGGGCGAACTGGTGGCGCCGTACTCCGCCGGCCTCGAACCCGATGTCCCGGCAGAGCTGCGTCCAGGTGTCCAGGGGCAGCAGGTCTCGGTAGTCGGCCGCGCGGCGGCGGTCGTAGTCGATCGGCGATTCTTCCTGGTCGAGGTAGTCCGCCAGTGCGGACAGACCGAGGCCGATGGCCTTGAAGTGCCCCTGCTTGGCGAGCCGGGACGTCATGTGAGTGCCCAGCCTGTCTTCCACCGGTGCTCGAAGGAGCCTGGCCCCTGTGCTGAAGTTCCGGGTGCCTCCGATGAGCAGGAGGTAGCACGACAGGGCCGGGCGGATTGTGCGAGAGAGGGCACCGTTCTGGGGAGACAGCCGGGCCGACCAGGCCGGCCAGAGTTGTGTCGGGGTCTTGCGGGCCCGCTCGGCGATCCGCGTTGCCGCCGAAGGGCCGGGCCTGCGTGGCATCGGGTCCGGGGTGCGGTAGCGCAACTGGTCGGTGAGTTTGAGGCGGGGTGCGAGAGTCGCGAGGTGGATCGCGTCGAAGACCGGGCTGGTGTGGGCCCACCGAAGCCCGACCTTGAGCGGGATGTTGCCGTCGGCGTCGCTGATCAGGTCGCGGAGAACAGTCGCGGCCTGGTGGGCGTCGCTTTGCCCGAGGATGTGCAGGGCCGCGCTGACGGTGAGGGCGGCGGTCGCGGCTCTCCGCGGGGCAAGGCGTCCTGGACGGGTCTCCTCGACGGGGTCGAAGGACCGCCGCTTCTCGGGCAGGGGCAGCTGGTGCAACGCCACGATCTCCGGCGGGGCGAAGCCCGTCAGCCGTTGGGGGACGCGGCGAAGGAGGATGGAGACCAGTGCCCGAAGGTCCGCGAACAGCGCAAGGCTGGACTGGGGATGGTCCTGATAGACGCTGAAGCCGGCCCGGCCGGAGGAGATCGCCGTCTCGATGCGTTCCTGGGCGGCGATCGTGGATCCCGGAGCGGCGAGCATGAGCGCGGGAACCTCCTCGAACGGCTGGCCGCAGCGTGCCGGCAGCTCGTTCTCCGAAGGACTGTGGCAGCGGCCCGGAGCGAGCGGGTGCCGGGTGGTCGCCGGGAAGTGCCGCGGTGTCCGACTGCAGCGCGGGCATGCGTCGACCAGCAGCAAGTGGTGATCGAGGCAGGCGAAGGACCAGCCGAGCCTCCAGCTCAGCTGCCACCTGCCGCCGCTCTCGGCCAGGCAGGCCGGGCAGTAGCGGGACCCGCGGGCCCGTCCCCAGACGTGCCTCGCCTCGACCCGGCGCCGCCGCGCGTCGATCCTGTGGGCCCGCCCGTCGTAGCGGGCCAAGGTCATGGCGTGGACCTGTTCCCGGGTGGGGCCGGCCGACCAGGCGACGCCTGCGACCTGGTCTGCGTCGAGGAGGGTGACCAGGCGGCCCAGGGTTCCGGATTCGACGGGCCGGGAGGGGCCGCGGGGCAGCAGGCCCATCGAGGTCAGGACGTCGCCGGTGGTAGTTCCCAGCCGGTGTGCGACCGCCTCCCACCAGGAGTCGAGGGCCTCGCCGGGGTGCGGGGCGAGACGGATCGGCAGGGTCCGCAGTTGAGTCACGGCCGAACCGCGCGCGATCGGGTCCGCCGTGAGCGCTGTCCCTTCAGGAGATTGCGTACGTCGTCCTGGGCCAGGTGGGCCGCCTGGTCGATCTTGACGCGGCTCAGGAGATCCTCGTCGAGACGCTCAGCGCCGGTGCGGACGGCTCGCTGGCAACCGCGGTTGATCAGGGTCATCAGCGAGCCGATGTGGCCGCTGGAGCGGATGAACAGGTAGTCGAACAGGTAGTCGGCGAGCATCCCCCGGTAAGTGCCGCGCAGAACCAGACGCTTTTCCAGGGCCAGCAGCAGCTGGCGCCACTGGCTGCGGCCCTGATCGGTGACCAGCTCGAAGGACCCCATGTCCAGACGGGTCGTGCGCCGGCCCGTCTGGGCCAGGACCGCGTTGTCGTAGGACTCGCCCTCGGAGAACAGACCGCGCTTGGCCAGGCCGACCCCGACGAACAGCAACGTCACCGGGAACTCGTTCGCGATGTATTTGAAGTGATTGCTCACCTCGACCCCGCCGGTCGCTCTCCAGCGCAAAAAGTGCAGGTCGTCCACGACCAGCAGCTTCACATCACACGAAAGCACGCAGTCCAGGGCCCGTTGGGCGAACTGCGCCGTGGTGCCGGCGGTGCGGCCGGGGTGGCCGAAGAACTCCAGCATCGCCCGGTTGAAGTCCTTCATCCCGGTGTTCCCCGTCAGGCCCACCCTGCAGACCGGGAGCCGTTCGTGGCCGCCGGCGGTGAACGCGCCGCCCTCGGCGATCTCCCGGCGGTGGAAGTCCCGGGCGAAGGCCAGCACCGCCGTCGTCTTGCCCAGCCCGGGGAAGGCGTCCACCGCGACGGCGCCCTTGGCCTGGTCACCGTCCTGCTGGTTGCTGTCGAGGATGTCCCACAAGTCCTCGTGCAGCTCGGCCAGCTGCGGCGTGCGCAACGGACCGAGGTTCGCGTGCCAGAACCGCCGGTCCCGGTCATACTCCGCCTTCGCCCGATCGCCCAGTGCCACGTACTCGCCGTGCGGCAGCAGGTCCGGCTGGATGCGCGGTGCCGCTCCCGCGAACGCCGACCAGCCCTCCTTGCGGGACAACGTCAACGCGTCCAGCCGGTGGGAGTCTCCCGGTGTCCAGGTGCCCTCACTGTTCACGCGTCCTCCAGAGCGCCCGAGTAGAAGTCGCTGTCGTCTTCCAGCTCCACGAGCCCGGCCTCGTCAGCCGCGTCGTCGTCACCCGTCTCCTGCGCGGCCGCCGACGCTGGCTGGGGCGGTGCCGTCTCCGGAAGGTCCATCAGACGCCTGAGGCTCGGCAGCACCGCGACGCCCTCCTCGGGCTCGGGCAGATCCAGAGCGACCTGTTCCCGGGCCAGCCGCAGCGCCATCCGGCGCTCGACCCGTGTGGTTCCCAGCCCGAGGTTCCACCGCTCGAACAGGTCACGGACCGCGGCCTTGTCATCCGGGAACCGGTCCCGGGCCGCGGCCAGGCGGCGGGCGAACTGCAACGCCTCCTCGCTCACCGGCATGTGACGCCCCGGCGCATGCTCCCAGGCCAGCGCATGCCACCGACGCTCAGCGGGATCGCGGAAGTAGACCGCGTTGATGTCGTCCGGATTCACCGCGATGGGCCACTTGCCGTCCCGGTCGGCGCTGAGCAGACCGCGGTAGGGATCCAGGGCGGCGCCGTTGTAGCGGCGCGCGTCCAGGTCGATGCCGTAATGCTGGATCTTCCGCCGTTCCACCCGCAGAAACTCAAACGCCAGATCCGGATCACGCGGGACCTCGATGTAACCGGCCCTGTGCAACCCGTGCTCGAACATTGCCGCCGGCGACATCCGCAACCCCGGCACCCCGGGATCGACCAGACTCGTGTGCGGCCGGTGGTGATACGTGCAGGCCACCCAATCCCGGATGATCGCCTCGAGCTCATGGAGGAAGAAGAACGCCTCCCCCTCGGGACGCTCCCCGCGCGAGTGCAGATCGGGACCCTTGTAGCCGGGCAGGCCCTGCAACAGGTCCTCGCGCAGGGTCAGGAAGAACCGCTCCAGCGGACCCTTGTCCCGCCCCGTCCGCAGCCGGGCCGGCTGCACCGAGATCCCCAACCGGCGGCAGACGCTGGTCAGATGCTCCGAAACGAACACCTTGCCGTGATCGACCAGCACCGTCTCCGGCACCAGCGCGGGCGACGCCGCCCCGCGCATCGGCCCCTCCAACGCGGTCCGGTCGATCAGCACCGACCGCGGAATGCCGTGCTCGGGCCAGAGAGCGTGCGTCGGCCAGCCCTCCCCCGCGGGCCGCGGCCGAAACGCCTGGTAGAGAGCGACACTGGCATCGACGGCCTTCGTCGACACCGGCGTGATCCTGATCCCCAAGACGCAGCGCGTGTACCAGTCCATCGCGACGGTCAGTTCCGCCTGCACCCACTGCAGCGTGACCGGGTCCAGCGCGAACACATCCAGGCGGTTGGTGTCCATCAGCAGGTACTCACCCGGCCGGGCCGGCCGCAGCTTCCCGTAGACCCCGCCGGGCCGGGCGGCGATGTCCCGGTTCCGCTTCGTGCTCAGCCGGAACGTCGGATGACGCCGCTCGACATCTTCAAGAAGGCGGTAGGCCGTCGCCCGGCTGGGCAGATCCTCCTCCGCGAACTTCCTGGCCAGCAACCGGGCCCGGGTCCGCTCGATGACCATCTTGCGCGACGGCTTGGACTGGCCCGTGTGCTCGACCATGACCTCCAGCGCCGTCTCCGCCCACGCCTGAGCGCTCCGGTGCCCCGAACGCGGCCCGCTGCGGGCCGGCGCGAGTCCCGCCTCGCCGTCGCGGCGGAAGCCCGCGACCCACCGCTTGACCGTGCGCACGGCCACCCCGAGCTCGGCCGCCTTCGCCGCGTACCGGCTCTCCATCGGCTCGCCCGGTGCGTAGGCAGCATGGGGCTCCCCCGCCGCCGGCAGCTCATCGCTGCCGCTGCGGAACCCGGTGAGTACCTCTCTCACGTGCGCGGCCCGTTCCAGCACCTGCTCGCGCTCAGCGTCGTTCAGCTGGCCCAGCACCACCGCTGCCGTTTCCTGCGGGTCGTCGGATGCCGGTCCTGGCCCGTCCGAGATGATGCGGGCGCGGTCGGACAGCAGCAGTTCCTTGACGGCCAGCCGCAGCAGCCGTCCCCGGCCGTCCTTGAGGACCACTTCGCCGCCCGCCTGCGTGGCAGCGAACTCCACCACCTCGACGACCTCGCCGTCGTAGGAGAAGCGGGTGCCCACTCCCACGCGCACCGCAGCCCGGCTCACGACGCCGTCCTCAGCACGCTGCGGGCGCTGAGCGGAACGCTCAGGTCGGTCAGCCACCGCTGTTTCCAGAGCAGACGCAAGACCGCGGCCCGCACCAGCGGAGCGGGACGATCGGGCAGGCAGGAGAACGCTGCCTCCAGCGTGTCCCCGTCAACGACCCGGTCGCCTACCTCGTCGAGGATGGCAGGATCGAAGAGCCGATCCTGTGGTGGCTCCTCATCCACCGCCTGGTCGCGTTCCTCCTCGAGCGGGTCCCACTCGAACAGCCAGTCCCGGCGGTAGCCCGCCAGGAACCGGACGTTGGCCAGCTCGGCTTCCGGCGGCTCGCTCCACACCTCGTAGCGCCAGCCGCGGGACTCGACCGCCTCGCGGGTCCAGGCGAAAGTGAACGCGTGCTCCGGCTTCGCCACCCGGTGCCGCGGCTTGACGTCCACCACCAGCGGGCCCGCGGCGGTGGCCAGCAGGTAGTCCGGGATGTGCCGGCGCAGCACACCGTCGATGTCGGCCCGCAGCAGGAAGGGCTGGGCCACGATCGCCGTCACGTCACGGTCGAAGTCGGCGTAGAGCAGCCGCGCCAGCTCCAGCCGCGACTCGTAGATCACGTGATCCGACTCCGTACTCGACCAGTACGAACCCGAGTAGTGCTGCTGCCCCATGTACCAACGAAACGTCCGACACGGCTCAGCCGCGTACAGCATCTCCAACGGCACAGACTCCCAGGCGAGACCCTCAGGCACCTCGTCCTTGGCAAGCCGAACACACACCTCTACATCCACCATCCGCCCCCAGCACCCGTGAAACTGACCTTGATCGCAGGACAGTTGCACGGGCACTGGTGCCCGAACGGCCACACCCATTTTCGATCACTCGAAAGTGTGATCATTCCAGGCCGGGTATTCTCAACACCGCGTCATAAGTGCTATTCAGAGGTCATCGCTCGCGAGAACATGACGCGGATTCTGAGTACCTACATGACGGCCGGGTCTCCTCGGACGACGGCAAGCTCGACGTGGTCGTCAACCCGCCGAAGGAGATGGGCGGCAGCGGCGCGGGCACCAACCCGGAGCAGCTCTTCGCCGCCGGTTACAGTGCCTGCTTCCAGGGCGCGCTCGGCGTCGTGGCCCGTCAGGAGAAGGCCGACATCGCCGGCTCCACGGTGACCGCCGCCGTCTCCATCGGCAAGACCGAGGCCGGCGGCTTCGGCCTCCAGGTCGCGATCACGGCGACCATCCCGAACGTCGACCGGGAGACCGCGCAGGCGCTCATCGAGAAGGCGCACCAGGTGTGCCCGTACTCGAACGCCACGCGCGGCAACATCAAGGTGGAGCTCGCGGTCGCCTGACCGTCCGCACCGCTGCGCACAGCTGAGGGCCGTACCCCGCGGGGGTGCGGCCCTCGGTCCCATTAGGCTGGCGCCATGCGTGATCTCGGGGTGGGTTTCGGCTATTTGATCAAGGGTCAGCGCTGGGTCGTCCGGCACGGCAGATGGCTCGGTATAGGGCTTCTGCCCGGTCTGATCACGCTCGTCCTGTACGCGGGCGCGCTCGTCGGCCTCGGCTTCGGCGCCGACGACTTCGTGGACTGGGCGACCCCGTTCGCCGACGACTGGTCCTCGCCCTGGCTCGGCCTGCTGCGCAACACCCTGACCGCCCTGGTGTTCGTCTTCGGGGTGTTCCTCGCCGTGATCACCTTCACCGCCGTGACCCTGCTGGTCGGGCAGCCCTTCTACGAGTCGCTGTCCGAGGAGGTCGACCGCGCCGAGGGCGGCGAGGTCCCCGAGTCCGGACTGCCGCTGTGGCGGGAGCTGTGGATCTCCGCCCGCGACAGCGTGCGCATCCTGGTGCGGGTCCTGCTGTACGCCGTCCTGCTCTTCGCCCTCGGCTTCGTCCCGGTCGCCGGGCAGACCGTCGTCCCCGTCCTCGGCTTCTGTGTCACCGGCTACTTCCTGGCGGAGGAACTCACCGCCGTCGCGCTCCAGCGCCGAGGCCTGGTGCTGAAGGACCGGCTGGTCCTGCTGCGCGGCCGGCGGCTGCTGACGCTCGGCTTCGGCGTCCCGCTGGGGCTCGCGTTCCTGGTCCCGTTCGTCGCGGTGTTCCTGATGCCGGGAGCGGTGGCCGGCGCGACGCTGCTGGCGCGCGACCTGGTCGGCGCGGACGACTCGGACGACGAGGACGACGACGGCGACGAGGAGCCGGACGACGCGGACGACGGTGCGGACCCCGCCCCGGTGCCGGTTCCGCCCCCGGCCCCGCCCGCGCCCGGCACCAACGAGAACTGACCGACGAGAACGGGAGCCAAGGACCCACCATGACCGAGATCTTCGCCGTCGCCGTCATCACCGTCCTCGCGGTCATCAGCCCGGGTGCCGACTTCGCGATGGTCGTGCGCAACAGCTATCTGTACGGCCGCACCACCGGCCTCCTCGCGGCCACCGGGGTCGCCGCGGGCGTCCTCGTCCACGTCACGTACACCATGCTCGGCGTCGGGCTGCTGATCGCGTCCTCGACCGCCCTGTTCACCGCGCTCAAGCTGGCGGGCGCCGCGTACCTCGTCTACATCGGCGTACGGACCTTCTTCGCCCGCAACGACCTGGACGTCGACCTGGAGCCGAAGTCCGGCCTGACGCCGTTCGGGGCGCTGCGCACCGGCTTCCTCACCAACGCGCTGAACCCCAAGACCACCCTCTTCGTCGTCTCGACCTTCACCCAGGTGGTCGGACCGGACACCGGCCTGTGGCAGCAGGCCGGTTACGGGCTCTTCATGTCCGTCGCCCACTTCGGCTGGTTCGGGCTCGTCGCGCTGTTCTTCTCGCACGCCCGGCTGCGCACCGCGATGCTGCGGTGGCAGAAGGTCCTCAACCGGGGCATCGGCTCGGTGCTCGTCGGGCTGGGCGTCACCCTCGGCTTCGCCCGCTGACCCGGGTCCTGTCAGCCCGCCCGGCGCACCGAGAACCCGTACACCGTCGTCGACACGTACTCCTCGCCCGGCCGCAGCACCGTGCTCGGGAACTCCGGCCGGTTCGGGGAGTCCGGGAAGTGCTGGGTCTCCAGCGCGATCCCGGCGCACGGGCCGAACGGCCGCCCGTCGAAGTGGTCCGCCGTGTAGAGCTGGAGGCCCGGCTCGGTCGTCGTGACGGTCAGGACCCGCCCCGACCCCTCGTCGTACAGCTCGGCCGCCGGCGCCGCGCCGTCCGTGTCCAGCACGAAGTTGTGGTCGTACTCCTTGGAGACCGGCTTCGGCTCCCGGAAGTCGAAGCGGGTCCCGTCCACCGGCAGGAACTCACCGGTCGGCAGCGACTCCGCGTCGGCCGGGGTGACCGAGGCGGCGGCGATCCGCAGCCGCTGGCCCAGCGCGCTGCCGCTCTCGGCGCCGGCCAGGTTCCAGTACGTGTGGTTGGTCAGGTTCAGCACGGTCGGCGCGTCCGTCGTCGCCCGGTAGGCGATGCGCAGCGCCCCGTCCGCGTCCAGCGTGTACGCCGCGGTGAGCTCCAGGCGGCCGGGAAAGCCCTCCTCGCCGTCCGCCGCCACGAGGGAGAGCTCCACCCCGTCCGCGATCTCCCGGGCGTCCCACACACGCTTGTCGAAGCCGCGCGCCCCGCCGTGCACATGGTTGCGGCCCTCGTTGCGCGTGAGGTGGTGCGTCCGTCCGTCGAGGTCGAACGACGCCCCGCCGATCCGGTTCGCGTACCGCCCGACCAGCGCGCCGAAGTAGGGCCCGGTGTACTCCTGGTAGGAGGCGAGGTCCGGCAGCCCGAGCGCGATCCCGGCCCGCGCCCCGTCCCGGTCCGGGACCTCGACCGACTGCACGATCCCGCCGTACGTCAGCACGCGCACCCGTGTGCCGTCCCGCTCCAGCGTCCAGCGGTGCACGGCGGTGCCGTCCGCGAGGGTGCCGAAGTGTTCCGTGCGCATCGCCGTGTTCGAACCCGTCTCCATGATCACGGACTTTACGCGGGCGGGCGGGCCGCCGTGACGTTGCGGTACGCGATCTCGGCCAGCCGGGCCTGTCCGTTGCGGCCGGGGTGGAACCAGTCCCACTGGCTGAGCTGCTTGCCGGTGAAGCGGTAGTCGAACACCGCCCCGCCGTCGTAACGGCAGCGCGTGTCCTTCGCGCACACCTCGCGCAGCACCTCGTTGTACGCCACGACGCGCTCCTGCACCGCGGCCCGCCGGGCCACCGCCGAGGCGCTCATGTCGTCCGCGTTGCTCAGCATCGACTTGCAGATCCCCAGCTTCCAGATCTGCTTGCCCAGCTGATTGCCGCGCCCCGTCGACCAGAGCCGCATCAGGTCCGGCACGCTCGACACGTACACCTGCGCCTTCGGTGCCTCGGCGCGCAGCTGACGCATCGACGCCCGGAACGAGGCGCGGAAATCGGCCACCGGGGTCATGGTGCGCACCGAGTCCCGGCAGGCGTCGTTGGCGCCGATCATCACCGTCACCAGATCCGGGTCCTCCTTCGCGGCCAGCGCCATCTGCTCCGGCAACTGGGCGATCCGGGCCCCCGTCTCGGCGTGGTTCCAGCTGCGGGCGGCGGCCCCGGAGGAGCCGAGGAGCCGTACGGCCAGACTGCGCACCGTGCTGTCCGTCCCGGTCGACCATGACACCTCGGGGCAGTCCGCCAGCACCGAACAGGCGTCGAAACCCCGGGTGATGGAGTCCCCGACCGCGGCGATCGACTTCGGGCTGCGGTCCCACACCGGTCCGGCCGCCGGGGACGGCTTGCGCGCGGTGGCCGACGAGCCCTTGGTGGTCCCGTCGGATCCGGAGTCGCAGCCGGTCAGCGCGGCCGTGCCGAGGAACGACAGCGCGGCCAGCGCGGCCAGTGCGGTGCGCGAGCGGTGCCGTACGGACCGATCCGGCATTCCCTGTTCCCCTCCTGTCCCATGCCTCCGGCACACCCTCGCGGCACCGGTCGGCGGGCCCGCGTCCTCCGGCGGGTGAATGCCGGGTGAATCAGGGGCCCGGGACCGACGGTACGTCACACCTCGGACGCCGAGGCGCGGTAGCTTTTCCACGTCGAACCAGTGGCTCCTTCGTCCGCCCGGCTCCACTCGGGTGGCATCCGAACATCACATCACGTCACATACTGTCGCTTTTCCGGAGAATAACTCCCGATGCTGTTTACTGATGACAACCTCGGGCAGCGGCCGAGAAAAGGCGGTACGGGCGCGAGGCCGCTGGGGAAGGCGAACCTCGTCCCACACTGGAGGTCCCGGTGACGACACGTGGAGTCCTGTACGTTCACTCCGCACCGCGCGCGCTCTGCCCACACGTCGAATGGGCGGTGGCGGGTGTCCTCGGTGTGCGGGTCCAGCTCGACTGGATCAGACAGCCGGCCGCGCCCGGTACCTGGCGCTCCGAATTCTCCTGGCAGGCCCGCTCGGGCACGGCGTCCAAGCTCGCCTCCGCGCTGCGCGGCTGGGACCTCCTGCGCTTCGAGGTGACGGCGGAGCCGTCGCCGTCGGCGGAGGGGGAGCGGTACAGCTCGACGCCGGGGCTGGGGATCTTCCACGCCGTCACCGGCATGCACGGCGACATCCTGGTCCCGGAGGACCGGCTGCGGGCCGCGCTCGCCCGTTCGCTGGGCGGCGAGTCGGACCTGGAGGCGGAGATCGCCAAACTCCTCGGCAAGCCGTGGGACGACGAACTGGAGTCCTTCCGCCACGCGGGCGAGGGCGCCCCGGTCCGCTGGCTCCACCAGGTGGTGTGACCCCGGCCCCACCGGGCTCCGCCCCCGGCAAGGGCCGCAGACAGCAGGAAGCCCGCCTCCCCGGCAAGGGGGAAGCGGGCTTCACCGCGTGAGGTCACACGCTCCGGAACGCCAGCACCACGTTGTGGCCACCGAAGCCGAACGAGTTGTTGATCGCCGCGATCGGCCCCTCAGGCAACGCGCGCGGCGCATCGCGGACGATGTCCGCCTCGACCGCGTCGTCGAGGTTCTCGACGTTGATCGTCGGCGGCGCCATCCGGTGGTGCAGCGCCAGCACCGTCGCCACGGTCTCGATGCCACCCGCCCCACCGAGCAGGTGCCCCGTCATCGACTTCGTCGCGGAGATCGCGACATGGTCCAGATCGTCGCCCAGCACCTTGCGCAGGGCCTTCAGCTCCGCCACGTCGCCCTGCGGGGTGGACGTCGCGTGCGCGTTCAGGTGGACGACCTCGGACGGCTTGAGGTCCGTCTGGTCCAGCAGGTTCTGCATCGCCGCGGCGATACCGCGACCCGTCGGCTCGGGCTGCGCGATGTGGTGGGCGTCGGCCGAGAGACCCTGGCCCAGCACCTCGCAGTAGACCCGGGCGCCCCGTGCGGCCGCGTGCTCCGCGGACTCCAGGACGACGACACCGGCGCCCTCACCGAGGACGAAGCCGTCCCGGGCGGTGTCGTAGGGGCGCGACGCCTTCTCGGGCTCGTCGTTGCTCTTGGACATCGCCATCATGTTGGCGAACGCGGCGATCGGCAGCGGGTGGATCGCCGCCTCGGTGCCACCGGCGAGGACCACGTCGGCACGGCCGGTGCGGATCATCTCGACGGCGTAGCCGATCGCCTCGGCACCCGACGCACAGGCGGAGACCGGGGTGTGGACGCCCGCCTGGGCGTTCACCTCGATCCCGACGTTCGCGGCCGGGCCGTTGGGCATGAGCATGGGCACGGTGTGCGGGGAGACGCGGCGTACGCCCTTCTCCTTCAGCACGTCGTACTGGTCGAGCAGGGTGATCACGCCGCCGATACCGGAGGCGATGACCGAACCCAGCCGCTCGGGCTGGATCTTCTCGTCCTCACCGGCCTTGCCGGTGAACCCCGCGTCCGCCCACGCCTCGCGGGCCGCGATCAGCGCGAACTGCGCCGACCGGTCCAGCTTGCGCGCGAGCGGACGGGGCAGGACGTCAGCGGGATCGACGGCCGCGAGGGCCGCGATCCGGACAGGCAGTTCGGCGAAACGTTCGCCCTCAAGAGGCTTGACGCCGGACCGGCCGGCCATCAGACCTTCCCAGGTCGATGCGGAATCGCCACCCAGCGGAGTGGTTGCGCCGATACCGGTGACGACCACGGTGCGATTGGTCGAGTTCACTGGAAAATCTTCTCCACGTGTAGAGGGTCGTGAATCAGCGGCGCCACCGCCGGGTGGCGACACACGAACCGGCTGGATCAGGCCTGGTGCTTGAGGATGTAGTCGGCGGCGTCGCCGACCGTCTTGAGGTTCTTGACGTCCTCGTCCGGGATCTTGACCTCGAAGCGCTCCTCGGCGGCGACGACGACCTCGACCATGGACAGCGAGTCGACATCGAGGTCGTCGGTGAAGGACTTGTCCAGCTGGACGTCCTCGGCCGGGATACCGGCGATCTCGTTGACGATCTCGGCGAGACCCTCGAGGATCTCTTCCTGCGTGGCGGCCATGTTGGCGCTCCTTCGATGTATATCTGCTGGGTTCGGGCGTCCGGGCGAAAAGACCCGGTGTGCCTAGGGGAGGGTAACGACCGTCGCGGCGTAGACGAGACCCGCCCCGAAGCCGATGACGAGCGCGGTGTCGCCGCTCTTTGCCTGACCGGTCGCCAGGAGCCGCTCCATAGCGAGCGGAATCGAGGCGGCGGAGGTGTTGCCGGTGGTCTCCACGTCACGGGCGACCGTGACGTGGTCCGGCAGCTTCAGGGTCTTCACCATCGAGTCGATGATCCGCATGTTGGCCTGGTGCGGAATGAAGACGTCCAGGTCTTCCGGGGCGATCCCGGCCGCGTCCAGCGCCTGCTGGGCGACCTTCGCCATCTCGAAGACGGCCCAGCGGAAGACCGCCTGGCCCTCCTGAGTGATGGCCGGGAACTTCTCCGGACGGTCGGCGTGGAAGGTGTCCCACGCCACGGTCTGCTTGATCGTGTCGGACTTGTCGCCCTCGGAGCCCCAGACCGTCGGGCCTATGGCGGGCACCTTGGAGGGGCCGACGATGACCGCGCCTGCGCCGTCGCCGAACAGGAACGCCGTCGCGCGGTCGCTCAGGTCGGTGAGGTCGCTGAGCCGCTCCACGCCGATGACGAGCACGTACTCGGCGGAGCCCTCGACGATCATGCCCTTGGCGAGGGTGAGTCCGTAGCCGAAGCCCGCGCAGCCGGCCGAGATGTCGAAGGCTGCGGGCTTGCCGGCGCCGACCTTGTGGGCGATCTCGGTCGCGATGGCCGGGGTCTGCTTGAAGTGCGACACGGTGGAGACGATGACCCCGCCGATCTGCTCCGGGGTGATCCCGGCGTCCGCGATGGCCTTGCCGGCCGCCTCGACGGACATCGCGGCCACGGTCTCCTGGTCGGAGGCCCAGTGGCGGGTGGCGATGCCGGACCGGGAGCGGATCCACTCGTCCGACGAGTCGATCGTCTCGAGGATCACCTCGTTGGGCACGACACGGGTCGGGCGGTAGCCGCCGACCCCCATGATCCGTGCGTACGGGGCGCCCTGGCTGGGCTTGATCTTCGACATGCTCTCGGGCTCCTTAGGCGCCCGCGTGCTCAGCGATGAGCGCGCGGGCCGCGTCGAGGTCGTCGGGGGTCTTGAGCGCGAGAGTCCGGACGCCGGGCAGCGCCCGCTTGGCCAGACCGGTGAGCGTGCCGCCGGGGCAGGCCTCGATGAGCGCCGTGACGCCCAGCTCCTTGAACGTCTCCATGCACAGGTCCCAGCGCACCGGGTTGGCGACCTGGCCGACCAGCCGGGAGATGACCTCCGCGCCGGTCGCGACGGCCTTCCCGTCGGCGTTGGAGACATATGTCACGGCCGGGTCGGAGACCTCCAGGGCCGTGGCGGCCTCCCGGAGACGCTCGACGGCCGGAGCCATGTGGTGCGTGTGGAACGCGCCCGCGACCTTGAGCGGCACCACGCGGCGCACGCCCTCGGGCTTGTCCTCGGTGAGCGCGGCGATCTGCGCGGCGGTGCCGGCGGCGACGATCTGGCCGCCCCCGTTGACGTTCGCCGGGGTCAGGCCGAGCTTCTCCAGGTGCGGGACGGTGACCTCGGGGTCGCCGCCGAGCAGCGCCGCCATGCCGGTCTCGGTGACCGCGGCGGCCTCCGCCATGCCGAGCCCACGGGTGCGTACGAAACGCAGCGCGGCCTCGTCGTCGATGACCTCGGCGAGAGCGGCCGCGGTGATTTCACCCACGCTGTGGCCTGCGACGACAGCCGGCGACGCGTCGAGCGCGGCGGCGGAGAGCAGACCGGCGGCGACCAGCAGCGGCTGGGCCACCGCGGTGTCACGGATCTCCTCCGCGTCGGCCTTGGTGCCGTAGTGGGCAAGGTCGAGCCCGATGGCGTCGGACCAGGCCGCGATGCGGTCGGTGGCACCGGGGAGGTCGAGCCAGGGAGTCAGGAAGCCGGGCGTCTGAGCGCCTTGGCCGGGAGCGACGAGTACGAGCACCCTCACACTCTCTCTTGTGAACGGTCCGGAACACCCGTGGGGACAGGGACGAAGAACCGTATGGGGAATTGTTGATGTCCGACAAAAGTCTAGGACTGGGTATCCCTGTCGGCCAGACGCCCCAGGATCAGGGCGATCCGCAGAGTGAACGCCGAGCGGACATCGGAGGGCGACCAGCCGGTGACGTCTGTCACACGTCGGAGCCGGTAGCGCACGGTGTTGGGATGGACGAACAGCATCCGGGCCGCGCCCTCCAGGCTGCTCGCCTGTTCCAGATACACACTCAGCGTCTCCAGGAGGGCCGAACCCGCTTCTTCGAGCGGTCTGTAGATCTCCTCCACCAACTGATCCCGCGCGGCCGGGTCGCCCGCCATCGCGCGCTCCGGCAGGAGATCGTCCGCGAGCACCGGCCTCGGCGCGTCCTGCCAGGCGCCGCACGCCTTGAGCCCGGCCGCCGCCGCCTGCGCGGACCGGGTGGCCGCCAGCAGGTCGGGCACCACCGGGCCGGCGACGACCGGCCCCGCCGCGTACGGGCCGATCAGGGCCTTCGCGACCTGGAGCGGGTTGTCGCTGCCGCCCGCGATGACGACCAGCCGGTTGCCGAGCACCCCGGTCAGGACCTGGAGCTTGGCGTGCCGGGCGGCCCGGCGGATCGCCTCCACGGTCAGCTCGCTGTCGCCGTCGGGGGCGGTGCCGAGCAGGACGCAGACGTGTTCGGGGGAGTTCCAGCCGAGCGCGGCGGCCCGGGAGACGGCGCCCTCGTCGGCCTCGCCGGACAGCACCGCGTTGACCACCAGCGATTCGAGCCGGGCGTCCCAGGCGCCCCGCGCCTCGGCCGCCTGCGCGTACACCTGGGCGGTGGCGAAGGCGATCTCGCGGGCGTAGACGAGCAGCGCCTCGCGCAGCACCGACTCGTCGCCGGGCGCGGCGACCTCGTCGATCGCCGCCTCCATGACCTCGATCGTCGTACGCACCATCTCGACGGTCTGGCGCAGCGTGATCGCCCGGGTCAGCTCGCGCGGAGCCGTACCGAAGACGTCGGTCGAGATGGCCTGCGGGGTCTCGGGGTGCCGGAACCACTCGGTGAACGCGGCGATACCGGCCTGGGCCACCAGGCCGATCCAGGACCGGTTCTCCGGAGGCATCGCCCGGTACCACGGCAGCGACTCGTCCATGCGGGCGATCGCGTTCGCGGCCAGTCGGCCGGAGGACTGCTCCAGCCGCTTCAGGGTCGCGGCATGGAGATGGGCGTCGTTCGCAGCGGGCTGCTCAGGATCGGGTCGGGGCACGGACACAAGACTGCCTTATCCGGACGGGTGCCCGAAGGGGCGGGGCCGGTGGCGGGTCGTACCGGGCGGAGTCCGGCGCCCGCCGGGTCCGGGCGGGCTACCGTGGGCGGGTGATTTCCGTACGTCGCTCGGGCGACCGATTCAGGGGCGGGGACGGGGCGGCCGGCATCGAGTCCCGGCACTCCTTCTCCTTCGGCACCTTCTACGATCCGGACAACCTCCGCTTCGGCCCGGTCCTGGCGTGCAACGAGGAACGGCTCGCGCCCGGCGCGGGCTTCGAGGAGCACCCGCACAGTCACACCGAGATCGTCACCTGGGTCGTGGAGGGCGAGCTGACCCACCGCGACTCGGCGGGCCACGCCACCGTCGTACGGGCCGGCGACGTCCAGCACCTCAGCGCCGCCTCCGGCGTCCGGCACGTCGAACGCAACGACGTGGACCGTCCTTTGACGTTCCTTCAGATGTGGCTCGCGCCGCTGGAGCCCGGCGGCGAGCCCGCGTACACGACCGTCCCCGGCATCGCCGACTCCACCCCGTACGCCCTGCCGGAGGCGGGGGCCATGCTCCATGTGCGGCGGCTGGCGGAGGGCGAGCGCACGGCCGTCCCGGACGCTGCGCGCGCGTACGTCCATGTGGTGCGGGGCGGGGTGCGCCTCGGCGATCAGGAGCTGACGGCGGGCGACGAGGCCCGGATCACCGGCGAGGAGGGCCTCGAACTGGTCGCGGACGGACCGGCCGAGGTGCTGGTCTGGGAGCTTTCGGCCTGAGCCGCCCGCGCTGCGTGCGGGGAGGGCCCGGCTCCGGGAACACCCGCGGCGGGCCGCACCATGTCGGTCACGGCCGGGGAGAGTATCGGCCATTCACGATCTCTGACTACCGGGACCGCGGGGCCTGTTGGCATGTTGGCCTCGGTGAGAATACGGCCGTGGTTCGCCCCCTGTTCGCCCCGGCGGCCTAGTTTTCGCAGGCACGTGGACGGACAACCCCGAACCACTCTCCCCCCAGAGGTCCCCTGATGACTCTCCCCATCACCCGGCGCAGAATGCTCCGGACGGCAGCCGCCACCTTCGGTGCGATCGCGGCCGGCGAGGCGCAGGCCGGTGCGGCCGAACACCACCTGCCCAAGGGCTTCAACGGCGACATGTCCGATCTGAGGCACGTGGTGATCCTGATGCAGGAGAACCGTTCCTTCGATCACTACCTCGGCCAGCTGCCCGGGGTGCGCGGCCACCACGACAGACAGGTCCTCACCTTCCAGGACGGCACGGACGTCTTCCAGCAGCGCGATGCCGCCGGAGCCATCGTGACACCCGCCGTCTCGACCGCCACCTGGAGCGACAACCACAGCTTCTACGGTGCCAACGGCGGGCGTTGGAACACCTGGGTGAAGGACAAGGGCGACCACTGCATGTGGTACTACACGCCCGACTACATGCCGTGGATGTACTCGCTCGCCTCCCAGTACACCGTCTGCGACATGAACTTCTGCTCCCTGCACGGGCCGACCATCCCGAACCGCTACTACCTCATGACCGGTGCGGCGGGCGGCGAGACCTCCAACGCCCGGCAGAACGACTACAGCCGCACCTGGACCACGGTCCCCGAGCAGCTCCAGCAGGCCGGCATCGACTGGCGGGTCTACTCCGACAACAGCGGCAACGGCGTCGGCGGCAGCCTCCAGAACGGCTATGTCGGCGAGTACGGCTGCAACGTCACCAACAGCTTCGCCTCCTTCGACCCCCGCACGGCCGACGAGGCCGACCTCGCACCGGGCACCGGCAGGATCTGGAAGGCCAACTCCTTCGTCTACGAGGGTGCGACGACACCCAACGACGACTCCGAGGCCAACCTCGACGCGGTGCTCCGCGACCTGATCGCGGCCTGCGAGCCGGGGGCGGAGCATCCCCTTCCCGAGGTCTCCTGGGTGGTGATGCCCGCCGCGTGGAGCGAGCACCCGGGCTTCGACACCGTCCACGGCGAGCGCTACATGAACAAGGTGCTCCGCACGCTCCAGAGCAACGAGGAGATCTGGAACCACACCTTGGTGATCATCACCTACGACGAGAACGACGGAAAGTTCGACCACGTCCTGCCGCCGCGCCCGGAGCCGGGCACGGCCGGTGAGTTCTCCGGCACCACGCCGTACGGGTTCGGCCCCCGGGTGCCGATGCTGCTGGTCTCACCGTGGACCCGGGGCGGCTATGTCGCGTCGGAGGTGTTCGACCACACCTCGACGGTGAAGTTCCTGGAGACCTGGGCCGCCTCGCTGGGCAAGCCGTTCACCTGCCCGAACATCACCGACTGGCGCCGGTCCGTCGCCGGCGACCTGACCAGCGCGATCGACTTCGCGCACCCGCGTCCGGGCCCGGTCGTCATCGCCGACCCCGTCACCGGCACCCCGCCGAAGCCGTCGCGGCACCGGATGAAGCCCCGCGGCCTCTCCTTTCACCCGCACGCCACCCTCACCGAGGACCGCGCCGCCGGCACGGTGACCGCGGCCATGACGCTGGCCGGCGGCCCGGCGGGCAAGGCGGTGAGCCTCCAGGTCTTCCCCGACTGGTATCTCCCCTTCGACAACACGCCGTTCACGGTGAGCGCGGCGGCTCCGCGTACGTACACCTGGGACACGACGGAGACCGACGGCGCGTACGCGTTCTCCGTCTACGGGCCCGACGGCTTCCTGCGCTCCTTCGCCGGGCAGGTGGTTCCCGCGGGCGAGCGGGGCAGGCACATCGGCATCCCGCGCGTCGGGGCGGAGCTCGTCGGGGGCAGGAGGCCCGTGGTCCGGCTGAGGCTGCACAACGACGGCAGGCACCCCGTCCGGTACACCCTGAAGGCCAACGACTACCTCGGCGGCACCCGGAAGCACCTCGTCCCCGGCGGCGCATCCGTCGTCGTGCACTGGCCCACCGAGGACGGCTCCTACGACGTGGTGCTCACCGCCGACACCGGGACCGGCTGGACCCAGCGGTACGCCGGCCGCGTGTCGACGGTCTGAGGCGGTTACGCCGCCAGCTCCGCGAGCACCGCGTCCGTGAACGGCGGCCACACCTCGGCCGCCCACGGCCCGAAGGCGCGGTCGGTGAGGGCCACACAGGCCGCGCCCGCCGCCGGGTCGACCCACAGGAACGTGCCCGACTGCCCGAAGTGGCCGAACGTGGCCGGGGAGGACGAGGCGCCCGTCCAGTGCGGGGACTTGGAGTCGCGGATCTCGAAGCCGAGCCCCCAGTCGTTGGGGTTCTGGTGGCCGTAGCCCGGCAGCACGCCCTTGAGACCGGGGTGCACGACGGTCTGCGCCTCCAGCACCGTGCGCGGGTCGAGCAGGCGGGGGGCCTGGACCTCGGCGGCGAAGCGCACCAGGTCGTCGACGGTCGAGACGCCGTCGCGGGCGGGCGAGCCGTCCACGGTGGTCGCGGTCATGCCCAGGGGCTCCAGGATCGCCTGTCGAACGTATTCCGGGAACGGGATGCCGGCGGCCTTGGCGATGTGGTCGCCGAGCACCTCGAAGCCCGCGTTGGAGTACAGCCGCCGGGTGCCGGGCGGGGCCGTGACCCGGTGCTCGTCGAAGGCGAGCCCGCTGGTGTGCGCGAGCAGGTGCCGGACGGTGGAGCCCTCGGGCCCGGCCGGCTCGTCCAGCTCGACGGCGCCCTCCTCGTAGGCCACCAGCGCCGCGTACGCCGCGAGCGGCTTGGTCACGGAGGCCAGGGGGAAGCGGTGCGCGGTGGGACCGTGCGTACCGACGACCGTGCCGTCCGCTCGTACGACGGCCGCTGCCGCGGTGGGGACGGGCCAGTTCTCGATCATCGCCAGGCTCAGCATGCTCTCGAGAGTAGGCTGCGCCGCCCGTCCGCCGAAACTCGCGTCCGGATGCGCTTGCTTCGAGTGCACTCCAGGGTTCTAGCGTGGAGGCATGACGGTGATGGAGACCACTTCGACCACGGCGACCGGGACCGACCGCTGCGCTTCGGCCCCCACCGCGCACCCGCGCCCCGAGGGGCAGGACCGGTACACGATCAGCGAGGTGGCCGCGTTCACCGGCCTCAGTGCCCACACGCTGCGCTGGTACGAGCGGATCGGCCTGATGTCGCACGTCGACCGCTCGCACACCGGCCAGCGCCGCTTCACCAACCGCGACCTGGACTGGCTCGCCTTCGTCGGCAAGCTGCGGCTGACCGGGATGCCGGTCGCCCACATGGTCCGGTACGCGGAGCTGATACGCGAGGGCGACCACACCTTCGAGGAACGCCAGGAGCTGCTGGAGGCGACCCGCCGCGACGTCCGCACGCGGATAGCGGAGCTCCAGGACACCCTAGCCGTGCTCGACTACAAGATCGACTTTTATGCGGGCGCCCGACGGGCGCCGGAAAGGCCCAGTACCTGATGACTGACAACAAGATCGCCACCGTGGAGCTCGGCAGGGGCGGCCCGCAGGTCGGAGTCCAGGGCCTCGGCTGCATGGGCATCAGCGAGTTCTACGGGGAAACGGACGAGGCGGCGGCCCGCGAGACGCTGGAGACGGCGCTCGCGGCGGGCGTCACCCTCTTCGACACCGCCGACATCTACGGCAGCGGCGCCAACGAGACGTTCCTCGCGCCGTTCGTCGGGGCGCACCGGGACGAGATCACGCTCGCCACCAAGTTCGCCATCGAGCGCCGCGACGAGGACCCGGACTACCGGGGCGTGAACAACTCGCCCGCCTACATCCGCAAGGCCGTCGAGGCCAGCCTGCGCCGGCTTGGCACCGACGTCATCGACCTGTACTACATGCACCGCCGCGACCCGGCCGTCCCGCTGGCCGAGTCCGTCGGCGCCATGGCCGAACTGGTCCAGCAGGGCAAGGTCAAGCAGCTCGGGCTCAGCGAGGTGACCGGCGCGGAGCTGCGCGAGGCGCACGCCGTGCACCCGATCGCCGCCCTCCAGTCCGAGTGGTCCCTCTTCAGCCGGGACACCGAGCGCAGCGCCGTCTCGGCCGCCGCCGACCTCGGTGTGACCGTCGTGCCGTACTCCCCGCTCGGCCGGGGCTTCCTCACCGGCTCGTTCGCGGACGCCGGCAAGGAGCTGTCCCAGGGCGACTTCCGCGCCTCGCAGCCGCGCCTGACCGGCGACAACGCGCGGAAGAACGCCGCGCTCCTGGAGCCGGTCCACAAGATCGCCGCCGCGCACGGGGCGAGCGCCGCCCAGGTGGCGCTGGCCTGGGTCCAGCAGCGCGCCCAGGTCCACGGGATCACCGTCGTCCCGATCCCCGGCACCCGCAGGAGCAGCCGGCTGCTCGAGAACGTCGGCGCGACCCGGATCACGCTGACCGACGACGAGCTGGCCCTTCTGGAGCCGATCGCCGGCCAGGTGGTGGGCGACCGCTACCAGGACATGAGCCTGACCTCGCTCGCGCGCGAGTAGCCGCCTCAGCCGCGCACCCCTTCCGCGATCCTGGCGAAGGCGTGCAGCGACTCGGTGCCGGGCGCGAAGTAGCCGGTGTGCCCGTGGGCGTCGTCCGCGGGCACCCGGCGCGCGCCGAACTCCGGGGACGCCGGGTCGGGGCCGTGGCCCAGCCCCGCGATCTCGACGTGCGGCACCCGGCCGATCCAGTCGTCGGGGTCCTTGGCCGCCCACACCCGCGCCCGGGTGTGCAGCGCGCCGACGTCGTCGGCCCGCATCCCGGGCGAGCCGAGCACCACCAGGTCGCGGGCGCGCAGCCGGGACGCGGCGAGACCGCAGACGACCGAGCCGTAGCTGTGGCAGAACACGGCGGGCGCGGGCACCCCGTCGGCCGCCAGCCCGTCCGTGAACCGGGCCAGCCGGTCCGCCCCCGCCTCGGCGAGCGAACCGGTCGCGGCGTCCACGCCGAGGCCCACGGGCGTGGTGTACCCGGCCCAGGCGATCACGGCGCTGCCCCGACCGGTCCGCGCGTAAAGGGACTTCGCCATCCCGGCCGGGGTCCCGTACACATCGGCCGTACGGTCGAAGGTGCCCGCGTCGATGTCCGAACCGGGCACCACCACCGACACCCGGCGTGCGTGGTCCAGGTCGCCGAAGACCTCCGCGACCTGGCCGCGGCCCCGGGGGTCGAACGCCAGGATCTGCCGGTGCGGGTCCCCGGCGAGACGGGCGTACCGGGGGTCGTGAACGGCCTTCAGCGCACGGGCGTTGGCCCGGTAGCGCAGGACGGCCGGGACGCCGTCGAGGTTTCCGACGACGAGCGGATGGCGTACCACCAGCGTGTTCCGGTCCCGCTCGCTCAACCCCCGGAAGAAACGGCCCACTTCGGCGGGGGACTCCCGCTCCGGGTCGGGCAGCTCGCGGCCGAGCACCCGGTCCGCCCGCCAGGCCGTGATGCCGGGCGGCGGCCCGGTCACCGCCTGCTGGGTGTTGCCCGAGACCCAGCCGGCCGTTCCCGACACCGCGGTCGTGGCCAGTGCCACCGCGACCAGGGTCCTCGCATAACGCCTCATCCGCCCCCGCCTCCCTCTCCGGCCGAGCCGGATCCCGCACGCCGAGCGGCGTGACCAGGAGGAAGGTAGGAAGAGGGCGGGTCCCGGGGCATCACACCGGGGAGCCAACCGCGTGGTGATACCCGGGTAGGGGGCGTACGGGTCACGGGGTGCCCGGCACCACCACACCCGCCTCGTACGCGAAGATCACGGCCTGCGCCCGGTCCCGCAGGTCCAGCTTGGCCAGCACCCGCCCGATATGGGTCTTCACGGTCTGCTCGGCGAGCACCAGCCGCCCGGCTATCTCCTGGTTCGACAGCCCCCTGGCGATCAGTTCGAGCACCTCGGTCTCGCGCGGCGTCAGCCCGTTCAGCCGCAGCGCGGCCCCGCTGCGGCCCGCGCCGGAGGGCGGCCCCTGCCGGGCGAAGTCGGCGATCAGCCGCCGGGTCACGGACGGCGCCAGCAGCGCGTCACCGGCGGCCACCACGCGGACCGCCGAGATCAGATCGGCCGGCGGCGCGTCCTTGAGCAGGAAGCCGGACGCCCCGGCCCGCAGGGCCTCGTACACATAGTCGTCCACGTCGAACGTGGTGAGCATCAGCACCCGGGGCACATGCACCACGCCCGCCGGCGGGTCCAGCAGCGCGCGTGCGGCGGCCAGGCCGTCCATCTCGGGCATCCGGACATCCATCAGCACCACGTCCGGGCGTACGTGGCGGCTGACCTCGATGGCCCGGCGCCCGTCCGGCGCCTCACCGGCCACCTCGATGTCCGGCTGCGCCGCCAGCAGTGCCGCGAACCCCGCCCGCACCATGGCCTGGTCGTCGACGATGATCACACGAATGGTCAAGAGTCCTCCGGGTTCCCGTTCCGCGGGGGCGACGACGGAGGCAGCGGCAGCCGCGCGGCCACCCGGAAGCCCCCGTCGGGCAGCGGACCGACGTCCAGCGTGCCGCCGGTCAACCGTACGCGTTCGCGCATGCCGACCAGACCGTGCCCCGTCCCCGACGTCTCCACCGGCGCACGCGGGCCGGGCAGCGAACCCGAAGGCTGTGCAGGGCCGTTGACCACCAGCACCGTCAGATGCGCCCCGTCCGAGCGGACCGACACCCGGGTGCCGGCCCCCGGCGCGTGCCGCACGACGTTCGCCAGCGCCTCCTGCACGATCCGGTACGCCGACAGGTCCACCGCCGGGGGTATGCCCGTCAGCCCGGCGGGCATCGACAGCTCGGCCGGCAGCCCCGCCCGCACCGTCGCCTCCACCAGCTGCTGCACCCGGCCGAGGCCCGGCTGCGGGGCCCGTTCGCCCTCGGTGCCGTCGCTGCGCAGCACCACCAGCAGCCGCCGCATCTCCGCGAGGGACTCCCGCGCACTCGCCGCGATGGCCTCGAACTCCTCGCCCGCCTCCGGCGGCAGCCCCTTCAGGCGGTACGGGGCGGAGTCCGCCTGGACCGTGATCACCGACATGTGGTGCGCCACCACGTCGTGCAGCTCGCGGGCGATCCTGGTGCGCTCCTCCAGCAGTGTGCGCCGCGCCCGCTCCTCCGCGCTGATGGTCTCCTGCTCGACCAGGCGGCGCTGGGCGACGCCCCGTTCCCGCAGCGCCGCGCCGATCACCAGCACCACCGCGCCGATGAGGAACAGCAGCAGCGCACTGCCGTTGCTGCGCTCGGGGGAGACCAGATGCAGCACGAGCCCCGCCGCGCCGGTCGCCAGCCAGACCAGGACCAGCGTCCGCCGCCCCTCGCGCAGCGCCAGGGCGAGCAGCACGAAGAGATGGGCGATCAGTGCGGTCGGCGTCCACGGCCAGACGTCGTACTTCTCGGCCGGCAGGCCCAGCAGCACCAGCGCGCCCGCGATGTCCGCCGGGAAGATGATCCACCAGGCCCACAGCGGGCGGCGGGCCAGCATCAGCAGCGGGGCCGCCTGCGCGACGGCGAGCGCGCCCGCGGTACCGCCGTCCAGGCCGTACTGGTCCTTCAGGGACGCGATCGTCACCGGGACGAACAGCGCGGTGAGCGCGATGACGGCGGCGTACGGGAGGAGCCGCTGCCACCGCTTGCGGGCACCGGCCAGCGGGGGCTGGGAGGACGTGGACATGATCCGCTCAGGGTAGGCAGCCGGGCCGCCCGCCCGCGTCATACCGGAGTGCTACAACTCGGCGAGGAGCTGCGCCTTCTTCGCGCTGAACTCGTCGTCCGTGACCAGTCCCGCCCGGTGCAGCTCACCGAGGTGGTGGATCCGCTCGGCGATGTCCGCCGGGTCGCGCCGGGCCCCGGCCGCCGGGGGAGCCGTCGCCAGGGGCGCCGACTGCTTCCTGCGGACGGACTCCAGCACGGCTGCGGCGAACGGCAGCGACTCGTGCACCGGGCCGTAGCCCAGACCGAAGATCACCGCGGCCGGGTCCTGGTCGGCGCGGGCAGGCCGCGGCTCCACCGGCTGCGTGCTCGGCGCGATACCGGGCCGCAGCCCCGCCCCGGCGACCGGGCCCGGTCCGGCGAGGGCGTCCGCCGCCGGCACCGCGCCGTCGAGCCCCCTCGGCAGCAGGCGCAGATAGCCCTCGAACGCCTCCGGCGAGCGCCACTCGACCCCGCACAGGTCACTGACCGGGAACGTCTGGTCACCGGCCTTCCACTTCTCCGAGGAGGCGCCCGTCCAGAACCAGCGGAAGGAGACCCGCTCCCCGTCGAAGCCGGCCCGGCCGTCGTACGCCTTGAAGTGCATCGGGGCCTCGGGGGCCGCGACCAGGAAGCGCTCGGCGGGTTCGTCCGCGTCGGGTCCCAGACAGGTGCGCAGCTCGTCCGCGTAGTACTCCGCGAGCGTCTCGCGCTCGGCGGGGAGCACCAGGCGGTACGGATCGCAGCCGTCCTTCAGCTGCCCGGCGGCAGCCTCCACCAGGGGATCGGCACCCGGTCTCGGCACCGCGCGCAGCACCACCGTGCCCCGCTTGCCCGGGGTCAGCGTCACCGACGACAGCGCCGCGTACGGGACGCGGCGCTCTCGGAGGCTCTGGAAGAGCCTCGGCGTACGGATACCCCGTTCGAAGCGGATGAGCACGGAGTCGGTGTCGAACTCCCAGGTGGCATGAATTCCGGCCAGCACATCACCCATGTGCCTCATCGTATGCGGCACTTGCCCGCTCGTCCCCCTTCGGAGTGCATCGCGCTGTACGGTCCGCGACGGATCTCTACGCGCGTCAGAGTGTCGTGTTGCCGGAAATCCCGTCGTGGCAGACGCCCTCGTCCCGTGCGCACGTCACCGCGGTGTAGGCGCCCACACCGATCGCGGCGAAGTTGCCGAGGCTCTCGGTGCCCGGCTCGAAATAGCCGCTGTGGCCGACCGCGTCACCCGCCGAGACGACCCGTGCGCCGAAGTCCGCGTCGACCGGGTCGGCGCCGTGGCCGAGGCCGCCGACCTCCAGGTTCGGCACGTCCTCGATCCAGTCGTCGTGGTCCCGCATCGCCCACACATGGGCCCGGGTGTGCAGCTGCCCGGCGCTGTCGGCCCGCATGCCCGGGCTGCCCGCCACCGCGATGTCCGCCACCCGGCCGGGCAGCCGGTCCGCCGCGACCCCGCACAGGACGGAGCCGTAGCTGTGGCAGAACAGCGAGACGGGCGAGGCCCCCGGGAGCGCGTCGACGAGCGCCTCCAGACGGACCGCCCCGCGTTCGGCGAGGTTGCCCAGGGCCGCGTCCATGCCGATGCCGACGGGCGCGGTGTAGTCGGCCCAGGCGATCACGGCGGTCCGCACGCCGGGGCGGGCGGACCGCTCGGCCGCGTACAGGGACTTGGCCATGCCGACAGGGGCCGCGTTGGTCTTGGAGCCCGTGCGCTCCAGCGTCAGCAGATTGGTGTCGACACCGGGGACGACGATCGAGACGCGCTCGGCCCGGTCGAGATCGCCGAACACCTCGGCCGCGTGTCCCCGGCCGGACGGGTCGAACGCCAGGAAGTGCCGGTCCCGGTCCAGCATCGACCGGAAGCGGTCCACCCGGCGCATCGCCTCGGCCCGGCCCTCCGGGGAGAGCCGGGGGTCGTGCACGCGTTCCTGCTCGACGGCGCGCGCCTGTTGCAGCGCGATCCGGTTCGCCCGGTAACGCACGGTGACCGGGGCGCCGTTGAGATTCCCCACCACCAGCGGGTACCTCTCGGCGAGCCCGGTCCGCTGCGCCGCCGTCAGCGTGGCGAAGAAGTGCGCCAGCTTGTAGGGCGGCGCGTCGGCGTCGGGGAGCGCGCGTCCCGCTATCGATCCCTTGGCCCAGGAGGCGAGCGCGATCGTGCGTGGCTCGTCGGAGCGTTGATGGCGCACGGCGGTCCAGCCGGTGGTCGCCAGCATCACGAAGACGACCGCCAGGGCGAGGAGCGTGCGCCAGGCGGTGAGCGTGGGGGAGGAATCGAAGGAAGTCACTTCGGTCCACATTAGGAGACGCGTGTAAGGCGCTGTTAAGGGGGTGACGCACATCACCCGGCTGTGGGGAATGAAACGGCGATTCCCTCACCCTGTGTACGGCCTCCCGCACACTCCGCCGCGCCCGGGGCCGCCGGAACACCTCACCGGCGCACAGGGGCACGGCTGTTGTGACCTCGGTCATGTGTACGGCTGAGGGATGCGGCACACCCGGACGTGCGGCACGCCGGCTCAGCCCCGGGTGCGCCAGCTCTCCGCCAGGGCCGGCCCCAGCTGGTCCAGATGGATCTCGGTCAGCTCCCGGAGCGAATCCACGCTGGTGTCCCGCTCCTGCACCCACAGCTGGCCGCTCACCCGCATCACACCGGTGAACGCGGCGACCGCGACCCGGGGGCGCGGGTCCAGCGCCATGTCCAGGCCCTCCCGCTCGGCGATCAGCCCGGCGATCTGGTTCTCCAGGTCGATGCTGCGCCGCAGATGGGCGGCGAGCAGCGAGGGCGTCGACTCGATCATCCGGTACGTACGCATGTGGAGTTCGACCGGGACGAGCTCCTCGATGGCCTCGCCGATACTGTTCCAGGCGCACAGCACGGCGCGCCGCATGGCCTCGAAGGGGGCTTCCGGTGCGGGCCGTTGACGCAGTTCGGCGATGAAGCGCGACTCCACCATCTCCTGGACGGCGAAGACGACCTCCTCCTTGCTGGCGAAGTAGCGGAAGAAGGTGCGCTGGGAGACCTCGACCGCCTCGGCGATCTCGTCGACGGTGGTCTCCTCGTACCCCTGGGTCGTGAAGAGTTCGAGGGCGGCGAGGACCAGGGCGTCGCGGGTGCGCCGCTTCTTGCGCTCGCGCAGCCCGGTCGAAGGCGCCGCGGCCGGCCCGTCGGTCACTGAACTGGTCCTCTTTTCCCTGCTTTGTCCAGCTCAGCCTACCTGTGAGCTACGTGACAGTTACCGACTTGTGAATTGGTTTGTCAACTGTCAGTGACTGACACTAATCTCCCGCACATGACTAGTCAGCCCACCCTCGAGAAGGCGTCGCGGGAACCCCAGGACCCCGCCGGCCCCGTATCTGCCAAGGGGCTGCGCGGCCACCCCTGGCTGACGCTCTTCTCCGTGGCCATCGGCGTGATGATGGTCGCGCTCGACGGCACGATCGTCGCGATCGCCAACCCCGCGATCCAGCAGGACCTGGGCGCCTCGCTCGCCGACGTCCAGTGGATCACCAACGGCTACATGCTCGCCCTCGCGGTCTCCCTGATCACCGCGGGCAAGCTCGGTGACCGGTTCGGCCACCGTCAGACCTTCCTGATAGGCGTCGTCGGCTTCGCCGCCGCTTCGGGGGCCATCGGCCTCTCCAGCAGCGTCGCGCTGGTGATCACGTTCCGGGTGCTCCAGGGACTCTTCGGCGCCCTGCTGATGCCGGCCGCGCTCGGCCTGCTGCGCGCCACCTTCCCGGCCGAGAAGCTGAACATGGCGATCGGTATCTGGGGCATGGTGATCGGCGCCTCGACCGCCGGCGGCCCGATCCTGGGCGGCGTGCTCGTCGAGCACGTCAGCTGGCAGTCCGTCTTCTTCATCAACGTGCCGGTCGGTGTGCTCGCGCTCGTGCTGGGTGTGCTGATCCTCAAGGACCACCGCGCCGAGAACGCGCCGCGCTCCTTCGACTTCGCCGGCATCGTGCTGCTGTCCACGGCGATGTTCTGCCTGATCTGGGCGCTCATCAAGGGCTCGGAGTGGGGCTGGGGCGACCTGAAGACGGTCGGCTTCCTGGTCGGCGCCGTCGTGCTGTTCCTCGCCTTCGCCCTCGTCCAGCAGCGGGTCCGCGAACCGCTGATCCCGCTGGCGATGTTCCGCTCCGTCCCGCTCTCCGCGGGCACGGTCCTGATGGTGCTGATGGCCTTCGCCTTCATGGGCGGCCTGTTCTTCGTCACCTTCTACCTGCAGAACGTGCACGGCATGAAGGCCGTCGACGCGGGCCTGCACCTGCTGCCGCTGACCGCCATGATGATCGTCGCCTCGCCGCTGGCGGGCTTCCTGATCACCAAGTTCGGCCCGCGCGTCCCGCTGGTGGGCGGCATGGTCTGCACCGCCGTCGCCATGTTCGGCATGTCCCAGCTGACCGTCGGCACCGGCACCGTCACCATGTCCGTCTGGTTCGCCCTGCTCGGCCTCGGCCTCGCGCCCGTCATGGTCGGCGCCACCGAGGTCATCGTGGGCAACGCCCCGATGGAGCTCTCCGGTGTCGCCGGCGGCCTCCAGCAGGCCGCCATGCAGGTCGGCGGCAGCCTCGGTACGGCGGTGCTGGGTGCCGTCATGGCCTCCCGCGTCGACGCCGAGCTGGCCGACAACTGGAAGGCCGCGAAGCTCCCGCCGCTCTCGCCCGAGCAGCTGGGCCAGGCGTCCTCCGCCATCAAGGTCGGCATGCCGCCCGTCGCCAAGGGCACCCCGCCGGAGATCGCCGGCAAGATCACGACCGTCGCCCACGACACGTTCGTCTCGGGCATGAGCACCGCGTTCATGGTCGCCGGCATCGTCGCGGTCATCGCCGCCCTGGTCGCCACCCTGACCAAGCGCGGCGAGAACGCCGAGGCGGGCGCGGGCGCCGGTCACATCTGACCGGACCCCGCCCCGGACGCCTCCGGGGCGCCCCCGCGACGCCCCCGGGCGTCAACACAGCGCGTACAACAGCCCCGCCGGAACGTTCCGGCGGGGCTGTCGCCTATCAGGGTGGTCCGGGCCCCCGCCCCCTTCCCGTACCGCTTTCGCACAGCTCAGGGTGGGTGCGGAAGATCCACATCACCACGGGGGTTGATTCGCATGCGTACGACCGTTCTCGCGGCCGCCCTGGCCGCCACCGCCCTGATCCCGCAGGCACCGGCCCAGGCCGCGCCCGGCCGGCTCGGGGACTGCCGGAGCGGCCAGCTCTGCCTCTGGGCCAAGCCGGACTTCACCGGCGCCCGGCAGGTCCACGAGCTGTCCACCACCGACATCGAGAGCTGCGTCCCGCTGAAGGCGGGCACCGCGGCCCAGGCGCTGGTCAACCGCACCGGCCGGCCCGTCACCACCTACCAGTCCGCCGAGTGCGCCGAGACCGGCGAGTTCGAGACCTACCCGGGCGGCGGGACCTGGGTGCCGCAGTCCCCGTACCAGGTGCGGGCCTTCAAGATCTGGGAGAACTGAACCGTATACGGAAGACGCCGTGGGGCGGCGGGACCCTTCCGGGTTCCGCCGCCCCACGGCCGTCGTCACGTGCCTACGCGTCGCCGCCCGCGGCCCCCGGATCGGCCGAGGCAACATCCAGCAGGTCGTAGCGGTCGACCGCCGTCTTCAGCACCGAACGGTCGATCTTGCCGTCCTTGGCGAGCTCGGTGAGCACCGCCAGGACGATCGACTGCGCGTCGATGTGGAAGAACCGGCGAGCCGCACCCCGCGTGTCCGCGAAGCCGAAGCCGTCCGCGCCCAGCGACTGGTACGCCCCCGGCACCCAGCGGGCGATCTGGTCCGGCACGGACCGCATCCAGTCCGAGACCGCCACGAACGGCCCCTGCGCCCCGGACAGCTTGCGCGTCACGTACGGCACGCGCTGCTCCTCCTCGGGGTGCAGCAGGTTGTACCGCTCCACGTCCACGGCCTCGCGCCGCAGCTCGTTCCAGGAGGTCGCCGACCAGACGTCCGCCTTCACGTTCCACTCGTCGGCGAGGATGCGCTGCGCCTCGACCGCCCAGGGGACCGCCACACCGGACGCCATGATCTGGGCCGGGATCTGGCCCTTCTCGCCGGTGCTGTAGCGGTAGACACCCTTCAGGATGCCCTCGACGTCCACATCGGCGGGCTCGGCCGGGTGCTGGATCGGCTCGTTGTACACGGTGAGGTAGTAGAAGACGTCTTCGTTCTCCTCGGGGGTCCCGCCGTACATCCTGCGCAGCCCGTCCTTGACGATGTGCGCGATCTCGTACCCGAACGCCGGGTCGTAGGAGACACAGCCAGGGTTGGTCGAGGCGAGCAGCTGCGAGTGGCCGTCCGCGTGCTGGAGGCCCTCACCCGTCAGCGTCGTACGGCCGGCGGTCGCGCCCAGCACGAAGCCGCGCGCGAGCTGGTCGGCCATCTGCCAGAACTGGTCACCCGTGCGCTGGAAACCGAACATCGAGTAGAAGACGTACACCGGGATCAGCGGCTCGCCGTGCGTCGCGTACGCCGAACCGGCGGCGATCAGCGAGGCCGTGCAGCCCGCCTCGGAGATGCCGTCGTGCAGCATCTGCCCGGTCGGCGACTCCTTGTACGCGAGCAGCAGATCACGGTCCACCGACTCGTACTGCTGACCCAGCGGGTTGTAGATCTTCGCACTCGGGAAGAAAGCGTCCATACCGAAGGTGCGGTACTCATCGGGCGCGATCAGCACGAAGCGCTTGCCGATTTCCTTGTCCCGCATGAGGTCCTTCAGGATGCGGACGAATGCCATGGTGGTGGCGATCGACTGCTGACCCGAACCCTTCTTCGCGGTCGCGTACGTCTTGTCCCCGGGCAGCTCCAGCGGCTTCGCGCGCACCACACGGGTCGGGACGTAACCGCCCAGACCCTTGCGGCGGTCGTGCATGTACTGGATCTCCTCCGAGTCGCGGCCCGGGTGGTAGTACGGCGGGTTGCCGTCCTCCAGGTCCTTGTCCGCGATCGGGATGTGCAGCCGGTCCCGGAAGCGCTTCAGGTCCTCGGCGGTGAGCTTCTTCATCTGGTGGGTCGCGTTGCGGCCCTCGAAGTTCGGCCCCAGCGTCCAGCCCTTGACCGTCTGCGCCAGGATCACCGTCGGCTGGCCCTTGTGCGCCTTGGCCGCCGCGTACGCCGCGTACACCTTGCGGTGGTCGTGGCCGCCGCGTCCCAGGTGCAGGATCTGCTGATCGGTCATGTCCTTGACCATCTCGCGCAGCCGCGGGTCGTCACCGAAGAAGTGCTCACGGATGTAGGCGCCCGTCTCGGTCGCGTACGTCTGGAACTGGCCGTCCGGGGTGGTGTTCAGCTTGTTGACCAGGATGCCCGTGCGGTCCTGCGCGAGCAGCGGGTCCCAGGAGCGGTCCCAGACCAGCTTGATGACGTTCCAGCCGGCGCCCCGGAACTGCGACTCCAGCTCCTGGATGACCTTGCCGTTGCCGCGCACCGGGCCGTCGAGGCGCTGGAGGTTGCAGTTGACGACGAAGGTCAGGTTGTCCAGGCCCTCACGGGCGGCGATGGAGAGCTGGCCGAGCGACTCGGGCTCGTCCATCTCGCCGTCGCCGAGGTAGGCCCAGACATGCGAGTCGGAGGTGTCGGCGATGCCGCGCGCCTCCATGTAGCGGTTCATCCGCGCCTGGTAGATCGCGCCGAGCGGGCCGAGGCCCATCGACACGGTCGGGAACTCCCAGAAGTCGGGCATCAGCCGCGGGTGCGGGTAGCTGGACAGCCCGTTCGGCGCCTTCGACTTCTCCTGGCGGAACGCGTCGAGCTGGGTCTCGCTCAGCCGGTCCAGCAGGAAGGCGCGGGCATAGATCCCGGGGGAGGCGTGCCCCTGGAAGAAGATCTGGTCGCCGCCGCGGCCGTCGTCCTTGCCGCGGAAGAAGTGGTTGAAGCCCACGTCGTACAGCGAGGCCGAGGACGCGAACGTGGCGATGTGCCCGCCCACGCCGATCCCCGGACGCTGCGCGCGCGACACCATGACCGCCGCGTTCCAGCGGGTCGCGTTGAGGACCTTGCGCTCGATCTCCTCGTCGCCGGGGAAGAACGGCTCGTCCTTCGTGGCGATCGTGTTCACGTAGTCCGTGCTGCGCATCTCCGGCACGGCGACGCGCTTCTCGCGCGCGCGCTCGATGAGCCGGAGCATGAGATAGCGGGCCCGCTCACGGCCTCGCTCGTCGACGGCGGCGTCGAGGGAGTCGAGCCATTCCTGGGTCTCTTCGGGATCGAAATCCGGGACCTGACTCGGAAGGCCGCCAATGATGATCGGGTTGCGATCGGATCCGGAAGCCACGCTGTTCCTTCGCTGTTCGGTGCTGCGCTACGGGGCCTGTTACGGGAGTCATGCCCCCGGACATAAGGATGTGTACGCCATGCCCATCGTGTACCGCTGGAACGCGTACGTCATCTCTACCGTGAGGTAACCCGGGACTCGCCGGGACGTCCCGGGCGCAGGATTGCAAACCGTAACCATACGCCCAAGGCGTCCAAGTGTTCCCAAACGCTGTTCGGCTCCGATTGCCGGACCGAAACGGCATAAGCTGTTCAAGGACGTAAGGACGTCAAAGAGGGTGTGGAGGGTGTGCAGGCTCCCTGAGGGACCCGCCGACAGTGCGGCGACGTGGCACGAAACGTCACCGTTTAGGCGGTCTCGTACGCTGGGTACTTGCGCGATCCGCCACTCCCGTGTGGACTACGGCCAACGCCCCGCGCACGCGCGTGGCTGAAGCATTTTCCGAAACATGATCAGGAGGCAACCCGTGAGCGCGACCGCGGACCACGCGGAGGAGCGGACCAACCCGGCAGCACGCCTGGGGTTCGAGCCCGGACAGGTGGTCCAGGAGATCGGCTACGACGACGACGTCGAGCTGGAGCTCCGTGAGGGCATTGAGGCCATTACCGGCCAGGATCTCGTCGACGAGGAGTACGACGACGTCGCCGACGTCGTGGTGCTCTGGTTCCGTGACGAGGACGGCGACCTTACGGACGCGCTGGTGGATGCCATTGGTCTGCTCGAGGACGGCGGTACGGTCTGGCTGATGACGCCGAAGACCGGCCGTGACGGATACGTCGAGCCGAGCGACATCAACGAGGCTGCCCAGACAGCCGGTCTCGCCCAGACCAAGAGCATCAGTGCGGGCAAGGACTGGACGGGCAGCCGTCTGGTCACGCCGAAAGCGGCCAAGGCCAAGCGCTGATCCGCACTCGCCCCTGAAGGCCCCCGACCGGCACGGCGCCGAGCGGGGGCCTTCGTACGTCCGCGGGAAGCTTCCACGGGTGCCGCACGCCGGACAAGGCCCTCTGCGTAGGGTGGTGGGAGTCACCCGGACAGCCCAGCCCGGCGACGTAGCGAAGGGACGCGTTTCATGGCGATCGAGGTCGGCACCCAGGCCCCGGAATTCGAGCTGAAGGACAACCACGGCCGGACCGTGAAGCTCTCGGACTTCCGCGGCGAGAAGAACGTGGTGCTGCTGTTCTACCCGTTCGCCTTCACCGGCGTCTGCACGGGCGAGCTGTGCGCGCTCCGCGACGAGCTGCCCACGTTCGAGAACGACGACACCCAGCTGCTGGCCGTCTCCAACGACTCCATCCACACCCTGCGCGTCTTCGCCGAGCAGGAGGGCCTGGAGTACCCGCTCCTCTCCGACTTCTGGCCGCACGGCGAGACCTCGCGCGCGTACGGAGTCTTCGACGAGGAGAAGGGCTGCGCGGTGCGCGGCACCTTCATCATCGACAAGGAGGGCGTGGTGCGCTGGACGGTCGTCAACGGCCTGCCCGACGCGCGCGACCTCAACGACTACATCAAGGCGCTCGGCGCCCTCTGATCCGGTCACCGGTTGGATCTCCCCGCGACCCCCGGCCGAAAGCCTGTTTTGGCCGGGAACCGGTCACTAGGATCCACTCGTTGATCCGATGCCAACACGACGTGGAGGCGCCGGCACCGGCCGGCCCCCAAGCAAACCAATGGGAGGACTCGTGGGAGTCAGCCTCAGCAAGGGCGGCAACGTCTCGCTGACCAAGGCCGCGCCCAACCTGACCGCGGTCATCGTGGGTCTGGGCTGGGACGCCCGTACCACCACCGGCGGAGACTTCGACCTCGACGCCAGTGCTCTGCTGACGAATGCCGAGGGCAAGGTCGCCAACGACGGCAACTTCGTCTTCTTCAACAACCTCAAGAGCCCCGACGGCTCGGTCGAGCACACCGGTGACAACCTCACCGGTGAGGGCGAGGGCGACGACGAGGTCATCAACGTCAACCTGGCCGGTGTCCCGGCCGACGTCGACAAGATCGTCTTCCCGGTCTCGATCTACGAGGCCGAGTCCCGCCAGCAGAGCTTCGGCCAGGTGCGCAACGCGTACATCCGCGTCGTCAACCAGGCCGACAACAGCGAGCTCGCGCGCTACGACCTGTCCGAGGACGCCTCGACGGAGACCGCCATGGTCTTCGGCGAGCTGTACCGCAACGGCGCCGAGTGGAAGTTCCGCGCCATCGGCCAGGGCTACGCCTCGGGTCTGCGCGGCATCGCGCAGGACTTCGGCGTCAACGTCTAGCCGCGCCGTCCGGGGCCGCGTCCGCGCGGCCCCGCCCGGCTCCAGCATTCTCCGTCCGGCGCCGCACCCTGTGCGGCGCCGGACGCGCTCAGCAGACGGATCCACCGCTGCACAGACGGTTCATCGACTCGGGGAGGACACAGCATGGGCGTCACGCTCGCCAAGGGAGGCAATGTCTCCCTCTCCAAGGCCGCACCCAATCTCACCCAGGTGCTGATCGGGCTCGGCTGGGACGCACGCTCCACGACCGGCGCCGACTTCGACCTCGACGCCAGCGCCCTGCTGTGCCAGTCGGGCCGAGTGCTCGGTGACGAGTGGTTCGTGTTCTACAACAACCTCACGAGCCCCGACGGTTCCGTGGAGCACACCGGTGACAACCTCACGGGTGAGGGCGAGGGCGACGACGAGTCGGTCATCGTGAACCTCACCCAGGTCCCGGCGCACTGCGACAAGATCGTCTTTCCGGTCTCGATCCATGAGGCCGACAATCGCGGACAGACGTTCGGCCAGGTCAGCAACGCCTTTATCCGGGTCGTCAATCAGGCGGACGGCCAGGAACTCGCGCGTTACGACCTGTCCGAGGACGCCTCGACGGAGACCGCGATGATCTTCGGCGAGCTCTACCGCTACAACGGCGAGTGGAAGTTCCGTGCAGTAGGACAGGGGTACGCGTCGGGACTGCGCGGCATCGCTCTAGACTTCGGGGTCAACGTTTCGTAAAGCCGCGCACGGCGCGGGGGAGCCCCGTGCTCTTCGGGGGAGACCCGTTACATACATGATGGGGTAGCCAGTGCTTCTGAAAACCTTCGGCTGGTCGTTCGCGATCACCGCGATCGGCCTGGTCGCAGCGTGGTTCTACGGGGGGTGGGAAGCGTTCGGCGTCGTCGCGATCCTTTCCGTCCTGGAGATCTCGCTGTCGTTCGACAATGCGGTGGTCAACGCCGGAATCCTGAAGAAGATGAGTGCCTTCTGGCAGAAGATCTTCCTCACGATCGGTGTGCTCATCGCGGTCTTCGGTATGCGGCTGGTATTCCCCGTCGTGATCGTCGCCATCACCGCCAAGCTGGGTCCGATCGAGGCCGTTGATCTTTCCTTCAACGACCCGGACCGCTACAAGGAACTGGTCACCGACGCCCACCCGGCGATCGCCGCCTTCGGTGGCATGTTCCTGCTCATGATCTTCCTCGACTTCATTTTCGAGGACCGGGACATCCAGTGGCTGCGCTGGATCGAGCGTCCGCTGGCCAAGCTCGGCAAGGTCGACATGCTGTCGGTCTGCATCGCGCTGATCGTCCTGCTGATCTCGGCGCTCACGTTCGCCGGCTCGGCCCACCAGCACGGCGGCGGTCACGCGGACAAGGCGGAGACCGTCCTGCTCGCGGGCATCGCGGGTCTGATCACGTACCTCATCGTCGGCGGTCTCTCCGGCTACTTCGAGAACAAGCTCGAAGAGGAGGAGGAACGCGAGCACGAGGAGGAGGAAGAGGCCAAGCGGACCGGCAAGAAGCTCTCCGCGGTCGCTCTCTCCGGCAAGGCCGCGTTCTTCATGTTCCTCTACCTCGAGGTGCTCGACGCGTCCTTCTCGTTCGACGGTGTCATCGGCGCCTTCGCCATCACCAACGAGATCGTGCTCATGGCGCTCGGCCTCGGCATCGGCGCCATGTACGTCCGTTCGCTCACGGTCTACCTGGTCCGCCAGGGCACCCTGGACGACTACGTCTACCTGGAGCACGGCGCGCACTACGCGATCGGCGCGCTGGCCGTCATCCTGCTCGTCACCATCCAGTACGAGATCAACGAGATCATCACCGGCCTCGTCGGTGTCATCCTGATCGCCTGGTCCTTCTGGTCCTCGGTCCGGCGCAACAAGGCGCTGGAAGCCGAGGAGGGCAAGGGAAAAGCTGAGGTCTCCGCCGGGGTGTGACCCGGTAGGGATTGAGGAACGCTCTCTGCGGGGCGGCTCGTGCGGCAGCGGATCCGGGGAACACCCGGCTCCGGCCCGGAGCCGCCCCGCAGTGGCGTGTGCGTCGCGTGTGCCGCATGCGGCGGGGTGGCAGGACGACAGGTAGAGGGGTTGGGGATGGCGTTCTGGAACAGCCTGTGGCCGGGGCGGGAAGCGCAGTTCGAGTCGGGCAACGCGGCCACCAACTCCATCGTGCTCTCCCGGCGGCACGCCACGGTCTCGCTCACCAAGCAGGGAGCGCTGACCGGCAATCTGCGGGTCAACCTGTCCTGGCGGATGCGCACCTCGGACATCGAGGGCCGGTCGAGCCAGAGCGGCCGGCTGCTGCGGCCCTTCAAGCTCTTCCAGCCCGACGTCGTTCAGGCGCACACCCAGGGCGTGGTCAACGTGGACCTGGACCTGGGCTGCATGTACGAGCTGGCGGACGGCACCAAGGGCGTCGTGCAGCCGCTGGGCAACCTGATCGGCGATCTGAACGGACCGCCCTACATCAGGCTCAGCGGCGACGACCGCTTCGGGGCGCCGTCCGGGGAGACCGTCTACGTCAACCTCGACCAGCGCGAGCAGATCAAGCGGCTGCTGTTCTTCGTCTACATCTACGACCAGACGCCGGCCTTCGACCGTACGCACGCCAAGGTGACGCTCTACCCGGGCAACGGGCCGCGCATCGAGATCGAGCTGGACGAGCGGGCCCCGCAGGCCCGCTCGTGCGCCGTGTTCACGGTGGAGAACGTCAAGGGCGAGCTGATCGTCCGGCGCGAGGTGAAGTTCGTGTACGGCTTCCAGTCGGAGCTGGACCGGCTGTACGGCTACGGCATGCAGTGGGGGCGGGGCTACAAGTCCCGCGCCTGAGGGGGTGCGCTCAGGGGCGTATGAACTGCGGTCCCTGCGGGGGCAGCACGAAATTCGGGTCCGGGGCGGGTGCGGCGGCCGCCGCGGGCTGCGGATAGCCGTAGGCGGGCCCTGCGGAGGCCGGCTGGGGGTAGCCGTAGGCGGCGGGTGCGGCCGGGGCCGCGGCGGGCTGCGGATAGCCGTACGAGGGCTGCTGGTGCAGCACGGTGGCCTGCGAGTCCGGGGCGGGCGCCGGGGCCGGCGGGAAGTCGGGTGCGGGCGGGGCGGCCGGAGCCGGTGCGGGCTCGGGCTCGGCGGCGGCCTCCGCCTCGTCGACGGAGATGCCGAAGGCGGTCGCGAGGCCGACGAGCCCGGTCGGATAGCCCTGGCCGACGGCCCGGAACTTCCAGCCGTCCCCGCGGCGGTACAGCTCGCCGCAGATGATCGCGGTCTCCTCGCCCGTCTCCGCCCGTACGTCGAAGACGGCGAGCGGCTCGCCCCCCGCGGCGGCGGCGTCGTAGAGCAGGATGCGCAGATCGCGGACGTGCTCGAAGGCGGCACCGTCGGAGGACGCGGCGATGACCACCTGGTCGACCGAGGGGTCGAGGGCGTTCAGATCGGCCTCGATGGTGTCCGTCAGCCCCTCGGGCAGGCTCCGCTTCGGCAGCCGGCGCACCAGCCCGGAGGGGTGGCGGGGCTGGTTGTAGAAGACGAAGTCCTCGTCGGAGCGCACGCGGCCGCCGGCGCCGAGCAGCAGGGCCGAGGCGTCCACATCGGGCACCCCGGTACCCGGGGTCCAGCGCAGCACGGCCCGTACGGCCATGGCGTCGAGAGGGACGTTCGAGCCTTTCACCATCGCGTGCGTCATGCCGGTCATCCTGCCTGCTGGCGCCCCGTGCGGACAACGCGGGGTCGCCGGCCGTGTCCTGGCGAACAGGCGGAATCACCCCGTCCGCCCCCTTCGAAACCCTCGCGAAAGGGGTGGGTTACCCGGAATTCACGAGGCGAGGGAACTGCCGACACCCGTCCGTACGTACTATTACCGGCCACACGTTGTCCGGTCGGTCAGGTAGTACGGGGGGAACCATATGCGTCATTTCGGGCATATCGCGGCTACCGCGAGGGACGACCTGTTCTTCCGTGAACCGTGCGTCTTCGACGCCGACTCCCCGGCCCCGACCCTCGCCGTCGCCCTGGGTGCCACGCTCTACAGCCCCGCCACCAGGCCCCGGCTCGCGGACGACGTGATCAAGCAGTCCCGGCGCGGCGTCGTCTCGATGGTGCTGTGCCTGGAGGACTCGATCGACGACTCCGAGGTGGCCGGCGCCGAGGAGAATCTCGTCGCCCAGTTCGCCGATCTCGCCGGGCGCGGCGAGGAGCTGCCGCTGCTGTTCATCCGGGTCCGCGAGCCCCGTCAGATCACGGACCTGACGCAGCGGCTCGGCGCATCCTCCCAATTGTTGTCCGGTTTTGTACTTCCCAAGTTCACGCAAGAGCGTGGCGTGCCGTTCATGGAGGCCCTCACCAAGGCCGAGACCATCGGCGGCAGGCGGCTCTTCGCCATGCCCGTCCTGGAGTCCCCCGAGCTGCTGTACCTGGAGACGCGGCACGAGGCGCTCCGCAAGATCGCCGACACGGTCGGCACCTACCGTGACCGGGTCCTCGCGCTCCGCCTCGGCGTCACCGACTTCTGCTCCGCGTACGGGCTGCGCCGGGCCCCCGACATGACCGCCTACGACGTGCGGATCGTCAGCGACGTCATCGCCGACGTGGTCAACGTGCTCGGCCGGGCGGACGGCACGGGCTTCACGGTCACCGGCCCGGTGTGGGAGTACTTCAGGCTCCAGGAGCGCATGTTCAAGCCACAGCTGCGCCGCAGCCCCTTCCAGGAGGGCCGGGCGGAGGAACTGCGTACGGCTCTGATCGAGCACGACCTCGACGGCCTGCTGCGCGAGATCGAGCTCGACCGGGCCAACGGCCTCCAGGGCAAGACCTGCATCCACCCCTCGCACGTGGCGCCCGTGCACGCGCTGTCGGTGGTCAGTCACGAGGAGTTCAGCGACGCGCAGGACATCCTGCGGCCGGAGCGCGGCGGTGGCGGGGTGATGCGTTCCTCGTACACGAACAAGATGAACGAGGTGAAGCCGCACCGTGCCTGGGCCGAGCGCACACTGCGGCGGGCCGAGGTCTTCGGGGTGGCGCGGGAGGACATCGGCTTCGTGGACCTGCTGGCGGCGAGCCTCGCGGAATGAGCGGTGCCGGTGCGCGGGTTCCCGTAGAGGGACACCGCCGCGCACCGGCGTGTGCGGATCGGACGACGCGCCCCGGCGACGGGGCGCCTGAGCAGGACGGCGCGGCCCGGCGGTCGGGCGCGTGACAGGGCGACGGAAAGAGACAGCGAACGTGGTGTGGTCGGGTAGCTGGGTGGCGGAGCGACTGGGCGTCGAGCTGGTGGGCGGCGAGGAGCTGCGTGAGCTGCTGGGCCTCGCCCTGCGCCGCAACCCCAAGCGGGCACATCTGCTCGTGTCCAACGTGCTGGGCAAGCATGTGCCGCAGCGCCCCTCCGTGGTCTACGGCGCCGGCTTCGAGCTCGGCCTGCGGGTGCGTGAGCTTCTGGGCGACGAGGAGGCCCGGCGGGCGGTCGTGCTCGGTTACGCGGAGACCGCCACCGGCCTCGGCCACGCGGTCGCCGACGGGCTCGGCCAGGCGCCCTACCTCCACTCGACCAGGCGCCCGGTGGCCGGCGTGGCACGGGCGGGCGGCTTCGAGGAGTCCCACTCGCACGCCACCTCGCACCTGCTGCTCCCGGAGGATCCGGAGCTGCTGGCGGCCGACGGTCCGGATGCGACGCTGGTGCTCGTCGACGACGAGTTCTCCACCGGCAACACCGTCCTGAACACCATTCGCGCCCTGCACGAGCGCTACCCGCGCAAGCGGTACGTCATCGTGGCCCTCGCGGACATGCGCTCGCCGGACGACCGCGGACGGCTCGCCGGGTTTGCCGACGAGATCGGCGCCCGGGTCGACCTCATCGCCAGGAACGCCGGCACGGTCGGCCTCCCGGACGGCGTCCTGGACAAGGGCCAGGCCCTGGTGGCGGCACAGGAGGCGGAGCAGGCGGCGGAGCCCCGCCCGGCCGCCCCCTCCACCGCCCTGCGCACCCGCATCGACCTCCGGTGGCCCGCCGGCGTGCCCGACGGCGGCCGGCACGGCTTCACACCCGCCCATCGCGCGCTCCTGGAGCCCGCGCTCCCCGCCATGGCGGACCGCATCGCCCGCGCGCTGGGCGACCACCCCCGCCGGGTGCTGGTCCTCGGCTTCGAGGAGCTGATGTACGCCCCGCTGCGCCTGGGCACCGCCCTGGAGGAGCGCACCGGCGCCGAGATCCGCTACTCCACCACGACGCGCTCCCCGGTCCTCGCCGTGGACGACCCGGGCTACGCGATACGCACCCGGCTGGTCTTCCCGGCCCACGACGACCCGGCCGACGGCCCCGGCGACCGCTACGCGTACAACGTCGCGGGCGCGGGCTTCGGCGCCGTGGTCCTCGTCGTCGACTCCACCGCCGACACGCCCGCCCTGCACGGCCCCGGCGGCCTGCTGGAACAGCTCGGCGCGCACACGGCCCACGTCCTGCTCGCGGTCGTCCCCTCGTACATACCGCCGAGCGCAGCCCCGCCCGCGCCCGCCGCGCACTCCCGCGCACTCTCCTCCGCCTCCGACCGGCAGGAAGAAGCCCCCATGCTGCCCGAGCCCCTCCGCGGCCCCGCCTTCTCCTCCTACGCGCCCGACGAGGTCGGCTGGCTGCTCCAGGACCTCTCGGACACCCAGCTGGAGGCGCCCACCGAGGAGCGCGAGGAGGCGATACAGAGCGGTGGCGCGCACTACGCCGAGTCGCTGCCCGTGGAGTACCAGCCCTCCGAGCAGTACCAGGACCTGTTCAAGGCGGCCCTGGACCTCTCCGCCGCCCGCATCGCCCGCGCCGTCGGCACGGTCACCGAGACGGTCCTCGCCGAGCGCGGCCCGCGCCCGGTGCTGGTCTCGCTCGCCCGGGCCGGCACCCCCGTCGGCGTGCTGATGCGCCGCTGGGCCCGCCTGAGGCACGGCACCGACCTGCCGCACTACGCCGTCTCGATCGTGCGCGGCCGGGGCATCGACGCCAACGCCCTGCGCTGGCTGGCCGCCCACCACAACCCCGCCGACATCGTCTTCGTCGACGGCTGGACGGGCAAGGGCGCCATCACCCGCGAACTCGCCGCGGCCATCGCCGAGTTCGAGGCCGCCGACGGTACGGAGGGCTTCGACCCGGAGATCGCCGTCCTGGCCGACCCGGGCGGCTGCGTCCGCACGTACGGCACCCGCGAGGACTTCCTCATCCCCTCCGCCTGCCTCAACTCCACGGTGTCCGGGCTCATCTCCCGTACGGTCCTGCGCGCCGACCTCGTCGGACCGGACGACTTCCACGGCGCGAAGTTCTACCGCGAGCTCGCCGGTTCCGATGTCTCCGGCCACTTCCTGGACACCGTCACCGACCGCTTCGCCGAGGTCACCGACGCCGTGGACGCCGAGGTCAAGGAGCTGCTGACCGCCGACCGCGCCCCGACCTGGGAGGGCTGGGCCGCCGTCGAGCGCATCAGCGAGGAGTACGGCATCCACGACGTGAACCTCGTCAAGCCGGGCGTCGGGGAGACGACCCGCGTCCTGCTGCGCCGCGTCCCGTGGAAGATCCTCGCCAAGCGCGGCGCCGGAGCGGACCTCGAACACATCAGGCTGCTCGCGGAACAGCGCGGCGTCCCGGTCGAGGAGGTCGACGAACTCCCTTACACCTGCGTCGGGTTGATCCACCCGAAGTACACGCGCGGGGCGACCGGCGCCGACGGCCGGGCGGTGGAGTCCCAGTGACCGCGCCCGTGACCCTCGTCGCCAGCGACCTCGACCGCACCCTCATCTACTCGGCGGCCGCCCTCCAGCTCACCGTGCCGGACACGCAGGCGCCCCGGCTGCTGTGCGTCGAGGTGTACGACCACAAGCCGCTCTCGTACGTCACGGAGACGGCGGCCGCACTGCTGGCCGAGCTGACGAGCTCCGCCTCCGCGGTCTTCGTACCGACCACCACCCGCACCCGCGAGCAGTACCACCGCATTCATCTCCCGGGCCCCGGGGCCGCGTTCGCGATCTGCGCCAACGGCGGCCACATCCTGGTCGACGGCGAGTCCGACCGGGACTGGCAGCGCACCGTGGCCGGCCGGCTGGCCGAGGAGTGCGCCTCGCTCGACGAGGTCCGCGCCCACCTCGTCTCCGCCGCCGACCCCGCCTGGCTGCTCAAGGAGCGGGTCGCCGAGGACCTCTTCGCCTACCTCGTCGTCGACCGGGCCCAACTGCCCCCGGACTGGACGAAGGAACTCGCCGAGTGGGCCGGCCCGCGCGGCTGGACCGTCTCGCTCCAGGGCCGCAAGATCTACGTCGTACCCCGCCCGCTCACCAAGAGCGCGGCCGTGCGCGAGGTCGCCCGCCGCACCGGCGCCACGCTCACCCTGGCCGCCGGCGACTCGCTCCTGGACGCCGACCTGCTGCTCTGCGCCGACCGCGGCTGGCGCCCGGGCCACGGCGAACTGGCCGACGCCGGCTGGAACGCCCCGCATGTGACGGCGACCGCCGAGCGCGGGGTGGCGGCGGGCGAGGAGATCCTGCGGCAGTTCCTCCGGACGGCGGCGGGCCTGCCCCGGGCCGCCTGAAACCGGCCGGGCTCCCGACGCGCCGCGCGATCCGCTCGTACGGACGGGAGCCGACGACTAAAGTCACGCCGTTCCCGCACACCCGGGGAGCGACCGGCCGACCGACCAGGGAGTTGTGCGGTGACCAAGGGAAACAGCACCAAGATCACGGACGAGCTGTACGTGTACATGCTGGCGCACAATCCGCCGCTGGACGCGGTGCAGCGCGAGCTCGTCGAGACCACCTACGCCCGGCTGCCCGACCACGCCGGCATGCAGTCCGCCGAGGAGCAGGGCCCGCTGCTCGCCTTCCTCGTACGGCTGACCGGCGCCCGGCACATCGTGGAGATCGGGACCTTCACCGGGTTCTCCGCCCTGGCGATGGCCCAGGCCCTGCCCGAGGACGGACGGCTGATCGCGTGCGACGTCTCGGAGGAGTGGACGGCGTACGGCCGTGAGGCATGGGCGAAGGCAGGCGTGGCCGACCGGATCGACCTGCGGATCGCCCCCGCCCTCGACACCCTGCGGGCGATGCCCGAGGAGCCGCACATCGACTTCGCCTACCTCGACGCGGACAAGGGCGGCTACATCGCGTACTGGGAGGAGCTGGTGCCCCGGATGCGTCGGGGCGGTGTCGTCGCCACGGACAACGTGCTCTTCCACGGCGGTGTGACCGACCCGCACGCGACCGGCGGGGCGGCGGCCATCAAGGCGTTCAACGACCATGTGTCCGCCGACCCGAGGATGGACAGCGTGCTGCTCACGGTGGCGGACGGCCTGACGCTGTCGCGCAAGCGGTAGCGGTCCCTCCCGGGTTGCCGGTTTCCCGGCTTACCCGGGAACGGGTCAGCCGCAGCAGCCACCGCCGCAGCAGCCGCCCCCGCCGCCACCGGCCGACGGAGCGGGCGCGGACCCGGCCGAGCCGCCCACGGCCACGGCGGAGAGCAGCTTCACGGTGTCCTCGTGCCCGGCGGGGCAGGAGGCGGGGTCGGAGGACTCGGCCATCGGACGGCTGAGCTCGAAGGTGTCTCCGCAGGAGCGGCAGCGGTACTCGTAACGAGGCATGGCCCCAGGCTATCCGCCAGGACCTGTCCGGCGTATCAGGGTCGGGGCCGCCGCTCCTGATCCGCCGGAGAGCCCCTGGCCCGTGCCGTCCCTCCGTACGACCGGCATCTCCTCGACCGCCCGGCGCCGGGCGAGGCGCTGCTCGTGCTCGGCCTCCTCGGGGTGGCGGGCCCGCCAGTACGGGTTGTCGTGGGGGAGCCCGCCGCTGACCCGCCCATACATCCCGAACATCATCAGCATCAGCCCGACCACGAAGCTGAACAGCACGTTCTGCATCCGGAAGGCGAGGAAGTTGAGCCCGGTGTCCAGCAGGGCGAGATTGACGAAGCCGCTGAGGACGAAGACGACGCCCAGCACCATGTTGAGCGTCGAGGCGATGTTGCCGCCGATCACCATGCCGGCGAACAGCAGCAGCCCGACGCAGATCGACAGCACGCCCAGCGCGCCGTTGGTGCTCAGGCCCGCGACGGTGTCACCGCCGGTGTCGAAGAAGCCGATCCGGTCGATCAGCCCCAGGATGCCGAAGACGAGCAGTACCAGCCCCATCAGCCCGGCGCCGACGCGGTAGACGCGGCTGAGCCGGTGGTCGACCGGGAGCTGATCGTCGAAGCGGGCGACCTTGCGGTGCAGGCCGGGCCGCCGGGTGCGGGGGGAACGGGTGGAGTGCGGGGGGGGGGGGGGGGTGGGTGGGACGCAGTGAGTGCGTGGCCATGGGGCCCTCCTTCGCCTGCCGCTACCACCAGGATCACCCGGGGCGGGCCGGTGCGCACACCAAGGCGCCCCCCGCCCCCGGCCCGACGGGGCGGTCAGGCGCCGGCCCCGGCGCCGCGCTCCTCACGGATCTCGGAGACGACACGCGCCGCCGTCTGCCGGACACCTTCGGTCACGGTCAGGAAGTGCCAGTAGTCGGGGTGGCGGCCTTCGAGCCCGGTGATGGCCTGGTCGAGCCGGGCCACCGCGTCGTCGAGCGGCCGGGCGTGGCGCGGCTCGGGCGTGTGGCGCCCGGCCATGGCCAGCCGCTGGGCGTCACGGATGGCGAACCGGGTCCGCTGGATCTCCTGCTGCGGGTCCTTGGCGACCGCGTCCAGCCGCTGGAGCCGGTCACCGGCGGCGGACACCGCCTCGTCCGTGGCGTTGAGCAGGGCCCGTACCGTGCTCAGCCGGGAGGTGGCGTCGGCCCAGCGCTGCTCGTCGCGCGCCTTCGACGCCTCCTTGATCTTCTCCTCGGCCTGCCGGACATTGACGGCCGCCTGCTCGGGTACGGGCTGGAGGTCCTGCCAGCACGCGGCGGAGAACCGGCGCCGCAGCTCGCTGAGCACTGGCTCAACGGAGGCGGAGCGGGTGGTCAGCGCCTGCGCGCGGGTCCGCAGCGACACCAGCCGGCGGTCGATCTCGGCGGCCCGCTCGGGCAGCTGCGCCGCCTCGGCCCGCACGGCTTCGGCGTCCCGCAGCACCTGGTCGGCACGCTGGAGGGTCTCGGCCACGCCGTGCTGCCCGGCGCCCTGGTTGAGCTTGGTCAGCTCGGGGGCGAGGGCGGCGAGCCGGGCGGCGAGATCGTCCGCCCGCAGTCCGGACGCCCGCACCGCGTCGAGAGCGTTGCTCGCGGCGAGGAGTGCCTGCCGCGCCCGCTCCACGGCGGGGGCGAGCCGGGCGAGCTGGGTCTCGGCGCTGCCGAGCAGCGGCCCGAGCCCGGACGCGAAGCGTTCGAGGTCGCCCTTGAGGCGGACCAGCTGGTCCTTGGCGGAGGACAGCTCGGTCCGGGCGCGTGAGGCGACGGCGGGTTCGAGATCGTCCCGGTCGAGGTCATGCGCGTCGACGGCGGTGATGTAGGCGTGACTGGCCTCGTCGATGCGCTGCCCGAGGGCGGCGAAGTCGGCGACGGCCTTGCGGGCGGCCGGCGAGCTGTCCACCGCGGTGATCGTCTCGATCGAGATCTTCAGATCGCGCTGGGCGGTGTCGAGCTCGTAGAAGGCCTCGGCGGCGGCGTCCTTGGCGGCCTGCGCCTCGGCCCGCTGCCCTTCCCCGCGCCCGCCGAACCAGCGCCGCGTACCGCCGCCGGCGACGGCGCCGGGCAGCACGGCGGCGAACAGGACCACCGGCAGCACCATCAGCCCGAGCACACCGCTGCCGCGCCCGACGGGGACCTCTCCAACAGCTCTGACGGCGGAACTCCCACCCGCTCTCGCCTGCGGCTTCGCGTGTGTCGCCGTCACATCCCTCTCCCGTGCCGTTTCGCCCTGCCCGGTACATTCTCCCACCAGGTAAGGACGAACACACGGGCCGGTTAGTTCGCGCTTCGCACGGTGACTTCCCCGTTGTCGCTGCGGGCCTTCACGGTGTGCGGGCTGTCGTCGCTGCGGGGGACGCTCACGGAGACGTCCCCGTTGTCGGCGGACGCGGACACGGCGTACCGGCTCGTGCCCGCCGGCAGGTCGATCGTCACGCTCCCGTTGTCGCTGACGGTGTCCACGAGATCCGGCACCCGGCTGAAGTCGAGGTCCACCGCCCCGTTGTCCGACCGGGCGACGACGGACGAGCCCGAGATCCGCTCGGCCCGGACGGACCCGTTGTCGCTCTTCAGCTCCAGGGGCCCGCTGACATCGCGCACGACGACCCCGCCGTTGTCCGAGTAGAGCTTGAGCGCGGTGTCGAACCCGGAGGCGGTGACCTTCCCGTTCCCCGCGTCCACGGTCAGCGCGAGCCCCCGCGGCACCTTCACCTGGTGCCGCGCCTCGCAGTCACTGATCATCGCCTTGCACTTCACCCGGAGCGTGAGGGTGTCCCCCTCCAGTTTCCACACGGGATCGGGCCCGCTCCCGAGCACCACCCACCCGTCGACCCGCCGGGTCACCTCCACGTCCTTCACATCGGCGGGCACGACCTCCACGGTGGAGTTCTCCGCATCGATGGTGAGCGCCTTCCCGCTGTACGCGAACGCCTTGTGCTCGACGGGCGCGTCCTCCACATCGGTGGTCCCGCACCCACTGAGCGCGGCAACGAGCAGAACGGTGCCCCCGGCGGCCACGAGGGCGCTGGTGCGGATACGCATGGTCATGATGATCAAGTCCCCCTGGCTGTACAGCCCTGCCTGCCCTGCTACGGATGTGCCCCACGGTATGCAGCACCCCGGGCCCCCGACGATCCGGACGGCTACCGTCTTGGGGGTGGGGATATCCCCCGTAGGAGTCGCGCCCGCCTCCTCCCGGCGGCGGGGCGGGGCCCGGCGGAACCCTCGCACCGGCGGCCGGCCCGCCGGGTAACCGATTGTCGACGTGCGCCGTGAGCCATGTAACCTGTTCCCTCATCCACGGGTGCGTAGCTCAGGGGTAGAGCGCTGCTCTTACAAAGCAGATGTCGGCGGTTCGAAACCGTCCGCGCCCACCGTAGGCAGTTGCAGGTGAGAGCCTGAATCGGCCTCCTGGTCCACACGGACCGGGGGGCCTTTTCCACGATCGAGGACGCATGGAGTCCACGGTGTGCCCGGGGCCGATCCGGCGAGGCCCCTCCCGTAACAGGAGACGGGATCGGGCTCCCGCAGGGGCGGTTCAGGGTCGTGCGGGCGCCGGCGTCGTGATCGGTGGGGGCCGGACGGGCGCACACTGGGGGTATGGCCCTACCCAGAACGCATCATTGTCCCGTCTGTGTCGACGGGGCCGCGCCCGATTCGGGAGTTCTTCACGAGGATCTTGTCATCGGCGCGCCGCTGTCCATGGAAGAGCTCACCGACGCCCAGCGTCTCGATCGGTTCGCCCACAAGTACGCGCACGACGGATGCCAGGTCCGGGAGGTTCGGCGGGTGCCTCATGACACCTTGAGTGGGTACGCCTGGTCGGTTCGGTTCGTCGAGAGCGTGTGAGTGTGCGGGCGGTGAGCAGCCCGTAGTCGTGTGCGGCAGAGGCCCAGGGCGCCGGCGGTGAGCCGGGATCCTGGGTTTTGTCTTGGGGCAACTCGGCGTGAAGTGTGCCGAGTTCGGGTGTAATGGGGCGATGGATCAAGGCATTGCGGGGCTCCTCGGGGCGGCGCTCGGCGGGGCGATCGGGGTCGCCGGGACTCTGGGGGCCGCGCGGCTGACCGGCAGGGATCAGCGGCGGGGGCAGCACGAGCACTGGCGGCGTACGGAGCGGCGAGGGGCCTACAGCCATCTGCTGAGCAAGGTGTCCGAGGCCATGCGGGTCGGGGGCAAGGCGCTGGACGCCTATGAGGACGAGCTGCCGGAGGCCGGGGCGCTCATCGGGCAGTTCGACGAGATGGTGCACACCCTCGACGAGGCCGAGAGCCTGGTGGCGCTCGAAGGGCCGGAGAGCGCCGAGGCTGCGGCCATGGAGTTGGTCGGGGCGGTGTACCAGTTCAGCAATGTGCTGGTTCTCACCCATGCCGTCGACGAGGGCGAGTACATCCCTTCCCTGCATGAACCCCCGCTCGGCAGCACCTCGTTGTGGGACGCGAAGGGAAAGGCCTACGAGGCATCGGACGCCTTTATCCGTCTCTGCCGGCGGCTGCTCGACGAGTGAGCCCTGAGCCCCGGGCGCGGAGCCGTCGGCCGCGCGGCGGTCACCGGCCGTCGCGTGCCTGCTGTACGGCCGCGAGGATCGCCTGCCACGGCGGGGCCAGGGACTCGCCGGCCTCGCGCGGTTCGTGCAGCGGCCACACCTCGGGGCCGTACACCAGATGGGCGCCTGCCGTGCGCAACGTCGCGATGTGCCCCGGCCACGCCGGATGCCGGGCGTGCGCCGCGTTGACGCGGGGGAACAGGACGACCGGGACCCCGATCGTGCCCAGCGCCTCGCCCACCAGGGTCAGGGCCTGGCTGTCCGCGATGCCCGTCGCCAGCTTGGCCACGTAGTTCGCGGTCGCCGGGGCGACGACACAGCAGTCGGGCACGGGGTGGGGGCGCGGTTCGGCCGGGAGGCGGGGCGTGTCCCGTACGGGCAGGCCGGTCAGCGCCTCCAGGCGGTCCAGCTCGCCGTTCGCCCGCAGCCAGCGGCCCGCGTTCGGGGTCAGCGTCACGGCCACCCGCCAGCCGAGCGCCATGGCCGGCTCGACCAGGCCGGTGCGCAGGGACCCGGCCCCGTCGGCCGCCGTCCCCACCACCGCGAGCACTCCGCGACTGCGCCTGCCCGCGCTCACCGTGCCACCCCCGGCTCCACATCGGTACGTCCTCACGCTTTCACGTCTCGGGCCTCGCGTCCCGGCTCCCCGCGTCTCGGATCGTGCCCAGCCGCCGGCGACGCGCGCGCTGGCGGCAGGTCGCTCCGCAGTAGCGCGCCGGGCGGCCGGTGGGCCGGGCCTCGAACCCCGTCCCGCACTCCTCGCACTGCGACACGGCGAGAGGGGCGCCCGGAGCGTCACGAAAGCCTCGCCCTTGCGTGACGCGTGGCGGCGTCCGCAGGCTCTCCAGCGCCAGCCGCACCATGCGTGTGCCGCGGTGGGGGTCGTGGTGGGCGGCCCACATCGTCGCGCACCCGACGGTGAGCGCGGCGACATCGTCCGTACTCACGTCGGCGCGGACCCCGCCGGCCCGCTGGGCCGCGCCGAGCAGTTCGCCGAGGGCCCGGCGGAACCGCCGGACCGACGCCGCCAGGACCGGCCTCGGCCAGCTCGTCTGCGCGGCCAGGGCGTCGCACGCGTGGGTGCGCCCGTGGGACGAGTCGACGACCTCCAGGAGGAAGCCGAAGAACGCCGCGACGGGTTGCGTGCGGGCCGCCCAGCGCCCGGCCGCGTCCACCAGTGCGTCGACCTGCTGGACGAGCACCGCCTCCAGCAGGATCTCCTTGCTGGGGAAGTGCCGGTACACGGTGCCGGCGCCGACCCCCGCCTGTCGCGCGATCTCGCCGAGGGAGACCTCCAGTCCGTGCGCGTCGAACGCCCGCGAGGCGGCGGCGAGCACCTTCGTACGGTTGCGGCGGGCATCGGCCCGGCCGGTGTCCTGGGGAACTGCGGTCATGTCACGTAATCCCTTGTCCGTGCCGCTCAACCGGGTGGAGCATTCCACATCGACCCCGGGCCCAACCCGACCGGACCCGCCTACCGTCCCGGGGTGGAGGACGACATGACCACTGACCGCCTGACCGTGGTGACCGGCGCGACCGGCCGGCAGGGCGGCGCCACCGCGCACCGGCTGCTCGCCGCCGGCAGGCCGGTGCGCGCGCTCGTACGGGACACGGCCGCGCCCACCGCCCGCGCGCTCGTAGCCGCGGGAGCGCAGCTCGTGCGCGGCGACTTCGACGACGCGTCGAGCCTGCCCGCCGCTCTGGAGGGAGCGGCGGCCCTGTTCGCCGTACCGCCCGTGGCGTTCGGGCCGGGCGGCACCGACGTGGAGCACGAGTTCGCCCGGGGGCGGGCGCTGATCGACGCCGCGGCCTCGGCGGGGGTCGACCAGGTCGTGTTCACCGGCATCGCGTCCACGCCGGGCCGCATCGGCGGCTCCGAGGGGAAGCGGCGCATCGAGGACTACCTGCACGGGCGGATCCGGTCGGTGACCGTTCTCCGTCCGGTCCGGTTCATGACGAACTATCTCGGCACGGCCGCCGTCGGAATCGACGGCATCGTCCACGGCGTGCACCGGCACATCTTCCCGCCGGACGAACCCGTCCAGATCATCGCCGTGGAGGACATCGCCGAGTTCGCCGCGCTGGCCTTCGACCAGCCGGACCGGTTCGCCGGACGGACCCTGGAGCTGGCCGGGGACGCCCCCACCCCGCTGGAGGCGGCCGCCGCGATCGCCGAGGCCACGGGGGCCGAGGTGCGCTACGAGCAGATCACCCGGGCCGAGGCGGCCACGCTCAACCCCGAGATCGCCCGGGTCAGGGAGAGCTGGGCGGCCGGGTCGCGCTGGCACGCGGACATCGAGGCGCTGCGGGTCATCCACCCCGGGCTGCGTACGCTCACGGACTGGCTCGCCGGGCCCGGCGGCGACGAGCTGCGGTCGCACCTGCTCAAGGACGCCTAGGGCGGAGGGAGTCGGGCGGAGCGACTGCCGTGCGGAGCGCGTGATCGTCGGGGCGGCTCGGCGCGATCGGCGCGGCGGGGGAGCGGCTCGCCATGCCCGCCGCGTATCTGCTGGTCGCCCTCGCCCCGGCGTACTGGACCACGCCGCACATCCTGCTCGTGTGCGCCGCCGTCGTCCTTGCCGCCGGTGCGGGCGACGCCGGTCGCGCGCAGATGCCCGGTAGGTCGTCGGTTTGTATATGCCGGTCACCGACCTATAGTGAAGGGAGTCCCGGCCGGGGCATCGTCCTGCAGCAGCGCAGAGGAGTAGGCATGGCCTCCAAGAAGAACCTCGTCGCCAACCGTGAGTCCCTCGCTCACAAGGTCCGTTACGCCGCGAGCCGCCCGGACCGCATAGCCCCGTATCTCAAGCGGGCCGCCCGGGACCGGTGGCTGGCCTTCAGGCACCCCGGCCATGTGAACTACTACCGGGCCGTCATGGCCTCCGACACCCGCCGCAACCCCGAGGCGGCCGTGGGGAGTCGGACCCATGAGCGCTGGCTCGCCCTGGGGCAGATGCAGTTCGACTACCTCGTGGAGCACGGGCTCGCACCCGGGGCGCGCATGCTCGACATCGGCTGCGGCAACCTCCGCGCGGGCTGGCGCTTCATCGACTACCTGGAGGCCGGGCACTACTACGGCATCGACATCTCGCCGGACATCCTGATCGCGGCCAAGCGGACGCTGACCGCGCAGGGGCTCCAGGACAAGGTCCCGCACCTGACCATCACCAAGGACCTGACGCTCGACTTCCTGCCCGACGCGTACTTCGATGTCGTCCACGCCCACAGCGTGTTCTCGCACTCACCGCTGGAGATCATCGACGAGTGCCTCGCCCATGTCGGGCGGATCCTCGCGCCCGGCGGGCACTTCGACTTCACCTTCGACCGCACCACCGGCGCCGAACACCAGGTCCTGCGCGAGGACTTCTACTACCGGACCGAGACCCTCGTCGACCTCGCCGCCCGGCACGGACTGCGGGCGCGCTTCATGGAGGACTGGGAGAAGCTCGGCCACGGGCAGTCCAAGATCCGCGTCGGCGCCGGCTGACCGGACCGGCCGCCCGGCCTCAGTTCGGGGTCGCCGCGCCCGAGTCCCTGCCGCGCCGGCGCCACAGGTGCAGGGCCGCGGCGCCGGCCGCCAGGGCGGCCAGGGCCGGGAGCAGCGTGTCCTGGTCCACCACCCCGGCGCAGTACCCCATGGCGACGAACGGCGCCCCGGCCAGGGCGCACTGGCCGGCCGTACGGAGACCGGCCAGGGCCGGGCGGCCCGCCAGGGCCAGTGCGGCGGCCGTCGGGACGCCCAGGCGCCAGAGGATGACGGACCCGAGTCCGTCCGCGTCGGCCAGGGCCAGGACCACCACCGCGAGCGGGGCCCAGAGCAGCAGCGCGGCCGGCCCCGCCTTACTCCTGACCCGGCCGGGCGGGCGCAGATCCGGCGGACAGGCCAGCGGGACGGCCGCCACCAGCACCGGCGCCAGCACGAAGGCCGCGAACTCCCACGGCAGGGGCGCCCCGGCCGGCAGCGTCACCGCGAGCAGGATGACTGCCCAGGCCAGCACCCCCGCGAACGCGCAGCGCGTGCCCGCGGCGAACCGCCCGCCCAGCGCGAGGACCGCGCCCATGAGGGCCACCAGCGCGCAGCCCCCCATGGCATAGCTGAGCGGAACCAGGAAGTCGGGGTTCCCGCTGGCGTACCGGTCACCGATCAGCGACACGAGATCGAACGCCGTGTACGCGGCCGTGGCGGCCGACGCGAAGGGTGCGGCGGCCGCGAAGAGGCGGCCGCCGCGCTGCGCCGACCCCAGGTGCAGGCGCATCCGCAGGGCGTGCGCCGCGATGTCGCCTGCCTCCCGGAGCCGGGCGGCCCGGCCCGCCCCCTCGACCGCCTCGTGGTAGGACTCGGCGATCTCGTCGCCGAAGGCGCGGCGGAAACGGGCCGGGTACAGACGCAGCAGCGGCGGTGTGCTCACGCGGTGGCCGGCTTCCCCGCGATGCCCAGCCGGCGCGTGGCCTCCCGGGCGGTCGCGGCGATGCGCTGCGCCTCGGCGGCCAGGCTCTGCCGGCCGGTCGCGGTGAGCGCGTACGTGCGCCGCAGCCGGCTGTCCACGACCTCCTCCGCGTGCACCTCGATCAGCCCCTCGGACAGCAGCCGTTCCAGCGCTCCGTACAGCGTGCCGGTGCGCATCCTGACCCGGCCGCCGGAGATCTTCTCGACCTCGCGCGCGATGGCGTAACCGTGGCGGGGCTCGTCCGCCAGGGCCGTCAGAAGGAGGAGGGTCGGTTCCTGCATCGCGCGTTCGCTCATGGCGGCATGATAGGTCACTCACCGGCATATGCCGACCGGTCCCCGCCCTGGCCGGCGGGACGGCCGCCCTCCCGGCTGGTGGGACCGTCTCCGGCGGGAAGCCGCTTCCCCAGCCGGGCCAGCGGCGAGCACGCCATGAACAGCGGGGACAGCGCCAGGGCAACGGCCGTGACGAACAGGCTCGTACGCAGGCCCCACAGGCCCGCCAGATGGCCGCCGAGCAGCGAGCCGAGCGGCGTCAGACCCATCCCGGCGAAGTTGATCGTCGCCACGACCCGGCCCTGGATCCGTACCGGTGTGAGCGCCTGCCGTACCGCCATGACCGTGACATTGACCAGCTGACCGAACGTACCGAAGACGAAGTTGACGCCGATGAGCGCGGGGAGCACGGCCGGTCCGGAGGCGGGCAGGGCCGGTACGCAGAGCATCACGCCGTCGGCCAGGACCGCGGCGGACACCAGCACCACCCCGTAGCCGAACCGCTGCGGCAGCCTCGCCGACAGCAGCGATCCCACGACCGCTCCCGGTCCCGTCGCCGCGAGCGCCAGGCCGACCTCCGCGCCCGACAGATGCAGTGCGCGCGGGAGATAGAGCAGATAGACGGTCATCAGGGCGGCCAAGGAGAACTGGAAGAGGGCCGACGCCAGGCCCACCGCCCGCAGCGAGGGGCTGTGCGCCACGAACCGGAGACCCTCCAGGATCCGCCGTCCCGTCCCGGCCGCGCCGCCGACGGGCACGGGGACCGGTTCGCGGCGGCGGATCCGGTGGAGGGACCCGGCCGACAGGGCGAAGCAGGCCGCGCCGGTGAGGGCGGCGGCCGGCGCGGAGACCAGCGACACCAGCGCGCCGCCGAGCGCGGGGCCGCCGATCTGCGCGGCCGATCTGCTGCCCTCCAGCGCGCTGTTGCCCTGCGCCAGCAGGTCGCGGTGGACCAGCCGTACCAGTGACGCCTGGTAGGCCACGTCGAAGTACACGCCGCATACGCCGACGAGCAGGGCGGCGACGAACAGACCGGGCAGCGCCAGAACGCCGAGCCCGTACGCCACCGCGACCCCCGCCAGGGTCAGGGCGCGGCCGGCGTCGGTCAGCACCATCACGGGGCGGGCGCGCCGCCGGTCGACCCATGCGCCGGCGACGAGCGAGAACAGCAGGACCGGCGCCTGCTCCACCGCGCGCAGAGCACCGAGCTGCCCGGCACCGGCCTGGAGGGACACCACGGCGACGAGCGGCAGGATCACCTGGGTGGCCTGCGCCCCGAACTGGGACACGGTCTGGCCCCACCACAGCCGGCGGAAGTCCGGGTCGCGCCACAGCGGGACCGGACCGGCGGGAGACGGAGAAGAGGGAGAACGGGAAGGAAGGGAGTGCACTGAGGCCCCTCGGGCTGGGGAGGACAACGCTCGCCGGCCGGTGCACGCAAGAAGGCGCGCCGGCGGTCGGGGCGAGAAGGGCTCGCTGTGCCGCAGACCTGAGGCAGCACGCGATGACGGGTCGATGACGACCTGGTACGTCAGCGCGTGCTCGGGCGACCGGGCATCTCCACTCCTCAACGCTCGATGGGTGACGGCAGGTCAGTCTCTCGCCCCGGCCCCGTTCCGGACCGCGTCCCCGGCGAGGTCCTTCGCCATGTCCGTGCACATCGTCTCGCGCCGGCGCAGGGTGCCGTCCGGGGCGAGCTCGTCCCAGGCGTCGGGGCTCCGGCCGAACGCGACATAGCCCAGGCGCTCGTAGAGTGCGCGCGCCCGGGGGTTGTCCTCCTCCACGCCCAGTTCGGCCCGGCGCAGGCCGCGCGCGGCGATGCGCTGTTCGGCGGCCTCGATCAGGAAGGTGCCGATGCCGCAGGACTGGAGCGCCGGATGGACCGCGAGCTGCCACAGCGTGCCCGCGCCCTCCTTGACCCGGTAGTCGACGCCGCCGATCGCGACGGGGGCGCCGGAGGGCAGGCAGACCGCGAGGTAGTCCACCTCGCCGCGCCGGGCACGCTCCAACTCGTCCGCCACGTGCGCCACATGGAGGGCCGATCCCGACCAGCCGCAGGACGGCAGGTCGTCGTGGGTCAGGTCGCGCACCGAGAGTGTGAGCGTCATGCCGGTCATCGTGATCGCCTCCGGCCGCGATCATCCGGGACGGGCGCGCGCGGCCGCAAGCGGATTCCGGCGGGGCGGGCCTGCGCGCGGGCGGCCCGGAGACCGTTACGCGGGCGACACCCGGCGTAGCGGCCCCGTAACAAGCGGCGGTGAGACTTCCTGGCATCGCGCAGCACCCAACGGGCCGGGAACGGTCCGAGGGCTGCCAGCTCACGTCGCGTCCGGCAGCACGGCCGGGGGCGAGCGTGCCCGGTCCGTCATGGGCGGACCGGTGGAAGCGCCGGGGGCGGTGACCGCGCTTCGTTCCCCCGTGCGTCCGGCACCGACCGGACCACCCCGAACAGGGAGAACCACGTTGACCACCCAGCACGACACACCGGCCGTCCCGACCGCGGAGGCGGAACTCGACCGGGAGCGGCTCATGGGCCGGGCCGCGGGCACGGCGACGGCCGCGCGGGACATCACGGTCGTCGACCTGACCGACTTCGAGAGCCGGCGCGCCGACATCACCGACGCGCTGTGGCAGGCCGCCACGGAGACCGGCTTCTTCCAGCTGTCCGGCCACGGCATCACCGCGGCCGAGACCGATGCCGCGTTCGCCGCCGCCGAGGACTACTTCGCGCTGCCGCAGGAGACCAAGCGCGGGCAGGCGCTGAAGAAGGGCCTCAACGCCGGCTGGGAGTACCGCAGTCAGGTGCGCCCCTCCACCGGTACGCCCGACGAGAAGGAGTCCTTCCAGCTCACCCGTCCGCACATGGCGGGCCTCTGGCCGGACGAGGGGGAGGCGGCCGGATTCCGCGACACGCTCCTGGGCTTCGAGGCCCGCTGCCACGCCCTCGCGATGCGGGTCCTGTCCTGCTTCGCCGAACGCCTCGGCCTGGAAAGGGACTTCTTCGCCGAGCGGCACGACCCCGGCAGCCCCGCCCACCAGAGCACGCTGCGGCTGCTGCACTACTACGCCGTCCCCGAGGAGGCCCGTGGGCAGGCCGACGGTGCCTGGCGGGCCGGCGCGCACACCGACTTCGACTGCCTGACCCTGCTCTTCCAGCGGGACGGGCAGGACGGCCTCCAGGTCTGCCCCGGCCGCGAGGCCGGCACCCGGGCCTGGACCCCGGTGCCGGCCCGTTCCGACCTGATCACCTGCAACATCGGGGACATGCTGATGCGGTGGAGCGGCGACCGGCTGCTCTCCAACTTCCACCGCGTCGCACCGCCCGCGCCCGGCGGCGACCACGGGCCACGCTACTCGATCGCCTACTTCGCCCAGGCCGACCGGGACGCCGTGATCAGCGCGCCGGACGGGCGGTACGCGCCGATCACCGCCGAGGAGTACCTCCGGCAGCGCATCGCCGCCAACTTCGCCGGCTGACACGCGCCTTCCGGCGTTCCGCCCCGGCGGCCGGCCGCCGTGCCCCGCGCCGACGCGCGCGGGCCACGGCGGCGGCCGCGCAGCCCCCGGACCGAAAGCGGGGTACCCCCGTGCCCGAATCACTGACAGCACCACTGCCGGAACCACTGCCCGGACCACCGACAGGAACACTGCCGGGACCGCCGCAGGAGCCGTACTCCGGGCCCCGTCCCTGTTCGCTCCTGCTCTCCGGTGCCGAGGTCGTCACCGTGGACGACGGGCGCACCGTGTTCACCGTCGGCTCGGTGGCCGTCGACGGCGACCGGATCGTCGACGTCGGCCCGGCCCACGAGGTCGAGGCCCGCTGGCGGCCGCGCCGTACCGTCGACTGCCGGGGCCGGGCCGTCGTTCCCGGCTTCACCGACGCACACACCCACCTCTTCCAGTCCCTCGCCCGAGGCATCGGTGACGGCGAACCGATCTGGCCCTGGCTCAACCACTTCATGTGGCCCTACGCCATCCACCTCGACGCCGAGGACGCCGGGATCGCCGTCCGGCTGGGCGCGGTCGAGGCCGCCCGCGCCGGGATCACCACCGTCGTCGACCACCACTACGCGCCCAGCGACCCCGAGACCGTGCTCGCCGTCGCCGACGCCATCGAGGAGGTGGGGCTGCGCGGGGCGGTCGCCCGGGGCATGCTCGGCGACCGCACCGGCATCGCGGAGGCGCGCGGCCTGCCGGACGCGCTCTACCGGTACGGAACGGCCGAGGAACTCGACCTGACCCGGCAGTGCATGGCGGCCCGGGGCCCCGACGCCCGCGTCCGGGTGTGGCCGGGCCCGCTCAACCTCTCGTACGCCGACCGGGACCTGGTGCGCGGCGCGATCGCCCTCGCCGCGGAGTACGGGACCCGGTGGCACACCCACTGCAGCGAGGGCGCCAAGGATCCCCGGAGCCATCTGGACGCCCACGGCGAGCGCCCGGTGACCTGGCTGGCCCGCGAGGGCCTTCTCGACGGGAGTGCGACCCTCGCCCACGCCGTGTGGCTGGACGAGGAGGAGACGGCGGCGGTCGGGGCGGCCGGGGCCGGCGTCGCCCACAACCCCTGCTCCAACGCCTATCTGGCCTCCGGCACGATGCCCTGGCGGGCGCTGCGCGAGGCCGGCGCGGTGGTGGCGCTCGGCACGGACGGGCCCGCCGCAGGCGGCCGGCAGGACATGTTCGAGGTGATGAAGCAGACGCTGTTCGCGCAGCGCCTGGCCACCCTCGATCCGGCCGGGGTGCGCTGCGAGGACGTCCTGGAGGCGGCCACCCGCGACGGCGCGCGGTACGCGGGGGTCCCGGACGCCGGAGTCGTCCGCACCGGTGCCCCGGCCGACCTGGCGGTCGTGGACCTCACCGGCGTGGCCGTGCAGCCCGTGCACCGGGCCGTGTCGGCGCTGGTGTACTCCGCCCGCGCGGGCGACGTGGTGATGACGCTGGCCGGCGGCCGGGTCGTATACGAGGACGGCCACTGCCCCGGCATCGACGAGGAAGCGCTGAGCGCACACGCCCGTGAACGGGCGCACCGCCTGGTGGAGCGCGCCGGTTTCGGCACGCTGACCACCCCCTGGCGGCCCACCGCACGACGACTGGAGAGGACGCCATGACGGACACGACGCAGGCACCGCCGAGCGGTACTCCGGCCACGGACACGGCCGGGGGGACGCGGGCGGCGGACAGGCCGGACACCCGTGCGCGCCGTGCGGCCCGGATGCGCCGCACACCCGGCGGGGACGGGCGCCCCGGCGCGGCCCCGGCCCCCGTCCCCGCCGGGGATCCTGTGGACGCCGTGCCCGTGTGGTGGCGGCTCCTCGCCCTCGGGCTCCAGCACGTCCTGGCGTTCTACGCGGGCGCCGTGGTCATGCCGCTCCTGGTCGCCCAGGGCATGGGGCTCTCCCCGGCGGACACCGCCTCGCTGGTCAACACCGCCCTCGTCGCCTGCGGTGTGGCCACGCTGCTGCAGACCGTCGGCCTGCCCGGGATCGGTATCCGGCTGCCCGTCGTGCAGGGCATGTCGACGGCGGCCGTACCGTCCCTGGTGTCGGTCGGTGTGGCGGCGGGCGGAGCCCGTGCCGGGCTGCCGACCGTGTTCGGCGCGGTCATCGTGGCCGGGCTCATGCTCTTCCTGGTCGCGCCGGTCTTCGGACGCCTCGTACGGTTCTTCCCGCCCCTGGTCACCGGCACGATCGTGATCATCGTCGGAGTGACGCTGATGGCGGTGTCCGCCCGTCAGGTGGGCGGCGGCAACCCGGACGCGCCCGGCTTCGGCACCCCGGCGCAGCTCGGTCTCGCCGCCGTCACCCTCGCCGTGATCGTCGTCCTCCACCGGTTCGGCAAGGGCTTCGTCACCTCGGTCGCCATCCTGCTCGGCCTGGCGGCGGGCACGGTGGTCGCGGCCCTGGCCGGGCGGACCGACTTCTCCGGGATCTCGGGAGCCGACTGGTTCGGGATACAGCCGCCCCTGCACTACGGCATGCCCCGGTTCGACGTCATGGCGGTCCTGGCGATCGTCCTCGTCATGGTGATCATCGCCGTGGAGTCCGTCGGACAGTTCTTCGCCATCGGTGAGATCGCCGGCCGCGAGGTGGACGCCCGCGACATGAGCCGCGCCCTGCGCGCGGACGGCCTGGCCACGGTGGCGTCCGGGCTGCTCAACTCCTTTCCCACCACGGTCTACAGCCAGAATGTCGGCCTGCTGCGCCTGACCCGGGTGAGCTCGCGCTGGGTCGTCGCGGCGGGCGCCGTGATGATGCTGCTCCTCGGGCTGGTGCCCAAGGTGGGCGCGGTGGTCGCGGCCATGCCGCCGGCCGTTCTGGGCGGGGCCACCCTCGTCCTGTTCTCCACGATCGTCGTCGTGGGCGTGCAGATGCTTGTCAAGGCCGACCTCTCGGAGGCGCGCAACACGGTACTGGTCGCCGCGAGCCTGGGCATCGGCTTCCTGCCCACCGCGTATCCGCAGTTCGCCGAGCACATGCCGACCCGGCAGCTCCGGATCCTCTTCGAGAGCGGGATCATGCTGGGCACGCTGGCCGCGGTGCTCCTCAACCTGTTCTTCCACCACCTCGGGCGCCGGAGCGGGCCCCGGGAGGCGCCGACGGTCCCGGCCGAAACGGGGTGAGGGCCCGGCGCGGCGGGGGCGCGCCCGTCACCCGTTCGGGTGCGTCCACCTCGCCGTGCCCGCCCGGGTGGCGGAGCGTCGGTTCCGACGTGCAATTCCGCCGGCCCAGGAGTCCTCATGGCACAGACCGCGCCCACACCGGGCAGCCCCTCCTCGTCCCCGCCGCCGTCCGACTCCCGGGACATGAACCCCTGGGCGGCCGGCGGGGTGATGTTCGCCGGTGTCCTGCTGATGATCGACGGGGTGCTCGGGGCCATCAAGGGCATCACCGGCATCGTGTCGAACGACGTCTACGCGCGGATCAACGACTACGTCTTCAAGTTCAACACGACGTCCTGGGGATGGATCCACCTCATCCTCGGCATCGTCATCGTCATCGTCGGCTGGGGCATCCTCAAGGGCAACGCCTGGGCCCGCGGCGCCGGTGTCGGTCTCGCGGCGCTCAACATGATCGCCAACTTCATGTGGCTGCCCTACCAGCCGATCTGGGCCGTCGTCTCCCTCGCCATCGACACCTTCGTGATCTGGGCCCTGTGCACGGACCGCTCGAAGGCCGTCATCTGACGCGAGCCGCCACGGCACGGGGGACCACCAGGGAGGAACCCGCATGTCCCAGGACGCGCAGGATCTGGCCGGGCTCGCCGCCGATGCGTACGTCTACGGGTACCCGCTGGTCTTCGGCCTGTCGATGGTCGAGACGTGTCTGCACAAGGGGTTCGGCGCCCTGCCGCCCACGCCCTTCAACGCGTTCGGTCACGCGACCCGGCCGGCCGGCGCCGACGCGCACTTCGTGTCCGTCAACAACGACACGGTCTACTCGATCGCCCAGCTCGATCTGTCCGGCGGGCCCCTCCTGTTGCACGTCCCCGGCACCGACGGGGCGTACTACGTCCTGCAGTTCGTCGACGCCTGGTCCAACAACTTCGCGTACGTCGGCCGCCGGGCCACCGGTACGGAGGCCGGTGACTGGCTCGTCGTACCGCCCGGCTGGGCGGGCACCGTCCCCGACGGCGTACGGGGAGTGATCGACGCGCCCACCGCCGTGGTCACCGTGGTGGGCCGTTTCGCCTGCGACGGGCCCGAGGACCTGGAGCGGCGGGTCCGGCCGCTCCAGGAGCAGCTGACGCTCACCCACCTCGAACCGGGCGAGCACCGCACCGGACTGCCCGCCCCCGACGCGGGCGTCCCCACCGGGCTCCGCTTCTACGAACAGCTGCGGGTGTGGATGGCCGACTTCCCGCCCGCCCCGGCCGACCGCGCCTATCAGGACCGCTTCCAGCCCCTGGGGCTGCTGGAGGAGGGCCCCTCGCCCTTCGTCCCGGCCGGTTCCGCCCTGGTGCGTGCGCTGAACGAGGGGCTGGCCCGGGGCAAGGAGCGCGTCGAGGCGGCCGGCCGGGCCGGTTCGGGGGACGGCAGCGGCGGGGGATGGTCGATGAACCCGCATCTCTTCGACTACAACCTCGACCGGTTCGGCGTGGGGACCATCGACGCCCCCGAGTGGAAGACCGCCGACCGGGAGGCCTCCTACCTGGACAGGGCCGTGGCGGCACGCGTCGGGCTCTGGGGCAACCACGGGTACGAGGCGGTGTACGCGCAGACCTTCACCGACACGGACGGCGCGCCGCTGAACGGCGCCCACCGCTACGAGCTGCGCTTCGACGCGCCGCCGCCGGCCGAGGCGTTCTGGTCCGTGACGATGTACGACACCCCGGACTACTTCCTGGTCGCCAACCCGGCCGGGCGGTACTCGGTAGGGGACCGCACCCCCGGGATCGTGTACGGCCCCGACGGGTCGCTGACCGTCCACATCGGCAGGGAGCGGCCCGAGGACCCGGACGCGGCGGCGAACTGGCTGCCGGCCCCCGAGGGGGAGTTCCGCCCCATGCTCAGGCTCTACATGCCCGGCCGGGCGGTGCTCGACGGGGAGTACGTGATCCCGGGCATCCGGCGGACCGACGGCGACGGCAATGGGGACGAGCACGGGGACGGCGGCGGCTGACGCGGGCGGATCCCTCACGCGGCCGGGACGTTGTCGGTGGCGCGGTCCACACTGGAGACATGTGCCGCAGTATCAAGACCCTCCGCCCGCCCTCCCTCCCCGAAGAGGCCACCGAGGAGGACATCCGCGCCGCCGCCCTGCAGTTCGTCCGCAAGGTGTCGGGCTTCCGCGCCCCGGCCGCGCACAACAGGGAAGTCTTCGACCGGGCCGTCGACGAGATCGCCGAGGCGACCGCCCGGCTGCTGGACGGCCTGGAAGTGCGGGGTGGTGTCAGGACGCCGTAGACACCGCGGAGGCGGCAGCGGCCGCCGCGGGGCGCCGCATCAGGAGCGCGGCGAAGGCGCCCGCGACGAACAGCGCCAGGACGGAGACGGCCGTGCCCAGCCAGCTCGCGCCGAGCCACTGGGCGCCGATGTAGCCGAGGCCGACGCTGTAGCCCGCCCAGGCCACGCCCGCGACGGCGGACCAGGGCAGGAATTCCTTCACCTTGCGGTGCGAGGCGCCCGCGCCCAGGGAGACGACGGAGCGCCCGGCGGGTGCGAAGCGCGCGATGACGACGAGGACGCCGCCGCCCCGGCTCAGGGCCGCGCCCAGACGCTCCTGGGCGGAGGTGAGGCGCCGGGAGCGGGCGATGGCGCGGTCCAGGCGTGCGCCACCGCGCCAGGCCAGCCGGTAGGCGACGAGGTCGCCCAGCACCGAGGCCGTGGCGGCGCAGAGGATGAGAACCAGGAGCGAGGGGACCTCGGTCACCTGACGGGCGGCGCCCGCCGCGTCGGCGGCCACGCTCGTGGTGCCCGCGGCGGCGGCCGTGGCGGCGGTGATCACGAGGACCCCGCTGGGCAGCACGGGAAGGAAGACGTCCAGCAGCACGGAGAGGGCGACCACGGCGTAGATCCATGGGCTGCCGGTCAGCGCACCCACACTCTCGAGCACCTTCTACTCCCCGATTCGGAACAACGCCGCGACGTCGCAGGGGAGCGGCAGGAGCGGCAGGGCCAGCTGTACAGCGTACGCCTGCCGTTCACCTGGAGATCCATATATATGCGTGATGTTGGGCACCCCGGTGGAGTCCCGCTGGAGCGCGTACCGCCGGGGAGCGGGTGCCCGGCGGTACGCGAGGTGGTGCGGCGGGCCCGGTCGGTGGCGGGCCCAGGGAGAGAGGCGCGGGTCAGACGGCGACCGGGGAGTTCTGCTCCGGTGCGCGGTCCTGGTCGCGCGGCTCGGGCGCCCGGGAGGTGAACAGCCGTTCCAGGGCCAGGGCGCCGGGCCCGGTGAAGACGATCAGCAGGAACACCCAGCTGAACATCGCGGACGGTTCGCCGCCGTTCTCCAGCGGGAGGAGCGCGCCGGGCTGGTGGACCTTGAAGTAGGCGTAGGCCATGGAGCCGGACGAGATCAGGGCGGCCGCGCGCGTGCCGAGGCCCAGGGCGACGAGGCTGCCGCCGACGAGCTGGATCACCGCCGCGTACCAGCCGGGCCAGGTGCCGGCGGGTATGGACCCGCCGCCCATGGCGCCGCCGAGGACGCCGAAGAGCGAGGCGGCGCCGTGGCAGGCGAAGAGCAGGCCCACGACGATGCGGAAGATCGCGAGGACGTAGGGCTGTGCCCGGTTGAGGCGTGTCTGCATGGGGGGAGGGCTCCTTCGGTCTGGTGGGGACGTGAACCGACTGAGCGCCAAAGATTAGGTAGCCCTCACCAATATTTGCAAGTTCAACGTTTTGTCGACTGGCCGAAACCCGATGCGCTGTCATCGGTCAGTGAACGATCAAGTACCGTCTCCAACTGGGGCCCTGTCCTGCGGGACTTGGCCTGAACCAATGACAGCGCAGCTTTCCGGCCATCCAGGGTGAGCGTCATCAGCTGATTGCCGAACCACGGCCCGCCCGTCTTCCGCCACCGGACCGGTGACGCGCCGGCCCGCCCGTGCCGCGCCAGCAGCGCGCCGAGGGCCCGCCCCGCCCGGCTCCAGCCGAACCGGAAGGCGGCCCGCAGCGGCGCGGGGATGGAGTTGTGCACGGGAGAGCAGGTCAGCTGCAGTACACGGGTCCCCGGTGTGCCGCCGGAGGCCGGGTGGAGCGCGCTGGGCTCCGCGATGTACGCATGGTGCACATCGCCCGACAGCACGCATACCGTCGCCGGGGCGTCCGGACCGCCGGCCACCTCCCCGATCAGCTCCGCCAGCAGCCCGAAGGACCCCGGGAAGGCGGCCCAATGTTCCAGGTCGGAGCGTCGGCGCAGATATTCGCCGAACCGCGCCCAGCGGCCGCCCGGCCCGCCCCGCTCACCCCGGCACAGCGCCGAGCTCCACCGCTCGGCGTCATGGACCAGGGGCGGCAGCAGCCACGGCAGCGAGGTGCCGATCAGGAGGTGGTCGCAGGAGCCGGGGCCGGCGAGCGCCTCGTCGCGCAGCCACGCCGCCTCGCGGGGGTGGAGCATCGCCCGCCGCCCCTCGTCGAGCACCCGGGCCGCCCGGCTGTCCACCATGAGCAGCCGTACTCGGCCGAAAATGCGTCGGTAGCTCCAGCGGGCCGAGGTGGGGTCGGCGTCCGCGCCGGCCGCGAAACGGCGCAGGGTCTCGGTGCTGTCCGGGGTGGCGCGGACGGCCGCGTAGAGAGGGTCGGCGGCCAGTTCGGCGGGGGAGAGGTTGCCCAGGTGCTGATAGACCCAGTACGACATCAGCCCGCTGACGATCCGTTCGTGCCACCACGGGGTCGCCCGGACGTCGGCGAGCCAGGCGGCGCTGGTGTTCCAGTCGTCGATGACGTCGTGATCGTCGAAGATCATGCAGCTGGGGACGGTGGAGAGCAGCCAGCGGACCTCGGGGTCGCGCCACGACTCGTCGTACAGGCAGGTGTATTCGTCGTAGTCCGCGACCTCCGCCCCCGGCGGCTCGGCCAGATCGCGGCGTGCGGCGAGCCGGGCGCGGGTCGCCTCCGAGGTCTCGTCCGCGTACACCTGGTCGCCCAGGAGCAGCAGCACGTCGGGGCGTACGGCGGCGGGGTCGGCGGCGAGCCGGGCGGCGAGGGTGTCCAGCGCGTCCGGGCCGACTGGATCGCCGCCGCCCGGGGTGTGGCCGCCGGCGGGGGGAGCCGCCCAGCGGCAGGAGCCGAACGCGACCCGGACCGGGGCCGCTTGCCCGTCACCGGGAACGGCGGATATGGGCGGGGTGGTGATCGTGCTCGCGGGGAAGGGGTGCTGCTCGGGCGGCCAGACCCGGCGGTCGTCGAGCAGTACCTCGTAGGCGGTGGTGGAGCCGGGCGCCAGACCGGTCACCACCACCAGGGCGTAGTGGTGCCCGGCAACGGCGAAGGTGGGCGAGGAGCCCGCCGCCCCGTCCGCGCACCGCACCTCGGCCGTGCACGGGCGGTCCGCCTCGACCCAGACGGTCGCGGTGGACGCGGTCTCCCAGTCGACGTACCGCAGCAGTGGTCCCAGGCGCAGCCCGGCCATGTGGCCTCCTCGCGTCGTTCCGTACGGACGGGGCCGTACGACGGATGCGTACGACGGTCGCGTACGGCGGCTTCGTACCGTACGGAACGACGCGGGAGTGCGGGACGGTTCCGGCTGCTGCGGCCGGCGTGCGGGACGGGCTCAGCAGCCGCTGAGCGCGGACTGCAGGGCGGTCTTCTCGGCGGAGTCGACGGTCAGGTTGTAGTAGTGCTTCACGTGCACCCAGGCGCGGGCGTAGGTGCACTTGTACGCGGCGCGCGGGGGCATCCAGGACGCGGGGTCCTTGTCGCCCTTGGACTGGTTGACGTTGTCGGTGACGGCGATGAGCTGGGGGCGCGTCAGGTCGTTGGCGTACGCCTGGCGCTGGGCGGTGGTCCAGCCGGAGGCGCCCGAGCGCCAGGCCTCGGCGAGCGGCACCATGTGGTCGATGTCCACGTCGGACGCGGCGGTCCAGGTGGCGCCGTCGTACTCGGAGTACCAGCTCCCGCTGACAGCCGAACAGCTGGAGTTCTGCGTGACGTTGGTGCCGTCCCGCTTCAGGACGACCTCGCGGGTGTCGCACGCGCCGGACTGGGTGATCCAGTGCGGGAACTTGTCCCGGCTGTAGCCGCTGGACGAGCCCTCGGCCTGCACGGTGAGCTGGCCCAGATAGGTGCGCGCGGTGGACGCGGCGATCGGGGTGGGCATCGCCGCCTGGGCGCTGGGGGCGGTGAGCAGTCCGGTGGTTGCGGCGAGGGCGGCGGATGCGGCGAGGACGGCTATGCGACGCGCGTAGACACCTGACATGCGAACTCCCTTGATGTGGGGGGACCTTGGGCGGGCGGTCCGTGAACGGCCCGGCCATCGTGGCGGCGCCAGGTTTCCGTGGGGTGGGCGCCAGGTAACAGAGTGGCGACATGGGCACGTCACATCAAGGGGTCTGACAGAGGGGTTCGTTGTGCGGGGGCGTGCGCGAGTGAGTGCGCGGGCGTACGGAACTGAGGGGGCGGCAGTTTCCGGTACGGGGAGCGGGGGCTCGGAGCGGGTCCGGCCGGGGGCCGGGATTCCGGTGCGCGCGGGCCGGCCGGAGCGCCGGCGGTCCTAGGGTGTGTCGTCGAACTGGTGTCTGCCGGGCGGCGCCAGTTCGACGACACGCCCTAGGCTGGCGGCGTGCTGCTCCCGGTCAACACCACGCTCGGCATCGTGCTCGCCCTGCTGCTCGTGGCGGCGGCCGGTGTCGCCGCTCTCGCCTCGCTCGGCCGGTCGCGGGAGATCCTCGTGGCCGGGCTGCGGGCCGCCGTCCAGCTCGCCGCGGTCTCCTCGCTCATCGGCTGGGTGGTCCACGCCCTGGCGCCGATGTTCGCCTTCCTGGCGCTGATGTACGCGGTCGCCGTGTGGACCGCGGGCCGCCGGCTCACGGAGAACCGCACGTGGCGGTGGGTGGCGGTGCCGATCGGGGCGGGGGTGGCGCCGGTCGTCGGCGCGCTCCTGCTCACCGGTCTGGTGCCGGTCCGGGGCATCGCGCTGATCCCGGTGTCCGGGATCCTCATCGGGGGAGCGCTGACCGCGACCGTGCTCGGCGGGCGGCGGGCCCTCGATGAACTGTCCACCCGGCACGGTGAGGTGGAGGCGGCGATGGCGCTCGGACTCCAGGACCGGGAGGCGCGGCTGGAGATCGCCAGGCCCGCAGCGGCGGACGCGCTGCTGCCGGGGCTCGACCAGACCCGGACGGTCGGGCTCGTCACGCTTCCCGGCGCCTTCGTGGGCATGCTGCTGGGCGGCGCCTCACCGGTGCAGGCGGGTGCCGTACAGCTGTTCGTGCTGGTAGCCCTGATGGCCGTTCAGGCGGTGGCCGTCGCGGTGGTGCTGGAGCTGATGGCGCGCGGGCTGCTGCACCGGGACGCGGATGCGGACGGGGAGCGGCGCGGGGTGCGGTGGCCGCGCGGCGCCTCCCGGCGGACCGATTAGCGCGCGTCGATGTGCAGGACGACCGAGCCGTCGGCCGCCGCCTCCACCCGGATCCGGGTCAGGTCCTCGACGTGGACGTCGGGGGAGAAGGCCGCCGCGCGCGGGCCGACGCCCACGACGCGCATGCCCGCCGCCCGGCCCGCCTGGATGCCCGCCTCGGAGTCCTCGAAGACGACGCAGTCCGCCGCGTCGAAGCCGACGGCCGCCGCACCCTTGAGGAAGCCCTCCGGGTCCGGCTTGCTGGCGCCGACGCTCTCGGCGGTGATGCGGAGGTCCGGCATCCGCAGCCCGGCCGCGGTCATCCGCGCCGTGGACAGCGCGCGGTCGGCCGAGGTGACCAGGGCGTGCGGGAGCGCGGCGATCGCGTCCATGAAGGCGGGGGCGCCGCCGACCGGGACCACGCCGTCGGTGTCGGCGGTCTCCTCGGCGAGCATCAGCCGGTTGTCCGCGTAGTTCTGCTCGACCGGGCGGTCCGGGAGCAGGACCGCCATCGTGGCGTACCCCTGCCGGCCGTGGACGACCTTGAGCACCGCCTCCGGGTCCAGGCCCTGCCGCAGCGCCCAGCGCCGCCAGCAGCGCTCCACGACGGCGTCGGAGTTCACCAGGGTGCCGTCCATGTCGAGCAGGAGGGCGCGGGCGGTGAGGGCGGTGGCCGGCATGGGCGGGCTCCAGAAACAGGGGAAAAAGAGAACAAGCGGCCCCCGCCCGCCGGTCAGGGTGTGCGTACGGAGGCCACTTTGTTTCTCCACGATACAAAAACCGGCCCCCGAAAGCGAATCCCCTCCGGTCCGGGCTGCCCGTGCCTGCTCAGTGGCGCCCCTGTCCGGTGGTGATCGCCTCCAGCGCGCGCCGGGTGTTCGGCCCGTAGGCCCCCTCCGGGTCGCCCTGGATGTACATCGAGGACTGGAAGTCGCGCACGGCGCTCTCGACCCGGTCCGAGTAGTCGGCGTCGGCCGGGCCCCGGTAGAGCCAGATCTCCTGGAGCCGGCGCTGCAGCTCGGCCACCTCCGGGCCGTGGTCGCCGCGCCGCAGCGTGCTGCTGTCCGGTGTCCCGGCCGGCGGCGCCACGCCCTCGGGCGGGCGGGACTCCTGCGTGGTCGCGGACGGCGACGGGGAGGCCGGCGCAGACGCGGACGCCGAGGCGGAGCGGGAGGCCGAGGCGCTCGGCGGCGGTGACGCGGAGGCCGAGGTGCTCGCGGAGGGTGAGGCGGTCACCGGCCGGGAGGGGGTGGGTGATGCGGAGGTCTTCGCGGACGCCGACGCCGAGGCGCTCTCCTCGGGCAGGCTGGCCACGGTGGAGGGCAGGGCCTGGTCCAGATCGGCCTCTCCGCCGCCGTCCCCGTTGAACAGGCCCCCGATGAACGCCGCCGTGCCCACCACCGTGACGACGGCGGCCCCGGCGGCCAGGGCCGCGAAGGGCCTGCGCCGGCGCGGCTGCACGGGGGCCGGGGCGGCGGTCGGGAGCGCGGTGTGCGTCCCGTCGGCGGGTCCGCCCGGGTCCCCGGGTCCGGTGGGGGCCACCGCGTCCGGCAGCGGGCCGGGGCCCGGTCCCGGCCCCGGTGCGGGTCCCGCCGGGTTCAGGAAGAGCGGCATCGTGGTGGCGGCGTCCCCCGGTCGCCCGTCCGGCGCAGGGGCCCGCGACGTGTCGTGGGAGCCGCCCCGCGGCTCGTCCTGCTGCCTGTCCTGGGGCCCCTCCTGGGGTCCGCCCGGTGCCGTCGCGGCGGGCCGCTCGCCGCCCAGCGTCACGTACGGCCGGATGCGCAGCGGGTCGAAGTCCTCCGCCGCGGCCATCTCCGCCGACCGTTCGGCGTGCTGCTCGGCGATGCGCCGCTGTTCGGCGGCCCGTTCCTCGGCCGGGACCTCGTGCGGCGCCGCCGGCCGGCGGCCCTCGGTGTGCTGCGGCTGTCCGGCGTCGCCGTGCGCCGCGCGGCCCGCGCAGGCGCAGCCGGGGCCGGTGCCCGGTCTGCCGTCCGTACCGCACTCCGGGCATATATGTCCGGTCATTGTGGGTCCCCTCCCCTTGAACTGCCTGCGATTATGCAGCCCGCTGCCGGGAAGCCCAATCACCCGGCCCTTCGGCAGGCCATAACGGGACAGAACAGACAGGATGGGGGTGTAGCGGATCCGAGGAGATGTTTCATGGCCCAGCTGAGCCCCCCGGCCCCCGGTGCGGACCGCTCGACGCGGTCCGTTCTGGTCGCGATCGGCGCACTGCTTCTCGGCATGCTGCTCGCCGCACTCGACCAGACCATCGTCTCCACCGCGCTGCCGACCATCGTCAGCGACCTCGGCGGCCTGGAGCACCTGTCCTGGGTGGTCACCGCCTATCTGCTGGCGTCGACCGCCGCGACACCGCTGTGGGGCAAGCTCGGTGACCAGTACGGGCGCAAGAGGCTCTTCCAGATCGCCATCGTCATCTTCCTGATCGGCTCCGCGCTCTGCGGCATCGCCCAGAACATGCCGCAGCTGATCGGCTTCCGCGCCCTCCAGGGGCTCGGCGGCGGCGGGCTGATGGTGCTGTCGATGGCGATCGTCGGCGACATCGTCCCGCCGCGCGAACGCGGCAAGTACCAGGGCCTGTTCGGCGCCGTGTTCGGTGCGACGAGCGTCCTGGGCCCGCTGCTCGGCGGCTTCTTCACCGAGCACCTCAGCTGGCGCTGGGTCTTCTACATCAACCTCCCCATCGGGGTCGTCGCCCTCGCCGTGATCGCCGCCGTGCTGCACATCCCGGTCCGCCGGACGAAGCACACCATCGACTACCTGGGCACCTTCCTCATCGCCTCGGTCGCCACCTGCCTGGTCCTCGTCGCCTCGCTCGGCGGCACCACCTGGGCCTGGGGTTCGGCGCAGATCATCGGCCTGGCCGCGCTCAGCGTCGTCCTGCTGATCGCCTTCGTGGCCGTCGAGCGGCGCGCCGCCGAACCCGTCCTGCCGCTGAAGCTGTTCCGGATCAGGACGTTCAGCCTGGTCGCGGTGATCAGCTTCGTCGTCGGCTTCGCGATGTTTGGGGCGATGACCTTCCTGCCGACGTTCCTCCAGGTCGTGCACGGCATCACGCCGACCATGTCCGGCGTGCACATGCTCCCGATGGTCTTCGGGCTGCTCCTCACCTCGACCGCGTCCGGACAGGTCGTCAGCCGGACGGGCCGCTGGAAGGTCTTCCCGGTCGCCGGCACCGGCATCACCGCCATCGGGCTGGTGCTGCTGCACCGGCTGACGGAGTCCAGCAGCACCTGGGAGATGAGCGTCTACTTCTTCGTCTTCGGCGCCGGACTCGGCCTGGTGATGCAGGTCCTGGTGCTGGTGGTGCAGAACGCCGTCTCGTACCAGGACCTCGGTGTGGCCACGTCCGGGGCGACCTTCTTCCGGTCCATCGGCGCCTCGTTCGGCGTAGCCATCTTCGGCACCATCTTCACCAACCGGCTCACCGACAAACTCGGCGCCGCGCTCGCCGGCCGTCCGCTGCCGCCCGGCGTCGGTGCCGACAGCCTGTCCGCCGACCCGCGCGCCATCGGCCAGCTGCCGCCGGCGCTCCGGGGGCCGGTGATCCACGCGTACTCGACGTCGATCACCGATGTGTTCCTGTACGCGGCCCCCGTCGTGCTGGTCGCCTTCGTCTTCGCCTGGTTCCTCAAGGAGGACAAGCTGCGCGGCTCGGTGACCGCGCCCGATCCCAGCGAGACCCTGGCGTCCAACCCGGTCGAGCGGTCCTCGTACGACGAGTGCGCCCGCGCCCTGTCGGTGCTGGCCACCCGGGAGGGGCGCCGCGAGGTCTACGTCAGGATCACCGAACGCGCCGGCTACGACCTGCTGCCCGCCGCCAGCTGGATGCTGCTGCGGATCAAACGGCACGGCACGGTCGAGCCCGCCCGGCTCGCCGAGGTCGCCCCCGTCCCGCTGCGGGTGGTCAGCGACGCGGCCCGGCAGCTGGAGGAGCGCGGACTGGCCCGCCGGGTCGGCGTACAGCTGGTGCTGACCGAGCCGGGCGCCGAGGCCGTGGTGAAGCTGTCGCAGGCCCGCGAGGACTCGCTCGCCGAGCTGCTGGGCGACTGGTGGGGACCGGACCGGCCGACCGACCTGGTGGCCCTGGTGTCGGAGCTGACGGCGGAGACGAGCGGGTCGAGCAAGGAGCGCCCGCACAGTCCCGAACCCCGGCGCGACCACGCGGCGGGCCATCCGCACCAGCCGCCGGACCCCGTCTAGGCGTCGCCCAGGTCCTTGGCGAACCAGCGCTCGGCGTACGGGTTGCGGTGGTGGAAGGCCGGGACCTCGCGGTAGCCGTGCTTGGCGTACAGACCGCGTGCCTCGACCAGGTCGTGCCGGGTGTCGAGCCGGAGCAGGCGGATGCCGAAGTCGCGGGCCCGGCGCTCGACGGCCGCGAGCAGCAGCCCGCCGCCGCCCGTGCCCCGGGCCTCCGGGCGGACGAACACCCGGGTCAGCTCCGCGGTGTCCGCGTCCACCACGACCAGACCCGCGCAGGCCGCCGCGCCGCCGTCCAGCCGGCCCACGACGAACTCGCCGGCCGGCGGTACGAGCAGCTCGGCGCCGTCGTCGGTGAGCCCCTCGTCGATCTCGCCGGCCGTGGCGGGACGCCCCCAGTAGCGCCCGGCGACCTCGGCGTAGTAGTCCCGGCGCAGCAGGGCGGCGTCCGGGGAGTCGAAGCGTTCGGGCGTCACGGTCCACGTCATTGGGCCATCCTGGCTTGCGCGTGACTGTACGAAGAAACTATTTACGCAAGGGGCTTCGGTGGCGCATTCGGTGGTGCGGGGGACGGGACCGGCGGCGGACAGGGCCCGGGCGGTCCAGCGGTTCGGCGAGCGGTGGCTGCGGGATCCGGCCGGGCCGGGCGGCGGCGGGAGCTTCGTGTGCTCGCCGGCCGGGCTGTGGCTGGCCCTGGCCTCGGTCGCGGCGGGCGCGCGCGGGGAGAGTGCCCGGGAGCTGCGGGCGGCGCTCGGGACGGCCGGGCGGGAGGCGGCCGACGCCGTGACGGCCGGGGCGCGCGAGCTGGCGGGCACCGACGCGCTGGGCGTGGCCACCCGGGTGTGGAGCCGGGCGCCCCTGCACCGGGAGTACCGCGAGGCCCTGCCGGACGTGGGGTTCGGGCCGATGGAGGACGCCGAGGAGATCGACGCCTGGGTGCGCGAGGCCACCGGCGGGCTGATCGGCCGGCTGCCGCTGTCCCTCGATGACAGCATGCTGCTGGTGCTCGTCAACGTCCTGGCGCTGAAGGCGCGCTGGGAGGACCCGTTCGACCGCGAGCGCACCCGCGACCGGCCCTTCACCGACGCGGCCGGGACCTGCCGGGAGGTGCCGACCATGCACGGCGACCCGGCCCCCTGGGACGTCTGGATGGCCGGGGGCACGTTCGTCGTGGAGCTGCGCTGCCGCACGGGCCGGGCCGGGAGCGCCCCGGCCCGGGTCCGGCTGGTGCTGGGCCGGCCGGGCGAGGGGGCGGCGGACGTGCTGACCGCGGCCTGGGCGCCGGCGGAGGCGCGCACCCGGCTCGACGCGGACGCCGTGAGCATCGCGGTCCCGCGCTTCACCCTTCGCACGAACATCCAGGTCACCGACCACTTGCCGGGGCTCGGCATCCGGCTCTCCACGACCGCGGCCGCCGACTTCTCGGGGCTCTCGCCCGTCCCGCTGATGATCTCCCAGGTGGTGCAGGAGGCCGTGGTGAAGGTGGCCGAGGAGGGGGTGGAGGCCGCGGCCGTGACGGTCCTGGCGGCCCCGGCCGGCGCGGCGCCCCCGCCGCCCCGGCGCGTCCTGCACCTCGCCTTCGACCGGCCGTTCGGCATCGTCGTGCTGGACGGCGCCGGTGAACTCCCGCTCTTCGCGGGCTGGCAGGCGGACATCCCGGCCGGGGGCTGAGCCCGAGGGCTCAGCGCACCAGCGGCGGTGGCACGGTGACCGGGGGCGGCGGGAGCACCGGGCGCCGCCGCCGGGCCCGGGCCGTCAGCAGCAGCACCGCGGCCGCCACCGCCACCACGCCGAGCAGCGAGAGCACCCAGGCGGGCATGGGGCCCACGGTCAGCAGTTCGTCCCGGTAGCGGACCGTGCGGTACGGGGTGTCCGCCGCCGTCGCCCGCAGTTCGTGGTCGCCGTCGATCTGCGAGGGCCGGGGGAACGACTGGTCGATCGCCGTGACGAAGACCGGTTTCCCGCCCGTCATCGCCTCCAGGGCCGGGTAGGCCTCCTCGGCGGGGTCGAACCGGTCCGCGTACGTCACCTCCGGCGGCAGCCCGCCGATCGTGCCGCGCGGCTCCATGCGGTGGTCCGCCAGGACGTACAGCCCCAGCGACTGCGCGGTCGTGGCCAGCTTCGACAGGCGCATCGGGTAGACCAGCCGGTCGCTGGCGAACTTCAGGCGCAGCGGGTCCAGCGTGCCCCGCAGCGCGCCGCCGCTCTCCTGGGGCGCGAGCCGCACCGCCACGTACTCCCACTTCTGCTCGACGTAGGGGCGCAGCGCCCCGGCGAGCCGGTCGGGGAGTTCGAAGCCGTTCTCGCTCAGCCAGTTCTCCAGGGCCGCCGGGTCGGTCGCCGCGAGCCGGGCCACGTCGAAGGGGCCGAGCCGCTCGCGGCCGACCACCTGGACGGGTGCGCCCGCCGAGGGGGCCGCCGCGCCGTCACCGGAGCCGTGGCCCGAACCGCCGAACGGCCAGTCCTTCTCGCGCGGCCAGAAGTAGTGCCGGGTCTCGGTCACGGGTGCGGTGAGGGCCCGCAGGTCCGAGAAGAGCGAGGCGTCGCCGAGCTTCACCGTGGCGCGGTGCGGCACGGGCATGATCCAGGCCGCGTCCGGCGCGTTCCCGCGCACCGTGAGCTGCATGACGATCTGTTCGGTGGTGCCGTCCCAGTCGACGACGGACGTCTCCCGGTCGACGGAGACCGTGCTGTTCCGGTCCACGACCATCGCCCCGCAGCCACAGGCGTACGCCGGTGCGATCAGCGACCCCAGCTGCAACGACAGCACCATCATGACCAGGCAGAGCGCGCGCAACGTCCGGCCCCGGGACCTGTCTGCCCGCATGTGTTCTCTCCCAGCCCACCGCATCCGGCGCCGCCCTCCCCGTGGTCCCCGATCACGGGCTCAGACGTGGCTGCGGCGTGGCCGGTTCCGGCCGTACGGACGGATCCTGAACGCCTGGTCGAGCGGGCTTTCGGACAAAGCGGGATGACAGTCAGGTGAAGAGAGGGTTGATTGGGTCTACCTCATAGCGCAATGCGAAGGTTTCACAGCATGCCCGGACCGGGCGGCACCACAACGGCGGGAGGGTCGGCGCAGCGTGGCGAACGCGGAGCACAGGGTGCGCGGAGACGCGACGGCGGGAGCGGGGACCGGGGCGGCGCGGGCGGTGCTCTGGCTGGTCGTGGCGGCGCTGGCCGTCCGGCAGATGGCGGTGGTGCTGCGGCAGCCACCCGGCGAACGGCTCACCGATCTGGAGACCTGGATCGGTGAGAACGGTGTGCTTCATGTGACGGGCTCGCTGTACGACACCGACCGGTTCACCGGGACCCCCTTCGCCGGGCTGGTCCTGAAGCCACTGACCCGCACGGCCGAACAGAGCCTCGGCGTCGCCTGGACGTTCGGCTCGCTGCTGCTGGTCGCCGCGCTCGGCGTCATCGCGGCGCGCGCCCTGCCCACGCCGGTCGGCCGGCGCACGGCGCTGTTCGCCGCGCCCGTCGCGATCAGCCTGCTGATGCTCTCGCTGCCGGTGCGCAACGCCCTGCACCTGGGCCAGGTCAGCATCCTGCCGGTGCTCCTGGTCCTGGTCGGCCTCTTCGTCGTCCGGGGCGAACGCGCGGCGGGCGTCCTGATCGGGGTGGCCGCCGCGCTCCAGCCGACCGTGCTGCTGTTCGCCGTGCTCCTGCTCCTCACCGGCAGACGCCGGGCGGCGGTGACCGGCGGCGCCGCGTTCGCCGCCTGCACGGCGCTTGCCTGGGCCGCGATGCCGCACGACTCGTGGACGTACTGGGTGCACCACGTCGCCGGGGCCGGGCTCGGCGACCAGGCGGACAGCCTCGCCAACCAGTCCCTGCACGGTGCGCTGCTCCGCCTCGGCCTGGCAGGACCGCTGGAGATCGTGCTGTTCGTGGCGCTGGCCGCCGCCGTCTGCTTCATCGGCCTGCGCCGCGCCGTACGGTACGCGCGCGACGGGCAGCTCCTGCTCGCCGTCGCCGTGACCGGCTGTGTCGCCGTCGCGGTGTCCCCGACCGCCTGGCAGCACCAGCTGCTCTGGGTGCTGCTCGCCGTGGTCGGCCGGGTCGGCAGGCGGGCCTCGGACCGGATGGTGTGGCCGGCCGTCGTGGTCCTCGTGATCACCCTGCCGGGCACGATGCTGCTGCCCAACATCGAGGCGGTCTTCCCGGTCCGGGACAACGTGCTGCTGATCGCCGCGCTCGGGGCCGCGTGCGCCGCCCCGTTCCTGCCGCGCACCTCCCCCTACTGGCAGCATCCCGTCCCCACGGCGTACGCGGTCCCGGTGCGGGCCCGCTGGAAACGGGTGCCGCTGGTGCCGTTCTGGCGGCGGGTGCTCAGCCGCCCCAACCTGCTGCTGGAACTCCTGCTGATCCGGGTCGTCTACTCCGCGTACGCCCATGTCCGGCTGGCCGCGACGGCGGGACGGGCCACCGCCGAGCACCACGGCCGCCAGGTCCACGCGCTGGAGCGGTGGCTGCACATCGACATCGAGCACTGGGCCAACCACGCGGTCGTCGGCGTCGGGTGGCTGCGTGGCTTCTTCGACTACTACTACTCGACGTTCCACTTCATCGTGCCGCTGTCGATCCTCGCGGTGCTCTACGTGCGCCGCCCCGCCGACTACCGCTGGGCGCGCAGCTCCATCGGCTTCGCCACCCTGCTGGCCCTGGTCGGCTTCTGGCTCTACCCGCTGGCCCCGCCCCGGCTGATGCCGGGGCTCGGCTTCATCGACACGGTCCACGGCGTCCAGGACTTCGCGAAGCCCGACTACGGCTCGCTGACCGCGATGACCAACCAGTACGCGGCGATGCCCTCGCTGCACTTCGGCTGGTCCCTGTGGTGCGGCGTGGTGATCGTGCTGCTCGCCCCGAAGACGTGGATGAAGGTGCTGGGGCTGCTGCACCCGCTGTTCACGGTCTCCGCGATCGTCGCGACCGCCAACCACTGGGTGCTCGACGCGGTCGGCGGGGCAGCAGTGGTCGCCCTCGGCTTCGGCCTCACCTACGTCCTGGCCGGGCCGCGCCGGCTCCGGGAACCCGCGCCGGGCGGCATGCGCGCGCCGGAGGAAGCGGTGCCGGAGCCGGCCGGGGAGGCCGTGGCCGCCAAGCCCTGAGGACGCGCCGAAGGGGTGCGGGGAGACAAAAACGTCCCCGCACCCCTTCGCCATGTGGATCGTCGCCCTCCCAGGATCCTCCGGCCGGCCGGGGCCCGCCACTCGGACGGCTCAGTGGGAGGGCCCCAGCGCCCACGTGGCGAGGGACAGCGCGAGCATCGAGACCACGGTGGAGGCGACCACGCAGTCCCGGGCGAGGCCCGTGTCCAGGCCGTACTCGCGGGCGTGGACGAAGGCGTTCTGCGCGGTCGGCAGCGCCGAGCAGCGCACCACCGCCGGCACCTGGTGGTCCGGCAGGTGCAGCAGCGGACCGGCGACGGCGTAGGCGAGCAGCGGCTGCGCCGCTGTCTTCAGCCCGACCGCGACGGCCGTCTCGGCCCGCCCCGCCCCCGGCTCGCGCCGCCCGGGCCGCCGTGCAGCGACAGGCCCAGCGTGATCAGGGCCGTCGGCACGGCCGCCGCGCCCAGCACGTCGCAGGAGTGGCCGAGGGCGGCCGGAAGCCGCAGCCCGGTCGCGGAGACGGCGACCCCGAGCAGCGAGGCCATGATGATCGGGTTGCGGACGGGCATGGTCAGCATCCGCCGCAGCCCGGCGCCGGGCCGCGCGTCGGCGGGCCCGCCATCCGTCCGCGTACCCGAGTCCAGCAGCGTGAGGATCACCGGTGAGACCACCAGCACCTGGAACAGGATGACCTGGGCGACGAACGAGGCGTCGCCGAGCACCTGCACCGCCACCGGGATGCCCAGATTGGCGGAGTTGACGTAACCGGAGGCCATGGAGCCGATCGCCGCGTCGGCCAGGCCGCGCCCGAACAGCCGCCGGGCCGCCAGGAACCCCAGCGCGCAGACCAGGGCCGTGCCCGCCGCGAACGCGACCATCGAGGGATGGGCGAAGTCGGCCGGCCGGGACCCTGCCACCACGGTGAACAGGGCGGCGGGCATGGCCACATGGAAGACGAACCTGCCGAGCACCCGCTCCGCGTGCTCCCCGAGCAGGCCGCCGCGCGCGACCGCGTAACCGATGCCCGTCAGGACCCAGATGGGGGCGAATCCGGAGAGCAGCGCATGCATGCCCGCCATGATCCGTGCCCGCCCCCGCCGGGACGCGGGCGGCCCCGGTCAGGCGACCGGGGTGCTCACCCGGAGCTGCTTGATGCCGTTGAGCCAGGCCGACCGCAGCCGCCGGGGGTCCCCGGTCAGCCGCAGGCCGGGCAGCACGTCCGCGATGGCGTTGAAGATCAGGTCGATCTCCATCACGGCCAGGGACTTGCCCAGGCAGAAGTGCGGGCCGCCGCCGCCGAAGCCCAGGTGCGGGTTGGGGTCGCGGGTGATGTCGAAGTCCTCCGGGTGGTCGAAGACCTCGGGGTCGTTGTTGGCCGAGGAGTAGAACAGCCCGACCCGGTCGCCCTTCTTGATCTGCTGCCCGCCCAGTTCGACGTCCTGGGTGGCCGTCCGCTGGAAGGAGACCACCGGGGTCGCCCAGCGCACGATCTCCTCGGCGGTCGTGCCCGGCCGCTCGCGCTTGTAGAGCTCCCACTGCTCGGGGTGGGTGAGGAAGGCGTGCATGCCGTGGCTGATGGCGTTGCGGGTGGTCTCGTTGCCGGCCACGGCGAGCAGGATCACGAAGAAGCCGAACTCGTCGGAGGAGAGGTTGCCCTCGCCCTCGGCGGCGACCAGCTGGGAGACGATGTCCTTGGCCGGGCACTCCTTGCGCGCCGCCGCGAGGTTCATCGAGTACGAGACGATCTCCATGGCCGCCTCGGCGCCGATCTCCTCGGTGATCGCGTACTCCGGATCGTCGTACGCGGCCATCTTGTTGGACCAGTCGAAGATCCGGGACCGGTCCTCCTGGGGGACGCCGATGAGCTCGGCGATGGCCTGGAGCGGCAGTTCGACGGCGATGTTGGTCACGAAGTCGAACGAGCCGTCCTCGTCGGCGGCGGCGAGCGCCGTCTCGACGATCGAGCGCGCCCGGCTGCGCAGCGCCTGCTCCAGGGAGCGGACCGCGCGGGGGGTGAAGCCGCGCTGCACGATCTGGCGGACCCGGGTGTGCTCGGGCGGGTCCATGTTCAGCATGATCAGCTTCTGGACATCGATCTGGTCACGGCTGATCGTCTCGTTGAAGCGGATGACGGCCGTGTTGGTGTGCGAGGAGAACAACTCGGGATGCGTGGAAACGTACTTGACGTCCGCGTGCCGGGTGACGGCCCAGTACCCCGCGTCGTCGAAGCCGGAGATGCCGGTGGGCTGGGTGCACCACCACACCGGAGCGGTCTCCCGCATCCGGGCGAACTCGGGGTGCGGAACACGGGCTTGGAGCAGGTCGGGGTCGGTGAAGTCGAACCCTTCGGGCAGATGGGGGCAGGGCATCGGCAGCTCCAGGTCAAGAACTCCAGGTCGGTCCGAGAGCCGTCCGCACACTGTCTGACGACCCATCAGAAGTTGCCCGAAAGGTAGTAACGAGTTCTACAACTGACAAGGGGCATGGCCCGATCTGTTGCGTGAAGCATCGGTGAACCCGGCCGGTCCGGGGTGCGCGCTGGCCGCGAAGCCGGGGCAAGGTGCGTGCGCGACCCTTGCGTACCGGGGGTAAGCCTCATAAGACTGCTTGCAGAACTAGAACGCGTACTAGTTCCTTTCGCGGGGCGCCGGGACGCCTCCGCGGAAGCGTGAGGAGAGGACGAGCTCATGGCCGCGGAACCCGTCATCGTCGAAGCCGTACGCACCCCCATCGGCAAGCGCGGAGGCGCGCTCGCCAATCTGCACCCCGCCTATCTGCTGGGTGAGACCTACCGTGAACTTCTCGGCCGGACCGGCATCCACGCCGACTGCGTCGAACAGATCGTCGGCGGCACCGTCACCCACGCCGGCGAGCAGTCCATGAACCCCGCGCGCAACGCCTGGCTCACCGTGGGGCTTCCGTACGAGACCGCCGCGACGACCGTGGACTGTCAGTGCGGCTCCTCGCAGCAGGCCTCGCACATGGTCGCCAACATGATCACGGCCGGGGTGATCGACGTCGGCATCAGCTGCGGGGTCGAGGCCATGTCGCGCGTGCCGCTGGGCAGCGGCTCCAAGCACGGGCCCGGCAAGCCGTGGCCGGACGAGTGGAACGTGGATCTGCCCAACCAGTTCGAGGCCGCCGAGCGCATCGCCCGCAAGCGCGGCCTCACCCGCGAACGCGTGGACGCACTCGGCGTGCGCTCGCAGGAGAGGGCGGCCGCCGCCTGGGCCGAGGAGCGGTTCAAACGGGAGACGTACGCGGTCCAGGTGCCCACCACCGAGGCCGAACAGGCCGCCGGGCAGGGCATGTGGCGGCTCGTCGACCGGGACGAGGGGCTGCGCGACACCTCGATGGACGCGCTCGCCACGCTCAAGCCGGTGATGCCCACCGCCATCCACACCGCGGGCAACTCCAGCCAGATATCCGACGGCGCCTGCGCGATCATGTGGGCCTCCAAGCGGATGGCGCGGGCCCTCAAACTCAGGCCGAGGGCCCGGATCGTCGCGCAGGCGCTGGTCGGCTCCGACCCGCACTTCCATCTCGACGGCCCCATCGACGCCACCCGCGCGGTGCTCGGCAAGGCCGGGATGTCGCTCAGGGACATCGACCTCGTGGAGATCAACGAGGCGTTCGCGTCCGTGGTGCTCAGCTGGGCGCAGGAGTTCGACCGGGACCTCGACGGACTGGCGAAGGTCAACGTCAACGGCGGCGCGATCGCACTCGGCCACCCCGTCGGCGCCACCGGCGCCCGGCTGATCACCACGGCCCTGCACGAACTGGAGCGCGGGGACAAGGAGTTCGCCCTGATCACCATGTGCGCGGGCGGCGCCCTGGCCACCGGCACCATCATCCAGCGGCTCTAGGGCGGCATCCGGGCGTCCGGGGCACGCCGAAGGCACCGGCCGCTGTGCGTCCGGTGCCTTGGTGTCACTGCCTGAGGGGGTCCTGGCCGGCTCAGTACCAGTTGTTGGCCTGCCAGAAGGACCAGGCGCCGCACGGGCTGCCGTAGCGGGAGTTCATGTAGTCCATGCCCCACTTGATCTGGGTGCTGGGGTTGGTCTGCCAGTCGGCACCGGCGGACGCCATCTTCGAACCGGGCAGGGCCTGGACCAGACCGTACGCGCCGGAGGAGGCGTTGGTCGCGCTCGGGTTCCAGCCGCTCTCGTGGCTGACGATGTTGCTGAAGCACTGGAACTGCGCGTCGTCACCGATCATCTGCTTCGCCGTGTCCTGGGCGCTCGCGGCGGCGGACGTCGGCGCGGCGGACGGAGCCGCCATGGCCGGGGAGACACCCAGGCCCAGACCGGTGGCGCTCAGCAGCACGGCCGCACCGGCGACTGCGGACTTGCGACGGGCGTTGCGGGGCTTGGCGAGAAGGTTACGGGCGAACGACACAGGGAACCTAACGTCGGGTACGGGGGAGTCGCGTGGCCCGGTCTCGATCCTGCGTGAACCGGGGCCCGTTGACCGCACTCCGTTCCGGTGGAGCCTGCGGTGCTCGGCGACGTCTCCATGGTTAGCGGCGCCGCTCCGCCGTGGCAACGACCCCCGGTACGACCCCGCCTCGCACCCAGGGCCGAAGGTCCCGAACCGCCTCAAAACGCTTCATAGCAGGTCGCAGGGGGTGAAGCGGGGGTCTTTTGGCCCGCTCCCGCCCTCCTATCCCGCTTCGTACAGGACCAAGGTCCTGTGGGTGCCCTCACTCCGGCGGGACCTCGAATGTGACCTGGGCCTCGAAGGCGGCGCGGCGGGTGGCCCGGCGCAGCGCCTTGAGCAGCGCCGCCCCGACGGTCAGGGTGAGGACGACGGTGAGCACGGCACGGCCCAGGTCCCAGCCGAGCGAGGTGGCCGCGCAGTAGGCGAGGAAGCGCACCAGGTTCTCGCCCAGCGCGTCACCCGGGTGGAAGGAGATGCCCGAGCCGAGACCCGGCACGATCGTCCACCCGTACAGATTCATGACCGTGCCGTACGCGAACGAGGCCGACGCTCCGTACCCGGCGAGCATCAGCAGCTCACCGCGCCCGCGCAGCCGCTCCGGACCCGGCAGCAGCCCCGCGCCCATCGCGAACCAGCCCATCGCCAGCATCTGGAACGGCATCCACGGGCCGACCCCGCCGGTCAGCAGCGCGGAGGCGAACATCGTCACCGAGCCCAGCACGAAGCCGAAGCCGGGCCCGAGCACCCGCCCGCTCAGCACCATCAGGAAGAACATCGGCTCCAGACCGGCCGTACCCGCCCCCAGCGGGCGCAGCGCCGCGCCCACCGCGGCCAGCACCCCCAGCATCGCCACCGCCTTCGCGTCCAGACCGGCGTCCGCGATCATCGCGACCACCACGCCGACCAGCAGCGGCAGCAGCGCGGCGAACAGCCACGGCGCGTCCTGCGCGTGCGCGAGCCCGGAGTCCGGCCCCGCCAGCAGCGGCCAGCCGAACGCGGCCACCCCGATCGCACTGATCAGCACCAGCGCGGCGACGGCACGCGGCCCGAGCCGCACCGGACGGACCCGGCCCGTCGCGCCGCTCATGCGCCACCCCCCAGGGCCGCGCGCACCTGGGGCACGGTGAGCCACTCCTGCGGGGCGAGGATCTTGGCGGTCTGCGGGGCGAACGCGGGCGAGGAGACCACGACCTCGGCGGTCGGCCCGTCCGCGACGACCTCGCCGTCGGCGAGGATCACCACCCGGTGGGCCAGCTCGGCGGCCAGCTCCACGTCATGGGTGGCCAGCACGATCGCGTGTCCCCCGGCCGCCAGCGTCCGCAGCACCCCGACGAGCCGGGCCTTCGCCGCGTAGTCCAGACCCCGGGTCGGCTCGTCCAGGAGGAGCAGCGGCGGCCGGGCGGTGAGCACGAGGGCGAGGGCCAGCGCGAGCCGCTGCCCCTCGGAGAGATCGCGGGGATGGGTGGCGTCCGCGACACCCGGCAGCAGTTCGGAGACCAGTGCCCGGCAGCTGCCCGGCGCGGCGCCCGCGTCGGCGTCGGCCGCCGCGCACTCGGCCGCGACGGTGTCCGCGTACAGCAGATCGCGCGGCTCCTGCGGTACGAGCCCGACGCGGCGCACCATCTCGCGCGGCGGGGTGCGGTGCGGGGTCCGGCCGCCCACCAGGACGCTGCCGGAGGTGGGCTCGACCATGCCGACGAGGGCGGCGAGCAGGGTGGACTTGCCGGCGCCGTTGCGCCCCATCAGGGCCACGGTCTCGCCGGGGGCGACGGTGAGCGTGACCCGGCGCAGGGCCTCGATCCGGCCGCGCCGCACCCCCAGCCGCTCGACCCGGGTGGTGGCGTCGGTGACGGGCTCCGGCGCGGCGCTCTCCTGCGGGCCCCGGCCGAACAGTCGGCCCAGGGCGGTCCGCCGCGCGGCCGGAAGGGGAGCGGCGGCCGCCGGGGCGGGCGGCGCCGGCCCGTCCGACGCGCCGACCGGCCCCGGCGAGGTGGACGCGAGGCGCTCGCGCAGCCCCGCCGCCCGGCGCCGGGCGTCCCGTACCGAGAGCGGCAGCGGCTCCCAGCCCGCCAGCCGCCCGAGCGCGACGACCGGCGGATGCACCGGGGACACCGCCATGACGTCGGCGGGCGCGCCCATGACGGGGGCGGCGCCCGGCGACGGGAGCAGGACGACCTGGTCCGCGTACTGCACCACGCGCTCCAGCCGGTGCTCCGCCATCAGGACCGTCGTCCCCAGGTCGTGGACGAGCCGCTGGAGCACCGCGAGGACCTCCTCGGCGGCTGCGGGGTCCAGCGCGGACGTCGGCTCGTCCAGCACGAGGACACGGGGGTGCGGGGTGAGGACGGAGCCGATCGCGACGCGCTGCTGCTGGCCGCCGGAGAGCGTGGCGATCGGCCGGTCGCGCAGCCCGGCCAGGCCCAGCAGATCGAGGGTCTCCTCGACCCGCCGCCGCATCACGTCGGGGGCCAGTCCCAGCGATTCCATCCCGTACGCCAGCTCGTCCTCGACCGTGTCGGTGACGAAGTGCGAGAGCGGGTCCTGCCCCACCGTGCCGACCAGATCGGCCAGTTCGCGCGGCTTGTGGGTACGGGTGTCCCGCCCGTCCACCGTGACCCGCCCGGCCAGCCGGCCGCCCGTGAAATGCGGTACGAGCCCCGAGACGGCGCCCAGCAGTGTCGACTTGCCGACACCGGACGGCCCGACGAGCAGCACCAGCTCACCCTCCGGGACGGTCAGATCGACCCTCGCCAGGGTGGGGCGCTCAGCACCGTCGTAGGTCACCGAGACATCGTCGAACCGGATCACACCTGCTCCTCGAAGCCTGTGGGGGAGGGCGGGACGGGCGCGACCAGCGCGGGCAGCAGGCCGATCAGCACCGCGGCGGCGGGCCACAGCGGCAGCACGGGCGCGGTCAGCGGTACGACACCGGGGTGCAGCGCCGCCGGATCCGCGCCGCCCGCCCAGATCATCGCCACCGCGACCGCCGCACCGGAGCCCGCGACCAGCCAGGCCCGCGCGCCCCACCGGTCGGGCCGGTAGCGGGTCCGTACCGAGCGCGCCCCGCCGAGCCGCAGCCCGGCCATCGCCGCGGCGAGCCCGCCGAGCAGCAGCGGCAGCCCGTACACCGCACCCTGCGCGGCCAGCAGCCCGTACGTACCGGCGCACACCCCGAGCAGCCCGCCCAGGGTGAGGACGTTGGTGGTGTGCCGGACCGCGGCCGGCACCCGCGCGGTGCGCCCGTAGCCGCGCGCGTCCATCGACGCGGCCACGGCGACCGACCGTTCCAGCGCGCCCTCCAGGACCGGCAGACCGATCTGGAGCACGGCCCCGACCCCGCCGGTCGGCCGGCCGCGCAACCGCCTGGCGGTCCGCAGCCGCATCACGTCGGCGACCATGTTCGGGGCGAACGTCATCGCCACGACGACCGCGACCCCGGCCTCGTACAGCGCGCCGGGCAGCGACTTCAGCAGCCGGGCCGGGTTGGCGAGGGAGTTCGCCGCACCGACGCAGATCAGCAGGGCCGCCAGCTTCGCCCCGTCGTACAGCGCGAACAGCAGCTGCTCGGCGGTGACCCGGCCCCCGATCCGCACACCCTTCGCCCAGTCGGGCAACGGCACCTCGGGCAGTGTGAACACCACATGCGTACCCGGGATCGGCGACCCCAGGAAGACGGAGAACAGCAGCCGGATCCCGATGACGAACAGCCCGATCCTGATGAACGCCCCGTACGACCGGGCCCACGGCGCGTCCGTCCGGCGCGCGGCCACGACGTACCCCGCCACCCCGACCAGCAGGCCGAGCAGCAGCGGGTTGGTGGTCCGGGACGCGGCGGTGGCGAGCCCGAGCGCCCAGAGCCACCAGGCCCCGGCGGGCAGCGCGTTGCTCCGGGTGGCGGCGGGGGCGCGCCAGGAGCGGAACCGGTCCGCCGGGGCGCGCCCGGGGCCGGATGCCGGGCCGGTCATCCGCGGCGTCGGCGGGCCTGCGCGACCGCGGCGATGCCGAGCAGCAGGACGGCGCCGATCCCGACGAGGATCCCGGCGGACGGGCCGCCGCCGGAGGAGGAGCCGTCGCCGCTGGAGGCGGCCGTCGCCGTGGGCTTCCCGCCGCTGTCCTTCTTCCGGTCCCCGGAGACCTGCTCGCCGCAGCCCGTCGCCGGATAGCCGGAGATCGCGCAGAGCAGCGCGGCGTCGCCGTACCGCAGCGGCTTGGCCACCGAGGCGAGCGCGTCCGCGCTGCTCGCGTCCCGCGGGACCCGCGCACAGGCGGTCCGCAGCGCGGGCGGGGTCTCCCCGGCCGGGGCGTCGGCGGCCGTGCCGGGGTCGATGACGAGCGCGACCCGCTTGCTGCCGTCCCGCGCGGGGGTGTCCGCGCAGATCTTCCCGAAGTCGGGGGAGCGGCGCGGCTTCGAGGCGTCCTGCGAGTCGGCGCTCACGGAGAACCGGAAGCCCTGCACCGACCCGTCGTCCGGGCGGACCAGCGACGGCCCCTGGGTGGCGTACGTCCAGCCGCTCGCGGACCCCTCCCAGAACGACCAGTAGCGGTAGCCGGCCGCCTGGGCCGGCCCCGCGCCGAGCACGGCCAGAACGGCGCCCAGGACCACCAGCAGCGCGGTGGCCCTTCCGGCGCGGCTCACAGCTGCTGGTTCTTGCGGCGGCCGCTGATCAGGAAGCCGGCACCCGCGCCGACGGCGAGCCCGATCCCGACGAACCACCAGACACCGCCGATCCCGTCCCCGTCGCCGCTGTCCTTGCGCTCCTCCTCCTCGGTGGCGCTCGCCTTGGGCTTCTTGACGGCGGCGGGCTCGGGGCCGGTCGCGTTCAGCAGGGTGACGAGGTCGGTGCCGCCGAAGTCGTGCACGTCGGTGCCCGTCGCGCGGGCGGCCATGATCAGCTGGGCGTAGGCGGCGGGGCCGTTGTCCTTCGCCCAGGCGGCCGAGTTCTTCTCCAGCCAGGCGACGGAGGCGGCCGCCTTGTCCTGGTGGCCGGCGGCGGACAGGGCGACGACAGCGTCGGCGGTGTTGCCGAAGTCGGGCTGCGGGGTGCTGTCCTCGGCTCCGGGCATCGGCGGCGCGTCCAGGTGACCGCTCTTCGCGAGGGCGCCGGCGAGGTAGGAGGCGCCGTTCTGCGCGGCCTGCTCGGGCTTGAGCGGGGTGCCCTTGTGGCAGCTGGGGTCCTTGACCGCCGCCGTGTTCCCGACGACGAAGCCCTTGCCCAGCGCGCCGAGCACCCCGGCCGCGGTGGCGTCGCCGTTGGCGACGAGCTTCCCGGCCTTGTCGGGCTGGTAGGCGAAGGCGCCGCCGTCCTTGCCGCCGCACGGGATGGCGAAGGTGAGCAGCGCGTCGTAGGGGGTCTTGCCGCCGTCCGTCGTCACATCGCCGAGCTTCTCCCCGGTCCGGGAGAGGGCGCCGATGACGACGGAGGTGGAGTTCGCGTCGCTGGGCCCGCCGGCGGTGTAGCCCCAGCCGCCGTCCTCGTTCTGCACGGACTTCAGCCAGGAGGTGGCGTTGGCGACGGCGTCCTCGTGCCCGCCGACCTCGTGCAGGGCCTGGACGGCGGCGGCCGTCGCGTTCGTGTCGACCATGGTCTTGTCGGTGCACGCGGCGGAGGCGTCGGCGCGGTACGCGGGGAACGCCCCGCTGACGCACTGCTGACCCGTCAGCCAGTCCACCGCCTTCGCGGCCGGCGTGACGCCCGCGGCCCGCTGCGCGGCGAAGGCCAGCGACTGCCGCCACACCCCGTCGTACGTCGGGTCCTTCGTGCCGTAGAGCCCCGAGGGCAGCGCCGCGGACGGCGAGGGGGACGGCGCGGCGACTGCGGCCGGGACTGCGGCCGCACAGAGCACGGTGGCGGTGGCGGCGAGCGCGGCGGCGCTGCGGCGTACGGTCATGGCGGGCGGGGCCTCTCCTGGGGGAACCGGGCACCGGCACACACAGGCACCAGGCTCCGGCTCCGTATACCTCGACGGTGCCGGCCGCCGGGGGGTCCCGACGGCACGAGCCGGTCACGACGCGGACAGGGCATTCCGACTTCCGCCGGCGACGGCGGTTCACGGTTGCGTGGTCAGTGCCGGATTCGCACCGGCTTCCCCCTGAACGGGCATGATGACGACCCCCACACTCTACCGGTCGGTCACTACGGGGCCCCTGACCGGGCGTCGCGGCCGGGGCAGAATACGGGCGGGACCAACGGGGAGGGGCGGGGATGGACACGGCGAGGGACGAAAGACCGGAGACACCACCGGGGCTCGAGCGCTGGAAGACGCTGGTGCCGTTGTGCGTGGGCCTGCTGTGCGTCCTGGTCGCGGCCGGCCTGCTCGCGCTCGTCCCGGGCACGGTGGCGGAGCGCGAGGCCTATGCCGCCGCGCCCGTCTGCGCGGCCGGGGAGCCCCGGTCGGGCGACTGCACGACGACGCTCCCGGCGACGGTGGAGGCGAAGGAGGACGTCCGGAGCGGCAAGAGCATCCACCACGAACTGACCCTGGCCGAGCGCGAGGGGCCCGGGAACCGCACGCACCGGCTCCGCATGATCGGCTCGGCGCCCGTGTACGACACGGTGCGTACGGGCGACGAGGTGACGTTCACCTACTGGCGCGGCGAGATCCTCACGGTGCGGTTCGGCGACGCGGCCCAGGAGACGGAGCGGTCGCCCGCCGACGACTGGCGCGTCCCGGTGGCCGCCGGCCTCCTGCTGCTGCCCTTCGGGCTCATCCTGCTCTGGGCCGTCTGGTGGTACCGCTACCGCTACCGCTCCTCCGCCGCCCCGGCGCGGACCGCGCACTGGACCTTCGCCCTGTGGCCGGTGGCCGGCTCGGTCATGGCGTGCGCCGGCTGCGTCGCCGGCCTGGAGGCCGCGAGCATCACCCAGGCGTTCGTGGTCACGGCGGCCGCCCTTCCGCCGGCCCTGGGCCTCGGCGCGCTGTGCGGCTGGTGGACGCAGCGCCGCTCGGCGCGGGCCGCCGACACGAGCGACATCGTCCCGGTCCCCGTGCGGGAGAGGCGGTGCGTGTCCGCGACGGTCCACGGCGACGTCCCGTACAGCGTGGCCGGCTTCGGCGTCCTGGTGCTCGGCGACGGCCGCCCGGCCGCCACCCCGGACCCGGACGGCCGTGTCGCGCGCAGAGTGCTCCCGAAGAGCCTGACCGTGCGCGGCGTACGGTCCCTGCACCGCCCGGGCGACCCGGACGGCTGGTACACCACCTACGGCTACGACGCCGCCGTCATCGAATGCGTCGACGAGGACCGCCCGGTCCTGATCGCCACCCACCGCCGCGAGGCCGGGGCGATACTCGGCGCGCTGAACCCGGACGCCGCCTAGGGCCCCTCCGGCCCTAGGGCGTGCGCCCCGCCCCGGCCGGCCACACCACGTCGACGGGCAGCCCGGCGGCACGCGCCCGCGCCACGGCGTCGGCCGTGCCGCCGGGCCGTCCCGGCGGGTCGTCGCCGTCCCACACGGCGACGAGCCGGTCGGCCCGCCGGAGCAGTTCGGCGTTGGCCGCCGCGTACGCGGCCGGGCCCGCCGTCTCATGAGGGAGCGTCAGCACCTCGGCGGCGGCCCCCACCAGCCGGTCGAAGACGGGCGCGTGGCCGGGAGAGACCACCCCGGCCCGGTAGTCCCGCGAGGGGATCACGACGACCAGACGGCCGCCCGCGGCCGTGATCTCCTCGGCGAACAGGGTGTCGGCCCCCGCCGCCATGCAGGACATTCCGGTGAGGCCGTCGCCGTACCCGGCGATCAGGGTGCGCAGGGCGGCGCGCACGAGCGGCACGCTCTCCTCGGACAGATTCAGGTGCCCGGTCACGGCAAGGGTTGTCATCACACCGCAACGTACGTCACGGGATCGCTCCCCGGCACCGCCTCCGCGCGCCCCAGTTTCACCAGGCGCCGCACATGCGCCTCGGCCTCCGAGACCGCGATGTTGCGTGAGCCGTAGGGGATGTCGGCCCAGGGCCGGTTCCACTCCATCCGCTCGGCCAGCTGCCACGGGGTGAGCGGCCGGGCGAGCAGGGTGAGCAGACCGGTGAGGCGGTCCTCGTGGTGGTCCAGGAGTGCGCGGACGCGGCCGGCCGCGTCCGGGAACGCGTACTGGTGGGCCGGGAGCACCTCGGCCACGCCCAGCCGGCCGATGCGCTCCAGGGAGTCGAGGTAGTCGCCGAGCGGGTCGGTGGCGGTCACCTCGTCCGGGTCCTCGTACAGGCCGACGTGCGGGCTGATGCCGGGGAGCAGATGGTCGCCGGAGAAGAGCCGGCCGCGCCCCGGGAGGCCGGCCGGGTGCTCCTCCTCCAGGTGCAGGCAGACATGGCCCGGCGTGTGGCCGGGGGTCCAGATCGCGCGGAGCCTGCGGCCGGCCAGGCCGAGGAGTTCGCCGGGCACGATCTCGCGGTCCGGGAGCGCCGCCCGCAGCCCGGGCAGGGTGCGCATCCGGCCGCCCTTCTCACGGGCGGCGAGCAGCGGGGCGATGTGGTCCTCGGGGGCGCCGGCCGAGGCCAGTTTGGCGGCGAGGTACGCGAGCCAGGTGCCGGGTTGCGACGCACGGGTGCGGCGGACGATCGCGGTGTCGGCCGCGTGCATCGCGATCCAGGCCCCGGACGCCTCGCGGACCTGGCCGGACAGCCCGTGGTGGTCGGGGTGGTGGTGGGTGACGACCACCCCGTGGATGTCCGCGATGCCGACGCCGACGGTTCCGAGCCCGGCCGCGAGGGTGTCCCAGGCCGCCGGGTCGTCCCAGCCGGTGTCGATCAGGACGGGGCCCCGGTCGGTGTCCAGGACGTGCACCAGGGTGTGGCCCAGCGGGTTGTCCGGGATGGGGACCTCGATGCTGTGGACGCCCCCACCGTGGTTGATCACCTGCGTCATGGACTCCCCCTCTCTGCGCGGCCTCGGCGGCGTGCGGGGTACGGCCACGACGCGCCGCCGTCCACTGTAACGAGAACTTGTTCCAGTGGTAGCCCCGGTCGACCATTCTCGGGGATCGTGCGGGTGTTGTCCCCGCCGTGGACTCCTGCAACTGGAACTGGTATCAGTTCTGACACCAAGTCAGAAAGTCAGATGTGAACCGGCCGACGCGTCGGACGGGTCGGGCCACGTGCCGCGTCGCGGGAGGCAGCAGCCATGAGCGAGCTTGTCGAACACGGAAAACTGTTCATCGGCGGGGAGTGGGCGGATCCGCTCGGGCGGGAGGTCATCGAGGTCGTCTCGCCGCACACCGAAGAGGTCATCGGCCGGGTGCCGCACGCCGCCGAGGGAGACGTGGACCGGGCCGTCGCCGCCGCCCGGCACGCCTTCGACCACGGGCCCTGGCCCCGGATGACCCTCGACGAGCGGATCGCCGTCGTCACGCGGATCAAGGACGCCTTCGCCGTGCGGTACGAGGAGATCGCCCGGGTCATCAGCGCGCAGAACGGCACCCCGTACACCTCCGGTGTCATGGTGCAGGCCCTCGCCGCGATGATGGTGTGGGACGCGGCGATCACCGTCGCCCGCTCCTTCCCGTACGAGGAGCGGCGGGACGGGGCCCTCGGGCCGCTGCTCGTGCGGCGGGAGCCGGTGGGTGTGGTCGCGGCCGTCGTGCCGTGGAACGTGCCCCAGTTCACCGCCGCCGCCAAACTCGCCCCCGCGCTGCTCGCCGGGTGCTCGGCCGTTTTGAAGGTGTCGCCCGAAACGCCCCTGGACGCCTACCTGCTGGCCGAGATCGCCGCCGAGGCCGGGCTGCCCGATGGCGTGCTGTCGATCCTGCCCGCCGACCGCGAGGTGAGCGAGTACCTCGTGGGGCACCCCGGCGTCGACAAGGTCTCCTTCACCGGGTCGGTCGCCGCGGGCCGGCGCGTCATGGAGGTCGCCTCGCGCAACCTCACCCGGGTCACCCTCGAACTCGGCGGGAAGTCCGCCGCCGTGATCCTCCCCGACGCCGACCTGGACACCGCCGTCGCGGGCATCGTGCCCTTCGCCTGGATGATCAACGGCCAGGCCTGTGTGGCCCAGACCCGCATCCTCGTACCCCGTTCCCGGTACGCGGAGACGGCCGAGGCGTTCGCCGCCGCGGCCGGTGCGCTGAAGGTCGGGGACCCGCTGGACCCCGCCACCGAACTCGGCCCGCTCGTCGCGCGGCGCCAGCGGCAGCGCTCCCTCGACTACATCCGCATCGGCCAGGACGAGGGCGCCAAGATCCTCACGGGCGGCGGCCGTCCGGCCTCCCAGGAGCGCGGCTGGTATGTCGAGCCCACGCTCTTCGGCGATGTCGACAACTCCATGCGCGTCGCCCGCGAGGAGATCTTCGGGCCGGTCATCTGCCTGCTGCCGTACGGCGACGAGGACGAGGCCGTACAGATCGCCAACGACTCCGATTACGGGCTCAGCGGCAGTGTCTGGACCGCCGACACCGAGCGCGGCATCGGCATCGCCCGCCGGGTCAGGACGGGCACGTACAGCGTGAACACCTTCAGCCTCGACATGCTCGGCCCGTTCGGCGGCTACAAGAACTCCGGTCTGGGGCGGGAGTTCGGGCCCGAGGGGTACGGCGAGTACTTCGAGCACAAGATGATCCATCTGCCCGCCGGGTACGGGGGCGAGGGCTGATGGGGGACCGCTGGAGCGTCGAGGTCGACCGAGGGGTCTGCATCGGCTCGGGGATGTGCGTGAACCACGCGCCGGACGGCTTCCGGCTGGACTCCGCCCGCCAGTCCCACCCCGTCGAAGGGGAGGCCGACGCCAACGAACGGGTCCTGGCCGCCGCCGAGGGCTGCCCGGTCGAGGCCATCACCCTCACCCTGGCCGACACCGGAGAAGTGGTGTTCCCGCCGGAGGAGTAGCCGCGGGCTCAGCGGCTCAGCGGCTCCCCGGGGAGGGCGGCGGTCTGCCCGGCGCGGCTGCGGGCGTCCTCGTCGGTCTCGGCGTCGTAGCTCAGGAGCCTGGGCAGCGCCGCGGCGAGCGCGGCCACCGCGGCGACACAGGCCAGCCCGCCCGTCCAGATCGCGGGGCGGGCGCCCGTCCAGCCGGCCATGGCTCCGGCGCGGACCTGGCCGAGCTGCGGTCCGACGCTGTAGGAGAGGACCTCGATGCCGGCGAGGCGGCCGCGCAGCCGGTCCGGGATGGTCTGGTTCCAGATGGTCGAGCGGCCGAGCCCGCTGAGCATGTCCCCGGCCCCCGCCAGGCCGAGGCAGACCAGCACCCAGGCGATGTCCGACACCCAGCCGGCCGCGGCGATGGCCAGCCCCCAGCCGGCGGCGCCGAAGACCACCAGCAGGCCGTGCCGCCGGGTCCGGGAGACCCAGCCGCTGGTCAGGCTGACCAGCAGCGCCCCGGCCGAGCCCGCCGCGTACATCAGCCCCAGCGCCCAGTCGGCGTCCAGGTCGTCCGCGAGGAAAGGGAAGATCGTGTTCGGGAAGGCGAAGAACATCGCCGCCATGTCGATCGCGTACGTCCCCAGCAGCACCGGCTTGGACCAGGCGTAGCGCGCCCCCTCCGCGATGCCGCGCCAGGACGGCTTCTCCGCGTGCTCGACGGGCGGTACGGGCGAGAGCCGGCGGCACATCAGGACGGACAGGCCGAAGCAGACCACGGTGGTGGCGTATGCCGGGACGTTGCCCGCGTACGCGACCACGAGGCCCGCCACCGAGGGGCCGGCGATCGCGCCGGTCTGCCAGCGCAGGGCGTTCAGCGCGGCCGCCGCGGCCAGCTGGTCGTGCGGGACGATCCGGGCCATCAGCGAGTCCAGCGCCGGGCGTTGGAGTCCGGCGAGGGCCGCCACCAGGGCCGCGACCACGTAGAGCGGCCACAGCATGGGGTGCGGCAGCATCGCGTTCACCAGCAGGACCACGGCGACCAGGCCGAGCCCCGCCTCGGTCGCCACGATGACCTTGCGCCGGTCCACGGCGTCGGCGAGCGCGCCGCCGTACAGCCCGAAGACCACCAGCGGCACGAGCTCGACCGCGCCCATCGCGCCGACCGCGAGCGGGGAGCCGGTCAGGTCCTTGATCTGGAGCGGCAGCGCGATCAGCGCCATCACGCTTCCGAGGTAGGCGACAAGGCCCTGGACCCACAGGAGCCGGAAGTCCCGGGAGGAGCGCCAGGGTGTGAGGTCGGGCAGCAGCGCGGCGAGCTTCCGGGCCATGGTCAGCGGCTCCCGACGGGGTCGCCGGCCGCCGAGTGGTGGCGTCCGATCGGCAGGACGAGCGGTTTGCCGGAGACCGGGTCCGCGATGACGCGGCTCTCCATGCCGTAGACGGCCCGGACCGTGTCCTCGGTCATCACCTCGTCGGGCGTTCCGGCGGCGTGCAGCCGGCCGTCGGCCAGGGCGACGAGCCGGTCCGCGTACCGGGCGGCCAGATTGAGGTCGTGCAGGACCATGGCGATGGTGGTGCCCCGGCTCCGGTTCAGGTCGGTCAGCAGGTCAAGGACCTCGATCTGGTGGCTGATGTCGAGGAACGTGGTGGGCTCGTCGAGCAGCAGCAGATCGGTCTGCTGGGCCAGGGCCATCGCGATCCACACCCGCTGGCGCTGCCCGCCGGAGAGCTCGTCGACCGCCCGGTCCATCAGTTCCGTCGTCGCGGTGGCCTCCAGCGCGGCGGTGACCGCGGCGTCGTCCTTCTCCGTCCAGCGGGAGAAGGCGCGCTGGTGCGGGTGGCGGCCGCGGCCGACCAGGTCCAGCACGGTGATGCCCTCGGGTGTCACCGGCGACTGCGGCAACAGGCCGAGTGTGCGGGCGAGTTCCTTGGCCGGGGTGCGGTGCACCTCCTTGCCGTCCAGGACGACCCGGCCGGCGCGCGGGGCGAGCAGCCGGGACATCGACCGCAGCAGCGTCGACTTGCCGCAGGCGTTGGCGCCGACGATCACCGTGATCCTCCCGGCGGCCAGGGTCAGATCCAGGCCCTCGATGACGGCACGGTCGCCGTAGCCGAGGGTGAGGCTTTCGGTGGAGAGGGTGTGGGACGCGGTCACAGTGAGCCTCCGGCCCGGTTGGTGCGGACGATCAGATAGACGAGGTAGGGCGCCCCGAGCACGCCGGTGACGACGCCCACGGGATACCGGGTGGCGAAGGCGTACTGGCCGGTGAAGTCGGCGACCAGGACGAGCAGGGAGCCCACCAGGCCGGCCGGCACCAGCAGGGAGCCGCCGGTCCCCACCAGCCGGGCGGCGATCGGCCCGGACAGGAACGCGACGAACGCGATCGGCCCGGCGGCGGCCGTGGCGAACGCGATGAGCCCCACGGCCGCGACGATGACCGTGACCCGGGTGCGTTCGACGCGGACGCCGAGCGCGGACGCGGTGTCCTCGCCCAGGCTCAGCGCGCCCAGGCTGCGGCCCTGGTGCAGCAGCACCGGGGTGAGCAGCAGCGCGGCGACGACGGCCGGCACGGTCTCCTGCCAGGTGGTGCCGTTGAGGCTGCCGGTGAGCCAGCGCATCGCTGCCTGGAGGTCCCACTCGGCGGCCTGCGACAGGACATAGGAGGTGACGCTGTCGAGCAGGGCGGAGACGCCGATGCCGATGAGGATGAGCCGGGTGCCGGCGACGCCGTCGCGGAAGGCGAGCGTGTACACGAGCAGGGCCACCCCGAGCGCGGCGGCGATCGCCACCACCGACACCTCGGTCCCGCCCATCGAGAAGGTCACGATGGCGAGCGCGGCCGCCGCGCTCGCCCCGGAGCTGATCCCGATGATGTCGGGGCTGGCGAGCGGGTTGCGGAGCATCGTCTGGAAGGTGACACCGGCGATGCCGAAGCTGAACCCCGCCGTCAGAGCGAGCACGGCCCTCGGCAGCCGCAGCCGGCCGACGGTGAAGGACGCCCCCGGCACGTCCTCGCCCAGCACGACGCGCAGCACGTCCCGGGCGGGATAGAAGGTGTGCCCGGCCATGAGCGCCGTGGCGAACGCCGCGACGACGAGGGCCAGCAGGATCACGACGACGTGCCGCCGCCGGTACGCGCGGCGCACCCGGGCGCGGGTGACGGACCGCAGCGCGGACGGGCCGCTGACGGCAGGGGCGCTCACAGTGATCTGACCTTCTGTCGGCGGACGATGTGAATGAAGAAGGGGGCGCCGACCAGCGCGGTCACGATGCCGACGTCGATCTCGGACGGCCGGGCCACGACCCGCCCCACCACGTCCGCGACGGTGAGCAGGACGGCGCCGCCCAGCGCGGAGAACGGCAGCAGCCAGCGGTGGTCGACGCCCGCCAGGAGCCGGCAGGCGTGCGGGACGACGAGGCCGACGAAGGCGATCGGGCCGGCGACGGCGGTGGACGCCCCGCACAGCACGACCGCGCCGAGCGCCGCGGCCCCCCGGACCAGGGCCACCCGCTCGCCCAGCCCCGCGGCCAGCTCGTCGCCCAGGGCCAGCGAGTTGAGGGCGCGGGCCGAGGCCAGGCAGATCACGAAGCCGACGCCGAGGAACGGGGCGACGGTGCCGAGCTGCCCGTACGAGGCGCCCCCGACTCCGCCGATCTGCCACAGCCGGAAGGTGTCGGAGATGTCGTTGCGCGGCAGCACGACCGCGCTCACCAGCGAGGCGAGGGCCGCCGATGTCGCCGCGCCGGCGAGGGCCAGCTTCAGCGGGGTGGCCCCGCCGCGCCCCAGCGAGCCGACGCCGTACACGAACGCGGCGGTCAGACCGGCACCCAGCAGGGCCACCCAGATGTACGCGGACGCCGAGGCGAGGCCGGCGTACGCCATGGCGGTGACCACGGCGAGCGAGGCACCCGTGTTGACGCCGAGGATGCCGGGGTCGGCGAGCGGGTTGCGGGTGACGCCCTGCATCACCGCGCCGGACAGGCCCAGCGCGGCGCCCACGACGACGGCCAGGAGCGTACGCGGGATGCGCCGGGTGACCGCCGCCTCCTCCAGGGTGCCGTCCGCCCCGCCGAGCGCCGACCAGACGTCGGACCAGGCGACGTCACGGGAGCCGAAGGCGAGGGAGGCGGCCACGGCGGCGGCCGGCACGGCCACGACCACGAGGAGCCAGAGCACACGGACCCGTGCCGGGCGCCGTACGGATACGGCGTCCGGCACGGGCGGGGGCGCGGTTGCGGTCACGCGGCCTTGTCCGCGGCAGCGGCGAGCGCCTTCACGTAGTCCTCCAGGACGTACGGGATGGACAGCGGGGTCGGGTTGGCGGCGGTGGCCTGCGGGGTGGAGCCGGGCAGCAGATAGATGGAGCCCTGCTTGACGGCGCTCAGCTTCGAGGTCAGCGGGTCGCTCTTGAGCGCGCCGAGCAGTTCACCCTTGTCGTCGCCGTAGCCGGTGACGATGTCGACGTCGTTGAAGTCGTCGATGTGCTCGGCGCTCTTGGTGAGGACGAACTTCGTCGTGGACTTCGACGGTTCGGCGATGCTGGCCGGGATCTTCAGACCGAGGTCCTCGAAGAACAGCGTGCGGGTGTCGTGGGCGGTGTAGAAGCCGACCTCGCTGACGTCCTTGGACGACACATGGGTCATGAACATCGCCGTTTTGCCCTTGATCTGCGGGTACTTGGCGACGGTCTTCGCGATCCGCCCCTCCAGGTCGCCGATCAGCGCGTCGCCCTCGGCCGCCAGGCCGATGGCCTTGCTGTTCAGCCGGATGATGTCGCGCCAGGGGGTCGCCCAGGCGGCCTCGGGGTAGGCCACGACCGGCGCGATGCGGCTCAGGGTCTCGTAGTCCTGCTCGGTGAGCCCCGAGTACGAGGCGAGGATGACGTCCGGCTCGGTGTCGGCGACCGCCTCGAAGTCGATGCCGTCGGTCTCGTCGAACAGGACCGGCGTCTTCGCGCCGAGCTCCTTGAGCCTGGCCTCGGTCCAGGGCAGCACGCCGTCCCCGTCGTCGTCGCCGAAGTTGGCCTTGGCCATGCCGACGGGGACGACGCCGAGCGCGAGCGGTACTTCGTCGTTGGCCCAGTTCACGGTGGCCACCCGCTCGGGCTCGGCGGGGATGACGGTGGTCCCGAGCGCGTGCTTGATCGTCACGGGGAACTGTCCGGCGGCGGCGGTGCCCTTGCCGGACGCGGCGGCGCTGTCGTTCCCGGCCCCGTCCTGGCCGCCGCAGGCGGCGAGGCCGAGCAGGAGGGCTGCGGAGAGGGCGATTGCGCGAAGGCGGGGTGTTCTCATCGACCCGGGTGTCACTTTCGGTCGGGGATGCCGGACTCACGCATCCGGACCGCGGATCAGGGTCGTGGAGCAGGGCATCACGCTTGCAACAGCAAACTTAGGTAAGGCTTGCCTGAGGCAGCTTATGTGCCCGGCGCGCCCCCATCAATCGAGCCTTTTCGACAGCCCTTGTAGCGATCGGGACACGCGCCGGGGCATGGACCGGCCGAGCCGCGCGGCGTGCGCGCGGCATGGGAACGAAGGGGTCAGCCCACCCGGAAGGTGCCGGGCGTCGTGCCGGTCGTCCGCCGGAACGCCGCTCCGAAGGCGCTCGCCGAGCGGTAGCCGACCGCGTCCGCCACCGTGTCGACGTCGAACCCGCTCGAAAGGAGCCGCACCGCGTGCTGCGCCCGCACCCCGGCCACCCAGCGGGCGAAGCTCGTCCCCGTCTCCGCCTGGAACGCGCGGGTCAGGGTGCGGGCGCTGCACCCGAGGGCGGACGCCCAGTCGGTCAGCGTCCGCTGGTCGGCGGGGTCGGCCCGGACCGCGTCCGCGATCGGCCGCAGCAGCGCGGAGGTGGGCAGCTGCACCAGCAGCGCCCGGGGCGAGGGGTGCAGCACATCGAGGATCATCGCCTCGGTCACGGCCCGCGAACGCGCCGGCAGGTCCGCCTGCTCCAGCCGCTCCAGCAGCAGCCGGAGCAGCGGGGTGATGTCCACCGCCACCGGCTCGTCCGGCAGTGCCGAGACGGTGCCGTGCCGGAAGAAGTGCGCCCGGTACGAGGTGCCCGCGACCGCGGAGGCCGAGTGCAGCTGTCCCGCCGGCATCCACAGCCCCAGCGACGGCGTGATGCACCACACCTGGGTCCCCACCACGGCCGTGGACGCGCCGTGCTCGTTCCACAGCAGCTCGTGCCAGGGGTGGGAGTGCGCGTTCCAGACCGTGTCGGCGGCCACGGCCTCCTCGTACCCGTGGATCACGAAGGGCACGTCCACCTCGCCGGCGGCGAGCGTCGGCAGCTCCCTGGTGACACGCATACGAACAGGCTAGACGCTGTCCCGGCCGGCCCCCGACAGCAGATGCAGCCGCAGTGCCAGTTGCAGTTCCAGCGCCCGGTTCGGCTCGTTCCAGTCGGGGCCCAGCAGGACCTGGACGCGGTCCAGCCGCTGCACCACCGTGTTCACATGGACGTGCAGTTCGTCCTTGGCCCGGATCAGGCTGCCGCCCGCGCCGAAGTACGCGCTCAGCGTCCGCACCAGATGGGTGCCGCGCTGGGCGTCGTACTCCAGCAGCGGACCCAGCGTCGCCGCCACGAAGCCGTCGACGTCCTGGGCGTTGCCCAGCACCACGCCGAGGAAGCCGAGTTCGTCCACACAGGCGCCCTCGCCGGTGCGCCCCAGCACCCGCATCGCCCGTAGGCAGCGCGTCGCCTCGCCGTAGGCGGCGGCCAGCTCGCGCGGGCCCCGGGCGGGTCCGGCGGCGGCCACGGTGACCGGGGACTGGGCGAGCTGGCCCAGCTGGGCCGCCGCCGCACGGGCCGCCGCCCCCGCACCGGCGCCGCCGTCCTCGATCAGCAGCACCACCGCGCCCGCGTGTTCGGCGCTCACGCCCCGGGTGTCCGCGCCGAACAGATAGCGCATCGCGGCCGGGGCCAGCCGCTCTTGGACGCCCGTCTCCGCCACGAGCAGCAGATGCGGGCGGTCCAGGTCGATGCCCAGACGCCGTCCGCGCTCGGCGAGCCCCGCCGGGTCGCGGCCGCTGTCGGCCAGCAGATCGGCGATCAGCTCACCGCGTATCCGGTTCTCCGTCTCGGCCACCGTGCGCCGCAGCAGCAACAGCAGCCCGGTCACCACCGACGAGCGCTCGAACAGCCGCCGGTCGGAGTCGTCCAGCGGCCGGCTCCGGTGCAGCACCAGACCCGCCAGGAGCTCCTGCCCGGCGAGCACCGCGCAGACCACCCGGCCCTCGCGGTGCACGGCCCGGGCCCCAGTACGGGACTCCTCGGCCGCCTCCGCCAGCCAGCCGGCGTCCATGCTGTCGGCGGCGAAGCCCGTGCCGTCCGGGCGGACGGCGGCCAGCGGGCGGCCGCCCGGGTCGTGGATGGTCAGCGGGGAGCCCAGCAGCCCGGCGACGGCCGCCGCCACATCCGTGACGTCCCTGCCCCGCAGCACCAGGTCCGTCAGCCGGTCGTGCGACTCCTCGGCCCGCCGCATGGCCGCCGAGTGGGCCCGCACCGAGGCGTTCGCCTCGGCCAGCTCCGCGTTCGCCTCCGCCAGTTCGGCCAGCGCCGACGTGGTGTCGGCGAGCGCGCGGGCCGTGTCGATGGCGATCGCGGCGTGCGCGGCCAGCGAGCACAGCAGCGCCACCTCGTCGGGGCTGAAGACCCGGGGCGCCCGGTCGGCCGCGAACAGGACGCCGATCACCTTGCCCGTGCCGCCCCGGCTGGAGCCGAGCAGCAGCGGCACGCCCAGGATGGCGACCAGCCCCTCGTCCAGCACCCCGGCGTTGATGTTGCGGGTGTGGTGGAAGCGGTCGTCGGTGCGGTAGTCCGGCGTCGCGTAGGGACTGGCCGTCTGCGCCACCAGCCCGCCGAGCCCCTCGCCCAGCTCCAGGCGCAGCCGCTGGAAGAGCACCGAGACCGAGCCGTCCGTCACCCGCATGTAGGTGTCGCCCGCCTCCTCGTCCGGGAGGGTCAGATACGCGGTGTCCGTGCCCAGCAGCATCCGGGCCCGCCGCACGATCGCCTTCAGTACGTCGTCCAGATCGCGCGAGGCGGCCAGGTCGCCCGCCGTGTCGAAGAGCGCGGTGAGCTGGAGCTCGCGGCGCCGGTGCTGGCGCAGCGCGCCCCGGATCCGCAGCGCGCTCGCCGTCGCCCGCTCCACCTCGGCCAGCTCACCGGCGCCCACCCCGTCCTCCCGCGCCTGCGAGAACACCGCGCCCAGCGCCTCGGCGGGCGCGTCGTCGGCCAGCAGGTCGAACAGGCGCCGGAGGTGGGGCGCGGCGGAGGGGAGCGGTTCAGACATGGCGGCCAGCGTTCGTGGGAGGAGGACGGGGAGGGATCCGGGGAGCGTCGTCAGTTCGCGGTCCAGCCGCCGTCCATCGAGAGCGAGGTGCCCGTGATGTGTCCGGTGCGCGGACCGCACAGCCACAGGACCGCCTCGGCGACGTCCGCCGGTTCGATCAGCCGCTTGATCGCGCTGCGCTCCAGCATCACCCGCCCCACCACCTCCGCCTCGGAGATGCCGTGCGTCCGGGCCTGGTCGGCGATCTGGTTCTCGACCAGGGGGGTGCGCACATATCCGGGGCTGACGCAGTTGCTCGTCACCCCGTGCTCCGCCGCTTCGAGCGCGACCACCTTGCTCAGCCCCTCCAGTGCGTGCTTGGCCGTCACATAGGCCGACTTGTACGGGCTCGCGCGCAGGCCGTGCACCGAGGAGATGTTGACCACGCGCCCCCAGCCGCGTTCGTACATGCCCGGCAGGGTCCGGCGCAAGATGCGGAACGGGGTCTCCACCATCACGCGCTGGATCAGCGCGAACCGGTCCGGCGGGAACGCGTGCACCGGGGCCACGTGCTGGAGCCCCGCGTTGTTGACGACGACGTCCGCGTCGGCCGGCAGGGTGTCCACCACGGCCGGGTCGGACAGATCGACCACCCAGGCCGTCCCGCCGATCTCCTCCGCCAGGCCCTTCGCGGCCTCCCCGGCCTTGTCCACCACATGCACATGGGCGCCGGCGGAGGCGAGCGCCCGCGCACAGGCCCGCCCGATCCCGCTCGCCGCACCGGTCACCAGCGCGGTGCGTCCGGCCAGGATCGGCTCTGCGGGCAGCTGCGAGGGGCCGCCGCCGGGGAAGGGCGCGGCGGGCTCGTGATCCGGTCTGGGGGAAGTCTCCATGGCCGTCACCGTAGGTACGCGGCGGCCCGTGTCACACGGCGCCGGTGCACACACCCTCCCGCCCCGGCATGGTTGCGGCGTACATGGTGCCGCTCCCCGCCGGGGCGCCGCGGCGGGGACCGCGCGGGCCGCGCAAGGGACCCGCCGCACACACCCCGCACCCGCCGGTGTCCGCCTGCCACATGGGCGCGCGGGACGGCTGCTCGTAGGTTCCGGCAGCAGCCCCACCCCCGCACACCGACCAGGGAGGCACCCGTGCGCCCATCGATCCTGAGACGTCTTCTCCGCCGCGTCGCGTCCACGGCCGCGCTCGGCCTGCTCGCGGCGACGCTGAGCACCGCGGCCGGCGCCCAGCCCGCCGCCGCGGCCGCCGGCCTCCAGCAGGTCACCGGCTTCGGCTCCAACCCCGGCAATCTCCAGATGTACGCCTACACCCCGGCCGGTCTTCCCGCGAACGCGCCGCTGGTCGTCGCCCTGCACGGCTGCACCCAGACGGCGAACGCGTACTACACCAACTCCGGCTGGCCGAAGTTCGCCGACAGCTGGGGCTTCTCCGTCGTCTTCCCGCAGACCACCTCCGCGAACAACGCGCTGTCCTGCTTCGGCTGGTTCGACCCGGCCGAGGACACCCGGGGCAAGGGCGAGGCCGCCTCCGTCGTGCAGATGGTCGAGTACGCGAAGCAGCACTACGGCTCCGACGGCCGCCGGGTGTACGTCACCGGGCTCTCGGCGGGCGGCGGGATGACCGCGGACCTGCTGGCGGCCTACCCCGACGTGTTCGCGGGCGGCTCGGTGGCCTCCGGGCTGCCGGCCCAGTGCGCGACGAGCCAGGCGGCCGCCTCGGGCTGCCAGACCGGCCCGCAGAAGCTGACGCCCGCCCAGTGGGGCGACAAGGTCCGGGCCGCCTATCCCGGCTACAGCGGTCCCTGGCCCCGGGTGGCGATCTGGCAGGGCACCTCGGACTACACGGTCTACCCGGCCAACGCGACGGCCCTGCGCGACCAGTGGACGGACGTCTGGGGCATCGGCCAGACCCCGTCGTCCACCGACACCCTGCCGGGCAACACCACCCGCAGCGTCTACAACGACGCCTCGGGGAACCCGGCCGTGGAGACGTACTCCGTCTCCGGCATGGGCCACGGCCTGCCGGTCAGTCCGGGCTCGGGCGGCCAGCAGTGCGGGACCACGGCCGCCTACTTCCTGAGCGCGATCTGCTCGACGTACTACACGGGCGTCTTCTGGGGCCTGGACGGGGGCGGCTCCGACCCCGGCGACGGCCGGCTGCCGGCCCCCGGGGGCGTGAGCGTCACCGGCACCACCGGCACCACGGCCTCCCTGTCCTGGAACGCCGTCCAGGGGGCCGCCTCCTACGCCCTCTACCGGGACGGGGCCCAGGTCGCCTCGCCCACCGGCACGTCGTACACGGACACCGGCCTCACCGCCGGGACCGCCTACCGCTACACCGTGGCGGCCGTGGACGGATCGGGCACGGCGGGCACCGCGTCGGCCCAGGTGACGGTGACCACCACCGGAGGCGGCACCCCGGCCCAGTGCTGGACCGCGACCAACTACGCCCAGGTCGCGGCGGGCCGGGCCCACACCAGCGGCGGATACGTCTACGCCAACGGCTCGGAGCAGAACATGGGCCTGTACAACGTCTTCGTCACCCACACCCTCAAGGAGTCACCCGCGGGGTACTTCGTGATCGCGGACAGCGGCTGCACCGGCTGAGCGCGCCAGGGACCGGGTCCGGCGGCGAACTGCCGGACCCGGTCCGCGCGTCAGGCGCGCGCGAGCGCCACCAGCCGGTCGGCGATCTCACGGGCGCCCCGGTCGCCGGTGAGGACCGTGTAGTGGTTCACGTCCTTCACCGCCACCGGCTCCACCCGGGTCCCGGACAGGCCGGCGGCGGCGAGCCGGCTCTCGTCGTACAGGCCCTGCTCCTCGTCCATCAGACCGCGCGCCGCCCACAGCAAAGTGGCGTCGGCGGGCAGCTCGCGCACCGCCGTGAGGACCTCCTCGTCGAAGAGGCCGACGCCGTCCGTGCGGACCGCCTCGATCCGGCAGGTCGAGCGCAACCGCGGCTCCTCGCCCGTCAGATCGCGCTGGATGTACGCGTCCACCTCGTCCGACCAGGCGCCCGCGAACGCCGGATGCGCCTGCCAGAACGCGCGATAGGCCGCCCGGTCCTGGAAGGTCATCGACAGCCGGTCCATCGCCGGGCCGATCACCGCCGTCATCAGCTCGTCGGGCGTCAGATGCGTGGGCGCGGGGAAGCCGACGCCGCCGTCGACGAGCAGCAGCGGGCCGAACCGTTCCGGATGGCGCACCGCCGCCAGCGCCGCCACGAACGCGCCCATCGAATGGCCCGCCAGCACCACCCGGTCCAGGCCCAGGGCCCCGGTCAGGGCGGCGACGTCGTCGGTGTGCGCGGCGATGCCGTACGGGCCGGGCAGGCCCGAACTCCCGGCCCTGCCCCGCAGGTCCGGCGCGACCAGCGTGACGCGCCCGGCCAGCTGCCGGGCCACCGCGCCCCAGGACAGGGCGTTGGCCGTGATGCCGTGCAGCGCCACCACCGTCGGCGCGTCCGGACCGGCGGCCGGCCAGCGCAGCGCGGCCAACGCGCCCCCGTTCACCGGGATGTCGATCTCCTCGTACGGAATCACTGGTCTCCGGTCTCCTTCCGGTGCGCGACGGCCCTCAGTCGGGACGGCAGCCGGGCCAGGCCGCCCGGCAGCAGATGTACCACGGCCACGAACAGCACGCCCAGCAGGAACAGCGGCTGGGAGAGCGGGACGCGGAGCACGGCCGGCAGGTCCGCGACGGTGCCCGAGCCGGCCAGGTCGCCGAGCCGGTGGTCCGCCCAGGTGTAGAGGATGCCGCCGACCATCGGGCCCCAGCGGGTGCCCGAGCCGCCCAGCACCACCATCACCAGCAGCGACAGCGTGAAGTCCGATGTGGTCGTCTGCGGGGTGGAGCCGCCCGTCAGCAGCAGATGCACGATCCCGCCGAGCGCCGCGAGCGCCCCCGCGACGACGAAGGCCGTCAGCTTGAATCCGTACGGCTTCAGGCCCAGCACCTCCACCCGGCGCTCGTTCTCCTTGATGCCCTCCCAGACGCGCCCGGTGGGGGAGCGGACCGCCCAGTGGACGACGCCCAGGGTGAGGACGAGATAGGCGAGGGCGATCCAGTAGAGGTTCGCCGTGTTGTCGATGCCGACGAGCGAGGAGGGCAGCAGGTCCGCGGGGGCCGCCCGGCCCTCCTCGCCGCCGGTGATGCCGCCGGGGTCCCGGGAGACCAGGATCGAGCCCGCCTGGGCGAAGGCCAGCGTCACCATGGAGAAGCCGATCCCGGTGACGCGCAGGCTCACCGACCCCAGGACCAGCGCCAGCGCGATGCCGAACAGCAGGCCGAGGAGAGCGGCGAGCGCGAACGGCAGCCCCGCCTCCAGCAGGAAGAGGTTGGTGGCGTAGCTGCCCGCCGCGAAGTACAGGGCGTGGCCGAACGAGAGGAGCCCGGTGCGCCCGAGCAAAAGGTCGTAGCCGGTGGCCAGGGCGCCGAACAGCAGGCAGGCGGCCATCAGTTGCAGACTGCCCGCGCTGCCGGGCGGGCCGTCGAGCAGCCCCGGCACCGGCACGGAGCTGAACGGCGCGACCACCAGGACGAGCAGGACGGCGGCCGGCCACCAGCGCAGCAGCCGTCCCGCCCGGCCGGCGGGTGCCGGGGCGGCTGGAGTGCCGTGCCCGGTGTGTGCGTGTGTCTCGGTGGCGGTGCTCACGCGAGCCTCCCGGTCAGTCCGCGCGGCCGGATCAGCAGCAGCACGGCGAGCAGGACGACGACCGCCAGATCGCCGAGTCCCGCCGCGGTGTAGTAGTTGGCGAACTGCTGGACCAGGCCGATGACCACGGACGCCGCGGCGGTGCCGGTCACCGACCCCATGCCGCCGGTGACCACGACGACGAACGCGAAGATGAGCAGCGAGGTGCCCTGGCGCGGGTCGACCGAGCCGAAGTACAGCCCGCCGAGCGCTCCGCCGAGTGCGGCGGCGCAGCCCCCGATCGCGAACACCAGCGTGAACGCCCTGCGGACGTCGATGCCGAGCGCGGTGACCATCGCCCGGTCCTCGACCCCGGCCCGGACGACGAGACCGTGCCGGGTCCGGCCGAGGAACAGCCGCAGCGCCACCAGGACCACGACGGCGGCGGCGACCAGCACCACCCGGTTGACCGGGACCTGGGCGCCCAGCAGTCCGAAGGTCCCGGACAGCGCCTCGGGCCCAGGGAAGGTCCGGGCGTCCGAGCCCCAGACGCCGGAGAGCAGCGCCGGGACGGCGAGCCCGACGCCGACCGTGGCGAGCACCTGCTCGCGCGGCCGGGTGTAGAGCGGGCGGACGACGCCGAGTTCGAGGAGCACGGCGGCCGCGGTGCCCACCGCCGTACCGAACAGGACCGCCAGGACGAAGCCGGCGCCGCCGGGGCCCGCGCCGGGCAGATGCCCGGACGCGGCCCACCAGGTGCCGTACGCGCCGATGGACAGCAGGGCCCCGTGCGCGAAGTTGAGGACGTCCATCAGGCCGAAGATCAGCGAGAGTCCGGACGCGACGAGGAAGTAGAGGGCTCCCAGACCGAGTCCGGTCATGGTGAGCAGCACGAGGGTGGACATCAGGAATCCGCCTTCACGGAAGGGGGTGCGGTGACCGGGCCGTGGCCCACGCCGAGCAGCCGGCGGGCCGCCTCGGCGTCACCGAGCAGTTCGGCCGCCGGGCCCCGGTGTGCGGTCCGGCCGTCGGCGAGGACCACGCAGTGCCCGGCCAGCCGGCGGACGACCGCGAGGTTCTGTTCCACCAGCAGGACCGGCACCGCCTCGGCGGCCCGCTCCAGCACCTGCGCCACCTCGGTGACCACCTTCGGCGCCAGGCCTTTGGTGGGCTCGTCCGCGATGATCAGCCGGTTGGAGTTGAGCAGAGTGCGGCCGATGGCGACCATCTGCTGCTGCCCGCCGGACAGCGTCCCGGCCAACTGACGGGCCCGCTTCCTGAGTTCGGGGAAGAGCTCATGGACCAGCCCGTACGCGGGCTCGCCCGCGCCGCGCCGCTCGGCCAGCCGCAGGTTCTCCGCCACGGTCAGCCCGGCGAAGACTCCCCGGTCCTCGGGGGCGTAGCCGATGCCGCGCCGGACCAGGGCGTGCGTGGGCAGGGCCGCGGTCTCCTCGCCGTCGAGCCGGACACTGCCGGCGCGCGGGACGAGACCGAGGATGCCCAGGACGGTGGTGGTCTTCCCGGCGCCGTTGCGGCCCAGCAGAGCGGTCACGCCGTGGGCGGCGACGTCCAGGTCGACGCCGTGCAGGATGTGCCGGCCGCCGATCAGGACCCGCAGGTCCCGCACGGTGAGCAGGGGGTGCCCGCTCACAGCCCCTCCCCGAGGTAGGCCTGCTGCACGGTCGGGTCGGCGGTCACGGCCGCCGGGGTGTCCAGGGCCAGCAGCCGGCCGTGGTGCATCACGGCGAGCCGGTCGGCCAGGCTCAGCAGGACGTCCATGTGGTGCTCGACCATGAGGACCGTGCGGCCCTCGTCCCGGTGCAGGGTGCGGATCAGCTCGGTGAGCGCCGGGACCTCCTCGGCGCTCACCCCGGCCATCGGCTCGTCGAGCAGCATCAGCCTCGGCTCGCCCACCAGCAGCACGGCCAGCTCAAGCTTCCGCTTCTCGCCGTGCGACAGTGCGGCGGCCGAGGCCCCGGCCCGGTGGCCGAGACCGGTGCGCTCCAGGACGCCGGCGACCTCGGCGGTGTACGGGTCGGCGCGCCGCCACAGGCGGTACGAGCCGCCCCGGGCGGCCTGCGCGGCCAGCCGGACGTGGTCGGCCACGGTCATGGCGGGCCAGAGGCTGGACGTCTGGAAGGTCCGGCCCACGCCCCGCCGGGCCCGCACGTGCGCGGGCCGGTCCGTCATGTCGGCGCCGTCGAGCGCGATCGTGCCGGCGGTCGGCAGGGTCAGTCCGCTGATCAGGTTGAACAGGGATGTCTTGCCGGCCCCGTTGGGGCCGATGAAGGCAAGGAACTCGCCCTCGCGGACGCTCAGGGCGATGTCCTCGACGATCGTCGCGCCGCCGACGCTCCAGCCGAGCCCGTCCAGCCGGAGCACGGGGTCCGGGGCGCCGGCGGGATCCGCCGGGCCGTCCCGGTGGCCGAGGGTGCGGGGTTGGGGTGCGGTCACGGTTCAGCCCGCCGAGGGCTTCACGGGCGGTGCCACGGTGTCGCTCGGCTCGGTGTCCAGCAGTTCGGGCTTCAGGGCGGCGCCCTTGCCGGTCAGCCGGGCCACGAACATGGGCTGCACCAGCGCGTGGTCCTCGGCCCGCACCTGCGCCTTGCCCTTGACCCCGTCGAAGCTCCAGCCCTCCAGGGCCTTGACCATCGCGGCCGGATCGGTGGCGCTGCCCTCGGCGATCGCGTGCACGATCATCTGGGCGGCGGTGAAGCCGTCCGGGGTGAACAGGTCGGGGGTGCCGCCCGCCTTCGTCACCGCGTCGAGCATGGCCTTCTCCACGGCGTTGCCGCCGCCCGCGCCCGGGAAGTAGTGCGCCAGGAACGACACCTTGGCCCCGGCCGCCCCGAACACCGGATAGGAGGCGGTGCCGGCGAGCCCGGTGACGACCTTGCCCGCGCCCAGCACCCCCTGCTGGTCCAGCGCGGTCCACAGCGCCGGGGCGGTGGACCCGGCCCAGGCGACGAAGACCAGGTCCGGCCCGCCCGCCTTGACCTGACGGGCGAACGGCGTCAGGTCCGTCGCGCTCGGCGGCGCCAGCACGGAGCCCACCTTCGCGCCCTTCGCGCCGAGCACCCCCTTCACCGCGGTCACGTTGGCCTGGCCGAAGGTGGAGTCCTGGGCGAGCACCGTGACCTTCTTGCCCTCGGCGTCCCCGAGCATCGCCCCCGCCGTCAGGATGTCCTGGTAGGACTGCCGGCCCGAGCGGAAGGTGTAGCCGTTGATGCCGGTCACCGCGTCGGTGGCCGCCGGGCCGCTGACGTAGAGCACCTTGTTCTGGGCGGCGAGGGGTGCCATCTGGAGGGCGACGCCGGAGTCGGTGGTGCCGGCCAGCACCTTGTAGCCCTTGCCGATGAGGTTCTTCGCGGCGGAGACGGCCTTGCCCGGGTCGCCCGCGTCGTCCTGCTCGGTCACCTCGATGCGGTGGCCCGCGACCTTCCGGGTGCCCTTGGTCGCGTAGTCCAGGCCCGCCATGAAGCCGTCGCGGTACTGCTTGCCGTAGTCCGCGAGCAGGCCGGTCCGGGAGTAGACCAGGCCGACCTTCACGGCCGCGTCGTCGGCGGACTTCCCCGGGCCGGAGTCGCCGGCCTTTCCGGCGGCGGTGCAGCCGGTCAGCAGCAGACCGGCGGCGGCCAGGACGGCGGCGGTACGGACGGGGGTGCGGGATCTGCGGGATCTGCTGGCTGTGCGACGCATGGCGACCGGCTCCTCGGCGTGTTCCTGTGATGTCGCCGAACCGTATGAACACCGTGCCGTCGTCGATATGGTGCAGGGCACCCCACCTGGCCCGTACGGCGTGTGGGCGCCGCACATGGGCAGGACCGCGAGGAAGTCAGGGGGCGGGGTCCGGCGCCGTCAGGGCGATCAGCCGGCACACCGTCTCGATGTCTATCTTCACCTGGGCGATCGACGCCCGGCCCGACAGCCAGGTGATCAGCGCGGAGTGCCAGGTGTGCTCGATCACCCGGACGGCCGAGAGCTGCTCGGGCGTCGGGTCCGCGGTGCCCATCGCGTCCAGGACGATCGCCGTCGTGAGCCGTGAGACGGTGTCCACCTCGGGGCTCACGCTGCGGTCCGCGAAGGTCAGCGCCCGCACCATGGCGTCCGCCAGATGGGGTTCGCGCTGCATCGCGCGGAAGGCCCGCATCAGGGTGTCGGCGACCCGCTCCGCCGCGTCGTTCCCGGCCGGGGGGCGCTTGCGCAGCGTCCCATGCATGTGCTGGAGCTGGTCCTGCATGGTGGCGACCAGGAGGTGGATCTTGGAGGGGAAGTAGCGGTACAGGGTGCCCAGGGCCACTCCGGCGGCCTCCGCCACCTCGCGCATCTGGACGGCCTCGAAACCGCCCTTGCTGGCGAGCTGGGCGCTGGCGTGCAGGATGCGGCGGCGGCGGGCCTCCTGGCGCTCCGTCAGGGGCGGCGATGCCGGTCGGGCTTCCGCTGTCATGTGTCCCATCCCCGTGGCTTCTCTCCGCGACCGCGAGGACGCGGCGGCCGGTACGGCGGCGCACAGCATGCCAGGGTGTGTGCCGTGGCGCGAATCACCTGATCCGGCCGTTGCACCGACGCTACCTGCCGGTAGATTCGTAGCTCATTGAACGATCAAGTCTGAAACTTGTTCTAGATTAGCGTGAGCGGTTACGCTCCGGCGAACACGCAGTGAGAAGGGGGCCGAGTGTGACCGCTGAGGCCATAGAGTCGGGCCCCCGCACGGGCGTCGATACGTCGGGTACGGGCGCCGGTGACGGGCCGCTGCGCATCGCGCTCCTCACGTACAAGGGCAACCCCTTCTGCGGCGGCCAGGGCGTCTACGTACGCCACCTCGCGCGCGAGCTCGCCCGCCTCGGCCACAGCGTCGAGGTGATCGGCGCCCAGCCCTATCCGGTGCTCGACGAGGGCGTCCCGCTCACCGAGCTGCCCAGCCTCGACCTCTACCGGCAGCCCGACCCGTTCCGCACCCCGGAGCGCGGCGAGTACCGGGACTGGATCGACGCGGCCGAGGTCGCCACGATGTGGACCGGCGGCTTCCCCGAACCGCTCACCTTCAGCCTGCGCGCCCGGCGCCATCTCGCCGCCCGGCGCGGCGAGTTCGACGTCATCCACGACAACCAGACGCTCGGCTACGGGCTCCTCGGAGACCTCGGCGCCCCCCTCGTCACCACGATCCACCACCCCATCACCGTCGACCGGCAGCTCGACCTGGACGCGGCCCCCAACCGCCGCCGCCGCGCCTCCGTCCGCCGCTGGTACGCCTTCACCCGGATGCAGAAGCGGGTCGCCCGCCGGCTGCCGTCCGTGCTCACCGTCTCCGGCTCCTCCAAGCAGGAGATCGTCGACCACCTCGGGGTGCAGCCCCGCCGCGTCCATGTCGTGCACATCGGCGCCGACACCGACCTCTGGTCGCCCGACCCGTCGGTCGCCGAGGTCCCCGGCCGGATCGTCACCACCTCCAGCGCCGACGTCCCGCTCAAGGGCCTCGTCCACCTCGTCGACGCGCTCGCCAAGCTCCGTACCGACAACCCCGCCGCGCACCTCGTCGTCGTCGGCCGGCGGGCCGAGGACGGGCCGGTCGCGCAGGCCATCGAGCGGCACGGGCTCGGGGACGCCGTCGAGTTCGTCAAGGGCATCAGCGACACCGACCTCGTCGACCTGGTGCGCAGCGCCCAGATCGCCTGCGTCCCGTCCCTGTACGAGGGCTTCTCGCTGCCCGCCGCCGAGGCCATGGCCACCGGCACCCCGCTCGTCGCCACCACCGGCGGAGCCATCCCCGAGGTCGCGGGCGCGGACGGCGAGACATGCCTCGCGGTGCCGCCCGCCGACGCCGGGGCGCTGGCCGACGCGCTCGGCCGGCTGCTCGGCGACCCGGAGCTGCGCGCGCGGCTCGGGGCCGCGGGCCGCGAGCGGGTGCTCGCCCGGTTCACCTGGAAGCAGGCCGCGATCGGCACCGCCGCGCTCTACCGGGAGGCGATCGCCGCCCGCGCCGCCACCGGCCCCGGCGGCCGACGGTGACACCGCCCCGCCCTCCGGGCCCCTGACGCTCCGCCCTCCCCCTCCCGACCCCTCGACCGCGAAAGCAGGCATTCGTGCTGACCGTGGACTTCACCCGCTTCCCGCTCGCCGCAGGCGACCGAGTGCTCGATCTGGGCTGCGGCGCCGGACGCCACGCCTTCGAGTGCTACCGGCGCGGCGCCCAGGTGGTGGCTCTCGACCGGAACGGCGAGGAGATCCGCGAGGTCGCGAAGTGGTTCGCCGCGATGAAGGAGGCCGGGGAGGCCCCGGAGGGCGCCACCGCCACGGCGATGGAGGGCGACGCGCTCAACCTGCCCTTCCCCGACGAGTCCTTCGACGTCGTGATCATCTCCGAGGTCATGGAGCACATCCCCGACGACAAGGGCGTGCTCGCCGAGATGGTCCGGGTCCTGAAGCCCGGCGGGCGCATCGCGATCACCGTCCCGCGCTACGGCCCCGAGAAGGTCTGCTGGGCGCTGTCCGACGCCTACCACGAGGTCGAGGGCGGCCACATCCGCATCTACAAGGCCGACGAGCTGCTCGGCAAGATCCGCGGCGCCGGCCTCAAGCCCTACGGCACCCACCACGCGCACGCGCTGCACTCGCCGTACTGGTGGCTCAAGTGCGCCTTCGGCGTGGGCCGCGACGGCGAGGACGCGGCGCTGCCGGTGCGGGCGTACCACAAGCTCCTGGTCTGGGACATCATGAAGAAGCCGCTGGCCACCCGGGTCGCCGAGCAGCTGCTCAACCCGGTCGTCGGCAAGAGCTTCGTGGCGTACGCGACCAAGCCCCACCTGCCCGCCGCCGCGGTGCGCGACGGCGACGTTGCCAAGGCCGAGGCGTGAGTCTTCCCGAGCGGACCGAACACCTCGTCCTGCCCGGGGTCCTGACCGCCGGGCAGGCCGCCGAGACCGTCGCCGCGCTGCTCGCCGAGCAGTGCGAGGACGGTGCGCTGCCGTGGTTCCGGGGCCACCACCTCGACCCGTGGGACCACACCGAGGCCGCGATGGCCCTGGACGCGGCCGGTGAGCACGAGGCCGCCGCCCGCGCGTACGACTGGCTCGCCCGCAACCAGAACGCGGACGGCTCCTGGTACGCCGCCTACCACGACGGCGACCCGCAGCGGCCGACCGACCGGGGCCTGGAGACCAACTTCTGCGCCTATGTGGCCGTCGGCGTCTGGCACCACTACCTCGCCACCGGCGACGACGCGTTCGTCGACCGCATGTGGCCGACGGTCTTCGCGGCCGTCGAGTTCGTCCTGCGGCTCCAGCAGCCCGGCGGCCAGATCGGCTGGAAGCGCGAGGCCGACGGCACCCCGGTGACGGACGCGCTGCTGACCGGCTCCTCCTCCGTCCACCAGGCCCTGCGCTGCGCGCTCGCACTCGCCGAACGCCGCGAGGAGCCGCAGCCCGACTGGGAGCTGGCGACCGGGGCGCTGGGGCACGCGATCCGCAGCCACCCGGAACGCTTCCTCGACAAGAGCCACTACTCGATGGACTGGTACTACCCGGTCCTCGGCGGCGCGCTCACCGGCGAGGCGGCCACGCGGCGGATCGAGGAGGGCTGGGACCGCTTCGTCGTGCCGGGCCTCGGGGTGCGCTGTGTGCTGCCCAACCCCTGGGTGACGGGCGGCGAGAGCTGCGAACTGGCCCTGGCCCTCTGGGTGATGGGCGAGTCCGACCGGGCCCTGGAGATCCTCCAGTCCATCCAGCATCTGCGCGCCGAGGGCGGGATGTACTGGACGGGGTACGTCTTCGAGGGGAACCGCGCCTTCTGGCCCGAGGAGCACACCACCTGGACCGCCGGTTCACTGCTGCTGGCGGTGGCCGCCCTCGGGGGGGACGAGGCGACCACCGCGGTCTTCAGCGGGGAAAGGCTGCCCAGGGGGCTGGAGCCGGACTGCTGCGGCTGACGCGCTGATCCTCGGGTGCGCCGCCGCCTCCACTAGTGGCGGATGCGGCCGGCCACCGCGTGGCCGATGAACAGGTACACCACGGCCGCCAGACCGTAACCGGCGACGACCCGGGCCCACGCCTCGTCGAACGTGAACAGGTCGTACGACCAGCCGGCGAGCCACCGGGCGGTGTGCTGCACGAAGTTGACCAGGTCGTTGCCCCGGTTCGCGTCGAGCAGGTACATCAGGATCCACAGGCCGATGATGAAGGCCATGATGTCGGCCACTAGGGCGACGACACGAGCTGCGGTACTGCTTCCGTTGCCTCTGGTGTAAGACATGGCTTCCGGATTACCGCGATCGGCCGTGCGAAACCCGGACGGGTGGTCCCGGGTGGCGGGGCGGGCCCGGCGCGGACAGCCTTGCGGGGGAGTGCCGGGTCCCGGCACCCGCCGAGATGTGCGCCGTCATGTGCCCCGCCAGGGAGGCCCGCCGTGCCCCGATCCGTACCGTTCCGCCGACTGTTCGTGGCGCTGCTGCTGTCCTGCACCGTGCTGGTGAGCGCCACCGCGTGCGGGAGCGATGACGACGACAGCGGCGCGAGCAGCTCGGCCTCGCCCAGCGGCACGTCGTCGGCCCAGGCCCAGAAGTTCGCCAAGACCAGGTTCGTGACCAACGCGGGCCTCGCGGCGGGGGCTTCGTACCAGTGGATCGTCAAGCCGTACCGCGCGGGGAAGTTCAAGAAGGGCGCGGACGGGCGGACCTTCGCGCTCGTCAAGGCCGGGCTCGCGGGCGGCTTCGCCTACAACCGGCTCAAGGCCGCGTCGGAGAACGCCAAGGGCGACCCGCTGCTGTCGAAGGCCGTCGCCCCGCTGACCGCGGGCATCGAGTCGCTCAAGGGCCTGGGGTCCAAGCTCCGCAAGGGCGAGGCGGGCGCGGGTGACATCGGCTCGTTCGAGAGCGTCATCAACAGCATCAAGGACGCCGGGAAGAGCGCGGGCGCCGAGGTGAAGGACCAGGTGCCGTCCGCCTCGCAGCTCGGCGGATGACGCCGGGCGGGACGTCCCGCCCGCGTCCTGGAGCGCGGCCATGGCTCTTCTCGCGCACTGGACGCTGCGCGATCTCGCCGTCCACGTCGGCGGTGCCCACCGCTGGGTCGGCGAGATCGTCCGCACCCGCGCCGCCGAGGAGGTCCCGGACGCGCGGGTGCCGTCGTTCACCCCGGACGGCGACGGCCCCGCCGTGCGCGACGCCTGGCCGGCGTGCGCGTCCTTCGGCTGACCCGCCTGCGGGCGCGGCCGGTGTGCGGGCCGGCGGGTGCTGGGCCAAGCTGGACGGGCAGCCCGTCCCGTCCCGCGAGGAGGTGCCATGGACCCGGTCCGGGCCCTGGAGAGGATCGCCTTCCTGCTGGAGCGCGGCGGGGGCGACACCTACCGCGTCCAGGCCTTCCGCACGGCCGCCCGCACCGTCGCGGCGATGCCCGACGGCGAGGTGGTCCAGCGGGTGACGAACGGCTCGCTGGAGCGGGTCAAGGGCATCGGTCCCAGGACCGCCCAGGTCATCCGGGAGGCGGTGGCCGGTGAGGTGCCCGCGTACCTGGAGCGGCTGGAGACCGAGACCGAGAGCGCGGGACCGCTCGCGGAGGGCGGCGAGCGGCTGCGCGCACTGCTGCGCGGCGACTGCCATCTGCACTCCGACTGGTCGGACGGCGGCAGCACGATCGAGGAGATGGGGCGGACGGCGGCGGCGCTGGGCCACGACTGGGCGGTGCTCACCGACCACTCGCCCCGGCTCACCGTGGCCAACGGGCTCTCGCCCGAGCGGCTGCGCGAACAGCTCGCCGCGGTGGCCGAGCTCAACGAGCGCTGGGCTCCCTTCCGGCTGCTCACCGGCATCGAGTGCGACATCAACCCCGACGGCTCCCTCGACCAGGAGGACGAGCTGCTGGAACAGCTCGACGTGGTCGTGGTCTCCGTCCACTCCAAGCTGCGGATGGACCCCGCGCCGATGACCCGGCGACTGCTCGCCGCCGTGCGCCATCCGCGGGCGGACGTCCTCGGCCACTGCACCGGGCGCCTGGTCACCGGCCGGGGCCGCCCCGAGTCGCGGTTCGACGCCGAGGAGGTCTTCGCCGCCTGCGCCGAGGCGGGCACCGCCGTGGAGATCAACAGCAGGCCCGAGCGGCTGGACCCGCCACGCCGGCTGCTGCGGCAGGCCGTGGCGGCGGGCACGCTGTTTGCCGTCGACACCGACGCGCACGCGCCCGGCCAGCTGGACTGGCAGATCCACGGCTGCGCCCGCGCCGAGGAGTGCCACGTCCCGCCGGACCGCGTCGTCACGACCTGGACGGCGGACGAGCTGCTGGGCTGGACCCGCGAGGGAAGGCTGCCGGCGGCGCTCAGTGGTTGAGCTCCGCCAGCACCCGCAGCGTGTGCGGATCGGGCGCCGTCACCAGCAGATCCGTCACCGGCCCCTTGCGCCAGGCCTCCAGCCGCTCCGCGATCCGCTCCCGGGGGCCGACCAGTGAGATCTCGTCCGCGAAGGCGTCCGGGACGGCCAGCACCGCCTCCTCCTTGCGGCCCTCCAGAAACAGCCGCTGGACCGTGCGCGCCTCGGCCCCGTACCCCATCCGTGCCATCAGGTCCGCGTGGAAGTTGCGGGCGGCCGCGCCCATGCCGCCGATGTAGAAGCCGAGCATCGCCTTCACCGGAAGCAGCCCCTCGGCCACGTCGTCGCAGACCCGCGCCCGGGCCATCGGCGCGATCATGAATCCCTCGGGGAGGCCGCCGAGCGAGGCCTCGTACACATCGGTGCGCAGCGGCGACCAGTACAGCGGCAGCCAGCCGTCCGCGATCCGGGTGGTCTGGGCGATGTTCTTCGGCCCCTCCGCGCCGAGCAGCAGTGGCAGCCCGGCGCGCAGCGGATGTGTGATGGGCTTCAGCGGCTTGCCGAGGCCGGTGGCGCCCGGGCCTTCGTACGGATGGGTGTGGAACCGGCCGGCCAGTTCGACGGGGGCCTCGCGGCGGAGCACCTGGCGCACGATGTCCACGTACTCGCGGGTCGCGGTGAGCGGGCTCGCGGGAAACGGCCGGCCGTACCAGCCCTCCACGACCTGGGGGCCGGAGAGTCCGAGGCCGAGCATCATCCGGCCGCCGGAGAGATGGTCCAGGGTCAGCGCGTGCATGGCGGTGGCGGTCGGGGTGCGGGCGGCCATCTGCGCGATGGCGGTGCCCAGCCTGATGCGGGAGGTGTGGGCGGCGATCCAGGTCAGCGGGGTGAAGGCGTCCGAGCCCCAGGCCTCCGCCGTCCACACGGAGTCGTAGCCCAGGTCCTCCGCCGCGCGGGCGAGATCCAGGTGGGCCGGGTCCGGGCCGCGGCCCCAGTAACCGAGCGCGAGTCCGAGCCGCATTCCGCCGCCTCCCAGCATTCCTGACGCCGCATCAGATACAGTCGGAGGGTACGACAGCGGCCCCCCGCCCGGAAGGGGCGGGGGGCCGCTGTGGTGGCTGGGCGCGTCCGGGTCTCAGCCGCGCTGGATGCCCGTGGTGTCCTGGAGGACGCCGCGACGGCCGTCCTGCGTCTGGGCGATCAGGGCCGCACCGCGCTGCTCGACCGCGAGGTACCAGGTACCCGGGGCCAGTTCGGCGATCGGCGACGGCGAACCGTCCTCGCCGTACAGCTGCCGGGCCACCGGCACCGCGAACCAGAACGGGGTGAAGTCACCGGAGGGCGCACCGCCGGCGGCCGGAGCCTGCTGGGCCGGCGCCGGGGCCTGCTGCTGGGCCTCGGGCTGACCGGGCTGCTGCGCACCGTACGGCTGCGGCTGACCCGGCTGCTGGCCACCGTAGGACGGCTGCTGGCCGCCCGGGTAGCCGTAGCCCTGGCCGGGCTGGCCACCGTACGGCGGCTGCACGGCCTGCGGCTTCGGGGCGCCCGACAGCGGGGCCTGGAGCGCCGGGACCAGCGAGGTGGCCACCGCGCCGCCGGCCAGGGCCAGCGAGGCGATCAGGCCGAGGATCAGGCCGGCACCGGCGTCGATCTGGCCCAGGTCGATGATGGTCCAGAACATGTTCCACGCGGTGAAGACCGTGGCGGCGACACCGAAGGCGGCCAGGTCCAGCCCCAGGACCTTGCGCGGCTGGGGCTGCGAGCGGGAGAGCACGATCAGTGCTGCGCCGATCACCCCGACCATGTAGACGCCGATCCCGTTGCCCAGGGAGTCCCAGGAGTTGGGGGCGTCGACGCTGGTGCTTCCGTAGTCGAAGTAGTCGAGGAAAGAGGCGATGAACAGCACGACCGCTGCTCCGATCACCACGCCATCGCCTCGAGTGAGGGAGCGGATATTCACGTGAAGGTCCTTAGTCGGTCGTCTCGTCGGGGCGGTCGTCGTTGCCGCCGGTACGGCGGGTACGGCGCAAAGCTCGGGAACGGCTCCCCATCGTACGGATGAATCTATCGTCTGCCCGGGCGGGTTGTGTCCCTGCCCGGTTCCTGGGCGGACATCCTCCCGAATTCATCGCAGAATCACCTCTTACTGCCCGTTGAGGTAGCTGCTGATGCCGTCGGCGATGCCCTGGGCGGCCTTCTGGCGCCATCCCGCGCTGGTGAGCAGGGCGGCGTCCTTGGGATCACGCATATTGCCGCATTCGATGAAGACTTTGGGCACGGTCGACAAATTCAGGCCGCCCAGATCCTTGCGCGTGTCCAAACCGGTATTGCCGCCCACATAATTGGAAGGGGAACTTCCGGTACTGCGCACGAAGAGACCGGCGATACGGGTGCCGAGATCGCGCGAGGGGCCGACGATCTTCGAGGTGTCCGCGCTTCCGCCGCGCACCAGTGCGGGAAGAATCACATGGAAGCCGCGGTTCCCGGCCGCCGATCCGTCCGCGTGCACCGAGACCACCGCGTCCGCCCCGGCCTTGTTGCCGATCCGGGCCCGCTCGTCCACACACGGCCCGAACGGCCGGTCGTCGTCGTACGTCAGGATCACCTTCGCGCCCTGCGCCCGCAGCAGGGCGCGCAGCCGGTGCGACACGTCGAGGGTGAACTCCGCCTCCGCGTAACCGGCGTTGGTGGAGGTGCCGGTGGTGTCGCACTCCTTGTGCGTGGTGCCGATGTCCACCTGGCGGTTGATCTCGGCAGTGTGCAGATAGTTGCGCGGATTGTGCCCGGGGTCGATGACGACCGTCCTGCCGGCCAGCGGTCCGGACCCCGTCTCCGGCGCGGACGGGGAGGCCGGCGGCTTCGACGGGGACGGGGTCGTGCGCACCGGAGCGGACGAGGAGGGGGCCGGCGGGGACGACGCCGCGACGCCGCCCGGGCCGGGCCGCGCCTGTGCGGTGCCGCCGTCGCCGCCGCAGCCGGCCGCGCCCAGGCACAGCGCGATGGCCGCCGCCGCGAACACGGCCGGGCGGCGGAAGGTGGGGGGAACGCTCTCGTCGTGACGCACCCGGCGATGCTATCCGGCACCCCTGTCGGTGTCCGGAGCGCTCAGATCCCGGCCCCGGTCCGCCGCAGCACGCGCAGCGAGTCCGTGACGGAGATCTCGGTGAACGCCCCCGACGCCAGCGCCCGCAGATGGACCCGGTACGGGGCCTGGCCACCGTGCGCCGGGTCCGGGAAGACGTCGTGGATCACCAGCAGCCCGCCCTCGGCGACATGCGGCGCCCAGCCCTCGTAGTCGCCGTTCGCGTGCTCGTCCGTGTGGCCGCCGTCGATGAAGACGAGGCCCAGCGGGCCGGCCCAGACCGCGGCGACCTGCGGGGAGCGGCCCACCAGCGCCACCACGTGCTCCTCCAGACCGGCCGCGTGGAGCGTCCGGCGGAAGGTCGGCAGGGTGTCCATCCGGCCCACCTCGGGGTCCACCACCGTCGGGTCGTGGTACTCCCAGCCGGGCTGCTGCTCCTCGCTGCCCCGGTGGTGGTCGACGGTGAGCGCGGTGACCCCGGCGGCGCGCGCGGCGTCGGCGAGCAGGATCGTGGAACGTCCGCAGTACGTGCCCACCTCCAGCAGCGGCAGCCCGAGCGCGGCGGCCTCGGTGGCGGCGGCGTACAGCGCGAGCCCCTCGACCACCGGCATGAAGCCCTTGGCGGCCTGGAACGCGGCGAGAATCTCCGGCTTGGGCTCGGCGGCCACGGGGTTCCTCCTGGTGGGACGGGGTAGGTCGACGGCGCTTATCGTGCCGCACGCCCCCGCCGAGGGGGTCGGCGGGGGCGTGCGGGAGGGGTGAGTCCGGGTCGGGGTCAGCAGCTCTGCCAGAGGCGGGTCATGACCCGGACGCCGAAGCGCAGGCCCTCCAGCGGGACCCGCTCGTCCACGCCGTGGAAGAGCCGTCCGTAGTCCAGGTCGTGCGGGAGCTTCAGGCCCTTGAAGCCGAAGCACCGGATGCCCAGGTGGGTGAAGGCCTTGGCGTCCGTACCGCCGGGGTTGCAGTACGGCACCGGGTGGCCGTCCGGGTCCTCGGCGCGCACCGCCTCGCACATGGCGTCCACGAGCGGTCCGTCGAACGAGGTCTCCATCGCGATGTCGTGGTTGACCCACGCGCGGGTGACCGAGGGGAGCAGAAGCCGGTCGATGGTGTCGATCAGCTCCTGCTCGTGGCCGGGCAGGAAGCGGCCGTCGACGCGGGCGGTGGCCTTTCCGGGGATGACGTTGGTCTGGTAACCCGCGTCGAACATGGTGGGGTTGGCCGAGTTGCGCAGCACCACCTGCATGAAGTCGGAGACCGGGCCCAGCTTCGCGAGGCTCCCCTCGACGTCGTGCTCGTCGAACTCCACGCCGTAGAGCCGGGCGGCCTCCTCCAGCAGGGCGCGGACCGGTTCGACGAGCCGGATCGGGAAGGTCTCGCGGCCGATCCGGGTCAGCGACTCGGCGAGGTCGGTGACCGCGTTCTCGTCGTTGGGGGACGAGCCGTGGCCGGCCCGGCCGGTCGCGGTGAGCTCCATCCAGGCCATGCCGCGCTGGGCGTTCTCGATCGGGTAGAGCCGCCGGGTGTCGTCCAGGGCGAAGGAGAACCCGCCGCCCTCGCCGATGGCCTCGGTGACCCCGGCGAACAGCTCGGGGCGGTGCTCGACCAGCCAGTGGGCGCCGAACCTGCCGCCCGCCTCCTCGTCGGCGAGAAAGGCCAGGACCAGATCGCGCGAGGGCTTCGTACCGGTGCGGGCGAGGTGCCGGGCGGTGGCCAGCATGACGGCCACCGTGTCCTTCATGTCGATCGCGCCCCGGCCCCAGAGGTAGCCGTCCCGGATCTCGCCGGAGAAGGGCGGCACCTGCCACTCGGAGGCGTCGGCGGGGACCACGTCCAGATGGCCGTGGACCAGCAGGGCGCCGCGCTCCGGGTCGCGGCCCGCGATCCGGGCGACGACGCTGGCCCGGCCCGGTGCGGACTCGATCAGCTCGGAGGCGATGCCCGCCTCCGCGAGGCGGCCGGCCACCCACTCGGCGCTCGCGCGTTCGTTGCTCGTGGGGTTGGAGGTGTCGAACCTGATCAGCTCGGCGCAGAGGTCGATGACCTCGGCCTGCGCCTCCTCGGAGGCGGGGACCAGGGGGGTGGTGCCGGGTGCGGTGCTCATGCTGCTCCCACGGGGGTGGTGGTGCGGGCGGCGGGGGCGGCGCCGTCCTCGTCGTCCAGGGCGGAGGTGCCGTACGGCCTGACCCAGCCCAGCAGGCCCAGGACGCTGTACAGGACGAAGGCGGTGGCCAGCGAGTTCAGGGCCGGGATGCCGCCGTCGTAGAACTTGCCGACGCAGAACGCCGCGACCCAGATCACCAGCGACATCGGGACCCAGGTCGGCGAGGACGTCGGCAGGGTCTCGGCCGCCCGGGTCTCGTCCAGCGGCCTGCGCATCCGCTTCACGACCCAGTACTCGGCCACGACGATCCCGCCGATCGGCGGGATCGCGACGCCGAGGATCGTGAGGAACTCGGTGAAGTGGGTCATGATCCCGACCGCGGACAGCAGGGTGCCCGCGATGCCGAGGACGATCGTGACCGCGCCGCGGTGGACGCGCTTGCCGAAGACGACCTGGAAGAAGTTGACGACGCCGAGCGAGGAGCCGTACAGGTTCCAGTCGTTGATCTTCGCCGTGGACATCAGGACCACGATCACACCGAAGGCGCCGGAGGTGGAGAGCACGATGTGCGAGACCTCGTTGCTCTTCACCAGGTGGCCGAGCAGCACACCGGTCAGACCGACGATGTACTCGGACAGGATCATCGACGAGGCGCTCTGCAGGAAGACGTGCGAGCCCTTGCGGTTGTAGCGGGTCATCTCCGGCGAGACGATCGCGCCGGTCATGTAGCCGCCCGCGATGGCGGTGGCGGCGACCGCCAGGGGGATCGTGTCGCCGGGCGGCGGCGAGTGGACCAGGTCGCTCAGCGAGTGGTCGTTCAGCGTCGTGACGACCGACCAGGCGACCATGCCGAAGAAGAGCGGGGTGACGATCTTCGCGAAGTTGGCCATGTACTTGAAGCCGAAGATCACCAGCGCGGTGATGGCGATCCCGGCGAGCACGCACCACATCCAGGACGGCCCGCCGACCAGCGCCGAGACGCTGTTGCCGAAGATCGTGTTCTGGACGCCGAACCAGCCGACCAGGCTGACCGCGATGACGAAGCTGACCAGCGCGGAGCCGTTGCGGCCGAAGCCCACCCAGCGGGTCAGCATCGGGGTGGCGAGGCCCTCGCGCATCCCGGCCAGGCCGATCGCGAAGATCACGATCTCCAGGATCACCGCGCCGAGCGTGAAGGCGAGGAAGGCGTTGCCGAAGGTCATCCCGACGCCGATGGTGGCGCCGAGCGTGAACTGCGAGATCGAACCGGACTGGGCCAGCCACTGGAGCAGCATCGACCAGAAACCGAACCGCTTGTCGCGCGGGACGCGCGAGAGCGAGTAGTCGTCGCTGCCGATGCTCTTGGCCGCGGGGGCCACGGCACCGGACTGCGGGGCGGCTGCCATCAGGACTCCTGGGGTGTGCGGCCGAGGGTCTGCAGATGAGCCAGCGACCCGTAGCGGTTGACGAGGTTGTCGAACTCCACCGCGTCGTGGAAGTCCAGGTGGCCCGCGCCGAAGGCCTTGGCGACCTCCACGGCGTAGCGGGCGGCGGACGCGATGTCGCTCTCGTGACTCGCGCCGGTCTGGCAGCCCGGCACGGCGGCGGCCGAGGTGATGGCCAGGCCGACGACGGGAGCGGCCGTCGCGGTGGAGGGCTGGAGGATCGAATTGATGTGGTGTGCACCGTTACCGTACGGCGTGATGTCCTGCGTGGTCACGGGGTACGTGACCAACGGCTCACCGGTCACCACCGCCAGCAGCTCGCCCAGCTGCTCGCCGACCCGGAGCACCCAGCCCTCCTTGACGGTGGGCGACAGGGCGAGGCCCTTGTGGTTGATGATCCGGTTGCCCTTGGTGGTGTCGATGGACAGGACCGCCTCCATCTCGCCGGTCACCTCGTGCCGGTTCATGGTGGCGATGTCCACGGGCGAGCCCATGAACGGCACCGGGTCGTGCGGCTCGGTCGGCGCGTCCGGGCAGACGTGGGTCGCGACGACCACGTCGCCGGGCAGTACGTCGCCCCGGCGGCGCATGTCGAGGAGCTTGGCGGCGGTGGCCAGCGCCGAGACCGCGCCGTCGGCGTCGGAGACCAGGCCGGTCACCCCGGGCCGGGCGCCGATCCCGCCGAGCCGGCCGACGACGCCGAGGGTGCGGGCGTCGCCGCCGGCCGCGCGCCCCCGGGAACCGGGGATGCGGACCGACACGAAGTCGGTCGAGCCCCGCTCACCGGCGACGGTGGTGACCTGAGCGGACGAGCCCTCGGCCCCGGCCGCCGAGTCGAGGTACTCGGCGACCGTCTTTCCATTGGCCTGGGGGTCGTCGAGCAGATCGACGATGTCCAGTACGTACTTCAGCATGGGGGGCCTTTCTCGCGCATCCGTCACACCCGTCCGGAGCCCGGCAGGGAGTGGGGCGCCGGACGGGGTGCTGAGAGCAGATTCGGGATCGGATAGCGTTGAGCGCAACAGTTTCCCGTTATCTGCAATTCAGGTCTGAATGGTGAGATGGCTATGACGGAGTTCGATCTGGACCGGCGCACCCCCGCCGGCGCCCTGCAGACGGTCGACCGGGCGCTCCTGGTGCTGCTCGCGTTCGAGCGGACCCGGCCCGACTGGGGCGTGACCGAGGTGGCCGAGGAGTTCGGCTGGGACACCTCGGTGGCCCAGCGGCTGCTCGCCACCCTCGCGGGGCGCGGCTTCCTGGTCTCCGACCCGGCCACCCGCCGCTACCGCATCGGCCCCGCCGTACTGCGGCTGGGCCGGCTCTGGGAGCGCTCGGGATCCCTGGAGCTGCTGGCCGGACCGGTCCTGGAGGAGCTGCGCCGCGTCACCGGTGACACCGTGCTGTTCTGTCTGCCCGACAGTTTCCACATGCGGTGCGTGGCCGCTGAGGAGGGCGAGACCGGGCCGCTGCGCTACTACCCGCTGGTCGGTGAGCTCTACCCGGCGCACGCCGGGGCCACCAGCAAGTCGTTCTACGCCTATCTGCCGGACGAACAGCGCCACCGGCTCTTCCGGGGCCGCCCGATGGCCCGCTTCACCGACCGGACGGTCACCGACCCGGACGCGCTGGAGCAGGAGCTCCTGAAGGTCCGCGCCCAGGGATACGCCTGGACCGTCGGGGAGTACGACACCGGCGTGGCGACCGTCGCCGTACCGGTCTTCCTCGGCCGCGAACCGTACGGGAGCCTCAGCCTGGGCGGGGCCGAGGAGCGCTTCGAGGGCGCACCGGAGAACCGCCTCGAAGCGCTGCGGCACGCGGCCGGACTGCTGGAGAAGCGCCTCACCCACCCGCCCCAGCGCCCGAAGCCCCGGACGCGCCGCACCCCCACGACCTGACCGAGAGAACCCGAAGAGGAACCCCGTGAATCTGCTCCTGCTCTCCAACTCCACCCAGTACGGCTGCGGTTACCTGGAACACGCCCTCGACACCGTCACCGCGTTCCTGCCCGCCGGCGCCCGGCTGGCCTTCGTGCCCTACGCGCTCGCCCACTACGCCACGTACACCGCACGCGTCCGCGACGCCCTCGAACCGGCGGGGATCAGCGTGCGGGGGGTCCACGAGCACGCCGACCCGGCCGCCGCGCTCGACGCGGCCGACGCCGTGTTCATCGGCGGCGGCAACTCCTTCCGGCTGCTGAGCGCCCTCTACCGGACCGGTCTGCGCGACGCCGTGACCGGCGCGGTGCGCGCGGGGCTGCCGTACATGGGGGCCAGCGCCGGCACCAACATGGCGGCGCCCACCCTGCGCACGACCAACGACATGCCCATCGTGCAGCCGCCGTCCTTCGAGACGCTGGGCCTGGTCCCGTTCCAGATCAACCCGCACTATCTGGACCCGGACCCGGACAGCACCCACAAGGGCGAGACCCGCGAGGAGCGGCTCACCGAATTCCTGGAGGAGAACGACGTCCCGGTGCTCGGCCTGCGCGAGGGGTCATGGCTGCGTGTCGACGGGCACCGGGCCCGGGTCCAGGGCGCCCGCCCCGCCCGGCTGTTCACCCGGGGCACGGCGCCGAGGGAACTCCCGGTGGGGACGGACGTCTCTCATCTGCTCACGACCGCAGCGCGCTTCGACGCTCCGGTGCGCTGACCGCCAGCACCAGATCGGTGTCCACGAGGCCGCCGTCCGACGGGTACGCGGCCGGGTAGGCGCGGGGCGCGTACCCGGAGGCCGATCCGGCGAGCACGAAGGTGCCGCCGCCGGGTGCGGCGAGCGCCCAGCGGCCCTGCGCGTCCGTCGTGGTGAGCCCGGCCTGCCGGCCCTGCCGGTCGATCAGCGTCACATTGGCGCCGGCCACCGGTGCTCCCTCGGCGTCCAGCACCCGGCCCCGGAAGCCGTCGGAGCCGGCGAGGGGGAGCGGGGTGGCGCCGGTCCGCGCTGCCGCCGCGTCGCCCGCGCTGCTCGCCAGCAGGACCGGCGCGCCGGACGGGCGCTGCGACGGCAGGAACGACGCCAGCACCAGGCCGATCACCACCGCACCCGTCGCGATCATGAACGAGGTCCGGAACCCCTCCATGCTGGGTACGGTGACGGGGCCCATCCGCACCGACGTGTGGGCCAGGACCATGCCGATCACGGCGCTCGACACCGAGGTGCCGATCGAACGCATCAGGGTGTTCAGCCCGTTGGCCGCGCCGGTCTCGGAGGCGTCGACGGCCCCGATGATCAGGGCGGGCAGCGAGGAGTAGGCGAGCCCGATGCCGGCCCCGAGCAGCACCGCGGTCACCACGGTCTGCCAGGCGGCGCTCATCAGGCCGAGCCCCGCCCCGTAGCCGATCGCGATGATCAGCATGCCGAGCATCAGCGAGACCTTGGGGCCCCGGCGGGCGGAGATCCGGGCGTACAGCGGGGCGACGAACATCATCGTCAGTCCGAGCGGGGCCACACAGAGCCCGGCGACCACCATCGACTGGCCGAGGCCGTAGCCGGTGGACTTCGGGAGCTGGAGCAGCTGGGGCAGGACCAGTGAGACGGCGTAGAAGGCGACCCCGACCATGATCGAGGCGAGGTTGGTCAGCAGGACCTCACGGCGGGCCGTGGTGCGCAGATCGACCAGCGGGGCGTCGCTGCGCAGCTCGAACAGGCCCCACAGCACCAGGACCACCAGCGAGGCGGCGATCAGCCCGAGCGTGGTGGGCGAGGTCCAGCCCCAGTCACTGCCCTTGGTGATGGGCAGCAGCAGGAGCACCAGGCCGAGCGAGAGGCCGAGTGCGCCGGTGATGTCGAACCGGCCCGGGGCCCGCAGCGAGGTCTCCGGCACGGCCACCGCGGTCAGCGCCATCGCGAGCACGCCGAGACCGGCCGAGCCGAAGAAGAGGGTGTGCCAGTCGGTGTGCTGGGCGACCAGCGCGGCGGCGGGCAGCGCGAGTCCGCCGCCCACCCCGATCGAGGAGCTCATCAGGGCCATGGCCGAGCCGAGCTTCTCGCGCGGCAGCTCGTCGCGCATGATGCCGATGCCCAGCGGGATGGCGCCCATGGCGAAGCCCTGGAGGGCGCGGCCCACGATCATGATCACGAGGTCGTCGGTGAACGCGCATATCAGCGAGCCGATCACCATCACGGCGAGGCTGGCCAGCAGCATCCGGCGCTTGCCGTTCAGGTCCCCGAGCCGCCCCATGATCGGCGTGGAGACGGCTCCGGCGAGCAGCGTCGCCGTCATCACCCAGGTGGCGTTCGACGGGTCGGTGTGCAGAAGGGCGGGCAGGTCCTTGATGATGGGGACGAGCAGGGTCTGCATCACCGCGACGGTGATGCCCGCGAACGCGAGGACGGGGACGATCCCGCGACCCGCCCTCGCCGTCCGCGGATCGGGAAGCTCCGCGGCGGGCTGTTCGTGCGTCGTCTGTGGCATGCGCGGCCTCCGGGCAGCGGTGAGGGGGCGGGGCGGGCAGGAGTGCGGTCCTCGCGGCGGGCAGCGTCGACCGCCAAGTGTGTGCAGGGTGAAACCTTCCGCATGTCCGCGGTATTCCGGTGAACGGGGCACGAACAGGACACGCCCCCGGGCCGGGCTCCCGTCCGGGCCGCAACCGGATGTCCATCTGACCTTCCGTCAGATTGGAACGTGTTCTACTCTTGCGCCGTTCCAGTGGCTGCGACCGGCGAGGATCCGCATGGGCATCGGAATCACCGAAGAACACCGCGCGCTCGCACAGGCCGTACGGGGGTGGCTGGCGCGAGCCGTGCCACCCGCAGAAATCCGCAGACTTCTCGACGCGGACTCCAGCGGAACTCCCTCCGGCGCACGCCCCGCGTACTGGGACGGGCTCGCCGGACAGGGGCTGCTCGGCATCCATCTGCCCGAGGAGTACGGGGGCGGGGGCGGCACCCTCCTCGATCTGGCCGTCGTCCTGGAGGAGGCGGGCCGCGCCGCCCTCCCGGGCCCCCACCTGGCGAACGCCCTCGCCTCGGCCGTACTGAACGCGGCCGGCGCCGGAGAGCTCGTACGCGACCTGGCGGCCGGCACCCGCATCGGCGCCGTCGCCCTCGGCCCCGGCACCCTCACCGCCGTCGAGCACGAGGGCGGCCACCTCCTCGACGGGGACCCGCCGCCCGTCCTGTCGGGGGCCGACGCCGCTCTGCTGCTGCTCCCCGCCGCCCACGCGGACGGCATCCGCTGGTTCGCCGTCGACACCGGGGCGCGCGGGCTGACCGTGCGCCCGCACCGCGGCACCGACCCGACCCGGCCCACCGCCGCGATCCGCGCCGACGGGGTCCTCGTCCCCGCCGGGCGGCTGCTGGCCACCGACTCCGGGCTCGTCCGCGACCTGGCCGCCGTGCTCCTGGCCGCCGAGGCGTGCGGCACCGCGGCCCACGCGCTGCACACCGCCACCGAACACGCCAAGGTCCGCGAGCAGTTCGGCCGGCCCATCGGGCAGTTCCAGGGCGTCAAGCACCTCTGCGCCGACATGCTCGTACGCGTCGAACAGGCCCGCGCCCTGACCTGGGACGCCGCCCGTGCCGCCACCGGGCCAGCCGAGGCGCGCGGCCTGACCGCCGCCCTCGCCGCGGCGACCGCGCTGGACGCCGCCTACAGCTGTGCCAAGGACGCCATCCAGGTCCTCGGCGGCATCGGCTTCACCTGGGAGCACGACGCCCATCTGTATCTGCGCCGGGCCGTGGTCGCCCGGCAGCTGCTGGGCGCCGGGGACGGCCACCGGCAGCGGGCCGTCCGGCTCGCCGGTGACGGGGCGCGCCGCGAGCTCGCCCTGGAACTCCCGCCGGAGGCCGCCGCACACCGCGCGGCCGCCCGCGAGGCCGTCGCCGCCGCCCGGGGCCTCGACCCGCACGCCGCCCGCCGGACCCTCGCCCCCACCGGCTACGCGGCCCCGCATCTGCCCGCGCCCCACGGGCTGGACGCCGGCCCCGTACAACAGCTGGCCGTACAGCAGGAGTTGCGCGAGCAGGGTGTCGAGCTGAGCGACCTGTCCATCGCCACCTGGGTGGTGCCCTCCCTCATCGCCCACGGGACACCCGCCCAGCAGGACCGCTACCTCCTGCCCACCCTGCGCGGCGACCTCCGGTGGTGCCAGCTCTTCTCCGAACCCGGCGCGGGCTCCGACCTCGCCTCGCTGCGCACCCGCGCCGAACGCACCGGCGAGGGCTGGCGGATCAACGGCCAGAAGGTGTGGACGAGCGCCGCCCAGTGGGCCGACCACGGGATCCTGCTCGCCAGGACGGACCCGGACGCCCCCAAGCACCAGGGGCTCGGCTACTTCCTCGTCGACATGAAGAACACCGAGGGCATCGACATCCGCCCGCTGAAGGAGATCACCGGCGACGCCCTCTTCAACGAGGTGTACTTCGACGACGTCCTGCTGCCCCCCGACGCACTCGTCGGAGAACCGGGCGGCGGCTGGCGGGTCGCCCGCAACACCCTGGGCAACGAACGCGTCCACATGGCCGACCAGATGAGCTTCGACACCGGCCTGGAGGCGCTGATCGCCCGCGCCGCCGGACTCGACGGCGCCTGCCGGGCCCGGATCGGCGCCCTCGCCGCCGAGGCCCACGCCCTGGCCTGCATCGGCCTGCGCACCACACTCCAGCAGGTTTCCGGCCTCGAACCGGGCGCGGGCGCCTCCGTACGCAAACTCGTCCAGACCGTCCACCAGCAGAAGGCCGCCGAACTCGCCCTGGAACTCCTCGGCCCGGACGGGGCGGTGTACGAGGGGGAGGGGGAGCGGGCGGTGCACGGCTTTCTGATGTCCCGCTGCCTGACCATCGCCGGCGGCACCACACAGGTCCAGCTCAATGTCGTCGCCGAGCGCATCCTCGGCCTCCCCCGGGACTGAAGGGAATCCATGATGAGGTCCTACATCGTCGGCGTCGGGATGACGAGGTTCGAGAAGCCCGAGACCCGCGACTGGCAGTACTGGGACATGGCGAAGGAGGCCGGCACCGCCGCGCTCGCCGACGCCGGCCTGACGTACGAGGACATCCAGCAGGCCGCCGTCGGCTACTGCTTCCAGGCCTCCACCGCCGGACAGCGCGCCGTCTACGGCCTCGGCCTGACCGGGGTGCCCGTCTACAACGTCAACAACAACTGCGCCACCGGCTCCACCGCGCTGATGACGGCCCGCCAGTTCGTCGAGGGCGGCGGCAGCGACTGCGTCCTCGCGCTCGGCTTCGAGAAGATGGCGCGCGGCTCGCTCGGCGGCGGCGGATCCGACGGCGGAGCAGGCGATTTCAGGACGTCCCCGGTCGCCCGGCACTACGGGATCATGGCCGCTGCCCACGGCTTCGGGACGACCCCGCCCACCGCCCAGATCTTCGGCAACGCGGCCCGCGAGCACATGCGGATGTACGGCACGACCGAGGCGCAGCTCGCCGCCGTCGCCGCCAAGAACCACCGCCACTCCGCGGACAACCCGAACGCCCAGTTCCGCGACCCGTACACGGTCGAGGAGGTCCTCGCCGCCAAGCCGGTCCACCACCCGCTGACCCGGCTCCAGTGCTCCCCGACCTCCGACGGGGCGGCGGCGGCCGTCGTCGTCTCCGAGCGCTTCGTGGAGCGGCACGGCCTCGGCGGACGGGCCGTGGAGATCGCCGCCCAGGCCATGACGACCGACACCGAGGCCTCCTTCGCCTCCGGGACCTGCATCGACGCGGTCGGACTGCCCATGGCGCGGGAGGCGGCCCGGCAGGTGTACGAGGCCGCATCCATCGGCGCCGGCGACCTCGACGTCATCGAGCTCCACGACTGCTTCTCCATCAACGAACTCCTCACCTACGAGGCGCTCGGGCTCTGCGGCGAGGGCGAGTCCGGTCTGCTCGTCGAGTCCGGCGCCACCACCCACGGCGGCCGCTGGGTGGTCAACCCGTCCGGCGGGCTGATCTCCAAGGGGCATCCGCTCGGTGCCACCGGAATCGCCCAGGCCGCCGAACTCACGTGGCAGCTCAGGGGCGAGGCCGGGGCCCGCCAGGTGCCCGGCGCACGGACCGGGCTCGCCCACAACATCGGCCTCGGCGGCGCCGCCGTGGTGACCCTCCTGCGCCGCTGAGGGGCGGACGGGCCCCGAGGTTTCCGCTGGAGCCCCGGTCCTACGCCGCTGGACCGAGGCCGGCCGGGACCGGAAACCGATGTACGGGGCGCAGGGCGGCTGAGAGTATGACACCCATGGTTGACGTCACGACGCCCGTACTCCGCACCGGCCGGCTCCGGACCCGCACCTGGGCGGTGGTGCTCGCCGCCTGCGTCGGACAGTTCCTCGTCGTGCTCGATGTGTCGGTCGTCAATGTGGCCCTCCCGTCCATGCGCACCGACCTGGGGCTGAGCGCCGCCGGGCTGCAGTGGGTGCTCAACGCGTACTCGATCGCGTTCGCCGGGTTCATGCTGCTCGGCGGGCGGGCCGCCGACCTCTACGGCCGCAAGCGGATGTTCCTCGTCGGCCTCGGCCTGTTCACCGCCGCCTCCCTCGCGGGCGGATTCGCCCAGGAGGGCTGGCAGCTGCTCGCCGCCCGCGCCGCCCAGGGGCTGGGCGCCGCCGTGCTCGCGCCCGCGACCCTCACCCTGCTCACCGCCGCCGTGCCCGAGGGCCCCGCCCGGGCCAAGGCCATCGGCACCTGGATGGCGGTCGGCGCGGGCGGCGGCGCCGCGGGCGGACTGATCGGCGGGGTGCTCACCGACGCGCTCTCCTGGCGCTGGGTCCTCCTGATCAACGTGCCCATCGGGGTGCTCGTCCTGGCCGGCGCCGCGATCTGGCTCGCCGAGGGCCGCGCGGGCGAACGCAGCCGCCTCGACATCCTCGGCGCCGTCCTCGTCACGGCGGGGCTGGCCTCCGTGGCGTACGGGATCGTGCAGACCGAGGAGTCGGGCTGGGGCGCGGCCGCGACCCTGGTGCCGCTGCTCGGCGGCCTGGCCCTGCTCGCCCTGTTCGTCCTGGTGGAGGCGCGCACGGCGAAGCCGCTGATGCCTTTGCGGGTGCTCGGGAACGGGGCGGTGGCCTCGGCGAACGTCGCGATGATGGTGGTCGGCTCCGCCACCTTCTCCATGTGGTACTTCATGACCGTGTACGCGCAGAACGTCCTGGGCTACAGCGCGCTGGAGGCCGGACTCGCCCTGATCCCCACCTCGTTGGCCGTCGTGATCGGCTCCAAGAGCGCGCCGCGGCTGATGGCCCGCACCGGGGCGAAGAACCTCGCGCTCATCGGCACGGCGGTCGCCGCGGCCGGCTTCGGCTGGCAGTCCCTGATGACCGCCGACGGCGGCTACCTCACCGCGGTCTGCCTGCCCGGCGTGCTGATGATGGCCGGTGCCGGGCTCGCGTCCACCCCGCTCGCCTCCCTGGCGACCGCCGGCGCGGCCCACGGCGAGGCCGGTCTCGTCTCCGGTCTGGTGAACACCTCCCGCACGATGGGCGGCGCGCTCGGCCTGGCCGTGCTCTCCACGGTCGCCGCGGCCCGCACCGCGGGCGGCACGAGCCCGGAGGCGCTCACCGAGGGCTACGCCCTGGCCTTCCGGACCGCGGGCTCGGTCCTGCTCGGCGGACTCCTCCTGATGGTCGTCTGGCTGCCCCGCCACCGGCCCGCCCCGCACTGAGCGCGGCGGCCGGGGGCGGGGGCCGAGGGCCGGCGCGTCCGTTCAGCCGGTGCGCTCGTACAGCGTCACCCGCCGGCCGCGCACCTGTGCGTCCGCCACCACGGTGAAGTGCCGCTTCAGCACGGCCGACTTCACCGTGTCCCTCCGCGCGGTCAACGGCAGCGACGCGTCCGGGGTGTCCGTCACCATCAGTATCCGCCGCTCGGCCAGCATCGCGTCCTGTATCCGCGCGGGCTCGGCCTCCACCCCGTTCAGCGTCCCGGACTCCAGGGGGCCTCGCTCCAGCGCGATGTCCCGCAGCCCGCTGAACGCGTCCGGCGAGACCAGCTTCGCGTCGCGCCGCGCCGACGGCACGAACACCACCGCGCCCCCCGGCTCCTTGAGCCGCCGTATGTCCGCCGTCATGGCGAGTACGTCGTCCACCCGGCTCTCCGGGGACCGCTTGGCCAGCGACTGCGGCAGCAGCGCCAGCACCGCCGCGCCGAGCAGCACGGGCACCAGCCACGTCGACGCCGCCGGGAACCGGGGCGCGGCCGCCCGCACCGCCGCCTGCAGTCCGGCGCCGATCAGCAGCGCCAGGCCCAGCAGGCTGAACAGCACATACCGGTCCAGGAACAGCGGCTCGATCAGCGAGAGCCCGGCCAGCCCGGCCTGGGGTATCGCCAGCAGCGGTAATCCGACCGAGGCCACCGACAGCCCGTCCTGCCCCGGCCGGTCCACCAGCGCCCCGAGCCCGCCGATCGCCAGCAGGATCGCCGGGCCGATCAGCATGTGCCAGGTCAGCGGGGGTATCCAGGACACCTGCCCGGCCTGGTCGCGGGTGGTGAACACGATCAGCGGCAGCGCACCGGCCAGCGCCGCCGCCGAGGCCGCAGCCCAGCGCAGGAGGACGCCGCGCCCGGCCCCCGAGCGGGCCAGGGTCACCAGATGGGCGGGCAGGATCAGCAGCGACAGCCAGTTCAGCAGGGCGCAGACGAGGACCGCGCCCGCGTACGCCGCCCAGCGGCCCGCGCCGCCGTGACCCTGGAGCAGGGTCACCAGGAGCAGGGTCGCGACCCCGGCCCCGGCCGCGACCAGCGCGTACGGGCGGCCCTCCTGCAGGTAGAACTGCACGGCGGGGAGCAGCCCGAACACCATCCCGCCCCCGAGCCCGGCCCACTTCCCGCCCAGCCGCCCGCCGATCGCCGCCACACAGGCCGCCGCCACCGCCATCGCCAGCACGGAGGGCAGCCGCAGGGTCGTGGTATTCGCCCCGAACCAGCCGAACAGGGTGTGCATCAGCAGGTAGTAGCAGCCGTGCACCGCGTCGATGTGCGCCAGCAGATCCGCCAGGTCGTCGGTGGACCGCTGGGCCACCTGCCAGGTCGCGGCCTCGTCCCGCCACACACTGTCCTGCCGCGACAGCCCCCAGAGCCCGAGGGCGAGGGTCCACAGCATCGGCAGTGGCCAGACGGGCAGAGTGCGCCCGGGTGCGGTGGTGCGGGATGTCATAAAAATGGCCGTGCCCCCCGGTAACGGTCCTACGAACGATGGTGCGTGAAGCGGTGGTGCGTGAAGCGATGGTGCATGAAGCGGTGGTGCGTGAAGCGATGGTGGGTGAAGCGCGAGGAGAGGTTCCCCGCCCTCGCCCCTGCGGGCCCGCTCGCGGGCCCGTCCCTCAGAGCCAGCCCTGCTGCCGGGCCGCCCGGACCGCCTCCATCCGGTTGCGGGTGCCGGTCTTGCCGATCGCCGAGGAGAGGTAGTTGCGAACCGTCGACTCCGACAGATGCAGCTTCTCCGCGATGTCGGCGACCGTCGCCCCGTCCACCGAGGCGACCAGCGCGTCGCGTTCCCGCGCGGTCAGCGGGCTCGGCCCGGCGCTCAGCGCGGCGGCGGCCAGCGTCGGATCGATCACCGTCTCACCGGTCAGCACCCGGCGGATCGCCGACGCGAGCTCCTCGACCGGGCCGTCCTTGACCAGGAACCCGGCCGCCCCGGCCTCCATCGCGCGCCGCAGATAGCCGGGCCGGCCGAACGTGGTGAGGATCAGCACCCGGCAGTCCGGCACCTCCTCGCGCAGGTCCGCCGCCGCGTCCAGACCGCTGCGGCCCGGGAGTTCGATGTCCAGCAGCGCCACATCGGGCCGGGACGTCAGCGCCGCGCCCACGATCTCGTCGCCCGCGCCCACCTGGGCCACCACCTCGATGTCCGGCTCCAGCCCCAGCAGCAGGGCGAGCGCGCCCCGCATCATGCCCTGGTCCTCGGCGAGCAGCACCCGTACGGACTTGGCGGGCGGTTGATCCTGCGGCATCTCGTTCACCGGCCCAGGGTAGGGGGCGACGCCGGGTCGTCGTTCTCTTCACCGGGCGCGTCCACCGGGAGTTCGGCGGTGACCACGAAGCCGCCGGCCGGTCCCGGACCCGCCGTGAGGGAGCCGCCCGCCGTCGCCAGGCGCTCGGTGAGGCCCTTCAGTCCCGTGCCGCCGATGCCCGGGGTGGGCGCCGGAGCGGCGGCCTCGCCCCGGCCGTCGTCGGTGACGGTCAGCCTGACCCGCTCCGGGTTGCCGTCCACCTCGAACGCGCAGCGGGTCGCGGTGGAGTGACGCACGACGTTGGTGACCGCCTCCCGCACCACCCAGCCGAGCAGCGCCTCGGTCTGCGGGGCGAGCGGGGGGCCGGAGCGCCGCACGGACGGCTCGATCCCGGCGGCCGTCAGCGCCGACCTGGCCCGGTCCAGCTCGGTGGCGAGGCTCCCCTCGCGGTAGCCGGTGACGGCCTCACGGATCTCGGTGAGCGCCTGCCGCCCGACGGACTCGATGTCGGCGACCTGGGAGAGGGCGGCGTCCATGTCGCGCGGCGCGAGCCTGCGCGCGGCCTCGGACTTCACCACGATCACCGAGAGCGTGTGGCCCAGCAGGTCGTGCAGATCGCGGGAGAAGCGCAGCCGCTCCCGCTCGACGGCGGTCCTGGCCAGCTCCTGCCGGGTGGCGCGCAGCTCCATCACGGTCTCCGACAGGGTGAGGATCGCGGACGTCACCGCACCGGAGATGAAGGTGCCGTAGGCCAGGGTCCAGGGCGTCGACGCGCTGTCCCCGCGCCACACGGCGATCGCGCAGGCCGACACGGCGAGGCCGAACAGCGTGACGACGAGCCAGCGCTTGCGCAGGACGGTGCCGCAGGCCAGCGAGAGGAGCGGGAAGAACAGCAGCCAGCTGCCGCCGTACCCGATGGCCAGACCGAAGGTGACCACGGCCATCGCGCCCAGCAGGACGTAGGTCGCCCGCGCCTCGCGCTTCTCCTTGACGAAGCCCCGGAACACCACCGAGATGTAGAGGGAGTTGAAGGCGAGCAGTCCCGCCCCGCCGATCCACGGGCTGGGGGTCTCGCCCTGGAAGAGGTTCGAGAAGGACCCCAGGCCCATCAGCAGCCAGGGCAGCAGCGCGTAGGGTCCCGGCGGACCGGGGCGGCCGTGCTCCCTGCGCAGCCGGCGCCGTTGCCTGCGTGTCAGTCTTCCGTTCCCGGACATGCTCACTCCCGTCACACGGTCCTCGCGGACCGACGGTACGAGATCACCGCGTACGAACCGAACAGCAGGAGCCAGGCGCAGAGCACGCCGAGCGTCGCGGCGCCCGGTGCATGGCCCTCGGTGGTCGCCCATCCCAGGTCGGCGAACCGGTTGGCCGGGGTGAACCTGCCGACGGAACGCAGCCACTCGGGCAGCAGCTCCAGCGGGAACCACAGCCCGCCGACGACCCCGAAGCCCATCAGGCAGGCGACGTTGACGACTCCGGTGCCCTGCGGGGTGAGGCGGTAGCCGTTGCCCAGGCCGAGCAGGGTGAAGGGCAGGGCGCCGGCCCACAGCAGCAGCACCAGCACGGCCCACTGCCAGGCCGCCATCCGTACGCCGTTGACCAGGCCACCGGCCAGCAGCACCGTCAGGATCGTCGGCAGCACGGTCACCGAACCGCTGATCGCACGGCCTATGACCGCATGGGTCGGGGAGAGCGGGGTGACCCGCAACTGCTGGAGCCAGCCGAGGGACTTGTCGGAGGCGACCCCCGTCCCGATCGACATGGCCGAGCCGAGCGCCCCGTACGCGGCCATCCCGACCATCGAGGCGGTCTTCCAGCCGTCGACGTCGCCGCCCCCGCCGATATTGGTGAAGATCAGGTACATCATCACCGGCATGCCCGTGCCGAAGACGAGGAAGGCGCCGTCGCGCAGGGTCCGGCGGATTTCGAGCACGATGTAGCGGAACATCAGACGATCTCCTTCTCGGTCCGGACGGATGCGGCGGGGGGTGGGGTGGGGGATGGCGTGGGAAGTGCGGCGGAAGAGGCTCCGGAGGACGTCGTGAGGGAGAGGAACGCGGCCTCCAGCGTGGCCGGGGAGACCTGAAGGCCCCGCACCATGCCCAGCCGGGCCAGCTCCACCACCGTGGCGTCCGGGTCGTCCGTGTGCAGCACCGCGCGGTCGCCGGTCACCTCGACGGTGACGACACCCGGAAACACCTCCAGCCCCTCGGTGGACCGGCCCGCCAGATCGAAGGCGACCCTGCTGTGGCCGGCCGCGCGCTTGACGGCCTCGCCGCTGCCGTCCGCGACGATCCGGCCCCGGTCGATGACGACGATCCGGTCGGCGTTCTCATCGGCCTCCTCCAGGTAATGGGTGGAGAAGAGCACCGTGTTGCCGCGCCGGGCGTAGGCCCGCATGGACTCCCAGAACGCGCGCCGCCCCTCCACGTCCAGGGCGGCGGTCGGCTCGTCCAGCACGATCAGCTCCGGATTGCCGGCCAGGGCGACGGCGAACCGGACCCGCTGTATCTGGCCGCCGGAGAGCTTGTCGATCCGCCGGTTCGCGTACTCCGCGACACCCGCCAGCTCCAGCGCCTCGGCGACCGGCAGGGGACTTGGATACGTGGACGCCACAAAGGTGATCAGCTCACGGACCGTCACCCGCTGTATGGGGCGACCGTCCTGGAGCATGGCGCCGACCAGGCCGGCCCGGACCGCCTGCCCGGGCGAGCGGCCGAGTACCCGCACACTGCCCTCGTCCGGCTCGTTCAGCCCGAGCAGCAGGCTGATGGCGGTCGACTTGCCCGCCCCGTTCCGCCCGAGGAGCGCGACGGTCTCGCCCCGCTCGACGGTCAGTCCGATCCCGTCCGCGGCCCGCACGCTCTGTCCGGTCCTGCCGAAGGTCTTCACCGCCCCGGTGAAGACCACCGCGGCCTCGTTCCCCGTTGTCTTTTTCATGAGAACAACGCTACGGAGAGTGAGCGCGCTGCGGCAGATGCGTATGTACGCAGTCCGCGATGACAAATGTCATCGCGGACGCGGGCGGGAGGGCTTCGGGGGTGAGCGGGGCTTCCCGCCCCACGATCTGACGTGACGTCAGCAGTCTTCCCAACTGCTGGGCGCTGCGTTATACATGGGGCCAACCGGCTAGAACGCGTTCTAGAACGGACGCCGTTCCCGGTCCCCGCACGGCCTCGGTGCGGCCGACGGTGCGGACGGCCGCACCGAGGTCTCCCACCGCCGGGGGAACCGCCCAGGAACCAGCCACGCGCCGCCAGGAAGTGTTCAGGACCCGTCGAGGAGCAGCTTCCCCATGCCCATTGATGCCGAAAAAGCTCTCGCTGCCGAACCCCGCACCGGCCCCATCAGCTGGGACCACAAGGACGTGCAGCTCTACCACCTCGGGATCGGCGCGGGCACCCGCCCCGGCCTGGCCGACCCGGCCGTGGACCCCGGCGAGCTGCGCTACACGCTGGAGTCCCGGCTCCAGGTGCTGCCCTCCTTCGCCACGGTCGCCGGCGCCGGGCTGGGTATGACCGCCGGGCTCTCCTCACCCGGCATAGACGTCGACCTCGCGGCCGTCCTGCACGGCGGCCAGAGCGTGCGGGTGCACCGGCCGATCCCGGTGCGGGGCAGTGCCGTACAGACCTCGAAGGTCGCCGCCGTGTACGACAAGGGCAAGGCGGCCGTGCTGGTGCTGCGCACCGAGGCCGCCGACGACGACGGCCCGCTGTGGACCAACGACGCCCGGATCTTCGTGCGCGGCGAGGGCGGCTTCGGCGGTGAACGCGGCCCGTCCGGACGGACGGCGTACCCAAAGACCGCCCCCGACCACGTCGTGGAGCGGCCGGTCCGGCCCGACCAGGCGCTGCTCTACCGGCTCTCCGGGGACTGGAACCCGCTCCACGCCGACCCCGCCTTCGCTGCGCGGGCCGGCTTCGACCGGCCGATCCTGCACGGACTGTGCACATACGGGATGACGCTCAAGGCAGTCACCGACACGGTCCTCGGCGGCGACGCGGCCCGTGTCCGCTCCTGCCGCACCCGGTTCGCCGGGGTCGTCTTCCCCGGCGAGACCCTCCGGATCCGGATGTGGACCGCCGAGGACCTGGTCCGGGTGGAGGTGACGGCCGCGGAGCGGGACGACGCCGCGGTCCTCGGCGACACCTTCGTCGAACACTCCTGAACCGATCACCGACAGCACCTGTGAGGGGAGCCGCACCATGCGCGCAGCCGTACTGCACGAGATAGGCCAGGACAAACTCGAAGTCCTCGACGACGTCGAGGCGGTGGGCTTCGGCCCCGGCAAGGTCAGGCTCCGCATCCGGGCCACCGGGCTGTGCCACTCCGACGTCTCCGCGATGAGCGGAGTGCTGCCGCAGCCCGCCCCCTTCATCCCCGGCCACGAGGGCGCCGGCGAGGTCGTCGACGTCGGCGACGGGGTGACCGGCCTGAGCGCGGGCGACCGGGTGCTGGTCTGCTGGCTGCCCGCCTGCGGGGCGTGTCCGGCCTGCAAGCGCGGTCAGACCCAGCTCTGCCTGGCCGGGTTCATGAACGCGGGCACGCCCAACTTCAGGCGGCCCGGCGGCGATGTGTTCGGTTTCGCCGGGACCGGCACCTTCACCGAGGAGGTCGTCGTCGGCGCGGGCTGCGCGGTGCCGATCCCCGACGACGTGCCGTTCGAGATCGCCGCGCTGATCGGCTGCGGGGTCACCACCGGCCTCGGCGCGGCCATCAACACCGCGAAGGTGGAGGCCGGTTCGTCGGTCGCCGTGATCGGCTGCGGCGGCGTCGGCATCTCCACGATCCAGGGCGCCCGGGTGCAGGGCGCCGCCCAGATCGTCGCCGTGGACCCGGTCGCCTCCCGGCGCGAGGCGGCGCTGCGGTTCGGCGCGACCGAGGCGGTCTCGCCCGACGAGTTCGCCGACGCCCGGCAGCGGATCACGGCGGGCGAGGGCTTCGACTACGTCTTCGAGGTCGTCGGCAAGTCCGCCACGGCCCGTACCGCGTACGAGAACACCCGGCGCGGCGGCACCCTCTGCATCGTCGGCGCGGGCGCCATGGACGACAACTTCCAGGTCAACATGTTCGAGCTGTTCCTCGACGAGAAGCGCATTCTGCCCTCCATGTACGGGGGAGGGGACGTGCTCCGGTCGTACGAGCGGGCCATTGCGCTCTGGCGGGCCGGCCGCATCGACCTCGAGTCGATGATCACCCACCGGGTACGGCTCGACGGTGTCAACGACGCCCTCGACCAGATGCGGACCGGCGAGTCGCTGCGTACCTGCATCGAACTCTGAACCGCCCGCCCCGCCCGCTCCCTCCCGAGAGGACCCCGAGATCCGATGTCACTTCCCCTGGACGGACTGTCCGCGATCGTCACCGGCGCCGGGCGCGGCCTCGGCCGCGCGGAGGCACTGGAACTGGCGCGGCTCGGCGCGGCCGTCGTCGTCAACGACTACGGGCAGCCCGGCCGCGACGGCTCGGGCGAGGCGTCGGCCGCCCCCGCCGAGGAGGTCGCCGGGGAGATCAGGTCGGCGGGCGGCCGGGCCGTCGCCCACCTCGGCGACGTGTCCGACCACGCACAGGCCCGCGCCCTGGTGGAACTGGCCGTCGAGACGTACGGCCGGCTCGACATCCTGGTCAACAACGCGGGCATCCTCCGCGACCGGATGATCTTCTCGATGACCGAGGACGAGTGGGACTCGGTCGTACGGGTGCACCTCAAGGGCCACTTCAACACCACGCACTTCGCCGCGGCCCACTGGCGCGCCCGGTCCAAGGCCTCCGGCGGCCCGGTCTACGGGCGGATCGTCAACACCTCGTCGGAGGCATTCCTGGCGGGTTCGGCGGGCCAGCCCAACTACGCGGCGGCCAAGGGCGGCATCGTCGGACTGACCACCTCCACCGCGCTGGCCCTGGCCAAGTACGGCGTCACCGCCAACGCCATCTGCCCGCGCGCCAGGACCCGGATGACCGAGGACGTCTTCGCGGGCTTCCAGGAACCCCGGGACGGACGGCTCGACGCGCTCGCCCCCGAGCATGTCTCGCCGCTCGTCGGCTATCTCGCCTCCCCGGCGGCGGCCAAGGTCAACGGGCAGCTCCTCGTGGTCCACGGGGGCATGGTCGCGATCGTCGAACGCCCCAGGGTGGCCGCGAAGTTCGACTCGGCCAAGGAGGCGTTCTCCTTCGACGAGCTGGACGAGCTGATCTCGCCGTACTACGAGGACCGCCCGCCGAACGAGACGTTCGCGGCGGCGGAGGTGCTGGGACTCAAGCGCGGCTGACGGCCGCGCCCCGCAGCCCCGCACAGGGGGAGGGCCCCCGCAGCCGGCCGGCTGCGGGGGCCCTCCCCTCCCTCGTCGTGTTCCTGGGCGGTCAGGCCGCCCTGCTGCCTCCTTCGGAGGGGCGGCGGTGGCGGCCGAGCGGCTGCGCCGCCGAGTCGTCCACGGCCACGCCGCCCCGGTGCTTTCCGGAGCCGCCGGCTTCGGCCCGTAGCGCGTCCGCCCCCGGCGGGCGCGTCTGGGTCGTGTCGGTTCGGGCTTCAGACATGTGGGAAGTCACCCCGTTGTGATCGCTTACGTGTGTGTCTCCGGAGCCGTCACACCACCCGCACCCGGGGAAAGGTCACCGCAGGTGACCGCGGTGCACGGTTGCGTGAGCCCCGGTCCAAGCTTAGTCAGGAGCGGTACGCCCCACGAGAGGCGCCTGCCCCAGTGGAACCGGCCTACACACAGGAGGAGGCATCGTGGCCGCGGACGGTTGCATACCGCTTTCGCCGCAGCCGGGTCCGGCCGCCCCCACCCCGTGCTCCACGTCCTCGGGCGCCTCAAGGAGCGCCACCGCGCAGGCCGTCTCCCCGTTCGCGTACGGGAGCCTCAGCACGCCCTCGCGGGACCAGACCCCGCTGCCGGCCTGCCAGCCCACGGGCGCGGCGAGCTGGTGCAGCCGGCGGCCAGCCGGACGCCAGACGCCGACCCAGCTGCCCGCCGCCCCGTCGATCCGAAGGGCCACCGCACAGCTCTCCGGCATCAGCATCTGGCCCGGCTGCACGGCGAACGGCGTCACGGCGCAGTCCGGCAGCCGCAGGCACTCCGGGAAGCGCACCGGCAGACAGCTGCCCAGCACCCCCCAGCCGAGCCGGTCGTGTCCGGGCGCGTCCGAGCGGATCAGCAGCAGGCCGCTGTCCGGATCGGCCAGCAGCAGCCGGTCGTTGCTGTCGGGCGCGATCTGCAGCAGCGGCGTCATCTCGGCGCCCCGCCCCAGGTCCACCGCGACCGCCTTCACCGGGCCGCCGCCCGCCGGCTCCCGGTCCAGGGCCAGCAGCCGGCCCGCCCGGTCCAGCCAGACCCCGCCGGAGCAGCGGCCCGGCAGATCCGCGAGGTGCTCCGGCCCGAAGGCGCCGCCGGCCACCCGCCAGAGCGAGGTGGAGTACTCGCCGACCGACAGGGCGTACGCGCTGGTGCCGTCCGGCGAGGGCGGCAGCAGGGTCATCGCCTCGCATGCGACGGCCCCCAGCAGGAGTTCGCCCGTGCCGGGGCCGGTCGGGTAGAGCAGTGAGAAGGTGTGCCGGTCCGCGACCCGGCGCCCGATCAGCACCCGCCCGTCGGCCAGCGGCAGCACCTGGGAGTCGGCCTCCTCCGGCTGGTCGAGCGGGAGCGGTACGGCGTACGGCTCGGGCCCGTCCAGCGTCCAGCGCTCCACGAACCAGGCGGCGTCGGCCCCGCCGCCGGTCCCGCCGGACGCGTCACGGGCGGCCGTGAGCCGGGCGGCGTACGCACCGTCGGCCGTGAGCGTGAACGCGGGCAAAACCGTTTCGCCAGGGGCCGGTGGTTCCGCTGCTCCGGCCGCTTCCGCCGCCGTGTCCAGGGCGTCGTCGAGCGCGTCCGCCGTCTGCTCCGCCGACGCCTCCGCCGGATCCGTCGGCGTTTCGGCCGCGTCCGGTTCGTCGGACTCCGGCTCCACCGTCTCGCCGGTTCCGGCCGCCTCAGCGGTCCCGTCCTCGATGGCACAGGCAGTCATCGACTCATCACCTCCGGCAACCGAAGCTAGTTTTCGCACTTCCTGCCGAACAACACGAGCCACGTCACTTCACACATAAGGGTGGCGATGCCCGGATTCGCCTGAGAGGCCGGGGGTGGGTGTGCATCGAGAGAAATCGGGTGCCTAAGGTTAGGCATTCCTAAGAAGTGCCTGTGTGCCCCCCAACTGGAGCAAGTGATGTCCCTTCGACGCCGCGGCACTGCCGCAGTCGGCCTGGCCGTAGTGGCCGCCCTGTCCCTCTCGGCCTGCGGAAGCGACGACGGGGGGACCGCCGGATCGGGCGGGGCCGGCGACGGGAGCGGGAAGAAGGCCGCGGTCGCGACGGGCGGCAAGGACTTCGGCGACGCGGCGCAGAAGACGGCGGCGTACGGCACCGACGCCCCGGCCGGTCAGTTCCCCCGCACGCTCACCCACGCCATGGGCACGACCGAGCTGAAGGCCGCCCCGAAGCGCGTCGTCGTGCTGGACGTCGGCGAGTTCGACAACGTTGTTTCGCTGGGTGTGAAGCCGGTCGGCTACGCCCCCTCGGAGGGCGACGCGGCCATCCCCTCGTACCTGAAGAAGGACGCGGGCGACCCCAAGAACGTCGGCACGATCAACAACCTCAACCTCGAGGCGATCGCGGGCCTGAAGCCCGACCTGATCCTCGGCAGCCAGCTGCGCGCCGCCGACAAGTACGACGAGCTGTCCAAGATCGCGCCGACCGTGTTCTCCATCCGCCCGGGCTTCACCTGGAAGGAGAACTACCTGCTCAACGCGGCGGCGCTCGACAGGACCGCCAAGGCGAAGGCCGCACTCGGCGCCTACGAGGCGAACGCGAAGAAGCTCGGCGAGGACATCGGCCCCGAGAAGCCGACCGTCTCGATGGTCCGCTACCTGCCTGACCGCATCCGCCTCTACGCCAAGGCCTCCTTCATCGGCACGATCCTTCAGGATGTCGGCCTGCCCCGCCCCGAGAACCAGCAGATCAACGACCTCGCCGCCGAGATCAGCCCGGAGAGGATCGACGAGGCCGACGCCGACTGGATCTTCACCGGTGTGTACGGGGACGTGAAGGCCACCGAGCGGGACACCGCCCAGGCCAACCCGCTGTGGAAGAACCTGAAGGCCGTCAAGGAGGGCCGGGCCAAGAACGTCTCCGACGAGACCTGGTACCTCGGCCTCGGTGTCACCTCCGCCGAGCTGGTCCTCGACGACCTGCGCGCGGACCTGGTGAAGTAACGGTTCGCTCGCGGCGGCCGCACAGGACGGCGGTCCGCTCCCGGAGGCCCCCGGGGGCACGGAGGACAGGTAGCCTTTCCTCCGTGCCCCGTCTGTCTGATGTCATCTCCGAGCTCGACGCCCTCTGGCCGCCCGAGCGGGCCGAAGGATGGGACGCGGTCGGCACCGTCTGCGGTGACCCGGACGCCCACGTCGACCGGGTGCTCCTCGCCGTCGACCCCGTCCAGCAGATCGCCGACGAGGCGATGAAGCTCGGCGCCCAGCTGATCGTCACCCACCACCCGCTCTATCTGCGCGGTACGACGACGGTCGCGGCCGGCACCTTCAAGGGCCGGGTCGTGCACACCCTCATCAAGCACGACATCGCGCTGCACGTCGCCCACACCAACGCCGACTCGGCGGACCCCGGTGTCTCCGACGCCCTGGCCGGCGCCCTCGGCCTGCGCGTCGAGCGGCCGCTCGTGCCGGACCCCACCGACCCCGCGGGCCGCCGCGGACTCGGCCGGATCTGCACGCTCGACCACCCCGAGACCCTGCGCGCGTTCGCCGCCCGCGCCGCCGCCCGGCTGCCCGCCACCGCGCAGGGCATCCGCCTCGCCGGCGACCCTGACGCCCTCGTACGCACCGTCGCGGTCAGCGGCGGCTCCGGCGACAGCCTCTTCGACGCGGTGCGCGCCGCCGGTGCGGACGCCTTCCTCACCGCCGACCTGCGCCACCACCCGGCCTCCGAGGCCGTCCAGCACTCGCCGCTCGGCCTGGTCGATGCCGCACACTGGGCCACCGAGTGGCCGTGGTGCGAGCAGGCCGCGGCACAGCTCGACGCGATTTCCGACCGCCACGGATGGGACCTGCGGGTCCATGTCTCGAAGCAGGTCACCGACCCCTGGACCACCCACCACTCTTCTGGAGCCCCCAACTGAACGCCGCGCCCGCCGACCAGATCCGACTCCTCGACGTCCAGGCCCTCGACCAGCGTCTCTCCCAGCTCGCGCACAAGCGCAAGTCCCTCCCCGAGCACGCCGAGATCGAGTCGCTCACGGCCGACCTCACCCAGCTCCGCGACCTCCTCGTCGCCTCGACGACCGAGGAGAGCGACACCGCCCGCGAGCAGACCAAGGCCGAGCAGGACGTCGACCAGGTCCGCCAGCGCGCCGCCCGCGACCAGCAGCGCCTGGACTCCGGTGCGGTCACCTCGCCCAAGGACCTGGAGAGCCTCCAGCGCGAGATCGTCTCGCTGGCCAAGCGCCAGGGCGACCTGGAGGACGTCGTCCTCGAGGTCATGGAGCGCCGCGAGTCCGCGCAGGAGCGCGTCGCCGAGCTGACCGACCGGGTCTCCGCCGTGCAGGCCAAGGCCGACGACGCGATCGCCCGCCGGGACGCGGCCACAGAGGAGCTCGACGCGGAGACCGCCACGGTCACCAAGGAGCGCGAGGTCGTCGCCGGTTCCGTCCCCGCCGACCTGCTCAAGCTGTACGAGAAGCTCCGCGTCCAGCAGGGCGGGGTGGGCGCCGCCCGCCTCTACCAGCGCCGCTGCGAGGGCTGCCGCCTCGAACTCAACATCACCGAGGTCAACGACGTGAAGGCCGCGTCCCCCGACACCGTGCTGCGCTGCGAGAACTGCCACCGCATCCTGGTGCGCACGGCCGACTCGGGTCTGTAATGACGCAGCCGCGCCAGTTCGTCGTCGAGGCCGACGGCGGCTCCCGGGGCAACCCGGGGCCCGCCGGCTACGGCGCGGTCGTCATCGACCCGGCGACGGGGGAGACCCTGGCCGAGGCCGCCGAGTACATCGGCGTGGCGACGAACAACGTCGCGGAGTACAAGGGCCTCATCGCCGGTCTGCGGGCCGCGAAGGCGCTCGTGCCGGACGCCTCGGCCGACGGAGCGCTGCGGGTCCACGTCCGGATGGACTCCAAGCTGGTCGTGGAGCAGATGTCGGGCCGCTGGAAGATCAAGCACCCGGACATGAAGCCGCTCGCGGCCGAGGCCGCGCGCATCCTCCCGGCATCCGCCGTGACCTACGAGTGGATCCCGCGCGCCCAGAACAAGCACGCGGACCGGCTCGCCAACGAGGCGATGGACGCGGGCAAGCGGGGCAAGCAGTGGGAGGCGTCCGCCTCGACGGCCGCCCTCGACACCCCCAAGTCCTCCGTGGCCGCCGTCCTGCCGCCGGTCTCGGGCCCGCCCGGTGACGCGACGGCCGGCGCGGCACGGGCCAGGGCGGCACTGAACCGGCCCGCCGTCCCGGCGGCGCCCGCAGAGCGGCCCTCGGCCGACCCGGTCACTCCGCAGACCGGCTGGAGCGCGGCCCCCGACCTCGGCGCGCCCGCCACCTTCGTCCTGCTGCGCCACGGCGAGACCGCCCTCACCCCGGAGAAGCGGTTCTCCGGGAGCGGCGGCACCGATCCCGAACTCTCCGCCGCCGGCCGCGACCAGGCCGAGCGCGCCGCCGAGGCCTTCGCCGCTCGGGGGACCGTGCAGGAGATCGTCAGCTCACCGCTGCGCCGCTGCCGCGAGACGGCCGCGGCGGTCGCCGCCCGGCTGGGCCTGGACGTCACGGTCGAGGACGGGCTGCGCGAGACGGACTTCGGGGCCTGGGAGGGCCTCACGTTCGGCGAGGTCAGGGAGCGGTACGGCGCCGATCTGGACGCCTGGCTCGCCTCCCCGGACGTGGCCCCCACCGGCGGCGGCGAGAGCTTCGCGGAGGTGGCGCGCCGGGTCGCGGCCGCCCGCGACCGGCTCGTCACCCGCCATGCCGGGCGCACGGTCCTGCTGGTCACGCATGTCACGCCGATCAAGACCCTGGTGCGGCTGGCGCTGGGCGCCCCGCCCGAATCCCTGTTCCGGATGGAGCTCTCGGCGGCCTCGGTCTCGGCGGTGGCGTACTACGCGGACGGCAACGCCTCCGTACGGCTGCTGAACGACACCTCGCACCTGCGGTAGCCGGCGCGGTCACCGGCCCCCGGACAGCACTCGGCCCCATCGGCCGGGGGGAAGTCCGATGGGGCCGGGGCGGTTCCGGCAGGCCGGGGGATTGCCTGACGGAACCCGGGTCACCCGGAGTACGGGGCACGTCCCTACAAGGTGTCGTGCCCCGATTGCCGGGGAGCATGCATGCGAATACGCGACGGGTTCGCCGCTGAACGCGCGACGGTCCGCCGTCGCGCGCACTCAGCCGCGCAGGGCCGCCGCCTCGGCGGCCAGCCGCTCCACCCGGGCCCAGTCCCGGGCCGCGACCGCGTCGCCGGGAACCATCCAGCTGCCGCCCACACAGCCCACGTTGGGCAGGGCCAGGTAGGACGGAGCCGAGGCGAGCGAGATGCCGCCCGTCGGGCAGAACCGGGCCTGCGGAAGCGGGGCGGACAGCGCCTTCAGATAGGCCGTGCCGCCCGCCGCCTCGGCCGGGAAGAACTTCATTCCGGTCACCCCGCGTTCCAGCAGCGCGACCACCTCGGACGTCGTCGAGACGCCGGGGAGGAACGGCAGCCCCGACTCCTGCATCGCGTCCAGCAGGGTGTCCGTCCAGCCGGGGCTGACCAGGAACCGGGCCCCGGCATCCGCGGTGTCGGAGACGTTCCGCGCCGAGATCACCGTGCCCGCGCCGACCACCGCGTCCGGCACCTCCGCCGCAATGGCGCGGATCGCGTCCAGGGCGGCCGCCGTGCGCAGGGTCACCTCGATCGCCGGAAGCCCGCCCGCGACCAGCGCCCGGGCGAGCGGCACCGCGTCGGCGGCGTCCTCCAGGACGACGACGGGCACGACGGGGGCAAGATCCAGCACGGATGAGGTCATGGCCTCATCCTGCCTCGCGCACCGCACTGTACGCAACGAGCGTTGCGCATGGTGCAACGCACGGGGGTCTGCTCACCCGTCACGGAGGCCGCTCCCCGTCAGTGGATCTCCGTCACCACCACATCGAGCTGCCACGCCTTGCCCGGCTTGGCGGGGGCCTCGGCCTCCACCACGTAACCGAGATCCCGCAGGGCCGTCACCAGCTCTGCCGGCCCCTTCGGCGCGGCGCCGGCCAGCAGCAGATCGCGGACCATCCGGCCCTTGGTCGCCTTGTTGAAGTGGCTGACCACCGAGCGCTTCTCCACGCCGTCCACCAGCTGGGAGTGCAGCACCCGCACGCTCGCCGTGCGCCCGGCGACCTCGCCCTTCGGCTTCCACGCCGCCGTGTACGCGGACGAGCGCAGGTCCAGTACCAGACCGTCCCCGGCCGCCTCCGGCATGACCTCCGCCATCGGGGTCCGCCAGAACGCCCCGAGCGCGCCGGGGCCGGGCAGCTTCACGCCCATCGAGCAGCGGTAGGGCGGGATCCGGTCGCCGATGCGCACCGCGCCCCACAGCCCGGAGAACACCAGCAGCGACCTGGCGGCCAGCCGGCGCGCGGCCGGGTCCAGGGACGCCAGGTCCAGCGCGTCGTAGAGCACCCCGGTGTACAGCTCCCCGGCCGGACGCGTGCCCGCCGTCCGCAGCTCCACGTTCTTCGCGACCTCGCCGCGCAGGCCCTCGCTCAGCCCCAGCACCTCGCGGGCCTTCTCCTCGTCCGCCGCACACAGCTCCACGAGCGCGTCCAGCACGGCGGCCCGCGCCTCGGCCAGGCCCGGCAGCGACAGCGACTCGGGCTTCAGGGGCGCCCCCCGCCCCGAAGCGGCCTTTCCCTCGGAGGGCGGCAACAGCACGAGCACGGCGGTTCTCCTTCGTACGTACGGAAACGGGGCCCCGGCCTGCGCACACGGGTCCTGGCGGTGCGGCGCCCGGACCCGTTCGAAACCCCCGGCCAGCGTACGGGGCGCGGGCCCCGGACCCCGCTCCGCCCGGGATGCCACCGGCACCGCCCCGCCCTACGCTCGGTCCATGCCCCGCCGCCATCTGCACATGACCGGCGCAGCCGACACCCCGCTGCGGGCCGCCCTGCGTGCGCTGCGCACCGAACTCGGGCTCCCCGACGGCTTCCCGCCCGAGGTGCTCGCCGAAGCGGCCGATGCGGCCCGGAACCCGGAACTCTCCGGGCACGAGGACGCGACCGACCTGCCCTTCCTCACCATCGACCCGCCCACCTCCACCGACCTCGACCAGGCGATGCACCTGGAACGCCGCCCGCACGGCTACCGCGTGCACTACGCCATCGCCGACGTCGCCGCCTTCGTCCGCCCCGGCGGCGCGCTCGACACCGAGGCCCACCGCCGGGTGACCACGCTCTACTTCCCGGACGGCAAGGTCCCCCTGCACCCGGAACTGCTCTCCGAGGGCGCCGCCAGCCTGCTGCCCGGGCAGACCCGGCCGGCGGTGCTGTGGGAGATCGACCTCGACGCGGAGGGCCGCGCCGTCACCACCCGGGTGCGCCGGGCGCTCGTCCGCAGCCGCGCCAAGCTCGACTACGCGGGCGTGCAGCGGCAGATCGACACCGGGACCGCCGAGGAACCGCTCGCGCTGCTCAGGGACATCGGCACCCTGCGCGAGGAGCAGGAGATCGCGCGCGGCGGCATCTCCCTCGACGTGCCCGAGCAGGAGATCGTCGAGCGCGACGGCGGCTACGGCCTCGAATACCGAGCCCCGCTGCCCGCCGACGCCTGGAACGCCCAGATCTCCCTGCTCACCGGCATGGCCGCGGCCCACCTCATGAAGGAGACCGGCACCGGCATCCTGCGTACGCTCCCCGTCGCGCCGGACGGCGCGGTGGCCCGCCTGCGGCGCTCGGCCGAGGCGCTGCACGTGGAGTGGCCGCACCATGTCCCGTACGCGCGGATCGTCCGCTCGCTGGACCCGAGGAGGGCCGACCACGCGGCGTTCCTCCAGGACTGCACCACCCTGCTGCGCGGCGCCGGCTACACGGTCTTCGACCACGGCGACCTGCCCACCCCCGCCGTGCACGCGGCGGTCGCCGACCTCTACACCCACTGCACCGCGCCGCTGCGCCGTCTCGTCGACCGGTATGCGGCCGAGCTGTGCGTCGCCGCCGTCGCGGGGCGCGAGCCGCCCGACTGGGTCCTGGCCGCGCTGCCCGCCCTGCCCAAGGAGATGGCGGACGGCACCCGGCGCGCCAACACCGTGGAGCGCGAGTGCGTGGATCTCGTCGAGGCGGCCCTGCTCAAGGACCGGGTGGGCGCGGTCTTCGACGCCTATGTGGTGGACGTCCAGGAGAAGGAACCGACCACCGGCACCATCCACATCGACGACCCGGCGATCGTCGCCCGGATCGAGGGCGGCACCGCGCAGCTCCCCCTGGGCAAGCGCCTGCGGGTCCGGCTCACCCAGGCGGACCCGGGCACGTCGAAGGTGCTGTTCGCCCCCGCCTGAGCCGGCCCGCACCCCGTCTCGTACGATCACGCCTTCGCCCTCCCCGCCCCCCGAACGAAGGACCGGCGTGACCGACCTCGCGGCCCAGCCCGTCACCGACCGCGCCCGCCAGATCCTCGCCGCCGCCCGCACCCTCCTGGAGCACGAGGGCCCGGAGGCGCTCACGATGCGAAGGCTCGCCGGCTGTGTGGGGATCACCGCGCCGTCCCTCTACAAGCACTTCCCGGACAAGTCGTCCGTGGTGAGCGCGCTGGCCGACGCGATGCTGAGGGAGACCGCCGAGGCCCTGGAGGCGGCGGAGACCGCCGCGCCGGGCTCCTTCCCGGCCCTGGCCACCGCCTACCGCACCCATGCCCTCGCCCACCCCCACCTCTACCGCCTCACCACGGGCCGCCCCCTCCAGCACGACCTGGAACAACGCGCCTCCGCCCCGCTGTTGCGCGCCCTGGCCGGCGACGAGGGCCGCGCCAGAGCGGCCTGGGCCTTCGCCCACGGCATGGTCGTCATGGAACTGAACGGCCGCTTCCCCACGGCCCCCGACGTCGCGGCGGCCTGGGAGGCGGGGATCGCGGCGTTCACGCCGGGCCGCCTCTGACAACGGCGCACGGGCAGGCGCCACCGCCGCGCCCGGGACCCTTCGGGCGGCCCTTCGGGCCGGATCTGGAGACCGAGGCCTCCTCCGAGCGGTCCGCCCGCCCCGGCCGGGTAGCATGGGCGCCACGGCAGACGAGCCGGGCGGACGGCCGCGTGAGGATCTTCGGACCCTCCCGAGGAACGTCCGGGCTCCACAGGGCAGGGTGATGGCTAACGGCCACCCGGGGTGACCCGCGGGACAGTGCCACAGAAAACAGACCGCCTTGGGCTTCGGCCCTCGGTAAGGGTGAAACGGTGGTGTAAGAGACCACCAGCGTCCGAGGCGACTCGGACGGCTAGGTAAACCCCACCCGGAGCAAGGTCAAGAGGGGCCGTCGCAGGACGGCCCTGCGCGAACGTTCGAGGGCTGCCCGCCCGAGTTCGCGGGTAGACCGCACGAGACCGGCAGCAATGCCGGTCCTAGATGGATGGCCGTCTCCCCGGCCGCCGCGAGGCGACCGGGCGACAGAACCCGGCGTACAGCCCGACTCGTCTGCCGGCTGAGCCCGTTCCCGGGGCGGCCGCCTCAGTGGTGGTCGCCCCTGCGGCCAAGAGTCTTCTCCGGAGTCGCGTCCGGGCGGGTCCACTGGGGGGTGGGGCGGCCGGTCGGGCCCCAGGTGGCGTGGCCGGTCGCGTCCGTGCGCCAGTACCAGCAGGACTGGCGGGCCGCGGCCGGGTGGCTCTCGTGGACGTCGCCGAGTACGCGGCGGCCCTCGGGGTTGTCCTCCCAGGCCTCGCCGCGGCCGTACGGGGTCATGTCGAGGAGGGCGAGGGAGCCGTTGACCGGTTCGTTGCCCCGGCCCGTCGTGGAGTAGGTCAGGAACACGCGGTCGCCCTCGCGCAGGAAGCTGATGAGGTGGCCCATCTCGCCGCCGATCGGCGGTGCCACGTCCCGTACCGAGTACCAGGGCTGGGTGTAGCCCATGAACGCGACGTAGGGGGCCACCTCGTCCCACGGGCCCGAGGTCAGGACCGCGCAGGAGACGCCTCGGGCGTTGAGGTAGACGGCGTCCCTCATGTGCCAGGCCGTGGTCGTGCAGCCCTCGCACTGGCCCTGGTGCGGGGCGCCGTCGTACCACATGTGCTGGTAGACGACGAGTTCGTCGCGTCCCTCGAACAGGTCGAGGAAGGGGACCGGTCCGCCGGCTCCGGTGACCTCGGCCGTGCCGTCCACCTCCACCATCGGCAGCCGTCGCCGGGCCGCGGCGATCGCGTCGCCCTCGTGGGTGTGCGCCTTCTCGCGGACGAGGAGCTTCGCGCGCTCGTCCTCCCAGGTGGCCGGGTCGACGACCGGCGGCAGGCCGTCGGGCAGATCGGTGTGCGCATGGCCGGGCGTGCTCGTCATGGTTCCTCCGCGCTCTCGTGCCGGACGGCGCCGGGGGACCGGTGTCCGGTCCTCGACGCTCACCAGTGGAGACTCGCGAAGCGGGCGGAACTCATCGCGACGGGCCCGGCAGCGAGGTCGTTGCCGGGCCCGTCGCGGTACGCGTCGCACGCGGGAGTCCGCTCTCCGCGGCTGGGTGTCCGGGGGGTCCGGGGCGGCCCCACCTGCGGACTCCTCGGATCAGCGGTGCGTCAGGACGTTGATCACGCGGCCGTTCGGGTCGCGCACGAAGAAGCGGCGGACGCCCCACTCCTCGTCCTGCGGGCCGTACACGACCTCCGCGCCGCTGCGCACCACCGCCGCGTGCACCGCGTCCACGTCCTCCACCTCCACGCTCACGTCCGGGGCGACCGGCCCGGTCAGGTCGGCGGTCATGATGCTGACCTGGGCGGCGGGGTGGGTCGGCGAGGCCAGCGTCATGATCCAGCCGTGGTTCATGACCTCCTCGAAGCCGAGGAGCCCGTAGAAATCGGCATTCGCCCGCAGGACGGCGGCGTCGGCCCCGGCCTCCTCGCTCGTACCGACCGGGATGTTGGTGACCACACGGCGGATGGACATCGGGTGCTCCTTGTCACGTGGCTGGCGTTTCGGTACCCGACTCTACGGATCAACGGACCCCGCGCGACGGCATCTTGGGTCCGGTCCCGGCCGCGCCGTCGGGCGGCGCGCGGTGGTGGCGCGAGCGAGGTGCCGGACGTTGGCTGGAACACGCGGCCGGGCCGGGGCAAACTGGCCCATCGACAGCCCGGCCGGGACAACTCGGCCCATCGATTCGGATCTCCTGGGGGCGCCTCATGGTTCAGCTCACCTCGCGCAACGCTTCGGTGCCGGTCGAGCGCACAGCCCCGCCCGCCGCCGGTGCGGCGGCTCCCGGACGCGGGGAGGGGCCGGCCGATCTCGTCAGGCGGCTCGTCCACCGGACGCGACCGCAGGACGTGTTCCCCACCGGGCTCACCCGGCTGACCGACACCCAGTTCTCGGTATCCGCCCACTGGCCGCGCGCCCACAGCGTCTTCGCCCCCGTCGGCGGCAGCCGCCAGGACCCCCTGCTCATAGCGGAGACCATGCGCCAGTCGGCCATGCTGATCGCCCACGCCGAGTTCGGGGTGCCGGTCGGCGACGCCTTCGTGATGTGGGACCTGCGCTACACCGCCGCGCCCGACCGACTCGTGCTGGGCGAGGACCCCTGGGACATCACGGTGGACGTGTCCTGTTCGGACGTCCGCCGCCGCGGCCGGAGTCTCGGCTCCATGACCGTCGAATACCTCCTGCACCGCAGCGGAGTGGTGCTCGCCTCCGGTGAGGCCCGGATGAGCCGCATCGCCGCCGCCGCGTACCACCGGCTGCGGGGTCATCGCGCCGGCACCTCGGCCCCCCTGCTGCCGGCGCTCGCGCCGAGCGCGGTCGGCCGGGCCGCCGAGCGGGACGTGGTCCTCGGGCCCGCCGCCGCCCCCGGCCGGTGGCCGCTGCGGCTGGACACCCGGCACCCGACGCTGTTCGGCCGCCCCAACGACCATGTGCCGGGCCTCCTGCTGATGGAGGCGGCCCGGCAGGCGGCCACCGCCTGCGCCCCGGCGCTCTTCCCGGCGTCGATGCGGGCCGACTTCCTCCGGTACGTCGAGCTGGACCTGCCCTGCTGGATCGAGGCCCGGCCCGCCCCGGCCGGCGGCGGCGCGCCGGACGGGGTGCTGGTACGGGCGGTGCAGGACGGCGCCACCGTCTTCACCTGCGCGCTCGGCCCGTCGGACCCCGGCCCGTACGACGGGCCGGGCGCGCACGACTGAGGGAGGTCAGACCTCGTCCGGCGCCGGGATGCGGGTGCCCGTCCCGCTCACCCGCACCCGCGCGTCGCCCGCCCGCAGGGTGACGGTGAGCGTGCCGGGGCGGCCCATGTCCTCGCCCTGGTGCAGGGTCAGTTCGGCTGCCTCCGGCACCAGGCCCCGCTCGCGCAGGTACGCGCCGAAGGCGGCCGCCGCCGCGCCCGTCGCCGGGTCCTCCACCACCCCGCCGACCGGGAACGGGTCGCGCACGTGGAAGACGGTGTCCGAGGCCCGCCACACCAGCTGGAGCGTGGTGAGGTCCAGCCGGTGCATGAGCGCTTCGAGGCGGGCGAAGTCGTAGTCCAGCGCGGCGAGCCGTTCGCGGGTCGCGGCGGCCAGCACGAGGTGGCGGGCGCCCGCGTAGGCGATACGGGGCGCCAGCGCCGGGTCGAGGTCGGCGGCCGGCCAGTCCAGGGCGGCCAGCGCTTCCGCCAGGTCGTCCGGGGCGATGTCCTCGGTGTGCGGGGCCACGCTGGTCAGGGTGGCCCGCAGCTCGCCGTCCTCGCGGGTGACGGCGACCGGCACCGTACCGGCGCGGGTCGCGAACTCCAGCTCGCCCGGGCCGTCCCGCTCGGCGAGGGCCAGGGCCGTCGCGACGGTGGCGTGCCCGCAGAACGGCACCTCGGCCTTCGGGCTGAAGTAGCGGATCGTGAAACCGCGCGCACCCGGCTCCGCGTCGTCGGTGGCATCGGTCCGGCCCGTCAGGAACGCCGACTCGCTGTAGCCGAGTTCCGCCGCCACGGCCAGCATGGCCGCGTCGTCGAGGCCGGACGCGTCGAGGACGACCCCGGCGGGATTGCCGCCCTCGGGGTCGGCCGAAAAGGCGGTGTAACGCAGGACCGTGGTCCGGGGGAGCTCGCTCATGTGCCCGACAACCGCGCCCCGGCCCGGGGCATTCCCCGGGGCCCCGCCCACCCCCTCACCGGGCGGGACCCCGGGTCGCGCGGGGGTGGGTCAGTGGCAGTTCTTGGTGCCCTTGCCCGACTTCGTCCAGGAGCAGGAGTCCAGGGCCTTGCCGTTCGGCTTGATCAGCCGCGCCTTGTCACCGGTGTTGTTCCAGACGTACGAGCCCCGGTTCCAGTACACATGGCCCGGGCTGGTCCTGCCCCGGCCCGTGTGCACCTTGACGGTCTTGCCCGCGCCGACGTTGTAGCTGCCGAAGGTGTAGGTGTAGCCGGTGTTGTCCTTGAGCTTGTAGCCCTTGAGCTGCACCTTAGCCTTGGTGTTGTTGTGGATCTCGACCCATTCGGCGTTCAGCGAGGCGTTGGACCGGGTGTCCTTGCCGGGGCTGTCGTACTGGATCTTGCCGAGGTGCACCCCGCTCTGGTGCTTCGCGGCCGATGCCGGTGTCGCGAGGAGCAGCGAACCGGTGAGCGCGGTCGTGGCGGCCAGAGCGAGAGGCACCGCGGTGCGTATGCGCATGCTGTGTTCCTTGTGTGGAGTTCCGGTGAAGAGCTGTGAGCATAAGGGCAGCACGCGCTTGCCGGACCAGGTGGGGCCTGTTTCCGGCACGGATTGGCTGCTTCTGTGCGGGGACGGATCAATTGCGCCCGTACGGGGGCGGGTTCCGTCCGGACGCGTCAGCCCCGGCCCACGTACGGCATCGCCGTCGCCAGGACCGTTGCGAACTGGATGTTCGCCTCCAGTGGCAGGTCCGCCATGTGCAGCACGGTCCTGGCCACGTCCGCGGCCGCCATCACCGGCTCCGCGGCCAGCTCGCCGTTGGCCTGGAGGATCCCGGTCTGCATCCGCTCGGTCATCTCGGTGGCGGCGTTGCCGATGTCGATCTGGCCGCAGGCGATGCGGTACGGGCGCCCGTCCAGCGACAGTGACTTGGTCAGACCGGTCATCGCGTGCTTGGTCGCGGTGTAGGCGACCGAGTGCGGGCGCGGGGAGTGTGCGGAGATCGAGCCGTTGTTGATGATCCGGCCGCCCTGCGGGTCCTGCTCCTTCATCCGGCGGTACGCCGCCTGCGCGCAGAGGAAGGCGCCCGTCAGGTTCACGTCCACGACCGAGCGCCAGTCCTCGTACGCGAGGTCCTCGACCGGGACGCCGCCGGGGCCGAAGGTGCCCGCGTTGTTGAAGAGCAGATCGAGGCGGCCGAAGGTCTCCCGTACGGAGGCGAACAGCGCGTCCACGTCCTGCGGGCGCGAGACATCGGCCGGGACGGTGATCACCCGGGCGTCCTTCCCGGCCAGCTCGGCGGTCTCGGCGAGCGGCCCGGGGCGGCGGCCCGTGAGCGCCACCGACCAGCCGGCGCCGGTCAGGGCGAGGGCCACCGCGCGGCCGATTCCGGAGCCCGCGCCCGTGACCACAGCGGTCTTCGTCGTGGAGTTCAACAGATTGTTGCTCATGCCTCCGCAGCGTACGCCCAGCGGCCCGGCGGGCTCACGGGTGCGGGCCACGCGGGGCCAAATGGCCTGTCCGGGGGGCCGGTTCGCGTCCCAGGGAGTGATTCCCGGGGGTGGTCACGGCGATTCCGGGGGGTCGGGCGCCCGAAGTTAATGATCATGGTTTTGGGCGCATCCGCGGAGTTTGCCCCCGGGGATCCAATCCTGCCGCACTCCTCATCCAGGCGACGCCCGCACGACGCGAGCACGACAACCGCCCGATGCGCCGGGCCGGTGGACTTCCTCCACAACACCAGTCAGGGGAGGGACAGATGACGCACTCATCGCACCAGCAGGAGCTGCGCGACGCCGCCCGGCACACCGACCGCCGCCGCTTTCTCACCGTCAGCGGAGCCGCCGCCGCGCTCGCCTTCTCGGTCGGCCTGCCGGCCGCCGGGACGGCCAGCGCCCGCGAGATGCACGCCCGGCAGATCGGCGAGGACCCGTTCACCCTCGGGGTCGCCTCGGGCGACCCGCTGCCCGACTCCGTCCTCCTGTGGACGCGGCTCGCCCCCCGCCCGTTCGAACCCGACAGCGGACTGCCCCAGGCCCGCGTGGAGGTGCGCTGGGAGCTGGCCCGCGACGAGCGCTTCACCCGGATCGTCCGGCGCGGCACCGCCCTCGCGCACCCGGAGTTCCACCACAGCGTGCACGTCGAGGTCAACGGCCTCGACTCCGACCGCGTCCTCTACTACCGCTTCCGCACCGGACAGTGGACCAGCCCGGTCGGCCGGACCCGCACCGCGCCCGCCCGCAGTGCCCACAAGCGCGAGCTGACCCTGGCCGCCGTCACCTGCCAGGCGTACCACGACGGCTACTTCACCGCCTACAAGCACCTCGCCCAGGAGGACGTCGATGTCGTCTTCCACCTCGGCGACTACCTCTACGAGTACGCGGTCAACGCCGTCGGCGGCGCCCGCAACTACACCGACCGCACCCTGCCCGCCCTCTTCAACCGGGAGACGACCACGCTGGAGGACTACCGCCTGCGGTACGCCCTCTACAAGTCCGACCCCGACCTGCGCGCCGCCCACGCCGCGCATCCCTTCGTCGTCACCTGGGACGACCACGAGACCGAGAACAACTACGCCGGGGACACCTCCGAGGACAACCTGCCGCCCGAGGAGTTCCTTCTCCGCCGGGCCGCCGCCTACCGCGCGTACTGGGAGAACCAGCCGCTGCGCGCCCCCCAGCGGCCGACCGGCCCGGACATGAGGCTCTACCGCCGCCTCCAGTATGGCCGGCTCGCCCAGTTCGACATCCTCGACACCCGCCAGTACCGCAGCGACCAGGCGTACGGCGACGGCTGGCAGACCCCCGGACCCGAGTCCGAGGACCCCTCGCGCACCATCACCGGCGCCACTCAGGAGCGCTGGCTGATCGACGGCTGGCGCCACTCGCGGGCCACCTGGAACGTCGTCCCGCAGCAGGTCACCTTCGCCCGGCGGCGTGATGTGCCGACCGACGCCTACAAGCTGTCGATGGACTCCTGGGACGGCTACACCGCCTCCCGGGACCGCGTCCTGAAGGGCGCCCGCTCCGCCGGGGTGGACAACCTGATGGTGCTGACCGGCGATGTGCACGTGAGCTACGGCTTCGACATCAAGCGGGACTTCGACGACCCGGCGTCGCGCACCGTCGGCACCGAGATCGTCACCACGTCCATCACCAGCGGCAAGGACGGCTCCGAGAAGCCGTCCAACTGGAACAACCTCATGCAGGCCAACCCGCACCTGAAGTTCTACAACGGGCGCCGGGGCTACGCCGTCGTCACCCTCCAGGAGCGGCAGGCGCGCGCCGACTTCCGTACGGTCTCCGCCGTCACCACGCCGGGCGCCCCGATCACCACGGCCGCCTCCCTCGTCACCGAGGTGGGCCGCCAGGGCCTCACTCCGGCCTGATCCCGGCCCCGACCCCGCCGGGCGGGCTCTGGAGCGCGTCTCCCGGGTAGCGGACGCCGATGCGGGCACGTACCGCGTCGAGCGTCCGCATCACCGCGAGCGATCCGTCCAGCGGCACCAGCGGGGACTCCGTCTCCCCGGCGCGGATCGCCCGCATCACCTCGGCCGCCTCGTACTGCATCCCCGACAGGCCCTGCGGACCCGGCCCCGAGGTGATCTCCTCCGGCTCACCGCCCGCCCGGTACAGCGTGAACCGCTGCGGGTAGAAGAAGCTCTCCGGGAAGTCGATCCGCCCCGCCGTCCCGATCACCGAGGCGGCCGTCGGGTGGTGCCCGACGATCGAGCAGGCCAGCAGGGCGGTGGCGCCCGAGTCCCAGCCCAGCAGCATCCCGGTGTTCAGGTCGACGCCCTCCGGCGACAGCAGCGCGTCCGCCTGCACCCGGTCCGGCTCACCCAGCAGCAGCTGGGCGAACGACACCGGGTACACCCCGAGGTCCAGCAGCGCCCCGCCGCCCAGCGCGGGATCGCGCAGCCGGTGCTCGGCGCCGAAGTCGCCCGCGAAGCCGAAGTCGGCCTGCACGGTACGGATCTCGCCGATCGCCCCGTCCCGCACCAGCTCGGTCATCCGCCGGATGACCGGGTTGCAGTACGTCCACATCGCCTCCATCAGGAACAGGCCCCGGTCCCGGGCGAGCTTCACCAGCTCCTGGGCCTCCCGCTCGTCGAGCGTGAACGCCTTCTCGCACAGCACGTGCTTTCCGGCCTCCAGGGCCAGCGCCGCCGCCTCCCGGTGCGCGGAGTGCGGCGTGGCCACGTACACCACGTCCACCTCCGGGTCGGCCACCAGACCGGCCCAGCTCCCGTACGCCCTCGGTATCCCGAACCGCTCCGCGAAGGCCTGCGCGGAGGCGTCCGTACGGGAGGCCACGGCCACCACCTCCGCATCGGGCAGCCCCTGCAGATCGGCGGTGAACGTCGCCGCGATCCCGCCTGTCGCCAGCACACCCCAACGGACAGTCCTGCTCATGCGCGCTCCAAAAAGGTGTCGACCATTCCGGCTGAGCTGAGAGCATAGAGCCGGATTCAACAACCATGGAGATGAGAATGCCGGAGCGCGGCGCCAGCCGAACCCAGCAAGCAGACATACCCGACACCCGGGCCGGGAGCGGACTTCCGGCCCCGGGACTCCCTGCCGCCCCCACCGCCGCCGGCATCGCCGCCCGGCGCACCGGCCTTCTCGTCACGCTGGTCCTCGGCGGGCTGACCGCGCTGCCGCCGCTGTCCATGGACATGTACCTCCCGGCGCTGCCCGCCGTCACCGGCGCACTGCACGCACCGGCTGCGACCGTCCAGCTCACCCTGACCGCCTGCCTCACCGGCATGGCGCTCGGCCAGGTCGTCGTCGGACCGATGAGCGACCGGTGGGGCAGGCGCCGCCCGCTGCTCATCGGCATGATCGTCTATGTCTTCGCCACGGCGATCTGCGCCTTCGCGCCCGGAGTCGAACTCCTCATCGGCTTCCGGCTGCTCCAGGGCCTGGCCGGCGCGGCCGGGATCGTCATCGCGCGGGCCGTGGTGCGCGACCTGTACGACGGCGACGAGATGGCCCGCTTCTTCTCCACCCTGATGCTCATCTCCGGTGTCGCCCCGGTCATCGCCCCCGTCATCGGCGGCCAGGTCCTGCGGCTCACCGACTGGCGGGGCATCTTCGCCGTCCTCACCGTGGTCGGCGTCCTGCTCACCCTGGTCGTCTGGAAGTGGCTCCACGAGACCCTGCCGCCCCGGGACCGGCACACCGGCGGCATCGTCGAGGCCCTGCACACCATGCGCGGGCTGCTCGCCGACCGGGTCTTCACCGGCTACATGATCGCGGGCAGCCTCGCCTTCGCCGCGCTCTTCGCCTATGTGAGCGCCTCGCCGTTCGTCATCCAGGAGATCTACGGCGCCTCGCCGCAGACCTTCAGCCTGCTGTTCGGCATCAACTCCATCGGCCTGATCACCGTGGGCCAGATCAACGGCAAGCTCCTCGTCGGCCGGGTCAGCCTCGACAAGACGCTGACCGTCGGGCTCTCGGTCATCGTGACCGCCGCCGCGGCCCTGCTGCTGATGACGTCCGGGGTCTTCGGTGACGTCGGCCTCGTGCCGGTGGCCGCCGGGCTCTTCGTGCTGATGTCGGCGATGGGGCTCGCGATGCCGAACACCAACACCCAGGCCCTGATGCGGACCAAGTACGCCGCCGGATCGGCCTCCGCGCTGCTCGGCACCTCGCAGTTCCTCATCGGCGCCGTCGCCTCGCCGCTCGTCGGGATCGCGGGCGAGGCCACCGCCGTGCCGATGGCCGTGGTGCAGCTGGTGTGCGCGACGGGCGCGATGGCGTGCTTCCTCGGGCTGTGCCGGCCCTGGCGGCAGGCGGCCGCCCGGCGGTGACGCGGCGGGCGGGCTCGTCAGTCCGCCCGCGGGTAGCCGATCAGATGCTGCCGGTCCTTCTCGTCCGTCCAGCGGAACAGGCCGACGCCCTCCGCCCCCTCGCCGCCCGGCACCCGCACGTTCGGGGACAGGGTGTCCGCCGTGCCCGCGGAGACGTCGGCCAGGGCCGGGAAGCCGCCCCCGGCCAGCGCGTCCGCCGCGTTGCGCACGTTCGTCGCCCCGTACGCCGTGCCCTCGTCGGTCACCGAGGCCAGCACCAGGGACGTCGAGCCGTCGGTGTCCTCGAAGCAGAAGCCCTTCTTCGCGTCCAGGTCGAACGCGAGGTTCCCGGCCACCAGGTAGTCGCCCGACGGCGAGAGGACCGCCTGCGGGTACTGGCCCGGCGCGATGGCCGGCCGGTGGCACTCCACCGAGACCAGTGCCTTGCCGGTCTCCGTGTCGTGCACCGTCCACATCTCGTGCGTCCTGGCCCGCTTGGACTTCTTGTCCAGCTGCCACTTCGCCAGCAGCACCCCGCGCGTCACGGAGGTCGGGACACCGCTGCGCGGGTCGGTGCCCTTGGGGGCGTTCTTCCGGCTGAACCAGCCGCCCTGCACCCAGAACTCCCGCGCCCCGCTCAGCAGCAGCCCCTTCGAGGTCAGCCCGCGCACCTCGGTGAGCCGCTTGCAGGACGCGCAGTCCTTCGGGTACTTGAGCTTCGCCGCCGGGACCTGGGTGACCCGGCCGGTCGCCGGATCCACCACCGCGCTGCCGGTCCCGCCGTCGCCGATCAGGATGCCGGGGCCGTTGCCGCTGACGGTCGGCGCCTCGTTCCACGGCACCTCCACGCGCCGCCGGGACCCGTCCTCCACGGCGTAGGTGTCCAGCGAGACGATCCGCTCGGCCGGCGCCGGGGCGTCCGGGCCCACCTTCCCGTACGACCAGGTCACGAAGTACTCGTGGTCGTCGGCCGTGACCGTGAGCAGGTGGGGGAAGTGCAGGCCCGCCGGGGGCCGCCAGCTCTGCCCGCTCCAGCCGGCCCGCCCGGTCTCCGACTCGATGGTCCGCAGCCGGTACTCGCCCTCGGCGGTCCGCTCCAGATAGGCGAGCCGGCCCGTCGTCCGGGAGACCGCGTAGTCCGGCGAGGTGCCGATGAGCTCCCAGCCGCGCCGGGTGGTGTACGCCTCCGGGACGGTCAGCTGGGTCGCCGGGCCCGTACCCGTGCTCGTGCTCGTGGGCACCGGCTTCTTCGGCTCGGCGCCGTCCTTCTTGTCGCCGGACTTGGTGCCGCCGCCGCACATGGACAGCAGGAGCAGCAGCGCGAGCACCACCACGCCGCCGACCAGGCTCAGGCGAACTATCCTCTGCCTCATGGTCCCCCCGAGTGAGCCTGACCTGACCTCGCGGCGGTCAGCGTAGCAACTCGGCGCACTCGCACAGCAGTTCTGGTCCCAAGCCGGGCTCGACGGGCTCCGCCCGGCGTCCGGCCCGTCCGGGTCCGCCTACAATTCGTCGGTGAACGCCACACTCCCCACCTCGGACGACCTGCGCACGGCCCTGGCCGGCCTCCTGGAAGGGCTGCCGCCCAAGCAGGCCACCCAGGCCGTCGACCGGCTGATCGCCCACTACCGGGGGACCATTCCCACCGACACCCCGGTGCTCCGCGACCGCTCGGACGTCGTCGCCTACGCCGCGTACCGGATGCCCGCGACCTTCGAGGCGGTACGGGCCGCCCTCGACGCCCTGCGCGAGGCGGCCCCCGACTGGGCGCCCGCCACCCACACCGACGTCGGCGGCGGCACCGGAGCGGCGAGCTGGGCCGTCGCGGGGGAGTGGGAGGGGCACCGGAGCACGGTCCTGGACTGGGCCGAGCCCGCGCTCGCCCTGGGCCGTGAACTGGCCGTCGCCTCCGGCGTCCCCGCCCTGCGCGCCACCGAGTGGCAGCGGGCGAGGATCGGCAAGGACCTCCCGCTGCCCGCCACGGACCTGGTCACCGTCTCCTACGTACTCAACGAGCTGACCCCCCAGGCCCGCACCGAGCTCGTCGACGCCGCCGCCCGGGCCGCCCAGGCCGTCGTGGTCGTCGAGGCCGGCACCCCCGGCGGCTACGCCCGCGTCATCGAGGCCCGCGACCGGCTGACCGCCGCCGGGTTCACCGTCGCCGCGCCCTGCCCGCACAGCGACGCCTGCCCCATCGAGCCGGGCACCGACTGGTGCCACTTCTCGGCCCGGGTCAGCCGCTCCTCGCTGCACCGGCAGGTGAAGGGCGGCTCGCTGGCGTACGAGGACGAGAAGTTCAGCTATGTCGTGGCCACCCGCTTCGCCCCGGTGCCCGTCGCGGCCCGGGTGACCCGCAGGCCGCAGATCCGCAAGGGCCAGGTGCTGCTGGAGCTGTGCACGCGCGACGAGGGTCTGGCGCGGGCCACGGTCACCAAGCGGCACGGCGGGCTCTACCGTGCCGCCCGGGATATCGCCTGGGGCGACGCCTGGCCCCCGCCGGACGCCGGCTAGCCGCGCAGCTCCTGGGTGCAGCACTTCACGCTGCCGCCGCCCTTGAGCAGCTCGCTCAGGTCCATCGGCACCGGTTCGAAGCCGCGGGCCCGCAGCGGGTCGAACAGGCCCGTCGCGGCCTGCGGCAGCAGCACATGGTGCCCGTCGCTCACCGCGTTCAGCCCGAGCGCGGCGGCGTCCGCCTCCTGGGCGATCAGCGCGTCCGGGAAGAGCCGGGCCAGCACCGCGCGGCTGCCCGGCGAGAAGGCGGGCGGGTAGTACATGATCTCGTCGGCCGCCTCGTCGAGCACGCTCAGCGCCGTGTCGAGGTGGTAGTAGCGCGGGTCGACCAGATCGAGGCCGATCACCGGCCGCCCGAAGAACTCCTGCGCCTCCGCGTGCGACAGCGGGCTGGACCGGAAGCCGCGCCCGGCCAGGAGGTAGGAGGAGGTCACCGCGAAGTCGCCCTCGCCCTCGTTGACGTGGTCGGGCTCATGGATCTCGGTGAAGCCGTGGCCGGAGAACCAGTCGCGGTGGGCGGCGGCCTCCTCGAACCGTTCCTGGTAGGCGAACCGGGCGCCCAGCACCCGGCCGTCGATCACGGTGGCCCCGTTCGCGGCGAAGACCATGTCGGGCAGCTCGGGGCGGGGCTCCAGCAGCTCGACGGTGTGGCCGAGCGCGCGGTAGCGGTCGCGCAGGTCCTCCCACTGGGTCTGCGCCAGCGGGAGGTCCACCGGCTTGGTGGGGTCCATCCAGGGGTTGATGGAATACGTCACCCTGAAGTGGGCCGGGGCGCACATCAGGTAGCGGCGGGGGGTGGCTTGACGGCCGGGGGTGCGGCGCGCAGCGCCTCCATGAGGGGCGGGGGCCGGGTGACTGGTGGGCAACGAGGGCTCCTCACGACTCGTCGCGGCGGCAATGGTGGCCGCCGCGGCCGGTGCGTCGCACGGGTGTGTGCGTGAGCCCATGGTGCGCCGTCCCGGGCCCGCAGGACAGTGGACCGATCGGGTGGTTGGGCCGAGCGGGGCCGCCCGACGGTGAGACGATACGTATCGGCTCGCTCGCTGCTAGATTGGCCCGCATGGCAGACAAGCGGGTCCCCGACGCCGGCCGCCGCAGCGAGCGCTCGCGCCGGGCGATCTACGACGCGGCGCTCGCCCTGGTCGGCGAGGTGGGCTACGGCAGGACGACCATCGAGGCCATCGCGGCCCGGGCGGGGGTCGGCAAGCAGACGATCTACCGCTGGTGGCCCTCCAAGGCGGCCGTGCTCCTGGAGGCGTTCATCGACCTCGGCGGCCGGGCGGCCCGGGACGCCGGGGAGCAGCCGGCCGGCTTCCCCGACACCGGGGACCTCGCGGCCGACCTCAAGCTCGTCCTGCGGGCCACCGTGGACGAGCTGAACGACCCCGCGACCGAGGCGCCCACCCGGGCCCTGGCCGCCGAGGGCATCGTCGATCCGAAGCTGGGCGCGGAATTCGTCGAGAAGCTGCTGGAGCCCTCGATGCGGCTCTACGCCACCCGGCTGCGGGCCGCGCAGGAGGCCGGCCAGGTGCGGGCCGGTGTCGACCCCCGGATCGCCGTGGAGCTCCTCGTCGCCCCGCTCACCCACCGCTGGCTGCTGCGGACCCGGCCGCTGACGCACGCGTACGCGGACGCCGTGGTCGACCATGCGCTCCAGGGGCTCTCGACCGGGCTGCCGGCCGGGCTCTCGGCCTCCGAAACGGAGCAAAAAGGCCGATAGTGCCCGCCTCGCGGCACCTCCCGCACCACCCCGCTTCCGGACTCTGGCCACCCGAGGCGCAGGATGGTGGGACCATGGGCAGGGGCAACGCAGAGGTAAGGGGATAGATGGGCGCCGATTTCGGCCGTAATCGCGGCTCAGAGAGCAAGTTTTCCCAATGGCTGCGGCGACGACCCAAACCGCAGCAGAGCGAGGTCGACGACTCCGCACGGGAGGCGCTGCTCCTGGCTGTCGCCGAGGCCGGAATGCCGATCGCACCCGCCGCGCATCCGGTCGGCTACCGATGTTCGTGCGAACGCATCGGCTGCCCCACCCCCGCCCGGCACCCGGTCTCCTTCGCCTGGCAGACGCAGTCCACCACCGACCGCGCCCAGATCGAGCGCTGGGCCCGCAGCCAGCCGCAGGCCAACTTCATCACGGCGACCGGCATGATCCACGACGTGCTCGACGTCCCGTTCTCGGCGGGCGCCCAGGCGCTGGAGCGGCTGCTCGCCGCCGGTATCGAGGTCGGCCCGGTGGCCCGCTCCGGCGACGACCGGATGCTCTTCTTCACCGCCACGCGCGGTACGCCGGAGGACGAGGACGAGTGGTGGCCGTGCGAGCTGGACTGCCACCCCGAGACGATGGACGAGCACCCCGGACTGCGCTGGCACTGCCGCGGCAGCTATGTGCTGCTGCCGCCGGCCCGGCTCCCCGGTGAGCTGGACGTCGCCTGGCTGCGCGGCCCGGAGCACCCGCTGCCGGACCCGCTGACCCTGCTGGAGACCCTGACGGACGCGTGCGCGCGGTTCGTGGGCTCCGCGGAGCAGAGCGAGGTCGACCACGAGTCGGTGGCCTGGCCGCTGAGCCGCTAGGGCGACGCCGCTACGACCCCTTCGCCGAGGTCAGCCCCGGCAGCCGGTTCAGCACGATGACCTTGCCCGCGCCGGCGCCCTTCTTCGGGACGTACACCAGCTGGCTGGAGACCCGCTCCTTGGTCAGCGTGCTCTTCACCTCACCGGTGAGCAGCGCCTCGACATCGGGATCGACGGCGGGCCGCAGCCCCTGCGCGGCGGTCTGCCGCTCGAAGTGCTTGCTGCTGAAGAAGACCAGCGCCCCGCCGTCGTCCGTGGTCAGGCCGAGCGGCGCGAACGCGCCGCTGTCCAGCGGCTGGTCGATGTACTGGTACGAGAAACCGGCCCGCCGGGTGTTCAGCCGCGCGTCGCGCCAGAGCGAGGTGGCGGCCCCGGGGGCGAAGACGTCCGGGGCGCCCTTCTGCAGATACGTCGTGTACCGCGTGCCCAGGTCCTGCGGGGCCACGGCCAGTTCGGCGCTGTCCGCCGCGACCGGCTCGGCCCGCCCGTCGGAGTCCTTCGCGAAGTCCGGCAGCTGGGCCGGGGTGACGACCGACAGATAGGCGGCCTTCCAGCCCGCGTCGGGACCGGACCTGACGAAGGCGAGCAGCCAGCGGGTGTCCTGCTTCCCGCTGTCCTGGTCGCGGTTGGAGTCCGTGTCGGCCAGGAACCACCGGGGCCAGCCGGCCTTCTTCGGGATGACGTAGTGCGCGTCCGTCAGTTCCAGCGGCCGGTGCTTGGCGTTGCCGTCGGGCTCGATCTTGTGACGGGCCTTCAGGCCCGCCTGGTTGATCGCGCCGAGCGAGCCCGTCACCCGGTCCTCGTCGAGCGCCGGATCGTAGGCCTTGTCCGCCGCGTTGTACGCGGCGGTGAAGTCCGCCAGGGCCTGCGCGGCCTCAGACTTCGTCGCCGCCGGTACGACTTCCAGCTCGCCGTGCACCGTCACGCAACCGCTCGCCGTCAGGCTCAGCACCGTCGCCGCCGCGAGTCCCGTCGCCAGCCGAATCGGCCTCAGGCTTCTCATCCGTTGCTCTCTGCGCCTTCTGATCCGTCGCCCCAACTGACCGTCCGAACCCGAACCCTACCGGGGCGAGGAACAGCGCGAGGGTGGGGATCAGATACAGCGCCCACACCGTGATCTGGAGAACGGTCGGGTCCGGCTGGAAGTTGAACGTGCCCTTCAGCAGGGTGCCGTACCAGCTGTCCGGCGGGACGGCCGAGCTGATGTCGAACGCCCGGTTCCGCAGCCCGCCGAGGAACTCCGCCTCCTGGAGGTCGTGCACGCCGTACGCGAGCACACCCGCCGCGACGACCACCAGCATCCCGCCGGTCCAGGTGAAGAACTTCGCCAGGTTGATCTTCAGCGCGCCCCGGTAGAACAGCCAGCCCAGCACGACCGCCGTGGCGATCCCCAGCACCGCGCCGATCATCGGATGCCAGCCGTCGTCCGCCGCGTGCACCGCACGCCACACGAACAGCGAGGTCTCCAGGCCCTCCCGGCCGACCGCCAGGAGCGCGGTGGCGACCAGCGCGCCGGTCCCCATCGCGAGCGCCGCGTCCAGCTTGCCGTGCAGCTCCGCCTTCAGATGCCGGGCGGTGCGCCGCATCCAGAAGACCATCCAGGTGACCAGGCCGACCGAGACGATCGACAGCGAGCCGCCGAGCGCCTCCTGCGCCTCGAACGTCATCTCCTGCGAGCCGAATTCGAGCCCGGCGCCGAAGGCCAGGCTGACGACGACCGCGATGGCGACGCCGATCCAGATGGGCAGCAGCCGGTGCCGGTTGCCGGTCTTCACCAGATACGCGATGAGGATGCAGACGACCAGGCTGGCCTCGAGGCCTTCGCGCAGGCCGATCAGGAAGTTGCTGAACACGTCTCGGTTCCCTTTCCGCTTCGAGTCCCGTTACGAGAACAGCGCCCGGCCCCACCAGTCGTCCGTGTCACGGACGCCCGGCGGAACGGCGAAATGCGCCGAACCCACGTGCTGGATGTACTCGTTGAGTGCGTCGTGTGCCGCCAGGCGCCGCTGGAGCGGCACGAAGGCCTTGCGGGTGTCGCGCTGGTAGGCGAGGAAGAACAGCCCGGCGTCGAGCCGGCCGAGGCCGTCCGTGCCGTCCGTGAAGGAGTAGCCCCGGCGCAGGATCGTCGCCCCGCCGTTGCTGTCGGGGTGTGCGAGCCGTACGTGCGCGGTCGGCAGCATCGCCTTCAGGAACGGCTCGTCGCGCTCCCTGGCCTTGCCGACCGGGGCGCCCTCGCCCTTGTCGCGGCCGAAGACGTCCTCCTGCTCCTGGAGTCCGGTCCGGTCCCAGGTCTCGATGTGCATCCGGATGCGCCGGGCGACCAGGTACGAGCCCCCGGTCATCCAGCCGGCCCGGTCCTTCTCGCCGACCCACACATGCGTGTCGAGGGCGGCGGTGTCGGTACCGGAGATGTTCCGGGTGCCGTCCTTGAAGCCCATCATGTTGCGCGGGGTCTGGGCGTCGGGCGTCGTCGAGGACGTCTTGCCGAAGCCCAGCTGCGACCAGCGGATCGCGGTGCGGCCCATGCCGATCCTGGCCAGGTTGCGGATGGCGTGCACCGCCACCTGCGGGTCGTCCGCACAGGCCTGCACGCACAGGTCGCCGCCGCTGCGGGCCGCGTCCAGGTTGTCGCCCGGGAACTTGGGCAGGTCGACGAGGGCGTCGGGCCGCCTGTCCTCCAGACCGAACCGGCCCTTGGCGAACAGCGAGGGGCCGAAGCCGACGGTCAGCGTCAGCCGGGACGGCCTGAGCCCCAGCGCCTCGCCCGTGTCGTCCGGCGGCGCCTCGGCGAGGCCCCCGTAGGCGCCGTCCCCGACCGCGTGGCCGGCCGTCATCCGCTCGGCCGCCCGGGTCCACTCCTTGAGCAGCGCGACCAGTTCGGCCCGGTCCTTCGTCGTCACGTCGAACGCGGCGAAGTGCAGCCGGTCCTGGACCGCGGTCGCGATCCCGGCCTGGTGCACCCCGTGGAACGGCACGGCGGCACCGCTGTCCGCGGCGGCCTGCGGCCCGTCGGAGCGGACCGAGGCGACGGCCACGCCGGCCGCGGCGGCGCCGAGCGCGAGCCCGGCACCGCCCCAGCCGAGCAGGGCCCGCCGCGACGGGGCGCCCGGGGAGGTCTCCGCCTCCCCGGCGGATGTGAGCCGACTCTTCCCGGACATCCCCGGAACCTCTTTCCGACCGGTTACTTCGTCACCGCGGCGGCGAGCTTGGACAGCGGCTCGGCCAGGGCGTTGACCGCGTCCGACAGCTCCTTGCGGTCCGCCTTGGAGACCTTGTCGTACGAGGTGAACTCGTAGGAGGAGGTGTCCTTGCGGTACTTGTCGAGCAGCTTGTTGAGCGCCGCGAACTGCTTGTCCAGGGTGCCGGTCAGCGCCGCGTCGTTCTTCGAGGCGATCGGCTTCAGCAGCTGGTAGCACTGCTCCGCGCCCTCGACGTTGGCCTTGAAGTCGACCAGGTCGGTGTGGCTGTAGCGGTCCTCCTCACCGGTGACCTTGCCGGTCGCGACCTCGTCGAGGAGTTCCTTGGCACCGTTGGCCATCGAGGTCGGGGTGATCTCCGCCAGGCCGACCCGCTTCTGCCAGTCGAGCAGGTCCTTGTAGAGGGTCGGCGCGAGGGCCTTCTCCTCGGCGCCCAGCTTCTTGTCCTGCCACAGCGCCTTCTCCAGGCGGTGCCAGCCGGTCCACTTCTGGCCGTCCTCCAGGCCGTCCGCGCGGACGTCGACCTTCGGGTCGATGTCACCGAAGGACTCGGCGACCGGCTCGGTGCGCTCCCAGCCGATACGGGAGTCGGAGTACGCCTTCTTCGCTGCCTCGATGTCACCGGCTGCGACGGCGTCCGTGAAGACCTTGACCTTGGGCAGCGTCTCGTCGGCCTGCGCCTGGACGTAGGTGCGGTAGGCGGCGACGGCCTTGTCCATCTCGGGGCTGCGCTTGGCCGCCTTGCCGCCGCTGACCTCGATCTTCTGCCGGATGCCGTGGCCCTTCATGCCGGGCTTGCAGGCGATCTCGTACGAACCGGCCTTGATCTCGGCCGTGATGGTGGCCTTGGTGCCGGGGCCGATGTTCTCGCGCTCGGCGACGATGCGGTCGTCCGGGAACAGGACGTAGACCTCGGTGACCTTGGAGCCCTTGTTCTGCACGGCCAGCTCGATGTGCCCGGCCGGCAGCTTCTTCTTCGACACGTCGCAGGAGTCGTCCTTGGCGACGACCTGGACGGCTCCGTCACCCTTGCCGTCGCTCTTCTCGGCGCAGCCCGTGACGGCGGTCAGTGCTGCCACGGTGGCGGCAGCGGTGACGACGGAGAAACGAACGGCTCGCATACGGGCTCCACATGAGGATGAAGGAGAAGGAGGGAACGGCGGAAAATGGTGGGTGAGGCTGACCTAACTTAACCGAGGCTTACCTGGTCGGTACCCACCCTCGCAGTGATTCAGCTCTCACTGGCCGGGCCCGGGAACGGGCCGATCACAGCCGACCCATGGACGTATCCCGGACAGGCAAAGCACTGGTCAAGCGGTGCGGTCGGGGACCACGAGCGGCACCCCGGTCCGCGGGTGCGGGAACACCTCGACGGGCTGCCGGTAGACCCGGCTGAGCAACGCGTCCGTGAACACCTCGGCCGGCGCTCCCGCCACCGCGATGCGCCCGTCGTGGAGCACGGCGGCCCGGTCCGCGTACGCGGCGGCCAGGCCGAGGTCGTGCAGGACGACCACGACCGCGTCACCGGCAGCCGCCCGCTCCCGGCAGATCCGCAGCACCAGTTCCTGATGGCGCAGGTCCAGCGCGGCGGTCGGCTCGTCGAGCAGCAGCAGCGGGGCCCGCTGGGCGAGCACCCGGGCCAGCGCCACCCGGGCCCGCTCGCCGCCGGAGAGCGCGGAGAAGGGGCGGGCGGCGAACTCGGTGACTTCGGTGGCCGCCATCGCCGCGTACACCGCCGGATCGTCCTCGTCCGCCCGGTCCGTCCCCGCCCAGGGCGCGCGCCCCATCCGTACGACGTCCTCCACCGGGAAGGGGAAGGAGAGCGCGGCGGACTGCGGCAGCACGGCCCGGCGCAGGGCCAGTTCGGGGGCGGTCCAGCCGGTGACCGGCCGGCCGTCGATCCGTACGGCTCCGCTCTCGGCGGGCAGGTCGGCGGCGAGCGCGGCCAGCAGCGTGGACTTCCCGGCCCCGTTGGGGCCGACCAGGGCCAGCACCTCGCCCGCGTGCGCCGTCAGGTCGATGGAGTCGAGCACCTGCCGTCCACCGAGCCGCACCCGCAGCCCGCTCGCCTCGGCGACCGGGCCGCCGGGGGCGACGGGCACGGGCAGCTGCCGGCCGCGTGGGGCGAAGGGGTTCCGCAGCGTCCTCATGCCCAACCACCTTGCTTGCGACGGGTCCTGCGCAGCAGCCAGAAGAAGAACGGGCTGCCGAAGAGCGCGGTGAGCACCCCGAGCGGCAGTTCGGCGGGGTCGGCGACGGTACGGGCCGCGAGGTCGCCCGCGACCAGGACCAGGGCGCCGCCGAGCGCGCTGCCGGGAACCAGGAAGCGGTGTCCGGGCCCGTTCGCCATCCGCAGCAGATGGGGCACCAGAAGTCCGACGAACGAGATGATCCCGGCAACCGCCACCGCGGCGGCGGTCAGCAGGGCCACGACCAGCACCAGCACGATGCGCAGCCGTTCGACATCGACACCCAGGTGCCGGGCGGGCCGCTCACCGAGGGCGAGCAGGTCCAGCTTGCGGGCGTAGAAGGGGGCGATGACCAGGCCGAGCACCGCGCAGGGCAGGACGGCCAGCACCTTGGGCCAGGTGGCCTGGGCCAGCGAACCGAGCTGCCAGAAGGTGATCTGGGTGATCTGCGCGTTGTCCGCGAAGAAGATGAACAGACCGATCAGAGCGCCCGCGAAGGCGTTGACGGCGATGCCGGTGAGGATCAGCGTCACCACCTCCGTCCGGCCGCCCGACCGCGAGAGCGCGTACACCAGCAGGACGGTCAGCAGACCGGCGGCGAACGCGCAGACGGTGATGGTCCAGTTGCCGAAGAAGCTCAGCCCCAGCGCGATCGAGGCGACCGCGCCGACCGCCGCGCCTGCGGAGATCCCGATGACGCCCGGCTCCGCGAGCGGATTGCCGAACACCCCCTGCATCAGGGCGCCCGCGCAGCCGAGCGAGGCGCCGACCAGCAGCGCGAGGACGACCCTCGGCAGCCGTACGTTCCACAGGACGCTCTCGCCGACCCGGTCCAGCGCGTGGCCGCCGAGCCCCGCCCGGTGCTGGACGGAGGCGAGGACGTCACCGAGCGGGATGCCGTACGCGCCGAGGCCGGCGGACAGCAGACAGCACAGCACGAGGACGGCGAGCAGTCCGGCGGTCAGCGTGAACGCCGTCGAGCGCCGGGCGCGCGGCGGCGCGGGAGCCGGCTCCGGCTTCCCCTGTGCCGCCTCGGCAGGTGTGTCGCAGGAGGTGGTCACTTGGCGGCGCCGTTCTCGGGATAGAGCTGTTCCACCAGCTCGCTCAGCACCCGGTCGGTGCGCGGCCCGTAGTTCAGCAGCACCCCGTCGTCGATGGAGACGATCCGCCGGTCCAGGCCGGCCGGGGTCTCGGCGACGCCCGGGATCTTCACCAGTCCGTCGACGCCGCCGACCGACTCGAGCCCCTTCGTCATCACGAGGATCGCGTCGGGGGCCGCCTTGGCGAGGGCCTCGCTGGTGATGGCGGTGAAGTCCTTCTTCAGTCCGGACGCCTTGCCCGCGTCCACCGCGCCCGCCGCCTCCAGCAGCGAACTCGCGCCGGACTCCCGGCCGCCGAGCAGATAGACGGACGCCGAGCCGCGCAGATAGAGGAAGGCGACGCGCGGCTTCTTCGCGCCCTCGGCCGGGGCCGGGATGGAGTCGCGCACCGCGTCGATGCGCTCCTGGGTGCGCTTCTTCAGCTCCGCGCCGGACTTCGGTACGCCCAGCGCGGCGGCCACCGTCTCGATCCGGCGGCCGACGTCGGCGAGTTCCTTCGCCGGCTCGACGACCACGAGCGGGATCCCGGCGTCCCGGATCTGGCCGATGGCCTCGGCCGGGCCGGTCGTGGTGTCCGCGAGGACGACGGTGGGCTTCAGGGACAGCACGCTCTCCGCCGACACGTCATGGGCCCGGGTCACCACGGGAAGCTTCTCGGCCTGTTCGAAGGTGGCGGTGATGTCGCGGGCCACGACCTGCTTGCCGAGGCCGAGCGTGAACACGATCTCGTTCAGGCTGCCGGTCAGCGGCACGATCCGGTCCGCCGAGGTGATGGTGGTCCGTTTGCCGTCCGCCGACTTCACGGTCACCGGCAGCTCCGGCGCGGGTGTGGTGGCCAGCGGCTCGATCCGGTCGGCGTCCGCGGCCGAGGAGGCCCCGGCGCCCGCGGACTTCGCCGCGGGGGTTCCCGTGCCGCCGCAGCCGGCCAGCACCAGGGCCGAGGCCAGGGCGAGGGCGGCCGTCAGGACGCCGGTGCGTCGCCGGCCCGGCGGGGCGAAGTCCTGCGAGTTGCGCACGGGGGCACCGTCCTGTCGTTCTGCGGCTCGGGCCACGGCATGGGCCGGGGTGAGCGGTTGGGAGTGATCTGCGAGGAATGTGACGGAAGGGGGTACCGGCACAGGATGTACATACCTTAGGTTAGCCTTACCTGCGTATCCAGCCCTCGGAGGGGTCCCCATGCCATCGTTCAGACCGGCCCGCGCGCTCGCCGTCGCGCTTCTCGCGGTCCTGCTGGGAGCACTGCTCCCGGCGACCGCCGCGCAAGCGGCGTCCCGCACGGTGCAGGGCGGGCGGCTGGACTGGGGCATCAAGTCCTCGTTCCAGAGCTATGTCACGGGCCCCATCGCGCACGGCAGTTGGAGCCTGACCGGCGGCGCCGCCACGGTCGGCGGCAGCCAGTTCCGCTTCCACTCCGCCACCGGGTCCTACGACCCGGCGAGCGGGGCCTTCCGGGCCGGCTTCTCGGGCGGTGTCCGCTTCCTCGGCCACAAGAAGTCCGACGGCTCCTACGAACTCGACCTCACCATCAGCCGCCCCACCGTCCGCATCCAGGGCGGCGCCGGCACCCTCTACGCGGACATGGTCAGCAAGGAGCGGGGGAGCGGGCGGGTCACCACCACCGCCCAGGTGCCGCTGGCCACGCTCGGCCTGTCCGGGATCGACATGCGGGGCGGCTCCACCCCCGTCGCCCTCAACAGCGTCCCGGCGACCCTGACTTCGCAGGGCGCGAAGTCCTTCGCCGGCTACTACACGGCCGGCACGCCGCTGGACCCGGTCAGCCTCTCCGTGGACACCAAGGGACCGGCAGCGAAGCCCGGCGCCCCGAAGCCGTCCGTCACGAAGTCCTCGGGGAAGCCCGGCGCGAAGCCGAAGGAGACCGCGGCCGGCCGTGTCGAGGACGCCGCCGTCGACTGGGGCGTGCGCCGCACCTTCCGCGAGTACGTCACCGGCTCGATCGGCCGGGGGAAGTGGACCCTGGCCGACGGCGCCCAGGACGGCGGCGCGCTCTTCCGCTTCCCGAAGGGGCAGGGCACCTACGACCCGAAGAAGCAGACCCTGGCCGCCACCTTCGCCGGGAGCGTCCGCTTCACCGGGGCGAACGACCTCGATCTGACGCTCTCCCGGTTCGCGGTGGGCCTGAAGGCGGGCAAGGGCACCCTGCGCGCCGATGTCCGCAGCGAGGGCGAGACCCGCAAGGCCGTGCCGCTCGTCACCTTCGCCGCCGAGGAGTTCGAGCCGAAGGACGGAGTGGCGGTCCTCACCGAGGCGCCCGCCACCCTGACCGCCGACGGCGCCAAGGCGTTCGGCTCCCTCTACAAGGAGGGCACCGCGATGGACCCGGTCTCGCTCGCCGTGGCCGTCGACGCGAAGGCGAAGCTGCCCGCGCTCCCCGATCTGGGCAGCGACCCGACGCCCTCGCCGCAGCCCTCGGACACCCCCGCCGCGAAGACCACCGAGGCAGCCGAGGCATCGGCGGCCGACGAGGGGTCACGGACCGGGCTGTATCTGGCGCTCGGCGGCGCCGCCGTGCTCGCCGCGGCTGCGGCGGGCGTGCTGTTCCTGGTCCGCCGCAACCGCTCGACGCCGGACTCCGGCACGCCTTCCTGACCCCGCGCCCCCTGTTCTTTCTCCCTCCCCCCACACCATCCCCATTGCCCGCTGTTCATCCCTGAGGAGACCACCCACCATGGCAGCAACCCGCCGCCCCATAGCCCTCGCCGCAGCCGTCGCCACCGCTGCCGCGCTCGGTGCCGCCTTCGCGCTCCCGGCGCTCGCCGCCGACCGCTCCGCGCCGCAGGCCGCGACGGCCACGACGATCGAGCTGAAGGACGGCACCCTGGACTGGGGCTTCAAGGAGTCCTTCCGCAAGTACATCGGCGGCGCCGGGAAGATCACCGTCAAGGACGGTGCCACCCAGGCCGCGAACAACGGTGTCTTCACCTTCGTCAACGGCAAGGGCACGTACGACACCACCACGCACGCCACCGACACCGCCTTCCAGGGCGGCGTCAACTTCTCGGCGCACGGCGGGATCCTGGACATCACGCTCTCCGACGTGAAGGTCTCGACGGCCGGTACGGGCGGCGCGATCACCGCCGACGTGGCGACGCCTTCGGGCACCAGGAACGACGTGGCGATCGCCGACCTCGACCTCTCGGCCGTGCGGCCGGGCCAGGGCGCGGGCGGCGCGATGGTCTTCAAGGACATCCCCGCCAAGCTCACCAAGACGGGCTCCGAGGCCTTCGACGGCCAGTACAAGGAGGGCGAGGTCCTCGACCCCGCCACGCTCACCGTGACGGCGGCTGCGGCCCCGACCGAGAAGCCGACGGACAAGCCGACGGACAAGCCGACCGACAAGCCCACCACGAAGCCGACGGACAAGCCCACCACCGAGCCCACCCAGCCGACGCCGAAGCCCTCCCCGACCACCACGGCCACCGACAAGCCGGCCGCCGACCCGGGCGCGATCGTCGACGGCACCCTGGACTGGGGCGTCAAGGCCTCCTTCCGCTCGTACGTCACCGGCCCCATCGCCCACGGCAAGGTCGAGACCACGGGCGGCGCGACCGCGACCGGCGACGGCTACCGCTTCCCGGACGCCACCGGCCGCTTCGACGCCGACAAGAAGACCCTGAACGCCGAGTTCGACGGCAAGGTCCGCTTCCTGGGCCACAAGGAGGGCGACGCCTACACGCTCGACCTCTCCCTGAGCCACCTGAAGATCCAGGCGGACGGCACCAAGGGCAAGCTCGTCGCCGACGTCTCCTCCAAGGACCGCGAGACGAAGAAGACCTCCACCTACACCGGTCTCGCCGTCGCCGAACTCAAGCTGCCGGCCGGCGGACTCACCGCCAAGAACGGTGTGGTGACCCTCTCCGGCGTTCCCGCGAGCCTCACCGCCGACGGCGCCACGAAGGCCTTCGGCGGGATGTACCAGGCGGGCGAGCAGCTCGACGCGCTGACCGTCGCGGTCTCCCTCGACAAGGACGCCGACCTCCCGTCCACCGGTGGCACGACGGGCGGCTCCACCACGGGCGGCTCGACGGCCGGCTCCACCACCGGCGGCTCGTCCACCGGCGGCACCGTGGGCGGCGGCGGCACGGTCGGCGGCTCGGGCGCCCTGGCCTCCACCGGCTCCGACATCCCGGCCGGCGCGCTGTTCGTCGCCTCCGGCGCCATCGTGGCGGCCGGCGCCGGAGCGGTCGTCGTGGCCCGCCGTCGCCGTACCGTCTGACCCCGGCACCACGCCACCACCGCCCGGACAGCGGCCCTTTCGCGGGGCCGGTGTCCGGGCGGGGTGCTTGAATGCGCACGTGAGCGACTACGACGTACCCGCCGGAGCCGGTATCGATGTCCTGCGCGTGTTCTGCGGCCCCGACGGCAGGCACGGCAACGCCCTCGGAGTCGTACGCGAGGGGCGCCACCAACCCGACGAGGTCTCCCGGCAGGAGCTGGCGCGGAAACTCGGCTTCAGCGAGACCGTGTTCGTGGACGACCCCGAGCGCGGTCATCTGGACATCTACACCCCGGGGCTCCGGCTTCCGTTCGCCGGGCACCCCGTGGTGGGCGCCGCCTGGCTGCTCGACCTGGAGGTGCTGGAGCTCGGCGTGGGCGAGGTCTTCGCCCGCCAGGACGGCGAGTTCAGCTGGATCACCGCCCGCCCGGAGTGGGCGCCGCCGCGCACGCTGGAGCAGTACGGCTCGCCCGCCGAGGTCGACGCGCTGCCGGCCCCGCCGCCCGGCGAGGGCTGGCTCTACGCCTGGGCGTGGGAGGACGAGGCGGGCGGCAGGGTGCGGGCGCGCGCGTTCCCCCGCCGGGACGACGGCATCACCGAGGACGAGGCGACGGGTGCGGCGGCCCTGCTGCTCAGCGCCCGTCTGGGCCGGGCCCTGAACATCCACCAGGGCCGCGGCTCCCAGCTCCTCACCGCCCCGGCCCCGGACGGCACGGTCGAACTCGGCGGGCGCGTACTCCTGGCCCAGGCGGGCCTGTGACGACCGGAGACGACGGAATCAAGCCCGTCGGCGCCAGATCAAACCGGCAGCGGCAGAAATCAAGCCCGTCCGGCGGTTGAGGACAGAACGAAGCGGCGGGGCCGGGCCCACCGGACAACTCCGGTCACCCCACCCCGCCGCCGGCCGCCCAAGGCCTACGCACTGATCGGGAACACCTCACCCAGCTCCCGGAACACCGCCGTGTTCAGCGAGAACGCCCGCTTGCACTCGTCCACGATCCGCTGCTTCTCCAGGTCGTCCGCGTCCACCGCGTCCAGCAGCTCCCGGTACCCCCGCTTGAACGCGGCGGGGTTGGAGATCTCCTCGAAGACGTAGAACCGCACCCCGTCGCCCCGCCGCGCGAAGCCCCACGTCTTCTCGGCCTTGTCGCGGATGATCTGGCCGCCCGACAGGTCGCCGAGGTAGCGGGTGTAGTGGTGCGCGATGTAACCGGCGGGCCAGGTGCGCGCGCACTCGGCGACCCGCGCCGCGTACGCCGCGGTGGCCGGCAGCGGCTCAAGGCCCTCGCGCCAGTCCGCGCCCCGCAGATGGGCCAGGTCGCGCTCCAGCTCGGCGGTGCGCATCAGCTCGGGCTGTATGAACGGCCCGGCGACCGGGTCGGCGGCCAGCGCCTCGGCACCGTCCTCCAGGGCGCGGTAGACGAACCACAGCTGCTCGGTGTAGCGCGTGTACGCGTCCACGCCGAGGCGCCCGCCGAGCAGGTCGCTCATGAAGGTCGAGGTCTCGGCCTCGGTGTGCTGCTCGTGCGACGCCGTGCGGATCAGCGTCGAGAAGGGCGTGGCGGTGACGGTTGCGTCCAAGGCGGGCCTCCGGGGACCGAGGGGGACGGGAAGTCCAGAAAGAGACGGAAATATCGGCGCGCCGCAGCGGTCCGCCGCAACGTCTGCCGATGCGTCGATCTTCCTACTTAGGCATACCTAAGTCAACTGTTTGCCGACCGCTTGTCGGTAAAATTGCCGACGGCCTGTCGGTAAAAACGGCCGGGGAGACGGGAACGGCCGCCCGGGAGGGGCGGCCGTTCGGCGGGAGCGAGGGGGCTTACGGGAGCGTGAGGATGTCGGCGCCCGTCTCCGTCACCACGAGCGTGTGCTCGAACTGCGCGGTCCGCTTGCGGTCCTTCGTCACCACGGTCCAGCCGTCGTCCCACATGTCGTAGTCGTGGGACCCGAGCGTCAGCATCGGCTCGATGGTGAACGTCATGCCCGGCTTCATCACGGTCGTGGCGTGCGGGCTGTCGTAGTGCGGGACGATCAGACCGGAGTGGAACGAGGAATTGATCCCGTGCCCGGTGAAGTCCCGCACCACCCCGTAGCCGAAGCGCTTGGCGTACGACTCGATGACCCGCCCGATCACATTGATCTGGCGGCCCGGCCGCACCGCCTTGATGGCCCGCCTCAGCGACTCCTCGGTGCGCTCCACCAGGAGCCGCGACTCCTCGTCCACCTCGCCGCAGAGGTAGGTGGCGTTGTTGTCGCCGTGCACCCCGTTGATGTACGCGGTCACATCGAGGTTCACGATGTCGCCGTCGCGCAGCACCGTGGAGTCCGGGATGCCGTGACAGATGACCTCGTTCAGCGAGGTGCACAGCGACTTCGGGAAGCCCCGGTAGCCCAGCGTCGACGGATAGGCGCCGTGGTCGCACATGAACTCGTGCGCGACCCGGTCGAGTTCGTCCGTGGTGACGCCCGGTGCGATGTGCTTCGCGGCCTCGGCCATCGCCTGCGCGGCGATCCGGCCCGCGATGCGCATGCGCTCGATGGTGTCGGCGTCCTGGACCTCCGGGCCGGTGTACGGCGTCGGGGCCGGCTTGCCCACATACTCGGGGCGCCGGATGTTTCCGGGCACGGAACGGACGGGAGTGAGCTCCCCTGGTACAAGCAGCGACTGGCCAGACATGCCAGCGAGTCTAACCAGCGTGTCTGGGGCAGCATGGCACCGAGGAAAGGAGCCGGTGATGGCCCTGTTCAAGAAGCGCACGGTCGGCAAGCCGGGCGAGTGGTACTACTGCCTGGAGCACAGGAAGGTCGAGGAGGGCCCCGACTGCCCGGCCAAGGACCGCTTCGGCCCGTACACCTCCCGCGAGGAGGCGCAGCACGCGATGGACATCGCGCGGGAGCGGAACCTGGAGTGGGAGAACGACCCCAAGTGGCACGACCGCCAGGGGCCGGACGAGGACCCGGCCGGCTGAGCGTGCGGGGCCCGGGGTCCGTGCCCCGGGCTCAGCCCGCGGGCTGAGCCCGCAGGGCCTCCTCGCTCTGTGTGCGCCTGCGCAGCGCGTCCTCGTCGGTCGCCGAGTCGTACGTGAGGAGCTTCGGCAGCGCCGCCGCCAGCAGCGCCACCGAGGCGACACAGGCCACGCCCCCGCTCCAGATCGCCGTCCGGGTGCCCGTCCACCCGGCCATGCCGCCGGCCCGCACCTGGCCCAGCTGCGGTCCGACGCTGTACGAGAGCACCTCGATGCCCGCCAGCCGGCCCCGCAGCTCCTCCGGGATGGTCTGGTTCCAGATGGTCGAGCGGCCGAGCCCGCTGAGCATGTCGCCCGCGCCGGCGACCGTCAGACAGCCCAGCACCAGCCAGATGTTGCCGAACCAGCCGGCCGCCGCGATGGCGAGCCCCCAGACGGCCGCCCCGCACACCACGAACAGCCCGTGCCGGCGCACCCGTGCGGTCCAGCCGCTGGTCAGGCCCAGGACCAGGGATCCGACCGAGCCCGCCGCGTACATCAGCCCCAGCGCCCAGTCGGCGTCCAGGTCGTCCGCGAGGAAAGGGAAGATCGTGTTCGGGAAGGCGAAGAACATCGCCGCCATGTCGATCGCGTACGTCCCCAGCAGCACCGGCTTGGACCAGGCGTAGCGCGCCCCCTCCGCGATGCCGCGCAGCGAGGGCCTCTGTCCCTTCTCCGCGGGCGGGGCCGGGGAAAGCCCGCGGCACAGCAGGACGGAGACGCCGAACGTGACCACGGTGATCGCGTACGCCGTGGCGTGCCCGGCGTATGCCACCACCAGGCCCGCCAGCGCCGGGCCCATGATGGCGCCGGCCTGCCAGCGCAGCGAGTTCAGGGCGGCGGCTGCGCCCAGCTGGTCGTGCGGGACGATCCGGGCCATCAGCGAGTCCAGCGCGGGGCGCTGGAGCCCGGCGAGCGCGGAGACGCCGCCGGCCACCACGTAGAGCGGCCACAGCATGGGGTGCGGCAGCATCGCGTTCACCAGCAGGACCACCGCGAGCAGGCCGAGCCCCGCCTCGGTGGCCAGGATGACCTTGCGCCGGTCCACGGCGTCGGCGAGCGCGCCGCCGTACAGCCCGAAGACCACCAGCGGCACGAGCTCGACCGCGCCCATCGCGCCGACCGCGAGCGGGGAGCCGGTCAGGTCCTTGATCTGGAGCGGCAGCGCGATCAGCGCCATGAAACTGCCGAAGTACGTGACGATCCCCTGCACCCACAGCAGGCGGAAGTCCGCCGAGGACCGCCAGGGCGAAAGATCGGGAAGCAGCGTGGCCAGCCTGGCGGCGAGGGAGGAGCGAGAGGTCACAAGGCGACATGCTCCGTCCGGATACATGCCCGATGCAAACGCATTCCCGCGGCAGGCCCCGGCCCCCTGCCCGGCCCGCCCCGGCTCCGCTCACCAGCGGGACGGCGGCGGTGCGGTCAGCTGGTCCGCGAGCCGCGACAGCCGGTCCCGGAAACTCCGCCGGCCGCGCGGCACGGGCGCGCTGTTCTCCCCGGCGGCGGCGCTGACCAGGTGCTGGACCGTGTCCAGGTCCACGTCGTCGCCCGCCGCCACCGACAGCGCCTCATGGGCCAGCCCCCGGACCTCGGGATCGCCGTTGTCCAGCGAGAGCACTGTCGCCCCGGCCCGCCGGGCGTCGTGGACCCGCTCCAGCAGCCCTTCGTCCGGCCGCTCCGGCACCACCACGAGCAGCGTCTCGCCCCGCCCGGCCGCCTCGATCCGGCCCAGCCCGACCGCCAGGTGCGCCGGGTCGCCGGCCCGCACCCGGTGGCGTACCAGCGTGGGCGCCAGCTCGGGCAGCCCCGACCAGGTGGACTCGTCGACCAGATGGGCGGCCAGATGCCAGGGCTCGTACTCCTCGGTCCCCACCAGCAGCAGCCCGCCGCCGTGCGGGACGACACAGGACCGGAGCGTCCCGGCGAACCGCCGGGTGGCCGCAGGCCACTGGGTCCCGGCGAGCACCTCACGCAGCAGCGCCACACGTACGGCATCCATGGCCCGGCATCATGCAGCACACCCGGCCCCCGCACCGGGCGAACACCGGCGGAACCATCCGAACGGGTCCGTACGGCCGGCCGCGGCTCCCGCCGGGGGAAGGGCCGTCACGCCCCCTACCTGGCAGTAGTGTCGGGGCCATGACTACGAATGACAGCGGCAGCGCGCCCAAGCCCCCCGCCAAGGATCCCTGGGACCTCCCCGACGTCTCCGGCCTGACGGTCGGCGTGCTCGGCGGTACCGGCCCGCAGGGGCGCGGCCTCGCCTACCGGTTCGCCCGCGCCGGACAGTCCGTGATCATCGGCTCCCGCGCGGCGGACCGCGCCGAGGCCGCCGCCGAGGAGCTGGGCCACGGCGTCCGGGGCGCGGACAACGCCGTCTGCGCGCGCGACAGCGACATCGTGATCGTCGCCGTGCCGTGGGACGGGCACGCCAAGACCCTGGAGTCGCTGCGCGAGGAGCTGGCCGGCAAGCTCGTCGTCGACTGCGTCAACCCGCTCGGCTTCGACAAGAAGGGCGCCTACGCCCTGAAGCCCGAGGAGGGCAGCGCCGCCGAGCAGGCCGCCGCCCTGCTGCCGGACTCCCGGGTCACCGCCGCCTTCCACCACCTCTCGGCGGTGCTGCTCCAGGACGAGTCCATCGAGGAGATCGACACCGATGTCCTCGTGCTGGGCGAGGCCCGCGCGGACACCGACCTCGTCCAGGCGCTGGCCGGCCGGATCCCGGGCATGCGCGGGATCTTCGCGGGCCGGCTGCGCAACGCCCACCAGGTCGAGTCGCTGGTCGCCAACCTGATCTCCGTCAACCGCCGCTACAAGGCACACGCGGGGCTGCGCGCCACCGACGTGTGAGCCGGGCGCACCCACCCTGCTCGGAGCGGCCGGGGCATGGGGGACACTGGACGGGACCGCGCACCACCCCCCCGACAGGAGCCACCCCCATGCCCCGCCTCGCTCTCTACGCCGTTGCCGTCTGCGTCCTCGCCGTCGTCGCCGCCGTGATCTCCTTCGTACAGGGCAGCTGGCTCCTCGGGATCGTCTGGGTGCTGCTGGTCGGACTCTCGTCCAACATGGCGTGGTACTACGTGCGCCGGCACCGCGCGGACCGGCCGGTCCGGAGCGCCTAGGCCCTTCGCGCCGTCACCGCGCGGTGCAGAACGGGTTCTCCGACTGCCAGAACCGGTAGGTGTCGAACCCGCAGTCCGAGCGGAACTCCTCCACGCCGAGCGACCCCAGCAGTGCGTCGATCGCGTGGAAGAACGCGAGGTTCACCTCCGGGATCCACAGCAGCGCGAACACCGCGATCAGCCCGAACGGGGCGATCGGCTCCACAGCGCGCCGCACCCGGTACGAGAGCCAGGGCTCGATCACCCCGTAGCCGTCCAGACCCGGCACCGGTACGGAGTTCAGGATCGCCGCCGTCACCTGGAGCAGCGCCAGGAACGCCAGCGCGTTGCGGAACGGGCCGGGGACGCCGCTCAGCGCGTCCAGCCAGAACGGCGCCGTGCACACGAGCGCGAACAGCACGTTGGTCAGGGGCCCGGCCGCCGAGATCAGGCTGTGCTTCCAGCGGCCGCGGATCCGCCCCCGCTCGATGAAGACCGCGCCGCCCGGCAGACCGATCCCGCCCATGATCACGAACAGCACGGGGAGCACAATGCTCAGCAGCGCATGGGTGTACTTCAGCGGGTTCAGCGTGAGGTAGCCCTTGGCGCCGACGGAGATGTCGCCGCTGTGCAGCGCCGTCCTGGCGTGCGCGTACTCATGGAGACAGAGCGAGACGACCCACGCCGACGTGACGAAGAGGAACGTGGCGAGGCCCGGCTGACCGGCGAAGTCCGTCCACAGCGCCCAGCCGGACACCGCCGTCACCGCGGCGATGCCCAGGAACACCGGGCTGATCCGCCGGTCGCTGCGGGCGGTGGCGGTGGTCATCGGCGGCTCCAGGTGGCTTCGGGACGGGCGGGAGCGGGCGGGCGGCGAGCCCCGACCGTACAGGCGACACGGGGAAAACGTCTCGCATCGGGCGGGTGGTTCCGGAAAGGGTGGGGGCGGGACGGACGGGGCGCGGGGGTACGGCCGGGCGGCTGTACGCAACCGGCCACCGGTCACGGACAATGGGCGCGTGCGCTACGGCATCCTCGGTACCACCCAGGCACTCCGCGACGACGGCACGGCCGTCGCCCTCGGCGGGGCACGGCTGCGTGCCCTGCTCGCCGTACTCGCGCTGCGCACCGGCCGTACGGTCCCCGCAGGGGTGCTCGTCGACGAGGTCTGGGACGGCGAACCGCCCGGCGACGCGACGGGCGCGCTCCAGGCCCTGGTGGGCCGGCTCCGGCGGGCGCTCGGCCACGCCGCCGTCACCTCGGCGGAGAGCGGCTACCGGCTGGCCGCCGAGCCGGACAGCGTCGACCTGTACCGCTTCGAACGGCTCGGGGGGGAGGGGACGCGCGCCCTGGAGGACGGCGACCCGGCGAAGGCCCTGAACCTCCTCGACGACGCACTCGGCCTCTGGCGCGGCCCCGCCCTGGCCGACCTCCCCGACCGGCACGCCGTCGCCGCGCGCTGGACGGCCCGACGCCTCGACGCCCGCCGCGCCCGCATCACCGCCGCGCTCGCCCTGGGCCGGGCCGACGAGGTGCTGCCTGAGCTCGCCGCGCTCTGCGACGAGCACCCCATCGACGAACCCCTCCAGGCCCTGCGGCTGCGCGCCCTGCGCGACGCCGGACGCACCGCCCAGGCGCTCGCCGCCTACGACGAGGTGCGCACCGGACTCGCCGACCGGCTCGGCACCGACCCCGGCCCCGAACTGACCGCGCTGCACGCCGAACTCCTGCGCCAGGAACCGGCCGGGACGGCCCCGCGCACACCCCCGCCCGCCGGGACCGCGCCCCCCGCCGCCCCCGTGCCCGCCGCCCGGCCGGGCAACCTCCGGGCCAGGCTCACCAGCTTCGTCGGGCGGGAGCGCGACATCGGCGCGGTGCGCGGCGACCTCACCCGGGCGCGCCTGGTCACCCTGCTCGGCCCCGGCGGCGCTGGCAAGACCCGGCTCTCCCAGGAGGTCGCCGAGTCCACCGGCCCCGAGCAGTGGCCCGACGGCGTCTGGCTGGCCGAACTCGCGCCCGTGGACGACCCCGAGGCGCTCCCGGAGGCGGTGCTCAGCGCGCTCGGCGCCCGCGAGACCGTGCTGCGCGGGGCCGGCGCCGAGGAGCTGCGGGCCGCCGAGCGCGGCACCGGCGAACCGCTCGCCCGGCTCACCGAGTACTGCTCCCGGCGCCGCATGCTGCTCCTGCTCGACAACTGCGAGCATGTGATCGAGGCCGCCGCGGACCTCGCGGACCATCTGCTGGCCCGCTGCCCCGGGCTCACCGTCCTCGCCACCAGCCGCGAACCCCTCGGCGTGCCCGGCGAGTTCGTCCGGCCCGTCGAGCCGCTGCCCGATCCGATGGCGCTGCGCCTGCTCGCCGAGCGCGGCGCCGCGGCGCTGCCCGGCTTCCGGGTCGACGCGGACGAGGAGACGGCCGCGGCCGCCGCCGAGATCTGCCGCCGGCTCGACGGACTGCCGCTCGCCATCGAACTGGCCGCCGCCCGGCTGCGGATGCTCACCCCGCAGCAGATCGCGGACCGGCTCGACGACCGGTTCCGGCTGCTGACCAACGGCAGCCGTACCGTGCTTCCGCGCCAGCAGACCCTGCGGGCCGTCGTCGACTGGTCCTGGGACCTGCTCCCCGGGGACGAACGCACCACTCTGCGCCGGCTGTCCGTCTTCGCCGGCGGCTGCACCCTCGAATCGGCCGAGGCGGTCTGCGCGGACAGTCCCGCAGAGGCCCACGACATCGCCGGGCGGCTCGGCTCCCTCGTCGACAAGTCCCTGGTGGTGGCCGCGCCCGCGGCGGACGGCGGGATGCGCTACCGCCTCCTGGAGACGGTCGGCGAGTACGCGGCGGAACGGCTCGACGAGGCGGGCGAGCGCGACGCGGTGGAGCGCCGGCACCAGGTGTACTTCCGGGAGCTGGCCCGTACCACCGACCCCCTGCTCCGGGGCGCCGGCCAGCAGGCCGCCATCGAACTCCTCCAGCGCGAGTACGAGAACCTGCGCACCGCCCTGCGGCACGCCGTCGCCGCCCGCGACGAGCAGGAGTCGCTGAGCATGGTGCTCTCCCTGTCCTGGTACTGGCAGATGCGCGATCTGCGCAGCGACGCCCTGCACTGGTCCGAGGCCGCTGCGGCGCTCGGCCCCGATCCGTTCGCCGGACCGCCGGCCCCCGCGCCCTCGATCCACGAACGCTGCACGGACGCACCCCCGCCGATGGGTCCCGAACTGCTCCAGGAGGCGCGGCGCCAGGTGGCCCTGGTCCGCCTCGTCAGCCTGGACCACGCGATGGACCAGTGGAAGAACGAGGCCACCATGGAGCGGCTGCGGGCGATCGCCGCCACCTACCGGGCCGGCCAGCCGCAGACCTGCCGCAGCCCCGCCTCGCTCTGGTTCTTCGCCGTCATGCTGACCGGCGGCGTCGAGGACCTGAGGAACCTGCTGGACGAAACGGTCCGCGCCACACGGGAGTTCGGCTACGAGTGGGAGATGGCCGCGGCCCTCCAGATGCGCGCCAACGTCCTGGCCAACCGCCCCGACTGGGCGGGGGCGGCCCATGAGGACGCCGCCGAGAGCCTGGAGATCTTCCGCCGCCTCGGTGACGAGTGGGGGATGGCCGAGGCGCTCTCCTCGCGCGGCGAGGCGCACGAGAAGACGGGTGACTACACCCGGGCGGCCGAGGACTACCAGGCGGCGATCGGCTCGGCGGAGAAGCTCGGCGCCCTGGTCCAGGTCGCGGTGCTCCGCACCCGCTACGCCTCCGCGATCACCGAACTCGGCCGGGGCGAGGAGGGCGAGGCGGTCCTGCGCGAGGTCCTCGCCGACAGCCGGCACGCGGGCCACGGGGCGAGACCGGCGGCCCGGCTCTTCCTGGCCCTGTGGCTGGGCCGCACCGGCCGTACCGCCGAGGCGCGCGAGCAGTTCGGCGAACTGCGGCGGGAGTTCGAGCCCCAGACCATGGAGATCTTCGAGGGCTTCGTGGTGGGCGCCCTGGCCTGGCTGGACAACCTGGAGGGCAAGTACGCGATCGCGCTGGAGCGGGCCCGGCAGGCGCTGTCGCACCTGGGCGATCTGCTGACGCAGATGGTGGCCCCGCAGATGGCGGTGATCCATCTGGTCACCGCGGCCTGGGCCCTGGGCGGACTCGGCGGGGAGCGCGCGGCCGCCCTCGCGGCGCGGCTGCTGGCCGCCTCCCGGGAACTCCTGCCGCCCGGGCACTTCCTGACGGCGATGGAGCGGGAGAACTTCGCGCACGCCGAGGGGCTGGTCCGCGGCGAGCTGGGGGACACGGCCTACGAGGCCGCCCGCGCCGAGGGCGGCGGCCTCTCCCTGGAGGAGGCCACCGCCCTCGTCGACGCGTACCGGCACTGAACCGAAGGTCAGGACTTCTTGCGGAACTTGGCCACCGCGAGCGGGGCCATGACCGCCGTGATCACCACGGTCCAGCCGAGCGTCACCCAGACCGAGTGGGCGAGCGGGCCGCCCATCATCAGGGCACGCGCGGCGTCGGCCAGGTTCGACAGCGGGTTGTAGTCGGTGAACGTCTGGAGCCAGCCCGGCATGGTCTTGGTCGGGGCGAAGATCGAGGAACCGAACTGGAGCGGCATCAGCACGAGCATCCCCATCCCCTGGACCGCCTGGGCCGTCTTCATGGTCAGTCCGAGCAGGATGAAGATCCACATGATGGCGGCACCGAAGGCGGCCGACAGGGCGATCGCCCCGATCAGCCCGAGCACCGACTCCTGGAGCTCCACGCCGAGGGCGAAGCCCATGGCCAGCAGGATGAGCGTGGCGACCATCATGCGTCCGAGCTCGACCACGATCTTCGCGATGAGCACCGAGGACCGGGCGATGGGCATGGTCCGGAACCGGTCCATGATGCCCTTGCGGAAGTCGTCGTTGACCCCGCTGCCGACGGCCATGGCGATGTTCATGCCCATCATCGCCATCAGACCGGGGATCAGGTAGTTCAGGTACTCCTGCCGGCCGCCGCCCATGCTGCCGCCGACCGAGCCGCCGAAGACGTACACGAACAGCAGCGTGAAGATGATCGGCATCAGGAGTGCGTCGAACATCGACTCCGGATCCTTCTTGATCTGGAGCAGGTTGCGCCGCACCAGCGCCCCGATGTGGCGCAGGTTGTTCCGCAGCCCGATCCGGCCCTCGTCATGGACCTGGGCGGCCGGGGCGGACGGCGCGGTGCCGGTGGGGGCGGGTGTCAGAGTCGTCGTGCTCATGCCGCGACCTCCTGGGGAATCGTGTCGGTGACGGTGGCCTTGTCGCCGGTGATGGCGAGGAAGACCTCGTCCAGGCTGGGCAGTGCGGTGGCGACGTGCGCCAGCGAGAAGCCCCGGGTGCCGAGCAGGCCGATGACGGCCGTGAGCTGGTCGTCGCTGAGGATGGGTACGTAGAGCAGGCCCTCGTCGGGGACGGCCTGCGCGCCCGCGACGCCGTCGAGACCGGCCTCCCGCAGCGCCTGGGCCATCGCGGCCAGTTCGGCCGGGTCCGAGGGGCGGATCTGCAGGGTGCGGCCGCCGACCTTGGCCTTCAGCTCGTCGACACCGCCGCGGGCGATGATCTTGCCCTTGTCGATGACGGTCAGCTCGTTGGCCAGCTGTTCGGCCTCTTCCATGTACTGGGTGGTGAGCAGCACGGTCGCCCCCTCCGCGACCATGCGCTGCACCTCGTCCCAGACCTCGTTGCGCGTACGGGGGTCGAGCCCCGTGGTCGGCTCGTCCAGATACAGGACGGCCGGGCTGCCGATCATGGAGGCGGCCAGGTCGAGGCGGCGCCGCATTCCGCCGGAGTACTCCATCGCGGCCCTCTTCGCCGCGTCGGTGAGCGAGAAGCGCTCCAGCAGCTCGTCGGCCCGCGCCCGCGCCTTCTTGCGGGGGAGGTCGAGCAGCCGCCCGATCATGTAGAGGTTCTCCCAGCCGGAGAGCTTCTCGTCGACCGAGGCGTACTGCCCGGTCAGGCCGATGGTGCGGCGCAGCGCGCGGGGCTGCTTCACCACGTCGAAGCCCGCCACGACCGCGTGTCCGGCGTCGGGCTGGATGAGGGTGGACAGCACCCGTACGAGCGTGGTCTTGCCGGCGCCGTTGGGGCCGAGCACACCGAGCACGGTGCCCTCGCGGACATCGAGGTCCACGCCGTCCAGGGCCTTGGTCTCGCCGTAGTGCTTGACCAGTCCCCGCACCTCTACGGCGTTCCCGCCGGTCCTGCCGTTTCCGGGGGTCTTGTCGATTCGCGTCATGCCCCCTATCAGAGCAGTCGCCACCGACAGTCCGCCTACAGCGGGCCGACAGCCTGCCTACAGCCGCCGACAACGGCCGACAGCCCGCCGATGGGGGAAGTCGGCGGGCTGTCGTTGGTGCCGCTGTGGTCAACGGGGGCAAGGCCCCTGCGGCATCAGTGGAAGGTGTGCTCCGGGGCCGGGAAGGTGCCGCCGACGACCTCGTCCGCGTACGCCTTCGCGGCGTCACCGAGGATCTGGCGCAGGTCGGCGTACTGCTTGGTGAAGCGCGGGACCTTGCCGCCGGTCAGCCCGACCATGTCGGTGTAGACCAGCACCTGCGCGTCGGTGTCCGGACCCGCGCCGATGCCGACGGTCGGGATGTGCAGGGTGCGGGTGACCTCGGCGGCCAGCTCGGCCGGTACGAGCTCCAGGACGACGGCGAACGCGCCCGCGTCCTGCACGGCCTTGGCGTCGCGCAGCATCTGCTGGGCGGCCTCCTCGCCGCGGCCCTGCACCCGGTAGCCCATCGCGTTGACGGACTGCGGGGTCAGGCCGATGTGGGCCATCACCGGGATGCCGGCGTCGACCAGCAGCTTGATCTGCTCGTGGCTGCGCTCGCCGCCTTCCAGCTTGACCGCCCCGACCCCGGACTCCTTGATCAGCCGGGTGGCGTTGCGCAGGGCCTGGACGGGGCTCTCCTGGTAGGCCCCGAAGGGCAGGTCGGCGACGATCAGGGCGCGCCTGGTGCCCCGGACGACGGCGGCGGAGAGGATGGCGATCTCGTCCATCGTGACGGGCACGGTGGTCTCGTAGCCGAGGTGACAGTTGCCCATGGAGTCGCCGACGAGCATGACCGGGATGCCGGCCTCGTCGAAGACGGACGCGGTCATCGCGTCGTAGGCGGTGAGCATGGGCCACTTCTCGCCGCGCTCGGTGGCGGCGGCGATGTCGTGAACGGTGACCCGGCGGTTGCTCTTGCCCCCGTACAGCGCCTTGCTGCTGTCGGAGGGAGGTCCCGCGGGGGAGGGGGTGGACTGGTTGTGCGCAGCCTGAAGCGACATGGCCAACGGCTCCTTCGTCATCTCGAGGCGCCCTGACGGCGTCCCCGGATCGCTTCCATGGTGGCATCCCGGAGCCGCTCGCGGGAAGTGGGCCCGCACACGGAGCCCGGTGGGCCTCCCGATGGCCGCACGGCACGGTAAAGACTTTCCAATACGAGACGGTCTCGTATCGAAACGGCGTTAGGCTGCTGTCCATGTCCATACCGTCCGGCGCTCCCGCCGTCGTGTCCCGAGTCCCGGAGGCGGTCCACCGCCGCCGCTGGGCGATCCTCGGCGTTCTCATGTTCAGCCTGCTCATCGTGGTGCTGGACAACTCCATCCTGAACGTCGCCGTCAAGACGATCGCCTCCCCCTCGCCCACCGGGCTGGGGGCCACCCAGAGCGAGCTGGAGTGGGCGATCAACTCCTACACGCTCGTCTTCGCCGGACTGCTCTTCACCGCAGGCCTCCTCGGCGACCGCCTCGGCCGCAAGAAGGTGCTGCTCTTCGGCATCGTCCTGTTCGGCATCGGCTCCGCCCTCGCCGCCATGTCCGGCTCGCCCGGCGAGCTGATCACCTGGCGCGCCCTGATGGGCTTCGGCGCCGCCTTCGTGATGCCGGCCACGCTCGCCGTCCTGATGAACGTCTTCGAGCGCGAGGAGCAGCCCAAGGCGATCGGCATCTGGGCCGGCAGCGTCGGCCTCGGCATCGCGATCGGCCCCATCACCGGCGGGCTGCTCCTGGAGCACTTCTGGTGGGGCTCGATCTTCCTGGTCAACGTGCCCGTCGTGATCGTGGCCCTGGTCGCCATGGTGGTGCTCGTGCCGGACTCGAAGGACCCGAAGCCCGGCCGGCTCGACCCGGTCGGCGTGATCCTGTCCATCATCGGCCTGGTGCTGCTGGTCTACGGCATCATCCGCGGCGGTGAGCTGGCCGACTTCACCGCCGGCTCCGTGCTCCTCCCGGTCATCGGCGGACTCGCCGTCCTGGTGGTGTTCGTCCTTCACGAGAAGCGCAGCAGCAGCCCGGCCATCGACATCTCGTACTTCCGCAAGCCCGCGTTCTCCGCGGCCGTCGCCGCCATCGCGCTGGTCTTCTTCGCGCTGATGGGCGTGACCTTCTTCTCCGCCTTCTACATGCAGAGCGTGCGCGGCTGGAGCGCGCTCCAGTCCGGTCTGCTGATCCTGCCCCTGGCCGTCGCGCAGATGCTCTTCGCACCCCGCGCCCGGCTGGTCGTCGACCGCTTCGGCGCCCGCGCCGTGTGCACCGTCGGCATGCTGATGGTCGCGGTCGGCCTGGCGGCCTTCACGCTGTTCGACGCCTCGACCCCGGTCTGGCTGATGTGCCTGGTCTTCTTCGTCCAGGGCACCGGCATGGCGCATGTGATGCCGCCGGTCACCGTGGCCGTGATGCAGGCGCTGCCGCGCGAGAAGGCCGGCTCGGGCTCGGCCGTCAACAACACGTTCCGGCAGGTCGGCGGCGCCCTCGGGATCGCCGTCCTCGGCTCGGTGCTGTCCACCGTCTACCGGGGCGACATCGAGGGCCACCTCGGCGCACTGCCGGCCGGGGCCCGGGACGCGGCGGGCGAGTCCATCGAGGCGACCCTCGGCGTCGCCGAGAAGATGGGCCCGGCGGGCACCCCGCTGGTCGCCGCCGCGCACGACGCCTTCATGAGCGCCATGCACGTCACGGCCCTCGGCTCCGCGCTCGTCGCCCTGCTCGGCGCGATCGTGGTCGCCCTGTTCCTGCCGGGCCGCACACCCGCCCCGCAGGCACCCGCACGCGACGAGGAGACGGTGCCCGCGGGCGCCGAACGGTGACACCGGCGGCCCCGGCCGGCCGGTGTCGGCCGGGCGCCGCCCGCGTCGGCGAGAATCGGGGGCGGCGAAAGGTGGTTTCACGTGCAGGCTCAGGCACCGGACCAGGACGAACGGGTCCCGGGCGAACGGGACGGGCAGTCCGGCGACGACCGGCCCCGGCAGGCGGACGACAGCCCCGGCCGGCGGACCGGCGACGAGCCGGAGCCCCGTCGTGGCCGCCCGCGCAGCGCCGCCGCCGAGCGGGCCATCCTGGACGCCGTCATCGAACTGCTGGAGGCCGGTGAACCCCTCGCCGGCCTCTCCATCGAGCGGATCGCCCGCACCGCCGGGGTCGGCAAGGCCACCATCTACCGGCGCTGGGCCGACAAGGAGGAGCTCTTCGTCGACGTCCTGCGCGACATCGAGCCGCCGGAACCCGAGGTGTCGGGCACCGGCGGCCTCGACGACCTGCGGGTCCTGCTGGAGTCGATGCGCACCGGGGGTCTCGCCCGGCGCTCCTCGGTCTTCCTGCACAACGTCTTCGCGCAGATGAAGAGCCACCCCAAGCTCTGGTCCGAGTACCAGTGCACCGTGATCGCCCCCCGCCGCCTCGCCATGGTCGCCGCCGTCCGGCGGGCCGTCGAGCTGGGCGAACTGCGGGGGGACACGGATCTGGACCTGATGGACGACCTGTTCCTCGGCCCCATGCTCGTACGCACGGTCCACCGGCCGGACGCGCCGCTGCCCGACGATCTCGCCGACCGGATCATCGCCCTGGTGACCGAGGGCCTCGGCCCCCGGCCCGCAGGCACCGGACCGGGAAGCGCCGCAGACCCGGGCTGACGCGCCCGGGCCGGTACGAGTGTGATCGTTCTGTCACAAGCCCCCGCGTATCCACCCCGGCCGGAACCCTCGGCGCCGCTTCCTTCGTCCTCGTGGCAGTACGGCCGTCGTCGACGGCCGGAATGGCATCGCACATCGCCTAGGGTCGTAGGGCGCGGCGATGTGTACGGCAAGGCAGTGAGGACAGCGCGATGGTGCAGGCGTACAGGACGGACGCGGAGAACGGCGGCGTGGGACCGCAGCGCTCCGGATCCCGCTTCCGGGACCTGCGCGACAGATGGACCCGGGACCCGGGCATCTGGCGGCGCGGCATCGTCCTGGCCTGCTGCTCCGTCCTGCTGACGCTGGTGATGGTCTTCCATGCCCAGATCCCGAACACCATCGGCAACCTGGGCAGCCTCACCGAGACGTTCCTGCCCTGGATCGCCGTCTTCGTCCCGCTGCTGCTGGTCCTGGCCCTGGTGCGCCGCTCGGCGACCGCGCTGATCGCCCTGCTGCTGCCGGTCGTGTTCTGGTTCAACCTGTTCGGCGGGCTGCTCACCGACAAGTCCGGCGGCGGCGGCGATCTCACCGTCGCCACCCACAACGTCAACGCGGACAACCCGGACCCCGCCGGCACCGCCCAGCAGGTCGCGGGCTCCGGCGCGGACGTCATCGCCCTCCAGGAGCTGCCCGCCGGCCAGGTGGCGGCGTACGAGTCGGCGCTCGCCGCGCGCTTCCCGTACCACTCCGTGCAGGGGACCGTCGGTGTGTGGAGCAAGTACCGGCTCAGCGACACCCGGCCGGTGGACATCAAGATGGGCTGGGTCCGGGCCATGCGGACCACCGTCGCCACCCCCGAGGGTCCGCTCGCCGTCTATGTGGCACACCTGCCCTCGGTCCGGGTCAAGCTGCACGCCGGGTTCACCGCCAACCAGCGCGACCAGAGCGCGGACGCCCTCGGCGAGGCCATCTCCCACGAGCGGCTGGAGCGGGTCGCGCTGCTCGGCGACCTCAACGGCACCATGAACGACCGCTCGCTCAACGCGGTCACCTCCCAGATGCGCTCCACCCAGGGCGCGGCCGGTGACGGCTTCGGCTTCAGCTGGCCCGCGTCGTTCCCGATGGCGCGGATCGACCAGATCATGGTGAAGGGCGTCGAGCCGATGTCCTCGTGGACGCTCCCGGCCACGGACAGCGACCATCTTCCGATCGCCGCCCGCGTCAAGCTCTGACGCAACGGGCCGTTTACCTCCGGGCATAAAACGTCTGAGAGAATTTGTTCCGATCGGGAACAAGGTAGCCGGTGAGAAGACCGGTCCCTCGTCGTGCGCGCTTGTCTCCGCGCACGCCCTTGCCCCCTCCCTGCGGAAAGGTCTCTCTTCATGCCCCTGGCCCTGCTCGCGTTGGCTGTGAGCGCCTTCGGCATCGGCACCACCGAGTTCGTGATGATGGGCCTGCTGCCCAATGTCGCGGACGACCTGGGCACCTCCGTCCCCACCGCCGGGTATCTGGTGTCGGCCTACGCGATCGGCGTGGTGCTCGGCGCGCCCCTGCTCACCTCCGTCGGCTCCCGGATCCCGCGCAAGCGGATGCTCCTGCTGCTGATGGCGCTCTTCACCGTCGGCAACCTCGCCTCCGCGCTCGCCCCCGGCTTCGGCTGGCTGGTCGCGGGGCGGCTGCTGGCCGGGCTGCCGCACGGCGCGTTCTTCGGCGTCGGCGCGGTCGTCGCCGCCCGGCTCGTCCCCGAGGGGCGCCGGGCCCGGGCCGTGGCCACGATGTTCCTCGGCCTGACCGTTGCCAACATCGTCGGCGTGCCCGCCGCCACCCTGCTCGGCCAGCACCTCGGCTGGCGGGCCACCTTCCTGGTGGTCGCGGTCATCGGCCTCTGTGCGATGGCCGCGCTCGCCCGGCTGATCCCGCAGATCCCGGTCGAGGCCCACCAGAACGTCCGCCACGAGCTGCGCGCCCTCGGCAACCGGCAGGTGCTGCTCGGCCTGCTCACCGCCGTCTTCGGCTTCGCCGGGGTCTTCGCCGTGTACTCCTACCTCTCGGCGATGACCACCGAGGCGATGGGCTTCGGCGAGTCCTCCGTGACGCCGGTGCTGGCGCTCTTCGGCATCGGCATGACCCTGGGCGCCCTCGCCGCGGGCCCGCTCACGGACCGGGCGCTGCGCCCGACGCTGTACGGATCACTGGGCGCGCTCGCCGTGGTCCTGGTCGTCTTCCCGTTCGCCGCGCATGTGCGGTGGGCCGCGCTGGTGATGGTGGTGCTGCTGGGCGGGGTCGGCTTCATGACCACCACCCCGCTCCAGATGCTCGTCATGAACAAGGCCAAGGACGCCCCGACCCTGGCGTCCGCCTCCAACCACTCCGCGTTCAACCTGGCCAACGCGGGCGGCGCGTGGCTCGGCGGCGTGGCCATCGCGGCCGGCTGGGGCTGGACCTCCCCGGCCCTGGTCGGCGCGGCCCTGGCCCTGGCGGGCCTGGCGATCGCGGTGACGGCGGGCACGCTGGACCGTGAGAGGGGAACCTCAAAGGTGGTGGCCGGCCAGAATTCAGCCCGTCCGGCGTTCGAGGACAAGACCTCGGCCGGATCGGGCCGCAACTGACGGACAACCCAGCCCGTCCGGCGTCCGGGGACAACCCCCGGCCCCGGACGGGCTCGCGTTTCGGAGACCCGCCGGCGTCAGCCGGCCTCCCGCCACCGGTTCGTGATCGGCAGCCGCCGGTCCTTCCCGAATCCCTTCGGCGAGATCTTCGTCCCCGGCGGATACTGCCGCCGCTTGTACTCCGCGGTGTCCACCATCCGCAGCGTCTTCGCCACCAGCGCCTCGTCGAACCCGGCCGCCACGATCGCGTCGAGGCCCTGGTCCCGGTCCACGTACAGCTCCAGGATCCGGTCCAGCACGTCGTAGTCCGGCAGCGAGTCCGTGTCGACCTGGCCCGGCCGCAGCTCGGCGCTCGGCGGCTTGGTGATCGAGGCCTCCGGGATCGGCGGGGTCTGCCCGCGCTCCTCGGCGGCCCGGTTGCGCCACTTCGCCAGCCGGAAGACCCACGTCTTGTACACGTCCTTGATCGGCCCGTACGCGCCGACCGCGTCCCCGTACAGCGTGGAGTACCCGACCGCCAGCTCGGACTTGTTGCCGGGCGCCAGGACGATGTGGCCCTCCTGGTTGGACAGCGCCATCAGCAGCGTGCCGCGCAGCCGCGCCTGGAGGTTCTCCTCGGCCAGCCCGGTCAGCTCCAGCGACCCCATGTACGCGTCGAACATCGGCTCGATCGGCACGGTCCGGAAGTTCAGCCCGGTACGCCGTGCCATCTCGGCCGCGTCGCCCTTGGAGTGCTCCGAGGAGTACTTCGACGGCATCGAGACCGCGTACACGTTCCGCGCCCCCAGCGCATCGCAGGCGATGGCCGCGCAGAGCGCCGAGTCGATTCCGCCGGAGAGCCCCAGCAGCACACTGCTGAAACCGTTCTTCGCGGCGTACGCACGCAGCCCGACGACCAGCGCGGAGTAGACCTCCTCGTCGTCGTCGAGCCGCTCCGCGTAGCCGCCGGCCAGCTCCGCCTCGTAGGGCGGGAGGGGCTTCTCGGAGAGGACCACGTGGTCGATCCGCAGACCGTCGTTTACCACACCCGACGGGGTCTCGGCGGGGGCGGCCGGCAGGTCCAGGTCGAGGATGACGCTGCCCTCGGCGAACTGGGGCGCGCGGGCGATGACCTCGCCGTGCCGGTCGACGACGATCGAGTCGCCGTCGAAGACCAGCTCGTCCTGGCCGCCGATCATCGCCAGATAGGCGGTCGTGCAGTCCGCCTCCCGGGCCCGCCTGCGGACCAGTTCGAGGCGGGTGTCGTCCTTGTCCCGCTCGTAGGGCGAGGCGTTGACGGAGAGCAGCAGTCCGGCCCCGGCGGCGCGCGCGGCCGGCACCCGGCCGCCGTCCTGCCAGAGGTCCTCGCAGATCGCGAGCGCCACATCGATGCCGTGCACCCGCACCACCGGCATCGAGTCGCCCGGCACGAAGTACCGGAACTCGTCGAAGACGCCGTAGTTGGGCAGGTGGTGCTTGGCGAAGTTCAGCGCGACCGCGCCCCGGTGCAGCACCGCGGCCGCGTTGCGCGGGGACCCGGCCGGCTGGCCGTAGCGCGCGGCGGCGGACTCGGAGCGGTCGAGGTAGCCGACGACGACCGGCAGCTCCCCGAAGCCCTCCTCGTCGAGCCGGACGGCGAGCGCGCGCAGCGCGGCCCGCGAGGCCTCGACGAAGGACGACCGCAGGGCCAGGTCCTCGACGGGGTAGCCGGTCAGCACCATCTCCGGGAACGCCACCAGATGGGCGCCCTGTTCGGCGGAGTGCCGGGTCCAGTGGACGATCGCCTCGGCGTTGCCGGCGAGGTCACCGACGGTCGAGTCGATCTGATTCAGTGCGAGGCGTAGTTGAGGCACGCCGCCCACTCTAATCGTCTGACTGACGCGATGTCCCGGCGAGCCGCGTAAAAAGAGCGCGCGGCCCGCCGGGAACGGTTCAGCTGCGGTAGCCGACGACTGTCATCATGCCCGCCTCCGCGTGGTACAGGTTGTGGCAGTGCAGCATCCACAGCCCCGGGTTGTCGGCGTCGAAGTCCACCGTCAGCGACTGCCGGGGCAGCACGATCGCGGTGTCCTTGCGGGCCCCGGCGGCGCCCCCGGCCAGCGCGAAGGTGTGCCCGTGCAGATGGACCGGGTGCCACATCGCGGTCGGGTTCCGGAACTCCATCCGGACCCGCTCCCCGGCCTGCACCGGATGGCGCTGGTCGGCGGTGTACGGCTTGCCGTCGAAGGCCCAGTCGTACGCCTCCATCGACCCCGTCAGCCGGATCCGCACCGTCCGGTCGGGCTCCCCGGCCGCCAGCGCGACGGACGCGTCCGGAGCCAGCCGGTCGGCGGTCACCAGCTCGCCGTCCAGCTCCTTCGGCCGTGCGGAGGCCTTGGGCGCCGTGCCGCCCCCGGTGCGCAGCAGGGCCATCGTGGCGGCGTCCTTGCCCTCGGCCAGCGCGGTCAGGGGGAACACCCCGTCGCCTGCGGTGACCAGCACGTCGTAGCGCTCGCCCATCCCGAGCAGCAGGGCGTCGGTCCCGGTGTGCCGGACCGGGAAGCCGTCGGTGTGCGTGACGGTCATCCGGTGGCCGCCGAGCGCGATCCGGAAGGCGGTGTCGCCGCCCGCGTTGATGATCCGCAGCCGGATACGGTCCCCGGGCGCGGCCGTGAAGACGGAAGGATCGTCGCCGGTACGCCCGTTCACCAGGTAGTACGGGTAGGCCACGTCCCCGGCGTCCCCGCCCAGCAGCTCGCTGGTGGCGCCCATCAGCATGCGCGAGGGGCCACCGGCGGCCGACGGTGTCGCGGGCATGGCGTGCCCGCTGTGGCCGCCGTTGCCGCCGGTCAGTTCGTCGAGCACCGCGTCGGGGGTGGAGCCGTCCACCCCGTCGAGCCAGTCGTCCAGGACGACGACCCACTCCTTGTCGTACGACAGGGGCTCCCTCGGGTCGTCGACGATCAGCGGCGCGTAGAGCCCCCGGTCCAGCTGGACGCCCGAGTGCGGGTGGAACCAGTAGGTGCCGGGGTCCGGCACGGTGAACCGGTACGTGAAGTCGGCGCCCGGTTCGACGGCCCGCTGGGTCAGGCCGGGCACGCCGTCCATGTCGTTGCGCAGGGCGAGCCCGTGCCAGTGCATCGAGGTCGACTGCGGGAGGTGGTTGGCGAGGGTGAGGGCGAGCGTGTCCCCGGCGGTGACCCGCACCTCCTTGCCGGGCAGCCGGTCCCCGTACGCCCAGGAGCTGACGGTACGGCCGCCGCCGAGGTCGAGCCGGGTGGCGGTCGCGGTGAGGGAGACCTTGCGCTCGGGGCCGGTGCCCCGGCGCCGTTCGGCGGCGACGACCTCCGGTCCTGCGGGGTCGACATAGCCCTCGGGGGGCGTGGTGCCGGCGGGCGCCCCGTGGTTCATGGCGGAGTGGTCCGACGCGGTGCCGCGCCCGGCGCAGGCGGCGAGGGCTCCGGTACCGGCGAGGGCGAGCGAGGCGCCGAGAACGGCGCGGCGGGTGGGCTGAGCGGACATGACTGAGTGCACCTCATGGTGTGGGTGGTCGGTGTGAGCGCGGTGCTCAGGGCGGACGGGGGCGCGGTTGCGCCTATATCCGCAGGACCGACAGACCGATGAGGGCGGCCTTGCGGGGCCGGGGCGGGGGCACGCGTACGGCTGGGGCCGCGCCGGCTCCCGGCAGGGGGCCGACGGCCCGGCGCGTCGCCGGGACCAGCAGCAGCACGGTGAGCAGGGCGAGACCCCAGACGCCCAGCACGGCGAGACAGACGGCCAGGGGGTCCATGCCGTGCGGGGGCGCGGCGGGGTGGTGGGGTGCGGCGGCCCCGGCCGCCGGGTCCGACGGCATCTGCGGGGCCGATGCCACCGTGCCGCTGTGCTCCGGTGCGTGGTCGGCGGCCGGGTGCCCGACCGTGTGCATGGTGAAGATCCCGAAGAGCAGCGCGGCGAACAGCAGCAGCCGCCCGTACCTCGCACTCCTGGTCCCCGACATGGCGGCCACCCTACCCCCACCGGGTATACGAACGGCGGCGGCCCGCCGCCCCGCGCGCGGCGGGGGAGCGGGCCGTCGGGCCGTACGCCGTGCCGGTCAGCCCTGCGAGCTGCGGGAGTAGACCTTCTCCGCCCAGCCGGCGATCTGGTCCTCGGAGAGGTGCTGGGCGAGATCGGCCTCGCTGATCATGCCGATCAGTACCTTGTTCTCGACGACCGGCAGCCGGCGGATCTGGTGGGTCTGCATCTCCTCCAGCACCGCGTCCACGCCCGCGTCCGCCTCGATCCAGCGCGGCGTGCCCTGCGCGAGGTCGCCCGCGGTGACCTTGGACGGGTCCCGGCCCATCGCCACACAGCCGACCACGATGTCGCGGTCCGTGAGAATGCCGATCATCCGGTCCTGCCCGCCGTTGGCGGAGATGGGCAGCGCGCCGACGTTGTGCTCGCGCATCAGCTGGGCGGCGCGGTCGAGCGTCTCGTGCGCCGGGATCCAGGTGGCGCCGGAATGCATGATGTCCTTGGCGGTGGTCATGGGGGATTCCTCCTGCGTGCCGAAGGGCACTGCTGTACGGCCCCGAGCGAACCCATCGTCATCGGCCTGTTCGGGGCGCGCGACCGCTATCACCCATTCGGGTGCATCCGCGGTGCGGGGGAACTCTCAGCCGTGGTCTCTGGGCTTCGCTCCGCGCTCGGCCAGCAGGTCGGCCATCGCGTCCAGCTCGGACTGCTGGGCCTCGGCCATGCCCCGGGCGAGCCGTTTCTCCGCCTTGACGCTGCACCGGTCCGCACAGCCCCGGGCCATGCCGATGCCGCCCTTGTGGTGGTCGGTCATCAGCTGGAGATACAGGATCTCGGCCTTCCTGCCACTGGCCCCGCGCAGCTGCTTCAGCTCGGTACGGGTGGCCATGCCGGGCATGAGGGCCCCGTCATGGGCCTGGAAGTTGTCGTCCATCCCCGGCATCCCGGCCATGTCGTGCCCGGCGTGCTCCCCGCCGGCCATCCAGGTCATCGGCTCCTGCCCGGCGGAGGTCTTCGGAAGCTCCCACAGATCCAGCCAGCCGAGCAGCATGCCCCGCTGGTTGGCCTGGGTGTTGGCGATGTCGTACGCGAGCCGGCGCACGTCCTCGTTCCGCGTGCGGTCGCGCACGATGAAGGACATCTCCACGGCCTGCTGATGGTGGACGGCCATGTCGCGGGCGAACCCGGCGTCCGCCGAATCCGTGGCCGGGGCGCGCGGGACGGAGACCGCGGCGTGGTGGTCCGTACCGCCGTCGTCCCGTGCGGAGGCGACCGTCGCGGCCCCCGCGAACAGCACGGCTGCGGCGACGGCGGAACCCGCCGCCCACCGGGTGCGCCGGGTGCGCTCCGATACGACGGTCACGGGGCCGCCAGCCCGCCGGTGCACGCCGCACCCGGCTCGGGCGTCTGCGGGCCCTGCACGTACTTGGCGAAGAACTGCGCCACCCGGCGGTCGTCGGCACCGTCCACCGTGACCTGCTTGCCCCAGGCGCTCAGCATGATCGCGCCGGCCTGGTCCCTGTAGGGGCTCATCAGCGAGTACGGGGTCCCGGACACCCGCTCGGCGAGCTTGTCCACATCGGCGGCCGGGGCCTTGTCGGTGTACGTGACCCAGACCGAACCGTGCTCCAGCGCGTGCACGGCGTTCACGTCGGGGATGGCCTTTTTGTATACCTCGCCGTCGCAGTTCATCCAGACGGGACTGTGGTCACCGCCGACCGGAGGCTTCATCGGGTAGTCGACGGGGGTGGTGACGTGGTTGCGGGTCAGCTTCTTCGCGTCCCACGTCTTCTCGCCCTCGATCGGACCGGCGGCCAGATCCTTCTGCTCCTCGGCGGACCGCTTCGCGTCCTTCGCGTCGGCGGCCTTCTGGTCGGCCCTGGCCGAGGAACGGTCGAGCAGCGTGTACGTACCGAAGGTGACGAGACCTGCGACGACGACGGCGCTGAGGCTTATGGCCAGCACGCGGTTGCGGCGGTCGCGCACGCGGTCGGCCTTGCGCATCTGCTCTATGCGTGTCCTGCGGTCGTAGCTCATGTCGTGGGTCCTTCTGCGAAGGGGCGATGAGGGGACGTAACGGGCCTGGAAAGCGGTGTGCGCGGGGCAGTTGCGAGCCCGCCGCGCCCCACGCGCACCATGGCCGACGATCGTAGTGGGTGGCCGAGTGCTCCATCTCACGTCGGGTGCGTAATCTGGGGGAAATCCGGGGTCGTGATACTGGAGTCTCTCCCCAGCCCCGGGAGGTGATGCACGGACCGTCTGAACTGCAAGGATGTGGCTATGGACAAGCAGCAGGAATTCGTCCTCAGGACACTCGAGGAGCGCGACATCCGGTTCGTTCGGCTGTGGTTCACCGACGTGCTCGGTTACCTCAAGTCCGTGGCCGTCGCCCCCGCCGAGCTGGAACAGGCGTTTGACGAGGGGATCGGCTTCGACGGCTCGGCCATCGAGGGCTTCGCCCGGGTGTACGAGTCGGACATGATCGCCAAGCCGGACCCGGGCACCTTCCAGATCCTGCCGTGGCGCGCGGAGGCTCCGGGCACCGCGCGGATGTTCTGCGACATCCTGATGCCGGACGGCTCGCCGTCCTTCGCGGACCCGCGCTACGTACTGAAGCGCATCCTCGCCAAGACCTCCGACCTCGGCTTCACCTTCTACACCCACCCCGAGATCGAGTTCTTCCTCCTGAAGAACAAGCCGGTCGACGGCACCCGCCCGACCCCGGCGGACAGCTCGGGCTACTTCGACCACACCCCGCAGAACGTGGGCATGGACTTCCGCCGTCAGGCGATCACGATGCTCGAATCGATGGGCATCTCGGTGGAGTTCAGCCACCACGAGGGTGCTCCGGGCCAGCAGGAGATCGACCTGCGGTACGCGGACGCGCTCTCCACGGCCGACAACATCATGACCTTCCGCCTGGTCATGAAGCAGGTCGCGCTGGAGCAGGGCGTCCAGGCGACCTTCATGCCGAAGCCGTTCTCGGAGTACCCCGGCTCGGGCATGCACACCCACCTCTCCCTCTTCGAGGGCGACCGCAACGCGTTCTACGAGTCCGGCGCGGAGTACCAGCTCTCCAAGGTCGGCCGCTCCTTCATCGCGGGCCTGCTGCGGCACGCGGCGGAGATCTCGGCGGTCACCAACCAGTGGGTCAACTCCTACAAGCGCATCTGGGGCGGCTCCTCCCGCGCCGCAGGCGCCGGCGGCGAGGCCCCCTCGTACATCTGCTGGGGCCACAACAACCGCTCGGCCCTGATCCGCGTCCCGATGTACAAGCCCGGCAAGACGGGCTCGGCCCGCGTGGAGGTCCGCTCCATCGACTCCGGCGCCAACCCCTACCTCACCTACGCGGTCCTCCTGGCCGCGGGCCTCAAGGGCATCGAGGAGGGCTACGAACTCCCGGCCGGCGCCGACGACGACGTCTGGGCCCTCTCCGACGCGGAGCGCCGCGCGATGGGCATCGAACCCCTCCCGCAGAACCTCGGCGAGGCGATCTCCCTGATGGAGAAGAGCGAACTGGTCGCCGAAACCCTGGGCGAGCACGTCTTCGACTTCTTCCTCCGCAACAAGAAGCAGGAGTGGGAGGAGTACCGCAGCGAGGTGACGGCTTTCGAGCTGAAGAACCTGCTGCCGGTGCTGTAGGCGCGGCGCGCCATTGCGGCTTCACCGGTGGGGCCCACGGCTTAAGGCTGTGGGCCCCACCGGCGTCCGGGCTCAGCCCTCACTCCTCGCGCCCGGCGGCACCAGGGCATGCCCCCCGTCACGAAAGACGAAGGCGGTCGGCTCCGTGCCGAACTCGTGGCGCAGATGACCCCCGTATCCCGGGACGGCGACGTGCGGTGCCACCAGCGCCAGCAGGGCGTCGAGCATCAGGAGATTGTCATCCACCCCGTAATTCCGGGCGAAGAGTTCCCACAGGGGGCGGTCCAGCCCGTCCGCCATCTCCGCTTCCCGCAGGATCGCCACGTCGCCGCCGGGCAGACGGGAGTGAGAGGACACCGGGAACAGCGGCCAGGGGTGTTCCTCCTCGTCGAGCTCCTCGGGACAATCGGCGGCCAGGCCCAGATGCCAGCGCAGGGCGGCGAGCGCGGACTCGGGCAGGTCGCCGCGCAGGAAGCAGGACAGGACGATCTCGTAGCGGTCACTCATGGCGGGCAGTATGAACGCGCCCACTGACAGCGTCGGCTGTGCGAGGGGGCGCGGGCATCCTGTTCATTCGCGGTGCCCGTGCCAAGCCGCAGCGGCGGTCGCCAGACGCAGCGTCCACGCGTCGGGGTCCGCACCACTGATCTCGGCCCAGACGTTGCGGTTGGCGGCGGCGAAGGCGGTGATGCCCTCGGGCGGGGCCGTGTGCCAGGCGGGCACCTTCGACGCCCATCGCTCGGCGGCGGTCGGCGTGTGTCCGGAGGCGATGAGCCAGATGACCCAGTAGCCGGCGTTGAGCCAGGCGGCTCCGCGTGTGGCCCATGCCCAGTCGACCAGGCGTGCCCGATCGCCCTGCGGTGACTGGTCGTTGACGAGGACGTTGGTGTTGTTGAGGTCGGTGTGCAGGAGGTGGTCACCGGCGAAGAAGCGGAGGTCGTCGGGGGTGGCCGCGTAACGCTCCAGGCGTTGTTCGGCGTGGCGCAGCTCGATGTCCGGGCAGGGGGTGCGGCCCAGCCGGCGCAGGAGGGCGGCGACTTCGGGGAGATCGGCGGAGCCGGGGGCGTAGTCGGCGTGGCGGCCGTCCATGGCCTCGAAGCCGAGGAGATCCCATCCGGCGGTCTCGACACGCCAGCGCAGGGCGGGGGCGATCTCTCTGATGAAGGGAGCGATCTCGGCCTCTCGGCGCTGGGTCCAGGCGCGAGGGTGGCCGGCGCGCAGGCCCTTGATGTGCCAGGTGCCGGTGACGGAAGTGACCCGGGCAGCGACCTCACTGTTGAAGCCCGCACTCGCCTCCACGACCTCAAGGAGGGGGCCGGTGTGCTGCTCGACGGCGGCGCGTACGGGGGAGGGCAGCCGGTCGAGGTGGGTACGGGTGGTGGCCATGGGGCGTCACCTTTCCACGCGGACAGTGGTGCGACCCGCATTCTGGGAGCACGTACCAGGTCCGCTTCGGTTCCTTGTCGCTGGAGCCGCAAGGGGAGGACGGCCGGGTGCTCACGACAAGGCGCGCCGACAACGGGACGTGGGAGCCGCCCGGGGGTGTGCTCGAACTGGCCGAGACTCCGGAGGACGGTGTCCGTCGCGAGGTCTACGAGGAGACCGGCGTCAAGGTGCAGGTGGACCGCTTGACGGGGGTCTACAAGAACACGTCCCGGGGCGTCGTCGCCCTGGTCTTCCGCTGCCGTGCCGAAGGAGGGCACGAGCAACTGTCGGACGAGACAACGGCAGTTGAGTGGCTGACCCCGGAGGAGACGATCAGCCGCATGGCCGAGGTCTTCGCTGTCCGGGTCACCGATGCGCTGCTGGACGGTGCACCCCGGGTGCGCTCACACGACGGCAGGAAGCTTGCCTCTCATCCGTGAGCCCGTGTGGAATCGCCCCCGGCGCGGGCGGCCGACGGTTCCGGGAGGTCCGTGAGCACTTCGAGGACCCGAAGCCCGGCTATGTCGCCGACTGGGCCGATCTGCCGGACTGGCAGCGGGAGACCGATGCCGACATCTTCGAGGCCGTCGAGGCGGCCGTCGGCTGATCGGCGGGAGGGTGGGGCCGGTCAGGCCGGCTGCCACAGTTCGATGCGGTTGCCCTCGGGGTCCGTGACCCAGCCGAAGCGGCCTACGCCGTCCATCTCCTGGACGTCCTCGGAGACGTCCGCTCCCTTGGCGCGCAGCTGCGCGAGCATCGCGTCCAGGTCGGTGACCCGGAAGTTGAGCATGGTCTGCTGGGTGCGGGAGCCGAAGTAGTCGGTGCCGGGCTCGAACGTCGCGAAGACCGTCGGTCCGGCTTCCTGGCGCCACAGGCCGTGCTCGTCGGTGTCCAGACCCAGGCAGTCGCGGTACCAGGCGTTCAGGGCCGCCGGGTCGGCGGCCCGCAGAAAGTAGCCGCCGATTCCACGTACTCGTTCCATGCCGCCATCCTGCCAGGACGGCGGCACGGAACCCGTCAGTGAAGGGCGCTCTCGAGGAGGGGGAGCAGGCGGTCCCAGTGGCGTCGCAGCCCTGCGGCGTCGTACGCGTCGGTGTCGGACATGGTGAACCCATGGGCCGTACCGGGGTAGATCTCCGACGTGTGGTCGATCCCGGCGGCGTCCAGGGACCGGTTGAGCCGGTCCAGGTCCTCGGGCGTCAGGTCGCTCGCCGCGTGGCCGAAGTGCGCCCGGGCGGTGATGCCGGCGAGGGCGTCGGGGCCGTCGGCGCCCACCGGGGCGTGGAAGGCCGCGAGGGCCGCCACCTGGTTGGGGTGGGCGGCGGCGGTACGCGTCGCCAGCAGGCCGCCGAAGCAGTAGCCGGTCACCGCGACCGGCCCGGGGCGCACCTGGGGCTGGGCGGTGAGGAACCCTAGGCAGGCGTCTGCGTCGCGCAGGGTCTGTTCGGCGGTGTGCGCCTCGATCAAGGGCATCAGCTGGGCGAAGACCGCGGACCTGGCCTCGCCGCCGATGTACTCGGGAAGGTCGATCACCGGGGTCGGGCCGTGCCGGTAGAACATGTTCAGGACCAGTACGTAGTACCCGTGCCGGGCCAGCTCGTCGGCCATCTCCCGCAGCACGGGGCGGATACCGAAGCCGTCCGGGTACATCAGCACGCCCGGGTGCTGCTCACCGTCGTCAGGGAAGGCGGCGAACGCGTCGGCCACGCCGTCGGCGGTGGGGATCTGCGACGTCTTGATGGGCATGAACTCTCCAGTCGTGGTTGATGGGTCGAGTCTGCGGTCATCCAGTCATCAACAAGGCGGACGGGGCGCCCGCGCGTCGGCGCAGGGCCCTCGACCGGGCAGCGGGCACTTGACGGCCCTTGCGGCGCTCAGGGGAGCGCCGGGCCTCCGATCCGTGCGTGGCGCGAGGCCGGCCCGGTCGTCATGGCTGCGGGGCTCGGCCCGGCGGGATCGACGGCCCGGACGGTTCAGGCCGCGTGGCCGTGTCCGCGCAGGATCCCCTCCACGCCCCCCAGGAACGTCTCCGAGATCAGTGCCGGGTCGGAGAGGCAGCCCGCTGCCATCGCGCCGTCCCGGAGCATGACGAAGTGCCGGCCCGCCTCGGTGGCCGGTTCGCAGCCTGCCCGGGTCAGGAGGTGTGTGGCCGTTTCCAGGAACCACTGGCGGTGGGCCAGGACCGCCTGGTGGACCGGGTGGGACGGGTCGGGGTACTCGGCCGCCGCGTTCAGGAAGGCGCAGCCCCGGAAGCCGTCCGACCGGATGCCCTCGGTGATGGAGCGGGCGACGGCGCGGACCGTGTCGGCGGGCGGGAGGCCCGATGCCTCGATGGCCGCCACCTGGCCCCGGATGCCCTGGTCGGCCTGCTGGAGGTAGGCGAGGATCAGCTCCTCCTTGCCCTTGAAGTGCCGGTACAGGGTGGCGCGTGTGACCTGGGCCTCCGCGATGATCCGGTCCACGCCGACGGAGTGGATGCCCTCCGCGTAGAAGATCCGGGTCGCCGTGTCGAGCAGTCGGGACCGCGCCTCCGACGTGCCTCCGGCCTGTGTGCTCGTACTCATGCCGTCACCGTACCAGCGGGGTGAGGGAGAACGTTCGGTCTTGACAAGGGGGTGGGCTGCGCTTTGGATGGGAGGAGTGAGGGAGAACGTTCGGTCTGTCTCCTTTCTCGAAGGGAACTCCCGTGAATGCCTCCGCTGTCGCCCCCGCCCCCGCCCCGAGTGCCGCCCCCGCCGCCGCCCTGCGGCAGCTCTACTTCCTCCGCTTCGCGTTCGCCGCCGTCTGGGCCGGTCTGCTGTTCGTCTCCGCCGACACCCTCGGCGCCCTCAGTACGACACTGCTGGTGGTCTATCCCCTGTTCGACGTGGGATGTGCCGTCGTCGACCTCAGGTCCGCGCGGGCGCATCGCGGTCCCGTGCGCGGTCTGTACGCCAACATCGCGCTGAGCGCCCTCACCGCCGCGGGGCTGGCCGTCGCCGTCTCCTCCGGTATTCCGGCCGTCCTGCGTGTCTGGGGCGCCTGGGCCGTCACCGCGGGGCTCGTCCAGCTGGCCGTCGGTGTTCTGCGGCGCCGCATGGGCGGGCAGTGGCCGATGATCGCCAGCGGCGGCATCTCCACCCTGGCCGGCGCCTCGTTCGTCGTCCAGGCAGGCCAGGACGGCGCCGCCCTTGGCAGCCTGGCCGGGTACGCGTTCCTCGGCGGCGTCTTCTTCCTCGTCTCCGCCCTGCGTCTGGGCCGGGCCGCCACCTCCGTGTGAGCGGCGATGGTTCCGCCGGTGGACTTCCCGGGCCGGACGCCGCCGGGACGGCCGGGAAACGTACGTCCGGCTGTTAGCGTCCTGACGCCATCAGATCCGTACGCCCCCCGTGCTGCCGGTGAAGGAGTGGTCCTCCATGCGTGTCCTCTTGGTCGGAGCCGGAGGGGTGGGGACCGCGATCACGCGGATCGCCGCCCGCAGGGCGTTCTTCGAGCACATGGTGGTCGCCGACTACGACCCCGCACGGGCCGAGAGCGCCGTCGCCGCCCTGGGGGAGCGGGGCGAGAGGTTCAGCGCCGCGCGGCTGGACGCCTCCGACCAGGGCGCCGTGACCGCGGCCCTCGAAGAGCACCGTTGCGACGTGCTGCTCAATGCCACCGATCCACGCTTCGTGATGCCCCTGTTCGAGGCGGCGCTCGGTCATGGCGCGCACTATCTCGACATGGCCATGTCCCTGTCCCGGCCGCATCCCTCCCGTCCGTACGAGGAGTGCGGGGTCAAGCTCGGGGACGCGCAGTTCGAGCGGGCCGCCGAGTGGGAGGCCGCCGGGCGGCTCGCGCTGGTGGGCATGGGCGTGGAGCCCGGGCTGTCCGACGTGTTCGCCCGGTACGCCTCCGACGAGCTCTTCGACGAGATCGAGGAGATCGGCATCCGGGACGGGGCGAACCTGACCGTCGACGGCTACGACTTCGCGCCGTCCTTCAGCATCTGGACGACCATCGAGGAGTGCCTCAACCCGCCCGTCGTGTACGAGAGCGGGCGCGGCTGGTACACCACAGCCCCCTTCAGCGAGCCTGAGGTCTTCGACTTCCCCGAGGGCATCGGGCCCGTCGAGTGCGTCAACGTGGAGCACGAGGAGGTGCTTCTCGTACCCCGTTGGCTCAAGGCCGGGCGGGTCACCTTCAAGTACGGCCTCGGCGACGAGTTCATCGGGGTGCTCCGGACGCTCCACATGCTGGGCCTCGACCGGACCGAGCCCGTGTCCGTGGCGAGCGACCTCGGGAAGGCCGCCGTCTCGCCCCGTGACGTCGTCGCCGCCTGTCTGCCCGACCCGGCGGGCCTCGGTGACCGGATGCACGGCAAGACCTGCGCCGGGACCTGGGTCAAGGGTGTCAAGGACGGGCAGCCCCGGGAGGTGTACCTCTACCACGTGGTGGACAACCAGTGGTCGATGCGGGAGTACGGCTCCCAGGCCGTCGTCTGGCAGACCGCCATCAATCCGGTCGCCGCCCTGGAACTCGTCGCCGGCGGGGTGTGGAGCGGCAGCGGGGTGCTCGGCCCCGAAGCCCTGCCGCCGCGCCCCTTCCTGGATCTGCTGGGGGAGTACGGCGCCCCTTGGGGGCTGCGCGAGCAGTGAGTGACGGCCGGGCGTGCGCACGTCCGGCGATGCCCCTCCTCCGGGTGCCGTGGATATGCGTACTTTGTGGTGTCTGCCTAGCATGAGGACGCATATTCCGGTTACCCCTGCGGTCCTGAACTGAGCGAGGGCACATGGCGAAGGACCTCGGCGGGGAGCCGGCCGCACCCGCGCGGCCGGCCACCCTGAAGCCCGATGCGATCGGCTTCGTCGACGCCCTCGTCATCGGGCTGAACGCCACCTCCCCGGCGTACTCGGTGGCGGCCGTCATCGGGCCGATCGTCGCGCTCGTCGGCATCTACGCCCCCGGAGTGCTCTTCGCCTCCTTCGTACCGATGCTCCTCATCGCCTCGGCGTTCTACTACCTCAACAAGGTCGACCAGGACTGCGGGACCACGTTCTCCTGGGTGACCCGCTCGATGGGGCCCTGGAGCGGATGGCTCGGGGGCTGGGCCATCACGATGACCGGGGTGCTCGTCGTGGGGTCCCTCGCGGACGTCGCCGTCAGCTTCGGGCTGCTGGCCGTCGGGCTCGACAGCTGGGCCGACAACACCTTCGTGCGCCAACTGCTCACCGTCGTCCTGATCCTGGTCATGACGGGCCTGTGCGTCATCGGCACCGAGCTGTCGGCCAAGGTGCAGAACGCGCTGATCCTGGCGCAGGTGGTCTTCCTGCTGGTCTTCGTGATCGTGGCGCTCTACCGCGTCTACGCGGGCACCACCTCGTTCGACTCCATCCACCCCTCGGTCAGCTGGCTCAACCCGTTCGGGGCGGGTGGCGCGGCCCTCACCAGCGGGCTGCTGCTGGGCGTGTTCATCTACTGGGGCTGGGAGTCCGCGGTCAACCTCACCGAGGAGGTCGAGGACTCCGCGACCGCCCCCGGCAAGGCGGGGGTGTGGTCCACCGTCATCCTGCTGGTGACCTACCTGTCCGTCGGCTTCGCGGTCGTCGCCTTCGCCGGTACGGCGTACCTCGCCGAGAACGCCGACGAGGAGGAGTTCATCTTCGCGCTGCTCGCCCGCGAGGTGATGGGCGGCTGGGACTGGATCGTGCTCCTCGCGGTCGCCACCTCCGCCATCGCCTCGACCCAGACCACGATCATCCCCGCCTCCCGCACCGCCCTGTCGATGGCCCGGAGGCACGCGCTGCCGGCGCACTTCGGCCACATCAGCCCGCGGTTCCGGACCCCCGACGTGAGCACCTGGTGGGTGGCCGCCATCGCCATCGCCTGGTACCTCGTCGTCAACCAGATCAGCAAGAACGCACTCTTCGACTCGCTGACGGCCCTGTCCCTGCTGATCGCCTTCTACTACGCCCTGACCGGGGTGGCCTGCGCGATCTACTACCGCCGCCATCTGACGGAGAACGTGCGGAGCTTCCTGCTCATCGGCCTCGGGCCGGTGGTCGGGGCCGGGCTGCTGACCTGGCTGCTCGTGCGGTCGGTGATCGACATGTCCGACCCGGCCAACTCCTACAGCGGCAGCTCCTGGTTCGGCCTCGGACCGCCGCTCGTCATCGGCATCGCCATCAGCCTGGCCGGTGTGGTGCTCATGGTGGTGTGGCGGCTGCGGGCACCCCTCTTCTGGGCCGAGCGCCGGGGCGTGGTCGACCCGGGACTCGTCCACGGCAAGGAGCGCTGAGATGTCCGTGGTCCTCGGCTACGACGAGTCGCCCGGCGCCGCCCGCGCCCTGCGCATCGCGATCGAGGTGGCCGCCGCGTACGGCGAGCCGCTGGTCCTGGTCTACGGGGCCGCGCCGCCCGGCCCCACCGGCGAGGAGTACCACGCCGCCTACGACGCCGTCCGCCAGGCCGGGCGCTCGGGGCTGGAGCGGGCGCTCGCGGAGGCCCGCGAGGCAGGGGTGGAGGCCGTCGTCGAGGTGATCGACCGCAGCCCGGCCCAGGCGCTGATCGAGGCCGCCGAACGGCACGGGGCCCGCGTCATCGTGGTGGGCAGCTGGGGCGAGAGCCCGATGCGCGGGGCCCTCCTCGGCTCCACCCCGCACAAGCTCCTCCATCTGTCGAGGGTGCCGGTGCTCTGCGTACCCACCGAGGAGTGAGCCCGGCGGACCCCGGTATTCCGGTGGACCCGTCCTGTCCGGTCACTGACAATGACAGCCGAAAAGGCTGCGGACGGGGGACCGATGACCGAGGTGCTGGCTGTGCTCGGCGTGCTGGTGGGGACGATCGTCTTCCTGATCGTGAGACTCACGCTGAAGGAGCGAAGACGCCGTACGGAGAACTTCGACGGCCAGCAGAACGAACGCCACCACAGCGCGGAGATACGGAACATCAGGGCCGCCAATACCTCGATCGCCGTGCACAACCGGTTCATCGACGGCGGCAACGACTGGCGGCCCGGCAAGCGCTGAGCGCCGGCGGGCCGGGCCCGGAGCCCCGCTGGGGTAGTGTGGCGCCTCCCCGCACGGGGACGTAAGGCGCGACGAAGATCCCCGTACGGGGACGCAGCGAAGGAGGTGGGACCCATTACCGCTGTAGCAGGCAGGGTGCTCACCCCCCTTCATGACGGCGTGGCCGACCGGATGTGACCGGCCGCGGAGCACCCCTCGGCATTCCTCCGAAAGGCTCCGCCCGATGCCCGTCCCGTTGTCACCGCCCGCCCTGTCCTCCCTCGTCACCGCCCTCCGCTCCGCCGGCTGCGTCTTCGCCGAGGACGAAGCGGACCTGATCGCCGCCACCGCCACCGGGCCCGCCGACCTCTCCGCGATGGTCGAGCGGCGCGTCGCCGGCCACCCCCTCGAACACGTCCTGGGCTGGGCCGAGTTCAGCGGGCTGCGGATCGCCGTCGACCCCGGGGTCTTCGTCCCCCGCCGCCGCACCGAGTTCCTGATCCGCCAGGCGGTCCGCCTGGCGCCGAGCCCGGCCGTCGTGGTGGACCTCTGCTGCGGCTCGGGCGCGCTCGGCGCCGCCCTCGCCACCGCGCTGGAGGACGTCGAACTCCACGCGTCCGACGTCGAACCCGCCGCCGTGCGCTGCGCCCGGCGCAACGTCGGCGGCCTCGGCCGTGTCTACGAGGGCGACCTCTTCGCCCCCCTGCCCGCCGGACTGCGCGGGCGCGTCGACGTGCTGCTCGCCAACGTGCCCTACGTACCGACCGGCGATGTCGCCCTGCTGCCCGCCGAGGCGCGCGTCCACGAGCCGCTGGTCGCGCTCGACGGCGGCGGCGACGGCCTCGACGTCCTGCGGCGGGTGGCCGCCGACGCGCCGCGCTGGCTGGCCCCCGGCGGCAGTCTGCTGGTCGAGACGAGCGAACGGCAGGCGGAGACGGCCGCGCGGACCGTCGGCGGCAGCGGGCTCGCCCCGCGCGTCGTGACCTCCGACGAGCTGTACGCCACCGTCGTCATCGGAACCCTGCCCGCGTCCTGAGACGCCCGCCCGCCCGGCCGGCTCAGGCGAAGCGCCAGCGGGTCTGGGTGAACGGGTCGCCCTTGCCGAAGGCGAAGACCGTGCGCGGGGACACCGCGAACACATGGGCCCGGTTGTCCAGGGAGCCCACGAACGCCCCGTCGGCCACGCCGAAGTGCCAGACCGGCCCGTACTTCTCCTCCCACGCGCGGGCGAGACGCACGAGCCGGTCCTCGTCGGTCACACGCTCCGCCCGGCCCTCCACCACCACGTCCGTCCCCGCCGACCAGGCGTTCGTCCCGGTCATCAGGACGACCTCGGGGTTGCCCGCCAGATTGCGGGCCTTGCGCTCCTCGGGGCCCGTGGAGAAATGCAGCGCGTCCTGCCACCAGACACCGATCAGGGGGGTGACGTGCGGGCGGCCGTCCGGGCGGACCGTACTCAGCCAGTACAGCTCGGCCCCGGTCAGCAGCTCTTGGGCCTCGGCCCAGGCGCCGGGCCGTGCGCCCGGACTGCTGTAGCGGGCATCCAGCTCGGCGGCCGGTTCGTCTGCGGTCATGGTGGGGCCCCCCGGTCGGGTCCTGAAAGCGATCCTGCCTGCGAAGTACGGACTCCGCCCGCGCTCCGAATTCATCGGTACCGGGCTAGGCTCGGAAGGCTGGAAGGTGATCGGGCGGCGAGCAGGAGAACGCGGATGACGACGTTGCCGGGGCGCAGGAGCAGCACCTTCACCCGACTGCTGCGGCACGGTTTCACCGATCCGTCCGCGGCCGAGCGGCTGCTCGAGCTGCCGGACCTGTCCTCCGTGCGCTCCGACCCCGTCCTGCTCGAAGCCCTCGGGGCCACCGCCGACCCCGATCTGGCCCTGCGCGGCCTGGTCCGGCTCGTCGAGGCCGAGGAGGCCGACGAGCGGCAGATCCTGCTGGACACCCTCGTCACCGCCAAGCCCCTGCGGGACCGGCTGCTCGGGGTGCTGGGGGCCTCCGAGGCGCTCGGCGACCACCTGGCCCGCCACCCGCGCGACTGGCAGGCGCTCGTCACGTACGAGGCCGTCGACCTGCACCCCGGCGTGGCCGAGTTCGAACACGAACTGGCCGGCGCGGACGACCCGGACACGCTGCGCGTCGGCTACCGGCGGTGCCTGCTGTCGATAGCGGCCCGCGACGTGTGCGGCACGACCGACCTCGTCCAGACCGCCGCCGAACTGGCCGACCTGGCCACCGCCACACTGCGCGCCGCCCTCGCCATCGCGCGTACGGCCGCGCCCGCCGACGCCGCGCAGTGCCGGCTCGCCGTCATCGCGATGGGCAAGTGCGGCGGCCACGAGCTGAACTACGTCTCCGACGTCGACGTCATCTTCGTCGCGGAACCCGCCGACGGCGCCGAGGAGAGCAAGGCCATCCAGGCCGCGACCCGCCTCGCCGCCCACCTCATGCGGATCTGCTCCGACACGACCGTCGAGGGGACCATCTGGCCCGTCGACGCCAACCTCCGCCCCGAGGGCCGCAACGGCCCCCTGGTGCGCACGCTCTCCTCGCACCTCGCCTACTACCAGCGCTGGGCCAAGACCTGGGAGTTCCAGGCGCTCCTGAAGGCCCGGCCGGTGGCCGGCGACCCCGAGCTGGGTGCCGAGTACGTCGAGGCCGTCTCGCCCCTCGTCTGGCAGGCCGCGGACCGGGAGAACTTCGTCCCCGACGTGCAGAAGATGCGCCGCCGGGTCATCGACACCATCCCCGCCGACCGGGTCGAGCGCGAGATCAAGCTCGGGCCCGGCGGGCTGCGGGACGTCGAGTTCGCCGTCCAGCTGCTCCAGCTCGTGCACGGCCGTACCGACGCCACCCTGCGCAGCGGATCGACCCTGGAGGCGCTGGGCGCGCTGGCCGACGGCGGGTACGTGGGGCGGGTGGACGCGGTCCAGCTGGACGACGCCTACCGCTTCCTGCGCACCATGGAGCACCGCATCCAGCTCTACCGGCTGCGCCGCACCCACCTCGTCCCGGAGGACGAACCCGACCTGCGGCGCCTCGCCCGCTCGCTGGGCCTGCGCGCGGACCCCGTCACCGAGCTCAACCAGGCCTGGAAACGGCACGCCTCCGTCGTCCGCCGGCTGCACGAGAAGCTGTTCTACCGGCCGCTGCTGGACGCCGTCGCCCAGCTCGCGCCCGGTGAGTCCCGGCTCAGCACGAAGGCCGCCGCCCACCGCCTCGAAGCCCTCGGCTACGAGGACCCGGCGGCCGCCCTGCGGCATCTGGAGGCCCTGTCCTCCGGGGTCTCGCGCAAGGCCGCCATCCAGCGCACCCTGCTGCCGGTGCTGCTCGGCTGGTTCGCGGACTCCGCCGACCCGGACGCCGGGCTCCTCGGCTTCCGCAAGGTGTCCGACGCACTCGGCAAGACGCCCTGGTACCTGCGCCTGCTGCGCGACGAGGGCGCCGCCGCCGAGAATCTCGCCCGGGTCCTGTCGGCCGGCCGGCTCGCCCCCGACCTGCTGCTGCGCGCCCCCGAGGCGGTCGCGATCCTCGGCGACCCCCTGGGCCTGAAGCCGCGCAGGCGCCGGCACCTCGAACAGGAGGTGCTGGCCGCCGTCGGGCGCGCGGAGGACGCCGAATCGGCCGTGGCGGTGGTACGCGGCGTGCGCCGGCGCGAGCTGTTCCGGACGACGGCCGCCGACCTCATCGGCTCGTACGGCACGGAGGAGAGCCCCGCCGAGTCCGACCCCGGCGCGCTCGTGGACCGGGTCGGCAGCGCCGTCACCGATCTGAACGCCGTCACCATCGCCGGCGCGCTGCGGGCCGCCGTCCGCGCGGAGTGGGGCGACACCCTGCCCACCCGGTTCGCCGTGATCGGCATGGGCCGCTTCGGCGGGCACGAGCTGGGATACGGCTCCGACGCGGATGTCCTGTTCGTCCACGAACCGCGCGAGGGCGTCGACGAGCAGGAGGCGAGCCGGGCCGCGAACCGGGTCGTCGCCGAGATGCGCCGGCTGCTCCAGCTGCCCACCGCCGACCCGCCGCTGATCATCGACGCGGACCTGCGGCCCGAGGGCAAGAGCGGGCCGCTGGTGCGGACCCTGAAGTCGTACGAGGCCTACTACCGGCGCTGGTCGCTGGTCTGGGAGAGCCAGGCGCTGCTGCGCGCCGAGCCGATGGCGGGCGACCTGGACCTGGGGCGCGACTTCATCGAACTGATCGACCCGCTGCGGTATCCGATGGAGGGGCTCGGGGAGGACGCGGTCCGTGAGATCCGGCGGCTGAAGGCCCGGATGGAGTCCGAGCGGCTGCCGCGCGGCGCGGACTCCACGCTCCACACGAAGCTGGGGCGCGGCGGGCTGAGCGACGTCGAGTGGACGGTCCAGCTGCTGCAGATGCGGCACGGCTGGGCGCAGCCGGGGCTGCGGACGACCCGCACCCGGGAGGCGCTGGCCGCCGCGTGTGCGGCGGGGCTGATCCCGGGGGAGGACGCGCAGACCCTGGACGAGGCGTGGGTCCTGGCGACCCGGGTGCGGAACGCGGTGATGCTGGTACGCGGGCGGCCCGGGGACACGTTCCCCTCGGGGCCGCGCGAGCTGACCGCGGTGGGGCGGTACCTGGGGTACGAGCCGGGGCACGTCGGGGACATGCTGGACGACTACCGCCGGGTCACGCGGCGGGCGCGGGGTGTTGTCGAGGAGCGCTTCTACGGGGGCTGAGCCGTGTGTGGGGGAGGCCCCGGGGGGTCAGTGGCGGGTTGCCGCCGGTTCGCGGGGTGCCCCGAGGGCTCGGAGGCGGGCAGGCCTCCCCGCCTTCGGCGGGATGCGTTTCGGGAGGTGGTGGGGGAGCGTTCCGTACCAGGCGTACGACACCGCGTAACCGAACGCCAGGCAGGCCATGCCGCCCACCGCGTCCAGCCAGAAGTGGTTCGCCGTCGACACGATCACCATCAGCGTGACCGCCGGGTACAGCAGGCCCAGGATGCGCGCCCAGGGGGCGGAGGCCAGGGCGAAGACCGTCAGGCCGCACCACAGCGACCAGCCGATGTGCATCGACGGCATCGCCGCGTACTGGTTCGACATCTGCTTGAAGTTGCCCGAGGCCATCGAACCCCAGGTCTGGTGGACCATGACGGTGTCGATGAAGTGGCCGCCGTTCATCAGGCGCGGCGGGGCCAACGGGTAGAGGTAGTAGCCGAGCAGTGCCACCGCCGTGGTCGCGAAGAGGGCCAGCCGGGCCGCCGCGTAGCGGCCGGGGTGGCGGTGGAACAGCCAGACGAGCACACCGATGGTGACGACGAAGTGCAGGGTCGCGTAGTAGTAGTTCATCGACACGATCAGCCATGTCACCGAGTTCACCGCGTGGTTGACCGACTGCTCCACGGCGATGCCCATGAAGCGCTCGACCGACCAGAGCCAGTCGGCGTTGGCCAGGGCGGCGGTCTTCTGCTCGGGGACGGCGTTGCGCACCAGCGAGTACAGCCAGTAACTGACCGCGATCAGCAGGATTTCGAACCAGAGGCGAGGCCGCCGGGGAGACCGCGGGGCCCGCAGCCCTGAAAGGGTGCGGTCGAGCAGTCTGCGGGTGCGGTGCGCGCCGCCGGTCTGCTGCGTGTTCGCCTCGGGAGCCGCCTCGTTCACGATGGGTGACGGGGTGGCCTCCGTACGGCCTTCCTGTGGTTTCACGCTCAATTCACCCATAGGCACAGAGTCTGCCAGATTTGCCCCCTCCGCCCGATGATCCTCCGGTCGGGAGCGGGTTGCACGTCCTGCGGACTACCGCTGGGCGTGGGATCCTTGGACGGGAGGGAAGGGCCCGGCCGCGTCCTGCCCGGGGCCCGCGGCGGTGGAGCCGCGCACGACGAGTTCCGGCATGAAGACGAACTCGCTGTGCGGGGCGGGTGTGCCGCCGATCTCCTCCAGGAGCGTGCGCACGGCGGCTTGGCCCATCGCCGTCACCGGCTGCCGGATCGTGGTCAGCGGCGGGTCGGTGAACGCTATGAGCGGCGAGTCGTCGTACCCCACCACCGACAGATCGCGCGGGACCTCCCGGGAGAGCCTGCGGGCGGCCCGGATCGCGCCCAGCGCCATCATGTCGCTCGCGCACACCACCGCCGTACAGCCGCGCTCCATCAGCGCCGACGCAGCCGCCTGGCCGCCCTCCAGCGTGTACAGGGAGTGCTGGATCAGCTCCTCGACCTCGTCCGAGGTGAGGTTCAACTGCTCCCGCATCGTGGCGTGGAAGCCCTCGATCTTGCGGAGCACCGGCACGAAGCGCTTCGGGCCGACCGCCAGCCCGATCCGGGTGTGGCCCAGCGAGACCAGATGCGTCACCGCCAGCCGCATCGCGGCCCGGTCGTCCGGCGAGATGAAGGGCGCCTGCACCTTGGGGGAGAAACCGTTCACCAGGACGAAGGGGACACCCTGGGCGCGCAGTTGCTCGTAGCGCTGCATGTCGGCCGAGGTGTCGGCGTGCAGTCCGGAGACGAAGATGATCCCGGAGACGCCCCGGTCGACCAGCATCTCGGTCAGCTCGTCCTCGGTGGAGCCGCCGGGCGTCTGGGTGGCCAGCACCGGGGTGTAGCCCTGCCGCGTCAGCGCCTGGCCGATGACCTGGGCCAGTGCCGGGAAGATCGGGTTCTCCAGCTCGGGCGTGATCAGGCCGACGAGCCCCGCGCTGCGCCGGCGCAGACGTACGGGCCGTTCGTAGCCGAGGACGTCGAGCGCGGCGAGGACGGATTCGCGGGTGGCAGCGGCTACCCCGGGCTTGCCGTTCAGTACACGGCTGACCGTCGCTTCGCTGACCCCCGCCTGAGTTGCGATATCGGCAAGCCGTGCGGTCATGGGACTGGACTGTACCGGGAGCGGGTCGGATTGCCCACCATGCACAGGAATCGGACGTGGGGCGCGCGCGACCGCCCGCCGAGGGCCGCTCCAGGGCCGCTCCGGCAATGTCTTGCAAGGTCTTGCGGGACCGGTGTGCGGGCTGCGGTCGGATCGTCGCACTGCGGAATCATGGGTGGTGGCCTGCGCCTGGCAGGGTCCGAGGACTTTCGTCAAGAGGCTTGACGGCAACCGTGAGGACACGCGAATGTAACGATCGCCGGGGCTTGCAGAAATCTTCCGCAAAGTCTTTCGGCCTTCTTTCATCCTTGTTACGTTCACGTCGACCCGGCGCCGCGACGGAGCGGTACGGCAGTTGAAGGAGTTCAGATGCGACGTGGCATAACGGCCACCGCCCTGGTCGCGGCCCTGGCGCTCGCGGCGACCGCCTGCGGCAGCGATGACGACAAGTCCGACAGCCCCAGCAAGGGCTCGGGCGAGCTCTCCGGCACCGTGACGTGGTGGGACACCTCCACCGCGGGCAGCGAGGACAAGGTCTTCAAGAAGATCGCCGAGGGCTTCGAGAAGGAGCACCCGAAGGTCGACGTCAAGTACGTCAACGTCCCCTTCGGCGACGCGCAGAACAAGTTCAAGAACGCCGCCCAGTCCGGCGCCGGTGCCCCCGACGTGATCCGCTCCGAGGTCGCCTGGACGCCCGAGTTCGCCGACCTCGGCTACCTCGCCCCGCTGGACGGCACCCCCGCCCTCCAGAAGGAGAGCGACTTCCTGAAGCAGGCCGCCGCGTCCACCAAGTACAACGGCAAGACCTTCGCCGTGCCGCAGGTCATCGACTCCATGGGCATCTTCTACAACAAGAAGATCTTCAAGGAGGCCGGCGTCGAGGTCCCGAAGTCGGTCGACGAGCTGAAGACCGTGTCGAAGAAGATCAAGGACAAGACCGGCAAGACCGGCCTCTACCTGCGCGGCGACGACGCGTACTGGTTCCTGTCCTTCCTCTACGGCGAGGGCGGCGACATGGTCGACGCCGCCGACAAGAAGGTCACCATCGACAACGCGGCCGGCGTCAAGGCCATGACTGTCGTCAAGGACCTGGTCGACTCCGGCGCCGCCAAGACCGACGCGACGGACGGCTGGGAGAACATGCAGTCGTCCTTCAAGGACGGCAAGGTCGCGATGATGATCAACGGCCCGTGGGCCGTCGCCGACACCTACACCGGCAAGGAGTTCAAGGACAAGGCCAACCTGGGCGTCGCCCCGGTCCCGGCCGGCTCCGCCGCCCAGGGTGCCCCGCAGGGCGGTCACAACCTCGCCGTCTACGCCGGTTCCAAGAACCTCGAGGCCTCCTACGCCTTCGTCGACTACATGACCTCCGTCAAGACGCAGGCCCAGGTCACCAAGGAGCTCAACCTCCTGCCGACCCGTACCTCCGCCTACGCCGAGGAGCCGGTCGTCGACAACGAGATCGTCGGGTTCTTCAAGCCGGTCGTCGAGAGTGCCGTCGAGCGCCCCTGGATCCCGGAGACCGGCAGCCTCTTCGCGCCGCTCGTCACCGAGTACACCAAGGTCCTCACCGGCCAGACCTCCCCGGAGAAGGCGGTCAAGACGACCGGCGACTCCTACCGCAAGCTCCTCGATGGCTGGAAGTAACCCAGGAAGGCAGGCCGGCTGATGGCTGTCCACACCAGCCAGTCGGTGGCGAAGGCCGCGGGCGACGACATCGTCGCCCGCGGCCGGAGCCGCGGTACTGGCAACCCCCCGCCCCCGAGCAGGCTCCGGCGGGCCCTGTCGACCCACTGGTACGCCTGGACCATGGTCGCCCCCGTCGTGATCGTGATCGGCGTGATCATCGGGTACCCGCTGGTACGCGGCATCTACCTGTCGCTGACCGACGCCACCGAGCGCAACGTCGAACGGTCCATCGGCGTCAACCACATTCCCGCGACGTACAAGTTCGTCGGGGCGGACAACTACACCGATGTGCTCACCGGCAACGAGTTCCTCGGCACGCTCGGCTGGACCCTGGTGTGGACGGTCTCCTGCGTGGCCATCACCTTCGGCCTCGGCATGGCCCTCGCCAACATCCTCAACCGCCGGATCGCCGGGCGCTCCGCCTACCGGATGGCGCTCATCCTGCCCTGGGCCATCCCCGGCTTCGTCTCCGTCTTCGCCTGGCGCTTCCTCTACAACGAGGACCGCGGGCTGCTCAACAAGATCCTCTCCGGGGCCGGCTTCGACGGCATCCCGTGGCTCAACGACCCCACCTGGGCGAAGATCTCCGTCATCGCCGTCAACGTGTGGCTCGGCGTGCCGTTCATGATGGTCGCCCTCCTCGGCGGGCTCCAGTCCATCGCCGGTGAGCAGTACGAGGCCGCGGAGATGGACGGCGCCACCGCCTGGCAGCGCTTTTGCCACATCACGCTGCCCGGACTGCGCCCCGTCTCCACGACGGTGATCCTGCTCTCCACCATCTGGACCTTCAACATGTTCCCGGTGATCTTCCTGCTGACCGGCGGCGGACCCGGCGACGCCACCCAGATCCTGGTGACGCAGGCGTACAAGTTCTCCTTCGAGATCAGCCCGCGCGACTTCGCGCTCTCCTCCACCTGGGGCGTGCTGATCCTCGTACTCCTGATGGTCTTCGCCGCGGTCTACCGGCGAGTCCTCCGCACCCAGGGAGATGACTGGTGACCACGGCACCCGCCCCCGCGCGGCACTCCGCGCCCAAGGTCCGGCTGCGCGGCGAGCGTTCGCCGCTGGCCTCCACCGCGCTCCACCTGACGCTGATCGTCGCGTCCGTGATCGCGGTCTTCCCCGTGCTGTGGGTCCTGCTCACCTCGCTGAAGCCCGCCGCGTACGCCACCACCACGGACTTCTTCAAAGAGACGACGCTCGAGAACTATACGAACCTGCTCCAGAACACGAAGTTCCTCACCTGGTTCGGCAACTCGCTGCTCATCGCCGGGCTCACCACCCTGCTCGGCGTGATCGTCTCCGCCTCCACCGGCTACGCCGTCAGCCGCTTCCGCTTCCCCGGCAAGCGCGGGCTGATGTGGACGCTGCTGATCACCCAGATGTTCCCGGTCGCCGTCCTCATCGTGCCGATCTACAACATCATGGCGACCATGGGTCTGCTCAACAGGCCCGCCGGACTGGTCATCACCTACCTCACCATCTCGGTGCCGTTCTGCGCCTGGATGATGAAGGGCTTCTTCGACACCATTCCGCGCGAGATCGACGAGTCGGGCCAGGTCGACGGCCTCACCCCGTTCGGCACGTTCTGGCGGCTGATCCTGCCGCTGGCCAAGCCCGGTCTCGCCGTCACCGCCTTCTACTCCTTCATCACCGCCTGGGGCGAGGTGGCGTACGCCTCCGCCTTCATGGTCGGCGAGGACAATCTCACGCTCGCGGGCGGACTCCAGCTGTTCGTCAACCGGTACGGGGCCCAGTGGGGTCCGATGACCGCCGCGTCCGTGCTCATCGCGATACCCGCGGCCCTGGTCTTCCTGTTCGCGCAGAAGCACCTCGTCACCGGCATGTCCGCCGGAGCCGTCAAGGGCTGAGCTCCACGACAGCACGGCCGTACGACCCGCACGCACCAGTCACGGTGGCGCCGGCATCCCGACCCGGTCCCGGCGCCACTCCCCACCCAGACACCCCAGGGACGACATGACCCAGCACCTCGCTGCCCCCTCCACCGGCACGTCCGACGACGCCCCGGGCCACCGCACCGGCTGGTGGCAGGACGCGGTGATCTACCAGGTCTATCCGCGCAGCTTCGCCGACGGCAACGGCGACGGCATGGGCGATCTCGCAGGCGTACGCAGCAGACTTCCCTACCTCAAGGACCTCGGTGTCGACGCGGTCTGGCTCAGCCCGTTCTACGCCTCCCCGCAGGCCGACGCGGGCTACGACGTCGCCGACTACCGGGCCATCGACCCGATGTTCGGCACCCTGCTGGACGCCGACTCCCTGATCCGCGACGCCCATGAGCTGGGCCTGCGGATCATCGTCGACCTGGTGCCCAACCACTCCTCCGACCAGCACGAGTGGTTCAAGCGCGCACTCGCCGAGGGCCCCGGCTCCGCGCTGCGCGACCGCTACCACTTCCGCCCCGGCCAGGGCGCGGACGGCGAACTCCCGCCCAACGACTGGGAGTCCATCTTCGGCGGCCCGGCCTGGACCCGTACCACCGACCCGGACGGCACCCCCGGCGAGTGGTACCTCCACCTCTTCGCGCCCGAGCAGCCCGACTTCAACTGGGAGCACCCGGCCGTCGCCGACGAGTTCCGCTCGATCCTGCGCTTCTGGCTCGACATGGGCGTCGACGGCTTCCGGGTCGACGTGGCGCACGGCCTCGTCAAGGCCGAGGGACTGCCCGACCTCGGCACGCACGACCAGCTCAAGCTGCTCGGAAACGATGTCATGCCGTTCTTCGACCAGGACGGGGTGCACGAGATCTACCGGAGCTGGCGCGTCATCCTGGACGAGTACCCCGATACGATGGGGCCCGCAGAGCCTTCCGCAGAAGGGCGGGGGCGGGCGACGGGCGGGCGGATCGCGGTCGCCGAGGCTTGGACCCCGACCGTCGAGCGCACCGCCAACTACGTGCGCCCCGACGAGATGCACCAGGCCTTCAACTTCCAGTACCTGGCCACCGACTGGGACGCCACCGCGCTGCGCGAGGTCATCGACACCTCGCTGAACGCCATGCGCCCGGTCGGCGCCCCCACCACCTGGGTGCTCTCCAATCACGACGTCACCCGGCACGCCACCCGGTTCGCCAACCCGGCCGGCCTCGGCACCCAGATCCGCACCGCGGGCGACCGCGAGCTGGGTCTGCGCCGGGCCCGGGCCGCCAGTCTGCTGATGCTGGCGCTGCCCGGCTCCGCCTACGTCTACCAGGGCGAGGAGCTCGGCCTGCCCGACGTCACCGACCTGCCCGACGAGGCGCGCCAGGACCCGTCGTTCTTCCGGGCCGAGGGCCAGGACGGCTTCCGCGACGGCTGCCGCGTCCCGATCCCGTGGACCCGCGAGGGCTCCTCGTACGGCTTCGGCGCGGGCGGCAGCTGGCTCCCGCAGCCCGCCGGCTGGGGCGAGATGAGCATCGAGGCCCAGACCGGTGCGGCCGGCTCCACCCTGGAGCTGTACCGGGCCGCGCTCGCCGCCCGCCGCGCCCACCCCGGGCTCGGCGCCGGCGGCGCGGTGGAGTGGCTGGACGCCCCGGAGGGGGTGCTGGTCCTCGGCCGCCCGGGCTTCGTCTGCACGGTCAACACCACGGGCGCCCCGGTCCGGGTCCCCGCGTACGGCACCGTCCTGCTGGCCAGCTCCCCGGTGGCCGTCGACGGTGACACGATCGAGCTGCCCGTTGACACCACGGTGTGGTGGACGGTGTGAGTGTTCCCCTGCCGCGGGGCCCCGGCACGGGCGGCGCGCTGAGACTGTCGGACATCGCCGGCCAGGCGTCCGTCAGCGAGGCGACCGTCAGCCGGGTGCTCAACGGCAAGCCGGGCGTCGCGGACACCACGCGTCAGCGGGTGCTCGCGGCGCTCGACATCCTGGGCTACGAACGCCCGGTACGGCTGCGGCAGCGCAGCGCCGGGCTGATCGGACTGGTGACGCCCGAGCTCACCAACCCGATCTTCCCGGCGTTCGCCCAGTCCGTGGAGCAGGTGCTCGCCGGGCACGGCTACACCCCGGTGCTCTGCACCCAACTGCCCGGCGGCGCCACCGAGGACGAGCTCGTCGAGCAGCTCGTCGAACGGGGCGTCGGCGGCATCGTGTTCCTCTCCGGGCTGCACGCCGACACCTCGGCCGACCCGGCGCGCTATGCCGCGCTGACCGACCGGGGCGTGCCGTTCGTGCTCATCAACGGCTACAACGAGCGGATCAGCGCACCGTTCGTCTCGCCCGACGACACCGCCGCCGTGCGGATGGCCGTCGGGCATCTCGCCGAACTCGGCCACCGCAAGGTCGGCCTGGCCATCGGACCGCAGCGCTATGTGCCCTCCCGCCGCAAGCGGGACGGCTTCGTGGACGCGGCGGTCTCGCTGCTGGGGCTCGACCGCTCCGAGGCCGGACTCCTGGTGTGCTCCACGCTGTTCAGCGTCGAGGGCGGTCAGGTGGCGGCCGGTGCGCTGCTGGACCGGGGGTGCACGGGCATCGTCTGCGGCAGCGACCTGATGGCGCTGGGCGTGGTGCGCGCGGCCCGGGACCGGGGACTCGATGTGCCCCGCGACGTCTCGGTGGTCGGCTTCGACGACTCACAGCTCATCGCGTTCACCGACCCGCCGCTGACCACCGTGCGCCAGCCCGTGCAGGCGATGGCGGCGGCCGCGGTGGGCGCGCTGCTGGAGGAGATCGGCGGAAGTCCCGTGCAGCGCACGGAGTACGTGTTCCAGCCGGAGCTGGTCGTCCGGGGCTCGACGGCGGCGCTGCGGAGCCCGTGACGCCCTGACGAGGACGGGCGCGGGGCCGGCCGGAGGGGGGCCGGCCCCGCACCCGCTCAGTCCTGGCCGTCGCCCTGCTTGTAGAGGCGTACGGTGCCGAGGATCTGGCGGATCGTGGCGTCGGGCACCTCGTCCGGGACGCCGTGCGCCCCGACGTAGGTCCACGAGACGAACTCGCCCTCCGCATTCTTGAAGGCGAACGTCACCGCCTTGCCGTCGGTGTCGCACTTGCCCTTCTTCGGTGTCCCGGACGAGGTGACGGTCACCAGGCTGCCCTCGACGCCCGTCTTCGTCCGGAACGACTCGGGCTCACCGACCGTGAGGCGCGAGCGGTCGGGCTGGGTGTAGAGGCCGTAGACCCAGGTCTCGGCCGTGTCCTCGGCGGCCTCGGCCGCGCTCCGGGAGCCCTGCTCCCCTGTGGTGCCCGTCGAGGCGAGCGCGTAGTCGTCCTGGGTGCCGTCCTTGTCGTCGTCGGACGTGCACCACTTCTCCTGGAGGACCGCCGGCGCCATCATCCCGACCAGCGGCTTCTCCTTGGGGTCGTCGTTCTCCGCGACGTAGCTCACCCAGCTCGCGGCCTTCCGCGCCCAGGAGTCGGGCACGTCGAAGGTGATGCCGCGCTCGGCGTTGACCACGGTCTTCCAGCCGGGGACGAGCGGGCCCGAACCGCCGCCGGCCGCGCCCCGGTCCGTGCCGTCGGCGCTCGCCGGCGCGGTCGGCGACGGCTGCGGACGGGCCTCGCCGTTCCCGTCGTCGCGCAGCGCCAGGTAGCCCACCGCCGCGCAGGCCACGACGACCGCCGCGGCGGCGGAGACCACGACGGCCGTGGTCCGGTTGCGGCGGGGCGGTTCGGGGGCGCTCATGCCGAGCGTGGGGGCGGCGTGCCAGTCGGGGCTGCCCGGGCCGGGCTGTACGGGGTCCGAACCGCCGTGTGTGCCCGGCGTGTTCGGCTGTTCGGGGTGCGACTGCTGTCCTGGCCACATGGGGGCGAGCCTAGTCGCGGCCCGGGAACGGCCCGGCTGCGGGCCGGGGTCGGGGGCGGCCACACCCGGGAGAGGCGCCGGGGGTCGGCCCGGGCGGGCCGGCGGGGAGTGTGACTCCCGGCGCCTCTCTCGTGGGTGACCGGCCCGGCCGGCCGGGCGCGTGGGGCCCGGGGTAACGGGACCCCCGGCCGACCGGACCGGAGTCGGGAGAAACGTAACAGCGCTGCAATGTCTTGCGTAAGTCCTTGCAGGAAGAAATCCTCGGTATTTCGTGGGTGTGAGCAGGATATGAGCGGGTCGTGTCCAAAGGGTTGACCACGCCCTGCCGGGCTCGTACGGTCTCCCCGCGGCAAGGTTTGCATTCTTGCAGCAAGAACCTTCAGGAGCCTTGAGGGCAGGGCGCGTTGCCGTATGAGGCTGCACGGTCACCCGCATTTCCCCCACCGCAGGAGGAAACATGGCACGCAGACCCCTGTCTGCCGCGCTCGCACTGCTCGCCGGCGCCGCCGCCCTCGTGGTCCCCGCCACGCACGCCGAGGCCGCCGCCCCGGGCGCCAAGGACGTCACCGCCGTCCTGTTCGAGTGGAAGTTCGACTCCGTCGCCCAGGCGTGCAAGGACACCCTCGGTCCCGCCGGTTACGGCTTCGTCCAGGTCTCACCGCCCCAGGAGCACATCCAGGGCGGGCAGTGGTGGACCTCGTACCAGCCGGTCAGCTACAGGATCGCCGGACGGCTCGGCGACCGCACGTCCTTCGCCCGCATGATCGGCGCCTGCCACAGCGCGGGCGTCAAGGTCGTCGCGGACTCGGTCATCAACCACATGACCAGCGGTTCGGGCACCGGCACGGGCGGCACCCCGTACACGAAGTACGACTACCCCGGGCTGTACTCCTCGTACGACATGGACGACTGCACCTCCCAGATCAGCAACTACGGCGACCGCGCCAACGTCCAGAACTGCGAGCTCGTCGGGCTCGCCGACCTGGACACCGGTGAGGACTACGTACGCGGCAGGATCGCCGGCTACCTCGACGACCTGCTCTCGCTGGGCGTCGACGGCTTCCGCATCGACGCGGCCAAGCACATGCCCGCCGGTGACCTCGCCAACATCAAGTCGCGGCTGAGCAACCCGGATGCCTACTGGAAGCAGGAGGCCATCCACGGCGCGGGCGAGGCCGTCTCGCCCGACGAGTACACCGGGAACGGGGACGTCCAGGAGTTCCGCTACGCCCGCAGTCTCAAGCAGGTCTTCAACAACGAGAACCTCGCCAACCTGAGGAACTTCGGCGAGGGATGGGGCTTCATGCCCTCCTCGAAGGCCGCGGTGTTCGTCGACAACCACGACACCGAGCGGGGCGGCGACACGCTGAACTACAAGGACGGCGCCACCTACACGCTCGCCAGCGTGTTCATGCTGGCGTGGCCCTACGGCTCGCCCGACGTCCACTCCGGCTACGAGTGGACGGACAAGGACGCCGGCCCGCCCAACGGCGGCACGGTGAACGCCTGCTACAGCGACGGCTGGAAGTGCCAGCACGCCTGGCGCGAGATCTCCTCCATGGTCGGCTTCCGCAACACCGCACGCGGTGAGGGCGTCACCGACTGGTGGGACGACGGCGGCGACCGGATCGCCTTCGGGCGCGGCTCCAAGGCCTATGTCGCGATCAACCACGAGGGCTCCTCGCTGACCCGGACGTTCCAGACCTCGCTGCCCGCCGGCGACTACTGCGACGTCCAGTCCGGCAGGGGCGTCACGGTCGACGGCTCCGGCCGGTTCACCGCGACCCTCGGTGCCGGCACCGCCCTGGCCCTGCACACCGGCGCCCGCACCTGCGGCGCAGGACCGACGGACCCGGCCGACCCCGGGACGGGCACCTCCGGTGCCTCCTTCGGCGTCAGCGCCACCACCCAGCCCGGCCAGAACATCTACGTCACCGGCGACCGGTCCGTCCTCGGCGGCTGGAACCCGGCCGCCGCACTGAAGCTGGACCCGGCCGCGTACCCCGTCTGGAAGCTCGATGTGAGCCTGCCCGCCGGTACGTCGTTCGCGTACAAGTACATCCGCAAGGACGCGAGCGGCAACGTCACCTGGGAGAGCGGTGCCAACCGCACGGCGACCGTTCCCGCCTCCGGCAAGGTGGCGCTGACGGCGGACGTCTGGCGGAACTGACCCCCCTTCCCCTGTGAGCCGGACGGGCCGGATTCCGCCCGTCCGGCTCCGCACCCGTACCCGCACCCCTTCGAGGAGAGCCCGAGTGATACGTCCGTCCCCGCGCGTGCCCGCGAGAAGAACGGCCACCGCCGTCGTCGCGGCCGCCCTGTGCGCGGCCCTCGTGCCCGCGCTGCCCGCCGCCGCGGCCAGGCCGCCCGCCGCACCGTCGGACGGCAGGCTGGCGGCCGAGGCCGCCCGGCACGATCTGACCCGTGAGCAGTTCTACTTCGTCATGCCCGACCGGTTCGCCAACGGCGACACCCGCAACGACCGCGGCGGGCTGACCGGCTCCCGGCTGGAGACCGGGTACGACCCCACCGACAAGGGGTTCTACCAGGGCGGCGACCTCAAGGGGCTGACGAGCAGGCTCGACTACATCAAGGGGCTCGGCACCACCGCGATCTGGCTCGCCCCGATCTTCAGGAACCGGCCCGTCCAGGGCACCGGCAAGGACGCGTCGGCCGGCTACCACGGCTACTGGATCACCGACTTCACCCAGGTCGACCCGCACTTCGGTACCAACGCCGACCTGACGAAGCTGATCGACAAGGCCCACGGCAAGGGCATGAAGGTCTTCTTCGACGTCATCACCAACCACACCGCCGACACCGTCGACTACGCCGAGAAGACGTACGGCTACCGGCCCAAGGGCGCCCACCCCTACCTCGACCGGGACGGCCGTCCCTTCGACGACGCGGCGGGCATGGCGAAGGTGGACGCCGACGCCTTCCCGTACAAGCCGGTGGCCGGCGGCGGCAAGACGCCGTCCTGGCTCAACGACCCCACGATGTACCACAACCGGGGTGACTCGACGTACGCCGGCGAGTCCACCACGTACGGCGACTTCTCCGGGCTCGACGACCTGTGGACCGAGCGGCCCGAGGTCGTCTCCGGCATGGAGAAGATCTACGAGAAGTGGGTCAGGGACTTCGACATCGACGGCTTCCGGATCGACACCGTCAAACACGTCGACCTGGACTTCTGGACCCAGTGGGCCACCGCGCTGGACGCCTACGCCGCGAAGCACGGGCGCAAGGACTTCTTCATGTTCGGCGAGGTCTACTCCGCCGACACCGCGATCACCTCGCCCTATGTCACCCAGGGGCGGCTGGACGCGACGCTCGACTTCCCCTTCCAGGAAGCGGCCCGCCAGTACGCCTCGCAGGGCGCCCCGGCCTCGAAGCTCGCCGCCGTCTTCGGCGACGACTACCGGTACACCACCGACAAGGCCAACGCCTACGAGCAGGTCACCTTCCTCGGCAACCACGACATGGGCCGCATCGGCACCTTCCTGAAGCAGGACAACCCGAAGGCCGGTGACGCCGAACTCCTCAAGCGCGCCCGGCTCGCCAACGAGCTGATGTTCCTCAGCCGGGGCAACCCCGTCGTCTACTACGGCGACGAGCAGGGCTTCACCGGCGCGGGCGGCGACAAGGACGCCCGCCAGACGATGTTCGCCTCCAAGACCGCCGACTACCTCGACGACGACGAGCTGGGCACCGACCGCACCCACGCCTCCGACGCCTACGACACCGGGCACCCGGTCTACCGCTCCATCGCCGCCCTCTCCGAGCTGACCCGGAAGAACCCGGCGCTGCGCGACGGGGTCCAGACCGAGCGGTACGCCGAGGGCTCCGTCTACGCCTTCTCCCGTACGGATCCCCGGCTCGGCAACGAGTACGTCGTCGCCACCAACAACGGCACCGGGGCGAGGACCGTCCAGCTGCCCACCGAGTCCGCCCGGACGGACTTCCGTACGCTGTACGGCGGTTCCGGTACGGTCCGCAGCGGCGCCGACAAGAAGATCGAGGTCACCGTCCCGGCCCTGTCGAGCATCGTGCTCCGCGCCGCCGAGCCCCTCGCCGCCCCGGCCGCCAGGCCCTCCGTCACCCTGAGGGCCCCGGCCGCCGGCGCAACCGGCACCGTCGAGCTGACCGCCGACGTGGACGGCGGCTCGCTCAACCGGGTCGTCTTCGCCGCCCAGACGGGCAACGGGAAGTGGACCACCCTCGGCACCGCCGACCACGCGCCGTACAAGGTCACCCAGACGATCCCCGCCACCACGGCGGCCGGAACACCCCTGCGGTACAAGGCCGTCGCCGTCGACCGCACCGGGCGCACCGCGAGCGCGCTCGCCTCCTCCACCGCCGGACGGGCGCCCGCCCCGGCGAAGCCCGTTGCCGTCGAGCGCGACTACGCCGTCATCCACTACCGGCGCGCCGACGGCGACTACACCGGCTGGCAGGCGCGGTCCGGCGACACCACCGCGGAGTTCGCCGGGCGCGACGCGTACGGCGCGTTCGCCTGGATCAAGGTGCCGGAGGGCGCCGAATCGGTCCCGTACACCGTCGAGAAGTCCGGCACCGCCGACGGGCCGGAGCGCGCCGTCGACCTCGCGAGGACCGGCCAGGTCTGGGTCGCACAGGGGGAGGACGGCCAGGCGGACACCGCCCCCGAAGGCGTCTACCCCGCACCGGACACCTCCAAGGCCGTCCTGCACTACTACCGGGCCGACGGTGACTACGACGGCTGGGGCCTGCACACCTGGACCGGCGCCAAGGAGCCCACCGACTGGGCCAAGCCCCTCCAGCCGGCCGGGAAGGACGCCTCCGGCCTCACCTTCGAGGTCCCGCTCACCGACGGGGCCGCCTCGCTCAGCTACATCCTGCACCGGGGCGACGAGAAGGACCTGCCCAGCGACCAGTCGCTCGACCTGGCCACGTACGGCCACGAGGTGTGGATGCTCGGCGGGACCGCCGGCTATCTGCTCCCGCAGACCGGCACCGTCCCCACTCCCGACCTCACCAAGGCCGAGGCCCAGTGGATCGACGCCGGCACCGTGGTCTGGAAGGTGAAGGCGACCGAGGCCACCAGCCAGCAGCTCGTCTACGCATCGAGCGGCGGCATCTCCGTCGTCGACGGCGCCCTGAGCGACGAGGGCCAGTGGCTGCGGCTCACCCCGTCCGCGCTGAGCGACGCGCAGAAGGCGAAGTACCCGCACCTCAAGGACTACCCGGCCTTCACCGTCGACGCCCGTGACCGGGACCGGGTCCGCGAGGCCCTGCGCGGCCAGCTGATCGCCACCCAGCGCGCCGCCAACGGCGCCCTGCTCGCTGCCACCGGGGTGCAGAGTGCCGGGGTGCTCGACGACCTCTACGGGACGCGGGCGAAGGCCGCCTCGCTCGGCCCGGTCTTCCGGCACGGCACGCCCACCCTGTCCGTGTGGGCGCCCACCGCCCGTACCGTCGCGCTCGAACTCGACGGCAGGTCCGTCCCGATGCGCCGCGACGACCGCACCGGCGTCTGGTCCGTCACCGGGAAGAAGAACTGGACCGGCAAGCCCTACCGGTACGTCGTGGACGTCTGGGCGCCCACCGTCCGCAAGATGGTCACCAACAGGGTCACCGACCCCTACTCCACCGCCCTGACCACCGACTCGGCCCGCAGCCTCGTCGTCGACCTCGACGACCGGAAGCTCGCGCCCGAGGGCTGGAGCACCCTGCGCAAGCCCGCCGCCGTGCCGCTGCGGGACGCCCAGATCCAGGAGCTCCAGATCCGCGACTTCTCCGTCGCGGACCCCACCTCCCGGCACCCCGGCGAGTACCTCGCCTTCACCGACACCCGCTCCGACGGGATGAAGCACCTCAAGCAGCTCGCCGACTCCGGCACCAGCTACGTCCATCTGCTGCCCGCCTTCGACATCGGCACCATTCCCGAGAGGAAGAAGGACCAGCAGAAGCCGGCCTGCGAGCTGTCCGTCTACGCCCCCGACTCCGCCGAGCAGCAGGCCTGCGTGGCGAAGGCCGCCGCGAAGGACGGCTTCAACTGGGGCTACGACCCGCTGCACTACACCGTGCCGGAGGGGTCGTACGCCTCCGACCCGGAGGGCACCCGGCGCACGGTCGAGTTCCGGCAGATGGTGCAGGGCCTCAACGGCGCCGGTCTGCGGACCGTCATGGACGTCGTCTACAACCACACCGTCGCCGCCGGCCAGGACGACAAGTCCGTCCTCGACCGGATCGTGCCCGGCTACTACCAGCGGCTCCTGGAGGACGGCACCGTCGCCACCTCCAGCTGCTGCGCCAACACCGCCCCCGAGAACACCATGATGGGCAAGCTCGTCGTCGACTCGATCGTCACCTGGGCCAAGGAGTACAAGGTCGACGGCTTCCGCTTCGACCTGATGGGACACCATCCCAAGGCCAACATCCTGGCCGTCCGCAAGGCCCTCGACGCCCTGACGGCAGCCAGGGACGGCGTGGACGGCAAGAAGATCATCCTGTACGGGGAGGGCTGGAACTTCGGTGAGATCGCCGACGACGCCCGCTTCGTCCAGGCCACCCAGAAGAACATGGCCGGCACCGGCATCGCCACCTTCTCCGACCGGGCCCGCGACGCCGTGCGCGGCGGCGGCCCGTTCGACGAGGACCCCGGCGTGCAGGGCTTCGCCACCGGCCTCTACACCGACCCCAACACCTCCACCGCCAACGGCACCGAGGTCGAACAGAAGGCCCGGCTGCTCCACTACCAGGACCTGATCAAGGTCGGCCTCACCGGCAACCTCGCCGACTACACCTTCACCGACAGCTCCGGCGCCACGGTCAAGGGCTCGGGCGTCGACTACAACGGAGCCCCGGCCGGCTACGCCGTGGCCCCCGGCGACGCGCTCGCCTACGCCGACGCCCACGACAACGAGACGCTGTACGACGCCCTCGCCTTCAAGCTCCCGGCGGGCACCCCGGCCGCCGACCGGGCCCGGATGCAGGTCCTGGCCATGGCGACGGCCACCCTCTCGCAGGGCCCCTCGCTCTCCCAGGCCGGCAGCGACCTGCTGCGCTCCAAGTCGCTGGACCGCAACTCCTTCGACAGCGGCGACTGGTTCAACGCGCTGCACTGGGACTGCCGCGCGGGCAACGGCTTCGGCCGGGGGCTGCCGCCCGCCGCCGACAACGAGTCCAAGTGGTCCTACGCCAGGCCGCTGCTGACCAACCCCGCGATCGGCCCCGGCTGCGCACAGATCAACGGCGCCTCGGCCGCCTACCGCGACCTGCTCACCATCCGCGCGACCGAGAAGGACTTCGCTCTCGCCACCGCCGGGCAGGTGCAGTCCCGGCTCTCCTTCCCGCTCTCCGGCAAGGACGAGACGCCGGGAGTGATCACCATGCGGCTCGGCACGCTGCTGGTGGTCCTCAACGCCACGCCCGGCACCACCACCCAGAAGGTCGCCGCGCTGGCCGGAAAGTCCTACGCCCTGCACCCCGTCCAGGCGGCGGGCGCGGATCTTACCGTCAAGCGGTCCTCGTACGAGAGGAGTTCGGGCAGCTTCACCGTTCCGGGTCGCACCGTGGCGGTGTTCTCGCTGCGCTGACCCGTAACGGGACTAACGTGTGGGAAGCCGCCGGGGAGAGCCGCACCACCGCTCTCCCGGGCGCGCCCCTCCCACACCCCACCCGGCCGGTCCCGGCCGCTCCCTCCGGTCAGCGACGGTGACGATGGCGAGCAACATCCCCGAGGAGACCAGCAGTTTCGTCGGACGGGGGGCGGAGCTGGTCGGGCTCGAACACGCCCTCGCCACCGGTCGGCTGACCACCCTCACCGGCACCGGCGGGGTCGGCAAGACCCGGCTGGCCGTCCGCGCGGCCGTACGCGCCGAGCCCGGCTACCGCGACGGCGTCCGCTGGGCCGACCTCGCCCCCCTCCACGACGACGAACTCCTCCTGGCCACCGTCTCCGACGCGGTCGGGCTCAGCGACCACACCCTGCGCATGCCCATCGACGTGCTGTGCGAATGGCTCGCCGACAAGCAGCTCCTGCTCGTCCTGGACTCCTGCGAACACCTGCGCCCGGCCTGCGCCCACCTCCTCGGCGAGATCCTCACCACCTCGCCCGGCCTCACCGTCCTGGCCACCAGCCGCCAGCCCCTGGACATCAAGGGCGAGCAGCTCGTCGAGGTGGAGCCGCTGCCCGTCGAGGGCGCCGCCGACGCGCTCACCCTCTTCCGCGAACGGGCCGGGGCCGCCGCCCCCGGCACCCCCTTCGACGAACCCGCCACCGCTGCCGCCGCCGCCGAGGTCTGCCGCCGCCTCGAAGGCATCCCGCTCGCCATCGAACTCGCCGCCGCCGCCGTGGGACGCCAGAGCGTCCAGGAGATCGCCCACCGGCTCGGCCACCGCCTCGACGTGTTCGCCGACGCCTCGCTCCGGCCGGTGCGCCACCGCACTCTGCGCACCACCATCGGCTGGTCCCACGAACTGTGCGCGCCCCTGGAACGGCTCCTCTGGGCCCGGCTCACCGTCCTGCGCGGCGACTTCGACGAGGACACGGCCGCCACGGTCTGCGCCGGCGGACCGCTCACCCGCGACGGCGTCCGGGCGGCACTGCGCGGACTGGTCGCCAAGTCCGTCGTCGTCCGCGACGGGGTACGCCACCGCATGCTGGACACCCTCCGTGAGTACGGCCGGATGTGGCTGGCCGAACTCGGCGAGGAACGCGCAGCCGCCGACCGCCACGCCGCCTGCTTCCTCCAGCTGGCCCGCAGCGCCCACGCCGGCTGGACCGGCGACGACCAGATCCTCTGGTACCACCGCATCGCCGAGTCGCACGCCGACCTGTGCGCCGCCCTCGACCACCTCCTGGCGCACGACACCGCGGCGGCCCAGGAGATGGCCGGCCGCATCGGCTTCTTCTGGTGCTGCTGCGGCCACCTCCCGCAGACCCGGGGCTACGCCCAGCGCGCCCTGGACGCCGGCCCGGCCCGGGGCCCCCACCGCACCCGCGCCCTGTGGGTCCTCGGCATCTGCCTGCTGCTCCAGGGCGACCACCGCGCCGCCGAGCGGACCGGCGAGGAGTGCACCCGGGCGGCGGCCGAGGACGGCACCGACGAGGGCGTGCTCGCCGCCGCCTATCTGCGCGGCCTCACCCATCTGATGACCGGCGAGCCGGAGAAGGGGCTGCGGGAGGCCGAGCGGGTGCTGCGCGCCACCGGGGCCGGCACCCCGCTGGAGTCGGCCTACCGGCTGCGCTGCCATCTGATCACCGTCTTCGCGCTCACCGGACTCGGCCGGCTCGACGAGGCCGGTGAGGCCGCCGCCGTCCTGCGCGCCGCCTGCGAGGCCCAGGACGAGTGCTGGACCCGCAGCTACGCCGACTACCAACTCGCCCTGATCGCCCTGCTCCAGGGCCGCGCCGAACCGGCCGCCGCGCACGCCAGGTCCATGCTGGCGGGCAAGCACCGGCTCCGCGACAGCTTCGGCATCGCCCTCGGCCTGGACATCCTGGCCGCCGCGATCGCCGCCCAGGGCGAGGGGGCCCGCGCCGCCCGCGTGTACGGCACCGGACACGTCTACTGGCGGATGGTCGGCCACCCCCAGCGCGGCACCCCCGAACTGGGCCCGCTGCGCGAGGCGTGCGAACGGCAGGCCCGCGAGGCCGTCGGCGACGCCGCGTATCTGCGCGCCTTCGAACAGGGCCGGGCGGACAGCGCGGAGGCGGGCCTCGCCCTCGCGCTGCACGGCGAACTGCTCACCTAGTGGTCCCCGGTTGTGCGTTCCGGCCGGGCGGGGGAAGGGTGGGGGCCGTCGCCCTCCCCGCCCCGACCTGGAGCCCGTCATGCCGCAGATCACCGTCGACTACTCCGCCGAGCTCGACGAGACCTTCGACCGCCCCGGTTTCGCCGGCGCGCTGCACCCGCTGATCGCCGAGACGGTCAGCACGAAGACCGCCGCCTGCAAGACGCGCTTCCGCCGGGTCGAGGAGACCGCGGTGGCGGACGCGCCCGCCGGTGACGCGATCGTGCACATCGACATCGCGCTGCTGCCCGGCCGCACCCCCGAGGTCCGGGCCCTGCTCACCGAATCCGTGCTGGAGCTGCTGGCCGCCCACATCCGGCCGGACGCCGGGCTCACCCTCCACCTCTCGGCGGAGACGCGCGACCTGGACCCCTCCTACCGCAAGCGCTGACCGCCCGGCGTCAGGGCAGCCGCTGCGGGGGCACGGCCGGTACGGCGGGCGCCAGCGAGGAGAGCCGCAGCAGCAGGTCCCCGAACGGCCCGTCCACCGGCTCCTGCGCCAGGACCCGCAGTACGATGCCGGCCATCTCCTCGTTGTACGCGGCGCTCACGGCGGCCAGCGCCGCGAAGTCGTGCACGAGCTGCATCTCCAGCTCCGCGCGCGGGATGCGCCGCCCGTCCAGCCAGATCAGGGCCGTCGACTCGGCGAGCGAGACCCAGGACCGGACGACCAACTCCAGCCGGGCGGGCGGCTCCTCGACGCCCAGATGGGCCAGGATCTGCTCGCAGGCCGCCTGGCGCACCCCGTCGATCATCGCGTTGGCCGTCGAGGAGCCCACGGCCGGGCCGCCCCGCATCAGCGCGGCGAACCCGGGCCCGTGCTCGTCCACGAAGTCGAAGAACCGGCCCATCACCCGCAACAGCCGTGCGCCCAGCGGCCCTTCGCGCGGCTCCAGGAAGCGGGTCGCCAGCTCGTCGGCCGCCCGGCGCAGCGCCGCCTCGTACAGGCTCTGCTTGCCCGGGAAGTAGTGGTAGACCAGCGGTCGCGAGATCCCGGCGGCCGCCGCGATCTCGTCGATGGACACCTCGTCCGGGGACCGGTGACTGAACAACTCCAGCGCGACACCGATCAGCTGCTGTCTGCGCTCCTCGACGCCCATCCTGCGCCGCACCCCGGTCGTCATGGGGAACAGCCTACCGACCGGTGGGTCCGGGGGAACTACAGGTCCAGCACCAGCCGTCCGCCACGGCACCGCGAGACGCAGATCAGCATCGAACCGTCCCGCTCCGCGTCCGTCAGCAGATCGTCGCGGTGCTCCACCTCGCCCTCCAGGACGCGCTGTTGGCACGTCCCGCAGAAGCCCTGCTCGCAGGAGTACGAGACATGCGGCAGCTCGGCCCGCACGGCGGCCAGCACCGACTGGTCCGCCGCGACCGGGACCGTACGGCCCGAGCGGCGCAGCTCCACCTCGAAGGGGACCGCGCCGGTCTGCTCCGCGCCCGCCGCCGAGAACCGCTCCAGATGCAGGGTGCGGCCGGGCGGGAGCGCGGCCGAGACGGCGTCCATCAGGGGCTCCGGGCCGCAGCAGTAGACCGCCGTGCCCTCGGCCGTGTCCGCGAGGGCGGCGGCGATGTCCGGGTGGCCCGCCTCGTCCTGCGGGACGACCGTGACCCGGTCGCCGTCGGTGCCCAGCTTCTCGATCTCCGCCAGGAACGGCATGGTGGCCCGGCTGCGGCCTCCGTACAGCAGCCGCCAGTCGGCGCCCTCGGCCGCGAGCCTGCGCAGCATCGGCAGGACGGGGGTGATGCCGATGCCGCCCGCGACCAGGAGGTAGGCGGGGGCGTCCGTGAGCGGGAAGCGGTTGCGCGGGCCGCGCACCTCGACCTCCCCGCCCTCGTGGAGCGCGGTGTGCACCTCGCGGGAGCCGCCGCGCCCGTCCTCGGCCAGCCGGGTCGCCACGGTGTAGGTGCCCGTGTCGGCCGGGTCGCCGCACAGCGAGTACTGGCGGACCAGGCCGGAGGGCAGCACCAGGTCCAGATGGGCCCCGGGCTCCCAGGGCGGCAGGTCCGGTCCCTCCAGGCGGAGTTGGACGACACCGTCGGCGGGGCTCGTCCGCTCGGTGACCAGCAGCCGCCGCCCGGTGGTGGAACGGCGCTGCGACCGGCCCGATATGGGCTCGTCCAGCGCGGGCAGCGGCCACAGCGGGGACTTCTCGATGCGCCGGCGCATCGCCCGCCGGGCGAGCAGCGCGGCACCGGCGACCGCGGCGACGGTACGCAGACGGGGCAGGGGAAGGGAACGCGGCATGGTCAACGGGCTTCCGTCGTACGGGCCTCGGCCGCGACCGCGGCGGGCGAGCGGGTGAGGTAGTCGACGGCCTGCGCCGTGCTGCCCTCCTGCGAGGGGTGGTACGAGCGGCTGAGATAGCGCGGGATGGACCGCAGCATCGACGGGGTGCTCGGCAGGGTGCCGTGCCGGCCGCTGCGGTAGAACTGCCCGAAGGACGCCTTGCCGTCCAGCAGGCTCGGATCGTTCTCCATGAAGAAGCGGGCGCCGCGCTGCCAGAGGAAGGCCAGTGCGGAGAACGCCGTCGCCCAGGTCCGCACCCGCCGCCGGTACCCGCCGTCGACATGCATGAACACGTCGAAGGCGACCGAGCGGTGCTCGACCTCCTCCGCGCCGTGCCAGCGCAGCAGGTCCAGCATGGTGGGGTCGGCGCCGCGCCGGTCCAGTTCGTCGGCGTTCAGGATCCAGTCGCCGAGGAAGGCGGTGTAGTGCTCGATCGCCGCGATCGTCGCCACCCGCTCCATCAGCCACCACTTGCGGGCCCGGCCCGGCGGCAGCGTCCGGTCGCCGAGCAGCTTCTCGAAGAGCCAGTCGACCTGCGCGGTGTACGGGGTCGGGTCGAGGCCCTGCTCCTTGAGGTGCGGGAGCACGTCGTCGTGGGCCTGGGAGTGCATCGCCTCCTGGCCGATGAACCCGATGACGTCCTGCCGCAGCTCCTCGTCATGGATGTACGGGAGCACCTGGCGGTAGACGTGGATGAACCAGCGTTCCCCGGCCGGGAGCAGGAGGTGGAGCACATTGATGGTGTGCGTGGTGAACGGGTCGCCCGGCACCCAGTGCAGGGGGGTCCGGTCCCAGGCGAAGGAGACCCGCCGGGCCTTGAGGGGGGTCCGCTCCGACGCGACCGCCGCTGGCTGCGTGTTAGACATGTTGTCAATGTACTGAGGGGTAAGCCCGGGGAACAGGGGCGGGAGACGAATTCCTGAGTCCGTTCCCGCCCGGGGCGCTCAGCGCAGTGCGCCGACCCGACTGCCGTCCGTCAGCCGTCCGTTCAGCCGGGCCCGGTCGCCCGCCCGGGCCGGCACCGCCAGCAGCCGCCCCTGCGCCCGGCCGCTCACCCCGCCCGATGTGGTCAGCGACGCGAACTGCTCGCTGCCCGCCGCGAGGACGTACCACCGCCCGGCGTGCGACTTCCACAGCACACCGGCCAGCACCCGGGGCGTACGCGTCCCGCACGCCGGGGAGTCCTCGGCCCGCGCCGCGACCGCCCCGGGCGGCCGGCTCCCCGACGGCCGCGCGGACGGGGCCTGGAACTGGGCGAGGACCCGGCTCCCGGTGCCCCGCCAGGTCTCCGCCCGGGTGCACAGCCACTGGGCGGCGCCGTTGCCCTCGGGCAGCGGCTGGGTCGCGTACATCCAGGAGTTCACCGACCGCACCCCGTGCGAGCGCACCGCCGGCAGCAGACAGGCGGTCCGTGCCCAGCTGTCCAGCTCCGCCCGGCCCGCGACGTCGTGCGGCTTCGCCGGGGGACCCGAGGTCAGCCGGGCCGGGGCGAGCTCGCCCAGATCCGTCAGCAGCCGCACCGCCGTGCCGTCCGCCAGCTCGACGGCGTCCCAGGTCCGGCAGCCGGGCGCGGTCGCCGGGCTGGTCAGCGCCTCGCTCACCCCGTCGGGGGAGCGGCGCAGCGTGCGCGGCGCCCGGTCCGGCGCCAGCAGGTCCCGCACCCGCAGGCTCCGCACCCAGGGTGCCGTCAGATAGCGCACCCTGCCCTCCGCGCGGTCCACCACCAGCGCCCCCGACGACGCGGTGTCCGCCCCGTCGACCCGGGCGAAGTCCAGCACCGCCCCCTGCGACGGGTCGGCGTTGCGGGGCTCCGCGTACCGCACGACCCGCAGCCCGTCGTAGAACAGCACCACCGCGGACGCGCCCACCTCGCCCGCGTACAGCAGCTGCGGCGGGCCCATCGGCGGCCCCGCCGGCGTCCGGGGCGTCGCCGACGTCCGCACCCCGGGACCCGGCCGTGCCCACACCGCCAGCGCCCGCCCCAGCAGCCGGGTGTCCTGCGTGCGGTCGCCGCGCGTGGGCCAGGCCGTGAAGTCGGAACGCGGCGAGCGCTGCCAGAACGTCGCCGGCACCACCCGCAGCGCCGCCGGGTCCAGCGCCGCTTCGGACGCCGGATTGCGCGTGTACAGCGGAGCCGACAGCGCGTCGCGCCCCCAGCCGTCGCCCGGCAGCACCAGCAGTGCCCCGCACACCAGCAGCGCGGCGGCGCCCGCCAGCGCGGCCCTGCCATGTCTGCGGCGGCGCGGCAGATCCGGCGGCCGGGCCTGGAGCGAGCAGGGGTCGAACTCGGGCGAGGCCAGCAGCGCGTACGGGGCGCACACCCCGTCCGCCTCCGTCAGGGCGGCATGCGGATCGGCCACCCCGGCTGCGGCCAGCTCCCGCCGGACCTCCCCGTCGGCCAGCCCCTCCAGGCCGCGCAGGACGAACGCGGCGCGCGCCCCGCCGCTGACCGCCGACAGCCGCTGCGCCAGGGCGAGTTCGTCCGCGCCGCCCGAGTGCGGGAGCAGCCGCAGCCCCCAGGCCAGCGGCAGCACGGGCGGCAGCTGGGCGCGGCGCGGCCAGAACCGCAGCCGGCGAGGCCGCCCCGCCGCGAGCGCCCCGCGCAGCACCTGCCGTCGTACGTACGCGTAGCCGGGGGACGCCGGGGCGGTGCGGGCGGCATGGCGGGGCTGGGGGACGCCGGCGGCCGTGGCCCGGCTGCGGTGCGCCGACTGCAGGGACCGCTGGGCCAGGGCATGGGCGGTGAGCACGCGCCGGCTGCGGCTCAGGGACGGTGGCAGGACCAGATAGCCGAACCTGACCAGGCGCGGGTAGTGCTCGACGAGCGCGGCCTCGGCCTGCTCCGCATCGACCGGGGCGGCGGCTGACGGTACCTCTGACAGTGGGCGCACATTCAGCAGAACGAGCGAATCGTGCGATGGTCACTCCGGCCGGGCCCCGGCGGCCGCGTCCACCGGCCCGGTACGGCCTTCCCCGTTCGGCCGCCGCGCGGCCGGGGGAAGCGGCACGATGGCCGGATGGTGACGCGGCGCGGGACGCGAAGGATACGGGATGCGCGGCGCCTGGCCGCCGTCGTGGCCGGATGCGCGGGCCTGGTCCTGCTGACGGCGTGCTCGGGCGGCGGCGGGGAGAGCGCCGTACCGCCGACCGCGACCGGCACACTGGAGGAGCTCGCGGCCCAGGCGGGCTGCGAGCCCAGGATCCAGACCGACGCCCAGGAGCTGCGGCAGGCCAACTGCACCACGGAAGACGGGCGTTATGTGCTGGCCACCTTCGCCACCGACCGGGGCCAGCGCGAGTGGATCAACGAGGCGAACGACTACGGCGGCTCGTACCTGGTCGGCCGCAGGTGGGTGGCCGTCTCGGACGCCGAGGTGGTCACGGCACTGCGCGGCCGGCTCGGCGGGACGGTGGAGACCGCCTCGCCGCACCACTCGGGAAGTGGTGGCAGTGGGGGGAGCGAGGCAGGACACTCCGGTCACCGCACGAGCTGACCGCGCAGGCGGGCGGGGGCGCGGGGGAGGCGCCGAGCCACAGGGGCTCAGCGGCATGTGCGCCCGGAATTGATGCAGCTCACCACTTTCCGCATCAGCCTGGCGTCGAAGACGTTGATGAAGTCACCGTGGTCCGTGACGGGCTTGTGCAGCTGCTCCGGGAAGGAGTCGACGGCGAACCCGGGCCCCGGCGGCACGTCGTAGACGATGCGCTGGACCAGCTGCGGAATGGCCCGGAAGCCCTCGGGGCACCGCCCGTCGTCCTGGGCGAACGCCACATGGGTGCGGTGGTTGGCGCTGTCGGTGTTCTGCCCGTCCCGGCAGCTCTGGAAGGCGAAGGAGCGGACGACCTGGCTGCCCTGCGGGCAGATCGGGTACTTGTCCTTCAGCTGCCGGTCCTCGAAGCCGGTGCAGCTCCAGGAGGCGTTGGCGTTGGCGTCGCCGTTGGTGAAGGCCTTGGCGTCACCGGTGATGATGCGCAGGAAGCGCGGCATGGCCGTGACCTTGCCGGTGGGGTTCCCGGTGAACTTCAGCGTCACCTGGGCGGGCGTCTGGATCTCCCCGGTGTTCTGGTCCCTGCCCCCGCCGTCGGCGTCCGCGTCGTTCTCGTCCGCCCCGTTCTGCAGCCGGAGCACGGGCCAGTAGTACGTGGAGCGGTCGCCCTGATTGCGGCAGGTGGTGTCCCCGGCGGCCAGCTCGTCGTCGCCCGCGAAGGCGTCCGTGGCCTGGTTGCCGACGTAGTCGTGCATGTGGTGGGCGCCGTTGCTCACGCCGGGCGCGGCGATGACGTTGTCCGGGTTGAACTTCCCGTTCTCGTTGCGCCCGCACTCGGTGGTGAAGGTGCCGCGCGAGGCGCCGCGCAGCCGGGCGGGCCTGCCGGCATCGGGCTGGACGGACTGGATGTCGACGAAGTCGGAGTCCTCGGGGCCGTTGCCGCTCGGGGCCGGGTCCCGGCCGTCACCGTTGCCGTCGCCGCCGTTCCCGGGATCCTGCGAGGGGGCCTGTGACGGGTCCTGCGACGGGTCCTGCGAGGGCTCCGGCGGGTCGTCGTCGGCACGCATGCTGCACGGGGCCAGCGAACCCAGTCGCTCCGGACGCTTCGCGCTGCGCCCGATCGCGGTCGCGATGCGGTCGATGCTGGCGGTGCGCCGGGCCCTGAGCGGGCCCAGCACGGTGTTCTCGGCGAGACCGGGCTCCCGGGCCATCCGGTCCCTGCGGTCGGCGAACTCCCGGTAGGCGTCGGTGATCTGGGTGTCCATGGCGGCCAGTTCCCGGTCCACCTCCGCCCGCGCGGGTGCCGGCACCTCGGGGATCGCGTCGACCACCTCCGGGCAGTCGATGGTGGAGGCCTGGCGGACCGGCTGCTGCCAGTGCCGGCCGTGCGGGGAGCCGGCGGACCCCTCGCCCGCAGAGGCGTAGACGTTGACCGCGGCCAGCCCACCCCCGCCCAGGATCAGTGCGGCCGAGGCGATGATCGCCCGGTTGGCCAGGGTGGAGCGTTTCTTGCGCGATGTGCGTCCCATGGAACTCCTCGGACTCCTCAGGCTTCGCGGGGGAGAAGCGTGACGTTCCATACGGGTCCGGGGCGCGGCCCGTTCAACGGGCGGCTGAATTCCTGGGATTCGTGGGAGGCAAGTGTCAGGCGAACGCGGCCAGTTGGGGGTCGACGGGCGCGTCCGTCATCCGGTTGGCCAGTGTCGACATGGTGTAGGCGCCGATGCCCAGGACCACTTCCAGCGCGTTGCGGGAGGTGTGGCCGTGCGCCAGGAAGGCGTCGAGCGCGGCGTCGTCGACGGCCCCGTTGGTCGCGAGCACCGCGAGGGTGAACTGCCGTACCGCCTCCAGCCGTTCGTCCGGCAGCGGGTTCCCGTCGCGGAGTGCGGCGAGGAGGGCGGCGTCCGCGTCGAGCGCGGTGAGCCTGGCGGTGTGCATCGCCACGCAGAGGTGGCAGCCGTTGCGGGTGGCCATCGTCATGATCACGACCTCCCGGGCGAGCGGGTCCAGGGTGGTCGACTCGAAGAGCGCGCTCACCTTCAGGAAGCCGTTGAGCAGCTCCGGCGCCGAGGCGAGCCGGGTGACGCCGACGGGCAGGTAGCCCTGCTTCCGCTCCACGGCGGCCATGGTGGCGCGGGCGGCGGCGGGGGCGGATTCGAGGGTGTGGTCGGGAAAGCGGGTCACGGACATGAGGGACGCCTCTCGCGGTAAACTCGACAACGTGATTGACGAAAACGTAAACCAGGTTGTCGAGTTTCGCAATGGCTGAGCGAGGAGGTGCGGCCCCGGCACAGGCCGCGGAGGCGCCCGGCGCGGGCTTCGAGCTGCCCCTGCTGCTGTTCGCCGGATTCCGGTCGGTCATCGACGCGCTGCACCGCGAACTGGCCGAGCAGGGCCACCCCGACATGCGCCCGGCATACGGGTACGCGCTTCAGGCGGTGGGCTGGGACGGGTCGACCGCCAGTGAGATCGGCCGCCGGCTCGGCGTCTCCAAGCAGGCCGCGGGCAAGACCGTCGAGAAGCTGGAGGCCCTCGGCTACGTGGAGCGCGTCGACGATCCGCACGACGGCCGCCGCAAGCTCGTCCGGCTGTCCCCGCGCGGGGCCGACGTGCTCGCCCGGTCCGCCGAGGGCTTCGACCGGCTGCGGGCCGAGTGGGTCCGCGCGCTCGGGGCCGAGCGCGTCCGCGCCCTGGAGTCCGACCTGCGCACGATGGTCCCGGCGGACACCTTCCGGCTCGATGTCGCGGCCTGGTTCAACGGCTGACCGCAGCGGTCCGGCTTGGACTTTACGCATGAGAGATAGGACGTATGTCACGCGCACCCTTCCCGGGTGCCCCTCCTTGCGGCACCATGCACGCGTCGGTACCCAAGAGATCGGACCACTCGTGGTCGCGAATGGGAGGGAACCATGGCACGACGCACCCATGTGCTCAGCGCGCTCGCACTGGCGGCCGCCGCCGCGCTCGTCCCCGTACAGGCGACGGCGCAGCAGCCGGCGCCGCATCGTCACGCCCCGTGCGACGCGCCCGTGAGACCCGCCTCGCAGATGACGGTCGAGGCGTGCGACAGCCCGGACCGGATCATCGAGAAGGCGGCGAACACCGTCCCCACCAAGGGGCAGCTCGCCTGGCAGCAGCGCGAGGTCACCGCCTTCACGCACTTCGGGATGAACACCTTCACCGACCGCGAATGGGGCTCGGGCACCGAGGACGAGAAGCTCTTCGCCCCCGAGACCATCGACGCCGACCAGTGGATGCGCGCGTACAAGGCCGCCGGTGTCGAACAGGTCATGCTCACCGTCAAGCACCACGACGGCTTCGTCCTCTACCCCAGCCGCTACACCGACCACTCGGTCGCCCTCAGCCCCGGCAGCCCCGATGTCGTCGCCGCCTATGTGAAGGCCGCCCGCAAGGCGGGCCTGAAGGTCGGCCTCTACCTCTCACCGTCCGACGGCGCCGAACTCCCGCACGCCTGGCACGCCGAGTGGGTCGAGAAGATCCGCGCCAAGCAGGCCGAGGGGCAGCCGCTGAGCCTGCCCGAGCGCATGGCGCTGGAGGACGGCGACCGGGCCCCGGCCGGTCGGGGCCGCTTCGGCAACGGCAGCGCCGTCACCGAGCGCACCATCCCCACCCTCGTCCCCGGCGACGACCGCGCCGCCCGGGTGAAGAGCGGCAAGCTGCCCACCTTCAAGGTGAAGGCCGACGACTACGACGCGTACTACCTCAACCAGCTGTACGAGATCTTCACCCACTACGGCCCCGTCGAGGAGCTGTGGCTCGACGGCGCCAACCCCTGGTCCGGCTCCGGCATCACTCAGAAGTACGACGTCAAGCAGTGGTTCGACATGGTCAAGGCGCTGTCGCCGGACACCGTCGTCTTCCAGGGCCCGCAGGGCGTGCGCTGGGTCGGCAACGAGTCCGGGGTCGCCCGCGAGACCGAGTGGAGCGTCACCCCGCACCTCACCGACCCGTGGACCGGGCTCGGCAGCCTCCCCAACGACTCGACCGACCCCGACATCGGCTCCCGCGCCCGGCTCCTGCAACCGGACGTCCGCTACCTCCAGTGGTACCCGGCCGAGGCGGACGTCTCCAACCGCCCCGGCTGGTTCTACCACCAGGACGAACAGCCCAAGAACGCGGCCCAGTTGATGGACCTGTACGAGAAGAGCGTCGGCCGCAACGCCTCGCTCCTGCTCAACGTCCCGCCCGCCCCCGACGGCCGGATCGCCGAGGCGGACATCGCCTCACTGACCGCCTTCGGCGCCGAGGTGCGCCGGGTCTACGGCACCGACGTGCGCAGGCAGGGCCCGGGGCCGTACACCTTCGACCGGGTCGCCGTCCGGGAGGACACCCGGCACGGCCAGCGGGTGGAGAGGTTCGCCGTGGAGGCCCGGACCGGCGGGAGCTGGCACCGGATCGCCGAGGGCACCACCATCGGCCGTGAACGCATCCTGCCGCTCCCCGAAGCGGTGACCGCGTCCGCGGTCCGCGTCAAGGTGCTGGAATCCAGGGCGAAGCCGTACCTCGGCGCCACGACCCTGCACCTCGCCGGTACACCCGCCGGGGCCGACACGCCCTAGCCCCGGTCCAGATACGCGAGTACCGCGAGAACGCGGCGGTTGTCGTCGTCGGACGGCGGCAGGCCGAGCTTCCCGAAGATGTTCGAGGTGTGCTTGGCCACCGCCCGCTCCGTGATCACCATCTGCGAGGCGATCGCCGCGTTCGACCGGCCCTGGGCCATCAGCTCCATGACCTCGCGCTCCCGGGGCGTCAGCCCGCCCATCGGCTTGTCCTGGGAGCGCCGCGACAGCAGCTGCGAGATCACCTGCGGGTCCATCGCCGTGCCGCCCGCCGCGACCCGGCGCACCGCGTCGATGAACTGGTCGGCGTCGAAGACCCGGTCCTTGAGCAGATAGCCGATCGCCCCGTTGCCGTCCGCCAGCAGCTCGCGCGCGTACAACTGCTCCACGTGCTGGGACAGTACGAGCACCGGCAGACCGGGTCTCGCCTTCCGGGCCGCGAGGGCGCACTGCAGCCCCTCGTCCGTGTGGGACGGCGGAAGCCGGACGTCGACGACGGCGACGTCCGGCTGCAACTCGGCCAGGGCTCTGGTCAATTCGGGCCCGGTCTCGACGGCGGCCGCGATCTCGAAGTCGTACGCCTCCAGCATGCGGACCAGGCCGTCGCGCAGCAGGAAGAGATCTTCGGCTAGGACAACTCGCAAGGGATCTCCATGGTCACCATGGTGGGACCGCCCGCGGGGCTGCTGACGGCCATGATGCCGTCGAATGTACCGAGTCGGCGTTCGATTCCGCTCAGACCCGAGCCCGGTCCGGCCGCCGCGCCGCCCTTTCCGTTGTCCGTGACCGAGATCCTGAGCATCCCGTCGGTGTGGTGCAGATCCACCCAGATCCGGTCCGCGCCGGAGTGCTTCGCCGCGTTGGTCAGGGTCTCGCTCACCGCGAAGTACGCCGCCGACTCGACCGGGGCGTCGGCCCGCCCGTCCAGGTCCACGTCCACCTCGGACTCGATGGGCAGCCGCAGCGCCAACGCCTTGACCGCGTCCCCGAGTCCGCGCTCGGCGAGCACCGGCGGGTGGATGCCCCGCACGAGGTCGCGCAGCTCCGTCAGCGCCTCGGCCGAGGACTCCCGGGCCATCGCCAGGAGCTTCTTCGCCTGCGCCGGGTCCTTCTCGATCAGCGCCTCGATGGTGCCCAGGTTCATGCCCATGGCGACCAGCCGGGCCTGCGCCCCGTCGTGCAGATCCCGCTCGATGCGCCGCAGCTCGGAGGCGGCGGTGTCGACGGCCTCGTGCCGGGTCTCGGTCAGCCGGTCGATGCGCAGGGCCAGTTCCTGCTCCTGGGTGGGGGCCAGCACCGAGCGGGCGAGCACGAAGTGCGCCCGCAGCAGCCGCTCGCTCAGCGCCACACCGACCGCGAAGAGCGCCACCCCGAGCGCGGCGGCGGCAAGGCCCGTCGCCTGGCTGTCGACCGGCACGAACGCGTACCAGTACCGGTCGTCCGTGAAGACCCGCCACAGACCCGCCGCCAGGACGAACCCCTCCACCGGGTAGATCAGCAGCGCCGCCGCCAGGATGGACACCGTGTAGCCGGCCGTCATGTCGACCAGCATCCACCGGATGTCCCGCCAGGTCGCCGGGTCCTTCAGCATCAGTGTGGTCCGCTCCACCTGACCGGTGAAGCCGCCGCGCACGTCCTTGGGGAAGGGCCGGTACGGAACCGGGATGCGGACGTCCGACCAGGTGATCGCCAGCAGCCGGCGCTGGTTGGCGTGCTTGCGGACCGCCTCCAGCACGTACGGCGTGGTGACCAGGCCGATGCCCAGCGGAATGAAGGCGATGGAGAGCACCGCCAGCACGAACAGCGTGATCGACCCCACCGAGGAGGCGAACGACAGCACCAGCCCGCGCCCCGCGGCCAGCAGCGCGGCCCTGATCCGTCCCTGTTTCGTGGTCATTCCGGCCCCTCTTCCCCTTGCCGGGCCCTCGTGCCGGCCCCGGTCCGCTCACAGTCTCACCCGACGGGCACCGGATGCGTCAGCCGTTTCACCACCCGGCGGGGGTGTACCCAGCACCACCCCCGCGACCTCGCCCTATGTCGCTCGGAGCGGGGGGTTCGGCGGCTGGGGCGGCGGGCGGCACCTTCCTAGATTCGAGGTGCATCGTCGGACCTCACAACCAACAGGGGGCGAACCCGCCATGAGGCGTAACCTCGCGGCACGTATCGGTGTGTGGAGCGCACACCACCGCAAGACGGCCATTCTCGGCTGGCTGCTCTTCGTCGTACTCGCCGCGGGCATCGGCGGCGCGTCGGGCATGGTCGAGATGACCGACGCGGAGAACGGGGCGGGCGACTCGGCCCGCGCCGAACAGCTCCTCTCCGACGCGGGCCTGGCCCACCGCGCCGGTGAACTGGTCATGGTGTCGTCGGCCGAGCCGGACGGCTGGCGGGCCGCGGCGCGCGAGCTGACCGAGGCCCTGGGGAAGACCGGCGAGGTGACGGACCTCGCGGCGCCGGTCCCCTCCAAGGACGGCAAGGACGCGCTGGTCACCTTCGCGATGAAGGGCGACGCGGACACCGCGGCCGACCGGGTGCAGCCCGTCCTGGACGCGGTGGCCGGTGTCCGGGACCACCGTGAGGACGTCACGGTCCAGCAGTTCGGCGACGCCAGCGCCGGCAAGTGGCTCGGCGACCTGCTCGCCGACGACTTCAAGAAGGCCGAGTTCACCGCCGTACCGCTGGCGCTCGGCATCCTGCTGGTCGCCTTCGGCGCGGTCGTGGCGGCCCTGCTGCCCGTGGGGCTCGCGCTCACCGCGTGCATGGCCGCCTTCGGTCTGCTGTCGCTCGCCAGCCACCAGCTGCACCTGTTCCAGACCACGTACTCCGTGATGTTCCTGATGGGCTTCGCCGTCGGCGTCGACTACTGCCTCTTCTACCTGCGGCGCGAGCGCGACGAGCGGGCGGCCGGGCGCGACGCCGAGACCGCCCTGCGGATCGCCGCGGCGACCAGCGGCCGGGCCGTGCTCGTCTCCGGGCTGACCGTCATGGTGGCCATGGCCGGCATGTTCCTGTCCGGACTGCTGCTCTTCAAGGGCTTCGCCCTCGCCACGATCACCGTCGTCTGCATCGCCATGCTGGGCTCCGTCACCGTGCTGCCCGCGCTGCTGTCCTGGCTGGGCGACCGGATCGACGCCGGACGGGTGCCGCTGCTGAACCGGCGCGGCAAGCGGGGCAGGAAGGAGAGCGGCCGGCTCGCCGGGAAGCTGCTGCGGCCCGTGCTGGCCAAGCCGAAGTTCTTCGCCGCCGCCTCCGTCCTCGTCCTGCTGGCGCTCGCCGCGCCCGCCCTGGGCATGAAGACCGAGTCGCTCGGCCTGGAGAAGCAGTTCGGCTCCGACTCCGCCCTGTCCGTCGCCTACCGGAACATCAGCGATACCTTCCCCGGCGGCCCCGCCCCGGCCCAGGTGGTCGTCGAGGCCGACGACATCCAGGCGCCTGCCGTACGCAAGGCGCTCGCCGGGTTCGACGGGGTGACCGTCCACAAGGCGCGGAACATCGCGGAGATCGAGGTGCCGCTGCCCGGCGGCGCGGCCGATCTGGACGGGCTGCGCGAGGACCGGCTGCCGGCCGCGTTCGACGGCACGGGCGCCCGGGCCTATGTCACCGGTGAGGTGGCCGGGTCGGCCGACTTCAACGACCAGCTGAAGCGCGGCATCGTGCCGGTCTTCCTCTTCGTCACCGCCGTGACCTTCCTGCTGATGCTGTTCTGCTTCCGCTCCTACGTCATCGCCGTGACCTCGATCCTGCTCAACCTGCTCTCCGTGGCCGCCGCCTACGGGGTGATGACCGCCGTCTTCCAGCACGGCTGGGGCGCCTCGCTGATCGGCTCCGAGGGGGTCGGCGCGATCGAGTCCTGGATGCCGCTGTTCGTCCTGGTGGTCCTGTTCGGGCTCTCGATGGACTACCACGTCTTCGTGGTCTCCCGGATCCGCGAGGCCCACGGCCGGGGCCTGGACACCCGGGCCGCGATCGACGAGGGCATCCGGCGCACGGCCGGTGCGGTGACCGGTGCGGCCGTGATCATGGTGGCGGTGTTCTCGGTCTTCGGGACGCTGTCCATGCAGGACATGCAGCAGATGGGCGTCGGCCTGGCCGTCGCGGTGCTGCTGGACGCCACGGTCGTACGGATGGTGCTGCTGCCCTCCGCGATGGCGCTGCTGGGCGAGCGCAACTGGCGCACCCCGCGCGGCCTCTCCCGGCTGCCGAGCCTGGACCACAGCGAACCGGAGCCCGCACCCCTCGCGGCGACGGCCCCGGTCGGAACGGGCCCGCGCGGCTGACGGCACACACACGTGGGGCCCGGTTCCGGTACACACCGGAACCGGGCCCCACGTCCTGTCTCAGGGCGCGTACTTGTAACCCACGCGCCGCACCGTCTGGATCGACCGGCGGTGCTCGGCGCCCAGCTTCCGGCGCAGCCGGGCGATGTGGACGTCGACGGTGCGCCCGTCGCCCACGTGTCCGTAACCCCAGACCGTGGTCACCAGCTGGTCGCGGGTGTGCACCCGGTGCGGGTGCGCCACCAGGTGGGCCAGGAGTTCGAACTCCAGGTAGGTCAGGTCGAGGGTGTTCCCGTTCACCGATGCGGTGCGCTGGACGGAGTCGATACGGACCGGTCCGGTCCCCGCCTCCTCCAGCACCTCCGGAGCGGCGAACCGGCCCGCCTTGGCGACATCGGCGGCCGCGGCCGCGAAGGCCGGCTGCTGGTCGGCGGGGACGAGCACCAGATAGCCGACCATCGGCGGGCGGCCCGGCAGCGCCGGCAGGGTGTGCTGGGGCGCGGGCAGCCAGGTCGCGCCCGGCGTCAGGAACGCCGACACATCGGCCGGCTGGACGACCTCGTCAGGGGCGACGGCACGCAGTCGGTGCCGGTTGGGAGAGGGGGGACGAGCGGAAGCGGTCGCAGCGGCCGCCGGCTGCGCTGCGGTGGCAGCGGCTGCGGCGGAGAAAGTACGAGTGTTCGCCATGGGGGTCAGCTCTTTCGCGCGAAGGAGTCGTCTGTGGACGGACTTGCTACGTGCGCGCGGACCGAAGACCGGGGTGAGCGGCTTTAGGGGGCCAGCGCGTTCAACGCGCGGCAACACACCCGGTCGAAGTCGTGGTGCTGACGGGAAGGCCAGAAGGGCTCGAGGTCGCTGCGACCTGTCGAGGAGTGCGGGTAGCTGGCCATGCCCCCATTGAACCAGAGAACAGGACCCCGGAGCAGACTTCTCTCAGCCGTCGATACGGACCCTTTGCGTTACGTTCCTCACCTCGGGCACGCGCGGAGGCGCCCACCGGCAGTGCGGTGGGCGCCTCTTGTGCGTGTGCGGGGCCGGATCAGACCTGGTCGGCCTTCTCCAGCGCGGTGCAGCAGGTGTCGACGATCAGCCGCGTGACGACGTACGGGTCGACGTTGGCGTTCGGGCGGCGGTCCTCGATGTAGCCCTTGCGGTCCTGCTCGACCTGCCACGGGATGCGGACCGAGGCGCCGCGGTTGGAGACGCCGTAGCTGTACTCGTTCCACGGGGCGGTCTCGTGCAGACCGGTCAGACGGTCGTCGATGCCCGCGCCGTAGTTCTTGACGTGGTCCATCGGCTTCGAGCCCTCGCCGAGCGACTCGCACGCGGTGATGATCGCGTCGTAGCCCTCGCGCATCGCCTTGGTGGAGAAGTTGGTGTGCGCGCCCGCGCCGTTCCAGTCGCCCTTGACCGGCTTCGGGTCGAGGGTCGCGGAGACGTTGAAGTCCTCGGCGGTGCGGTAGAGCAGCCAGCGGGCGATCCACAGCTGGTCGGAGACCTCCAGCGGGGAGAGCGGGCCCACCTGGAACTCCCACTGGCCGGGCATGACCTCGGCGTTGATGCCCGAGATGCCCAGGCCCGCCTTCAGGCAGTTGTCGAGGTGCTTCTCGACGATCTGGCGGCCGAAGATCTCGTCCGCGCCGACACCGCAGTAGTAGCCGCCCTGCGCGGCCGGGAAGCCGCCCTCCGGGAAGCCGAGCGGGCGGTGGCCGTCGAAGAAGGTGTACTCCTGCTCGATGCCGAAGATCGGCTCCTGGCCGGCGAACTGCTCGGCGACCGGGCGGAGTCCGGCCCGGGTGTTGGACTCGTGCGGAGTCATGTCGATGTTGAAGACCTCGCACAGGACCAGGACGTCGTCGCCGCCGCGGATCGGGTCCGGACACGTGAAGACCGGCTTCAGCACCCGGTCGGAGGCGTGGCCCTCGGCCTGGTTGGTGCTCGAACCGTCGAAGCCCCAGATGGGCAGCTCCGCCACGTCGGACGACGGGGTACCGGGCATGATCTTGGTCTTCGAACGGAGCTTGGCGGTCGGCTCGGTGCCGTCGATCCAGATGTACTCAGCCTTGAACGTCACGGAAGCCATCCTTTGCGGGTGCTGCGGTCTATGCAGCGCAGCTTCGCAAGACGCGATTTCCCGACCGTTGCTCCGGTGTGAACCCCGTGTTACCGAGGTTTCCTGCGAAAGACGGGCCTGTTGCGAAGGCTCCTTCACAGCTCCCGGTGCCGCAGCAGCGACTCGAATCCGGCGGCCCGGATCCGCGCCCTCAGCTCCTTCTCACCGGTGCCCAGGGCCTGCGCGGCGAGCGGCAGCCGCCAGTCCGCGTCGTCCAGCCGGTGCAGCAGATGGCCGCGCCGGACCTGCGCCTCGGAGAGCCGGAACGTCTTCAGATAGGCGACCTGCCCCTTGTGGTCGGTGATCGTCTCGCCGATGTGCTGCCCGCCCCGGTCGCGCAGGAACGGCGGCAGGAACCGCCACAGTGTGAACGCCCCCATCCGGTACACCCGCTCGAAGCCGTACGAGCTGTCCAGCAGCTCCCGCGCGAACAGGGTGTCGTGCGCCTCGGCCCACTCCCGCTCCTGCTCCCGCGCGGCCGCCCGCAGCGCGGCGAGCGTCCGCAGCCCGGGCCCGTCCGCGATCCGCGCCCCGAACTCCGGCACCGGCGCCCCGTACATCGCGTACTGGTGGACCAGCTCCCCGTACAGGTCCTCGATCAGCGTCGGGTGGAGCAGCCGGTAGTCGCCGGGATGCGGCACCACGAAGGCGGCGGCGAGCGTGTCGGCGGCGTAGACCATCACCCCGCACTGTCCGGGGTGGATCTCGAAGGTGCGCAGCGCGTCCCCGAGCCCGCGCACCGACCACCCCATGTACGCGTCCTCGCCGCGCGGCGAGAGCCCGTCGCGCAGCGCCCGGCGCGACCACTCCTCCCAGGCGGTCGACGGACCGCCGAAGTGCAGCGCGAGATAGCCCTCCAGCGCCAGATGCAGCGGCAGGAAGCGCAGCCGGTCCCCGGGCTGCCGCTTGGCCAGCCGGTGGTGGCGGTGGCGCGGCAGCTTCATCGTCCGGGGCGGGGCACCCTCGCCGCCGGGCCCGGCCAGCTGCGTACCGTACGTGGCCGAGCGCGCCCCCTCGCCCGACCAGTCGGCGACGAACCCGTGCGGGATGTACGAGGTGTAGTGGGCACGCGGACCCACCTCGACCACCGCCGGACCGTCCGCCGCGTACACCTCGCGGTGCAGGCGGAGTCCCTCGACCGGCTTCTCCCGCACCAGCGGCACCAGCCGGATCCCGCCCCACACCTGGGCCGGGCGGGCGGTGAGACCGTTCAGTTCGAGCCTGTTCACCGCGCGCCTCCCGGCCGTCCGTCGTCCACGAACCGGGCGACCTGCCGGTCCAGATAGGCGTGCAGCTCGGCGGGGCCGGTGCGCCCCTCGGAGAACTGGGCGATCTCCACCAGCGCCGGCAGGTCCTCGGCATCCCGGATGCCGGCCGTCGGCACGCTAGGGGACAGCCGCCGGACGTCGAAACCGGCCGCGTCGTATACAGGGTTCACATGCACCACGGCGGTGCGCCGGTCCGGATCCAGCCGGGTCCGCCACACCCGCAGCACCTCGCCCGCGAGCCCCGGCGGGGCGTTGTCCCAGCCGTCCGAGACGATGACCAGCCGCTCCGGGCCGTGCCCGAGCGCGTCCAGGATCCGGGTGCCCAGCGGGGTCGGCCCCGACGGCCCGACCAGCAGCGGATCGCGCGCACCCGAGGTCCACAGCGGAACGCACGCGCCGGGCGCCGCCAGCGCCTCCAGCAGGAAGTGGCAGGCCAGCGCCACGGCGAGCGGCCGGCGCCGCTTCTCGCCGGAGCCCGACGAGGAGTAGCTGTCGTCCAGGACCGCCGCGACCCGCCCCCAGCTCCCGGCGTGCGGCCCGGCCGCGCGACGGGCCGAGGCGCGCAGCGCCGGCACCAGCTCCGCGCGATGACGGCCGCGCGCCTCCCGCTCCAGCGACAGGACGTACAGGGCGAGCCGGGTCAGCGGCATCACGGTCAGATCGACGCCCCCGGGCAGCTCTGCCGGGTCCGCCACCGTGCGCCGGCCCTGGGTGCGCAGCCGCTCCAGCCGCGTCATCCGGGGCACCATCCGCGCCACGAACGCCTCGCGCTTCATACCGTGCCGCGCCGCGAAGCCCTCGGCGACGGTGAAGGGCAGCTCGTCGACGGCACCCTGCTCGTAGTGGGCCCGGCGCCAGGCGTCGAGCAGCCGGTGCTCGTAACGCGGCAGCTTCCCCGGCCGGAACAGGAACGCGCCCAGCTCGCCGTCGGGCGCGGTGCCGCCGTCGAGCCGCAGATGGGCGTGGCGCGCGGCTGTCTTCAGGCCCGCGCGGTACTTCACCGCGTCGTGCGCCGGATCCGGCCGCGCCGCCAGCCAGTCGCGCATGATCGCCCGGGTGCGCCGGTTGTTGACCTTGGCCGCCCGCAGCTCCCGGAACAGCCGGTAGACCCGCTGCGGCGGCAGCTTCGCCAGCCGGGCGGCGATGAGCCGCCCCTCGGTGCGCCTCTCCTCGGCGGACGCGTCGGCGGCGTGCTCCAGCAGGCCCCGCACGATCCGCACGGCGTTGTGGTCGTTGATGTCCAGGGCGAGCGAAGCCGCGTACACCCGGCGGTAGTTGATCCGTACGTACGCGTGCAGGAAGTCCAGCGAGAGCTGCTGGTGCCCGGCGCCGGAGTGGAACTCGCGCTGGCCCGTCGCGGTGACGGCCGCGTTGACGAACAGCAGCACGTCCTCGGCGGCGATGAGATCGGCGTACGTCTCGGTCGTCATGATGCGTCCCCCGTGGTGTTCCGCGCGGCGGTGCGCGCACACGGAAGCCGGCCGGGGAATGGGGGCGCGAGCAGCGAAATGTTTGCTTCATAGGCAAGTCCCGGAAGTCGCACCGGAGTCCCGCGGCCGGCCCCGTCAACGTAACCGAACGGCCGCGCGTCCTGCCACCGCATTCGGCCGGGTACGCGAGGGGAGGGGCGCCCGGGCGGCGGGGCGCACCGGGCACACTGGACCCATGACGACCTCCGCGAACCCCCTGCGCATCGGCCTGGCCGGTACGGGCCCCTGGGCCCGCAACACCCAGGCACCCGCCCTCGCCGCCCACCCGGGCGCCGTACTCAGCGGGGTGTGGGGGCGGCGGGCCGAGGCCGCCGGGGAGCTGGCCGCCGCGCACGGCGTCACCGCTTACACCGGTGATGCCGGGCTCGACGAGCTGTTCGCCGCGAGCGACGCCGTCGCGTTCGCCCTGCCGCCCGACGTCCAGGCTCCGCTGGCCGCCCGCGCCGCCTCGGCCGGCTGCCATCTGCTGATGGACAAGCCCGTCGCCACGACCGTGGCCGGCGCCCGCGAGGTGGCCGAGGCCGCCGAGCAGGCCCGGGTGGCCTCGATCGTGTTCTGCACGCTGCGGTTCGCGCCGGAGACCGCCGCCTGGATCGCCGAACAGGAGGCGGTGGGCGACTGGTTCACGGCCCGCGCGGACTGGATCGGCGCCCTGTGGGCTCCCGGCGCGGACAGCGAGTACGCCGCGTCCCCCTGGCGCCACGAGAAGGGCGGGCTCTGGGACGTCGGCCCGCACGCGCTCTCGGTCCTGATCCCGGTCCTGGGCGACGTCACCGCGCTCACCGCGTCCCGTGGCCCCGCCGACGCCCACCACCTCCTGCTGCGCCACACCTCCGGCGCCTCCAGCACGGTGACGCTCGCCCTGGGCGCGCCGCCTGCCGCGGCAGGCGTGGAGGTCCAGCTCAGGGGCGGCCGGGGCATCGCCTCGCTGCCGCGCTGGGACGGCGCGGTCGGCGCCTTCGGGGCGGCGGTGGACGCGCTGATCGCATCGGTGCGCACGGGGGAGCCGCACCCGTGCGACGTACGGTTCGGCCTGCGGCTGACCGAGCTGCTCGCGGAGGCCGAGGCGCAGGCGGGAGGCTGACCCCGGGCGGCGGGGCCGGCTCAGCCCGGCCCCGCGCCCTCCGGCTCCGAGACCGCCGCGAGGAATCCGTCCAGAAAGCGGCGCACGGCGGCGACCTCACCCGCGTCGAACTCCCGCAGCAGCGCGACCGCGCTCCCGATCACCGGCCCGAACGCCGCCCACCCCAGCTCCACCGCGCCCGGCGTCACGGTCAGCAGCACCCGCCGCCGGTCCCGGGGGTCGCGGGTGCGGGTCAGATGGCCCAGCCGCTCCAGCCGGCCGATCAGCGAGGTGGTCCCCGCCGAGTTGAGCCCGAGTTCGGCGCCGAGCCGGCCGGGGGTGGCCTCGGTCCCGCTCCGCTCCGCGTCGAGCAAACACACCAGGGCCCGTACATCGGTCGGATGCATGCCGTGCCGGGCCGCGAACTCCGCCTGGCGCAGGCCGAATTCCGTCGTGACCCTGCGCAGCAAGTGGACGATCTCCAGCTCCGGACCCTGCTCGCTCATCTCCGCCTCCTCCTCTATTATCTCGCTCAGCGAGATAATAGAGGTGTACGGAGTCCAGGGAGCACCCATGACATCCACCCCGCCCCCGCCCGCCGACGCGGCCTTCCTCGCCGCGTACGACGAGGTCGTCGCGGCCACCTGGCCGGCCGGCACCACGCCGACCCCCGTCCCCACCCCGTACGGCACCACCCATGTCAACAGCTACGGCCCCGAGGACGCCCCGCCCCTCGTCCTGCTGCCGGGCGGCGGCGCGACCTCCACCGTCTGGTACGCCCAGGCCGCGGCCCTGGGCCGCACCCGGCGGGTCCACGCGGTCGACCTCGTGGGCGAGCCGGGACGCAGCACGCCGGGGGAGCGGCCGATCCGCACCGCGGCCGACCTGAACGCCTGGCTCGACGCGGTGCTGGACGGCCTGGGCGCGGACTCCACCGCGCTGTGCGGCCATTCGTACGGCGGCTGGATCGCCCTTCACCACGCCCTGCACGCACCCGGGCGCGTGAGCGGACTGATCCTCGTCGACCCGACCGGCTGCTTCACGGGCTTCCGCCCCGGCTATCTGCTGCACGCGCTGCCGATGCTGATCCGCCCGACCGCCGCCCGGACCCGGGCCTTCCTGGAGTGGGAGACGGACCACGCACCGCTCGACCCGGCGTGGCTGCGGCTGCGCGAGGCGGCGGCGGACTTCCCCTCGGCGCGCCCGGTCACCGGCCCCCGCCCGTCACCCGAGGCCCTGGGCGCGCTCACCGTACCGACCCTGATCGTCCTCGCCGGCAGGAGCCGCGCGCATCACGCCTCCCGGGTGGCGGACGCCGCGCACCGCCTGCTGCCGCACGCAAAGACGGCGGTCCTGCCCGCCGCCACCCACCACACCCTGCCGCTGGACGCGGCGACGGCCCCCGAACTCACCGAAGCGATAGGGAAGTTCCTGGGCGCGCGGGCGGAGTGAGCGCGTCCCTCAGCGCCCCATCGCGTCCCGGACCGCCTCGTCGGTGCGGGCGACCACGGCGGTGCCGTCCCCGGCCGTGATGATCGGTCGCTGGATCAGCCCGGGGTGCTCGGCGAGGGCGGTGATCCACCGCTCCCGCGAGGCCGCCTCGCGCGGCCACTCCCTGAGCCCCAGCTCCTTCGCGTCAGCCTCCTGCGTCCGCGTGATGTCCCACGGTTCCAGCCCCAGCCGGTCGAGCACGGTCCGGATCTCGTCCGGCGACGGCACGTCCTCCAGGTAGCGCCGGACGGTGTAGCCGGCGCCCTCGGCGTCGAGCAGCCGCACCGCGCTGCGGCACTTGGAACAGGCGGGATTGATCCAGATCTCCATGCGGCCAAAGGTACGCGATGGACCCGCGAAAACCCCTCTGGCCAGGGGCGATTGTCAGTGGGGGGCAGTAGAATAGGGGTAGTTCGTGAGGGTTCCGCAGAGCTCCGCCACCCCGCCAGGAGGTTGCCCATGGCCGTTGCCGCAGTCACGACCGAGCCGCTCCACAAGCCCCTTGGGAAGAAGCCGCTCCCCGCCGGCCACCCCCGTGAGTGGTACGTCTCCCACAACCGCCGGCTCAAGGCGATGCGCCTAACGATCGCCCTGCTCGACACGGGCGTCTACCACCCGTCGAGCGCGAGCAACGCCCGGATACGCACGACCGCCGACCGCCTCGGCATCCACCCGCCGTCCGACACCACCTGCCGCATGGTCCGCGCGCTCATCCGCTACGGCCGCTGACCCGGCCACCACCACCGACCGCGCCGCGCCCCCGGAGGCCCGGGGGCGTGGCCGCGTCTCAGAACCCGTCGCACCTGGCGGTGGCGAACGCGCCGGAGGCCCGCGCGGTCCGGTGCGTACCGTCGTCCACCGTCACCGCGCAAGCGACCTCGCCCCCCGACCGCCCGAGGCGGACGACGAACGAACCGCCGCTCATGAACCCCCTGGTGTCCAGCTCCCCGGCCCACGGCAGGGACCGCAGGGTCAGCCGGCCGGTCGACAGCTCCTTGTCCCGCCAGGTGCTGTAGGTGAGCGTCACGTCCTCGGCGGTGCCGGTGACCTCGTACCGGATGTGCACGGTCCGCGAGCCCTCGGCGGAGATCCGGTGGGACAGTACGGCGGAGACGGCGCCCGCGGCGAGGGCCAGCAGGACGGCGATCATCAGCAGCACCCACGGCCACAGCCGCCGCCGAGGGGGCGACGGCGGGACCGGCTCCTCGGAGGTCGACGGCTCGCTCATCCCTCCAGACTCGACCGCCCCGCGCGACCCCGCGACCCCACAGCCCCGCTCCCTCACCCATCCGGCCCGCACGGCATGCGCCCGCACCCGCGGCCCCCTTGACTCGGCAGGACAGGTGCGGGCCGGGACTGGGAGACACGATGACGGGACGAGGCGTACGGGGCGCGGGCGCGGTGCTGGTAGCGATGATCGTCGCGGCGACGGCCACGGCCTGCTCGGACGACGGGGACAGCGCGTCCAGCACGGCGTCCAAGGCGGCTTCGGCGGCCTCCTCGCTGGCGTCCCGGGGCACCGACGCGGTCGCCTCGGCGACGGCGGCGGCCGGTGACAAGCTGAACAGCATCAAGGACGGGGTGAACGCGAGCGGCGACGTCACGGTCGGCGCCCCTGACACCGACGAGGACGGCCGCGCCACCGCGAAGATCACCGTCCGCAACGGCACCGACGCCGCCCGCTCCTACGCGGTGCAGATCAACTTCCGCGACGAGAACGGCAATCTGCTCGACACCTCCGTGGTCACGGTCGACGACGTGCCCGCCAAGGGCAGCAAGGACGCCACGGCCCGCAGCAACCGCAAGCTGGAGGGCGACGTCAAGACCGAGGTGGGCAAGGCCCTGCGCCACTGACCCGGCGGGCCGGATACGATCCCGCCCATGCGCCTTGAGGACCAACTGGCCGCCCTCGCGGACCTGGGACTGCCGCTCGCGGCCGGCCGGACCGTGGACGAGCTGCTGTACTCGTGGCCCAGGGAGGCGTACGAGCGCAAGCCGTTCGACCAGCTGCTGTTCACCCTGGGCTGCGCGGTCGAGGCGGAGCCGTGGGACCGGTGGTTCTGCGACCGCGCCTGGCACTTCGACACCGAGTGCGTCCGGGGCCGCGGTTCGTACGTGACGCTCGCCCGCCGGCTCAGCCGCATCACCGGCCGCCCGGACGCCCTGACCGACCTGCGCGACCACGTCGACCTCGGCACGGAGGAGGCATGGCTCGCGTACACGGCCGACGGCCGCCGGATCACCTGGCCCATCGAGGTCCGGGACGACTGGGCCGACCTGATGGTGGTCGGCTACCTCATGGACGAACTGGAACACGGCAGGTCCCGCTTCCATGTCCGCCACAACGGCCAGGCGATGACGCTCTTCTACCTCGACACCGACGCGGCGGAACGCCTCAACACCCTGACCGGCGAGGAGACGGTGGCGCCGTTCCCGGGGTAGGGACCTCGCAGCCGGCGCACGAACTCCGGAGGGGGAGCGACAGGGCCGGTGTCAGTGCCCTGCCGCCTTCACGGCGGCGTCGATGGCCTTGGCCAGTTCCGGTGTCAGCCTGCTCTCGCTGATCCAGCCGTCGTCCCAGGGGCCGGCCAGCTCCTTATGCAGGTCTTGGTGTCCTCCGACTGGCCTTCGTCGACCCCACGCGGGCGGCCCGGCAGTGGCCGCTCACGGCGAAGGCCGCCGCACCCGGGCGGGTGCGGCGGCCTTTGTGGCGGTGTCCGCGGCCTAGAGGTCGAAGTACAGCTCGAACTCGTGCGGGTGCGGGCGCAGCTGGATCGGGGCGATCTCGTGGGTGCGCTTGTAGTCGATCCACGTCTCGATCAGGTCGGACGTGAAGACGCCGCCGGCCTGGAGGTACTCGTTGTCCGCCTCGAGGGCATCGAGGACCGCCGGGAGGGACGTCGGGACCTGCTGGACGTTGGCGTGCTCCTCGGGAGCCAGCTCGTAGAGGTCCTTGTCGATCGGCTCGGCCGGCTCGATCTTGTTCTTGACGCCGTCCAGGCCGGCCATCAGGAGGGCCGAGAACGCCAGGTACGGGTTGGACGACGGGTCCGGGGCGCGGAACTCGACGCGCTTGGCCTTCGGGTTGGAGCCCGTGATCGGGATACGCATCGCGGCGGAGCGGTTGCGCTGCGAGTACACCATGTTGACCGGGGCCTCGAAGCCGGGGACCAGGCGGTGGTAGGAGTTCACCGTCGGGTTGGTGAAGGCCAGCAGCGACGGGGCGTGCTTCAGGATGCCGCCGATGTAGTAGCGGGCGATGTCCGAGAGGCCCGCGTAGCCCTGCTCGTCGTAGAACAGCGGGGAGCCGCCGGACCACAGGGACTGGTGGACGTGCATGCCCGAGCCGTTGTCACCGAAGATCGGCTTCGGCATGAAGGTCGCGGTCTTGCCGTTGCGCCAGGCGACGTTCTTCACGATGTACTTGAAGAGCATCAGGTCGTCGGCCGCGGCGAGCAGCGTGTTGAACTTGTAGTTGATCTCCGCCTGGCCGGCGGTGCCGACCTCGTGGTGCTGGCGCTCGACCTGGAGGCCGTTCTTGTCCAGCTCCAGGGAGATCTCGGCACGCAGGTCGGCGAAGTGGTCGACCGGCGGGGTCGGGAAGTAGCCGCCCTTGTAGCGGACCTTGTAACCGCGGTTGTTCTCCTCCGACCCGGTGTTCCAGGCGCCGGCCTCGGAGTCGATGTGGTAGAAGCTCTCGTTCGCCGACGTCTGGAAGCGGACGTTGTCGAAGACGTAGAACTCGGCCTCGGGGCCGAAGTACGCGGTGTCGGCGATGCCGGTGGAGGCGAGGTAGGCCTCGGCCTTCTTGGCCACGTTCCGCGGGTCACGGCTGTACTGCTCGCCGGTGATCGGGTCGTGGATGAAGAAGTTGATGTTGACGGTCTTGTCGCGGCGGAACGGGTCGACACGGGCGGTCGACAGGTCCGCGCGGAGCGCCATGTCGGACTCGTGGATGGCCTGGAAGCCGCGGATCGACGAGCCGTCGAAGGCAAGCTCGTCGCTCGGGTCGAAGACCGCCGCCGGGATGGTGAAGTGCTGCATCACACCGGGCAGGTCGCAGAACCGGACGTCGATGAACTTGACGTCTTCGTCGGCGATGTACTTCTTCACGTCGTCGGCGTTCTGGAACATCCAACTCCTCCTACTCCCGGCCCGGGAGGGACGGGGTTGCAGCTCGTGGTGTGGCCAGTGCGGTGGCACACGCTGGACCCGACCATAGGCAGACGGGATTTCTCAAGCATGACCCATTTGTTTCGCCGAAGTTAACCGAGCCGGGTGCGGGCGGCATCCCAGGGGCGTTCGAAAACGGCTCCCGCGCTGGTTCCGCGCGGGTTCCGGGCCGGTTTCGCGGGGGTGTCCGAAGAGTGGGACAGCACCCGCCGGGGAGGCATTCCGGGCGGGCGCAGTACCGTGGTCGGGTGGACAACAGGCAAGCAATCGGATCGTGGCTCTCCGGGCCGCGCGCGGCGGCCGAGGAGATGGGCGCCGACTTCGGGTACCGGGGCAAACGGCTCGGGCTTCCCGAGCAGGGGCCGGGCTCCATCGCCCCGCTCGGCCGGCGCTTCGGCGCCCTCTTCGTCGACTGGGCCCTGTGCCTGCTGATCGCATACGGGCTGTTCGCTCGCGGTGACCAGCAGGCGGCGGGCAACTGGGCGCTCGGCATCTTCCTCGTCCTGAGCGTGCTCACCGTCGGCACGATCGGCTGCACGCCGGGCAAGCGCATCCTGGGCATCAAGGTCGTCGCCGAGGAGGGCGGCCGGCTGGGGTCCGGACGGGTCCTGGTGCGCAGCCTGCTGCTGTGCCTGGCGATCCCCGCCCTGGTCTGGGACCGCGACGGCCGCGGCCTGCACGACCGCCTCGCCCGCGCCGTCCAGGTCCGGATCTGAGACGCACACACGAAGAGGGCGGGCCGTGAACCCACTGGGTTCACGGCCCGCCCTCTTTGCCTGCGTCCTGCTCGGTCCTGCGGTCAGCGCATCTTTCCGCCGCGCGGCATCCGCATGCCCTTCGGCATCGGGCCCTTCGGCAGCGGCATGTTGCTCATCAGGTCACCCATCGCGCGCAGCCGGTCGTTGGCGGCCGTGACCTGCGGGCCGGTCAGCACGCGCGGAAGCTTCAGCATCTTGGTGCGCACCTTCTTGAGCGGCACCTGGCCCTCGCCGTTGCCGACGATGATGTCGTGCACGGGTACGTCGACCACGATGCGGGCCATCTTCTTCTTCTCGGCCGCGAGCAGGCCCTTCACCCGGTTCGGGTTGCCCTCGCCGACCAGCACGATGCCCGCCTTGCCCACGGCACGGTGGACGACGTCCTGGCTGCGGTTCATCGCGACCGCGGGCGTCGTGGTCCAGCCGCGGCCCACCCGGTCCAGCACCGCCGCCGCGGCACCCGGCTGCCCCTCCATCTGCCCGAAGGCCGCACGCTCGGCACGGCGTCCGAAGACGATCGCCATCGCGAGGAGGGCGAGCACGAAGCCCAGGATGCCCACGTAGATCGGGTGATCGATCAGGAAACCGATCGCGAGGAGGACACCGAAGGTGACGATTCCCACACCCGCGACGACAAGACCGATCTTGGAGTCGGTCCGCCTGGTCATCTTGTAGGTCAGGGCGATCTGCTTGAGCCGCCCCGCGTTCTCGGCGCTGTCCGCGCCTTCAGTGGTGTTTGCCTTCCTCGCCATGCAATGAAGTTTACGTGGCCTAGGAACGGTGGTCGGCCACGGCCTCCAGTACGTACTCGGACTCGACCCGGTCCTTGGCCCGGCGGCGGTCCTCCAGGACGGCCGTCCAGGCGTTGCGGCGGGCGGTCCGCTGGCCGCTGCTCAGCAGCAGCGACTCGACGGCGCGGAGGGCATCGGTGACGGACGGAATGGCGGTGGCGCGTACCGGCACGGCCTGCATCGTGGAAGTCCCCTCGGAACGAATGCGCTCACTGAGCGGCGCCCGGTGAACGGAGTGTGCTGCGCGGACTGGATACGGGGCGCAGGGGCGGCAGCGGCCCGGAGAGCCACTGCGCTGCGTGCATCCAGGGTCACTGCTCGGTGTTACCAGCGCATGACCGGTCGGTCAAACACCAATGAAACCTTGATGCGGGCGCCGCGCACGCCGACGCGGCCCATCCGCGCCTCCGACCTGCGAGGAGCGCATGGGCCGCGCCGAATCAGCCATTACTGATCAGTAGCTTCTTGTGCCCGGTTTCACACGGACGCTACGCGGACGGGGTCGCGGTGGCCTCGGCCCCGCGCGCCTCCATCGCCTGCTGGAACAGCCGGCCCGCGCGGTACGAGGAGCGGACCAGCGGCCCGGACATCACACCGGAGTAGCCGATGCTGTCCGCCTCGTCCTTGAGCTCCACGAACTCGTGCGGCTTCACCCAGCGCTCGACCGGGTGGTGGCGCACGGAGGGCCGCAGGTACTGCGTGATGGTGATCAGCTCGCAGCCCGCGTCGTAGAGGTCCTGGAGCGCCTCGCTGACTTCCTCGCGGGTCTCGCCCATGCCGAGGATCAGGTTGGACTTGGTCACCAGACCGGCCTCGCGGGCCCTGGTGATGACCTCGAGGGAGCGCTCGTAGCGGAAGCCGGGGCGGATCCGCTTGAAGATGCGCGGCACCGTCTCCACGTTGTGCGCGAGCACCTCGGGGCGCGAGGAGAAGACCTCGGCCAGTTGCTCGGGCTCCGCGTTGAAGTCGGGGATCAGCAGCTCGACCTTGGTGCGGCCGGCCTCCCGCTCCGCCGTCAGCGCGTGGATCTGGCGCACGGTCTCCGCGTACAGCCAGGCACCGCCGTCCTCCAGGTCGTCGCGGGCGACGCCGGTGATGGTGGCGTAGTTCAGGTCCATCGTGACGACCGACTCACCGACGCGGCGGGGCTCGTCCCGGTCCAGCGCCTGCGGCTTGCCCGTGTCGATCTGGCAGAAGTCACAGCGCCGGGTGCACTGGTCGCCGCCGATGAGGAACGTGGCCTCGCGGTCCTCCCAGCACTCGAAGATGTTGGGGCAGCCGGCCTCCTGGCACACCGTGTGCAGACCCTCGCTCTTCACGAGCTTCTGCAGCTGGTTGTACTCGGGGCCCATCTTCGCCCGGGTTTTGATCCACTCGGGCTTGCGCTCGATGGGGGTCTGGCTGTTCCGGACCTCGAGGCGCAGCATCTTGCGCCCGTCGGGTGCGACAGCGGACACTCCGGCACTCCCCTTTGCTTTCGCTGCATTGGATTCTTCGGCGAACACCAGGGTACGCCCGTAGTTCATTCGGCTTTACGTCTGGCCAACCTGTGGCCGGCAGGGCCTATTCCCGGAGCCGTCTCCCGAGTGTCATGCCGTGGCCACGGCATCGCCGGTGCGCTCGATCGTGCGCGGGGCGAGTTCGGCGTTCTCCAGGATGTCCCGCAGGTGCTTCTCGGCGACGGGGAGCACCTGCGGGACGGTGATGTCGCGGCCGAGCTCGTAGCTGAGCGAGGTGACGCCCGCGTCCCGGATCCCGCACGGCACGATCCGGTCGAACCAGGTGTTGTCCGGGTTCACGTTGAAGGAGAAGCCGTGCATCGTCACGCCCTTGGCGACCCGGATGCCGATCGCGGCCAGCTTGCGGTCCTCGCGGCGCTGCCCGGCGTTGGACGGGGCGTACTCCGGGCCGTTCAGCCGGGGGTCGAACTCGTCGTCCTGGAGCCTCGGGTCGAAGTCGAGCGAGAGCCCGCCGACCGCCGGGCGCTGCTCGACCGGGTCGCCGAGGACCCAGACGCCGCTGCGGCCCTCGACCCGGCTGGTCTCCACACCGAAGTCGGCGGCGGTACGGATCAGCGCCTCCTCCAGCCGCCGCACATGCGCGACGACGTCCACCGGGCGCGGCAGCTTCTGGATCGGGTAGCCGATGAGCTGGCCCGGACCGTGCCAGGTGATCTTCCCGCCGCGGTCCACGTCGATGACCGGGGTCCCGTCGAGGGGGCGCTCGTTGTCGGCCGTGCGCCGCCCGGCCGTGTAGACGGGCGGGTGCTCCAGCAGGAGGCAGGTGTCGGGGACGGTGTCCTCGAACCGTGCCGCGTGGACCTCGCGCTGCTTCTGCCAGGCCTCCCGGTAGTCGACGGCTTCCTCGCCGAATCCCAGATGGACGAACCGAAGCTCAGTCACGACAGCAGCCTCTCTCTTCGGGGCGCCGGGATCCGGGGGGTGTCCCCGTTACCACGCCGCCCTGCACAACATCGCGCCCCGGCCACTGTACGACCGCCGCCGGAGCGGGCCCCCGGCAGGTGGTTCCCGTCAGCGCCGCCCCCAATCCTCACACGATCGGATGAATGTGGAGCGAAGGCCGCAGAAGCCGCCCCAGGTGCCGCTAAATTCGCGCCGTTCCCTAGGAGGCGTCCCCTGGGGCCCGCCCGCCCCGAAGGCAGGAGACCGTACAGCTGATGTCGGAACGACCTCCGCAGCGCACCCCCAACCGCCGACTCGCCTCGCTCATCACCGAAGCCGGATTCTCCAACGCCGGCCTCGCCCGCCGGGTGGACCAGCTCGGCCTCGAACACGGCCTCGACCTGCGGTACGACAAGACCTCCGTGACCCGCTGGCTGCGCGGCCAGCAGCCCCGGGGCACCACGCCCGCCCTGATCGCCGAGGTGTTCACCCGGCGGCTCGGGCGCCGGCTCTCCGCGCAGGACCTGGGCCTGGATGCGTGCGCCCCCGTCTACGCCGGCCTGGAGTTCGCCGCCACACCGGCCGAGGCGGTCGACATCGTCAGCGGACTGTGGCGCAAGGACTCCGGCAGCCAGGCGGAGCTGCGGAAGATCGCCTTCACCCCGGCGGGACTGGTCGTCCCCAGCCGGGACTGGCTGATCGGCCGGGCGGACGAGTGGGTGGGCCGGGGCGGCGAGCCCGTGACGACGGCGGGCGGTCCGGTCCGGGCCGTCGGCGTGGGCGGCGGGGCGGCGGGCCGAGCGCCCGGCGCCCAGGCCGCCGTCGCGCCCCGGGGCACGTACCCCGGCGCCCTGACCGGGGTCCCCGAGCAGGGCGGCGCCCCCGGCACCCGGCACGGCGTCCGGGGCCCCGCCCCGTCCCGGCCCGCCGGTGCGCCCGCGCCGACGGGCGCACCGGGCGGCGCCGCGCCCGCCGCCCCCGCCGTCCCCCGGCAGCGCCAGACCGAGCGGGGCTCCGGGCTGAGGGTCGGCAGCGGCGACGTCGCGGCCCTGCGCTCGGTCGCCGAGCTCTTCCGCACCCTCGACCACGCCTACGGCGGCGGCCACGCCCGGCAGGCCCTCGTGCGCTATCTGGAGCACGAGACGGAGCCGATGCTGCGCGGCATCTACGGCGAGACCACCGGACGGCGGCTGTTCGCCGCCGCCGCGGAGCTGACCCGGCTGGCCGGCTGGACCTCGTACGACATCGCGGCCCATGGGCTCGCCCAGCGCTACTTCGTCCAGGCGCTCCGGCTGGCCCAGGCAGCCGGGGACCGCGCCTACGGCAGCTACGTCCTGATCACCATGAGCCGGCAGGCGGTCTACCTCGCGCACGGCCGGGAGGCGGTCCAGCTGGCCCGGGTGGCGCAGCAGGGCATCGGCTCCGCCGCGCCCCACGCCGTGCTGGCCCTGCTGCACGCGGTGGAGGCGCGCGGCCACGCGGTGCTCGGCGAGTCCAAGGCGTGCGCCGCCTCGCTGGCCCGGGCGGAACGCGCGCTGGAGGCCGCCCGCCCCGGCGACGAGATCCCGCACTGGGCGCGCCAGTTCGACGAGGCCCAGCTCGCCGACGAGTTCGGGCACTGCCACCGCGACCTCCAGCAGTACCGGGCCGCCGCCCAGCACGCGGAGCGCTCGCTCCAGCTGCGCGCCCCGGCGTACGCCCGCAGCCGGCTGTTCTGCCGGGTGGTGCTCGCCTCCGCCCGGCTGGGGCTCGGCGAGCTGGACCAGGCCTGCCGGCTGGGCGCGGAGGCCGCCCAGCAGGCCGCCGAGATGCGCTCGGTGCGCGCCACCGAGTACGTACGCGACTTCGAGCGGCGGCTCGAACCGTTCCGGGACGCCGCCGCCGTCCGGGGCTACCGCGAGCGGGTCGCCGCCCTGGGGTGAGCGGCGGCCCGTGCGTCAGGCGGCCTCGGGGAACTCCCTCGCGTCCTGTCCCGCCGGCCGTACACCCAGGTCCGTGAGGATCGCGGCGGCGGCGCGGCGGCCCGAGGACAGCGCGCCCCGGACCGTGCCCGTGTCGCGGTGGTCGCCGCAGACATACAGCCCCGCGAGGAGCCGGACCGGCCGCAGCGGATCGTGCGGGGGCGTCATCGCGGGCACCGCCTCCGGGTCGTGGTGGGCGGCCAGCAGCTCCCAGTCGTCGGTCGGCACGCCGTAGAGCGTGGCGAGATGAGCGCGGACCGCGCGGTCCAGATCGGCGGGCGGGGTGCCGAGGACCGTGGAGCTGACCAGCGTCCGGCCCTGCGGGGCGCGCGCCGGATCGACCTCGCTCATCACCGCGGTGTGCGCCACCGGGCCCGTGCGGTCGCCGTCCAGCAGCAGCGAGGCGCCGGTCGGCGGGGGAGCGGGGGCGGTGTGGTGGAGCACCGTCACCGGGTGGAAGGACGGCACCCGCAGCCCCGGCAGCAGTTCGGCCGCCGCGCTCGCGCCGGTCGCCAGCAGCAGGGAGCGGCAGCCCAGTTCGCCGTGCTCCTTGGTGCGCACCGAGGTGATGTCGGCCGCGGTGACATGGACGCCGGTACGGACGGTGCCGGGCGGCAGCGCGGCGGCGAGCAGTTCGGGCAGGGTGCCCGAACCCCCCGACGGCACACAGAGCCGGCCGCTCGCATAGGTGCGCAGGGCGAGATCGGCGGACCGGCTGGACGTGGTGAGCGCCGGATCGCTGAGCAGCGCGGTGAGCAGCGGCCGTACGAAGCCGTTGAGCGTACGGGAGGACAGGCCGCGCCCGGCCAGGGCGTCCAGCGCGGGCCGTTCGGGCCGGGCCAGGAGGCGGGCCTCGGGGGTGGCGGCGAGGCGGGCCAGCGCCGCGGCCAGCCGGGCCTGGTCGATCGCGCCGCCCATGGCGCCGGTGAGCGAGCCGGTCAGCGGAGCCCGGGGGGCGTGCGCGAGGGCGCGCGCTGCCTTGAGCGCGCCCCGTGCGCTGCGTGAGCCCCGCACGGCGCGCGTCTCCCCGGTCCGGTGACGGCGGCCCTCGCTGTGGACGAGGACGCCCGGATCGAAGGTCCGCAGGCCGATTCCGTCCAGAGCGGGCGTCGTACACAGCTCCGGGCAGGCGGTGTTGAGCAGCGGGCCGATGCGGTCGAGCCGGAACCCGTCCACCTCGTCGGTCGTCATCCGGCCGCCGACGCCGGGGCCGGCCTCCAGGACGCTGACGCTCACTCCCGCACTGGTCAGTCGGTGGGCCGCCGAGAGGCCGGCGATCCCGGCCCCGATGATGACGACGTCCGCGTGGTGTGCCGTGCTGCGCACGTGCCCCTCCCCGAGTCGGCGCAATTGGTGGGAGGCTCTTGCCCTCAACCGGCCACCGGAATGCGCGAGTTCGGCACGAGGCTAGAGAGTGGCTCGATCGCGCGCAGTCGCGCGCGTGCGGGAGCACCGGTGCACGGGGTCGCACACCCGTCTGAATTCACCCGTAGGAAACGACAAGGCGTCAGCGCAGGGCCGCGCGGATGGCGGCGTCGATGCCCGGGAAGGCGAAGGTGAATCCGGAGTCCAGCAGCTGTCCCGGCAGCACCCGCTGACTGCCCAGCACATCCCCGGCGAACTCGCCCAGCGCGATCCGCAGCGCCGGCGCCGGCGCGGTGAACAGGGTCGGACGGTGCAGCACCCGGCCCATCGCCGCCGTCACCTCGCCGTTGGTGACGGGCCCGGGCCCGGTCAGGTTCACCGGTCCGGACAGCGCGGGGGTGTCGAGAATGTGCCGCAGCGCCGCGATGTGGTCGTGCAGCGCGATGAAGCTCCAGTACTGCCGGCCGTTGCCCAGCCGGCCGCCGAGCCCCGCGCGGAACAGTGGGAACATACGGCCCCAGGCGCCGCCCTCCCGGGCGACGACCAGCCCGGTCCGCGCGTGCACGGTCCGTACCCCGGCCTCCTCGGCGGCGGCCGTGGCCTCTTCCCACTCCACGCACACCGACGGCAGGAATCCGTCGCCCGGAGGCGCGCTCTCGTCGACCGCGCGGTCCCCGGTGTCTCCGTAGAAGCCGATCGCGGACCCGGACAGCAGCACCTGCGGCGGGGTGTCCAGCGAGGCGACTGCCTCGGCGATCGCGGCCGTGCCGAGCACCCGGCTGTCCCGGATCTCCTGCTTGTAGGCGTCGGTCCAGCGGTGGTCGCCGACCCCGGCCCCGGCGAGGTGGACGACCGCGTCGCAGCCGACCAGCCCGGCCACGTCCACATAGCCCCGCTTGGGGTCCCACTCCACCTCGTCGCCGTCCCGCGCCGGGCGCCTGACGAGGCGTACCACCTCGTGTCCGTCGGTCCGCAGCGAGCGCACCAGCGCCGCTCCGATGAGTCCGGTCGATCCGGTGACGGCGATACGGGAGTGCGGCATGGGACCCATCCTGCCCCATGTCCCCCGCGATACGCGGCGTGGCACAGTGGCGCCCATGGCCGATTCCTCCACCCCTCCCGCCCCGTCCGTCCGCCCCGCCGTCGCCGCGGACGGCCCGGTGCTCGGGGAGCTCGACCGGAGCACCTGGTCGACCCTGCACTCCGTGCAGCCGCGCCCCCAGCCGCCGTACGCGCCGTTCTTCGACGACCGGCACCTGCCCCGGGACATCCTGGTCGCCGAGGCGGCCGACGAGGCCGGCGAGCAGGTCGTCGCCGGGTACATCCGGGTGGTCCCGCCCACCCCGCTCGCCTGCAACGCGCACGTCCGCCAGATACAGGGCCTGGCCGTGGCGGGCTGGGCGCGCGGGCGCGGCATCGGACGCGCGCTGATACGGGCCGCCTGCGGGGCGGCGCGCGCCGACGGGGCGAACCGGATCACCCTGCGCGTCCTCGGCCACAACGCCCCCGCCCGCGCGCTCTACGCGTCGGAGGGGTTCACCGTCGAGGGCGTGCTGCGCGACGAGTTCTTCCTGGGCGGGCGGTACGTGGACGACGTGCTGATGGGCCGGCCGCTCGCCCCGTGACCGGGCACGGGCCGGGGGTCACCCGGCGCCGAACCGCTCCCACAGCGCGGGCAGCCGGGCCGCCAGCGCCGCGTCGTCCTCGATGCCGATCGGGGTGCCCTCGGGCTCCCCGGCCTGCGGCGGCAGCCCGAGGTCCGGCGCGACCACCCCGGTGAGCTGCTCGTACGCCTCGTCGGCGGCGTACCCCAGCTCCTCGGCGTCGCCGTCCAGCTCCTCGTCGAAGTCGTCCAGCAGCTCCGCCAGGGCGTCCGGATCGTGCACCGCGCCCTCGAAGACCTCCCTGCCCTGGCCGATCAGCCAGCAGCGGAAGTAGTCGAAGGCGTCGTCGCTCGCGCCGCCGAGCAGCACACTGGCGGCGGCCCACAGATCCCAGCGGTAGGCCCGGTTGTAGCGGGCCTCGAAGTGCCGGGCGAAGTCCAGCACGGATTCGGGATCGAGCTGCACCAGCCGTTCGACGAGCAGGTCGGCGTGGTCCTCGGGGTCGCCGTCGGCGGCCTCGCGGGTGCTGTCGATGAGCTCCCAGAATTCCGTCTCGTCCATCACGGGTCCAGCATCTGCCCTGGCGGCGGCCGATGCACGCGGAGACACCGAAATGAAGCCTCACGGGGTGTTCCGGTAGAGCGCGTACAGGCGTTCGGCGGCCTCCGCGAACCTGCTGCGCAGCGCGGCCGGCTCCCTTACCTCCAACTCCGGTCCCAGGGCCAGCAGCTGACCGCGGGCGACCTCCAGGGACTCGACCGGCAGGGTGACCGCGACCCATCCGTCCGCGTCGGGCGGCCCGGCGGCCGCGAGCGCCTCCTCGGCCGCCGCCCGGTCCACGGCGTGCGGCAGCCGCCGCACGGCTGCCGGGGAGAGCCGCAGGGTGACCTCGGTGCGCAGGATCGAGCGGGCGAACTGAGCCGCGCGCTCGTCCCAGAAGGCGGGCAGATCGAAGTCCTCGTCCCGTACGAACGGGGTGTCCGACACCGTCACGGCGGTGAAGCGGTCGATCCGGTACACCCGGAAGTCGTCACCCGCCCGGGCGCAGAGATACCAGACCCCGGCCTTGAGGACGAGGCCGTACGGGGCCAGCTCCCGTTCCACCCCGGTGTCCCGGCCGGCCCGCAGATAGCGGGCCAGGATCGTACGGTCGCCCCGGACGGCCTCGGCCACGGCGGGCAGGTGCTCCGGGGTGGCCGGTTCCCGGTACCAGCCGGGGGCGTCCAGATGGAAGCGGCGCCCGGCGCCCGCGGGCGCGTCCCGCAGGGAGGGCATGAGCGCGGCCGACACCTTCAGCCGGGCGGCCGTCGCGGCGTCCTGGAGGCCCATCTCGCGCAGGGCGGCGGGCAGGCCGGAGAGGAAGAGCGCCTCGGCCTCGTCCCGGGCGAGGCCGGTGAGCCCGGTGCGGTACCCGCCGACAAGCCGGTACCCGCCGGACCGCCCCCGCTCCGCATAGACCGGGATGCCCGCCTCGGACAGGGCCTGGGCGTCCCGGGTGACGGTCCGCTCGGACACCTCCAGCTCCCGGGCCAGCTCGGCCCCGGTCAGACCGGGCCGGGCCTGAAGAAGCAGCACCATTCTGATGAGCCGGGCAGCACGCATGCGGCCATTGTGGCCGCGGCACCGGGCACGCGAGCACTGGCCTCAGCCGCCGGCCGGGCTCCAAGGATGTCCTCAATCGCCGGCCGGGCCCGGTGGTGCACGACCGAGCCCGTCCGGCGAAGGAGGACAACGCCTCCCGCCGGACGGGCCCGATGGCGGGTCTCCGGGCCGTCAGAGCCCGTAACGCTCGCGTGCCTCCTTGACCGCGGACGCGGGCACCTCGCCGCGGCGGGCCAGCTGGGCCAGGGCCGCGACCGTGATCGACTGCGCGTCCACGCCGAAGTGGCGGCGGGCCGCCTCACGGGTGTCGGAGATGCCGAAGCCGTCCGTGCCGAGCGAGGTCCAGTCCTGCTCGACCCACTGGCTGATCTGGTCCGGCACCTGGCGCATCCAGTCGCTGACCGCGAGGACCGGACCCGGAGCGCCTTCCAGCGCCTGGGTCACGTACGGCACCCGCTGCTCACCGCGCAGCAGCGCCTCGTCGCACTCCAGCGCCTCCCGGCGCAGCTCGCCCCACGAGGTGGCGGACCAGACGTCGGCCGTGACACCCCAGTCCGAGGCCAGCAGCTCCTGCGCCTCCAGGGCCCAGTGGATCGCCGTGCCGGAGGCCAGCAGCTGGGTGCGGGGCGCGTCCGCCTTCGCGGGCGTGCCCTCCTTGAAGCGGTACAGCCCCTTGAGGATGCCCTCCTCGACGCCCTCCTGCATCGCGGGCTGCGGCTTCGGCTCGTTGTAGACCGTCAGGTAGTAGAAGACGTTCTCGGCGTCGGGGCCGTACATCCGCCGCAGGCCGTCCTGGACGATGACCGCGATCTCGTACGCGAACGCCGGGTCGTAGTTGAGCGACGCCGGGTTCGTGGACGCGATCAGGTGCGAGTGGCCGTCCGCGTGCTGGAGGCCCTCACCGGTCAGGGTCGTACGGCCGGCGGTGGCGCCGACCACGAAGCCGCGGCCGAGCTGGTCGCCGAGCTGCCAGAACTGGTCGCCCGTGCGCTGCCAGCCGAACATCGAGTAGAAGATGTAGAACGGGATCATCGGCTCGCCGTGCGTCGCGTACGACGTGGCGGCGGCGATGAAGTCGGCCATGGCGCCGGCCTCGGTGATGCCCTCGTTGAGGACCTGGCCGTCCTTGGCTTCCTTGTAGTACATCAGCTGGTCGCGGTCGACCGGGTCGTACGTCTGGCCCAGCGGCGAGTAGATGCCGGCCGACGGGAACAGCGCCTCCATACCGAAGGTGCGGGCCTCGTCGGGGACGATCGGGACCCAGCGCTTGCCGGTCTCCTTGTCCCGCATCAGGTCCTTGGCGAGGCGGACGAAGGCCATCGTGGTGGCCAGCTCCTGCTTGCCGGAACCCTTCTTCAGCGCGGCGAACGCGCGCTCCTCGGGCGCGGGCAGCGCCACCTGGTGCACCCGGCGGGCCGGGGCGGGGCCGCCGAGGGCGGCACGGCGCTCCTGGAGGTAGCGGACCTCCGGGGAATCGGCGCCCGGGTGGCCGTAGGGCACCAGGCCCTCGTCCAGCTTCGAGTCCGGGATCGGCAGGTCGAGCAGGTCGCGCATGGCGCGGAACTGCTTGCCGTCGAGCTTCTTCATCTGGTGGTTGGCGTTGCGCGACTCGAAGCCCGGGCCGAGCGTGTAGCCCTTCACGGTCTGGGCCAGGATCACCGTCGGGGCGCCCTTGTGCTCCAGCGCCGCCCGGTAGGCCGCGTACACCTTGCGGGCCTCGTGGCCGCCGCGCGAGGTGTGGAAGCACTCGGCGATCTTCGCGTCGGTGAGCAGCTTCGCCAGCTCGGCGAGGGCGGGCTCGGCACCGAAGAAGTGCTCGCGGATGTAGGCGACGTCCCGGGTCGCGTACGTCTGGAACTGGGCGTCCGGCACCTCGCGGAGCCGGCGCACCAGCGCACCCGCGGTGTCGAGCTGGAACAGCTCGTCCCAGGCGGAGCCCCAGAGCGTCTTGACGACGTTCCAGCCGGCGCCGCGGAACGCGCCCTCCAGCTCCTGGACGACCCGGAAGTTGGCGCGGACCGGGCCGTCGAGGCGCTGCAGGTTGCAGTTGATGACGAAGGTCAGGTTGTCGAGCTGCTCACGGGCCGCGAGGGCGAGGGCGGCGGTCGACTCGGGCTCGTCCATCTCGCCGTCGCCCAGGAAGGCCCAGACGTGCGAGTTCGACGTGTCCTTGATGTTGCGGTTGGCCAGGTAGCGGTTGAAGCGCGCCTGGTAGATCGCCGAGAGCGGGCCGAGGCCCATCGACACGGTGGGGAACTCCCACAGCCAGGGCAGCCGGCGCGGGTGCGGGTAGGACGGCAGGCCGTCGCCGCCCGCCTCCTGGCGGAAGTTGTCGAGCTGCTGCTCGCTGAGCCGGCCGTCGAGGAAGGCGCGGGCGTAGATGCCGGGGGAGGCGTGGCCCTGGATGTAGAGCTGGTCGCCGGAGCCGTCCCCCTCCTTGCCGCGGAAGAAGTGGTTGAAGCCGGTCTCGTACAGCCAGGCCGCCGAGGCGAAGGTGGCGATGTGGCCGCCGACGCCGAAGCGGGAGCCGCGGGTGACCATCGCGGCCGCGTTCCAGCGGTTCCACGCGGTGATCTTCGATTCCATCTCCAGGTCACCGTCGAAGGCGGGCTCCGCGGCGGTGGGGATGGAGTTGACGTAGTCGGTCTCCAGCAGTTTGGGCAGCGCGAGACCGGCACCCTCGGCGTGCTGGAGCGAGCGGCGCATCAGGTACGCGGCGCGGTGCGGGCCTGCGGCCTTGGTGACGGCATCGAGGGAGGCCGCCCATTCGGCGGTCTCCTCCGGGTCGCGGTCCGGGAGCTGGTCGAGCTCGCTCGGAAGCTTTGCTACGGGGTCGGTCATGATCGCCGCCTTCCGGTGAGGAGGGGGGTGGAGAAGTCCCTGACTGGCAGGACAGGGCGATGGGGCCGGTGGGCCCGCGGAGTGAACTGTAAGTCGCCGATCGATGATCGATCAAAGGATGAAAGGCAAAACTTCTCGATCTGAAGAAAGTGGCATGGGGTGCCTCGAAAGGGGGCACGCAGTGACGGGATTTATGGGATAAAAAGGGCACTCGCCTGCACGGGCGAGCGCCCCTTCCGACACATGCGCATCACTGCCGGCGCCGCTCTCAGGCGCGCGGCGCGCACCCGAGCACATGCGCCTTGACCAGCGTCCCGATGTCCGGGTCCTTGCGCAGGAAGGCCTCGATGAGCGCCTCGTGCTCCTCCGCGTACGACTTCTGCACCGTGCCGAGCCAGCGGATGGAGAGCGCGGTGAACACCTCGATGCCCAGCCCCTCCCAGGTGTGCAGCAGCACGGCGTTGCCCGCCGCCCGGACCAGCTCGCGGTGGAACCCGACCGTGTGGCGCACCTGCGCCTCGCCGTCGGCCAGCCGGTCCGCCTCGTACAGCGCCGCCACGTGCGGGGCCAGCAGCGAGCAGTCCTCGCCGAGCCCGGGGGCCGCCAGCTCGGCGGCGATCTGCTCCAGGCCGGCCCGGACCGGATAGCTCTCCTCCAGGTCGGCGGCGGTGAGGTTGCGGACCCGGACGCCCTTGTTGGGCGCCGACTCGATCAGCCGGAGCGTCTCCAGCTCCCGCAGCGCCTCGCGCACCGGCGTCTGGCTGACCTCCAGCTCGGTGGCGATCCGCCGCTCCACGATCCGCTCGCCCGGCTTCCAGCGCCCGCTGACGATCCCGTCCACGATGTGCTCGCGGATCTGCTCGCGCAGCGAGTGGACGACGGGCGGGGTCATGAGGGGCTCCTTCGGGGCAAACCGGTGCTGCCTGCACCGACACGGCGGCCGGAGCGACCGGTGGTGTCTAGACAATACGGCGGCGCCCCCGCCCGGGAGTGTTCCGGACGGGGGCGCCGCTGGTGAGGCTGGTTACAGCCGTGGTGCTCAGAGGCCGAGCTCGACCTCGAACTCACCGGCCTCCAGGATCGCCTTGACCGCGGTCAGGTAGCGGGCGGCGTCCGCGCCGTCCACCAGACGGTGGTCGTAGGAGAGCGAGAGGTACGTCATGTCGCGGACACCGATCACGGTGCCCTCCTCGGTCTCGATGACCGCGGGACGCTTGACGGTGGCGCCGATGCCCAGGATGGCTGCCTGGTTCGGCGGCACGATGACGGTGTCGAACAGCGCACCGCGCGAGCCGGTGTTGCTGATGGTGAAGGTGGCGCCGGACATGTCGTCCGGCGTCAGGCCGCCACCGCGGGCCTTGCCGGCCAGCTCGGCGGTCTTCTTCGAGATACCGGCGATGTTGAGGTCACCCGCACCCTTGATGACCGGGGTCATCAGACCCTTCTCGGCGTCCACGGCGATGCCGATGTTCTCCGAGTCGAAGTACGTGATCGTGCCTTCGTCCTCGTTGATCCGGGCGTTGATGACCGGGTGGGCCTTCAGCGCCTGGGCGGCGGCCTTGACGTAGAACGGCATCGGGGAGAGCTTGACGCCCTCACGGGCCGCGAAGCCGTTCTTCGCCTTATTGCGCAGCTTCATCAGCTTGGTGACGTCGACCTCGACGACCGAGGTCAGCTGGGCCTGCGAGTGCAGCGCCTTCATCATGTTGTCGCCGATGACCTTGCGCATGCGGGTCATCTTGACCGTCTGACCGCGCAGCGGGGAGGCCTCCAGCTTCGGCGCCTTGGAGGCGGCGGCCGGGGCGGCGGCGGGAGCCGGAGCGGCAGCGGCGGCCTTGGCGGCCTCTGCGGCGGCCACGACGTCCTGCTTGCGGATGCGGCCACCGACGCCGGTGCCCTTGACCGAGCCCAGGTCGACGCCGTTCTCGGCGGCGAGCTTGCGGACCAGCGGCGTGACGTACGCGCCGTCGTCACCGGAGGTCGCGGCCGGGGCGGCCGGAGCGGCCGGAGCCGGAGCCGGGGCGGCAGGCGCGGGAGCGGCGGCGGGCGCCGGAGCCGGGGCGGGAGCCGCCGGAGCCGGTGCCGGTGCGGGCGCGGCCGGCGCGGGAGCCGGAGCCGCCGGTGCCGGGGCGGGCGCGGCGGGTGCCGGGGCGGCGGCCGGGGCCGGAGCAGCGGCGGCCGGAGCGGCGCCCGGGGCGCCGATGACGGCCAGCTTGGCGCCGACCTCGGCGGTCTCGTCCTCGCCGACCACGATCTCCAGCAGCACACCGGAGACCGGGGCCGGGATCTCGGTGTCGACCTTGTCCGTGGAGACCTCGAGCAGGGGCTCGTCCTCCGCGACCTCCTCGCCGACCTCCTTCAGCCAGCGGGTGACGGTGCCCTCGGTGACGCTCTCGCCGAGCGCCGGAAGGGTGACGTCGGTGCCGGAGGCACCACCGGCCGGAGCCTCGGCCGCGGGGGCCGGGGCGGCGGGGGCCTCGGCTGCCGGAGCCGGAGCCGGGGCCGGGGCGGCCTCGGGCTCGGCGGCCGGGGCCTCGGCGGCGGCCGGGGCGCCCGAGCCGTCGTCGATGACGGCCAGCTCGGCGCCGACCTCGACGGTCTCGTCCTCGGCGACCTTGATGGAGGCGAGGATGCCGGAGGCGGGGGCCGGGATCTCGGTGTCGACCTTGTCGGTCGACACCTCGAGCAGCGGCTCGTCGGCCTCGACGCGCTCGCCCTCGGCCTTCAGCCAGCGGGTGACAGTGCCCTCGGTGACGCTCTCGCCGAGCGCCGGAAGGGTTACGGAAACCGACATGGTTTCAGTTGCTCCTAACGAAAATGCGGAAGTGGTCGGTCGTCGCGCCCGGTCGACTGGTCAGTCGTGGGAGTGCAGGGGCTTGCCGGCCAGGGCCAGGTGGGCCTCGCCGAGCGCCTCGCTCTGGGTCGGGTGGGCGTGGATGAGCTGGGCCACCTCGGCCGGCAGCGCCTCCCAGTTGTAGATCAGCTGGGCTTCGCCGACCTGCTCGCCCATACGGTCACCGACCATGTGGACGCCGACCACGGCACCGTCCTTGACCTGGACGAGCTTGATCTCGCCCGCGGTCTTGAGGATCTTGCTCTTGCCGTTGCCCGCGAGGTTGTACTTCAGCGCGACGACCTTGTCCGCGCCGTAGAGCTCCTTGGCCTTGGCCTCGGTGATGCCGACGGAGGCGACCTCGGGGTGGCAGTACGTCACCCGGGGGACACCGTCGTAGTCGATCGGGACGGTCTTGAGACCGGCCAGCCGCTCCGCCACCAGGATGCCCTCGGCAAAGCCGACGTGGGCGAGCTGGAGCGTCGGGACGAGGTCGCCCACGGCCGAGATCGTCTCCACATTCGTCCGCATGTACTCGTCGACCAGGACGTAGCCGCGGTCCGTCGCGACGCCGGCCTCCTCGTAGCCGAGACCCTGTGAGACCGGGCCGCGGCCGATCGCGACCAGCAGCACCTCCGCCTCGAAGGTCTTGCCGTCGGCGAGGGTCACGCGGACGCCGTCCTGCGTGTACTCGGCGCTCTGGAAGAACGTGCCGAGGTTGAACTTGATGCCGCGCTTGCGGAACGCGCGCTCAAGAAGCTTGGAGCTGTTCTCGTCCTCGACCGGCACGAGGTGCTTGAGGCCCTCGATGATCGTGACGTCGGTGCCGAAGGAGGTCCACGCCGAGGCGAACTCGACGCCGATGACGCCGCCGCCCAGCACGATCGCGGACTTCGGGACGCGGTCCAGCTTCAGTGCGTAGTCCGAGGAGATGATGCGGTTGCCGTCGATCTCCAGGCCCGGGAGCGACTTCGGCACGGAGCCGGTCGCCAGGAGCACGTGGCGGCCCTGGATGCGCTGGCCGTTCACATCCACCGAGGTGGGGGAGGAGAGCCGGCCCTCACCCTCGATGTAGTGCACCTTGCGGGAGGCGACGAGGCCCTGCAGACCCTTGTACAGGCCCGAGATCACCTCGTCCTTGTACTTGTGGACGGCCTCGATGTCGATGCCCTCGAAGGTGGCCTTGACGCCGAACTGGCCGGCCTCGCGCGCCTGGTCGGCGATCTCACCGGCGTGCAGCAGGGCCTTCGTGGGGATGCAGCCGTTGTGCAGGCAGGTGCCGCCAACCTTGCCCTTCTCGATCAGAGCGACGTCCAGGCCCAGCTGCGCTCCGCGCAGGGCCGCGGCATACCCGCCGCTACCACCGCCGAGGATCACTAGGTCGAAAACGGTGCTGGCGTCGTTCGCCACGTCACGTCCTCCATGCATGTGCGCCGTACGCCGGGCCCCGTCATCGGGGTGTGACCGGCCGGTCGGCTGGTGTTCGGCCGCTTTTGTCTTTCGGCCCTGTGGTGGGGGCCCTGTCCTGCCGAGAACCCATCTTCGCACTTGTTGACGGTGGGCGGGACGCGGGGCCCGTGTCTGGGACGGATGATCGTCCGTCCCAGGGGGTTACCGCTGCGTAGGGACCGGCTGATTTCGTCGAGAGCGAAACCGTCCGGGCCCCTGCCGCGGTGCCGTGAGGGGAACACGTACGGCCCCGGGCCTATGCCCGGGGCCGTACAGCGGTCGACGACCTCAGCCGAGGTCTCCGGCCGCGGTGCGCTCCGCCAGCTTCACCAGGGTGCGGACCGACGAGCCGGTGCCGCCCTTCGGCGTGTAGCCGTACGGGGCGCCCTCGTGGAAGGCCGGGCCCGCGATGTCCAGGTGCGCCCAGGCGATGCCCTTGCCCACGAACTCCTTCAGGAACAGACCGGCCACCAGACCGCCGCCCATCCGCTCGCCCATGTTGGCGATGTCGGCGGTCGGGGAGTCCATGCCCTTGCGGAGGTCGGCCGGGAGCGGCATCGGCCAGGAGGCCTCGCCGACCTCCTCGGCGATCTCGTGGATCGAGGTACGGAAGGCATCGTCGTTGGCCATGATGCCGAAGGTGCGGTTGCCCAGGGCCAGCACCATCGCGCCGGTCAGGGTCGCCACGTCGACGATCGCGTCCGGGTTCTCCTCCGAGGCGCGGGTCAGCGCGTCCGCGAGGACGAGCCGGCCCTCGGCGTCGGTGTTGAGGACCTCGACGGTCTTGCCGCTGTACATGCGCAGCACGTCACCGGGGCGGGTGGCGTTGCCCGATGGCATGTTCTCGGCGAGCGCCAGCCAGCCGGTGACGTTGACCCGCAGGCCCAGACGGGCGGCCGCGACGACGGTCGCGAACACGGCGGCGGCGCCGCTCATGTCGCACTTCATCGTCTCGTTGTGGCCGGCCGGCTTCAGCGAGATGCCGCCCGAGTCGTAGGTGATGCCCTTGCCCACGAGGGCCAGGGTCTTCTCCGCCTTCGGGTGGGTGTAGGCCAGCTTCACCAGGCGCGGGCCGTGGGTCGAGCCCTGGCCGACGCCGAGCAGACCGCCGAAGCCGCCCTTGACGAGCGCCTTCTCGTCGAGCACCTGCACCTTGATGCCGTGCTCCTTGCCGGCGGCGGTGGCCACGGCGGCGAAGGACTCGGGGTACAGGTCGTTCGGCGGGGTGTTGACCAGGTCACGGGCCCGGTTGATCTCCTCGGCCAGCGCGACCGCGCGCTCGGCCGCGGCCTTGAAGGCCTTGTCGCGCGGCTTGGCGCCGAGCAGGGCGACCTCGCCGAGCGGCAGCTTGGCGCCGGCCGCCTTGGCGCCTTTGGGCGCGAGCTTGTTCTCGCCGCCCTGGTAGGCGGTGAAGGCGTACGCGCCCAGCAGGGCGCCCTCCGCGACGGCCTCGGCGTCCTCGACGGAGCCGACGGGCAGGGCGAAGCCCGCCTTCTTGGCGCCGGCGAGCGAGCGGGCGGCCGCACCAGCGGCCCGGCGCAGCGCCTCGGCGTCGTACGCGCCGTCCTTCTCCGGGACCGGGCCGAGTCCGGCCGCGATGACGACCGGGACCTTCAGGCCGTCGGGCGCGGGGAGCTTGGTCAGTTCGCCCTCGGCACCGGCGGCGCCCAGGGTCTCCAGGACGGCGGCGAGCTTTCCGTCGAACGCCTTGTCCGCGGCCTCGGCGCCCGGTGCGAGCACCAGGCCCTTGTCGCCCTTGGCGACACCGACGACAAGCGCGTCGGCGCGCAGCGTCGCCGCACCGGCGGTGCTGAGAGTGAGAGCAGTCACGGTGGTGAAATCTCGCTTCCGTTGAGTTCTTTTCCGGCCTGTGATGGTCGAGGGGGTGGCCGACCGGGCCCGGCGCATCGTAGACGCCGCCGCAATGTGCCGGGAATGAGCCTACGCGCGCCTTTGCTGCCCGATCACGGCGGCGGGCCGTCGAGGCCCCCGGCGGCCGTATGGTTGTCACCCCGGGAAGATCGTCCCGGGGACAACGGACCATGGCTGGGGCGGCGTTGGCGGCGCCCCGGCGGACGGGGGAACGATGCACCAGCGCCTGCCCGCGCTGCCGGTCGCCGTACTGACCCTGCTGGCGCTGCTGGCCGGCTGCGGCCCGGCACCCGGCCCGGACCCGGCCGGGAAGACCTCGGCGAAGCCGTCGGCGGCCCGCTGGCAGCCCGCGCCCGGCACCGACTGGCAGTGGCAGCTCTCCGGCCGGCTGGACACCGCGGTGGACGCCCCGGTGTACGACATCGACGGCTTCGACCGCAGCGCCGCCGAGGTGGCCGCGCTGCACCGCAAGGGCCGCAAGGTCATCTGCTACCTGTCCACCGGCGCCTGGGAGAAGTTCCGCCCGGACGCGTCCCGCTTCCCCACCGAGGTCCTGGGGAAGGGCAACGGCTGGAAGGGGGAGCGCTGGCTCGACATCCGGCGCACCGACGTCCTGGAGCCGCTGATGGAGACCCGGATCGCGATGTGCGCGAAGAAGGGCTTCGACGCGGTGGAGCCCGACAACATGGACGGCTACCGCAACCGCACCGGCTTCCCGCTGACCGCCGCCGACCAGCTGCGCTACAACCGCCTGATCGCCCGCGCGGCCCACCGCCACGGCATGGCCGTCGGCCTGAAGAACGACCTCCCGCAGATCCCGGAGCTGGTGGCGGACTTCGACTTCGCGGTCAACGAGCAGTGCGCCCAGTACGACGAGTGCGAGGAGCTCACCCCGTTCGTGAAGGCGGGCAAGGCGGTCTTCCACGTCGAGTACGAGCTCCCGGTGGAGCGGTTCTGCGCACAGTCCCGGCGGCTGAGGCTGAGCTCGCTGCGCAAGGCGTACGAACTCGGCCCCTGGCGCCGGACGTGCCCGGCCGCGCGGAGCTGACCGGCCGGGGCGGGGCTCAGCCGAGTGCCAGGCCCACCAGCGTCACCGTCGCCGCCGTCTCCGCCAGCGCGCCGAACACATCGCCGGTCACCCCGCCGAACCGCCGCACGCAGTGCCGCAGCAGCAGCTGGGCCACCGCCAGGGCGGCCAGGGCGGCCAGGGCGTGGCGCAGCGCCCCGTACCCGCCGAACAGCGCGCCTGCGCCCGCGCAGGCCGCCACCACCACGAGGGCGGCGGCCACCGCGCCGGCCACCGGGACCGTGCCCGCGACCGCCGCGCCCAGCCCCTCCGGGCGCGCCGCCGGGACGCCGCGCCGGGAGGCGAGGGTGAGGGCGAGCCGGGCGACGACGGCGGAGGCGACGGCCGCCACCGCGCCGCGCACCCAGCCCTGCGCGTACAGCTGCTGGAGGACCGCCACCTGGGCCAGCAGGACGAAGAGCAGGGTGATCACACCGAATGGCCCAATGTCCGACTGCTTCATGATCCGCAGCGCGTCGTCGGCCGGTCTGCCGCTGCCGAGGCCGTCGGCGGTGTCCGCGAGACCGTCCAGATGCAGCCCCCTGGTGAGCGCGGCCGGCGCGGCGGCGCAGGCCACGGCGGCGAGCAGCGGGCCCGAGCCGAACAGCAGCAACAGGCTCCCCGCCGCAGCCGCGAGCACGCCGACCGCGAGTCCGGCCAGCGGGGCGCACAGCATTCCGGACCGGGCCGCGTCCCGGTCCCAGCGGGTGACGCGGACGGGGAGCACGGTCAGGGTGCCGAAGGCGAAACGTATGCCGTGGCTGTTCAGGGAGGTCACGGCGCGCAGGCTAATCGGTGGGCGCGGCCGATAGATTGTCCGAAACGGCGGAAAACGGGCGGAAGCGGCCAAGCGGGAGTGGGTGGCATGGGTCACTGGTTCGATCGGAACATCGTCGAGCCCGGCAAGCTGCCCCTGCTCCTGGCCCTGGCCGCCTTCGTGCTCACGTTCGCGATCACCCGCGTCATCACCCGGATGATCCGGGCCGGCAAGGGGCCGTTCCGCAACATCACCCCGGGCGGGGTCCATGTCCACCACGTGGTGCCGGGCGTCGTGCTCAGCGTCGTCGGCGGATTCGGTGCGGTGGCCAGCGGGAAGCACGGCGTCACGGCCGGGGTCTGTGCGGTGGTGTTCGGCATCGGCGCGGGACTGGTGCTGGACGAGTTCGCGCTGATCCTGCATCTGGACGACGTGTACTGGACCGAGCAGGGCCGCCAGAGCGTGGAGGTCGTGGTGCTCACGGCGGCCCTGGTGCTGCTGGTGCTCGGCGGGTTCTCCCCGCTCGGCGTGGACGACCTGAGCGACGATCAGCAGCAGGGCCGGCTCGGCGCCGTGCTCACCATCGTCGTCAACTTCTGCTTCGTGCTGATCGCCCTGTTCAAGGGCAAGACGCGGATGGCGGTGGTCGGCACCCTGGTCCCGTTCGTCGCCCTGTTCGGGGCGGTCCGGCTGGCCCGGCCGACCTCGATGTGGGCCAAGCGCTTCTACCGCAACCGGCACCGCGCCCGGTCCCGTTCGGTGCTGCGGGCCTACCACCACGATGTGCGCTGGGCCGGGCCGCGCCGGAAGTTTCAGGACCTGATCGGCGGCGCGCCGGACCGGGTCCCGGCCCCGTCGCCCAAGCCCTGACCGCGCCGGCGCAGGCCCCCGAGCGCGCACAGCACCAGGGCCGCCACGATGGCCGCGAGGTGCTCCTTGCCCGCCAGGTTGTCCTTGACGGCCACCTCCGTCACCATCGCCACGATCACCAGCGCCCCGGTGAGCCGCGCCCGGTAGGCGCAGCAGACGCAGACGGCCAGGGCGACCACCGCCGCCGAGGGGCCGGTGTCCACGATCAGCGCGTCGGAGGCGGGCAGCCCGAGGAACCCGCCGGGCCCGGTCGCCACGCCGATCCGCGCGTACAGCGTCCCGGCCAGCGTCGCGACGTACGCGATCAGCAGCGTCCGCCACCGGCCGAGGCAGATCTCGGCGGTCCCGAACACCAGCAGCACCTGGACCAGCGCGCCCCACACCGGCAGATCGAGCGCGGGCACGAACAGCGACAGGGGGGTCCGCAGCAGCGCCGCCCACAGGGGGTCGTCGGCCCTGACCGCGCCGAGCGTCTGCACCGGCCCGTAGCCCCACGACCGGTTCTGCACCACCTGGAGCAGCGCCACCAGGGCGACCGCGCACAGGGTCATGGGGACGGCCCGCAGCCCGTCGGCGGCGAGCGCCGTCCGTACGGCCGTCCACAGCGGACCCCACTCCCGGCGGGCCGCCCGGCGGACCGGGCCGAGCGCGCGCGGCGGTCTCATCCACGCGGTCCCAGCTGCGAGCGGTGCAGCCACTTGGGCAGTCCGGGTGCCTCCAGGAACCCTTCGGCGCGGCCCGCCGCGATGCCGATGCGCAGCAGGTCCGCGCTCTTCTCGAACAGCAGATAGCGCGGTTCCCAGATCGGCCGGTACTTGGCGTTGGCGCGGTAGAGCGACTCGATCTGCCACCAGCGCGAGAAGAAGCTGAGCAGCGAACGCCACAGCCTGAGCACCGGCCCCGCGCCCAGCCGCGACCCGCGCTCGAAGACGGACCGGAACATCGCGAAGTTCAGCGAGACCTGGGTGACGCCGATCTTCTCGGCCCGTTGCAGGAGTTCGATGACCATGAACTCCATCAGGCCGTTCTCCGCGTCCCGGTCACGGCGCATCAGGTCCAGCGAGAGACCGTGCGGGCCCCAGGGGACGAAGCTCAGCACGGCCCGCAGCCCGCCCGGGGTGCCGTCCTCGCCGGAGGCGTCCCGGCATTCGAGCATCACGCACTGCCCGTCGGCCGGGTCGCCGAGCCGGCCCAGCGCCATCGAGAAGCCGCGCTCGGTCGCCCCGTCGCGCCAGTCGTCGGCCCGGCGCACCAGTTGGGCCATCTCGGCCTCGGGGATGTCCGCGTGCCGGCGCACCGTCACCTCGTAACCGGCCCGCTTGACCCGGTTGTACGCCTGGCGGACGGTGCGCATCGCCCGCCCGTCCAGGGTGAATTCGGCGGTCTCCACGATCGCCTCGTCCCCCAGCTCCAGGGCGTCGAGGCCGTGCCGGGCGTAGACGGTGCCGCCCTCCTCGCTCACCCCCATCGCGGCCGGGATCCAGCCGTGCTCGCGGGCCTCGGCCAGCCAGGGGGCGATCGCCCCGGGCCAGGCCTCGGGGTCGCCGATCGGGTCCCCGGAGGCGAGCGAGACCCCGCCGACCACCCGGTAGGTGACGGCCGCCTTCTTCGTCGGCGACCAGATGACGCTCTTCTCGCGGCGCAGCGCGAAGTAGCCGAGCGAGTCCCGCTCACCGTGCTTGTCGAGCAGCGCCCGCAGCTCCGCCTCGTCCGCCGGGCCGATCGGGTCGACCGCCCGGCGCGAGCGGAACGCCGCGTACACGACGGCGATCAGCAGCAGCGTGGAGAGGATGTTGATGACGACGTTCACCCAGCCCGGCGTCCGGATGCCGGGGAACCGCGAGTCGTCGGCGGCGACGGAGACCAGCCGCAGCGCGCCGTAGCGCCAGCGGTCCAGGAACGTCGAACGGTAGTCGTCGTGCGCGGAGTTGGTGACCGTGACCAGGCCCGCCGCGAGCAGCGAGGTGACCAGCAGCCCGCCCACCGCGACCAGCGCGGCCAGCTTCGGGTTGGACCGGTCGCCCTTCGCGTAGAACTCGCGCCGGCCGAGGACCAGCGCCAGGACGAAGGCGGCGGTCAGTGCCAGCGAGATCCAGTTCTGCGGGTAGCGGCGGATCTCCGGGAAGCCGATCACCGCGGCGAACAGCAGCAGGGTCAGCCCGCTGAGCACCATGTTCACGATCCACGCGGCTCGTTTGCGCCGCCGCATGGTCACGGCCAGGAAGAGCGCGACCACCCCGGAGGAGAAACCCGCCGTGAGCAGATAGGGGGTGAAGTAGTTCTCGGTGTTGTGGCGGCGCAGGTCCTGGCCGAAGGTGACCCAGACGGCGCTCAGGAAATTGATGAACGACACGATGCGCAGGTACCAGATGGCGAATGCCGCGCTGCGTCGTGAACGTTCGGTGCTCTGCGGCCGGACGGCACCCTGCCCGGATTCCTCGCTGACCAATCGGACCTCTCCCATGAAACGCGATCATATGGGGCATCGCACTCCGTGAGGGGCCGCTCCGCGGCCGGTGTCCGGCCGGCCGCGGCCCGATGGGTCGGGCGCGTTCCGTCAGTCCCCGGCCGGGGAGTCGTCGTCCTTCTCGTCGTCCTCGTCGGCCACCGGTGCCCGCTCGGGCAGTTCGGCTGCCAGTGCGGCGGCGGCCTGGACGAACGGAAGTGCGAGCAAGGCCCCGCTTCCTTCCCCGACGATGACGCCGTGGTCCAGCAGCGGGTTGAGCGCCATCCGGTCCAGCGCCTTCGCCTGCGCCGGCTCACCGCTCAGCTGGCCCGCCAGCCACCAGTCCGGCGCCCGGAACGCCGCCCGCTGGCCGACCAGCGCACAGGCCGCGGAGACCACCCCGTCCAGGATCACCGGCAGCCGGCGCACCGCGCACTGCAGCAGGAAGCCGGTCATCGCCGCGAGATCGGCCCCGCCCACCGTGGCCAGCAGCTCCAGCTGGTCACCGAGGACCGGCCGGGCCCGGCGCAAGGCGTCCCGCACCGCCGCGCACTTGCGCATCCAGGCCAGGTCGTCGATCCCCGCGCCACCGCGCCCCGTCACCACCGAGGCGTCCGTCCCGCACAGCGCCGCGATCAAGGTGGCCGCGGCCGTCGTGCCGCCGACGCTCAGATCGCCGAGTACCACCAGATCGGTGCCCGAGTCGGCCTCCTCGTCGGCCAGCGCCATGCCGAGCCGGACCGCCTGCTCCGCCTCCTCGACCGTCAGCGCGTCCTCGATGTCGATCCGGCCGCTGCCGCGCCGCACCCGGGTCCGCACCACCGACTCCGGCAGCAGCTCCGGGTCGCAGTCCAGCGAGACGTCGACGATCCGCACCGGGACGGAGAACCGCCGCGCCAGCACCGCGAGCGGCGTCGCCCCGTCCAGCGTGGCCCGTACCAGCTCGTACGCGCTGCCGGCCGCACGCCCCGACACCCCGAGCCCCGCCACTCCGTGGTCACCGGCGAACAGGATCACGCGCGCCTGCTCGACGGGCCTCACCGGCACGGACTGCTGGGCCGCCGAGAGCCACTCGCCGAGTTCGTCGAGGCGGCCGAGGGCGCCCGGTGGCACCGCGAACCGTTCCCGGCGTTCCTCGGCGTCACGCCGTACACCCCCGTCGGGGCGTTCGATCAGGTCGGAGAAGTCGTCCAGATTCACGGGGGTCTGCCTCGCGGGTCGATACGTGGGGTGGCCAGGGAGCCCGCCGGCGGGCTCCCTGCGGAACAGTACCCGCCGCGATTTGCGGCCCCTCTCAGTGCGCCGCCCGGTCCCCGAACCGCAGCAGCGTCATGGCGGGCGTCAGCGTCCGCAGCCCCGGAAGCAGACCCTGCAGCCGGATCAGCTCACCCATCGCCCCGCGCCCGCGCGGCAGCCGCAGCGCCCGCACCTCGGTGATCCCCGGATGCGCGCCGCGCAGCTTGGCCCGCTCGCCCGGGTCCATCGCCCAGCGCATCGGCGGGATCGTCATCCCGCCGACCTTCGAGGTGCCCGCCACCGTGCCTTTCGCGAGCCACCGCGACATCGTGTCCAGCACCATGATCCCGCCCGGCAGCCGCTCGGCGCAGGCCGCCAGGATCCGGCGCACCTCGGCCGGCCGCAGATACATCAGCAGCCCCTGCGTCGTGACCACCACGCCCCGGCCCTCGGGGTCCTCGATCTCGTCCAGCCAGGACAGACCGGTCGCCGAACCGGACAGCGTCCGCAGCCGGTCCGACGGCGGCAGCAGCGTGCGCCGCAGCGTGGCCACCTCGGGCAACTCCACGCTCAGCCAGTTCAGCCGGCCGTTGTCGATCCGCCAGAACCCGGTCTCCAGACCGTCGCCGAGCGCCACCACGGTGGCCTCGGGACGGTCGCGCAGATACTCCTGCACCGCCAGGTCGAAGCAGCGCGACCGCAGCGCCTGCGCCTGCGAGTGGAAGGGGCTGGGCCGCCCGAACCGCTCCTCGAACGGGTAGTCGAGATCCGACAGCAGCTCGGCCGCCATCGGGTCGTCCAGCACCGGATAGGACCGGCTCGCCTCGCAGGCCCGGTTGTACAAGGTCCACAACAGGGTCTCCGGGACCCCGTCCAGCATCGGCCGCACACGCGCCATGTCCGCTCCTCCTGTTCCGTTCCGGCCTGCGGGGGGTACGCGCCACCCGTCAGCCCCGCAGGGTCAGCGCCTGCCCCGCCACCACCAGCAGCACCAGCTCGCACTCGGCGGCGACCGCCGCGTTCAGCCGGCCCAGCTCGTCCCGGAAGCGCCGCCCTGCGGCGGTCGCGGGCACCACCCCGGACCCCGCCTGGTTGGTCACCGTCACGACGGTACGCCGGGTCCCGCGCACCGCTGCGACGAGTTCGGCCGTCCGCTTGCGCAGCGCGCTCTGTCCGCCGCCGGACCACGCCTCGTCGTCCCAGGCGTCCACCCGGTCCATCGCGTCCGTCAGCCACAGCGACAGGCAGTCGATCAGCAGCGGCGGCCCGTCCGAGGCCAGCAGCTCCGCCAGTTCGCATGTCTCCTCGGTGCGCCAGGCCGCCGGTCTGCGCTCCCGGTGCAGCCCGATCCGGGCCGCCCACTCCGCGTCGCCGTCCCGGCCGCCGCCGGTCGCCACGTACACGACCTCGGGATACGTCTCCAGCCGCCGTTCGGCCTCGACCGACTTCCCGGACCGCGCGCCGCCGGTGACCAGCGTGCGCCGGGGGACCACGGGCGCGGCGCGGTAGCCGCCGACCGCGAGCGTCGTCCCGTCCGGCACGGCCCGCGCCCCGGCCGCCGCGAGCCGTCGCTCCAGCTCGGCGCCGGGCGGGGCGTCGTGGTCCAGATGGACGGCGATCACCTCGGTGGCGGGCCCGACCGCCTCGACGGCCCGCAGCCGGGCCACCGCGTCGGGCCGGCCCACGACATCCGCGACCACCATGTCGTACGGCTCAGCCACCCGGTCCGCGAGACCGGCCGGGGCGCCGCCCGGCGGCAGGTAGAGCAGCCGCTCGCCCTCCGGCGAGGTCACCTCGTACCCCGTCCCCGGCGCGTCCATCGGCACGGCCCGCACCCGGTGCCCGCTGATCAGGGTCAGCTCCCGGCCGTCCGGCACCCGCCCCGCCGGCGGCAGGCCCGCGGGCAGTTCGACGGCCGGTCCGTCGTGCGGATGGGTGAGCAGCACCTGTCGTACGCCGGTCAGCGAATGCCCCGCGCGGGCGGCGGCGAACACCGCCCCGGGCGTGAGGTCGAGCAGCAGCGCGTCGTCGATCAGCAGGGCGGTCGCGGCCCGGCTGCGCGCTCCGGTGGCGGTGGCGCAGGCGGCGCAGGGGCAGTCGGGCCGCGGCAGCCCGTCGGGGGCTCCGGTGCCGAGCAGAGTCAGTTCCACGCTCCGATCCTCCCGCGTCCCCGCACCGGTTGCGCGATCTGGGGTGCACCGGGCGTGCCCGGCCCCCCTCCCGCCCCGGTCCGGAGCCACTAGGCTGCGGACCGTAACAAGTGACCCAGGAGGCGGACATGGCGTGGACGTGGCGGTTCGAGAAGTCCGACGGTACGGAGACGGAGCCGGCCCTGCAGCCGGAGGAATTCACGACGCAGGGCGACGCGGAGTCCTGGATCGGTGAGTACTGGAAGGAACTCCTCGACGGCGGTGCGGACCAGGTGACGCTCTTCGAGGACGCGACGAAGATCTACGGCCCGATGAGCCTCCAGGGCGACCAAAGCTGACCGCGACGGCCGCCGGGCGGGACCCGCGAGGGCCCGGCCCGGCGGCCGTCCGCCGTCGCCGTCCGGGTCTCAGATCTCCCCGAGCGTGACGTCGGCGGTCTTCTCCGCCTCGCTGCGCTGATAGGTGACGGTGACCTTCTGGCCCGGCTTCCGCCCGGCCAGGGCCTCCGACAGCGAGGTGATCGTGGTGACCGGGGTGTCGCCCAGCTCGGTGATGATGTCGCCGACCCGCAGCCCCGCCTTCTCGGCCGCGCCGCCCTTGCCCACACTGACGATCGCGACGCCCGCGGGCTGGTAGCTGTCGTTGACGACCGTACGGCCGGTGATGTCCAGGGCCGCCCGGCCGGAGTCGGTGACCTTGCCGCTCTTGATGATCTGGTCGGCCACCGTCCTCACCATCGAGACGGGGATCGCGAAGCCGATCCCGGGCGCCGCGCTGTCACCCATCTGCGGGTCGGTCGCCGCGAGCGTCGGGATGCCGATGACCTCGCTGTTCAGGTTCACCAGGGCGCCGCCGCTGTTGCCGGGGTTGATCGCCGCCGAGGTCTGCACCATGTTCGCGATGGTGGCGCCGGTGCCGCCGCCCGCGCGGCTCTCGCTCACGGTCCGGCCCAGTGCCGAGACGATGCCCTGGGTGACGCTGCTGGACAGACCGAGCGGCGACCCCATCGCCAGCACGATCTGGCCCACCTCGACCTTCTCCGAGTCGCCGAACTTCGCGGCCTTCAGCCCCTCGGGCACGTCGTCGAGCTTGATGACGGCGAGGTCCTGGTCGGGATAGGCGGCGACCAGCGAGGCGCTCAGCACCTTCTCGCCGGTGGCCGCGGTCACCTTGAACTTCTTCTCGTCGCCGACGACATGGGCGTTGGTGACGATATGGCCCTTGGCGTCGTAGACGATGCCGGAACCCAGACTGTTCGACGCGTCGATCTGCACGACCGACGGCAGCACGTCCTTGATGACCGACTGGTACTCGCTCTGCAGATCACCGGTGGCCTTCGAGGCCGAGCCCGGCTGAGCCGACCCGGACGTCGTCGCCTCGGGCTTCGGGGCGGGGGAGGTCGAGTCGGAGCAACCGCTCACCAGCGCGATCGCACAGACACCTGCGGACAGGGGCAACAGCAGCCGACGCACACGGCTGCGAGAGCAAAGGGCATCCATGTCCGTATTGTCACGTTCACGAAACGCGACGGCCCGCCGAGCGCACCCGCTGGTGTACGCCCGGGGCCCCGGCCCCTACCCCCGCACCCCGCACAGGTGCAGCAACGCCGCGACCCGCCGGTAGGGATCCGTCCGCCCCGCCCGGTCCTCCGCCGAAAGCACCCGCTCCAGCTCCGCCGCCGACGGCAGCTCCACGTCGTTGCCCACGTGATCCGTGAAGACCCGCACCCCGTACCAGGCGTGCAGCGGCGCCGCGATCCCGGCGAGCGTCGCGGTGAGGGCGTCCAGCCGGTCCGCGCGGACGGACAGGCCGAGCCGGTTGGTGTAGCGGTCCGTGTCGAACGCGGCCAGTGCCGCGTCCCAGTCCCCGGCCGTCCCGGGCCGCATCGCGAGCGCGTCCGCGTTCCGCACGAGCAGGGACAGCAGCCCGCCCGGGGCCAGCATCCTGGCCAGACCGGCCACCATGGCATCCGGCTCCTGGACATACATCAGCACGCCGTGGCAGAGGACCACGTCGAAGCTTCCGGGCAGGAAGTGCACCCCGGTGTCCTGGCCGTTGCCCTCGATGAACCGGACCCGCTCACGGATGCCCGCAGGCTCGCCGCCGAGCGACTCACGGGCGACCCGCAGCATCTCGGCGTCGGCTTCGAGCCCGGTGACCGTGTGCCCGGCCCGCGCGAGCCGCAGGGCCTGGTTGCCCTGGCCCATGCCGACATCGAGGATCCGCAGCCGCTGGCCCACGGGGAAGCGGGCCGCTATCTGCTCGTCCAGCTGCCGGGCCACCAGCTCCTGGCGGACGGTGTTGCGCAGCCCGCCGAGCCCCTTCAGCCAGACCGACGAGGCCCCCTCGAACCCGGAGACCGCATCACCCGGCCGGCCTGCGGACACGCCGCCGGCCGCACCGGAGAGATCCGTACTCAGGGCCGCTCTCCGCGCTTGACCTGCGGCTTCGGCAGCCGCAGGCGACGCATCTGGAGCGTACGCATCAGGCCGTAGGCGACCGCTCCGCGCTTCGGGGTGTCCGGGAAGCGCTCGTTCAGCTGCTTGCGCAGCCGGAACGTGAGCCCGATCGAGTCGACGACGATCAGCACGATCACGCCGAGCCAGAGCAGCAGCGAGATGTTCTGGATGCCGCGGATCTGGATCACGCTGAGCACCAGGATGACCACCGCCAGCGGCAGGAAGTACTCCGCGATGCAGAAGCGCGAGTCCACGAAGTCGCGGACGAAGCGCCGCACCGGGCCCTTGTCGCGGGCCGGCAGATAGCGCTCGTCACCACTGGCGAGCGCCTCACGCTGCCTGGCCATGTCCACACGCCGCGCTTCGCGCTGGCGCTTCATGGCCTCCTTGCGGTCGGTCGGCGCGCCACTGGAGGCACGGCGGCGCTGCGACTGGGCGTCGCTGCGCTTGGGGGTGGGGCGACCTTTGGGGGCCTGCGGGTCGCGGGGCGTCTTGGAGAGGTCCGCCGTCACCTTGCCGGTGGGGGCCTTCTCTTCCTTGGAGCGGCTACGGAACACAAGGCCCAAGGGTACGGGGTCGATCGCGACGACCCCAGACCGGCCGGGAACGATCCGGCAACGGCCTGCGTCCTTGCCGGTGTACGAGCCGGACGATCCGGGCTTCCCCGCCCTTTCCCCGACCCTCGTCTACTCCCTGGGCCGGAGCGGTCACCGGGAGCAGTCGTCCTTGGGGAGGACCCCATCCACGCTCGAACAGTGCGGTAATAGAGACAGGGCCCGTACTGTGGGTTCTGTCGGAGTGCTGGAGCCCAGTTAAGTCAGAAGGGGGCGCGCGAAGCCCATGAGCGGTGTCATGAAGCGTATGGGGATGATCTTCCGCGCGAAGGCGAACAAGGCCCTGGACCGGGCCGAGGACCCGCGCGAGACCCTCGATTACTCGTACCAGAAGCAGCTGGAGCTGCTTCAGAAGGTGCGCCGCGGCGTCGCCGACGTGGCGACCTCGCGCAAGCGGCTGGAGCTGCAGCTGAACCAGCTGCAGGGCCAGACGTCCAAGCTGGAGGACCAGGGCCGCAAGGCGCTCGCGCTCGGCCGCGAGGACCTGGCACGCGAGGCGCTGTCGCGCCGCGCCGCCCTCCAGCAGCAGGTCACGGACCTGGAGACGCAGCACACCACGCTGCAGGGCGAGGAGGAGAAGCTCACCCTCGCGGCCCAGCGTCTGCAGGCGAAGGTGGACGCCTTCCGTACGAAGAAGGAGACCATCAAGGCCACCTACACGGCGGCCCAGGCACAGACCCGGATCGGGGAGGCCTTCTCCGGCATCTCCGAGGAGATGGGCGACGTCGGCCTGGCCATTCAGCGGGCCGAGGACAAGACCCAGCAGCTCCAGGCGCGCGCGGGCGCGATCGACGAGCTGCTCGCCTCCGGCGCCCTGGACGACCCGACCGGCACGGCGAAGGACGACATCGCCGCCGAGCTGGACCGGATCTCCGGTGGTACGGATGTGGAGCTGGAGCTGCAGCGCATGAAGGCCGAACTGGCCGGCGGCTCCTCCTCGCAGCAGGCCATCGAGGGCGGTCCGCAGGACGCCGCCCAGCAGCAGCAGGACCGGTCCCCGCACAAGTTCGACAAGAATTAAGGCAGCGTCATGATCGTACGGATCATGGGGGAGGGCCAGGCAGTCCTGGCCGACAGTCACCTCGCCGAGCTCAACGAACTCGACAACGAACTGCTCGCCGAAATGGAGAGCGGTGACGGACCGGGCTTCCGCACCACGCTCCACGCGCTCCTGGCCAAGGTGCGTGAACTCGGCACACCCTTGCCCGACGACTCCCTGGAGCCGTCCGAGCTGATCCTGCCGTCGCCCGACGCGACCCTCGAAGAGGTGCGCGCCATGCTCCGCGACGACGGGCTGATCCCCGGCTGACCGCCGGCCGCTCCAGCACCCGCGGCACTGTGCCCCGCATCCGGTCCGCCGGACGCGGGGCACAGTGCTGTCGCGCACCGCTCCTGGCCGGCCGGACCGGTGCGCGAGCGACACGCCGTAACGTTGCTTGACGTGACCACCCTCGGAACCGGGGTCCTGCGCGTCCGGCACTGGCTGCGCGACCATCCCCTCGCGCTGGACGGCGCCCTCGCCCTCGCCGTGCTCGTGGCCATGATCATCGGGTCGTTCGCCGATCCGAACAGGCACAACGGGCCCGTCTTCGGCACCCGTACGCCCGCGGTGAGCAGCCTGCTCCTGATGACCCTGGGCGCCCTCGCCCTCGTCCGGCGGCGCCGCAACCCGCTTGCGGTGCTCGCCGCCACCGGTGCGCTGACCGTCGTCGAACTGGTGATGGTGGATCCGCCCGCGCCCGTCGTGATGAGCGCGGTCATTGCGCTGTACACCGTCGCCGCCCGCACCGACCGCCCGACCACCTGGCGGGTCGGGCTGCTCACGATGTCCGCGCTCACCGCGGCCGCGATGCTCTTCGGCTCGCCGCCCTGGTACAGCCAGGAGAACCTGGGCGTCTTCGCCTGGACGGGCATGGCGGCCGCCGCAGGGGACGCGGTCCGCTCCCGGCGCGCGTTCGTCGACGCGATCCGGGAGCGCGCGGAACGGGCCGAGCGGACCCGCGAGGAGGAGGCCCGCCGCCGCGTCGCGGAGGAGCGGCTGCGGATCGCCCGGGACCTGCACGATGTCGTCGCCCATCACATCGCCCTGGTCAACGTGCAGGCCGGGGTCGCGGCCCATGTCATGGACAAACGCCCCGACCAGGCCAAACAGGCACTCGCCCATGTCCGGGAGGCGAGCCGCTCCGCGCTCAACGAACTGCGGGCCACCGTCGGGCTGCTGCGCCAGTCCGGCGACCCGGAGGCCCCGACCGAACCCGCCCCGGGGCTCGCGGTCCTCGGCCAGCTCGTGGAGACCGTGCGGCAGGCCGGGCTGCCCGTCGAGGTGGCCTGTGCGACCGGTGACGACCCGCCGCTGCCCTCGGCGGTGGACCTGGCCGCGTACCGGGTGATCCAGGAGGCGCTGACCAACGTGCGCAAGCACGCGGGCCCGGGGGCCAGGGCCGAGGTGAGTGTCGTACGGGTCGGGGCCACGGCCGAGGTCATGGTGCTGGACAACGGCCGCGGCACCTCCGGCGGCGGCCGGCAGCCGGCCGGTGGCGGCCACGGGCTGCTCGGGATGCGCGAACGCGTCACCGCCCTGGGCGGCACCCTGACCGCGGGCCCCCGTTACGGAGGCGGCTTCCGCGTGCATGCGATCCTGCCCCTCAAGGCCCGTGCGCAGAAGCCGGATCAGCCGGGAGCGGCGGGCCGGACGGGGGAGCACGCATGACACCGGCCATCAAGGTCCTGCTCGTCGACGACCAGGCGCTGCTGCGCAGCGCGTTCCGGGTGCTGGTCGACTCGGAGCCCGACATGCGGGTGGTGGGCGAGGCCGCGGACGGGGCGCAGGCCGTCGAACTGGCCCGCTCGACCCGGCCGGACGTGGTGCTGATGGACATCCGGATGCCCGGCACGGACGGGCTCACCGCGACCCGGATGATCAGCGCCGACCCGGATCTCGCGGAGGTGCACGTGGTCATGCTCACCACGTTCGAGGTGGACGAGTACGTGGTGCAGTCGCTGCGCGCCGGCGCCTCGGGCTTCCTCGGCAAGGGCGCGGAACCCGACGAACTCCTCAACGCCATCCGGATCGCCGCGGGCGGCGAGGCGCTGCTGTCGCCCGCCGCGACCAAGGGCTTGATCGCCACGTTCCTCGCGCAGGGCGGCAGTTCGGCCGACGGGGGACCGGGCCCAGCGGCGTACTCCGAGCGGCTGGCGGCCCTGACCACCCGGGAGCGCGAGGTGCTGGTGCTGGTCGGGGGCGGGCTGTCCAACGACGAGATCGCGGAGCGGCTGGTGGTCAGCCCGCTCACCGTCAAGACCCATGTGAACCGGGCGATGGCGAAGCTGGGCGCCCGGGACCGGGCCCAACTGGTGGTAATTGCATACGAATCGGGCCTGGTACGCCCCAGGGTGGAGTGAGGGTGCAGCCCGGGTGTACTCCACCTGCGGTATGCGCGGCATAAGAAAGCGACCTGGGGCCGACGCCCGCGCCCCCGGGGGTGGGAGATCGTGTAGGTGGGCCGGGTCTGTCCCCGAGTCACCCGCCCATCTGCCGCGTAAGCCACAGAAGAGAGACCCACCCATGTCCTGGCTGTCCAGATTCAGCCTCGCGCAAAGGGCCCTGATCGGGCTGATCTCGATCGTCGCGCTCGTCTTCGGAGCGATCGCGATCCCGCAGCTCAAGCAGCAACTGCTGCCCACCATCGAACTCCCGATGGTGTCGGTGCTCGCTCCCTACCAGGGTGCGTCCCCCGATGTGGTCGAGAAGCAGGTCGTCGAACCGCTCGAGAATTCCATCAAGGCCGTCGACGGCGTCACCGGCATCACGTCGACCGCCAGCGAGGGCAACGCCGTCATCATGGCGTCCTTCGACTTCGGGGACGAGGGCACCAAGCAGCTCGTCGCCGACATCCAGCAGGCGGTGAACCGCGCCCGCATCCAGCTGCCCGACGACGTCGACCCGCAGGTCATCGCCGGCTCGACGGACGACATCCCGACCGTCGTCCTCGCCGTCACCTCCGACAAGGACCAGCAGGCACTCGCCGACCAGCTGGACCGCACCGTCGTCCCCGCGCTGGAGGACATCGACGGTGTCGGACAGGTCTCCGTCGACGGTGTGCGGGACCTCCAGGTCTCCGTCACCCCCGACGACAAGAAGCTCGCCGCCGCCGGACTGAACGCGGCCTCGCTCTCCCAGGCGCTCCAGGCGGGCGGCGCGACCGTCCCGGCCGGCTCCTTCTCCGAGTCCGGCAAGAGCCGCACCGTCCAGGTCGGCGGAGCCTTCGGCTCGCTGAAGCAGATCGAGGACCTGAGGGTCTCCGGCCAGAACCCGACCGGCAAGCCCGGCAAGCCGGTCCGCGTCGGTGACATCGCGACGGTGGAGCAGGAGCCCGCCACCGCGGTCTCCCTCACCCGGACGAACGGCAAGCCGAGCCTCGCCGTCATGGCGACGATGGACAAGGACGGCAGCGCCGTCGCCATCTCGGACGCCGTCAAGGACAAGCTCCCGAAGCTGCGCCAGGACCTCGGCTCCGGCGCCGAGCTGACCGTCGTCTCCGACCAGGGCCCCGCCGTCTCCAAGGCGATCTCGGGCCTGACCACCGAGGGCGCGCTCGGCCTGCTCTTCGCGGTCATCGTGATCCTGGTCTTCCTGGCCTCGCTCCGCTCGACCCTGGTCACCGCGGTCTCCATCCCGCTCTCCGTGGTCCTCGCGCTGATCGTGCTCTGGACCCGCGACCTGTCGCTCAACATGCTCACGCTGGGCGCACTCACCATCGCGATCGGCCGGGTCGTCGACGACTCGATCGTCGTTCTGGAGAACATCAAGCGGCACCTCGGCTACGGCGAGGAGCGGCAGTCCGCGATCATCACCGCGGTGAAGGAGGTGGCGGGCGCGGTCACGGCCTCGACCCTGACCACCGTCGCCGTCTTCCTGCCCATCGGCCTCGTCGGCGGCATGGTCGGCGAGCTCTTCGGCTCGTTCTCGCTGACCGTCACCGCGGCCCTGCTGGCGTCGCTGCTGGTCTCGCTGACCGTCGTGCCCGTCCTGTCGTACTGGTTCCTGCGCGCCCCCAAGGGCAGCGCCGAGGACCCGGACAAGGCGCGCCGCGAGGCCGAGGAGAAGGAGGCCCGCAGCAGGCTCCAGCGGATCTACGTGCCGGTGCTGCGCTTCGCCACCCGGCGCCGCATCACCAGTGTCGTCATCGCCGTGGCCGTGCTGCTCGGCACCTTCGGCATGGCCCCGCTGCTGAAGACCAACTTCTTCGACCAGGGCGAGCAGGAGGTCCTGTCCATCAAGCAGGTGCTCACCCCGGGCACCAGCCTGGCGGCCGCCGACGAGGCGGCCAAGAAGGTCGAGAAGGTCCTCGCCGGCGACGAGGGCGTCAAGGACTACCAGGTCACCGTCGGCTCGTCCGGCTTCATGGCGGCCTTCGGCGGCGGCACGGGCGCCAACCAGGCCTCGTACCAGATCACCCTGAAGGACTCCGCCGACTACGACGCCACCCAGGACCGCATCGACGAGGCCCTCGGCAAGCTCGACGGCATCGGTGACACCACCATCGCCGCGGGCGACGGCTTCGGCAGCCAGGACCTCAGCGTCGTGGTCAAGTCGGCCGACGCGGACACCCTGAAGAAGGCGTCCGAGCAGGTCCGCGCCGAGGTCGCCGGGCTGAAGGACGTCACCGACGTCCAGAGCGACCTGGCGCAGAGCGTCCCGCGCATCTCGGTCACGGCCAACGCCAAGGCCGCCGACGCCGGTTACGACCAGGCCACGCTGGGCGCGGCCGTCGCCGGTGCGGTGCGCGGCACCCCGTCGGGCAAGGCGATCATGGACGACACCGAGCGCGACGTCGTCATCAAGTCCGCCCACCCGGCCACCACGATGGCCGAGCTGAAGAACCTCCCGCTCGGCCCGGTCAAGCTCGGCACGATCGCCGACGTGAAGCTGGTCCCCGGACCGGTCTCCATGACCCGGATCGACGGCCAGCGCGCCGCGACCATCACCGCCCGGCCCACCGGTGACAACACCGGCGCGGTCAGCGCCTCGCTCCAGACGAAGATCAACGCCCTGGACCTCCCGGACGGCGCCACCGCCACCATCGGCGGCGTCTCCCAGGACCAGGACGACGCGTTCATGAAGCTGGGCCTGGCCATGCTGGCGGCCATCGCGATCGTCTTCATGCTGCTGGTCGCCACCTTCCGGTCGCTGGTCCAGCCGCTGATCCTGCTGGTCTCCATCCCGTTCGCGGCGACCGGCGCGATCGGCCTGCTCCTGATCACCGGCACCCCGATGGGCGTCCCGGCGATGATCGGCATGCTGATGCTGATCGGCATCGTGGTGACCAACGCGATCGTGCTGATCGACCTGATCAACCAGTACCGCGGGCAGGGCATGGGCGTCGTCGAGGCGGTCGTCGAGGGCGGCCGCCACCGGCTGCGCCCGATCCTGATGACGGCCCTGGCGACGATCTTCGCCCTCCTCCCGATGGCGCTCGGCGTCACCGGCGAGGGCGGCTTCATCTCGCAGCCGCTGGCCGTGGTGGTCATCGGCGGCCTCGTCACCTCGACGCTGCTGACGCTGCTCCTGGTGCCGACGCTGTACGCGATGGTGGAGCTCCGCAAGGAGCGCCGCGCGAAGAAGAAGGCGGACAAGCGCGCCAAGAAGGCCGGTCTGCCGGCGCCGTCCGAGCAGCAGGAGTCCACCTCCACCGGCTCCTGCGACTCGTCCGACGAGCCGGAGCCGGCGAAGGCCTGACCCGGACCGGTACGACGAGGGGCCTGTCCCGCACCGAGCGTGCGGGACAGGCCCCTTCGAGTCCGGCCGTGGACGTCAGGCGGTCCCGCTGAGCGCCTGGACCATCCGGAGCCACAGCTCGCCGTGCGGGCGGGCGTGCTGGACGCTGAGGGCGGCGATCTCCCTCAGCAGCCGGGTCCGGGTCTCGTCGGAGGCGCGGGGCAGGAGCGTCGCCAGCTCGTCCGGCACGACGCCCTCGACGGCTCCGGCGAGCACCATGCCCGCCTGGGCGTGGGTGAAGGAGGACAGCTTGTCGTCGAAGACCTGCCCCTCGACGGCCGCCGCGTGCAACAGCGCGTTGCCGTCCCCGGCGGCCAGCGCCCTTTCCACATAGGCCTGGAGAGCGGCGCGGTCCTCGACGATACGGTAGGCGGCGTCCAGCCCTTCCGAGCGGGCGACCTCGATGACGGCGAGATGCGCGAGGGGGGTGTCCTCGGGCGGCCGGGCCCGGAGGATGCGCGGGTGGGCCTGGAGGAAGGCCCGGGACTCCGCCCAGGAGGTGCAGTTCACCCATTCCGCCGTCTGCTCCGCGAGGATCAGCGGGTCGTAGGCGGCGGTCACGCCGTGGGCGAGGATCGCCTCACGGAGCGCGGTGTGCCGCCGCGCGGTGCGGGGGTCCAGCAGCGCCAGCTCTTCGAGGGCCGTCGCCGCCCGCTCCTCGCCGAGCGTGTCGGCGTTCTGGGACCAGAAGTCGCGTGACGCGGGCCAGTTGGGCGCGAACATCCAGGAGCTGACCAGGTCCACGGTCACGGCCGACAGGGTGAGCCAGCCGGGCGCGGGGCCCGAGGTCTCCGCCTCCCACGCGGCGCGCACGGCCTGCGGGTCGCCATGACCGCGAAGCGCCCGCCGTGCCCGTACGGCCACCAGGTCCGGGCCGTCGTCCGGCCCGGTGCCGGTGCCCCGCGCCAGGAACGACACGAGCGCGCGTACGCCCTCCGAGGGGCGGGGAGCGGGGCAGCCCAGCAGGAAGATGTCCCGCTCGGCCCCGAGACGCCGTGCGGTCGCGGGGTGGGCCTCGGCGAACTCGGCCGCGCACTCCTCGTACGCCTCGATCGCCGAGGCGTGGTCGCCGACGCGGGCGAGGTTCCCGGACAGGTTGGTGAGAGCTGCGACCAGGTCCGTCGCGAAGGCGCCCGGGTTCTCCAGGGCCAGGGTCCGGTACGCGGCGACCGCCTCCCGCGCCGCGCCCACGGCTCCTTCGCCGTCCTCGTTCATCACCAGAAGCCTGCTGAGACCGTGGAGGGCGAGGGCCAGATTGGGCAGGTGGGCGCTGCTGAGTTCGCCGACCAGCTCGCGCAGGATCCGGACGCCCTCCCCGGCCGGCGCCAGGGAGTCCTTCCGGCTGCCGGTGTCGGCGAGATTGCGGGCCAGGGTGCCGAGTGAGCCGGCGAGCGCGGAGCGGAGAGCGGGCTCGGGAATCACGAGTTCACGGAAGAGGGCGACGGCCTCCTCCGACGCCCGCAGGCCCGCCGCCGGGTCCCCGGCATGGTTCAGGTGAGCGGCGAGGTTGATGAGCGCCGTGGCCAGGTCCGGCCGGAAGACGGCGGGCTGCTCCGCGGCGAGATCGCGGCGGATGGCGACCGATTCACGGCCCGCGGCCAGCGCCCCCGAGACGTCGCCCAGGGAGGCGCGGTGGTTGCCGAGGTTGTTGAGGGCCGTCGCCAGCTCCGGGAGGAAGGCGTCCGGATCCTCCGTGGCCAGGCGCCCGTAGAGTGCGGTCGCCTCCTCGGCGTCGGACAGGGCCTCCCCGGGCTCACCCGAGGCGACCAGGTGCATCGCGAGGTTGTTGAGCATCGCGGCCAGCCCCGGGAGGGATGCCCTCGGGAGGTCCCGGGCCAGTTCGCGCTGGATGCGGACGGCCTCGCGCGCGAGCAGGACGGCCGACGCCCGGTCGCCCGCGTCGGCCGTCTTGTTGGCCAGCGAGGTCAGGGACCGGGCGAGATCGGGCTGGAAGGCGTCGGGGTGCTGCGAGGCGAGCCCGGCGAACAGGCGCGCGGCGTCCCGGGCCGTGGTGAGCGCGCCCTCCCGGTCCCCGGTGGCGGACATCCGGTCCGCCAGGTTGTGCAGTGCGCCCGCCAACTGCGGCTGGAAGGCGGCCGGATGACGTGCGACGAGTTCCTGGCAGAGCTCCACGGCCTCCCGCGCGGGCGCCAGGCACCCCGCGAGATCACCGACATCCTCCCGGTGCACGGACAGATTGGTCAGGGAGCCGGCCAGGGAGGACCGCAGGACGGCGGGGTGGCGTTCGGCCACCTTCCGGTTGACCCTGACCGCCTCCTCCGCGTGCGGAAGCGCACTCGCATCGCTTCCGACGGCCTTGAGGCTGCCGGCCAGATTGGTCAGGGAGGAGGCCAGCGGGGCCAGGAACTCATCGGGGTGCGAAGCGGCCAGCTCGGTGTGGATCTCCACGGCCTCCCGCGCGGGCGGTACGGCGGCCCGGCGCTGCCCGACGGCCGCCAGACTCACCGCCAGATTGTTCAGCGAGGCGGCGAGCCGCGGGCGGAAGACCGCCGGGAACTCTTCCGCGAGCCCGCGGTAGATGTCGGCGGCGTCCCGCGTCAGGGTGAGCGCTCCCTCGCGGTCACCGATGTCGTGCAGGCGCCGGCCGAGTGTGCCGAGGGCGAGGGCCAGGTCGGGAAGGGACGCGCTGCCGCCCGCGTCGGCGATGCCGCGCTGGAGCGCCACCGCCTCACGCGCCGGGACGAGCGCCCCTTCGAGGTCGCCGATCTCGGCGCACCGGTTGGCGACGTTGATCAGCGTGCGGACCAGCGACGTCGTGCAGGACCCGGGAACGGTCTGCTCCAGCGCCCGGTACAGCACCAGGGCCTCCCGCGCGTGCGTCACCGCCGCGTCGAGGTCCCCGTCCGTGCCGAGCCGCTCGGAGAAGTGGCGCAGGGCCTGGGCCAGAACCGGCATCGCGCCCGTGACCCGCTCCGCCAGCCCCCGCAGCAGCTCGATGCCCGGCTCACCCGCCTGCGCCGCGTGCCGCGCCAGCCTCCGCACCACGTACGGGTCGACCGCTGCCCAGCCGCCGTCCGCCACACGCCGCTCGACGTGCGCGACCAGGGCGGCCGACGCCACCTCTCCGGCCGCGGCGCCTCCGGGCCCGTCCCGCCCCGCGAGATGGGACACGAACTCCCGGTGGTACAGGCGGTACACCGCCTGTCCGCCCTCCGAGTCCTCGACGATGTAGCGGCCGTAGGCGGACAGCACCCAGTCCACGTCGCTCTCCTCGTACGGCACCGCGCGGCCGCCCAGCGCGCCGGCGACCTCCTCCCAGACGCCTCCGGCGGGCATGCCGCGCCCGACCGCCCAGGCCAGTGCGGTCAGCAGGTCCCGGGCGGCGGAAGGCAGTTCGGTGCCGTCGGCCAGGACCCGGACCGGACCCGCCCGCAGGTCGTCCTCGAACGCGGCCTCGATGGACCCCGGCAGACCGTCCTGCCACCGCTCCTCCTCGGCGACCCGCCCCTCCGCCAGCAGCGAGCCCGTCACCAGCCGGGCGAACAGGAATCCGCCGCCCCCCGCCGCGGCCCGTGAGGCGACCGCCTCGCCCGCCTCCCGCGCCCGGCCCTCCGGCACACCGGCCGCCGCACACCGGCGGAACACGTACGCGGCGATGTCCTCCTGGGTGTGCGGCTCCCGCTCGAGGTCCGCAGTGGTGACGCCCGCGCCGATCAGCCGGGCCAGCGCGTCCGGCAGCGTCTCGTCCGCGCGCCCGTCGTCCGCCAGACGGCTGCGGAACGCGCGTTCGCGGGAGCCGAGCAGCACCGGGACCGTCCGGCTCAGCGGGAAGACCAGCTCCTCGATCATGCCCTGCAGGTGCTCGGCCGGTACCTCGTCCAGGCCGTCGATGACCAGGACCGGCTGAGGCGACAGCTCCCGCACCTCGGCCCGGAAATCGTCCGTGTTGCGGGGCCTGTGCAGGCCCAGGGCGCGGGCCAGCCGTGCTGCCGCCTGCACCGGGGTCAGGTCCCGTACGTGCACCGCCGCGAGCGTGCGCTCCGCCCGGACGCCCGGGTCCGGGTCGCCGTCGCGCAGCGCCCCGTTCTCCACGGCCCGCGCGCGCTGCTCCGGGTCCGCGAGCGTGGCGATACGGCCCAGCACGGCCGACTTCCCGCAGCCGGCGGGCCCGGTCACCAGGAACAGGCCGGGCGTGCCCTCGTCCATCCAGTCCACGATCCGGCCCAGCACCCCCGTACGGCCGGTGAAGAACCAGCCCTCCTCCAGGTGGCCGACCCCACGGGCCGCCTGCACCAGGTGCTCCACCAGCCGGGCCGGGGCCCCGGGGGTGTGGAGCGGATTGGGGAAGGCGGGCCGCCACTCGCCGATGGTGGCGGGGACCGGTGTCTGGCCCTCGCCCTGCCACCGCGTGGCGATGGCGCCCAGCAGGTCGGGGCCGCTGACGAGCGCATTGTGGTCGCTCCATGCGGAGCGGTACTCGTTGCCGGCCGGACCCGCCTTCAGTACCTCCGCCAGGGCGGCCAGCAGCGGGCCGCTGCCGTCCGAGGTCTCGTGGCTCTGACAACTCGCGAGGAAGCCGAGCCATTTGGCGTGTCCGGGTGCTGCGGACTCCTCCTCCCAGCGCCCGAGAGCCGTCTCCAGCGCCGGGACCGCGCCGCCGCCCGCGTAACAGGCGTCGATGATCACCAGTACGTGTTCGGCACCGGAGCCGACGGCTTCGCTGACGAGATCGTCGGCGGTCACGCCGTGCCGCGTCACCCTCGCCTTCCACTGCCCCGGGTCGTCGGCCGGCTTCAGGTCCGGGAGCACGAGCCGCGTCCGGCCGTCGACGCGCACCCCGTGCCCCGACCAGATGACCAGAGCCGGTCTGGAGTCACCCGTGGCAACCCAGCCCTCGGACCACTCCTCGCACTCCGCGCGAAACGCGTCCGCCGAAGGGTCCCCGTCCCCCACCTTCCGCGCCTCGTACCCCAACCCCTCCAGCAGCCCCACGATCTCGTCCATCTGGGCCCCGGCCCCCACGAGCCGTGGAAACCTCCCCCCGTCCGCGTACTCCTCGCACACCACGCACAGCGCCGTGCCCGCCGGCTTCGGCCGGCCCTCTTCCTCGTGCGTCATCGTCAGCCCCGCTCCAGGACCAGCACCAGGGCCGTCATCACCACATGGGACGAAACCCGGGTGCCGATCCGCACCCGGTGCCCGCCCGCCGGAAGTCCGCTGATCCGGGCGGTGTACAGCCCGCCGCCCCGGTTGGTCATCCTGCGCATCGGACCGTCCTGCGCACCCGCGAAGACGGCGACCCGGTCGTGGCCCGGTCTGTCCGCGGGTACCGTCGCCCGGATCTCGTACGCCTCTCCCTCCACGAGGATTTCCGGCGCCGCCACGGAGAGCGCCACCGTGCCGTCGTCCGCGCCCCGGTGCACGGGTGGCTCGGGGGTGAGCCAGTTGTAGAGGGCCTGGCGGACCGCCCTGTTGTTCTGCAGGGAGCCGTGCTTCTCCCACGGGGTGTACGCGTGCCGGCCCGCACCCACATGGCCGCTGGAGAGATGAGGCACCCGCCCGTCGCCCCCCTCGTCCACCCCGTCGATGGTGAGCACCGGGCGCAAGCCGTCGCCCTCGGTCTCGGCGGTCGTGGGCGTCGGCTGGAGCACCCCGCCGACCGGCACGTACTCCACCCCGTATCGCCTGCTCGCGTCCGATTCCCGCAGATCCGCGTGGAAACGGCCCGCGTGCCGCAGCAGTTCCTCGTCCACCCCGGGCAGGCCCGTGACCTCGCGCGCGTATCGCAGCGGCGATCCGGCGGCCGTCGTCAGGCAGGCGTAGTCCGGGGTGAGCTGGTGAAGGGAGGGGAGGCTGCGGGCGAACGCAGTGAGGTCGAGGCCCGCCGGGCCGATCCCGTACCGCATGCCGTTGACCAGATACAGCAGCGCGTCCAGGGAGCCCCGGTACGGCGTCCCGAGCGTGATCACGCGGCGCGTGACCTCGGCGCCGCCGCACTGCTCGACGTAGCTCCGGGTGACGAGGCCGCCCATGGAGTGGCAGAGGAAAATGACCTTGGCGTCCCGCCGGCCGGGCCGGGACGCACGCCAGCGGCCCAGTTCCTCGTCCACGCGCTCGGCCAGCCGTTGTGCGTTGCAGCGGCAGGAGAGCCGCCAGTCGTAGGCGAAGCCGACGAGGTTGGCCGGGACATCCGCCGCATCGCCCGGCAGACGGCGCCGGAGGGTGAAGGTCCGTTCCAGCCAGCCCAGCAGGCCGCTGTACCCGTCCACCGGCATCCACACCCCCGGCAGGGCATGCAGATCGGGCATGAGCCCGACCGGCCGTACGCCGTCGCCGGGAGGCCCGTCGCCGAGCCCGGGAGCGAGCGTCAGCCCCTTGACCGCGTTGCCGAAGGTGCGGATGCCCCGCAGCAGGGCCTTCCCGGAGAGCCCCCAGACCTCGTGCCCGTCCGCGTCCGCCAGCGTGCTGCCGAGGATTCCCGGTACGACGACCACCAGGTCGTCCACCCTGCTGAGGTGCCCCATACAACTGTCCCCCGTATCCGCGCCGCCGGTGAGAACAGCAGCGTAGATACGGGGGAGGGGCTTCCGGGCCGGTCCGGACGAAATCGGCCACGTCCGGACCTTCTGCGCGGGGAACCGGCTACGGCAGCGCGAGCATCCGCTCCAGGGCCAGCTTGGCGTACTTCTCCGTCTCCGGGTCGACCTCGATCCGGTTGACGAGCTTGCCCTCGGCCAGGGACTCCAGTGTCCACACCAGGTGCGGCAGGTCGATCCGGTTCATCGTCGAGCAGAAGCAGACCGTCTTGTCGAGGAAGACGATCTCCTTGTCCTCGGCCGCGAAACGGTTCGCCAGGCGGCGCACCAGGTTCAGCTCGGTGCCGATGGCCCACTTGGAGCCGGCCGGGGCCGCTTCCAGGGCCTTGATGATGTACTCCGTCGAGCCGACGTAGTCCGCGGCGGCCACGACCTCGTGCTTGCACTCCGGGTGCACCAGCACATTGACACCGGGTATGCGCGCGCGGACGTCCTCGACCGACTCCACCGAGAAGCGGCCGTGCACCGAGCAGTGCCCGCGCCACAGGATCATCTTCGCGTTCCGCAGCTCCTCGGCGGTCAGGCCGCCGTTCGGCTTGTGCGGGTTGTAGAGGACGCAGTCCCCCAGCGACATGCCCATGTCCCGGACGGCGGTGTTGCGGCCCAGGTGCTGGTCGGGCAGGAACAAGACCTTCTCGCCCTGCTCGAACGCCCACTCCAGGGCGCGCTTCGCGTTGGACGAGGTGCAGATCGTGCCTCCGTGGCGGCCGGTGAAGGCCTTGATGTCGGCGGAGGAGTTCATGTACGAGACGGGCACGACCCGGTCCGCGACGCCGGCCTCGGTCAGCACGTCCCAGCACTCGGCGACCTGCTCGGCGGTGGCCATGTCGGCCATCGAGCAGCCCGCCGCCAGGTCCGGCAGCACGACCTTCTGGTCGTCCGTGGTCAGGATGTCCGCGGACTCGGCCATGAAGTGCACACCGCAGAAGACGATGTACTCCGCCTCCGGACGGGCCGCCGCGTCCCGGGCGAGCTTGAAGGAGTCACCGGTCACGTCCGCGAACTGGATGACCTCGTCGCGCTGGTAGTGGTGCCCGAGGACGAAGACCTTCTCGCCCAGCTTCTCCTTGGCCGCGCGGGCTCGCTCCACGAGGTCCGGGTCGGAGGGGGAGGGCAGGTCACCGGGGCATTCGACACCGCGCTCGCTCCTGGGGTCGGCGTCGCGGCCGAGCAGCAGCAGGGCGAGGGGCGTCGGCTGGACGTCGAGTTCCTGGACGGTCTGGGCCGTGGTCACGTCACGCACCCTTTCTTCTCTGCGGTGACTTCTGTGCGGGAAGCCTTTTCGTCTAATTGACGCTATCTATCATAGCCGCTTCACGTCACTTTGACGATGCCGATAGCGTCAATGTGACGCATCCGCCCACAGGGCCGGTGTGCGAGCATGAAGGGAACAGGCAAGCGCTCGGCCCGGAATGAATCCGCGGTCCCGACGGTTGCAACGTCGGCAAGCAGTCTCCGTACAACCCGGGAGAGAAGCAGATGTCCGTATCGGACGAGACCACCACCGTGAGCGACGGCATCCTCCTGTCCGACGCCGCCGCAGCCAAGGTCAAGGGCCTGCTGGAGCAGGAGGGCCGCGACGACCTGGCGCTCCGCGTCGCCGTCCAGCCCGGCGGCTGCTCGGGCCTGCGCTACCAGCTGTTCTTCGACGAGCGTTCGCTCGACGGTGACGTCGTGAAGGACTTCGGCGGTGTGAAGGTCGTCACCGACCGCATGAGCGCCCCGTACCTGGGCGGCGCCTCGGTCGACTTCGTCGACACCATCGAGAAGCAGGGCTTCACCATCGACAACCCGAACGCCACCGGCTCCTGCGCCTGCGGCGACTCCTTCAGCTAAGCGGGCCCAGGCGCGCGGTCGGCGCCGATGTCACGGCGGCGGCCCCGGGATCCTTCCGGGGCCGCCGCCGTCGTGCTGTGTCGTCGTGCTGTGTGGCACGGGCGCGGTGTCAGGCGCGCGGCACCGTGGCGCCCGAGGCCGTGTCGACCACCTTCCGGCCGTCCAGCGGCTGGTCCAGCGTGACCGTACGGGTCAGCTCCTTGGCCATCATGACGCAGACCTTGTCCGGGTCGGGCTTGGTCTCCTTCACGCTCACCCGTACCGTCCCGCCGTCCTCGCGGGCGCTCGCCGTGTACGTGCTGCACACGCCGCCCCAGAACGTCACCGAGAGCGTCCGGCCGTCGGAGCCGTAGGAGAGGACCGTGCGGGCCTTGGTGGCGCCGCCGCTGTCCGGTGTCTTCTCCGACGCGGGGTTCTTCGTCAGGTACTTCGGGTCCACGGCCACCTGGGTGACCGTGTCACCCGTACCGCCGGCCGGGCGGACCGTGAAGATCCAGGACGGTACGAGCAGCTGCTTCCCGTCCGCGTGCCGCGCCGCCAGGCCGAACGTCGCCTTGTCGACCGTCACCGTCGCCGGCTCCGCGCCGGTCCGTGCCCCGCAGCTCACACCGGACGGCTTCGTGCCGTCCTCCAGCGGAGCCGGGGTCGCGCAGCCGCCGGTGCTCCGGGCGCCGGACGGCGGCTGTGCCGCGTTCAGCCGCTTCAGGGCCTCGGCCGCGCCGATCACCGGATAGTCGGCGCCCTTCTCCAGGGCCTTCAACTGCCCGCCGCCGCCGATCACTTCACTGCCGGGGCCGACCTTGATCCCGGTCGCCCAGCCGTACGTCGGCAGTCCGTCCACCACCGGGTCGGCGTTCACCACCCGGGCCGAGCCCATCAGCTGGCGGGCGTCGAGCGCCGCGTCGTCCTGGCCGACGGCCTTCAGCACGGGCGCGGCGGCGGCCTTCGCGGCCTTCTCGCTCACCGGAGAACCGGAGCCGCCCGGGTCGACCTGCTTCCCCGGACAGGTGGCCCCCTTCTTGCAGTTGTCCGTGCCGCCCGAGCCGTACCGGGCGAAGGTCCAGGTCCCGGGGGCCTGCTTCTCGACCCGGAGGAACGGGCCCGAGCCGTCCCCGTCGGAGCCCACCTTCCAGAACGTGGTCCCGTCCTGCGGGGTCCCCGGCAGGCCCAGCGCCTTGGCCAGCCGGGCGACCTCGGCGGCGGACACGGTCCCGGCCGCACGCCGGACGGCGGCCTTGCCGGGGCCGTCCGGCAGCGTGCCGGAGGCGCGGTAGACCAGCCGGGTGCCGTGCGGATCGGGTTCACCGGGGGCGATGCCCTCCGGCGGGGCCGACGGCTGCGGGGACGACGGCGAGGCGGCGCCGCCCTCCTCGTCCAGGCGCAGGGGCGGCGGAGAGGCGTCCCCCTGGTCCGCGGCACTGCCCTGTCCTCCGTCACCGCCGTCCGCCGCGGTCGCGGCCCAGTACGCGCCGCCGCCGCCGGCCAGCAGCACGGCCGCTGCCACCGAGGCCACGACCAGCGGCGAACGCCGCCGGGGGCCGGTCACGTCGTTGTCGGGTCGCTCGGTGCTCACCGGATCGCTCCTTCGCCTGCGTTGCCGTCATATGCCTGTCCGGCATATCGCCCGAACCGTGGGTACGGACACGGGTGGGACGGGGCGAAGGAGCGCACGGTTCCCCTTGAGGCGGCGCGGGCGCCGCGCGGTGCCGCCTAGTCGCCGTACTCCGGCATCGCGTCGATCAGCCGGGCGGAGGCGGACGGCACGGTCACGCCGTGGATGAGGGAGGGGGCGACAGGGGTGGGCGCGCTCCTGGCGGGTACCACCCAGTGCGGAGCCATCCGTGCGCAGTCTCCGCGCAGCTCGGCCAGGCCGTTCTCGGACTCGCGCGGGGCGATGTGGTTCGACATAACCGCACCGTAGGCACCACAGAGCTCAGGAAGAAAGCCCTACTATCGGGTAGTTTTTCCCCTTCGGGTGCTCCGGGAACCGGTAGCGTGAACTGTCACGCCACCCCGGGAACGCGGACACCCGTTCCCCTCGACCTCCGCAGGAGCAGTCTCCCCGTGCGTATCGCAGTCACCGGCTCCATCGCCACCGACCACCTCATGACCTTCCCCGGCCGATTCGCCGACCAGCTGGTCGCCGATCAGCTGCACACGGTCTCGCTCTCCTTCCTGGTCGACAACCTGGACGTACGCAGGGGAGGGGTCGCGGCCAACATCTGCTTCGGCATGGGCCTGCTCGGCACCCGGCCGGTCCTGGTCGGGGCCGCGGGCTCCGACTTCGACGAGTACCGGGCGTGGCTCGACCGCCACGGCGTCGACACCGGCTCGGTGCGGATCTCCGAGGTCCTGCACACGGCCCGCTTCGTCTGCACGACGGACGCCGACCACAACCAGATCGGCTCCTTCTACACCGGCGCCATGAGCGAGGCGCGGCTCATCGAGCTGAAGGCCGTCGCCGACCGGGTGGGCGGCCTCGACCTCGTCTCCATCGGCGCCGACGACCCCGAGGGGATGCTCCGCCACACCGAGGAGTGCCGCTCGCGCGGGATCCCGTTCGCCGCGGACTTCTCCCAGCAGATCGCCCGGATGGACGGCGACGAGATCCGCATCCTCCTCGACGGCGCCACGTACCTCTTCTCCAACGAGTACGAGAAGGGGCTCATCGAGTCCAAGACCGGCTGGACCGACGCGGAGATCCTCGCCAAGGTCGGCCACCGGGTCACCACCCTCGGCGCCCAGGGCGTGCGCATCGAGCGCGCCGGCGAGGAGCCGATCCAGGTCGGCTGCCCCGAGGAGAACGTCAAGGCCGACCCGACCGGCGTCGGCGACGCCTTCCGGGCCGGGTTCCTCTCCGGCCTCGCCTGGGGCGTCGGCCTGGAGCGCGCCGCCCAGGTCGGCTGCATGCTGGCGACCCTCGTCATCGAGACGGTCGGCACCCAGGAGTACACCCTGCACCGCAACCACTTCATGGACCGCTTCACCAAGGCGTACGGCCACGAGGCCGCCGCCGAGGTGCGCACCCACCTCGTGTAGCCGGGCGGTCAGGACAGCCGGCGGACCACATGGGCCGAGCCCCGGTCCGCCGGCTCCTCACCCACGTACTCCTGCTCGCGCATCTCGCACCAGGCCGGAATGTCGAGCCGGGCCGCCTCGTCGTCGGACAGCACGGTCACCGTCCCGCCCACGGGTACCCCTCCGATCACCTTTGCGAGCTCGATGACCGGGATCGGGCAGCGCTTCCCGAGCGCGTCGACGACCAGGGAGTTCCGCGCGGCGGGGGAGGGGACGGCGGCGGCGGGCGCGCCCAGCTTCTCCCGTACCCCCGCGACCAGCCCGGGAAGCTCCGCGAGGAAGCGGTCGACGTCCTCGCCGGACGTGCCCGACGGCAGCGACACCCGGACGTTGCCCTCGGACAGCACGCCCATCGCCTTGAGCACATGGCTCGGTGTCAGGGTGCTGCTCGTGCAGGACGAACCGGACGACACGGAGAAACCGGCCCGGTCCAGCTCGTGCAGCAGTGTCTCCCCGTCGACATAGAGACAGGAGAAGGTCACCAGGTGCGGCAGCCGCAGCACCGGATCGCCGACCACCTCCACATCGGGCACCAGCGCCGGCACCCGGCCGCGGATCCGGTCCACCAGCTCCCGCAGCCGCTCCGACTCCGCGGCGGCCTCGGCCCGTACCGCCCGCAGGGACGCCGCGGCCGCGACGATCGCCGGCAGGTTCTCGAAGCCGGGGGCCCGGCCCGACTCCCGCTCGTCGGACGGGCCTTGGGGCGCGAACCGCACTCCCTTGCGCACCGCGAGCAGCCCGACCCCGGCCGGTCCGCCCCATTTGTGCGCGCTGCCCGCCAGCAGCGACCAGCCATCCGGCACCGGCCCCCACCCCAGCGACTGCGCCGCGTCCACCAGCAGCGGGACCCCCGCGTCCCGGCACAGCCCGGCGGCCTCGGCCACCGGCTGGAGGGTGCCGACCTCGTGGTTGGCCGACTGCAGACAGGCCAGCGCGGTGTCCTCGCGCAGGGCCCGCGCGTACGTCTCCGGGCTCACCGCGCCCGAGCGGTCCACCGGCACCTCGGTGACCGAGCCGCCCCGGTCCGCATGGTCCGCCGCCGCGTGCAGCACCGACGAGTGTTCGACCGCCGACACCACCAGATGGCCGCCGACACGCCGACGCCCGGCGAGAGCTCCGGAAATTCCCGCGTGCACCGCCCGGGTGCCCGATGAGGTGAAGGTGAGCTCGTCGGGGCGGCAGCCGACGGCCTCCGCCGACGCCTCCCTGGCCGCGTCCAGCAGCAGCCGGGCCCGCCGCCCTTCCCGGTAGAGCCTGGCCGGATCGGCCCAGCCCTCGTCCAGTGCGGCAAGCAGCGCCTGACGGGCGACGGGGTGCAGGGGTGCGGCGGACGCCGCGTCGAAGTAGGGCACCCGGTCACGCTAGCCCGGCCCCGCCCGGGGACCGGGACCGGCCGGGCTCCGCGGCGGCGGAGAACCGGGAGAGGGGGCGTCAGATGGCCGCCGGAGGCGCGAATTCCACCCCTTCGGGGAGTCGGGCGGCGCGTTGGGCACCCTCCCCGCGCGGCCCCAAATAGCGTCCAGTAGGGTTTGGTCCGCATAAACATCCAAACCCCTGCCCGCGTCAGGGCCGGCGACCGACCAGCGAGACGGGCGCGCCGACCGTGCGGGCGAGACTCTCGGGAAGGCGCTACGTGAGTCCCAACGGCTCCGACCGCTCGTCGCGGCGCCCGATGCGGCGGAAGCTGCCGCAGGTGCTGACTGCGGGCCTGATCCTGGCGACCGCCACCGGTTGCACATACAAGGACTTCCCCCGCCTTGGTATGCCTACGCCGGTAACGGAAGAGGCCCCACGGATCCTTTCCCTCTGGCAGGGCTCGTGGGCGGCTGCGCTCGCCACGGGCGTGCTGGTCTGGGGCCTGATCCTGTGGAGCGTCATCTTCCACCGGCGCAGCCGCACCAAGGTGGAGGTACCTCCGCAGACCCGGTACAACATGCCCATCGAGGCGCTGTACACCGTGGTCCCTCTGATCATCGTCTCGGTGTTGTTCTACTTCACCGCGCGCGACGAATCGAAGCTCCTCGAGCTCTCCCCGAAGCCCGCCCACACCATCAACGTGGTCGGCTACCAGTGGAGCTGGGGTTTCAACTACATCGAGAACGTGGACGGCTCGGCCGCCACGGGCAACGAGGTCCCCAAGGAGCTCGACGCCATCCCGGACAGGTTCCGCAAGGAGTTCCCGAAGGGTGCGGACGGCGTCTACGACGTCGGTATCCCGGGCACTCGGAACCCGCAGAACGGCAACCCGGGGCCGACCCTCTGGCTGCCCAAGGGTGAGAAGGTCCGTTTCATCCTGACTTCGCGTGACGTCATCCACTCCTTCTGGGTGGTGCCGTTCCTCATGAAGCAGGACGTCATTCCGGGCCACACCAACGCCTTCGAGGTGACTCCCAACCAGGAGGGCACCTTCAAGGGCAAGTGCGCCGAGCTCTGCGGCGTCGACCACTCCCGGATGCTCTTCAACGTCAAGGTCGTCTCCCCGGAGCGCTACCAGGCGCACCTGAAGGAGCTGGCGAAGAAGGGCCAGACGGGCTACGTGCCGGCCGGCATCGAGCAGACTGACCCGGCCAGGAATGCGGAGACGAACAAACTGTGAGCATCCTCAACGAACCTCAGGGTGCCGCGGCAGCAGACGACTCGTACGAGGACGAGCTGCCGGTCCGGCGCAAGCAGCCGGGAAACGTCGTCATCAAGTGGCTGACCACCACTGACCACAAGACGATCGGCACGATGTACCTGGTCACATCGTTCGCGTTCTTCTGCATCGGCGGTCTGATGGCGCTCTTCATGCGCGCCGAACTGGCCCGGCCCGGCACGCAGATCATGTCGAACGAGCAGTTCAACCAGGCGTTCACGATGCACGGCACGATCATGCTGCTGATGTTCGCGACGCCGCTGTTCGCCGGATTCGCGAACTGGATCATGCCGCTGCAGATCGGCGCGCCCGACGTGGCGTTCCCGCGGCTGAACATGTTCGCGTACTGGCTGTACCTCTTCGGCTCGATCCTCGCGGTGGCCGGCTTCCTCACCCCGCAGGGTGCGGCCGACTTCGGCTGGTTCGCCTACTCCCCGCTGTCGGACGCGGTCCGTTCGCCGGGCGTCGGCGCCGACATGTGGATCATGGGTCTGGCCTTCTCCGGCTTCGGCACGATCCTCGGTTCGGTCAACTTCATCACCACGATCATCTGCATGCGCGCGCCCGGCATGACGATGTTCCGCATGCCGATCTTCGTCTGGAACGTCCTGCTGACCGGTGTGCTGGTCCTGCTGGCCTTCCCGGTCCTCGCGGCGGCGCTCTTCGCGCTGGAGGCGGACCGTAAATTCGGTGCGCACGTCTTCGACGCGGCCAATGGCGGCGCATTGCTCTGGCAACACCTCTTCTGGTTCTTCGGCCATCCAGAGGTGTACATCATCGCCTTGCCGTTCTTCGGGATCATTTCGGAAGTGATCCCGGTCTTCAGCCGCAAGCCGATGTTCGGTTACATCGGCCTGGTGGCCGCGACGATCTCCATCGCCGGCCTCTCGGTGACCGTGTGGGCGCACCACATGTACGTCACCGGCGGTGTGCTGCTGCCGTTCTTCTCCTTCATGACGTTCCTCATCGCGGTGCCCACCGGGGTGAAGTTCTTCAACTGGATCGGCACGATGTGGAAGGGCTCGCTGTCCTTCGAGACACCGATGCTCTGGGCGATCGGCTTCCTGATCACCTTCACCTTCGGTGGTCTGACCGGTGTCATCCTGGCCTCGCCGCCGATGGACTTCCACGTCTCGGACTCGTACTTCGTGGTCGCGCACTTCCACTACGTCGTCTTCGGCACCGTGGTGTTCGCGATGTTCTCCGGATTCCACTTCTGGTGGCCGAAGTTCACCGGCAAGATGCTCGACGAGCGGCTCGGGAAGATCACCTTCTGGACGCTGTTCGTGGGCTTCCACGGCACGTTCCTGGTGCAGCACTGGCTGGGCGCGGAAGGCATGCCGCGCCGGTACGCCGACTATCTGGCGGCCGACGGCTTCACCGCGCTGAACACCATCTCGACGATCTCCTCGTTCCTGCTGGGCCTGTCGATCCTGCCGTTCCTCTACAACGTGTGGAAGACGGCCAAGTACGGCAAGAAGATCGAGGTCGACGACCCGTGGGGCTACGGCCGTTCGCTGGAGTGGGCGACGTCGTGCCCGCCGCCGCGGCACAACTTCCTCACCCTGCCCCGGATCCGCTCCGAATCCCCGGCGTTCGACCTGCACCACCCGGAGATCACGGCGCTGGAGCAGCTGGACCACCTCTCCGAGGGTGACAAGGCGCTCGCCGGCGGCAAGGAGGCGGGCAAGTGAAGATCCAGGGCAAGATGTTCCTCGGCCTGGCGCTGTTCATCCTCGTCATGGCCATCACGTACGGGGTGTGGTCCAAGGAGCCGGTCGGCACCACCGCACTCGTCCTGGCCTTCGGCCTGAGCGTCATGATCGGCTTCTACCTGGCCTTCACGGCCCGGCGGGTCGACGCGCTGGCGCAGGACAACAAGGAAGCCGACGTGGCGGACGAGGCCGGCGACGTGGGGTTCTTCTCCCCGCACAGCTGGCAGCCGCTCTCGCTGGCGGTCGGCGGTCTGCTCGCCTTCATGGGAGTCGTCTTCGGCTGGTGGCTGCTCTACTTCTCGGCCCCGGTCATCCTGATCGGTCTGTTCGGCTGGGTCTTCGAGTACTACCGCGGCGAGAACCGCACCCAGTGACACCGCTCCACCTGTGACATCGCTCCACCTGACGGGGGGCCCGCACTTCCACGCGAAGTGCGGGCCCCCCGTTTGCAGTCATCCGGCGCGCTGAATCGGATGAATCTTCTTAGCGTGGGTTCATGAACCACACGCCGCGCATCCGTCCCGTAGTGAGCTGCACTCTGCTGGTCGTGACCCTGGTCGCAGGGGCGACAGCCTGTGGGGAGTCCGGCAGCCATCCGCTCTCGGCGAAGCCGTACGACGCGGCGGACGAGATCTCCTCCAACGCCCCCGACGGCGGGGAGAAGGTCGACCCGGACAAGCCCCTCGAAGTCAGCGTCGACGGCGACGACGGCCGGATCACCGATGTGACGGCCGTGGACACCGAAGGACGCCATCTGGCGGGCGAACTCGACGCCGACGGCCACCGCTGGCACTCCACCGCCCCGCTGGCCGCGGGCACCCGCTACTCCGTCAGGGTCAGCATGGAGGACGACGACGGCGCCCCAGGCGTCCGTACGCTCTCCTTCGAGACCGCGGCGGCCAAGAAGTTCCTGAAGGTCACCTTCGGCCCGCAGGCGGGCACCTACGGCGTCGGACAGCCCGTCACGGCGCAACTCAGCGCCCCCGTCACCGACAACGCCGCCCGCGCCACCGTGGAGCGCGCGCTCAAGGTCCGCTCCACGCCCGCCGTGACCGGCTCCTGGTACTGGGTCGACGACAAGACGCTGCACTACCGCCCGCAGGAGTACTGGCCGGCCAAGGCCACCATCGAGGTCAGCAGCAACCTGGCCGGCATCAAGGTGACCAACGCCCTCTACGGGGCCCCCGCGAAGTCGCTGAAGATCACCACCGGCGACCGCGTGGAGGCCATCACCGACGCCTCGGAGCACTCCATGACGGTGCTGCGCAACGGCGAAGTGATCAACACCATTCCGGTCACCACCGGCAAGCCCGGCTTCGACACGCGCAACGGCGTCAAGGTCGTGCTGGGCAAGGAGTACTACGTACGTATGCGCGGGGAGTCCATCGGGATCGCCGAGGGCTCGGCCGACTCGTACGACCTGCCGGTCTACTACGCGACCCGGGTCACCTGGAGCGGGGAGTACGTCCACGCGGCGCCCTGGTCCACCGGATCGCAGGGGTACGCCAACGTCAGCCACGGCTGCACCGGCATGAGCACCAGCGAGGCCGAGTGGTTCTTCAACACCGTGCGCGAGGGCGACATCGTCAAGGTCGTCGGCAGCGACGGCGAGACCATGACGCCCTTCGACAACGGCTACGGAGACTGGAACCTGTCCTGGGCCAAGTGGCAGAAGGGCAGCGCGCTCACCAACGACACCACCGCGAACCGCGTCGACACGGTCCGGGCGGCGCGGCTGCGCCCCCAGGTCTGACGGCCGGGGGTGCGCTGCCCCTCGGAGGGACTACCGGTGGAGTGCGGGGGCTCAGGCCTCCACGGACAGCCTGGCGCGCAGCAGGGCGGCCAGCGCGTCCGCGAACTCCACCGGTTCGACCGGGAGGGTCACCGCGGCGTCCGCACGGCTCCAGGTGGCCAGCCAGGCGTCCTGGGGGCGGCCGATCAGGAGCAGCACCGGCGGGCAGCGGAAGATCTCGTCCTTGATCTGCCGGCAGACGCCCATCCCGCCCGCCGGGGCCGTCTCGCCGTCCAGTACGCAGACGTCGACGCCCCCGTGGTCCAGCGCGTCCAGGACGGCGGGCAGGGTGGCGCACTCCAGGAACTCCACCGGTGGCACGTCCGCCGCGGGCCTGCGTCCCGCGGCCAGCCTCACCTGCTCACGGGTGTGTGCGTTGTCGCTGTAGACCAGGACCGTGGCGGTCGGCTGCATGGTTCCTCCGTGACATCTGTGTCTTCGGGGCTTTCGGGGCACTCGGTCTGTGAGAGCTGTCCGATGCGCGGATCGTACTCCGCCCGACAGCCTGTCAGCACCGCCCGGGACAGCGGATCCATGGGCCGTTCGGGCAGGACACACCCCCCTGACACACCGAACGGCACCCCCCGGAGTGAGGGCGGGATAAGCGACCGACATAATGTCGGTCGTGGCGACAGCAACGACAGTAGAAACCGGGCACGCGCACCCGTCGGTCAATCGGCCGAACCTCACCAGCGTCGGAACCATCATCTGGTTGAGTTCCGAGCTGATGTTCTTCGCGGCCCTCTTCGCGATGTACTTCACCCTGCGATCGGTGACCGGAGCGGATCACTGGAAGGAAATGGCATCCGCCCTGAACTTCCCGTTCTCGGCGACGAACACCACGATCCTGGTGCTCTCCTCACTCACCTGCCAGCTCGGCGTCTTCGCCGCGGAGCGGGGCGACGTGAAGAAGCTCCGTGCCTGGTTCGTGATCACGTTCGTGATGGGTGCGATCTTCATCGGAGGCCAGGTCTTCGAGTACACGGAGCTGGTGAAGAAGGACGGCCTCTCGCTGTCCTCGGATCCGTACGGCTCGGTGTTCTACCTGACCACCGGCTTCCACGGTCTGCATGTGACAGGCGGTCTCATCGCCTTCCTGCTCGTTCTGGGCAGGACATACGCGGCCAAGAGGTTCACCCATGAACAGGCGACCGCTGCCATCGTCGTGTCCTATTACTGGCACTTCGTCGATGTCGTGTGGATCGGCCTCTTCGCCACGATCTACATGATCAAGTAACCGGGCCCGAGCCCGAACCACATCCAGCATCGACGCAGAAGATCCTGACACCGGGGTAATCCGTGAAAAAGCTCTCCGCACGACGACGCCATCCGTTGGCGGCGGTCGTCGTACTACTCCTCGCGCTGGCGGCCACTGGGGGGCTGTACGCCGCGTTTGCGCCCGCGAGTAAGGCGCAGGCCGACGACACCGCCCAGTCCCTCGCCATCGACGAGGGCAAGAAGCTGTACTCCGTCGGTTGCGCCAGCTGCCACGGAACCGGCGGTCAGGGCACCACCGACGGGCCCTCGCTTGTCGGCGTGGGCTCCGCCGCCGTGGACTTCCAGGTCGGTACGGGCCGTATGCCGGCGCAGCAGCCGGGCGCCCAGGTACCGAAGAAGAAGGTCATCTACACCCAGGCCGAGATCGACCAGCTCGCGGCGTACGTCGCGTCGCTCGGCGCCGGTCCGATCGTCCCGACCAAGAGCCAGGTCAGCCCTGAGGGCGCGGACGTCGCCAAGGGTGGCGACCTGTTCCGTACCAACTGCGCGCAGTGCCACAACTTCACCGGCGAGGGCGGTGCCCTGACGAAGGGCAAGTACGCCCCCAGCCTCGAGGGCGTGGACCCGAAGCACATCTACGAGGCCATGCAGACGGGCCCGCAGAGCATGCCGTCCTTCCCGGACTCGACGATGCCCGAGCAGCAGAAGAAGGACATCATCGCGTACGTCCAGACCGTGAACAGCGGTGAGTCGGAGAGCCCCGGCGGCCTCAAGCTGGGCGGCCTCGGTCCGGTCAGCGAGGGTCTGTTCGGCTGGATCTTCGGACTCGGCGCACTGATCGCAGTTGCCGTCTGGGTCGCGGCCCACACCGCTAAGGCCAAGAAGTCATGAGTAGCCAAGAGATTCCAGAAGAGAACCTGCCCGCAGAGCAGGACCCCGCGCACGGCGCGGTGGAGGGTACGGACGACCCGTTCGCCGACCCGGGGCTGCCGGCCCACAAGCCGCGCATCCAGGACATCGACGAACGGGCCGCCAACCGGTCCGAGCGCGCGGTCGCGTTCATGTTCACGCTGTCCATGCTGGCGACGGTGGGCTTCATCGCCTCCTACGTCATCTTCCCGGTCGACAAGATCGTCTACATCTTCCCGTTCGGCCATGTGAGCGCGCTGAACTTCTCCCTGGGGCTGACCCTGGGCGTGGCGCTCTTCGCGATCGGCGCGGGCGCCGTCCACTGGGCGCGCACCCTGATGTCCGACGTGGAGGTCGCCGACGAGCGGCACGCGATCTCGGCCGAGCCCGAGGTCAAGGCGAAGGTGCTCGCCGACTTCGCGGCAGGTGCCGAGGAGTCCGCGTTCGGCCGGCGCAAGCTGATCCGGAACACCATGTTCGGTGCACTGGCCCTGGTGCCGCTCGCCGGTGTGGTCCTGCTGCGCGACCTCGGTCCGCTGCCGGAGAAGAAGCTCCGCTCGACCATGTGGGCCAAGGGCAAGCAGCTCATCAACATGAACACCAATGAGCCGCTGCGCCCCGAGGACGTCGTCGTCGGTTCGCTGACCTTCGCCATGCCCGAGGGCCTGGAGGAGGACGCGCACGACTTCCAGACGCAGATCGCCAAGGCCGCCCTGATGATCATCCGCATCGAGCCGGACAACATCAAGGACAAGCGCGAGCGCGAGTGGGCCCACGAGGGGATCGTGGCCTTCTCCAAGATCTGCACCCACGTCGGCTGCCCGATCAGCCTGTACGAGCAGCAGACGCACCACGTGCTCTGCCCGTGCCACCAGTCCACCTTCGACCTCTCCGACGGCGCCCGCGTCATCTTCGGTCCGGCCGGTCACGCTCTTCCGCAGCTGCGGATCGGCGTGAACAGCGAGGGCAACCTCGAGGCGCTCGGTGACTTCGAAGAGCCCGTCGGTCCTGCATTCTGGGAGCGCGGATGAGTACTGCGACCGATACGAAGCGCAAGGCGCCCGCCGGTGAGCGGGTGGCCGACTGGGCGGACGGCCGGCTCGGGATCTACTCCCTGGCCAAGGCCAACATGCGCAAGATCTTCCCGGACCACTGGTCCTTCATGCTCGGTGAGATCTGCCTCTACAGCTTCATCATCATCATCCTCACGGGTGTGTACCTGACGCTGTTCTTCCACCCGAGCATGAACGAGGTCGTGTACCACGGCCCGTACGAGCCCATGCAGGGCATCCGGATGTCCGAGGCCTACGCCTCGACGCTGGACATCAGCTTCGACGTCCGCGGCGGTCTGCTGGTCCGCCAGATCCACCACTGGGCCGCGCTGATCTTCCTGGCCGGCATGTTCGTGCACATGATGCGCGTGTTCTTCACGGGCGCGTTCCGCAAGCCGCGCGAGATCAACTGGCTGTTCGGCTTCCTGCTGTTCGTCCTCGGCATGTTCACCGGTTTCACCGGTTACTCGCTCCCGGACGACCTGCTCTCGGGTACTGGTGTCCGCTTCACGCAGGGCGCGATCCTGTCGACGCCGATCGTGGGCACGTACATCTCGATGTTCCTGTTCGGCGGGGAGTTCCCGGGCGGCGACTTCGTCGCGCGGTTCTACTCGATCCACATCCTGCTGCTGCCGGGCATCATGCTCGGACTGCTGGTGGGCCACCTGATCCTGGTCTTCTACCACAAGCACACGCAGTTCGCGGGTCCCGGCCGGACCAACAAGAACGTCGTGGGCATGCCGCTGCTGCCGGTGTACATGGCGAAGGCCGGAGGCTTCTTCTTCCTGGTCTTCGGTGTCATCGCCGTCATCGCGGGCATCGCCTCGATCAACCCGATCTGGGCCATCGGCCCGTACCGCCCGGACCAGGTGTCCACCGGCGCCCAGCCCGACTGGTACATGGGCTTCGCCGAGGGTCTGATCCGAGTGATGCCGGGCTGGGAGATCAACCTGTGGGGCCACACCCTGGTCCTCGGTGTGTTCATCCCGCTGGTCCTGTTCGGCGTGATCCTGGGTGCGATCGCCATGTACCCGTTCATCGAGTCCTGGGTCACCGGGGACAAGCGCGAGCACCACATCCTGGACCGCCCGCGCAACGCCCCGACCCGTACGGCCTTCGGTGTCGCCTGGATCACGGTCTACTTCATCGGCCTCGTCGGTGGTGGCAACGACCTGTGGGCCACGCACTTCCACCTGTCGCTGAACTCGATCTCGTGGTTCGTCCGGATCTTCTTCTTCGTGGGACCGGTCCTCGCGTTCATCGTGACGAAGCGGATCTGCCTCGGCCTCCAGCGCCGGGACAAGGAGAAGGTGCTGCACGGACGCGAGTCCGGTCTCATCAAGCGCCTGCCGCACGGTGAGTTCGTCGAGGTGCACGAGCCGCTCGCCCCCGCGCAGCTGCACACGCTCACCGCGCACGAGCAGTACAAGCCGGTCGAGATCGGCCCGACGGTCGACGAGAACGGCGTCCGGCGCAAGGTCTCCCCGGTGGAGAAGCTGCGCGCCAAGCTCAGCAAGGGCTACTACGGCGAGAACAACCAGATCGCCAAGCCCACCGCCGAGGAGTACAAGGAGATCACGAGCGGCCACGGCCACCACTGATCGCCTGACCGACCCGACTGATCGCCACAGCGAGAGCCCCGTCCATTCCATCCGATGGACGGGGCTCTTCGCTGTCCGTACGGCTCGATAGGGTGGCCCCGATCCCTTTATCGGCTGTGGACCCCAGGAGCGGACCATGAACGTTGTGACCCCGGTCGGCGGCGACAGCGTGGCGGCTCGTTCCTGGCCCGGCGTGCTGACCCCCCTGCTGCGCGGCCAGGACCTGACGGCCGACGACACCGCCTGGGCGATGGACCGCATCATGAGCGGCGAGGCGACCGACGTGCAGATCGCCGGCTTCGCGGTGGCCCTGCGCGCCAAGGGCGAGACGGTCACGGAGGTCTCCGGGCTGGTCCGCGCGATGTACGAGCACGCCACGACCATCGAGGTGCCCGGCCGCACGGTCGACATCGTGGGCACCGGCGGCGACATGGCCAAGACGGTCAACATCTCCACGATGTCCGCGATCGTCGTGGCGGGCACCGGCGCCAAGGTCGTCAAGCACGGCAACCGCGCCTCCTCGTCGGCCAGCGGCTCGTCCGACGTCCTGGGCAAGCTCGGCGTCAATCTGGACCTGCCGCCGCGCCGTGTCGCCGAGGTCGCGGAGGAGGCGGGCATCACCTTCTGCTTCGCGGTGAAGTTCCACCCGGCCCTGCGGCACGCGGCGAAGGCCCGGTCCGAGCTCGGCGCCCCGACCACCTTCAACATCCTGGGGCCGCTCACCAACCCGGCCAAGGTCCGCTCCCAGGCGATCGGCGTCGCCGACCTGCGGATGGCGCCCATCGTCGCGGGCGTCCTGGCCGAGCGCGGCAACTCCGCGCTGGTCTTCCGCGGCGACGACGGCCTGGACGAGCTGACCACCACCGCCACCTCCCGGGTGTGGATCGCCCGGGACGGGGCGGTGCGCGAGGAGGCCTTCGACCCGCGCGACGTCGGGCTCGAACTGGTGCCGGTGGAGGCGCTGCGCGGCGCCGACGCCTCGTACAACGCCGATGTGGCCCGCCGGCTGCTGGCCGGCGAGACCGGGCCCGTACGGGACGCCGTCCTGCTCAATTCGGCGGCGGCGCTGGTCGCGCTGGAGCCGGGGGAGGGCCCGCTCACCGAGCGGCTCGCCGCCGGGATGGCGAAGGCCGCCGAGTCGATCGACTCGGGTGCGGCCGGGCGCGTCCTGGAGAGATGGGTCGAGGCCAGCAACGCGTGAGCGCACGGATGTGAGGCAGGGCGCAGTCCAGATCATGGACTGCGCCTTGCGCGTTCCCGTAGGTATGGCAAGATGCTGCGCAGGTCATGAGTGACAGCGACTACGGCCCCGGCCCGCTGTCCGGCAACCCTCCGTCCGTGGCGGGGTGCCCCGGGTGAAGACCAGGCCGTAGGCAGCGAGGTCTGCGGCAAGCGCGGACCCCTCGACATCGTGAGATGTCCACCCGTGGGGTCCTGGTCCTCAGGGAGCCTCTTGTGAGCAAGCGAATGCGATAGGGCTTTTCGGCCCTTCTCCGCGCACCTTCTTTTCTTCCTTCCGTGCTGCCGCGTCTCCGCAGGCACGCGGAATTCGCCTGCCTGTATACGGGAGTTCGCCATGTCTGTCTTCACCGCTGCCGCCGACCAGTCACTTTGTTCCCCGCTGCCCGTTCTGGGCGGAGACGTCACGGTCCCGCTGGTCACCGGCGGTGAGGTCACCTACGCGGCGCTCGACTACGCGGCGAGCGCCCCGGCCCTCCAGCGGGTGTGGGACGACGTGGCCGCGTACGCCCCCTACTACGGCAGCGTCCACCGCGGGGCCGGCTACCTCTCCCAGCTCTCCACTGACCTCTTCGAGAGCAGCCGGGTGACGGTCGCGGAGTTCCTCGGCTGCCGCGCCGACGACCAGGTCGTCTTCACCCGCTCCACCACCGACTCGCTCAACCTGCTGGCCGCCGCGCTGCCCGCCGACTGCGAGGTGTTCGTCTTCGAGACCGAGCACCACGCCTCGCTGCTGCCCTGGCGCGACGCCCGGGTGACCTACCTCAACGCCCCGCGCACCCCGGCCCAGGCCGTCGCCACCCTGGAGCGCGCCCTCGCCGACCGCGAACCTTCCCCGAGCTCTCGGCTTCGTTCGAGCAGGGGAGGCCCCATTGGCCCCGCGCTGGTCTGCGTCACCGGCGCCTCCAACGTCACCGGCGAGCTGTGGCCCGTCAAGGAACTCGCCGCCGCCGCCCACGCCCACGGCGCCCGCATCGTCCTGGACGCCGCCCAGCTCGCCCCGCACCACCCCGTCGACATCGCGGAGCTGGACGTCGACTGGGTCGCCTTCTCCGGACACAAGCTGTACGCGCCCTTCGGCTCGGGCGTCCTCGCCGGCCGCTCCGACTGGCTGACCGCCGCCGAGCCCTACCTGGCCGGCGGCGGCGCCTCCCGCAAGGTCGCCCGGCGCGCCGACGGCGGGGTGGACGTCGAATGGCACACCACCGCCGCCCGCCACGAGGCCGGCTCGCCCAACGTCATCGGCGTCTACTCCATCGCCGCCGCCTGCAAGGCGCTCACCGAGGCCGGCTACGACTCCCTGGTCGCCCGTGAGCAGCACCTGGTCGCGCAGGTCCGCGCCGGGCTCGCCGAGGTCCCCGAGGTCAAGGTGCTCTCGCTGTTCGGCGACGACGCGCCCCGGGTCGGCGTCATCTCCTTCGTGGTGGAGGGCTGGAACAGCTCCCACTTCGCCGCCGCCCTCTCCGCCGAGTACGGCATCGGGGTGCGCGACGGCCTCTTCTGCGCCCACCCGCTCGTGCGCACCCTGCTCGGCAGCGACCCGCAGGACGTCGGCGAGTGCGGCGCGCCCGAGGCCGAGCCGGGCGAGCGGTCCCTGAACGCGATCCGGGTCAGCTTCGGCGCCGGCACCCCGGACGAGCACATCGAGCGCTTCCTGCGGGCGGTCAAGGAGCTGGTGAGCGAGGGCGCCCAGTGGAAGTACCGCACCGAGGGCGGCCGTTGTGTCCCGGACCGGGGCGAGGCCGCTCAGGTCTGACAGGTACAACGCGGTCGGCGCGGGTCCGGGCAGCTGCCCGGACCCGCGCCGACCGCGTTGTCACGTGCCTAGCCGTCGAGGCCGATGGCGAAGGCGGCTTCCAGGTCGTGCTGCGAGTACGTACGGAACGCCACGTGTGTGTCGGTGCCCTCGACACCGGGGATCTTGCTGATCCGGCCGGGGATGACCTCGGCGAGGTCGTCGTGCTTGGCCACCCGGACCATGGCGATCAGGTCGTAGGTACCGGTGACCGAGAAGACCTCGCTGACGCTGTCCAGCGCGGCGATGGCCTCGGCGATCTCGGGAATCCGGTCCACGCTGGTTTTGATGAGCACGATCGCGGTGATCACGGCTGGCTTTCTCCCTCGGTGGCCGTGGCTGGAGACTTCACTCTAGCGTCACGCCGATAGCGTCCCCAGGCGTAGAGGAAGCCGGTGGCGAAGCCGACGACATGGGCGAGGTAGGCCACTCCGGGGCCGCTGCCGGCGCCCTCGGCGGCCAGCCACTGGAGCACGAACCAGAAGATCAGCACGATCCACGCGGGGAAGCGCAGCGGCAGGAACAGCAGGAACGGGAACAGGCTGGTGACCCGGGCCCTCGGGAAGAGGTAGAGGAACGCCCCGAGCACCGCCGAGATCGCCCCCGACGCGCCGACGAGCGTCTGGTCGGAGGTGGCGTGCGCGGCCGCGTAGGCGAGCAGGGCGAGATAGCCGCAGCCGAGGTAGAAGAAGGCGAACTCGGTGTGGCCCATCCGCTCCTCGGCCATCGCGCCGAACACGTAGAGGAACAGGATGTTGCCGAGCAGGTGCAGCCAGCTGCCGTGCACGAACAGGGCGGTCAGCGGGGTGAGCACGGCGTGCGCGGAGCCGTCCCACAGTTCGCTCGGGATCACGCCCCAGCGTTCGAAGTACCCGGCCTGGGCGGCGAGCAGCGCGTCGGCGGTGCCGTAGACCGGGTTGAATCCGGACAGCGGGCTGATCAGGAAGATCACGCAGCACAGGGCGATGAGCGCATACGTCACCGGCGGTCCGCCCGAGGTCGCCGCGCGCAGGAGCCTGCCGGCCGCAGTCCGCCGATCGATCATGAACAGAGCATGACGCAAGCGGAGGGAACGGGACAGACCGCCTCGCCGTGCCGCCCGAACGCACCGAGGCCGTAGGGTGACGACAGGACATCCGCAGTTCGACGGCGCACCGCGAGATCCTTGCCCGGCAGCTCGACAGCTCGACAGCCCGACGAAAGAGGACGCAACGATGACGACGGTTCCCCAGCCGACCGACGGGACCCGCTGGCGCTGCACGCTCTGCGGAAATCTGACCCGTTTCGATGTGACGCGCTCGTCCAAGGTCGTCGAGTACGTCCATCTCGACCTGGCCGGGGAGTCCAGCATCGAGGAACGCGAGGTCGTCAGTGAGACCATCGAGTCGGTGCGCTGTCGTTGGTGCAACGCGGTGGACCAGATCGAACTAGTCGACAGGCCGGGTGCCGACTCCTGACGGGGCCGTGCGGACAGACAACATGAGGTGACGGATGGTGGAGCAGCCCGAAGGCGGCGCCGCGTCGGCCGGTGCGGCCGACGACGCCGTGGAGGTGCTCGACCGCCCGCTGCCCGAAGGTGTGCGGCGCCGGGTCGTCGCGCTGGTCTCGGACGCGTTCGGCGGTCTCACGGTCAGCGAACTCCCGGCACAGCTCAGACAGTACGCCCGCTTCACCCCGACCCGGCGCGCCAAGTTCGCCGGGAACGCGATGGCGGCCGCGCTGGAGGGCGACGCGCCCTTCCGCCGGCGCATCGGTGAACGGCTCAAGGAGGCCCAGCCGGAGCTGGCGGGCGCCCTGGAGGCCGGTTCGCCGCCCGCCGCCGCGGATCCCGTGGACGTGGCCGCCGCGGCCTATGTGCTGCGCCCGGCCGGCTGGGTGAAGCTGGTCGCCGCCGCCGGCGAGGAGGCCCAGCGGGCCGACGCCGAGCGCGCCGACGAGGAGAGCCGGCGCGAGCTGGAGCGCCTGCGCGAGGAGCTGGCGCAGGCGCGCGCCCAGACGAAGAGCGAGACGGAACGGCTGCGCGCCGAGCTGGATGCGGCCCGCAAGGAGGCCGACTCCCTCCAGCGCAAACTGCGCAGCGCGGCCAACGAGGTCAAGCGCGGCGAGGCGGCGCTGCGCCGGGGCAGGGCCGAGAGCGACGCCGTACGGGCCGAGGCGGCCGCCCAGGTGTCCGCGGCCGAGAGCGAGACCCGGCGGCTGCGGGCGCGGCTCGGTGAGGCCGAGGCGGCCGTGGAGGCGGGCCGCAGGGCCGCCAGGGAGGGACGCTCGGTCGAGGACATGCGGCTGCGGCTGCTGCTCGACACGGTGCTGGACGCGGCGGCCGGGCTGCGGCGCGAACTGGCGCTGCCGCCCTCCTCGATGCGCCCCGCCGACAGCGTGGACGCGGTCGAGCCGGGCCGGATGTCTCCCAAGGACATCGCGGCCAGGGCCCTTTCGGAGACCGACCCGGCGCTGCTGGACCAGCTGCTGGCGCTGCCGCAGGCCCACATGATCGTGGACGGCTACAACGTCACCAAGACCGGCTATCCCCAGATGCCGCTGGAGAAGCAGCGGTTGAGGCTGCTGGGCGGTCTGGCGATGCTGGCGGCCCAGACGGGCGCCGAGATGACCTGTGTCTTCGACGGGGCCGAGCTGGCCGCGCCGGTGCTGCTCGCGCCGCCGCGCGGGGTGCGGGTGCTGTTCAGCAAGCCGGGGGTCACGGCCGACGAGCTCATCCGCCAACTCGCGCGCGCCGAACCGTCCGGACGGCCCGTGGTGGTGGTCTCCACCGACCGCGAGGTGGCCGACGGGGTGGCGAAGGCGGGGGCCAGGCCCGTTGCGTCCGTCTTGCTCCTGAAGCGGCTTTCGCGCGTCTAGTGCGGCTTGCGGTGACTTGCCGGATATCACGGAACGGACCGTCAAGTCACCGCTACACCCTGTGTGATGTGGGCAAAGAAGTGCCTCGTGTGACGAGATTTTTCCCGTGAGGATTTGAACTGATCACAAGATGGTCACTAGGGTCGGGCCTCGAACCTTCGCGCGGTTGATCACCCATCCGGGGTGACAGCGAAGGAACCGCCGAGTCCGTGATCTGCACGGAGCCGGGGATTCATCTCCCCACAGCCCGGTAGGCGGCTCGAGGAAGAAGGAGCTCGCCTTCGTGGCGTCCCACCGTCGTCCCAAGCAGCCGAGCCGCACCCGCGTGACCGTGCTCACCGCCACCGCCGCCGCAGCCGTGGCTCTCACCTCCCAGGCCGCTCACGCCGACCCCAAGCCGACCAAGAGCGAGGTCAAGGCGAAGGTCGACAAGCTCTACCACGAGGCGGAAGAGGCCACCGAGCAGTACAGCGGGGCCAAGGAGAAGCAGGAGAAGCTCGAGAAGCAGATCGGCGCGCTGCAGGACAAGGTGGCGCGCGGTCAGCAGGAGCTCAACAACCTGCGCTCGGGCCTGGGTTCCCTCGCCGCCGCGCAGTACCGCTCCGGAGGCATCGACCCCTCCGTGCAGCTCTTCCTCGCCTCCGACCCGGACAGCTTCCTGGACCAGGCCTCCGCGCTGGACCAGTTGACGGCCAAGCAGGCCGAGTCGCTGCAGAAGGTCCAGGAGAAGCAGCGGTCCCTCGCGCAGGAGCGCAAGGAGGCCCAGGACAAGCTGAGCGACCTCGCCGACGTCCGCAAGACGCTCGGCGAGAAGAAGAAGAAGCAGCAGACCAAGCTCGCCGAGGCGCAGAAGCTGCTCAACACCCTCACCGCCGCCGAGCGCCAGAAGATGCGCGAGGACGACCAGCGCGCCAGCCGCGCCGCCGGTGACCGCATCGACCTCGGCAACGAGGCCCCCGCCTCCGGACTGGGCGCCGCCGCCCTCCAGGCCGCCAACACCCGCGTCGGCATGCCGTACGTCTCCGGCGCCACCGGCCCCGGCTCCTTCGACTGCTCGGGCCTGACCCAGTGGGCCTACGCCCAGGCCGGTGCCCAGATCACCCGCACCACGTACACCCAGATCAACCAGGGCACGCAGATCCCGCGCAGCCAGCTCAAGCCGGGCGACCTGGTCTTCTTCAGCAACACCTCGCACGTGGCGCTCTACGCCGGCAACAACACCGTGCTCCACGCGCCGAAGCCGGGCGCGTACGTGCGCTACGAGTCAATGAACACGGTCGGCGCCTACCAGACCGCCGTGCGCATCTGACCACGCCCGAACGGGCGAATTCCCGCGCCCCGCACTGACAGCCGCCCCGCCGGAGACCACAGGTCACCGGCGGGGCGTCACTGTGTGTGCCTTCCGCCGGACCGGCGCGGTCTTTGTCCGCTCCGTGATCGTCCGACTACTGTCTGCCTGCTGTGCAGCTCCCGTGCGTCGGTCCGCCCGCCCCGGGTGGCAGGGGCTGCGCACGTCTGCGTACAGCGGAAGGGAGTACGGCGTCCTGTGGTGTCCCATCGCCGTTCCACACAGCCCGGCCTGAGCCGGAGCGTCCGGGCCACTGTCCTGTCCGCCGCGGCGGCCACCGCCGCGGCCACGCTCGGCGCCGCCACCGCCAGCGCCGAGCCGCAGGACTCGCCGCAGACCGCCGGGGCCCGGGTCGACCGCCTGTTCACCGAGGCGGAGCGGGCCACCGAGCAGTACAACAAGGCCGGTGAGAACGTCGGGCGGCTGCGCGGCGAGGTGAGCCGCGCCCAGGACCGCGCGGCCCGGGGCCAGGAGCGCATCAACCGCATGCGTACGGAGCTGGGTTCGGTGGCCCGGGCCGAGTACCGCTCCGGCGGCATCGACCCCTCGCTGGCCCTGCTGCTCTCCTCCGACCCGGACAACTACCTCGACCGGGCCGCCGCCCTCGGCCGCGCCGACGAGAGCCGCGCCGCCGCCCTGGCCGAACTCCGCAAGGCACAGCGCGTCCTGGCCCAGACCCGGGCCGAGGCCGCCCGCTCCCTCGCCGGCCTGAAGCGCAACCGCGAGGCCGTCAGCCGCCACAAGCGCACCGTCGAGCGCAAGCTGACCCAGGCGCGCCGGCTGCTGCGGTCGCTGCCGGGCGGCGAGCGGGCGGCGTTCGAGCGGGCCTCGCGCGACGGGCGGGACTTCGGCGCCGGCCCCCGGGCCGGACTCCCGGCCGGCTCGGCGCGGGCGGCGGCCGCCGTCATGGCGGTCCGCCGGGCGCTGGGACGCCCGTACGTCTGGGGTGCGAGCGGGCCCTCCGGATTCGACTGTTCCGGGCTGATGCAGTGGGCGTACGCCCAGGCCGGGGTCAGCCTGCCCCGTACCTCGCAGGCGCAGCGGTACGCGGGCCGCATGGTGCCGCTCTCCGAGGCGCGCCCCGGCGACCTGGTCACCTACCGGGCGGACGCCAGCCATGTCGGGATGTACGTCGGCAACGGCCAGGTGATCCACGCGCCGTACCCGGGCGCCGCCGTGCGCTACGACCCCGTCGGCATGATGCCCATCGCCTCGGTCACCCGCGTCTGACCGTACCCTCGGTCAGGTGGCTGATCAGGGGCGCACCGCGAGACGGGCGCGCGGAGGACGACGGCGTGCGGCGGGTGCCGTGCTCGCCGCGCTGCTGTGCGCCGCCGGCTGCGCCGCTCCGGCCGGCAGGGCGCCGGACACCGACGCGCGGGACATCCGCGCCACCCTCGACCGCCGCGCCGCCGCCGTACTGCACCACGACCCGGCCGGCTACGCCGCCGTCGTGGACCCGCGCGCCACGGCGCTGCGGACGGCGCAGCGCCGGGAGATCGGCCACCTCGCGGACGTGCCGATCGGCTCCTGGACGTACCGGCTGACGGACCTCTCCGCGCGCGGGAAGGGCCGGGCCACCGCCGACGTCCGCCTCGGGTACCGGATCAAGGGCTACGACAGCGCCCCGGTCTCCGTGGACCGCGTCCTGGACCTGACCCGGGACCCGGCGGACGGCCGCTGGTACATCACGGCGGACCGGGCAGCGGAGGGCGGGGCCCGGCAGCTCTGGGAGCAGGGCGACATCGACGTGGTGCGCGGCGGCCACAGCCTGGTGCTGGGAGTGGGCCGGACCCGGGCCGAGCTGGAGAGGATCGCCGCCACCGCGGACCGGGCGGTGCCGGCCGTCTCCGCCGCCTGGCCGGAGCGGTGGGCGGGCCGCGTGGTGGTGCTGGTGCCGGACACCGTCGACGACATGGCGGACCTGCTGGGATCACCGGCCGCGAACTACCGGGGCATAGCGGCCGTCACCACCGGCGAGACGGGCGGCTCGGGGAAGGCGCCGGCCGACCGGGTCATCGTCAACCCGGAGGCGTACGCGATGCTCGGCGCCTTCGGGCAGCGCGTGGTCCTCACCCACGAGACCACCCATGTGGCCACCCGCGCCCGTACCTCCGCCGCCACCCCCACCTGGCTCTCCGAGGGCTTCGCGGACTGGGCGGCCTACCGGGACCAGGAGCGCACCGCGACCGAGATCGCGCCCGAGCTGGCCGATGCCGTCCAGGCCGGTGACGTACCGGCCGCGCTGCCCGCGGACGAGGACTTCGGCTTCGCGGGGGACGCGGACCGGCTGGCGAAGGCGTACGAGGGCGGCTGGCTGGCCTGCGCGCTCATTGCCGACCACTGGGGCGAGGAGAAGCTGTTCGCCTTCTACCGGGCCGTCGGAGGGCACTCAGGGCGGGACGGAGCGGTGGAGCAGGCCCTGCACGAGGTGCTGGGCACGACTCCGCAGGACTTCACGGCGCGCTGGCGGGAGTATCTGGGGAGTCGGCTCGGCTGAGCGCGGGAGCGGCGCCCGCCGCGTCCGCCCCCTGCGGCGTCCGGCCCGGCACGGTCTCCCGCCACAGCAGCGCGCACGCCAGCAGGGACGCCGCGACCAGCAGCCCGTTGCGCAGGAACATCAGCGTCACGCCCGTCGCGTCGCTGGTCACCACATGGCCGAAGCCGAGCGGGAACTCCAGCTGGGTGACGCCCGTCGCCACCAGCACAAGACCGGCCGGCCACACCATCCGGCTCTCCCGGAACACCAGGCAGACCGCGGCCAGACCGACCAGCCACAGCATGTACTGCGGGCTGATCACCCGGCTCGTGGTGGTGAACAGCAGCACCGCGGTGAACGCCGCGTCCGCCGGCGTGCTCACCCCGAAGGTGCGCGCCCGCAGCCGCCACACCAGCAGCCAGCCGAACGCGACCACACTCAGCCCCAGTGCCAGCGTGCTCACCAGCGGCACATGCGGGCCCAGGAACTCCAGTGAGCCGTAGTGCAGCTCCACCCGGCCCTGCCAGCCGAACTGCCGCGCCACATGGAAGACCAGCGCCCCCAGCGACTCGACCTCGGTGCCCCGGTCGCGCTGGAAGCCCAGGAAGGCCAGCGCGCCCGGCGCCGCCGCCGTGCACAGCACCAGCAGCCCGAGGGCGACCCCGGCCGCCGTCGTCCAGGCCAGCCTGGTCCGGCGGCCGGGGGCGGTCCCGGCCAGCAGCAGGGCCGGCCACACCTTGAGCAGCGCGCCGAACGCGGCCAGGGCGCCCAGCACCCGGGGACGGCGCACCCCGGCCAGCAGCGCCGCCACGGCGACCGCCGTCACCATCACGTCGTACCGGGCGTACGCGGTCGTGCCGAGCAGGGGCACCCCCGCCACCCACACCCAGACCCCCGCCGTCCGCCGCCCGGACCCCCGGCCCGCGTACAGCAGCAGGCCCAGCACCAGGGCGTCGCACAGGAACGCCAGGACGAAGAAGGCCGAGGCGTAGTCCAGGAACGGCAGCAGGGCGGGGGAGAGGATCGCGAGTGCGGCCACCGGCGGGTACTGCCAGGTCACATCGGACTGCGGATAGCTGCCGGAGCGCAGGACGTCGTACCAGCCGTGGTAGATCACCGAGACATCGCTCGTCACGTCCGGTCCCGGCAGCGTGAACACCTTGACGACGCAGAGCAGCAGCACGGATCTGGTGAGCGCCCACACCGCGAAGGCCGCCGGACGTGTGCCGCTCGAACCCGTCATTGACCTGCCCTCGTCCCGTTCCGTCGGTGGTACGAGGAGCCATGATGCCTGCCCCGCCGGTGCGGGAGCCATCAGGCGGGGCCGCCCGGTACTGTCGGCGGCGATGGACAAGACCTTGATCGTGACCAATGACTTCCCGCCCCGCCCCGGCGGCATCCAGGCCTTCCTGCACAACATGGCGCTGCGGCTGGACCCGGACCGGATCGTCGTCTACGCCTCCACCTGGAAGCGCGGCGCCGAGGGTGCGGCGGCCACCGCCGCCTTCGACGCGGAGCAGCCCTTCACCGTCGTCCGCGACCGCACGACGATGCTGCTGCCCACCCCGCGCGTCACCCGCCGCGCCGCCCGGCTGCTGCGCACCCACGGCTGCTCGTCCGTCTGGTTCGGCGCCGCCGCCCCGCTCGGGCTGATGGCACCGGCGCTGCGCCGCGCCGGCGCCCGCCGGCTGGTCGCCACCACCCACGGCCACGAGGCCGGCTGGGCCCAGCTGCCCGCGTCCCGGCAGCTGCTGCGGCGGATCGGCGAGGGCACGGACACGATCACCTATCTCGGCGAGTACACCCGCTCCCGGATCGCCGCCGCACTCACCCCGGCGGCCGCCGGGCGCATGGTCCAGCTGCCCCCGGGCGTGGACGAGAAGACCTTCCACCCGGATTCGGGCGGGGACCGGGTCCGGGCCCGCCTCGGGCTCACCGGCCGGCCGGTCGTCGTCTGTGTCTCCCGGCTGGTGCCCCGCAAGGGCCAGGACACCCTGATCCTCGCGATGCCCGCGATCCTGGCCGAGCAGCCGGACGCCGTCCTGCTGATCGTCGGCGGCGGTCCGTACGAGGCCGGTCTCAGGAAGCTGGCGGCGCAGACCGGGGTGGCGGACTCGGTGCGGTTCACCGGGCCGGTGCCCTGGGAGGAGCTGCCCGCGCACTACGGGGCCGGAGACGTCTTCGCGATGCCGTGCCGCACCCGGCGCGGCGGCCTCGACGTGGAGGGCCTCGGCATCGTCTACCTGGAGGCGTCCGCGACCGGGCTGCCGGTGGTGGCGGGCGACTCCGGCGGCGCGCCCGACGCCGTGCTCGACGGCGAGACGGGCTGGGTGGTGCGCGGCGGCTCGGCCGAGGAGGCGGCGGAGCGGATCGTGACGCTGCTCGGCGACGCGGAGCTGCGGCGGCGGATGGGGGAGCGGGGCCGCGCCTGGGTCGAGGAGAAGTGGCGCTGGGACCTGCTCGCGGAGAAGCTCAGGACGCTGCTCTGAACGCACGAGGGGCCCGCACCGTGTCCGGCGCGGGCCCCTGCGTACGCGTGGATCAGGCGCGGTAGATCGACTCGACCTCGTCCGCGAAGTCCTTCGCCACCACGTTGCGCTTCAGCTTCAGCGAGGGCGTGATGTGGCCCGCCTCCTCGGTGAACTGGGCGCCCAGGATGCGGAACTTGCGTACGGACTCGGCCTTGGAGACCGCGGCGTTGCCGTCGTCGATCGCGCGCTGTACCTCGGCCAGCAGCTCCGGGTCCTCGCGCAGCGACAGGGCGGTGGAGCCGACGGGCTTGCCGTGCTCCTCGGCCCAGTGCCCGAGGAACTCCTCGTCCAGCGTCACGAGCGCGCCCACGAACGGGCGTCCGTCGCCGACCACCATGCACTCCGCCACCAGGGCGTGCCCGCGGATGCGGTCCTCGATGACGGCGGGCGCGACGTTCTTGCCGCCGGCCGTCACGATGATCTCCTTCTTGCGGCCGGTGATCGCGAGGTAGCCGTCCTCGTCGAGGGTGCCGATGTCACCGGTGTGGAACCAGCCGTCGGCCAGCACCTCGGCGGAGGCCGCCTCGTTGTTCCAGTAGCCGGAGAACAGGTGCTCGCCGTGCAGCAGCACCTCGCCGTCGTCCGCGATCCGCACCACGGAGCCGGGCAGCGGCTGGCCGACCGTACCGATCTTCTGCCGGTCCCACGGGTTGAAGGCGGTCGCCGCGCAGGTCTCGGTCAGGCCGTAGCCCTCCAGGACGGTGAAGCCGATGCCCCGGTAGAAGTGGCCGAGCCGCTCGCCCAGGGGCGCGCCGCCGGAGATCGCGTACTCGCCGCGGCCGCCGAGGACGGCCCGCAGCTTGCTGTAGACCAGCCGGTCGAAGACCTTGTGCTTGAACTTCAGGCCCATGGACGGGCCCTGCGGGGTGCCCAGCGCGCGGCTGTAGGCGATCGCCGTGTTCGCCGCCTTGTCGAAGATCTTGCCCTTGCCGTCGGCCTGCGCCTTGGCGCGCGCCGAGTTGTAGACCTTCTCGAAGACGCGCGGCACCCCGAGGATCAGGGTCGGCCGGAACGCGGCCAGTTCATCGGTGAGGTTCTTGATGTCCGGGACGCAGCCGAGCTTGATCGGGGCCATCACCGAGGCGACCTCGACCAGCCGTCCGAAGACATGGGCGGCGGGCAGGAAGAGCAGGACCGAGCACTCGCCGGTACGGAAGAGGGGCTTGAGCCGCTCGACCACGTTGCCGCACTCCGCGAAGAAGCTGCGGTGCGTCAGCACACAGCCCTTGGGGCGGCCGGTGGTGCCGGAGGTGTAGACGATGGTGGCCGGGTCGTCGGCCTTGGCGCCCGCGCTGCGCAGGTCCACGGTCTCCTCGGAGACCTCCGCGCCCGACGCCGTGAGCGCGTCGACCGCGCCCTTGTCGATCTGCCAGACATGGCGAAGCTCCGGCAGCCGGTCGCGCACGGAGGCCACGGCCCCGGCGTGCGCGTCGCTCTCCACCAGCACCGCGACGGCCCCCGAGTCACCGAGGATCCACTGCACCTGCTCGGCGGAGCTGGTCTCGTACACGGGCACGGTCACCGCGCCCGCGCTCCAGATCGCGAAGTCCAGCTGCACCCACTCGTAGCGGGTGCGGGACATCAGGGCGACCCGGTCGCCGGGCTCGACACCGGCGGCGATCAGCCCCTTGGCGGCCGCTCTGACCTCGGCCAGGAACTGCGTGGCGGTGACGTCCGTCCAGACGCCCGCCACTTTGCGGCTCATCACCGCGACATCGGGATGCTGAGCGGCATTGCGGCGGATGAGATCCGTCAGGTTGCCGTCCGAGGGGACCTCGTACAGGGCCGGAAGGCTGAACTCGCGCAAGACTGCTGCTCCTCATCGGGCTCCGGTGCCACGGCTCTGTGTGACGCACCGGCGCGGTCCATGATGGCGGGTGCTCAGTGGGGTGAGCACGACTGGACTGCCCGGACGTTACCCACCGGTACTCGGTTCCCGATAGGGGGTTCCGGCCAGATGTCTTATGCGTCACACATATCGGTGGTCCTTTCGCGCACAGTAGTCCACCCCGCCCGGCACCCGGAAGTAACCGCAGGTCCGGGGCCTCTACCCAGGTGGACGCCGGGGTTCTAGGGTGATCTTCATGGGAGCCGCACCGAACAGCCGGGCCGCCGCCGGGCGGCGCACCCGCGTCCATGTCGTCAGCGACGTGCACGGCAACACCGAGGCCCTGGCCCGCGCCGGGGACGGTGCCGACGCTCTCGTCTGCCTGGGTGACCTGGTGCTCTTCCTCGACTACGCCGACCACTCGCGCGGCATCTTCCCCGACCTGTTCGGCGTGGAGAACGCCGACCGGATCGTCGCCCTGCGCACCGAGCGCCGCTACGAGGAGGCGCGCGACTTCGGCCGAGCGCTGTGGGCGGGCATGGACCGCAACGCCGCGATCGTGGGGGCGGTGCGCAAGCAGTACGCCGAGATGTTCGCCGCGCTCCCCACGCCGACGTACGCGACCTACGGCAATGTCGACATCCCGGACCTCTGGCCCGAGTACGCCGGCCCCGGCACCACCGTCCTGGACGGCGAGCGCGCCGAGATCGGCGGCCGGGTCTTCGGCTTCGTCGGCGGCGGGCTGCGGACCCCGATGCGCACCCCGTACGAGATCAGCGACGAGGAGTACGCGGCCAAGATCGAGGCGGTCGGCCCGGTCGACGTCCTGTGCACGCACATCCCGCCCGAGGTGCCGGAGCTGACGTACGACACCGTCGCGCGCCGCTTCGAGCGCGGCAGCCGGGCCCTGCTCGACGCCATCCGCCGCACCCGCCCCCGCTACGCCGTCTTCGGCCATGTCCACCAGCCGCTGGTCCGCCGGATGCGGATCGGCGACACCGAGTGCGTGAACGTCGGCCACTTCGCCTCGACCGGCCGGCCCTTCGCCCTGGAGTGGTGACGGGGCCCGCACCGGGCCCTGGGACAAGGCGCCGCGCACACGCGATAGCCTTCTGGCGGCAGGCCTCTGCCGACCGACCGGTACACCGCACTGGAGGGCCACAGCGATGGCTGAACACACCAGCTCGAGCATCACGATCGAGGCGGCACCGGCCGACGTCATGGGTGTGATCGCCGACTTCGACCGCTATCCGGAATGGACCGGGGAGGTCAAGGAGGCCGAGGTGCTCGCCACCGACGACCGCGGCCGCGCCGAGAGGGTCCGCCTCGTCCTGGACGCCGGCGCGATCAAGGACGACCACACCCTCGCGTACACCTGGATCGGCGACTACGAGGTCAGCTGGACCCTGGTCAAGTCCCAGATGCTGCGCGCCATCGACGGCTCCTACGCGCTGGCCCCGCTCGGCGACGGCGACCGCACCGAGGTCACCTACCGGCTGACCGTCGACGTCAAGATCCCGATGCTCGGCATGATCAAGCGCAAGGCGGAGAAGGTCATCATCGACCGCGCGCTGGCCGGTCTCAAGAAGCGCGTCGAGTCCGTCCCGAAGGCCTGACCCCGTGCGTACGGTCCTGGTCACCGGCCTCGGCGGCGCCGGCCGTACCACCGTCGCGGCGGCGACCGCGCTGGCCGGTGCCCGGGGCGGCGCCCGCACCCTGCTCGTCTCAGCCGACGCCATACCCGGCTTCCCCCAGGCCACCGAACCCACGCCGGTCACCGACCGGCTGTGGTCCGTCCGGATCGACTCCGGCGCGCACTTCCGCAGTGAACTCCTCACCCTCCAGGACCAGTTGTCCGGTGTGCTCGACCTGCTCGGCGGCAACCGGATGGACGGCGAGGAGCTGACCGAACTCCCCGGCAGCACCGAGCTCGCCACGCTGCACACCCTGCGCCGCGCCGCCCGGGGCGACTGGTCCCGCGAGGGCTACGACCTCCTCGTCGTCGATCTGCCGCCGCTGCGCGAGGCACTCGCCCTGCTCGCCCTGCCCGAACAGCTGCGCCGCTATCTGCGCCGGCTGCTGCCCCAGGAACGCCAGGCCGCCCGCGCCCTGCGCCCGATGCTCGCCCAGCTGGCCGGTGTGCCCATGCCCGCCCAGTGGCTGTACGAGGCCGCAGCCCGGCGCGACGCCGAGCTGGCCGAGGTCCAGGCACTGATCGAGGACCGGGCCACCACCCTGCGGCTGGTGGCCGAACCCGGCCCGGCCGCCGAGGACGCCCTGCGCACCGCCCGCACCGGCCTCGCCCTGCACGGGCTGCGCGTCGACGCGCTGGTCGCCAACCGGGTGCTGCCCGGCCACTCGCCGGACCCGTGGTTCGCCGCGCTCGCCGCCCAGCAGGAGAAGTGCCTCGCCCACTGGCGCGAGGAATGGTCCGCCGAGGCCCCGCCGGTGCAGGTGCCCCACCTCGGCCGCGATCCCGAGGGGCCCGCCGGCCTCGCCGCGCTGACCGGCCCGGACGACGTGCTCGCGGTCTCCCCGGACGGCCGGGACGGGGGCCGCGCCGAGGACCCCTGGTGGATCGAGGAGGCCGGCGCCCCCGACGGGCCCGACGGCGCCGACGGGATACTGCTGTGGTGCCTGCGGCTGCCCGGCGCCGTCAAGAAGGACCTCCAGCTCGTCCGGCGCGGCAGCGAACTCCTGCTGACCGTCGGCCCGTTCCACCGCATCGTGCCCCTGGAGTCCGCCCTGCGCCGCTGCACCGTCTCCGGCGCCGCGCTCACCGACGGGGTGCTCCGGGTCCGGTTCACGCCCGACCCCGCGCTGTGGCCCAGGACGAGCTGAACGGCGTACCACCGTTCGGGTAACGTCGGTAGTACGTGTCCGGTATGCCGGGCCGCCCGGCCACCCAGTCGCAGGAGTCCGCCATGAGCGAAGCCACCGATCGTCCCGTCGACGACGACGCGTGGGCCCAGGCCTGCGCCGAGGATCTCGCCGCCGAGAAGGCCCGCCGCCGCGCCGAGTACGGGCCGCCGCCCGGCTCCGCCGCCGAGGAGCTGCGCAAGCTGGTCGACGCCGTCGCCGACAAGCTCGGGTCGCTCCAGTCGCCGCTGTTCGGGGTCGCGGCCCAGGGCGCCGTGCAGCAGGTCATCCGCCAGGCGAAGTCCGCCGTCGAGCCCGTCATCGAGCGCAATCCGGACGTTTTCGATCACATCGCCGCCGCCGGCAGCGAACTGCTCGCGGCCTACCGCTCGGCCGTCGAGGGACAGGAACGCCGCTGGACCCAGGGCGCGGGGGACCCCGCGGGCACGGAAAAGAAGGCGGACGACCCCTCCGACCCCCGCGACGAGGGGCCGGGCAGCGGCGAACACATCGACCTGGACTGACCGGCGCCGACAGTGCGGGGCCCGGCCTCGGGTACGGTTGCCTCAGCGGGGCTCGACCGAAACTGAGGGATTCATGGGACTCACCATCGGCGTCGATATCGGCGGCACGAAGATCGCAGCTGGAGTGGTCGACGAAGAGGGCCACATCCTCTCGACCTTCAAGGTGCCGACCCCGCCGACGGCCGAAGCCATCGTGGACGCCATCGCGGCGGCGGTCTCCGGCGCGAGCGCGGGACACCCGGTGGAGGCAGTCGGCATCGGCGCCGCCGGCTACGTCGACGACAAGCGGGCCACGGTGCTGTTCGCACCGAACATCAACTGGCGGCACGAGCCGCTCAAGGACAAGGTCGAGCAGCGCGTCGGCCTCCCCGTCGTCGTCGAGAACGACGCCAACGCGGCGGCCTGGGGCGAATACCGCTTCGGCGCCGGCCAGGGCCACGACGACGTCATCTGCATCACGCTCGGCACCGGCCTCGGCGGCGGCATCATCATTGGCAACAAGCTCCGGCGCGGACGCTTCGGCGTGGCCGCCGAGTTCGGCCACATCCGGGTCGTCCCGGACGGTCTGCTCTGCGGCTGCGGCAGCCAGGGCTGCTGGGAGCAGTACGCCTCCGGCCGCGCGCTCGTCCGGTACGCGAGGCAGCGGGCCAACGCCACCCCCGAGAACGCCACGATCCTGCTGGGCCTCGGCGACGGCACGGTCGAGGGCATCGAGGGCAAGCACATCAGCGAGGCCGCCCGGCAGGGCTGCCCGGTGGCCGTCGACTCGTTCCGCGAGCTGGCCCGCTGGGCCGGCGCCGGACTCGCCGACCTCGCCTCGCTCTTCGACCCCTCCGCCTTCATCGTCGGCGGCGGCGTCTCGGACGAGGGCGAGCTGGTCCTCGACCCGATCCGCAAGTCGTTCCGGCGCTGGCTGATCGGTGGCGAATGGCGCCCGCACGCCCAGGTGCTCGCGGCCCAACTGGGCGGCAAGGCCGGGCTGGTGGGCGCGGCGGACCTGGCCCGCCAGGGCTGACCCCGCCGGAAACGGACACGCAGGACGCCCGTCGCGCCCCCTCGGGGAGCGGCGGGCGTCCGCCGTATCGTGAGCACATGGCCACGATGTCGCTGCCCGCTTCCCGCACCGAGGAGGACGGCTCGGCCGTCATCCGGGTGCTCAGCTACAACATCCGGTCGATGCGCGACGACACCGCCGCGCTGGCCCGGGTGATCCGCGCCTGCGCCCCCGACCTGGTCATGATCCAGGAGGCGCCGCGCTTCTTCCGCTGGCGCAAGCGCGCCGCCCGGCTCGCCGCCGCCACCGATCTGGTGATCCTCTCCGGCGGTGCCACCGCGGCCGGACCGCTGCTGCTCTGCTCCTTGCGCGCCGCGGTCGAGCGCACCGAGGACATCCTGCTGCCGCTCACCCCGGGCCTGCACCGCAGGGGCTTCGCCACCGCCGTGGTACGGATCGCGGGCACCCGGATCGGCGTGCTGAGCTGCCATCTGAGCCTCCAGCGCCAGGAGCGCGCCGCCCAGACCGAACGGCTGCTGGAGACGGTGGACGCGATGGGCGTGGAGCACGCGGTCGTCGCCGGCGACCTCAACGACGTACCGAGCGGGCGGGCCTTCCGGCGGCTGGCCGGCCACTTCCAGGACTGCTGGGAGGTACGGCCGCTGGGCGGCGAGTACACCTTCCCGCCGCAGGACCCGCGGCGGCGGATCGACGCGGTCTTCGCGACCGCAGGCATCGAGGTGGTCGGCTGCGGGGTGCCGGCCGGGCTGCCCGGGGTCACCGGCGCCGACCTGCTGGCCGCGACCGACCATCTGCCGGTGCTGGCCGCGCTGCGGGTGCCGGCCGCCCCGGCGTGAGGACCCGGCTCAGACCACCGCGCCGCGGCCCGGGTCGTCGCCGTCCTCGTCGTCGTGCTCCATCCGGGCCACCAGCGTGACGAAACCGCCCAGGAAGCCGCCGACGCAGACCGTCGTCAGCCACCAGGTCATCTCCCACTGGAGCAGCACCGCGACCAGCAGCAGCACCGGGCCGCCGACCACCGCGAGCCAGGCGAACTTCGCCGTGACGTCGGCCTCCGGCAGCGGCGGCGGCTCCGGCGGCACGAAGTGCCCCTCGCCGCTGTCGTCCTCGTCGTCGATGTCACCGGCGGACGGCTCCGCCGGTTCGTAGTCGCGCGGGCCGCCCACACCCGGGGCGAACACCACGGAGCTGCCCAGCGGATTGTCCGGCTTGGGCGGACGCTTGCCGATGCCCTTGTCCGGGTCCAGCGCGGTCAGCGGGCCGTCGTCCGGCAGCGCGAGATCCTCGATGGACCGGAAGGGCCGCGCCCCCGGCGGGTCCGGCGGCTCCTCCCCGTACCCCGCGACGATCGCCTTCCAGACGGCGTCCTCGTCGACCGGGGTCTCCCCGCCGCCCGCGGCGGTGGGTCCCTCGGGCGGCGGCGCACCGCCGTCGTCGGGAACGGCCGCTCCCTCGGCGGGGAGCGGCTCGCGCTCCTCCTCGCTGCCCGCGCGCTCCGCGTCGTGCTCAGCCACCGGACGTGCTCCCCTTCTTCCCGACACTCGGAGCGAGGCGGCCGATGAACGCATGGCTCTCGTCGAAGATCCGCTCCGCATCGTGGTCCAACGTCGCGACGTGGTAGCTCTGTTCCAGGAGGATCTCGCGGACGTCGGTCGAGGACACCCGGCTCAGGATGCGGGCCGAGTCGGCGGGCGGCACGACATGGTCCTGGGGGCTGTGCAACAGCAGGAGCGGCTGGGTCACCTGGGGCAGCTCGCCGTCGACGAGCCGGAAGAACTTCCGTACCGAATGGGCCGCGTGCAGGGGCACCCGGTCGTAGCCCACCTCGTCCGATCCCTTCAGCGCGATGTCGCTCACCAGGCCCTTCGTCGTCGGCACCAGATGACGGACGACCGGCAGCGCGTGCGCCGCCAGGCCGTGCACCTTGTTGGCCGGATTGACGAGCACCAGGCCCCGGACCGCGTCACCGTGCTTCGCGGCGAGCCGCAGCGCCAGCGCGCCGCCCATGGAGAGGCCGAAGACGAAGACCTGCTCGCACCGCTCCAGCAGCCCGCGCAGCTCCCGGTCCACCTCCGCGTACCAGTCCTGCCAGCCGGTCACCTGCATGTCCTGCCAGCGGGTGCCGTGCCCCGGCAGCAGCGGCAGCGAGACGGTGAGGCCGCGCGCGGCCAGGTACTCGGCCCAGGGGCGCAGCGACTGCGGCGAGCCGGTGAATCCGTGACAGAGGAGGACGCCGACCTCTCCGCCCTCGTGGCGGAACGGCTCGGCTCCAGGAAGGACCGGCACCGGGGTCTCCTGTTCGTGAGGCTCGAAGGGGAGCGAAAGGGGGGAGTGCAGACGGATTACTTCACCGTACGCGACCGGACCGACACCGACCAGGGCCGTCCCCGGCCGGTGCCTGGGACACCCGGCCCGTGCCGCGGGTTAAGGTCTGTCGGACAGCACACAGGAGGCACCCGAGTTGATCTACGGCGCTATGAAGTTCTCCATCGGCGGGTCTCTGAAGCTCGCCTTCAGGCCGTGGGTGGAGGGCCTGGAGAACATCCCCGAGCGGGGGCCCGCGATCCTCGCCAGCAACCATCTGTCGTTCTCCGACTCCTTCTTCCTGCCGGCCGTCCTGGACCGCAAGGTGACCTTCATCGCCAAGGCGGAGTACTTCACCGCGCCCGGTGTGAAGGGCAAGCTCACCGCCGCCTTCTTCAAGGGCGTCGGCCAGCTCCCCGTGGACCGCTCGGGCGCGCGCGGCGCGGGCGAGGCGGCGATCAAGGCCGGCATAGAGGTCATCGAGAGCGGCGGGCTCTTCGGTATCTACCCGGAGGGCACCCGCTCGCCCGACGGCCGGCTCTACCGGGGCAAGCCCGGCGGGCTCGCCCGGGTGGCGCTCGCCACCGGGGCGCCGGTCATCCCCGTCGCGATGATCGACACGGAGAAGATCCAGCCGCCGGGCCAGGTGATGCCCAAGCTGATGCGCCCGGGAATCAGGATCGGCAAGCCGCTCGACTTCAGCCGGTACCACGGCATGGAGGGCGACCGCTTCATCCTGCGCTCGGTCACCGACGAGGTGATGTACGAGATCATGAACCTCTCCGGCCAGGAGTACGTCGACATCTACGCGACCGCCGCCAAGCGGCAGATCGCCGACGAGGCGAAGCGGCGGGCCGAGGCCGCGAAGAAGACCGCGTCGGACACGGACAGGGACCGCGGCGGCGCCTGAGCGCGCGCGGGCGGTCCACCGGGGTGGGGGAGAGGACGATGGCCAAACGGGTCCGGGTCGTGCGGATGTCGGTCGAGCAGCCGCTGTGGCGGGCGCTGACCGCCTACCGCATCCTGACGATGCTCTACGCGATCCTGCTCGCCGTGTTCGCGCACGGCGCGTACGACCGGACCTGGGTGGCGGTCGCCTTCCTGTCGGCGATGGCGCTCTGGACGCTCGCCACCCTGCCGAAGGTCGGCTCGGCCGCGGCCTGCACCAAGCGCTTCCTGGGCGCCGATCTCGCGGTCGCCCTCACCGGCATCCTCGTCACTCCGCTCGCCGACTTCCAGGCCCAGCACGTCGACGGGCCGACCCTGCCGTCCATCTGGACCGCGGGGTCCGTCCTGGCCTTCGCGATCAAGGGCGGCTGGCGCTGGGCGGCGTTCGCCTCCAGCCTCGTCGCCGTCGCCAATCTCGTCGAGCGCGCCGAGCCGAGCCGCGACACCCTGCACAACGTCCTGCTGGTCTGGGTCGCCTCGATAGCCATCGGGTACGTCGTCGAGGTCGCCCGCGCCAGTGAGCGCACCCTTGCCCGCGCCCTGGAGATCGAGGCCGCCACCCGGGAGCGGGAGCGGCTGGCCCGGGACATCCACGACAGCGTGCTCCAGGTCCTCGCCATGGTGCAGCGCCGGGGCGCGGCGATCGGCGGCGAGGCGGCCGAGCTGGGCCGGATGGCCGGGGAGCAGGAGGTCGCCCTGCGCACCCTGGTCTCCAGCGGTCTGGTGCCGCCCACCCGGGTCTCGGAGGAGGCGTCCGAGGGCGCCGTCGTGCGGACCGTCGAGCAGGACGACGACGAGCCGGAGGCACCGGGCGAGACCGATCTGCGCGCCCTGCTCGCCCCGCACGCCGGCTCCCGGGTCAGCTTCGCCGAGCCCGGCGCCCCGGTCCTGCTCGCCCCGGCCGCGGCCCTGGAGCTGGCGGCGGCCGTCGGCGCGGCCCTGGACAATGTCCGGGTGCACGCGGGGGAGGGCGCCCAGGCGTGGATCCTGGTCGAGGACTGGCCGGACGAGGTGATCGTCACGGTCCGGGACGACGGTCCGGGCATCCCGGAGGGGCGGCTCGCCCAGGCCGAGGGCGAGGGGCGGCTCGGGGTCGCGCTGTCGATCCGGGGGCGGCTGCGTGACCTGGGCGGTACGGCAGAGTTGATCTCGGTGCCCGGCCAGGGCACCGAGGTCGAGTTGAAGGTTCCGAAGGTTTCACGGGGGAAGGCGGGTTCGGTGCGATGAGCGCAGCACAGGAGAAGGACACCGGGGCGGGGCAGCGGCCGGTCAGGGTGATGGTGGTCGACGACCATCCGATGTGGCGCGACGCCGTCGCCCGTGACCTCGCCGAGGCCGGCTTCGACGTGGTCGCGACCGCGGGCGACGGGCCGCAGGCGGTGCGGCGGGCCGGGGCCGTCACCCCCGACGTCCTGGTCCTCGACCTCAATCTGCCCGGCATGCCCGGCGTCCAGGTCTGCAAGGAACTCGTCGGCGCCCAGCCGGGCCTGCGGGTCCTGGTGCTCTCCGCGAGCGGCGAGCACGCCGATGTGCTGGAGGCGGTCAAGTCCGGGGCCACCGGCTATCTGCTCAAGTCGGCGAGCACCCAGGAGCTGACCGAGGCCGTCCGCTCCACCGCGGCAGGCGACCCGGTCTTCACCCCCGGCCTCGCCGGTCTGGTGCTCGGCGAGTACCGCAGGCTCGCCTCCGAGCCCGCGCCCGTCGCCTCCGACGAGCCGAAGGCCCCGCAGCTCACCGACCGGGAGACCGAGGTCCTGCGGCTGGTGGCCAAGGGGCTCTCGTACAAGCAGATCGCCGAGCGGCTCGTCATCTCGCACCGCACCGTCCAGAACCATGTGCAGAACACCCTGGGCAAGCTCCAGCTGCACAACCGGGTGGAGCTCGTGCGGTACGCCATAGAGCGCGGGCTCGACGACGCCTGAGATCAACTCCCGAGCGTTGCACGGGAATTGACCGTCCGACCCATCCCGGAGTGACCTGGGTCACCCTTAACTTGGTGACGAGTGGGCTCACTTCGGCGAAGGGATGCTTCCATGCGAGTCGGAGTACTGACCGGGGGAGGCGACTGCCCCGGGCTCAACGCGGTCATCCGCGCCCTCGTCCGCAAGGGCGTGCAGGAGTACGGCTACGACTTCATCGGGTTCCGGGACGGCTGGCGCGGGGCGGTGCAGGGCAGCACCGTCCCGCTCTCCGTCCCCGCGGTGCGCGGGATCCTGCCGCGCGGCGGCACCATCATCGGTTCCTCGCGCACCAATCCGCTCGCCGTCGACGGGGGCGTGCGCCGGATCAGGGAGAACCTCGCCGCGTACGAGGTCGACGCCCTCGTCACCATCGGCGGCGAGGACACCCTCGGCGTGGCGGCGACCCTGTCCGACGAGCACGGCATCCGCTGCGTCGGCGTGCCCAAGACCATCGACAACGACCTGTCCGCCACCGACTACACCTTCGGCTTCGACACCGCCGTGGGCATCGCGACCGAGGCCATCGACCGGCTGCACACCACGGCCGAGTCCCATATGCGGGTCCTCGTCGTCGAGGTGATGGGCCGCCACGCGGGCTGGATCGCGCTCCACTCGGGCCTGGCCGGGGGCGCCAACGTCATCCTCATCCCGGAACAGCGCTTCGACATCGACCAGGTCTGCGCCTGGGTGGCCTCGCGCTTCCGGGCCAGCTACGCACCGATCGTGGTGGTCGCCGAGGGGGCCGTGCCCGCGCACGGCGCGATGGTCCTCAAGGACGGCACGCACGACTCCTTCGGACACGTCCGGCTCTCCGGCGTCGGCGAATGGCTGGCCCGGCAGATCGAGAGCCGCACCGGCCACGAGGCCAGGACCACCGTCCTCGGTCATGTCCAGCGCGGCGGCACCCCCAGCGCCTTCGACCGCTGGCTGGCCACCCGCTTCGGGCTGCACGCGATCGACGCGGTGCGCGACGGGGACTTCGGCAAGATGGTCGCCCTGCGCGGCACGGACATCGTGCGGGTGCCGATCGCGGAGGCCACCGCCCGCCTCAAGACCGTCGACCCGGCGCTCTACGCGGAGGCCGGAGTCTTCTTCGGCTGAGCGGCGCCGCGGGCCCCGCCGCCGTATATTCGCGATGACCGCCCCTGCGGGGCCCGCATCAGTCACGGGAGCAGTCGTGGAGATCCTGGCATTCGGTGTGCAGTCCGACGAGAAGCCGCTGATCGAGAAGGCCTTCGCCGGGAAGCACGAGGTCCGGTGCCTGGACGTCTTCCTGAACCGGGACACCGCCCCCATCGCGGCGGGCTACGAGGTCATCTCCACCAGCGTCAACGCCGACCTGGGCAGCGCCGTCCTGCAGACCCTCGCGGCCGGCGGCACCCAGATGATCGCCCAGCGCTCCACCGGCTTCAACAACATCGATCTGGACGTCGCCGAACGCCTCGCCCTGCGGGTCGCCCGGGTCTCCTGGTACTCGCCCTACTCGGTCGCCGAATTCGCCTGGACCCTCGCCATGGCGGTCAACCGCCGCGTCATCCGGGCCGCCGGCCGCACCCGCGACTTCGACTTCCGCCTCGACGGACTGCTCGGCCGCGACATGCACGGCCGCACCGCCGGCATCATCGGCACCGGCAAGATCGGCGAGGCCTTCACCCGGATCGCCCACGGCTTCGGCATGAATCTGCTCGGCTGGGACGTCGCCGAGAACCCCGGCTGCACCGAGCTCGGCATGCGCTACGTCGACAAGGAGCAGCTGCTCGCCGAGTCCGACCTGATCAGCCTGCACGTCCCGCTGCTGCCCGCCACCCACCACATCATCGGCAAGGACGCCCTCGCCCGCATGAAGGACGACGCGATCCTGATCAACTCCAGCCGGGGCGGCCTCATCGACACCTCGGCCCTGGTCGGTGAGCTGCGCGCGGGCCGGTTCCTGGGCGTGGGCCTGGACGTGTACGAGGCGGAGGCCGGGCTCTTCTTCCTCGACAAGTCCCTGGAGGGCGTCGACGACGACACCCTGGCCCGGCTCGTCACCTTCCCGAACGTCATCGTCACCTCGCACCAGGCGTACTACACGGAGGACGCGGTGGGCCAGATCATCGACGCCACGGTCCAGAACGTCGACGACTACCTGGCACGCCGCCACAGCGACAACGTCCTGGTCCCGGCCCCGCCCGCCCCCTGAGCCCGCCGTCCCTCAGCCGCGTACCGGCAGCCCCGCCAGCAGCTCGCCCACGATCGCCGCCCCGCGCATCGTCAGCACCGACTCCGGGTGGAACTGCACCGAGGCGAAGCCGTCCCCGCGCAGCGCGTGCAGCTCCCCGGTCGCCGCGTCCACGCTGCTCTCGATGCCGTGCGCCGCCAGCTCGGCCGCCGCCGCCTCGTCGCAGCGCGCGGTGAAGCTGTTGTAGAAGCCGACGGTCTCCGGCCGCCCGAACAGCTCGATCCTGGTCTGCGCCCCCTGGTACGGCACCGCCTTGCGGACGATGTCCAGGCCCAGTTCCGCCGCGATCAGCTCATGGCCCAGGCACACCCCCAGCAGCCCGTGCCGGTGCTCGCGGACCAGCCCGGCGGTCAGCGAGCGCAGGAACCGCATCTTCGGGTCGCCCTGATCACCCGGGTTCCCCGGCCCCGGACCCAGCACGACGGGCCCCTCGTGCGCCCGCACCGCCTCGCGCAGCCCGGGCTCGTCGTAGCGGCGCACGGAGACGTCGAGCCCCGAGGCGCGCAGCAGGTGCCCCAGCATCGCGGTGAAGGTGTCCTCGCCGTCCACCACCAGCGCATGGCCCGACAGCGCGTCGGTGCGCTCCTGCATCCGCAGCCAGAACGGCGCGAGTCCGCCGCGCCTGGCGTCCAGTGCCTCCCGCACCCGGGGATCGGCGGCCAGCAGGGGCCGCTCCCCCTCCGCCTCGGGCCGGGCCGGGCGCACCCCCAGCGCGGCCAGCACCCCGGCCGCCTTCGCATGGGTCTCGGCGACCTCGCTCTCCGGGTCGGAGTGGCGCACCAGCGTCGCCCCGACCGGCACCCGCAGCCGGCCCTCCGCCGAGATGTCGGCGGTCCGGATCAGGATCGGCGAGTCCAGCGTCTGCGTCCCGTCGGGTGCCTGCCGCAGCAGGGCCAGCGCGCCCGCGTAGTAGCCCCGCCCGCCGGACTCGTACCGCTCGATGACCCGGCAGGCGTTCTGCACGGGGGAGCCGGTGACGGTCGCCGCGAACATCGTCTCCCTCAGCACCTCCCGTACGTCCAGCGAGGAGCGTCCGCGCAACTCGTACTCCGTGTGCGCGAGATGGGCCATCTCCTTGAGCCGGGGGCCGATCACCACCCCGCCCATGTCGCCGACGGTGCACATCATCTTCAGCTCCTCGTCGACCACCATGGAGAGCTCCTCGGTCTCCTTGCGGTCACCGAGGAAGTCCAGCAGGCCCTCGGCGCTCGGCCCCTCGGCGGGGTAGCGGTAGGTGCCGCTGATCGGATTCATCACGACCGTCCCGCCGGACATCCGCACATGCACCTCCGGGCTGGCTCCGACCAGTGTCCTGCCGCCGGTGTGGACGACGAACGTCCAGTACGCCCCACGCTCCCCGGCCAGCAGCCGCCGGAACAGGGCCAGTGCGTCCGCCCGGCCGAAGCCCGGGATCTCGCCCCGGAAGGTCCGCCGGATCACGAAGTTCGCGCCCTCGCCCCGGCCGATCTCGTCCTCGACGACCCGCCGCACGGTCGCCGCGTACTCCTCGTCGCCGACGTCGAAGGCCCCGTCGCGGACGTCCACCTCATGGGCCGGGAGCAGCTTCAGCGCCTCGTCCACGCTGAGTTCGTACGTCTCGTCGGCGACCAGCACGGACAGCGGGGTCCCGTCGTCCCGTACGTCGAAGCCGCGCTCGGCGATCTGGCGGAACGGCACCAGGGCCAGCGAGGGCCTTTCGCCGACGGGGAGTTCGGCCAGCCGCTCCACCTCGCGCACCTCGCCGATCAGCACCTCGACGGTGTCGTGGTCATGGCCGGGAGTGCGCCTGCGGAGCAGGGCGAAGGGCGGGCAGTCGTCGCGGAGCAGTCGGTCGATCGTCATGCGGGGTGTTCCTTCCAGGAAGATCAGCTGGGAGGAACGGCCCCGGACACGGAAAAGGCCGCCCCTCGGGCGGCCTCTGCGTCGGTGTACGCGCGATCAGTGGGCCGCCGGATGAGCGGTCCACCACCAGTTACGGGTCGAGTGCGCGAACATGTCCCGAACCCTAACCCACGCCGTGCGGCGACGGGGCCTGTTCCCACCCGGCCGGGTGGGAACAGGCCCCGCGCTCACGGTCCTGCCCGCCGGCTAGAACAGCGTGTCGTAGATCTGCCAGCCGGTCCCGACCTGCACCTTCTTGGCGAAGGGCGCCGCCGTGTCACCGGTGGAGTGGTAGAACCAGAAATTCCCGGAACCGTCCACGCCGACCAGGTCGCCCCGGCCGTCGCGGTCCAGGTCGCTCGGTCCGAGCAGCAGCTTGTACGCGCCCCAGCCCGTGCCGATCTTGACCCTCTTCGCGTACGGGGAGGCCGCCGAGCCGGTGCCCGTGTAGATCCACAGCACCCCCGACTTGTCCCGGGCCACGAAGTCGGCCCTGCCGTCGCCGTTCAGGTCGCCGGTGGAGACCAGGGTGTCGTAGATCTGCCAGCCGGTGCCGATCTGCGCCTTGGGCGCGAAGGGCTTCGCCGGGTCACCCGTCCCCTTGTAGAAGAAGATCGCGCCTGCGGCGTTGCGCGCGATCAGATCCGCCTTGCCGTCACCGTCGAGGTCCCGCATGCCGGTCAGGCTGTCGTACTGGTTCCAGCCGCTGCCCACCTTCAGCCGGGCCAGGTACGGCTTGTCCGGGTTGCCGCTGCCCCGGTAGTACCAGAGCACGCCGTCCTTGCCCCGGGCCACGATGTCCCCAGTGCCGTCGGCCCGCAGCGCGGTCATGGCGGTGATCGCCGTGTAGTTCTCCCAGCCGTAGCCGGCCTGGTAGCGGCGGTAGTACGGCGAGGATGCGGTACCGGTGCCCTGGTACTGCCAGATGCGCCCGGCGCTGTCCCGGCCCATCACGTCGTACCGGTCGGTCCCGGCATCCGGGACGGTGCTGCTCGCCTGCTGGACGTCGCTCGCCTTGACCCAGGCGATGCGGTGGTTGTAGCGGATCGGGTAGAAGAGGTTCGTGCTCCCCTTCACCAGGGTGCGGTCGTTGTCGGCCGTGCCGGCGAAGGTGCCCGCGAACCAGTAGTCGCCGGCCTGGGCCGGACCCGCCTGCGCGTAGACCTGGCCCGCCGGGACGCTGTACTTCGTCAGCGAGTCGTTGTTCTTGTCCTGGACCGGGACGCCGGTGCCCGCGTAGGCCGCGTCCTCGGGGTAGGCGCGCCCGTACACCGGGATGGAGGCCGCACCGCTCCTGGGCTTCAGCACCGGCTGGGCGGTCCTGGCGACCGTCTTGGTGAACTGGCCGCCCGGGTTCTGGAACCAGGCCTTCTTGCCGCCGTACCAGATGGCGGTCCAGTCGCCCTTCGACTCGGCGACCACGTACGCACCGCCGGCGACGACCTTGTTGCCCCAGTTCGGCCCGTCGGTGTCCTTCACGTTCGGCATGTACGGGTCGACGATCTTCGCCGCGGACGTGGAGGCCGAGGTGTAGAGGTAGCCGAAGTTCGCCGGCTGCTTGGCGACCGCGCTGCCGCCGTACGTCAGCTCGGGCTGGTTGGCCGAGGTGAACGGCGGCACCACACGGACCACCTCACCCGCCTTGACCGGACCGCCCGCGCCACTGGCACCGGTCGGGGCGCCCATCAGGGACATGTAGTGGTTCCAGTCCCAGAAGGGGCCCGGGTCCCAGTGCTGGGAGGCGACATTGCCGTCCAGGACGCCCGGCACCTCGTCGTGGCCGATGATGTGCTCACGGTCCAGCGGGATGCCGAACCTGGCGGCGAGATACTTCACGAGCGTCGCGGAGGACTCGTACTGCGGCTCCGTGTACCAGCTGCCCGACTTGATCGCGTAGCCCTCGTGCTCGATGCCGACCGAGTGCATGTTCACGGTCTTGTTCGCCGCGTGCCACGCCTCGTCCTTCGTCTGCACCAGCTGTGTGACCAGGCCGTCCTTCGCCCTGATCAGGTAGTGCGCACTGGCGTACGAGGCGGGGTTCTGGAAGGTGGCCAGCGAACCGTCGTAGCCGCCCTCCGTGTCGTGGATGACGATGTAGCGGATGTCCTCGCCGCCGGCCGGACGGTTCGCCTCGTTGTAGTTGCCGAAGTCGTCCGGGGTCGAGCTGTTCTGCTTGTACCCGGCGGGCTTGAAGTCGCAGTTCAGCCCGGAGGGGCACTCCGGGGCCGGGGCCGCGGTGGTGCTCGCGTTCGTCGCGGCCAGCGGCATCCTGGCGGGCCTGACCGGGGTCACCGACGGCTCCGCGGGCAGCGACAGCTGCTGGCCGTCGGCCGTCACCCGGCTCTCGCCGCTTTTCACCGACTCGAACACGCGGTTGGCGAAGAGCGTGGCGCCCTTGGTGTCCGGCGCCTGGCTGTAGCGCGCCACGGCGGGGTACCACTTGCCGGCGTCGCCGGGCAGCGAGCCGGTCGCGTCCTTCTGGTACTTCGCCAGCAGCGCGGCGCCCGCGCGGATGCTCTGCGCGGTGTCGTCCTGGACGTCGCCCGCCGGCCTGTCGATGAGCTTCGCGGCCTCGTCCAGCGTGTGCAGCTCGGCCGCGCCGGTGTCGACCCGCTTCGGCAGCCCGCGCAGCGCGCGCCCGGCGTCGAAGTGCTTCGTGACGGCCGGGTCACCGCTCATGTTCAGGTGAGCGAGCCGCTCCGCGTCGGTCGGCTGCTCGATGTCGTCCTCGGTGACCCGGGTGAGCCCCATGACGTTGTACGCCCCGCTGGTGCTCGGCTCGCCGTCGTGGCTCTCCCACAGGGTCTGCCGGTACGAGACCGCCATCAGCACGCTCTGCGGGACGTCGAACTCACGGGCCGCGTCCTCGAACTGCGACTGCAGGACGGCGGCCGGGGAGCCCGGCTTGCCGTCGGTGGCCGCGGGGTCCTGCGAGGCCATGGCCAGCGTGCCGATCGTCGCGGTCGCGACGACCGCCGCCCCGGCCCCGTACAGCAGCCGTCTCCTGCCGAGGTCCCTCCGGTGATTCCGCTTCAAGTCCCCACCCCTGTTGTCCACTTGTTCAACGCTGAAAAACGCGAGGCTAGCAGGCCGGGGAGTGATACCCGTCACTGGACGTGCCGAGATGTCCGTCTCAGTCACTGAGCAGCAGGAAAAGCAGGCGACACGACCCCGTAATGTGGGACCCGTGACCGTGAACGCCAATACCTCCGTCGCCGGTGGCAACACCTGGCGAGACCTTCCCGCGGCGCAGCAGCCCGAGTACCCCGACTCCGAGGCCCTGCGCGATGTACTCGCGGACCTCGCGTCGTATCCGCCGCTCGTCTTCGCCGGCGAGTGCGACCAGCTGCGTGCCCGCATGGGAGCCGTCGCCAAGGGCGAGGCGTTCCTGCTGCAGGGCGGTGACTGCGCCGAGGCCTTCGACGCCGTGTCGGCCGAGCACATCCGCGCCAAGCTGAAGACGCTGCTCCAGATGAGCGCCGTCCTCACCTACGCGGCCTCCGTGCCCGTCGTCAAGGTGGGCCGGATCGCCGGGCAGTACTCCAAGCCGCGCTCCAAGTCGACCGAGACCCGCGACGGCGTGACCCTGCCGACCTACCGCGGCGACTCGGTGAACGGCTTCGCCTTCACCGAGGAGGCCCGCGTCCCGGACCCCGAGCGGCTGAAGCAGATGTACCACGCATCCGCCTCCACGCTGAACCTGGTCCGTGCCTTCACCACCGGTGGTTACGCCGACCTGCGCCAGGTGCACGCCTGGAACCAGGACTTCGTGAAGTCGTCCCCCTCCGGCCAGCGCTACGAGGCCCTGGCCCGCGAGATCGACAACGCGCTGAACTTCATGAAGGCGTGCGGCACCGACCCGGCGGAGTTCAAGGCCGTCGAGTTCTACTCCTCGCACGAGGGCCTGCTGCTGGACTACGAGTCCGCGCTCACGCGCACCGACTCGCGCACCGGCCGGCTGTACGACACCTCGGGTCACATGGTGTGGATCGGTGAGCGCACCCGCCAGATGGACGGAGCGCACATCGAGTTCGCCTCGAGGATCCGCAACCCCATCGGCATCAAGCTCGGCCCGACGACCACCGTCGACGAGGCCCTCGGCTACGTCGAGCGCCTCGACCCCGACCGCGAGCCGGGCCGGCTGACCTTCATCGTCCGGATGGGCGCCGACAAGGTCCGCGACAAGCTGCCCGAGCTCGTCGAGAAGGTCACCGCCTCCGGTGCCACCGTCGCCTGGGTCACCGACCCGATGCACGGCAACACCTTCGAGGCCGCCTCCGGCCACAAGACCCGTCGCTTCGACGACGTCCTGGACGAGGTCAAGGGCTTCTTCGAGGTGCACAAGAGCCTCGGCACGCACCCGGGCGGCATCCATGTCGAGCTCACCGGCGACGACGTCACCGAGTGCGTCGGCGGCGGCCACGAGATCTTCGTCGACGACCTGCACCAGCGGTACGAGACGGCCTGCGACCCCCGGCTCAACCGCAGCCAGTCGCTGGACCTCGCCTTCCTGGTCGCCGAGATGTACCGGGACCAGTAGGCGTCACGGCAGGTAGCGCACGTACGACGGCGGGGCACGGATCGATGTGATCCGTGCCCCACCGGTCGTTCCGGGGCTTTTACCGGCCTCGCGCGGCGGGTAAGGTTAGGTTAGCCTCACCGATTATCGGGGCGGCGCCCACGATCGATCCCGTCGGGAGGTGAACCGCATGTACGTCTGCTCGTGCTTCGGCGTTACGGAGCAGCAGGTGAAGATGCATGCGGAAGCCGGCGCCTGCACGCCCCGCCAGATCGCCTCCGCCTGCAAGGCGGGCACGGACTGCGGCGGCTGCGTCCGCACCATCCAGGCGATGCTGGGCCGCGGCGCCTGCCCGCGTCGTGACCTGCTCGACCAGAAGCAGACGTCCGGCGGCGACACCGAGCCGGTCGCGCTCCCCGAGGCCGCCTGAGCGTCCCGGCGGTCAGCTGTCGGGCTGCTCGATGAGCTGCGCGATGTACAGCGGCTCCCCGAGCTTCTCCACCAGTTCCAGCTGGGTGTCGAGATAGTCGATGTGGTGCTCCTCGTCCGCGAGGATCGACTCGAAGATGTTCGCCGACGTGATGTCGCCCTTGCCCCGCATCAGCTCGATACCGCGCTTGAGGCGGTCGATCGCCTCCACCTCGACCTGGCGGTCCGCCTGGAACATCTCGGTGACCGTCTGGCCCACGCGGACGTGGAAGAGCCGCTGATAGTTCGGCAGTCCTTCCAGGAAGAGAATCCGGTCGGTCAGGATCTCGGCGTGCTTCATCTCGTCGAAGGACTCGGACCGCGTGTATTTGGCGAGCTTGGTCCAGCCGAAATTGTCCTGCATCTTCGCGTGCAGGAAATACTGATTGATGGCAGTCAATTCGGCGGTCAGCTGTTCGTTCAGGAACTCGAGGACCTCGGGGTCGCCCTGCATCGCAGAGGCTCCTTCCAACCGGTGAACTGGGCAAGATGGCCGCATCCTCGCATCGCGTCCGGTGGCCGTCCAGTAAGTGCACGCTTAGTACGAGTTGCCCTGATCGGCTCTGCCCTGGTCATGACCACCCCTGCCTGTCTGTCACCATGGAGTCATGGGTCAGCCGGAAAGCCGGGAACACCGCGCAGCAGAGCAGTCCGAGCTTCCGCCGGGACAGCGACTGCAGCGCGGCTGGCCGGTTACCCATTACGGGCCGGTGCCGAAGTTCAAGCCCGACCGCTGGGAGTTCCGGGTCTTCGGGGCCACGGCCGACGGCGAGAAGCGCTGCTGGAATCACCAGGATTTCTCGGCGCTGCCGTTCTCGTCGGTCGTCGCCGATCTTCACTGCGTGACCAAATTCAGCATGCTCGGTGCCGAGTGGGGCGGCGTGCTCGCCCGCGATGTCGTGGCGCTCGCACCGCCCGCGCCCCACGTCACCCATGTGATGGTCTGGGCCGAATACGGATTCAGTTCGAATCTCCGGATCGAGGACTTCCTCTCCGACCGGACTCTGTTCGCGACCCACAAGGGCGGCGAACTCCTCACCGCCGAGCACGGCTTTCCGCTCCGGCTCGTCGTCCCGCACCTGTACGCCTGGAAGGGCCCCAAGTGGGTCCGGGGCATCGAGTACATGACCGCCGACCGCCGGGGCTTCTGGGAGGAGCGCGGCTACCACAACATAGGCGACCCCTGGCGGGAGCAGCGCTACTCCTACCAGGAGGAGCCCGGGGACGGCCCCGAGCTCTGACCGGGCCGCTCCGCCCGGTCAGTCCGGCCCGCGCAGCGCCTTCAGCCGGGCCACGTCCGCCGCGTGGCCCTCCTTGCCGCCCGGGGTCTCGATGACCAGCGGCACGCCCTCGGTCGCCGGGTGGGAGAACAGCTCCCGGAACGGCTCCTCGCCGATGTGGCCCGCGCCGATGTTCTCGTGGCGGTCCTTGTGGGCACCGGTGACGTCCTTGGAGTCATTGGCGTGGATCAGCTTCAGCCGGCCCTCACCGACCGTCTCCATCAGCAGGTCCAGCGTCTCCTTCATGCCGCCGGGACCGGCCAGATCGTGCCCCGCGGCGAAGATGTGGCAGGTGTCCAGGCAGATGCCGAGCTTCGGGTGGGCGTCCAGCGCATCGAAGTACGGGCCGAAGTCCCAGGTCCGTGAGCAGAGCGAGAAACCCTGCCCCGCCGTCGACTCCAGCAGCAGGAACGGGTCGTCGTCGTGCGCCAGCTCGTCCAGCAGCGGCCGCATATGGGTGCGCACCTGCGCCAGCGCCTCCTCGCGGGGCCTTCCGTTGGTCGCCGAGCCGGTGTGCACCACGACGCCCAGGGCGCCGATCTCACGGGCCCGGCGCAGGGAGTGGCGCAGCGACGCCACGGACTTTTCCACGGTCTCCGGGGTGTGCGAGCCGAAGTTGATCAGATACGGGGCATGCACATAGGCGGGCATGGACGCGGCGGCGCACCCGGCGCGGAACAGTTCGTCCTGCGCCGCGTTGCCTGCCGGGGTCGCCCAGCCGCGCGGGTTGGCGACGAAGACCTGGACGGCCTCCGCCCCCATCTCCCGGGCGTAGGGCAGCCCCACCTTGGCGAGGCCGCCGGCCACCGGGATATGACCGCCGACTGGGTTGCGCATACGGATCTAGAGCCCCTTGGTCCTGATGGTGATGGTGCTGCCCTCGGGCGCCCGGTCGCCGCCGTCGACGGACTGGCTCGCGACCGTGTCGCTGAACGAGAGGAACGGGCGGTCGACCTTGACCTCGAAGCCCGCGTCCTCCAACTCGCTGCGGGCGTCGTCGACGTCCTTGCCGGTCACGTCCGGTACGTCGATCATGCGCGGGCCCTTGGAGACCGTCAGCGTGACGGTGTCGCCCCTGGCGGCCTCGGTGCCCTCGCCCGGCGACTGGCGGGCGACGTCGCCCGCGTCCTCCGGGGAGTTGACCCGGCCGGGCGCCACCTCGGTCTTCAGGCCCTCTTCCTTCAGCGCGTCCGTGGCGTCCTCGACGGAGAGACCGGTGACGTCCGGGACGTCGACGGGGGCGCCCTTGGAGACCACGAGCGCGACCGCGGAGTCCGGGTGCCGCTCCGTCCCCCGCTCGGGATCCGTACGCACCACTTCGCCCGCCGCCACGTCCTCGCTGAACTCCCTGGTCACCATGCCGGGCTGCAGGCCGGCCTTCACCAGCTCGCGCCGGGCGTCGCCCAGTCTGAGGCCCTCGACGTCGGGCACCTTCACGATCTCGGGCCCGCGCGAGACGATGAGCGAGACCGAGCCGTTGCCCCGGATGCGGTCGCCCGACTTGGGGTTGCTGCCCACCACCTTGCCCCGGTCCACGGTGTCGCTGTAGACGCGCTCGACGCCCTTCAGGTCCAGCCCGGCGTCCGAGAGCCGCTTCTTCGCGGCCTTCTCGCTCTGGCCCAGCAGCGCGGGGACCTGGGTGAACTGTCCGGAGTTGATGTACCAGACGCCCCCGCCGACGCCCAGCACCAGCAGCACGGCCAGGACCGCCGCCAGGATGCCGCGCCGGGGACCGCCGCGGAGCCCGCCGCCACGGGCGGGCGGCGGCAGCTGTGCGGGCGGCGGGGGCATCTCCAGCCGGTTGGTGTGGTGGGCGGTGCCCAGATCGGCAGGCAGCACCCGGGGGATGACCGTGGTGTGGTCGTCCTCCCGGACGTCCTCCCCGGCGTCCTGCGGCTCCTCGGCCGCGTCGCGCACCTCGGGGAGAGCCTGCGGCGGTACGGCGTCGAGCTGGGCGTCGGTGAGGCCCGCGCGGGCCCGGCGCGTCTCGGCGAGCAGCGCCACCGCGTCGAACGGACGGATCTCGGGGTTGCGGGCGGTCGCGCTCGCGACCAGGTCGTCGAGCTCGACCGCGAGCCCCGGGACCACGGCCGACGGAGGCGGTACGTCCTCGTTGAGGTGCTGGTAGATGACCTGGGCGGGGGAGTCCCCGTCGCGCGGCTTGTCGCCCGTCAGCATCTCGTACAGCACGACGCCGCAGGCGTAGACGTCCGCCCGGGTGTCCGCCGTGCCGTGCTCGATCTGCTCGGGGGCGAGATACGAGACCGTGCCCAGGATGGTCCCCGTGGTGTTCGTCACCGAGTCCACGGCCCGGACCAGGCCGAAGTCGGCGACCTTGACCCGGCCGTCGTCCCCGATCAGCACGTTCTCCGGCTTCATGTCGCGGTGCACGAAGCCTGCCCGGTGCGCGGCACCGAGCGCGGCGAGCACCGGCTCCAGGATGTCCAGCGCGGCCCGCGGCCGCAGGGCGCCGCGCTCCGCCAGCACGTCGCGCAGCGTGCACCCCGCGACGTACTCCATCGCCAGGTAGACGTACTGACCCTGGGCGCCCTGGTCGAAGACCGCGACCACGTTGGGGTGCGCGAGCAGCGCCACCGACTTGGCCTCACGGATGAAGCGCTCGACGAACGTGGCGTCGGTCGCGAGCGCCGGATGCATCACCTTGAGGGCGAGCACCCGGTCGAGCCGGGTGTCCATGGCCCGGTAGACCGTGGCCATGCCGCCCACGGCGATGCGGGCATCGACGCGGTAGCGGCCGTCGAGCAGCTGCCCGACGAGAGGGTCCTGGAGGGTCGTATCCACCATGCGAGTCTACGAGCCGCCACGGACACCCCCGACGCTCCGGGGCGAACCCGGGGCAGTACTGAAGCCGAGCCGTGACAGGGACATGAGATCCGCCACCGCGGAACCCCGGGTTCAGAACGCCGGGCGCTCCGGATCCAGCGCCGCACGCCCCGCCACCGGCGACGACGCCTCGGCGAAGTGGCGCCGGGGGATGCGCCCGGCGCGGTACGCGAGCCGCCCGCCCTCCACCGCGTGCCGCATCGCGGAAGCCATCAGCTCGGGCTCCTGGGCCCGGGTCACCGCCGAGGCGAGCATCACAGCCGCGCACCCCAGCTCCATGGCGAACGCCGCGTCCGACGCCGTCCCCGCGCCCGCGTCCAGGATCACCGGGACCCCCGCCTGCTCGGTGATCAGCTGGAAGTTGTGCGGGTTGCGGATGCCCAGGCCCGAGCCGATCGGCGAGCCGAGCGGCATGATCGCGGCGCACCCCACGTCCTCCAGCTTCCGGGCCAGCACCGGGTCGTCGTTGGTGTACGGCAGCACGGTGAAACCGTCGTCCACCAGGATCTCGGCGGCGTCCAGCAGCTCGACCGGGTCGGGCAGCAGGGTGCGTTCGTCGGCCACCACCTCCAGCTTGACCCAGTCGGTGCCGAGGGCCTCGCGGGCCAGCCGGGCGGTGAGCACGGCCTCGCCCGCCGTGAAGCAGCCCGCCGTGTTCGGCAGCACCCGGATGGAGAGCTTCTCCAGCACGGAGAGCACGGAGCCCTGCACGGTCGGGTCCAGGCGGCGCATGGCGACCGTGGTCAGCTCGGTGCCGGACGCGGTCAGGGAGCGCTCCAGCACCTCAAGGCTGGGCGCCCCGCCCGTGCCCATGATCAGCCGGGAGCCGAGGACGGTGCCGCCGAGGGTGAAGAGGTCGTCGGACACGGTCAGCCTCCCTGGACCGCGGTCAGGACCTCGACCCGGTCGCCGTCGGTGAGCGCCGCCGCGGGCCACTGGCCGCGCGGCACCACGGTCTCGTTGAGCGCGGCCGCGACACCCGAGGGCGCGGCCGTCAGCGTCGCGACGAGGGCCGCCAGGGTGGTGCCCGGGGCGACGGCGACCGCCTCGCCGTTCACGGACACGGTGAGCGGGACGGACTCGGTCATGCGGGCTGCTCCTGACGTGCGGGGGCGGCGGGTGCGAACCGTCCGGGGGAGAAGGGGCGGGCCACCTCGGGCAGCTCGCCGCCGGCCAGCAGCTGCCCCATGGCGTCACCCGTGACGGGCGTGAGCAGCACCCCGTTGCGGTGGTGGCCGGTGGCGAGATGGAGGCCGGGCAGGGCGGTCCGGCCGAGCAGCGGGGCGTTGTCGGGGGAGGCGGGGCGCAGGCCGGCCAGGGTCTCGGTGAGCGGCAGCTCGGTGATGCCGGGCACCAGCTCGTGCGCGTCGCGCAGCAGCTCGTACACCCCGCCCGCCGTGACCGTGGTGTCCCAGCCCATCTCCTCGCTGGTCGCGCCGACGACCAGCTCGCCGTTCTCGCGCGGCACGAGATAGACGTGGCTGCCCCGGACCACGGCGCGCACGGTGCGCGAGAGGAAGGGGGCGTACGCGGGGGGCACGGTCAGGCGCAGCACCTGGCCCTTCACCGGGCGCACGGGCGGCAGGACCTGCGGGGGCACCCCGGCCAGCCGGCCGCTGAGACTGCCCGCGGCGAGCACGACCTGGTCGGCCGCCACCTCCGTGCCGTCGTCCAGGACGGCCCCGACGGCCCGGTCGCGCACCACCGAGAGCCGCTCGGCCCTTCGGCGGTGGAAGACGACCCCGGCCCGCTCGCACGCCGTGAGCAGCGCGGCGGCCAGCCGGCGCGGATCGACCTGGTGGTCGCCGTCGGCCCGCAGCCCGCCCCGCACCCCCGGCGCGAGCATCGGCTCCAGCCGGCGGCACTCCCGGCCGGTCAGCCACTGCGAGTCCAGCCCCGAGCGCCGCTGGAGCTCGTGCAGCTCGCGCAGATGGGCGCGGTCGTCGGCGTCCAGTGCGACGGCCAGGGTGCCGCAGGCGCGGAAGCCGATGTCCTGTCCGCCGGCCGCCTCCAGCTCGGCGGTGAACGACGGATAGCGGGCGGCGGAGGCGAGGTTGAGCCTCAGCAGGGTGTCCTCGCCGTAGTGGAGTTCGGTGACGGCGGCCAGCATGCCGGCCGCGACCCGGGCGGCGCCGCCGCCCGGACCGGGGTCCACGACCGCGGTCGGCAGTCCGCGCTGCGCGGCCCGCCAGGCGGTCACCAGGCCGATGATGCCGCCCCCGATGACGAGGACGTCGGACCCTTCGGTGCGATGGGTGCGCATGGGCGTCCAGCCCCTCCCTTCGCCGGCATGACCCGGATCAGGTTCGTACGGTCGGAGGCCGTCCAGCCTCCCTCTCAGCCCGGTGCGTCCGGGCTCCCGCGAGTGTCTTACCGTGGCCACCCTAAACCCCGCTCCCGGGACCCGGTAAGGAGGGCGGGGGTGCGGGCGGGACCGGCGGCCCCCTGTCCTGACGGTCTGTCACGTGGTTAAGGTGGACGGGTGAGCGAGCAGCAGCGGGCAGAGAGGCCGGGGCGGCGGGTCGTCGTCGCCGGCGCGGGCATGGCCGGGGTGCAGACCGCCGTGGCCCTGCGCGAACAGGGCTTCACGGGCGCCGTCACCCTCATCGGCGCCGAGCCCCACCAGCCCTACGACCGGCCCCCGCTGTCCAAGGCGGTCCTGCTCGGCAAGGCCGAGGAATCCGCCTTCGACATCGACTTCGAGGGCCTGGACATCGAACTGCGCCTGGGCTGCGAGGTCACCGGCGTGCGCGCCGCCGCGCACGAACTGGACACCTCCGCGGGCCCCGTGCCCTACGACGTCCTGGTCATCGCCACCGGCGCCGAACCGGTCGTCCTGCCCGGCTCCGAGGGCGTGCCCGGCGTCCATCTGCTGCGCACCCTCGACGACGCGGCGCGGCTGCGCCCCGTCCTCGCGGCGGGGCACGACGTGGTGGTCGTGGGCGCGGGCTGGATCGGCGCCGAGTTCGCCACCGCGGCCCGCGCCGCCGGCTGTGCGGTCACCGTCGTCGAGGCCGCCGGCCGGCCCCTGGCGGGTGCCCTGCCCGCCGAGGTCGCCGCCCCGATGGCCGCCTGGTACGCACAGAGCGGCGCCGAACTCCTCACCGGGGCCCGGGTCGCCCGCGTCGAACCCGGCGCGGTGGTCCTGGCGGACGGGCGCACCCTCGCCGCCGACGCGGTCGTCGTCGGGATCGGCGCCCGGCCCGCCACCGGCTGGCTGGCCGGCTCGGGCGTCGCGCTCGGCCCCGACGGATCGGTCACCGCCGACACGGCCCTGCGCACCTCGCTGCCCGATGTGTACGCCGTCGGCGACTGCGCCTCCTTCCCCTCCGCCCGCTACGGCACCCGGCTGCTCGTCCACCACTGGGACAACGCGCTCCAGGGGCCGAGGACCGCCGCCGCGCACATCGCCGCGGCCGCCGGCGAGGGCGCCGCCGAACCGCCCGCCTACGACCCCGTGCCCTACTTCTGGTCCGAGCAGTTCGGCCGGTTCGTGCAGTACGCCGGCCATCACGCGGACGCGGACACGCTGCTGTGGCGCGGCGACCCGGCGGACCCCGCCTGGTCCGTGTGCTGGCTGCGCGACGGCGTCCTGGCCGCCGTCCTGGCCGTGAGCCGGCCGCGCGATCTGGCCCAGGGGCGCAGGCTCGTCGAGGCGGGGGCGCGGCTCGATCCGCTGCGGGCCGCCGACCCCTCCGTACCGCTGAAGTCGGCGGTCCTCCCGTAGCCGCGAGGACCTGAAGGGCTGAGTCCGGGTGTCGGCTGTCGGTCCGGGATGGCAGGCTTGTCCCGTGACCGAGATTGACGCAAAGATCGATGCTCTCGTCCCTGCCTGGCTCCACCTTCCCGACATCGCGGAAATGCTCGATGTCGAGGTGACGCGTGTGCGGCAGCTGGTGAAGGAGGGCCAGCTCATCGCCGTACGACGTGGTGAGAACCGGGCGCTCCAGGTGCCTGCCGCCTTCATCGACGGCAGCAAGGTGGTCAAGGGCCTCTCCGGGACCCTGACGCTCCTGAGGGACGACGGCTACTCCGACGAAGAGATGCTGGAATGGCTCTTCACGCCCGACCCGACCCTGCCGGGCACGCCCGCGCAGGCGCTGAGTGAGAATCGCGGCACGGAGGTGAAGCGCCGCGCCCAGGCGCTCGCCGTCTGACCGAAAGCCGTACGGGGGAGCGGGCCGCGTCCCACGCGGCCCGCTCCCCGCGCCGCACCACGCCATCGCCTTGTCCCGGGGGGAACCGCACCATGTCCACGCCTCGCTCGCAGCTGTCCGACGCCCGGCTCTATCTGTGCACGGACGCGCGCAGGCGCCAGGGCGACCTGCCCGAGTTCCTCGACGCGGTGCTCTCCGGCGGGGTGGACATCGTCCAGCTGCGCGACAAGGGCATGGAGGCCGCCGAGGAGCTGGAGCACCTCGCGGTCTTCGCGGACGCCTGCAAGCGCCACGGCAAGCTCCTCGCGGTCAACGACCGGGCCGACGTCGCCCACGCCATCGGCAGCGACGTGCTGCACCTGGGCCAGGGCGACCTGCCGGTGCCGGCCGCCCGCGCGATCATCGGCCGGGACGTGGTCGTCGGCCGCTCCACGCACGCCCGGGCCGAGGTGGACGCGGCCGTCGCCGAGCCCGGCGTGGACTACTTCTGCACCGGCCCCTGCTGGCCCACCCCCACCAAGCCCGGCCGGCACGCCCCCGGCCTGGACCTCGTCCGCTACGCCGCCTCGCTCGCCCCCGCGCGCCCCTGGTTCGCCATCGGCGGGATCGACGCGGGCAATCTGGACCAGGTGCTGGACGCCGGGGCGCGCCGCGTCGTCGTGGTCCGCGCCGTCACGGAGGCGTCCGATCCGGCCGCCGCCGCCGCTGAGCTGGCACGAAGGGTCCGCGAGCGCGCCGGCGCGTGAGCGGCGCGGGCGCGTCCCGCAGCGCGCGCCGAGGGCGTGTTTGGGACAGAAGTGTCCGAGGCGTGGACAAAGTAACGGTCAATCCAGGCAAATCACCCCGGTTCGGCGGGGATGGGGCGTCCTCCTGGTTAACCTGCCGGTATGGCCCTTGGCACACCTTCCACCAGGACAGATCACGCGCGCACCGTGCGTGAGATGCTCGCGACCGGCAAGACCTCGTACTCGTTCGAGTTCTGGGCGCCCAAGACCGAAAAGGGCGAACGGAACCTCTGGAACGCGCTGCGCCGGGTCGAGGCGGTCCGGCCGAGCTTCGTCTCCGTGACCTACGGGGCCGGTGGTTCCACCCGGTCCGGGACGGTGAAGGCCACCCAGGACATCGCCGCCGAGTCCACCCTCACCCCGGTCGCGCACCTCACGGCGGTCAACCACTCCGTCGCCGAACTGCGCAACATGGTCGGGCAGTACGCGGACGCCGGCATCCGGAACATCCTCGCCGTGCGCGGCGACCCGCCGGGCGACCCGATGGGCCCGTGGGTCGAGCACCCGGAAGGAGTGCGGTACGCGGCCGATCTCGTCCGGCTGATCAAGGAGGCCGGGGATTTCTGCGTCGGCGTCGCGGCCTTTCCCGAGCGGCACCCCCGCTCCACCGACTGGGACACCGACATCCGGCATTTCGTGGACAAGTGCCGCGCCGGTGCGGACTATGCGATCACGCAGATGTTCTTCACGCCCGGGGATTATCTGCGGATGCGTGACCGGGTGGTCGCTGCGGGTTGCGAAACGCCGATCATTCCGGAAGTCATGCCGCTCACGAGCGTCCGGCAATTGGAGCGGTTCGCGCAGCTCAGCAACGCGACCGTGCCCGCCGAGCTGAAAGAACGCATCCTCGCCGCCAAGGACGATCCCGCCGCTGTACGCTCCATTGGCATCGACTTCGCAACGCGGTTCTGCGCGGAGCTGCTTTCCGAGGGTGTGCCCGGACTGCACTTCATCACGTTGAACAACTCGACTGCGACGCTCGAGATCTACGAGAATCTCGGACTGCACAAGCAGTCGTGACCGGCCGTACCCGCCACGATCCGGGGCGGTGGCCGTAGAAGGGGGCGGGCATGGGCTGGACGGTCCTCTACATCGCGTTCGGCATCGTTGCGCTGTGGCTGCTCGGTGAGGTGCTGCTCCAGTACAAGGCGCGGCTGCGCTGGCGCCTGCTCGCCTTCACCGGCTTCCTCGGTGTCGTCCTCGGCGTCCTGATGCCGTCCGTGCCCGTCATCGCCCTCGGCGCGGTCGCCTTCGCGACCGGTCAGACCTACGTCACGCTCTCGTTCCGCCGGGGCTTCTCGACCGGCTGGGCCATAGGGGGCAGCCCCGGCGCGAGCCGCCGGCGGCGCGGGGGCGGCGAGCGCGAGCCCGCGCTGCGGGTCTCGGACCTGGAGATGGAGTCCGGCACCGACGCACCGCCCGCCCCCGGCTCCGCCCCGCGGGACGGGGCCGCCGCGGTCTACGAGCCGGAGCCCCTGCCGGACGACACCGGGCAGTACGGCGTCTACACCGATCCGCTGCCGCGCCGCGAGACCCACCAGGAACCCCAGCAGCCCCAGGGCAGCCCGCAGTACGCCGCGTACGACCCCTACGCCGACTACCCGGGCCATCAGACGCAGGGGCAGGACGCCTACCCCGGCCAGGACACGTACCCCGGGCAGGACACCTACGCGGCCCAGGACGGCTACGCGGGCCAGGACACCTATTCCGGCCAGGGCACCTACGCCGGAGCGGGCCAGTACGACTACGGCACGGACCAGCAGCAGTACGCCGCCTACTCCGACCCGTACATCGGCACCACCGCGGGCACCCCGCAGTACGGCACGTACGACGCCTACGGGAACTACGACAGCCAGGGCGCCGGACAGCAGTACACCGACCCCGCCGACCCCTACGGCGCGCAGTCCCGGACCTACGGCTCCGAGACCCCGCCCGGCGGTGTGTGGGTGCCGCAGCAGCGCGAGGGCGAGCAGTACCCCCCGCCCCCGGAGCAGCCCGCCCAGCCGGCCCCGTACCCGAACGGCTACGACCCCGGCTACAACGACCAGTACCGCTACTGACGCCCGGGGCCGGGCCGCCCGGGCCCCGCCGCCGTCACTGCGACCCGCGGAAGCCGTCCCCCTCGACGACGATCCCCGCGACCAGCGCCCCGGACATGCCCGCATGGGCCGGCCCGCCGCCCGGGTGCGACCAGCCGCCCGCCAGCAGCAGCCCCGGCAGCCGGGTGCGGTTGCCCGCGTGGAGATGACCGCCCCCGGCACCCGCCAGCGCGGGCGGGGGAACGGCGCCGCCGGGCGCACCGGTGTCCGCCGCGGTCTCCGCGGGCGTCCGCACCTCCATGTCCAGCACCCGCTCCCGCAGTCCGGGCACCGCCGCGCCCGCGCTGTCGATCAGCGTGTCCGCGAACCGCGCGCGCAGCGCCGGGTCCGTCCAGTCCACCGGGCCGTGCGGGGCGACCGTCGCCATCAGGGTCACGGCCTCGTGCGCCTCGTCGGGGCGGGTCGAGGGATCGTCGGGGCGCAGCACCGTCACCGTGGGGTGCCCGGCGGCCCTGCCCCCGAACACCGCCGCGCTCTCGGCCGCCCCGTCGGCCGGGTGCACCAGCGTCCGGTGCACGGCGTCGGCCGGCCGCCCGCCGCGCAGCGAGAGCAGCACCAGGAACCGGCCGGACCCGCCGCCGTCCGCGCGCGGCTGCGCCGTCACCTCGCCGTCCTGCCAGAGCTCCTGACCGGACACCAGCTCCGGAGCCGGCCGGGCGCCCAGCACCACGTGCGCGGCCTCCGCGACCGTCCCGTCCGCCAGCTCGACGCCTGCTGCCCGGCCGTCCTTCTCCACGACCCGGGCCACCTCGGCGCCGAAGACGAACTCCACCTTCCGGGCCAGGCACCGCTCGTACACCGCCTGCGCCAGCGCCCGCATCCCGCCCATGACGTACCAGCTGCCGAACGTCTCCTCCATGTACGGCAGCAGGGCCGCGCCCGCCGGGGCGTGCAGCGGATCCAGGCCGTACGACAGCGCGTACCCGTCCAGCAGGGCGGCGAGACGGGGGTCCGCCAGCTCCCAGGCACCGATCTCCGCCACCGTGCCCGCCCGCCGGGCCGGACGCAGCAGCCTGCGGTGCGCCGGAGCCGGATAGGGGTCGCGGGTCAGCACCTGCCAGTCGGGGCGCAGCGGCTCCTCGAGCAGCGGACGCCTGGAGCGGTCCCAGGCGTCCCTGGCCCGGTCGAGGAAGGCGCCCCACCTCCCGCCCGCACCGCTGCCTAGCGCGGCGTCCAGAGCGGCGACCGTCCCGGCGCGTGACGCGTTCGGCAGACGGACGTCCGTGCCGTCCGCGAAGACATGGCGGCTCGCCGGGTCCACCTGGGTCAGCGAGACGCACTGCTCCAGCGGCTCCTTGCCGGTCTTCACGAACAGGTCGCGGTAGACCGCGGGCAGATGGAGCAGACCGGGCCCGGTGTCGAAGACGAACCCGTCCCGCGCATGCCGGCCGAGCGAGCCGCCGTAGGTCTGCGACCGCTCGTACACCGTCACCCGGTGGCCTGCCACGGCCAGCCGGGCCGCCGCCGACATCGCGCCCATCCCGGCGCCGATCACCGCAATACGTGCCATGCCAGGGACTTTAACGACTGCCTCCGACAGCTCAGTCGTCAGGCCGGTGGGAGACGGACTGCGCCAGCCGCCTCTCCTCCCGGCGCTGCGCCCTGCGGCGCAGGAACCGGCGGATCCGGGAGGCCAGGAAGACCAGTATCACCAGGCCGAGCAGCAGCAGGGTCCCGGCGATGCCGGCGGCGATCCACGGGTGGAATACGGCGAAGGTGACGACCCCCGCGACGCCGAGGTCCTCGGCAGTGCTCAGCGCGATATTGCTGAAGGGCTCGGGGGAGGTGTTGACCGCCATCCTGGTGCCGGCCTTCACCAGATGGCTCATCAGCGCGGTGGAACCGCCGACGGCCCCGGCCGCCAGCTCGGGCAGCGACCCGCTCTCGCCCGCGAGCAGCGCCGCCACGACGGCGCCCGCCAGCGGCCTGATGACGGTGTGCACCGAGTCCCAGACCGAGTCCACGTACGGGATCTTGTCCGCGACCACCTCGCAGAGGAAGAGCACACCGGCGACGACGAGGACATCGGTGCGCTGGAGCGAGGCGGGCACCTCGTCGGTCACTCCGGTCGCGCCGAGGACGCCGAGCAGCAGGACCACCGCGTAGGCGTTGATCCCGCTCGCCCAGCCGCTCGTGAACACCAGGGGGAGTACGGACACGGACGTGATCGTAACCAGCCGGCGGGCCCGTGCGGCCGGGTGCGGGGGCCCAGGTCTGAGTATCCGTACCTAGGGCGTGAGATGAGTAGGGACACGGATGGGCCGCGACCTGCGGGAACGGCAGAGTGGGGGACCACGGGAGGGGCGCCGCCGCGGCACCGCCGGCACGGGGCTGCGGAACGCGGCGGCGCCCCCTTCCGAACGGGGGTGCACGACGGAGGACCCGGGACCACGGGGGACACGGGGTCACGGGGGATGGTTCTCCGGCTGCACGCAAGGCGCCGGTCCGGCGAGGCTCGGGGGGGATCGAGCCCCGTCGGACGGCGCCTTCGCACGTCCGGGGGCGGGCCGGGCCCGGCTCAGCGCCCGCTGACCCGCCCGTGCAGCAGCAGGGACAGCGCCGAGTGCACGTCGTCGATCGACCGCTCCGGCTGGAACGCCTGCCAGTCCAGCGCCGCCACCAGCACCATCCCGACCAGCGCGGCCGCCGTCAGCGGGATGTCGATCTCCTCGCTCAGCTCGCCGTTCGCGACGCCCTCCCGCAGCACGCCCTCGACCACGGCGACGGCCTCCTGGCGGACCACCAGCAGCGTCCCCTGCCAGGCGCGGTTGGTGCGCCAGAGCTCGGCCACGTACAGCTGGGTGAAGGCGGGATAGCGGTCGATGAAGGCCAGACCGGCCCGGATCATGGCGTCCAGCGCCTCGACCCGGCTGCCGCCCCGCGCGTCGGTCTCCTCGGCCGCGGCCCGCAGCGAGGCGGTCAGCAGCCCGACCCCGTGCCGCAGCAGCTCCTCGAACAGCTCGGTCTTGCTCTTGAAGTTGTAGTAGACCGTGCCCTTGGCGACCCCGGCGCGCTCGGCGATCTCGTCCACCGTGGTGGCGGAGAAACCCTTCTCGGCGATGAGGGTCACCGCCGCCTCGTAGAGCTTCTGCCGGGTGGCCCGGCGGCGCGTGGTGCTACTGCTTTCCATGCTCCTGATTCTCACAGGTCCCGGGGCGCTCACAGGCTCAGCTCCGGGTGCAGCCGGTCCAGGGTCCACATCTGCTTGCGGCGCGCGGACAGCGCGGTCAGCGCGAGCGCACCTGCGGTGAAGGCGAGCAGCACAGCACAGCCCTGCCAGACCGGGCCGAGCCCGCCGCCCGTGATCAGCCGGCGCAGCCCCTCCACGATGTAGCTCATCGGCAGATAGGGGTGGATCGCGTTGAAGAAGCCCGGACTCGTCTGTACGGGGTAGGTGCCGCCGGCCGAGGTCAGCTGGAGCATCAGCACCGCGAGGACGAGGATGCGCCCGGCCGCTCCGAAGCGGGCGTTCAGCCACTGCACGATCGCGGCGAAGCAGCAGGTGACCAGGGCGAGGAAGCCGATCGTCCCGGCGGCCCGGGTCATCTGCAGGCCGAGCCCCCAGTGCAGTACGGACATCAGGGCGCCCACCTGGAGCAGCCCGATCGCGGCCACCGGCAGCCAGCCCGCGAGGGCGATCCGCCAGGCCGGTGCCCCGGCGGCCAGGGCGCGCCGGCTGAGCGGCTGGATCAGCATGTACGCCACCATCGCGCCGACCCAGAGGGAGAGCGGGATGAAGTAGGGCGCGAACCCGGTGCCGTAGTTGGGCGCCGCGTGCATCGACCGGGAGGCCAGCTGCACGGGGTCGGCCATGACCCCGGTCCGGGCGTCGCGGTCCTTCTTGTCGTAGTCGGGGATCTTTCCCACGCCGTCGTTGAGGCCCTGGGCGAGGGTCGCCGAGCCGTCGCCGAGCCGGATCATCCCGCTGTCCAGGCTCGTCGCGCCCTTCTTCAGCTTGCCGACGCCGGTGTTCAGATCGGCCGAGCCCGTCCTGGCCGTGGTCAGGCCCGTGTGCAGCTGGTCCGCGCCCTTGGCGACCTTGTGGGCGCCGGTGTTGAGGGCGTTGATCTTCTTGACCGACGCCTCCAGGTCCTCGTCCAGGTGCGGGGCGCGCTCGGCCAGCGCGTCGGCCTGCTTCTGCAGGGTGGTCAGCTGGGTGCGCAGCTTCTTGAGGTCCCCGTCCTGATTCTTGACCAGGACGTTCACGTCGTCGGCCACGGCGGCGACATCGGCCGCCGCCGTCACGGCCCGCTTCAGCGGCGGGCAGACGGTGGGGTCGGGCAGCGGCTGGTCCTCGCAGCGGGTGCGGTGGATCTCGGTCAGCTCGTCGGACGCGGTGTGTGCGGCGCTCGCGGCGGTGGGCGCCGCCTTCACGAGCAGGTCGAGGTTGTCCCGTACGGTCTTCGACGAGTCGGAGACCAGCCGGGCCGTGTCACCGATGGACTTGCCGTTGTCCTTCAGGAACGGGCGGATGTCCCCGGCCACCTTGTTGACCTTGTCGGCCAGCAGCTGGGTGCCGCCGGCGACCTGGCGCGAGCCGGTCTCCAGATCGCCCGCGCCCTTGTCGAGCCTGACGATGCCGGTGGCCAGCCTGCTGCTGCCGCCCTTCGCTTCCTTGAGCCCGTCCGCGAGGTCCTTGGAGCCCTTCTTCGCCTTGCCGATGCCTCCCTTGAGGTCGTCGGCACCCTTGGCGGCCTTCGCCGTCGCGTCGTGCAGGTCGGAGAAGCTGATGAAGATCCGGTCGAGGAAGCCGCGCGAGGCGTTGGTCGACGCTGCAGTGCGGACCTCGGAGAACACCGTCCGGGAGATCTGCCCGACGATGTAGTTGTTGGCGTCGTTGGTGCGCACCTGGAGCGCGCCGGTCTCGGGGGAGTCGCCGGAGCTGGAGGCGATGCGCTTGCTGAAGTCCGACGGCATGCGCAGCGAGAGGTAGTACGTGCCGTCCTCGACGCCCTTGTCGGCCTCGGCGGCGCTGACCTCGTGCCAGTCGAAGACCTTGGAGTCCAGCAGTTTCCCGGTGATGTCGTCGCCCGCCGTGATCCGCTTGCCCTCGGCGGTGGCGCCCTTGTCGTCGTTGACCAGGGCGACCGGGATGCGGTCCAGGCGGCCGTAGGGGTCCCAGAACGACCAGAGGTACAGGGCGCCGTAGAGCAGGGGCAGCAGCAGGAGCGCGGCCAGTGCGGCGCGCGGCAGCTTCCCCCGGCCGAAGCGCCTCAGCTCAAGCGCGGCGAGTCTCGGCGAACGCATCGGCCGTCCCTTCCTCGTCTTCCTCGGTGGTCCCGTCGGTGGCGTCGGGTGCGGTGTCCTTTTCCGCACCCGCGCGTTCCGCGTCCGCGTGCGGGGCGTCCGTGCGGACGACGAGGGCGTCCTCGGGCGCCTCGCTGCACACGGCCAGCACGGTCGTGCCGGCGGCGGCGAGGGAGCGCAGCAGCGCCCAGGCCTCGGCCCGCTCGGCGTCGGAGAGCTTGAGATCCGTGTCGTCGACCGCGAGCAGCCGGGGCCGGCCGATCAGCGCGAGGGCCACGGAGAGCCGCAGCGCCTCCAGCCGCTCCAGATCCCGTACGGAGGTCCGCCCGGCCTTGGGCAGGGCGGCGGGGTCGAGCCCGGCGGCCGTCAGCGCGTCGTCGATCCGGGCCCGGGCGGCGGCTACGCGCTCGCGGCGCGGGTGCAGCAGGGTGCGCAGGGAGCCGTCGTAGCGGCGCTGGAGCAGGGCCCGCTCACGCAGGTGCTCGTCGACGGTGAAGGCCGGGTCCAGCTCGCTGACCGAGGGCACCGGGCCCAGGGCCGCGATCCGGCGGACGGCGGCGGCCCGGCGCGGCAGGCGGAGCCCGGCGGTCTCCGCCCGGCCCTCGGTCGGCTTCATCCGGCCGGTGAGGGCGAGCAGCAGGCAGGTGCGGCCGGAGCCGGAGGGGCCCTCGGCGGCGATCAGGGAACCGGGGGCGGCGCTGAAGGTCACGCCCCGGAAGGCCCAGCCGCGCGGTCCTCTGAGCCCGAGGTCCTCGGCGGTGACGGCGGCCCCGTGCGGGCCGGCCGCAGCATGCGGGCTGTCCACAGTCCCTCCCCCTTCTTTGAACTGACTGGTCAGTTCAAAAAGGTATCCCGAACTCGTGACCGAAGCAAAATGCCAGGTCAGGGCCGGTTCGAGACCGATTGTCAGTGGGTGCCGTCACGATGGACACAGACGGCCACGAAGCCGTTACCGAGACAGGAGGTTCTGTCATGGCCCACTCGTCCGCAGCAGCCGCCCCGCGACGCCGCGCAGACGGCCCTGCTCCCTCACCGACCGGCCCGGCACACGATGTCCACCCCGTCGTCCGGCGCGCCGCGGCGCCGCCCGCCGCTCTCGATCTCCTCGCCCAGGCCCGTGCCGGCCTGGAAGAGGCAGCTGTCCTCGACGTGCCGAACGAGCGCTATGCCACCGCCCACCTCGCCGCCCTGCGCACCGCGGCCGCCGTGCTCGCCGTCCGGGGGCGGCCCGAGCCCGCCCGGCGGCGCCGCGAGCGCATCCGCAGCGCCTGGGAGGTCCTCCCGGAGCTGGCCCCCGAGCTCACCGAATGGAGCGCGCTGTTCGCCGCAGGCGCCGCCCGGCGGGCCCGCGCCGAGGCGGGCATACCCGGCGCGGCCACCCGGCGGGACGCGGACGACCTGCTGCGGGACGCGGCGATGTTCCTGCGCCTGGTGGAGCGGCTGCTGGTGCTCCAGCCGGTGCTTCCGCAGCCCCGCGCCGAGCGCCCCGACACGGGATGACGGCGACGGCGGTGCCAGGCCATAGGGTGGACGGGACCTGTTACCTGCGCTGTTCACGCCCCGCCCCCGTGGCGGCACCGTGCCGAGGAGTCAACTGCCGTGTCGGACCAGCTGCGCCCCCGCGCCTCCCTCCGTACCGCTGTGGTCTGGGAGGTCCTCAAGGACGCCCTCGACCGCCAGGTCAAGGCGACCGGCAGGGACGCCCTGGACGTGCTGGACACCGGCGGCGGCACCGGCAACTTCGCGGTGCCGGTCGCCCGCCTCGGCCACCGCGTCACCGTCGTCGACCCCAGCCCCAACGCGCTGTTCGCGCTGGAGCGCCGGGCCGCCGAGGCCGGCGTCGCCGACCGGGTGCACGGGGTGCAGGGCGACATCCTCGGTCTCTTCGACGTGGTCGAGCGCGGTGGCTACGACGCGGTGCTCTGCCACGGCGTCCTGGAGTACGTGGACGACCCCGCCGAGGGGGTACGGCACGCGGTCGACGCGCTCCGCTCCGCCGGCGCCCTCAGCCTGCTCGCCGCCGGGCTGGGCGGCGCGGTCCTGGCCCGGGCGCTCGCGGGCCACTTCACCGAGGCCAGGCAGGCGCTCAGCGACCCGGCGGGCCGCTGGGGCGAGGGCGACCCGATGCCCCGGCGCTACACGGCCGAGCAGCTCACCGAGCTGGTCTCCGCCGCCGATGTCGAGGTGGGCGCGGTCCACGGTGTGCGCGTCTTCGCCGACCTCGTGCCTGGAGTCCTGGTGGACACCGAACCGGGCGCGATGGAAGCCCTGCTCAAGCTGGAGACCGCCGCCGCCGAGCTGCCGGCCTTCCACTCGGTGGCGACCCAGCTGCACGTCCTGGGCACGAAGCGGGTCTGAGCGCCCCGGCCGGATCGGGTCGGCAGCGTGGCTGATCAGCAACGCAGCTGCAGACGGAGTACGCACCGGCAGCCCCGATCCGGGCCTCGGCCCCGTATGATCGGGGGACACCATCCGGCATGACGGATCGGAGGTTGGGGAATCAACGCCTCAGCAGCTGAGCCGTCGTGGCGGCCCGGACTGGCTGATTGGCATTGAGGGCGGGTTTCACGGGGGCGATTCCCTGCCTATCCTGGAAGGGCCGCATACCGGCCGCCCCCCGCGGCCGACGACGAGGAGGACTCCGTGCCGCTCTCGGAGCACGAGCAGCGAATGCTCGAGCAAATGGAGCGAGCGCTGTACGCCGAAGATCCCAAGTTCGCGACAGCGCTCGAGGGAAGTGGGCTGCGTACGTACACCCGGCGACGGGTCTACCAGGCAGTTGCTGGCTTTCTGGTGGGTATCGCGCTCCTCATGGCCGGAATGGTCGCTCAGCAGATCTGGATCAGCGTGGTGGGTTTCCTCGTCATGCTGGGCTGCGCGGTGCTCGCGGTCACGGGTTGGCGCAAGGCGCCGAAGCCGGGCGAGCAACAGGCGGTCCGCACCGGAGGCGCCGGCGAACGCCGGCAGGCCAAACAGCGCCGGTCCGTGATGAACCGGATCGAACAGCGGTGGCAGCGTCGCCGTGACGAGCAGGGGCAGTAAGCGCTCGGGAAGCCCGGCTCAGAACACTTATGGGTGAGGGGCGGTCGCATTTCTGCGACCGCCCCTCACCCATGCCGTGCCCCCGGGGACTCCCTGCCGTGGCTCCGGGGGCGTGTGCCCCGGACCCGGGTCGTCAGCCGCCCTGGCGGGACAGCCGGCGCGCCCACGCGGGACGCCGCGGCATCCGCCACCGCCCGGCCAGTGCCGCCCGCCGTTCGGACAGGGCCCACACCACCCGGACGGCCGAGCGCGGCGCCATGACCGCGCGGAACCGGGCGAACCGGCCGGCCGGGGCCCGCAGCCCCGCCCGTACCGTCCCCACATCCTCCGCGAGCCCCGACGCCGGGAGCGGCCGGGGCGCGTAGAGCACCTGCTCCACCGCGCCCGCCACCCGGTGCACGGCCGCGGCCGCCTCGGTGTCGAGCCGCCCCAGCCGCACCAGCCGGGCCGCGGACTTGCGCGGGGTCTGCGACTCGTCCGGCTCGATGCCGTGGTCCCACGCCGAGTCGGTGATCTCCAGCCACGCCGACAGCGTCCGCGCCGTCGCGTCGGCCGGGGTGCGCCCGGCGGAGGAGCCCAGCCTCCGGGCCCGTACCCTGACCCGCCAGGCCGCCGGCAGCAGCGGAATCAGCAGCACGAGCAGGGCCACCAGGGCGATGCCGAGCACGGAACCGGCCGACGTCCCGCCACCCGTCGGCGCCACGGCACCGGGCATCTCCGTGCTCCCGCACTCACCCTGCTTGCGCATCTGGGCCGGGCAGCTGTCGGACGCGGACGGCGCCACCGGAACCGGCGCCGAGGCACCCGTCTCCGGCCGGGCCGGATCCGCCGTGTCACCGGACGGGGCGTCCGGCAGGGTGTACGTGGGGGTGGAGCCACGTGTCGGCGTCGGCTCGAAGCGGGTCCAGCCGATGCCCTCGAAATACAGCTCGGGCCAGGCGTGCGCGTCGCGCAGGCCGACCGAGACCGAACCGTCCGACTGCGCGGTGCCGGGGGTGAACCCCACCGCGACCCGGGCCGGGATGCCCAGCGTCCGCGCCATCGCGGCCATCGTGAAGGAGAAGTGGACGCAGAAGCCCTCCTTGTCCTTCAGGAAGCGGGCGATCGCGGCGCTGCCGGTCCCCGAGTTCACCGAGGTGTCGTAGGTGAACCCGCCGTCGGTGGAGAAGTAGTTCTGCAGCTTCACCGCCTGCTCGTAGGCGTTGGCCGCGCCCTTCGTCACCTCGTCGGCCGTCTGCGCGACCACCTTCGGCAGGGAGTCGGGCACCCGGGTGTACTCGCGCAGCAGCGCCGCCGGGGCCGCGCCCGCCCGGGCGAGCTGGGCCGCCGTCGGCTGCACCTCCAGGCTGGAGACCGTGTACCGGGCGCCGCCGGTCGTCTCACCGTCGTCCCCGACGAGGGTGCGCCCCTCCGGCTCGAAGCGCCAGCGCCCGCCGATCCTGACCTCGGTGGCCGGATAGGGGAGCGGCAGATAGGTCTGCCGGTACGAGGGCGAGGCGGAGATGTTCGACCTGATCTCCGTCACGGCGACGTCCGGGGCGAGGCCGGCCGGGTCCGGCATCCGCTTCGGCACATCCTTCAGACTCCGGGTCGAGGCACGCCACTCGTTCCCGTTGAACTGGTCCAGGGCCAGGATGCGCAGATAGAAGCCCTGGGTGTCCTCGGAGTTGGTGCGGTACGAGATCACCTCCCGGTTCTCCGGCTGGTTCAGGTTGTTCTGGAGCGAGACCAGGGGGTTCACCGCGGAGATCGTGCCGCCGCCTCCCCCCTTGCCGTTCCCGCCGGCCGTACCGGCCAGCAGACCGCCGTCGAGCGCGGGCAGCGCCGCCGGCACGACCAGCGCGATGCCCAGCGCCAGGGCCCCGATCCGCCGGCCCGTGCGCACCGGGGCGAGCGCCCCGAGGCCCGGGGAGTCGATCCCGGAGGGCAGCCCGTTCCCGGACCCGGCCGCACCGGCGAAGACCCGGCCCCACTGGGAGAGCCGGTCCCGCCCCTCGGCCAGCAGAAGCAGCAGATAGCCGCAGGCGGCCAGCAGGAACCACAGCCAGTCCGCGCCGCCGTCCGAGAGGCCCGCGGCGACCGAGTAGAGCGCCAGCAGGGGCAGCCCGGCGGGCGCGGCGCTGCGGAACGTCACCGCCAGCACGTCCACCGCGAGCCCGACCAGCAGCACACCGCCCACCAGCATCAGCCGGATGCCCGGGGTGGCCGGCGCCGGAATCGCGTACCGTCCGACGTCGTCCGCGCCCGCCGTCAGCAGATCCGCGAGCTGCCGCACGGCCTGCGGCCCCGGGACCAGCCCGGCCAGGGCCTGCTGCCGGGCGAAGGCCACGGTCAGCAGCACCAGCATGACCAGCAGCTGCGCGGCGACCGTCAGGACCCGGGGCAGCGGCACCCGGCGGCAGAGCGCGCCCGCACCGCTCACGACGGCCAGCATGAACGCGGCCTGCAGAATCCAGGTGACCGGGTCGACCAGCGGCAGCATCGAACACGCCGCCATCAGCGTCGCCGCAAAGGCGCACAGCGCCAGCCGACCACGACCGCTCATGACCGTCCCCTCATGACCAACCACCGGAGAATCCCGTCGTACCGCCCGTCGTGCCGCCGACCGCGGCGGACTGCGTCAGCGAGCCGTGATGACCCGCCTGCTGCCACAGCCCGGCGAGAGCCGTGCCGGGCCGCACGGGCACCGCCGTCCACCCCGACTCGCGCAGCCGCCGCAGCCGCTGCTCGGACGCCTCCCGGGTGGCCGGGCTCTCGCCGTGCACCCAGGCGGCGCTGTCGAGGACGAACGCGACGGCCCCGCCGCTGCGCTGCCGCATCCGGGCCGCCACGGCCGCCTGCTCCTCGTCCAGCTCGCCGAGGAAGGCGATCAGCAGGCCCTCGTTGCCGCCGCGCAGCACGTCGTAGGCGCGGGAGAGACCGCCTCCGTCGGAGTGGTCCACCTCGGCCAGGGTGTCCATCATCAGACCGGCCGCGTCCGCGGAGTCCTGGGTGGCACCGGCGAAGCCGCTCTCGCCCTCGCCCGGCACCACCGTCCCATTGTCCGTCAGCAGCCGGACCGCGAAGCCCCGCTCCAGCATGTGCACCAGGACGGAGGCCGCCCCGGAGACGGCCCACTCGAACGCCGAGTCGGGACCCGCGCCCTGGTAGGCGATCTGCCGCGTGTCCAGCAGCACCGTGCACCTGGCGCGCTGCGGCTGCTCCTCGCGGCGCACCATCAGCTCGCCGTAGCGCGCGGTGGAGCGCCAGTGGACGCGGCGCAGATCGTCGCCGTGCCGGTAGCCGCGCGGGATCACGTCGTCCTCGCCGGCCAGCGCCAGCGAGCGCTGACGGCCCTCGCCGTACCCGGTCGCCTCGCCCGCCAGCCGCACCGGCGGCAGCGGCTCGGTCCGGGGGATGACCACCAGGGTGTCGTACGCGCTGAAGGAACGCGTCAGCTCGCACATCCCGAACGGGTCGCTCAGCCGCAGCTGGAGCGGACCGAGCGGGTAGCGCCCGCGCAGGTCCGAGCGCACCCGGTAGGACACCTCGCGCCGCCCGCCCGCCTCCACCCGGTCCAGCACGAAGCGGGGCCGGGGCCCGAGCACGTACGGCACCCGGTCCTGGAGCATCAGCAGGCCCGTGGGCAGCCGCGAGACGTTGTCCACGCGCAGATGGACGCGCGCCTCGGCACCCGCCGGCACCCGTGAGGGGGAGAGCCGCCGGGTGCCCGCGACGCGGTACCGGGTCCGGTAGAGCACGGTCACACACACCAGCGGCAGCACGGCGAGCAGCAGTCCGACCCGCAGCAGGTCCGCCTGGCCCAGCACATAGGCGCAGACCGCCGCCGCGACACCGGCCGCGAGGAAGGAGCGCCCCCGGGTGGTCAGCCCGCCCAGCGCGGCGCGCAGACCGCCCTTGTCGTCGCTGTCGTCCATCGGGACCGGCCCCCCGGCGGCCATCAGAGCCGCCGTACGCCGGGCTGCTGCCGGCCGCCGTACGCCGGGCCCGGCTGGTGCTGCGGGGGCGTGACGGCCGTGCCTCCGGCGGCCGTGGGCACCGGGGTCTGCTGGAGGATCTCCAGCACGACCTGCTCGGCGGTGCGGCGGTTGAGCTGGGCCTGTGCGGTGGGCAGCAGCCGGTGGGCGAGCACCGCGACGGCCAGGGCCTGCACATCGTCGGGCAGGCAGTAGTCCCGGCCGCTCAGCGCGGCGGAGGCCTTCGCGGCGCGCAGCAGATGCAGCGTGGCGCGCGGCGAGGCGCCGAGTCTGAGGTCGGGGTGGTTGCGCGTGGCGCCGACGAGCTGCACCGCGTACCGCCGTACGGCGTCGGCGACATGCACCGTGCGCACCGCGTCGATCAGCTTCACGATGTCGTGCGCGTGGGCCACGGGCTGGAGGTCGTCGAGCGGTGAGACGCCGCCGTGCACATCGAGCATCTGGAGCTCGGCCTCCGCGCTCGGATAGCCGATCGACACCCGGGCCATGAAGCGGTCGCGCTGGGCCTCGGGCAGCGGATAGGTGCCCTCCATCTCCACCGGGTTCTGCGTGGCGACGACCATGAAGGGGTCGGGCAGCTCGTAGGTGTGCCCGTCGATGGTGACCTGGCGCTCCTCCATCGACTCCAGCAGCGCGGACTGGGTCTTGGGCGAGGCGCGGTTGATCTCGTCGCCGATCACGATCTGGGCGAAGATCGCGCCCGGTTTGAACTCGAAGTCGCGGCGCTGCTGGTCGTAGATGGACACACCGGTGATGTCCGAGGGCAGCAGGTCCGGTGTGAACTGGATGCGCCGCACCGAGCAGTCGATGGACCGGGCCAGCGCCTTGGCCAGCATGGTCTTGCCGACGCCGGGGACGTCCTCGATCAGGAGGTGCCCCTCCGCGAGCAGCACGGTCAGCGAAAGCCGTACGACCTCCGGCTTGCCCTCGATCACACGCTCCACCGACCTGCGCACCCGCTCCGCGGTGGTCGTCAGATCTGTGAGGCTCGCTCGATCGTCATAGGTCGTCACCCGGCCCTCCTCGGCCCTGCCCCACGCTCACCAGGAGCACGGGATTCCCCAGTCACGGGCCGGCGCCCTCGTGCGGCCCGGCCCACCCCGAATACCGACACCGCGCCGGGCGGGGCCCGACGGGGTGTCACACACGCATTCTTGTTGCCGTTACCGCTTCGTGTCACTCGCCTGTGGACAACCGGGGGAGATATGTCGGGCTAGGTGGGGATTTCGTCACCGGAACGTGTCCGTCACCTTCCGGCGCCGCGGGATTCCGGATCAGACGGCCGGCGGGATCTCGCGCAGCAGACCGGTGGTCACGTCGAAGACGAAACCGCGCACGTCGTCGGTGTGCAGCAGGAACGGCGAGGTGCGCACGCGCTGCATCGACTGCCGCACGTCCTGGTCGGCGTCCTTGTAGGCCTCCACCGCCCAGGCCGGCCGCTGGCCGACCTCCATCTCCAGTTCCTGCCGGAACTCCTCGGTGATCGACTCCATGCCGCAGTTGGTGTGGTGGATCAGTATCACGCTGCGGGTGCCGAGGGCCCGCTGGCTGATCGACAGCGAGCGGATCACGTCGTCGGTGACCACGCCGCCCGCGTTGCGGATGGTGTGGCAGTCGCCCAGGGCCAGGCCGAGCGCCTTGTGCAGGTCGAGCCGGGCGTCCATGCAGGCGACGACGGCGACGCGCAGCACCGGCTTCGCGTCCATGCCGGGGTCGGTGAACTCAGACGCGTAGCGCCCGTTCGCTTCGACCAGGCGGTCGGTGACCGTGGGGACGGCGGGCTCGGCGGGGGAGTGCGCGGAAGTCGACATGGACAAGACGTTAGCGGCCGGGAGCCTCTCCGTCGTGGTGGGGAAGCGGACAAAGAACGTCAACGACGCTTGTTGTGAGGTAACCCACAAGCCTCACAGCAGGTCACCCGCTCGGGTGAACAAAGGGATGCCCGACGCGCTGCGGGGTTGATTGATCGGGAATCGATCGAATGGCAGGGTGGACTAAAGTGACGGGAAGTTACCGACACCCTGCACATTCCGAATTTTTCCCCGTGTGCGCGGCGTACGTACGGCCCGGCCCTCTCCCACTCGCCGGTCGGCTGACGCCCCTTCCCCGGCGCCGGCGGACCTCCCCTTCGCGAGCGGGCGGGGACCAGGCCGTACGTGCAGCCACCCGGGACCTGAGCCTGAGAGGGCGCATGAGCCAGACCCGACACGTCCCGGTGATGCTCCAGCGATGCCTGGACCTGTTGGCCCCGGCTCTGGAGGCGGCGGGCCCGCAGCCGCCCGTGGTCGTCGACTGCACCCTGGGACTCGGCGGGCACAGCGAAGCGCTCCTCTCCGCCTTCCCCACCGCCCGGCTGATCGCGCTGGACCGGGACAAGGAGGCGCTGCGGCTCTCCGGCGAACGCCTCGCGCCCTACGGCGACCGCGCCACACTCGTGCACGCCGTCTACGACGAACTGCCCGAGGTGCTCGACCGGCTCGGCGTCCCCAAGGTCCAGGGGGTCCTGTTCGACCTCGGGGTCTCCTCGATGCAGCTGGACGAGGCCGACCGAGGCTTCGCGTACGCCCAGGACGCCCCCCTCGACATGCGGATGGACCAGACGACCGGGATCGGCGCGGCCGAGGTGCTCAACACCTACCCGCCGGGCGAGCTGGTGCGGATCCTGCGGGCGTACGGCGAGGAGAAGCAGGCGAAGCGGATCGTCTCCGCCGTCGTGCGCGAGCGCGAGAAGGAGCCCTTCAGCAACAGCGCCAGACTCGTCGAGCTGATCCGCGACTCGCTGCCGCAGGCCGCCAAGCGCACCGGCGGCAACCCCGCCAAGCGCACCTTCCAGGCCCTGCGCATCGAGGTCAACGGCGAGCTCACCGTGCTGGAGCGGGCGATCCCGGCCGCCGTCGGGAGCCTCGCCGTCGGCGGACGCATCGCCGTCCTGTCGTACCACTCGCTGGAGGACCGGCTGGTCAAGCAGGTGTTCGCGGCAGGCGCCGCCAACACCGCCCCGCCCGGTCTGCCGGTCGTCCCCGAGCGCTACCAGCCCCGGCTGAAGCTGCTCACCCGAGGCGCGGAGCTGCCCACCGAGGAGGAGGTCGCCGAGAACCGGCGCGCCGCCCCCGCCCGGCTGCGCGGCGCCCAGCGCATCCGCGAGGAGGAGCGATGAGCCGCCGGAGCGCTGACGCGGGGGACGGAGCGGTGCGGTGAGCAAGCCGGCCGGGCAGCTGAAAGGACGCGCCGCACGGCTCACCCGGCTGATGCCCGCCGGACCGAGCAGCGCGGCCCGGACCCCCTTCGTGCTGCTGGTCGTCCTGCTCCTCGGCGGCGGTCTGATCACGCTGCTGCTGCTCAACTCCGCGCTCAACGAAGGATCGTTCCGGCTGAGCGAGCTGAAGAAGCGGACCACCGACCTCACCGACGAGCAGCAGGCCCTCCAGCGCGACGTCGACCGCTCGTCGGAGCCCGACGCCCTCGCGCGCCGCGCCCGGGAGCTGGGCATGGTCCCCGGCGGCAGCCCCGTCTTCCTCGACCCGGACGGCACGGTGCGCGGTGTGCCGTCGGCCGCCACCGCGCCACCGGCCCCCGCACCGCCGAAGACCACAGCCCCGGCCCCGCCGCCCGCCACCCCGTCGGGCACCGCGGCCGCCACCGCGCCCGCGCCCGGCGCCTCCACGTCCGCCCCGGCGAAGCCGGGCACCGCCGCGACCCCGCGTACCCCGGCCAACCAGACCTCCCCGAGCCCCGGCAGGTGACGCAGTGCCCTCCCAGGAACCACCGCGCCGCCGGGTACCCGGCCCCGCCCGTCCCCGTAACGCGGCGGGCCGCGCCCCACGCCCCGCGGCCCGTCCGGCGCCCCGCCGGCGGCCGTCGTCCGCCGTGCCGCGCGGCCGGACCGCGCGCGGGCGCCGCCCCGCCCGGACGCTGCGCCTCGGCAGCCCGCGCCCCCGGCTGCGGCTGGTCAGCCTCGCCCTGACGCTCGTCATGATCGCGTTCGTCGTCCGGCTCCTCCAGGTCCAGGCCGTCGACGCCAGCGCGTACGCGGCCAAGGCCGAGAAGAACCGCTATCTCAGCTACACGGTCGCCGCCGAACGCGGCGAGATCACCGACCGCAGCGGCATCGCGCTGGCCACCAGCGTCGACGCGTACGACATCACCGCCGACCCCAAGATGTTCACCCCGGCGGACAGCAAGGCGCCCGACGCCCCCCAGCAGGCCGCCGCCCTGCTCGCACCCATCCTCGGGGCCGACGCGGCGGAGCTCACGAAGAAGCTGTCGAAGCCGAAGAGCCGGTACGCCGTGCTGGCCCGCCGGCAGACCCCGCAGGTCTGGAAGCAGATCAAGGACCTCAAGTCCGTCTTCGCCGAGAAGGCCGCGAAGGACAAGGCGGCCGGCGGCCCCGGGGCCAATGTGCTGGCCGGGGTCTTCCAGGAGTCGACCACCAAGCGCGTCTACCCCAACGGCGGGCTCGCCGCCGGGATACTGGGTTACGTCAACGCCGAGGGCAAGGGCGCCGGCGGCCTTGAGTCCAAGCTCGACAAGGAGCTGGCGGGCGAGGACGGCACGATCAAGTACGCCCAGTCCGGCGGCCGGCGGGTGCCCACCGCAGGCACCAAGGAGGTCCCCGCGGTCGCGGGCTCCGACGTCGAGCTGACCATCGACCGCGACATCCAGTGGGCGGCCCAGAAGGCCATCTCCGAGCAGGTGAAGAAGTCCAAGGCCGACCGGGGTTACGTGATCGTCCAGAACACCCGGACCGGTGAGGTGCTCGCCATGGCCAACGCCCCGGGCTTCGACCCCAACGACCTCTCCCAGGCCGACGCCGCGGCCCTGGGCAACGCGGCCCTCCAGGACGTGTACGAGCCCGGCTCCACCAGCAAGGTCATGTCCATGGCCGCCGTGCTGGAGGAGGGCGTCGCCACCCCCGGTACGCACGTCACGGTCCCCAACCGGCTGCACCGAGGCGACCGGCTCTTCAAGGACGACGTCGACCACCGCACCTGGAACCTGACGCTCAACGGCGTACTCGCCAAGTCCAGCAACATCGGCACCATCCTGGCCACCGGACAGCTGGGGAAGACCCAGGCCCAGGCCAACAAGGTGCTTTACTCCTATTTGCGGAAGTTCGGCATCGGCTCGCCGACCGGGCTCGGCTACCCGGGAGAGACCCCCGGCATCCTCGCCAAGCCCCAGGACTGGTCCACCTCGCAGCAGTTCACGATCCCCTTCGGCCAGGGCCTCTCCCTCAACGCGATGCAGGCCGCCTCGATCTACTCGACGATCGCCAACGGGGGAGTCCGCATCCAGCCGACCCTCGTGCGCGGCACCAAGGGCGCCGACGGCCGCTTCACCCCGGCCGAGGCCCCCGAACAGACCAGGGTGGTCAGCGAGAAGACCGCCAAGACGCTCGCCACCATGCTGGAATCCGTGGTCGGCGACGAGGAGGGCACCGGAACGAAGGCCAAGATCCCCGGCTACCGGGTCGCGGGCAAGACCGGAACGGCCAACCGCGTCGACCCGGTACGCGGCGGCTACCACGGCTACACCGCCTCCTTCGCCGGCTTCGCCCCCGCCGACAACCCCCAGATCACCGTCTACTGCGCGATCCAGAACCCCGTCAAGGGCAACTACTTCGGCGGCCAGATCTGCGGCCCCATCTACAAGCAGGTCATGGAGTTCGCGCTGAAGACGCTCCAGACCCCGCCGTCCGGCAGCGAGCCGGCCAGGCTGCCGGTGTTTTCCAAGCCCGACGAGTGAACTCGCGGAGACCACCAGTGACAACCATCACCCCTGATCCCGGGAACCGGAACGGGAAGCCCCGTACCCCCGGCCCCTCACTTCGCGAGAGGCCGGGTGCGCCCGGTACGCTCACCGCCGTGCCCCACGCTGAACAGTCCCGAACCACCCCGAAGGACGCGCCTGTGAACTACCCGGGAGCGCCCCGCCCGGATCGGCTGCGGCCGACCTCCCTCGGCGAGCTGGCAGCCCGGCTGGGAGCCGAACCGCCGGGCACCGGCGAAGTCACCGGCATCACCCACGACTCCCGGGCCGTACGCCCCGGAGATCTGTACGCGGCCCTGCCGGGCGCCCGTCTGCACGGCGCCGACTTCACCGCCCAGGCGGCCGGCCTCGGCGCCGCCGCGATCCTCACCGACCCGGACGGCGCCGAACGCGCCGCCGCCACCGGACTCCCGGTGCTGGTCACCGAGGACCCGCGCGGCCGGATGGGCGAACTCGCCGCCGAGATCTACGGCCACCCCGGCACCGACCTGCTCCAGATCGGCATCACCGGGACCTCCGGCAAGACCACCACCGCCTACCTCGTCGAAGGCGGCTTCCGGGGCGCCGGACGCGACACCGGCCTCATCGGCACCGTCGAGATGCGGATCGGCGACGAGCGCATCAAGTCCGAGCGCACCACCCCCGAAGCCACCGATCTCCAGGCCCTGTACGCCGTCATGCGCGAACGCGGCGTGGACGCGGTGACCATGGAGGTCTCCAGCCACGCGCTGGTGCTCGGCCGGGTCGACGGCTGCGTCTTCGACGTCGCCGTCTTCAACAACCTCAGCCCGGAGCACATGGAGTTCCACTCCGGCATGGAGGACTACTTCCAGGCCAAGGCGCAGCTGTTCACCCCCCGGCGCAGCCGGCAGGGCGTCGTCAACTTCGACGACGAGTACGGCCGCAGGCTGATCACCGAGGCGTCCGTCCCCCTCACCACCTTCTCCGCCGAGGGCCACCCGGACGCCGACTGGCGGGCCGAGGACGTCGAGGTCGGCCCGCTCGGGTCCACCTTCACCGTCGTCGGTCCCAAGGACGAGCGGGCCACCGCCAGGGCCCCGCTGCCCGGCCCGTTCAACGTCGCCAACACCCTGGCCGCGATCGTCACCCTCGCCGTCGCCGGCATCGACCCGCAGACCGCGGCCGACGGCGTCGCCGCCGTGCCCGGGGTGCCCGGCCGGCTGGAGCGGGTCGACGCGGGACAGCCGTACCTCGCACTCGTCGACTACGCGCACAAGACCGACGCCGTCGAGTCGGTGCTGCGCTCCCTGCAGAAGGTCACCGAGGGCAAGCTGCACATCGTCCTCGGCTGCGGCGGCGACCGCGACACCACCAAGCGCGGCCCGATGGGCGCTGCCGCGGCCCGGCTCGCCGACACCGCCGTCCTGACCTCAGACAACCCCCGCTCCGAGGACCCGCTCGGCATCCTCGCCGCGATGCTCGCCGGCGCCGCCGAAGTGCCCGTGCACGAACGCGGCGACGTCCTGGTCGACGCCGACCGGGCCGCCGCCATCGCCGCCGCCGTCGGCCGGGCCGGACCCGGCGACACCGTGCTGGTCGCCGGCAAGGGCCACGAGCAGGGCCAGGACGTCCACGGCGTGGTCCGGCCCTTCGACGACCGGGTGGTCCTGCGCGCGGCCATCGAGCGGTCCCTGGGAGACGAGAGCGCCACCCCCCGTGCCTCCACCCACGAGAACAACAGTCAGGGATGACCAAGTGATCGCCCTTTCCCTCGCCGAGATCGCCGAAATCGTCGGCGGGCAGTCGTACGACATACCGGATCCGGCAGCAATCGTCAGCGGGCCGGTCGTCAGCGACTCCCGCCAGGTGCGGCAAGGCAGCCTCTTCGTCGCCTTCGCCGGCGAACGGGCCGACGGCCACGACTACGCCCGGGGCGCCGTCGAGGCGGGCGCCGCGGCCGTCCTGGCCGCCCGTCCCGTCGGCGTGCCCGCGATCGTCGTCGACGACGTCGTCGCGGCGCTCGGCGCGCTCGCCCGCGCGGTCGTCGGCCGCCTCGGCACCACCGTCGTCGCCCTCACCGGATCCGCGGGCAAGACCTCCACGAAGGACCTCATCGCCCAGCTCCTGGAGCGCAAGGGCCCCACGGTCTACCCCGAGGGCAACCTCAACAACGAGATCGGCCTGCCGCTCACCGCGCTGCGGGCCACGGAGGAGACCCGCCACCTCGTCCTGGAGATGGGCGCCCGCTACATCGGCGACATCTGTTACCTCACCGGCCTCGTGCCGCCGAGGATCGGCCTCGTCCTCAACGTCGGCACCGCGCACATCGGCGAGTTCGGCGGCCGGGAGCAGATCGCCCAGGCCAAGGGCGAGATGGTCGAGTCGCTCCCCGAGGACGGCCTCGCCGTGCTCAACGCCGACGACCCCCTCGTACGCGCCATGACCTCCCGCACCAAGGCCCGGGTGCTGCTCTTCGGCGAAGCCGCGGATGCGGACGTACGGGGCGAGAACGTGCGGCTCACCGACGACGGACGCCCCGCGTTCCGCCTCCACACACCCACCGGGTGCAGCGATGTGACCATGCGCCTGTACGGTGAGCACCACGTGTCGAACGCGCTCGCCGCGGCCGCCGTCGCCCATGAGTTGGGCCTGTCCGCAGACGAGATCGCCGAGGCGCTCTCCGAGGCGGGCACCCTCTCCCGCTGGCGCATGGAGGTCACCGAGCGTCCGGACGGCGTGACGTTCGTCAATGACGCCTACAACGCCAACCCCGAATCCGTGAAGGCAGCGCTGCGCGCGCTGGTCGCCATGGGGAAGGGGCGTCGTACGTGGGCGGTGCTCGGCCTGATGGCCGAGCTCGGCGACGCCTCGCTCGCCGAGCACGACGCGGTCGGACGGCTCGCCGTCCGGCTCAACGTCAGCAAGCTCGTCGCGGTCGGGGGCAGAGAAGCCTCCTGGCTGCAACTGGGCGCATACAACGAGGGTTCGTGGGGTGAGGAGTCGGTGCATGTGTCCGACGCACAGGCTGCCGTCGATCTGTTGCGCAGTGAACTGCGCCCGGGAGACGTCGTGCTGGTGAAGGCGTCCCGGTCGGTCGGCCTGGAGCAGGTCGTTACGGCACTGCTGGAGAACGCGACCGAGGGCGAGGTCGCGGGCCGATGAGGCAGATCCTCTTCGCGGGGGCCATCGGGCTCTTCCTGACCCTGGTCGGCACTCCGCTGCTGATCAAGCTGCTGGCCCGCAAGGGATACGGGCAGTTCATCCGGGACGACGGCCCGCGTACCCACGGCTCCAAGAAGGGCACGCCCACCATGGGCGGCATCGCCTTCATCCTGGCGACGATCATCGCGTACGTCCTGGCGAAGGTGATCACCGGCGAGGACATGCGCTTCTCCGGTGTGCTGGTCCTCTTCCTGATGGCGGGGATGGGTCTCGTCGGCTTCCTCGACGACTACATCAAGATCGTCAAGCAGCGCTCGCTGGGTCTGCGGGCCAAGGCGAAGATGGCCGGCCAGCTGATCGTCGGCATCGCCTTCGCGGTGCTCTCGCTCCAGTTCGCCGACGCCCGCGGCAACACCCCCGCCTCCACCAAGCTCTCGTTCGTCGAGGACTTCGGCTGGTCGATCGGCCCGGTGCTGTTCGTGGTCTGGGCGCTCTTCATGATCCTCGCCATGTCCAACGGCGTGAACCTGACGGACGGTCTGGACGGCCTCGCCACCGGCGCCTCGGTGATGGTCTTCGGTGCCTACACCTTCATCGGGCTCTGGCAGTTCCAGGAGTCCTGCGCCAACGCGGCCACCCTCACCAACCCGAGCGCCTGCTTCGAGGTACGAGATCCGCTCGACCTCGCCGTCGTGGCGTCCGCCCTGATGGGCTCCTGCTTCGGCTTCCTGTGGTGGAACACCTCGCCGGCCAAGATCTTCATGGGGGACACCGGCTCGCTCGCCCTCGGCGGCGCGCTCGCCGGTCTGGCGATCTGCTCCCGCACCGAGTTCCTGATGGCGGTGCTCGGCGGCCTCTTCGTGATGATCACGATGTCCGTCGTCATCCAGGTCGGCTCGTTCAAGATGACCGGCAAGCGCGTCTTCCGGATGGCACCGCTCCAGCACCACTTCGAACTCAAGGGGTGGTCCGAAGTCCTTGTCGTGGTCCGCTTCTGGATCATCCAGGGCATGTGCGTGATCGTCGGCCTCGGCCTCTTCTACGCGGGATGGGCAGCCAAGAAGTGAGCAACGTGGACTGGCAGGGCAAGCACGTCACGGTCGCCGGACTCGGGGTCTCCGGGATCCCGGCGGCCCGCGCGCTGCACGGCCTCGGCGCCCTCGTCACCGTGGTCAACGACGGGGACGACGCGCGCTCGCGGACCCAGGCCGCGGAGCTGGAGGCACAGGGCATCACCGTGCGCCTCGGCGACGGGGACACCCTGCCGAAGTCCACCGAGCTGATCGTCACCGCCCCGGGCTGGAAGCCCGGCAAGCCGCTGTTCGCCGCGGCCGCCGAAGCGGGCGTCCCGGTCTGGGGCGACGTCGAACTCGCCTGGCGGCTGCGCGGACAGGACGGCAGGAAGCCGGCCCCCTGGCTCGCGGTCACCGGCACCAACGGCAAGACGACGACCGTACGGATGCTCGCCTCGATCCTGGAGGCGGCCGGGCTGCGCACCGCGGCCGTCGGCAACATCGGCGTCTCCCTCCTGGACGCCGTCCTCGGCGAGGAGACGTACGACGTGCTCGCCGTCGAGCTCTCCAGCTACCAGCTGCACTGGTCGCCCTCGCTGCGCGCCCACTCCGCGGCCGTGCTCAACCTGGCGCCCGACCACCTCGACTGGCACGGCTCCATGGAGGCGTACGCCGCCGACAAGGGCCGGATCTACGAGGGCAACCAGGTCGCCTGCGTCTACAACGCGGCGGACCCCGCCACCGAGGACCTGGTGCGCGAGGCGGACGTCGAGGAGGGCTGCCGGGCCATCGGCTTCACCCTCTCCACCCCCGGACCCTCCCAGCTCGGCGTGGTCGACGGCATCCTCGTCGACCGGGCCTTCGTGGCCAACCGGCAGAAGCAGGCGCAGGAGCTGGCCGAGGTCGCGGACGTGAACCCGCCCGCCCCGCACAACATCGCCAACGCGCTGGCCGCCGCCGCGCTGGCCCGCGCCTTCGGCGTCGAGCCGGCCGCCGTGCGCGACGGGCTGCGGGCCTTCCGCCCGGACCCCCACCGCATCGAGCACGTCGCGGACATCGACGGGGTCGCGTACATCGACGACTCCAAGGCCACCAACACGCACGCCGCCGAGGCGTCCCTCGCGTCCTACGACCCGATCGTCTGGATCGCCGGCGGCCTGGCCAAGGGCGCCACCTTCGACGAACTGGTGACCGGGTGCGCGAAGCGCCTGCGGGGCGTCGTGCTGATGGGCGCGGACCGGGCCCTGATCCGCGAAGCCCTCGCGCGACACGCGCCCGAGGTCCCGGTGGTCGACCTCGACCGGACCGACACTGGGGCGATGTCCGAGGCGGTCTGCGAGGCGGCACGGCTCGCCCGGCCGGGAGACACCGTACTGATGGCCCCGGCCTGCGCCTCGATGGACATGTTCGTCAACTACAACAAGCGGGGCGAGGCCTTCGCGGACGCCGTCCGCGCACGCGCCGCCGAGAGCGCCTGACGGCCCCGGCCTCCGCGCGCCGGGGGCCGGGCTCCCGGCACCGGAGCCCCGGGCACGAGCAGTGGAGGGGACTGGGACCATGCCGGCCGAAGAGAGCCCTGCCGCACGCGGCGGGGACCGCTCACGGACGACCTCGGCGATCAGCCGGGCGCTCCGACCGCCCCTCCTCGCGACCCCGGGCGCCGCGCTCCCGGCCGGCCTCGCACTGCGCGTACGGCCCGCCGCCGGCGCCGCACGCGGGCCCGCCCCGGCGCGCTCCCGGACCGCCGGGAGCCCCCGCAGCCCGCGCGGCGGCGGGGTGCGGCGGCTGTACGAGCAGGCGCGCAGGGCCTGGGACCGCCCGCTGACCGCGTACTACCTCATCCTGGGCGCCGGGCTCCTGATCACCGTGCTCGGCCTGGTGATGGTCTACTCCGCCTCGATGATCAAGGCGCTGGAGCTGGGCAAGCCGGGCACCTACTTCTTCCGCAAGCAGTTCCTGGCCGCCGTCATCGGAGCCGGGCTGATGGCGGTCGCCGCCCGGATGCCGGTCAAGCTGCACCGGGCGCTGTCCTACCCGCTGCTGATGGGCGCGGTCTTCCTGATGGTGCTGGTCCAGGTGCCGGGGATAGGGATGTCGGTCAACGGCAACCGCAACTGGCTCTACCTGGGCGGCCCCTTCCAGCTCCAGCCCAGCGAGTTCGGCAAGCTGGCCCTCGTGCTGTGGGGCGCCGACCTGCTCGCCCGCAAACAGGACAAGCGGCTGCTGACCCAGTGGAAGCACATGCTCGTCCCGCTGGTCCCGGTCGCCTTCATGCTCCTCGGGCTGATCATGCTCGGCGGCGACATGGGCACTGCGATCATTCTCACGGCCATCCTGTTCGGGCTGCTCTGGCTGGCCGGGGCGCCCACCCGGCTGTTCGCCGGAGTCCTGGCCTCCGCAGGTCTGATCGCCGTCCTGCTGATCAAGACCAGTCCCAACCGGATGTCCCGGCTCGACTGCATGGGGGCCAGCGAACCGGGGCCCGGCGGCTCGTGCTGGCAGGCCGTGCACGGCATCTATGCTCTGGCATCGGGCGGCTGGTTCGGATCCGGGCTCGGTGCAAGTGTGGAAAAATGGGGTCAACTGCCCGAACCTCACACCGACTTCATCTTCGCCATCACCGGGGAGGAACTGGGACTGGCGGGGACGCTGTCGGTACTCGCCCTCTTCGCGGCTCTAGGCTATGCGGGTATCCGCGTGGCCGGACGCACGGAGGACCCCTTCGTGAGGTACGCAGCGGGAGGTGTGACCACCTGGATCACGGCGCAGGCCGTGATCAACATCGGTGCGGTGCTCGGCCTGCTGCCGATCGCCGGTGTCCCGCTCCCGCTGTTCTCCTACGGGGGGTCGGCCCTGCTGCCGACCATGTTCGCCGTCGGGCTGCTGATCGCGTTCGCGCGGGACGAGCCCGCGGCGAAGGCGGCCCTGGCCATGCGGAGGCCCGGGGTGAGATGGAAGACGATGAGACGGCGCGTCAAGAAGCGTCCGTCCGGAGAGCGGTGAATTTCGGTGCATGTCGTACTCGCCGGTGGGGGGACCGCCGGCCACATCGAGCCCGCGCTTGCCCTCGCGGATGCCCTGCGCAGGCAGGACCCGAGCGTGGGAATCACCGCTCTGGGCACGGAGCGCGGACTCGAGACCAGGCTCGTACCCGAGCGGGGGTACGAACTCGCCCTGATCCCGGCCGTCCCGCTGCCGCGTAAACCCACCCCCGAACTCATCACCGTCCCGGGCAGGCTGCGCGGCACCATCAAGGCCGCCGAGCAGATCCTGGAGCGCACCAAGGCGGACTGCGTCGTCGGCTTCGGCGGCTATGTGGCCCTGCCCGGCTATCTCGCCGCCAAGCGCGCCGGAGTGCCCATCGTGGTGCACGAGGCCAACGCCCGGCCGGGCCTGGCCAACAAGATCGGCTCGCGGTACGCGCACGGGGTCGCCGTCTCCACCCCCGACAGCAAGCTGCGCGGCGCCCGCTACATCGGCATCCCGCTGCGCCGCACCATCGCCACCCTGGACCGGGCCCGCGTCCGCCCCGAGGCGCGCGCGGCGTTCGGTCTCGACCCCAACCTGCCGACGCTGCTGGTCTCCGGCGGCTCGCAGGGCGCCCGCCACCTCAACGAGGTGGTCCAGCGCGTCGCACCGCTGCTCCAGCGCTCCGGCATCCAGATCCTGCATGTGGTCGGCCCCAAGAACGAATTGCCGCGCGTCGACAACATGCCCGGGATGCCCCCCTACATCCCGGTACCGTACGTGGACCGGATGGATCTCGCGTACGCCGCGGCCGACATGATGCTCTGCCGCGCGGGCGCGATGACCGTCGCCGAACTCTCCGCCGTCGGGCTTCCCGCCGCCTATGTCCCGTTGCCGATCGGCAACGGCGAACAGCGGCTCAACGCCCAGCCGGTGGTCAACGCAGGCGGCGGCCTGCTGGTGGACGACGCCGCGCTCACTCCCGAGTGGGTGCAGGGCAACGTCCTCCCGGTGCTGTCCGATCCGCACCGGTTGTATGAAATGTCCCGCGCCGCCGCCGAGTTCGGCCGCCGGGACGCCGACGATCTGCTGGTCGGCATGGTGTACGAGGCGATTGCCGCACGTCGTAACGCGTGAGGCGGACGGGTCCGGGGGCGGTGGCCCCCGGACCCGGCATAAGGAGCGAGCGTGGCCGGACCGACGACCGCCCAGCGCGGCAAGGGGCAGCAGCAGGACACCCCGGACCGCCCGCCACGCCCAGGCGCCGAGGGCTCCCGGATCTCCCGGCGCGGGCTGCTGATCGTGATCGCCGCCGCGGTGCTGGTGCTCGGCTCGGGCGCCGTCTGGGCGCTCTACGGGTCCTCCTGGCTCCGCACCGAGCAGGTCAGGATCACCGGTGTCGACGTGCTGTCACCGGCCGAGGTGGAGGCCGCGGCGCAGGTGCCGATGGGCGCTCCGCTGGTCTCCGTGGACACCGGCGCCGTCGCCGCCCGGTTGCGCCAGAAGTTGCCTCGTATCGACTCGGTGGATGTCGTACGGTCATGGCCGCACGGGATCGGACTTAAAGTGACCGAACGGCAGCCGGTCCTGCTGATGAAAAAGGGTGCGAAGTTCATCGAAGTGGACGCCGAGGGCGTGCGCTTCGCCACGGTGGACAAAGCGCCCCCGCGCGTACCTCTGCTGGAACTGACCCCGGGTCACTCCGCGAGCCTGCGCCGTTTCGACAGCAACCGGCTGGTGCGGGAAGCGGTCCGGGTCGCCGGCGACCTTCCGGGCGGCATCGCCCGGGAGACCGAGGTCGTGCGGGTCACCTCGTACGATGCGGTCTCCCTGGAACTCACCCGGGACCGGACGGTGATCTGGGGAAGCGGTGAAGAGGGCGCGGTGAAGGCGAAAGTCCTCACCGCTCTCATGAAAGCCGCTCCCAAAGCGGGACACTTCGACGTGAGTGCGCCCACCGCTCCTGCGGTGTCGGGTAGTTGACGCACATTTGGCCTGGCCAGCACCCTGGTTGGTCAGCGCTACGGGTGATCACATAGGGTGAAAAGAAAAACGGGAGGTTCGGCGTGTTCGTTGAACGTGCGCCACTTGTCGACTTAGTGTCCTGTTCGGAAGAGTCCATGAAGCAGACACACTGGTAACCCTAAACTTGAACGTTAGGGTTTGGGTCGGCGTTCGGACCGTCCCAATCGGCATCCGTCGTCGCGGCGGGACTACCGCCAAGCGACGACACGTAACTCGAGGCGAGAGGCCTTCGACGTGGCAGCACCGCAGAACTACCTCGCAGTCATCAAGGTCATCGGTGTCGGCGGCGGTGGTGTCAATGCCATCAACCGAATGATCGAGGTCGGTCTCAAGGGCGTCGAGTTCATCGCGATCAACACGGATGCGCAAGCCCTGTTGATGAGCGACGCCGACGTCAAGCTCGACGTCGGCCGTGAACTCACCCGCGGCCTCGGCGCCGGGGCGAACCCGGCCGTCGGTCGTAAGGCGGCAGAGGACCACCGTGAGGAGATCGAGGAGGTCCTCAAGGGGGCCGACATGGTCTTCGTCACCGCAGGCGAAGGCGGTGGCACCGGAACCGGTGGCGCACCCGTCGTCGCCAACATCGCACGCTCGCTCGGCGCCCTGACGATCGGTGTGGTCACCCGCCCGTTCACCTTCGAGGGCAGGCGCCGCGCGAACCAGGCGGAGGACGGCATCGCCGAGCTCCGCGAAGAGGTCGACACCCTCATCGTCATTCCCAACGACCGGCTGCTGTCCATCTCGGACCGCCAGGTCAGCGTGCTCGACGCCTTCAAGTCGGCCGACCAGGTCCTGCTCTCGGGTGTCCAGGGCATCACCGACCTCATCACCACCCCGGGTCTGATCAACCTCGACTTCGCCGACGTCAAGTCGGTCATGTCCGAGGCCGGATCGGCGCTCATGGGCATCGGCTCGGCCCGCGGCGACGACCGCGCGGTGGCGGCGGCGGAGATGGCGATCTCCTCGCCGCTCCTGGAGGCGTCCATCGACGGCGCCCGCGGTGTCCTGCTCTCCATCTCCGGCGGCAGCGACCTCGGTCTCTTCGAGATCAACGAGGCCGCCCAGCTGGTGAGCGAGGCGGCGCACCCCGAGGCGAACATCATCTTCGGTGCGGTCATCGACGACGCCCTGGGCGACGAGGTGCGGGTCACCGTGATCGCCGCGGGCTTCGACGGCGGCCAGCCGCCGGCCCGCCGGGAGAACGTCCTGGGCGCCAACTCCACCAAGCGCGAGGAGCCGGCCACGCCGGTCCGGGCCGCCGAGCCCGTGCGCCAGTCGAGCGGACTGGGCTCCGTGCCCCCGCGCGAGGAGCCCCCGGTCCAGGCCGAGCCGGTTCCGGCGGCCGGCGAGAGCCACCTTCCGCCGGTCTCTCCGCCGCACGTCCCGCCGGCCCGTCCCTACCAGGACTCCCAGGCCGAAGAGCTGGACGTTCCGGATTTCTTGAAGTGATAGGTCCGCACCACACAGTGAGCTCGACGGATTCGCCTTCTTCGGGCGGCGGCGCCCACTTCTCCTTCACCGACAGGTGGGGCGGGGTGAGCGCCGCTCCGTATGCGGAGCTCAACCTCGGCGGCGCGGTCGGTGACGACCCCGCCGCCGTTCTCGCCAACCGGGAGCGTGCCGCGCGCGGCCGCGGACTCGATCCGGCGCGGGTCGTCTGGATGAACCAGGTGCACGGGCGGGACGTCGCCGTGGTCGACGGACCCTGGGGCGACGTCCCCGGGATTCCCGCCGTCGACGCTGTGGTCACCGCGCGGCGCGGACTCCCGCTCGCCGTGCTCACCGCCGACTGCACCCCCGTACTGCTCGCCGATCCGGTCGCCGGAGTCGTCGCGGCGGCCCACGCGGGCCGGCCGGGGCTGGTCGCCGGAGTCGTGCCGGCGGCGGTCGAGGCCATGACCGGTCTGGGCGCGGAGCCCTCGCGGATCACCGCCCACACCGGGCCCGCCGTCTGCGGCCGGTGCTACGAGGTTCCGGCCGCGATGCGGGACGAGGTCGCGGCGGCCGCTCCCGGCTCATGGTCCGAGACCAGCTGGGGGACTCCGGCGGTGGACGTCACCGCCGGAGTCCATGCCCAGCTCGAAGCCCTCGGTGTCACCGACCGGCACATGTCGTCCGTCTGCACCCTGGAATCGGGCGACCACTTCTCGTACCGACGCGACCGCATCACCGGGCGGCTCGCCGGATATGTCTGGTTGGACTGATAGGGCATGACGGACCGTAAGGAACAACTCGCCGCAAATCTGGCACAGGTGGAGGAACGCATTGCTTCCGCCTGCGCCACCGCCGGCCGCAAGCGGGAGGAGGTGACCCTCATCGTGGTCACCAAGACCTACCCCGCGAGCGATGTGCGGATCCTGCACGGACTCGGTGTCCGTCAGGTCGCCGAGAACCGCGACCAGGATGCCGCCCCCAAAGCCGCCGCATGTGCGGATCTACCCCTCTCATGGCACTTTGTCGGTCAATTGCAGACGAACAAGGTTCGTTCTGTGGCGAGTTATGCCGATGTCGTGCAGTCCGTGGACCGTACGAAGCTGGTGACCGCCCTCTCGTCGGCGGCCGTCCGGGCCGGCCGCGAACTCGGCTGTCTCATCCAGGTCGCCCTGGACGCGGAGAGCGGCGAGCGGGGTGAGCGCGGCGGCGTCGCGCCCGACGGCATCGAGGAGTTGGCCGACGCGGTCGCCTCCGCACCGGGACTGCGGCTGGACGGTCTGATGACCGTCGCCCCGCTCGCCGGTCCGTTCGCCGGGCGGCAACGGGCGGCGTTCGACCGGCTGATGGAATTCTCATCCCGGCTGCGCGGGAACCATCCGGCTGCGAACATGGTCTCTGCAGGGATGAGTGCGGACCTCGAGGACGCCGTTGCGGCCGGAGCGACACATGTGCGCGTCGGTACTGCGGTACTCGGAGTCCGACCCGGGCTCGGGTAACGTCGCCAAGCAAGTCGGACCACAGCAGAAAATATGGTCATTACCGCCCAGGGCGGGTAGGCCGGAGTGGATCGCGGGCACTTGGTGACAGATGCCGATCCACCACAGAGCGGAGGACTCAGAGCATGGCCGGCGCGATGCGCAAGATGGCGGTCTACCTCGGCCTCGTGGAGGACGATGGGTACGACGGTCCGGGGTTCGACCCCGACGACGAATTCGAACCCGAGCCGGAGCCCGAGCGCGACCGGCGCCGGCACCAGCCCGCGCATCAGGTGGAGCGGGACCGGGAGCGGGACGAACCGGTACGAGTGGTACAGCCGCCGGCCCAGCGGGAGCCGGTTCAGATCCCGGCGGAGAGAGAGCGACCCGCCCGGATCGCGCCCGTGGCATCCATCACACCTGAACGCCCGAACATGGAGAAGAACGCACCGGTGATCATGCCCAAGGTCGTGTCCGAGCGGGAGCCCTACCGGATCACCACGCTGCACCCCAGGACGTACAACGAGGCCCGTACCATCGGGGAACACTTCCGTGAGGGCACTCCGGTGATCATGAATCTCACGGAGATGGACGATACGGACGCAAAGCGACTTGTCGACTTTGCCGCGGGACTCGTCTTCGGTCTCCATGGCAGCATTGAGCGCGTGACGCAGAAGGTGTTCCTGTTGTCGCCTGCTAACGTCGATGTCACGGCGGAGGACAAGGCCCGCATCGCAGAGGGCGGATTCTTCAACCAGAGCTGAGAACACGACACCGGGAACAACCCGGCCGAGAGGCCGGAGCTACGAGAGCCAGGGGAGAGGGAAGCGCGAGGATGGGCGTCGCACAAAGTGTTGTCTACATCGCGTTGATGTGTTTCCTCATCGTGCTGATCTTCCGGCTGGTCATGGACTACGTCTTCCAGTTCGCACGTTCATGGCAGCCGGGCAAGCCGATGGTGGTCGTACTCGAGGCCACTTACACGGTCACCGATCCACCGCTCAAGCTCCTGCGGCGGTTCATTCCGCCGCTGCGTCTCGGGGGCGTGGCACTCGACCTGTCCTTCTTCGTTCTGATGATCATCGTTTCCATCTTGATCAGCATCGTGACCGGGTTGTGAGCGATACGGTCTTGCCGACTGCCGACGACTACGTAGAGGTGAAGAAGAGATGCCGCTGACCCCCGAGGACGTGCGGAACAAGCAGTTCACGACGGTCCGCCTCCGAGAAGGCTATGACGAGGACGAGGTTGATGCCTTCCTCGACGAGGTCGAGTCCGAGCTGACCCGCCTGCTCCGTGAGAACGAGGATCTGCGCGCCAAGCTGGCCGCCGCCACGCGTGCCGCCGCGCAGAACCAGCAGCAGCAGGGTATGCGCAAGCCGGAGCCGCAGGACCGGCCCGGCGCACCGGTGCCCGCTGCCATATCTGGTCCGCCGGTCCAGCAGCAGCCCCCGCAGATGGGTCCCCCCCAGCTGCCCGGTGGTGCTCCGCAGCTGCCCGCCGGTCCCAGCGGCCACGGTCCCCAGGGTCCGCACGGTCCCGGTCCGCAGGGCCCGCACGGCCCCGGTCCGATGCAGGGTGGCCCCATGGGCGGCCCGATGGGTGGCCCCATGGGCGGCCACAACCCGCAGCAGCAGATGCAGCAGATGCAGCAGATGCAGCAGCCGCCGCAGATGCAGCAGCAGGGCCCCGGCGGCGACAGCGCCGCCCGTGTCCTCTCCCTGGCGCAGCAGACCGCCGACCAGGCGATCGCGGAGGCCCGTTCCGAGGCCAACAAGATCGTCGGTGAGGCGCGCAGCCGTGCCGAGGGCCTGGAGCGCGACGCGCGTGCCAAGGCGGACGCGCTGGAGCGGGACGCGCAGGAGAAGCACCGCGTGGCGATGGGCTCGCTGGAGTCGGCCCGCGCGACGCTTGAGCGCAAGGTCGAGGACCTGCGTGGCTTCGAGCGCGAGTACCGCACCCGTCTGAAGTCCTACCTGGAGAGCCAGCTGCGTCAGCTGGAGACCCAGGCCGACGACTCGCTGGCTCCGCCGCGGACGCCGGCGGCCGCCTCGCTGCCGCCGTCGCCCTCGCTGGCTCCGGCCGGTGCCGGTGCCATGGGTCACACCATGGGCGGCAACCACGGCGGTCACGGCAACCAGCAGATGGGCGGCAACCCGTCCATGGGCGGTGGCCCCTCGTACGGCGGCCAGCAGCAGATGTCGCCCGCGATGACGCAGCCGATGGCACCGGTGCGGCCGCAGGCGCCGCAGCCGATGCAGCAGGCGCCTTCGCCGATGCGCGGGTTCCTGATCGACGAGGACGACAACTGAGCGGGTTGCGCGCGATGAGCGCGTAGCCGTCGGCAGGCAAAGGGCCGGGCCCCGGGGTTTCCCCGGGGCCCGGCCCTTTGCCGTGGGCGGCGCCCGGGTCCCGCTGCGCGGGGCATGCCCCCGGCTCCGCCCCGGACCCCGCGCCCCGAACGCCGGCGAGGCTGGATCCGCACGACCCCGGATACGGCAGGGGCCCGGCCGGAAGGTGTCCGGTCGGGCCCCTGCGTGCTGCGGGCTAGCGCTCCGTCTTGTGGAGGCGGAACGTCAGGGACAGGCCCTCGTCCTCGAAGGGGGGACCGTACGGGCTCTCCGCCTCGCCCTGCGCGTAGTCCACGGCCAGGACCTCGTCCGCGATCAGTGACGCGTGCTCGGTCAGGGCCTCGGCCGTCGCCGGGGACGTGGTCGTCCAGCGGACGGCGATCCGGTCCGCCACGTCCAGACCGCTGTTCTTGCGGGCCTCCTGGATGAGCCGGATCGCGTCACGGGCCAGGCCCGCGCGCCGCAGTTCCGGGGTGATCTCCAGGTCCAGCGCGACCGTCGCGCCCGAGTCGGAGGCGACCGACCAGCCCTCGCGCGGGGTCTCCGTGATGATCACCTCTTCGGGAGAGAGGGCGATCTGCTCGCCGTCGACCTCCACCGACGCCGTGCCGCTCTCGCGCAGGGCGAGGGACAGGGCCGCCGCGTCCGCGTTCGCCACCGCCTTGGCCACCGCCTGGACGCCCTTGCCGAACCGCTTGCCCAGGGCCCGGAAGTTCGCCTTGGCCGTCGTGTCGACCAGAGAGCCGCCCACCTCGGAGAGAGAGGCCAGCGAGGAGACGTTCAGCTCCTCCGTGATCTGGGCGCGCAGCTCGGGGGAGAGGGTCTCGAAGCCCGAGGCCCCCACCAGGGCGCGCGACAGCGGCTGGCGGGTCTTCACGCCCGACTCGGCGCGGGTGGCGCGGCCCAGCTCCACCAGGCGGCGTACCAGTGCCATCTGCGTGGAGAGGCCCGGGTCGACCACCGACAGGTCGGCCTTCGGCCAGGAGGCCAGGTGGACCGACTCCGGGGCGTCCGGGGTGACCGGCGCGACCAGGTCCTGCCAGACCCGCTCGGTGATGAACGGGGTCAGCGGGGCCATCAGCAGCGTGACCGTCTCGATGACCTCGTGCAGGGTGCGCAGCGCGGCCTTGTCGCCCTGCCAGAAGCGGCGGCGGGAGCGGCGCACGTACCAGTTGGACAGGTCGTCGACGAACGAGGACAGCAGCTTGCCGGCGCGCTGGGTGTCGTACCCCTCCAGCGCCTGGGTGACCTGGTCGACGAGCGCGTTCAGCTCGCTCAGCAGCCAGCGGTCCAGGACCGTGCGGTCGGCCGGGGCCGGGTCGGCGGCCGAGGGCGCCCAGTCCGACGTACGGGCGTACAGGGCCTGGAAGGCGACCGTGTTCCAGTAGGTGAGGAGCGTCTTGCGGACGACCTCCTGGATCGTGCCGTGGCCGACGCGGCGGGCCGCCCACGGGGAGCCGCCGGCCGCCATGAACCAGCGGACCGCGTCCGCGCCGTGCTGGTCCATGAGCGGGATCGGTTCGAGGGTGTTGCCCAGGTGCTTGGACATCTTGCGGCCGTCCTCGGCGAGGATGTGGCCGAGGCAGACGACGTTCTCGTAGCTGGACTTGTCGAAGACCAGGGTGCCGATCGCCATCAGGGTGTAGAACCAGCCGCGTGTCTGGTCGATGGCCTCCGAGATGAACTGCGCCGGGTAGCGGCTCTCGAAGATCTCCTTGTTCTTGTGCGGGTAGCCCCACTGCGCGAACGGCATGGATCCCGAGTCGTACCAGGCGTCGATGACCTCGGGGACGCGGTACGCCTCCAGCTGGCAGTTCTCGTGCGAGCAGGTGAACGTGATCTCGTCGATGAACGGGCGGTGCGGGTCCAGGCCCGAGAGGTCGCTGCCGGTCAGCTCGCTCAGCTCGGCGCGCGAGCCGACACAGGTGAGGTGGTCGTCCTCGCAGCGCCAGATGGGCAGCGGGGTGCCCCAGTAGCGGTTGCGGGACAGCGCCCAGTCGATGTTGTTGTTCAGCCAGTCGCCGTACCGGCCGTTCTTGACCGATTCGGGGAACCAGTTGGTCTTCTCGTTCTCCTCGAGGAGACGGTCCTTGACGGCGGTCGTGCGGATGTACCAGGACGGCTGCGCGTAGTAGAGCAGCGCGGTGTGGCAGCGCCAGCAGTGCGGGTAGCTGTGCTCGTACGGGACGTGGCGGAAGAGCAGACCGCGGTCCCTGAGGTCCTCGGTGAGCGCCTCGTCGGCCTTCTTGAAGAAGACGCCGCCCACCAGCGGCACGTCCTCCTCGAAGGTGCCGTCGGGGCGGACCGGGTTGACCACCGGGAGGCCGTACTCCTTGCAGACCAGGAGGTCGTCTGCGCCGAAGGCGGGGGACTGGTGGACCAGACCCGTACCGTCCTCGGTCGTCACGTACTCCGCGTTGACGACGTAGTGCGCGGGGGCCGGGAAGTCGACCAGGGCGAACGGGCGCTCGTAGGTCCAGCGCTCCATCTCGCGGCCGGTGAACGACTGGCCGGTCGGCTCCCAGCCCTCGCCGAGCGCCTTCTCGACGAGCGGGCGGGCGACGACGAGCTTCTCCTCGCCGTTCGTCGCGACGACGTACTCGACATCGGGGTGCGCGGCGACGGCCGTGTTGGAGACCAGGGTCCAGGGCGTCGTCGTCCAGACCAGCAGGGCCGCCTCGCCGGCCAGCGGGCCGGAGGTGAGCGGGAAGCGGACGAAGACCGAGGGGTCGACGACCGTCTCGTAGCCCTGGGCCAGCTCGTGGTCGGAGAGGCCGGTGCCGCAGCGCGGGCACCAGGGGGCGACCCGGTGGTCCTGGACCAGCAGGCCCTTGCCGAAGATCTCCTTCAGCGACCACCACACGGACTCGACGTACTCGGGGTCCATCGTGCGGTACGCGTCGTCGAGGTCGACCCAGTAGCCCATCCGGGTTGTGAGGTCGGTGAAGGCGTCGGTGTGCCGGGTCACGGACTCACGGCACTTGGCGTTGAACTCGGCGATGCCGTACGCCTCGATGTCCTTCTTGCCGTTGAAGCCCAGCTCCTTCTCGACCGCGAGCTCGACCGGCAGGCCGTGGCAGTCCCAGCCGGCCTTGCGGCCGACGTGGTAGCCCTGCATGGTGCGGAAGCGCGGGAAGACGTCCTTGAAGACGCGGGCCTCGATGTGGTGGGCGCCGGGCATGCCGTTGGCGGTCGGCGGGCCCTCGTAGAAGACCCACTCGGGGCGGCCCTCGGACTGGTCGAGGCTCTTGGTGAAGACCTTGTTCTCGCGCCAGAAGTCGAGCACGGCGTGCTCCAGCGCGGGCAGGTCGACCTGGGCGGGTACCTGGCGGTACTGCGGCGATGTCATGTGCGGGCTTCCTCCGGCGGACGTTTTCCACTTCCGTCGGAGGGACGAGAACCGATGCCGGTCCCCGCGGTACCACCCTCCTTGGCCCCGGGTGTGTGCCCGTGGCCCCCTCATTGGGGTGCGATGCCGGTTCTACTCGCCTTGCGGGCTTTCTTCCGACGGCTCCGGGTGATCTTCACGACGCGCTCGCCCCCGGGCTTCCACCGTCCCCGGGTCGCTCCTGGCTGCGTACGACGCTACTCGTCCCATCCACGCCTCTCGCTGAGGCCAGTGTACGGGCCCCGGGCCGCGCCGGCCGACCGGTTTACCGGGGGCCCGGCGTGACCCGAATGGCCAGACGGGCCGTACGGAGTCCCGGCGCCGCCCGGCACGTCGGCGGAAGGCGGATTACCCGGCGGGGAGCTGGGCACAACGGATTCAGGCGCGCGGTGGTCCGGACACGGGGAGGGGCGATGCGGCGGCGTGCCCCGTTGCCGCAGGGCTGGGGTCGACTTATCGTCCCAGCACGACTCGCGAGCAAGATCACAATGCGTGAAGGGGCCGCGGCCATGGTGGCGAAGAAGACGTCCGACGCGAACGCGGGGACCGGGCCGGAGGACGCGGCCGACCAGACCACCGGGGCCGCGAAGGCCGCGAAGAAGACCACGAAGAAGGCGGCCGTGAAGAAGGCGCCCGCGAAGAAGACGGCCAAGAAGGCGGCGGCGAAGAAGACCGCGGCCAAGAAGACCGCGACGAAGAAGACCGCGGCCGGGACCACGGCCGCGAAGGCTTCGAAGAAGGCCGCTCCGGCGGCCACGGGGGCGGCCGAGGCCGCCGAGCAGACGGGAGCCCACACGGTGGTAGCCAAGAAGAGCGCGGCCAGGACCCGCACGGCCGACCGGGACACGGCACCCGTGCCCCCGGCCCGGGTCGCCACGGCGCCCGGGGAGCTGGCCGTACGGCCGGGGGAGGACCCCTGGACGCCGGAGGAGGTCGCGGCCGCGCGCAGCGAGCTGACCGGCGAGATCACCCGGCTGCGGGACGAGCTGGAGGCCTCGGGCCTCGCGCTGGCCGGGCTGATGCGGGACTCCGGCGACGGGGCGGGGGACGACGAGGCGGACACCGGTACCAAGAACATCACCCGCGAGCACGAGATGTCACTCGCCGCCAACGCCCAGGAGATGCTGGAGCAGACCGAGCGGGCGCTCGCCCGGCTCGACGCGGGCACCTACGGTCTGTGCGAGATCTGCGGCAATCCGATCGGCAAGGCACGGATGCAGGCCTTCCCCCGGGCCACCCTCTGTGTCGAGGACAAACAGAAGCAGGAGCGACGCGGCTGATCCCCGCCAGCGTGTCGTACCCTCGTCCTCAGTCGGGAACTAGGTTGAGGGACTCACGTGGCAGAGGCGGAGCGCATCATCGGTACGCCGGACATCCCCGAGGCTGAGGGACACGGAGGAACCGAGCCGGAGCACAGCGGCGAGGCCGGGTCCCCGGACGCCGTCGAGCCGGACGGGCAGGACACCGGCGCGACCGCGGCCGAGGACGAGGAAGCGGCGGTCGACCGGTCGCCGGCCGTCCGCCGGCGCCGGGTCATCCTGCTGTTCTGCGTGGCCGTGCTCGCCTATCTGCTCGACCTGGGCAGCAAGATGCTCGTGGTCGCGAAGCTGGAGCACCAGGAGCCGGTCGAGATCTTCGGCGACTGGCTCAAGCTCGACGCGATCCGCAACGCGGGCGCCGCGTTCGGCTTCGGTGAGGCCTTCACGATCATCTTCACCGTCATCGCGGCGACCGTCATCGTGGTGATCGCCCGGCTCGCGCGCAAGCTCTACAGCCTGCCGTGGGCCATCGCCCTCGGGCTGCTGCTCGGCGGCGCCCTCGGCAACCTCACCGACCGGATCTTCCGGGCACCGGGCGTCTTCGAGGGCGCGGTGGTGGACTTCATCGCCCCCGCCCACTTCGCCGTCTTCAACCTGGCCGACTCCGCGATCGTCTGCGGCGGCATCCTGATCGTCCTGCTTTCCTTCAAGGGCCTGGACCCCGACGGCACCGTGCACAAGGACTGAGCCACGCAAGGCATACTCGACAGGTGAGTACGCAACCCGAGGTCCGCACCCTGCCCGTACCCGATGGCCTGGAAGGCGAGCGGGTCGACGCCGCCATCTCCCGGATGTTCGGTTTCTCCCGCACCAAGGCCGCAGAGCTGGCCGCCGCCGGGAAGGTGCAGGTGGACGGTTCGGTCGTCGGGAAGTCCGAGCGGGTGCGGGGCGGTGCCTGGCTCGAGGTCGAGATGCCGCAGGCGCCCGCTCCGGTGCAGATCGTCGCCGAGCCCGTCGAGGGCATGGAGATCGTCCACGACGACGACGACATCGTCGTGATCATGAAGCCGGTCGGTGTCGCCGCGCACCCCAGCCCCGGCTGGACCGGCACCACCGTCATCGGCGGTCTCGCCGCGGCCGGGTACCGGATCTCCACCTCCGGCGCCGCCGAGCGCCAGGGCATCGTGCACCGCCTCGACGTCGGCACCTCCGGACTGATGGTCGTCGCCAAGTCCGAGCGCGCCTACACCCGGCTGAAGGCCCAGTTCCGCGACCGGGTCGTCGAGAAGAAGTACCACGCCCTGGTCCAGGGCCACCCCGACCCGATGAGCGGCACCATCGACGCCCCCATCGGGCGCCACCCCACCCACGACTACAAGTGGGCGGTCGTCGCCGAGGGCAAGCCCTCCGTGACGCACTACGACCTGATCGAGGCGTACCGCGCCGCCAGCCTGCTCGACATCAAGCTGGAGACCGGCCGCACGCACCAGATCCGGGTCCACATGTCCGCCCACCGCCACCCCTGTGTCGGCGACCTCACCTATGGCGCCGACCCGACCATGGCCAAGCGACTGGGCCTGACCCGGCAGTGGCTGCACGCGGTCCGGCTCGGCTTCGAGCACCCCGCGGACGGCAGCTGGGTGGAGTTCGCCAGCACCTACCCCGACGACCTCCAGCAGGCCCTCGACCGGATCGCGGCAGAGAGCGAATGATCTCCTACACCACTCGCACGGTCACCGGTGAGCAGGACCGTGCCGCCTGTTTCCAGGTCCGCAAGGACGTCTTCGTCGGCGAGCAGAACGTGCCCGAGGAGCTGGAGTACGACGCCTACGACGCGGACGCGGTGCACGTCATCGCCGTCGCGGCGGACGGCACTGCGCTCGGCACCGGGCGGCTGCTGCACGGCCCGGCCGCGGCGGCCAAGACCGGCGGCGACCTCACGGTCGGCTCGCTGGGCCGGCTCGCGGTGACCAAGGAGGCGCGCGGCCTCGGGGTCGGCGCGGCGCTGGTGCGGGCCGTCGAGGACGCCGCCCGGGAGCGCGGTCTGACCGCGGTCGACCTGCACGCCCAGACGCACGCGCTCGGCTTCTACGAGCGCCTCGGCTATGCGGCCTACGGCCCCGAGTTCCCCGACGCGGGCATTCCGCACCGGGCGATGCGCCGGACGATCTGACACCGCGCCGCACCCCTGACCTCGGGGTGCGCGGGGCGCATGGCAGGCTGAGGGCCTTGGCCGAGCCGAGACCGGGCCCGGCCGGAGCGCTCCGGAAGGTACCTCGTGGATCAAATGGCACTGCTGCTCCTGCTGTTGCTCGGGGCCGTGGTCACCGTGCCGCTCGGGGACCGGCTCGGGCTGCCCGCTCCCGTGCTCATGACGCTCGCGGGCGTCGGTCTCGCCTTCGTCAGCTTCGTGCCGAACGTGGACATCCCGCCCGAGATCATCCTTCCCGCACTGCTGCCGCCGCTGCTCTACGCCTCCGTGCAGCGCACCTCCTGGCGGCAGTTCGCCGCCAACAAGCGGCCGATCTTCCTGCTGGCCGTGGCGCTGGTCTTCCTCACCACGGCGGCCGTCGCCGCCGTGGCCAACGCGGTCGTCCCCGGGCTGCCGCTGGCCGCCGCCGTCGCGCTCGGCGCGCTCGTCGCCCCGCCCGACCCGGTCGCCGCGACCGCCGTCGCGGGCTCGGTCGGGCTGCCCCGCAGGCTCGTCTCGATCCTGGAGGGCGAGGGCCTGTTCAACGACGTGACGGCGATCGTGCTCTACCACGTGGCCATCGCCGCGGCCGTCAGCGGTACCTTCTCGCTGCCCGAGGCGTTCGGGCTGCTGGTCCTGTCCGCCGTCGTGGCCGTGGCGGTGGGCGTCGCACTCGGCTGGCTCACCATCAAGCTGATGGGGCTGCTCGGCGACGCCACCCTCCAGGTGGGCCTCACGCTGCTGGTGCCGTTCGTCAGCTATGTGCTCGCCGAGGAGCTGATGGGCTCCGGCGTGCTCGCCGTGCTGACCACCGCGCTCTTCCTCGCCGAGCACACGGCCGACGCCGACGACGTCCTCGGCCGGCTCACCGGACGCACCTTCTGGGAGATCGTCGACACCCTCGTCACCGGCGTCGCCTTCGGACTGATCGGCCTCGAACTGCACAACGTGTTCGGTACGGCCGACGGGCGCGAGCTGGAGATGGCCGGCTGGGGCCTGGCCGTCGTCGCGGTCGTCGTCGGCGTACGGCTGCTGTATCTGCTGCCCGCGACCTGGCTGGCCAAGCGGCTGCACACCCGCCGGGACGTCAGCGAGGAGATCCCCACCAGCTGGCGGGAGACCGTGATCATGTGGTGGGCCGGGATGCGCGGGGTGGCCTCGGTCGCCCTGGCCCTCGCCATCCCGCTGAAGACGGACGACGGCAAGCCCTTCCCCGGGCGCGACGAGATCATCTTCATCGCCTTCGCCGTGATCATGGTCACGCTGGTCTTCCAGGGGCTGACGCTGCCCTGGCTGGTGCGCCGGCTGGGGGTCCGCGCGGACACCGACGCCGAGGCGGCCCTGGAGCGGGACCTCGCGATCCGGGCGGCCAGGGCGGCCCGGCAGCGGCTCAAGGAGATCGAGGAGGTCGAGGAGTTCCCCGAGGACGTCGTCGAGCGGCTGCACCGGCTCGCCTACGACGTGGGGGCCCGGATCAGCCCCGACATGGTCGACGACGAGCGGCGCGACGCGTACGCGAAGCGCGCCGAGCGGTTCAAGGCGGTCAGCCGCATCCAGCGCGAGATGATGTCGGCCGCCCGCCACGCGGTGCTCGCCGCCCGGAGCGAGGCGGGCGCGGACCCGGAGGTCGTGGACCGGGTGCTGCGCCAGCTCGACGTCCGCAGCCTGCGCTAGGGCGTGTCGTCGAACTGGCGTCTGCCGGGCGGCGCCATGCACGTACTCTCGCCGCACCGGCCACGGGTCCCGGTACGTCCAGTACAGGGGTCCGGGGCCGGCACGCCGAGGAGTGGGGTCTCCCCTGGTCGAGCGAAGCCGGGAGCTTGGGGAAGCACCTGTCGCCGCCCCGCCGCCCTTCGGGCAACGGCACCGGTTCGACGGCACGCCCCAGCCGGACGCGGCCCGCGCACCGGGCGCCGCTCAGCCCCGCCCGGTGCGCGGCGCCCTGCTCAGCCCCGCCGGCTTCTCGTCCCGGCCGTTCACCGACGGCCAGGCGTCGCCGGGCGGCATCGCGGCGGGCGCCGTCGCGATCCTCGGCAGCGCGTACGGATGGTGGTCGCGCAGCCAGCCGATCAGCTGCTCCCGGACCGTGCAGCGCACCGTCCAGATGTCGTTCGCGTCCTTCGCGGTGACCACCGCGCGCACCTGGATCGTCGACGGCGTGGTGTCCGTGACCGCCAGCGACCAGTCCCGGCCGTCCCAGGCGGCGCACTCGCCGAGGATGTCCCGCAGCCGGTCGCGCATCGCGTCGACCGGGGCCGCGTGGTCGAGGTGGAAGAACACCGAACCGGTCATCTGGGCACCGCCGCGCGACCAGTTCTCGAACGGCTTGCCGGTGAAGTACGAGACCGGCATGGTGATCCGCCGCTCGTCCCAGGTCCGGACGGCGAGGAAGGTCAGGGTGATCTCCTCGACCGTGCCCCACTCACCGTCCACCACCACCGTGTCGCCGATCCGCACCATGTCGCCGAAGGCGATCTGCAGCCCGGCGAAGAGGTTGCCGAGCGTGGACTGCGCGGCGACACCGGCGACGATGCCGAGCACACCGGCCGAGGCCAGCATCGAGGTCCCCACCGCCTGCATGGCGGGGAACGTCAGCAGCATCGCCGCGACCGCCACGGTCGTCACGATCGCGATGACCACCCGCTGGATCAGCGTCACCTGCGTCCGTACCCGCCGCACCCGCGCCGGGTCCCGGGTGCTCGCCGCGTAGCGCGCGTACACCGAGTCCACCACCGCGACGGCGATCCGCACCACCAGCCAGGCCGAGGCCCCGATCAGCACCAGCGTCAGCAGCCGTCCGATGCCCACCTGGTGCTCGCGCACCGAGCGGAGCCCGGTGTGCGTGTACGAGGCGCGCAGCAGCGCCGTGCACAGCGTCACCTGGAACGGGATCCGGCAGCGCCGCAGCAGACCCCACAGCGGGGTCTCGTGGTGGCGGCCGTCGGCCCGTCTCAGGAGCAGATCGAGCAGCCATCCCGCCACCAGCGTGATCACGACCGAACCGCCGAGGACGATCAGCGGACGCAGTACGTTCTCCATGCTGTCGCTCTCCATGCTCTCGACCGTAACTGGCACCATGGGCCTCATGAACATCATGCTTTTCCACTCGACGTACGGTCTGCGCCCCGCGGTCCACGCGGCAGCCGACCGGCTGCGCGCCGCCGGGCACGAGGTGCAGGTGCCCGATCTGTTCGAGGGGCACACCTTCGAATCCGTGGAGGAAGCACAGGCATTCAGGGAAGAGACGGGCAAGGAGGAGCTGCTGAAGCGGGCCGTGCTGGCCGCCGCGCCCTACTCCGACCGCGGGCTGGTCTACGCAGGCTTCTCGCTGGGTGCCTCCGTCGCCCAGACCCTGGCGCTCGGGGATGCGAAGGCACGCGGGCTGCTGCTGTTCCACGGCACGTCGGACATCGCGGAGAACGCCTCGGTCGACGAACTGCCCGTACAGCTGCATGTCGCCGACCCCGACCCGTTCGAGACGCACGACTGGCTGAACTCCTGGTATCTGCAGATGCAGCGCACCGGCGCGGATGTCGAGATCTACCGCTACCCCGGCGCGGGCCATCTGTTCACCGACGCCGAACTGCCGGACTTCGACCGGGACGCGGCCGAGCTGGCCTGGAAGGTCGCGATCGGCTTCCTCGCCACGCTGTGAGCGCCGAAGGGCCCCGCGCACGCGGTGCGCGGGGCCCTTCGGACGGTACGGGGGCGGGTCAGCCCTTCAGGGCCGCGGTGATCGCGGTGGTGAAGTCCTCCACCGTCATCGGGGCGTTCTTCCCGTCCGCGCCGGTCAGCGTCTTGCCGTCCATCTTCAGCGTCGGGGTCCCCTCGACGCCGCTCTTGCCGAAGGTGTCGGACATCTTCATCGCCCAGGCGTCGTAGGTGCCGTCCTTGACGTCCTTCTGGAACGCGGCGTTGCCCTTCAGGGCGTCCACCGTGTCGGCGACCTTGATCAGGTACGAGTCGTCCTTGAACTTGTCCTGCGTCTCCTCCGGGTGGTACTTCGCGGAGTAGAGCGCGTACTTGTAGTCGAGGAACGCCTCGGGGCTCACGTTGAGCGCGGCGCCCAGGGCGCTCAGCGCGTTCTTCGAACCCTCGCCGTTGGCGGACTTGTCGCCGTCGATGAACGTGGCACCGATGTACTTGACCTTGTACTTGCCGGCGTCGATGTCCTTGTGGACCGTCTCGCCGACCGTCTGCTCGAACGAGGCGCAGATCGGGCAGCGGGAGTCCTCGTACAGCTCCAGGGTCTTCTTGGCGCTCGACTTGCCGATGACGACGGTCGTGCCGTTCTTGCCCGAGGTGTTCTTCGGCGCGGCGACGGTCTTGGCGTTCTTCGCCTCGTCCCAGTGGTCGGGCTCGTTGAGCTTCATCACGCCGTAGCCGACGCCCGCGGCGATCGCGAGGACGGCGACGACCGAGACGCCGACGACGATCTGCCGGCGGGTCCTGTCCTTCTTGGCCTGGCGCTCGCGCTCCGCGCGCAGCCGCTCGCGGGCGGCGGACTTGCTGGCCTGGCTGTTGCGCTTGCTCATGGTGCGGTTCTCCGTGGTCTGCGTGGTCGTACGGGGTGGGGGATCGTGTGCTCAGGCGGTGGCGCCTGCCGAGCGCGGCGGTCCCCTCCGTCCCACGGAGTGCACGAGGAGGCAGGCGGGCGCGAGCGGCAGGGCGTCCCGGGGTGCGGGGCGCGCCGAGCGGGGGGCGCGGCTGCGGTCCCCGCCCGCCACGGCCACCGCGATCAGCAGCGGCCGGAACGCCAGCAGCGCGAACGCCCCCAGCAGCGCGGCGAGCGCCAGCTCGCCCCGGTGCAGCCAGGCGGCGGCGAGCAGCCCGACCGTCACATGCGCGGCCAGCAGCAGCCACGGGACCAGGGGGCCGGGCGAGGCCAGCAGCGTGGCGGCGCCCTGGCCGCCGGAGGCCACCGACGTCAGCGGGGTGCCCACATCGGTCCCTACGTGCCCGCCGCCGCACAGCACATCGACGCCCACGGAGCGCAGCGGACCTGCGATCGGGCCGCCCGCGGCGCCGTAACAGAGGTGCTGGCCGGTGGTGAAGACGGTGTCCGCGGCCAGCTCCAGCGGGACCAGCAGCCCCGCGATCGCCCCGAAACCGCGCTGCCGCCCGGCCAGGGCATAGGCCGCCGCGAAGACCGCGGCGGCCAGCACGGCGACCGGGACCACCGGCAGCGGTACCCGGGTCAGCAGCACATGGGAGGCAGCCGAGAGCGTCACGACGAGCGCTGTGAAAAGCGCCGCGCGTACGACTCTGAGCTGCGTCCCGGATATGTCCATCGCCCTGGAGTGTCGCATGCGAACCTGTAAGCGACCCCTGAAGCCCGCGCCCCGGTGGCTAGAGCCCCGGGATCCGGCCGTTGCGGAAGAGGTCCACGAAGATCTGGTGGTCCTCGCGCGCCCGGGCGCCGTAGCTGTGGGCGAAGTCCACCAGCAGCTCCGCGAAGCCGTCCTCGTCGGCCGCGATGGCCGCGTCGATGGCCCGCTCGGTGGAGAACGGGACCAGGGAGTGGCCGCTCTCGTCGTCCGCAGCGGAGTGCATCGTCGCCGTCGCCCGGCCGAGGTCGGCGACGACCGCAGCGATCTCGTCCGGCTCGTCGATGTCGGACCAGTCCAGGTCGACCGCGTACGGCGAGACCTCGGCGACCAGCTGGCCGGCGCCGTCCAGCTCGGTCCAGCCCAGCCACGGGTCGGCGTGCGCCTGGAGGGCGCGCTGCGAGATCACCGTGCGGTGCCCCTCGTGCTGGAAGTAGTCCCGCACGGCCGCGTCCGTGATGTGCCGGGAGACGGCGGGGGTCTGCGCCTGCTTGAGGTAGATCACCACATCGTTCTCCAGGGCGTCGCTGTTGCCCTCCAGAAGGATGTTGTACGAGGGCAGGCCGGCCGATCCGATGCCGATGCCGCGCCGGCCGACGACGTCCTTGACCCGGTAGGAATCCGGGCGGGTCAGGCTGGACTCGGGCAGCGTCTCCAGATAGCCGTCGAACGCGGCCAGCACCTTGTACCGCGTCGCCGCGTCCAGGTCGATCGCGCCGCCGCCCTCGGCGAACCGGCGCTCGAAGTCACGGATCTCGGTCATCGAGTCCAGCAGCGAGAACCGGGTCAGCGAGCGGGCGACGCGCAGGGCGCCCAGCAGCGGGCCCTCGGCGGTGTCGAGCGTGAACGGCGGCACCTCGTCGTTCTTCGCGCCCGTCGCCAGTGCGTGGATCCGCTCTCGGTAGGCGGCCGCGTAGATCCGGACGAGCTCGGTGATCTGCTCGTCGCTCAGCGCCTTCGCGTAGCCGATCAGGGCGACCGAGGCGGCGAACCGCTTGAGGTCCCAGGTGAAGGGGCCGACGTAGGCCTCGTCGAAGTCGTTGACGTTGAAGACCAGGCGGCCGTTGGCGTCCATGTACGTGCCGAAATTCTCCGCGTGCAGATCGCCGTGGATCCACACCCGGCCGGTGCGCTCGTCCAGATACGGGCCGCCGTGCCGCTCCCGCTCCAGGTCGTCGTAGAACAGGCAGGCCGTGCCCCGGTAGAACGCGAAGGCCGAGCCCGCCATCTTGCGGAACTTGACCTGGAAGGCGGCCGGATCGGCGGCCAGCAGCTCACCGAAGGCGGTGTCGAAGACCTCGAGGATCTGCTCCCCGCGCTGCGCTGCGCCGGTCTGCGTTTCCGACATCTCTGGGTGCCTCCTGGTACCTGGCCTGCGTGACGACGTACATGACAAATGGGACGGGCGTCCTCGCCCTTCCAACGCGCGACCGTATCGCGGAGTGCCCGTCACTCGTGACCCGGGAGACGTAGACTTCCACGCTGTCCCCCTCGGGGGTGTCCCGCCCGTCATCGTCCGTTTCCCCGGAGGCACAGCGCCGTGACCAAGCCGCCTTTCACGCACCTTCACGTCCACACCCAGTACTCGCTGCTGGACGGTGCCGCGCGGCTCAAGGACATGTTCAACGCGTGCAACGAGATGGGCATGTCCCACATCGCGATGACCGACCACGGCAACCTGCACGGGGCGTACGACTTCTTCCACTCGGCGCAGAAGGCGGGCGTGACGCCGATCATCGGGATCGAGGCGTACGTCGCCCCCGAGTCGCGCAAGCACAAGCGGAAGATCCAATGGGGGCAGCCGCACCAGAAGCGCGACGACGTCTCCGGTTCGGGTGGTTACACCCACAAGACGATCTGGGCGGCGAACGCCAAGGGGCTGCACAACCTCTTCAAGCTCTCCTCCGACGCCTACGCCGAGGGCTGGCTGCAGAAGTGGCCGCGTATGGACAAGGAGACCATCTCGCAGTGGTCCGAGGGTCTGATCGCGTCCACCGGCTGCCCCTCCGGCGAGGTGCAGACGCGCCTGCGGCTCGGACAGTTCGACGAGGCGGTCCAGGCGGCCTCCGACTACAAGGACATCTTCGGCGAGGGCCGGTACTTCCTGGAGCTGATGGACCACGGCATCGAGATCGAGCGCCGGGTCCGCGACGGGCTCCTGGAGATCGGCCGGAAGCTGAACATCCCGCCGCTCGTGACGAACGACTCGCACTACACGTACGCCGACGAGGCGACCGCGCACGACGCCCTGCTGTGCATCCAGACCGGCAAGAACCTCTCCGACCCGGACCGCTTCCGCTTCGACGGCACCGGCTACTACCTCAAGACGACGGACGAGATGTACGGCGTCGACTCCTCGGACGCCTGGCAGGAGGGCTGCGCCAACACCCTGCTGGTCGCGCAGCAGATCGACACCACCGGGATGTTCGAGAAGCGCGACCTGATGCCGAAGTTCGAGATCCCCGAGGGCTACACGGAGGTCACCTGGTTCCAGGAGGAGGTCCGGGTGGGGATGGAGCGCCGCTTCCCCGGCGGCATCCCCGAGGACCGGCAGAAGCAGGTCGAGTACGAGATGGACATCATCATCCAGATGGGGTTCCCGGGGTACTTCCTGGTCGTCGCCGACTTCATCATGTGGGCCAAGAACAACGGCATCGCCGTCGGCCCCGGACGAGGCTCCGCGGCCGGCTCGATCGTGTCGTACGCGATGGGCATCACCGACCTCGACCCGATCGAGCACGGACTGATCTTCGAGCGCTTCCTCAACCCGGAGCGCGTCTCCATGCCCGACGTCGACATCGACTTCGACGAGCGCAGGCGCGTCGAGGTGATCCGGTACGTCACGGAGAAGTACGGCGCCGACAAGGTCGCCATGATCGGCACCTACGGCAAGATCAAGGCCAAGAACGCGATCAAGGACTCGGCCCGCGTCCTCGGCTACCCGTACGCCATGGGCGACCGGCTCACCAAGGCGATGCCGGCCGACGTCCTCGGCAAGGGCATCGACCTCAACGGCATCACCGACCCGAAGCACCCGCGCTACAGCGAGGCGGGCGAGATCCGGGCGATGTACGAGAACGAGCCGGACGTCCAGAAGGTCATCGACACCGCGAAGGGCGTCGAGGGCCTGGTCCGGCAGATGGGCGTGCACGCCGCCGGCGTCATCATGTCCAGCGAGCCCATCGTCGACCACGCCCCGGTCTGGGTGCGGCACACCGACGGCGTCACCATCACGCAGTGGGACTACCCGCAGTGCGAGTCGCTCGGCCTGCTGAAGATGGACTTCCTGGGGCTGCGCAACCTGACGATCATGGACGACGCCATCAAGATGGTGAAGTCCAACAAGGGCATCGACCTGGAGATGCTCGCGCTGCCCCTGGACGACCCCAAGACGTACGAACTGCTCTGCCGCGGTGACACGCTCGGTGTGTTCCAGTTCGACGGCGGGCCGATGCGCTCCCTGCTGCGCCAGATGCAGCCCGACAACTTCGAGGACATCTCCGCCGTCTCGGCCCTGTACCGGCCGGGCCCGATGGGCATGAACTCGCACACGAACTACGCGGAGCGCAAGAACGGCCGCCAGGAGATCACCCCGATCCACCCGGAGCTGGAGGAGCCCCTCAAGGAGGTCCTCGGCCTCACCTACGGCCTGATCGTCTACCAGGAGCAGGTGCAGAAGGCCGCCCAGATCGTCGCCGGGTACTCGCTCGGCGAGGCCGACATCCTGCGCCGCGTGATGGGCAAGAAGAAGCCCGAGGAGCTGGCGAAGAACTTCGTCCTCTTCGAGGCGGGCGCCAAGGAGAAGGGCTTCTCCGACGCGGCGATCAAGGCCCTGTGGGACGTCCTGGTCCCGTTCGCCGGGTACGCGTTCAACAAGGCGCACTCCTCGGCGTACGGCCTGGTCACCTACTGGACGGCGTACCTCAAGGCGAACTACCCCGCCGAGTACATGGCCGCCCTGCTGACCTCGGTCAAGGACGACAAGGACAAGTCCGCGGTCTACCTCAACGAGTGCCGGCGCATGGGCATCAAGGTGCTCCCGCCGAACGTCAACGAGTCCCAGTCCAACTTCGCCGCCCAGGGTGACGACGTCATCCTCTTCGGGCTGACGGCCGTCCGCAACGTCGGCCAGAACGTCGTGGACTCGATCATCCGGTGCCGCAAGGCGAAGGGGAAGTACAGCTCCTTCCCCGACTTCCTCGACAAGGTCGAGGCGGTCGTCTGCAACAAGCGGACCGTGGAGTCGCTGATCAAGGCCGGCGCCTTCGACGAGATGGGCCACACCCGCAAGGGGCTGGTCGCCCACCACGAACCGATGATCGACAACGTGGTGCAGGTCAAGCGCAAGGAGGCCGAGGGGCAGTTCGACCTCTTCGGCGGCGGCGAGGAGGACAGCGACGAGCCGGGCTTCGGGCTCGACGTGGAGTTCTCCGACATCGAGTGGGAGAAGTCCTACCTGCTTGCCCAGGAGCGCGAGATGCTCGGGCTCTACGTCTCCGACCACCCGCTCTTCGGCATCGAGCACGTGCTGAGCGACAAGTCCGACGCCGCGATCTCGCAGCTCACCGGCGGCGAGCACAGCGACGGCGCGATCGTCACCATCGGCGGCATCATCTCGGGCCTCCAGCGCAAGATGACCAAGCAGGGCAACGCCTGGGCCATCGCCACCGTGGAGGACCTGGCGGGTTCCATCGAGTGCATGTTCTTCCCCGCCACCTACCAGCTGGTCTCGACCCAGCTCGTCGAGGACACGGTCGTCTTCGTCAAGGGACGGCTCGACAAGCGCGAGGACGTGCCCCGGCTGGTCGCCATGGAGATGCAGGTGCCCGACATCTCCTCGGCGGGCACCAACGCCCCGGTCGTGCTGACCATCCCGACCGTCAAGATCACCCCGCCCATGGTCAGCCGGCTCGGTGAGGTGCTCAACAGCCACCGGGGCGACACCGAGGTGCGCATCAGGCTCCAGGGCCCCCGCAAGACCACGGTGCTCCGGCTCGACCGGCACCGGGTGAAGCCCGACCCGGCGCTCTTCGGCGACCTGAAGGTCCTGCTCGGGCCGTCCTGCCTGGCCGGCTGAGCGCAGACGTACGGGAGGGGCGGTTCCGCTTGCGCGGAGCCGCCCCTCCCGGTCCTACCGGCCTGTGGCCGTACCGGAGGAGTCCGGTCAGTTGTGGCCGAAGCGCCGCTGATGCTTACGCGCAACATCGGCAGGGCTGCCCTGGGACTGGGCCTGCGGCTGGTTCTGCGACTCGAAAGCCGTCGAACGTGCCTCCTGCGCACCGCGCTCCGACTCGGAAGCGCGGTCCTGCTGGCTGCCCTGCTTGCGGTTCTTGTTCTTGGCCATGGTGTTCCTCCTATAAGGACTCTCGGGGCCAGGACCGCTGTCAGATTCACATAATCGGATAAACATCGCATGTTGGATCATTACCGTGCGTAGCAAGGAGGTATGATGCGCGGTTTTCCGGATCCGCCACGCCGATGATCGAGTTCCGGCCGTTAACCTCCGCGCGGTCGGGCAGACTCGAAGGAAACCCGTTCCCGAATTCCTGGAAGAGGGTGGAACGCGTGGACCGTTGCGTCGTCCTGGTGGACGCCGGCTACTTGCTGGGCGCAGCCGCGAGCCTGCTGGCAGGCGAGCCCGCCCGTTCCCGCATCACCGTCGACCACGCGGCGCTGATCCAGGGGCTGCGCGAGCGGGCCGAGGCCGACACCGAGCAGCCGCTGCTGCGGATCTACTGGTTCGACGGCGCCCCCGACCGCGTGCCCCAGCCCGAGCACCGCAGGCTGCGGGTCATGCCGCGCGTGACGGTCCGGCTGGGCGCACTCACCCGCAGTGACGGGCGCTGGGCGCAGAAGGGCGTCGACGCCGCGATGCACGCCGAGCTCACCGAACTCGCCAGGAACCGGGCCTGCTCCGACGTGGTCCTGGTGACCGGCGACGGCGATCTGCTGCCCGGTCTGATGTCCGCCAAGGAACACGGCGTCGCCGTCCACCTCTGGGCCGTCCAGGCCGCCGACGGCGACTACAACCAGTCCGAGGACCTCGTCGCCGAGGCCGACGAGCGCCGGGTGCTGGACCGGGCCTGGATCACCCAGGCGGTACGGGCCAAGGAGACCGGCGGGGCCTGTGCGCCGCCGCCCGTCCCGGGCCCCGAGATCACCGCGATCCTGTCCGCGCCGCTGCCCGAGGCGGCCCTCCAGGCCTCCGCCGAGCGCGCCTCCCGGGCCCAGGCCGAAGCCGCCCGCACGGGGACGCCCCCGCCGCCCGAGGAGGGTGCGGGACCGCCCGCGCACAGCCACCCCGGCAGGGGCGTGCCCACCCCGAAGGACCTCGCGGGCACCCTGCGCGGGCCCGCCGCCCCGGCGGAGCGGCACCCGGCCCCGCCGCCCGCCAACGCCACGCTGCGCTGGTCCTCGGACCGGGGCTGGGTGGAGCGCGGCGGACCGCTCGGCGAGCCCCCCGAGACCGCATCGCTGCCCACCCTCGCCCAGCTCACCAGCGCCGAGCAGCGCTGGGCGGACCGCGAGGAGGACATCACCACGGTCGGCGGCGACCCCTTCGAGGTGGGCCAGGTCTTCGCCCGGCGGTGGATGGAGCGGCTGCCGGAGACCGCCCATCTGCAGAAGCTGTCCACGATGTACCCCCGCATCCCGCACCGCATCGACGGCGAGCTGCTGCGGTACGCGGCCCGGTTCGGACTGCTCGCCCACAAGGACGACCAGATCGACGAGCACGACCGGTACGCGATCCGGGCCGGGTTCTGGCGCGAGATCGACGTACGGGCCGCGGCCGAGCACGCCCCGGGGGAGCGGCCGGCCGAGAAGGCCGGGAAAGCGGCCCCCGCTGGAGACTGAGGCCACATCCGGGCCAGCCCCGCTCAACCCGGCCGGTGTTTGCTGCGTTGATGTCCGATCGGTGCGGCCCCGGGCGTAATGCGGGTCCCCGGACCCCGTACCCTCGTACCTCGTGAGCACGGGGACAGCACAGGCGCGGACAGCGAACGGCACCGTGTGCGCGGTGCGTGATCTGGTCAAGACCTACCCCCCGGCCCGGGGCCGGCGAGGCACTCCGCCCACCCCCGAGGTCCGCGCCACCGACGGCATCAGCCTGGACGTCCGGCGCGGCGAGATCTTCGGACTGCTGGGCCCCAACGGCGCCGGGAAGACCACCCTCGTACGCCAGCTCACCGGGCTGATGCGGCCCGACTCCGGCAGCGTCGACATGCTGGGCCACGACCTCGTACGCCACCCCGAGCGGGCCTCCCGGCTGGTCGGCTACCTGGGCCAGGAGTCCACCGCGCTCGACGAGCTGACGGTCGCCCTGGCCGCCGAGACCACCGGGCGGCTGCGCGGACTGCCGGTGCGCGAGGCCCGTGCCGAGCGCGACGCCGTCTTGGACGAACTCGGCCTCACCGAGCTCGCCGGCCGCCCCCTGAAGAAGCTCTCCGGCGGCCAGCGGCGGCTCGCCTGCGTCGCCGCCGCGCTCGTCGGCGAGCGCCCGGTGCTCGTCCTGGACGAGCCGACCACGGGCATGGACCCGGTGGCCCGGCGCGCCGTCTGGGCCGCCGTCGACCGGCGTCGGGCCGAGCGCGGCGCCACGGTCCTGCTGGTCACCCACAACGTCATCGAGGCCGAGACCGTCCTGGACCGGGTCGCCGTCATCGAACGCGGCAAGGTCATCGCCTGCGACACCCCCTCCGGGCTCAAGGAGCGCGTCGCGGGCGAGGTCCGGGTGGAGCTGGTGTGGCGCGAGCGGGCGCCCCTGCACGTCCCCGAGGTCGCCGCGCTGCGCCCCTCGGCCCAGGAGTCCGGGCGCCGCTGGGTGCTGCGGCTCGCGCCCGAGGAGGCCCGGGCGGCGGTCGCCGCGGTGACCGGTGGCGCGGCCTTCGCCGCGCTCGACGACTTCACCCTGGCGACGCCGAGCCTGGAGGACGTCTACCTGGCGCTCGGCGGCGGCGTGACCAAGGGGCTGGTGAAGGCATGATCGGCGTGGGTGTCACCAAGGGACCGGTGAAGGCTGGTGAAGGCATGAGCGGAATCGGCGCGGCGGCCGGGGCTGTGGCGGCGCTCGCGCCGCGGGCCCGGCTGTTCCCCTCGCTCGCGGCCGTCTACCGGGCCCAGCTCTCCCGGGCCAGGGTCGCCCGCATCCCGCTGCTCTTCGTGGCCACCTTCCAGTCCGTCGGGATCATGGTCCTGATGCGGGGGGTCGTGGACGGGGGCTCCGAGGCGCGGGCCGTCGTCGCCGGGTCCAGTGTCCTGGTCGTCGCCTTCGTCGCGCTGAACCTGCTCGCCCAGTACTTCGGGCAGCTGCGGGCGGGCGGGGGGCTCGACCACTACGCGACGCTGCCGGTGCCGCCGGCCGCCGTGGTGCTCGGGGCGGCCGGGGCGTACGCCTCCTTCACCGTGCCCGGCACGATCGTCACGGCGGTGACCGGCAGTGTGCTGTTCGGGCTGCCGATGACGCACCTGTGGGTGCTGGTCGCCGTCGTCCCCCTCTCCGGGGCGGCCCTCTCCGGCCTCGGCGCCGCCCTCGGGCTGCTCGCGCCGCGCCAGGAGCTGGCCACGCTGCTGGGGCAGCTCGGGATGTCCGCGGCGCTGCTGCTGGGGGTGCTGCCGGCGGACCGGCTGCCGGGGCCGATCGGCTGGGCCCGCGATCTGCTGCCGTCCACGTACGGGGTGGAGGCGCTCTCCCGGTCTTTCGACGCCCACCCCGACTGGGCGGTCGTCGCCCTCGACCTCGCCGTCTGCGCCGTCGTGGGCGTGGTCTCGCTGGCCGTGGCGACCTGGGCGTACCGCAGGGCAGCGGTCCGGTGAGGCGCCGCACAGCGACGCCTGGCACGATGGCACGGTGACCGCACCCCTGACGCCGCCGCACCAGCCCTCCCCCCACGAGCCGTGGCAGACGCCGCCCGCAGGGGGCGGTCCCACCGGCTCTCACCAAGGCGTCCCGACCGGGACTCCGGACCGGGAGGAACTCCGCTCGGACCTGCGGCGGGCGGGCGTGATCGCCGCCGTCCTGACGGTCGCGGGGGTCCTGCTCGGGCTGCTGTGGCTGTGGCTGGCGCCCCGGGTGCCGCTGGTCTCCGACAACACCGCCGTCTTCCTCAGCGACAGCGAGGGCGAGGAGGCGATCGGGGCCGACGGAACGTTTGCGCTGCTCGGTCTCGCGTTCGGGGCGGTGTCGGCGGGGCTGGTCTTCTGGTTCCACCGGCGCGGCGGGATCCTGCCGGTCGTCGGGCTCGCGGTGGGCGGGCTGCTCGGGTCGGTGCTGGCCTGGCAGGTCGGTACGCGGCTGGGGCCGACCGACGACGTGGTCGCGCACGCGCGCGAGGTGGGCAAGGGCGTGATCTTCGACGCGCCGCTGGAGCTGCGGGCCAAGGGGGCGTTGCTGGCCTGGGCGCTGGCGGCGATGGTGGTGCATCTGGGGGTGACGGCGCTGCTGGGGCCGCGGGATCCTGAGCCGGAGTGGGGGGTCTATCACGGGGGTTCGGGGTATTACGGGGCGCCGCCGTCCGGTTCCGCGCCGTCGTCCACCTCGTCGCCGTCGTCCAGCTCGTCCCCGGCGGGTGAGTCGCCCAAGCCGGAGTCGCCGGAGGCCTCGGGCGGGGAGTGACGGTGGGCGGGCGCTGCGCGCGGGGGCTCTTCCCCTACCCGCCCCTTCCCTGATCCGGGGCTCCGCCCCGGACCCCGGTCCTCAAGCGCCGGACGGGCCGGATTCGGCCGGCGCGCTGGAGGACGGAACCGGGCCGGGGGGGGCGGTTCCTTCGCGGTGGCGGGAAACTCAGGCGCGGCCGATCGGCGCGAAGACCGCTGATGTCAGGGTGGCCAGGTCCGTCGGGGCCAGTTCGACCTCCAGGCCGCGGCGGCCCGCCGAGACGCAGATCGTGGCGTGGGCGCGCGCCGACGCGTCCAGCACCGTGGGCAGGCGCTTGCGCTGGCCCAGGGGGGAGATGCCGCCGCGGACGTAGCCCGTGGTGCGTTCCGCCGCCGCCGGGTCCGCCATCACGGCCCGCTTGCCGCCCACCGCCGACGCCAGGGCCTTCAGGTCCAGGGAGCCCGCCACGGGGACCACCGCGACCGTCAGGACGCCGTCCACGTCGGCCACCAGGGTCTTGAACACCCGGTCGGGGGAGACACCCAGGGCCTCGGCCGCCTCCTCGCCGTAGGAGGGCGACGCCGGGTCGTGTTCGTACGCGTGCACGGTGAACGCCGTGCCCGCCTCGGTCAGGGCGACCGTGGCGGGGGTGCCGCCGGACCGGTTCTGCTTCTTCGGTTTCTTCGCCATGTCAGTTGGGGTGGGTCGGGGCCCGGGTCAGGTCCACCGCCGGCAGCGACGGCAGATGCCGGATGACGGCGGTCTCGGCGCGCAGGAGCTTCAGCTCCTCGCGGAGCCGGGTCGCGGTGTCCGGGGCCTGGAGCAGGCGCTGCTTGGCGGGGACGTCGAGGACCGCGGCGGCGGCGACCAGATAGGAGACGACCGAGGGGTCGTCGGGCAGGTCCGCGCCCGTGGTCAGGGAGCGCTCGCTGGCGCCGGCCAGCCGCTTCTGGTAGCTGCGGAAGGCCCGCAGGACGCCCTCGGCGAGCGCGCCCGCCTCCTCGCCCGGGTCCTCCTCCAGCTCTTCGAGCTCGGCCGTGAGATACGGGCCGCTCGCGTCCACCGAGAGGATCCTGACCCGGGTCGTGCCGGTGGCCAGGACCTCGAAGCTGCCGTCGGCCCGCTCCCTGATGGTCGCCGCGTCGGCGACGCAGCCCACCCGGTGGAACGTCTGGACCGGGTCGGGCCCGAAGCCGTCCGCCGGGCCGCGCTCGACGGGCGTGCTGACCGCCTCCGGCATGCCGGAGGCGGTCGGGGCGGTCTCGCGGCCGTCGCGGATGGCGACCACGGCGAAGCGGCGCGGTTCGTCCTCGTCGGTCTTCAGCAGCTCGCGCATCATGGCGCGATACCGCTCCTCGAAGACGTTGAGCGGCAGCACGAGGCCGGGGAACAGCACCGCGTTCAGCGGAAACAGAGGCAGGCGAGCGGTGGTCACAACGCTCAAGCGTAATGGCCGCGGGGGTGCCCCCGGTCGGCCCGGTGGCGCAACGGCGTCCGCGAGGCCACCCGGAGCCGCGCGCCGTCCCGCGCGTCGAGGAACCGGCCGAGCGGATCGTCGGAGACCGAGGCCCACGGGAAGGAGGCCGCGTGCGGTCCGATCTGCCGGAACTGTTCCAGCGCCTCGTCCCAGCGGCCCCGCGCCACCAGCACGTACGCGAGCAGATTGCGCACCTCGGCCGGCCACGGGTCGCCCGGGGCGAAGGCCGCCGACAGCGAGATCGCCAGATCCGCCGCGGTGTCGATGCGCTCCTCCTGCACCGAGGTGGTGCGGGCGCCGGAGCCCTCGGCCAGTACGGCGAAGGCGGCCCGCAGCGGCAGTGCCTGGACCAGGGAGCTGGGCAGCGAGTCCTCGGCGGCCCGCTCGGCGAAGTCGAAGCACTCGCGGTGCGAGCCGTACCAGGCGGCCGAAAGGTACTGCAGGGCCGCGACATGGCAGCCGTAGTGGTGCGTGGAGCGCTGGAGGGCCTCCTCCCACAGGGTCTCGAACGTGGTGTGCGTGGCCTGCGTGCCCCGGGCATGGTCCAGCGCCAGGCGCCAGGGCACGGGGTCGCGCGGATCGCTCTCCGCGGCCGCCGTGATCATCGGCCCCACCGCGCGCAGCTGCTCCGCGCGGGCGGGCGACTCCCAGGCGCGGTCGACGGCGAGCTGGGCCTTGACGAGCAGGGCGTCGGGATCGTGCGGGGCCGCGGACAGCCAGTCGCGGAGCCAGCCGTCCCGGTTGCGGGCGAAGGCGACGAGCCGGCTCAGATAGCGGTCCCGGCTCTCCCACTCGGCGGCGTCCCGGGTGGTGGCCAGCAGCTTCGCGGCCGGTTCGTACTCCCCGAGGGCGGCCGCCACCAGCGCGGGCGAGAGCCGCTCGTCGGGGGCGTCGAGCATCACCGCGTGGTCCGCGGGCAACCCGGTGGACAGCTCCGGGGTGTGCCGGATCACACGCGCGGTACGGAGCAGAGCGCGGAGGAAAGGCATGGTGCAGACCATTGAAAAGCGCTGGTGGAGACGGCGCCAGAGGGGCGCTGTGAAGCTTTGGTGCCGAGTGGATGGGTTGCTCCGGCCGGAGTCAAGAAAAGGCAAAGGAAATCGTGGATTCTGGCTGATTCCTGACGGTCGGGGGCAGACGGTCCGTGGTGTGTCCGCTGCCGGGTGGGGCCGGGCGGCCCAGGCGGGGGCGGGGATCGCGGCCCGGCGGGCGGGGCCGGAGGCGGTCGCGGTCAGCCGCGGCGCAGCATTCGCGAGGCGCCGGCCGCGACGGTGGTGGCCAGTATCCAACCCAGCAGCACCAGGACGGCCGAGGCCCACTGCCAGCCGCCCTGCAGCCGCCAGTAGCCGTCCTGGCCGAGATTGATCACCGGGATCAGCAGATCCAGGGCGTAGAGCGCCGCGTTCCACTGCGGATGCTCCCCGCCCTTGATCGCGGCCGGCTCGTGCCGCGAGAAGGCCAGCGTGCCCGCCGCCCACAGCACGGCCATCCACACCGCGGCCCGCCCCGGCCGGTAGCCGTACGCCACCGTCCAGTCCTGGAGATAGCCCCAGAGCTTCGCGGCCGGCGGCAGCGTCTCGCGGCGGCGCCGCTGCTTGGCGAGCAGCACCTCGCGGGCGTCCGCGTCCTCCCCGCTGCCGCGCAGCACGGCGGCCAGCCGTTCGTACGGCTCCGGCACGTACTCCGGGGTCGCCGCCGCCACCCACTCCAGGCGCCGCGAGAGCGGGAAATGCCCGTACGGGACGAGGTTCTCGTAGACGAACCCGCCCATCGCCAGACCGCCCGGGCCCGGCCAGCTCGTCGAGACGTCGATCAGCGTGACGACCTTCGCCCCGTTGAGCACGACGCGCCCCCGGGCCGGGCGCTCGGGGTTGAACCGCAGCTCGGGCGCGACGATCCGGCGCAGCGACAGCTCCTCGTGGGCGGCCAGCACGAACACGGCCTTGTGCAGGTCGACCGCGTCACCGAACCGGCCGTCGTCCAGCCGCACCCCGCCCCGGCAGCGGAAGGCCTGCGCGCGGGTGCCGTGCGCAGGGGTCGGGGAGGTGACGATGCCGAACGGGGGAGTGGTGCCCTGGTTCCCCGTGTCCACGCTGACCCACGCCTCGCTCATGTAGAGGGTGCGCTCCACGCTCAGCTGCGGTGCGTTCAGCGCGCGGCGGCCCTGGGCCGCCCGCAGCCGGCTGCCGCGCAGACTCAGCGAACCGCCCACCTTCGTCCCGCGCAGGCTCAGCTCGCCGAGCGTCTCGATCATCTCCGCCTGGAGGTCCTGGGCGACCGCGAGCCCGTCCCCGATGAGGGCCCGGCCCTGCCGGTCGGGGCCGATGTCGATCTGGTTGATCAGCAGGTCCGTACCGATCTGGGCGTCCGTGAGCCGGATCCCGCGCTCGACCCGGCAGCGCGGCAGATGGAGATCGCCCTCGGTGCGCAGCCGGGCCGCCTCCAGCCGGGGGATCGCGCACCCCACCATCCGCAGCGTCGTGAAATGGCACTCGGGGAGCACCACCTCCTCCTCGAACCGGCAGCCGGTCAGCTCCACATACGGATCGACGCGCCCGCCCGCCAGGTCCAGCTTCCCGGTGATCAGCACGCCCCGGAGCTTCAGCGCCGTCACCCGGCCCGGTCTGGCCCCGGGCCCGCTCAGCAGCAGCCGGGCGACGACCCGGGCCGCCACACTGCGTTCGGGGCCCCAGGGGTACGGGGCGAACGGATCGTCGCGCGCCCCGTCGCGGGCGCGCAGGTCGTAGGTGGTGCCGTTTCTGAAGGACTGCCACATGCCCAGCTCGGCCGCGCTCAGGCCGTCCGGGAGATCCCCGTCGTTCCGCTCCGTCACGGGTGCCCCTTTCGTTCGGAGCTGTGATCCCGTTATTCCCTCTGAGTGACCGGGTGAACGCACATAGTCAGCCGTCGCAGCGGGGGCATGTATCAGCCAGTGATACGGACGTCCGGGCGCCGATGGCGGTCTGCGAGAATTGCGGTGTGATCTCTCGAATCGATCTGCGCGGCGATGCCCTCCCCGAGGGCGGCGCCCTGCGCGACCTGCTGCCCCGTGCCGAGTTCGACGTGGAAGCCGCCCTGGAGACGGTGCGGCCCATCTGCGAGGACGTACGCCATCGTGGCTCGGCGGCAGTGATCGACTGGGGAGAGAGGTTCGACAAGGTACGGCTGGAGTCGATCCGGGTCCCCGCGAGCGCGGTCACCGACGCCCTGGAGGCGCTCGATCCGGCCGTGCGCGCCGCCCTGGAGGAGTCGATCCGCCGCGCCCGCCTCGTCCACCGCGAGCAGCGCCGCACCACGCACACCACCCAGGTCGTCCCCGGCGGCACCGTCACCGAGAAGTGGGTGCCTGTCGAGCGCGTCGGGCTCTATGTGCCGGGCGGCCGCTCGGTCTATCCCTCCTCCGTCGTGATGAACGTGGTCCCCGCGCAGGAGGCCGGCGTCGAGGGCATCGCCGTCGCGTCCCCGCCGCAGAGCGAGTTCGGCGGACTGCCGCACCCCACGATCCTGGCCGCCTGCGCCCTGCTCGGCGTCGACGAGGTGTACGCCGCCGGCGGCGCCCAGGCCGTCGCGATGTTCGCGTACGGCACCGAGGACTGCCTGCCCGTCGACCTCGTCACCGGCCCCGGCAACATCTACGTCGCCGCCGCCAAGCGCCTCCTCAAGGGCCGTATCGGCATCGACGCCGAGGCCGGACCCACCGAGATCGCGATCCTCGCGGACGCCACCGCCGACCCGGTGCACGTCGCCGCCGACCTGATCAGCCAGGCCGAGCACGACCCGATGGCCGCCGCCGTGCTGGTGACCGACTCCGAGGAGCTGGCCGCCGCCACCGAGGCCGAGCTGAAGCCCCAGGTCGCCGCGACCAAGCACGTCAGCGACCGGATCGAGCCCGCGCTCGCCGGCCGGCAGTCCGCGATCGTCCTGGTCAACGACCTGGCGGACGGCCTCAAGGTCGTCGACGCGTACGCCGCCGAGCACCTGGAGATCCAGACCGCCGACGCCGCGGCCGTCGCCGACCGGGTCCGCAACGCCGGAGCGGTCTTCGTCGGCCCCTGGTCGCCCGTCTCGCTCGGCGACTACTGCGCCGGCTCCAACCACGTCCTGCCCACCGGCGGCTGCGCCTGCCACTCCTCGGGCCTGTCCGTGCAGTCCTTCCTGCGCGGCATCCACATCGTCGACTACACGCGCGACGCGCTCGCCGAGGTCACCCACCACGTCGTGACCCTCGCCGAGGCGGAGGACCTCCCCGCCCACGGCGCAGCCCTCAAGGCCCGGTTCGGCTGGAAGGTTCCGCAGCAGTGACGAACGACGGCACCACCGCGCGCAACGCCTGGGACGAGCTCCCCATCCGGGACGAACTGCGCGGCCAGTCCCCGTACGGGGCGCCCCAGCTCGACGTACCGGTCCGGCTGAACACCAACGAGAATCCCTACCCGCTCCCCGAGGCCCTGGTCGACCGGATCGCCGAACGGGTCCGCGAGGCCGCCCGCGGCCTCAACCGCTACCCCGACCGGGACGCCGTCGAGCTCCGTACCGAACTGGCCCGCTACCTCACCCGCACCGCCGGGCACGAGGTCGCCGCCGCCAACGTCTGGGCGGCCAACGGCTCCAACGAGGTGCTCCAGCAACTGCTGCAGACCTTCGGCGGCCCCGGCCGCACCGCGATCGGCTTCGAGCCCTCGTACTCCATGCACGCCCTCATCGCCCGCGGCACCGGAACGGGGTGGATCTCCGGCCCGCGCCACGAGGACTTCACCATCGACGTGGACGCCGCCCGCGCCGCCATCGCCGAGCACCGGCCCGACGTCGTCTTCATCACCTCGCCCAACAACCCCACCGGCACCGCCGTCGACGCGGAGACCGTCCTCGCGCTGTACGACGCCGCGCAGGCCGCGAAGCCGTCCATGGTCGTGGTCGACGAGGCGTACGGCGAGTTCAGCCACCACCCCTCGCTGCTCCCGCTGATCGAGGGCCGCCCCCACCTGGTGCTCTCCCGCACCATGTCGAAGGCGTTCGGCGCCGCCGGGCTGCGCCTGGGCTACCTCGCCGCGGCCCCGGCCGTCGTCGACGCGGTCCAGCTGGTGCGGCTGCCGTACCACCTGTCCTCCGTCACCCAGGCCACCGCGCTCGCCGCCCTGGAGCACACCGATACGCTCCTGGGGTACGTCGCGCAGCTCAAGAGCGAGCGCGACCGGATCGTCACCGAGCTGCGCGCTCTCGGCTTCGACGTCACCGACTCGGACGCCAACTTCGTCCAGTTCGGCCGCTTCGCCGACAGCCGCACCGCCTGGCGGTACATCCTCGACCGGGGCGTCCTGGTCCGGGACAACGGCGTACCGGGATGGCTGCGGGTCTCCGCAGGGACCCCGGAAGAGAACGACGCGTTCCTCGATGCGGTGCGCGAACTGAAGAAGGAGCACGACGCATGACTCGCGAGGCCCGCGTAGGAAGAGTGGAGCGGACCACCAAGGAAACCTCCGTGGTCGTCGAGATCAACCTCGACGGCTCCGGCAAGGTCGATGTCGCGACCGGGGTCGGCTTCTACGACCACATGCTCGACCAGCTCGGCCGCCACGGACTGTTCGACCTCACGGTCAAGACCGACGGCGACCTGCACATCGACTCCCACCACACCATCGAGGACACCGCCCTTGCGCTCGGCGCCGCCTTCAAGCAGGCGCTCGGCGACAAGGTCGGCATCTACCGCTTCGGCAACTGCACCGTCCCGCTGGACGAGTCGCTCGCCCAGGTCACCGTCGACCTCTCCGGCCGCCCCTACCTGGTGCACACCGAGCCCGAGAACATGGCGCCGATGATCGGCGCCTACGACACGACGATGACCCGGCACATCCTGGAGTCCTTCGTAGCCCAGGCCCAGATCGCCCTGCACGTCCACGTCCCGTACGGGCGCAACGCCCACCACATCGTGGAGTGCCAGTTCAAGGCGCTCGCCCGCGCCCTGCGCTACGCCAGCGAGCACGACCCGCGCGCGGCCGGCATCCTCCCCTCCACGAAGGGCGCCCTGTGACCGGCCTCAACACCGTCCTGATCCTGGTCGGCCTCTTCCTGGCCGGCGGGGTCTACTCCTTCTCCAAGCAGGGGATGCCCAAGAGCATCATCGTGCTGCTCACGATCGCCTCCGTGATGTGCCTGGTAGCGGGCGTCATGCGGATCCAGGGACTCTGGGACTGAGGGAACAGACGTGGATACCAAGAAGAAGGTCGTCGTCTTCGACTACGGCTTCGGCAACGTCCGTTCGGCCGAGCGAGCCCTCGCCCATGTCGGCGCCGACGTCGAGATCACCCGCGACTTCGACACGGCCATGAACGCCGACGGGCTGCTGGTGCCAGGCGTCGGCGCGTTCTCCGCCTGCATGGAGGGGCTCAAGGAGGCCCGCGGCGACTGGATCATCGGCCGCAGGCTCTCCGGCGGCCGGCCCGTCATGGGCATCTGCGTCGGCATGCAGATCCTTTTCGAGCGCGGCATCGAGCACGGCGTGGAGACCGAGGGGCTCGACGAGTGGCCCGGCACGGTCGGCCCGCTCAAGGCCGACGTCGTCCCGCACATGGGGTGGAACACCGTCGAAGCCCCCGAGGACTCCCGGCTGTTCGCCGGACTCGACCCCGAGGCCCGCTACTACTTCGTGCACTCCTACGCGGCGCACGAGTGGGCCCTCGAAGTCACCAACGCGCGGATCCGTGCCCCCAAGGTCACCTGGGCCACGCACGGCGAACGGTTCGTGGCGGCCGTGGAGAACGGCGCGCTGTGGGCCACCCAGTTCCACCCCGAGAAGTCCGGCGATGCCGGCGCCCAGCTGCTGACCAACTGGATCGAGACGCTGTAATGCCGAAGCTTGAACTGCTCCCCGCCGTAGACGTGCGCGACGGCCAGGCGGTCCGCCTGGTGCACGGCGAGTCCGGCTCCGAGACCTCCTACGGCTCCCCGCTGGAGGCCGCACTCGCCTGGCAGAGCGCCGGCGCCGAGTGGCTGCACCTCGTCGACCTGGACGCCGCCTTCGGCACCGGCGACAACCGCGCCCTCATCGCCGAGGTGGCCGGCGCCATGGACATCAAGGTCGAGCTCTCCGGCGGCATCCGCGACGACGCCTCGCTGGCCGCCGCCCTCGCCACCGGCTGCCGCCGCGTCAACCTCGGCACCGCCGCCCTGGAGACCCCGGAGTGGGTCGCCAAGGTCATCGCCGAGCACGGCGACCAGATCGCCGTCGGCCTCGACGTGCGCGGCACCACGCTGCGCGGCCGGGGCTGGACCCGCGACGGCGGCGACCTCTACGAGACGCTGGAGCGCCTCGACTCCGAGGGCTGCGCCCGCTACGTCGTCACCGACATCGCCAAGGACGGCACGCTCCAGGGCCCCAACCTGGGCCTGCTGAGGGACGTCTGCGCGGCCACCGACCGCCCCGTCGTCGCCTCGGGCGGCGTCTCCTGCCTCGACGACCTGCGCGCGATCTCGCTGCTGGTCCCCGAAGGGGTCGAGGGCGCGATCGTCGGCAAGGCGCTGTACGCGAAGGCGTTCACGCTGGAAGAGGCCCTGAAGGCGGTCGCCGCATGACCGAGTCCGTCCGGCGCGTCGCCTCCGGCGCCCCCTGGGAGGAGAAGTTCGGCTACTCCCGCGCGGTCGAGCTGCCCAACGGCCTGGTGCTGGTGGCCGGGTGCACGTCGGTGGTGGGCGGCGCGATCTCCGCCGGCGGCCCCTACGAACAGACCGTCACCTCCTTCCAGGCCGCCTTCGAGGCCCTGAAGCAGCTGGGCCTCGGACGCGAGGATGTGGTCCGCACCCGGATGTACGTCACGCACGCCCGGGACACCGACGAGGTCGGACGCGCCCACAAGGAGCTGTTCGACGACGTGCGGCCCGCCGCCTCCATGCTCATCGTGTCCGGTCTCGTCGACCCGAGCCTGGTCGTCGAGGTCGAGGTCGAGGCCTACCGGGCAGGTGCGCGATGACCCTCGCGGTACGCGTGATCCCCTGCCTCGACGTGGACAACGGCCGCGTCGTCAAGGGCGTCAACTTCCAGAACCTGCGGGACGCCGGCGACCCCGTCGAGATGGCGAAGCTGTACGACGCCGAGGGCGCCGACGAGCTGACCTTCCTGGACATCACCGCCTCCAGCGGCAACCGCGAGACGACCTACGACGTGGTGCGGCGCACCGCAGAGCAGGTCTTCATCCCGCTCACCGTCGGCGGCGGCGTCCGCACCGCAGACGACGTCGACAAGCTGCTGCGGGCCGGCGCGGACAAGGTCGGCGTCAACACCGCGGCCATCGCCCGGCCGGAGCTGATCCGGGAGATCGCCGAGCGCTTCGGCCGCCAGGTCCTGGTGCTCTCCGTGGATGCCCGCCGCACGCCGGACGGCACCTCCTTCGAGGTCACCACGCACGGCGGCCGCAAGGGCACCGGCATCGACGCCGTCGAGTGGGCGCACCGGGCGGCCGAACTCGGCGCGGGCGAGATCCTGCTCAACTCGATGGACGCCGACGGCACGAAGGACGGCTACGACACCGAGATGATCGCGGCCGTACGGGCGCAGGTCGGCGTCCCCGTCATCGCCTCCGGCGGTGCGGGCCGGCTCGCCGACTTCGCCCCGGCCGTCTCCGCCGGGGCCGACGCGGTCCTGGCCGCGTCCGTCTTCCACTTCGGTGATCTGCGGATCTCCGAGGTCAAGGGCGCGCTGCGGGAGTCCGGACACCCGGTCCGCTGAGCAACCGCACCTCCGGGGGCCGGACCGCGTGACGCGGTCCGGCCCCCGCGCGTATGCCCAGCGGGGGCTACCGGCCGGAAGGTCGCAGGACCGTGATGAAGAAGCGCGGCGCACACCCCTGGGTACCGACTGCGCACCGCCCCGAATCGTGCAACTTTTATTGCGCAACAGATATTGCGCAAGTTTTCTTTCCTATCTACCGTGGGGGCATGCCAAGCAACGAATCACGCCGGGTGTCCGACCTCGGCACCCTCAAGGCGTTCGGACACCCGCTGCGGATGAAGCTGTACCGCGCCCTCTACATCGCCCGGCAGGCCACCGCCTCCCAGCTCGCCGAGCAGGTCGACGAGGCGGTCTCGCTCGTCAGCTACCACCTGCGCAAGCTCGCCGACCACGGCCTGATCGAGGAGGCCGAGCGGGAGGGCGCGGACGGACGCGAGCGCTGGTGGCAGCCCGCCTCGAAGGGGCTGCGCTTCCACGACGAGGACTTCAGCGACGCACCCGAGAAGGCCGCCACCCACACCGCCGTCAGCCGGCTCTCCTTCGACCAGCACGCCGAGATGTACCGCCGCCACCTCGACGCGCACCGCAGCTGGCCCCCGCAGTGGCGCAGGGCCGCCTTCGGCTCCGAATACCTGGCCCGGCTCACCGCCGGGGAACTCGCCGCGCTCGAACGGGAGATGGACGCGCTCGTCAAGCGGTACGAGGAGCAGGGCCGCACCCGCGAGGAGGCCGGCGACACGGCGGACCGCGAGAACGTCGCGCTGCATCTGTACGGCTTCCCGTTCCGCACCTGACCCGCCACCCGAGAGGACGACCCCGTGACCGTCACCCTCATCGCGGCCGAGGCCCCGGCGCGCCCCGCCCACCGCGACGGCAACGTCCTGCGCTGGCTGGGCGCCTACACCGCCTCCATGATCGGCGACAGCGTCTACTACATGGCCCTGGCCTGGGCCGCCGCCCGCACCGGCGACGCCTCGCAGACCGGCCTGGTGCTGGCCGCCGGCTCCCTGCCCCGGGCCCTGCTGCTGCTCGGCGGGGGAGTGCTCGCCGACCGGCTCGGCCCGCGCCGCGTCGTCGTCACGAGCGACACGGCCCGCTGCCTGGTCGTCCTGGGCCTGGCCGGCGCCCTGCTCCTCACCTCGCCCGCGGTGTGGATGCTGATCGCCGTCGCGCTCGTCTTCGGCGCGGCCGACGCCCTCTTCCTGCCCGCCGTCGGGGCCCTCCCGCCGAGGATCACCGCCGCCTCCCAGCTCGCCCGCGTCCAGGGGCTGCGCGGCCTCGCCTCCCGGGGCGCCAACGTCCTCGGCGCGCCGCTCGGCGGCGTCGCCGTGGCTCTCGGCGGACCCGTCCTGGCCTTCGCCGCCGCAGGCGTGCTCTTCGCCGTCTCGCTGCCGCTGCTGCTGGCGGTGCGGATGACCCCGCCGGCCGTACGGGACACGGCCGAACCCGCCGGCACCGCTTGGCGCGAACTGGCCGACGGGCTGCGCCACATCCGCCGCCACCCGCTCCTGGGACCGCTGATGCTCGTCATCGCCGTCAGCGAACTGGGCTTCGTCGGACCGCTCAACCTCGGCCTGATCCTCCTCAGCCAGGAGCGCGGCTGGGGCGCCTCCGGCATGGGCTGGGTGCTGGCCGCCTTCGGCACCGGCGCCGGCGCGTCCGCGCTGCTGCTCGCCGTGCGCGGCCGGATACCCCGGGCCGGACTCGTCATGTGCCTGACCGTGCTGACCAGCGCCGTCGCCGTGGCGGCCCTGGCGTACGTGCCCTCCGTGCCGCTCGCCGCCGGGGTCGCCGTCCTCATCGGACTCCTCGCGGGCCTCGGCGGCGCCCTGTGCGGCGCACTGACGCAGACCGCCGCCGACCCCGCCTGCCTGGGCCGGGTCACCTCGGTCTCCACGCTGTTCACCCACGCCCTCTCGCCGCTCAGCTACCCCGTCACCGGCGCGGCCGTCGCCCTGTGGGGCACCGGCCCGGTCTTCGTCGCCGGCGCCGCGCTGTGCGGGGCCGGCGCGGTGACCGGCCTGGCCTTCACCCGGCTGCGCCGCGCGGAACTGCCACGCTGAGGCGGCCCCGTACGGCAGGGCGCTACATCCCGAGCTTCGCCGTCGTCACCCGGCCGATCGCCTCCGGCTCGCCCTCCAGCTCCACCCGCGCCGCGTCCTGCCGCCCGAACGCGAACAGCAGCAGCTCGCCCGGCTCACCGGTCACCGTCACCACCGGGGTGCCCTTGTGCGCCACCGCCGTCTGCCCGTCCGGCCGCCGCAGCACCAGCCCCACCGGCGCCTTGCGGCCCAGCACCCGCGCCGCCTTCTCCGTACGCGACCACAGGACGTCGGCGAAGACCGGGTCCAGCTCCCGCGCCGACCACTCGGGCTGCGCCCGGCGCACGTCCTCGGTGTGCACATAGAACTCGACGGTGTTGGCCGCCTCGTCCAGCTGCTTCAGCCCGAACGGGGACATCCGGGGCGGCCCCGTACGGATGAGCTGGATCAGCTCCTCGTACGGCTTCGCGGTGAACTCGGCCTGCACCCGGTCGCGCCGGTTCTTCAGGGGGCCGATCAGCGTTCCGGCCGCCGCGTCCGGGCGGCGCTCGCGCACCACCACATGGGCCGCCAGGTCGCGGGCATTCCAGCCGTGGCAGAGAGTCGGGGCCTCCGGGCCCACCGCCTCCAACAGGTCGGCAAGCAGAAGTCGTTCGCGCTTCGCATGGGTCGACATGCCCGCCAGCGTACGACCGGCGTCCACCGTCCGCCCAGTGGACGCACGCCCGAATGCCCTCCCCGGCCACGGCACAATGGGCACATGACCAGCACGCCCACGCCCGGCACCCCCCGGCCCGCCAGCGACCTCGACCCCGCCATCGCCGCCCGCCTCAAGCGCGGCGCCGACGGGCTGGTCCCGGCCATCGCCCAGCAGTACGACACCGGCGAGGTGCTGATGCTCGGCTGGATGGACGACGAGGCGCTGCACCGCACCCTGACCACCGGCCGCTGCACCTACTGGTCGCGCAGCCGCCAGGAGTACTGGGTCAAGGGCGACACCTCCGGCCACATCCAGCAGGTCAAGTCCGTCGCGCTGGACTGCGACGCCGACACCGTGCTCGTCAGGGTCGACCAGACGGGCGCCGCCTGCCACACCGGCGACCGCACCTGTTTCGACGCCGACGTCCTCCCGCTCGGACAGTAGGGTCTGCGGCCATGGACCTCGACACCTTCCGCAAGCTGGCCGTCGACCGGCGCGTCATCCCCGTCACCCGCCGGCTCCTCGCGGACGGCGACACCCCGGTCGGCCTCTACCGCAAGCTCGCGGGCGAGCGCACCGGCACCTTCCTCCTGGAATCCGCGGAGAACGGCCGCACCTGGTCGCGCTACTCCTTCATCGGCGTCCGCAGCGCCGCCACGCTCACCACCCGCGACGGCGAGGCCCACTGGGACGGCACCCCGCCCGTCGGCGTCCCGGTCGACGGCGACCCCCTCCAGGCCCTGCGCGCCACCATCGAGACCCTGCACACCCCGCACGACCAGGAATCCGGCCTCCCGCCCTTCACCGGCGGCATGGTCGGCTACCTCGGCTACGACATCGTGCGCCGGCTGGAGAGGATCGGCGAGAGCGGCGGCGACGACCTGAGGCTCCCCGAGCTGACCATGCTGCTCACCTCCGACCTCGCGGTCCTGGACCACTGGGACGGCAGCGTCCTGCTCATCGCCAACGCCATCAACCACAACGACCTGGCCACCGGCGTCGACGAGGCGTACACCGACGCCGTCGCCCGGCTCGACGCGATGGAGCAGGACCTGCGCCGCCCCGTCGAGAACGCCCCGGCCGTGCTGCCGCCCTCCGAGCTCCCGCCGTACACCGCGCTGTGGGGCGGCAAGGCCTACCAGGACGCCGTCGAGGACGTGAAGGAGCGCATCAGGGCGGGCGAGGCCTTCCAGGTCGTCCCCTCCCAACGCTTCGAGACCCCGTGCACCGCGAGCGCCCTGGACGTCTACCGGGTGCTGCGGGCCACCAACCCCTCGCCGTACATGTACCTCTTCCGCTTCGACGGCTTCGACGTCGCGGGCTCCAGCCCCGAGGCGCTCGTCAAGGTCGAGGACGGCCGGGCGATGGTCCACCCCATCGCCGGCACCCGGCACCGGGGCGCCACCCCGCAGGAGGACCAGGCGCTCGCCGACGAACTCCTCGCCGACCCCAAGGAACGCGCCGAGCACCTGATGCTCGTCGACCTCGGCCGCAACGACCTGGGCCGGGTCTGCGAACCCGGCAGCGTCGAGGTCGTCGACTTCATGTCGATCGAGCGGTACTCCCATGTGATGCACATCGTGTCCACGGTCACCGGGAAGGTCGCCGAGGGCCGCACCGCCTTCGACGTTCTCACCGCCTGCTTCCCGGCCGGCACCCTCTCCGGCGCCCCCAAGCCCCGCGCCATGCAGATCATCGAGGAACTCGAACCCACCCGCCGGGGGCTGTACGGCGGCTGCGTCGGCTACCTCGACTTCGCCGGGGACTCCGACACCGCCATCGCGATCCGCACCGCCCTGCTGCGCGACGGCACGGCCTACGTCCAGGCCGGCGCCGGGGTCGTCGCCGACTCCGACCCGGTCGCCGAGGACACCGAGTGCCGCAACAAGGCCGCGGCGGTGCTGCGCGCCGTCCACACGGCCAACCGGCTACGGGACAGCGGCCGGCGCGCCTAGAGGGCCTGCGGGCGCCCGCGACAGGGGGGCGGTCGGGCTTTCCCGGGACGTAAGGGATAGTGGAGGGCGTGAGTGCTGTCCCCGTACCCCAGCCCCGTGCCGAAGCCGCCGCCGCGTCCGACAGCCCAGGCAGCCGCCGAAGCCTGGCCGCCGGCCTGCTCCTCGGGGCGGCCGGCGCCACTGTCGTCCTGCTCTCCTCCGGGCAGACCTGGGCCGAGGGCAAGGCCTCGGTCGGCGGCGGAGCCCTCGCGCTGAGCGCCGAGGGCCAGGACGTCACCGGCGTGCCCGCCGCCCTCGCCATAGTCGGCCTGGCCGCCCTCGTCGCGGTCTTCGCCGTCCGTGCCGGCAGCCGCCTGCTCGTCGCCGGACTGCTGGCCCTCAGCGGACTCGGCGCCGCCCTGAGCGCCTACCTCGGCGCCTTCGACAGCGACGCGCTCGACGCCAAGGCCGCCCAGAGCACCGGCGACAGCTCCGCCACCATCGAGGCCCTCAGCCACACCGCCTGGCCCTACATCACGGCCGCCGGCGGCCTGCTGATCCTGCTCGCCGGGCTGCTCGCCCTGCGCTACGGCAGCCGCTGGCCCACGATGTCCGGACGGTACGAGCGCGACGGCACCCCGCGCCCCCGCAAGGCCCCCCGCACCGCCCCCGACCCGGACCGGCCCGAGGACCTGTGGAAGGCCCTGGACCGCGGCGAGGACCCGACGCGCGAGGCATGACCCCCCAGCTCACGTCCGGCCCGCCCGTACGGGACAATGTGCGTGAGCTCGCAGCAGGCGGCACCCCCAGCGGCACCGGCCCTGCGCACAGCCACCCGAGCGATACCCACAGCGCATCATCAACGAGGAGCAACTCATGGCGGGCAGCAGCCACGGACACACCCCGGCCGCCTGGACCGGTGTCATCATCGCCTTCATCGGCTTCTGCATCGCGGGCGTCTTCATGGTCGCGGCCAACCCGCTCGGCTTCTGGGCCGGCATGGCCGTCGTCGTCCTCGGCGGTGTCGTCGGTCTCGCGATGAAGGCGGCCGGCCTCGGCATGCCGAAGGAGTCGGCGGACGTGGCGGCGGCCCGGGCCCGCGCCGGACAGGCCCAGACCTCCTGACCCCCTCCCCGGGCCGTGTCCGGGACGGTACGCACGCGAGGCGCAGCCCGGTCCGGGCTGCGCCTCGCCGCGTCAGCGGCGACAATCACCGGGTGGACGCCTCGCCTTCCCCCGCCCCGCCGGCCCCGGACCGCCCGCCGGTGACCGGCCCGCCCCCCACGCCCGGCGTGCCCGGCCAGGGGCCGCCGGTCTTCCCGCCCGCCCCCGTGCCCGCCTCGCGGCTGCGCCGGATCGCCGCCCCGGCCGGGGTCCTGGCCGTCGTCGCCGGGGCCTTCGCGTACGTGGGCTCCGTCGACCCGAACGAGCCGGGCCACTACCCGGTCTGTCCGCTGCTCCGGTTCGCCGGGATCTACTGCCCCGGCTGCGGCGGGCTGCGCAGCGCCCACGCCGTCGCCCACGGCGACCTCGCGGCGGCGCTCGGCTCCAACGCCCTGGCCGTCGTCGGCTATGCGCTCTTCGCCGTGCTCTGGGTCCTGTGGACCGTGCGCGCCGCCGCCGGCAGGCCGGTGCGGATCGACCTGAAGCCGGTGCACTGGTGGGGGATCGGAGCCGTGCTGCTGATCTTCACCGTCGTCCGGAACCTGCCGTTCGGATCGGCGCTCGCGCCGTGAATGCCCAGGTAGTGGGACACCCGACGGCCGGATGCGGGCCCACCGGCCTCCTGCGGATACCATCGGTATGGCTGATCCTGTGCCCCGATATGTTTCTTTGCCACCGTCCCGGAAGGGGGCCGCTCGCGTGAGTGTGCTCGACGAGATCATCGACGGCGTCCGCGCCGACCTCGCGGAGCGGCAGGCGCGCGTCAGCCTCGACGAGCTCAAGGAACGCGCGGCCCGCGCTCCCCAGGCCAAGGACGGAGTCGCCGCCCTGCGCGGCGAGGGCGTGACCGTCATCTGCGAGGTCAAGCGCTCCAGCCCCTCCAAGGGCGCGCTCGCCGCCATCGCCGACCCGGCCGCGCTCGCCGCGGACTACGAGGCCGGCGGCGCGTCCGTCATCTCGGTCCTCACCGAGCAGCGGCGCTTCGGCGGCTCGCTCGCCGACCTGGAGGCCGTCCGCGCCAAGGTCGACATCCCGATCCTGCGCAAGGACTTCATCGTCACCTCCTACCAGCTGTGGGAGGCGCGTGCCTACGGCGCCGACCTCGCGCTGCTGATCGTCGCCGCCCTCGACCAGGAGGCCCTGGTCTCCCTGATCGAGCGCGCCGAGTCCATCGGCCTGACGCCGCTGGTCGAGGCGCACGACGAGGAGGAGGCGGAGCGCGCGGTGGACGCCGGCGCCCGCATCATCGGTGTCAACGCGCGCAACCTGAAGGACCTCAAGGTCGACCGCTCCACCTTCGAGCGCGTCGCCCCCGAGATCCCCGACCGCATCGTCAAGGTCGCCGAGTCCGGCGTCCGCGGCCCGCACGACCTCATCGCCTACGCCAACGCCGGCGCTGACGCCGTGCTGGTCGGCGAGTCCCTGGTCACCGGCCGCGACCCGCGCGCCGCCGTCGCCGACCTGGTCGCCGCCGGCGCCCACCCCGCGCTCCGGCACGGACGGGGCTGACCCCGCCCGATGTCCGCCGACCGTTCCGTGCCCCGCGTCCGGCCGGGCCTGCGCCCCGCCGGGGCGCGCCGGCCGCTGGGACGCGACCCGCACGCGCCGCTGGCGCGCGGCTGCCGCCCCCGCGGCTGCCGCGCCCCCGCGCGCCGGGTGCACGGCCGACGGGTGCGGTACGTGATCGGTGACGAACCCGGTCAGGTCAACGGCATGCGATGGCGCACGGGGTCCGCGCAGTAGAGCGAGCCCCGGCCGTCGTCACCCCGCCCACGAGGCGCGGTCGCGCACGACCGCATCCGCCCGGCCCCCGGCCGCGGCGGCGCTCCGCTCACGGCGCACTACGGTGAACCCACCCATGCCCTGTCGAGGAGCACATCGATGTCGTCCGACTTCTTCATCCCGGACCCGGAGGGTCTGATCCCCAGCGCCGAGGGGTACTTCGGCGCGTACGGCGGAAAGTTCATCCCGGAGGCGCTCGTCGCCGCCGTGGACGAGGTCGCCGTCGAGTACGACAAGGCGAAGGCCGACCCCGCCTTCGCCGCCGAGCTCAACGAGCTCATGGTCGACTACACCGGCCGCCCCAGCGCCCTGACCGAGGTCCCGCGCTTCGCGGAGCACGCGGGCGGCGCCCGGATCTTCCTCAAGCGCGAGGACCTGAACCACACCGGCTCGCACAAGATCAACAACGTGCTGGGCCAGGCGCTGCTCACCAAGCGCATGGGCAAGACCCGAGTCATCGCCGAGACCGGGGCCGGCCAGCACGGCGTCGCCACCGCGACCGCCTGCGCGCTCTTCGGCCTCGACTGCACCATCTACATGGGCGAGATCGACACCGAGCGCCAGGCGCTCAACGTGGCGCGCATGCGGATGCTCGGCGCCGAGGTCATCGCCGTGAAGTCCGGCTCCCGCACCCTCAAGGACGCCATCAACGAGGCGTTCCGCGACTGGGTCGCCAACGTGGACCGCACCCACTACCTGTTCGGTACGGTCGCCGGCCCGCACCCCTTCCCCGCCATGGTCCGCGACTTCCACCGCGTGATCGGCGTCGAGGCCAGGCGGCAGATCCTGGAGCGGGCCGGACGGCTGCCGGACGCCGCGGTCGCCTGCGTCGGCGGCGGCTCCAACGCCATCGGCCTCTTCCACGCCTTCATCCCCGACGCCGGGGTCCGCCTCATCGGCTGCGAGCCCGGCGGACACGGCGTGGAGACCGGCGAGCACGCGGCCACCCTGACCGCGGGCGAGCCCGGCATCCTGCACGGCTCGCGCAGCTACGTCCTCCAGGACGAGGAGGGCCAGATCACCGAGCCGTACTCCATCTCGGCCGGTCTGGACTACCCGGGCATCGGCCCCGAGCACGCGTACCTCAAGGACGTCGGCCGCGGCGAGTACCGCGCGGTCACCGACGACGCGGCCATGCAGGCGCTGCGCCTGCTCTCGCGCACCGAGGGCATCATCCCGGCCATCGAGAGCGCGCACGCGCTGGCGGGGGCCCTGGAGGTCGGCAGGGAACTCGGCAAGGACGGCCTGATCCTGGTCAACCTCTCCGGCCGGGGCGACAAGGACATGGACACGGCGGCACGGTACTTCGGGCTGTACGACGCGGACGCGGCCGTCGAGGCGGACGCGGACAGCGCGACCGCGGAGATCGAGGGGGACGCCAAGTGAGCGGCAACATCGCACTGCTGAACAGCACGCTCGCCACCGCACGGGCCGAGGACCGGGCCGCGCTGATCGCCTATCTGCCGGCCGGCTTCCCGACCGTGGACGGCGGCATCGAGGCGGTCAAGGCCGTCGTCGCCGGCGGCGCCGACATCGTCGAGGTGGGGCTGCCGCACAGCGACCCCGTGCTCGACGGCCCGGTCATCCAGACCGCCGACGACATCGCGCTGCGCGGCGGCGTGAAGATCGCCGACGTGATGCGCACGGTGCGCGAGGCGTACGAGGCGACCGGCGTCCCGATCCTCGTCATGACGTACTGGAACCCGATCGACCGGTACGGCGTCGAGCGCTTCACCGCCGAGCTCGCCGAGGCGGGCGGCGCCGGGTGCATCCTGCCCGACCTGCCGGTCCAGGAGTCCGCGCTGTGGCGCGAGCACGCCGAGAAGCACGGTCTGGCGACCGTCTTCGTCGTCGCGCCCAGCAGCAAGGACGAGCGCCTCGCCACCATCACGGCGGCGGGCTCCGGCTTCGTCTACGCCGCCTCGCTGATGGGGGTCACCGGTACCCGCGCCTCGGTCGGCGAGCAGGCCCAGGACCTGGTGCGGCGCACCCGCGCCACCACGGACATCCCGGTCTGTGTCGGCCTCGGCGTGTCCAACGCCGACCAGGCGGCCGAGGTCGCGGGCTTCGCCGACGGCGTCATCGTCGGCTCGGCCTTCGTCAAGCGGATGCTGGACGCGCCCGACGGGCCGGCCGGCCTGGAAGCCGTCCGCTCACTGGCGGCCGATCTGGCCGAAGGTGTTCGAAAGCGCTGACACCGGGCGTAACTCGAACGGGTGGACCTGGGACCGGGGAGGCACGCGAGTGCCTCCCCGGTTCGTTGCTGCGGTGTGAGCGAGAAGAACCCAGAGGGTAAGAGGGCCGCGCGAGACCGGCTGATCCAGCAGCGCGAGCAGGCGAAGGCGCGCGAGCGCCGCCGCCGCACGCTGATCGTGTCCACGGCCGTGGTGGGGGTCCTCGGGCTGGCCGCCGTCATCGGAGTGATCGCGGCGAACACCGGCGACAAGGGCGGCAAGGACAAGGCGTCGGGCCCGGCCGTCTCCCCGTCCGGCGCGACCGGCAAGGACAGCCTGGCGATCCCCGTCGGCGCGGACGACGCCCCGTCCACGCTCACGGTCTGGGAGGACTTCCGCTGCCCGGTCTGCGCCCAGTTCGAGAACGCCTTCCGCGACACGATCCATCAGTTGGAGCAGAGCGGCCAGATCAAGGTCGAGTACCACCTGGCCACGCTGATCGACGGCAACCTCGGCGGCAGCGGCTCGCTCAAGGCGGCCAACGCGGCGGCCTGCGCCCAGGACGCCGGGAAGTTCCCCGCGTACCACGACGTGCTGTACCGCAACCAGCCCCAGGAGTCCGACGACGCCTTCGGCGACAACGGCAGGCTGATCGAGCTGGCCGGGAAGGTCGACGGGCTCGACACGCCCGGATTCCGCAGCTGTGTCGAGGACGGCAAGCACGACGCGTGGGTCCGCAAGTCCAACACCGCGTTCCAGAACGGCGGCTTCCAGGGCACGCCGACGGCCCTGCTCAACGGCGAGTCGATCTTCCCCAAGAAGGGTGACGAGCCGATCACGGTGGCCAACCTGAAGAAGTGGGTCGCCGAGGCCAACAAGGGCAAGAAGCCGGGCACGGCGACGCCGGTTCCTTAGCGGTTCCATGGGCCCGGCCGGGGGAATCGATGACCGCCTCGTTACCCATACGTTGTCGGGCGGGTTGCCGTACGTCCCGCCCGGCAAGGTAGCGTCGACGCTGTCATGAACCTTGCCTACATTCCCAGCCCGTCGACCGGCGTGATCGATCTCGGCCCGATCCCGCTCCGCGGCTACGCGTTCTGCATCATCATCGGTGTCTTCGTCGCCGTCTGGTTCGGCAACAAGCGCTGGGTCGCCCGGGGCGGCCGAGCCGGCACCGTGGCCGACATCGCCGTCTGGGCCGTGCCCTTCGGCCTCGTCGGCGGCAGGCTCTACCACGTCATCACCGACTACCAGCTGTACTTCAGCGACGGTGAGAACTGGGTCGACGCCTTCAAGATCTGGCAGGGCGGCCTCGGTATCTGGGGTGCGATCGCCCTGGGCGCGGTCGGTGCCTGGATCGGCTGCCGCCGCCGGGGCATCCCGCTGCCCGCCTGGGCCGACGCGCTCGCCCCCGGCATCGCCCTGGCCCAGGCCTGCGGCCGCTGGGGCAACTGGTTCAACCAGGAGCTGTACGGGAAGCAGACCGACCTCCCGTGGGCGCTGAAGATCAGCGAGGGCCCCAACCGGGTGGCGGGCACCTACCACCCGACGTTCCTGTACGAGTCGCTGTGGTGCGTCGGTGTGGCGCTCCTGGTGATCTGGGCGGACCGCCGCTTCAAGCTCGGACACGGGCGGGCGTTCGCGCTGTACGTCGCGGCGTACTGCGCGGGGCGCGGCTGGATCGAGTACATGCGCGTCGACGAGGCCCACCACATCCTGGGCCTGCGGCTGAACGTGTGGACCGCCGTGATCGTGGGCCTGCTTGCGGTGGCGTACATCGTGATCTCGGCGAAGGTGCGGCCGGGGCGCGAGGAGATCGTCGAGCCGGAGGCGCCGGAAGCCGTGAAGGGCGAAGTCGGCGAGGACGCGGACGCGGAGGCGCCCGTGGAGGCGGCCGAGGACGAGGACGCGCCCAAGGCGGACGGTACGGCGGAGGCGGCGAAGGGCTGACGCCGGGCGTACCCGCAGGGCGAGGGCCCGCCGGATCATTCGGCGGGCCCTCGCCCTGTCCGTGCCGGCGGCACGGTGTCGCGGGCACGGTGTCCTCGATCGCCTGACGGGCTTGATCCGGGAGGTGGGTTGTCGCTCACCGTTCCCGTCCCCGGCCGGCCAGGGCCAGTGTGCGGTGGGCCTGGGCCACCACCGCCGCGTCCACGAAGCGGCCGTCCGGGAGGGCCTGGGCGCCCGCCTGGGTGACGGCCGCCTCGACGATTTCCTGGGCCGCCTCGATCTCCTGCGGCGTCGGCCGGAAGGCGCGTTCGATCACCGGCAGCTGCCGGGGATGGATCGCCGACCGGCCGAGGAAGCCGAGCGACCGGCCGTGCGCGCACGAGGACCACAGGCCGTCCAGGTCCCGCACGTCCGGGAACACCGACTGGGCGGGCGGGGCCAGCCCGGCCGCCCGGGCCGCGACCACCACCCGGCTGCGCGACCAGTCGAGCCCCGCGTCCTCCCGTACCCCGAGATCGGCGCGGAGGTCCGCCTCGCCCAGGGCGATCGCGCGGACCTGGGGGTGGGCGGCGGCCACCGAGTAGGCGTGCTCGATGCCGAGGGCCGACTCCAGGAGCGGACAGAGCGCGACACCGGGGGCCAGCGCCGCGATGTGGTGGACGGACGCGGCATGGGTGATCTTCGGCAGCCGCAGCTCGGCCAGGCCCGGCAGCCCGGCCAGCGCCAGGACGTCCGCCTCGTCGTTGACCCGGACATGGACCGGCGCCGCCGTGGCGGACGCCGGGTCCGACAGCAGCTCCGCGGTGGCCGCGCGGGCGTACTCCTTGCGGTCCGGGGCGACCGCGTCCTCCAGGTCGACGATCACCACGTCCGCCCCGGACACCGCCGCCTTGCGGACCACGTCCGGCCGGTCCCCGGGCACGTACAGCCAGGTGAGAGGGGTCGCCGCGGTCACAGCACCCGCTCCGCCCGCAGCGCCGAGATCTCCGGCCCGCTCAGGCCCAGCTCGGTGAGGATCTCCTCGGTGTCGGCGCCGTGCGGGCGCCCCGCCCAGCGGATCGCCCCCGGGGTCGCGGAGAGCCGGAAGAGGACGTTCTGCATCCGCAGCGGTCCCAGCTCCGGGTCGTCGACCTCCGTGATGGAGTCCAGGGCCCGGTACTGCGGGTCCTCCATCACCTCGCGGATGTCGTGGACGGGCGCGATGGCCGCCTCCGCCTTCTCGAACGCGGAGACCGCCTCCTCCCGGGTGTGCCGGGCGATCCAGTGGCCGACCGCCTCGTCGAGATCGTCGCTGTGCTCGGCGCGGGTGGTGCCGGAGCCGAACCACGGCTCCTCGATCAGCTCCGCCCGGCCCACCAGGCGCATCACCCGCTCCGCGACGGACTGCGCGGAGGTGGAGACGGCCACCCACTGCCCGTCCGAGGTGCGGTAGGTGTTGCGCGGGGCGTTGTTGCGCGAGCGGTTGCCGGTGCGCGGCTGGACGTAGCCGAGCTGGTCGTACCAGAGCGGCTGCGCGCCGAGCACGGTCAGGATCGGTTCGATGATCGCCATGTCGACGACCTGGCCCTCGCCGGTGCGGTCCCGGCCCGCCAGGGCGGCCATCACGGCGAAGGCCGTGGCGAGCGCCGCGATCGAGTCGGCGAGCCCGAACGGCGGCAGGGTCGGCGGACCGTCCGGCTCCCCGGTGATCGCCGCGAAGCCGCTCATCGCCTCCGCGAGCGTGCCGAAGCCCGGCCGGTGGGAGTACGGGCCGAACTGGCCGAAGCCCGTGACCCGGACCAGCACCAGCCGGGGGTTGACGGCGTGCAGCTCCTTCGGGCCGAGCCCCCATCGCTCCAGCGTGCCCGGCCGGAAGTTCTCGACGACCACATCCGTCTCGGCGGCCAGCCGCAGCAGGACGTCGCGCCCGTCCGGGCAGGACAGGTCGAGGGTCAGATTGCGCTTGTTGCGGCCGAGCAGCTTCCACCACAGCCCGATCCCGTCCTTGGCGGGACCGTGCCCCCGGGACGGGTCGGGCCGGCTCGGGTGCTCGACCTTGATCACCTCGGCGCCGAAGTCGCCCAGCATCGTGGCCGCCAGGGGCCCCGCGAAGAGCGTGGCGAGGTCGACGACGCGCAGTCCGGTCAGCGGAGCCGCTGACTGCCCGCTCACGCGGCATCGATTTCGCTGCGGTACGGCATGGAGGTCGAGGCGCCCGGCTTCTGTACGCAGAGCGCGGCGGCGGCCGAGGCCCAGGCGATGGCCTGCGGCACGGGCCGCCCCTCGCCGAGCGCCACGGCCAGTGTGCCGACGAAGGTGTCCCCGGCCCCGGTGGTGTCGACGGCGGCGACATCGGGGGCGGGGAAGTGGATGGTCCGGCTGCCCCGGGCCGCGTACAGACAGCCCTTGGAGCCGAGCGTGATGACGACCGCCGGGACCTGGCTGAGCAGGATCTCGGCGGCCGCGTGCGGTTCGTCCTGCCCGGACAGGGCCGCCGCCTCGTGCTCGTTGGGGATCAGCAGGTCGACGTTGTCGAGGAGTTCGGAGGGCAGGTCCTGCACGGGGGAGGGGGTGAGCACCGTCCGTACGCCCTTGGCGTGACCGGCCCGGGCACCCTCGATCACGGCGGACAGCGGCAGCTCCAGCTGGAGCAGCAGCAGATCGGCGCCCGCGATGGCGGCGATCTCGCCCGGTCCGAGCACGGTGACGGTGCCGTTGGCGCCGGGCACCACCACGATCGCGTTGGACCCCTGGGCGTCGACCACGATGTGCGCGGTGCCGCTGGGGCCCTCGGCGGTGTGCAGGAGATCGGTGTCGACGCCCGAGTGCTCCAGGTTCTCCCGCAATCGGACGCCGTACGCGTCGTCGCCGACCGCGCCGATCATCAGCACCTCACCGCCCGCGCGGGCGGCGGCGACGGCCTGGTTGGCGCCCTTGCCGCCGGGGATGGTGCGGAACTCCTTTCCGGTGACGGTCTCCCCGCGCTCCGGGGCCCGGTCGACATAGGCCACAAGATCCATATTGGTGCTGCCGAGCACCGCGAGACTGGTCATGGGCGGAGTGCCTCCTCGTGGGTGAGACGGTGGGTCAGATCGGCCAGCGTGTCGAAGCCGACCGCGTCGAAGCCGGGTACGGACGTGGCGAGACGGTTCTTCAGCGGGGCGGTCCAGCGGTCGGGCAGCGCGTCCGGCCGCCCGGCGAGCAGCCCGGCGAGCGAACCCGCGGTCGCCCCGTTGGAGTCGGTGTCCCAGCCGCCGGACACCGCCCGGCAGACCGAGCCGGTGAAGTCGCCGTCGGCGTGCGTGAGGGCGGCGGCCAGCAGCGCCGCGTTGGGCAGGACATGGACCCAGTGATACCTGCCGTACGCCGCGTGCAGCCGGTCGACGACCGTATCGAAGTCGTCCTGCGCGCGGGCCGCTTCGATGCCGTCGCGCACCGCGCGGGCGAACCGCGAGCGCGGGGGGACGACCCTGAGTCCGGCGGCCAGGCAGCCGTGCACATCGGCCTCGCCGCCGGCCGCCTCGGCGAGCGCGGCGGCGGTGAACATCGCGCCGTACACCCCGTTCCCGGTATGGGTGAGGACCGCGTCGCGGTGGGCCTGCTCCGCTGCCGCCGCCGGGTCCCCCGGGTGGGTCCAGCCGTGCACGTCGGCCCGGATCTGCGCCCCGATCCACTCCCGGAACGGATTGCGGTGGCGGGCGGTCTCCGGCGGCTCGATGCCGTCGAGCAGATTGCGGTAGGCGACCCGCTCGGCGGTGAACGTCCGCCCCGCCGGAAGCTCGTCCAGCCACAGCCGGGCCAGGTCGGCGGTGGTGAAGGACGGTCCGTGCCGCTGGAGCAGCAGCACGGTGAGCAAGGGGTGGTTGAGGTCGTCGTCCTCGGGCATCCCGTCGATGTTCTCGGCCAGTGAGGTGGGCGCCGAGCGCCGGTTCCAGGGGTAGGTGGCGGCCAGGCCCGGGGGCAGGCCGCGGGCGGTGAACCAGGAGGAGAGCGGCCAGTTCCCGGTGGCCCTGGCCAGGGCGCGGATGCCTTCCAGCGGCAGCTTCTCGACCGGTTTGCCGAGCAGACAGCCGGCGGCGCGGCCCAGCCAGGCCGCGTGCAGCCGCTCGCGCCCGGTCACGGCCGGCCGCTGCGTGGCGGCGTGCGGCCACTGCGGACAGGCGGCCCGGATCGCGTCCAGGCCGGTCGGCTCGTCGTCGGCCAGCGGCGATTCCAGCGTGGCGAGTTCGTCCAGCAGGTGGGTGGCGACCGCCCGCAGCTCGGGCGGGGCGGCGGGGGCCGAGGCGCCCGCCCGGTCCGGGGCGGGCGCGCCGCCCGCCTCGTACCACCGGCGCGCGAGGTCGCGGGCGTCGCGCCCGTCCTCGGCCGCCTGCCGCAGCTCATGGCCGACCAGGTCCTCCGGCTGCACCCAGGTGACGCGCACGGCAGTGGTCACGGCGTCCGGACCAGGGCGGCGAAGGCGGCCTCGTGGGCGCGGCGGCGGGCGGTGTCCTGCGCGAACACCTCGCGGGCGACCTCGGCCAGGGTCCGGGCCGGGGCGTGCAGATCGAGACGGCTGGCCCCCGCCACCGTCGCCGCCCAGTCGGCGGGGATCGCGCGCTCGCCGTGCAGGGCGCCCGCGAGCGCGCCGCTCATGGTGGCGATGGAGTCGCAGTCGCGCCCGTAGTTGACCGAACCCAGCACCGCCGCGCGGTAGTCCCCGTCCGCGACGAGCAGCATGCCGAGCGCGACGGGCAGTTCCTCGATGGCGTGCAGCCGCGAGGGGCGGCGGGCGCCGAGCGAGGGGGCGCGGTAGTCCGGGCCGACCGTGTCGAACGGGGCGACGGCCTCACGCAGCGGGGCGAGGGCCGCCTCGAAGTCCCGGTGGTGGGAAGCCGTTTCGCACACGGCCTCGATGGCGGCGCGGGTGCCGTCCTTGGCGAGGGACAGACAGGTTTCCACAACGCTCCCGGCCGTCGCCCCGGGGGCGCACGCGGCGGCGACGGCGGCCGCGAAGACACCCGCCGCCTCCCGGCCGTAACTGGACTGATGGGCCCCCGCGACATCCAGCGCCTCGGCGTACGCCGCCTGCGGATGGGCGGCGTTCACCAGGCCGACCGGCGCCATGTACATCGCCGCACCGCAGTTGACGATGTTCCCGGAGCCCGCCTCGCGCGGGTCGACATGGCCGTAGTGCAGCCGGGCGACGATCCACTTCTCGGCCAGGAAGACCCGCTGGAGCGGCAGAGCCTCCGCCTCCAGCTCCGGGATCCAGCGAGGGTTGGAGATCAGCTCGGGTACGAGGTGGTCGGCGACGGAGTACGCGTCGAGATGGCCGCGCACCTTCCCGTACACCCGGACCAGCGCATGGGTCATCAGGGTGTCGTCGGTGACGTGCCCGTCGCCCTTGTGGTACGGGGCGATGGGGCGGGCGGTCGGCCAGTCGTCGCCGTCCCAGGGGCCGACGACGCCCGTGATCCGCCCGCCGTGGCGGGCCACGATCTGCTCCGGCGGCCGGCCCTCGACCGGGCCGCCGAGTGCGTCGCCCACGGCGGCGCCGACGAGGGCGCCGGCGATCCGGTCGTCGAGGGTGGGCTCAGTGGATGTCGTCGTGGGTGCGGACCTCGTGGGCGCCAGGGGCGCGGTGGATGTCATGTCCGAATTGTCCACCCGAGGGCGCCGGTTCCGTGTCTGCCAGCAGCCCGGCGAGTTCGATCAGATCCGTACCCGCGAAACGGGGCAGCGCGCACCCGGCGAGGGTGCGGCAGGCCTCGCGCCAGCCGTCCGGCACGCTGGTGATCCCGCCGAGCGCGCCCGTCAGCGCACCGGCCAGCGCGGGGGCGGAGTCGGCGACCCGGGACAGACAGGCCGCCGACGGCACCGCCTGCGCGAGGTCGCCCCGGGCCGCCGCGGTGAGGGCGAGCGCGACCGGCACGGTCTCGGCGGCGGCGATCCCGTAGCTGTAGACATGGTCGACGATCTGGTGCTCCAGCACGGGGACGAGGGCGAAGGCCCCGGCCCGCTCCCCGGCGAACTCCCGGGCGATCCGGACCGCGTGGGCGGCGTTGCGGGCGATCTCGGTGCCCTCGGGGAGCTGGGCGAGCGCGGCGTTCACCGCCGTGTCGACGTCCGCCCCGCCGAGCGCCTCCGCGACGGCGGCGGCCATGGCGCGGGCCCCGTGCACCCCGTCGCCGTCCTGTGTGTAGCGCGCGTCGAACTCCGCGAGTGCGGCGGCCGCGTCGGGGTCGCCGGGGTGCACGACGGCCAGCACGGCGGCCCGCACACAGGCCGCGTCGTCGAAGTAGTGCGGGTTGTCGTGGCCGGTGGCGGGCGGGCGGAGACCGGCGGCGAGATTGCCGAGCCCGGCCCGCACGGAGATCCTGGCCCGCAGCGGCAGCACGGCCGACTCGACCTCGGGCGCCCGGGCGGCGGCCGCGGACACCTCGGCGGCCAGCGCGTTCCAGGCGAGGTCCACGGCGGCCCGCATCCGGCGCCCGGGGGCGAGTCCGTGCAGCCGGCCCGCCGCAGAGGTGAGCACGGTGCTCGCCGCGAACGCCGCCCATTCCGCGTCGTCGGACGGGCCGAGCCGCAGCGGCTCGGGCGGCTGGTTGAGCGCGATGGGCACGGGCAGGGTGGTCGTCGCGTTCTGCTCGGCGAAGGTGTCGAGCTCGCGGGTCAGGCGCCGGGTCCACTCCGGCATCCGGGCCGCCCGGTGCCGCGCGGCCGGCCACCCCGCCGCGTCCCCGGCGGACAGACCCAGCAGCAGTCCCTCGATCCGGGCCCGTCGCCCGGTGGCGGGGCGTGCGGTGCGGGTGACGTCCCGCGCCGTGGTCATCGCCCGGCCACCGGGGCGGCGGCCTGCGGGTCCGGGGCGGGGGAGCCGTCGAGGGCCTCCGCGTCCGGGGCGCTGCGGGTGGCGGGGGCGGCGGGGCCCCGCGTGTCCGGGGCCTCGGGCCCGCCGCCCGCGGCCCGGGTGTCCGCCTCGTCCGGGGTGAGCAGTTCCGCGATGTCCAGCACGTGGTAGCCGCGCATCGAGGGCAGACAGCTGCCGCGCACCGGGCCGATCGCGTCCGCCCAGACGCGCGGGACGGCGGACGCCCCGTGCAGCGCGCCGGCCAGGGCGCCCGCCACCGCGGCCGTCGTGTCGGCGTCGCGGCCCATGTTGACCGCCGTCAGCACCGCCGTACGGAAGTCGCCGCGCGCCGCCGCGAACGCGCCGAAGGCCAGGCCCACCGCCTCCGGGGCCAGATCCGTCCACGGGTAGCCGCCCACGACGACGGCCGAGCGCAGCGCGCGCTCCGCGGTGAGCCGGTCCGGGTGCGGGCGCTGCGCCGCCGTCACCGCGCGGCGCAGCGAGCGGGCCGTCCAGGAGTCCATGGGGACGACGGAGAGTGCGGCGGCGATCACCGAGGCGACCCCGGCACCGGTCATCGCGGCGGCCACCCCGGCCGCCACCGCCTGGCCGCCGTAGATGCCCTCGCCCTCGTGGCTGACCCGGCCGTCCACCGCCACCAGCCGGGCCGCCTCGGCGGGCCGGCCCGCCGCGAAGACGCCGAAGGGCGCCGCCCGCATCGCCAGGCCGTCGCTCCAGGCGTGCCGGTGCTGGGCCGAGATCGGGGCGGCCAGGCCCCGGCGCAGGTTCTCCAGCGTGCCGCGTTCGCTGAAGCCCGCGCCCCGGAAGGGCCCCTCGTCCAGGTCGGCGATCCACAGGTGCCAGGCCCGCTCGACGTGGGTGACGGTCAGCGCGGAGCCGTGCCGGGCCAGCAGCAGCCCGGAGAAGATCGCGTACTCGGTGTCGTCGGTGCCCGCCGGGTCGTCGCTGACGAAGCCCTCGATCCGGCCCCAGCGGCGGCGGATCTCGGAGGGCCGCATGTTCTCCGCCGGTGCGCCCAGCGCGTCACCGACCGCGAGGCCGAGGAGCGCGCCCCTGGCCCGGTCGGCCGTTCCGCCCCTGACCGGGTCGCCCGGGGTCCTGGCGACCCGCCCCGCCGCTGCGGCGGCATCCGTCCGCGCCGCCGCCGGATTCCCTGCGATCAGCTCCATCGCGTCGACCCTTCGCTCGCCCCGAGCCAGTTCCATACCTGTGGGATCTGTGCCACGCGGAGCCCCGACAGAGGCCGGAAATCACTACAAAAGGGCCACTCGGATGACGCCCTTCCGCCAGCAAGGCAAGCCGTACCTACCTGGTCACACAGCGTGGTAAGTACGGCCTGCCTTGCTGGCGGGAGCCCTTTTTCGTGCGCACTTTCGAGTGTGTCGAGCGGGGGCGGAGCGGTGAATTCCGCTGCCGGAGAAGAGGAGAGCTGTGTCCATCATCGAGACCGACGCCGTCCTGCACGAGGCGCACCGGGACAACCACACCCACCGTGATGTCAACGGAGGCTGGCTGCGTCCGGCGGTGTTCGGTGCCATGGACGGGCTCGTCTCGAACCTCGCGCTGATGACCGGTGTCGCGGGCGGCGCGGTCTCGCACCGCACGATCGTGATCACCGGGCTCGCGGGCCTGGCGGCCGGCGCCTTCTCCATGGCCGCCGGCGAGTACACCTCGGTGGCCTCCCAGCGCGAGCTGGTCGAGGCCGAGCTGGGCGTCGAGCGGCGGGAGCTGCGCAAGCACCCCAAGGACGAGGAGCGGGAGCTCGCCGCGCTCTACGCGTCGCGCGGCGTCGAGCCGGATCTCGCCCGCGAGGTCGCCCGGCAGCTGTCCCGCGACCCCGAGCAGGCCCTGGAGATACACGCCCGCGAGGAGCTGGGCATCGACCCGGGCGACCTGCCCTCGCCCCTCGTCGCCGCCGTCTCCTCCTTCGGCGCCTTCGCGCTGGGGGCGCTGCTGCCCGTGCTGCCGTATCTGCTGGGCGCGGCAGCGATGTGGCCGGCCGTGCTGCTGGCGCTGCTGGGGCTCTTCGGCTGCGGCGCCGTGGTCGCCCGGGTCACCGCGCGCAGCTGGTGGTTCAGCGGGCTGCGGCAGCTGGCGCTCGGTGGCGCGGCGGCCGCGATCACGTACGGTCTGGGCGCGCTGTTCGGTGTGGCCGTCGGCGGCTGAGCCCGCCGGGCACCGCCCGCGCCCCGCGCACCGGCCCGTGGACCCGGCCCGTAACGTGGGCGCCATCTGTGTGACGTATGTCCTGGCACCCGCCACTGGGCGGGATGCCCGTGCGGACCGTAAAATGAGACTCTATGCAGGGCTACACATAAGTAGCCATTACCCGGCGGTTTCGTTTCCTTTGCCGCCGGGCATGAGCCGTAGACACCGCAGGCAACGACGCCTGCTCTCTGTGGTCTCCCGGGCGCCGATCCTCCGACTGCGACCCACTCCGCCGTCACCGACGGTGTCCGTATGTTGGAACGAGCTATCCGCTTTTTGAGAAGCGTCCCATCATGTAATCTGCACGAAATTTCGCAGAGGGCCAACGTCGTCCCTCGGCACTGCATATGCCACGACGACGACGGGAGAGCCGATGCGCACCGACGCCTGGTCGCCCATGGACGGTCGCCCCGCCCAGCAGGGGATGTACGACCCCCGCAACGAGCACGACGCCTGCGGCGTCGGGTTCGTGGCCACTCTGACCGGTGTGGCCAGCCATGAGCTGGTCGAGCAGGCGCTGACCGTACTGCGCAACCTCGAACACCGAGGCGCCACCGGATCCGAGCCCGACTCCGGTGACGGCGCCGGAATCCTGCTCCAGGTCCCGGACGCCTTCCTGCGTGCCGAGGTCCCCTTCGAGCTCCCCGAGGCCGGTGGCTACGCCGTCGGCATCGCCTTCCTGCCCGCGGACGGCTCCACCGACGCCGTCCACGACCTCGAGAAGATCGCCGCCGAAGAAGGCCTCCAGGTCCTCGGCTGGCGCGAGGTCCCGGTCACCCCCGACATCCTCGGCAACGGCGCCCGCGCCACCATGCCCGAGTTCCGCCAGCTCTTCGTCGCGGACGGCGAGAGCACCGGCATCGCCCTGGACCGCAAGGCCTTCGTGCTGCGCAAGCGTGCCGAGCGTGAGACCGGGGTCTACTTCCCGTCGCTCTCCGCCCGCACGATCGTCTACAAGGGCATGCTCACCACGGGACAGCTGGAGCCGTTCTTCCCGGACCTCTCCGACCGCCGCTTCGCCACCACGGTCGCGCTGGTCCACTCCCGCTTCTCCACCAACACCTTCCCGAGCTGGCCGCTCGCCCACCCGTACCGCTTCGTCGCGCACAACGGCGAGATCAACACGGTCAAGGGCAACCGCAACTGGATGAAGGCCCGCGAGTCCCAGCTCGCCTCCAGCCTCTTCGGTACGGAGCAGCTGGACCGGATCTTCCCCGTCTGCACCCCGGACGCCTCCGACTCGGCCTCCTTCGACGAGGTCCTGGAGCTGCTCCACCTCGGCGGCCGCTCGCTGCCGCACTCCGTGCTGATGATGGTCCCCGAGGCGTGGGAGAACCACGACTCCATGGACCCGGCCCGCCGCGCCTTCTACCAGTACCACGCCACGATGATGGAGCCCTGGGACGGCCCGGCCTGCGTCACCTTCACCGACGGCGTCCAGGTCGGCGCGGTCCTCGACCGCAACGGTCTGCGCCCCGGCCGCTACTGGGTCACCGACGACGGTCTCGTCGTCCTCTCCTCCGAGGTCGGCGTCCTGGACATCGACCCCGCCAAGGTGGTCCGCAAGGGCCGTCTGCAGCCCGGCCGGATGTTCCTCGTCGACACCGCGGAGCACCGCATCATCGAGGACGACGAGATCAAGGCCGGCCTGGCCGCCGAGCAGCCGTACCAGGAGTGGCTGGAGACCGGCGAGATCGAGCTCGAGGACCTCCCCGAGCGCGAGCACATCGTCCACACCCACGCCTCCGTCACCCGCCGCCAGCAGACCTTCGGCTACACCGAGGAAGAGCTCCGCGTCATCCTCGCGCCGATGGCCCGCACCGCCGGCGAGCCGCTCGGCTCCATGGGCACCGACTCGCCGATCGCCGCGCTCTCCGCGCGCCCCCGGCTGCTCTTCGACTACTTCACCCAGCTGTTCGCGCAGGTCACCAACCCGCCGCTGGACGCCATCCGCGAGGAGCTCGTCACCTCGCTGCGCTCGTCGCTGGGCCCCGCGGGCAACCTGCTGGAGCCGACCGCCGCGTCCTGTCGCAGCGTCACGCTGCCGTTCCCGGTGATCGACAACGACGAGCTGGCCAAGCTCATACACATCAACGCCGACGGCGACATGCCGGGCATGAAGGCCGCCACCCTCTCCGGGCTCTACCGGGTCGGCGGCGGCGGCGAGGCGCTGGCCGCGCGGATCGAGGAGATCTGCACCGAGGTCGACGCCGCCATCGAGGACGGCGCCCGCCTGATCGTCCTGTCCGACCGGCACTCCGACGCCGAGCACGCCCCCATCCCCTCGCTGCTGCTCACCTCGGCCGTCCACCACCACCTCATCCGCACCAAGCAGCGCACCCAGGTGGGCCTGCTGGTCGAGGCCGGTGACGTCCGCGAGGTCCACCACGTCGCGCTGCTGATCGGCTACGGCGCCGCCGCGGTCAACCCGTACCTGGCCATGGAGTCCGTCGAGGACCTGGTCCGGGCCGGCACCTTCATCGAGGGCATCGACGCCGAGCAGGCCATCCGCAACCTCATCTACGCGCTGGGCAAGGGCGTCCTGAAGGTCATGTCCAAGATGGGCATCTCCACCGTCGCCTCCTACCGCGGCGCCCAGGTCTTCGAGGCCGTCGGCCTCGACGAGGACTTCGTCGCCAAGTACTTCAACGGCACGGCCACCAAGATCGGCGGCGCCGGACTCGACGTCGTCGCCAAGGAGGTCGCCGCCCGGCACGCCAAGGGCTACCCCGCCTCCGGCATCTCCGCCTCGCACCGCGCGCTGGAGATCGGCGGCGAGTACCAGTGGCGCCGCGAGGGCGAGCCGCACCTGTTCGACCCGGAGACGGTCTTCCGCCTCCAGCACGCCACGCGCAACCGCCGCTACGACATCTTCAAGAAGTACACGGACCGGGTGAACGAGCAGTCCGAGCGGCTGATGACGCTGCGCGGTCTGTTCGGCTTCGCCTCGGACCGCGAGGCGATCGACATCGACGAGGTCGAGTCCGTCGCCGACATCGTCAAGCGCTTCTCCACCGGCGCCATGTCGTACGGCTCCATCTCCCGCGAGGCGCACGAGACCCTCGCGATCGCCATGAACCAGCTGGGCGGCAAGTCCAACACCGGTGAGGGCGGCGAGGACGCCGACCGGCTCTACGACCCGGCCCGCCGCTCGTCCATCAAGCAGGTCGCCTCCGGCCGCTTCGGTGTCACCAGCGAGTACCTGGTCAACGCGGACGACATCCAGATCAAGATGGCGCAGGGCGCCAAGCCCGGCGAGGGCGGCCAGCTGCCCGGCCACAAGGTCTACCCGTGGGTCGCCAAGACCCGGCACTCCACCCCGGGTGTCGGTCTGATCTCCCCGCCGCCGCACCACGACATCTACTCCATCGAGGACCTGGCCCAGCTGATCCACGACCTCAAGAACGCCAACCCGGCGGCCCGCATCCATGTGAAGCTGGTCTCCGAGGTCGGCGTCGGCACGGTCGCCGCCGGTGTCTCCAAGGCGCACGCGGACGTCGTCCTGATCTCCGGCCACGACGGCGGCACGGGCGCCTCCCCGCTCACCTCGCTCAAGCACGCGGGCGGTCCCTGGGAGCTGGGCCTCGCCGAGACCCAGCAGACGCTGCTGCTCAACGGCCTGCGCGACCGCATCGTCGTGCAGACCGACGGCCAGCTCAAGACCGGCCGCGACGTGGTCATCGCCGCCCTGCTGGGCGCCGAGGAGTTCGGTTTCGCGACCGCGCCGCTCGTCGTCTCCGGCTGCGTCATGATGCGCGTCTGCCACCTGGACACCTGCCCGGTCGGCATCGCCACCCAGAACCCGGTGCTGCGCGACCGGTTCTCCGGCAAGGCCGAGTACATCGTCAACTTCTTCGAGTTCATCGCCCAGGAAGTCCGCGAGATCCTCGCCGAGCTCGGCTTCCGTACGATCGAGGAGGCCGTCGGCCACGCCGAGCTGCTCGACACCGACCGGGCGATCACGCACTGGAAGGCCCAGGGCCTCGACCTGAAGCCGCTGTTCCACGTGCCCGAGCTGCCCGAGGGCGCCTCCCGCCACCAGATCGCCGAGCAGGACCACGGTCTGGCCAAGGCCCTCGACAACGAGCTGATCAAGCTCGCCGCCGACGCCCTGAAGGCCGACAGCCCCGAGGCCGCCCAGCCGGTCCGCGCGCAGATCGCGATCCGCAACATCAACCGGACCGTCGGCACCATGCTCGGCCACGAGGTCACGAAGAAGTTCGGCGGTGCGGGCCTGCCCGAGGACACCATCGACATCACCTTCACCGGCTCCGCGGGCCAGTCCTTCGGCGCCTTCCTGCCCAGTGGTGTGACGCTGCGCCTGGAGGGCGACGCCAACGACTACGTCGGCAAGGGCCTCTCCGGCGGCCGCGTCATCGTCCGCCCGGACCGGGGCGCCGACCACCTCGCCGAGTACTCCACCATCGCGGGCAACACCATCGCCTACGGTGCCACCGGCGGCGAGCTGTTCCTGCGCGGCCGCACCGGCGAGCGGTTCTGCGTCCGCAACTCCGGCGCTACGGTCGTCTCGGAGGGCGTGGGCGACCACGGCTGCGAGTACATGACCGGCGGGCACGCCGTCGTGCTCGGCGAGACCGGGCGCAACTTCGCGGCCGGCATGTCGGGCGGTGTCGCCTACGTCATCGACCTGAACCGCGACAACGTCAACGTCGGCAACCTCGGCGCCGTCGAGGAGCTCACCGCCGCCGACCAGCAGTGGCTGCACGACGTCGTGCGCCGCCACCAGGAGGAGACCGGCTCCACGGTCGCCGAGAAGCTCCTCGCCGAGTGGGACACCGCGGTGGCCCGCTTCAGCAAGATCATCCCGTCCACCTACAAGGCAGTGCTCGCCGCCAAGGACGCCGCTGAGCTCGCCGGTCTCTCCGAGCAGGAGACCACCGAGAAGATGATGGAGGCGGCGACCAATGGCTGACCCCAAGGGCTTCCTGACCACCGGCCGCGAGGTCGCCAAGACCCGCCCCGTCGGCGAGCGCGTCAAGGACTGGAACGAGGTCTACGTACCCGGCTCGCTGCTGCCGATCATCAGCAAGCAGGCCGGCCGCTGCATGGACTGCGGCATCCCGTTCTGCCACAACGGCTGTCCGCTCGGAAACCTGATCCCCGAGTGGAACGACTACGCCTACCGCGAGGACTGGACCGCCGCGTCCGAGCGCCTGCACGCCACGAACAACTTCCCGGAGTTCACCGGGCGGCTCTGCCCGGCCCCCTGCGAGTCGGCGTGTGTGCTCGGCATCAACCAGCCGGCCGTCACCATCAAGAACGTCGAGGTCTCGATCATCGACCAGGCGTGGGACCGCGGCGACGTGACCCCGCAGCCGCCCGAGCGCCTCTCCGGCAAGACCGTGGCCGTCATCGGCTCGGGCCCGGCCGGACTCGCCGCCGCCCAGCAGCTGACCCGGGCCGGCCACACCGTCGCCGTCTACGAGCGCGCGGACCGCATCGGGGGACTCCTGCGGTACGGCATCCCCGAGTTCAAGATGGAGAAGTCGCACATCAACCGCCGCATCGAGCAGATGCGCGCGGAGGGCACCAAGTTCCGCACCGAGGTCGAGGTCGGCCGGGACATCGACGCCGCCAAGCTGCGCCGCCGCTACGACGCGGTCGTCATCGCCGCCGGCGCCACCGTCTCGCGCGATCTGCCCGTCCCGGGCCGTGAGCTGAACGGTGTGCACTTCGCGATGGAGTACCTGCCGCTCGCCAACAAGGTGCAGGAGGGCGACCTGACGGTCTCCCCGATCACCGCCGAGGGCAAGCACGTCGTGGTCATCGGCGGCGGCGACACCGGCGCCGACTGCGTGGGCACCGCCCACCGCCAGGGCGCCCTGTCCGTCACCCAGCTGGAGATCATGCCCCGGCCGGGCGAGGACCGGAACGCCAACCAGCCCTGGCCGACGTTCCCGATGCTCTACAAGGTCACCTCCGCGCACGAGGAGGGCGGCGAGCGGGTCTACTCCGTCTCGACCACCCACTTCGAGGGCGACGAGGACGGCAACGTCCAGTCCCTCCACCTCGTCGAGGTGGAGTTCAAGGACGGTAAGCTGGAGCAGAAGCCCGGCACCGAGCGGACGATCCCCGCACAGCTGGTCACCCTCGCGATGGGCTTCACCGGCACCGACCAGGCCAACGGTCTGGTCCAGCAGTTCGGCCTGGAGCTCGACGCCCGGGGCAACGTCGCCCGCGACGACGACTACGCCACCAACGTCGACGGCGTCTTCGTCGCCGGAGACGCGGGCCGCGGCCAGTCCCTCATCGTGTGGGCCATCGCCGAGGGCCGCTCCGCGGCACGCGGCGTGGACCGCTACCTGACCGGGGCCAGCGCGCTGCCGGCCCCGATCCGCCCGACGGACCGTTCCCTGACGGTCTGATCACGGCACACCAGACGTCCCGTACAACGGCGTACGGAACTGAACGCGGCGCCTGCCCGTCCCCGACCGGACGATTCGGCAGGCGCCGTGGCGCATCCCGGGGCAGCCGCCCTCCCGGCTCAGGCGGTCAGGGCCAGCGCGCAGGTGGCGGCCGCCGTCGCCGTCACCGCCAGCACCAGACCGGTCAGCACGAAGCGCCGCAGGTCGATGCGCGTCCCCTGCCAGCGGCACCGCTCGAACCACAGCAGCGTCGCCAGCGAGCCCCACGGAGTGACGAGGGGGCCCGCGTTGACCCCGATCAGCAGGGCCAGCAGCTGGTGGTGGTTGGCCGCCGGGACGACCGCCTCGCCCGCCACGTACGCCGGAAGGTTGTTCAGTACGTTGGCCAGCCCGGCGCCCACGCCGGCCGAGCGCAGCATCCCCACGAAGCCGTTGTCCGTGCCGAGTGCCCGCACCAGCAGCTCGTGCAGCCCGTGCGCGTTGACCGTCTCCACGACCAGGAACATCCCCGGGACCAGTACCAGCAGCCGCCACGGGATCAGCGAGAGGCGCAGCTCGCCCCGGCGCCGTACCGCGTAGGCCGCCACGACGACCAGCATCGCGACCAGCGAGGCGGACCACAGCGGCACGTCCACGGCCAGGATCGCCAGCAGGAACCCCGCGCACGCCACCGAGCAAATCCCGAGCAGCACCCGGTCGTCGGGCGCCGGCACTTGCGGCGGGGTGTACCGGTCGGCGCCGCGCCGACCCCGGCGCCAGTAGAAGACCCACAGACACAGGGCCGTCGCCCCGATCGCGGCCAGCTGCGGCAGCCACATCACGGCCGCGAGCCCGGCCGGGGACAGCGCCACCCGGTCCGCCGCCAGCAGATTGGTCAGGTTCGACACGGGCAGCAGCAGGCTCGCGGTGTTGGCCAGCCACACCGTCGTCATCGCCAGCGGCACCGCCGCGATGCCCACCCGGCCGGCCAGCGCCAGCATCACCGGGGTGAGCAGGACGGCGGTGGTGTCCAGGTTCAGGGTGATCGTGGTGAGCGAGGCGAAGGCCACGCACAGCCCGAAGAGCAGCGGGTAGCGGCCCCGCCCGGCCCGCGCCACCCAGGCCGCGACCACGTCGAAGACCTGCGCCCGGCCCGCCAGTTCCGCCAGCACGATCACGGTGGCCAGGAACGCCAGCAGCGGCCCGATGCGCCGCATCTGGTCGGCCGCCGGGCCGCTGGGCAGCAGCCCGGTCGCCGCGGCGACCAGCCCCAGCAGAAGCAGCCCGGCCGCCAGCCAGTCCAGGGGGTGCAGCCGCCGGACCAGCGAGTACACACCGGGGCTCCCGCCCCGCGACGGCGGGGTGGAGTGATCATTCCGCATGCGGTCATGGTGTCAGACGGGCCCGTGCGCGGGGCCCCGCTCAGCCCGTCAGCGCCGAGGTCTTCAGGACCACCAGCAGCACCAGTACGGCCAGCAGCACCACGCATCCGGCGGCCTGGACCGCCGTGCGCCGCTCCGCCGGGGCGTACGCGTAGACGACCGTCACCAGGGCGCCGGTGAGCAGCCCGCCCAGGTGCCCCTGCCAGGAGGTGAAGCCCGCCGAGATCACCATCCAGATCAGGAACCCGGCCAGGAACCGGTTGACCGCCTGCATGTCCCGGCCCAGACGGCGGTTGACGACGTAGAACGACGCGGCCAGACCGAAGACCGCGCCGGAGGCGCCCACCGTGTCGTCGTACGGCGCGACCAGGTAGACCAGGACCGAACCGCCCAGGGCGGACAGCAGATACAGGGCGAGGTAGCGGGCCCGCCCCAGCTGCTGCTCGACCACCCGGCCGAGGTTCCACAGCGCGTACATGTTGAAGACGATGTGCAGCACCCCGAACGGCAGCGAGCCGAACGAGGCGCCGGTCGGCGGCAGATGGAGGAAGGCCCCGGTGAGCAGCCGGTACCACTCGCCGTCCACGACCCCGATCACATCGAGCCCGGGGAAGCCCCCGTCCACGTAGACATAGCGGCTGCCGTCCGGGGCGGCCAGTCCGGCACCCGTCATCGCGAACCGGTCGACGAGGCCAGGACTGACCAGCTCGCCCAGGTACACCAGGACGTTGAGCCCCATCAGGACGTACGTGACCAGCGGCACCGCGGCCCGGGACGCCATACCGCCGAAGACCGTGCGGGCCTGCCGCACCGAGCGCTGCCCCTCCCGCACGCACTCCACGCAGTGGTGGCCGACGGCGGCCTCACGCATGCAGTCCGGGCAGATGAACCGCTCGCAACGGGTGCAGCTGACATACGTCTCGTACGAGGGATGGCAGTAGCACGTGGTGGCGGCGGCCTCCATGGCCGGCTCCTTCGGCAGTGGACGGGCAAGAGCGGCCGGTGGGGCGGGTGGCGATCAAGATAGCGAACCCGCCGGCACCGCCCGCAGCCGGGCTTAGGCTCAAGGCCCCGACCCGTCGAGAGTGGAGAAGCCGCATGACCTCCGAGGCGTTCCGGATCCTGCGCGCCGCCGGCCGGCCGCCGGTGGCCTGGAAGAACGGCGGGGGAGTCACCCGCGAGATCGCCGCGTCCCCCGGCGCCACGACGGACGCCTTCGACTGGCGGGTCAGCCTGGCGGAGGTGACCGGGGACGGGCCGTTCTCCGTCTTCCCCGGCGTCGACCGTACGCTCACCGTGGTGGAGGGGGCCGGAATGGACCTGCTGGTGGACGGCGAGCACCACATCGTCGACGAGCCGTACTGGCCGCACGGCTTCCCGGGCGACCCGCAGACCGAGGGCCGGCTGCTGGCGGGCCCGGTCAGGAACCTCAACGTGATGTCCCGCAGGGACCGTACGAGGGCCGAGGTGGCGGTGGTACGCGGCACCCTCCGGCTCAGGGCGCCGGAGGGCGGTGCGGTGCTGGCCGTGGCGCTGGAGGACGGTGCAGTGATCGACGGCACGGACACCGTCCTCGACCCCTACGACGGCGTGCTGCTGCGGGGCCCGGCGGTGTGTGTGCTGCGTACCCAGGGGTTCGCGGCGCTGGTCACGCTGTCGGACGCGCGCGGGGACACGCCCTAGGAGTCACGGGTCCAGAAGCGGTGCACCCGCGAGACCTTCGGGGGCTCACCCGAGTCGGGCAGCCCCAGCTTCTCGACGAGGGGCATGATGATCCCGCCGAACGTGTTCATGGCCTCCTCGGACTCCCAGACGTCGTAGATCTCCAGGCCCGTGTCGGTCGGGACGCAGACATGGGAGAGACATCCCGCGAACGTGTCACCGGGCAGTGCTTCGAGTTCCGCGTTGAGCGCCTCGTACCGGTCCGTCGTCATACCCGGCAGCGACGCCTTCATGAAGATCGCCATCTGAACTCACCTCGGGGGCGGGAGTGGGCCTCCCCGCCGCCCGGACGGCGGCCACCACCTCTTCCAGGACACCACCCCCGGGACCGGGCGGCATCCGAACGGGCGGCCCCCGACCGCCCCTGAGCAATCCGGACAGAGGATGTCGGGTATCCCGGGTTCGATGGAGCGCATGACGACACGTTCCTGGGCAGACTTCCGGGCAGCGGAACCGGCCTTCGCCGACACCGTGCGCCGCCGCTTCGAGCAGTACCGCCACCACGTCCTGGCCACTCTGCGCGCGGACGGATCACCCCGGGTGACCGGCCTCGAAGTGGACTTCCGGCTCGGCGAACCCCTCCTCGGGATGATGCCGGGCTCCCGCAAGGCGCTGGACCTGCGCCGCGACCCCCGCTTCGCGGTGCAGGCCAACCCGGGCCCGGACGCGGAGATGGCGGACGGCGACGTCCGGATCTGCGGACGGGCGGCGGAGGTGACCGACCCCGGCCTGCTGGCCCGGTTCACCGACGCGGCGAAACCGCCGGAGCCCTTCCATCTGTTCCGGGTGGAGCTGACCGAGGTCGTGCGCACCACCGTCGAGGGCGACACCCTCGTCGTCCGGGTATGGCGCCCCGGCCTCCCGGCGCGCACGATCCGCCGGGGCAACGACGACGCCTCAGCCTCCGGTACGCCCTGACGCGGGCGGGCCCGGCAGGTCCGCGAGAATCAGCGCCCGGCAGGCAGCGGGCGTTCCCCACGCGTCGCGCAGCGGGCGCGCCCTGCGCAGCCACAGCGACAGATCCAGCTCCTCGGTGTAGCCCACCGCCCCGTGCAGTTGGAGCGCCGTCCGCGCGGCGGCGTACGCGGCCTCGCCCGCCGTCACCTTCGCCGCCGCCACGTCCGCCGCCGCACGGGGTGAACCGGCGGCGAGCGACAGCGCCGCCCCGTACAGCAGCGGGCGGGCGAACTCCAGGCCGGTCAGGGTGTCCGCGAGCCGGTGCTTCACCGCCTGGAAGGACCCGACGGGCACACCGAACTGGGTGCGCTGCTTCACGTACGCCACCGTCGCGGACAGCAGCGCCTCGCCCGTGCCGAGCGCCTGGGCGGCCGTCGCGAAGGCCGCCCACCGCGCGGCCCGCGCGGCTCCCTCGGCCACCCCGGGCCCCGCCGCCAGGACCCGGCCGCCGGGCCCGGGCGAGAACAGCCGCCGGGCCGGGTCCGCCGACGCGCTGAGCGTGCCCGGGCCGGGGGCGAGCCGCAGCACCTCGCCGTCCACGGTGAACACCGCGTCCACGGCGTCCGCGTCCAGCGCGTACGGCCCGTGCCCCGCCATCCGCAGCGTCGCCGACGCCGCCCCGGAGGCCAGCCGGGGCAGCCAGTCACCGGCGGCCGGGCCGCCCGCCCCGGCCAGCAGCACCGACGCGGTGACCGTCTCCACCACCGGACCCGGCACCGCGTGCCGGCCCAGCTCCACGAAGGCGACGGCCAGTTCGACCGGCAGCACCCCGACGCCCCCGCGGGACTCCGGCACCGCGAGCGCGAACACCCCGGCCTCCGCGAGCCGCTTCCACAGCTCCTCGCCCGGACCCCGGTCCCCGTCGCCCCAGGCCCTTACCGCCGAGGGCGTGTCCGCCGCCGCCAGCATCGCGGCCAGCGAGCGGCCGAACTCCCGCTGCTCGCCGGTCAGGAGGAATCGCATCAGCGCCGCCCCTTCGGCAGGCCGAGCAGCCGCTCGGCGATGATGTCCCGCTGGATCTCGTTCGTCCCGGCGTAGACCGGCCCGGCCAGCGAGAAGACGTACCCCTGCTCCCAGTCGGACCCCGCGAGCTCCGCGTCCGGGCCCAGCAGATCGAGCGCCGTCTCGTGCAGCGCGATGTCGTACTCGGACCAGAAGACCTTGTTCAGACTGGACTCCGCGCCGATCGTGGAACCCGTCGCGAAACGCGAGGCGTTGGCGTACGTGAAGAGCTGATAGGCCCGCGCGCCCGTCACCGCGTCCGCGACCCGGTTGCCGAGCGCGGTGTCCGAGGGGTCGCCGTGCGTGCGCCACAGCGCGGCCAGCCGGCCGGCGGCGGCCAGGAAGCGGCCGGGGGAGCGCAGGGTGAGCCCGCGCTCGTTGCCCGTGGCGGACATGGCGATCCGCCAGCCCTGGCCGGGCTCACCGATCACGTCCTCGTCCGGCACGAACACCTCGTCCAGGAACAGCTCGGCGAAGGCCGGCTTGCCGTCCAGGCGCCCCACCGGCCGGACGGTGACCCCCGGCGCGGACAGGCCGAACATCAGATACGTCAGCCCCTGGTGCGGCTTCGCCGCCGCCGGGTCGCTGCGGAAGACGCCGAACGCCCGGTCCGCGAACGCCGCCCGCGAGGACCAGGTCTTCTGCCCCGACAGCAGCCAGCCGCCGTCCGTGCGCACCGCCCGCGAGCGCAGCGACGCCAGGTCCGAGCCGGCCTCGGGCTCCGACCATGCCTGCGCCCAGATCACCTCGCCGCTCGCCATCGGCGGCAGGATCCGGGCGCGCTGCTCCTCGGTGGCGTGGTCGAAGAGGGTGGGGGCGAGGAGGCTGATGCCGTTCTGCGAGACCCGGCCGGGTGCGCCCGCCGCGTAGTACTCCTCCTCGAAGACCAGCCAGCGGAAGATGTCGGCGCCCCTGCCCCCGTACCCGGCCGGCCAGGAGACGACCGACCAGCGGTCCGCGTACAGCTCGGCCTCCCAGGCCCGGTGCGCGGCGAACCCCTCGGCGGTCTCCAGGGAGGGCAGCGGCCGGTCGGGCACATGGGCCCGCAGCCACTGGCGCGCCTCGGCCCGGAACTCCTCCTCGCCGGCCGTGAACGACAGATCCATCGGGACCATCCTTCCCTAACAAGTGTTTGGTAGGTTAACGTACGGCCCTCGGCACCGTCGAGGACCCGAGGGCGAAGGAGTCACGGACGTGGGCGCACCGCAGTACCTCCCCGGTCACGGGCTCCTGGACGGACGCTGTGCCGTCATCACCGCGGCGGCGGGCGCGGGCATCGGCGGCGCCACCGCCCGCAGGTTCCTGGAGGAGGGCGCCCGGATCGTCATCGGCGACGCGCACACCCGCCGGCTCGCGGAGACCGAACGCGCCCTCGCCGGGGAGTTCGGCGCGGACCGGGTCACCTCACTGCCCTGCGACGTCACCGACGAGACACAGGTCCGGGCGCTGTTCGCGCACGCCGAGCAGGCCCACGGCGGACTCGACGTCGTCGTCAACAACGCCGGGCTCGGCGGCACCGCGACCCTCACCGAGATGACCGACGCCCAGTGGAGCAAGGTCCTCGACGTCACCCTCAACGGCACCTTCCGCTGCACCCGCGCGGCCCTGCGCTCCCTGCGGGCGGCCGGCCGGGGCGGCGTCGTCGTCAACAACGCCTCGGTCGTCGGCTGGCGCGCCCAGAGCGGCCAGGCCCACTACGCCGCCGCGAAGGCGGGCGTCATGGCCCTCACCCGCTGCGCCGCCGTCGAGGCCGCCGCGTACGGCGTACGCGTCAACGCGGTCGCGCCCAGCCTCGCCATGCACCCCCACCTGGTGAAGGTGACCTCCGACGAACTCCTCGACGAGCTGACGGACAAGGAGGCCTTCGGCCGGTACGCCGAGCCGTGGGAGGTCGCCAACGTCATCGTCTTCCTGGCGAGCGGCTACTCCTCGTACATGACGGGCGAGGTCGTCTCCGTCAGCAGTCAGCGTGCCTGACCCGGCGGGGCGGAGAATGGCCGGGTGCCTACCAAGAAGAAGCCCCAGGTGACCCCCTCGCCGGAGCGCCGTGCCGAACTGCTGGCCACCGCCGCCGAGGTGTTCGCCGCCGAGGGATACAACGCCACGACCGTACGCAGGATCGCGGACGCGGCCGGAATGCTCGCGGGCAGCCTCTACTACCACTTCGATTCCAAGGAATCGATGGTCGACGAGATCCTCTCCGCCTTCCTCGACGAGCTCTGGGACGGGTACGACGCCGTGCTCGGCGCCGGACTCGGCCCCAGGGAGACCATCGAGGCGCTCGTCACCGAGTCCTTCCGCGAGATCGACCGGCACCGCGCCGCCGTCGCCATCTACCAGAAGGAGGCCCGGCAGCTGGCCGTCCGGCCGCGCTTCCAGTACCTCGCCGACTCCCAGCAGAAGTTCGAGAAGGCCTGGCTCGGCACCCTGGAGCGCGGCGTCGCCGACCGGACCTTCCGGGCCGACCTGGACATCCGTCTGACCTACCGGTTCGTGCGCGACACCGTCTGGGTCGCCGCCTCCTGGTACCGGCCCGGCGGACAGCACAGCCCCGAGGAGATCGCCCGCCAGTACCTCTCGATGGTCCTGGACGGGATCGCCCTCCGTCACTGACGCACCCGAGGAGCAGCCATGGCCGAGGCCTACATCGTCGAAGCGGTACGCACCCCCGTGGGGCGGCGCGGAGGAGGCCTCGGGGCCGTCCACCCCGCCGACCTCGGCGCCCATGTGCTCAGGGCCCTCGTCGAGCGGTCCGGCATCGACCCGGCGGCGGTCGACGACGTGGTGTTCGGCTGCCTCGACACCGTCGGTCCGCAGGCCGGGGACATCGCCCGCACCAGCTGGCTGGCGGCCGGGCTGCCCGAGGAGGTCCCCGGCGTCACCGTCGACCGGCAGTGCGGCTCCTCCCAGCAGGCCGTGCACTTCGCGGCCCAGGGCGTGCTCTCCGGCACCCAGGACCTGGTCGTCGCCGGCGGCACCCAGAACATGACCCAGATCCCGATCGCCTTCGCCTCCCGGCAGGCCGCCGAGCCCCTCGGTCTCACCGCCGGCCCGTTCGCCGGCAGCGAGGGCTGGCGGGCCCGCTACGGCGACCGGCCCGTCAACCAGTTCCACGGCGCCCAGCTGATCGCCGAGAAGTGGGGGATCGGCCGCCGCGACATGGAGGAGTTCGCCCTCGTCTCGCACCGCCGCGCGGTCCGCGCCCTCGACGAGGGCCGTTTCGCGCGCGAGACCGTCGCGTACGGGGACGTCACCGCCGACGAGGGGCCGCGCCGCGACACCACCCTGGAGAAAATGGCGGGATTGAAGCCGGTGGTGGACGGCGGCACCATCACCGCGGCCTGCTCCTCCCAGGTCTCCGACGGGGCCGCCGCGCTGCTCATCGCCTCCGAACAGGCCGTCGCCGTGCACGGCCTCACCCCCCGCGCCCGCATCCATCACCTGTCGGTGCGGGGCGAGGACCCCATCCGGATGCTCTCCGCCCCGATCCCGGCCACCGCCCACGCGCTGCGGAGGACCGGCATGTCGATCGACGACATCGACCTGGTCGAGATCAACGAGGCCTTCGCGCCGGTCGTCCTCGCCTGGCTGAAAGAGACCGGCGCCGATCCGGACCGGGTCAACGTCAACGGCGGCGCGATAGCCCTGGGCCACCCGCTGGGCGCCACCGGGGCCCGGCTGATGACGACCCTGCTGCACGAACTGGAACGCACGGGCGGCCGTTACGGGCTCCAGACCATGTGCGAGGGCGGCGGCCAGGCGAATGTGACCATCGTCGAACGGCTCTGAGAATCTGAAAAGCGGCCCCGGGGCCGCCCCCGGAAACGCCTCCGGGGACGACTCCGGGCAGGCCGGCGGCGTGGCGCCTCCCACCGTCGGTCGACGGATCGTGCTACGGTGGTCCGGTTGCAGTTTTGGTACCCATGAACTTTATGTGCGCCTGACGGGAATGCTTCCTCAGGCGCTTTATTGTTTTCCGGCTTTCTCCGGGTGGGGCTCAATGCGGCGACTTGGAATCCGTAAAGTGCGGATTTCCGGCACTGCACCTGTTTTAGGAGAATGACATGGCTACTGGAACCGTGAAGTGGTTCAACTCGGAAAAGGGCTTCGGCTTCATCGAGCAGGACGGCGGCGGCGCCGACGTCTTCGCCCACTACTCCAACATCGCCACCCAGGGCTTCCGTGAGCTCCAGGAGGGCCAGAAGGTCTCCTTCGACGTCACGCAGGGCCAGAAGGGCCCGCAGGCGGAGAACATCGTCCCGGCCTAATCGCCGGACGCGTACCTCGCAGCCGGGGCCCGCACCGTGAAGGTGCGGGTCCCGGCTTGTGCTGTCCCTGGGAGATCCCAGCAGCTCCATGTAGTTCCCAGGAATCCCCAGGAGGGCAATTCCGTATGACCCGCTCCGAACGTCAGGACCGTCCCGCCCGTAATCGCCCGTCGAGGGGGCGCGGCGCGGCCCAGGCAAAGGCAACCGCACAGGGTTCCGGCAAGGGATCCGGAAAGGCGTCGCCCCGTCGCAGGGCCACGCCGCCGCAGGGTGAGTTCGCCCTGCCCGAAACCATGACCCCCGCACTGCCCGCCGTCGAGGCGTTCGCCGAGCTGGACATGCCCGCCGCCCTGCTGAAAACCCTTGCCGCGCAGGGCGTCACCGACCCGTTCCCGATCCAGGGCGCCACCCTGCCGAACTCGCTGGCCGGCCGGGACATCCTCGGCCGCGGCCGCACCGGCTCCGGCAAGACCCTGGCCTTCGGCCTCGCCCTGCTGGCCCGCACCGCCGGACGCCGCGCCGAGCCGAAGGCCCCGCTGGTCCTCGTCCTCGTCCCGACCCGCGAGCTCGCCCAGCAGGTCACCGACGCGATGACGCCGTACGCGACCTCCGTGAACCTGCGGCTGGCCACCGTCGTCGGCGGCATGTCCATCACCAAGCAGTCCGCCACGCTGCGCCGGGGCGCCGAGGTGCTCGTCGCCACGCCGGGCCGGCTCAAGGACCTCATCGAGCGCGGCGACTGCCGCCTGGACCAGGTCGCCATCACCGTCCTCGACGAGGCCGACCAGATGGCCGACATGGGCTTCATGCCGCAGGTCGTCGCCCTGCTCAAGCAGGTCGAGCCGGACGGGCAGCGGATGCTCTTCTCCGCGACCCTGGACAAGAACATCGACCGTCTGGTCAAGATGTTCCTGACCGACCCCGTCGTGCACTCGGTCGACCCGTCCGCAGGCGCGGTCACCACCATGGAGCACCACGTCCTCCATGTGCTCGACGAGACCGACAAGAAGGCCGTCGCCACGAAGATCGCCGCCCGTGAGGGCCGCGTGATCATGTTCGTCGACACCAAGCGTGCCGCCGACCGCTTCGCCAAGCGGCTGCTCGCCAGCGGTGTACGGGCTGCCGCCCTGCACGGCGGGCGCTCGCAGCCGCAGCGCAACCGGACCCTGGACCAGTTCAAGAACGGCCAGGTCACCGCGCTCGTCGCGACGAACGTGGCGGCCCGTGGCATCCACGTCGACGATCTCGACCTGGTCGTCAACGTGGACCCGCCCACGGACCACAAGGACTACCTCCACCGAGGCGGGCGCACCGCGCGCGCCGGGGAGTCCGGCAGTGTCGTCACGCTGGTGCTGCCCGAGGAGAAGCGGGAGATGACCCGGCTGATGCAGGACGCGGGCATCGCGCCGCACACCACCCGGATCAAGTCCACCGACGAGGAGCTCACCCGGATCACCGGGGCGCGCGAGCCGTCGGGTGTCGCGATCGTGATCGAGGTCCCGCAGCCGGTGCAGGCCAAGCCGAAGGCCCGTGCGGGTGCCGGCGGGGCCGGTGCGGGGTCCGGGTTCCGCTCGGGGAGCCGGGGGCGGGGCCGCCGCGGGGGCGGAGGCGGCGCCGGTGCGTCTGCGCGTGGTGCCGCGTCCCGCGGTTCCGCGCCGACGCGGGGCCGTCGGGCGGCGTAGCGCCCTTTCAGTCCGTCCGGCGTCTGAGGACGGAGCGGTGATCGGGGTCTCCCGAGCACCGCTCCCGTCCTCAGACGCCGGACGGGCTGGTCTTTGCCACCTGGGCTGGGTTTTCCCGCCCGGGCCGGGTTCGCGGCCCGCAGGCGCTGGGTTTCAGCGGCTCAGCGACGCCGCACGCGCCTCCGCCTCCGCCATCACCCTCGTCACCAGGGCCGCCACCGTCGGCAGGTCCTCGATGACCCCCGCGACCTGGCCGGAGGCCATCACGCCCAGGTCCGTGCGGCCGTCCACCATCGCGGCCTTCAGCAGCATGGGGGTGTTGGCCGCCATCAGCACCTGGCTCCACGACAGCTCCCTGCCGTGCCGCATCGCCAGCCCGTCGCGCACCATCCGGGGCCAGCTCAGTCCGGAGATCCGCCGGAAGCCCGACGCCCGGCGCACCGCCTGGGCCAGGGAACGCACCCGGCCCGCGTGCTCCAGCGCCGCGACCATCTCCGTCCGCAGCATCCGGTGCGGCAGCCCGTCGACCGCCGTCGTGACCGTGACGTCCTTGACGCCCGCCGCCAGATAGCGGGCCTTGACCGCGTCCGGCACCGTCGATTCGGCCGTCAGCAGGAAGCGCGTCCCCATGGCGACGCCCGCCGCCCCGTACGCCAGCGCCGCGACCAGCCCCCGGCCGTCGTGGAAGCCGCCCGCCGCGATCACCGGGATGTCCACCGCGTCGACCACCTGCGGCAGCAGTACACAGGTGGCGACCTCGCCGGTGTGACCGCCACCCTCGCCGCCCTGCACGATCACCGCGTCCGCCCCCCATGCCGCGACCTTCTCCGCATGGCGCCGCGCGCCGACGGACGGGATGACGACCACCCCCGCGTCCCTCAGCTCGGAGATCAGCTCCTTCGAGGGGGCCAGTGCGAACGAGGCCACCCGCACCCCCTCCTCGACGATGATCCGCACCCGCTCGCGCGCGTCACCGGCGTCGGCGCGCAGGTTGACCCCGAAGGGCTCCCGCGTACGGGACTTGACCTCCCGTACCGCCGCCCGCAGCTGTTCGGTGGTCATCGTCGCCGAGGCGAGGATGCCGAGCGCGCCCGCCTCGGCCGTGGCGGACACCAGCCGGGGCCCCGCGACCCAGCCCATGCCGGTCTGGACGATCGGGTGGCGGACCCCGACGAGTTCCGTGAGCCGGGTGCGCATCAGACCCTCACCTCGCGGTCCCGGGCGCCCGCCGGGTCGATGACCTCACGGATCAGGCGCAGTTCCCCGGCGGTCGGCTCACGGGTGTACGGGACGTCGTCCGCGACGGCGAGCGAGAAACCCGTCGCCGCGCGGACCGCGTCGACGGTGACCCCCGGATGCAGCGAGGCCAGCCGCATCGAGTGGTCCGGGGTCGCGAAGTCGAACACCCCGAGATCGCTGACCACCCTCGGGATGCGGTGGTAGCGGGTCGCGGAGGGACCGGCCGCCGCCGCGCTGTCGTACCCGACACCGCAGATCATGTCCACACGCTCGACGAACACCCGGGGCGAGTGCCGGGGGATCCAGTAACTGACGGGATTGTTCAGGGTGTTCACGGGTGCGCCGCGCACGCCGAGCAGCTGGCGGGCGGGCAGGGCCCAGTCGCCGATGCAGGAGATGTTCTGGTTGCCGTACCGGTCGATCTGGCTCGCGCCCATCATCACGTGCCGCCGGCCGCCGGTGACCATGGTGAGGTGCCTGCGGTACGGCAGCCAGCCCTCGGGCGCGCCGTCCGGGCCGACGATCAGCGCCTCGCCGTCGGTGAGCAGCAGGTCGGGCGCGAAGGTCAGCCGGGCGAGCCGGGCGCCGACGGAGGGGACCGGGCCCATCGGGCCGGCGAGCACCTCGCCGTCGCCGCGCCACGCCTCCGCGCAGGCGATCACGCAGTACTCGGCCCGGGTGGCCGTGCCGGTGAATGACTCGCTCACTTCTGCTCCTCGTGCCAGGCCCGGACGGCCGCCCGATAGCTTTTCTCGTCGCCCCGGGGGTGCAGGAAGCGGTCGGTGAAGGCCGCCCAGGCGTCGGGGTCCGCCGCAGCGGTGGCGTACGCCTTCTGGAAGGCCTCGTCACGCGGGTGGTCGGGGACGCAGGAGGTGAAGTGCGCGCCGTTCGGGGCCTCGACGACCCCGGTGACGGAGTGCCGCTGCACCAGAAGGGTCTGCGGCGCCGCGGTCCCGGTCAGCTCCGCCGTCTCCACCAGGCGTTCGCAGGAGACGTACGCGGTGTCGGCGGCCTCGCAGAACAGGTCGTCGAAGTACGGGTCGGGGCCCAGGTACTGGCCGTTGCCCTGCCAGTCGGCGCGGTTGAGGTGGACGAGGGCGGCGTCCATCCGCAGGGCGGGCATCGCGACGAACTCCTCGCCGTCCTCGTACGGCGAGACGACCGTGCGCAGACCGGGGTTGACCCGCATCACGTCCGAACCGATCCCGGCGCGCACGGGCAGGAACGGCAGCCGGTTCGCGGCGGCGTGCAGCCCCCACATGAACATGGCCTCGTCGATCTCCGTCAGCTCGAACGCCCCTTGCTGGCGGGCCGCGCGGAAGTGCGGCTCCAGCGGGACCGAGTCGAGCGTGACGAAGGCGGCGACGAGCCTGCGGATGCGTCCGGCGGCGGCGAGCAGGCCGACATCGGGGCCGCCGTACGAGATCACCGTGAGGTCGGTGACGTCGGAGCGGAGCAGGGCCCGGACCAGGGCCATCGGTTTGCGGCGCGAGCCCCAGCCGCCGATGCCGAGGGTCATGCCGCTGCGGAGCCGGGACACGGCCTCCTCGGCCGTCATGGTCTTGTCGGTCACCGTCATGCCTCCTTGCCGAAGGTGTCGCGGACGCGGCCGGCGACGCCGCTGAGGCCGGCCTCGAAGGTGAAGCCCTGCTCGAAGCGGTAGCTGCGGCGCACGTCCACCGGGTCGATGCCGTTGATCGCGGCCTTGGCCAGCCGGATGAGGGAGCCGTCCTTGCGGGCGATCTCCGCAGCCAACGCCAGGGCCGCGTCCATGAGTTCGGTACGGGGCACGACCCGCCACACCGAGCCGTGGGCGTGCAGTTCGGCGGCGGTGGCGGTGCGGGAGGTGTAGTACAGCGTGCGCATCAGGTGCTGCGGGACCAGCCGGGACAGATGGGTCGCGGCACCGAGCGCGCCCCGGTCCAGCTCGGGCAGGCCGAAGGTCGCGTCCTCGCTCGCCACGATCGCGTCCGCGTTGCCGACGAGCCCGATGCCGCCGCCGAGGCAGAAGCCCTGCACGGCGGCGACGACCGGGACCTCGCACTCGTACACCGCGGCGAACGCCTCGGAGCAGCCCCTGTTGGCGCCGAGCAGCGCCTCGTGCCCGGAGGCGCGCTGCATCTCCTTGATGTCGACCCCCGCGTTGAAGCCCCGGCCGGAGGCGGCGAGGACGACACAGCGCGCTTCGGGGTCGCGGCCGGCGGCGCGGACCGCGTCGGCCAGGGCGTACCAGCCCTTGACGGGGAGGGCGTTGACGGGTGGGTAGTCGGCGGTGACGAGCCGGATTCCGCTGCCGGGACAGGTGGTGGAGACACCCATGAGTGAATCAGCTACCTTTCCACCAAACATTTGTTAGGTGTGGAAGGTAGCAGCCTGCCCCCGCATCGCCAACAGGGGAGATGAGTGATGACCGGTCTGTGCGACGGCCGTGTGGTGATCGTGACGGGTGCGGGGCGCGGTCTGGGCCGGGCCCATGCGCTCGCCTTCGCGGCCGAGGGGGCGAAGGTGGTCGTCAACGACCTGGGGACCGGTCCGGACGGCGACGGCATCTCTTCGGGGCCGGCCCGGCAGGTGGCCGACGCGATCGTGGCGGCCGGCGGCGAGGCGGTCGCGCACGGCGGCGACATCGCCACCACCGAGGGCGCGTCCGGCCTGGTCGCGGCGGCGCTGGACGCCTTCGGCCGGCTGGACACCCTGGTCAACAACGCGGGCTTTCTGCGGGACCGGATGCTGGTCAACCTGGACGAGGACGACTGGGACGCCGTGATGCGGGTTCATCTCAAGGGCCACTTCCTGCCCCTGAAGCATGCGGCGGCCCACTGGCGCGCCGAGACGAAGGCGGGGCGCACGCCCGTCGCACGGGTGATCAACACCAGCTCGGGGGCGGGCCTCCTCGGCAGCGTCGGCCAGGGCAACTACTCCGCCGCGAAGGCCGGAATCCTCGGTCTGACCCTGGTGGCCGCCGAGGAGATGGCGCGTTACGGGGTCCAGGTCAACGCCATCGCCCCGGCGGCGCGGACCCGGATGACGGAGCGGACCTTCGCGCAGACGATGGCGGCACCGGGGGAGGGGGCGTTCGACGCGATGGCGCCGGAGAACGTGTCCCCGCTGGTGGTGTGGCTCGGCTCGGCCGCCAGCGACGGGGTGACGGGCCGGGTCTTCGAGGCGGAGGCGGGCAGGATCACGGTGATGGAGGGCTGGCGCACGGGCCCGACGGCGGACCGGGGCGAACGCTGGGACGTGGCGGCGGTGGACGAGACGGTACGCAAGCTGCTGGCGCGGGCGGCGGAGCCCGCCCCGGTGTACGGAGCGCCGGCGCACCCGAGCCCCTCCGCCTCAGGCCCCTCCGCTTCAAGCCCCTCCGGCGGTTGAGGAGCGGGGGTCCGGCAGCGCTCCCGGGGCACCCAGCCCCGCCAGCACCTCCGCCCCCAGCGCCACCCGCGCCGCGTCACCGCTCGCACACCACGCCATTGCCGCCTGCCGCGTCTCCTCGTCCCCCCGCCCGCACAACGCCTCCACCGCCACCCGCCAGTTGTCCAGCTCCGGCCGCCCCGACCGCAGGGCCCGTCGCGCCAGCTCCTCGAAGGGGGCCCGGATACCCAGCTCGCCCTCCAGGACCGTGGCGATCGCCCCGTGCCCCGTCTGCTGGTCGCGCCCCGCCGACGGGTGCCCGTCCCGCACCAGTTCGACGGTCAGCGTCTCCCCGCCGTCGACCACGTCGCGCCGCGCCACGACCTCGTACCCGGGCCGGTCCCCGTACACCTCCCGCAGTCCGTCGCGCATCTCCCGCTCCAGGTCCACGTCCAGCATCCGGCGCGCCTCGCCGAGCGCCTCATCGACCGCGCCCTCGCGTGCCCCCGCGCCCCGGCGCAGCAGCGCCCGTACCGTCTCCAGGGAGCCGCGCCGGGCGGCGAGCAGCAGGGGCGACTCGCCCTCGGGGCCCGGGAGGCAGGGGTCGGCGCCGTACGCGAGAAGCACCTCAGCCGTCCGGGCGTGACCGAGCCCCACCGCCCAGCGCAGGGCCGTGAACCCGAACTGCTCGCGCAGATCCGGCCGTGCCCCGGCGGACAGCAGCGCCTCGACCACCTCCGTGTGACCGCCGCACGCCGCCCCGCACAGCGGCAGATCACCGGCCTCGGGACCGCAGGCCCGGTCCGGGTCGGCGCCGGCGGCGAGGAGCAGCCGCACCGCCCCGGGACGGTCCGAGACCGCCGCCAGATAGAGCGCGCTCGTGCCCTCCTCGTCCACCGACTCGGCGGGCACACCGGCGCGGAGCAGCCGTACGACGGCGTCGTCGCCCTCGTACAGCGCGGCGGACAGGCGCTGCCCGTCCGCCGCGCCCGCTGTCTCCGCCCTCGGATCTTCTGTCACATTTCGACTGTAATACGCCGTGCGGCACAGCCCGTTGGCTCAGGTGGTGCAGTCCAGCACCGTGCGGCACAGCGCGCACCGGGCGCGCACCCGGCCCCGGACCGGAATCCGGTTGCGCTGGTGGCAGGTGGGGCACGGAAAGGCGACCCGGAGCCCGTCCCCTGAGGTCTCGAAGGTGTACGGGACCTCCTGACCCGGTGCCGCGCCCGCGCCGGGATGGTCCTGTGCGTACCGCCGGTCCTTGGCGTACCTGCGGCGGCCCGCCCAGCCGGCCGCCGTGAGCGGCGGCTGCGCGCTCTCGCGCAGCGCCTGGGCCCGGCCCTTGGTGTACGCGGTGTACGCCTGCGGGCTGGTGAACCACGGCGAGGGGTCCTCGTCGAAGGCGATCGCCCGTTTGGCCAGCACGTACCCGAACTCCTCCGGGGTGAGGTAGCCGAGCTTCTGGCTGGACGTGGCGTCCTCCCGGAACGCGTCCAGCAGCAGCCAGCCCGCCCCCAGATAGGCGGCCGCCGTGTCGGTCAGGATCTCGTTGTCCCGGGTCCCCGGGAACTCCAGGCCCAGGCGGTGCAGCAGCACATGCATGACCTCGTGGGAGAGCGCGGCGCCGATGTCCCTGCGATGCGTACGGAACCGGTCGTTCAGCTCGATGGAGTACTCGGGGCCCGCCGCGAGTTCCACGCTTCCCGCGTGCTCCATCGCGCGGAACGCCACGATCATCCGCGCGTCCGGCAGCCGCAGATGCTGCACCATCGCCCGCGCCACCCGCTGGGTGCCCAGATGCAGGTCATCGGCGTCGGCGAAGGCGGCCTCGACCGGGGCGAGGCTCGGGGCGAAGCGGTGCACACCGTCGTACGAGAGCCGCCGGTAGAGCGCGGTGACGGCGGAGCGGACGGTGGCCAGATGCGGGAAGCCGTGCACCACCGGGCTGCCGTGGGGGCTGTCCGCCACGTCCGTACCCCCGTTCCGCGACGCTCAACTCCTCCCCACTGTAACGGGACCGTCCGCGCGCGGGGGCGCTCCCGGGCCCAGCTCCGCGTACGGCGCCCCGGCCTGCTCCGTCTCCAGCACCCACACCTCGTTGACGCCCTCCCGCAGCACCGGACCCGGTACGTACAGCGTGTGCTGGGGGCCCGCCGACCAGTAGCGCCCGAGGCAGAAGCCGTTCACCCAGACGAAGCCACGCATCCAGCCAGGCAGTTCGAGCCCCGCGTGCCCCGTCCCGGACACGTCGGCGAGCGTGAACGAACCCCGGAACAGCCCGGTCCCCGCGGCCTCGTCGACCGCCTCGAACCGGACGCCCGCCAGCGGGTCCCCGCCGTCCGGCGCGTCGAACGCGTCCAGCCGCAGCGCCCGCGCCCGCACCCCGTGCAGATACTGGCGCTCGTGCAGCACGCCCCCGGTGATCCCCTTCGGCTCGCCCAGGCGCGGCCCGTAGTTGACCCGGCCCAGCGACTCCACCCAGAGCTCCACATCGGCGGGCCCGGCCACCGGCTCGTCGAGCACGGCGTCCTCCTCGGCCAGGACCCCCTTGCGGACCCCGTCCACGTACACCACCGCCCGGTCCCGCAGGCCCGCGACACCGAGGGCGTACGGGCGGCGGGGGCCCGGCACCGCGACCCGGTAGCGCACCAGCCCGCGGTCGACCCCCAGCTCCTCGAACGTGGGCGGCACCCCCGACTCCTCGGTCTCCTCGTCACCGAGCGCCTCCAGCACGGCGGAGAGCGGCGCCCACTCGCCCAGCACGGCCCGCACCGGCTCCGCCAGGCCGGCGGGCTCGGGCGGCGGCTCCGGCAGCGGCCCGTCCGCGTAGGCGGCGAGGACGTCACGGAACAGGCGGAACTTCTCCGTGGGCCGGCCGTACTCGTCCACGGGCGCGTCGTAGTCGTAGGAGGTCACCGTCGGCAGCAGGTCCTGGTCCTGGAGCGGGCCGGAGCGGTTGGCGCCCGCCCAGCCGGCGAAGTTCGTCCCGCCGTGCGCCATGTAGATGTTCACCGAGGCCCCGCACTCCAGGATCTCCCGCAGCGCGCCGGCCGCCTGCGCCGGATCCCGTACGACCGGCGGCGCGCCCCAGTGCTCGAACCAGCCGCACCAGAACTCCATGCACATCAGCGGTCCCGATGGCTGGTGGCGGCGCAGCACACGGAAGGCCTCGCGCGCGCCCGAGCCGAAGTTCGCCGTGGCGAGCAGGCCGGGCACCGAACCGCCCGTGAGCATGTGGTCCTCCGGCCCGTCGGAGGTGAACAGCGGGACGTCCACGCCCGCCTCGCGCAGCAGCCCGGCCACCCGGCGCAGATAGACCTGGTCGGTGCCGTAGCTGCCGTACTCGTTCTCCGCCTGCACCATGACCACCGGGCCGCCCCGGCCCGTCTGCCGCTCCACGACCTGCGGCAGCAGCTCGGCGAACCAGGCGCGCACCGCGTCGAGATAGCCCGCGTCCCGGGTCCGCACCCGCCGCCCGAACCGCCCGGTCACCCAGGCCGGCAGACCGCCGTTCTCCCACTCCGCGCAGATGTACGGGCCGGGGCGGACGATCGCCCACAGCCCCGCCCGCCGCGCCGCGTCCAGGAACCGGCCGAGCGCGCCGACGTCGCGGAACGCGCCCGGACGCGGCTCGTGGAGGTTCCACGGCACATACGTCTCGACGCAGTTCAGGCCCATCGCCCGCAGCATCGACAGCCGGTGGTCCCACTGCGCCTCGTGCACCCGGAAGTAGTGCAGAGCCCCCGACAGCAGCCGTACGGGCTTCCCGTCGAGCCGGAAGTGGTCGTCCCCCACGGTGAAGTCAGCCATCGTGCTCGTTCTCTCCTGTGCGCGTGGTCCCGGGACCGGCGCCGCCCCGGGACCGCTGCCGGCGGAACGCGGCACGTGCGACGGAGCGGGCGAACCCGGGAGGAATGTCACGGCCCAGCCTCAGCCCTGGCGTGCGGCCGGTCCATGGACAAAGATCATGGCTGTTTGGACGCAGCACACGCAGCACACGCCCACGCGACGAGCGGCGCGCGACGAGAGGACCGGGGAGCGAAGGCCGATGTACCACACCTGGATGCGCTTCTTCACCCCCAGCCCGCTCCACCACCGCCTGGGCCTGGTCTGTCTCGGGGTGGGCCTCCAGCACGGCACTCTGCCGACCGTGGGCCCGCGCACCCTGGACCACCATGTGGCCGTCGTCATCAACGCGGGCAGCGGATGGTTCGCCGGGCCCGACGGGCGCCGGGTGCCCGTGACGGGCCCCAGCCTGATCTGGCTGACCCCCGGCACCCCGCACCACTACGGCGCCGACCCGGCCACCGGCTGGGACGAGAGCTTCGTCGACTTCACCGGGCCCGCCACCGCCACGTACACCGAACTCGGCTACATCGAGCCGGACCGGCCCCTCGTCCCGCTCGCCGACACGGCGGGCCCGCGCGCCGCCGTCGGCCGGATGGTGCGTGCGGCCCGGCGCGGCAATCCGCTGCTGGAGGTGGAGACCGGTGCGGCCGTCCACGAACTGCTCGTCGCGCTGCGCCGGGCCCGCGCGGACGTGGGACCCGACGGCGACCCGGTGCTCCAGGCGCTGGCCCGGGACGCCTTCCGGCCGCTCTCGGTGGCCGAGCACGCGGCCCGGCACGGCATGACCTCCGCCGAACTGCGCACGGCGGTGCGGCGGAGCGCGGGGTGCAGTCCGAAGGACTATCTCCTCGGCATCCGGCTCGGCCGTGCCAAGGAGCTCCTCGCCACCGGGGACCTGCCGGTCGCCGCCGTCGCCCGGCGGGTCGGGTACGACGATCCGGCGTACTTCTCCCGGCTGTTCGCCCGCCGGGTCGGCATGGCCCCGGTGCGCTTCCGCGAGCAGCAGGGCCGCAGTGTGCCGGGCGGCTGGAGCGACCGGGTGCCCGACGCGGAGCACCCGCCGACGATCATCCCGTAGCCCCGCGGGCGGTCGTTCCGCAACCCCGCGGAACCCGGCGCGAGGGACCCTCTAAGCTCGCTGACCATGACCACGAGCGACATCGACGAGTCCGTAGGCGCCGAGCTGAAACGGCTGCGCGAGAGCATCGACAACATCGACGCGGCTGTTGTCCACATGCTGGCCGAGCGCTTCAAGTGCACCCAGCAGGTCGGTCATCTCAAGGCCGCCCACCAGCTGCCCCCGGCGGACCCGGCCCGTGAGTCCCGGCAGATCGCCCGGCTGCGGCAGCTCGCGGAGAGTGCGCACCTGGACCCGGCGTTCGCGGAGAAGCTGCTGAACTTCATCGTGGCCGAGGTCATCCGCCACCACGAGCGCATCGCCGAGGAGTCGGCGCACCCGGCGGGCGGCGCGCAGGCGTAGGGCCTCCTCGGCTGCGCGCCGCCCGCCGGGCCCCGCCCGCCGGCCGCCGGTCAGGGAGAGATCTCCTCCAGCGGCCGGTTCGCCGTCTCCTCCGCCAGTGTCCCGGCCACCACCGCGCCGAGCGCGGCCACCGTTCCCAGCATCACGAAGACCGCCGTGACGCTGTGGCCGGCCGCGTAGACCACGCCCACCAGGACCGGGCCGAGGATCACGCCCAGCCGGTTGACCGCACCGCCGACGCTGCAGCCCAGGGCGCGCATCCGGGTCGGGTACAGCTCGGGCGTGTACAGGTACAGGCAGATGTTGGAGCCGAAGAAGCCGACCGCCGAGAGCGAGGTCCAGAGCAGGACCTGCCCGGGGGTACGGGCGCCGAGCGCCGCGAGTGTGAGCAGCAGCGCGGCCGAGGCGCCGAGGCAGACGGCGAAGATCCGGCGGCGGCCGAACACATCCACGGTGAGGGCGACGAGCAGACAGCCGAGCAGCCCGGCCACCGACGTCACCGTGGAGTGGATCAGGGCGTCGGAGAGGGTGAGGCCGTAGGCGTCCTTGTAGATGCTGGGCAGCCAGGACGTCACGCCGTAGTTCACGAAGTAGCCGGTGAACCAGATCGCGCCGACGACCAGGGTGCGGCGCCGGTAGCGGCCGGTGAACAGGCCGCGGACACCGCTCGCGGCGTGTTCCGCCGGGGTGGCGGCGGCTCCGGCGGCGGGCGCGGGCCCGGCGGCGCCGAGGACCGGCGGGGGCAGCGGCCGGCCCGTCGCGGCCGACACCTTCGCCTCGATGCCGCTCAGCACCGCGTCGGCCTCCGCGAGGCGGCCCCGGTCCGCGAGCCAGCGCGGTGACTCCGGGACCCTGCGCTGGACCAGGAAGGCCAGCAGGCCGGGCACGGCGGCGACCGCGAACATCGTGCGCCAGCCCGCCGCCGGGACCACCCAGGCCGCGACCAGCGCCCCGACGGTGAGGCCGGCCGGGAAGACGAGTTCGTACAGCAGGACGAAGCGGCCGCGCTTGAAGCTGCGGGTGATCTCGCTGATGAAGGCGGCCGCCACCGGTACCTCGCCGCCGATCGCGAGGCCCTGCACGAAGCGCAGCGCCAGGAACGGGGTGAGCGAGGTGCAGGCGGTCAGGGCGAGGCTCGCCAGGCCGGAGACGGCCACGCAGTACGCGATCACCCTCACCCGGCCGTAGCGGTCGGCCAGCCGCCCCGAGAGCAGGGCGCCGACGAGCATGCCCGCCGAGCCGACGGTCAGCACGGCGGTGGCGTCGCCCGTGGTCAGGTGCCATTCCTCGCGCAGTTCGGGCAGCGCGTAGGCGATCAGCAACTGGTCGAAGGCCTCGAAGAAGGTGACAACCCCCACGATCAGGCGGACGGTGACGTGCCAGCGCGAGAGCGGCAGCCGCTCGAAGCGGGCGGCGACGGCGGCGCGGGTGGTGCCGGCCGGGGACGGTCCCGGTGCGGCGTCCTGCGAGGTGTCGGTGCTCATCCAGGGTTCCTCCTGCTCCGCGGGGGACCGGAGCGGTTGGGGAGAGCCAGGTACACGGGTTACGGAGGGGGCGGGAGTGAGGTGAGCGTACGGGTGGGGACGTACGCACAGGGCTCAGGAGCGGGTGACATCGCCCACGGACCTCTGTAAGCGCCTAGCTTCTTAGGGCTTAAGTTTTATCGGTCCCGGGGTGGAGCCCGTCAAGACCCTCGGGCCAAAAGGATTTTCGCCGAGGGGGGCTTGCGGTCAATTACTTAAGCACTTAGATTTTTAGCCCTGAGGTAACCGACACGACAGCAGGAGGCCAACTGATGCTTGCCGACGAGGTGTTGGTCGCGGGACGGTGGCGGCAGGGCCGCGGGGCCCCCGTCGAGACCGTCGATCCGGCCACCGGCCGGACCGTCGCCACCGTGCACGCCGCCTCCCTCGACGACGTCGAGGAGGCCGCCGCCGCAGCCGCCGACGCCGCCCAAGACCCCGCCTGGCGCGAGCTGCCCGCCCATCTGAGGGCCCGGCTGCTGCACCGCGTCGCCGACCTCGTCGAGCAGGGCGCCGACCGGCTCGCCGCCCTCCAGACCGCCGACACCGGCAAGTGCCTCACCGAGACCCGCGCCCTGGTGCTCAGCGCGGCCGGCACCTTCCGCTACACCGCCGCCGCCCTGGAGACCGCCGAGGACGCGCTCACCCCCGCGCGCGGCCCGTACGTCACGATGAGCGTCCACGAACCCATCGGCGTCGTCGCCGCGATCACCCCCTGGAACTCGCCGATCGCCAGCGACGCCCAGAAGCTCGCCCCCGCGCTCGCCGGCGGCAACGCCGTCCTGCTCAAGCCCGCCGAGTGGACGCCGCTGGTCGCCCTCGCGCTCGGCCGGCTGGTCCACCAGGCCCTCACCGAGGCCGCCCTGCCCACCGCGCTGCTCTCGGTGCTGCCGGGCCGGGGCAGCGTCATCGGCGACGCGATCGTCCGCCACCCGGCTGTCGGGAAGATCACCTTCACCGGCGGCACGGCCACCGGCCGCACCCTCGCCCACGCGGCCGCCGGCAGACTCGTGCCGGTCTCCCTCGAACTCGGCGGCAAGTCCCCGACGATCGTGCTGGAGGACGCCGACCTGGAACAGGCCCTCGCCGGCGTCATGTACGGGGTCTTCTCCTCCAGCGGACAGAGCTGCATCGCAGGCTCCCGGCTCTTCGTCGCCCGCTCCCGCTACGAGGAGTTCGTCGGCGAGCTCGTCTCCCGTACCGGGAAACTGCGCGTCGGGCCCGGCACCGACCCCGACACCCAGGTCGCCCCGCTGGTCCACCACCGCCACCGCGACAGCGTCGCCGCCTACGTCGACCTGGCCCGCGCCGAGGGCGCCACCGTCCGGTGCGGGGGAGCGGCCCCCGACGGCGAGCGCTACCGCGAGGGCGCCTACTACCTGCCCACCGTCCTGGACGGCCTGCCCAACTCCGCCCGGGTCTGCCAGGAGGAGATCTTCGGCCCGGTCCTGATCGCCCTGCCCTTCGACGACGAGGACGACCTCGTCGCCCAGGCCAACGACAGCGTCTACGGGCTGGCCTGCGGCATCTGGACCCGCGACCACGCCAGGGCCTGGCGGCTTGCCCGCCGCATCGACGCGGGCACCGTCTGGATCAACACCTACAAGCAGTTCAGCATCGCCACCCCGTTCGGCGGGCTGAAGGACAGCGGCATCGGCACCGAGAAGGGCCGCGACCTGATCCGCGGCTACCAGCGGCAGAAGTCCCTCTACTGGGCCACCGACACCACCCCGCTGCCCTGGGCCGCCGCCCACTGACGCCGCACGTGCCCCACGAACCCGAGCGGAAGAACGCCATGCCCCACGAGAACCGCCCCGCCCAGCCCGTCGCCCGGCTCCGCGCCCTGCGCTCCGTCGAACTCCGCACCCCCGCCTTCACCGAGTCCGCCGACTTCTACGCCGAGGTCTGGGGCCTGGAAGCCGTCGAGCGCGAGAGGGACGCCACCTGGCTGCGCGGCACCGGCGAGGAGCACCACGTCCTGCACCTCAGCCGGGGCGAGCGCAACGGACTCGGCCGCATCACCTTCGCCGTCGCCACCCCCGCCGAGATCGACGAGGCCGCCCGCAGGCTGTTCGCCCTCGGCATCGTCCCCGCAGCCGGCCCCGGCCCCCTCGACCAGGTCGGCGGCGGCTACGGACTGCGCTTCACCGACCCCGAGGGCCGGCTGATCGAGCTCAGCGCCCAGACCCACGCCGTCACCCCGCGCGGCCGGGACGCCGCCGTCCCCGTCGGCGTCACCCACACCGTCCTGAACACCACGGACATCGATGCGGCCGTCGCCTTCTACACCTCGGTCCTCGGCCTGCGCGTCTCCGACTGGTCCGAGCACCAGATGGCCTTCCTGCGCTGCAACGCCGACCACCACTGCATCGCGTTCAACCAGGCCGAGTGGACCTCCCTCAACCACGTCGCCTACGAGATGACGTCGGTCGACCACTTCATGCGCGGCCTCGGCCGGCTCCGCCACCACGGGATCACCCCGCAGTGGGGGCCCGGCCGGCACGGCCCCGGCAACAACACGTTCTCCTACTTCACCGACCCCGCCGGACTCGTCTGCGAATACACCTCCGAGGTCGCCCAGATCGTCGAGGACGCCTGGATCGCCAAGGTCTGGCGCCGCACCCCCGACCTCTCCGACCTGTGGGGGACCGCCGGACCGCCCTCGCCCGCGATCCGCTCCCGCATGGCGGGCACCCCCGACCCCGGCCCCCTCGCCCCCGCATCAGAAGAGGTGACCGCATGACCGCCACCCCGGCCCCCCGCCCGGACACCCCCGCGCGCTCCGCCCGCCCCGTCCGCCGCGTCGGCCTCGTCGGCTGGGGCGCCATCGGACGCGTCGTCGGCACCGCACTCGCCGAGGGCCACATCCCCGGCGCCGAACTCACCTGCGTCATCGACAACCGCCCCCTCGTCGACGCCCCCGCCCCCCAGCTCTCCTTCGAGGACGCCCTCGCCGTCTGCGACCTGATCGTCGAGGCCGCGGGCCAGACGGTGGTACGGGAATGGGCCGAGCGGGTCCTGACCGGCGGCGCCGACCTGCTGATCGCGTCCACCGGCGCCCTCGTCGACCCGGGACTCGTCGACCGGCTGCGCGCCGCCGGACCCGGACGCGTCTACTTCACCGGCGGCGCCGTCGGCGGACTCGACCTCCTCCAGGCCGTGCGGGGACTCGGCCCCCTCACCTCCGTCACCCTCACCACCACCAAGCTTCCCGGCACCCTCCACCAGCCCTGGATGGACGCCGGACTGACCGAACGGCTGCGGACGGCCACCGGACCCGTCGAGGTCATGCGCGGCACCGCACGCGACGTCCCGGTGAAGTTCCCCAGGTCGACCAACGTCGCCGCCTCGGTCGCGCTGGCCACCGGCGACCCCGGCCTCGTCCAGGTCGTCGTGGTCGCGGACCCGGCTGCCACCCTGACCCGGCACGTCATCGAGGCGGCCGGCGAGCACGGCACGTACCGCTTCGAGGTCGCCCACCGGCCCGACGCCGCCAACCCGGCCACCAGCCAGGTCGTCCCGCACGCCGTGCTCCGCAGCCTCGGCGCCGTCGTCGGCCGGGCGGGACAGATCCTGTGACCGCCGCGACGCTCACGGCCGGGGCCGTCCACACCCGGGAGGCCGGCGACCCGGACGCCCCGCTGCTGCTCTGCCTGCACGGCATCGGCTCCTCGTCCGCCGCCTTCGCCCCGCAGCTCGACCAACTCGCCGACCAGGTGCGGGTGGTGGCCTGGGACGCGCCCGGCTACGCCGGCTCCGCCGACCCGGCCCACGCCCCCGGCCTCGACGGCTACGCCGACACCGCCGCCGCCCTCATCCGCGCACACGGCGGCCCCGCCCATGTCCTCGGCGTCTCCTGGGGCGGCGTCATCGCGCTGCGCCTCGCCGCCCGCCACCCGGACCTGGTGGCCTCCCTGATCGTCGCCGACTCAAGCCGGGGGTCCGGCACCGACCCGGACAAGGCGCGGGCCATGCGCGGGCGCGCCGAACAGCTCGCCGCCCAGGGGCCCGAGGCCTTCGCCGCCGCGCGCGGACCGCGCCTCGTCTCGGCCGACGCGCCCCCCGGCCTCGTCGCACGCGTCGTCGCCACCATGGCCGCCTCCGTCCGCACCCCCGGATACGGCTACGCCGCCGCGTCCATGGCGGAGGCCGACCTCACCCACGACCTGCCCGCCATCACCGCACCGGCCCTCGTCCTGTGCGGCGAACAGGACACCGTCACCGGCACCGACGAGTCCCAGGCCATCGCCGGCGGCCTCGCCAAGTCCGTCTACGTCACCCTCTCCGGCGCCGGGCACCTCGCCAACCAGGAACGCCCCGAGGCCTTCAACGCCTGGGTCCGCGCCCACCTCCACGTCGTCGCCCGCGTGCCCGCGTAGCGACGCACCGCCCACCACCCGCCCCCAGCACCGAACCGAGGAGCATCCCGTGCCCATCGACAACACCCCGTACGAGAACGACGGCGACCTCGCGAAGTTCACCGACTCGCTCATCGCCACCAAGGACTCCCGCGAGCCCGACTGGAACACCCTCTCCTTCCAGGAGAAGGCCGGCGCCCAGTACCGCCGCGCCCAGATCCGCTACGTCGGCTCCGGCGCCACCGGCAACCACGAGAACGACAACCGCATCCTGCCCTCGGGCGGCTTCACCCTCTCCAACATGCTGCTCCCGCCGGGCGCGGAGGGCCCCGAGCACACCCACCACGACGTCGAGGAGGCCTTCTTCGTCCTGGAGGGGCAGGTCAGGGTCGGCATCCACCGGGGCGCCGACGAGGCCGAGTACCGCACCCTCGGCTACCGCGACATGATCGTCGTGCCCGCCGGGGTGGCCCGCTCGCTGAAGAACGAGGGCGACACCGACGCCCTGTTCTGCGTGATCATCGGTACCCGGAAGCCGCAGGTGCCGACCTACCCCGCGCACTCCCCGATGCACGGCGTGACCCGCGACTGATGGCCGCCGACGACACCCCCCGTACGGTCGTCGTCACCGGCGCCGGCCGCGGCCTGGGACTGGCCGCGGCCCGCCGGATCGGCGCCGACGGCCACCGCGTCCTCGTCGCCGAACTCGACGAGGCCACCGGGCGCCGGGCCGCCGAGGAACTGCGGGCCGACGGCATCGCCGCGGACTTCCACCCGCTCGATGTCGCCGACCCGGACTCCGTCGCCGCACTCGCCGGCACGCTCGCCGGGGACGGCAGCCGGCTGTACGGCCTGGTCAACAACGCCGGACTCGCCAACGCGGTGGGCGGCAAGCCGTTCCACGAGATCGATGTCGAAGCCTGGGACCGCATCATGGCGGTCAACGCCCGCGGCCCCTGGCTCGTCGCCCGCGCCCTCCTCCCGCTGATGCGGGCCCACGGCAGCGGACGCATCGTCAACCTCGCCTCGGACGCGGCGCTGTACGGCTCGCCCCGGCTGGCCCACTACATCGCCTCCAAGGGTGCGGTGATCTCCCTGACCCGGGCCATGGCCCGCGAGACGGGCGACCTCGGCATCACCGTCAACGCGGTCGCGCCCGGCCTCACGGAGGGGGAGTCCGCGGTGGACATCCCCGCCGAACGCCACGAGCTGTACCGGCTGAACCGGGCGATCTCCCGCCCCCAGCGACCGGCGGACCTGGTCGGCCTGATCGCGTTCCTCGTCGGCGAGGAGTCCGGCTACATCACGGGCCAGACCTTCGCGGTCAACGGCGGCTTCACGATGACCTGACGCCCGAGCCAATCCGGGCCCGTCCGGCGATCGAGGACAGAACGACCACCGCGCCGCGCGAATCGAGCGTGCCGGGCCGGCAGATCAAGCCCGTCCGGCGATTGAGGACACCCCCGCACCGGGGTCCCGGTGCCCCCGCGGAGCGCCCCGCGCCCCCACCCGAAAGGAGCCTCAGCCCCATGGACCTCCGCCTGCAAGGCACCCGCATCCTCGTCACCGGCGGCAGCTCCGGCGTCGGCCTCGCCACCGTCCGCACGCTCCTCGGCGAAGGCGCCCGCGTCGCCACCTGCGGCCGCCGCCCCGACGCCCTCGCCGCCGCCCTGGACGGCCTCGCCACCCCGGACCGGCTCTTCCACGCCCCCTGCGACGTCCGCGACGAAGCCGCCGTACGCGCCTTCACCGAGGCCGCCGCCGACCACCTCGGCGGCCTCGACGGGCTCGTCAACAACGCCGGCGCCTCCCGGATGAAGCCCTTCGCCGAGACCACCGCCGACGACTGGCGCGACGAACTGGAACTCAAGTTCTTCGGCGTCCTCAACCCCCTCAACGCCGCCCTGCCCCATCTGCGCGCATCCGGCGGGACCCCCGGCCGCGCCTCCGTCGTCAACATCAACGCCGTCCTCGCCAAACAGCCCGAGACCGCGCTGATGACCACCAGCGCCGCCCGCGCCGGCATCCTCAACCTCTCCACCTCCCTGTCCAAGGAACTCGCCCCCGACGGCATCCGCGTCAACTCCGTCTGCCTCGGCCTCGTCGACACCGGCCAGTGGGAACGCCGCCACGCCGCGTCCGGCAGCCCCCTCGACTACACCGCCTGGCAGGCCGCGCTCGCCGCCGACCGGGGCATCGCCCTGGGCCGCCTCGGCACCGCCGACGAAGTCGCGTACGCCGTCACCGCCCTGCTCTCACCCAGGGCCTCGTACATCACCGGCACCACCGTCGACGTCTGCGGCGGCGTCAACCGCGCCGTCGCGTAACCCCGCAGCCCGTCACCCCACCCCTCAGGAGCACCCGACATGACCCGACCCAACGGCGGCGACCTGCTCGTCGAGACGCTGCGCGGACTGGGCGTCGACACGGTGTTCGGCATCGTCAGCGTGCACAACCTGCCGCTCGTCGAAGCCGTCGACCGCGATCTGCGCTTCGTCCCCGTCCGCCACGAAGCCGCCGCCGTCAACGCCGCCGACGGCTACGCCCGAGCCAGCGGCACCCTCGGCTGCGCCCTCACCAGCACCGGTACGGGCGCGGGCAACGCGGCCGGCTCCCTCATCGAGTCCCTCAGCTCCGGCACCCCCGTCCTCCACATCACCGGACAGATCGACAGCGCCTACCTCGGCTCCGGACGCGGCTTCATCCACGAGACCAAGGACCAGCTCGGCATGCTCCGCGCGGTGTCCACCCACGCCGTCACCGTCACCGACGCCGCCCGCGCCGGGGACATCCTGCGCGACGCGGCGGCCCGCGCCCTCACCGCGCCGCACGGCCCGGTCAGCGTGGAATGGCCCATCGACCTGCAGTTCGCGCCCCAGGTACTCACCGGCACCCCCGTCCCCGGGGCAACGGCCCCCGCCCTGCCCGACGCGGCGCTCCTCGACGCGGCGGCCGCCCTGCTGTCCGGGGCCCGCCGCCCCCTCCTCTGGGCCGGCGGCGGCGCCAACAGCGCCCGCCCCGAGGTCGCCGCGCTCCTGGACGCCCTGAACGCCGGACTCGTCACCTCCAACTCCGGCCGGGGCGCCGTCCCCGAGTCCGACGACCGGGTCCTCGGCAACTACGCCACCGCCCCCGCCGGCCGCGCCCTGCTCGCCGAGGCCGACGTCCTGCTCTCCATCGGCACCCACTTCCGCTCCAACGAGACCGCCGACTACGGCCTCCGGCTCCCGCCCGTCCACATCCAGCTGGACCTGGACCCGGCCGCCCCGGGCCGTGTGTACCCCGCGACCGTCGCCCTGCACGGCGACGCCGCCGCCGTACTCGCCGCCCTCCTGGGCCGTGTCACCAGCGGCGGTACGGAGACGAGCTGGCCCGACCGGGTGCGCAGGGCCCGCACCGAGGCCCGTACCGCACAGCGCCACGCCATCGGCCCGCAGGCCGCGGTCAACGACGCCATCCGGGACGCCTGCCCGCCCGGATCCGTCATCGCCCGCGATGTCACCATCCCCTCCTCCACCTGGGGAAACCGGCTCCTGGAGATCACCGACCCGGCCACCAACGTCTTCCCGCGCGGCGGCGGCATCGGCCAGGGCCTCGCCATGGGCATCGGCGCCGCACTCGGCCGCCCCGGCGCACCCACCGTCGTCATCGCCGGCGACGGCGGCCTCGCCGTCCACCTCGGCGAACTCCTCACCCTCGCCCAGGAGAAGCCCGACCTCACCCTTCTCGTCTTCAACGACGGCGGCTACGGAGTCCTGCGCAACATGCAGGACACCCACTTCCCCCGCCGCTCCGGAGTCGACCTCACCACCCCCGACTTCGCGCTGCTCGCCGCCGCCGTTGGCCTCCCGTACGCCCGGATCGCCGCCGAGGCCGACGCCGCACCCGTCATCAAGGCGGCCACCGCCTCGCCGGGACCCACCCTCGTCGAGGTCGACCTCGCCGCACTCGGCCCGATGAACACCCCGTTCACCCCGCCGGTCAAGCTCCCGGCCACCGCCACCGATACCCCTGGAGAAGGAGGCAACCCGTCATGACGCCCGCCGAGGAACCCCGGCTCGACCTGCTCGTCCACCGCATGACCTGGGAGGCCGACGGAGTCCTGAGCATCGAACTCACCCACCCGGACGGCGCCCCGCTCCCCGCCTGGCGGCCCGGCGCCCACATCGACGTCCACACCGGCGGCCACATCCGCCAGTACTCGCTGTGCTCCGACCCCGCCGACCCCACCCACTGGCGCATCGGCGTCCTGCGGGAACCCGCCTCACGCGGCGGCTCCGCCCATGTCCACAGCGGCCTGCGCCCCGGCCAGACCGTCCATGTCCAGGGGCCCCGCAACCACTTCGAGCTCGACCCGGCGGGCGACGCCACCGGCTACCTCTTCATCGCCGGCGGCATCGGCATCACCCCGCTCCTGGCCATGGCCCGCGAGGCCGCCCGCACCTCCACCCCGTGGCGCCTGGTCCACGGCGGCCGCAGCCGCGCCTCCATGGCCTTCGGCGCCGAACTCACGGCACTGGCCGAACTGCCGGGCGGATCGGTGGAGTTCGTTCCGCAGGACGAGAGCGGCCACCCCGACCTCGACGCCCTGCTCACCGGCCTCGCCCCGGGCACCCAGGTCTACTGCTGCGGCCCCGAACCCCTGCTCGCCGCCGTCGAGGAACGCCACCCCGGCGCCCGCACCGAACGCTTCGCCGCGCCCGCCGCCCCGGCGCGCGACGGCGAGGACACCGGCTTCGAGGTCGTCTGCTCCCGCACCGGACGCACCGTCGAGGTCGGCCCGGACACCTCCGTGCTCGACGCCCTGGAGAGCGCGGGCCTCCCCGTCGCCTCCTCCTGCCGCGACGGCATCTGCGGCACCTGCGAGACCAAGGTCCTCGAAGGCACCCCCGACCACCGGGACTTCCTGCTCACCGACAGCGAACGCGAGTCCGGCGCGTCGATGATGCTCTGCGTCTCCCGGGCCCGCACCCCCCGCCTCGTCCTCGACCTCTGAACCGCCCCCGAAGGGAGCCGGCATGACCAGCCCGACCCACGCCCAGTACCTCGACCCGCACCAGTCACGCACCGCCGAACCCACCCCGTACGAGAAGAAGCTCGCCGCGGAGATCGAAGAGGTCTTCGGCAGCGGAGCCCACGACCTGCCGGGGCTCGTCGCCGGACTCAACGCCCGCGACCTGCCCGCACCCGACGGCAGCCCGTGGACCGAGGAAACCTTCCGCACCGAGATGCGCCGACTGGGAGCGTGACACCGCCATGACCACCGACACCGCCACCCCGGTCCGGCCGGGCACCCCCGTGCGGCCCTCCGAGGTCGCCCGCCCCGGCGACCGCACCGCCGACCGCCTCTTCGCCACCGGCATCCGCAACCAGTGGTACGCGGTCTGCCCCTCGGACTTCGTCCCCGCCGGCGGAATGAAACGGCTCACCCTCCTCGGCGAGGAGTGGCTGCTCTTCCGCCGCGCCGACGGCACCCTCCACATGCTGGAGGACCGCTGCCCCCACCGGGGCGCGCGCCTCTCCCTCGGCAAGCACCTCGGGGACCGCATCGCCTGCTGGTACCACGGCGTCCAGGTCGACGGCACCGGCACCGTCGCGGCCGTCCCCGGCCTGCCCGGCTGCAATCTGGAGGGCAAACAGCTCGTCGCCGCACCCCACCTCGTCGAGACCGGCGGCGCGATCCTCGCGTACTTCGGCGACAGCACCCACGCCGAGCCGGTGCCGCTCACCCTCCCGGAACAGCTCACCGACCCCGGCACCACCGCGTTCCTCTGCTATGCCGAGTGGAACGTCAACTGGCGCTACGCCGTGGAGAACCTGCTCGACCCGATGCACGGGTCGTTCCTCCACCGGGACTCGCACAGCATGGCCGAGGGCCAGACCACCGCGCGCTTCCGCATCCGCGAGACCGAGCGGGGCTTCTTCTTCGAGAAGACCGACCAGAGCGGGGTCAACTTCGACTGGGTCGAGCTCTGCCGCACCGGCGTCGACTGGGTCGACCTCACCATCCCGTACCCGCCGACGGCCGGGCCCGGCGGCCCGTTCGGCATCGTCGGCATGGCCACCCCCATCGACGAGGACCGCTGCGCCGTCTTCTTCTGGCGCTACCGCAAGGTCACCGGCTGGCAGCGCGACACCTGGCGCTTCCTGTACCGGACACTGCTGGAGGACCGCCACTGGGAGGTGCTCGAACAGGACCGCGTCATGCTGGAGGACCTGCGCAGCGACGCCGACCAGGCGGAGAACCTCTACCAGCACGACCTGGGCGTGGTCCGTGTCCGCCGCATGTACCGCACGGAGGCGGAGGCCCAGGCAACGGGATCCTGACACCAGCGGGGGTGTCCTCCTTCCAGGCCCGTCCGGCGACTGAGGACACCACCCGCACCAGGGCCTCCGTGCCCCCCGCGGAGGGTCTACTCCCCGCCCTCCGCCGCCAGCACGGACCGCTCCAGCTTCTCCAGCAACCGCGCAAGCTCACCGCACTCCGCCTCCGACAACCCCGCCAGCATCCGCCGCTCGTTGTCCAGATGCTCCGAGAACAGCGCGTCGATCAGCGACAGCCCCTCGTCCGTCAGCCGCGAGTGCACCACCCGCCGGTCCTGCGGATCCCGCTCCCGCCGGATCAGCCCGTCCTTCTCCAGCCGGTCGATCCGCAGCGTCACGCCCGCCGAGCTGATCAGCCCCGAGTCGGCCAGCTCACCCGCCGTACGGCGAAACGGCTTCCCCGCCCGCCGCAGCGCGGTCAGCACGTCGAACCCGGCCATCGAAAGGCCCCGGCGCTCCACCGGCCGCGAGATCGCCGCGCTGTACCGGAGGAACGCCCGGTGCAGCCGGCCGAACACCTCCAGCGGAGCCGTGTCCAGCTCGGGCCGCTCCCGCCGCCAGTCCGCCACGATCGACGCGACCGCGTCCCCGTCCTTCGCCATCCCGGGCACACCTCCGTACAGCTACACCATGGGTAAGAATCTTAGCCCTCAAAGGTTCCGGCAAGGCCCGGCCGGTCCGTCCCGAACCCGGCTGCACCGGGACCACCGCATACGGCAGCATGGCCCCCATGTCCGTACTGATGCGCGATGAAGCGCAGGCCCGAGCCCAGTTCCTCGACGTACAGCGGTACACGATCGCACTCGATCTCACCGCGGGGGAGGAGACCTTCGACTCCCGTACCGTCATCCAGTTCACCGCTCGCGCGGCCGGCGACACCTTCGTCGAGCTGAAGCCCGCCGTCCTGCGCTCGATCAGCCTCGACGGGCAGCCGCTGGACCCCGCTGAGCTCGACGGGAACCGGTACCCCCTGACCGGCCTCACCGCCGGCGGCCACGAACTGCACGTCGACGCCGCCATGCACTACTCCCGCACCGGCGAAGGCATGCACCGCTTCACCGACCCCAGCGACAACGAGACCTACGTCTACACCCAGCTGTTCATGGAGGACGTCCAGCGCGTCTTCGCCGCCTTCGACCAGCCGGACCTCAAGTCCGTGTTCGACCTCACGGTCACCGCGCCCGAAGGCTGGAGCGTCCTCGGCAACGGCATCGCCCACCACCGGGGCGACGGCCGCTGGACCCTCGCCCCCACCCCGCTGATCTCCACCTATCTCGTCGCCGTCGCCGCGGGCCCCTGGCACTCCGTGACCACCGAGCACGCCGGACTGCCCTTCGGCCTCCACTGCCGCCGCTCCCTCGCCCCGTACCTCGACGCCGACGCGGACGAGATCCTCGGCATCACCCGGGCCTGCTTCGACCGGTTCCAGGAGAAGTTCGACGAGCCGTACCCCTTCGACTCCTACGACCAGGCCTTCGTCCCGGAGTTCAACGCGGGCGCCATGGAGAACCCCGGACTCGTCACCTTCCGCGACGAGTTCGTCTACCGCTCCGCCGTCACCGAGACCGAGCGCCAGACCCGCGGCATGGTCATCGCCCACGAGATGGCCCACATGTGGTTCGGCGACCTCGTCACCCTCGCCTGGTGGGACGACATCTGGCTCAACGAGTCCTTCGCCGAGTACATGGGCTACCAGACCCTCGCCGAGGCCACCCAGTACACCGACACCTGGGTCGACTTCGGCGTCGCCCGCAAGGGCTGGGGATACGACGCGGACCAGCGCCCCTCCACCCACCCCGTCGCCCCCGACCCCGCCGACGTCCCCGACACCGCGTCCGCGCTGCTCAACTTCGACGGCATCTCCTACGCCAAGGGCGCCTCCGCGCTGCGCCAGCTCGTCGCCTGGCTCGGCGAGAAGGACTTCCTGGCCGGTATCAACGCCCACTTCGCCCGCCACAGGTTCGGCAACGCCACCCTCGCCGACTTCATCGACAACCTCGCCTCCGCCACCGACCGCGACGTCCACGCCTGGGCCGAGCAGTGGCTGCGCACCACCGGCGTCGACACCCTCACCGCGCGGGTCGAGGAGGCCGACACCAGCTGGTCGCTCGCCGTCGACCGGCAGGGCACCCGCCCCCACCGCATCAGCGTCGGCACCTACGACCTCGCGCTGGACACCCAGCCCGGCCGCGTCCCGCTCGTCCTGCGCGACCGCTTCGACACCGGCATCCCCCAGGACGGCCCGCTCACCCGCCCCGGCGGCCGCCCCGCCCTCGTCGTCCTCAACGACGAGGACCTCACCTACGCCAAGATCCGGCTCGACGCGGGCTCCTGGGACACCGTCCTGGCCGGCCTCTCCGGCGTCCCCGACGCGCTCACCCGGGCCGTCATCTGGAACGCCGCCCGCGACATGGTCCGCGACGGCGAACTCGCCCCCGCCACCTACCTCGAAGCGGCCCGCACCCACCTGCCCCACGAGACCGACCTGGCCCTCCTCCAAGGCGTCCTCGCCTTCGCCGACGGCCAGATCGCCGCCCGCTACGTGGCCCCCGAGGACCGGCCCGCCGCGCTCACCACGCTCACCGCCCTGTGCCGCGACCTGATCCGCCGCACCGAGGACGGCAGCCGGCCCGGCCTGCGCCTCACCGCCGTCCGCCACCTCATCGACGCCGCCACCCAGCCCGACACCATCCAGGGCTGGCTGGCCGACGGCACCGTCCCCGGCGGACCCGAACTCGACCCCGAGCTGCGCTGGCGGATCCTGACCCGCCTCGCCGTACTCGGCGCCGTCGACGAGACCGCCATCGCCGCCGCGCTCGACGCCGACCCCAGCGCGACCGGCCAGGAGGGCGCCGCCCGCTGCCGCGCCGCGCTGCCCACCGCCGAGGCCAAGGCCGCCGCCTGGGACGCCCTGTTCCACGACGACAGCCTCTCCAACTACCTCTTCACCGCCACCGCCCAGGGCTTCTGGCAGCCCGAACAGACCGACCTCGTACGGGCATACGTGCCCCGCTACTACGCCGAGGCCGCAGCACTCGCCGACCGCCGGGGCCCCGCCATCGCCGAGGCCGCCGGGCGCTACGCCTTCCCGGCCGACGCCGTCGACGCCGACAGCCTCCGCCTCGGCGAACAGGCCCTCGCCGGCGAGGACCTCAGCCCCGCCCTGCGCCGCAAACTGATCGACCAGATCGACGACCTGCGCCGCGCCCTCGCCGTACGCGAAGCCCACTGACCGGAGCACCGCACCGCCGCACCACCCGTGCCCGGCCCGCCCTCACCACCGAGGGCGGGCCGGGCACTCCCGTATCCACAGCCGTACGTCCCCGCCCATACCATCCCGCCCCCGCCCGGCCCGGCCCCATCGGCCCACCGTCCCCCGTTCGAGTTCAGATCACGGGGCTCCCCGGCAGCGCCCCCCGAAACCCGGACAAGCTGGCATGTCCACCCATGCGCACCCGAAGGGGCCACCCACCCATGCCCACCCCACCCCTCGCCGGATCCACCCCGGGCCCCGCCGCCCTGCGCCCCCTCCTCGACACCGTCCTCACCGCACTCCAGGAGGGCGCCCGCCGCCGCGACGGCCCGCTGCCCGCCGGCGGACCCGACACGGTCACCGCCGCCCTGCGCACCGTCCTGGACCCCGTCATCCCGGAGCACGGCACCGGCGCCCACCACGCCCTCGCCGCCCTCGTCGGGGCCCTCACCGAAGGCGCCGCCGACCCCGCCGACCCGCTCTGCGCCGCCCACCTCCACACCCCGCCCCTCGCCGTCGCCGCTGCGGCCGACCTCGCCGCGTCGGCCCTCAACCCCTCCATGGACTCCTGGGACCAGGCCCCCGCCGCATCCGCCCTGGAAGCCGGCACCACCGCCGCGCTCGCCGCCGAGATCTACCCCCACCACACCGCGCCCGACGCCCTCGTCACCACCGGCGGCACCGAGGCCAACCAACTCGCCCTCCTCCTCGCCCGCGAACGCCACGGCCCCGTCCGCACCGTCACCGGCGCCAACGCCCACCACAGCATCACCCGCGCCGCCTGGCTCCTCGGCCTGCCCGAACCCGTCACCGTGCCCGCCCCCACCGGCACCCTCGACCTCGCCGCGCTCGACGACACCCTCGCCCGGCTCCGGGGTCAGGGCCCCGTGCTCGTCACCGCCACCGCCGGCACCACCGACACCGGGCAGATCGACCCCCTCGCCGAGATCGCGGACCTGTGCACCCGCCACGGCGCCGAACTCCACATCGACGCCGCCTACGGCGGACCGCTCCTGTTCAGCCCCACCCACCGGCACCAGGTCCACGGCCTCCACCGCGCCCACAGCGTCACCCTCGACCTGCACAAACTCGGCTGGCAGCCCGCCTCGGCCGGCATCCTCGCCGTCCCCGACCGCCACCACCTCGACGCACTCCACCACCGCGCGCCCTACCTCAACGCCGACGACGACACCGAGGCCGGCCTGCCCGACCTCCTCGGCCGCTCCCTGCGCACCACCCGCCGCCCCGACGTACTCAAGATCGCGGTCACCCTCCAGGCCCTCGGCCGCACCGGCCTCGCCGACCTCGTCGACCGCACCTGCGCCGCCGCGCACCACCTCGCCGACCTCGTCACCAAGGCCCCGGGCCTCGACCTCTACGACCGCCCCACCATCAGCACCGTCCTCTTCCGCCCCACGGACGCCGACGACCGCACCGTCGCCGCCATCCGCCGCGCGCTCCTGACCGGCGGCCACGCCGTACTCGGCCGCACCCGCGCGCACGGCCGCCTCTGGCTCAAGGCGACCCTCCTCAACCCGTACACCACCCCCGACGACCTGCAACGGCTCCTCGGCCTCGTCACCGAAGCCCTCGTCACCGAAGCCCTCGCCACCGAAAGCCCCGTCACCGAGACCTCCGCCGCCGCAGACCCCGCCACCGCGACCCAGGAAGGCAGCTCCCTCCGATGACCGACCGGCCCACCCCCGAGACCGATCAGCCACACGACCTCGTCGGCATCGGCATCGGCCCCTTCAACCTCTCCCTCGCCGCGCTCGCCCACGGCATCCCCGGCCCGATCGCCGCCACCTTCTACGAGCAGCGCCCCGCCTTCCACTGGCACCCCGGCCTCCTCATCGAGGGCGCCAGCCTCCAGGTCCCCTTCCTGGCCGACCTCGTCACCCTCGCCGACCCCACCAGCCCCTGGAGCTTCCTCAACTACCTGCGCACCCGCGACCGCCTCTACCCCTTCTACTTCGCCGAGCGCTTCCACATCCAGCGCGCCGAGTACGACGCCTACTGCCGCTGGGTCAGCGAACAGCTCCCCGGCCTGCACTTCGGCCACCAGGTCGACGCCATCCGCTGGAACGCCGAACGCGCCCACTTCGAGGTCGACTTCACCCAGCTCGACGCCCAGGGCGAAGCCGAGTCGCTCGGCCGCGCGCACACCCGCCACATCGCCCTCGGCATCGGCACCGAGCCCCACATCCCCGAGCCCCTCAAACCCCTCGCCGACGCCGGATCCGTCCCCGTCATCCACTCCGCCGACTACCTCCACCACCGCAGCCGCCTCCTCGAAGCCGGACACATCACCGTCATCGGGTCCGGCCAGTCCGGCGCCGAGATCTTCCTCGACCTGCTGCGCGCCCGCCCCGCCGGCCGCGAACAGCTCCACTGGCTGGCCCGCACCCCGGCCTTCGCCCCCATGGAGTACTCCAAGCTCGGGCTCGAACACTTCACCCCCGACTACACCCGCTACTTCCACGCACTGCCCGAAGCCGTACGCGACACACTCGTCCCCCAGCAGTGGCAGCTCCACAAGGGCATCGACCACGACACCATCGCCGCCATCCACGACGAGCTCTACCGCCGCACCCTCCACGGCGGCTGGCCCGACGCCACCCTCACCCCCGGCGTGGCCGTACGCACCGCCGGACGCGTCGCCAACACCCGCGTCGAACTCCACCTCGAACACACCGAGCAGGGCACCCGCAGCCGCCTCACCACCGACGCCGTCGTCCTCGCCACCGGCTACCGCGAACGCCCCCTCGGCCGGATCCTCGAAGGCCTCGCCCCGCATCTGCGCCACGACAGCGCCGGCCGGCCCCGCATCGACGAGCGCTACCGCCTCGGCCTCGACCCCTCCGTCACCGGCCACATCTACGTACAGAACGCCGAACGGCACACCCACGGCGTCGGCGCCCCCGACCTGGGCCTCGCCGCCTGGCGCAGCGCCGCCATCCTCAACGACCTCACCGGCACCACCCCATACCCCCTGCCGGAGCGCACCGCCTTCACCACCTTCGGCCTGGCGCCGCACACCCCGGGCATCCCCGCGCAGAACACCGCGCTCATCCCTCTCGCCCAGAGCAACTGAACGCCCCCGGGCACGCGAAAGGCGGACGCCCGCCTCCCCGGAGGAAGCGGGCGCCCGCCTTTCACCTGCGTGCGACGCCTAGAACACCGGCGTGCCGTCCCGCGTCAGACGCCAGTCCACCGAGGCGAACTGCGCACCGTCCACCGAACCCTTCGCCTGCACCCAGGCGATGATCGTGTTCCGGATCTCCTCCGAGTTCGCCCACAGCTGCTTGGCGGCCGGGACATGCGGGAAGTTGCCGCCGCCGCTCGCCCGGTAGTTGTTCACCGCCAGCACGAACTGCGCCGCCGGGTCGATCGCCTTGCCCTCGAAGGACAGGTTCACGATCCGCGAACCGTTCGGCTTCGCGATATCGATGTCGTACGTCAGACCGGACACCGCGTCGTAGTTGTAGTCCGGGGTGTTGTCCGCGTTCGTCAGCTTCTCCGGGTCCACCGGCGCGCCCGCCGCCGTCTGCACGTAGTACCGCGCCGAGAACTCCAGGTAGTCCTTGATCTGCGCACCCGTCACGAGCCGCGCCTCAAGGGTGTTCTCGAAGGGGTACAGCCCCGCCGCGTCCTTGATCGTCACGTTCCCGGCCGGGATCTTCGCCGTGCGCGAGAAGCAGGACGCCTGCGAGAGCACCGGCAGCTGTGCGTACTCGCCGCCCGCGAGCGCCGCCTTCACCGTCTCGGTCTGGACGACGTTGATCAGATCGATGATCGGCTCGTCCTTCCACGCCGCCTCGGCGGTCGTCATCGCCGCCGCCGACGTGCCGATCACCTGGTTGACGTACGCGACGACCTTCTTGTGCTCGTCCGCCAGCAGCTTCGTGATCTTCCGGTCCTCCGCCGCGGTGTTCGAGTTCAGCACCCGGGAACCGGCCTTCTCGACCACCCAGCGGCCCTTCTCCCACACCAGGTCGAAGTCGAACAGCGTCAGCCGCTGGCCCCACTTCAGCGGCTCGGACAGCACGACCTTCTTGCCGGTCTTCTTGTTCTCCACGAAGTACTCGGGGATCTCCAGGTGCGCGTGGCCCACCAGGATCGCGTCGATCCCCGGGACCTGCTCGGCCACCAGGCCCGCGGCGTTCTCCACGTACGGGATCTGGTCCCCGTACGACGACGTCCCGCTGTTGCCCGAGTGCGCCGAGACGATCACCACGTCCGCGCCCATCGACCGCAGCCGCGGCACATACTTGGCTGCCTGCTCCTCCAGGCCCGGGAACACCATCTTCCCGCTGACGTTCACCTTGTCCCAGATCGCGATCCCCGGGTTGGTCAGGCCCAGAACGGCGACCTTCACGTCCCGGCCGTGCGGGGTGCGCAACTTCTTGATCACGTACGGCGCGAACGCCGGCCGCAGCGTCTTCGCGTCCAGCGCGTTCGCCCCGAGCAGCGGGAAGTCGCACTGCTCCTCGAACTTCCGCAGCACCGGGATGCCGTAGTTGAACTCGTGGTTGCCCAGTGCCGCCGCGTCGTAGCCGATCGCGTTCATCGCCTGCGCCATCGGGTGCACCGGACCGCGCTTCGCGGTGATCGGGTCGATCTTCGCGTAGTAGTACGACAGCTGCGTGCCCTGGATCGTGTCACCCGCGTCGATCATCAGGGTGTTGTGGCGGCCCTTCTCGCGCCGCACCTGGTCGACCAGTGTGGAGATCTTCGCCAGGCCGACGTCGTTGTGGTCCTTGTCGTCGAACTCCGCGTCCGTGAAGTAGTCCCAGTTGAAGACATTCCCGTGCAGGTCCGTCGTCCCCATCACGGTGAACGAGTACCGCTTCGGCGGACGCCCGTGCCCATGACCGTGCCCGTGTCCGTGCGCCTCGGCGGGCGCCGCGGCACCGCCCGCGATCGCCACGCCGGCGCCGGCCGCGGCCGATGTGCCCAGGAACGTCCTTCGGTTCAGCGGCATCTCGTCTCCCACATCTCAGTTCTCTCCGTGCAAGTTCCGCCGCACACAACGCGCGTAGAACGTACCCGCGCGTGGACAACGCGCGTAGATAATGACCCACGCACCACACCCGGCAACACCCCCCACAGGTTTCTATTCGATGACCGGCCGCTGTCGTACCCGAGTGCGACAGTGGACCCATGACCGACACCGCGCAGCCCTACGGCACCCCGGACCACCCCCGCCTCGCCGTCCGGGGCGAGGCCCGCCTCCAGTTCGACCCCGAGATCGCCCGCGTCGGCATCACCGTCACCGCGCGCGGAAAGGACCGCCGCGCCGCGCTCGACGATCTCACCCGGCGCAACAGCGCCGTTCTCGAACTCGCCCGGGGATACGGCGAAGCCGTCGAGAAACTCGAAACCGGCGCCTTCTCCATCACCCCCGAACTCGCCCAGCGCGGACGCGACGAAAAGATCCGCGCCTACCACGGCCGCGTCCTCATCACCGCCTTGCTCAACGACTTCACCGCACTCGGTGAATTCACCACCCGCGCCGGCGACCTCGACATGACCCGGATCGACGGCCCCTGGTGGTCCCTGCGCCCCGAATCGCCCGCCCACGGCGAGGCCCGCCGCCAGGCCGTACGCGAAGCCGTGCAGCGCGCCCGCGAATACGCGGAGGCCGTCGGCGCCCAGCTCGCCGCCCTGGTCGAACTCGCGGACCTCGGCGCGGAGAACGCGGCCCCCGTCGCCTTCGCACGCGGGTACGGCGGCGCGCCCCCGCCGGCCCCGGGCGCCGCCGGCGGAGCCCCCGCGCTCGACCTCGAACCGCAGGCGCAGACCGTCTACGCCCAGGTGAATGCGCGATTCATCATGACCCCACCAAAACTCTGAAGTGCCGCGCCCGGCCGCATTTCGCGCGCTCATCCGAGCGCCCCGCCGCACAATTCAACACTTGTCAATAACCCTTCACTCAAAGGTGGTTGGGCAGTCATCCCGAGCCAATTCGCTACCCGTAGGTAAGGATTAGGCTCGAACCATGCGCCGAGCGAAAATTGTTTGCACCCTGGGACCCGCCACCGATACATACGACCAGATCAAAGCCTTGGTCGAGGCGGGAATGGACATCGCCCGCCTCAACCTCAGCCACGGCACCTACGCCGAGCACGAAGAGCGCTACCACCGTGTGCGCAAGGCGTCCGACGAGGCCGGCCGCAGTGTCGGCATCCTCGCCGACCTTCAAGGTCCGAAGATCCGCCTCGGACGCTTCCGCGAAGGACCCGTACTCCTTGAACGCGGCGACGACTTCACCATCACCGTCGAACCCATGGAGGGTGACCGCCACACCTGCGGCACCACCTACTCCGGCCTCGCCGCCGACGTCACCCCGGGCGAGCGCATCCTCGTCGACGACGGGCGCGTCACGCTGGAGGTGACCGAGGTCGACGGTCCCCGCGTCCGCACCACCGTCGTCGAGGGCGGCATGGTCTCCGACCACAAGGGGCTCAACCTCCCCGGCGTCGCCGTCTCCGTGCCCGCGCTCTCCGAGAAGGACATCGACGACCTGCGCTGGGCCCTGCGCACGGGCGCGGACGTCATCGCCCTCTCCTTCGTGCGCAGCGGCCGCGACATCGAGGACGTCCACCGCGTCATGGACGAGGAGGGGCGGCGCCTCCCCGTCATCGCCAAGGTCGAGAAGCCCCAGGCCGTGGAGAACATCGACGACATCGTCGCCGCCTTCGACGGCATCATGGTCGCCCGCGGCGACCTCGGCGTCGAAATGCCCCTGGAGCAGGTGCCGATCGTCCAGAAGCGCGCGATCAAGCTGGCCAAGCGCAACGCCAAGCCGGTCATCGTCGCGACCCAGATGCTCGACTCGATGATCGACAACTCCCGGCCCACCCGCGCCGAGGCCTCCGACGTCGCCAACGCCGTCATCGACGGCACGGACGCGGTGATGCTCTCCGGCGAGACCAGCGTCGGCAAGTACCCCATCGAGACGGTCCGCACGATGTCCCGCATCGTCGAGGCCGCCGAGGAGGACATCCTCGCCAAGGGCCTGCCCCCGCTCACCGACCGCAACAAGCCCCGCACCCAGGGCGGCGCGGTGGCCCGCGCGGCGGCGGAGATGGGGGACTTCCTCGGCGCGAAGTTCCTGGTGGCCTTCACCCAGAGCGGCGACACGGTCAAGCGCCTCTCCCGCTACCGCTCACCCATCCCGCTCCTGGCCTTCACCCCGGACCCGGCCACCCGCTCCCAGCTGAACCTGACCTGGGGTGTGGAGACGTTCCTCGGCCCGCACGTGGACTCGACGGACGCGATGGTGGCCCAGGTCGACGAGGAACTGCTGAAGATCGGCCGCTGCCGGAAGGGCGACGTCGTGGTCATCACGGCCGGCTCCCCGCCGGGCGTGGCGGGCTCCACGAACCTGGTACGCGTGCACCACATCGGCGAGGACGACAGCCCGAAGTAGGCGACTCGCCTGCAACCTTGGAATCGAAGGAAAAGTGCCCCAGGTGGGATTCGAACCCACACTGTCCGCTGTTTGAGAGCGGCCTCTCTGACCAGTTGGAGTACTGGGGCCTTAGAAAGGAAGGGTTGTAGCTGCCCTGCGCGTCACTACCTTACAGGAGCTAGGTAGGCTCGTGGGAGCTGTACCTGTCCTGGAACAAGGAGCCCCCGTGACCACCCCCGAGTCGCCCCAGCCCGTCGCCGACGACGACAAGTCGCACGTCCCGCCGCTGACGACCCGCGTCGTCATCGCCGAGGACGAGGCGCTCATTCGCCTCGATCTCAAAGAGATGCTCGAAGAAGAGGGGTACTCGGTCGTCGGTGAGGCCGGGGACGGGCAGCAGGCCGTCGAGCTGGCCCGGGAGCACAAGCCGGACCTGGTCATCCTCGATGTGAAGATGCCGGTCCTCGACGGGATCTCCGCCGCCGAGAAGATCGCCGAGGAGTCCATCGCGCCCGTCCTGATGCTCACCGCGTTCTCGCAGCGCGACCTGGTCGAGCGGGCCCGGGACGCCGGGGCGATGGCGTACCTCGTGAAGCCGTTCAGCAAGAGCGACGTGGTGCCCGCCATCGAGATGGCCGTCTCGCGGTTCTCCGAGCTGAAGGCCTTGGAGAACGAGGTCGCGGACCTGGCGCAGCGGCTGGAGACGCGGAAGCTGGTGGACCGGGCGAAGAGCATTCTGCAGACGGACTACGGGCTGTCGGAGCCGGAGGCGTTCCGGTGGATCCAGAAGACGTCGATGGACCGCCGGCTCTCGATGCAGCAGCTCGCCGAGGCGCTGATCGAGGACGCCGAGGAGAAGAAGCGCGCGGCCGAGTAGCCGTACCCGTACAACGGGAAGGCCCGCACCCCGGACATCCGGGGTGCGGGCCTTCCCGTACGGGCTCAGTCCTCGCCGAGGTACGCCTTGCGGACGGACTCGTCGTGGAGGAGGTCCGCCCCGGTGCCGGAGAGGACGATCTTGCCGATCTCCATGACGTGGCCCTGGTCCGCGAGGGACAGGGCGGCCTGGGCGTTCTGCTCGACGAGGAGGATCGTCGTGCCGGACGCCCGCAGCTCGACGATGGTCTCCATGATCTTCTGCATCATGATCGGGGAGAGGCCCATGGAGGGCTCGTCGAGCATGAGCAGTTTCGGCTGGGACATCAGGGCGCGTCCCATGGCGAGCATCTGCTGCTCGCCGCCGGAGAGGGTGCCGGCGGCCTGCTTGCGGCGTTCCCCGAGGATGGGGAAGAGGTCGTAGGCGCGCTGGATGTCCTTCTCGATGCCGGCCTTGTCGTTGCGGAGGTAGGCGCCGAGCAGAAGGTTCTCGGTGATCGTCAGCCGGGGGAAGATGTGCCGGCCCTCGGGGGAGTGGGCGAGGCCCAGTGAGACGATCTTGTGTGCCGGGATGTTGGTGAGCGGTTTGCCCTCGAAGAGCACCCGGCCGCCGAGCGGCTTGAGCAGCCCGGACAGGGTGCGCAGGGTGGTGGTCTTGCCGGCGCCGTTGGTGCCGATGAGGGTGACCACCTGGCCGGCGTCGACGGTGAAGGAGATCCCCTTCACGGCCTCGATCTTGCCGTAGGCGACGCGGAGGTCCTCGACCTCGAGCAGTGCGGTCATCGGTTGTCCTCCTCTTCGGTGGTGGTGTCCGTGGCAGCAGGGGCTTCGGCGCTGCTGTCCTCGGCGACGGCGGCGGCCCCCGCCTCCGCGGCCTCGACCTCGGCGACCTCCTCGGCGCCGGGGGCGCCTTCGAAGGGGGTGCCGAGATAGGCGGCGACGACGCGCTCGTCCCCCTGGACGACCTCGGCGGTGCCCTCGACGAGCTTCTCGCCCTGGACGAGCACGGCGACGCGGTCGCACAGGTTGAAGATGAAGCGCATGTCGTGCTCGATGACGAGAACGGCGATGCCCTGGTCCCGGATGGCGAAGATGAGCTCTTCGGTGACCCGGGTCTCCTGCGGGTTCATGCCGGCGGTGGGCTCGTCCAGGAGGAGGAGCCCGGGGTCGCTGGCGAGCGCGCGGGCGATCTCCAGCTTGCGCTGGTCTCCGTAGGGGAGGTTGCGCGCCAGGTGGTCGGCCTTGTCCTGGAGGCCGATGAACTCCAGGAGCTCCAAGGCGCGTTCGCGGCTGGAGTTCTCCGCCTTGCTGTAGCCGGGCAGGCGCAGCAGGGCCGACCAGAGGCCCTCCTTGGTCCTGGTGTGGCGTCCGACGAGGACATTCTCCAGGACCGTCATGTTGGCGAAGAGCCTGATGTTCTGGAAGGTGCGGGCGATGCCTGCCTTGGTGACGAGGTGGGGCTTGGGCGGCAGGACGGTGCCCTTGTAGCTGACCTTGCCCTCGGTGGGGACGTAGAGGCCGGTGAGGCAGTTGAAGAAGGTCGTCTTGCCGGCGCCGTTGGGGCCGATGAGGCCGACGATCTCGCCCGCGTTGACCGTGAGGTCGACATCGCGTACGGCGGTGAGACCGCCGAAGCGCATGGTGACCCCGCTGGCGTCCAGGACGGTGGTCGCGGTCTTCGTGGTGGTGGTCATGGTGGTCACGCCCCCGCCTTGGCGATGCCGGCGTCGCTGTCTTCGGACTGCCGTGGTTCGGGTACGTCGAGTTGGCCGGTCTCGTGGAATTCGAGCTGCTTCCTGCGGTCGGCGACCAGGCCCTCGGGGCGGAAGCGCATCAGGAGGATGAGCGCGATGCCGAAGAGGAAGAGCTGGTAGTCCTGCATGAACTGCAGCTTGGCCGGGATCAGGTAGAGCAGCGCGGCGCCGACGAAGGGTCCGCTGAGGGTCCCCATGCCGCCGAGGATGACGGCGGCGAGGAGGAAGGCGGAGTTCGGGGGCACGGAGCCGGCGAACTGGTACTGCTCGGGCGTCACGGTGTAGTTGACGTGGGCCTGGACGGTACCGGCGAGTCCGGCGAGGGTGGCGCCGAGGGCGAAGGCGAGCAGCTTGAGCCGGAAGGCGTTGATGCCCATGGCGGTGGCCGCGGTCTCGTCCTCGCGGATGGCGACCCAGGCGCGGCCGATGCGGGAGTCCCCGGAGCGGCGGAAGACCAGCACGACGACGGCGGTGACGACCAGCATCAGCAGGTAGTAGTTGGCCGGCCTGCTGAGCGTGAAGGGGCCGATGTCGTGGCTGAGCCCGAAGTCGATCCCGAACAGGTTGAGGTCCGGGATGCTGGGGATGCCCTGGGAGCCGTTGGTGAGGTCCGGTCCGCTGTTGCCGTTGAGGTTGTTGACCGTGACGCGGAAGATCTCTCCGAAGCCGAGGGTCACGATGGCGAGGTAGTCGCCGCGCAGCCGCAGTGTCGGGGCGCCGATGAGGACGCCGAAGATCAGGGAGACGACGGCTCCGGTGAGCACGGCGGCCCAGAAGGGGAAGTGGACGCCGATCGCGGAGAGCGGGGCGCCGGAGACGAGGGCCGCGGTGTAGGCGCCGACGCCGAGGAAGGCGACGTAGCCGAGGTCGAGGAGGCCGGCGAGGCCGACAACGACGTTCAGGCCGAGGGCCACGGTGGCGAAGATCAGGATGTTCGCACCGATGAGGGCGTATTCGGCGGTGTCCTGGGTGAACGGGAAGCAGAGCGCCGCGACCAGTGCGGCGGTCAGCGTCACGTTGCGGTGCTTCGTGGTCAGCGCGGTGATGCGGGCGATGAGGCCGGCCCGGGTCAGCGCGGTGAACGCGAAGGCCGCGGTGATGAGGAAGCCGATGAACTGCTCGGACTCCTCGGTGGGGATGTCGATGCCGAAGGTGAAGACGTACAGCGCGACACCGAAGCACACGGCGATGATGATGATCTCGGCCCAGCCCGGGAGCGCCTTGGCGCGGGAGACCGAGGGGGCGGCGAGGCTGTTGCGGAAGCGCTGCCAGGCGTTCGGCGCGATGTGCTCGGCCGGGATCGGCACGTCGCTGGGCAGTCCGAGGGAGGCGACCACGGCGACGAGTGCGCCGACGCCGCTGACCCAGGCTCCGGGCTCCAGGTTGACCGCGCCGCCGAGCTCGTAGGAGATGGCGCCCATGGCGTAGCCGGTGGTGCCGAGGGTGGCGAGCGCGAGGAGGCGGACGGGGCTGTTGACGCCGCCGGGGGTGAGCCAGCGCAGTCCCGGGATGCCGTATCCGCAGAGGGTGAACAGGAGGGTGAGGACGGCACCGGTGAGGGTGAGGACCTGGAGGCCGCCGGGGTAGCCGGTGACGGTGAGGTCGCCGGGGAACTCGGAGGTCCAGGTCCAGGGCAGGAAGGTGCCGGCCAGCGCGGCGGCGGCGCCGACGGCGGTGGCGATCCGGGCGACCGGGGCGGGCAGCGGGACGAGGGGGGTCTGGGTGGTCATCCGTATCACGCCCGATCCGCGACGCGTTCGCCGAGCAGGCCCTGGGGCCGCAGCAGCAGGACGACGATGAGGAGGACGAAGGCCCACACGTCCTTCCAGGCACCGCCGCCGAACAGGTCCATGCCGGGGACGTCGCTCATGTAGCCGGTGGCGAGGGATTCGGCGACGCCGAGGACGACGCCGCCGAGCATGGCGCCGTAGATGTTGCCGATGCCGCCGAGCACGGCGGCGGTGAACGCCTTGAGCCCCATGATGAAGCCCATTTTGAAGCCGATCTGGCCGTTCTTGAGCCCGTAGGCGACGGCGGCGACGGCGGCGAACGCGGCACCGATGGCGAAGGCCATGACGATGATGCGGTCCGTGTTGATGCCCATGAGCTTGGCGGTGTCGGGGTCCTGCGAGGTGGCCTGCATGCCGCGGCCGGAGCGGGTCTTGGAGACGAAGAGCCCGAGGGCGATCATGCAGACGGGGGCGGCGATGAGGACGAAGATGTCACCGCGCTGGATGTGGGCGCCGAAGAGGTCGAAGGCCTCGCCCTTGAACTGCGGGAAGGGGCGGTCCTTGGTGGCGTTCGGGTACCACTTCCAGATGGCCTGCTGGAGCGCGAGGGAGAGTCCGATCGCGGTGATCAGCGGGGCGAGCCGGGGGGCGTTGCGCAGCGGCCGGTAGGCGAAGCGTTCGGCGGCGACGCTGACCGCGACGGAGCATATGACGCCGCCGATGATCATGAGGGGGACGATTGCGAGGAGGTTGGAGCCGGCCGGCATCCAGAGGTACACGGTGAGAGCTCCGAAGCCTCCGATCATGAAGATCTCGCCGTGGGCGAAGTTGATGAGCTGGATGATTCCGTAGACCATCGTGTAACCGATCGCGATGAGTCCGTACATCGCGCCGAGGATGAGTCCATTGGCCAGCTGTTGCGGCAGTTCGTGCACCGCAGGGCCTCCGTGGAGTGGTTCGGATATGGCACCGCGCGGGAGCGCTCGTAGCGCTCCCGCGCGGTCTGGTGTCAGTCGTTGCGTGACCGGGAGCGTGTTACGGCTTGTAGGCCTCGCTGAGCTTGGACGTCCACTTGCCGCCGTCGACCTGGTACGCGGTCATCATGGTGTTGGTGGTGTCGCCGAACTCGTCGAAGGAGACCGGGCCGGTGACGCCGTCGAACTTGACCTTGCCGACGGCCTCCAGGACCTTGGCGCGGGCGTCGTCGGGGAGCTTGCCGTCATTGGCGGCGACGACGGCCTTGACGGCCTCGATGATCGCCCAGGTGGCGTCGTAGGTGCCGCCGCCGTACGCCTCGTAGGCGTCCTTGTATCCGGCCGCCTTGTAGTTCGCGATGAAGGTCTTGGCGGAGTCCAGCTCCTCGACGGGCTTGCCGACGGAGGTGGCGATGTCGCCCTGGGCCTTCTTGTTGAGCTTGATGAAGTCGGCGCTGTACATGCCGTCACCGCCCATGAGCGGGATCTGCACGCTGTCCTTGAGCTGCTGGCTCAGGGGGGCGCCGGCGGGGTACTCACCGCCGTAGTAGACGGCCTTGGCACCGGAGCGCTTGACCTTGGTCACGACGGCGTTGAAGTCACGGTCGTCGGGGTTGACGTGGTCCGCGCCGACGATCTTGCCGCCGAGGTCGGTGAACGTCGCCTTGAAGGAGGCGGCGAGACCGGCACCGTAGGGCTTCTGGTCGTCGATGAGGTAGACCTGCTTGATCTTCGCGTCGTTGTACAGGTACTTCGCCGCGAAGGCGCCCTGGATCTGGTCCGTGGTGGCGGTGCGGAAGTAGGTCTTGAAGGGGCGCTTCTTGTCGCCGGTCTTCCAGTTGTCGCCCTGGGTCAGCTCGGTGCCCGTGTTGGCGGGGGAGATCTGCGTCAGGCCGGCGTCGTTGAGCGGCTTCTGCATCGACTGGGAGACGCCGGAGTTCAGCGGGCCGACGACACCGAGGACGTCCTTGCTGTCGATGAACTTCGTGGCGTTCTGCTGGCCGACCGAGGGCTGGGCCTGGTCGTCGAGCGGCTGGATCTTGAAGGTGATCCCCGGGACCGTCTTGTCCTTGTTCGCCGTCTTGGCGGCGAGGTCGGCGGAGTTCTTGATGCCGAGGCCGAGGGCGGACAGGTCACCGGTCAGCGGAGCGTCGACGCCGATGACCACGGTCTGGCTGTCGCCGCCGCTGCTGCCCTTCTTGTCGTCGTCGCGCGACCCGCAGGCGGTGAGCGTCAGTGCTCCTGTGGTGAGCACTGTGGTGAGGATGAGCAAAGAACGGTGTCGCACGAAAAGTCCTTTCCCTGGCGCGGCCTCCTCTGCTTGAGGTGCCGTGTCGTTCGCCGGGCCGTACTGGTTGGTACAGGGCCGTGCTGCAGACGCGCCCGGCGGCGCGGTGACTGGCGGTGACTCTAAGGGCAGCGGTGGGGGTCCGGGATGGGGGTGGAGCAGGATGTGACTGTCTTGTTATGCCCTTGAGCAAGGCTTGAGGTGGCTGTGGGGACATGTACGGCTTTTTACCGGACCGTGAAGTGACCGCATGCTGAGAACGCGCAGCTCTGCTAAGGGGCTTGAGGCGATCTTGGTGCTGTCGCCCGCCGGGGGGTGTGCGCGGCGGTGCGGGGGCACGCCGGGGCACCCGGTGCCTGCGGGCCGGGCTCTTCGTGCCGCGCCGGGGCGCGCGTACATTGCGCGTTTGTTACGCAGTGTTACGTCCGGGGTGGCGCGGTCGACGCGGTGTGCTGGTGGGCAGGCGGGGCGTGGCAGACGAGTGGGCCACGGAACGGGTCATGGGGTCAAGGGCGTTGCGGCCTGGCGATGTGCAAGTTCTGTGTGCGCGGCGGCCGTTGTGCCCGGGTATGACACGGCCCGGCCGGATCGGTGATCCGGCCGGGCCGTGGTGGAAGGGGGTGCCGCGCGGTCAGGAGGCGTCGGCCCGGGGGACGTCGCGCAGCAGGCAGGTGAGGCGGGCGGTACAGACCCGCTTGTCCTGTTCGTCGGTGATGACGATCTCGTACGTGGCGGTGGTGCGGCCGCGGTGTACGGGGGTGGCGACGCCGGTGACGAGGCCGCTTCGTACCCCTCGGTGATGGGTGCAGTTCAGGTCCACGCCGACGGCGACCTTGGTGGCGCCGCCGTGGAGCATGGTGCCGACGGAGCCGAGGGTCTCGGCGAGGACGGCGGAGGCGCCGCCGTGCAGGAGTCCGTAGGGCTGGGTGTTGCCCTCGACGGGCATGGTGCCGACGACGCGGTCCGCGGAGGCCTCGGTGATCTGCACGCCCATGCGCTCGCCGAGGTGGCCGGCGGAGAAGAGGGCGGGGAGGTCGACGCCGAGCGCGGCGTACTCGTCGATGATCTCCTGGGGGAACTTCGGCGCGGTGTGCTCGCCCATGGGGTCCGGCTCCGTCTCTCTGCGGTGGTGCGCTTCTGTGTCCGTCGTTCTTATCAGACGGCTGAGCGGTCGCTTAGGCGGCGTCCGGGGCGGGCGCCGGGGCGGTGTTCTCGAAGCGCACCACGACGGACTTGCTGGCGGGGGTGTTGCTGGTGTCGGCGGTCGAGTCCAGGGGGACCAGCACATTGGTCTCGGGGTAGTAGGCGGCGGCGCAGCCCCGGGCGGTGGGGTAGTGGACGACGCGGAAGCCGGGGGCGCGGCGCTCCACCCCGTCCCTCCATTCGCCGACGAGGTCGGTGTACGCGCCGTCGGCGAGGCCGAGAACGGCCGCGTCGTCGGGGTTGACCAGGACGACGCGGCGGCCCCCCTTGATGCCCCGGTAGCGGTCGTCCAGGCCGTAGACGGTGGTGTTGTACTGGTCGTGCGAGCGCAGGGTCTGCAACAGCAGCCTGCCCTCCGGGAGTTCGGGGAACTCGACGGGGGCGGCGGTGAAGTTGGCCTTCCCGGTGGCGGTGGGGAAGCGGCGCGAGTCGCGCGGAGCGTGCGGGAGCGTGAACCCGCCGGGGTGGGCGACGCGCGCGTTGAAGTCCTCGAAGCCGGGGACGACACGTGCGATGCGGTCGCGGATCGTCCCGTAGTCCCGCTCGAACTCCTCCCAGGGCGTGGCCGACGCGGGCCCGAGCACGGCGCGGGCGAGCCGGGCGACGATGGCGGGCTCGGAGAGCAGATGCGGGCTCGCGGGGGTGAGGTTGCCGCGCGAGGCGTGGACCATGCTCATGGAGTCCTCGACGGTGACGAACTGCCGCCCGCCCGCCTGCACGTCCTTGTCGGTACGGCCCAGGGTGGGCAGGATCAGCGCCCGGGCGCCGGTGACCGCGTGCGAGCGGTTGAGCTTGGTGGAGACATGGACGGTCAGGCGCGCGTTGCGCATCGCGGCCTCGGTGACGGCGGTGTCGGGCGTGGCCGCGACGAAGTTGCCGCCCATGGCGAAGAAGACCTTGGCGTCGCCGTCGCGCAGGGCCTCGATGGAGCGGACCACGTCGTAGCCGTGGTGGCGCGGCGAGGTGATGCCGAACTCCTTGTCGAGCGCGTCGAGGAACGCCGGCGCGGGCCGCTCGAAGATCCCCATGGTGCGGTCGCCCTGCACGTTGGAGTGGCCCCGCACGGGGCAGACGCCTGCGCCGGGGCGGCCGATGTTGCCGCGCAGCAGAAGGAAGTTGACGACCTCGCGGATGGTCGGCACCGAGTGCTTGTGCTGGGTGAGGCCCATCGCCCAGCACACGATGGTGCGCTCCGAGGCGAGGACCAGCGCGAGTGCCTGCTCGATCGCGGCCCGGTCGAGGCCGGTCGCGGCGAGCGTCCCGTCCCAGTCGGCGGCGGCCGCCGCTGCGGCGAACTCCTCGAAGCCATGGGTGTGCCGCTCCACGAACGCCTGGTCGACGGCCCCCTCGGTCTCCAGGATCAGCTTGTTCAGCAGCCGGAAGAGGGCCTGGTCGCCGCCGATACGGATCTGGAGGAACAGGTCGTTGAGCGCGGCGCCCTTGATCATGCCGAGCGGTGTCTGCGGGTTCTTGAAGCGCTCCATCCCCGCCTCGGGCAGCGGGTTCACCGAAATGATCTTCGCGCCCGCCGACTTGGCCTTCTCCAGCGCGGAGAGCATCCGGGGGTGGTTGGTGCCCGGGTTCTGCCCGGCGACGATGATCAGGTCGGCGTGGTGCAGGTCCTCCAGGGACACCGAGCCCTTGCCGACGCCGATGGTCTCGGTGAGCGCCGAGCCGGAGGACTCGTGGCACATGTTGGAGCAGTCGGGCAGGTTGTTGGTGCCGAATTCGCGGGCGAACAGCTGAAGGAGGAACGCGGCCTCGTTGCTGGTGCGCCCGGAGGTGTAGAAGAGGGCCTCGTCGGGGGAGCCGAGCGCGCGCAGTTCCTCGGCCATGATCTCGAAGGCCCGCTCCCAGGCCACCGCCTCGTACCGGTCGGCGCCCTCGGGCAGATACATGGGCTGGGTGATGCGGCCCTGCTGGCCGAGCCAGTAGCCGCTGCGGGCGGCCAGGTCGGCGACCGGGTGGGCGGCGAAGAAGTCGGGGGTGACGCGGCGCAGCGTCGCCTCCTCGGCCACGGCCTTGGCGCCGTTCTCGCAGAATTCGGCGGTGTGCCGCTTGTCGCCCTCGGGCCAGGCGCAGCCGGGGCAGTCGAAGCCGTCCTTCTGGTTGACCTTGAGCAGGGTCCGCGCCGTGCGGCTCACCCCCATCTGCTGCTGGGCGATGCGCAGGCTGTGGGCGACGGCGGGCAGCCCGGCGGCGGCGTGCCGGGCCGGTCCGACCTGCGGTGAGTCCTGGACGGGGTCTCCCGTGGGCGGCTTGCTGGCCATCGTGCTCCCCTTCGAGCCTGCTGCGTCCCCGCGCGGGCCGCAGTGCGTGTGTCCTTCTCCTCGATCCTGGCACGCGGGGCGGACAGCCGGTCCGGTGAGCCGTCGCGGGCGGTCGCCGGTCCGGATTGTCAGTGGGCCGTGGCAGGATCGGGGTGTGGCTGAGACGGCATCGAAGAAGACGGCAGACAACCGACCGCGCCTGCTCCTGATGGACGGGCACTCCCTGGCGTACCGGGCGTTCTTTGCGCTGCCTGCGGAGAATTTCACGACAGGGGCGGGACAGCCGACCAACGCGGTGTACGGCTTCATGTCGATGCTGGCGAACACCCTGCGTGACGAGGCGCCGACGCATTTCGCGGTGGCCTTCGACGTGTCCCGCAAGACCTGGCGCGCGCAGGAGTTCCCCGAGTACAAGGCGAACCGCTCCAAGACCCCGGACGAGTTCAAGGGCCAGGTCGAGCTGATCGGCGAGCTGCTCGACGCGATGCACGCCGACCGTTTCGCGGTCGACGGCTTCGAGGCGGACGACGTCATCGCCACCCTGGCCACCCAGGCCGAGGCGGCCGGCTTCGAGGTCCTGATCGTCACCGGCGACCGGGACTCCTTCCAGCTGATCACGGACAACGTCACGGTGCTCTACCCGACCAAGGGCGTCTCGGAGCTGACGCGCTTCACCCCGGCCAAGGTCGAGGAGAAGTACGGCCTCACCCCCCAGCAGTACCCCGACTTCGCGGCGCTGCGCGGTGACCCGTCGGACAACCTTCCGGGCATCCCCGGCGTCGGCGAGAAGACGGCCGCGAAGTGGATCAACCAGTTCGGTTCCTTCGACGAGCTGGTGGCCCGGGCCGAGGAGGTCAAGGGCAAGGCGGGGCAGAATTTCCGCGACCACCTGGACGCGGTGCGGATGAACCGCCGGCTGACCGAGATGGTCCGCGACGTGGCCCTGCCGAAGACCCCCGCCGACCTGGAGCGCGCCCCCTACGACCGCACCGCGGTCACCGGGGTGCTCGACGTGCTGGAGATCCGCAACCCGAGCCTGCGCGAGCGGCTTCTCGCGGTGGACCCGGGCGCGGCCGAGGACGAGGCCCCCGCGCCCGCCGCGGGCATCGAGCTGGACGGCGCGGTGCTGGGCGCCGGCGAGCTCGCCCCGTGGCTGGCGGAGCACGCCGGGCAGCCGCTGGGCCTCACCTCCGTGGACACCTGGGCCCTCGGCAGCGGCACGGTCACCGAGATCGCGCTCGCCGCGGCGGACGGGGCTGCGGCCTGGTTCGACCCGGCCCAGGTCGACGAGGCCGACGAGCAGGCGTTCGCCGCCTGGCTCGCGGACGCGGGCCGGCCCAAGGTCATGCACAACGCCAAGAGCGCGATGCGGGTCTTCCCGGAGCACGGCTGGCGGATCGAGGGCGTCTCGATGGACACCGCGCTCGCCGCCTACCTGGTCAAGCCCGGCCGGCGCTCCTTCGCGCTGGACGCCCTCGCGGTGGAGTACCTGGGCCGGGAGCTGGCCCCGGCCGCCGCGTCCGACGGGCAGCTGGCCTTCGGCGCCGACGACCAGGCCGAGGCCGACGCGCTGATGGCGCAGGCCCGCGCGATCCTGGACCTCGGTGACGCGTTCACCATCCGCCTCAAGGAGGTCGGCGCCGCCGAGCTGCTCCACGACATGGAGCTGCCGACGTCGATCCTGCTGGCCCGGCTCGAGCGGCACGGCATCGCGGCCGACCGCGCCCATCTGGAGGGTATGGAGCAGCAGTTCGCGGGCGCCGTGCAGCAGGCGGTGAAGGAGGCGCACGCCGCGGTGGGCCGGGAGTTCAACCTCGGCTCGCCCAAGCAGCTCCAGGAGGTCCTCTTCGGCGAGCTGGGCCTGCCGAAGACCAAGAAGACCAAGACCGGGTACACGACCGACGCGGACGCCCTGGCCTGGCTCGCCGCCCAGACCGAGCACGAGCTGCCGGTCATCATGCTGCGCCACCGCGAGCAGGCCAAGCTGCGGGTGACGGTCGAGGGCCTGGTCAAGACGATCGCGGCGGACGGCCGCATCCACACCACGTTCAACCAGACCGTCGCCGCCACCGGCCGGCTCTCCTCCACCGACCCCAATCTGCAGAACATCCCCGTCCGCACGGACGAGGGCCGGGCGATCCGCCGGGGCTTCGTCGTCGGCGAGGGCTTCGAGTCGCTGATGACGGCGGACTACAGCCAGATCGAGCTGCGGGTCATGGCCCACCTCTCCGAGGACGCGGGCCTGATCGAGGCGTTCACCTCCGGCGAGGACCTGCACACCACGGTCGCCTCCCAGGTGTTCGGCGTCGACAAGTCCGCGGTCGACCCGGAGATGCGGCGCAAGATCAAGGCCATGAGCTACGGGCTGGCCTACGGGCTCTCCGCGTTCGGCCTCTCCCAGCAGCTGAACATCGAGGCGGGCGAGGCCCGGGGCCTGATGGACACCTACTTCGAGCGGTTCGGCGGCGTCCGCGACTACCTGCACCGGGTGGTGGAGGAGGCCAGGGCCACCGGCTACACGGAGACGGTCTTCGGCCGCCGCCGCTATCTGCCCGACCTCAACAGCGACAACCGCCAGCGCCGCGAGACGGCCGAGCGGATGGCGCTCAACGCACCGATCCAGGGCACGGCGGCGGACATCGTCAAGGTCGCCATGCTCCACGTCGACCGTGCACTCACGGAGGCGAAGCTCACCTCGCGGATGCTGCTCCAGGTGCACGACGAAATCGTGCTGGAGATCGCCGCGGGCGAGCGCGAGCAGGTGGAGAAGATCCTGCGCCACGAGATGTCGACGGCGGTCCAGCTGCGCGCCCCGCTGGACGTCTCCGTCGGCGTGGGCAACGACTGGGAGTCGGCGGCGCACTGACCGCCGGCGCCGGACGCGGGCACCCGCCGCCCGCGGTGCGGCCGAGGGCGGACCGCCTCAGTCGCCGGCCGGGCTCGTGTCCCGGGCCCGGCCGGCGACGGGGAGCGCCGGTGCGGGGCCGGGGCGGCGGACCAGCCGCAGCCACACCCCCCACAGCACCAGCCCCACCGCGAGTCCGGCGCCCGCGCCGAAGCAGGCGGTGGGGATGATGTCCAGCGGGGTGCTGATGTGCCCGAAGGCGGCGTACCAGCGCGCGCACCGGTGCACGATGCCCAGCAGGACGCACAGCGCGATGCCGCCGCCCGCGTACCAGCGCGCCCGGCGGCCCAGGACCGGTACGGCCGGGGGGACCGGGCGCGCCCCGGCCCGCCGCAGCGCGCTCACCGCGAACCACCCGATCCCGGTCAGGGCCAGCGCCGAACTGCCGTACTGCACCAGCGTGTAGACGGGGAACCCGCCCGCGCCGGCCCCGAGCACCGGCACCAGCCGCACCCCCCACCGGTCGTGATGGGTGAACGCGTCCCAGACGACGTGCGTGGCCGCCCCGAGCACCGCCGACACCACGAACCACGCCGCGTCCCGGGCACCCCGCGGCCCCGCCCCTGGCGCCCGCCGGGCCCCTCGTACGCAGGCGTACACCCGCCCCTGCCAGGTCCGGGGCAGCAGCGCCACCAGAGGTTCCCGCAGCAGCAGCCACAGAGCCACCGTCGCCGCCGTGATCAGGACGTCCACGGTGAAGACCCCCCAGGCCGCGTGGGTGACCTGTCCGAACTCCATGGCGCCCGGAATCGCCGTGTCCGCGTAGTACGTCATGTCGGGGGCGAACGAACCGGCGACGAGGGCCGAGGCGACGAGGGGCCCCCGGCCCGTCCCGTCCCGGCGGATTCCCGGCAGGACGGCGGCGGCGTGGCTGAGCGTGAACGGCATGGGGGAAGTATGCGTGAGCCGTCGTCAGGTGGCGGGGACCGGACAATCTGCGGTCCGGAACGTGAAAAACCGGTAAGAAGACGTCCGGCCGCTGTGTCCGGGCGGCACAAGTTGCCGTAGGGTCGCCTGAGTCCAGGCGCAGGGGAGCGCGGACAGCCGTCGAGGGGGAGGGCCCAGACTTCATGGCAGCGCAATTCGGCCGCCGGCTGCGTAGAGGGGCGACCACCACCGCCGTGGCGGCCGCCGCGGTGGCGGCCCTGTCCGCATCGCAGGCACCCGGTTCACCTCTGACCGCCGCCGAGGGCGGCGACCAGCCGACCGCGGGCTCCACGCCCTCCGGCTCCGGCGACACCGGGGCGTCCGGCGACTCGCCGTACTTCACGGACCTTCCGCCGCTGCACACGCCGGACAAGCCCGGCACCTCCGTCGACCTGCCCGCCACCGGCAGTGCGGAATCGGGCATTCCGGCGTCGGTCCTTGCGGCGTACAAGAAGGCCCAGGGGACCCTCGCGAGCACGGACGCCGCCTGCCGGCTGCCGTGGCAACTGCTCGCCGCGATCGGCAAGGTCGAGTCCGGCCAGGCCCGCGGCGGCCGGGTGGACGCGCAGGGCACCACGCTCTCCCCGATCCTCGGCCCGGCCCTCAACGGCCAGGGTTTCGCCCTGATCAAGGACACCGACAACGGTGCCTACGACGGCGACCGGGAGCACGACCGGGCGGTCGGCCCGATGCAGTTCATCCCGTCCACCTGGGAGACCTGGGGCCAGGACGGCAACGGCGACGGCCGCAAGGACCCCAACAACATCTACGACGCGGCGCTCGCCGCCGGCCGCTATCTCTGCGCCGGCTCCCGCGATCTGTCGGTCGCCGCCGACCTGGACCGGGCGGTCCTGAGCTACAACCACTCGGACGAGTATCTGCGGACCGTCCGCTCGTGGTTCACGTACTACAACCGCGGCACCCACGAGGTCCCGGACGGCACCGGCGTGCTGCCGACCAGCCCCAGCACGGGCAACGGCCCCGGCGGCGGCCACCCGTCCACCTCGCCGTCGCCGTCGACGTCCCCCTCGCCGAAGCCGCACGACCCGGAGAAGCCCAAGCCCCCGGCGAAGCCGAGCCCCGGGCCCTCGAAGCCGGGCGGCATCGGCAAGCCGACCTCGCCCAAGCCGACGCCCGCCCCCACTCCGTCCGAGACCCTGGCCGGGGTGCAGAACGCCGGTACCGGCCCGCTGACCGCCACGGCCGGCGACGCCTTCGCCGAGCGGATCAGGGTGCGGGCGCGCAACTCCGTCGGCGGCCCGCTCGCCAAGGTCTCCGTGACCTTCACCGTCGTCGGTGACACCGACGCCGCGTTCGCGGGCGGGAAGACGAGCGTCACGCTGGCGACCGGGACCGACGGCACGGTCACCGCGCCGGTGCTCGAGGCGGGCGAGAAGACCGGGCAGTTCACCGTGCGCGCCGCGGCGACCGGCACCGCGCTGGCCCCCGTCACCTACAGCGCGACCGTCACCGCCCGGCAGGCCGACGCGATCGTCAGGACCGGCACCGACGTGCCGGCCGCCGCACCCGGCGAGACCTTCGCCGACCTCGTGTTCGCGGCCACGTACAAGGGCGCGGCCGCCGACCGGGTCGCCGTCACCGCCACGATGATCACCGACGACGAGAAGCCGGTCGAGAACGACAAGGGCCCGTACTGCACGGACGACGACGGCAACCCGGTCCGCAGTCTCGTGCTGACCACGGACGCCGACGGCAGGCTCGTCCTGCCGAAGATCTACGCGGACGGCCCGGCGGGTACGTACAAGCTGCGGCTCACCACCGAGGGCGGCGCCACGGTCGTCGTCGAGCTCACGGTCAAGGAGCGCTCCGCCTCCGCCGCCTCCTGACCCCGCGCACGTACGCGACAGCCCCTCGGCCCGCACGGGCCGAGGGGCTGTCGCATGTGTTCTCATCTCGCGCCCCGGTTGCTACGGTGCCCCAGCCCTGACGACCCATCAGCTATGTGCTTCCGGGAGGCCGAGCATGCGCGCCCTTATCGCCGCCGCCATCGGACTGGCCGCCGCCCTCGCCCTCGTCATCACCGTCGGCGCGGTGGGCGCCCCGCCCGGCGAGACCTCCCCCGAACCCCTGCTGACGACCGTCCCGGGCCCCAGGAAATAGCCGTCGGCACCACACCGCCACTGTCGAGGAAGGGCAGCCCATGCGCCGCCGAGCCGGTCTCGTACTCCTGGCCTTCGCCGTCTTCTTCGCCGCGCTGTCCCCGCTGCTGCGCTGGTACGCCTTCCCGCGCCTCGCGAAGATCCCGCCGAACCAGTACCAGGAGACGGTGCTGGAGGCGAAGCCCGCCACCCTCCTCGACTACTCCACCCTCACGGCCAAGAAGGTCGACAGGATCACCATCGTGCAGACCCTCAAGGGCAACGTGGAGGAGTCCGAGCGGATCGAACGCAGCGCCGGCCGCGACGTCGTCGTCTGGGACGCCCTCTCCTACGTCCAGGGGCCCGACGGCAAGATGGTCTCCAAGATCCCCGAGCGCTACATCTTCGACGCCCACAGCCAGGCCCCCGTCCACGCCACCGGCGAAATGGTCGACGGCGACCCGGTCACCCGCGAGGGCATCGAGTTCAAATGGCCCTTCCTCACCGAGAAGCGCGACTACGAGTACTTCGACGCCCAGACCCGCACCAGCTCGCCCATCCACTACAGGGGCACCCGCACCTTCCGCGGCCTGGAGGTCTACTACTTCGAGCAGACCGTCCCGTGGACCGAGGTCCCCATGCCGAAGACGATGCCCATCAAGGGCATCACCCCGGCGCAGATCGCCAGGACCGGGATGACCCGCTGGTACACCACCAAGCGGATGTTCTGGGTCGACCCCGTCACCGGCGCGCCGGTCAACGGCGAGGAGATCCACCGCGAGGAGATGCGCAACGCCAAGGCGATGGGCATGCCCCAGGACACCGTCACCGTGTTCGCCGGCCATGTGAAGATGCGCGAGGACTACGTCGTCTCGATCGTCGACCTCGTCAAGTCCCAGCGCCTGCTGGTCCTGCTGCTCACCTCGTACCTGCCCCGGGGCTTCCTCGGCCTCGCCGCCGTGCTGCTGGCCCTCGCGCTCTGGCTGGAGGCCCGCTCCCGGCGCCCGGACGGGCCCCGGCCCGATCCCGTCCCCGAAGCCGCCCCCGGCCCGGCGCCTACTCCCGCCTGAGCCGCGCCTTCGTGTACCGCGTCGCCTCCACCGTCGCCGGGTCCTCCGGCCACGGATGCCTCGGATACCGGCCGCGCAGCTCCGCCCGCACCGCCTTGTAGCCCTCCCGCCAGAACGACGCCAGGTCCGCCGTCACCGCGGCGGGCCGGCCGGCGGGGGAGAGCAGATGGACCAGCACCGGTACGCCGGCCACCCTCGGGGTCTCCTGGAGACCGAACAGCTCCTGGAGCTTCACCGCGAGCACGGGCTGCGCCCCGCCGTACTCCACCCTGATCCGCGAACCGCTCGGCACCTCGATCCGCTCCGGGGCCAGCTCGTCCAGCCGGGCCGCCTCGCCGGTCGCCCAGGGCAGCAGCCTGCGCAGCGCCTGCCCGGCGTCGATCGCGGCCAGCCCGGACCGCCGCCGGGCCCGCGACAGCTCGGGCTCCAGCCACTGACCGGTACGCTCCAGCAGCGCCCCGTCCGACACATCCGGCCAGGGCGCCCCCAGCTCCCGGTGCAGGAAGGCCAGCCGCTCCCGCAACTGCTCCGCGTCCCGGCTCCAGCGCAGCAGCCCGAGCCCCTCCCGCCGCAGCCCCTCCACCAGCGCCTCACGGACCAGGTCCGGATCGGGCTGCTTCAGCGGGCGCTCCGACAGCTCGACCGCGCCCAGCCGTTCGACCCGGCGGGCCACCACGTCCCGGCCGTCCCAGCGGACCTCCTCGCCCGCGAACCGCAGATGCCCGGCCGCCAGCCGCGCGGTGTCCTCGTCGATGACCGCCGCGAGCCGGACCCTGGCCGACGCCGCGTGCGCCGGCCGGTCCGCCACCGCGACCGCCAGCCAGGGCGCGCTGCGCAGCCGCGAGCCCTCGCCCAGCTCCGCGCCCGTGCCCGAGGCCATCAGGAACGCGCCCTCGCCCCGGGCCCGCGCCACCCGCTCGGGGAACGCCAGCGCGGCGACCAGGCCCACGGCGGCGTCGTCCGGGCCGGCGCCGCCGGCCCCGGAGCCCTTGAGGGAGGAGGACAGCCGCCGCACCTCCTGGCGCCAGCGGGCGGCGTACCCGTCCTTGCCGAGCCGCGCGGTACGCAACGCTGCGGCCAGGTCGTCCCCGTAGTCCCGGGGCGGCTCCTCGCTGAGCAGCGCCACCACCTCGGCGGCCCGGCGGCCCCCGGCCTCGGCCGCCCCGTCCAGCAGGGCCCTCGCCAGCCGGGGATGCAGCCCGAGCCGGGACATCCGCAGCCCCCGCTCGGTGACCCGGCCGTCCGCCCCCACCGCGCCGACCGCCGTCAGCACCTCGCGGGCCGCGCCCATCGCACCCTCCGGGGGCGCGTCGAGCAGCGCGAGCCCCGAGGCGTCCGGATCGCCCCAGCAGGCCGCCTGGAGCGCGAACGCCGCCAGATCGGCCACCTTGATCTCCGGGGACGGGAACCGGGCCAGCCGCCCGTCCTCCGCCTGCTCCCAGCAGCGGTAGACCGTCCCGGGCGCCTCCCGCCCGGCCCGGCCCGCCCGCTGGCGGCCCGCCGCCTGCGAGGCCCGTACCGTCGTCAGCGCGCTCAGCCCCCGCGCGTGGTCCGTGCGCGGCTCCCTGGCGAGCCCGGAGTCGACGACCGTCCGCACCCCGGGGACGGTCAGCGACGACTCCGCCACCGAGGTCGCCAGCACCACCCGCCGCCCCTGCGAGGAGCCCGCGAGCACCGCGTCCTGCACGGCCGCCGGGGCCCGCCCGTGCACCTGGAGGACTTCGGCCGCCACCCCGGACAGCTGACCGGCCACCCGGCCGATCTCACCGACCCCGGGCAGGAAACACAGCACATCGCCGTCCCGCTCGGCCAGCGCCCGCCGCACCACGGCGGCGACATGGCTCAGCAGCGCCGGATCGACCCTCATCCCGTGCGGCGGGCGCACCGGCCTCGGCGGCGGCGCCCACACGACCTCCACCGGGTGCGACACACCCTGCGCCTCGACCACCGGGGCGTCGCCGAGCAGCCGAGCCCAGCCCTCCGCGTCCGTGGTGGCCGAGGCGGCGACCAGCCGCAGGTCGGGCCGGATCGCCGCGCGGACGTCCAGCAGGAAGGCGGCCACCGTGTCCGCGTCCAGATGCCGCTCGTGGCACTCGTCGATGATCACCGCGTCGACGCCCGCGAGCTCCTGGTCGCGCTGGAGCCGCTGGAGCAGCACCCCGGTGGTGACCACCTCGACCACGGTGTCCGGCCCCACCACGCGCTCGCCGCGCACGGTGAACCCGACCCGTCCGCCGGTCCGTTCGCCGAGCAGCCAGGCCATCCGCCGGGCCGCCGCGCGGGCGGCGATCCGCCTCGGTTCGGCGACCACCACCCGGCGCACCGGTCCTTCACCGGTCAGCCCGGCCAGCACCAGCGGGACCAGGGTCGTCTTGCCGGTGCCGGGCGGGGCGCACAGCACCGCGACCCCCCGGTCGTCGAGCGCCCGCCGCAGCGCGGGCACGGCGGTGCGGACGGGCAGCTGGTCCAGGGCCTCGGTGCGGATCACGCCCCCAGTCTCGTACGCGCGGCGCCCGGGCCCCGCACCGGCCGGTGTCTCAGTCCCGGGCGCAGACGAAGATCGCGGTCCCCGGGATCAGATGGCCGCGCAGCGGCGACCAGCCGCCCCACTCCTGATCGTTCCAGGACGGCCACTCCGGCTCCACCAGGTCGAGCAGCCGGAAGCCGCCCGCCACCACGTCCCGCACCCGGTCGCCCACCGTGCGGTGGTGCTCGACGTACACGGCGTTGCCCTGCTCGTCCTGCTCCACGTACGGCGTGCGGTCGAAGTACGAGGCGGCGACGGACAGCCCCTCGGGGCCCGGCTCGTCGGGGAAGGCCCAGCGGACGGGATGGGTGACCGAGAAGACCCAGCGGCCGCCGGGGCGCAGCACCCGGTGGACCTCGCGGAAGACCTGGACCGGATCGGCGACGAACGGCACCGCGCCGTACGCGGAGCAGGCCAGGTCGAAGGAGCCGTCGCGGAAGGGCAGCACCCCGGCGTCCGCCTCGACCAGCGGGATGCCCCCGCCGATCCGCAGCGCGTGCTGGAGCTGGCGGTGGGAGAGGTCCAGGGCGACCGGGCGGGCGCCCTGCGCCGCGAGCCAGCGTGAGCACTGCGCCGCGCCGGCTCCGATCTCCAGGACGTCCAGGCCCTTCAGCGATCCGGCGGGGCCCAGCAGCCCGGCCGTGGCCTCGTCGAGACCCTCGGGGCCCCAGACGAAGCGGTCGTCGCCGAGGAAGGTGCCGTGGTCGCTCTGGTACTCGTCGGCGTTGCTGTCCCACCAGCCCCGGCTGGCCCTGCTGCTCTCGGCCTCACCGGCGCTGCGGCGTGTCGCCTCGGGTTCGGGGGCGTAGATCTCTTGGCTCATCGTGTCCGTCGTTGTAGTTTGCCTTCACCCCGTCGTACGCGGTACGTACCAGGGGGATCTCGTGCGCGCGGGACCCGTGTGTCCGGAACCTCGCCGGGGCCGATGTGGCCTCGGTGAACCTGAGTTGTGCCGGGTATGGGTTGTTCCGCCCCTGGTGTGCGCCTTCGCGCATTGACCGTGCCCTGCTGCCCCCGTATGCTACAAGTTGCGCTGCGAGCCTGCGCGCCTCAGACCTAGCAGGCCGCGCTCGCATCTGTTGTATGTCCCCTCGGTTCACGAGGCGCCTCCCGCTCAGGGGCCGGCGCTTCCCAGGCTGTCCGGCTTCTGCAGAGGCGATACGGGCTCACGGCGTAGCAGTAACTTCGACTCACTGTCCGTACCGGAGCCCTTTCCCACATGACGAGCAGCACCGAGACCACCGCCACCACTCCGCAGGTTGCGGTCAACGACATCGGCGACGCGGACGCGTTCCTCGCGGCGATCGACGAGACGATCAAGTACTTCAACGACGGCGACATCGTTGACGGTGTCATCGTCAAGGTTGACCGGGACGAGGTTCTCCTCGACATCGGTTACAAGACCGAAGGTGTCATCCCGAGCCGCGAGCTCTCGATCAAGCACGACGTCGACCCGAACGAGGTCGTCAAGGTCGGCGACGAGATCGAGGCCCTGGTCCTTCAGAAGGAGGACAAGGAAGGCCGCCTGATCCTCTCGAAGAAGCGCGCTCAGTACGAGCGTGCCTGGGGCACCATCGAGAAGATCAAGGAAGAAGACGGCATCGTCACCGGTACCGTCATCGAGGTCGTCAAGGGTGGTCTCATCCTCGACATCGGCCTCCGCGGCTTCCTGCCGGCGTCGCTCGTCGAGATGCGCCGCGTCCGCGACCTCCAGCCGTACGTGGGCAAGGAGCTCGAGGCCAAGATCATCGAGCTGGACAAGAACCGCAACAACGTGGTCCTGTCCCGCCGTGCCTGGCTCGAGCAGACCCAGTCCGAGGTCCGCCAGACGTTCCTCACGACCCTCCAGAAGGGTCAGGTCCGCTCCGGCGTCGTCTCCTCGATCGTCAACTTCGGTGCCTTCGTGGACCTGGGTGGCGTCGACGGTCTCGTGCACGTCTCCGAGCTGTCCTGGAAGCACATCGACCACCCCTCCGAGGTTGTCGAGGTCGGCCAGGAAGTCACCGTCGAGGTCCTCGACGTGGACATGGACCGCGAGCGCGTGTCCCTGTCGCTCAAGGCGACGCAGGAAGACCCGTGGCAGCAGTTCGCCCGTACGCACCAGATCGGGCAGGTCGTTCCCGGTAAGGTCACCAAGCTCGTTCCGTTCGGTGCGTTCGTGCGCGTCGACGAGGGCATCGAGGGCCTGGTCCACATCTCCGAGCTGGCCGAGCGCCACGTGGAGATCCCGGAGCAGGTCGTCCAGGTCAACGACGAGATCTTCGTCAAGGTCATCGACATCGACCTCGAGCGCCGTCGCATCAGCCTCTCGCTGAAGCAGGCCAACGAGTCCTTCGGTGGCGACCCGGCGTCGGTCGAGTTCGACCCGACCCTGTACGGCATGGCCGCGTCGTACGACGACCAGGGCAACTACATCTACCCCGAGGGCTTCGACCCCGAGACCAACGACTGGCTCGAGGGCTTCGAGGCTCAGCGCGAGGTCTGGGAGACCCAGTACGCCGAGGCGCAGCAGCGCTTCGAGCAGCACCAGGCCCAGGTCATCAAGTCCCGCGAGGCCGACGAGGCCGCTGCCGCCGAGGGCGCTGCCGCCCCGGCCGGCAACGCCCCGGCTGCCTCCGGCGGCAGCGGTGGCGGCTCGTACTCCTCGGAGTCCGCGGACAACTCCGGCGCCCTGGCGTCGGACGAGGCCCTGGCTGCCCTGCGCGAGAAGCTGGCGGGCGGCCAGAGCTGACGCTCTGACCCTCCGGCCGGTCATCGGCCGCAGCAGTGGATGACGGATGAGGCCCGTCCCCTTCGGGGGGCGGGCCTCATCCGTGGGTCCGGCCGGTCCTACGGGGTGACGGCGATGTCGGTCAGGCCGTTGCCGCCCGTGACGGTGTTGCTCGCGTAGACCGTCGTCGGGCAACTCGCGCTGTAGTTGGTGACGTTGATCGCGATCCTTCTGTCGCCCGTCGATCCCGACAGGTCCGAGGCGTTGTCCCGGAAGACGGTCCCGCAGCCCCAGCCGCTCTGCTGGGTGTGCGTCTCGTAGCCGTTGTTGGTCGTACGGGTGCCGTGGTTGCCCTCGACGAGGACGTCGTTGCCCTTCACGTCGACCCAGGAGTCGTCGTAGTTGGCGCCGGTCAGCCCGCTGCCGTCGAAGGTGTTGCCGATGACGCGCGCCCCGGTGGTGCCCTCCTTGATGTCGACGTTCTCGCCGCCGACTCCGGGGCCGATCGTGTTGTCCAGGATCTGCACCCGGTCGCTGCGGTCGGAGAGGTCGCCCGCCGTGCCGACGTACACGCCCTCGCCCATGCCGCGTCCGTCGTGCCCGGTGTCGTAGATCCGGGAGTTCCTGATGACGCCGTCGCTGCTGGACTTGCGGAAGTGGACGCCCTCCATGGTGAGGTCGTGCACGGTCACCGAGTCGATGATCACGCCGTCGGCGGCATCGGCCATGATGCCCTTCTGGCCGCCGGTGACGGTGACGCCCCGCACGGTCCAGTACGAGGCGCCGTTGAGGTGCAGCCCGTAGCCGCCGCCGGCCGTGAGGACCGCCCCGGCGGAGCCGGTCAGGGTGATGCGGGCGGCGGCGGTGCCGGGCACGGTGGTCTTGAAGTTGCCGGTGTACGTGCCGTCGGCGAGGTGGATCGTGTCGCCGGGCGCGGCCGCGGTGAGGGCCGACTTGAGCTGGGCGGCGGTGCTCACCTCGATGACCGTGGCGGCACCCGCCGTGGTGGCGGAGGCGAGCGCGAGGCCACCGGTGGCGAGGGCGGTGGCCAGCAGGGCGGGGAGCAGCGTGCGGGTGCGCATGGGGGTGCCTTCCCGTGAAAGGTCCAGGATGTTCTCGTACATGAATATGGGGCGAGTGCCTGAACTTGCTGCCCAGTGACGGTAGGGACGGGCCGGGGGCGTGTCAAGGTCTGGACCATTGATCGCGAGCCCGGTGAAGCGCGTGAACACAGAGAAACGTGTGGGATACACGAGTAACTGACGGCCCGTAACACCCCCTTGCCAGGATCCCCGGCAACCTCAAGATCCGAAGGGGAGCCGGGACATGACGCATGCTTCGCACCACTCGTCCGCGACGCCGGGCGCGAGCCGCCGCACTTTCCTGCGCAACGTCGGGCTCTCCGGCGGGGCCGGGGCGATGTTCGCCACCATGGGGGCGCTCGGCCTCGCCCCCACCGCCCGGGCGGCAGGCCGCGAACCCGCCTTCCGCGCGCCCAGCAGCAGTGACTTCCACCTGAAGGGCAAGGCCGCGGCCAAGGTGGTCGTGGTGGGCGGCGGCATCGCCGGACTCGCCACCGCCTACGAACTCGGCAAGGCGGGCTACGACTGTACGGTCCTGGAGGCAAGGGGCCGCACGGGAGGCCGCAACTTCACCGTGCGCGGCGGCGATTCCACCACCGACATCCACGGCGTCCAGCAGACCGCGCGGTTCTCCGACGGGCAGTACATGAACGCCGGGCCCGGCCGGATCCCGCAGTGGATGGTCACCCTCGACTACTGCCGCGAACTCGGCGTACCCATCGAGGTTTTCACCAATGTGAACGCCAATGCCTACATCTTCAACGAGAAGTCGGGCATGAAGGCCCCGGTGCGCTACCGCACCGCCAAGGCCGATGTGTACGGCTATGTCGCCGAACTGCTCTCCAAGGCCACCGACAAGGGGGCCCTCGACCGGCAGATCACCGCCGACGACCAGGAGCGGCTGCTGGAATTCCTCAAGGACTTCGGCGACATCGGCGACACCCTCGACTACACCGGAAGCCCCCGGCGCGGCTACCGCGTCGACCCGGCCGCCGCAGGCACCCCCGGTGAGCAGCTCGGCTCCGTCCCCTCCGCATCCGAGGTCTTCGCCAGCGGCGTCGGGCGCTACTTCGCCTTCGAGTTCGAGTACGACCAGGCGATGCTGATGTTCCAGCCGGTCGGCGGGATGGACCGGATACCCGCCGCGCTCACCCGGGCGATCGGGGAGCGCCGGATCCGTACCGGCGCGGCCGTCACCGAGATCACCGACACCGCCCACGGCGTCACCGTCACCTACACCCAGTCCGGCCGCACCCGCCGCATCGATGCGGACTACTGCGTCGCGGCCCTGCCGCCCAACATCCTGGCCGGGACCGCGCACAACCTGGGCCCGGCCGTCCAGACCGCGCTGGAGGCCTGCAAGCCCTCCTCGGCCGGCAAGATCGGGCTCGAGTACCGCAGCCGCTGGTGGGAGAGCGACCACCGGATCTATGGCGGGATCACCGAGACGGACCTGGACCTGGCCCACATCTGGTACCCGTCCTACGGCCACCAGGGCCGGCGCGGAACGATCATCGGGTACTACAACACCGGGTCCGACGCGGACGCGTACGCCGCGCTCAGCCCGCGCGAGCGCGAGGCGCGGGCCGTCGCGCAGGGCGTGAAGATCCACGGGGAGAAGTACCGCACGGAACTCGCCACCTCGTTCTCCCACCACTGGCGCCAGACCCCGTACCTGGAGGCGTCCTGGCACTCCCTGCCGGGCGGCCCGGACGCGCCCGTCTTCGCACCGCTCAACAAGGCCGCCGGACACGTGTACTTCGCCGGGGACTACCTCAGCTACGCGGATGCCTGGCAGCACGGCGCGTTCACCTCGGCCCGGAAGGCGGTCACGGCACTGCACACGCGGGTCCTTGGGTAAACACCATGTGAAGGGGCATGGGCGGGAATGCCCATGCCCCCCGGGACGTTCTTCTTCAGGAACACAAGGAGGAGCGGTAACCGTGCCTGATCCGCAGAGTTTGTACGAATGGGAGCCGAAGGGCCTGGCTGTCGTCGACATGGCGCTCGCCCAGGAGTCGGCCGGCCTGGTCATGCTCTACCACTTCGAGGGATACATCGACGCGGGTGAGACCGGTGAGCAGATCGTCGACGGCCTGCTCGAATCCCTGCCGCACCAGGTCGTGGCCCGCTTCGACCACGACCGCCTGGTCGACTACCGCGCACGCCGTCCCCTGCTGACGTTCAAGCGCGACCGCTGGTCGGCGTACGAGACCCCGACCCTGGACGTCCGGGTTGTCCAGGACGCCACCGGGGCGCCGTTCCTGCTGCTGTCCGGGCCCGAGCCCGATGTCGAGTGGGAGCGTTTCGCCGCCGCCGTCGAGCAGATCGTCGAGCGGCTCGGTGTGCGCCTCGCGGTCAACTTCCACGGCATCCCGATGGGCGTGCCGCACACCCGCCCGGTCGGCATCACCCCGCACGGCAACCGCACCGACCTCATGCCCGGTCACCGCAGCCCGTTCGACGAGGCACAGGTCCCCGGCTCCGCCGAGGCCCTTGTCGAGTACCGGCTGATGGAGGCCGGACACGACGTGCTCGGTGTCGCCGCCCATGTCCCGCACTATGTGGCCCGCTCCGCCTACCCCGATGCCGCGCTCACCGCGCTGGAGTCGATCACGGCGGCGACCGGGCTGGTCCTGCCGACCATCGCCCACGCCCTGCGCACCGAGGCGCACCGCACCCAGACGGAGATCGACCGCCAGATCGACCAGGGCGACGAGGAACTCGTCACGCTGGTCGAGGGCCTTGAGCACCAGTACGACGCGGTGGCCGGGGCCGAGACGCGCGGCAGTCTGGTCGCCGAGCCGGTGGACCTGCCGTCCGCCGACGAGATCGGCCTCGAATTCGAGAAGTTCCTCGCCGAGCGCGAGGGAGACGGCTGATCCGGGCCGGGCCCGCCCCCGCAGGGCCGGGGGCGGGGCACTAGGCTGCCGCCCATGCTGAAAGTGGGCCTGACCGGCGGCATCGGCGCCGGCAAGAGCGAGGTGTCGCGGCTGCTCGTCGGTCACGGAGCCGTCCTCATCGACGCGGACCGGATCGCCCGCGAGGTCGTCGAGCCCGGCACCCCGGGTCTCGCGGCCGTGGTCGAGGAGTTCGGCGCACAGATCCTCACCCCCGAGGGCACCCTGGACCGGCCGAAGCTCGGCTCGATCGTCTTCGCCGACCCGGGCCGCCGCGCCGCGCTCAACGCGATCGTCCACCCGCTCGTCGGTGCCCGCTCCGCCGAACTGGAGCGGGAGGCGAGCCCCGGGTCCGTGGTCGTCCACGACGTGCCCCTGCTCACCGAGAACGGCCTCGCCCCCCTCTACGACCTGGTCGTCGTCATCGACGCCGCTCCCAAGACCCAGCTCGACCGCCTCGTGCGGCTGCGCGGGATGACGGAGGAGGAGGCGCGCGCCCGGATGGCCGCCCAGGCCACCCGGGAGGAGCGGCGCGCCGTCGCCGATCTGGTGATCGACAACGACGGGACCGTCGAGGAGCTGGAACCGAGGGTCGCCGAGGTCTGGGCGGAGCTGGTCCGGCGGGCCGAGGCCGGCTGACCCCGGGCCGGAATACCGGCGGCCGGGCCGATGTTCACCCCGCGGTGGACGAGGGAAGGATGCGACTGTGCCCGAGAGGAACCCGGAAACCGACGTCATCGACTTCCGTGCGGCCGAGCAGCTGCTCGCCGCGCGTGATCCCCGGGGCGCGGTGCAACTGCTCGACTCGGTCATCGCCTCCCACCCGGAGAACACCGCGGCCCGTCTGCTGCGGGCCCGCGCCTTCTTCGCTGCCGCCCAACTGCGCCCGGCCGAGCTCGAATTCGAACTGGTCCTGGAGCGGGAGCCGGACAACGCCTTCGCGCACTTCGCGCTCGCCCGCACCTTCGAGCGCTCCGGCCACCCCGAGCGGGCCACGCGCCACTTCCGGCTGGCAGCCGCGCTGGACCCCAACCCGGAGTATCTGAAGGCCGCCCGCTTCGACACGGAGAGCTGACACCTCCGCCCGCCCGTCACCCGTACCGCGGGCCTTCCGTGCCGCTCAGCACCGGTACCCGCGCCGTCCGGGGCCATGATCCGGCTCGTACGGCGGGATCGTGCTGCCCGGCTGGTAGTGCGGGCCCCGGCGCATGTGGTGGACGACCACGGCCAGATCCACCAGGACCAGCACGAGCAGCACCCCGCAGGCAGCCGCCCAGCCGGCCCGGCCGGTCAGGGTGAAGGCCGTCAGCCCGAAGACGGCCCAGGCCAGGCCCCACAGGCCCAGCCAGAGCCGCATCCGCAGCGGACTGCGGGCAGTGGTCGGTTCATTACCGCTACGCATGGCCATCGCCTCACCTACCAGCATGGACCCACGGCGGCACGGATGTCGCGAGGTGCCCGCGAGAACGTGCGGCTCAGCCGGTCAGCAGCCGCGCGCGCAGGGTCTCCACGGTCGCCGCGTCGAGCTTCAGCCCGTCGCGTACGTACGCGGCGAAGTCGCCGTAGATGTGGTCCACCTCGGCGAACGCCGCGCGCAGCCAGCTCAGCTCCACGGCCTTCGGGTTGCCCGTGTACTGGTTGCTGGCCAGGAAGTCCGCCTCGACCGTCTCCCGGGGCACGCCGAGCAGCGTGAGCAGGACGGCGGTGCCCCAGCCGGTGCGGTCCTTGCCCGCGCTGCAGTGGAAGACCGTGGCGCCCGAGGTGTTCGTGGTGACGGCCGTGACCAGGTCGTGGAACGCGTAGTCGGCGCCCACGAAGTCGACCATGAACGGGTAGCCGATGGACTGGCCCAGGTCGGAGGAGCCGGAGAAGAGGCCGGCGGCTATGGCCTGGGCCAGGGTCATCAGGGCCGAGTCGTGGAAGCGGATCCCGTGGCTGAGCGAGACGACATCGGCGACCTGGTACGTGACACCGGCCGGCAGCCGGTCCGGGTCGTCGTGCCGCTCCTGGGCGTTGCGCAGGTCCACATCGAGCGTCAGCCCCTGGGAGAGCAGCCGCTGCTGCTCGGCGTCGGTGAGGGAGCTCAGCTTGTTGGAGCGGTAGACCAGGCCGGAGCGGACCCAGCGGCCGTCCGTGGTGCGGTAGCCGCCGATGTCCCGGAAGTTGCGGGCGGACTCCAGGCCGAGCGAGCGGTCCGCGACCACCAGCGGGCCGCCGCTGTCCGGGACCAGCCGGAAGTACCAGCGCCCGGCCTCCGGAAGGGTCCCGGCGGGCACGGTCAGCGAGCCGGTGCCCGCCGCCGTCCCGAGCGCGGTGCCGGTGGTGGCGTCGGGGGAGGTGACGGCGGTGACGGTCACCGAGGCGGCGGGCGAGGCCCAGGACAGGGCGTAACCCCCGTCGGCGGCGCGTGCGGCGGTGGCGGCCGTGAAGGGGACGGCGGACCGAGCGGCGGCCGGCGCGGCTGCGGGCGGCGCGGCGAGGGCGGCCGGCGCCATGGCCGTACCGGTCAGGAGGGCGGCCGCGAGGGCGGCTCCGGCGATGCGGTGCGTACGCATGGTGCTCCTTGTCAGGTCCCTGCGGGCAGGGGAGGCGTCAGGAGGTCGGGGAGACGGTGCACGGGGTGGTGCCGCAGACATTGATGACACGGCCGGTGGTCAGGAAGGTGGCCTTCTGCTGACGTGCGGCGGGCGAGTTGCGGGGATCCTCGTGCGGATCGTGCCCGTAAGCGGGCCCGGTGGGCGGGGTGTTGGTGAGCGGAGGGGTGGGGGTGCCGCTGTCCCAGACGGTCATGGCCGATCCCCGGTAGGGCAGTTGGCCGGCGCCGACGTGCCGGATGCCCCAGTGGGGGACGGCATCGGGGCTGCGGCCCGGGGCGAGCGCGGGGGAGACCAGCCGGGCGCCGATGCTGCGCGCCTCCACGTCGGCCGCCGCGTTCGCGACCTGGTGGTCGCCGTACGCGATGTGCATCAGCACCTGGTGGTGATCGGTGAGGTGGTTCGCGTACGCGTCGGTCTCGCCCCGGTCCCACACCATCTGGAACAGCTGGAGGACGAGCTGCTGGCGCAGCTTGTCGGGGTAGGCCCCGTCCAGGACCTGCTGGAACGGGGCGAAGTCGGCGCTGCGGTTGAGCAGCAGCCCGTAGTTCATGGCGGTGACGCCCAGGACCCCGCGCCGGATGTCGGTCGAGGCGGCGATCAGCGCCCCGCCCAGGATGCCGCCCTGGCTGTTCCCGTCGTACGCGAGACCGTGCCGGGTGTCGAGGAGTGGACGGCCCCCGGCGGTACGGAACGCCGGGTCGCCGCCCAGGCCCTCGGCGTGGATCAGGGCGCGGCCGAGGAACAGGGCGTTCAGCATGCCCTGTTCGCTGCGTTCGGGGACGGCGGGGAACAGGGTCGGATCGGCGAGCGCGGCCAGCACGACGGGGATGTCGTCCTTGGCCATGCCGATCCAGTCCGTCGCGCAGAAGGTGAAGTCGTGCTCGGCCGCCATGTCCTTGACGTTGCCCGCGCCGACCTCGTTGCGTGAGCCGAGCAGTCCGTGCCCGTAGAGCGAGGGGCGGGAGGGCGTACGGAAGGCGGCGCGCGGGATCTCGCAGCGGAACGCGGCGGTCTGGTTGCTGCCGGGGAGAGCGCGCGGGGTGCCGTTCCGGTCGCGGTTCAGCACGGCGCCGGGCGGGCCGCCCGGCGTGTCCAGATAGCCGGGCACGGTGATCTCACCGGTGACCTCGCGGGCGATCCGGGGGTCCTGCTCCCGGGTGAAGTCCGTGACCCCGGTGACCGTGAAGGCGGGCGAGCGGTTGCCGAGGCGGCGGAACGCGTCGTCGCGGAGGGTGAACAGGTCGCCGGTGAGGCTGCGGGTGGAGGCGACCGTGAAGTCCCAGGCCAGATTGAGCCCCTGGGTGGAGACCCCGGCCCGGCGCAGGGCGCTCAGCGCGGGCCGCAGCCGGTCCTGGCGCACGCGCAGCGGGTCGTGCGCGGGCAGCCGCTCTCCGGCGACGGCGGCGAACGGGGCGGCGGCCGGAATCGTACGGCCCGCTCCGTCCTTGAGCCGGCGCAGCGCCACGGCGTAGTGGTGGCCGTCGCGGAAGTTGCGGGCCGGGTGGATCAGCAGGGCCCGGCGCGCGGGGTCTGCGGCGTTGGCGTCCGGCTCCGCCCAGTACGGCCACCGCTCACCGGTCGTGGTGTCCAGCAGGACGACGGGCGCGTCCCGCTCCAGCGACCTGCCGATGTCGGTGAGCGGGGCCGCGCCGGTCCTCGTCAGGTCGAGGCCCGGCACCTGGGCGATCAGGGTGGAGCCGGGGGAGAAGCCGTCGGACCGGTTCCAGGCCGCCGGGTCGACGGCCTGCCCCGTAGCGGGCCGGGGCAGGACCGAGGCGTCGAAGGCCACCCGGCGGCCCGTGTCGGTGCGCGGGTCCGGCCGGGTGTACCAGTCGTCGGGGAACGGCAGCAGGCACTCGGCGGGTGCCAGCGGGTCGCAGCCCCGCGCCGGGGAAGGGTCCGCCGGGGCCGCGTGGGCGGGCGGGGCGAGGAGCGCGGCGGTGCCGAGCGCCACCGCGAGCAGTCCGTCGAGTATCCGCTGCCGCACGGGTCAGCTCCCCTGGAGGTGCGCGCCGATGATGCGGGCGTAGGCGGCCTCGCCCTGCCGGTTCGGGTGCAGCGGGGCGGCCGGCGCGGTCGGCACGTACCCCTCGACCCACTTGTCGGACGGCGCCCGGCAGGCGTCGTGGCCCTTGCTCGGCGTGGCGACGTCGATGTACTCGGCGCCGTGCGCGGCGCTCTGCTCGGCGATCACCGCGTTCATCCGGTTCACACTGCCCTGGAGGAAGTCGGCGTCCACCGGCAGCACGGGCTGCAGCGGCCAGCAGCCGCCCGGCTTGATGTACAGCCCGTAGCCCGTCACGAGAATCCTCGCCTGCGGGGACCGCTGGTGGATTCCGTCCAGTACGGCCGCCAGGCGCGGCGCGAACGCGTCGATCCGCTGCGCCACCTGGTCGACCCCGCCCTCCGTCAGCTTGTCCCTGCACGGGGTGGCGGTCGGGTCGAGCTGCATGCAGTCCTGCGCGATGCCGACCAGACCGGCGTCGTTGCCGCCGATGGTCAGGGTCACCAGGTCGGTGTCCGCGCGCAGCGCGTCGAACTGCGGCGCCGCCGAGCCCATCGGGACGTCGAGCAGAGACAGGGACTGCTTCTCGGCCATGTGCTTGGACTGGGCACCGCTGCACGTCACGTCGCGCAGCGAGGCGCCGATGCTCGCCGCCAGCTCGTGCGCGTAGTTGTGCGTGGAACGGCCGCAGGCGAGCGAGCCGGTGACGCCCGGGATGAGCGGTCCCGAGGCCATGGAGTCGCCGAGCGCCACGTACTGGACGGGGTCGTCGGCGCTCGCCGCCCAGGCACCGGACGCGGTGGTGCCGACGGCCAGGGAGGCCAGGGCGACAGCGGTGGCGGCTCCTCTGACGGAACGACAGAACGCCTTGTTTCGGGACGAGTTCACGACGACCTCCGGTGCGCTGAGAGTGGGGGCATGGCGGGTGTCGCCGGTCATCATGCAGACTCGAACGCCGTCGTTTAACTGGTCGGTAACGCAGACTTCCGCGGGGGCTTTTGTGACGCATGACAACGAGCGGACGGCCGTCGGGGCCGGACAGCGGCCGTTGTGCCTCGGCGGACGCCCGGTGGCGGGCCGGCTGCGGGCCCGCGTCCCCGCCCTCACCGCCCGTGTCGTCGCCCGGCTGCTGAGCGATCTGCCGGTCTACGCGGAGCTGCCCCACGAGGAGATCGCGGGCGACATCGCGGACATCGTCCAGCACAACCTGCGCCTGTTCGCCGACGTCGTCGAGCACCGCAGAGCGGCGACCGACGCCGAACTCGCCCAGCAGCGCGACTCGGCGGCCCAGCGTGCCGAGGAGGGCGTACCGCTGGACGCCATCCTCACCGCGTACCAGGTGGGCATCGCGATGTGCTGGGAGGAGACCGCGCGCGACGCGGGCCCGGGCGACCTGCCGGCCGTGCTGGAGATCATGGACCGCATCATGGTCCTCCAGCAGCAGCTGACCTCCGCGGTGAGCGGGGCGTACCTGGAGGCCCGGCAGATCCTGGACAGCCAGGAGCACGGCGGCCGGCACGCCCTGATGGCCGCGCTCCTCACCGGTGAGGACCTGGAGGGCTTCACCCGGCGCACCGGCCTGCGCCCCGCCGCCCGCTATCTGACGATGGCCCTCGCGCTCGCCCCGCACCACGACGAGGTGGGCCAGGCCCCGGGACCGGGGACGGAGGTGGCGGCCCGCCGCAAGATCCGCCGCATCCGCACGGCCCTGGACCGGTTCGCCGGGACGCCCGCGCTGACGGCCCTGGACGCGTCCGGCGGCACCGTGCTGCTGCCCGTCGCAAAACAGCCCCCCTGGAGCGGGCCCGGCGGCCTGCGCGAGCTGATCGCCGAGGCGACCCGGGCGGCGGGCGTCCCCGTCACGGCGGCCGCCGAGACCGCCGAACCGGCGGCGGTGCCGGCCGCGGTGGCCCGTAACGCCGAGATCGTCGATCTCGTCGCCCGCACCGGCCGGGCGCCCGGCCTCTACCGGCTGGCCGACGTCCTGCTGGAGTACCAGCTGAGCAGGCCCAGCGAGGCGCTGCGCGGGCTGGCCCGGCTCCTGCACCCGCTGGAGGCCAAGCCGGAGCTGCTGCACACGCTGGAGACGTACCTCGAACACGGGCTGGACCGCCGGGCCGCGGCGGCCGCACTGCATGTCCACCCCAACACCGTCGACTACCGCATCCGCCGCATCGACCGGCTGACCGGACTCTCCCCGGCCCGCCCCGCCGACCTCCAGCACCTCTGCGCCGCCCTGGTCGCCCGCCGCTCGGTGTGAGCGCCCGGGGAACGGCCGCCGCCGCACGCGCGTTCGTCCGGGTATGAGCGGACAACTGGTACGTGAGGGCTACTCAGGGACGGGCCCCGGGGCGATCACCCCGGACGGCTGCGCGGTCGAGCTGTACACCCGGCTGGCCGTCGGCGATGAACCGGACGTCATCGAGGCGGCCGTGCCCGCCGGGGCGAGCATCCTCGAACTGGGCTGCGGGGCGGGCCGGGTGACCCATCCGCTGGTCGAGCGCGGCTTCGCGGTCACGGCCGTGGACGAGTCGCCGCAGATGCTGGAGAAGGTGCGCGGCGCCCGGACGGTGTGCGCCCCGATCGAGTCGCTGGACCTCGGGGACGAGACCTTCGACGTCGTGATGCTGGCCTCGTTCCTGGTGCACTCCGGCGACCACCGGGTGCGCGACGGACTGCTGCGGACCTGCCGCCGATACGTACGCGACGCAGGCGTCGTGCTCCTCCAGCGCGAGGGGGCGGACTACCACACCGCGCTGCCGCGCGAACGGGTCCACCCGGCCGGCTGCACGACGCGCATCGTCTCCTCGGAGCCGGTCGGGGACGGGGTGCGTTCGGTGCGCGCGGAGTACGAGTTCGCCGATGCCCGGTGGACCCAGACCTTCCTGTCCCGGCTGCTGTCGAAGGAGGAGTTCGAGGGGTATCTGGACGCGGCCGGTCTGCGGGTGGACCGCTATCTCACGGACGACGGCGTCTGGGTGCGGGCCGTGCCCAAGTAGCGCGGGAGAGCGGGGAATTCCTGCCCCGCCGAGCGATGAGTTATGGGCGGGGCCCCGGTCTGTACGGGTGTGCGCAACACCGCGCACCCGTCCCCGAGGAGCACACCATGTCCCCGACCGCCACGGCCGGTTCCCCCTCGTCCGCCCCCGTCTCCGCCCCCGCCGCGGGCCGGGGCCGTACCGTCGCGCTGCACGTCGCGCGGTACGCCCTGGCGCTGTTCCTCGGCTTCAGCGGGAGCGCCAAACTGATCGCCCACGAGTCCGCCGTCGAGTCCTTCGCCCGGATGGGCTGGGGGCGGGGCGCGATGTACGCCATCGGCTTCCTGGAGGCGGCCGGGGCGGTCGCGCTGCTGATCCCGCTGCTCGCCGGGGTCGCGGCCCTCGCCTTCTGCGGCCTGCTGGCGGGGGCGTCCGTCGTCCAGCTGACGCTGCTCGACCCGCCGAACGCGGTGATGCCCGCGCTGCTCGTCGTGGTCATGGTGCTGATCGCCAGGGAGCGCAGAGAGGCGACGGCGGCCCTGGTCGCGCGGGTCCGCCGCCGGGCGTGAGCCCGGCGGGCCCGGCCGGGCGGGCGTCAGTGGACCGTGCTGAAGCTGCGCCAGGGCAGCGCGCCGGGCGCGTTGACATCGGAGAACGTGGTGGCGAGATACGTCGTCCCCGGGCCGGTGCAGTCCCTCGTCCGGTACAGGATGATGTCGATCAGGGTGCCGTTGACGACTTCCTTGGCACCCGCCGGGGCGAGCCGGTGGCAGCCCTTGACCGAGGGGCTGTTCAGCATGATCACGGCGTCCCGCTCGGTCGTGTACGTGACCGGGCCGACCGCGGTCCGGCCGAGACCGGAACAGCCCGCGACGGTGAGGGTCAGGAGCACGGCCTGGGCGGCGATGCCGAGACGGCGGCGTCGGTGGTCGGTCACGGGCATGGGCGGATCCTCGTCTGTCTCGTCCGGCTCGGCTGTACGGGCTGACGCTCGTCACCCTGCCCGCTTCCCCGGGCCCCGGCATCCGGGAGGACGCCGGGCGGGGGACGGCCGGACGGACGGAGGTTCGACCGGTGTCCGAATCGGGCATAACGTGGTATTAGGGCGCGAAGTGAGAGAGCGTCGCGACAGATAGTCCGGTTCGTCCGGCTGGCAGGGGGCCGTCATGGTCCAGGAGCTCTTGATCGCCGTGGTCGCGGCGGCGTCGGCGGGTGCCGTGTACACGGCGGCGGCCGCCCGGGTCGTCAAGCAGTACGAGCGGGGCGTGGTGCTCAGGCTCGGCCGGCTCCGCGACGATGTGCGCGGACCCGGGTTCACGATGGTGCTGCCGGGCGTCGAGCGGCTGCGCAAGGTCAACATGCAGATCGTCACCATGCCGGTGCCGGCGCAGGACGGGATCACCCGGGACAACGTCACGGTGCGGGTGGACGCGGTCATCTACTTCAAGGTGGTCGACGCGGCGAGCGCGGTCGTCGAGGTGGAGGACTACCGCTTCGCGGTCTCCCAGATGGCCCAGACATCGTTGCGTTCGATCATCGGAAAGAGCGATCTGGACGACCTTCTCTCCAACCGCGAGAAGCTGAACCAGGGGCTTGAGCTGATGATCGACAGCCCTGCGGTCGGATGGGGCGTGCAGATCGACCGGGTCGAGATCAAGGAGTCCCCGCCTGCCGCAGCCGCTCCGCCCACTGCTTCCGCTCCACCCGCCGGGGCCTCCCCGGCCGCCCGGGCCGACGGTCTGCCCCGGAGGGCGAATTCCAGTCCCTCCGGCGTTTGAGGAGCGGGGGTCCGGGAGCGGAGCACCCGGGGGACGGGATCCCCGGCGGACACCGGCTGTCACACCCCCCGCCTAGACTCGCGAGTCAGAGGATTCCGTGCTGACCAGGCACGGAACACGGACCCGCACTCAGGAGGGGGACCGGTGACCATCGCCCCACCACCACGGCACGACGCCGACGACGACCGCCTCCTGCGCTGCGCCGCCGTCTTCCTGCCCGCGGCCCTGCCCCGCCAGGGCCGCATCGCGTTCTGGGACCCGGCGGACGGCCCGCTGCCGAGCGCCCCCGCCTCCACGTCCGACGCGGCGGACACCGGCCCCCGGCGCACCGAGATCACCGTCGTACGCCCGCCGGGCGAAGGCGCCGCGCACGCGGGCGGGAACACGGCAAGGGGCGACGACGAGATCCGCGCGCACACCGTCCCCGCCCTCGTCCTCCCCGTCACCGACGCGCTCCCCCTCCTGGCCCGCGCCCGGCACCTGCGATCCGCCCACCCCGCCACCCGCTGCTGGGGCGCCGCCGCCCTGCACGCCCTGCATCTGGTCGCCCGGGGCCGGATGCTCCCCGGCCTGACCGCCGACGACCACGACGCCTGGCGGGCCGGGCCCCGGGACGCCGAGGACATCGCCCATCTGCGGGCCGTCGCCGCCGCCCTCCCCTGGGAGGGGTACGCGGTCCCGCTCACCGGCCCCACCCCGCCGCGGCTCCCCGACCCCGAGCACCTCGTCGGCGCATTCCTCGACGCGGTCGCCGACACCCTGCCCCGCACACCTGCCGCCGCCTACGCCATGGGCGGGCCCTTCGCCGCCCGTGAGGCCCAGCATCTGCCCGGGGCGCGGGAGTGGGCGGTGGAGGTCGCCTCCGGCCTCGACGCCGGGGTGCGGGTCTCGCTGCGCCTGGACCTGTCCGCGTACGAACTCTTCGACACGGCCGGCACCACCGACCCGGACCGGGCCACCGGCGAGAGCGAGAGCGGGAACGACCCCGCCGCACGGCATGCCGCCGCGGCCGTCACCCAGGTGCACAGCCTCGCCGACCCCACCTACGTCGTCGACGCCGCCGCCCTGTGGAACGGCGGCGCGGGCGAACCCTTCGGCCCCCGCGCCAGGATCGACGCCGTGCTCGCCCTGCGCCGCGCCGCCCGCGTCTGGGCCCCGCTGGAACGGCTGCTGGACCAGCCCGTCCCCGACGTACTGGCCCTCACCGAGGACGAGCTGTACGAGCTGCTGAGCGACGCCGGGGCACGGCTCTCGGCCGCCGGGGTGAGCGTCCACTGGCCGAGGGAGCTGGCCCGCTCCCTCACCGCGGCCGCCGTCGTGAGGCCCGCGCCCGGCTCGGCCACCGACGGCACCTCGTTCTTCGACGCCGATCAGCTCTTCGCGTTCGACTGGCAGCTCTCCCTGGGCGACCAGAAGCTCACCGAGGCCGAGATGGACACGCTCGCCGAGGCGCACCGCCCCGTGGTGCGGCTGCGGGACCAGTGGGTCGTCGTCGACCCCGCGCTCGTCCGAAAGGCGCGCAAGCGGGAGCTGGGCCTCCTCGACCCGGTGGACGCCCTGGCCGTCGCCCTGACCGGCAGCGCCGAGGTGGACGGCGAGCAGGTCGAGGCGGTCCCGGTCGGCGCGCTGGCGGAGCTGCGCCGGCGCATCGTCGAGGACGACACGACGATCCCCCCGCCGCCCGGACTCGACGCCACACTCCGGGACTACCAGCTGCGCGGACTCGCCTGGCTGGACCGGATGACCTCGCTCGGCCTCGGCGGCTGCCTCGCCGACGACATGGGCCTCGGCAAGACGATCACCCTCATCGCCCTCCATCTGCACCGCGCCCACCCCGCCCCCACCCTGGTGATCTGCCCCGCCTCGCTCCTGGGCAACTGGCACCGGGAGATCAACCGCTTCGCCCCCGGAGTCCCGGTCCGCCGCTTCCACGGCACAGGCCGCACCCTCGCCGGACCCGACGGCGGCTTCGTCCTCACCACGTACGGCACGATGCGCTCCAGCGCGGCCGAACTGGCGGCACACAGCTGGGGACTGGTCGTCGCCGACGAGGCGCAGCACGTGAAGAACCCCCTCTCCTCCACCGCCAGGGCGCTGCGCACCATCCCCTCCCCGGCCCGCGTCGCCCTGACCGGCACCCCCGTCGAGAACAACCTCTCCGAGCTCTGGGCGCTGCTCGACTGGACCACCCCCGGACTCCTCGGCCCCCTCAAGGCGTTCCGCGCCCGGCACGCCCGGATCGTGGAGAACACCGGCACGGCCGCCGGGATCGCCAACGACGAAGCGGTGGAGCGGCTCTCCCGCCTGGTCCGGCCCTTCCTGCTGCGCCGCAAGAAGTCGGACCCCGGCATCGCCCCCGAGCTGCCGCCCAAGACGGAGACCGACCACCCCGTCTTCCTCACCCGTGAACAGGCCACGCTCTACGAGGCGACGGTGCGCGAGACCATGGCGTACATCGAGGCATCGGAGGGCATCGCCCGGCGCGGACTGATCATGAAGCTGCTGGCCTCGCTCAAGCAGATCTGCAACCACCCCGCGCAGTATCTGAAGGAGGAGCCGACCCGTCTCACCGGCCGCTCCGGGAAGCTCGCTCTCCTCGACGAACTCCTCGACACGATCCTCGCCGAGGACGGCTCCGTCCTCGTCTTCACCCAGTACGTGACGATGGCCCGGCTGCTCTCCGCGCACCTCGCCTCGCGCGCGATCCCCTCCCAGCTCCTGCACGGCGGTACGCCGGTGCCCGAGCGCGAGCGGATGGTGGACCGCTTCCAGTCCGGCGAGGTGCCCGTCTTCCTGCTCTCCCTCAAGGCGGCGGGCACCGGGCTCAACCTCACCCGGGCCGCCCATGTCATCCACTACGACCGCTGGTGGAACCCGGCCGTCGAGGAACAGGCCACCGACCGCGCCTACCGCATCGGGCAGACCCAGCCCGTCCAGGTGCACCGGCTGATCGCGGAAGGCACCGTCGAGGACCGGATCGGCGAGATGCTGCTCGCCAAGCGGGCCCTGGCGGACGCCGTCCTCGGGGCCGGGGAGACCGCGCTGACCGAGCTCAGCGACCGCGACCTCGCCGATCTCGTCTCCCTGCGGAGGCCGTCATGAGCCCGCGTCCCGTCGCCCGCTCCCGCCCCGGCCCCGACGACCTGCGGCGCACCTTCGAGGCCGTGCCCGCGCGCACCTCCGGCGAGGGCGAACCCTTCGCGGACAGCTGGTGGGGCCGGGCCTGGGTGTCGGCCCTGGAGTCCCTCTCGATGGACGCGCCGAGGCTCGCCCGCGGCCGTGCGTACGCGGACACCGGGCACGTCGCCGCGATCACGGTCACCCCGGGCCGCGTCGTCGCCTATGTGCACGGCAGCCGACCCCGCCCGTACCGCGCCGAACTGCGGCTGCGCGTGCTGACCGACCCCGAATGGGAGACCTTCCTCGACGCGGTCGCCGCCCGCCCCGGCCACCTCGCCGCGCTCCTCGCCAAGGAGATGCCGCACTCACTGGCCGACACCGCGGCCGACGCCGGTGTCACGCTGCTCCCGGCCGCCGGGGACCTCGACCCCACCTGTTCCTGCCCCGACCGCGGCCGCCCCTGCAAGCACGTGGCCGCGCTCTGCTACCAGATGGCCCGGCTGCTGGACGCCGACGCGTTCGTCCTGTTGCTGCTGCGCGGCCGGGGCGAGCGCGAGCTCCTGGAGGACCTGGGCCGTCGCAACGCCGCGCACTCCGCGCGGGAGCGGCCCGCCGCCCCCGCCGCCCCGTCCGTACCGGCGTCGGAGGCGCTCGCAGGCCGCTTCCTGCCGCCGCTGCCCGCCCCGCTCCCCGTCGCGCCGCATCCGGGCCAGCCGCCCTCCTACCCCGGCCTGCCCGGCAGCCGGGACCCGCTCGCCCTCGACCAGCTCGCCACGGACGCGGGTGCCCGCGCCCACGCGCTGCTCACCACCGGCCTCGACCCGCTCGCCGGGCTCACCCCGTGGCAGGACGCCGTCCGGCTGGCCGCCGCCCGTCCCACCGCCGGGCTCACCGCCACCACCCGCGCCCTCTACCGCGAGCTGGCCTCCGCCACCGGCCGCAACACCACGGACCTGGCCCGGGCCGTGGCCGCCTGGCGGCAGGGCGGGGCCGAGGGCCTGGCGGTCCTGGAGACCCCCTGGGACCCCCCGGCGGGCCCCTTCGACCGGGCCCGCCCGGCGCTCGCCGCCGCCGGTTACCCCCGCTTCCAGCCCTGGCGCAACCACCTCACCCACCCCGGCGGCACCCTTCAGCTCCGCTTCGGCCACGACGGCCGGTGGTACGGCTACGAGTCCGACCCCGGCGAGGACGAGTGGTGGCCCCGCGCGGCCCCGGACTCCGACCCGGTGGGCGCACTCCTGGAGCTCAGCGGCGGCTGACCGGCCGCCGACCGCTCAGCGGGTCACCAGCACCAGGAAGGCGATCAGCACGACGGCGACGATCGGCAGCACGATCAGCCGCCCCTTGCGGAAGGACTCGTTTTCCTGCTGGGCCAGCCCCCGCCCGGCTCCGTGCGCCGAGGCCAGATGCTCCCCGGCCATGTCGATGATCCGCCGGGTCGTCAGGAGCGAGGGCGACCAGTCGCAGTGCGCACAGACGAGGAAGTCGCGGTACGGGTCGTAGCGGAAGTCCCGCTCGATGTTGACCGTGAAGACCTGCCCCTGTTCGGTAGTGGCGGTGAAGTGGCGTATCGGTGCGCCCATGCTGTTCGCTCTCCCGCTGGTCGACGTCCGGTGGCCCGGAACCCGGCCGCGGCACAGTACCCGACCGCCACGGGCCGGCCACCGGCGGGCGGCGGTTCACCTACGGGCGGCTCGGCTAGAAGTCGGCCCGGGTGCGCTCCTCCAGCCGCGCCACCGAGTCCTGCGCGTACGCCTTCTCGTAGGCGTCGCGGATCCGCTCGATCTGCGGATCGCGCAGCCGGGCCTCGGACGCCGGGTAGAGCAGGGTCAGTTCATAGCTCCGCTCCCGCTCGATCACCCCGTGGGAGTCCCGCCACTGCCCGCGGCCGTCCTGGATCGTCAGCCCGTTCGGGAAGCGCGGGGTGACCTCCTCGTCGATGAACGCCAGGAACTGCCGGTCGGTCACCTCCGGTCCGCCGTCCGGGCGTTCGGTGCCGAAGAGCAGCCGGGTCTCGATGTAGTCCTTCCCCCGCACGGCCGTCGTCGCCGGCCGGGGGTCCGGGGAGGAGCCGCCGCCCAGCGTGGCGTACGCGACGGGCGCGCCCGCCGCCAGGACGGCGAGCCCCGCCGTCGCGGTGACGAGCGCGGCACGGTGCCGGGGACGGCGGCGGGTGGCGGCGGAGCCGGTGGCCGCCGGGTCGTTCGCGCGGGCGGGGCGGGGGAGGCGAGGCATGGGGGAGGCCCTTCGTTCCAGGTGCGGGGAGCGGGCGCGGACGCGCGGGCCTCACTGTGGCAAGCGGCCCCCATCGGACGGCGGCGGAAGAGGGGCGTCGCACGGAAACCACCCGAACGGGCGGGAGCGCACCGGCGCGCGGACGGTACCCGCAGGGCGCCAAAGACCTCCGGTGCGGGCCGTGTTGTGGCTGCCGGATCCCCGCTCCGTGAGCCGTCAGGCCGCGCGCAGCGACACTCCGCGCCCGGCGAAGAAGCGCTCGAACTCCGTCAGGGGAAGGCTCGCGGCCCGGGTCTGCGCGCTCGTCCCGGACGGGTTGTGGAAGTGGACGCCCGTCCCGTCGGGCGTACGGGACGTCAGGAGCACCAGATGTCCGCCGCGTCCCGTCGCGGGCTGCTCCGGGCGGCGGATCGCGTAGTGCACCGAGGCCATGACGGACCGCCCCGCGTCCAGCAGGTCCGGGATCTCCGCCGCTTCCAGACGGCGGTGGACGGTGGCGTCGAGGCCGTGCTTCTCCCGTACGTACACGGCGAACGGGTCGTAGACCAGGCCGCGGATCTCACCGGCGGCGTCCTCGGTGTACGCGCCGTACCCCAGCGCTCCGTCGCGCAGCGCGAACAGCGAGGGGGCGTCCGCGCCGAGCGCCATGCGCAGACAGGTCATCCCGCACAGATGGCCGGCCCAGCGCGCGTACTCCGCCGGTGACGCGGCGCCCGACCGGGCCCAGCCGGGGTCGGTCGCCGGGTCGAGTCCACCCTCGACGATCGCGCCGACGAGCTCGGGCGAGGCGAACTGGGTGTGGACGGGGACCCGGCAGTCGGGGCAGCTCACGGACGGGTTCCCTTCGTCGCCGGCCGGCGGCTCACTGCCGGTATCCGGTCAGGAAGCGGCCGATGCGGCTGATCGCGGCGTCAAGATCATCAGCGTACGGGAGGGTCAGGATGCGGAAGTGGTCGGGGCGCGGCCAGTTGAAACCGGTGCCCTGGACGACCTGGATCTTCTCCCGCAGCAGCAGGTCCAGGACGAACTTCTCGTCGTCGGCGATCGGGTGCACCTTCGGGTCGATGCGGGGGAAGGCGTAGAGCGCGCCCTTCGGCTTCACACAGGACACCCCCGGGATCTCGTTCAGCTTCTGCCAGGCGCGCTCGCGCTGCTCGTACAGCCTGCCCCCGGGCACCACCAGGTCCCGGATCGACTGCCGGCCGCCCAGCGCGGCCTGGATCGCGTACTGCGCGGGGGCGTTGGGGCACAGCCGCATGGAGGCGAGCATGGTCAGCCCCTCCAGATAGCTGCGGGCGTGCTGCTTCGGACCCGACACCACCATCCAGCCCGAGCGGAACCCGGCCACCCGGTACGTCTTGGACAGGCCGCTGAAGGTGAGGCAGACCAGGTCGGGGGCGAGGACGCAGACGGGGTGGTGCTCGGCGTCGTCGTACAGGATCTGGTCGTAGATCTCGTCGGCGAACACCATCAGGCCGTGCCGGCGGGCCAGGTCGAGGATGCCCTCCAGCACCTCGCGCGGATAGACAGCGCCGGTCGGGTTGTTCGGGTTGATGATCACGACGGCCCGGGTGCGGTCGGTGATCTTCGCGGCCATGTCGGCGAGATCGGGGTTCCAGTCCGAGGCCTCGTCGCAGGTGTAGTGCACGGCCTTTCCGCCGGCCAGCGTCGTCACCGCGGTCCACAGCGGATAGTCCGGGGACGGGATCAGTACCTCGTCACCGTCCTCCAGCAGGCCCTGGACGGCCATGGAGATCAGCTCCGAGACGCCGTTGCCCAGGAAGATGTCGTCCACGCCGACCTCGGTGAGCCCCATGGCCTGGTAGCGCTGCGCCACGGCCCGGCGGGCGGACAGGATGCCGCGCGAGTCGGTGTAGCCGTGGGCCTGCGGAAGCATCCGGATCATGTCCTGGACGATCTCCTCCGGCGCCTCGAAACCGAACAGCGCCGGATTGCCCGTGTTGAGCCGGAGCACGCTGTGGCCCGCCTCCTCCAGGGCGTTGGCGTGCTCGATGACCGGGCCCCGGATCTCGTAACAGACCTCGTTGAGCTTGCTGGACTGGCGGAATTCCATGCGGTGCCTCCCCGACCCGGTTGTGGTACTTGGTTTTACCAAGCTTGAGCTTGGAAAGTCCAACAACATGTCTAGACTGCGTCGCATGCCACGTCAGCCACAGCCAGCGACCCGCCCGGCCCGCCGCCGGAGTTACGACCAGTTCTGCGCCGGCGCCCGCGCCCTGGACGCCGTCGGTGACCGGTGGACGCTGCTGATCGTCCGTGAACTGCTGGCCGGCCCCCGCCGCTACACGGATCTGCACGCCGACCTGCCGGGGGTCAGCACGGACGTCCTGGCGTCCCGGCTCAAGGACATGGAGCAGGGCGGCCTGGTCACCCGCCGCAGGCTGCCCCCGCCCGCCGCCGCCTCCGTCTACGAACTCACCGGCCGGGGGCACGGCTTGCTGCCCGTCCTCACCGCGCTCGCCGCATGGGGCGCGCCCGCCCTGGAGGAGCGCCGGCCCACGGACGCGGTCCGGGCGCACTGGTTCGCTCTCCCGCTGCTGCGCGCCCTGGACGGGGCCGGGGGGCCGACGGTCGCCGGGGTGGTGGATGTCCGCCTGGACGAGGGCGAGTTCCATGTGCGTACGGGCGGGGTGGCCGCCGGTGAACCCGTGTACGGGGACGGCCCCGCACCGCGCGCCGACGCGGGCATCGCACTCGACGCGGAGCTCTGTCTCGCCCTGGGGCGGGGTGATCTGACCTTCGCGCAGGCGGTGAAGGACGGCCGGATCGAGGTCTTCGGCGACGGCCCGCTGGCGGCCGATCTGCGCGGCGAGTGACCCGGGCGCGGAGGGGTCCGGCGGCGGCGCGGGTCGCGGTGCCGGTGGCGTGATTCGTACGGGCAACTTCTGGGTAGCGTCCGGGCATTTGGGATGTCCGGGACACCGATGGCGAGGAGTTGCCCGTGGGATTCGGCAGACAGCAGGAGCGACTGGAACGGCAGGAACGGCGCGGTACGGTGCGCCCGGGACACCGGGGGCGGCTGGGCAAGGCGCTGGTGATCGGAGGCTGTGTGGCGGCGCTCGGCTTCGTACCGTCGGCGGCCGTCGCCACCCCGGGCAGCGGGGTGAGCGGCACCGTCGTCGCGGTGGGCACCTCGGTGGGCAAGCTGAAGGTGAAGGCCCCCAAGGGCCGCGCCGACGTCACCTTCCGGAAGATCACCATCGAGCCGGGCGGCTCCACCGGCTGGCACACCCACCGCGGCCAGCTGATCGCCGTCGTCAAGGCCGGGACGCTGACCCGCACGCTGGACGACTGCACGGTCGAGGTGTCACCCGCCGGCACGTCCTTCATCGAGCCGTCGGGGAAGAAGCACCGCCACATCGGACGCAATCTGGGCACCGAGCCCGTCGTCCTCTGGGTGACCTATCTGCTTCCGAAGGGCAGCGAACTCTCCGAGGACGCCGACGCGGTGGACTGCGGCAAGAAGAAGTGACGCGCGGCCCGCGCCCCGGCACCCGGCGGCCACCGACCTGCCGGGCGCCGGCCGTCAGCGGGCGAGCGTCTCCCCGTACGCGCCCAGACCGGCGCTCACCAGATTGTCGCGGAAGGTCAGCACCTCGTACACCCGGCCGCCGATCTGGTTGCGGTAGTCGATCACCACGGTGTCGACGCCGGCCCGCACGTCCATCACCTCGAAGGCGAGATCGGGGATGAGTTCGAGCCCGCGCGCCCAGTACGCGCGGAGCGCGTCCTTGCCGTGCACGGTGCCGGAGGCATCGCCGGTGAACCGGGCGATCATGGGCGAGCTGAACGTCACGTCGTCGTGATAATGCGTCAGGATGCGTTCGAGATCGTGGGAGTTCCAGTCGTCCTGCCACCGCGCGGCGAACGAACGGGCGAATGCGAGATCCATGGGCACGACCGTAGACCGTCACCGGCAAAGCGGACGAGGGGGGTGGTGGACGCGTGAGCGGGGAGCTCGACCCGGCGCGCCGCGCCGCGCTGGCCAGGGAGGTCCTGACCGCGCTCACCGCCCACTGCCCCGGCTCGCACGCGGAGCTGCGGGGCTCGCTCGCCCGGGGGACGGCCGACGCGTACAGCGACATCGATGTGGTGTGGACCGTTCCGGACGACCGCTTCGAGCCGTGCGTGGCCGCCGCCGGCGATGTGCTGGGTACGGTCCGGGGCGTCGGCTCGCTGCGGACGGACCCCGATCTGCGGCACTCCCGCGCACGGCGGCTGCTCTTCGTCGCCTTCGACGGCGTTCCGCTCTTCTGGCGCCTCGACCTGGAGATCACCGCGCGCTCCGCCGCAGGCAGCCCCGCCCCCGCGCCGGCCGGTCCGCCGGAACCCGGCCCCGACTGGTCGAGGCCCGCCAGCGCCCTCGCCAACGCGGTCGCCGCGGTCAAGGCCGTGCTGCGCGGACAGCCGGAGACGGCCCGGGGCCTGCTGGAGCGCGGCTTCGCCCGCGTCGGGGCCGAGCACCCCGTCACCGGGAACTGGGCCGAGGACATCACCGGCCTCGCCGACGCGGCGGCGGCGCGCGAGGCGGCGCACGGCCCGCTCGCCGAACGCGTACGCCGCCTGGTCGAGGACCACCGGACTGACTTCCCCTGACGGCCGCCGCCGGCACGGGCCGCGGAGAAGGCCATGATGGAGCGGTGCGATTCGAAGCGATCACCTGGGAACGGCTGGCGGACGCGCTGGCCGCGCACGCCGACGCGCTGAAGCCCGCCGGCGGCGGGCCCTGGCTCAAGATCGCCGTCGACGGCGCCCCCGCCGCCCGTACCGGCGAGCTGGCCGAGTCCGTGGCCCAGCGGCTGATGGTGCGCGGCCGGGCGGTGCTGACCGTGTCCGCGGCGGGCTTTCTGCGGCCGGCCAGTCTGCGGTACGAGTACGGCAAGCGGGACCCCGACTCGTACTACGGCAGCTGGTTCGACACCGGGGCGCTGTGGCGCGAGGTGTTCGGCCCGCTGGAGCCGGGCGGCAGCGGGCGGGTGCTGCCCGATCTGTGGGACCCGGAGACGGACCGTGCCACGCGGAGCGCCTACCGGACGCTGCCGGAGGGCGGGGTGCTGCTCCTGCACGGGCCGCTGCTGCTGGGGCACTGGTTCCCCTTCGACCTGAGCGTCCATCTGAGGCTGTCGCCCGGCGCGCTGAGGCGGCGCACGGAGGAGGACGAGCAGTGGACCCTGCCGGCCTTCGCGCGGTACGAGGACGAGGTGGCGCCCGCCGGGAGCGCGGACGCGGTGGTGCGCGCCGACGACCCGCGCCACCCGGCCTGGACCGGCCTGAGGCAGGAGAACCGGGGCCTGTCCGGCGGACCGGGGCCGGACAGGCCCTAGGGCCCGGGTGCGTCGTCACCCCCGGGCGCGTGGTCACCCGCCCCGGGGCGTCCCGTCACTCGCCGGGCAGCGGCGGCCTTCCGCCCACCGCCGTGACGGCCCGCGCCCCCGCGCGGCACCCCGCCGCCACGGCAGCCGCGTCGTCGGCGCCCGCGAGCCGGGCCGCGAGGAAGGCCCCGGTGAAGGCGTCACCGGCGCCGGTGGAGTCCACGGCGGCCGCGACCGGCTCGGCCGGGACGCGATGGCGCACCGTACCGGCGGTGGCCAGCAGCGCGCCGCCCCCGCCCAGGGTGACGACGACCTGACGGACCAGCAGGCTCAGCTTGGCCGCCGCGTCGGCGGGGTCGGGGAGACCGGTGAGCACCCGGGCCTCGTCCGCGTTGGGCAGCAGCAGGTCCGTGCCCTCGACCAGGTCCAGGAACCGGCCGACGCCGAGTTCCGAGAGGAATCCTGCCGAGGCCGGGTCGACGCTCACCGGGATGTTCCGCCGCCCGGCCTCCCGCAGGGCCAGCAGGGCGGTGGCGCGGCTCGTCTCGGCGAACAGCAGATAGCCGGAGAGATGGAGGCGGCCGACGCCGTCGAGCAGGGAGGGCGACCAGTCGCCGGGGGAGAGGCGCAGCACCGCCCCGCTGTCGGTGAGGAAGGTGCGCTCGGCGGCGGAGTCGACCAGGGCGACGACGGTGCCGGTCGGGGCCGCGTCGTCCACAGCCAGCAGCGCGCGCACCCCGGCGCGGTGCAGCAGGTCGCGGTGCCAGCCCGCCGAGTCGGCGCCGACGCGGGCCACCAGCCGCACGTCCCGGCAGCCCGAAAGCGCCGCCCAGCAGGCCGCATTGGCCCCGGCGCCGCCCGCCAGGGTCCGGATCCGGGCCGGGGTGTCCGTGCCGTGGACCAGCCCCGCCCCGTGCCGGGCCACGATGTCGGTGACGACCTCCCCGACGACGAGAAGGGCGCCGGTCACCGTGCCGTCCAGGCGGTGGCGATCCGCGCCGCGAGCGCCACATTGCCCCGGACGGCCGCGAGATTGGCCTCCAGCGATGCGCCCTCGGTCCGCCGCATCAGCTGATCGAGGAGAAACGGCGTGACGGCCTGCCCCACGATGCCGCGCTCCCGGCACGCGTCCAGCGCCTCGGCCAGCACCCGGTCGTGCAGCTCCGGGTCCAACTGCTCCTCCCGGGGCACGGGGTTGGCGACGATCAGCGCCGCGTCCGGGCCGCCGAGCGCGTCCTGCGCCCGCATCACCTCCGCGACCTCCTCGGGCGAGCGCACCGTCCAGTCGACCGGCTCGCCCGAACTGCTCAGGTAGAAGCCGGGGAACCGGTCCGTGCCGTAGCCGAGCACCCCGACCCCGAGCGTCTCCAGGCGCTGCAAGGTGGCCGGGACGTCCAGGATCGACTTCACGCCCGCGCAGACCACGGTGATCCCCGTCCGCGCCAGCAGCCGCAGGTCGGCGGACTCGTCCTGGGTCTCGGTCCAGCCCCGGTGGACCCCGCCGAGCCCGCCGGTCGCGAAGATCCGCAGCCCCGCGCGGGCCGCCAGGAACGCGGTCGCGGACACGGTCGTCGCCCCGCTCGCCCCGGCCGCCAGCGCCGGGGCGAGGTCCCGGTGCCCCAGCTTGCGCATCGCCGGATCCCCGGCGACCCGCTCCACCTGGGCCTTGTCCAGGCCGACCCGGGCCAGGCCGTCCAGCACGGCGACGGTGGCGGGCACGGCCCCGGCGGACCGCACCAGCCCCTCCAGCTCCTCGGCGACCCGCAGATTGCGGGGGCGGGGCAGGCCATGGGCGATGATCGTCGACTCCAGGGCGACGACGGGCCGGTCCTCGGCGAGGGCGGCCCGGACCTCGGCGGAGAGAACGGGGGCGTAGGGGGTGGCGCCGAGCGGCGCAGTCAGTGACATGTCCACATCCCTGTCGCGCGTGCCCCGGACTCAAACGTGCCGCGCCCGCCCCGGCGTTAGGGTCGGGCCATGACGTCTGCGCCGAATCCGTCCCCCTCCACCGTGCGCCACTTCTACGACGACCTGGCCGCGGACTACGACCTCATGTACGCGGACTGGCAGGCGAGCATCGAGCGCCAGGCGGCCGCGCTCTCCACCCTGATCGACGCGGCACTGCCGGCCGACGGCCCCCTGGCGTACGACGTGCTGGACTGCGCCTGCGGCATCGGGACCCAGGCCCTGGGACTGGCCGCGCTGGGTCACCGGGTCACCGGTACGGATCTGAGCCCCGTCGCGGCGGACCGGGCCGCCAAGGAGGCGGCGGAGCGGGGGCTGAGCCTGCGCACCACGGCCGCCGACATGAGGGAGCTGCCGTTCCTCGACAGCTCGTTCGACGTGGTCGTGTGCGCCGACAACTCCCTGCCCCATCTGCTCACCCCGCAGGCGGTGCTGGCCGCGCTCGGCGAGATGCGCAGGGTGCTGCGGCCCGGCGGGGTCCTGCTGCTGTCCACCCGGCCGTACGACCGGCTGCGCCGCGAACGGCCCGCGTCCACGCAGCCCCAGGTCCGGGAGGACGCCGACGGGCGGGTGGTCACCTTCCAGCTGTGGCACTGGCGGCCGGACGGCGAGCGCTACGACCTGGAGCACTTCCAGCTGCTGCCCGGCGCGCCGGCGGCCGGGAGCACGGACGGGGAGGCGGGATGGGGCGTGCGTACACGCCGTACCTCGTACTGGGCGCTGTCCCAGGCGCAGATCGTCGAATTCGCCACCCGGGCCGGGCTGCGGGAGCCGGTGTGGCACGAGCCGGACGAGTCGGGCTTCTTCCAGCCCGTCCTGGTGGCGAGGCGCCCGGAGCCGGTCGCTAAGGTGACCGGCCATGAGCACCTTTGATCAGTCCTCCCCCTCCTTCTCCGTGCACATCCCGGACGCCGTGCTGGAACCGGAACCGCTCGATCCGGCGCAGATCGTCTCCGGCGAGCCCGAGGTCACCGGCAAGGTGCTGTGGGAGTCGGCCGACGGCAAGCAGCTGCGCGGGATCTGGCAGATCACGCCGGGCGTGGTCACGGACACCGAGGCCAACGAGCTGTTCGTGGTCGTCAGCGGGCGCGCGACCGTGGCGGTCGAGGGCGGCGCCACGCTGGAGATCGGACCCGGCGACGCGTGCGTGCTGCGCGAGGGCGACCGTACGACGTGGACCGTGCACGAGACGCTGCGCAAGGCGTACCACATCACCCTCTGAACCGCCCCGGAGCGGTCCGCGGCCCCGGGTCAGAACAGCGGCTGGGGCAGCACGCCCTCCAGCGCCAGCAGCCGCCTCTTGGTCTCCAGTCCGCCGCCGAAGCCGCCGAGGCCCCCGTCGCTCTCCACCACCCGGTGACAGGGCACCACGACGGGCAGCGGATTGGAGCCCATCGCCGTACCCACCGCCTGGGCCGCACCCGGCCGGCCGACCCGGTCGGCGAGGTCCCCGTACCCGGCGACCGCCCCGTACGGCACCCCCGACGCCAGCTCGCGCAGCACCTGGCGGTTGAAGCCGCCCGTCAGGGACCAGTCCAGGTCGAGCGAGAACTCCCGCAGCGTGCCCGCGAAGTACGCCGCGAGCTGGCGTATCGGCTCGGCGAGCCGGGCGGAGCCGGGGGACGTGACCGGCTCCGCACCGAGCCGGCCGCCCAGCCGGTCCAGCGCCTTGTCCCGCACCTCGGGGCGGGCGTGGAAGACCACGTTCACCAGCCCGGCATCCGTCGCGGCCAGCAGGAGCGGGCCGATGTCGCTCTCGACGACGGCCCACTCGACGACCCCGTTGCTGTTCATGGCACCCACCGTACGACCGGCCACTGACAACGGGCTTCCGCGGCCGGTCCCGGTGCCGTCCCCGGGGCGGGTCAGGCGCCCGTGCGGCCGCCCGTGGCCGCGCGCACCACATCCGGGGTGTTGGTGATGATGCCGTCCACACCCAGCCCGTTCACCCGGAGGGCGTGCTCCGCGTCGTCGACCGTCCAGGTGTTCACCTCCAGCGGCTTGTCGTGCGGCCCCTTCAGGGCGTGCACGGCCGCCACGTAGTCGCCGGAGACCGAGGTGTACGTCGGGTTGATCTGGTCGGCGAACGCGGCGTACGCGGGCAGGTCGGCGACGGCAGGGTTGCCCAGGAAGCCCGTGGTCACGTCCGGGCGCAGCGCGTGCACCGTACGCACGCTGTCGGCGCCGAAGCTCTGGATCACCAGGCGGTTGCCGGTGTGGGCACGGTCGAGCCACCCCTCCTGGCCGAGGACCCGCAGGGTCGCCCGCTCGATCCCCGGGTAGATCTCGGGGCTCTTGATCTCCAGCAGCAGATTCTGGCCGTTGCGCCCGATCCGGTCCAGGTACTGCCGCAGTGTGGGCACCCGGACGCCCGTGAACCGGGGGCCGAACCAGCTGCCCGCGTCCAGCCGGGCGATCTCGGCGGCCGTGAAGTCCTTGACCGCCCAGGGAGCGCGGTCCGGGAAGACCTCCTCGGCGTTCGTCGTCCGCTTCAGGTCGGTGTCGTGGATGACAACCAGCTCGCCGTCCTTGGTGAGCTGGACATCGTTCTCGACCCAGTCGAAGCCGAGGACGTCCGCCTTGTCCACGGCGGCGAGGGTGTTCTCGGGCGCGTAGGCGGACGCGCCCCGGTGGGCGAAGATCCGCGGGACGCCGGTCGCGACGGGCTCCGGGCCGTTCTCCGGCCGGGCCCCGGTGCCGGGGGTCGTGGGGTGTGCGGCGGGGAGTGCGTGGGTCACGGGCGCGGTGCGCCCGGTGGGGGTGGTGTCCGTGACGGGTGCGGCGGTCGACATCAGGAAGGTGCCGGCGCCCAGCAGGGCGGCGGCAGCGACGGAGGCAGTTGCGGTGCCTGCGTACACGTGGACTCCTTGCGTCAGAGTTGCGGACGGCCCGAGCGTCCCAGCCGGCCCCGAACGGGGGACGGGCGAAGGATGGCCACTGCGTGAACGCACCCCGGGGAGCTGGTCACGGGCCGATTCCCCTGTCGATAAAATGCAGCTCTTCTGTTTGTTTGCCGGGCCCCGCGCCATAGGGTCGTCCGAACCCGGGCTACTGCGAAGGGCGTACGAAGATGCAGGGCACAGTCCACGGCTTCAGCTATGGAGCGGTGACTCCGGCGGTGGCATTCGTGATGGCGTGTCTCGGCGCGGCACTGGGCCTGCGCTGCACCACCCGGTCGCTGCGGACCGAGCGCTCCTTCAAGGCCGGCTGGCTGGCTCTCGGTGCGACCTCCATAGGTTCGGGCATCTGGACCATGCACTTCATCGCGATGGTGGGCTTCTCCGTCGAGGAGGTGCCCGTCGGCTACGACAGGCCGGTCACCTTCGCCAGCCTCGCCGTCGCGGTCGTCATGGTCGGCATCGGGATATTCCTCGTCGGGTACCGGGGCGCCACCCGCATGGCACTGGTGACGGGAGGCACGATCACCGGACTCGGTGTGGCCTCCATGCATTACCTCGGCATGGCCGGTATGCGACTTGATGGGCAGTTCGAGTACGACACGCTCACCGTGTCGCTCTCCGTCGTCATCGCCGTCGTCGCCTCGACCGCCGCCCTGTGGGCCGCGGTCTCCCGCCACGGCCTCCTGACCAGCCTCGGGGCCGCCGTCGTGATGGGCGCGGCGGTGAGCGGCATGCACTACACGGGCATGGCCGCCCTCCAGGTCCATCTGCACCCCGCCGCCGCCGCGGGCCACGCCACCGGGGACCGGGCGACGGCGCTCCTCGTGCCCATGCTGATCGGGCCCGCCTGCTTCCTGCTGCTCGCGGCCGTCGTCGTCATGTTCGACCCGCTGGTGGTCATGGGCACGCCCGACTGGAACGACCGCGACGCCCCGCCCGGCGCCGGGCGCGCCCCCGGAATCCCCGCCCAGCGCCAGGTGCCCCGGTTCGGCACGCATGCCGACCCGGCGTCGTTCCACACGCACCCCCGCGAACCCGTACGGCCCCGCGAACGCTGACCGGGACCCCGGCGCGGACGCCGTCCGGACCCCGTTGTCAGTGGGGGGTCGTACGGTGGTTGCATGCGGCCCGTTTCGAAGATCGAACGTTCGGTGGCGCCTTTCGAGGTCGTCAGTCCCTACCAGCCCAGCGGCGACCAGCCGGCGGCCATCGCCGAGCTGGAGAAGCGCATCCGGGCAGGTGAGAAGGACGTCGTGCTGCTCGGCGCGACCGGCACCGGAAAGTCGGCGACCACCGCCTGGATGATCGAGAAGCTGCAGCGCCCCACGCTGGTGATGGCGCCGAACAAGACGCTGGCCGCCCAGCTGGCCAACGAGTTCCGCGAGCTCCTGCCCAACAACGCCGTCGAGTACTTCGTCTCGTACTACGACTACTACCAGCCCGAGGCGTACGTCCCGCAGTCGGACACCTACATCGAGAAGGACTCCTCGATCAACGAGGAGGTCGAGCGGCTGCGCCACTCCGCGACCAACTCGCTGCTCACCCGGCGCGACGTCGTCGTGGTCGCCTCGGTCTCCTGCATCTACGGCCTGGGTACGCCGCAGGAGTACGTGGACCGGATGGTCCAGCTCAAGGTGGGCGACGAGATCGACCGCGACCAGCTGCTGCGCCGCTTCGTGGAGATCCAGTACACCCGCAACGACCTGGCGTTCACCCGGGGAACCTTCCGGGTGCGCGGCGACACCATCGAGATCTTCCCGGTCTACGAGGAGCTCGCCGTCCGGATCGAGATGTTCGGGGACGAGATCGAGGCGCTCTCCACCCTCCACCCGCTCACCGGCGAGGTCATCAGCGAGGACCGGTCCCTCCACGTCTTCCCCGCCAGCCACTACGTGGCGGGACCCGAGCGCATGGAGAAGGCCGTCACGGGCATCGAGCAGGAGCTCGGGCAGCGGCTGGCCGAGCTGGAGAAGCAGGGCAAGATGCTGGAGGCCCAGCGGCTGCGGATGCGCACCACGTACGACATCGAGATGCTCCGCCAGATCGGCACCTGCTCCGGCGTGGAGAACTACTCGATGCACTTCGACGGCCGTTCCCCCGGCACCGCGCCCAACACCCTCCTCGACTACTTCCCCGAGGACTTCCTCCTGGTGCTCGACGAGTCGCACGTCACGGTGCCGCAGATCGGCGCGATGTACGAGGGCGACGCCTCCCGGAAGCGGACCCTCGTCGACCACGGCTTCCGGCTGCCGTCCGCCCTGGACAACCGCCCGCTGAAGTGGGAGGAGTTCCTCGGCCGGATCGACCAGACGGTCTACCTCTCCGCCACCCCCGGCAAGTACGAGCTCTCCCGGGGCGAGGGCTTCGTGGAGCAGATCATCCGCCCCACCGGCCTGGTCGACCCGGAGGTCGTCGTCAAGCCCACCGAGGGCCAGATCGACGACCTGGTGCACGAGATCCGCAAGCGCACCGAGAAGGACGAGCGAGTCCTCGTCACCACCCTCACCAAGAAGATGTCCGAGGACCTCACCGACTACTTCCTGGAGCTCGGCATCCAGGTCCGCTATCTGCACAGCGACGTCGACACCCTGCGCCGGATCGAGCTGCTGCGGGAGCTGCGCTCCGGCGAGTACGACGTCCTGGTCGGCATCAACCTGCTCCGTGAGGGCCTCGACCTGCCCGAGGTGTCTCTCGTGGCCATTCTCGACGCCGACAAGCAGGGCTTCCTGCGCTCGGGCACCTCGCTCATCCAGACCATCGGCCGCGCCGCCCGTAACGTGTCGGGCCAGGTCCATATGTACGCGGACAAGATCACCCCGGCGATGGCGCAGGCTATCGACGAGACCAACCGCCGCCGCGAGAAGCAGATCGCCTACAACACCGAGCGCGGCCTCGACCCGCAGCCGCTGCGCAAGAAGATCAACGACATCGTCGCGACGATCGCGCGCGAGGAGGTCGACACCGAGCAGCTGCTCGGCACCGGCTACCGCCAGGCGAAGGGCGCCAAGACCCCGGTGCCCACGCTGGGCATCGACGCCGCGCCGGGCAAGGCGGCGAAGGCCGGCAGGGCCGGCAAGGCCGGGACGGCGGTCACCGACCGCCCGGCCACCGAACTCGCGGGGATCATCGAGGAGATGACCGACCGGATGCGCGCGGCCGCCGCCGACCTGCAGTTCGAGGTCGCCGCCCGGCTGCGCGACGAGGTCGGGGAACTGAAGAAGGAGCTGCGCCAGATGAGGGAAGCGGGGCTGGCCTGACCGGGCTGCGCCCGGTGTGTTGCAGGACCGACACAAAACGGCCCGGAACCTCTGCGCCGGTGGCGTGACTGCGTAGGGTGCTGGGAAACCGCGCAAGGACGGTTGCGGGGACAGCGGAGAGGGGACAGCGCGTGACGGTCAATATGACCAAGGGTCAGGCCATCAGCCTGCAGAAGAGCGACGGGGGGACCCTGACCGCGGTACGGATGGGGCTCGGCTGGCAGGCGGCGCCGCGCCGCGGTCTGTTCGGCTCGCGCACCCGGGAGATCGACTTGGACGCCTCGGCGGTCCTGTTCGCCGACAAGCAGCCGGTCGACGTGGTCTTCTTCCGGCACCTCACCAGCGACGACGGCTCGGTCCGGCACACCGGGGACAACCTGGTCGGCGGCGCCGGTTCGGGCGGCGACGACGAGGCGATCCTGGTGGACCTCCAGCGGGTGCCGGTCCACATCGACCAGATCGTCTTCACGGTGAACTCCTTCACCGGCCAGACGTTCCAGGAGGTGCAGAACGCCTTCTGCCGCATCGTCGACGAGACCAACGGCCAGGAGCTCGCCCGCTACACGCTGGACGGCGGCGGGCAGTACACCGCCCAGATCATGGCCAAGGTGCACCGCGCGGGGAACGGGTGGCAGATGACCGCCCTCGGCACCCCGGCCAACGGCCGCACCTTCCAGGACCTCATGCCGGCGATCCTGCCCCACCTGTAGGCGGCGCCGGACCCGACAGGTCCGCATCGCGACACGCGCAGCTCCCGGAGGCATCGGCCGCCGGGAGCTGCACCGCATCACAACGCCGTCCCGTGCGTACGGACGCACGGGACGGCACCACATCGGAACACCGCATCGCGGCAGTAACTCGTCGAGGGGACAGGGCAATGACGGCCGAGCTGGTCCGGGGGCAGAACCACACCTTGCCCCAGACCCGACTGGAGATCCGGGTATCGGCCGGAGCGCCCGTCGTGGCGGGTGCCACGCTCGGCGACGAGCGCGGCACGGTGCGCGGGGTGGAGTGGATAGCCCACCCCGGCTCGCCGCAGCTGCCGGGTCTGGAGGTGTCCCGGCAGGCCGCCTCCGAGCACCGGCTCGCCGTCGACCTCGACGCCCTGCCCGCCGAGGTGCACCGGGTCACGGTGCTGCTGGCCCTGCCGCTGGGCGCGGGCGGCCCGGCCAGGTTCGGGGCCGTCGCCTCGCCCTTCGTCGCCGTGACCGGCCTCGACGGCGGCGAGATCGCCACGTTCACCCTGACCGGCCTGGACAGCGAGTCCGCGGTCTCCGCCCTGGAGCTCTACCGCAGGCAGGGCGCCTGGAAGGTCCGCGCGGTCGGCCAGGGCTATGCGGGCGGCCTCGCCGCGATGCTCGCCGACCAGGGCCTGGACGGGGCGGCCGAACTGGCCGGGTCGATCCAGGAAGCGGTCGCCCGCGGTCTGGCCCGTTCCGTGGCCCCGCCGCCGCCCCGCACCCCGGAGGGGGACCGGGTCAGGCAGACCGCGGCCCCCGCGACGGGTGGCGGGCAGCCGCCCGTCCCCCCTCCGGCGACCCCGCAGCCGGCGCCCCTGCCCGGCTCGGCCACCCCGCCGCCCGCGACCCCGCAGCCCGCCGCTCCGGCGGCCCCGGGCGGCCCCGTCGACTACGCGCACCCGCGCCGCCAGACCTCCACGCCCCCGCCGCCCCCGCCCACCGCGCCGCCCGCGCAGCCGGGGCAGCCCGCCCAGCCCGTCGCGGGGGACGCCACCGGCTGGTCCATGGACGAGCGCCTCTACAACCAGATCTGGGGCATGTTCGAGGACCTGGCCCGGGCCGCCGCCGCGTACCGCAGCGCCGTCGACTTCGCCGAGTCCCGGATGGACCAGGAGCTGGAGCGCACCCTGTCCGACCCGCGCAGCCGGATCGGCGGCGCGGGCGACCGGGCCCGTGCGGAGGCCCGGGCCAAGCGGGACGAGCTGACCGGCCGGGCCCGTGAGGCGCTGGACCGCGACCTCGCCCAGCTCGCCGCCGAGTCCGCCGTGGTCGAGCCCGCGCTCCCCGCCGCGTACGCGGGCTGGGACAACCCCGTCTGGCACGGCTACCGGGTCCCGATGGAGATCCCCATGGCCCTGCGGATCGGCGACCTCCATCTCCCGGAGAGCGTCGCCCTGCGCATCCCGCTGCTGGTGCGGCTGCCGCTGGAGCGCGGCATCTGGATCGACAGCGGCCGAACGGCCTCCGAGGCCGCCGCCCTGACCGACACGGACACGCTGCGCCGCCTGGCCATGGAGAGCGCGGTCCTGCACGCGGCCCGGCTGCTCGCCGTCTACCCGCCGAACGAGTTCTCGGTCCATGTCATCGACCCGGCCGGCTCGGCCGCCACCGCGCTCGCCCCGCTGGTCGCATCCGGGGTGCTCTCGGGGCCGCCCGCGTCCGGGCCCGGGGGAGTGGCCTCGGTCCTCGCCCATCTCACCCGGCGCGTCGACCTCGTGCAGATGGCGATCCGGGCCGGTGCGGCCGATTCGCTGCCGCCCGATCTGGACCCGGCCGAGCAGCTGCTGATCGTCAACGACTTCCCGCACGGCTTCGACGACCGTGCCGTCACCCAGCTGCGCTATCTCGCCGACGAGGGGCCCGCCGTCGGCGTCCACCTCCTGATGGTCGCCGACCGGGCGGACGCCTCCGCCTACGGGCCGGTGCTCGACCCGCTGTGGCGGTCGCTGCTGCGGATCACTCCGGTCGCCGACGACCATCTGGCCGATCCGTGGGTCGGTCACGCATGGACGTACGAACCGCTCGCGACCCCGCCGGGCAGCAGGGTCCTGGAGCAGGTGCTGGCCCAGGTGGCTTCCGCCCGCCGCACCGGTCACCGCTGAGGCCGCATCCGTCCGCACCTCTTCCCAGCTGGCCTTTTGGAGATCCTTTAGCCTTCTCTTTACCTTTCCTTGGTATTCCCTGTACTGTTCATGGAGCGGAGGGGAGTACTCCCATACGCGGCGTTCCCGTCAGTACGGACTGTGACCGGTCCCGGGGCGTCGGCCCAGGCGCGCATCCCGTGCGCCCGGGTGGAAGAGACCTCCGGCAGCGACGACGCTGATCAGTAGCCGTAGCGAACTGCCGGAGGCGCAGTGGACGTTTCATGGACCCTCTGGGCGCTGACCATTCTCGGTCTGTGCGCCCTCATCTCCGTCGACTTCTTCATCGGGCGCAAGCCCCATGACGTGTCGACCAAGGAAGCCGGCATCTGGACCATCGTCTGGATCGTCCTGGCCGCCCTCTTCGGGCTCGGTCTGCTCGTGTTCGGCGAGACCCAGGCCTCGGGCGAGTTCTTCGCCGGCTACATCACCGAGAAGTCGCTGAGCGTCGACAACCTCTTCGTCTTCGTGCTGATCATGGCGAAGTTCTCGGTGCCCTCCCACCTCCAGCAGCGGGTGCTGCTCATCGGGGTGCTGATCGCCCTGGTGCTGAGAGCGATCTTCATCGCCGCGGGCGCCGCGGTCATCGCCAACTTCTCGTGGGTCTTCTACATCTTCGGCGCGTTCCTGATCTACACCGCCTGGAAGCTCATCCAGGAGGCGCGTGCCGACGAGGGGGACGAGGAGTTCGAGGAGAACCGGCTCCTCAAGAACATCGAGCGCCGCTTCGGTGTCGCCGACCGCTATCACGGCACCAAGCTCTTCATCCGTAACAACGGCAAGCGCGTGCTGACGCCCCTGATGGTGGTCATGCTCGCCATCGGCACCACCGATGTGCTGTTCGCGCTGGACTCCATCCCCGCGATCTTCGGCCTGACCCAGGACCCGTACATCGTCTTCACCGCCAACGCCTTCGCGCTGATGGGGCTGCGGCAGCTGTACTTCCTGATCGGCGGGCTGCTCAAGAAGCTGGTCCACCTCAGCTACGGGCTGTCGGTCATTCTCGGCTTCATCGGCGTCAAGCTGGTGCTGCACGCGCTGCACGAGTCCGGGGTGCACGTCCCCGAGATCTCCATCCCGGTCTCGCTCGGCGTCATCTGCGGGGTGCTGGTGATCACCACGATCACCAGTCTGATCGCCAACAAGAAGCGGGCCGAGGCGGACGGCGAGGACGCGGGGAAGGCCGCCGACCCCGCAGACAAGGGCGCCGGCATAGACGCCTGAGCGGCGCCGCCGTCACCAGCCGCGGGCGCGCCACTGAGGCAGCTGCGGGCGCTCGGCGCCCAGCGTGGTGTCGTGCCCGTGGCCCGGGTAGACCCAGGTCTCGTCCGGCAGCGGGGCGAAGAGCCTGGTCTCCACATCGTGCAGCAGACGGGCGAACGCCTCGGGGTCCTTGTGCGTGTTGCCGACCCCGCCGGGGAAGAGGCAGTCCCCGGTGAACAGATGCGGGGCGCCGTGCGGGTCGTCGTAGACGAGCGCGATCGACCCCGGGGTGTGCCCGGTCAGATGGCGGGCGGTCAGGGCGACCTGTCCGACCCGGATCGTGTCGCCGTCCTCGACGAGCACATCGGTCGGGACCGGGATGCCCTCGGCGTCGTACCGCCCGGCGTAGGTGCGGGCGCCGGTGGCCGCGACCACCTCGCCCAGCGCCTGCCAGTGGTCGCCGTGCCGGTGGGTGGTGACGACCGAGACGATCGAGTCGTCACCGATCAGTCGGAGCAGGGTCGCGGGCTCGCTCGCCGCGTCGATCAGCAGCTGCTCGCCGGAGGCCCGGCAGCGCAGCAGGTAGGCGTTGTTGTTCATCGGGCCGACGGCGACCTTGGAGATCATCAGATCCGTCAACTCGTGCACATCCGCAGGCCCGCCGACCCTGACCGCTCCGCTGTACGTCATACGTCTCAGCCTATAGCGGGGGCAGCGCCGGAAGGGGTCCGCCCTCGGCGGTCAGCGCGGAGCCGTCCCGCCGTCCGCTGAGCCAGCCGAGCAGCCCGGACGCCGTGCCGCGCACCGTGACGGGCCCGCCCGCCGCGCCGCCGCCGGTCGTCCAGGACCGGCCGGTGTCGTCGGTCGCGACCGTCGCCACCACGTCGGGGTGCCCGGCGAAGCGCTCGGCGAGGAAGTCGATCTCCCGCGCGGTGAACTCGTCCGGCAGGTCCTCCAGCTCGTAGCCGACGTCCAGGTCCACGTGGTGCAGCTCGACCTCGATGCGGCGGCGGAAGGGGACCCGGGAGGCCGAGTCCGTCACCCCGTTGCGCAGCGCCACCGTGCGTGACCAGTCCGCCGGTGCGGCGGCCGCGTCCTGGAAGCGGTCCGCGCTCGCGGCCAGGTCGGCGAGCTGCTCGGCCCGCGGCCGGGGCGCGTCACGCTCGATGTCGCGGTCGCGGGTTTCGCTGTCTGCGTACATCGGCCGGCCTCGGAGAACATTTACGAGCGCGTCGGCGTTACGAGAGAGGTGCGCGACGACATGACCCCGGGTCCAGCCCGGCAGCCGTGACGGTTCGGCGAGTGCGACGTCGTCCAGTTTCCCGGTGGCGCTGAGCAGTCGATCCGTCGCTTCACGCAGTGCTGCGAGGTCGTGCACGTGATCATTCATGGGGCCGAGCCTAGCCCCGCCACTCATTCGGGTGAAGGAGTCATCAGCCGTCCGTAATTCGAATGCGCGTGCTATACGCTCGGAGTCGAAAGCTCCGTACACCGCTGTGGCGCCCCCCATACCCTGGGACAGGGGCTCAGTTCCCCCGCTTCTCTCTAGAAAGGTGCGGACCGGCGTGGCCGACCGTCTCATCGTCCGTGGCGCTCGCGAGCACAACCTCAAGAACGTCTCGCTCGACCTCCCCCGCGACTCCCTCATCGTCTTCACCGGACTCTCCGGGTCGGGCAAGTCGTCGCTCGCGTTCGACACGATCTTCGCCGAGGGCCAGCGGCGCTACGTGGAGTCCCTCTCCTCGTACGCCCGGCAGTTCCTCGGCCAGATGGACAAGCCGGACGTCGACTTCATCGAGGGCCTGTCGCCCGCCGTCTCCATCGACCAGAAGTCGACCTCGCGCAACCCGCGCTCGACGGTCGGCACCATCACGGAGGTCTACGACTACCTCCGGCTGCTCTTCGCCAGGATCGGCAAGCCGCACTGCCCCGAGTGCCACCGCCCGATCTCCCGCCAGTCGCCGCAGGCCATCGTGGACAAGGTCCTCGGCCTGCCCGAGGGCAGCCGCTTCCAGGTGCTCTCGCCGCTGGTGCGCGAGCGCAAGGGCGAGTTCGTCGACCTCTTCGCCGATCTGCAGACCAAGGGGTACAGCAGGGCCAGGGTCGACGGGGCGACGGTCCAGCTCTCCGAGCCGCCCGTGCTCAAGAAGCAGGAGAAGCACACCATCGAGGTGGTCATCGACCGGCTCACGGTGAAGGACAGCGCCAAGCGCCGGCTGACCGACTCGGTCGAGACCGCGCTCGGCCTCTCCGGCGGCATGGTCGTGCTCGACTTCGTCGACCTCCCCGAGGACGACCCCGAGCGCGAGCGGATGTACTCCGAGCACCTCTACTGCCCGTACGACGACCTCTCCTTCGAGGAGCTGGAGCCGCGCTCCTTCTCCTTCAACTCCCCCTTCGGCGCCTGCCCCGACTGCACCGGCATCGGCACGCGCATGGAGGTCGACCCGGAGCTGATCGTCCCCGACGAGGACAAGTCCCTCGACGAGGGCGCGATCCACCCCTGGTCGCACGGCCACACCAAGGAGTACTTCGGCCGCCAGATCAACGCGCTGGCCGAAGCCCTCGGCTTCCGTACGGACATCCCCTGGGCCGGGCTGCCGCAGCGCGCCAAGAAGGCCCTGCTGCACGGCCACAAGATCCAGACCGAGGTCCGCTACCGCAACAGGTACGGGCGCGAGCGCGCCTACACCACGCCCTCCTTCGAAGGCGCGGTCCAGTTCGTCAAGCGGCGGCACTCGGAGGCCGAGAGCGACTCCAGCAGGGAGCGCTTCGAGGGCTATATGCGCGAGGTGCCCTGCCCGACCTGTGAGGGCACCCGGCTCAAGCCGATCGTCCTCGCGGTCACGGTGATGGAGAAGTCCATCGCCCAGGTCGCCGCGATGTCGATCAGCGAGTGCGCCGAGTTCCTCGGCCGGCTGAAGCTGAACGCCCGTGACAAGAAGATCGCCGAGCGCGTCCTCAAGGAGGTCAACGAGCGGCTGAAGTTCCTGGTCGACGTGGGCCTGGACTACCTCTCGCTGAACCGCGCGGCGGGCACCCTGTCCGGCGGTGAGGCCCAGCGCATCCGGCTCGCCACCCAGATCGGCTCCGGCCTGGTCGGCGTGCTGTACGTGCTGGACGAGCCGTCCATCGGCCTGCACCAGCGCGACAACCACCGGCTGATCGAGACCCTGGTCCGCCTCCGCGACATGGGCAACACGCTCATCGTCGTCGAGCACGACGAGGACACCATCAAGGTCGCGGACTGGGTCGTGGACATCGGCCCCGGCGCCGGCGAGCACGGCGGCAAGGTGGTCCACTCCGGATCGCTCAAGGAGCTGCTGGCCAACGACAAGTCGATCACCGGCCAGTATCTGACCGGCAAGAAGTCGATCGAGATGCCCGAGGTCCGGCGCCCAGTCGACCCCTCGCGGCTGCTCACGGTCCACGGCGCCCGGGAGAACAACCTCCGGGACATCGACGTCTCCTTCCCGCTCGGCGTGCTGACCGCCGTCACCGGGGTCTCCGGCTCCGGCAAGTCGACGCTGGTCAACGACATCCTCTACACCCACCTGGCCCGCGAGCTGAACGGCGCCAAGTCGGTGCCCGGCCGGCACACCCGGGTCGACGGGGACGACCTCGTCGACAAGGTGGTGCACGTCGACCAGTCGCCCATCGGCCGTACGCCCCGGTCCAACCCGGCGACGTACACGGGTGTCTTCGACCACGTCCGCAGGCTGTTCGCGGAGACGATGGAGGCCAAGGTCCGCGGCTATCTGCCGGGCCGGTTCTCCTTCAACGTCAAGGGCGGCCGCTGCGAGAACTGCTCCGGCGACGGCACGATCAAGATCGAGATGAACTTCCTGCCGGACGTGTACGTCCCGTGCGAGGTCTGCCACGGAGCGCGCTACAACCGGGAGACCCTGGAGGTCCACTACAAGGGCAAGTCCATCGCCGAGGTGCTGGACATGCCGATCGAGGAGGGCCTGGAGTTCTTCGAGGCCGTCCCGACCATCGCCCGCCATCTGCGCACGCTCAACGAGGTCGGCCTCGGCTATGTGCGGCTCGGCCAGTCCGCGCCGACGCTCTCCGGCGGCGAGGCCCAGCGCGTGAAGCTGGCGAGCGAGCTCCAGAAGCGCTCCACCGGCCGCACGGTCTACGTCCTGGACGAGCCGACCACCGGTCTGCACTTCGAGGACATCTCCAAGCTGATCAAGGTGCTCTCCGGGCTTGTCGACAAGGGCAACTCGGTGATCGTCATCGAGCACAACCTCGATGTCATCAAGACCGCCGACTGGGTCATCGACATGGGTCCCGAAGGGGGCAACGGCGGCGGTCTGGTCATCGCCGAGGGCACCCCGGAGTACGTGGCCGGTGTTCCCGCCAGCCACACCGGGAAGTTCCTCCAGGGCATTCTGGACGCGGACCGGGTGAGCGAGGCCGCGGTGCCGGCGGCGCGCAAGCCGGTCACCCGCAAGACGGCCGCGAAGAAGACCGTCGCCGCGAAGTCCGCCCCCGCGAGGAAGACGGCGGCGAAGGCCACCACGGCGAAGGCGGCCATGGCGAAGACCGCCAAGACCGCCGCGGCGAAGAAGCCCGCGGCCAAGAAGGCGACCCGCGCCCGCAAGGCCTGACGCCGGGAGCACGCGATGCGAGGTGGCGGCCCCGCCGGGGGCCGCCACCTCGCCGCGTCGCGCGCCGGACCCGCCCGCGCGCGGGTGCGTCCGTCTCCGCCGGTATCGTCGGTTACGTCACCGATGCCTCAGTGACCTCGGGCATCCCTGGCACCCCGCCGCACCTCTGACCCGTGGAGACCGCATGTCCGGCCAGCCCGCCGCCCGCCGCACCGTGCTGAAGGGTGCCGCCCTCGCGGGCGTCGCCGGGCTGGGTGCGGCCGCCTGCTCGACCGACTCGAAGCTCGGGCACGCCGAGACGCCGACCCCCACCGCACCCGTCGAGCTCGGCACACCCGACGAGATCCCCGTCGGCCAGTCCAAGCTCTACCGCGAGCAGCGCGTCGTCGTCAGCTGCCCGGCCAAGGGCGAGTTCAAGGCGTTCAGCGCCCAGTGCACCCACGCGGGCTGCCTGCTGGACCGGGTCGAGAAGAACGAGGGGCACTGCCCCTGCCACGGCAGCCTCTTCGACACGACGACCGGCAAGGCCGTGCACGGCCCGGCGACCGTGCCGCTGCCCTCCGTCCCGGTCAGGGTCGAGGGCGGAAAGCTGATCGCGGGCCCCGAGGCCTGAGCCCGGCGCGGCCCCTCACTCCCAGTCCCAGTCGATCCCGACCAGACCGGGCCGCACCCCCTGCTCGACCAGATGGACGGTCCGGTGCCGGCCGGTGAGCGTGAGATCCGTCCGGGCCCCGCGCGGCGCCCCCGCCGACACCTGGGCGAAGCGGCGGCACCGCACCGGCAGCGCCTCCTCGTCGAAGCGGATCTGCAGCACGTACTGCCCGCCGCCGAAGGTGAAGCCGCGCACGTACTCCCCGCACGGCCCGCCCGTGCCGTCCTCGAAGCCGTAGCCGAAGAGGTACGTCTCGCCCGCCCGCAGCCGGGTGTCGAAGAGCAGCTCCGCCACCAGCACCCCCGTCTCCGCGTCCCAGCGGACCCGTCCGGTGCGGCAGTTCTCCCGGGCGCTCACCCCGACCCGCGAGGGATCGCACCCCGGATCGCCCCGGTACACGGCGAGATAGCGGTCCACCCCGTCGCGATGGGCGCGCACGACGTGCTGCGAGCTCCGGAACTGCATCTGGCGGCCGGGCCCGATCCGTACCCGCTCCTGGTGCCCCACCGTGTGCAGCCCGCCGTCCGCCGGTGACTCCATCGCCGCGAGCAGCCGCTCCACCGAGCCGGACGTCTCCATCAGCGAGCGGTACGAGCGGGCCGGCGGGCGGTCCGCCTCCGTGCGCGGCTCCCCGGCGCCCAGCAGCGCGAGCAGCGAGTTCCCCGGCAGCTCCAGCACCTCCTCCAGCGCCTTCACGGCCCGCAGGGACTCCGGACGCTGCGGGCGCCGGGCCCCCTGCTGCCAGTAACTCAGGCTGGTCACCCCGACCTTGACCCCCCGGTGCGCCAGATGGTGCTGGACCCGCTGGAGCGGCAGCCCGCGCACGGAGAGCGCGGTGCGCAGGGCCAGGTGGAACGGGCCGGTGTGCAGCACCTGCGCCAGTTCGGCCTCGGTGTGCTGCATGGGTCCTCCGTAAGTTGTTGGGTGGTCCGGGAGGGCCGGATGTGGCTTATGGGTTCTTGCCGTCAGTGGCTTCCCTGGAGTGGCCGTCCGGCTCTCCGGGGCGCCCTGGCTGCTGATTGAGATGTGCGCGCTGTGTGCGGTCGCTGATTACGGAGATGACAGCGGGGTGTTCCTCGGGCCGACGGCATGTGGTGGGATGCGAGGAGGGGCACGTGAGCGAGCGGAAGACCCAGGTCTGGGCCGGTATCGATGCCGGCAAGGGCCACCACTGGGCGGCCGTGGTCGACGAGACCGGCGCGACGCTGTGGTCGAAGAAGGTCGACAACGACGAGTCGGCGATCCTGACCGCGCTCGGTGAGATCCTCGGCCTGGCGGATGAGGTCCGCTGGGCGGTGGATATCTCCGGCACGTCCTCCGCGCTGCTGCTGGCCCTGCTCGCGGCGCAGGGCCAGCGGGCCGTCTACGTGCCCGGCCGCACCGTCAACCGCATGTCCGGCGCCTACCGGGGCGAGGCGAAGACGGACGCCCGCGATGCCTACGTCATCGCCGAGACCGCCCGTCATCGCCGGGATTTCGCCACGATCGACGTGCCCGCCCAGATTGCCGCCGACCTCGCGCTGCTGACTGCCCACCGCTCGGACCTGGTTGCCGACCGGGTACGGATGATCAACCGCCTGCGCGACGTGCTGACCGGCGTCTTCCCCGCGCTGGAGCGGGCCTTCGACTACTCGGCCCACAAGGGTGCCCTGGTGCTGCTGACCGGATATCAGACCCCGGCCGCGATCCGTCGACGTGGGCGGGCACGGCTGACGGCCTGGCTCGCCAACCGCAGTGTTCGTGGAGCCGACGCGGTCGCGGCCACCGCTCTGGAGGCGGCCCAGGCCCAGCAGACCGCGCTGCCCGGGGAGGACGCCGCAGCCCAGATCGTGGCCGATCTCGCCGCTCAGATCCTGGCCCTGGACGACCGGCTCAAGAACATCGACCGGCAGATCCGCGACACCTTCCGCAGCCATCCGCAAGCCGGGATCATCGAGTCGATGCCCGGCATGGGCCCGATACTCGGGGCCGAGTTCGTCGTCGCCGCCGGTGACCTCGCAGCCTATGCCGACGCCGGCCATCTGGCCTCGGCGGCGGGGCTGGTGCCCGTGCCCCGCGACTCCGGACGCCGCACTGGCAACCTTCACCGGCCCAAGCGCTACAGCCGACGCCTGCGACGGGTGTTCTACCTCTCCGCGCAGACCAGCATCATCCGTGAGGGACCGAACCGGGACTTCTACCTCAAGAAGCGCGGCGAGGGCTGCAAGCACGTCCAGGCCGTCATCGCTCTCGCCCGCCGACGAGCGAGCGTGCTGTGGGCCCTGCTGCGTGACGGGCGAGTCTTCACCTCCGCCCCGCCGGTCACGCAGGCGGCTTGACTTCGTCATTGAGACTCCAGGTGAACATTCACGACGCGCGCGGGCCGGGCCGCGCCGACGGGTGCCGGACCGCAGGTGGCCAGGGGGACGCGTTCACGCGAGCACCCCCGGCGTTCACACCGCGCTGTTCCCCCGCATTGAAGCGTGTTGACCCGCTCCCGACAACGGTTGATGCTCCTCGACAGCGTCCGGACGCGCTCCTCGGAACCCCCACCCCCCGCCCCGGGAGGAACGCCATGCGCAACCGAAGAATCCGGCCGGGACGGCTGTCGGTGACAGCCGTTCTCGCCGTCCTCCTTCTCGCCGCACCCACGGCGACCGCCACCGCCGCCGGCCACGACCGCACCGCCTCCGCCGCGACGGGCACCCTGGCCGCCACCCAGCGGCTGAACATCACCATGCAGGCCCAGCAGAAGAGCAACTGGTGCTGGGCGGCCTCCGGCAACACCATCGCCGCCTGGTTCGGCCGGAACTACACCCAGAACCAGTTCTGCAACGCCGCCTTCGGCCGTGCGCAGGGCTACGACTGCCCCAACTCGCAGGCCTCGCTCGGCAATGTCCAGGACGGTCTGTACTGGGCCGGCATCAACCCCGGCTCGTACGTCACCGGCTGGCTGCGCTATCCCGCCGTGCAGGCCGAGATAGCCGCCGGACGGCCGGTGGAGACCCGCATCCAGTGGTCCTCGGGCGGCGGCCACATGCACGTCCTGTACGGCTACGACGACGCCAACAGCTGGGTCTACTGGGGCGATCCCTGGCCCTCCAGCAACCGCTACAACTGGGCCTCGCACGCCTGGTACGTGAACAACAGCGAGTTCTCCTGGACCCACTCGCTCTACCGGATCGGGGCGTGACGGCATGACCTCCACCCGTACCGTGCGCGGCGCGCGCCCCTTCGCCGCCGCCCTCGCCGCGAGCGGGGTGCTGGCGGGCGCCGCCCTGCTGACCGTCGCCCCGCAGGCCGCGGCCGCCACCGGCCCCTCGGCCACCCCCTCGGCCCTGGCGGCGGCCCATGAGGCGGCCACCGACGCCACCACCCTGGACACCCTGTCCCGGTTCTTCGCCCGGGAGGGCGCCGTCACCAAGGCGGCCGCCGCCCCACGGATCGAGGGCGCGGCCGTGCCGGTCCGCACCCTGTCCGCCGACTTCGTCGCCGGTGAACCGGGGGCGCCCGTCGCCGACCTCGACTACCTGGCCAGCACCGCCGTCTCCTCGGACGGCCAGAAGGCGTCCCTGTGGACGCTGCCCGAGCCGGGCAGGGACGGGAGCTGGCAGGTGGTGAACATCGCCACCGGCGACGACGAGAGCCGCTACGCCGCCGCCGGTGCCCGCAAGCTGCCCGGCGGCCTCGTCTTCCGCGAGCCCCAGATCGACGCCTGGTACGTCCAGAAGGGCGGCCGGGTGCTCCCACTGGACCAGGACGCCGTCCGCGCGGTCGGCGCCGACGGGACCACGCTGGCCGCCTACCGCACCCGGGTACGGGCCGCGTACGCGGACAAGCTGCCCGGCTCCGCGTACGCCCGCTCCGGCCGGGCCGGCGGCTACGGACCGTCCGGCGCGACCGACGAGAAGGGCGGGAAGGCCGCGGCGGCGCGGTCCGGGCCCGCCATCGCGGCGGACACCGGCCCGTCCACCGCCCTGACCGCCACCTCCGGGGCGGCCGCGGCGGGCGCCGTCGCCGTACTCGCCCTGTGCGGGGCCACCGCCCTGCGCAACCGCGGCCGCCGCCGCGGGGAGGGGTGACGGCGGGCCCCGCCCGCACCCGAAGACCCCGGGCCCCGGGACACGTGCCCCCAACCCGTGTCCCGGGGCCCGGCGCCATCCGTGCGCACCCCGAGCTGTCACTGCCCGCAAGTAGGGTGGGACCCATGGCAGACCCCTCCAGCTACCGCCCCAAGCCGGGACAGATCCCCGACTCCCCGGGGGTCTACAAATTCCGCGACGAGCACCGCCGGGTGATCTACGTCGGGAAGGCGAAGAGCCTGCGCCAGCGCCTGGCCAACTACTTCCAGGACCTCTCCGGCCTCCACCCGCGCACGCGCACGATGGTGACCACCGCCGCGTCCGTGGAGTGGACCGTGGTGTCCACGGAGGTCGAGGCGCTCCAGCTCGAGTACTCCTGGATCAAGGAGTTCGACCCCCGGTTCAACGTCAAGTACCGCGACGACAAGAGCTATCCGTATCTCGCGGTCACGCTCAACGAGGAGTTCCCGCGCGTCCAGGTGATGCGCGGCGCCAAGAAGAAGGGCGTGCGCTACTTCGGTCCGTACGGGCACGCCTGGGCGATCCGCGAGACGGTCGACCTGATGCTCCGCGTCTTCCCCGTCCGCACCTGCTCCGCCGGGGTCTTCAAGAACGCCGCCAGGACCGGCCGCCCCTGCCTCCTCGGCTACATCGGCAAGTGCTCGGCCCCCTGCGTCGGCCGCGTCACCCCCGAGGAGCACCGCGAACTGGCGGACGACTTCTGCGACTTCATGGCCGGCCGCACCGGCACGTACATCCGCCGCCTGGAGAAGGACATGACGGCGGCGGCCGAGGAGATGGAGTACGAGCGGGCGGCGCGCCTGCGCGACGACGTCGAGGCGCTCAAGCGCGCCATGGAGAAGAGCGCCGTCGTGCTCGCCGACGCCACCGACGCCGACCTCATCGCGGTCGCCGAGGACGAGCTGGAGGCGGCCGTCCAGATCTTCCACGTCCGCGGCGGCCGGGTGCGCGGCCAGCGCGGCTGGGTCACCGACAAGGTGGAGAACGTCGACACCTCCGGCCTCGTCGAGCACGCCCTCCAGCAGCTGTACGGGGAGGAGAGCGGCGATTCCGTGCCCAAGGAGGTCCTGGTCCCGGCCCTGCCCGAGGACCCCGACGCGGTCTCCCAGTGGCTGGCGGACCGCCGGGGCTCCCAGGTCAGCCTGCGCATCCCGCAGCGCGGCGACAAGAAGGACCTGATGGCCACGGTCCAGCGCAACGCCCAGCAGGCCCTGGGGCTGCACAAGACCAAGCGCGCCTCCGACCTCACCACCCGCTCCCGGGCGCTGGAGGAGATTGCCGAGGCGCTCGGCCTCGACACGGCCCCCCTGCGCATCGAGTGCTTCGACATCTCGCACCTCCAGGGCGACGACGTCGTGGCGTCCATGGTGGTCTTCGAGGACGGGCTGGCCCGCAAGGGGGAGTACCGCCGCTTCCAGATCAAGGGCTTCGAGGGCCAGGACGACGTCCGCTCGATGCACGAGGTGATCGGCCGGCGCTTCCGCCGCTACCTCCAGGAGAAGGAGCGGACGGGGGAGTGGGAGGAGACCCCCGCACCCGATGGAGCGGCAGCCGGCGGGCCCGCGCCCACGGGCCCCGCTCCCAGCGGCCCCGTGCCGGCCGCCGCCGACCCCGCCGGGCCCCGCGAGGACGACGGCCGGCCCAAGCGGTTCGCCTACCCGCCCCAGCTCCTCGTGGTCGACGGCGGGCAGCCCCAGGTCGCCGCCGCCAAGCGGGCCCTGGACGAGCTGGGGATCGACGACATCGCCGTCTGCGGCCTCGCCAAGCGCCTCGAAGAGGTCTGGCTGCCCGACGACGACGACCCGGTGGTCCTGCCCCGCTCCAGCGAGGGCCTCTACCTCCTCCAGCGCATCCGCGACGAGGCCCACCGCTTCGCTATCGCCTACCAGCGCGCCAAACGGGCCAAGCGCATCCGCTCCAGCCCCCTGGACGCCGTCGCCGGACTCGGAGAGACCCGGAAACAGGCCCTGATCAAGCATTTCGGCTCCGTCAAGAAGCTGAGGCAGGCGACAATCGACGAGATCTGCGAGGTTCCGGGGATAGGCCGCCGGACGGCGGAATCGGTGGCCGTCGCCCTCGCCGCGGCCGCCCCGGCCACGCCCGCCGTGAACACGGCCACAGGAGAGATCATTGAAGAGGACGACGGGGGCAGCACGACATGACCGAGCGCGACAATGAACACGGGCACGACGAACACGGGCACGACCGCACAGACCGAGCAGACGGAGCAGCACACGTGAGTACGGGCACCTCGATCGAGACGGGCGACAGCGCGGTGGCCATCCCCGAGCTGGTGATCATCTCCGGCATGTCGGGCGCCGGGCGCAGCACCGCGGCCAAGTGTCTGGAGGACCTCGGCTGGTTCGTCGTCGACAACCTGCCGCCCGCGCTGATCCCCACCATGGTGGAGCTCGGCGCCCGCTCGCAGGGCAACGTGGCGCGGATCGCCGTCGTCGTCGACGTGCGCGGGCGCCGTTTCTTCGACAACCTCCGCGAGTCCCTCGCGGACCTGGAGGCCAAGGGCGTCACCCGGCGCATCGTCTTCCTGGAGTCCTCCGACGACGCGCTGGTGCGCCGCTTCGAGTCGGTCCGGCGCCCGCACCCCCTCCAGGGCGACGGCCGCATCGTCGACGGCATCGCCGCCGAGCGCGACCTGCTGCGCGAGCTGCGCGGCGACGCCGACCTGGTGATCGACACCTCCAGCCTCAACGTGCACGAGCTGCGCGCCAAGATGGACGCCCAGTTCGCGGGCGACGAGGAGCCCGAGCTCCGCGCCACGGTGATGTCCTTCGGCTTCAAGTACGGGCTGCCCGTCGATGCCGACCTGGTGGTGGACTGCCGCTTCCTGCCCAACCCGCACTGGGTCCCGGAGCTGCGCCCCTTCACCGGCCTCAACGAGGAGGTGTCCGCGTACGTCTTCGACCAGCCGGGCGCCAAGGAGTTCCTCAACCAGTACACCGAGCTGCTCCAGCTGGTCGCCGCGGGCTACCGCCGCGAGGGCAAGCGCTATGTGACCATCGCCGTCGGCTGTACGGGCGGCAAGCACCGCTCCGTGGCCATGTCGGAGAAGCTGGCGGCCCGGCTCGCCACCGAGGGGATCGAGACCGTGCTCGTCCACCGGGACATGGGGCGCGAGTGACCAGTCGCAATCTGCGTCTGCGCCGGCTGCGCAGGGGCACGCCCCTGTCCGGCCGCAAGCGCGGCGCGCAGCCCAAGGTCGTCGCGCTCGGCGGCGGCATGGGCCTGTCCGCCTCCCTCACCGCCCTGCGGCGGATCACCGGCGACCTGACCGCGGTGGTCACGGTCGCCGACGACGGCGGATCCAGCGGCCGGCTCCGCGAGGAGCTGGGCGTGCTGCCCCCGGGCGACCTGCGCAAGGCGCTGGCCGCCCTGTGCGGCGACGACGAGTGGGGCCGGACCTGGTCCCAGGTCATCCAGCACCGCTTCCAGTCCAAGGGAGACCTGCACGAGCACGCGGTCGGCAACCTGCTGATCGTCGCCCTGTGGGAACAGCTCGGCGACCACGTCCAGGCCCTCGACCTGGTCGGCAAGCTCCTCGGCGCGCACGGCAGGGTGCTGCCCATGTCCGCCGTGCCGCTGGAGCTCCAGGCGCTCGTCAAGGGGCACGACCCCGAGCGCCCGGAGGACGTGGACACCGTGCGCGGCCAGGCCACGGTGGCGCTCACCCCCGGCGAGGTCCAGTCGGTGCACGTGGTGCCCGCCGACCCGCCGGCCGTCCCCGAGGCGGTCGCCGCCGTGCTGGACGCGGACTGGGTGGTGCTCGGCCCCGGCTCCTGGTTCTCCTCGGTCATCCCGCATCTGCTCGTCCCCGATCTGCTCGACGCGCTGATCGAAACGAAGGCCCGCAAGGTCCTCTCGCTGAACCTCGCGCCGCAACCCGGTGAAACAGAGGGCTTCTCTCCGCAGCGTCATTTGGAGGTTTTGGGACGACACGCCCCTAAACTCGCCTTGGACGTGGTGCTGGCCGACGAGGCCGCCGTGCCCGACCGCGAGTCCCTCGCCGACGCCGCAAAACGGCTCGGTGCCGCGGTCGAGCTGGCGCCGGTGGCCTCACCCGACGGCGTTCCGATTCATGATCCGGAGCTGTTGGCCGCCGCGTACGACCGTATTTTTCGGATGCATGGAAGGATCGGCCCATGGCGATGACGCCAGCGGTGAAGGACGAAATCTCTCGGCTTCCCGTGACCCGGACCTGCTGCAGGAAGGCAGAGGTCTCGGCGATTCTTCGGTTCGCGGGTGGACTGCACCTGGTGAGCGGCCGGATTGTGATCGAGGCGGAGCTGGACACCGCGATGGCGGCGCGCCGGCTCAAGCGGGACATTCTCGAGATCTTCGGGCACAGCTCGGAGCTGATCGTGATGGCCCCCGGCGGCCTGCGGCGCGGTTCGCGCTATGTCGTACGGGTGGTGGCCGGCGGAGACCAGCTGGCGCGCCAGACGGGCCTGGTGGACGGCCGCGGCCGTCCCATCCGCGGACTTCCCCCGCAGGTGGTCTCGGGGGCCACCTGCGACGCCGAGGCCGCCTGGCGCGGGGCCTTTCTGGCGCACGGCTCGCTGACCGAGCCGGGGCGCTCCTCCTCGCTGGAGGTGACCTGCCCGGGCCCGGAGGCGGCGCTCGCGCTGGTCGGCGCCGCCCGCAGGCTCTCCATCGCGGCGAAGGCCCGCGAGGTGCGCGGGGTGGACCGCGTCGTCGTCCGCGACGGCGACGCGATCGGCGCCCTGCTCACCCGGCTCGGCGCCCATGAGTCGGTGCTGGCCTGGGAGGAGCGGCGGATGCGGCGCGAGGTCCGCGCCACCGCCAACCGCCTCGCCAACTTCGACGACGCGAACCTGCGCCGCTCCGCCCGCGCCGCCGTCGCCGCGGGTGCCCGGGTGGGGCGCGCGCTGGAGATCCTGGGCGAGGAGGTCCCCGAGCACCTCGCCGCCGCCGGACGGCTGCGCATGGAGCACAAGCAGGCCTCCCTGGAGGAGCTGGGCGCCCTCGCCGACCCGCCGCTGACCAAGGACGCCGTCGCGGGCCGGATCCGCCGGCTCCTGGCGATGGCCGACAAGCGGGCCCAGGACCTGGGTATCCCCGGCACCGAGTCCACCCTCAGTGAAGAGCTGGCCGACGGTCTGGTCGGCTGATCCGCGTCCCCGCCGACGAGCCGCGGCGGGAACGCGCCACGCACCCGCGGGTGTTGACGCTGCGTAATCGTCGCAGCCGGTGGCACCGGACAACCGCAGGCCCGTACTCCTACTGGGGAGTACGGGCCTGCGGCCGTCTTACGGCCCCGCTCGATGTCACCCCGAGGGCTCCGGAGAGGTAGGGTCGGAGGCGGTCGGGGACATCCCATACAACTCGCCGGCGTCGAAAACCGGCGTACCTAACGAGGAGATCGGTTCGTGACGATCCGCGTAGGCATCAACGGCTTTGGCCGCATCGGTCGTAACTACTTCCGCGCGCTGCTGGAGCAGGGTGCGGACATCGAGATCGTGGCTGTCAACGACCTGGGTGACACTGCGACCACGGCCCACCTGCTGAAGTACGACACCATTCTGGGTCGTCTCAAGGCAGAGGTGAGTCACACCGCCGACACCATCACGGTCGACGGTCACACCATCAAGGTGCTCTCCGAGCGCAACCCGGCGGACATCCCGTGGGGCGAGCTGGGCGTCGACATCGTCATCGAGTCGACCGGCATCTTCACCAAGAAGGCCGACGCCGCCAAGCACATCGCGGGCGGCGCCAAGAAGGTCCTCATCTCGGCTCCGGCCAAGGACGAGGACATCACCATCGTGATGGGCGTCAACCAGGACAAGTACGACGCCGCCCAGCACAACATCATCTCCAACGCCTCCTGCACCACCAACTGCGTGGCGCCGATGGCCAAGGTTCTCGACGAGAACTTCGGCATCGTCAAGGGCCTGATGACGACGGTCCACGCGTACACGAACGACCAGCGCATCCTGGACTTCCCGCACTCCGACCTGCGTCGCGCCCGCGCCGCCGCGGAGAACATCATCCCGACCACGACGGGTGCCGCGAAGGCCACCGCCCTGGTTCTGCCGCAGCTCAAGGGCAAGCTCGACGGCATCGCGATGCGTGTCCCGGTCCCGACCGGTTCCGCCACCGACCTCGTCGTGACCCTGCAGCGCGAGGTCACCAAGGACGAGGTCAACGCCGCGTTCAAGAAGGCGTCCGACGACGGCGACCTCAAGGGCTTCCTCACGTACACCGAGGACCCGATCGTGTCCTCGGACATCGTCGGCGACCCGTCGTCCTGCACCTTCGACTCCTCCCTGACCATGGTCCAGGAGGGCAACACGGTGAAGATCCTCGGCTGGTACGACAACGAGTGGGGCTACTCCAACCGCCTCGTCGACCTGACCGTCTTCGTCGGCAGCCAGCTCTGACCGCTGGTCCGGCAGGCACCTCGATGTGAGCACGGGGCTCGAACAGCGCAACGCGGCGCCGTTCGAGCCCCCTCGCATGCGCCCCCGTCCTCCTAGGAGTCCAGACAGATGAAGACGATCGACGAACTTCTCGCCGAAGGGGTCACCGGCAAGCGCGTATTCGTCCGCGCCGACCTCAACGTGCCGCTGAGCGGCACCACCATCACCGACGACGGCCGGATCCGCGCCGTCGCGCCGACCGTCCGCAAGCTGGCCGAGGCCGGCGCCCGGGTCGTTGTCGCCTCGCACCTGGGCCGCCCCAAGGGCGCCCCGGACCCGGCGTTCTCGCTGGCCCCCGCCGCCGCCCGCCTCGGCGAGCTGCTGGGGACCGATGTGGCCTTCGCGACCGACACCGTCGGCGAGTCCGCCCGCGCCACGGTCGCCGCCCTCACCGACGGCCAGGTCGCCGTCATCGAGAACCTCCGCTTCAACCCCGGCGAGACGTCGAAGGACGACGCCGAGCGCGGCGCGTTCGCCGACCAGCTGGCCGAGCTCGCCGACCTGTACGTGGGCGACGGCTTCGGCGCCGTGCACCGCAAGCACGCCTCGGTCTTCGACCTCCCGGCCCGGCTCCCGCACGCCGCGGGCGACCTGATCGCCACCGAGGTCGGCGTCCTGAAGAAGCTCACCGACGACGTCCAGCGGCCCTACGCGGTCGTGCTCGGCGGCGCCAAGGTCTCCGACAAGCTCGGGGTCATCGACCACCTGCTGGAGCGGGCCGACCGCATCCTCATCGGCGGCGGCATGGCGTACACCTTCCTCAAGGCCCAGGGCCACGAGGTCGGCAGCTCGCTGCTCCAGGAGGACCAGATCCCGGCCGTGCAGGAGTACCTCGCCCGCGCCGAGGCGAAGGGCGTGGAGTTCGTGCTCCCCGTCGACGTCGTGGTCGCGCCGGAGTTCCCGGACCTCAAGACCAAGGCCCCGGCCCACCCCACCACCGTCGCCGCCGACGCCATGCCGGCCGGCCAGATGGGTCTGGACAACGGGCCGGAGACCAACAAGCTCTACGCATCGAAGCTCGCCGACGCGGCCACCGTCTTCTGGAACGGCCCGATGGGCGTCTTCGAGCACCCCGACTTCGCCGAGGGCACCCGGGCCGTCGCCCAGGCCCTCGTCGACTCCTCGGGCTTCAGCGTGGTCGGCGGTGGCGACTCCGCCGCGGCCGTCCGCATCCTGGGCTTCGACGAGAACGCGTTCGGACACATCTCGACCGGTGGCGGTGCCAGCCTCGAATACCTCGAGGGCAAGACGCTTCCCGGCCTCGCCGCACTGGAGGACTGACCTTTCATGACTGCTACCGCCCAAGGCCGGACCCCGCTGATGGCGGGCAACTGGAAGATGAACCTCAACCACCTCGAGGCCATCGCACACGTCCAGAAGCTCGCCTTCGCCCTGGCCGACAAGGACTACGACGCCGTCGAGGTCGCTGTCCTGCCGCCCTTCACCGACCTGCGCTCCGTGCAGACGCTGGTCGACGGCGACAAGCTGAAGATCAAGTACGGCGCCCAGGACATCTCGGCGCACGACTCCGGCGCGTACACCGGTGAGATCTCCGGCCCCATGCTCGCCAAGCTGAAGTGCACCTATGTCGCCGTCGGCCACAGCGAGCGCCGCCAGTACCACGCGGAGACCGACGAGGTCTGCAACGCCAAGGTGAAGGCCGCGTACAAGCACGGCCTGACCCCGATCCTGTGCGTCGGTGAGGGTCTGGACGTCCGCAAGGCCGGCGACCAGGTCGCGTACACCCTCGCCCAGCTCGACGGCGCGCTGAAGGACATCCCGGCCGAGCAGGCCGAGTCCATCGTGATCGCCTACGAGCCGGTCTGGGCCATCGGCACCGGCGAGGTCGCCACCCCCGAGGACGCGCAGGAGGTCTGCGGTGCGATCCGCGGCCGCCTCGCCGAGCTGTACTCGCAGGAGCTGGCCGACGCGGTCCGCATCCAGTACGGCGGCTCGGTCAAGTCCGGCAATGTCGCCGCGATCATGGCGCAGCCCGATGTGGACGGTGCGCTGATCGGCGGCGCCGCGCTGGACGCCGACGAGTTCGTCAAGATCGTCCGCTTCCGCGACCAGTGAGTATGCGGTAGCGCGGATCCGTCGTACCCTTGCGGGGGCCGAGGAGGGCAGCCTCCCGGCCCCCGTTGTTCGCACATGCAGTCAGGATTTCCGGAAAGTAGGGACCAGCCGTGATTTTGGGGTTCGAGATCGCCCTGATCGTCTTCAGCCTGCTGCTGATGCTGCTGGTGCTGATGCACAAGGGAAAGGGCGGCGGCCTCTCCGACATGTTCGGTGGCGGCATGCAGTCCTCCGTCGGCGGTTCCTCGGTCGCCGAGCGGAACCTCGACCGGATCACCGTGGTGGTCGGTCTGGGCTGGTTCGCGTGCATCGTGGTGCTTGGTCTGCTCATCAAGCTGGACAACTGACCCGTCGTACGCGATTCCCGGTGAGGGTGTAACTCCTTTCACTGGACGCGCGTTGGGCCTTACGTAGACTGGGGCATCTTCGAGCACCATCACGCAGGGAGTTACGACCGTGGCAAGTGGCAACGCGATCCGGGGAAGCCGGGTCGGAGCGGGGCCGATGGGGGAGGCCGAGCGCGGCGAGTCCGCGCCACGCGCCCGCATCTCCTTCTGGTGCTCGAACGGGCACGAGACGCAGCCGAGCTTCGCCCATGACGCGCAGGTACCGGAGACCTGGGACTGCCCGCGCTGTGGATTCCCGGCCGGCCAGGACCGGGACAGCCCGCCGGACCCGCCCCGCACCGAGCCGTACAAGACGCACCTCGCGTACGTACGCGAGCGGCGCAGTGACGCGGACGGCGAGGCGATCCTCGCCGAGGCCCTGGCGAAACTCCGCGGCGAGATCTGAATCGTTCACCGGCCGGACACCCCACGGGTGCCCGGCCGGAATGCTTCTGCCGTGCCGCAGCCCGCCGTTGTGCCGTCCGGCCGCCTGATCAATTAGGTTGGAGGGGCAGCGGGGAACTGCGGTTACGAGAAGAAGTGGGCTGATGTCCGGGATGAACGCACAAAGCCGTACCAGGCTCAACCAGACGCCGGAATGGGCCGCGCTGGGCAAGCACCGTGAGCAGCTGGGGTCGACACATCTGCGGCAGCTGTTCGCGGACGATCCGGAGCGCGGTACCGGATACACCCTGCGGGTCGGCGATCTGTACCTCGACTACTCCAAGCACCTGGTCACCGACGAGACGCTCACGCTGCTGCGCGAGCTGGCGAAGGCCACCGGGGTTGCCGGGCTGCGGGACGCCATGTTCCGCGGCGACAAGATCAACACCACCGAGGACCGCGCCGTCCTGCACACCGCGCTGCGCGCCCCGCGCGACGCCGTGATCGAGGTCGACGGCGAGAACGTGGTGCCCGCCGTGCACGCCGTGCTCGACAAGATGGCGGCCTTCTCCGACCGGGTCAGGTCCGGCGAGTGGACCGGCCACACCGGCAAGCCGATCAAGAACATCGTCAACATCGGCATCGGCGGCTCCGACCTCGGCCCCGCCATGGCCTACGAGGTGCTGCGCTCCTTCACGGACCGCTCGCTCACGGTCCGCTTCGTCTCCAACGTCGACGGCGCCGACCTGCACGAGGCCGTGCACGACCTGGACCCGGCCGAGACGCTCTTCGTCATCGCCTCCAAGACCTTCACCACGATCGAGACGATCACCAACGCCACCTCCGCCCGCGACTGGCTGCTGACCGGGCTGAAGGCCGGTCAGGAAGCGGTGGCCAAGCACTTCGTGGCGCTGTCCACGAACGGCGAGAAGGTCGCGGACTTCGGCATCGACACCGCCAACATGTTCGAGTTCTGGGACTGGGTCGGCGGCCGCTACTCGTACGACTCCGCCATCGGCCTGTCGCTGATGATCGCCATTGGCCCGGACCGGTTCCGCGAGATGCTCGACGGCTTCCACCTCGTCGACGAGCACTTCCGCACCGCCCCCGCCGAGGAGAACGCCCCGCTCCTGCTGGGTCTGCTCGGCGTCTGGTACGGCGGCTTCTTCGACGCGCAGTCGCACGCCGTGCTGCCCTACAGCCACTACCTGTCCCGGTTCACCGCCTACCTCCAGCAGCTCGACATGGAGTCCAACGGCAAGTCCGTGGACCGGGACGGCAATCCGGTGGACTGGCAGACCGGCCCGGTCGTCTGGGGCACCCCCGGCACCAACGGCCAGCACGCCTACTACCAGCTGATCCACCAGGGCACGAAGGTCATCCCGGCCGACTTCATCGGCTTCGCCGAGCCGGTCGATTCCCTGCTGCCCGGGCTGGTCGCCCAGCACGACCTGCTGATGGCCAACTTCTTCGCCCAGACCCAGGCCCTGGCCTTCGGCAAGACGCCGGACGAGGTACGCGCCGAGGGCGTCCCCGAGGAGCTGGTGCCGCACAAGAGCTTCCGCGGCAACCACCCCACCACGACGATCCTCGCCGACCGGCTCACCCCGTCGGTGCTCGGCCAGCTGATCGCGCTGTACGAGCACAAGGTCTTCGTCCAGGGCGCCGTCTGGAACATCGACTCCTTCGACCAGTGGGGCGTCGAGCTCGGCAAGGTCCTCGCGAAGAAGATCGAGCCGGTGCTCACGGAGGGCAAGGGCGGCGAACAGCTCGACAGCTCGACCGCCGCGCTCGTCGCCGCGTACCGCGAGCTGCGGGGGCGCTGACCCCATGACCGCCGGGGAGGGGGCGGTACGGCTGCGGCCGCCGGTCAACACGCTGGACCCGCGGGCCGTCGGCTGGTGGCGGGTCCAGTGGCTGCTGCTCACCGCGGTGCCGGTGGCCGTCCTGGCCGTGCTCGGGGCGTTCCTCGCGCCGGCCCGGTTCTGGCTGTGGCTGCCCGCCGCCGCGCTCGCCGTCCTCGGCACCGGCTGCGCCGTCCTCGTCCCCCTCTGGTGGTTCCGCACGCACCGCTGGGAGGTCACGGACGAGGCCGTGTACGTCCGCACGGGCGTGCTGTGGCAGGAGTGGCGGATCGCGCCGATGTCCCGGATCCAGACCGTGGACACCGTGCGCGGCCCCCTCGAACAGCTCTTCCGGCTCGCCACGGTCACCGTCACCACCGCGTCCGCCAAGGGCGCGGTCCGGATCGAGGGCCTCGACCACGAACTGGCCGCGGAACTCGCCGAGCGGCTGACCCGGATCACCCGCGACACCCCCGGGGACGCCACATGAGCACCGCCGCCCCGCCCGGGGACTGGCGCTCGCTCGACCGGCGCACGGTCTGGCTCACCGCCCTGGTCACCGCCGGGGTGGCGGCGGGCGCCGCCGTACCGACCACGCTCGGGCTCTCCGGCCGGTTCGGATTCGGGACCGCCGTCGCCTGGGTACTGACCGGCGCCGCTCTGCTGATCGCGGGCAGCGCCGGCGCCGACTACGTACGCTGGCGCCGCACCCGCTACCGCGTGGGCGCCGACCGGGTCGAGCTCCACACCGGCCTGCTCCTGGTCAAGAAGCGATCCCTGGCCCGCGAACGCATCCGCAGCGTCGACCTCACCGCCCACCCGGTCCAGCGCGTCCTCGGCCTGGTCACCGTCCGGATCGGCACCGGCGAGCACACCGGGAGCGAATCCACCCTGGAACTCGACCCGGTCCTGCGCGCCGAGGGGGAACGGCTGCGCCGCGCCCTGCTGGAGCGGGGCGCGAGCACGGTGCCCGGCAGCCACCGCGAGGGCGAACTCGTCGCGCTCGACCCGCGCTGGATCCGCTACGCACCCGTCTCGTTCGTCGCACCCGCGCTCGGCGGGGCCGCCGTCGGGGCGGTGATGCAGGTCAGCGACTGGTTCGGCGCCCAGGGCCGGGTCATCGAATGGGTCGGCGACCGCTACCGGGACACCTCCCTGGTCTCCGTGATCGTGCTCCTCGCCGTCGCCGCGGTCCTCGCCGGCGTCATCGGCGCCCTCGGCCTCTGGGTCGAGATGTGGTGGAACTACCGGCTCGAACGCGAACCGGGCGGCACCCTGCGCATCCGGCGCGGACTGCTCACCTCCCGCTCCGTCACCATCGAGGAGCGCAGGCTGCGCGGCGCCGACCTCGTCGAGCCGCTGGGCGTCCGGCTGCTGGGCGCGGCCCGCCTCGACGCCATCACCACCGGACTCGCCAAGGACGACGAGGAGCAGCACGGCGACCACAACACCCTGCTGCCCGCCGCGCCCCGGCGCCTCGCGGACGAAGTCGCCGCCGCCGTGCTCCGCGAGGACCTCTCCCCGACCGGCGCCGCGCTCGTCGCGCACCCGCCCGCGGCGCGCGGCCGGCGGCTGCGCCGGGCCCTGTGGGCGGTCCTGGTCCCGGTGCTGGTCCTCGCGCTGCTCGGCGCCCTGCTGACACCCGTCCTGCTCTGGACCGCGCTCGGCTGCGCGGCCATCGGGCTGCCGGCGGGGGTGCTGCTGGCGCACGACGCGTACCGCAGCCTCGGACACACCCTCAGCGGCGGCTATCTGGTGACCCGTTCGGGAGCGCTGCGCCGCTCCACCGCCGCCCTGGAACGGGCCGGAGTGATCGGCTGGACGGTCCGGCAGACCTACTTCCAGCGCAGGGCGGGCGTCCTGAGCGTCACCGCGACGACGGCCGCCGGGGCGGGCGCGTACACGGTGTACGACGCGGATGCCGCCGAGGGCCTCGCCTTCGCCTCCGAGGCCGTCCCGGGGCTGCTGGCGCCCTTCCTGGAGCGGGCGCCGGGGGAGTGAGCGCCGGTCAGCCGTGCGTCGTGTCGATGACGCAGAAGCGGTTGCCCTCGGGGTCCGCGAGGACCACGAAGTCCGGGTCCTCGGGATACAGCTTCCAGTCGACCTCGACGGCGCCGAGCCCGAGCAGCCGCGCCACCTCGGCGTCCTGCTCCTCGGTGTACAGGTCGAGATGGACCCGGGGGACCTCCTGCACCGGGGCGTCGCTGCGGCCCAGTGAGACCCCGGGCCCGGACCCCTGCGCCGGGACCAGGACCACCCAGTCCTCGGTGAGCGGCTCGCGCTCCACGTAGCCGAGCGCCGCCTTCCAGAAGGCCGCCGCGCGCCGCACGTCCGACGCCCCCATCACCACGCTTCCGATATGCATGGGCCCGACCCTCTCACGCCGCGGGCCCGGTCCGCTCCGAGGAGCGGACCGGGCCCGCGGTCCGTACTGCTGACAGCCGGTCGGCCGGTCAGGCGGATGCCGGCGGGTAGAGGGCGCGCGGCAGCCCGGAGGCCGCCGCCGCGTCCAGCAGCCACAGGGTGCGGCTGCGGCCGTACGCACCCGCCGCCGGGGCCTGGATCTCCCCGGCCCCCGACAGGGCGATGGCCGCGGCCTCCGCCTTGTCCTCGCCCGCCGCGAGCAGCCACACCTCGCGCGCCGCCCGGATGGCGGGCAGCGTGAGCGAGATCCGCACCGGCGGCGGCTTGGGCGCCCCGTGCACACCGACGACGGTGCGCTCGGTCTCCCGTACCGCGGGCAGCTCGGGGAAGAGCGAGGCGACATGGGTGTCGGGGCCGACGCCGAGCATCAGCACGTCGAACACCGGCACCGGGCCGTGGTCCTCCGGACCGGCCGCGGCGGCCAGTTCGGCGGCGTACGCGGCGGCCGCCGCGTCGGCGTCGTCGCCGTACGGCCCGTCGGACGCGGGCATCGCGTGCACCCGCGCCGGATCCAGCGGCACCGAGTCCAGCAGGGCCTCGCGGGCCTGCGTGACATTGCGCTCCGGATCGCCCTCGGGCAGGAACCGCTCGTCGCCCCACCACAGGTCCAGCCGCGACCAGTCCACGGCGTCCCGCGCGGGCGCGGCGGCCAGCGCGGCCAGCAGGCCGTTGCCGTTGCGCCCGCCCGTCAGCACCACCGAGGCGTGACCCCGGGCGGCCTGGGCGTCCACGACCTTGGTGATCAGCCGGGCCGCCGCGGCCCGGGCCATCAGCTCCTTGTCGCGGTGCACGACGAGCTGCGGGACGACGCTCACTTCGACGCCGCCTTCTTCGCGGGCGCGGCCTTCTTGGCGGCGGCCGGGGCCTGGGCGGGGGCGGCCTTCTCCGCCGCTGCGGGCTCCGCCACCTGTCCCAGACGCTCGACGCCGAACTTCACCGTGGACTCGTAGATGTTGTCCGGGTCCAGACGCCGCAGCTCCTCGGCGAGGAGCTCGGCCGTCTCCCGGCGCTTGAGCGCCACGGCACGGTCCGGCTGGCCCACCATGCACAGCGTGGCGAGCGAGCCGTCGGCCCGGTCCAGGACGATGTCGCCGTTCTTCGTGGTCATCCGGACGGCCGTCAGACCGGGGCCGCCGGACGTCGTGCGCTCCACCGGCACCTTGAGCCGGTCCGCCAGCCACATGGCCAGCAGTTCGCAGCTCGGGTTGTCGGACTCGCCCTCGACCGTGGCGGAGACGACCTCGGCCGGCTGCTGGTCGAGCGCCGCCGCCAGCATCGAGCGCCACGGCGTGATGCGGGTCCAGGCCAGGTCCGTGTCCCCCGGCTGGTAGGTCGCCGCACGCACCGCCAGCTCGTCGAGCGGGTGCTCGGCGGAGTAGGTGTCGGTGATGCGGCGCTGGGCGAGGGCGCCCAGCGCGTCCTTCGCCGGGTCCGCCGGGGCGTCCTGGGGCCACCACAGCACCACCGGGGCATCCGGCAGCAGCAGCGGCAGGACGACCGACTGGGCGTGGTTGGCCAGCTCGCCGTGCAGGCGCAGCACGACGGTCTCGCCGGAGCCCGAGTCGGAACCGACCCGGACCTCGGCGTCGAGCCGCGCGTCACGGCGGGCGCGCGGCGAACGGCTGACCCGCTTGATCACGGCGATGATCCGCGAGGGGTGCTCGCGCGAGGAGTCGCTCGCGGCCTTCAGCGCGTCGTAGGCGTTCTCCTCGTCGGTGACGATGACGAGGGTGAGCACCATCCCGATGGCCGGGGCGCCGACCGCGCGGCGGGCCGACACCAGGGCCTGGTTGATCTTGCTGGACGTGGTTTCCGTGAGGTCGATCTTCATGGCCGGCGCCAGCTCCGTCCGTCTCGTGCGAGCATCTCGTCCGCCTCGGACGGGCCCCAGGTGCCTGCCGGGTACTGCGCCGGCTTGCCGTGCTTGTCCCAGTACTCCTCGATCGGGTCCAGGATGTTCCAGGAGAGTTCGACCTCCTGGTGGCGCGGGAAGAGGTTGGCGTCGCCGAGCAGCACATCGAGGATGAGCCGCTCGTACGCCTCCGGGCTGGACTCGGTGAAGGACTCGCCGTAGGCGAAGTCCATCGTCACGTCCCGGACCTCCATGGAGGTGCCCGGCACCTTGGAGCCGAACCGCACCGTCACGCCCTCGTCCGGCTGGACCCGGATGACCAGGGCGTTGCCGCCCAGCTCCTCCGTGGCACCGGACTCGAAGGGCAGGTACGGGGCGCGCTTGAAGACGACCGCGATCTCCGTCACCCGGCGGCCGAGCCGCTTCCCGGTCCGGAGGTAGAACGGCACGCCCGCCCAGCGGCGGTTGTTGATCGTGAGCTTGACGGCGGCGAAGGTGTCGGTCTTCGACTTGGGGTCGATTCCCTCTTCCTCCAGATAGCCGGGCACTTCCTGGCCGCCCTGCCACGCGTGCGTGTACTGGCCGCGCACCGTGTGCTTGCCCAGGTCCTCCGGCAGCTCCACCGCCGTGAGCACCTTGAGCTTCTCGGCGACCAGGGCCTTGGGGTGGAAGGAGCCGGGCTCCTCCATCGCGGTCAGGGCCAGCAGCTGGAGCAGGTGGTTCTGGATGACGTCGCGGGCGGCGCCGATGCCGTCGTAGTAGCCGGCCCGGCCGCCGATGCCGATGTCCTCGGCCATCGTGATCTGGACGTGGTCGACGTACGACCTGTTCCAGATCGGCTCCCACATCGTGTTGGCGAAGCGCAGCGCCAGGATGTTCTGGACCGTCTCCTTGCCGAGGTAGTGGTCGATCCGGAAGACCTCGTTCGGCGGGAAGACGTCGTGCACGAGCTGGTTGAGCTCCTGCGCGCTCTTCAGGTCGTGGCCGAAGGGCTTCTCGATGACGGCCCGGCGCCAGGAGCCCTCTCCCTGGTCGGCCAGGCCGTGCTTCTTGAGCTGCTGGACGACCTTGGGGAAGAACTTCGGCGGTACGGACAGGTAGAAGGCGAAGTTGCCGCCCGTCCCCTGCGCCTTGTCGAGTTCCTCGATCGTGGCCCTGAGGGTCTCGAACGCGACGTCGTCGTCGAAGTCGCCCTGCACGAAGCGCATGCCCTGGCTGAGCTGCTGCCAGACCTCTTCGCGGAAGGGCGTACGGGAATGCTCCTTGACGGCGTCGTGGACGACCTGGGCGAAGTCCTCGTCCTCCCAGTCGCGGCGCGCGAAACCGATGAGCGAGAAGCCCGGCGGCAGCAGGCCGCGATTGGCCAGGTCGTAGACGGCGGGCATCAGCTTTTTACGGGACAAATCGCCCGTGACGCCAAAGATGACCAGGCCCGACGGCCCCGCGATGCGCGGGAGCCGTCGGTCCTGGGCGTCACGGAGCGGGTTGGCTCCGGGAACACCAGACAAAGTGGTCAGCCCTCCGAAGGGGCGAGGCGCTTGAGCTCCGCCTCGGTCGAGTTGAGCAGGTCGGTCCAGGCGGCCTCGAACTTCTCGACGCCCTCGTCCTCCAGGAGCTGGACGACGTCGTCGTAGCTGATCCCGAGCTTCTTGATCGTCTCGAGGTCGGCACGGCCCTGGTCGTAGGAACCGGCGACGGTGTTGCCGGTGATCTCCCCATGGTCGGCCACCGCGTCCAGAGTCGCCTCCGGCATGGTGTTGACCGTGTTCGGCGCGACGAGGTCCACGACGTAGAGGGTGTCCTTGAGGGACGGGTCCTTCACGCCGGTGGAGGCCCACAGCGGGCGCTGCTTGTTGGCGTGCGCCCGGTCGAGGGCGGCCCAGCGCTCACCGGCGAAGACCTCCTCGTACGCCTCGTAGGCCAGGCGGGCGTTGGCCAGGGCGGACTTGCCCTTGGCGGCCTTGGCCTCGTCGGTGCCGATCGCGTCGAGCCGCTTGTCGATCTCGGTGTCCACGCGGGACACGAAGAAGGAGGCCACCGAGTGGATCTTGGAGAGGTCCAGGCCCGCGGCCTTCGCCTTCTCCAGGCCCGCCAGGTAGGCGTCCATGACCTCGCGGTAGCGCTCCAGCGAGAAGATCAGCGTCACGTTGACGCTGATGCCCCGGCCGATGGTCTCGGTGATCGCCGGCAGGCCGGCCCTGGTCGCCGGGATCTTGATGAGCGTGTTCGGCCGGTCCACCAGCCAGGCCAGCTGCTTGGCCTCGGCGACCGTGGCCAGGGTGTTGTGCGCCAGGCGCGGGTCGACCTCGATGGAGACCCGGCCGTCCTGGCCGTCGGTGGCGTCGAAGACCGGGCGCAGGATGTCGGCCGCGTCCCGGACGTCCGCCGTGGTGATCATCCGGATCGCTTCCTCGACGGTCACCCTGCGGGCGGCGAGGTCGGTGAGCTGCTGCTCGTAACCGTCGCCCGAGGAGATCGCCTTCTGGAAGATCGACGGGTTGGTCGTGACACCCACGACGTGGCTCTGGTCGATCAGCTCGGCGAGGTTGCCCGAGGTGATCCGCTTGCGCGAGAGGTCATCGAGCCAGATCGCCACGCCCTCGTCGGAGAGGCGCTTGAGTGCGTCTGTCATGAGAATTGCATCTCCTACTAGTCGTATAACGGCGTCAGCGCGTGACGGCCGCGAGGGATTCCCGGGCGGCCTCGGCGACGGCCTCGCCGGTGAAGCCGAACTCACGGAAGAGGACCTTGGCGTCGGCCGAGGCACCGAAGTGCTCCAGCGAGACGATCCGGCCCGCGTCCCCGACGTACCGGTACCAGGTCAGGCCGATGCCCGCCTCGACCGCGACCCGGGCCTTCACGGACGGCGGCAGCACGCTGTCCTTGTACGCCTGGTCCTGCTCCTCGAACCACTCGACACACGGCATCGAGACCACACGGGTCGGAATACCGGCGGCCTGGAGCTCCTCGCGCGCCTCGACGGCGAGCTGGACCTCGGAGCCCGTACCGATCAGCAGCACCTGGGGCTCACCTCCCTCGGCCTCGCGCAGGACGTACCCGCCCTTGGCGGTGTCCTCGTTCGCTTCGTACGTCGGCACGCCCTGGCGGGTCAGCGCCAGACCGTGCGGGGCGCCCTTGCCGAACACCTTGGTGTAGCGGCGCAGGATCTCGCGCCAGGCGATGGTCGTCTCGTTGGCGTCGGCCGGGCGCACGACGTTGAGGCCCGGGATGGCGCGCAGCGAGGCCAGGTGCTCCACCGGCTGGTGGGTGGGGCCGTCCTCGCCGAGACCGATCGAGTCGTGCGTCCACACGTAGGTCACCGGCAGGTGCATCAGCGCGGACAGCCGCACGGCGTTGCGCATGTAGTCGGAGAACACCAGGAAGGTGCCGCCGTAGATGCGGGTGTTGCCGTGCAGCGCGATGCCGTTCATGGCCGCGGCCATGGCGTGCTCGCGGATGCCGAAGTGGATCGTGCGGCCGTACGGGTCCGCGCCCGGCAGCGGGTTGCCCGCCGGGAGGAACGACGACGTCTTGTCGATCGTGGTGTTGTTCGAGCCGGCGAGGTCGGCGGAGCCGCCCCACAGCTCGGGGATGATCTCGCCGAGCGCCTGGAGCACCTTGCCGGAGGCGGCGCGGGTGGCGACACCCTTGCCGGGCTCGAAGACCGGGAGGGCGTCCTCCCAGCCCTTGGGCAGCTCGCCCGCGCGGACACGGTCGAACTCGGCGGCGCGCTCCGGGGCGGCGGTGCGCCACGCGGCGAAGGACTTGTCCCACTCGGCCCTGGCCTCGCGGCCGCGGTCCAGCGCCCGACGGGTGTGCGCGATGACCTCGTCGGCGACCTCGAAGGTCTTCTCCGGGTCGAAGCCCAGCACCTTCTTGGTCGCGGCGACCTCGTCGTCGCCGAGCGCGGAGCCGTGCGCCGCCTCGGTGTTCTGGGCGTGCGGGGCGGGCCAGGCGATGATCGAGCGGGCCGCGATGAACGACGGGCGCTCGGTCTCGGCCTTCGCCGCGAGCAGCGCCTCGTAGAGACCCGCCGGGTCCAGGTCGCCGCTGGGCAGCTGGTCGACACGCTGGACGTGCCAGCCGTACGCCTCGTAGCGCTTGAGGGTGTCCTCGGAGACCGCGGTCTCCGTGTCGCCCTCGATCGAGATGTGGTTGTCGTCCCACAGGAGGACCAGGTTGCCGAGCTTCTGGTGCCCGGCCAGCGAGGACGCCTCCGCGGAGATGCCCTCCTGGAGGCAGCCGTCGCCGGCGACGGCCCACACCATGTGGTCGAACGGGGAGGTGCCGGGGGCCGCGTCCGGGTCGAACAGGCCGCGCTCGTAGCGGGCGGCCATCGCCATGCCCACCGCGTTGGCGACACCCTGGCCCAGCGGGCCGGTCGTCGTCTCCACGCCGGTGGTGTGGCCGTACTCCGGGTGGCCCGGGGTCTTGGAACCCCAGGTGCGGAAGGCCTTCAGGTCATCGAGCTCCAGGCCGTACCCGGCCAGGTAGAGCTGGATGTAGAGGGTCAGGCTGGTGTGGCCCGCCGAGAGCACGAACCGGTCGCGGCCGGTCCACTCGGGATCCGCGGGGTCGTGACGCATCACCTTCTGGAAGATGGTGTACGCGGCGGGAGCCAGGCTCATGGCCGTACCCGGGTGGCCGTTTCCGACCTTTTGTACGGCGTCCGCGGCGAGGACGCGGACGGTGTCCACGGCCCGCTGGTCCAATTCGGTCCACTGGAGGTCTGTGGTGGTCGGCTTGGTGCTCACCCTGAGTCAGGGCTCCTCTCCACTGTTGTCAACCGGTGACTGTGACCGCACCGGACGTTGTCGAGCCTACCCCCGTCCGGACCCGTGATTTCCGGCTCCTACCAGGGTGCGGGCGCCCCGCGGAATCCGCCTCCCGTATGAGCGCGGAGGTTCACCGATGGGCCTCTCCGATGAGCGCGCGGGGTCACTCCTGAGGTGCTTCGGCGAGCGTTCCGGGGCGCCCCCGCGCGGCCACCGTGTACCCCCGCGAACGCCCCTGCGACACCTGTGCGCCACTCGTATGTGCGACCCCTCTCGCACGGGTGCCGCACCGCCCCTCCACGCCACATCAACACGACCCCACCCCCGCGAAGGGCGGCCTGTCCCCAACGTCTACAGTGGTCGGGTTCGCGCAAGTCTTCACTGGGCCCTCATGCCCGGAGCTTGCTGGGATTTCTCTGTCAGGGGTGTGCGTGACGGCCGTCGAGTCCCGACCCGCAGGGGTCGCCTTGACTCCGAGCCCAGGGGGCCATCGCCCGTTCGGGGCCCGGGTCAAGGCATTCGTGGCACTGACCAAGCCTCGGATCATCGAGCTGTTGCTGATCACCACTGTTCCGGTGATGTTCCTGGCTGCTCAGGGTGTACCCGACCTGTGGCTCGTGCTCACTACCACCATCGGCGGATACCTGTCCGCCGGCGGTGCCAATGCGCTGAACATGTACATCGACCGCGACATCGACGCGTTGATGGACCGTACGTCGCAGCGCCCGCTGGTCACCGGGATGGTGAGCCCGCGCGAGTGCCTCGCCTTCGGCATCACCCTCGCGGTGGTCTCGACGGCCTGGTTCGGGCTGCTGGTGAACTGGCTGTCGGCGGCGCTGTCGCTCGGCGCCCTGCTCTTCTACGTCGTCGTCTACACGATGCTGCTGAAGCGCCGCACCTCGCAGAACATCGTCTGGGGCGGCATCGCGGGCTGCATGCCGGTCCTCATCGGCTGGTCGGCCGTGACGAACTCGATGTCCTGGGCCGCGGTGATCCTCTTCGCCGTCATCTTCTTCTGGACGCCGCCGCACTACTGGCCGCTCTCCATGAAGGTGAAGGACGACTACGCCCGGGTCGGCGTCCCGATGCTCCCGGTCATCGCCTCCAATCGGGTGGTGGCCCGCCAGATCGTCCTCTACAGCTGGGTGATGGTCGCCGTCTCGCTGCTGCTGACCCCGCTGGGCTACACCGGCTGGTTCTACACGGCGGTGGCCCTGCTGACCGGCGGCTTCTGGCTCTGGGAGGCGCACGCCCTGCTGAACCGGGCCAAGGCCGGGGTGACCGGCGGGAAGCTCAAGGAGATGCGGCTGTTCCACTGGTCGATCACCTATGTGTCCCTGCTGTTCGTCGCCGTGGCGGTGGACCCCTTCCTGCGGTAGACCTCCTCCGCTTCCGCCGACGGGCGGGGAGCGTGGCCCACGCCACGCTCCCCGCCCGTCGCACGTCGATCTACCCATCGGTAGCATCCTGTGCATGGCAGAGACGGCTGAGACCCAGCAGGTGGACGGCAAGCAGGCGGCGCGCGCGGAGCGCAGGGCCGCCCGGCTGGCCAAGCAGATCGGGGCCTTCGCGAAGGCCCACGGCGGCGCCGAGGGGCAGCTCGCGTACATCGGGCAGATGGGCGCCCGCATCGTCCTCGTGGGCGAGGACGGCGGCTGGGGCGACCTGGTGGCCCCCTCCTACGCCGTCGCCGAGAGCGCCGCGCAGAAGTCCGGGATCACGATGCACGACGCCTTCGACGGCGAGTTCGCGGCGAAGGTCCGCACGGGCCCGTACGAGTGGACGCGCATGGCCGGCATCCAGGTCGGCGGCCCCTCCGACAAGGCCTGAAGCCACCGGCCGTACCCGGCGGTGATAATTAGTAATTAATCTTGACGGGGGCTCCTCGGCACCTCAGTCTGTGATCCGGCGGTTGCGACCGGGCCGCCGGCAGCAGGCACGAACTCCGAGGAGCCGAGCCGCCCCATGAACGCACGCCCCCGTCTCGCCGACAAGGTGGCAGTCGTCACCGGCGCCGCCTCGGGCATCGGCGCGGCCACGGCCGAACGCCTCGCCGACGAGGGCGCCGCGGTGATCCTCGCGGACATCGCACAGGAGGCCGGCGAGGCCGTCGCCGCGGCCCTGCGCGCCCGGGGCGGCCGGGCCCTCTTCGTCCCTACCGACGTCTCCGGCGAAGCCGACTGGCGGCGGGTGGTGGCCGCCGCGCACACCTTCGGACCCGTCGGCGTCCTGGTCAGCAACGCCTACACGGTCGACGTAACCCCCGCCCACGAGATGACCGTCGGCTCCTGGGAGCGGCAGCTCGCGGTCAACCTCACCGGCACCTTCCTCGGCTTCCGCGCGGTCCTGCCCGACCTGCGGGCCCAGCGCGGCGCCGCCGTGCTGACCTCGTCGGTCCACGCCCACAAGGGCATCCCCGGCCACCCCGCCTACGCCGCGTCCAAGGGCGCGCTGCTCTCCCTGTGCGGGCAGCTCGCGGTGGAGTACGGGCCCGAGGTGCGGGTCAACGCCGTGCTCCCCGGGCCCATCCTCACCGCCGCCTGGGACCGGGTGACCGAGGAGGACCGGCGCAGAAGCGTCGCCGAGACCGCCGCCGGCCGGTTCGGCACCCCCGCGGAAGCGGCAGCGGCCATCGCCTTCCTCGCCGCGGACGAAGCGTCCTACATCACCGGGTCGAGCCTGCTCGTGGACGGCGGCTGGTCCGTCGTCAAGGCCTCGGCCTGACCACCGCCCGCCCCCCAAACCGCGTCGTACGGCACAGCAGAAAGGCACACGGACATGGCGGCATACGCGCGCCGCGGAGTGCACGGCCAGACCGTGGAGACTCTCGCGCGCCGGGTCCTGAGCGGCGAGATCCCCGAAGGGGCGACGCTCGACCTCGTGGCGCTCCAGGGCGAGCTGGACGTCAGCCTGACCGCCCTGCGCGAGTCCCTGAAGGTCCTCGCGGCCAAGGGGATGGTCGACGCCCGCCAGAAGCGCGGCACCTTCGTCCGGGCCCGCTCCGACTGGAACCTGCTCGACGCGGACGTGCTGCGCTGGCAGTTCGCCGACGGCGGCGCGGGCGCCGGGCCGGCGCTGCTGCGCAACCTCGGCGAGGTGCGCGGCATCATCGAGCCGGCCGCCGTCCGGCTCGCCGCCGAACGCCGCACCGACGCGGACCTGGACGCGCTCGAAGCCGCGATCACCGCGATGGGGGAGCAGGAGGGCGGCGCCGCCCACGCGGTCGAGGCGGACCTCGCCTTCCACCGCGCCCTCCTCGCGGCCACCCACAACGAACTGCTGGAACGCATGGAGATGGTCATCGAGTCCGGTCTCGCCCACCGCGACGCGATCGTGCACAGCTCCCGGCACGGCGAGGACCCGGTGCCCAGCCACCGGGTCGTCCTGGACGCCGTGCGCGAGCGGGACCCGGCCGCCGCCGAACGCGCCGTGCGGACCCTGCTCGACCAGGCCGCACGCGACCTGGACCGGGTGCGCAGGACGGCAGGGGACACCGGCGAGGGGACCGCGGACCAGTGAGGATCACCCGTATCGAGACCTTCCTCGTCCCGCCGCGCTGGCTGTTCTGCCGCGTGGAGACCGACGAGGGCGTGGTCGGCTGGGGCGAACCCGTCGTCGAGGGCCGGGCCGAGGTGGTCAGGGCCGCTGTCGACGTCCTCTCCGAATACCTGTTGGGCGAGGACCCGCTGCGCATCCAGGACCACTGGCAGGTGCTCAGCAAGGGCGGCTTCTACCGGGGCGGCCCGGTGCTCTCCAGCGCCGTCGCCGGACTCGACCAGGCGCTGTGGGACATCGCCGGAAAGGTGTACGGCGCGCCCGTGCACGCCCTGCTCGGCGGTCCCGTGCGCGACCGGGTCCGGGTCTACGCTTGGGTCGGCGGCGACGAACCCGCCCGGCTCGCCGAGGAGATCACCGCCCAGGTCGAGGCCGGTTTCACCGCCGTGAAGATGAACGCGGCGGGCCGCACCGCACCGCTGGGCACCCCCGCCGAGACCGCCGCCGTCGTCGAACGGGTCGCCGTCGCCCGCGAGGTGCTCGGCCCCGGCCGTGACGTCGCCGTCGACATGCACGGCCGCTTCGGCCCGGCCGGGGCCCGCCGGGTGCTGCACGCCATCGAGCCGCTGCACCCGCTGTTCGTCGAGGAACCCCTCCTGCCCGAGCACGGGCATCTGCTGCCAGCCCTCGTCGGCGCCACCTCAATCCCCCTTGCCACCGGGGAACGGCTGTACGGACGGGCCGACTTCCTGCCCGCGCTGACGGCCGGGATCGCGGTCGCCCAGCCGGACCCCTCGCACGCCGGAGGCATCTCCGAGGTCCACCGCATCGCCTCGCTGGCCGACACCTTCGGCGCACAGCTCGCCCCGCACTGCCCGCTCGGCCCGATCGCCCTCGCCGCCGGTCTCCAGATCGCCTTCGCCACCCCGAACTTCCTCATCCAGGAGCAGAGCCGGGGCATCCACTACAACAAGGACGCGGACCTGCTCAGTTACGTCGTGGACACCGAGCCGTTCCGCTTCGAGGCCGGGCACGCCCGGCGGACCGGGCAGCCGGGGCTCGGCGTCACCGTCGACGAGGCCGCCGTACGCGCGGCCGACCGCGCCGGGCACGCCTGGCGCAACCCGGTCTGGCGCCAGGACGACGGCGCCTTCGCCGAATGGTGAGCGCCGGTCAGCCGGCGGCTGCGGGCTCCGGGAGCTCGGCCGCCGGGCCGGGCACCGCGGGGGCCGTCAGCGGGCGCTCGCGCAGGGACAGCAGGACGCGGACCACGCCGATCCACACCAGGCACGAGCCGAACATGTGCAGCCCGACCAGGATCTCCGGGGTGTCCGTGAAGTACTGGACATAGCCGATCACACCCTGGCCCATCAGGATCAGGAAGAGGTCCCGGGCGCGGTGCAGCGGGCCGACGGGGGCGTCGACGGCCTTCAGGACGAACCAGAGCGCGACGGTCAGGGCCACCACGACCCAGGCCAGGTCGGCGTGCAGCTGGGCGATCGTCTTCCAGTCGATCGGGATGCGGTGGACGTCGCTGGAGTCACCTGCGTGCCGCCCGGCGCCCGTGACGACCGTACCGACCGCGATCAGCAGCCCCGCCGCGACGACCAGCAGCCAGGTCAGCTGCGCGACCGCCTTGCCGACCAGCGGACGCGGCGCCTCGTCGCCCTCGCGGGTCCGCTGCCACATCACGACCGCGACCGCCAGCAGCGCCGTGGACAGCAGGAAGTGCGCCGCCACGGTGTACGGGTTGAGGCCGACCAGCACGACGACGCCGCCGAGGACGGCGTTGCCCATGACCACCCAGAACTGGACCCACCCGAGGCGGGTCAGCGAACGCCGGCCCGGCTTGGCGGACCGGGCCGCGATGATCGCCCAGCCGACCACCGCGCACAGGACGTACGTCAGCATCCGGTTGCCGAACTCGATGGCGCCGTGGAAGCCCATCGCGCTCGTCGCCGTCAGGCTCTCGTCGGTGCACTTGGGCCAGGTCGGGCAGCCGAGACCGGAACCGGTCAGCCGTACGGCGCCGCCGGTGACGACGATGAGGACGGCCATGACGACCGCGGCCATGGCCGCACGGCGCACCGTCCGGTCGGACGGGGTCCAGCGGTCGGCGATGTACTGCAGCGGGTTCCGCGCGGCTTGAGCGACTTCGGCTCGGGTCAGCTTGGGCACGCGCACCATCGTAGGCGGCAGCTTGTGCAAGCTTTCACGAGGGGGACGAATCGTGACCCGGCGGGTGTCCGGGGCTCACTCCCAGCGGAAGAAGCGCGCCGCCGCTCCGAGCCCCAGCACCGCCCACACGGCCAGGATGCCGACATCGCCCCACGGCAGTGCCGCACCGTGCTGGAGGACGTCCCGAAGCCCGTCCGACAGCGCCGTGATCGGCAGCAGGCCCAGCACCGACTGCACCGCGTCCGGGAACTTCTCCAGCGGCACGATCACCCCGCCGCCGACGAGCAGCAGCAGGAACACCAGGTTGGCGGCGGCCAGCGTCGCCTCGGCCTTGAGCGTCCCGGCCATCAGCAGGCCGAGCCCGGAGAAGGCTGCGGTCCCCAGCACCAGCAGGAGCAGCACCGCGAACGGGTTGCCGTGCGGCGACCAGCCCAGCGCGAAGGCGATCACCGTCAGCAGGACGACCTGGAGCACCTCGGTGACCAGCACCGCGAGGGTCTTCGCGGCCATCAGCGCCCAGCGGGGCAGCGGCGAGGCGCCGAGCCGCTTGAGCACGCCGTAGCGCCGCTCGAAACCGGTGGCGATGGCCTGTCCGGTGAAGGCCGTCGACATCACGGCGAGCGCCAGGATGCCCGGGGCCAGGAAGTCGACCGACGCGCCCGAGCCGGTGTCGACGATGTCGACCGCGCTGAACAGCACCAGCAGCAGCGTCGGGATGACCACCGTCAGCAGCAGCTGCTCGCCGTTGCGCAGCAGCATCCGGGTCTCCAGCGCGGTCTGCGCGGCGATCATGCGCGGCAGCGGGGCGGCGCCCGGCCGGGGGGTGTACGTACCGGCGCTCATGCGCGCAGCTCCTTGCCGGTCAGTTCGAGGAAGACGTCCTCCAGGGTGTGGCGCTCCACGGAGATGCCCGAGGGCATCACGCCGTGCTGCGCGCACCAGGAGGTGACGGTGGCCAGCAGCTGCGGACCGACGTCGCCGGTGATGCGGTACGCGCCGGTGCTGAGCTCGGCCGCCTCGGTGCCGGGGGGCAGCGCCTTGAGCAGGGAGTCCAGGTCGAGGCCGGGGCGGCCGGTGAAGCGCAGGGTGTTCTCGGCGCCGCCGCGGCACAGGGCCTCGGGGCTGCCCTGGGCGACGAGCCGGCCCGCGTCGATGAAGGCGACGTCGTCGGCGAGCTCCTCGGCCTCGTCCATGAAGTGGGTGGTGAGCACGACGCCGACGCCGTCGGCGCGCAGCTCCCGTACGAGATCCCAGGTGGAGCGGCGGGCCTGCGGGTCGAGGCCGGCGGTGGGCTCGTCCAGGAAGACGAGTTCCGGGCGGCCGACGACGGCCATGGCCAGGGCGAGCCGCTGCTGCTGGCCGCCGGAGAGCCGCCGGTAGGCGGTGCGGCCGCAGCCGCCGAGGCCCAGGCGCTCGATGAGGGCGTCGACGTCGAGCGGGTGGGCGTGGAGTTTCGCCATGTGGCGGAGCATCTCGTCGGCGCGGGCGCCGGAGTAGACGCCGCCGGACTGGAGCATCACACCGATCCGGGGGCGCAGCCGCGCCGCGTCGGCGACGGGGTCGAGCCCGAGGACCCGGACGGTGCCCTGGTCCGGACGGCGGTATCCCTCGCATGTCTCGATCGTGGTGGTCTTGCCGGCGCCGTTGGGACCGAGGACCGCGGTGACCGCGCCGGCCGCCACCTCCAGGTCGAGGCCGTCCACGGCGGCCTTGCCGCCGTACCGCTTCACCAGGCCACGGACCTGGACAGCCGGGCCGGAGGGGGGTGAAACGGGCTCGCTCTTCATGGGCGGTAAGTCTAGGCAGCCGCCTCGGGGGCCCCGGTCCGGGGGCTTGATTAGGTAACCCTAAGTGATGGATTCCACGGTTGATCGTTTCGGACCGTGGTTGTCAGGGCCGAAGGAATTACGCAACAATGGCGTTGTGAAATACGTGGGAGAGGCTCCGCAGGAGGAACTCGCGACCGGTGAGCGCTCGACGCGCAACCGGGTCGCGCGCTCCATTCTGGACCACGGCCCCTCCACCGTCGCCGATCTGGCGAAGCGCCTGGGGCTGACCCAGGCGGCCGTCCGCCGCCATCTCGACGCCCTCGTCTCCGACGATGTCGTCGAGGCCCGCGAGCAGCGGGTCTACGGGGCACGGACCCGCGGCCGTCCGGCCAAGGTGTTCGCCCTGACCGACTGCGGCCGGGACGCCTTCGACCAGTCCTACGACACGCTTGCCGCGGACGCCCTGCGCTGGATCGCCGAGACCTCGGGCGACGAAGCGGTCATGGCGTTCGCCCGGGCCAGGATCGCCGAGCAGTCGGCGGCCTACCGCGCGGCGATCGAAGCCGCGGACCCCGAAGCCCGTACGGAGGCGCTGGCCAAGGCCTTGTCCGCCGACGGGTACGCTGCTACGGCGCGCAGCGCGCCGGGCCCGCAACAGGGTGAGCAGCTGTGTCAGCACCACTGCCCGGTCGCACACGTCGCCGAGCAGTACCCGCAGCTGTGCGAGGCGGAGACGGAGTTCTTCTCCAGCCTCCTGGGGACCCATGTGCAGCGTCTGGCCACCATCGCCCACGGCGACGGGGTGTGCACGACGTACATTCCGCGCAGCGGCCACCCCACCCCGCAGACCACTGATTCAGCATCCACAAGCAAGTCCGGGAGGAACCCCGCATGACGCTCCCTACGGAGACTGCCCACCCTGAGCTCGATGGCCTGGGCACGTACGAATTCGGCTGGGCCGACTCCGACGCGGCAGGCGCGGCAGCCAAGCGCGGCCTCTCCGAGGCCGTCGTCCGCGACATCTCGGAGAAGAAGAACGAGCCCGAGTGGATGCTGAAGCTGCGGCTCAAGGGCCTCAAGCTCTTCGGCAAGAAGCCCATGCCCAACTGGGGCTCGGACCTCTCGGGCATCGACTTCGACAACATCAAGTACTTCGTGCGGTCGACGGAGAAGCAGGCGGAGTCCTGGGAGGACCTGCCCGAGGACATCAAGAATACGTACGACAAGCTCGGCATCCCCGAGGCGGAGAAGCAGCGCCTGGTCGCCGGTGTCGCCGCGCAGTACGAGTCCGAGGTCGTCTACCACCAGATCAACGAGGAGCTGGAGGCGCAGGGTGTCATCTTCATGGACACCGACACCGCGCTGAAGGAGCACCCGGAGCTCTTCAAGGAGTACTTCGGCACCGTCATCCCGGTCGGCGACAACAAGTTCGCCTCGCTGAACTCGGCCGTGTGGTCCGGTGGCTCGTTCATCTACGTGCCGAAGGGTGTGCACGTCGAGATCCCGCTCCAGGCCTACTTCCGTATCAACACGGAGAACATGGGCCAGTTCGAGCGGACGCTGATCATCGTCGACGAGGACGCCTACGTCCACTACGTCGAGGGCTGCACCGCCCCGATCTACTCCTCGGACTCCCTGCACTCCGCGGTCGTCGAGATCATCGTGAAGAAGGGCGGCCGCTGCCGCTACACGACGATCCAGAACTGGTCGAACAACGTCTACAACCTGGTCACCAAGCGCGCCGTGGCCTACGAGGGCGCGACCATGGAGTGGGTCGACGGCAACATCGGCTCCAAGGTCACCATGAAGTACCCGGCCGTCTACCTGATGGGCGAGCACGCCAAGGGCGAGACCCTGTCCATCGCCTTCGCGGGCGAGGGCCAGCACCAGGACGCCGGCGCCAAGATGGTCCACATGGCCCCGAACACCTCGTCCAACATCGTCTCCAAGTCGGTGGCACGAGGCGGCGGCCGCACCTCCTACCGCGGTCTGATCGAGATCGGTGAGGGCGCGCCGGGCGCGAAGTCCAACGTGCTGTGCGACGCGCTCCTGGTCGACACCATCTCGCGCTCCGACACCTACCCGTACGTCGACGTCCGCGAGGACGACGTGTCGATGGGTCACGAGGCGACCGTCTCCAAGGTCTCCGAGGACCAGCTCTTCTATCTGATGAGCCGCGGCATGACCGAGTTCGAGGCCATGGCGATGATCGTGCGCGGCTTCGTCGAGCCGATCGCGAAGGAGCTCCCCATGGAGTACGCGCTCGAGCTCAACCGGCTGATCGAGCTGCAGATGGAGGGTTCGGTCGGCTAGTACGCCGGCGCCCGAATCCCCCCTGACATCTGTCCGACTGAGAAAGCGAGCACTACGACAGCCATGGCTGAGGCTCAGAACATTCCTGCGGGGTCCACCACCGCCGGTTCCATCGCGGTGGCCGCGGAGTCGACCGTCGCCACGCGCATGAGCGCACCCCCGTCCTTCGACGTCGCGGACTTCCCGGTCCCGCACGGCCGCGAGGAGGAGTGGCGGTTCACCCCGCTGGAGCGGCTGCGCGGGCTGCACGACGGCACCGCCGTCGCCACCGGCAACGCGGTGAAGGTCGCCATCGAGGCCCCCGCGGGCGTCACGGTCGAGACCGTCGGCCGCGACGACGCCCGCCTCGGCCGGGCCGGCACGCCGGTGGACCGGGTCGCCGCGCAGGCGTACTCGTCCTTCGAGCAGGCCTCCGTCGTCACCGTCGAGAAGGAAGCCGTGCTCACCGAGCCGATCCGGATCGCGGTGCACGGCGAGGGCGGGGTGGCCTTCGGCCACCAGGTCGTCGAGCTGGGCGCCTTCGCCGAGGCCGTCGTCGTCATCGACCACACCGGCGACGCGGTGCTCGCCGCCAACGTGGACTACGTCCTGGGCGACGGCGCCAAGCTGACCGTCGTCTCCGTGCAGGACTGGGACGAGCGGGCCGTGCACGTCGGCCAGCACAACGCCCTGGTCGGCCGGGACGCCTCGTTCAAGTCCATCGTCGTCACCTTCGGCGGTGACCTGGTCCGGATCCACCCGCGGATCGCCTACGCGGGCACGGGCGGCGAGGCCGAGCTCTTCGGTCTGTACTTCACCGACAAGGGCCAGCACCAGGAGCACCGCCTCCTGGTCGACCACAACACCCCGCACTGCAAGTCCAACGTGGCCTACAAGGGCGCACTGCAGGGCGACGGCGCGCACGCCGTCTGGATCGGCGACGTCCTCATCCAGGCGGCCGCCGAGGGCACCGACACCTACGAGATGAACCGCAACCTGGTTCTCACCGACGGTGCCCGGGTCGACTCGGTGCCGAACCTGGAGATCGAGACCGGTGAGATCGTCGGCGCCGGCCACGCCTCCGCGACCGGCCGCTTCGACGACGAGCAGCTGTTCTACCTGCAGTCCCGGGGCATCCCGGCCGAGGAGGCGCGCCGCCTCGTCGTGCGCGGCTTCTTCGCCGAGCTGGTCCAGCAGATCGGCCTGCCGGACGTCGAAGCCCGTCTCCTCGACAAGATCGAGACCGAGCTGAAGGCGTCGGTCTGATGGCCTTCGTCAAAGCCTGTGCGCTGAGCGAGCTGGAGGACGACACCCCCAAAAGGGTGGAGCTCGACGGCACGCCGGTCTCCGTCGTCCGCACCGAGGGCGAGGTGTTCGCGATCAACGACATCTGCTCGCACGCGAACGTCTCGCTGTCCGAGGGCGAGGTCGAGGACTGTTCGATCGAGTGCTGGCTGCACGGATCGAGTTTCGACCTGCGCACCGGCAAGCCGTCCGGCCTTCCCGCGACACGCCCCGTCCCCGTATACCCCGTCAAGATCGAAGGGGACGATGTGCTCGTCTCCGTCACCCAGGAGTCCTGAGTCACCCATGGCAACGCTTGAAATCCGCGACCTGCACGTCACCGTCGAGGCCGACAACGCCACGAAGGAGATCCTCAAGGGCGTCGACCTGACCGTGAAGCAGGGCGAGACCCACGCCATCATGGGCCCCAACGGGTCCGGCAAGTCCACCCTCGCGTACTCGCTGGCGGGGCACCCCAAGTACACCGTCACCAGCGGCACGGTCACCCTGGACGGCGAGGACGTCCTGGAGATGTCCGTCGACGAGCGGGCCCGCGCCGGCCTGTTCCTCGCCATGCAGTACCCGGTCGAGATCCCCGGTGTCTCGGTCTCCAACTTCCTGCGCACCTCCGCCACCGCCGTCCGCGGCGAGGCGCCCAAGCTCCGCACCTGGGTGAAGGAGGTCAAGGAGACGATGTCCGGCCTCCAGATGGACCCGTCCTTCGCCGAGCGCAACGTCAACGAGGGCTTCTCCGGCGGTGAGAAGAAGCGCCACGAGATCCTTCAGCTGGAGCTCCTCAAGCCGAAGGTCGCGATCCTCGACGAGACCGACTCCGGCCTCGACGTCGACGCCCTGCGCGTCGTCTCCGAGGGCGTCAACCGGGTCCGTGAGACCGGCGAGGTCGGCACCCTGCTGATCACGCACTACACCCGGATCCTCCGGTACATCAAGCCCGACTTCGTGCACGTGTTCGCCAACGGCCGGATCGCCGAGTCCGGCGGCGCCGAGCTCGCCGACAAGCTGGAGAACGAGGGCTACGAGGCATATGTGAAGGGTGGCGCTTCCGCGTGACACAGCTGCCGGGCCTCCTCGACACCGAGGCGATCCGCAAGGACTTCCCCCTGCTGGATCGTACGGTCCACGACGGGAAGAAGATCGTTTACCTGGACAGTGCGGCGACCTCGCAGAAGCCGCGCCAGGTGCTCGACGCCCTCAACGAGTACTACGAGCGGCACAACGCCAATGTGCACCGCGGTGTGTACACGATCGCGGAGGAGGCCACGGCGCTGTACGAGGGCGCCCGTGACAAGATCGCCGCGTTCATCAACGCGCCCAGCCGCAACGAGGTGATCTTCACCAAGAACGCCTCGGAGTCGCTCAACCTCGTGGCCAACATGCTCGGCTGGGCCGACGAGCCCTACCGGGTCGACCACGAGACCGAGATCGTCACCACCGAGATGGAGCACCACTCCAACATCGTGCCGTGGCAGCTGCTCTCGCAGCGCACGGGCGCGAAGCTGAAGTGGTTCGGCATCACGGACGACGGCCGCCTCGACCTGTCCAACATCGACGAGATCATCACCGAGAAGACGAAGATCGTCTCCTTCACGCTGGTCTCCAACATCATGGGCACGATCAACCCGGTCGAGCAGATCGTCCGGCGCGCCCAGGAGGTCGGTGCGCTGGTCTGCATCGACGCCTCGCAGGCCGCCCCGCACATGGTGCTCGACGTGCAGGCGCTGCAGGCCGACTTCGTGGCCTTCACCGGCCACAAGATGGTCGGCCCGACCGGTATCGGCGTGCTCTGGGGACGGCAGGAGCTCCTGGAGGACCTGCCGCCGTTCCTCGGCGGCGGCGAGATGATCGAGACCGTGTCGATGCACTCCTCGACCTACGCCCCGGCGCCGCACAAGTTCGAGGCGGGTACGCCTCCGATCGCCCAGGCCGTCGGCCTCGGCGCGGCCGTGGACTACCTCTCGGCCATCGGCATGGAGAACATCCACCGCCATGAGCAGGCCATCACCGCCTACGCGGTGAAGCGGCTGCTGGAGGTGCCGGACCTCAGGATCATCGGCCCGGCCACCGCGGAGGACCGCGGCGCCACGATCTCCTTCACGCTCGGCGACATCCACCCGCACGACGTGGGCCAGGTGCTCGACGAGCAGGGCATCGCGGTCCGGGTCGGACACCACTGCGCACGGCCGGTCTGCCTGCGGTACGGAATTCCTGCGACCACGCGGGCGTCGTTCTATCTGTACTCCACGCCCGCCGAGGTCGACGCCCTGGTGGACGGCCTGGAACACGTCCGGAACTTTTTCGGTTAGACAGCGGCTGAGGATTGACTCGTGAAGCTTGATTCCATGTACCAGGAAGTGATCCTGGACCACTACAAGCACCCCCACGGGCGCGGCCTGCGGGACGGCGACGCCGAGGTGCATCACGTCAATCCGACGTGCGGTGACGAGATCACACTGCGGGTGCGGTACGAGGGCGAGACGATCGCCGACGTGAGTTACGAGGGCCAGGGCTGCTCCATCAGCCAGGCCAGCGCCTCCGTGCTGAACGAGCTGCTGGTCGGCAAGGAACTGGGCGAGGCGCAGAAGATCCAGGCCGCGTTCCTGGAACTGATGCAGTCCAAGGGACAGCTGGAGCCGGACGACGCGATGGAGGAGGTGCTGGAGGACGCCGTGGCGTTCGCCGGTGTCTCCAAGTACCCGGCCCGGGTCAAGTGCGCGCTGCTGAGCTGGATGGCGTGGAAGGACGCGACGGCGAAGGCGCTGTCCGAAGGGAAGACCGCATGAGCGACAACGAGACCCTCACCACCAAGCCGGCCTCCGAGGAGGAGGTCCGCGAAGCGCTGTACGACGTGGTCGACCCCGAGCTGGGGATCGACGTCGTCAACCTGGGGCTGATCTACGGCATCCACATCGACGACGCCAACATCGCCACGCTGGACATGACACTGACGTCGGCGGCCTGTCCGCTGACCGATGTGATCGAGGACCAGGCGAAGTCCGCCACCGACGGCATCGTCAACGAACTCCGGATCAACTGGGTCTGGATGCCGCCGTGGGGCCCCGACAAGATCACGGACGACGGCCGCGAGCAGCTGCGCGCGCTGGGCTTCAACGTCTGAGCAGCCCGTACGACGACGCACGGCCCCCGGAGCATTCCGCCGGGGGCCGTTCGCCGTTGTTCGCCCGGTGTACGCCTGCCGTGCGCCCTGTGTTGGCACGGAAACCGGAACCTGCTTCTCGACACCACGCCGACGAGAGGTACGCCGTGCCGCATTCCCCTGTCCTCCGCCACCACCGGGCCGTCGCAGCAGGAGGCGCGCTGGCGCTGGCGGCCCTGGTGCCGGCCGTGCCCGCGCACGCCGCGAGCTACGGAACGCCGACGATCTCGTTCTCCGCCGACTATCTCTCCGGCGCCGTCGGGGCCAGCGGCGACCCGGTGGTCACGGTCACCGTCGCCCAGAGCGGAGCCGACGCCGACGCGCTAGGGGTGGCCGCCTCCGCCAGCTCCAAGTCGTCCGTGGCCGCGCCCGGCGACGTCACCGTGACCGGCACCGGCGCCACCCGGCAGCTCCGGGTCACCGCCCACGCCCGCGGCTACACCGACCTCACCGTCAAGGTCACCGGCCTCGGCGGCAAGAGCGCCACCAGGAAGCTGCACTACGCGGCCTCCGCCGCCGTGCAGAACGCCGCCGACACCCACTACCTGACCGGCTCCTCCGACGCCTCGGCCGCCGTCGACGCCGGCGGCGGCTATGCGGTGGTCGCCGACGACGAGTCCAACACGCTGCGCCTGTACGACCGCAACGCCTCCGGCGCGCCCGTAAGGACCTGGGACGTGGCGAAGAAGCTCGGTGTCTCCAAGGAGGTGGACATCGAGGGCGCGACCCGCATCGGCAACACGATCTACTGGACGGGCTCGCTGGGCAACAACAAGGACGGCGAGTACAAGGCGGACCGCAACACCGTCTTCACCACCACGGTGACCGGCTCCGGGGCGTCCACCCAGCTGACCGTCGGCGGCTCGTACAAGAAGCTCCGGGACGACCTCGTCGCCTGGGACAAGTCCAACGGCGACCGCTACGGCTTCGCCAAGGGGACGAAGAGCGGCCAGGTGCCCAAGCAGATCGACGGCTTCAACATCGAGGGCCTGGAGTTCGCGCCCGGTTCGACGACCACCGCCTACCTCGGCTTCCGGGCGCCGCTCGTCCCGCCGAAGGAGGGCGCCAAGGCATTGATCGTGCCCGTGACCAACTTCGACAAGGTGGCGGGCTCCGGGGCGAAGGCCGTCATCGGCAGCCCCATCGAGCTGGACCTCGGCGGGCTCAGCATCCGTGACATCCGGAAGAACTCCGCCGACCAGTACCTGATCGTGGCCGGCTCCTGGGCGGCGGACGACAACTCCGACCCGTACGCCGTCTACTCCTGGGACGGCGTCGCCGGCCACGCGCCGGTGAAGCGTCTCGACCTGCCGACCGCCGACCCGGGCGGCTGGGAGGCCGTGGTGGACGTGCCGGACCTGACGGTGCCCGGCGCCCGCGCGCAGCTGATCACGGACGCCGGTTCGGCCGATCTGTACGGGGACGGCACCGAGGCCAAGGACCTGGACCACGCCGAGTGGAAGAAGTCCCGCGCGACCTGGTTCACGCTCAACGGCTGATCCACCGGGGCGGGCCTCGCGCTTCGCCCTCCGCACGGCCGTGCCCGCCGGTTCGCCGGGGGAGCACGGCCGTTCTTAATTAGCGCACCTGTTCTATTCGCGTACGCTGGACGCATGGCACCGCACCAGCTCCAGGGATCGCTCTTCGACCAGGGCGACGAGGTACGCCTGGGCCCGCTGGGCGGGATGCGCAGGACGGTTCTCGGTCACGGGGCCTGGATCGACCTGCTGCCGGGATGGCTCAGCGGTGCCGGGACGCTGTTCGAACGGCTGGCCGCCGACGTCCCGTGGAAGGCGGAGCGCCGGGAGATGTACGAGCGCGTCGTGGACGTGCCCCGGCTGCTCGCCTTCTACGGGGCCGGCGAGCCGCTGCCGCACCCCGTTCTCGACGAGGCGCGCCGGGCCCTGTCCACGCACTACCGCGCCGAGCTCGGCGAGGAGTTCGCGACGGCCGGCCTGTGCCACTACCGCGACGGGCGCGACAGCGTGGCCTGGCACGGCGACCGCATCGGCCGGGGCGCCCGCGAGGACACGATGGTCGCCATCCTCTCCGTCGGCACCCCCCGCGACCTGCTGCTGCGCCCGGTGGGCGGTGGCGGGGCCGTGCGCCGCCCACTGGGGCACGGCGACCTGATCGTGATGGGCGGCTCGTGCCAGCGGACCTGGGAGCACGCCGTCCCCAAGTCCGCCCGGACCGCCGGCGGACGCATCAGCATCCAGTTCCGGCCGCGCGGGGTGCGGTAACCGCTCCCGGGGCGCCTGCCGAAAGAAGTCCTGCGCGAACCCTTGACCGCTGCGGGGGGTGAGGCCCACAGTACTCGTTAATGCGCATTAGTAATACGCATTAACGATCCGGAGGAACACTGTGGAAGAACCCAAGCGGCGGGCCCGGCCGGGCCGCGCCCCCTCGCCCGCGGGCCGCACGTCCCGGCCCCGGCAGGCCGAGGTCGCGCGTCTCGCCGGGGTCTCCCAGGCCACGGTCTCGCTGGTCCTCGGGGCGCGGAAACAGGGCGCCACGATCTCGGAGGAGACCCGGCGCAAGGTGCTCGACGCGGTGCGCACGCTCGGCTACGTCCCCGATCCGGCAGCCAGCAGGCTGGCCGCCGCGCGCAACAACCTGCTCGGGGTCTTCAGCTTCACCTCCACGTTCCCGACCGACGTGCAGCACTCGTACTACCCGTTCCTCGTCGGTGTCGAGCAGGAGGCCGCGGTCCGCGGCTACGACCTGGTGCTCTTCACCGGCTCCAGTACGGGCGGCGCCGGGGCCGCCGGTCCGCACGCGCTCAACCGGGTGCGGCTCGCCGACGGCTGTCTGTTCCTCGGACGCCACGCGCCCGCCGACGAGCTGCTGCGCCTGGTGGCCGACGGCTTCCCCGTGGTCCACCTGGGCCGCAGGGACGAGCTGGAGGGGCTGGCGTGGGTCGGCGCCGACTACATCAGCGCCAGCCGGGAGGTCGTCGCGCACCTCGCCTCCCTCGGGCACCGCCGCATCGTGCTCGTCCGCGAGGACGACGATGCCCCCGCGTCCACCGACCGCGAGCACGGCTTCCTCAAGGGCCTGGAGGAGGCGGGGCTGCCGGGCGGCCCCGGGGCCGTCTTCCGTTCGGCCGACCCGGAGCGCGACCTCACCGCGGAGCGGCTGCGCGGCTGGCTGGACGACGGGGTGACCGCGTTCGTCGCGGAGGAGACCGACACCGGCGATGCCTGGCGGGCCCTGCACGGCGCCGCACACTTCGTCGGGATCGACTGCCCGCGCGACGCCTCGCTCGCGGTGCTCGGCAGCCCGCCGCCGGACCTCGCGGACGGCCCGGCCATCACCGGATTCGACATCCCCCGTACGCGGCTGGGCGCCGCCGCCGTGCGGATGCTCGCCGCGCTGGTCGCCGGGGAGGAGGCGACGGAACCCCTCGTGGCCTGCGCCTTCCGCCCCGGCGCGACGGCCGGCCCGCCGCCCCCCGGCCATCTGTGACCCCCTCCGCGCCAACGCACCGAGCACACCCCGCACTTCAAGGAGAACCGTGATACCCGAACCCGACATCCTCATCGTGGGCGCCGGTCTCGGCGGCGTCGCCGCCGCCCTCGCCGCCTGCCGGGCGGGACGCACCGTCGTCCTCACCGAGGAGACGGACTGGATCGGCGGCCAGCTCACCTCGCAGGCGGTCCCGCCGGACGAGCACCCCTGGGTGGAGGAGTTCGGGACCACCGCCTCGTACCGCGCCCTGCGCGAGTCCATCAGGGACCACTACCGCCGCTGGTACCCGCTGCGTTCCGAGGCCTTGGCCCTCACCACCCTCAACCCCGGGGCCGGCCGCGTCAGCAAGCTCTGCCACGAGCCGCGCGTCGCCCTCGCCGTACTGGAGGCGATGCTCGCACCGCACCGCTCGTCCGGCCGGCTCACGCTCCTCACCGAGCACCGCCCGGTCGCCGCCGAGGCGGGCGACGACGACACCGTGCGGTCCGTCACGCTGGAGGACACCCGAACCGGCAACCGCCGTACCCTCGGCGCCCGTTACGTCATCGACGCGACCGAGACCGGCGAGCTGCTCGAACTCGCCGGGGTGGAGCATGTGACCGGCGCGGAGGCGCGCGGCGAGTTCGACGAGCCGCACGCTCCCGAGGAGGCCCAGCCCCTCAACCAGCAGGGCATCACGGTGTGTTTCGCGCTCTCCCACCACGAGGGCGAGGACCACACCATCGAGCGGCCCGCCGACTACGACTTCTGGCGCGCCTACCGGCCGGACTTCTGGCCGGGCCCGCTGCTCGGTTTCCTCGCCCCCGACCCCCGCAGCCTGGAAGCCGTACCGCGCACCTTCGTCCCCAACCCGGACCTCGACCCGCTCGACGTCAACGCCGACCAGTCGGCCGACGCGGGCGACAAGGAACTCTTCGGCTTCCGCCGCATCCTGGCCCGCAAACTGCACCGGCCCGGCGCCTTCGACTCCGACATCACGCTGGTCAACTGGCCGCTCAACGACTACTGGCTCAAGCCCCTGGTCGGCGCAGGCGAGGAGACATCGGCCGCCGCGCTGGCCGGGGCCCGCCAGCTCTCGCTGTCGGTGCTGTACTGGCTCCAGACCGAGGCGCCGCGCGCCGACGGCGGCCGGGGATTCCCCGGGCTCCGGCCGCGCCCCGACATCACCGGCACGCCCGACGGGCTCGCCAAGGCCCCGTACGTCCGCGAGTCGCGCCGGATCAAGGCCGTCACCACCGTCACCGAGCACGACGTGTCCATCGACATCGTCGGCCCGTACGGCGGCACCCGGTACCGGGACTCCGTCGGCGTCGGCAACTACCGCATCGACCTGCACCCCTCCACCGGGGGCGACAACTACATCGACATCGGTTCCGTGCCGTTCGAGATCCCCCTCGGCGCCCTGATTCCGCGCCGCGTCCGCAACCTGCTGCCCGCCGGCAAGAACATCGGCACCACCCACATCACCAACGGCTGCTACCGGCTCCACCCGGTGGAATGGAACATCGGCGAGGTCGCCGGCGCCCTCGCCGCGCACTGTGTCGCCGAGGGCGTCGAGCCGCACCGCGTCCAGGCCGAGGACAAGCGGTTCGAGGCGTTCGCCCAGGTGCTGGACCGCGAAGGCGTCCAGCGCCACTGGCCCGATGTACGCGGCTACTGACCCACCCCCGGGCGGCACCCGCCGCCCACGACACCGCACCACCGCTTCACCGCAAGGCCCCCCGGGCGGCGGCGGAGTGCCGGGCGGGCGCAGCTCCACCTGTACCCGCCCGGCCCAGGGCCCCGGTCCCGTGAACGACCGGCCCCTGCCGCCCTCCGCCTGCCCACCCGCACAAGGAGGTGCCCAGCCATGAACACCCACCGCATCCGCGTCGGCATCGACGTGGGCGGAACCTTCACCGACGCCGTGGCCGTCGATGCCACGACCCTGCTTCTGCTGGGGCAGGTGAAGGTTCCCACCAGCCACCACCACGAGGACGGCGTCGCCCACGGCATCGTCGAAGCTCTCGACCGCCTGCTGGAGCAGACCGGCCACACCCCGCAGGAGGTGACCTTCCTCGCCCACGGCACCACACAGGCTACCAACGCGCTGCTGGAGGGCGACGTCGCCACCGTCGGCCTGATCGGTATCGGCGCAGGTCCGAGCGCGGCGCTCACCCGCCGGCTGGCCGCCCTGCGCAAGCTGGAACTCACCCCGGGCAAGCGGCTTCCGCTCGTCTACGGGCACGTGGCCGACCCGCAGGACGCGGCCGCCGTACGCGAGGCCCTGGACGCGGTCGTACGCGAGGGCGCCGAAGTGGTCGTCGCCAGCCAGCCGTTCAGCGTGGACCGCCCCGAGGGCGAGGACGCCGTCACCGCCGCCGCCGGGGAGCGCGGGCTGCCGACGACCGCCGCGCACGACATCACTTCGCTGTACGGGCTCCACAAACGGACCCGGACCGCCGTGGTGAACGCCGCGATCCTGCCGCGCATGCTCGCCACCGCCGATCTCGTCGACGCCTCCATCGCCAAGGCGGGGGTGAGCGCGCCGCTGATGGTGATGCGCTGCGACGGCGGGGTGATGTCGCTGGACGAGATGCGGCGCAGACCGCTGCTGACGGTGCTGTCGGGACCGGCGGCGGGTGTCGCCGGAGCGCTCATGCAGGAGCGCGTCAGCGAGGGCCTGTTCCTGGAGACCGGCGGAACGTCCACGGACATCAGCGTCGTGCGGCGGGGCAAGGTCGCCGTCCGGCACGCCACCATCCTCGGCCGGACCTCGTACCTGTCGGCGCTCGACGTCCGCACCGTCGGGGTCGGCGGCGGGTCGATGGTCCGGGTCGCGGGCGGCGCGGTCACCGGTGTCGGGCCGCGCAGCGCGCACATCGCGGGGCTGGCCTACGCCTGCTTCGCGAGCGCGGAGGACCTGCGCGACGCCAGGATCACCCTGATCCGGCCGAAGGAGGACGACCCGGCCGACTACGCGGTGATCGATGCCGCGGGCGGGCGCTTCGCGATCACGATGACCTGCGCGGCCAACGCCCTGGGACGGGTGCCGGAGGGGGACTTCGCGCGGTGCGACCCGTCCGTGGCCGAGGCCGCGATCGCCCCGCTGGCCGCCCTGCTCGGCACGGACGTCGCCGCGGCGGCGACGATGATCCTGGACGCGGGCACCGGCAAGGTCAGGGCCGTGGCCGAGACGATGATGCGCGACTACCGCCTCGACAAGGACACCGCGGTGCTCGTCGGCGGGGGCGGTGGCGCCGCCGCCGTCACGCCCCACCTCGCGGCCGTCACCGGCCAGGAGGGCAGGATCGCCCGGCACAACGAGGTGATCAGCCCCATCGGCGTGGCCCTCGCCCTCGTCCGGGAACAGGTCGAGCGCATCATCCCCGGAGCCGGCCAGGAGCAGATACTCGCCGTGCGCGCCGAGGCCGAGGCCGCCGTCGTCGCCCAGGGCGCCGCCGCCGACGGCGTCGAGGTGGAGGTCACCGTCGACCCGCAGACCAGCACCGTGCGGGCCGTCGCGACCGGCGCCACCGAACTGCGGACCCAGGACCGGGCGCACCGCGCCGACGAGGCGGACCGGCTGCGCGCCGCGGCCGACAGCCTCAGGACCGACCCGGCCTCGGTGCGCGTCCTGGCGGGCACCCCCGCCCACACCGTGTACGGCACCGATGTGCACCGCCGGTTCCGCCCGGACCTCCACCCGGTGCGGGTCGTCGACGCGGACGGCGTCGTACGGCTCCACGCCCCCGACGCCCGGGTCGAGACCACCACCGTGGGCCGGGCCCCCGAAGTCCTCGCCGGTCTGGTGACTGAGGCGACGTCGTACGGCGACGGCGGTGTCCGCGCCCCGGCGCTGCGGCTGCTGCTCGGTTCCCGGATCGCCGACCTGTCCGGGGTGCTGGATCCGCAGCCGCTGCTCGCGCTCGCCCGCAGCGAACTGCGCGCCCGCGCCGCCGACGAACCGGTCGTCGCCGTCCTGGAGGTGCGCTCATGACGGCCGCACCGCTCGACCGGGCCGCACGCGCGGCGATCGGGGAACTCGCGGCGTACGACGACGCCGAGTTCGGCGCGCGGCTGCTGGCGAACACCCCCACGCACGAGGGGCGTGACCCGGAGCTGCTGCGGCAGTGGGCCCGCAGGGCCGACGCGTTCGGCTCGGCGCTGGCTCCCGCCGCCTCCACGGCCCGGATCGTGGAGAGCGAAGGCGGTCTGGCGAGGGGCCTGCTGGCCCGCTACACCTCACGGCCCGTGCCGACCGTCGAACTGTTCACCGACACCCTGGCCCTCGCCGAGGAGCTGACGGAGCGGCTCGGCTGGCGCCACTGGTTCCCGGCCGGTTCGGTACGGGCGGCGGCCCTCGCCCATGAGGCCGTGCACGAGCGGCTCCACCACGGGCCCGCGAAGAAGGCCCTGAAGCGCGACCTGAACCATGTCGTCCTCCGCGCCGGGCGGCACACCCTGTACGGCCACGTCGCCGGGGCCGACGAGATCGCCGCCCATGCCCACGCCCGCGTCGCCTGCGGACTGGGACGAAGCCCGCTCCTGCTCACGGCCGCCCTGGCCACCGCGGCCGGGCCGCGGCACGGATCCCCGCACGGAAGAGAGAAGTAACGCCATGGGCGTCGTCATCCTTCTTGTCATGGCGGCCGGAGTCGCCGCGATGCTCACCCGCAGGCTGCCCACCGCCTTCGCGCTCGTCCTCCTCGGCGTCGTCATCGCCCTTGTCGCGGGCGCCCCGCCGACCGGCGAGAACAGCGTCCTGGACACGGTCGTGCAGAACGGCGCGCCGATGCTCGCCGCCACGATGATCGCGATCCTGCTGGGCTCCTGGCTGGGCAGGCTCCTCGACGAGACGGGCATCGCGGGCACGCTCGTCCGCAAGATCGTCGAGTTCGGCGGGGACCGGCCGGTCGTGGTCGCCCTCGGCGTCCTCGCCGTCTCCACCCTCGTCGGCACGGTCACCGGCTCGGCCCCCGCGGCGATGCTCGCCGGCATCATCGGCATCCCCGCCATGATCGCCGTCGGCATCCCCAAGGTCACCGCGGCCGGGACGATCCTGATGGGCATCGCCGCCGGCATGCCCTTCGAACTGCCCATCTGGCAGTTCTTCTCCACGGCCCTCGAACTGCCCGTCGACACGGTCCGCGGCTTCATGCTGAAGCTGTTCCCCTTCGCCCTGGCCGCCGCCGTCCTCTTCGTCCTCGTCGAGACGCGGCGGCGCGGAGTGGAACACGCGTGGTCGCTCAAGTCGGCGTCCGCCAAGCCGGCCTCCCGGCGCAGGCAACTCGGCGACGCCCCCTGGTACGCGCTGCTCACCCCGCTCGTCCCGCTGGGCCTCGCCCTCGGCCTCGAGGTCGCGATCCTGCCCTCGATGCTGGCCGGTGTCCTGTACGCACTGGTCACGACCACGCGGCCGCGCGACATGAACAAGCGGCTGCTGCGCACGCTGTACGGCGCGTTCGAGGTCGCGGCGGCGCCGATCGTGCTGTTCGTCGCCATCGGGATCCTGCTCGCCGCGGTGAAGCTGCCGGGCGCGGTGGAGACCCTGGAGCCGCTGGTCAAGGCCGTCAGCCCGCAGAACCCGGTGCTGTTCGTCCTGGTGTTCACCCTCCTCGTACCGCTCTGCCTCTACCGGGGGCCGCTGAACGTCTACGGCCTGGGCGCCGGCATCGCCGGTGTCCTCATCGCCGCCGGCATCTACCCGGCCGTCGCGGTCCTCGGCCTCGCCACCTCGTACAACCAGGTCTTCGGGGTGTCGGACCCCACCAGTACGCAGACCGTCTGGAGCGCGCAGTACGCCGGGGTGACCCCCCAGCAGGTGATGCTGCGGACCCTGCCGTATGTCTGGGCCGTCGCCCTGGGCGGATTCTGCGTGACCGCCGCCAGTTATCTGTGACCTCTCACGCCGGTCACCCCCACCCCAGTCATCTGTGATCGCTCACTCGGGACGGAGCACGACATGACACAGCACGACGACGCGTACGGGACACACCACAGCGGCCCCCGGCAGCCGAGCCGCAGGATCTTCCTGCGGGGCGCGGTCGCCGGGGCCGCCGCCACCGCCGGGATCGTCGCCACCGGCGCCGCCGCGAGCAGCGCCGCGGCGGCCCCCGGCGGATTCCCCGACTACCGCTACACCAAGACGCTGCTGACGCCCTCGCGGCTGAAGTACAACCCGACCGGCGAGATCATCTTCCCGTGCATCCGGGGCGTCTACGACAAGCTGGCCGCTCCGCTGGGCCGTTACTACCTCTACTACGGCCCGCACGATGCCCCCGGGGGGATCTGCCTGGCCTACGGCGACTCCCTGGAGGGGCCGTTCACCGAGTACCCGGCCAACCCCCTCGTCTCCAACAACTGGCAGCCGCACTACAAGGTCAGCCATGTCGCCTCCCCGCACGTCCTGTGGAACGAGGACGTCAAGGAGCTCTGGCTCTACTTCCACGGCGAGAACGGCACGACCCGCCTGGCCCGTTCCAAGGACGGCATCACCTTCACGTACGACAAGGTGGTGCTCACCACCGCGATGATGCCGGCGGGCAGCACCGAGACCTCGTACGCCCGCGTCTTCCGGCACGACCTGCCCGCGCGCGGCGCGCGCTACGTGATGCTGTTCATGCTCAACAACAGCTCCAACCACCGTGACATCGCCTGGGGATGGTCGAAGGACGGCCGCGACTGGACCTTCGCCCAGCAGCCGCTCGTACGCCACACCGACGTCGGTGCGGACAACATAGGCGGCCCGCACCTGCTGAGCCGGAACGGAAGCACGTACGTCGTCTACAACACCAACAAGGAGAGCGGCGGCAATCTGCTGATCACCGAGGTGGGCAACGACTTCTCCCGCCGCGACCACCTCGGCGTCTTCTACGACTCGGGCAGCGCCGCACCCGAGAACGGCCGCAGCGCCTCCCCGAGCTTCGGGACGGACCACGGGGTGCCGTACATGGTCTACGAGGCGGGCGAGCGGCTCCAGGGCTCGATCGCCGTCGCCCGCGGCTGACAGAGAGAGGGCGGGGTGCGCCGGACCGGCGACGGACGGCGCACCCCACCGCCCCCCCCGGGGACTCAGACCATGTACTGCGGCGGCACGGCGGCCGCCTCGGCGAGGACCGGGCCCAGGTTCTCGGTGCGGATGCGGCGGTCCACGTAGAGCAGGCCCGTCACCAGGGGCGGGAAGATGGCCACGACCAGCTGGCCCACGAGCTGGCCGATCATCAGGGCCAGCACATAGCCGCTCATCGCGACCAGGATCGACGCCGGGTTCGGGTCGTCGCCCAGATTGGCCGAGCCGAGCATGCCGGAGAACATCCCGAGCAGCGAGAACGGCAGCTGGATCAGATAGCTCGCGACCCCGGCGATCATGCTGGCCAGCAGGGTGATCCCGAAGATCCGCCACCAGTCCCCGCGCACCAGCTGGGCGGAGCGGCGCATCGAGGCGATCGGCCCCTGGTTCTCGAAGACGGCCACCGAGGGGGCCAGGGCGAACTTCACCCAGAGCCAGATCCCGAGCGGTGCCGTGGCCAGCGCACCCAGCACGCCCACCACGGCCAGCACCGCGGAGCCCCCGCCGTCCATCGCGAACAGGCCGATGATCAGGGCGACGAACCCGGCCCAGGCGAGCACGATCGGGATCATGGCGATCAGACAGGTCAGGAAGACCGCGCCGAACACCGCGGGCATCCGGCTCCAGGCCCGACGCCAGATGTCGGAGAAGGTGGTCGGCCGGCCGAGCACCGCCTCCTGGAGGACGGCGGGCACCGCCGCGTAGATGATGGCCGTCGCCACCACCATCGCGACCAGGCCGAGCAGCGCGACCAGGCCGAGGGCCACGAGCACCGCGGTCAGATCCTGCGACCTGGGGTCCTCGTCCGCGCGGAGCGCGAACAGCCGGTCCAGCGGGTCGGCGACGGCCGAGTACGCGATGGCCGCCGCCACGACCACCACGGCCAGCGCGCCGCCGTAGACGGCCGCCCCGATGGCGAACAACTGCTTGCCGTAACGGCCGATGGTGGCGAACGAGCCGCCGAATATGTCCCCGAGCCTCAACGGCCCCAGGGGTATCACCCCGGGCTTCGGCGGCATCCAGCCACCGCCCCAGCCACCCCACCCGGGAGGCCCAGGCGGTCCTGGAGGTCCCCCGTACGGCGTGCCCCCCTGGGCACCGCCGCCCCACCCTGCGTCCTGCGCCACTGCTGCTCCGTCGGTCAGTCGATCATGTGTCCGGACGGACCACGGTAGCGTCCCGCCGGTCCCGCCATTCCGGGGCGGACGGCAACCGCCGTTGCGTACACTCGTACACATGGGATACGGACTGCTCGCCGCGGCCATAGCGGCGGAGGTGGCCGGGACGACGGCCATGAAGTACAGCGAGGGGTTCACCCGCCTCTGGCCCTCGCTGATCACCGTCGTCGGCTATCTGCTGGCCTTCTCGCTGCTCGCCCAGACGCTCAAGACCCTGTCCATGGGCACGGCCTACGCGATCTGGGCGGGGACCGGAACCGCAGCCGTCGCCTTCATCGGCATGCTGTTCATGGGGGAGTCCGGCAGCCTGCTCAAGCTGGCCGGAATCGTCCTGGTCATCGCCGGTGTGGTGGTGCTGAACCTGGGCGGTGCGCACTGATGGCCCGGCGGTACGACCCCGAGCGGCGCGCCCGGATCATCGACGCGGCGATCCGGGTGGTCGGCGCCCGGGGGATCGCCGGGCTCAGCCACCGCTCCGTCGCCGCCGAGGCCGATGTGCCGCTCGGCTCGACGACCTACCACTTCGCCTCGCTGGACGAGCTGCTGACCGCCGCCCTGCGCCGCTCCAACGAGAACTTCGCCGGGCTCATGCGCGAGAGCCGGGCCCTTGCCGACCCGGCCGCCGACCTCGCCGCCGAACTCGCCCGGCTGCTCGGGGAGTTCTTCGGCGGCGGCCGGGGCCGGGCGGAGCTGGAGTACGAGCTCTACCTCGCCGCGCTGCGCCGGCCCGCGCTGCGCCCGGTCGCCGCCGAGTGGACCGACGCCACGGCCGCCCTGCTGGAACCCCGCACCGATCCGGCCACCGCCCGCGCCCTGGTGGCGCTGATGGACGGCATCTGCCTCCAAGCGCTGCTCACCGGCGGGGAGTACGACGAGGCCTACGCCCGCGAGATGCTGGGGCGCATCACCGGCTGACGCCCCGGACCGCTGCCAGGGCCGTCCGTACGCTCTCCTCGATGTCGGTGACCGGGTACAGCGCCTCGCGGACCACCCGGTCCCGGTCCACCACCAGGGTCAGCCGCTTCAGCCGGCTGACGCCCGCCGCGCGGAACGTGGGCAGGCGCAGGGCGGCGGTCAGTTCGAGGCCGGCGTCCGACAGGAGCGGGAAGCGCAGCCGCTCCGCCTCCGCGAACGCCAGCTGCTCGTCGGGGCGCTGGGTGGAGATGCCGTGCACGGTGGCCCCGGCCGCGGTGAACTCGGCCAACTGGTCGCGGTAGGTGCACGATTCGAGGGTGCATCCCCGGGCGCCGGGGATGCCGGACCAGCCCGGCGGATAGGACTCCTGGCGGGCGTAGGCGCCCGGGAAGAAGTACAGGACGGTGTACGGCGTGGCCGCCACCGGGTCCTGCCGCCCGCCGGTGTGCCCCGGCAGGCTCAGCTCCGGCACCTCGGTGCCCACCAGCGCGTGCACCCGCGCGGCCTCCCGAGAGGACTCCTCCGTGGTCGCCATGGTCGCTCCGTCTCCCGTCACCCAGGCATCGCCCCAGTCCTGGAGCGCGATCAGTACCGGCAGCAGGGCGCGGCCGCGCGGCGTCAGCCGGTACTCGTACCGGGCGGGCCGGTCCTGGTAGGGCTCGCGGGAGAGCACTCCCGCGTCGACCAGCAGCCGCAGCCGCTCGGTGAGCACCTTGCGGGACACGCCCAGTTCGTGCTGGAGCGCGTCGAACCGGTGCACCCCGCGTGCCGTGTCCCGCACGATCAGCAGCGTCCACCAGTCGCCGACCACGTCGAGCGCCTGGGCGATCGCGCAGTCCGCGTCCGCCAGGCTGCCGCGCTGGGCCATGGGGCCTCCTCCGTCAGGGTGTGACGGCCATTGAACTGCATCCGGTGAACCGCGTCCGTCCGCGTTGACCTGAGCAGAGCATGCTGCCATAGTCAGTTCCCAAAGGGAACTCACGGGGGGGATGTTCGGGTGGAGATGCTGCGGGGTGTCCCGCGCACGGTGCGGCTGCTGGCGTTCGGAGCCTTCTTCAACGGCGTGGTGAGCTTCACCTTCGTCTATCTCTTCGTCTGTCTGACGGGCCCGCGCGGGCTCTCCGTCGCCCAGGCCGGGGTGCTCACGGGCATCGGCGGCATCGGGCTGGTCGCGGGCAACTTCACCGGCGGCTGGTTCGGCGACCGCTACGGGCACCGCCGGATGCTGCTGCTCGGCGCCTGTGTGAGCGGGGCCGTGCTCATCGCCCTGCCCCTGCTGCCGCTCGCCGTGCTGTACGGCGTGCTGCCGCTCGCCGAGTACGCGACCGGGGTCGTGCGCGCCGCCAACTCCGCGCTGGTCGCCGTCTCCGTGCCCGAGGGCTCCAGGCGCCAGAGCTTCGCCCTCACCCGCTTCGCCGGCAACGGCGGCTTCACCGTCGGGCCGCCCGTCGGCGCGCTGATCGCGGCGCACTACTCCTACGACTGGCTGTTCCTGATCGACGGGATGGGCACCCTGCTGTTCGCCGGGTACGCGGCCCGGATCCTGCCGGCCCGCGGCACCGCGCACTCCCGCCCCGCGCAGCGCCCGGGCGGGCCGGGGCTGTGGAGCGAACTGCGGGCCAGGCCCGCCGTACCGGTGCTGCTCTCGGCCATCGTCTGCGCCGACACCGTCTACCGCCAGCAGTACTCCACCCTCCCCGTCTTCCTCGCCGACCACGGACACGGCACCTCGTTCTACGGCTGGCTGATCGGGCTCAACGGAGCGGTCATCCTGTGCCTCGAACTGCCCGCAGCCCACGCGCTGCGCAAGCGGGCGCCGCTGAGCATCGTCGGCACGGGGCTGCTGCTGGTCGGGGCCGGGTACGCGCTGCTGGGCGCGGGCGCCGGCACGGTGCTCGCCGTCTCGATGATGTGCTCGCTCAGCCTGGGCGAGATCCTGTACAAGACCCCGGCCACGGCCTATGTCGCCGACCAGGCGCCCGTCCACGCCCAGGGCCGGTTCCAGAGCCTGTACGCGGGCGCCTCGATCAGCGGACAGGTGCTCGCGCCCCCGCTGGGCGGCGCGCTCTACAGCGCCGCGCCCGCCCTGCTCTGGCCCGCCTGCGCGGTCCTGGCCTGCGGTGCGGGCGGGGCGGTCCTGGCCGCCCGGCGCCTCGGCCCGTCCCCGTCCGGCTCCCGCTCCCGGCCGGTCCTGCGGCACCCGGTGCCGCGACGCCCGGACGCTGAGACCGGTTCGCCGGGGCGGCCCCCGGCCGGTTAGGTTTCTGTCCATGACCGACACGACTTCCACCCGCACCACCGGCGCCGTCGCCGCCGGCCTCGCCACCATCGCCGGCGACGGATCCGTTCTCGACACCTGGTTCCCCGCGCCCGAGCTCACCGCCGAGCCCGGACCGGCCGGAACCGAGCGGCTCACCCCCGACCGGGCCGTCAACCTGCTCGGCGAGGGCGCCGCCAAGGCCATCGGCGTGGACGCACGCCGCGGGGTCGAGGTCGTCGCCGTGCGTACGGTCATCGCCTCGCTCGACGACAAGCCGCTCGACGCCCACGACGCGTACCTGCGGCTGCACCTGCTCTCGCACCGTCTCGTCCGGCCGCACGGGCAGAACCTGGACGGGCTCTTCGGCCTCCTCACCAACGTGGCCTGGACCTCGCTCGGCCCGGTCGCCGTCGACGACCTGGAGAAGGTGCGGCTCAACGCTCGCGCCGAGGGCCTGCACCTCCAGGTGACCTCGGTCGACAAGTTCCCGCGCATGACGGACTACGTCGCCCCGAAGGGCGTCCGGATCGCCGACGCCGACCGGGTGCGGCTCGGTGCGCATCTCGCCTCCGGCACCACCGTCATGCACGAGGGCTTCGTCAACTTCAACGCCGGCACGCTCGGCACGTCGATGGTCGAGGGCCGGATCTCCGCCGGTGTCGTCGTCGGCGACGGCTCCGACATCGGCGGCGGCGCCTCCACCATGGGCACGCTGTCCGGCGGCGGCAAGGAGCGCATCGTGATCGGTGAGCGCTGCCTCGTCGGCGCGGAGGCCGGGGTCGGGATCGCGCTCGGCGACGAATGCGTCGTCGAGGCCGGTCTGTACGTCACCGCGGGCACCCGTGTCACCCTGCCCGACGGCCAGGTCGTCAAGGCGCGCGAGCTCTCCGGCGCCTCGAACATCCTCTTCCGCCGCAACTCGGTGACCGGAACCGTCGAGGCCCGCCCGAACAACGCGGTCTGGGACGGCCTCAACGACGTCCTGCACAGCAACGACTAAGCGGCGGCGAGCAGTCGCCCGTACGCCTCGCGCAGCCCGTCGGTCGCCCCGCGTCCGGCGGGCCGCAGCGGTTCCCGGACCGGGCCCGCGGCCAGCAGCGCCTTCGCCGTCACCGTGCCGGGCAGCCCGGACGCCATCATCAGCTCGACCAGCGCGGCGAGCAGCCCGTTCAGCCGCTGCGCCTCCCCGGTGTCCCCGGCGTCGAACGCGTCCAGCACGGACCGCAGCTGACGGGGCGCCACATTGGCGACCGTGCTGACATAGCCGGCCCCGCCCACCGCGTACAGCGGCAGATTCAGCTCCTCGCAGCCCGAGTAGTACGCCAGCGCGGTCGCCGCGATCACCTTGGTCGCGCCCAGCAGATCCTGCGAGCAGTCCTTCACCGCCACGACGCGCGGGTGCTCCGCCAGCCGCAGCAGGGTCTCCGGCTCGATACGGGTGCCGGTGCGCCCCGGGATGTCGTACAGCATCAGCGGGAGGCCCGACGCGTCGGCCACCCGGCGGAAGTGCGCCTCCACGGCGTCCTGCGGCGGCCGGCTGTAGTACGGGGTCACTACCAGGAGGCCGTCGGCGCCGGCCCGCTCGGCCTGCCGGGCCAGTTCCACCGTGTGCCGGGTGTCCGAGGTGCCGATGCCCGCCACCACCGGCACGTCCGCGCCGACCGCCTCCCGCACCGCGCGCAGCAGCGCCGCCTTCTCCGCGTCCGAGGTCGTCGGGGACTCGCCGGTGGTGCCGCTGAGCACCAGACCGTCGCAGCCGTCAGCGACCAGGGCCGCGGCGTGCCGGGCCGCCGCGTCCGGATCGAGGGCTCCGCCGGCGGTGAACGGGGTGATCATCGCGCAGAGGGCGCGGCCGAAGGGGCGCGGGCGCGAGGGTGCGGGAGGCGTCATGTCCGCAGTGTCGGCCCGCCGGACCATGAAGGTCCACTTAGTTCTTCTCCGGGTGAAGGTGAAGAAACGCTCAAGGGTCCGCTGCGCTCAGAGGGTGAGCTTGAACCCTTCGTGGCTGGCGGCGAACCCCAGTGAGGCGTAGAAGCGGTGTGCGTCCTTCCGGCTCCGGTTGCTGGTCAGCTGCACCAGCGAGCAGCCCCGCAGCCGAGCCCGCTCGACGGCCCGCTCCATCAGCTGCCGCCCGAGCCCGCCGCCGCGCCGGTCCGCCCTGACCCGCACGGCCTCGATCAGGGCGCGCTCGGCCCCGTGCCTGCCGAGTCCGGGGATGTAGGTCGCCTGGAGGCAGCCCACCACCGTCCCGCCGTCCTCCAGCACCAGGATCTCGTTGCGGGCATCGGCCGTGATGTCGGCGAACGCCTTCTCGTAGGCCTCGTCCACGACGACCGACGCGGGGTCCACCACCGCGTCCTCGTCGGCGAGCAGGGCGAGCACGGCGGACAGGTCGGGGCGGGTCGCGGTACGCAGCTGCACGCCCGGGATTCTGGCACGGCCGCCCCGGGGCGTCAGCGGCGGGCCATGTACAGGCTGAACGCCTTGTGCAGCAGCTTGCTGACCGGGAAGTCCCACTCGCCGACGTACTCGGCGGCACGGCCGCCCGTACCGGCCTTGAAGCGCAGCAGGCCCACCAGATGGCTGCTCTCGTCGAGGGTGTCGGTGATGCCGCGCAGGTCGTAGACGTCGGCGCCCCGTTCGTGCGCGTCGCTCATCATCCGCCACTGGACCGCGTTGCTCGGCTGCACCTCGCGCCGGCGGCTCGTGGAGGCGCCGTACGAGTACCAGACGTGGGTGCCGACCGTCAGCATCGTCGCCGCGGACAGGACCTCCCCGTCGTGGTGCGCCAGATACAGCCGCATCCGCTCCGGGTCCTCGGCGCGCAGCGCGGTCCACATCCGCTGGAAGTAGTCGAGCGGGCGGGCGATGAAGCGGTCGCGCTCGGCCGTCTCGCGGTACAGCCCGTAGAAGACCGGAAGGTCGTCGAGGCCGCCCTCGACGACCTTGACGCCCGCCTTCTCGGCCTTCTTGATGTTGCGCCGCCACTGCTGGTTCAGCCCGCCCCGGATCTCCTCCAGCGACCGCCCGGCGAACGGCACCTGGAAGACGTACCGGGGCTGGCCCGCGGCGAATCCGTCCGCGCCGCCGTCAGCGCTCCGCCGCCAGCCCAGCCGGTGCAGCTGCGCCACCAGCTCGGCGGCGCCCGGCTCGACCACGTCGGGCTCGACGTCACCCAGCCGGCGCGCGGCCGGATCGGGCACGGCGTCCTTGACCGTCTGCGCCTCCCACCGGCGCGCGATCACGGGCGGCCCCATCCGTACCGTGAACGCGCCCCGCTCCTTCACATGGAGCAGCAGCGGATCCAGCCAGGGCCGCAGATCGCCCTCGTGCCACGGGATGACCGGCCCCTCCGGCAGATACGCCAGATACCGCTTGGCCCGGGGGATCGGGCGGTACAGCACCAGCGCGGCACCGACGATCCGCTCCCCGTCCAGCCAGCCGATGCTCTCCGCGCGCCAGTCGGGCTTCACCCCGCCCCACGACGGGACCTGCATATGGCTCACGGAACTCCGGCCGGCGACGAACGCCAGATGCTGTTCGCGTGTGATGCCCTCGACCCGCAGCGACATGCGGTACTCCGTTCCTTGTCCGTTTCGTCAGCCTAACGACGCAGGGCCGGGACGCAGTTGACCTCAAGCGCACTTGACGTATCAGGGTGGCCGTCATGGGGCGCACCGCACGGGAGCGCCCATGAGGGGAGCGGTCATGAGCGTGGAACTGGTGTCCCGGCCCGATGTCACCCGCACGGACGCGGGTGTCGTCAAGGCCAGTACCTGGGACGTCGGCACACCGGAACGGCAGCGGCAGGCCGTCGAGGCCATCCGCAAGGCATGGGAGAGCCGGGAGTGGCCGCAGCCCGGGCCGCTCTCCTGCACCGTCCATACGGGGGAGGACGGCCGGACGCTCTTCCACTACTCGCAGTGGGCGGACGAGGAGACCTTCCAGGCCTACGTCCGCTCCGCCCGGGACGAGCGGAACGCCGAGATCGACGCGGCCGTGCCGGGCATCGAACGGATCGCCCTGCACACCTACGAGCTGTACCGCTTCGGCACCCCCGGCGGGCCGGACGCGGTCGCGCCGGGGTGCGTCGTCATCGTCGACGTGGAGTTCGAGGGGCCGGACCCGGCCCGGCAACGCGACTGGGTGGACACGGTGTTCGAGGCGCTCGGCACGGACCCGGCCCCCGCGCCCGGCGGGCTCGCCGGGTACTTCCACGTGAGCACCGACGGAACCCGTGTGCTCAATTACGCGGAATGGGTGAGCGCACAGGCGCACATCGACGCACTCGCCGCTCCCGGCAACGGCGTCGGCTCGCGGACACCGCAGTGGGAGCGGGTGCAGACCTACCCCGGCGTGACCGGCGGCGGAGTGCACCGCTACACCCCCGCGCTGAGCCTGCGGCCGGGGGCGCCGCGACCGTGACCGGGGGGACGGACCGGCCGGCCGCCGGGGCCCCTGGGGCGTGCTCCGGCGGCCTTGCCCGGGTTCCGGGCGGCACGCGGCGAAATGCGTCTACGCTTGAGCCGCCTGACCCCGTACCCGCCCGGTGTCACCGCCCCGGCGAGCCGTACGCCCCGCACGTCCCGAGGAGACCCCCCTGATGTCCGCAGAGCGCCCCACCCTGCCGCCGGTCCGGCTGCACACCGAGGCCGAGCTGGCACGGGACGCGCTTGCCGCGCCGCTGCTCGCCCGCGCCGTACGGCTCGCCCGCTGGGCCGGGCCGGACACCCGGGTCGGCGCCGGCGGCGAGCTCGTCGACGCCCAGCTGCCAGCAGCCGCCGAGCACCTCGGCCTCACCCCGGACGAGGACGGCGCGGCGGAGGCCAGCGAGGCCTGGCGGCTCGCCGTCGACACCGGGCTCGTCGAGGTCGAGGACCCGGCCGCGGAGGCCCTGTCCCCGGAGGAGGACGGCTTCGGCGAGGACGACGAGGAGTTCGGCGCGGACGCGGAGGGCACCGTCACCGCGGGCGAGAACCTCGCGCTGCTGACCGGCGGTTCGCCCAGCGACGTCCTGGCGATCTGGCTGGACGGCCTGGAGGCCGCCCACGCCGACGCCACCGCCCCCGTCTTCGACGACTTCGCCGACCTCGTCGGCGAGGACGGCTCGGTCGACTTCGACGCCCTGGACTGGGACCCGGAGACCGAGGCCGAATTCCTCGACGGCGTGCTCGGCAACCTCTATCTGCTGACCGTCGGCGACGGCGCGGACGGTGCGCCCGTCCCGCTGCCCGCGCTCGCCGCGTCGATGATCGTGCCCGACGACATGGGCGAGCCCACCGACGACATCCTGGAGCAGGTCTCGGACGCGATGATGCGCCTCGACGACCAGTTCCGGGTCCTCGAACCCATCGGCATCGTCGAATACCGGCCGGTGGACGAGGCGTTGCTCGTCGAGGAGGGCGAGGAGACCGCCCCGCCCGCCGACGACGAGGACGTCACCCGGTACGGCATGGTGAAGCTGACGCCCCTCGGCCTCTACGGCATCCGGGCCCGGATGCTGGAGGCCGGCGTGGACGCCCCGGCCATCGGCGACCTCGCGGACAAGGGCGCCGACGCGCTCCTCGGCGGCATCGCCTACTACCCCGAGGCCGCGGCCCGCAGCGAGATCGGGCTGTGGCTCACCAAGCGCGGCGGCGACGGGGCCGCCGCCGAACTCCTGGACGCCGCACGCGGTGCGGACCCCCAGGCACCGCTGCGCCGGCTGCACTGCCAGCAGGCGCTCGCCCTGGTCGGCGCGGAGGCCGAACCCGCCGTGCGCGCGGTGCTCGGCGATCCCGAACTCGGCGGCCTGGCCCGGGTCTGGCTCGCCGAACGCGGCGCGGCCGACGTGCCCCCGCCCTCCGAAGCGATGATCTTCTGGCTCGCCGTCGACACCATCTCGGCCCAGCTGGAGGCGGACGGCGACCTGGACGAGCTCCAGGAGCTGGTCGAGGGGCTGTCCGGTCAGCACAGCGGCTTCTTCGAGGAGGCCTGGCGGGTGGACCACCCGGCGACGGCGGACGTCCTGGAGGCCATGGGGCGGCTGCACAGCGACAAGAAGCAGGCGAAGGAGGCCCGCAAGGCCGCCTTCAAGGCCCGCTCGCGCGGCGGTTCGGACAGCTAGCGCCGCAGGGGCGGCGCGGGACGGCGGCGCGGAGGGAAGGCGCGGGGCGGGGGATCTTCACAGAAGGCTCCGCCCCGAAGTCGCCTCGGGTTCAACTGCTGTTGGGGCAGGAACGGGACGGTGGGCCGGTCAACAGCCGCCCCGCTGCACCAGGAGTACCCGATGGCCTTCACGCGCAGGGAATTCAGCAGACAGTCCGCCCTCACCGGTGCCGGCATCGCCCTCACCGGAACCGTCGCCGCGCTGGCCACCGCGCCCGGCGCCCTCGCCGCCGGAGACCACGGCCACGACGACCACGGCCACGACGGACACGGGCACGGACACGGACACGGACACAGCCACGAGCCCGGCTACGGGCCGCTGCGTCCCGACCCGAAGGGCATTCTCGCGCTGCCCGCCGGATTCTCGTACAAGGTCATCACCCACAGCGGTGTCACCAGGCTGGAGTCCGGCGAGTACACCCCCTCCAACCACGACGGCACGGCCGCCTTCGAGGGCGCGCGCGGCGTGACGCTGCTGGTCAACAACCACGAGCTGAGCGGCACCCGCGCCGACTGGGAGCACCCGGTCCCGCTCACCGACGGCCTCGTCTACGACCCGGTCGCGGCCGGCGGCTGCACCGTCGTGGAGACCCGCCGCGACGGCCGCACCGCCGAGTGGGTCGGCATCGCGGGCACCTCCACCAACTGCGCCGGCGGCGCCACCCCCTGGGGCACCTGGATCACCTGCGAGGAGACCGAGGACAGGGCCGGCAAGAACGGGCTGCTCAAGGACCACGGCTACGCCTTCGAGGTCGACCCGTACGACCGGCGCGCCAACCGTGCCCCGCGCCCCGTCAAGGCGTTCGGCCGGTACGCGCACGAGGCGGTCGTCATCGACCCCCAGCAGGGGCACGCCTACCTCACCGAGGACGCGGCCGGTCCCAACGGGCTGCTCTACCGCTGGGTGCCGCCGCGCGGCTTCCGGCACGGCCGGGGCAAGCTGCGCACGCTCGCCGACGACGCCGGGGTCCTCCAGGCCACCAAGTGCTTCGACAAGAGCGGAAAGTTCGTCGACGACCTCTCCCGCGCCACGAAGATCGGCACGGTGTACGGCGTGGACTGGGTCGACGTGCCCGACCGCGACGCGAGGACCGTCTCGGTGCGCAAGCAGTTCGGCGACAAGGAGGTCACCCGCGCCCGCAAGCTGGAGGGCATGTGGTGGGGCGACGGCGGCGCCTACATCGTCTCCTCGTACGCCCGTGACGAGAGCCCCGTGCAACACGACGGCCAGGTGTGGTTCTACGACCCGAAGCGCCGCACGCTGACGCTGAAGGTGCTCCTCGGGGTCAACGCCGACCCCTCGAAGGACGGCGCGTTCGACGGCCCGGACAACATCACCGTCTCGCCGTACGGCGGTCTGGTGATCGCCGAGGACGGCGAGGGCGTCCAGCACCTCTTCGGGGCGACCGAGAGCGGCCGTACGTACCCGATCGCGCGCAACGACCTGAACGCGGGCACCGAGGAGGAGCCGGAGTACAGCGAGTTCACCGGCGTCACGTTCTCGCCCGACGGGAAGACCCTGTACGCCAACATCCAGACGCCGGGGATCATGGTGGCCATCACCGGCCCGTGGAAGCGCCAGCCGCGCGGGTGACAGTAAGGCCTTTCGGCCCGGAGCGCCAAGGGCTCCGGGCCGTGTGGTGCCGGAATCGCTGATTACGAATCCGGCATCAGTGGGGCCCCAGGAGTGGTCGGGCATGGCGTCGGGCGTTTCCAGGGCGCATACTCAAGGTAATGAAACAGTCAGCCGGATCCCGGCGTCACCTGCCTTCCAGTCCCTTCAACCGCCCGGCCCAGGCGGCCCCACCGGTCGAATTGTTCGATGTGGGCGACAGGGTGTCGCACGACCAGTTCGGACTCGGCCGAGTCCTCGCTGTCGAGGGCGACAACGACGCAGTGCTCATCGACTTCTCGGGGCGACAGGGGAGGATCCTGAGCCCGTACTCCAAGCTGACCAAGCTCTGAGAGAAGCGACGAGCACGCGCCGCGTCCGCCGTTTCTCCGCCTACGGCCTTCAGGGGCACCCGCTACCAGCCGGGTGCCCCTGAAGCCGTTGTACGGCGGGGCGGGCGCTACAGCGACTGGGCGGCGGGCTTGACCATGCCCCGGACGGTGCGGGACTTCACGAACTCGCCCATCGCGGTCATCTCCCACTCGCCGGAGAACTGCTTGATCAGCTTGGCCATCATCACGCCGGTCTGCGGTTCGGCGCCGGTGAGGTCGAAGCGGACCAGCTCCTCGTCGGTGGTCGCGTCGATCAGCCGGCAGTAGGCCTTGGAGACCTCGGTGAACTTCTGTCCGGTGAACGAGTTGACCGTGAACACCAGGCCGGTCGCCTCCGGGGGGATGCGGCCCAGATCGACGACGATCACCTCGTCGTCGCCGGCGCCCTCGCCCGTGAGGTTGTCGCCGGAGTGCTTGATCGCGCCGTTCAGGATGGAGAGCTTGCCGAAGTAGCAGCTGTCCAGGTGGTTGCGGCCGGCCCCGTAGGCGATCACCGAGGCGTCGAGGTCGATGTCCTTGCCGCGGAACGCGGGCTCCCAGCCGAGGCCCATCTTGACCTGGGAGAGCAGCGGCCGGCCGCCCTTGACCAGCGACACCGTCTGGTTCTTCTGCAGGCTCACCCGGCCCTTGTCGAGGTTGATCCGGCCCGAGGCGGCAGCGGCCGGGGGCGCTGCGGGCGGTGCAGGCGGCGCGGCGGGGGCCGGGGGCGCGGAGACCCGGGGGTCCGGAGCGGCGGCGGGCGCCGGGGGAGCGGCCGCGATGGGCGCGGCGGCGGGCTCCTCGACCGAGACGCCGAAGTCCGTGGCGATGCCCGCCAGCCCGTTGGCATAGCCCTGGCCGACCGCGCGGACCTTCCACGCGCCGCCCCGCAGATAGACCTCCATGACGACGAGCGCGGTCTCCGCGCCCAGCCGGGGCGGGGTGAAGGTGGCTAGCACGCTGCCGTCGTCCGCGTTGCGCACGGTGGCGGTGGGCTCGACGCCCTGGAAGGTCTGACCGGCTCCGTCCGGGCTCGCCGTGACGACGATCTTCTCGATGCCGGCCGGCACCGCCGAGGTGTCCACGACGATGGCGTCCGGTGCGGTCCCGCCGCCCGAGCGGTAGGTCACACCGGGGCCGGTGGGCTGGTTGTAGAAGATGAAGTCGTCGTCCGAGCGCACCTTGCCGTCGGCGGCGAGCAGCAGGCCCGAGACGTCGAGCCGCACGGGGGCGGCGACGTCCACCGCCACGCGGGCGGCGGAGAGAGGGATGTTCGAGCCGGGTGTCATAGCGGTCATGCTCGGGGTAACGAACGACCCGGCTTTGCCGTTCCCTTACCTTTGCGCGGCTTCCCCCGACCGGCGGACGGCATCGTTCCGTCCGGCCATGTCCCCTGATGTCATCGGTTTCTGGGGTGGTTGCGCGCGGCCCGCTCGTTGCCGTGCTTGTACGCCCCGGTCCAGCGGGCCATCACCAGCTGGGCGTCCCCCGACTCCACCTCGGCCAGGAACTTCTCCGCCCGGCCGCCGCGCAGGGTGCCGGCGGGGCGGCCGTGGTGGGTGATGCCGACGCTCGCGTCGCCGTGCCGCTCGTACCGGAATCCGGAAGGTCTCGCCATACCGGGCATCATGCCGGACCCGGCCCGGCGCGGGCGCGGGGTTTTCGCCTCGCGTCAGTGCGGCCAGATCGGGGGGTCGGTGCAGAAGTGGCCGCCGAGGTGGGCGTGGTCCGGGTTGTCCGGATCGAGCTCGCCCTGCTCGGCGACGAGCTTCGCCGCGTACGGCTCCGAGTCGTCCTGCGGCGCGTAGCCGAGCGCGCGGGCGGACGTCAGGTCCCACCACAGCCGGGTGTTGTCGGAGGAGCCGTGGACGACGGTGTGCCCCACGTTCTCGGCGGTCAGCGCCGCGTCGAAGAGACGGGCGCCGTCGGCGGGGCTCATCCAGACGGAGAGCATCCGTACGGAGGTCGGCTCCGGGAAGCAGGAGCCGATGCGCACCGAGACGGTCTCCAGGCCGTGCCGGTCCCAGTACAGCTGGGCGAGGTCCTCGCCGAAGGACTTGGAGAGGCCGTAGAAGGTGTCCGGGCGGCGCGGGGTGTCGATGGGGATCAGCGGGTCGCCGGGCAGGGGGCGGGGGGTGAAGCCGACGGCGTGGTTGGAGGAGGCGAAGACGATCCGGCGCACGCCTTCCGCGAGCGCGGCCTCGTAGAGGTTGTAGGTGCCTTCGATGTTGGCCCGGAGGATCTTGTCGAAGGAGGCTTCCAGCGAGATGCCCGCGAGGTGGATGATCGCGTCGACGCCCCGTACGGCCTCGCGCAGGGCCTCCTTGTCGCCGAGGTCGGCGGTGATCGCGTCCGGCTCGCCCTCGACGGGGACCATGTCGAACAGGCGGAGCGTGTAGCCGTGGGCGGGCAGCAGTCCGCGCATCAGGGTGCCGAGGCCGCCGGCGGCGCCGGTGAGCAGGACGGTGCGGGGGGCGGGCATACGGGGGTCTCCTCGTGCCGGGTCCTTGGCTGGGGTTCACATGCGTGGACAAGTTATGGAGCGGGGTGGGGGTGCGTCAAGGGTTCCCCGGTCCGGGGCGGAGGGTGCCGTCCTCAATCGCCGGACGGGCTTGGTGGTGCGGGTTGCCCGTGGGGGCGCTCTGTCCGGTGGGTGGGGGTGGGGTCCCTCCGGGGAGACTCCTCGGAAATGGCGTGTTCACCCGGGTCCGCGAGGGACCCGGGTCGTACGCCATTTCCTGCGGGGACTCCCCTGCGCGCCCCCACCCGGCATCATTCGCGCCCGAACGCCGGTTGTCCGACTGCCGCAGACGCACGACGGCCGGTCCGGGGCCGTGCAGGGGAGTCCCCGCAGGACGACGAACATGTTCCCGAGTGCCAGTGCGTCGTCGCCGCACGTTCGTCGTCCGAGGAGTCTCCCCGGAGGGGCACCGGACCCCCACCCGGACAGAGTGCGCACCCTGCGGGACACCCGCACCACCAAGCCCGTCCGGCGATTGAGGACGGAACCGCCCGCCCGGAGCACCCGCACCCGCCTTGACCCGTGCCAAGCCACTGGCTTAGCGTGAGTCTTGTTCATAAATATGGACGCCGATCAGAATTGTGCACGCCTGAACCTGCTCAGGGAGCGCCCGTGACCTCAGCCCCTCTTGCCGCCCGACTCACCGCTGTCGCCGGGCCGCTCTTCTTTCCCGTCACCGCCTACGGACCGGACGGCTCCGTGGACCTCGACGCCTTCCGCACGCACGTGCGACGGGGCATCGACGCCGGAGCGGCGGCCGTCTTCGCCTGCTGCGGCACGGGGGAGTTCCACGCCCTGACGCCCGAGGAGTTCCGGCTCGTCGTCGCGGCGGCCGTCGAGGAGACCGCGGGGCAGGTGCCCGTCGTGGCGGGCGCCGGATACGGCACCGCGCTGGCGGTCCGGTTCGCGAAGCTGGCGGAGGAGGCCGGCGCCGACGGGCTGCTCGCCATGCCGCCGTACCTGGTCGTCGCCGACCAGGAGGGGCTGCTCGCCCACTACGCCGCGCTGGCCGCCGCCACCGCCCTGGAGACGATCGTCTACCAGCGCGACAACGCCGTCTTCACCCCCGAGACCGTGGTCGCGCTGGCGCGGACGCCCGGGATCATCGGCCTCAAGGACGGGTACGGCGACCTCGACCTGATGCAGCGCATCGTCAGCGCCGTGCGCACCGAACGGCCCGGCGGGGACTTCCTGTACTTCAACGGGCTGCCCACCGCCGAGCTCACCGGCCTCGCCTACCGGGGCATCGGCGTCACGCTCTACTCCTCCGCCGTCTTCGCCTTCGCCCCCGACATCGCGCTGGCCTTCTACCGGGCCCTGGACTCCGGCGACGACGACCTTGTCAACGCGCTGCTCGACACGTTCTACCGGCCGCTCGTCGAACTGCGCGCCAAGGGCCGGGGGTACGCGGTGTCGCTGGTCAAGGCGGCCGTCCGGCTCCAGGGTCTGGACGTCGGCGAGGTGCGCAGCCCGCTCACCGAGCCGCCCGCCGCGCACATCGAGGAGCTGACCGCGATCATCGCGAACGGACGCGCCCTGCTGGAGCGGGCCGGCGCCGGGGCGGGGGAGCGCGGGTGAGGGCCTCCGCCTTCCTCTACCCGTGGGACGTCGTCGGGGACCCGGACGCGGCTGCCCGGGTCGCGGACCTCGGCGTCCAGCAGGTGACACTGGCCGCCGCCTACCACTCGACGCGGGCGCTGACCCCGCGCCACCCCGCCCGCCGCATTGTCACGGCCGAGCACGCGGCGGTGCTCTATCCGCCGGACGACGCCCGGTGGGAGGGCCGCGCGCTGCGTCCCTACCCGCAGTCCTGGGTGGCCTCGGACGATCCCTTCGCCGAGGCGGCCGAGGCGCTGGCCGGGGCCGGTCTGGAGGTGCACAGCTGGGTCGTCCTCGCGCACAACTCCCGGCTGGGAGCGGAGCATCCGGAGACCTCCGTGGTCAATGCGTACGGCGACCGCTACCCCTGGGCGCCCTGCATCGCGCGGCCCGCCGTCCGTGCGTACCTGGTCGATCTGGCGGCCGAGGCGGCGGTACGCGGCGGCGCGCACGGCACCGAGCTGGAGTCCTGCGGCTGGTACGGCTTCGCCCATCTGCACGCCCACGACAAGATCGCGGGCGTCGCGCTCGGTGACGCGGCGCAGTATCTGATGTCGCTCTGCTTCTGCCCCGACTGCCGGGCCGGGTACGAGGGGCACGGCCTGGACGCGGCGGAAGCGGGCCGGGCCGTGCGCCGCGCGCTGGAGCCCGTCTGGGCCGGCGTCGGTGCCCCGGAAGCCGGCTGGGGCGAGGTCGAGAGGCTGCTCGGCGCGGACCTCGCGGCGGCCACGCTGCGATGGCGTACCGAAGTGGCGCGCGGGCTCCAGAAGTCGGTGGTCGCCGCCGTGCGCGCGGCGGCGGCCCCCGGTTTCCAGGTCCTGCTGCACGCCGACCCCGCCCCCTACCGCACCGGGGCGAACGTGGGGGTCGACGTGGAGCACATCCTGTCCGTGGCGGACGGAGTGGTGCTGCCCTGCACCGGCTCGGACGCGGCCCGGGAGGCCGTGCTCGGTCCGTTCGCCGGCCGGGCGGGCGTCCTCGCGGCCAATCTCACCGCGGTACGCGGGATGGGCGGCAGCCCGGACACACTGGAACGCGACGCCGCCCACGCGGTCGCGCTCGGCGCGAACCAACTGCGCCTGTACCACGCGGGGCTGGCCTCGGACCCGGATCTCGCGGCCGTCGCCCCGGCGCTCTCACGCCTCGGCGGATGACGGCGCCCGTGGTCCGGCGGGGACGGGCGGCCGTCCCCGTCGGCCCATGAGCAGCAGCCCCGCCGTCAGCAGTGCCACCGCGCCCACCAGCGGCAGCAGCACGGTCACGTCCACCACGGCGACCAGTCCCGCGCCGAGCGCCAGGGCCACCGCGTTGGGCGCCATCATCAGGGAGCCGGCGGTCGCGGCCGTCCGGCCCAGGACCGCGTCCGGTGTCTCCCGCTGCACCGCCGTCAGCGCGGCGATCAGCACGCAGGGCAGCCCGGCCCCGATCAGCCCGCACGCCGTCAGCGCCACCGCGTCGTACGGCAGCGCCCGCAGACCCACCCCCACCGCGAACACGGCGATGCCCGCCGCGGTGAACACCCGCTCCGGCAGCCGCCGCAGTAAGGGCCCGGCCAGCAGCCCGCTCGCGACCGACCCGGCGCCCTGGGCCAGGGAGAGCACACCGGCGAACGCGGGGGAGGCCGAGCGTCCCGTCCACGACGGCGTACAGCGTCGCCCCGTTGAGCCCGGCGCACAGCATCGTCGCGGAGCCGGCCAGCACCAGTGGACGCAGCACCGGTGAGCGGCGGAGCTGCCGGAGCCCGGCCGGCCATCCGCCGGGCGCGTCATCCGCCGGGGCCGCCCCGCGTACGCGCAGCAGCCCGTAGAGGCCGGCGGCCAGTGCGAAGGAGGCCGCGTCGAGCAGGGCCACCGCGCCGCCCCCGAAGCGGGCGTAGAGGCCCGCGCCGGTGAGCGGGGCCACCAGCTTCATGCCCTCGTTCGCCATCATCCGCAGGCCGTTGAAGTCGCCCAGCAGCCGGGCGTCCACGGCCTGCGCGACCAGGGCCGATTCGGCGGCGTCCATCAGTACGGATGCGCAGCCGTACACCACGAGCACCGCGAACAGGAGCCAGATCCCCCTTGCCGAGTCCACCGCCGTCAGGGTGGTCAGCAGCAGGGCCATGACCACGTTCGCCCCGACCAGCAGCGGCTTCCTGGGCCATCGGTCGGCCGGTGCCGCGATGACCGGTCCGAAGAGCACCGGCAGCCAGACGGCGAAGAGCGCCAGCGCCGCCAGACTGTCCGAGCCCGTCAGGGACTTGACCCAGATGCCCGCCGCCAGCGACATCGCGGAGCTGCCGAACCCCGAGACCACGACCGCCGCCAGGAACAGCCCGGCCGTTCGGTCCCGCAGCACCCTGCCTGTCGCCGACCGTGTCTGTGTACCCACCGGACCTCCCCGGACCCTGTCTGTGCGTCGTGGTCAGGCTGGCCGGTGAGGCGGGCGCGGGGCATCGGGCGGATGCCGTACCGCCGTTGGGCGGGAGGGCCGGGTGGGGCGATCGGTGTAGGGCACACGCCGTAGCCCGTTGAAGTTCTTCTGCCGGAAGCGTTGACGAACGATTGCGGCGGCTCTAGCTTCATCGCGTCGTACTTCGTACGTCATATATGAGACGTGATACGCGAGATGTGGGAGCCCTTCACCCATGACCTTTGCGCCCACCCCGATTCCGTCCCGGACCCAGTACGTGCTGGAGGCGGTCAAGCACGCGATCCTCACGGCGCGGCTGAGACCAGGTCAGGCGCTCGTCGAGACGGAGCTGGCCGCGCAGTTCGGCGTCTCCAAGACCCCGGTCCGCGAGGCGCTCAAGACCCTCGCCGGCACCGGACTCGTCGTCATGAGCCAGTACAAGGGCGCCACCGTGCGGCTCGTCGACGCCACCATGGCCCGGGAGGTGTACGACGTACGGCTGCTGCTGGAACCGGAGGCGCTGCGCCGCTCCGTCACCCGCAAGGCCTCGCTCGACGCGGCGCGGGAGGCCCTGGACCGGGCCGACGCAGCCGGGGACACGGCCGACAGGTCGCTGGCCAACCGGGACTTCCACCGGGCGCTCTACCTGCCCTGCGGCAATCCGCTGCTGGCCCGGATGCTCGACGAGGTCCGCGACCAGGCCGCGCTGGTGTCCACGGTCGCCTGGTCGGCCGTCCCGTCCTGGGAGCGGGAGGCCGCCGAGCACCGGGAGATCCTGCGGCTCGCGCTCGCCGACGACGCGGACGCGGCGGCCGGGGCCCTGCACGACCACATCGCCTCCTTCGTCCGCCGCGCGTTCCCCGACGACGAAGACGGGGGTGACGCGGCGTGAGGCGGCAGCACACCGGCGAAAGGCCTGTCCGTATGGACCTCACCCCCCTGAAGGCGGCCCTCGCCGACGTCGTGGCGATCCCGGTGACCCCGTTCGCCGAGGACGGGAGCATCGACACGGCGGCGCACCGCACCCTGCTGCGGCGGCTGCTCGACGGCGGCGTGCGCATCCTCACCCCGAACGGCAACACCGGTGAGTTCTACGCCCTCACCCCCGAGGAGCGGCGCACCGTCACCGAGCTGACCGTCGAGGAGGCGGGCGGCCGTGCCGCGGTCCTGGTCGGGGTCGGGCACGACGTGCCGACCGCCGTCGCCGCCGCCGGGCACGCCCGGGACGCCGGAGCCGAGATGGTGATGGTCCACCAGCCGGTCCATCCGTACGTCTCGCAGGACGGCTGGATCGACTACCACCGGGCCATCGCACAGGCCGTCCCCGGCCTCGGCGTCGTCCCCTACATCCGCAACCCGCACCTGGACGGGGCGGCCCTTGCCGCGCTCGCGGACGCCTGCCCCAACGTCATCGGCGTCAAGTACGCCGTCCCGGACGCCGCGCGCTTCGCCGGGTTCGCCCGGGACGCGGGCCTGGAGCGCTTCGTCTGGGTCGCCGGCCTCGCGGAGCTGTACGCCCCCTCCTACTTCTCCGCCGGGGCCACCGGCTTCACCTCCGGGCTCGTCAACGTCGCGCCCGGCGTCTCGCTGGCCATGCTGGAGGCACTGCGGGCCGGGGACCACCCGGCCGCCATGAAGGTCTGGGAGCGGATCCGCCGCTTCGAGGAACTGCGCGCCGACGGGCAGTCCGCCGACAACGTGACCGTCGTCAAGGAGGCGCTGGCCTCGCTCGGGCTGTGCGGCCGTGACGTGCGCCCGCCCAGCCGGGTGCTGCCCGAGGACCGGCGTGCCGAGGTCGCCGACCGGATCGCGGGGTGGTCCGTATGACCGGCCGCATCGCCCCCGAGGAGCTGCGCAGCCATCAGTGGTACGGCACCGACGGGCTGCGCTCCTTCAGCCACCGCGCCCGCACCCGGCAGCTCGGCTATCTGCCCGAGGAGCACCTGGGCAAGCCGGTCGTCGCGATCCTCAACACCTGGTCCGACATCAATCCGTGCCACGCCCATCTGCGGGACCGTGCGCAGGCGGTCAAACGCGGGGTCTGGCAGGCCGGCGGCTTCCCGCTCGAATTCCCGGTCTCCACCCTCTCGGAGACGTTCCAGAAGCCCACCCCGATGCTCTACCGCAACCTGCTGGCGATGGAGACGGAGGAGCTGCTGCGCTCCTACCCCGTGGACGGCGCGGTGCTGCTGGGCGGCTGCGACAAGTCGACGCCCGCGCTGCTGATGGGCGCGGCCTCCGTGGACCTGCCGGCCGTCTTCGTGCCGGCCGGGCCGATGCTGCCGGGGCACTGGCGGGGCGAGGTCCTGGGCTCCGGCACCGACATGTGGAGGTACTGGGACGACAAGCGGGCCGGACTCATCGGCGACTGCGAGATGGGCGAGCTGGAGAACGGCCTCGCCCGCTCGCCCGGCCACTGCATGACCATGGGCACCGCCTCCACCCTCACCGCCGCCGCCGAGGCGCTGGGTGTCACCGTCCCGGGCGCCTCCTCCATCCCGGCCGTCGACTCCGGCCACGACCGGATGGCCGCGCAGTCCGGGCTGCGGATCGTCGAACTGGTATGGCAGCAGCGGACGTTGTCGCAGCTGCTGACGGCGGAGGCGTACGAGGACGCCGTCGTCACCGTCCTCGCGCTCGGCGGCTCCACCAACGCCGTCATCCATCTGATCGCCATGGCGGGCCGCTCCGGCGTCACGCTCACCCTCGACGCCTTCGACCGCATCGCCCGTACCGTGCCCGTGCTGGCCGATCTGCGGCCCGGCGGCAAGTACCTCATGGAGGACTTCCACTTCGCCGGCGGGCTGCCCGGCTTCCTGTCCCGGCTCACCGACGTCCTGCACCTGGACCGGCCCACCGTCGCCCACGACACCCTGCGCGAACAGCTCGACGGGGCGCTCGTGCACAACGACGACGTCATACGGGAGCGCGACCACGCCCTGGCCGATGAGGGCGGGGTGGCGGTGCTGCGCGGCAACCTCTGCCCGGACGGCGCGGTCATCAAGCACATCGCCGCCGAGCCCCATCTGCTGCGCCACACCGGCCCCGCGGTCGTCTTCGACGACTACAGGGAGATGCAGCGCACCATCAACGACCCGGCGCTCGCCCTCACCCCGGACCACGTCCTCGTCCTGCGCAACGCGGGCCCCAAGGGCGGCCCGGGGATGCCCGAGTACGGGATGCTGCCGATCCCCGACTATCTGCTGAAGCAGGGTGTACGGGACATGGTGCGGCTCTCCGACGCCCGGATGAGCGGCACCAGCTACGGGGCGTGCGTGCTGCACATCGCGCCCGAATCCTATGTCGGCGGGCCCCTCGCCCTCGTCCGGACCGGCGACCCGATCACCCTGGACGTCGAGGCGCGCCTGCTCCATCTGGGCGTGAGCGAAGAGGAGTTGGAGCGGCGCAGGGCCGGGTGGGCACCGCCGCCCACCCGGTACGAGCGCGGCTACGGCGCGCTCTACCACGACCAGATCACCCAGGCCGACACCGGCTGCGACTTCGCCTTCCTGGCCCGGCCGGGAGCGGTCCCCGACCCGTACGCGGGCTGAGCGGGCCCCGCCGCAATTCCGGCTCCCCGCCTCGTTCGGGACAACGAACGCCATGCGGCAAGCGCTTGCGCCCTCCCTGCACCGTCCCCGCACCCGCCGGCTTGTTCGTCCGGACGCGCAGACGCCGCTCAGTGGTCCGGGCCGAACCAGTCGCCCACCGAGGCCCGTTGGCCCGAGACGCGGACCGCGTGCGCCGTCACGTAGTCACCGGCGGCGTCCCGTGCGCCCTCGGCGTGGTTGTACTGCCCGGCGAATGTGTGGGTGCCGGCCGGGACCGTACGCCCCGCCCGCAGCGACCACCGGTAGACGAGGTAGCCGCCGTCCTCGCTCGCCGACACCGTGAAGTCCTTCTCCGGCAACGACCGCCAGGAACCGGTGCTGTTCACCCCGCCCGTGAGCGCGATCCGCAGCTCCACGGTGAGCGAGGACAGCGGCGCGGCCGTCCGCAGCGTCACATCGCTCTGCGCCCAGTAGGCGTTGCTGTGCGGGTCGACCGCGCCGTCCGTCCACAGCGGCCCGTCCTCGGGCCGCAGCGCCCCCAGTGCCGGGGGCGGCGTCACGGTCGCGGCGGGCGAGGACGGCGGGGCCGGGGAGTGCGGTGGCGCCGCCACCCGCGTCCCGCGCGGCGAACCGTCGCCCGCCGAGGCGACGGCGAACGCCCCGGCCGCCAGCACCCCGCAGACCGCCGCCGTCGCCCCCGCGACGCGCAGCCACGGCATCGCGGTGCGCGGCGGGCGCACGGCACGCGCCGCCGGCCGCCCCTCGGCCATCCCGCGCCCGACCCGGCCCAGCATCCGCTCCCGGTCGGGGCGGTGCGCCCCGGCGGCGTCCCGCAACCGCCGGGCCAGCTCCTCGTCCTTCACCGGATTCCTCCGCTGCGCTGCGCCGCGACGGCCACCCGGACCTGCGCGGCGGGCGTGTCCGGACCCAGCAGCCGCTGGAGCTCCGCGACGGCCCGCGAGGTCTGGCTCTTCACCGTACCCACCGAGATCCCGAGCACCAGCGACGTGTCCCGCTCCGAGAGGTCGAAGGCGTGCCGCAGCACCACGCACGCCCGCCTGCGAAACGGCAGCCGCCGCAGCGCCCCCTGGACGTCGACCACCGCCGGCACGTCGGGACCGTCCGCGCCGTGACCTTCCCCGGCACCGCGCGGCCCCCAGAACAGGGCGATCCGGCGGCGCTCGCGCACCGCGCTGCGGATCCGGGTCCTGGCCAGGTTGGCGACCACCCCGCGCGCGTACGCCACCGGATGGTCGGCGGCGCGGACCCGGTCCCAGCGGTGCCAGAGTGCCAGCAGGGCGTCGGCCGCCAGATCGTCGGCGGCGTCGGCCTCGCCGGTCAGCAGATGGGCGAGCCGGGCGAGTTCGGCGTAATGGGCCTCGAAGAAGGTGTGGAACTCGGCGGCGGCACCGGCATCGTCGACGGATGTGCCCACAGCTGCCTCGTCTCTGTGCTCGGGATCCCTGGTGCACGTGCGGCGGTCCGGCTGTGTACGGTCCCGGCCGGCGGGCGGGGCGCGAGCGTACCAGCGCACCCCGCAAGCGCTTCGACACGGGTGCGTCCCCGTCCCCGGACGCGACGAACGCCCCGGCGCCCCCGGCAAGGGGTACCGGGGCGTCCCGTCTTCCCGCTACCGCTGGAGCGCGGCCTTCATCATCTTCTGCGCGATCGGGGCCGCGAGGCCGTTGCCGCTGACCTCCGAGGCGGCCGAGCCCGAGTCCTCCACGATCACGGCGACCGCGACCTCCCGGCCGCTGGACCTGTCCTTCGCGTACGAGGTGAACCAGGCGTACGGGGTGTTGCTGTTGCCCACGCCGTTCTCGGCGGTACCCGTCTTGCCGCCGACCTCGGCCCCGCCGATCCGGGCGTTGGTGCCGGTGCCCTGCTCCACGACGGTCACCATCGCGCTGCGCAGCTGCTCGGCCGTCCTCTTCGAGACGACGCGCTTCATGTCGCCGTCCGCGAAGTCCTCCAGCGTGCCGCCGTCCGCGTCGGTCACCTCGGACACCATGTGCGGCGCGGCCAGCTCACCGCCGTTGGCGAGGGCCGCGGAGACCATCGCCATCTGGAGCGGGGTCGCGGTGACCTCGAACTGGCCGATGCCCGACAGCGCCGTCTGCGCGTCGTCCATCCCCGTCGGGTACAGGCTCTTCGAGGCCCGGACCGGCACATCCAGCTTCTCCGTGTTGAAGCCGAACTTCTCCGCCGTCGCCCGCACCTTGTCCTGGCCGAGGTCGGCGGCGAGCTTGCCGAAGACGTTGTTGCACGAGTACTTCAGTGCCACCCGCAGCGTCGCGTTCTCACAGGGCGCGGCGGGGTTCTCGTTCCTCAGCGGGGTGGTGGTGCCGGGCAGTGTGTACGGGCTGGGGCTCCTGGTGGGTTCGTCGACCGAGCCGTAGAGGCCGTCCTCCAGCGCGGCGGCCGCCACCACCAGCTTGAACGTCGAACCCGGCGCGAGCGGCTGCCGCATCGCGCGGTTGACCAGGGGCTTGTCCGGGTCGGCCAGCAGCTTCTTCCAGGTGTCGCCGTCGGTCGTTCCGCTGATGCCGGACGGGTCGTAGGACGGCGAGGACACCATGCCCAGGATCTGCCCGCTCTTCGGGTCGATCGCCACGGCCGCGCCCTTGTCGTCGCCGAGCGCGTTCTTCGCCGCCTTCTGGACGTCCGGATCGATCGTCGTCAGCACATTGCCGGGCGCGGTCTGCTTGCCGGTCAGCGCGTCCAGCGGGTTCTTCAGCCGGTCGTCCGTGCCGTCCAGCACATGGCTGTAGATCCCTTCGAGCTGGGTGGAGCCGTACGCCTGCGAGCTGTAGCCGGTCACGGCCGCGTAGAGGTCGCCCTGCCCATAGGTCCGCTTGTACGCGAGATCGCTGCCCTCCGTCCTCTTCGATCCGGTGACCGGGGAGCCGGCCACGATGATGTCGCCGAGCGGCTGCGCGTACTGCGCGATGATCTTCCGCCGGTTGTGGTCGTCGTCTGCGAGCGCCCGGGCCTGGTACGCCTGCACCCAGGTCGCCCGCCCCAGCAGGGCGAGGACCAGCAGCAGGGAGAAGACCGAGGCGCGCCTGATCGTCTTGTTCATCCCGCTGGAGGGACGAGCGGGAGGCGGCACCGCGTTCCCGGCTGTGCCACTTCTCACGCCTTCCTCATGAAGAGCCCCGGTTCCTCATGAAAGCTCCCGGGGGCTGTGGCTCAGCCCGGGGTGATGAACCCCGACTCGTACGCGGCGATCACCGCCTGGGTGCGGTCCCGGGCACCGGTCTTCGCCAGGACGCCCGCCACATGGCTCTTCGCCGTCGCGGGCCCCACCCGCAGCCGGGCCGCGATCTCCGCGTTGGTCAGCCCGCTCGCCATCAGCCGCAGCACATCCGCCTCCCGGTCGGTGAGCCGTGCCACCCACGGCGGTGCGGCGGACGGCCGGGGCGGTCCGTACGCGGCGGCCAGCCCCCGGACCGACGCGGGGAAGAGCAGCGAGTCGCTGCGGGCGACCAGCCGCACCGCCCGCACCAGGTCCTCGGCGGCGGCCCGCTTGAGCAGGAAGGCCGCCGCCCCGGCGCGCAGCGCCTCGTACACATAGGCGTCGTTCTCGAAGGTGGTGACGACGACGATGCGCGGCGCCGGGTCGAGCGTGGCCAGGATCTGTCCGGTGGCCCGGATTCCGTCGGTCTCCGGCATCCGCACGTCCATCAGCACCACATCGGGCCGCAGCGCCCGCACCACGGAGACGGCCTCGGCACCGGTCGCCGCCTCACCGACGACCTCCAGTCCCTCCTCCGCGTCCAGGATCACCCGCAGCGCGGTGCGGACCATGCGTTCGTCGTCGGCGAGGACGATCCGGACCGTGGGTGCGCTCATCGCCGCTCCTGTTCGGGGGTGTGCAGGGGAAGGGCGGCGGTCAGCCGCCACCTTCCGTCGTGTGCGCCCGCCTCGGTACGGCCGCCGAGCAGCACGGCCCGCTCCGCGATGCCGCGCAGCCCCCGCCCGCCGCCGGGGCGCACCACCGGCGGCCGGTCGGGCAGCGGGCTGTCCAGCACGATCTCCAGCCGCGCGCCCACCGCGATCCGCAGCCGGACCGGCTCGTCCCGCCCGCCGTGCCGCAGGGCGTTGCTCAGCCCTTCCTGCACGATCCGGTACGCCTGCCGAGAGACCGCAGCCGGGACGGCGCCCGGATCGCCCTCGGCGGTGTACGCGACGCTCAGCCCGCAGTGCGCCAGCAACTCGTCCACCGCGTCGAGCCCGGGCCCGGGCACCTCGTCCTGCCCGCCGTCGTCGTCCTTGCGCAACAGCCCCAGCACGGCGTCGAGTTCGTCGACCGTGCGCCGCGTCGTCTCCTCGATCGCGGTCAGGGCGTCGCGGACGAACTCCGGGTCGGTGTCCAGGACCCTGCGGGCGGCGCCCGCCTGGAGGGTGACGGCGCTGAGCGCGTGGCCGACGGAGTCGTGCAGTTCGCGGGCCAGCCGGTTGCGGACGGCCAGTTCGGCCGCCCGGCGCTCGGCGGCGGCCAGCCGGTCGTCCGGGGTCGGGCCCAGCAGCACCGGCGCCCGGTCCGCCAGCAGCGCCCCGGCCGCCGCCGCGCAGCCGGCCAGCGCGGCGAGCATGGCGACCCCGGCCACCGGCGCCAGGGCCAGTGCCCACGGCCGGTCCAGCGCCTCGGGCAGGCCCGTCACCGCAGAGTCGCGTACGGCCGTGAGGAACGGCAGGGCGACGACTCCGACGGCGAAGGGGACCAGCGCCAGTGTCATCCCGCTGATGATCCCGCCGAGCCCCACATGCAGGGTGAACCAGGCGGCCGAGCGGATCCGCGCCTGCCGGGTCCTGGCGGGCCCGTCCGCGAGCGGCCGGTCCGCAGGCAGCCCGCACAGGGCGCGGGCGGCGGCCGCCGAGAGCGGGCGGGCGAGGGGGAGGAGCGCGGTGACCGCGGCCATCGGCAGCGCGTAGGCGAACGCGGACAGCTGGTGCGCCGGCGAGGAGAAGACATCGGCACCCGGGCTGTACAGACCGACGATCACGGTACCGACCAGGAAGTACGGCATCAGCAGGGCGCCGCCGATGATCAGATGCAGCCAGCGCAGCCGGGCCCGCCGGCCGAGCAGCGGCCTCACGCCGGGCGGCCCGGCGGCCGGGTCCCGGCCGAGCGCTCCGCGAGGAAGTACGCGCCGAGCGTCACCACGAGCGTTCCGACGAGCATCTGCACAGCGTAGGTCAGCACCATGGCGGGGGTGGGCTGTTCGGCGGCGTCCCTGGCGGGCAGCAGCGAGGCGAGGCTCATCCAGCCGCCCCAGCAGGCCGTGGCCCCGGAGCCGCCCCAGGCCAGGGCGAGCGGTACCCGCAGCGGCAGCGCGGACCGGCGGAAGGCGAGCAGCAGGACACCGGCGACGGCCGCGGCGACGAACAGGACGTAGACCGCTTCGAGGGCGTAGTAACCGCTGTCGCGCTGTGCCGCGCGGGCGTCGCTGAGCCCGGCTGCCGAGCCGGTGGCCCAGAGCAGGTGCACGGTGCCGGGCGCGAGCGCGACCAGGGAGGCGGCGACGGCGGCGGCCCGCAGCGCGGGTGCGGTGGGACTGCCGGGCAGTTCACGCAGTGCGCCCCGCCAGAGGTGGCCCCAGCGGTCGCGGGCGTACAGCACGAACAGGGCGCCCAGGGCCAGGCCCTGGAGGATGAAGCCGCCGTAGACGACTGAGAAGACCCACTCCCGGAGGAAGGGCCGGCCCGACTCGTCCTGGACGACCTGCCCGCCCAGGGCGCCGACGAGCAGTTGCAGCGGATAGCCGGTCATGACCGGCAGCAGCAGGCCGGTCGCCACCCACATCGGCAGGGCGAGCAGCCAGGCGGGAACCCGCAGGCCCCACGGCTGGGTGAGGAGCAGTGCGATGACCACGACCAGGCTGTCCAACAGCACCGAAGCGCCGTTGCCGACGGCGAGCGCGGTGCTGTGGTCGAGCAGTTCGCTGCCCTCGGGGATGCCGAGGCGGCTGCCCGAGAGCCATGCGGCCTTGAGACCGACGTACGGCGCACAGGAGACGATCGCGACGATACGGAGCACGGTCCGCGCCGGGGTGGTGCCCCGTGCGGCCGCAGCGGGAGAGGTCTGTGTCATGGGATCCACGCTTGCGCGCGGCCCGTCCGGGCACCTCCTGCCCGGTGACGATCCGTCTCCGCCGCGTGGCGGAGACGGATCGTCACCGGCGTCATCCGGAGAGGGTGAACACCAGCTCGTCCGTCTCCTCGCCGCGCGCGTGGGCGTAGCCGTGGTCCTTGCCCGTCACGGTGAACCCGCACTTCTCCAGCACCCGTCGCGAGCCCGTGTTGTCGGCCGCGGCGCGCGCGAACAGCGGCCGCTCCGGTACGGCGTCGAGCAGCGCGGCCAGGGCGGCGGTGGCCACCCCGCGCCCCCAGAGGGACCGGTCGATCCAGTACGTGACGTCGCGGTCGCCGGGCGGCCCGTACACCCCGGCGTTGCCGGCCACCACGCCGTCGGCGAGCACCGTGCGCATCACGACGGACGGGTCCGCCAGGATGCGCGCCCAGTGGGCGTCGAACGCGTGCCGGTCGGTGGGGTCCTCACTGGTGAAGGCGGCGACGCGGACCGACTCGGGGTCGCACATCCAGGTGAAGAACAGCGGCAGGTCGCCGTCCCGGACCGGGCGGAGGGACACATCCATGGTCAGAGCCTCCGGGTGGCGAGGGTCAGCCGGTCGCGCGCGTCGAACAGTGCGTCCTTGACCGTCTGCTCGTGAGCGGGCGTGAGCCGGGCGACCGGCACCGAGCAGCTGATCGCGTCCCGGGCCGGGGTGCGGTAGGGGATCGCGACACCGAAGCAGCGCAGCCCCAGGGTGTTCTCCTCACGGTCCACCGCGTATCCCTGCTCGCGGATCAGGTGCAGCTCCTCGATGAGCTTCTCCCGGTCGGTCAGGGTGTGCTCGGTCAGCGCGGGCAGCGTCTCGGGCAGCATCTTGCGGACCTGCTCGTCGCTGTGGGTGGCCAGCAGCGCCTTGCCGAGCGAGGTGGAGTGGGCGGGCAGCCGGCGGCCGACGCGGGTGAAGGGGCGCAGATAGTGCTGGGACTGGCGGGTGGCGAGGTAGACCACGTTCGTCCCGTCGAGACGGGCGAGGTGGATGGTCTCCGTGGTGTCGTCGGAGAGCCGGTCGAGGGTGGGGCGGGCCGCCGCGACGACCTCGTCGCCGTCGATGTACGAGGTGCCGACCAGCAGCGCCCGTACGCCGATCCCGTACCGCGTCCCCGTCGCGTCCGTCTCCACCCAGCCCAGCTCGACCAGGGTGCGCAGCAGCATGTAGAGGCTGGACTTGGGGTATCCGACGGCTTCCTGGACGGCGGCGAGCGAGTGCATACCGGGCCGTCCGGCGAAGTACTCCAGCAGCTCCACCGTCCGTACCGCGGACTTGACCTGTGCCCCACCAGACTCGGCACCCGACATCGCCCCACGCCCCTTTCCAGCCCACTTACGAAACCCTGCGACTTCTTGCCAACACCGAACGCCCGGAAATAGAGTCGCTTCATATTCACGATCAGGAACTCTGTTCAGAATACCGAACAACTTCTGATGTGTGGCAGTGGAGCGGAAGGGAACACGGTGGCAGCAGCACCAGTCTGGAGCGTCGACCCCCGCACCGGGAACCCGCGCGAGCAGGTTGCGGTGGAGGCTACAGCGGAGGAGGTCGACCGGGCGGTCCGGGCCGCCCACGCCGTGCGCGACGCGCTCGCCGACCGCACCGTGCGCGCCGCTTTCCTGCGCGGCGCGGCCGATCTGCTCACCGAGACCGGCGAATACGTCATCGAGGCCGCCGACGCCGAGACGGCCCTCGGCCCGGCCCGGCTCACCGGCGAACTCGCCCGCACCGCAGCCCAGTTGCGCGCCTTCGCGGAGGTCGTCGACGAGGGCGCCTACCTCGATATCCACATCGACCACGCGGACGCCACCCGCACCCCGCCCTGGCCCGACCTGCGCCGCTACAAGATCCCGCTCGGCGTCGTCGCCGTCTACGCGGCCAGCAACTTCCCGCTCGCCTTCTCCGTCCCCGGCGGCGACACCGCCAGCGCCCTCGCGGCCGGCTGCCCCGTCGTCGTCAAGGCCCACCCCGACCACCCGGCCACCTCCGAGCTGTGCGCCTCCGTGCTGCGCCGCGCCGCCGCACAGCACGGGCTTCCCGAGGACGTCGTCACCGTGGTGCACGGCTTCGACGCCGGCATCGAGCTGATCAGGCACCCGCTCGTCGCCGCCGCCGGCTTCACCGGCTCCGTACGCGGCGGCCGCGCCCTGTTCGACGCGGCCGCGGCCCGTCCCGCGCCGATCCCCTTCCACGGCGAACTCGGCTCCCTCAACCCCGTCGTCGTCACCGAGGCGGCCGCCGCCGAGCGGGGCGAGCAGATCGGCACCGGCCTGGCCGGCTCGATGACCATGGGCGCGGGCCAGTTCTGCACCAAGCCCGGCTTCGTCCTCGCCCCGGCCGGCGAGACCGGCGACCGGCTCCTGAAGTCCCTCACCGAAGCGGTCAGCGACACCGAGGCGGGCGTCCTGCTCGACCACCGGATGCGCGACGCCTTCCTCGCCGGAGTGCGCGAGCGGGCGGCACTCCCCGGCGTGGCGGCCCCGGTCACCCCCGGCGCGGGCGGCGAGCACACCGTCGCGGCCGGCTTCCTGACCGTGCCGGCGCGGCTGCTCACCGAGGAGGGCCCGCACGACGCGCTCCTGGAGGAGTGCTTCGGCCCCGTCACCGTCGTCGCCCGCTACACCTCCGAGGACGAGATCACCGCCGTCCTGTCCCGGCTCCCGGGCAACCTCACCGCCACCCTCCAGATCGCCGCCGAGGAGGCCGAGGGCAGCGCGGCCGGGCTCCTCGCCGCGCTCACCCCGCTGGCCGGGCGCGTCCTGGTCAACGGCTGGCCGACCGGCGTCGCCGTCGCCCCCGCCCAGCACCACGGCGGCCCCTACCCGGCCACCACCTCCACCTCCACCTCGGTCGGCGCCACCGCCGTCGAGCGCTGGCTGCGCCCGGTCAGCTACCAGACCACCCCCGAGGCCCTGCTCCCGCCGGAGCTGCGCGAGGACAACCCGCTGGGCCTGCCCCGCCGCGTGGACGGACAGCGCGCATGACCCTGCGACTTCCCGAACTCCCCTTCGGCCTGGAGCCGTTCGGCCCCGCCACCGGCTGGAGCTACGAGGACGGCGTGCTCACCGGCCGCGCGGGCGCCCGCCAGGACCGCTTCGTCCCGCCGGGCGGCGAGTCCCTGGACCCCGCGAGCGACGCGCCCCGCCTGCTGGGCCCCGCCCCGGCGGGCGACTTCCAGCTGATCGCCCGGGTGCGGGTCGGCTTCGCCGCCGCCTTCGACGCGGGCGTCCTCTACCTCCACGTCGGCGAGCGCGCGTGGGCCAAGATCTGCCTGGAGCTCTCCCCGGACCGCCCCACCATCTGCACGGTCGTCACCCGGGGCCACTCCGACGACGTCAACTCCTTCGTCGTGGACGGCGACAGCTACTGGCTCCGCCTGAGCCGCACCGGCAGGGCCTTCGCCTGCCACGCCTCCGCCGACGGCGAGAAGTGGACCTTCGTCCGCGTCTTCGCCCTCGGCACCCCGGAGGACACCGCCGCCGCGTCCATCGGCTTCCTGGCCCAGTCCCCGACGGGCGACGGCTGCGAGGTCGCCTTCGACCGGATCACGTTCCGGCCGACGGGTCTCGCGGACCTCCGGGACGGCAGCTGACGCAGGACGCAGCCGCGGTCTCGGGTCCGTTCCGTACACCGTCGAGGCGCATGCCGTTCAGTGGGAGACGCTCCCCGGCCTGGGCTCCGGCCCGGGGGCGTGCCCGGGCTCAGTGCCGGACCGTCACCACGATCTTGCCGGTGTGCGTGTTGGACTCCATGAGGCGGTGCGCGTCCGCCATCCGCTCCAGTCCGTCGAACGTGGCCCCGACCACGGGGGCCAGCGCGCCGCTGCGCAGGCCGGAGGCGATGAAGTGGGCGGCGCGGCGGCGGCCGGCCGGGTCGGCCGACAGGGCGAGGTTGTTGTAACCGATCACGGTCAGCGGCCAGTTCAGCGGCATGACCGTCGGTCGGCCGTCCAGCCAGCCGTACTGGACCAGCGTCCCGTCCGGTGCGGCCGCCTCGCCCAGCGTGGCGAAGCCGGGGCCGCCGATCGCGTCGAGGATCAGCCGGACGCCCGCGCCGCCCGTGATCCGCCCGACCTCCTTCACCAGGTCCTCGTCGTCCGTCGTGACGACATGGGCGGCCCCCGCGTCGAGCAGCGCCCGCTTCTTGGCCCGGGTACGGGTGGTGGCGACGGGGACGGCGCCGATCCGGTTGGCCACCTGGAGGGCCGCCGTGCCGACCCCACTCGACGCCCCGGTGATCAGTACGTGGTCTCCCGGGCGCAGCCCGCCCTTCTCGATCAGCGCGCCGTAGGCGGTGGAGTACGTCAGCCAGACGGCCGCCCCGTGCGCCGCGTCCACGCCCTCGGGCCGGTGGAACACGTACCCGGCCGGCGCCACCACGCGCTCGGCGTAGAGGCCGTGCCCGCTCAGCTCCTGCGCGTGAGTGGCCGTCACGGGGTCGCCGGGGGCGAATTCCTCCACTCCGGGACCGACGGCCTCGACGGTGCCGGCCGCCTCGTAGCCGTTGCGGGAGGCGGGCAGCGTCGGCTGGTAGAAGTAGGTGCCGGCGCGGAAGAGAGCCTCGGCCCGGTTCAGGCCGAGGGCCTCCACCCGGACGAGGACCTCGCCGGGGCCGGGCGCGGGAAGCGGCACCTCCTCGACGGTGAGGACATCGGGGTCCCCGACGGTGTGGAAGAGAACGGCACGTGTGGTGGCGGGTGCCGACGTGTGTGTATCGGTCATGGGCACCACCGTAGGAACCCGCGGCGAGACGCTCCATGTCCCAGGAGCGCCTCTCCATGTCCGATCGTCTCGCCTCCCCGGAAGGGCGGATACGCTGCCGCCATGGATGTCCTGAGCGACGTGATCACCTCCATGCGGGCGGGCCGTCCGCACTCCTCACGCCGCCGCGAGTACGCCCCCTGGGGCATGCGCTTCCCCGCCTCCGAGGGCGCCGGATTCCATGTGGTGCTCCAGGGCTCGGCCTGGCTGATCCCGCCCGGGGGCGCGGCGCCGCAGCGGCTCGGCGTCGGCGACGTGGTGTTCCTGGCCCACGGACGCGGACACGCGCTCGCCGACGACCCCGGCACGCCGCTCGCCGATGTTCTCCCCGGCCCGGACGGCAGCTGGCCGGCCCCCGCCGACGAGCCGCCCCCCGACCCGGAGGCCCCGGTCACCCAACTCCTGTGCGGCGCCTACAAGCTGAACCGGGCCCGCGCCCACCCCCTGCTCTCCCACCTGCCCGACGCGGTCCACCTCCCCGCCCGGGTCGGAGCCCACCCCGCGCTGCGCGCCGCCATCGACCTGCTCGGCACCGAACTGCGCGACCCGCTGCCCGGATCCGACGCGGTCGTGCCCGCGCTGCTCGACACCCTGTTGCTCTACATCCTGCGCACCTGGTGGCTGGAGCAGCCGTCCGGCGGGCCGGACGGGCACCCGGCGGGCTGGGCGGCGGCGCTGGCCGACCCGGCGGTCTCGGCGGCCCTGACCGCCGTCCACGACGACCCGGCCCGCGCCTGGACCGTCGAGGAGCTGGGCGCCCTCGGTGGCCTCTCCCGCGCCGCCTTCGCCCGCCGGTTCACCGCGCTGGTCGGCGAACCGCCACTGACCTATCTGACCTGGTGGCGGATGACCGCGGCCGGCCGCCTGCTGCGGGCCGACGACGCGCCGCTGCGCTCGGTCGCGCAGCGGATCGGCTACGCCTCGGAGTTCGCCTTCGCCAAGGCGTTCAAGCGGGAGTACGGGGTGGCCCCCGGGCAGTACCGCCGCCAGGCGGGCTGACTCAGCGTCATGGGGCCCGGAGTTGGGTCCTGGGGCCCATGACGCCGGCGCCCGTTCTCCGTAGCCTGAGAGGCCGTCATTCCGGTGCCGGGCAGTGCGGTTGGGGGAGCGAAGCATGTCTGCGACTGGTGGCATACCCGCGTACGGAGGCGTCGGACCGGCGTCCGGGGCGGGGCGGCGCGAACTCCCGCGCGCCATGGGCGCGGTCCGGATGCTGGTGCATGTCCTGTTCGGCGCGACGCTGCTGGGCGGCGCCGGGCTCCTGGGCTCCGCGCTCGCCGCCGACGCGCTGGACGCCACCCTGCTCGGAATCCTGCTCTACGGCGCGCTGCCCGGGGTTGCCGCCTGGCTGCTCTCGCGGCGGGTCTGGAGCGGCGGCCGGGGTGTGTGGGCCGGACTGGTCGCCGTACAGATCTGGCTGATCGTCGGCGGCGCCTCCAACGCCTCCGACGGCTCGCTGCACGGGTTCACGCAGGTGTTCCTGCCGGTCCTGATCCTGGTGTTCCTGTGCCGGTCCCGGAGCCGTGCGTGGTTCCGGCTGCCGGAGGGGGAGCGCGAGGAGAAGCCGGAGTTCTCGTTACCCCACATGATCACCTGGCGCCGCGACCGGGGGCAGTCTGCCCTGGAGTACGTGGGTCTGGTCATGGTCGTCGCGGCCATCGTGGTGTCCCTGCTCCTGAGCGGGATGGGCCCCCGGATCGCGGACCGCTTCCAGGCGGCCGTCTGCTCGGTCACCGGCACCTCCTGCCCGGCGCCGGGCAGCGGCACGGTCAACGCCGGTGACAGCGCGGGCGGTACGGACGCGGGCGGCGCGGACAGCGGGGGCGCCGACGGCGGCGCCACGGTCGCCGGCGGCGCGGACACGGGCGGCGGTACGGAGGGGAGCGGTGGGTCCGCCGGGAGCGGAGAGACCACCGGCACAGGCGGCACAGGCGGGACCGACGGGACCGACGGGGCCAGCGGGGGCGCGGACGGCGCGGCCGGGTCCACCGGCTCCGCCACCGGAGGCACCGGCTCCACCGGCGGCGCGGGCGGCTCCGACACCGCCGGCGGCTCGGACTCCGGCGGCTCGGACACCACCGGCGGTTCGGACACCACCGGCGGTTCGGACACCACCGGCGGTTCCGACTCCGCCGGCGGGGCCACCGGTGGCACGGCGGGTCCCGACGGGCCCGGTACCGACACCTATCCCGAGACCGCCGCCGAGCCCGAGGCCGAGTACGACGACATCCCGGCCTCCGGCGAGGACGACTCGGAGGACGGCGGGGACGGCGGGGAGAAGAAGGAGGACTGCGGCGGCTGGGGCTTCTTCGGCTGTGCCTGGGACCGCACCACCCAGGTGGCCAAGGGGCTCGCAGTGGACGGGGTCTGGGGCGATGTGACCGGCTTCGTCGACCTGTTCAAGCCCTCCACCTGGTCCGGGATCGCCGACTACGGCAAGCAGCTCGGCGGCCAGTGGATGGACGACTCCAAGAACGCCGGGGACAAGTGGAGCAAGGGCGACTACCTCGGCGCGTTCGGCGACTGGGGCAAGGCGTCGCTCAACACCGTGGTGAAGGTCGGCGACGACATGTTCGTCGGCGACGACGTCCGCGAGCGGTGGAACAACGGGCAGAAGACCCGGGCCGTGACCGACGTCGCGTGGAACGTCGGCTCCCTCTTCATCCCCGGGTACGACGTCGCGAAGGTGATCGGCAAGACCAGCAGGCTCGGCAAGATCGGGAAGATCGCCTCCGACGTGGCGGAGGCCGCCGACGACGCCGGGCGCGCCTCGCGCAAGGCCCGCAAGGCGGCCGAGGCCGGGGACGTCAACGGCGCCCGCAAGGCCGCCAAGGAGGCCGACGAGGCGGCGGACGAGGCGGAGGACGCGGCCCGCAAGACCGGCTGCACGATCGCCTTCGGGCCCCGCACGCGCTACGGAGGCGTCGGTGTCGCCGGTTCCGGGACCGGGGTGCTGGCCGCCGGTCCGCCCGGCCGGGTCGTCCTCGCCGACGGCGGGTGCGACAAGAAGGCCGAGGCCGAGGCCAAGCGGGCCCGCGACGAGGAACGCGCCGCCTGGACGGAGAAGAAGCGCGCCGAGGAGAAGGACCGCGCGGCCAAGGCGCTGGAGAAGAAGAAGCCGTGGCCGGACCCCAAGCGCAACGACACCTCCGACCCCCGCAACTACAACTCGCCGGACTGGGCCAAGGACCTGAAGGACCCCGAACTCGGCTCCGCCGACGCGGGCGACGGCTTCTGGGGGAGCCGCGACCGCAACCCCAAGCCCAACTGGAAGAACGAGTCCTGGCTCCGCTACCAGGAGCAGATCACGGGCACCAAGCGCGGCAAGGAGTACATCGTCGCCAACCCCAAGGAGGGCAAGCCCCCGGTGGAGTACGACGGCTGGGACTCCGGCCGCCAGACCTTCCTGGAGGCCAAGAACGGCTACCGGAGCTATCTGTCGAAGGGGGACGCGGGCACGCTCACCAAGTCGGGCCGCGACAAGTTCGTCAAGGAGGCGACCGAGCAGGTCAGTGCCTCCGGCGGCCGTCCGGTCGAATGGCACTTCTCCGACCCGGACGTGGCCAAGGCGGCCCGCAAGGCCTTCCGTGAGGAGGGCCTGCCGATCAAGGTCGTCCACAGCAAGCAGAACCCGGCCAAGAGCACGAGGAAGCCGGGGGCGTTCGACTAGGGTCTGTCCGGCGGATGACGGCTCTCGACGGTGGAGGCAGGACATGCGACGTGTGGTGCGGGGCTTCTGGGGGCCGAGGCGGGAGTCGCCCGCGCAGCTCGCGGGGCGCTGGAAGGCGATGCTGGACGCCCTGCCCGGACTGCTCCCGGTGGCCGGCCCCGGCCAGGACTGGGCCTGGATCCGCCACCGGGCGTCGGGCCGTCCCGCACCCCTGGTCCCCGGGACGGAGGAGCTGCGCGCCGAGCTCCAGGCCGACCACGACTCCCCGCAGACCTCGGACGGGGCGGGACTGCACTTGGCCGCGACACCCGCACCGGGCTGGGAGGTCGACCTCACCGGGCGCGGGGGCGCCGAGTCGGAGTACCTGATCCAGGCGCTCGTGCTCGCGGTCGTCTCCCCGGACGGTGCCGAGGTCCCCGAGGCCGCGCTGCTCGCCCTGGTAGCCGACGTCTGGCAGCCGGACATCGGCGACGTCACCGACGACGACCTCCTCGACGCGCTGGAGGACGACGCGGGCTACGGCGTGGGCGACCCCTGCGTCGGCCGGCTCGGCTATCTCTCCCCGGGCCGCGCGGCGCAGGCCCCCGACGGGGTCGGCGCCGTCCGCAAGGAGCTGACCGGCCCCGGCGTGCTCCTCGACCTCGCCCCGCCCGGGGACACCGGGGCGGCCGTCGACGCCTATCTGAAGCTGCGCGAGGCCGGTGCGCTGGAGCCCCTGCCGCGCCCGATGGACCGCGCCCTCTTCTGAGGCGTGCCGCGCCCGGCCGGGGGAATGACCCGGCCCCGGATCGCGTTCCCAACGGAGCGGAGGGTTCCTCCGCCCTGCGTGAGCAGCCGCCGAGAGTCCGGAGAGAAGAAGAGTCATGCGCGTCGAGATCTGGAGCGACATCGCCTGCCCGTGGTGCTACATCGGCAAGGCCCGCTTCGAGAAGGGCCTGGCGGGGTTCGCCCACCGCGACGAGGTCGAGGTGGTCCACCGGTCCTTCGAGCTCGACCCCGGCCGGGCCAAGGGCGACACGGCCCAGGTCATCGACATGCTGGCGCAGAAGTACGGCCGCACCCGCGAGGAGGCGCGGTCGATGGAGGCGAACGTCGCGGCCAACGCACAGGCCGAGGGGCTGGGCTACCGCACCGAGGGCCGCGACCACGGCAGCACGTTCGACATCCACCGGCTGCTGCACCTGGCCAAGGCGCGCGGTCGCCAGGACGAGCTGCTGACCCTCGCCTACCGGGCGAACTTCGCCGAGGACCGTTCCGTCTACGACGACGCCGTGCTGCTGGACCTGGCCGTCGAGGCGGGGCTCGACGCGGACGAGGCGCGGGCGGTGCTCGCCGACCCGCAGGCGTACGCGGACGAGGTCCGGGCCGATGAGCGCGAGGCGTCCGAGCTGGGCGCCAACGCGGTGCCGTTCTTCGTGCTCGACCGGCGTTACGGGATCTCCGGCGGCCAGCCCTCCGAGGTCTTCGCGCAGGCGCTGGAGCAGGCGTGGAAGGACCGCCCCCTGACGGTGGTCGGCGGGGACGCGGCGGCGTGCGACGCCGACGGGGCGTGCGAGGTGCCGCAGCCCGGCGCCCAGGCCTGATCCCGCCGGTCCGCACCCATAAGCGTCGCTTGGGTATGCCCCTTGACTTTTGGTAATTGACTATGAGTTAAGGGGCATTCAGGCTGGGCGCATGACGATCGATTCGCTCAGCCGTGCGGTGGCCGCCGAGTTCGCTCCGGAGACCGCCTACCTCAACACCTCCAGCTGCGGGCTGCTGCCCCGCCGTACCGTCGACGCCGTGCGGGCCCTCGCCGAGGCGAACGCCACGGGCCGCCGGGCCGGTGCGGGCGACTTCGACGCGGTGGACCGGGCCAGGGCCGGATTCGCGCGGCTCGTCGGCGTCGACGCGGGCCGGGTCGCCGTCGGCAGCTCGGTCGCCGTCCATGTCGGCCTGATCGCCTGCTCGCTGCCCGCCGGCGCCGAAGTGCTCGCGCCCGAAGGGGAGTTCAGCTCGGTCACCAGCCCGTTCGCGGTCCGGGGCGACCTGCGGATGCGGTACGTCCCGCTCGCGGAGCTGGCCGGCGCGGTGCGCCCGGACACCGCGCTCGTCGCCTTCTCCTCCGTGCAGTCCTCCGACGGCCGGCTCGCCGACCTGGCGGCCGTGCGCGCCTCGGCGGCCGCCCACGGCGCCCGTACGCTGCTGGACGCCACCCAGTCCGCCGGCTGGCTGCCCCTGGACGCGGGGGCGTACGACTACACGGTCACCGGCGGCTTCAAGTTCCTGCTCTCCCCGCGCGGTACGTCCTTCCTCACCGTCACCGAGGAGGCGCAGGCGTCGCTGCCGCCGGTCTTCGCGGGCTGGGTCGCCGCGAAGGAGTCGTGGAACGCCCTGTACGAGCCGGTCCGGACGCTCGCCCCCGACGCCCGGCGCTACGACGAGCCGCCCGCGTTCCTCTCGTACCACGGTGCCGAGCACTCCCTCGCGCTGCTGAACGAGATCGGCGTCGACGTCCTGCACGACCACGCCACCGGCCTCGCGGCCCGGTTCCGGGCAGGGCTGGCCGGGCTGGGGCACAAGCCGGTGCCGGGGGAGACGGCCGTCGTCGGGGTGCCCGGTCTCGGTGACCGGGCGACGGCCCTGGAGCGCGCCGGGGTGATGGTCTCCGACCGCGCCGGCAACCTGCGGGCCTCCTTCCACCTGTACAACACCGAGGCGGACGTGGACCGCGCGCTGGACGTGATCTCCCGCTGAACCGGCGCCCGGTGACGGCGGGTCAGCTGTTCTCGGGGCAGTCCGCCGTCTCGCGGCAGAGGTTCTCCTCGACCTTGGCCAGCAGCCGGGCCAGCTCCCTGCGCTCGCCGGAGTCCAGCCCGGCGAGGGTGTGCTCCTCCAGATCCGTCCAGGCCCGCTCCACGTCGGAGTGCAGCGCACAGCTGTCGTCGGTGGCCTCGACCAGGACGGCCCGCCGGTCGGCCGGGTCGGGGCTGCGCCGCACATGCCCGGCCTGCTCCAGGCGCTGGAGCATCTTGGTCACCGTGGAGGGGTCGAGGTCCACCGCCTTGATGACCTCCGACTGCCGCACCGCGCCCGCGTCCCAGAGGCACATCATCAGGAACTCCTGGCCGGGGTAGAGCCCCACGCCCTTGAGCAGCTTGCCCGCCGCGATCCGGTGGAGCCGGGCGACCCGCGAGACGGCATGGCTGACCGGGCCGCCCCGGGCGGCGCTGGGCAGCTCGGTACAGGCGGGATCGGCGGGGTCGGGCGTCATCGGGACTCCTCGGAGGTGGTGCGGCCGGCTGCGGCAGGGAGGCGGGCCGGGTGCCGACTTTACCTTGGCCGGCCAATTAAATGCGCTACAGTGACGGACGTCGCAGATGGTTGGCCGACCACATAATTATGGCGGGCCGGCCACCTCTCTCTCCTGGGGGCTCTCCATGACCACAGCGTTCGATCCGTTCGACCTGGCCGGCACCCCGCTCGCCAACCGCATCGCCCTGGCGCCCATGACCCGCAACCGGGCGGGCGAGAGCGGCATACCCACGGACCTGACCGCCGAGTACTACGCCCAGCGCGCCTCGGCCGGCCTCCTGATCACCGAGGGCGTCCAGCCCTCGTCCGTCGGCCAGGGCTACCCCCGTACCCCGGGACTGCACAGCGACGAGCAGGCCGCCGGCTGGCGCAAGGTCACCGACGCCGTGCACGCCGCGGGCGGCCGGATCTTCGTCCAGCTCCTGCACACCGGCCGCATCGGCCACCCCAGCCTGCTGCCCGACGGGCTCGTCCCGGTCGGCCCCTCCGCCGTCGCCGCCACCGGACAGGTCTTCACCGATGAGGGCGCCAAGGAGTTCGTCACCCCGCACGAGCTGACCGACACCGAGATCCGCGAGACCGTCCTCGACTTCGCCGCCGCCGCCCGCCGTGCCGTCGACGCCGGCTTCGACGGAGTGGAGCTGCACGGCGCCAACGGCTATCTCATCCACCAGTTCCTGGCGCCCAACTCCAATGTGCGCACCGACGCGTGGGGCGGCTCGGCCGAGGGCCGCAACCGGTTCGCGCTGGAGACCGTGCGCGCCGTCGTGGCCGAGATCGGCGCCGCGCGCACCGCCATCCGCCTCTCGCCCGGCAACCCGTACAACGACATCCACGAGCCCGCCCCGGAGGCCGCGTACAGCGCCCTGGTGCAGGCGATCGAACCGCTCGGGCTCGCCTATCTGCACCTCGTCGAGGGCACGGCCGACGACCGCACCCTGACCGAACGGCTGCGCAAGCTGTTCAACGGCCCGCTCGTCCTCAACCCGGCGACCGACGGCCCGACCGGACCCGAAGCCCTCGCCCTGGTCGAGGAAGGTGTGACGGACCTCGTCTCCTACGGGGCGCTGTTCCTGGCCAACCCGGACCTGCCGGCCCGGCTGCGCGCGGGCGGCCCCTACAACACCCCGGACCGCGCGACCTTCTACGGTGGCGACCACCGCGGCTACACGGACTACCCGGCGCTGGAGGTCTGATCCGGCGCAGGCCCCGGGCTACGGCAGCGGGGTCTCCTCCAGCGGGGCCCCGTGCCACCTCCACGAGGTGACGCGCTCGCGGCCCGGCAGATCCGCGCGGCCGGTGGACCAGAGCAGCACGGTCCACCGGTCCTCCGCGTCCGGGGCGCCGGGGAAGAGCCGGGCCAGCACCCGGTCGCACAGGTCCTGGGGCGGGGTCCAGGCCACGCCCAGGCCCTCGGCGACGTCATGGGCGTGCACCAGGGTCTCCACGACCCCCATGGCCGCGAAGCCCTCCGCGTCCGACGCGCCGAACACATGGTGGGAGCGGAGGTCCGGAGCGGTCGTCCGCACCATCGCCGCGAGCAGTGCCCCCGTGGCCCGAAGGGTGTGCAGCAGCCCCTCCGTCCCGGACGCCGGGTCCGCGAAGACGGAGTTGGCGGGGCCGCCCTCGCGCCGGGCCGCCCAGTGGAACGGCACCTCGCTGTCCGCCGCCGGCGGTGCGCCCAACTGGACCGCGTACGCGAAGAGATCGTCGCTCAGATGCTCCACGGTCTCCCAGCAGTCCCAGGTGAGCGTCCCCGCCGGGATGTGCCAGTCCTTCACCGGCGACGCCCCGAGCGCCTCGACCGCCAGCCGTACGGCCTCCGTCACATCGTCCGCGGTGACCGGCAGCCGGGTCCCGGTCAGCGCCGCCCGCTCGCGCGCACCGCACTCCACACAGAACTCGTTGCCCTCGGGATCGGCCAGCGTCACCCAGCCCCGCCCGTTCGGCCTGCGGTGGTCGCCGACCAGGGTGGCGCCGAGCGCGAGGAGCCGTTCGACCTCCTCGTCCCGGGTGCGGTCGTCCGGCTGGATGTCGAGGTGCACCCGGTTCTTGCCGCTCTTCGGCTCGGGCACGGTGACGAACAGCAGGGCGGCGCCGGGGGTGTTCACCAGCGCCTCGGGGTCGCCGGGGAAGTCGTCGTCGGCCAGGGAGGAGTCCAGCACCGAGGCCCAGAACGAGCCGAGTGCGTAGGCGTCGGCGCAGTCGACGGTGACGTGGTGCACGTGTGAGGTCATGGCCCCACTCTCACCCGGGGCCGGGAGCCGGGTCCAGCAGGTTATGACGGCGGCGGGGGGCGGCACGGTGTCCCCGTGCCGCCCCCGCCGAAACCCTCGTACGCGCCGCGTCCTACCGCACCGGCGTGAAGTCCCGCGCCCCGATGAACTCCGGGCGGCGGACCGGCGCCGCGAACGGCTCCTCGGCCTTGTTCTCCACGCTGTTGAACACGATGAAGACGTTGCTGCGCGGGTACGGGGTGATGTTGTCCCCCGAGCCGTGCATGCAGTTGCAGTCGAACCAGGTCGCCGAACCGGCCGCGCCCGTGAAGAGCCTGATGCCGTGCCGGTCGGCCATCTTCGTCAGCGCCTCGTCCGACGGAGTGCCCGCGTCCTGCATCTGGAGCGACTTCTTGTAGTTGTCCTTCGGCGTCTCGCCCGCGCACCCGAGGAACGACTTGTGCGAGCCGGGCATGATCATCAGCCCGCCGTTGGTGTCGTAGTTCTCGGTCAGCGCGATCGACACGGACACGGTCCGCATGTTCGGCAGCCCGTCCTCCGCGTGCCAGGTCTCGAAGTCCGAGTGCCAGTAGAACCCCGAGGCACCGAAACCGGGCTTGACGTTGATCCGGGACTGGTGGACGTAGACGTCCGAGCCGAGGATCTGACGGGCCCGTCCCACCACGCGCTCGTCGCTGACGAGCCGGGCGAAGACCTCGCTGAGCCGGTGGACCTCGAAGACCGACCGTACGGAGTCCGACTTCGGCTCGATGATCGAGCGCGGGTCGGCCCGCACCGCCGGATCGGCGATCAGCCGCTCCAGCTCGGCGTGGTAGCCGGCCACCTCGTCCGGGGTGATCAGCTGGTCGACGGTGAGGAACCCGTCGCGTTCGAAGCCCTGGAGGTCCTTGGCGGAGACCGGACCCGGTGCGCCCGGCGCGGACCAGATGACCGGGTCCTGGCGGGGAGTGGTCATCTCGGCGGCGCCGCGCGAGGGGTACAGGTCGGCTCGTACTTCGGTGGTCATGGTTCAGCCCTCCTCGGTCAGCAGTGGGTAGACACCGTTCTCGTCGTGGTCCTCCCGTCCGGTGACGGGAGGGTTGAACACGCAGACGCAGCGGAAGTCGGTCTTGGGCCGCAGCGTGTGGTGCTCGTGCCCGTTCAGCAGGTACATCGTGCCGGGGGAGATCCAGTGCTTCTCGCCGGTCTCGTCGTTGGTGAGTTCGGCCTCGCCCTCGGTGCACAGCACGGCCTCGATGTGGTTGGCGTACCACATGGAGGTCTCGGTGCCCGCGTAGAGAACGGTCTCGTGGAGCGAGAAGCCCACCTTCTCCTTGGCGAGCACGATGCGCTTGCTCTCCCAGGTTCCGGAGGCGGCCTTCACATGCCGGTCGGTGTTCTCGATGTCACTGAACGATCGGACGATCACGGTGGGTCGGTGCCTTTCTCTGTGCGGCGGTGGTACGTCGGGGCCGCCGGGGCGGCCCCGGGTCAGGCGGTCTCGTGGACGCAGCGGGCCAGCGTGCGCAGGCCCTCGTCCAGTTCCTCCGGGGTGATGGTCAGCGGCGGCAGCAGCTTGACGACCTCGCTCTGCGGGCCGGAGGTCTCCAGGAGCAGCCCCAGCTCGAAGGCGCGGGCGCACACGGCCGACGCGCGGGCCGGGTCGGTGAACTCCAGGCCCCAGACCAGTCCCCGGCCGCGGAACTGCGCGGCCGGCTCCTCGCCGCAGATCGCCAGCAGCGTCTGCGCGATCTGCTCGCCGCGGGCCAGGGTCTGCTTCTCCATCTGGCCGTCGGCCCAGTAGGCGTCGAGCGCGGCGGCGGCGGTGACGAAGGCGGGGTTGTTGCCCCGGAAGGTGCCGTTGTGCTCGCCGGGCTCCCAGATGTCCAGCTCGCCCTTGAACAGGCAGAGCGACATCGGCAGTCCGTAGCCGCTGATGGACTTCGACAGCGTCACGATGTCGGGGACGATGCCGGCCTCCTCGAAGGAGAAGAAGCCGCCGGTCCGGCCGCAGCCCATCTGGATGTCGTCGACGATCAGCAGCATGTCCTGGCGGTGGCACAGGTCCTGGAGCGCGCGCAGCCACTCGGCGCGGGCCACGTTGATGCCGCCCTCGCCCTGGACGGTCTCCACGATCACGGCGGCGGGCTTGTTGAGCCCGGAGCCCTGGTCCTCCAGGAGCCGTTCGAACCAGAGGAAGTCGGGGACCTGGCCGTCGAAGTAGTTGTCGAAGGGCATCGGCGTGCCGTGGACCAGCGGGATGCCGGCGCCGGCGCGCTTGAAGGCGTTGCCGGTCACGGCCAGCGAGCCGAGCGACATGCCGTGGAAGGCGTTGGTGAACGAGACGACGGACTCGCGGCCCTTGACCTTGCGGGCGAGCTTCAGCGCCGACTCGACGGCGTTGGTGCCCGTCGGGCCGGGGAACATGACCTTGTACGGCAGGTCGCGCGGCCGAAGGATGACATTCTGGAAGGTCTCCAGGAAGGCGCGTTTGGCCGTGGTCGCCATGTCGAGGCCGTGGGTGATGCCGTCGCGCTCGATGTAGTCGATCAGCGCGCGCTTGAGCACCGGGTTGTTGTGGCCGTAGTTGAGGGAGCCTGCGCCGGCGAAGAAGTCGAGGTACGAGTGGCCGTCCTCGTCGGTCAGCCGGGCGCCCTGCGCGCGGTCGAACACGGCGGGCCAGCCGCGGCAGTAGCTCCGTACCTCGGACTCCAGGGTCTCGAAGACACTGAGGGCGGGCGGGGTGATGGTCACAGCGGGTCTCCTGCGTGAGGGGGCGTGACGGGCGGCGGTGAAGGGTGACTGCGACGGGCTCGGGCCCGCCGGAGAAGTGCCTGCTCAGGCGTGGAACGGGCCGATGCGGTAGAGCACTTCCGGCAGATGGGTGCCTTCGGGGAACAGTCCGCCGTCGAAGAGCACCTCGTGTTCCAGCGCCACGTCGTGGCGACGCGCGTAGGAGGTGAACAGGCGGTCCGACGCGGCGTTGTCCGGCGTGATGGTCGTCTCGACCGAGGCGAGCCCCTGCTCGGCGGCGACGCGTGCGGTCAGCGCGTCCAGCAGCTTCGCCGCCAGGCCCGTACCGCGGTGGCCGTGGTCGACGGCCACCTGCCAGACGACGAGCGTCTCCGGGCGGTCGGGCCGGATGTATCCCGTCACGAAGGCGACCGGGACACCGGTCTCGTCGCGGGCGACCACGGAGGTCGCCGCGAAGTCACGACACCACAGCAGGTAGCTGTACGAGGAGTTGAGGTCCAGGACCTCGGAGTCGCGGGCAATGCGCCAGATCGCGGCTCCGTCCTCCACTCGCGGGGTGTCGATCGTGATGAATTCGCTTCGGGCACGTGCAAAATCTGCTGGTGCGGCGGTCATGCGAATTGAATTTACCCAGCAAATTCTGAAATTGCATCGAGGCAAGGGGTTGGGTGGAGAGGCTCGTTGTGTTATCAGGCGGGTGCGCGCCCCGGCGCGAAACCGTTGCGCTTTCTTCCGATTTGACCCACATTTTTCCGGCATAACGCCGTCCGTGTGGAGTCGGTCACAAGGTCGTAACTCTCGTGAGACGCAATCGAATTACCCGCGTCCGACCCTCCGGGAATCGGGGTGTTTAGCCCTGGGGAAACCGGGCAGAAGAATACGGGGAGCTGCTCGGAATAAAGCAGCTCCCCGTATATGCGGATGGTGCCGGAATTTATTCGCTCGGCCAGGTTTCCGATACGGCCCTGCGGGCAGCTTCCAGATCGACCTGCCGGCCCGCAGCGGCCAGCGCCGCCCCCAGAGCCGCGAGCGAGGAGAGCACCGCGCCCCGCGTCGCATCCACCCCGTAGTGATTGACCCGGATCATCTCCTTGGACAGCGCCCCGCCACCCGCGATCAGCGGCAGCGACGGCTCGTCCGCGAGCGCCCGCGCGACCAGCTCCGAGGCGTCCACCCCCTCGGGCGTCCGCAGCGTCGTCGCCACCGGCGCCGCGTCCCGCGCCTCGTGCACATACGGGCTCAGGCCGCCGCCCAGCGCCACCGCACCGGCCCGGGTGGCTGCGGCCGCCGCCGCGTGACGCGCCATCACCGCGTCCGGGCCCTCCGCCTCGATCCGCTCCACGCAGGCCTCGAGCGCCAGCATCTCCAGCTGGGCCGGGGCGTGCAGCAGGGCCTTGCGGCCGCCGTCGATCCAGCGCTCCTTCCAGTCCAGCAGGGACAGGTAGGAGCGGCGCGGGGCCTGCGGGTTGGCGGCGATGCGCTCCCAGGCGCGGGCGCTCACCGACACCGCGGAGACCCCGGCCGGACCGCCCATCGCCTTCTGCGCGCCGATCACGCACAGGTCGACGCCCCAGGCGTCCGGCAGCAGCGGCTCGGCGCCCACCGAGGCGACGGCGTCCAGCATGAACAGCGCGCCGTGCGCCCGGACCACCTCACCGATCTCCGCGACCGGGTTGGTGTTGCCGGTCGCGGCCTCGGCGTGGACCAGCGACACGAAGTCGATCTCCGGGTGCGCGGCCAGCGCCTCGGCGACCTGCTCCGCGGTGACCGCCGTGTGGAAGGGCACCGCGAGGTCGACGACCTCGGCGCCGCAGTCGCGCAGCCAGTTGCCGAAGGTCTGCCCGTACGGCCCGGTGACGACGTTGAGCGCCGTCGAGCCGGGCCGGGCGCCGCCCCTGATGCAGCCTTCGAGGGGGAGCAGCGCCTCGCCCTGCATGATGACGACGTCCTGCTCGGTGGCCAGCAGCGCGGCCACCCGCCGCTCGATCGCCGCGAAGTGCGCGGCGGTGAGCGGGGTCAGGTCGAGGAAGGGGTGCGTCACGGTGGTGCTCTCTTCGGGATCGGATCGGTGTGCGGCCCGGCCTGCGGACCGGGCGTGCTCCGAGGGTACCGAGCGCCCGCCGGGCGGCCCGGACCCGTCCGGCACACCGGCCGGGACCCGGCGTGGCACCCGGCCCGGTGCCTCGTACAGTGCTGTCCATGAGCGATCACGAGGCGCCTCGGGTGCTGCGGGTGAAGGGGCGGGTGCTCGTCGGTCCCGAGGAGGTCAGGGACGAGCTCTGGGCGGTCGGCGGTCGCATCACGTACGAACGGCCGCCCGGCGCCGACGAGGCCGTCACCGTCACCGGCTGGGCCCTGCCGGGCCTGGTCGACGCCCACTGCCACGTCGGGCTCGACCGCCACGGCGCCGTCGACACGGCGACCACCGAGAAGCAGGCGCTCGACGACAGGGAGGCCGGGGCGCTGCTCCTGCGGGACGCGGGCTCGCCCGCCGACACGCGGTGGATCGACGACCGCGAGGACCTGCCGAAGATCATCAGGGCCGGCCGTCACATCGCCAGGCCCCGGCGCTACACCCGTAACTACGCCTACGAGATCGAGCCGGACGAACTCGTGGCGTACGTCGCCCAGGAGGCGCGGCGCGGGGACGGCTGGGTGAAGCTGGTCGGCGACTGGATCGACCGCGAGGCGGGCGATCTGACGGCCTGCTGGCCGCGCGAGGCGGCTGCGGCGGCCATCGCCGAGGCGCACCGCCTGGGCGCCCGGGTCACCGCGCACTGCTTCGCGGAGGACTCGCTGCGCGACCTCGTCGAGGCCGGCATCGACTGCGTCGAGCACGCGACCGGGCTGACGCAGGAGACGATCCCGCTCTTCGCCGAGCGCGGCGTCGCGATCGTCCCCACCCTGGTCAACATCGCCACCTTCCCCTCCCTGGCACTGGGCGGCGAGGCCAAGTACCCGCGCTGGTCGGCCCATATGCGCCGGCTGCACGAGCGCCGTTACGACACCGTGCGCGCCGCGTACGACGCCGGGGTGCCGGTCTTCGTCGGCACCGACGCGGGCGGGGTGCTGGCACACGGGCTGGTGGCCGACGAGGTGGCGGAGCTCGTCAAGGCGGGCATCCCGCCGCTCCGGGCGCTGTCCGCGACGACCTGGGGCGCCCGGGAGTGGCTCGGCAGGCCGGGTCTTCAGGAGGGCGCCCCGGCCGACCTGGTGGTGTACGACGAGGACCCGCGGGCGGACGTCCGGGTGCTCGCGGGCCCCCGCAGGGTCGTCCTGAACGGGCGCGTGATCGGCTGATCCGGGTGTCCCGGGAGGTGCCCCGGGCCGGCCGTCGGCCCTGGAGGCACCGTGTTGACCGGCAGTTACCGGGGCCCGGTCCGCTCGTTGAACCTCTTCCGCACACTCCGGCGCAGTGGCCCGGTGAGCCCCATGCGCTCAGTTGAACGGGTGAACTCAAGGAACGCACGTGCCGGGATATTCGAATACAGGCACGGAAACTCCCCTTTGGAGTGAACTGACCTCAGGTGTCCGCCAGTTCACCCTCTGTGCGTAAAGATTCACGGAGTCGAGGCCACCGGTGCCCGCGATGTCCCCCATTGGACGGCGCCGGCGGCTCCATGTCTCTTGTGGGGGTTCCACCATCTTGAACAGCAACACCTTCCGCCTCGCCGCCCTGGCGGTCGCCGCCGCACCCGTCGCCCTGCTGGTCGCCGTCCCCGCGCAGGCCACCACCGCGACCACCACCACGACCGCCGGCGACGGGAAGGCGAGCGCGGTCGTGCTCCGTACCGCACTCGACGTCTCGCTCCTGAACAAGACGATCGATGTGCCGCTGAAGACCACGCTCAACGAGGTGCAGGCGCCGAGGAGCGCCGAGCAGACCGCGCTCACCGTGAAGCTCGACGGGGTGGAGGGCGGAAAGCCGGTCGACGTCCTGCGGGCCGATGTCGCCACGGCGAAGGCGACCGTCGACAAGCACCGCGCCGAGGGCTACAGCAACGTGGCGAAGGCGCGGGTGCATGTGCCCGGACTGCCGGCGCTCTCCCTGGTCGAGGTCGAGAAGGTCACCTCCAAGGCGGTCTGCGAGGTGGGCCGCAAGCCGGTCGCCGAGTCCAATGTGCTGGGCCATGTGTCGGTGCTCGGCAAGCGCGTCACCCTCACCGCGGGCGGCACCACCCAGGTCGCCGTGACGGGGGTGGGCAAGGTGACGCTCGACCTGTCGAAGACCGAGACCACCTCACGCACGGCGGCCGCGGTCGCGCTCCGGCTGAAGGTCTCCGTCAACCCGCTCAACCTGAACGTCGCGGACGTACAGGGTGAGGTCACGCTCGCCGAGGCCACCTGTGAGACCCCGAAGGGATCCGGCACGGGCGGCGGCCACAACGGCGGTTCGGACAACGGGGGCTCGACCGACGGCGGCTCCGGCGACGGCGGTTCGGACAGCGGCGGCTCGACCGACGGCGGCTCCGGCGACGGCGGTTCCACGAGCGGCGACACGTCCAACGGCTCGTCCAACGGCGCATCGGGCGACACGTCCAGCGACAAGGGCGGCGACGTGAAGACCCAGACCGGCACGGGCCACGCACCTGCGGCCGTCGACGCCGACCTCGCCGAGACCGGCAGCAGCTCCACGACCCCGTACATCGCGGGCGGTGCGGCCCTCCTGCTCGCCGTCGGCGCCGGCGCGATGGTCGTGGCCCGGCGGCGCGGACAGAACTGACGCCGGGGGAACAAGAGCCGGGGGGCTGAAGCGGGGGAAGCGGGACCGGGCCCGAGGGGGGCCGGGGGGAGCGGGAAAGCCCGAGGGGGCGGCCGGGGGGCCGCAGGGGGGAACGGGGGAACAGGGGAGAGCGGGGGACAAGGAGGGGCGGGGGAGCGGTGTTCCGTACGCGGAGCACCGCTCCCTCCGTGCAGTCGGCTACCGCCCGACCACGCTCAGCGCCTGGAGCGCCAGATCGAGCGCCTGCAGAAAGCGGTTGGTCGTCGGACGGTCGCGCACGGCCAGCCGCAGCCACCCGGGACCGAGCCCCGGAAACGTGTCGCCGCGCCGGACCGCGAAGCCCAGCCGCCGCAGCCGCTCCCGGACCTCCGCAGCCCCGTCGAGCCGGACCAGCACAAACGGTCCCTCGGCCGGCTCCACCACCCGTATCTCGGTGAACTCCCGCAGCCCCGCGACCAGATGGGCCCGGTCCACCGCGATCCGGTCCGCCGCCGCCGACGCCTCGGCCAGCGCCTTCGGCTCCATGCACGCCTCGGCCGCCGCCAGCGCCGGGGACGACACAGGCCACAGCGGCTGCGCCTCCTCCAGCGTGCGGACGGTCTCCGGGGCTGCCGCCAGGTAACCGATCCGCAGCCCGGCGAGCCCCCAGGTCTTGGTGAGGCTGCGCAGGACGACGAGCCCCGGCACATCCGTACGCCCGCACAGCGCCTGGCACTCGCCGGGCACCGCGTCCATGAACGCCTCGTCGACGACCAGCGTCCGTCCCGGGCGCGCCAGTTGCTCCAGGACGGCCGCCGGATGCAGCACGGACGTCGGGTTGGTCGGATTGCCGACCACCACCAGATCCGCGTCCTCCGGCACGGCCGCCGGGTCCAGCCGGAAGCCCTCCTCGGCCCGCAGCAGCACCCGCCCGACCTCGTGCCCGGCCGCGCGCAGCGCCGCCTCCGGCTCGGTGAACTGGGGGTGGACCACGACCGGCCGCCGGGCCGGCAGCGCGCGTGCGATCAGCACGAACGCCTCCGCCGCTCCCGCGGTCAACAGGACCCGCTCCGGCGGCAGTCCGTGCCGTGCGGCGACGACCGCACGCGCCCGCCGGCCGTCCGGATACGCGGCGAGCGCGCCCAGGGACGCGGCTATCCGCTCCTTCAGCCAGGCCGGTGGGGTCCCGGCCCGTACGTTGACGGCGAGATCGGTCAGATCCCGGTCCCGTCCCCGTACCTCCGCGTCACCGTGATGACGCAGGTCGAACGCGCCCGCGCCGGTGGCGTCGGGGCTCTCAGTGGGAGTGTGCATGACCGCCATGGTGGGGGTGTGTGTGGGGGTGATGGCCGTCGTCGTCAGGGTGGAAGTGCGGCTGCTGCGGCAGTCCCACCTTGTCCTCGAAGCCCGGCAGCGCGATCCGGTACACGCAGGAGTCACAGTTCATCCGCAGATCGCCCTTGACGGCCTCCCGGTAGCGCTCCATGACCAGATCGAGCAGTTCCTCCGCGGCACCGATCACCTCGGCCGACCGGACGTCCAGCTCCGGGTGGGCGGCGGCCCACTCGTCGGTCTGGTGACGCACCCGGTCCGGGAGGATGCCGGTGAAGAGGAAGTACGGCAGGACGACTATGCGCCTCGCACCCAGTTTCACGCAACGGTCCAGACCGGACGGCACATCGGGGGCGGCCAGCGAGACGAACGCCGTCTCCACCCCCGCGTAGCCCCGGCCCTCCCAGAACAGCCGCGCCGCCTTGTACACCTCGGCGTTGGCGTCCGGGTCGGTGGAACCGCGCCCCACCAGCAGGATCGTCACCTCGGAGCGCTCGGCGCCGTCCAGCACCTCGTCGACCCGGCGCTCCAGCACCCGCAGCAGCGCCGGGTGCGGACCGAGCGGACGCCCGTAGGTGTACGAGATCCCGGGGTGGCGCTCCTTCTCCCGGGTCAGCGCCGCCGGGATGTCGCCCTTGGCGTGCCCGGCCGACACCAGCATCAGCGGGACGGCGGCGAAGTGGCTGACGCCCTGCTCGACCAGCTCGGTCACTGCGTCGCCGAGCGGCGGCGGCGACAGCTCGATGAAGCCGCCAGCGACCGGCAGCTGAGGGTTGCGGGCGCCCAGTTCGGCGACGAACTCCCGGAAGGCGGCGGCCCCGCCCTCGTCCCGGGTGCCGTGGCCGGCGATGAGCAGTGCGGGCTGGGCGGACGGGGTGTTCACGGGTTCTCCTCGGTGTTCACGGGGGGTGGGGGAGGGGGCGACGGGCCGGGTCACGGGGCCGTCCCCCGGGCGGGCGCGGCCGTGGCCGACTGCCAGCGGTAGCCGCGCGGGGTGACCATGCGGCCGGCGATCTCACGGGTTGCGGTGTTGCCGACGGTGACGACGGTCATCATGTCGACGGTCGCGGGGTCCAGCGCGGCCAGCGAGGTCAGCCGGCTGGACTCGTCAGGCCGCGAGGCATTGCGGACGACCCCGACCGGGGTCGCCGGGTCACGGTGCGCGGCCAGGATCGACAGCGCCTTCGGGAGCTGCCAGTCACGGCCCCGGCTGCGCGGGTTGTAGAAGGTCACGATGATGTCCGCCTCGGCCGCCGCCCGCACCCGGCGCTCGATGACCTCCCACGGCGTGTGCAGGTCCGAGAGGCTGATCGACACATGGTCGTGGCCCAGCGGCGCGCCCAGGATCGCGGCCGCCGCCAGCGCGGCCGTCACCCCCGGCACACCCACCACGTCGATGTCGGCGCCCGCCTCGGCCAGCGCGGGCGACGCCATCGCGTACACCCCCGCGTCCCCGCTGCCGATCAGCGCCACCGCGTGCCCCTTGCGCGCCTCGGCGACCGCGGTACGGGCCCGCTCCTCCTCGGCGCCGAGCCCGGACTCCAGCACCGTGGTGCCGGGCCGCAGCAGGTCCCTGATCTGGTCCACGTACTGATCGAGCCCGACCAGCACCGACGCCCGGCGCAGCTCCTCGCGGGCGCGCGGCGTCAGCAGGTCCCGGGCGCCCGGCCCGAGCCCGACGACGGCGAGCCGCCCGCGCGGGGCCCGGCGCACCACCGCGCAGGTGGCCATCGCCGCCCGCCCCTCGGGCCGCGACTTCCGCTTCGGCACGAGGAGTTCACCGCCGCCGGCGAGCGCGGCGGCCTCCGCCACCGAGGGCGTGCCGACAGCGGCGAGCGGCGCGTCGGAGGGGTGCGGCACCTCGATCCGGGCCAGCTCATCGGCCGGATACGTCCGCAGCGGCACCCCCAGCCGGGCGGCCGCCGCCACGATCCCGGGCTCCCCGGCCTTCGCGTCGACGGTCACCAGCTCCGCGACGCTCGACGGCGAGAGCCCCGCCTCCGCCAGCGTCTCCCGGACCAGCCCCAGCACCTCGTCCTCGGGCGCGCCCTTCGACGCGCCGACCCCGACGGCCAGCGAGGCGGGCCGCAGTACGGCTTCCCGCGCCCCGGTCTCCACCAGCCGGTCGGTGAGATGCAGGACGGCGGTCCCGGCGGTCCCGGCGGCCACGTTCGCCGGCAGCGCCGGCAGCGGCCACACCGCGTCCGCCCGCAGCGCCACCGGCGCCCCGTCGAGCATCGCCCGCGACACCCCGGCGACATCGCCCTCCACGGGCAGCCCCAGCATGTCGAGCCCCGCGGCGCCCACCGCGTCCGTCGCCGTCGTCACGACAGGCGAGGCGCCCAGCACCTCACCGACCTCCACCGCGAGGGCGTTGGCCCCGCCCGCGTGGCCGCCGAGCAGCGCGACCGCGTGGCGGCCCGCCTCGTCGACACAGACCACACCCGGGTCCGTCGCCTTGTCCGCCAGCAGCGGGGCGACCAGCCGCACCACGGCCCCCGTCGCCAGGAAGCACACCAGCTGCTCGCACTCGGCGAACGCCCGCCGCACCGCCTCGCCCACCGGTCCTTCGTAGACCGCGGCACGGCCGGGCCAGGCCGCGGCCAGCCGGTCGCGGGCGGCGGCGCCCGCCGCCGTGGCGGAGATGAGGCCGATCACTGGACTGCTCCTTCACTTGCACCAGCCGGGGAGCGGACGCCCCACAGCAGAAAGACCGGATTGGCCGCGGCGAGCCGGGTCACCTCACCGGGCAGCGGCGCCAGCCGCGAGGACTGCAGCAGCACACCCTCGGGCGCGAACCCGGCCGCCGCCAGCGCCGCACGCACCTGCGGCACCCGGTCCAGGGCGGCCACCGCGACCACCACGGCACGCCGCGCCCGCCGGGCGCACGCGGTCACTATGGCGGGCAGCTCACGCCCGCCGCCCCCGATGAACACCGCGTCGGGGTCGGCCAGATCGGAGAGCACCGTCGGCGCGGCGCCGTGCACCGCCCGCACATGCACCCCGTGGGCCGCGGCGTTCGCCCGGATCCGCTCGACGCCGTCCGCCGTCTTCTCGACGGCGACGGCAGCCGCGCCGAGCCGCGCGCACTCCACCGCCACCGACCCCGAACCGGCACCGATGTCCCACACCAGGTCGCCCGTGCGCGGGCCCAGCCTGGCCAGCGCCAGCGCCCGCACCTCGAACTTGGTGATCATCGAGTCGCGGTGCGCGAACTCCGCCTCGTCCAGCGCCCAGCCGGCCGGACCGGCGGCCGGACCCGCCACCGTCCGCACCGGCGAGAGCGCCCGCGACTCGTCCAGGCACAGCACCACGCTCACCGGATCCGGCCACTCCCGGTCCGCCGCCTCCCGCAGCGTCAGCCGCTCGACGCGCTCGTGCTCCGGATCCCCGAGCGCCGTCGCGACGACCAGGGTCCGCTCCCCGCTCCGGTAGAGCAGCCCGGCCGCCAGCTCGGCGGGCCCCGCGCCCGGCCCCGTCAGCACCGCGACCTTGGGGTGCGCGAAGCACACGTTCACCGCGGTCCTCGGGTCACGCCCGTGCGCGCTGACGACGACCGCGTCGTCCCACGGCAGTCCCAGCCGGGCGAACGCCACCGCCACCGACGGCGCCCCCGGCCGCACATCGAGCGCCGCGGGACCGAACCGCTCGGCCAGCGCCCGTACGATCCCGAAGAACCCCGGATCGCCCGACGCCAGCACCACCACCCGCGCCCCGTCCCCGGCCTCGGCCCGGTGCTTCGCGATCCGGTCCAGCGCCGGGGCCAGCGGACCCAGCACGATCCGCGCGGCGCCCGGGGGCGGCGCGGCACCGTCCAGATGGCGCCGCGCACCGACCACCAGCGTGGCCCCGGCCAGAGAGTGGACGGCCTCGGGGGAGAGCGGCGCCCCCGTCCCCGTACCGAAGACCCGGATCACGAGCCGGACCGCTGGGCGCGCAACGCGGCCCGGGCCGCCTTGTCGGCCTTGCGGTACCCGTGGAAGTGCCCCGGGTGGTACAGGTGCGAACGCGTCCCCGACGCCGACAGGGCCGGGCCGACCAGGAAGAGCGTGTGCTTCCAGAGCCTGTGCTCCTTGACCGTCTCCTCCAGCGTCCCGATCGTGCAGTGCAGGATCAGCTCCTCCGGCCAGGTCGCCTGATAGGCGATCACCACCGGCGTCGAGGTCGGGTAGCCGCCCTCCAGCAGCTCCTGCGTCAGCTGACCCGACCGGGCCGCCGACAGGAACAGCGCCATCGTCGTGCCGTGCCGGGCGAACTCCCGCACCTCCTCGCCCGGCGGCATCGGCGTCTTGCCGCCGCCGAGCCGGGTCAGGATCACCGACTGCGCCACCTCCGGGATCGTCAGCTCCCGCTGCGCGATGGCCGCGACCGCCGAGAACGACGACACCCCCGGCACGATCTCGACGGCGACCCCCAGCTCGGCACACCGGTCCACCTGCTCCTGCGTGCCGCCCCACAGGGCCGGATCGCCGGAGTGGATACGGGCCACCCGCAGCCCCTCGTCCGCCGCGCGCCGGTAGACCGCGACCACCTCTTCGAGGGACATCTGCGCCGAGTCGAGGATCTCGGCACCCTCCCGGGCGTGGTCGAGGACCTCCGCCTGCACCAGGCTGGCCGCCCAGATGACGACATCGGCGTCCGCGATGGCCCGCGCCGCCCGGAAGGTCAGCAGATCGGCGGCACCGGGGCCGGCACCGACGAACGTCACGGCGCCACGGGTGGGCTCGGCGACTGCTTCGGACATGGGACGGGTCCTTTCGACAACATGAGAGGTGAAACGTGACATACGGGGATGCGCACCCCGGGGTCAATCGGCTAGCAAGAGCCCATGGCGGTGTTCGTCGCGCTCGGCGCGTTCCTGATGACCCTGGCCGGCGGCTGGGTCGCCCAGCGCGTCAGCGACCGCCGCCACCTGGTGCTGGGGTTCGCCGGCGGACTGATGCTCGGCGTGGTCGGCCTGGACCTGTTGCCGGAGGCGGTCGAAGCCGCGGGCGGCCTCGTCTTCGGCGTACCGGCGGCCCTGCTGCTCTTCGTGGGCGGCTTCCTCGTCGCCCACCTCGTCGAGCGGATGCTCGCGGTACGCCAGGCGGCACACGGCGCGGGTGAGGAACGCGTCCCCCAGGTCGGACTGACGGCGGCCGCCGCGATGGTCGGCCACAGCCTGATGGACGGCGTGGCGCTCGGTGCCGCCTTCCAGGTCGGCGGCGGCATGGGAGCGGCCGTCGCCCTCGCCGTCATCACCCACGACTTCGCCGACGGCTTCAACACGTACACGATCACCAGCCTGTACGGGAACGCCCGCCGCAAGGCCCTGACGATGCTGTACGCGGACGCGGCGGCGCCCGTCGTCGGCGCGGCGACGACGCTGCTGTTCACCCTTCCGGAGGAACTTCTCGGCTGCTATCTCGGCTTCTTCGGCGGCGCGCTGCTCTACCTCGCCGCTGCCGAGATCCTGCCCGAGGCACACCACGACCACCCGGCCCGCTCCACCCTGCTGTGCACGGTCGCCGGAGTGGGCTTCATCTGGCTGGTGGTGGGCCTCGCGCAGTGACCGCCTCACAGCTTGCCGCCCCGCCCGCCGTCGCGCGGCGCGGGTGCGATGAGCGTGGAGAGATACGGCAACGGGCCATCCGCCAGCTCCGCCGCCGGCCGGATCGACTCCTCGGGCAGCCCGAGTGCCGAACCCCACACCGCGTCCTCGGTCCGCCCCGTCTCGCGCAACGCCACGGCGACCTCCTCGGCCAGCCGCCCGAACTTGTACGCGACGACCGTCCCGGGACCCTCCAGCGCCTCCTTCAGCACGGCCGCCCCGGCGGTCACCGGCACCAGCGTCAGCGGCTCGGTTCCCTCGGTCAGCACCGCACCGCTGCGCGCGGCGAGATCCTGCATGGCCGTGATCCCCGGCACGGTCGCCACCCCGGTGCCGGGCAGCAGTTCCCCGATGGTGTGCGCGAGATAGGTGAACGTCGAGTACACATTGGGGTCGCCGATCGTCGCGAACGCCACCGAACCATGCGTACGCAGCAACTCGGCGACCCGCGCCCCCGCCGCGTCCCACGCCGCCTCCCGACGCGCCCGGTCCGTCCGCTCGTTGAGCGCGAACACCACCCGGACCACCTTCTCGGCCCCCACGTAGTGCAGCACGGTCGCCTCGGCGCGTCCCCGCTCACCGGTGTCCATCACGGGCACCACGACGACGGCGGCCTCGCGCAGCGCGTTGACGCCCTTGACCGTCACCAGCTCCGGGTCACCGGGCCCGACCCCTACTCCGACCAGCGTGTTCATCCCTCGCACCTCTCCACGAATCGGCGGGCCGTACCGGGCGCCGAAGCCCACTGCGTATGCAGATAACTCGCGTGCACACCCCGCTGCACGAACCCCTCGAGCCGCCGCTCGGGCTGGTGCAGGCCCCAGGCCGGCGCCTCGCCCGCCCCCGGCTCCAGCACGGTGCGGTGGAATTCGTGCCCCCGCATCCGCGTCCCGGCCACCGCCAGCACGCTGTCGGACACCGCGACGGCGTCCCGGTAACCGAGCGTCAGCCGCTGCGACATCCGCGCCTCGGCGTCCAGCACCCCGCACATCGGCAGCCCGTCCAGCGACCGCGCCAGATACAGCAGCCCCGCACACTCGGCGGCCACCGGCGCCCCCGCCGCGACCAGCTCCGCGACGGCCTTGCGCAACGGCTCGTTGGCCGACAGCTCGGGCGCGTACACCTCGGGAAACCCACCCCCGACGACCAGCCCCAGCGTCCCCTCGGGCAGATCCTCGTCCCGCAACGGATCGAACGGCACGACGGTGGCCCCGGCGGCGGCGAGCAGCTCACTGTGCTCGGCGTAGGAGAAGGTGAACGCGGCCCCGGCGGCAACGGCAACGACCGGCCCCCCGCGCTCCGGCCCCTGCGGCGTCCGAGGAACCACGTCCCCCACCGCCTCCGCCGGATCCCACACCTCACCCGGCACCGGCGGCGCCGACCGAGCCAGCGCCGTCAGCGCCTCCAGATCGCACCCCGCCCGCACCCGCGCCCCCATCGCCGCGACAGCGGCCACCGCGTCCTCCCGCCGCTCGGCCACCGGTACCAGCCCCAGATGCCGCGACGGCACCGCCACCTGCTCGGCCCGCCGCAACACCCCCAGCACCGGCACCCCGGACTCCTCCAGGGCCTCCCGCAGCAGCGCCTCGTGCCGGTCGGAGCCGACCTTGTTCAGGATCACCCCGCCGATCCGCACCTGCGTGTCCCACGACGCGAAACCGTGCACCAGCGCCGCCACCGACCGCGACTGCGAGGACGCGTCGACCACCAGCACCACCGGCGCCCGCAGCAACTTCGCGACCTGCGCAGTGGAGGCCAGCTCCCCCTGCCCCGCCGCCCCGTCGTACAGCCCCATCACACCCTCGACGACCGCCAGGTCGCATCCCCGCGCGCCGTGCGCGAACAGCGGGGCCATCAGCTCCGGCCCGCACATGTACGCGTCGAGATTGCGCCCCGGACGGCCCGTGGCCAGGGCGTGGTAGCCCGGATCGATGTAGTCGGGCCCGACCTTGTGCCCGGACACGGCGAGCCCCCGCCCGGCGAAGGCGGCCATCAGGCCCGTCGCGACGGTGGTCTTGCCGCTGCCGGAGGACGGCGCGGCGACGACCAGGCGGGGAACGTTCACCACTCGATGCCCCTCTGCCCCTTCTGCCCGGCGTCCATCGGGTGCTTGACCTTCGACATGTCCGTCACCAGGTCCGCCGCCTCCACCAGCGCGGCGGGAGCGTTGCGCCCGGTGATCACCACATGCTGGCTGCCGGGCCGCCCGCGCAGCACCTCGACGACCTCATCGGTGTCGACCCACCCCCAGTGCATCGGGTAGGCGAACTCGTCCAGCACGTACAGCCGGTACGTCTGCGCCGCCAGATCGCGCTTGACCTGCTCCCAGCCCTCGCGGGCCGCCGCCTCGTTGTCCAGCTGCTGATCGCGCTGGACCCAGGACCAGCCCTCGCCCATCTTGTGCCAGGCGACGGACCCGCCCTCGCCGCTGGCGCCGAGCACCTTGAGCGCGTTCTCCTCGCCGACCTTCCACTTCGCGGACTTCACGAACTGGAAGACCCCGATCGGCCAGCCCTGATTCCAGGCGCGCAGCGCGAGCCCGAAGGCGGCCGTCGACTTCCCCTTGCCGATGCCGGTGTGCACCACCAGCAGCGGCCGGTTGCGCCGCTGCCGGGTGGTGAGCCCGTCGTCCGGCACACTGACCGGCTGTCCCTGCGGCATTACGCGGCCCTCCTGCTGCCCTGAACGTCCTTGACCAGCCCGGCGATCGAGTCGGCCCGCAGCTCGTCGAGCGTGACGGCGGTGCCGCCCAGCTCGCCCGCGAGACTCGCCGCGAGCCCGAGCCGCACCGGCCCCGACTCGCAGTCCACGACCACGGACGCGGTGCCCTCGGCCTCGTGCAGCCGGGCCGCCCGCGCGGCCAGCGCCACGGGCTCGGGCCCACCGGTCGCCCGCCCGTCCGTCACCACGACCAGCAACGGCCGCCGCGAGGGGTCACGCATCCGCTCCACCCGCAGCACGTCATGCGCCTTCAGCAGTCCGGCGGCCACCGGGGTACGCCCCCCGGTCGGCAGCATCTCCAGCCGCCCGGCCGCCGCGTCCACGGACGACGTCGGCGGCAGCACCACCTCGGCGTCCTTGCCCCGGAAGGTGATCAGCCCGACCTTGTCCCGCCGCTGATAGGCGTCCAGCAGCAGGGACAGCACCGCACCCTTCACGGCGGTCATCCGCTGCCGGGCGGCCATCGAACCGGACGCGTCCACGACGAACAGCACGAGATTGGATTCGTGACCTTCTCGTACCGCTTGCCGCAGATCGTCCCGCCGCACCACCAGGCCCCGCCCGGACCGCCCCCGCGCCCGCTGATGCGGGGCGGCGGCCTGCACGGTCGCGGCCAGATGCAGCTTGGTCAGCGCGCCCTGCGGCCGCCGGGCCCCGGTCGTCCGCCCGTGCTCGGTACGCGCCCGGGAGCGCCGCCCCGCCGCGCCCTCGCCCAGACCCGGCACGCTGAGCATCTTCGTACGGAACGGCTCACCGGCCCGTACGGGCTGCTGCTCGCCACCGCGCGAGGACTGCCCCTGCACGGGCTCCTGCTCCTTCTCCGTGCCCTGCTCGGGGACGGACTGCGCGGGCGTGTCGTCGTCCCCGCCCTCGCCCTGCGGCGGCGTGTCGGGCCCGTCGCCCTCCGGCGGCCGGCCACCGCCACCGGGCCCGTCCGGGTCCGGATCGTCGTCCTCGCCGCTGTTCTGCTCCAGCGTGTCGTCGAGCTTGTCCTCGTCGAGCCCCGGCGCGTCGAAGGGATTGCGCCGGCGCCGATGGGGGAGCGCGAGCAGGGCCGCCTGCCGGACATCCTCCGCCAGGACATCGGTACGCCCCGCCCAGGCGGCCAGCGCGGTGGCGGTCCGGGCCATCACGATGTCGGCCCGCATCCCGTCGACCTCGAAGGCCGCACAGGTGGCCGCGATCTGCCGCAACGCACCATCGCCGAGCCGTACGTGAGGCAGCAGCGCCCGCGCGGCCACGATCCGCGCCCGCAACGCGTTCTCCTCGTCGGCCCACTGCGCGGCGAACCCGGCCGGATCGTCGTCGTACGCGAGCCGCCGCCGCACCACCTCGACCCGCAGATCGGTCTCCCGCGAGGCGGCGACCTCGACGGTCAGCCCGAACCGGTCGAGCAGCTGAGGCCGCAGCTCGCCCTCCTCGGGATTCATGGTCCCGACGAGCAGGAAGCGGGCGGCATGCCGTACGGAGACGCCCTCGCGCTCCACGTACGAGGCACCCATGGCGGCGGCATCCAGCAGCAGGTCGACCAGATGGTCGTGGAGAAGGTTGACCTCGTCCACGTACAGGATCCCGCGATGCGCGTCAGCGAGCAGCCCCGGCTCGAAGGCCTTCACGCCCTCGGCGAGCGCCCGCTCGATGTCGAGTGCCCCGACGAGCCGGTCCTCGGACGCCCCGACGGGAAGCTCCACGGTCCGCGCGGCCCGCGACACGCCGGATCCGGCCTCGTGGGGCCCATCGGGACACGCCGGATCGGGCGTGTCCGGGGCGCAGGAGAACCGGCACCCCGGGACGACGGACACCTCCGGCATCAGCGCGGCGAGCGCGCGCACGGCGGTGGACTTGGCGGTCCCCTTCTCGCCGCGCACGAGGACGCCGCCGACGGCGGGACTCACCGCGTTGAGCAGCAGCCCGAGCCGGAGGTCGTCCTGACCGACGATGGCGGTGAAGGGATAAGGCGTACTCACAAGACCTCCTTGACGAGGGCACATTCCAGCCCCTCCGGCGATTGAGGAGCGGGGTCCGGGGCGGAGCCCCGGTTCGGGAAGGGGCGGCCAGGGGACAGGCCCGCAGCAGGCGCCCCGCACACCGCGCGCACCGGCCTCACTCCTCCCCCTCCAATTCCCCTTCGAGCTCCAGATACGTGGCCCGCAGCCGCTCCAGCGTCTCCGCATCCGGCTCCGCCCAGAGCCCCCGTTCGGCCGCCTCCAGCAACCGTTCCGAAATCCCGCGCAGCGCCCAGGGATTGGACTTCTTCATGAAGTCCCGGTTGGTCTCGTCGAACACGTACTCCGCCGACAACTTCTCGTACATCCAGTCATCGACCACCCCCGCCGTCGCGTCGTACCCGAACAGGTAGTCCACGGTCGCCGCCATCTCGAAGGCGCCCTTGTACCCGTGCCGCCGCATGGCCGCCATCCACCGGGGATTGACGACCCGCGCCCGGAACACCCGGTGCGTCTCCTCGCCCAGCGTCCGCGTCTTCACCTGGTCCGGCGTCGCCGAATCCCCCACGTACGCCTCGGGCGACTCGCCCGTCAGATGGCGCACCATGGCCACCATGCCACCGTGGTACTGGAAGTAGTCGTCGGCATCGACCAAGTCGTGCTCCCGCGTATCGACGTTCTTCGCCGCCACCGCGATCCGCCGGAACGCCGTCTCCATGTCCCCGCGCGCCGCCCGCCCCTCGAGCCCGCGCCCGTACGCGTAACCGCCCCAGACCGCGTACACCTCGGCCAGATCCGCGTCCGAGCGCCAGTTGCGCGCGTCGATCAGGGGCAGCAGCCCCGCCCCGTACGCCCCCGGCTTCGAGCCGAAGATACGGGCCGTGGCGCGGCGGCGGTCGCCGTGCTCGGCGGTGTCCTCGTCGGCGTGCGCCCGTACGTAGTTGGCGTCGGCCGGCTCGTCCAGCTCCGCCACCGCCCGCACCGCGTCGTCGATCAGCCCCACCACGTGGGGGAACGCGTCCCGGAAGAAGCCGGAGATGCGGACCGTCACATCGATGCGCGGCCGGCCCAGCTCGCTCACCGGCACCACCTCGAAGCCCGTCACCCGGCGCGAGGCGTCGTCCCACACCGGGCGGCAGCCCAGCAGCGCCAGGATCTCCGCGATGTCGTCGCCCTGGGTGCGCATGGCGGAGGTGCCCCACACGGTCAGGCCGACCGACTTCGGATAGGCGCCGGTGTCCGCGAGATACCGGGCGATCAGCGAGTCCGCGAGCGACTGGCCGACCTCCCACGACAGCCGGGACGGAATCGCCTTCGGGTCGACGGAGTAGAAGTTGCGGCCCGTCGGCAGCACGTTGACCAGTCCGCGCGTCGGCGAACCCGAGGGACCCGCCGGGACGAAGCCGCCGTCCAGCGCCTTGAGGATGTGGTCGATCTCGTCCGTCGTGCGGGCCAGCCGGGGCACGACCTCCTCGCAGGCGAAGCCCAGGACGGCGACGGCGTCCGGGAGTTCGGCCCCCAGCACCTCCCGGACCAGGCCCGCCGCGGCGGTCACGTCCCAGCCGCGCGCCTCCATGCCCTCCGCGAGCCGGCGGCACAGCTGCTCCAGCAGGTCGATCGCGTCCGCGCCCGTCCGTGCCGGCCCGTCCACCAGCGCGGTCAGCCCGTCCGGCACCTTCACGGCCGCACCCGGCTCGCCCAGCAGCTCCTTCTCGCTGAGCCCGAAGTGCTCGGCGATCGCCGCCCGCAGACCGGGCAGCGCGTTGGCCGTGCCGCCCCACACCTGCGAGGCGCGCAGCACCGCGAGGACCAGGTTGACCCGGGCCTCGTCGACCGGGCCGCCGCCCAGGATGTGCAGCCCGTCGCGGATCTGGACGTCCTTGATCTCGCAGAGGTAGCCGTCGATGTGCATCACGAACGAGTCGAAGTCGTCGTCGCCCGGCTGCTCGTCCACATGGAGGTCGTGGTGCAGCTCGGCGGCCTTGACCAGGGTCCAGATCTGCGCCCGCACCGAGGGCGCCTTCGTCGGGTCCAGGTCGCTGACGAGCGCGTACTCGTCGAGCAGCTGCTCCAGCTTGGCCAGGTCGCCGTAGGTGTCGGCGCGTGCCATCGGCGGCACCAGGTGGTCCACCACCGTGGCGTGGCCCCGGCGCTTGGCCTGGGTGCCCTCGCCCGGGTCGTTGACGATGAACGGGTAGATCAGCGGGAGTTCGCCGAGCACCGCGTCCGGGCCGCAGCCGGCGGACAGGCCGAGGCCCTTGCCGGGCAGCCACTCCATCGTGCCGTGCTTGCCCATGTGGACGACGGCGTCCGCGCCGAACGTGTTCTCCAGCCAGCGGTAGGTGGCCAGATAGTGGTGGGAGGGCGGCATGTCCGGGTCGTGGTAGATCGCGATCGGGTTCTCGCCGAAGCCGCGCGGCGGCTGGATCAGCACGACGACGTTCCCGAACTGCAGGGAGGCCAGGACGATGTCGTCGCCGTCCACGTACAGCGAGCCCGGCGGCTCGCCCCAGTGCTCCAGCATCGAGTCGCGCAGCGAGGGTTCCAGCTGCGCGAACCACTCCCGGTAGTCCGCCAGCGGCACCCGCGCCGGAGCCGCCGCGAGCTGCTCCTCGGTCAGCCACTCCACGTCGTGGCCACCGGCGTTGATGAGGCGGTGGATGAGCTCGTCACCGTTGTCCGGGTGCCCCTCGACCCCGTAACCGGCGTCGCGCAGGGCGTCCAGGACGCGGACGGCGGATGCGGGCGTGTCCAGGCCGACCGCGTTGCCGACGCGGGAGTGCTTGGTGGGATAGGCGGTGAAGACCAGGGCGAGCTTCTTCTCGGCGTTGGTCTTGTGCTTCAGGACGGCGTGGCGCACGGCGATCCCGGCGACGCGGGCGGCCCGCTCGGGGTCGGCGCGGTACACCGGCACCTCGTCGGGGCCCTGCTCCTTGAAGGAGAACGGGACGGTGACGAGCCGGCCGTCGAACTCCGGGATGGCCACCTGCATCGCCGCGTCCATCGGGGTCAGCGCGGCGTCCGACGCCTCCCAGGCGGCGCGCGAGGAGGTGAGGCAGAGCCCCTGGAGCACCGGCACGTTCAGATCGGCGAGCGCGCCGATGTCCCAGGCCTCGTCGTCGCCCCCGGCGGAGGCGTCCGACGCCCGGGTGCCGCCGGCCGCGAGCACCGTGGCGACCAGGGCGTCGGCCCGGCCGATGAGCTCGTACAGACCGGCGTCCGCCCCGCGCAGCGAACCGCAGTACACGGGCAGGGCGTTGGCGCCGCGCGCCTCGACGGCGTCGCACAGCACGTCGACGAACGAGGTGTTGCCCGAGAGGTGGTGCGCCCGGTAGAAGAGCACGCCCACGGTGGGGCGGCCCTCGACGAACGGCCGGTCGCCGTGCGGGCCCCACTCGGGCATCTTCTGCGGCTCGGCGAAGCCGTGCCCGGTCAGCAGGACGGTGTCGGACAGGAAGCGGGACAGCTCGACCAGGTTGCCGGGGCCGCCCTCCACCAGATAGCGCAGGGCCTCGGCGACGACACCGGCGGGTACGGACGACTCGGCCATCAGCTCCGCGTCCGGCACGGCCTCGCCGCCGAGCAGCACGGTCGGGATGCCGGCCGCCTTGAGCGCGGCCAGCCCGTCCTCCCAGGCGCGCTTGCCGCCCAGCAGACGGACGACGGCGACGGAGGAGCCCTCGATCAGCTCGGGCAGTTCCCCGGTCACGTCGATACGGGTCGGGTTGCCGATCCGGAAGGGCGCGCCCGAGGCGCGGGCGGCCAGCAGGTCCGTGTCGGCCGTCGACAACAGCAGCACGGTGCTCAGCGGGGCGTTCGACGGGGCGTTCATGCGGGTGCTCCAGGTGCTCCGGGGGCGATGAAGGGAAGTCCTGCCGGTGCGCCCGACTCGATGAGTCGCCACAGCGCATCGGTGTCCGCGTGTTCTTCGATGAGGTCGCCGAGCCGGTCGAGCTGTTCCTCGCGCAGCTGGGCGAAGCAGGTGTCGGGGGCGGGGACGAAGCGCCGGCCGGCGGCCCGCGCGATCTCGGCCAGGAAGCGGCGGCGGAACGCGTCGCTCTCCAGCGAGCCGTGCCAGTGGGTGCCCCACACGGAACCGGACCGGCAGCCGTCGAGGCGGCCGCCCTGTCCGTCGGTGAGGAAGGGTTCGCCGCCGCGCACGTCGGCGACGCCGTGGTGGATCTCGTACCCCTCGACCGGGGCGCCGAGCGCCTCGCCGACCGGCCGGGCGAGGGTCTTCTCGCGGTCGAACCGGACGCGCACGGGCAGCAGTCCGAGCCCGTCGACCCGCCCGGCGCGCGACTCCACCTCGTCCTCGATGTGTTCGCCGAGGATCTGGTAGCCGCCGCAGATCCCGAGGACCGGGCGGCCCTCGGCGGCGCGCCGCAGCAGGGCGTCGGCGAGTCCGCGCTCGCGCAGCCAGGCCAGCGCCTTCACGGTGCCCCGGGTGCCGGGCACGACGACGAGGTCGGCGTCGGTCAGCTCCTCGGCGCGGTCCACGAACCGCACGACGACGCCGGGTTCGGCGGCGAGCGCGTCCACGTCGGTGAAGTTGGACATCAGCGGCACGGCGCACACGGCGACGCGCAGGACGTCCTCGCCGTGCGGCGGGGCGACGACCGACTCCCGTACGGCGCCGCGCAGCGAGACCCGCAGCCCGTCCTCCTCGTCGATCCCGAGGCCGTGGGCGAACGGCAGTACGCCGTACGTCGGCCGTCCGGTGAGGCCGAGCAGCATGTCGAGGCCGGGCTCCAGCAGCGAGACGTCGCCCCGGAACTTGTTGACCAGATAGCCGGCCACCAGCGACTGGTCCTCGGCCGACAGCAGCGCCGTCGTGCCGAAGAACGAGGCGAAGACCCCGCCCCGGTCGATGTCGCCGACGACCACCACCGGGAAGCGTGCCGCCCGTGCGATGCCCATGTTCACGATGTCCGTGCGCCGGAGATTGATCTCGGCCGGACTGCCCGCCCCCTCGCAGATCACCGCGTCATACGTGCCCCGAAGCTGCTCCAGGCAGTCCACGACGGTGGAAAGAAGCTGTTCCTGCCGCCCGCCGTGGTAGCCGCGGGCGCTCATCTCGCCGACCGCGCGCCCCATCAGGACGACCTGGCTGGAGCGGTCGCCGCCGGGCTTGAGGAGCACCGGGTTCATCAGGGCGGTCGGCTCCACCCGGGCGGCCTGGGCCTGCATGGCCTGGGCGCGGCCGATCTCGGCGCCCTCGCGGGTGACGAAGGAGTTCAGCGACATGTTCTGCGCCTTGAAGGGCGCGACCTTCACGCCCCGGCGCACCAGCCAGCGGCAGATGCCCGCCGTGACGACGCTCTTGCCCGCGTCCGATGTGGTGCCGGCCACCAGCAGCCCACCGCTCATACCGCTCTCCGTCCTGGGACCTGTGCATCTGGGGTACGGGTGAGGCGGCGGGCGGCGAGTCCCGCACCGAGGCGGGCCGCCACGCTGACGCCGAGGGCGAGCGCGCCGACCCGGCGCGAGAGGCGTACGGCCCGTTCGATGTCGGCGGTCTCCACCGCCCGGCCCGTCCCGCCGTTGAGGACGGGGCGGTGCTCGACCCGGCCGCCGTAGGCGAGAGTCCCGCCCAGGCGTACGCCGAGCGCGCCGGCGAACGAGGCTTCCACCGGGCCCGCGTTGGGGCTGGGGTGCTTGGCCGCGTCGGCCCGCCAGGCCCGGACCGCCTCCCGTGGCCGTCCCCCGGCGGCCACGGCGAGCAGGGCCGTCAGCCGGGCGCCCGGCCAGCCCGCGAGGTCGTCGAGGCGGGCCGAGGCCCAGCCGTAGCGCAGATGGCGGGGCGACCGGTGGCCGACCATCGCGTCGAGCGTGTTGACGGCGCGGAAGCCGACGAGCCCGGGGACGCCGCCGAGCGCGCCCCAGACCAGGGCGCCGACCACGGCGTCCGAGGTGTTCTCGGCGACGGACTCCACGACGGCGCGGGCGATCTGTGGCCCGTCCAGGGACTGCGGGTCGCGGCCGCACAGGTGCGGCAGCCGCTCCCGGGCGAGTTCGACGTCCCCGGCGGCGAGCGCGCCGCCGATGGCGCGGGCCTCGCGCCCCAGGGACGTACCGCCGACGACGGACCAGGTGGCGGCGGCGGTCAGCGCGACGGAGGCGGCGGGGTGGCGCCGCAGGGCGCGGGCGGCCAGCGCGGCGCCCCCGGCGGCGCCTCCGGCGCAGAGCAGGGTGTGCAGCGCGCCCCACCCGCGGTGGTCGCGCCACAGCCGGCGTTCGACGCCCGCCGCGGCCCGCCCGAAGGCGGCGACCGGGTGCCCCCTGCGGGGGTCACCGAGCAGCAGATCGCCGATCAGACCGGCCGTGGCGCCGTACGCGAAAATGCGATCGGCACGCACGGTTCAGCCGGCCGTCGCGCCTCGGAGGACCTTCGTACGGGCAACTGCTGGCGGGAAGGGCACAGGGACGGACGCACGGCGGCCGGGCATGGCGATATGTCCTCACTCAGGGTCCGCGCCCTGGTTCGACGTGACCGGCGACGAGAGTCTCCTGGCTTCCGGATCCGCAGTTCCCCCGGTCTTCCAGTCCGCTCGCGCGAACCGTGACTTCCGGTGGTGGGGGACTGCTCCCCGGTGACAGTGGCGGGACCGCGCCGGATTCGCACCGGCTTCCTCTGCTGTCGCCGTAATGGCTCCGGCAGTCCACCACGCTCCGCGAACACCCGTCAACCTGCCGTTGACCTGCGACGGCGCAGTGTGCGTAGACACACATCGGGCCGGACACACACGCGGTGTGTCCGGCCCGACGGGGAGGAGCGGGGAGAGGCCGGCGGGCCTCAGGCGACGATCAGATAGATGCCGTACGCGACCGCCGCGGCGCACAGCCCGAAGCAGACGTACGCGCCCGCGCGGGCCATCAGGAGCGACCCGCCCGGCTGTCCGCCCTCCGTGGCGGGTCCGGGCTGCTTGGAGAGTCCGACGATGCCGAGGGTGAAGAGGCCCACCAGGCCGACGGTGGCGACGAGAGAGACGCCGAAGACGGTGCCGAGGGCTGCCCAGTCGATGTGCATGTGTCCTTCGTCCTTACACCGTGGCCGGTCGGGCCGGGTCGGTCACAGGGGCGGCGGGGGCCGGGATGGTGGCCGTGAGGTCGTGGGCCTGCGCCTGGGCCGCCGCGGTGGGCGGCGGGCTGACGGCCGCGATGGCGGTGGTGACGACGCCCGCGGGTTCCGCGTCCGGTGCGACGTCCCCGTGGCCGACCGGCTTGCGGCGGGAGAGCACCCAGATCGCGCCGGAGCCCGCGATCAGCAGCGCCGCGACGACCACGACGCCCCAGGTGCCCTGCTTGGTGAGGAACTCGGCTCCCGCGCCGACCAGTCCGGCGGCCGGCAGGGTCAGGCCCCAGGCGACGAACATCCGGGTGGCGGTGGACCAGCGGACCACGCCCCCCTTGCGTCCGAGGCCCGCGCCCATCACGGCGCCGGAGCAGGACTGGGTGGTGGAGAGGGAGAAGCCGAGGTGCGAGGAGGCCAGGATGACGGTCGCCGCGCTGGTCTGGGCGGCGAAGCCCTGCGGCGGCTTCAGCTCGGTCAGGCCGCTGCCCATGGTGCGGATGATGCGCCAGCCGCCGAGGTAGGTGCCGAGTGCGATGGCGAGGCCGGCGCAGACGATGACCCAGACCGGCGGGTTGGAGCCGGGGGCGAGGACACCGCCGGTGACCAGGGCGAGCGTGATGATGCCCATGGTCTTCTGCGCGTCGTTGGTGCCGTGGGCGAGGGAGACCAGGCCGGCCGAGGCGATCTGCCCGGCACGGTAGCCCTTGGCGGTCGCCTTCTCCTGGGCGCCGCCCGTGACTTTCCCGCCGATCCGGTACGTGAGCCGGGTGGCCAGCAGCGCGGCGAGACCGGCGACGACCGGGGCGGCGACGGCGGGGAGCAGCACCTTGGTGACGACGGTGCCGCCGTCGACCGACGACCAGCCGGCGGACATCACCGCGGCGCCGATCAGGCCGCCGAACAGTGCGTGGGAGGAACTGGACGGGAGGCCGACCAGCCAGGTCAGGAGGTTCCACAGGATCGCGCCGACGAGCGCGGCGAAGATGACCTCGGTTCTGAGGCCGTCCTCGTTGATGATCCCGCCGGAGATCGTCTTGGCGACCTCCACCGACAGGAACGCGCCGACGAGGTTGAGAACGGCGGACATGGCGACCGCTGTCTTGGGTTTGAGTGCGCCGGTCGAGATGGTGGTGGCCATCGCGTTGGCGGTGTCGTGGAAACCGTTCGTGAAATCGAACACTAGAGCTGTCACGATCACAATCGCGAGCAGCAGCGTGATGTGTTCCATTTACCCAGGCAATCGTTCGACGTCAGTGGCACGTGGACCGTAGGCAACCTGAGTGAACGGAAGATGAACTGAGCAGGGCGTTGTGGTGACCCCAACCGGAGTGCCGCCGCCCTGTTCCGTCACCGTGTGATCACGGGTGGAGGGCACAGGGCAGTGTGGGCCCCGAATCCGGGGCCGGCGCGGCCCGTGGGGGAGGGGCGGTGACGGGCCGCTCATCCGGTGAAAGGATCTTCGTATGAGCGACGGATGGCGGGATTCGATCGAACTGGCCTGGGACGCGGTCGTCACCACGGCCCGCAGGACGGCGTCCGAGGGGCTCGTCGTCGGGACCTCGGGCAACGTCTCGGTCCGGGTCGGCGAAACGGTGCTGGTCACCCCGAGCGGAGTGCCCTACGACCGGCTCCGCCCCGAGGACGCCGTCGGCGTCGACCTGGACGGCAACCGGGTCATCGGCGAGCTGGCCCCCACCAGCGAACTCCCGCTCCATCTCGCGGTCTACCGGAACACCGGCGCCGCCGCCGTCGTGCACACCCACGCGGTGCACGCCACGGCCGTCTCCACCCTGGTCACCGAGGTCCCCTCGGTGCACTACGCCGCCGCGCTGCTCGGCGGCCCCGTCCGCGTCGCCGCCTACGCCCGCTACGGCACCGGTGAACTGGCCGCGAACATGCTCACCGCCCTGCGCGACCGCACCGGCTGCCTGCTCGCCAACCACGGCACGGTCACCTTCGGCGCCACCCCCGACGAGGCCTACGACCGCACCGCCCAGCTCGAATGGCTCTGCCGCGTCTGGCTCGCCGCCGGCTCCGTGCCCGGCCGCACTCCCGCCCTGCTGACACCGGACCAGCTGGCCGAGGTCCAGGAGGCACTGAAGGGGTACGGACAGCCGGGCTGAGGCCCCCGGCCACCGGACGGCCCCCGCCCACTGGCAGGGTGCGGTCCGGCCCAGGAGACTGAAGCGGTGCGCCCGGCAACAGCGACGGCAGCGGCCGTCACCTCCCTCCTCGGCGCCGGTGCGGCAGCGGTCGCGGCCGGCCGGTACGCCGGCGACGTCGCCCTCAAGACGCCGTCCGGCCGACCGCTGCCCGCAGACCGCGAACTCACCGTGCACGCGACGGCGGCCGGACAGGTCACCCTGACCCGGTCCTTCACGTCCCTGCGCCCCGGCACCTACGGGCTGACCGGCGAGGGCGTCCACGCCGTCGCCGGCCCCGTGATCGACCAGGCCCACCAGGCCCCCGACACCGTCGTGCGCCGGCTGGAACGCGTCGGCCGGGGCACCCTGGTGCCCGGCGCCAAGGTCCGGCTCACCCCCGCCCTGTACAGCGGCGACCCCGGCACAGCCCTCGGCCTCGACTTCCGCGAGGTGGAGATCCCCGGCGAACTCGGCGGACTGCCCGCCTGGTTCGTGCCCGGCCCCCGCGACACCTGGGTGATCACGGTGCACGGCCTCGGCACCACCCGCGAGCACCCCCTCAACGTGACGGGCTTCCTGCACGGACAGCAGCTGCCCGTGCTCGACCTCGCCTACCGGGGCGACGCCGGGGCCCCGCGCAATCCGGACGGGCTCAGCCACCTCGGCGAGTCCGAATGGCGCGACCTGGACGCCGCCATCCGCTTCGCCGTGCGCTACGGCGCCGAGAAGGTCGTCCTGCACGGCTGGTCCACCGGCGCCTCCATGGCCCTGCACGCCTGCGCCAACTCCGCGCTGCGGGACCGGATCTCCGGCCTCGTCCTCGACTCCCCGGTCCTGGACTGGGCCACCACCCTGCGGGCCCTGGCCGCCGCCCGGGGCGTTCCCTCGGCCCTGCTGCCGCTCGCCGTGCGCGCCGTCCAGGGGCAGACCGGGCTGCGCGGCGCCCGGCTCCTGGACACCTCGCTGCCCGCGACCCTCCATGTGCCGACCCTGATCTTCCACGGCCCCGACGACACCCTGGCCCCCTGGCTCGCCTCCCGCCGGCTGGCAGCCCGCCGACCCGACCTGGTCTCCCTGCACGCCGTACCCCACGCTCCGCATGCGGCGATGTGGAATGCCGACCCGGTCCACTACGAAGAGACACTGCGCCGCTTCCTGACGCCCCTGATGTGAGCCGATGCGCCGCTTCGGCCGATTGGTCCCGGCCGGTGCGGTCAGCCCCGGGCCCCGGTGATCCGCGTTCCGTTTGGGCTTTCGGGCCGTCAGAGGCAAGACTGCTCCCGTGACGTCCCGTACCCCGCGCGACTCCAGGCTGCGACTTGTCCGCCCGCGACCCCTCGCCACCGCTCGCAAGGCGGTGACCACCCGGCGCACGAGGCCCGCGCCCCGCCCGCCCGAGGGCACCCCGCCCCGCGCGGAACTGGCCCGTCAGGCCAGGACCGTACTCGCCGACGCCGTCCGGATCGCCCGCTGGGCGGCCGACGGCGCGAGCCCCGGCACCCCGCCGCTGGCCGCCCAGGCCCTGGAGAGGGCCGCCGCGGCGCTGGAGTTGTCCCCGGCCCAGGTCAGCTCCGGCTGGGACCGGGCCCGCCTCGCCGGACTCGTGGAACTCCACGGCGACACCGCGCGGCCCGGCTGGCGGCTGCGCGCCTGGGACCGCGACGACTCCGCCGTCCTGCGCGGCTGGGTGGCGCTCTTCGACGCCTGGTCGCTCGTCCACCCCGCGCCCCGGGGCATCGAGTCCACCGCCGTCGCCGAGGCCGTCGAGGCCGTGCCCCAGGTGCTCTCCCTGCTCCAGCTCTCGGCGGGCCCCGTCACCGTGCCCGCCCTCCTCGACCTCCTCGGCCAGCGCGTCGCCGAACTCCACGAGGAGCGCTGCGAGGTGCCCTACGGCCCGCAGCCGGTGCCCGCCCCCGCCGAACCGGCCCCCACCGCCCACCCGCAGGAGCTGGTCGCCCTCCTGCTGGACTGGGCCCTGGAAGGGCTGGCCGCCGTCGGGGCGCTCACCCTGGGAGCCGGACAGGCCACCCTCACCCCGCTTGGCAACTGGGCGGTCTGGGTCAAGCTGGAACAGATCTGCGTCGCCGCCCAGAGCCCGGCCGGCAACATCGAGCAGTCCGCCGCCGACATGCTGCTGGGCTGCGCCCGCCTCACCCCCGGTCCGGCCCGCGCCGAATACCGCGCCTGGCTGGCCGCCCGCCCCGTCGGCAGCGCCGTCGCCGAACTCCTCGGCGTCGCCCGGGGTGAGGACGCCCTGCTGCGGGGGCTCGCCTTCGAGGCGCTCCGGGTCGTCGGCGCGCCCGCCGAGCCCGAGGTGCGCGCGGTCCTCACCGACCCGTCACTGCGCCCCTACGCGCTGCTCTGGCTCGCCGAGTACGACGGCGCCGACCCCGAGGACGCGCAGGAGGTCCTCAGCCGCGAGGAGGCCACCTGGCTCTGGGTCGACACGGCGGCCGCCGTGGCCGACCACGGCGAGACCGGGCTGCTGGTCCGCCATCTCGACTCGGCCGTGCAGGGCACCGTCCCCGCCCTGCTCGACGAGGTACGGGCCGTCGGTCATCCGCGCACCGTCCAGGTCCTGGTGGCGCTCGCCGCCGCGCACCCCGACCCCGCTCTCGCCAAGGCCGTCCGCAAGGCGGCGTTCCAGGTGCACACCGGCGGCGCCTGAGCCGCGCGGTCCGGCCGTCCGGGGGAGACCCGCGGCGGGCCGGGCCGTCCTCAGCCCGAACCGGGGGCGTACGTCCCGAAGCTCCAGACGTTGCCCTCGGCGTCCCGCGCCATGTAGTCCCGCGAGCCGTAGTCCTGGTCGGTGGGCTCCATCAGGATCTCCACCCCGTAGGCCAGGGCCCGCGCGTAGTGCGCGTCCACCTCGTCGACGACCACATAGACGCCGGACGGGCCCGCCCCGGCCATCGCCTTGGCGAAGGCGCCCTCGCGGCCCTTGGAGCCGAGCATCACCCTGCCGTTCCCGCAGGACAGCTCCGCGTGCATCACCGCGCCGTTCTCGCCCTCGTACACCGCTTCCTCGGTGAAGCCGAGGCCCTCGGTCAGCGTCCTGATCGCGGCCTTCGCGTCGTCGTACAGAATCGTCGGATAAATGGTCGGAACGCCCGCACCCGCGCCAGTCATCGCGCTCACCTCTCCTGTGATCTGTGTCTCACTTCCCGTCCAGTCTTCCACCGCCCACCGACAACGCTCAGCGGAAGGTGTCGCAGTCGGCCATGTCGCCGCTGCTGAAGCCGGTGGTGAACCACTGCTGGCGCTGGGCGGCCGAGCCGTGCGTCCAGGACTCCGGGGTGACCCGGCCCTGGAACTTCTCCTGGATCCGGTCGTCGCCGACCGAGGCGGCGGCGTCCAGGCCGTCGCGGATGTCGGCCCGGTCGAGCCGGGTGATCAGTGGCCGGCCGGTCGACTCGTCGGGCGTGGTCGTCGCGTGATGGGCCCAGACCCCGGCGTAGCAGTCCGCCTGGAGCTCGACCTTCACCGCGTTGCTGTTCTCGCCGGTCCGCCCGTCCTGCGCCCTGCCCAGGGTCCCCAGCTGGTTCTGCACATGGTGTCCGTACTCGTGCGCCACGACGTACGCCTGGGCGAACGGCCCGCCGCTCGAACCGAACTTCGTCCGCAGCTCGTCGAAGAACCCGAGGTCGAGGTAGACCTGCCGGTCACCGGGGCAGTAGAAGGGCCCCACGGCCGAGGTCGCGGTGCCGCAGGCGGTGCTGATCCGGTCGGTGAACAGGACGGTGCGGGCGTTGCCGTAGGTCCCGCCGCGCCGGGCGAACTCCTGCTTCCAGTAGTCCTGCACGCTGTTGACCACCGCGACGATCCGGCAGTCGTCCTTGGTGTTGGCGTCCTGGCCGGTCCGGCAGCTCTGCTCGACCTGCGCCGCCGACGACGCGGTCGCGCCCGGGTCCGAGTCGCCCGAGGACAGGCCCAGCTGGTCCGGGCCGACGCCGAAGAGCAGTCCCAGGATCAGCGCGATGACCCCCGCGATGCCGCCGCCCACGGTGGCCCTGCCACCCGGGACACGGCTGCCGCGCACATCCTTGACCTCGGACGTGTCCAGATCGGCGTCGTCGTCGAACTGCATGGCACCACCCTCTGCTCCGGTCGTGGCTGCCGCACAGCCCTTCGCCGAGTATCGGGTAATTCACACCTCTATGCCCCGTTACGTTCACGCGGTGGAGTCGGCCGACGGCAGCGGGCGAGCGTCCGTCGCCCGGCGGGGGAGCGCGCGGAAATCCGGTTGGACACCGCCAGTAGACTGGTCCTCATGGCAATCCTCCTTGTGCGTGTGCGTGAGTAGCGGCGTCGAGTCGTGAATCGCTAGCCGTTCCTCCGCCGTCCATTCCGCCCTGGAGTTTTTCCCTTGATCACCGCTTCCGGCATCGAGCTGCGCGCCGGCGCCCGCATGCTCATCGAATCCGCCTCCTTCCGCATCGCCAAGGGCGACCGCATCGGCCTCGTCGGCCGCAACGGAGCGGGCAAGACCACCCTCACCAAGTGCCTCGCGGGCGAGGGCACCCCCGCCGCCGGCACCATCACCCGCTCCGGCGAGGTGGGCTACCTCCCGCAGGACCCCCGCACCGGCGACCTCGACGTGCTGGCCCGCGACCGCATCCTCTCCGCCCGCGGCCTCGACGAGATCCTGCGCAAGATGCGGGAGAACGAGGAGCGGATGGCCAACGGCAAGGGCGCCACCCGCGAGAAGGCGATGAAGAAGTACGAGCGCCTGGAGACGGAGTTCCTCACCAAGGGCGGATACGCCGCCGAGGCCGAGGCCGCCACCATCGCCGCCGCGCTGAGCCTGCCCGACCGGGTGCTCGCCCAGCCGCTGCACACCCTCTCCGGCGGTCAGCGCCGCCGCGTCGAGCTGGCCCGGATCCTCTTCTCGGACGCCGACACGCTCCTGCTCGACGAGCCGACCAACCACCTCGACGCGGACTCCATCGTCTGGCTGCGCGACTACCTGAAGACCTACCGCGGCGGCTTCATCGTGATCTCCCACGACGTCGAGCTGGTCGAGACGGTCGTCAACAAGGTCTTCTACCTCGACGCCAACCGCTCGCAGATCGACATCTACAACATGGGCTGGCGGCTCTACCAGCAGCAGCGCGAGGCCGACGAGAAGCGCCGCAAGCGCGAGCGGCAGAACGCCGAGAAGAAGGCGGCCACGCTCAACGCGCAGGCCGACAAGATGCGCGCCAAGGCCACCAAGACCGTGGCAGCGCAGAACATGGCCAAGCGCGCTGACCGGCTGCTCTCCGGCCTGGAGGCCGTCCGGGTCTCCGACAAGGTCGCCAAGCTGCGTTTCCCCGACCCCTCGCCGTGCGGCAAGACCCCGCTGATGGCGGAGGGGCTGTCCAAGTCCTACGGGTCGCTGGAGATCTTCACCGACGTCGACCTCGCGATCGACAAGGGCTCCCGCGTCGTCATCCTCGGCCTCAACGGCGCCGGCAAGACGACCCTGCTCCGGCTGCTCGGCGGCGCCGAGAAGCCCGACACCGGCCAGATCATCGAGGGGCACGGCCTCAAGCTCGGCTACTACGCCCAGGAGCACGAGACCCTGGACCCGGACCGCACCGTCCTGGAGAACATGCGCTCCGCCGCGCCCGACCTCGACCTGGTCGCGGTCCGCAAGACGCTCGGCTCGTTCCTCTTCTCCGGCGACGACGTGGACAAGCCCGCCGGGGTGCTCTCCGGCGGCGAGAAGACCCGGCTCGCCCTGGCGACGCTGGTGGTCTCCTCCGCCAACGTGCTGCTGCTCGACGAGCCCACCAACAACCTCGACCCGGCCAGCCGCGAGGAGATCCTCGGCGCGCTGCGCACGTACAAGGGCGCGGTCGTCCTCGTCACGCACGACGAGGGAGCCGTCGAGGCGCTCCAGCCCGAGCGGATCATCCTGCTCCCGGACGGTGTCGAGGACCTGTGGGGTGCCGACTACCGGGACCTGGTCGCGCTGGCCTGATCCACTCGCACTGGATCATTCGGCCTATGCGTGATCCATCATCTGTGTGAGTACGTCTCGTACCTCGGCGCGGCGCCCGGCAGATAGCTGCCGGGCGCACTCATATGGACGCCTTTTCCCTTGCGGTCCCTGACCTGGCCGTTCTTTCCGGACCACCCTTCAGCCGCCCCCGCAGCCTCCACGGAATGCGGGATTCCGGTCGTGCCGGCGCACTCCCGGGGCGTGAATCCGGTTGCACAGACCTTGCCGAATGGGTGGCCAGGAAGCGCGGGAGGGGTGATCATGAGAGTCCAGAGCGCACTTCCCACGAGGAGGCACGGGTGGCCGAGACTCTGAAGAAGGGCAGCCGGGTGACCGGCGCCGCGCGCGACAAGCTCGCGGCAGACCTGAAGAAGAAGTACGACTCCGGTGCGAGCATCCGGGCGCTGGCCGAGGAAACCGGCCGCTCCTACGGGTTCGTCCACCGGATGCTCAGCGAGTCCGGAGTGACGCTGCGGGGACGCGGCGGCGCGACACGAGGGAAGAAGGCCGCGACGGCCTGACGGCCGTCGGCGGATCGGGGCAGGTCCCAGGATCTGTCCCGGGGCTCACCGGTTTCGGCGGTGGCCACCCGGTAGATCGTGCGGTCCACCGGGTGGTTACTGTTCAGTCACTTAGCTCTGTGCTGACTGTACTGACCCGCACCCCGATCCGGAGGCGCTCCATGACCTCGCTCGACTCTGTGCTCGACAAGGACAGCGTACGACTCACCGTCGACGACGCGGTTGCCACGGTGACCCTCACCAATCCGGCCAAGCGCAACGCTCAGTCCCCCGCTCTGTGGCGGGCGTTGACAGAGGCCGGTCGGGCCCTGCCCGGCAGTGTGCGGGTCGTCGTGCTGCGCGGCGAAGGCGTGTCGTTCTCTGCCGGACTCGACCGACAGGCGTTCACCCCCGAAGGTTTCGACGGCGAGCCGTCGTTCCTCGCCATGGGGCGTGGCCCGGAGGCCGAGCTCGACGCGGTCATCGCCGAGTACCAGGAGGCGTTCACCTGGTGGCGTCGCAACGACATCGTGTCGATCGCGGCCGTCCAGGGGCATGCCATCGGCGCGGGCTTCCAGCTCGCCCTGGCCTGTGACCTGCGGATCGTCGCCGACGACGTGCAGTTCGCCATGCGCGAGACCAGCCTCGGGCTGGTCCCCGACCTCACCGGCACGCACCCCCTGGTGCACCTGGTGGGGTATGCGCGCGCGCTCGAAATCTGCGCCACCGGCCGCTATGTGCACGCCGAGGAGGCCGAGCGCACCGGCCTGGCCAACCTCGTGGTGCCCGCCGCCGAGCTCGAAGGGGCCGCCCGCGACCTGGCCGGCGCCCTGCTGGCCGCCCCCCGCGACGCCGTCATCGAGACCAAGGCCCTGCTGGGCGGCGCCGTCTCGCGTACGTACGAGGAGCAGCGCGCCGCCGAACGGGCCGCGCAGGGCCGCCGGCTCCGCGACCTCGCGGGCTCCCTCGACTGAACCACCACCGCGCGGCACCGGGGCCGCCGCCCGCGCTCAGCCGGCCGGCGGCCCCTGCGGCTCCCGCGCGCCCGGGTCCTCCGTCACCGAGGTGACCAGCACCGTGACCGGCGGATGCCCCTCCACCGCCCCGGTCACCGCCGCCCGCACCGCACGGGCCACGTCGAGCGCCCGGTGGCCGCCGTCCGTCGCCAGCTCCACCCGGACATGGTCCTCACCCGTGTGCACCGCGGGCCCCAGGACCCGGGTCAGCGTCGCGACCCCGCTCACCGCGGCGGCCGCCCGGCCCGCCGCGTTCTCCGCGTCCGCCGCGCGCGTCACCTCGGCGGGTTCCGGTTCTACCCGATCGGGCGAATCCTCCAGCAGTTCCGTCACCCGTAGGTCCACCTCCGACACCACCAGGCCCAGCCGCCGCGCGGCAGCCGTCAGAAGTGCCTCGCGCAGCGCCGCCGCGGCGGTCGGCAGGGGCTGGTCGTAGGTCGCGGCCATGGTCGCCTCGATGCGCAGCGGGCCCGGTGGCAGAGCACTCGGGGGCGGTGGCAGCTCCGGGTCCGGAGCCGTGTCCGGGGCGGCCACGGCGATCCGCAGCTCCCCGAGGACCGGGCCGGGGCCCGGTCCGGCCGTCGCCCGGCGCAGCACGGCGACCGCGGCCCGTTCCGAGATCCAGGCCCCGTCCGCCGGACCGCCCAGGGGGAGCAGCCGGCCCAGGCCGAGCCGTTGCCGAACCGCGGCCGTCCACCCCTGGGTCCTGTGCGTGCTGTCAGCCGTCGTCATTGCCCCAGCCTGCCGCATCCACGGCGCGAGACTGGGCAAGCGCACTTAATGTGGGCAAGGAAGTCCAACCTGCCCCGAAGGGAAGAACGGCGATGACCGAGACCCCACAGCGGAACCGGCCCGAGAACCCCGACAAGGACTCGACGGGCGGCAGCCAGCTCACCAAGCGCGGCGGTGGCGACCCCGCCACCCGTGGCCGTACGACGATCGCCGACGGAGTGGTGGAGAAGATCGCCGGAATGGCGGCACGCGATGTCGTCGGCGTCCACGCGATGGGCAGCGGCCTCTCCCGTACCTTCGGCGCGGTCCGCGACCGGGTCCCCGGCGGCTCCAAGTCCGTCACGCGCGGGGTCAAGGCCGAGGTCGGCGAGTCCCAGACCGCCCTCGACCTGGAGATCGTCGTCGACTACGGCGTGTCGATCGCCGATGTCGCCCGCGATGTACGGGAAAACGTTGTCGCGGCGGTCGAGCGGATGACGGGACTCGAGGTCGTCGAGGTCAACATCGCGGTCAGCGACGTGAAGCTGCCCGACGAGGACGACGACGATGACCAGTCCGAACCGCGTCTCCAGTAGTCCTCCCCGTCCGAGGCAGTTGAGGAGCACACGATGAGCATGGCTGTGGTCGGCATGGTGGCCGGCATGGCGCTCGGTTTCGCCGGATACTTCGGCGGGTTCGGTGCCTTTCTGCTGGTGGCCGCCCTCGGGGCGATCGGCTTCATCGCCGGTCGGTTCCTCGACGGCGACCTGGAACCCGGCGACTTCTTCCGGAGTCGCGAGCGCGGCGACCGACGGCGGTGACGGCGTTGTCGGGGGCGAGCGGACCCGTACCCGCCGGGGAGCGTGGCGAGACGCGGATCGCCGACCGGGTGGTCGCGAAGATCGCCGCGCAGGCGGCCAAGGAGGCCGTCGACGCGCCGGCGAAGGAGGCGGAGTCGCCGCGCGCCACGGTCACCGTGCACCGCGACACCGCACGCGTCCGGGTGAGCCTGGAGCTCGGATATCCCAGTGACATCGGCCGCCAGTGCGGCGCCGTGCGTCGGCGGGTCACCGAGCGGGTAAAGGCGTTGGCGGGGATGGAGGTGCCCGAAGTGGCCGTACAGGTCGAGCGCCTGCACCCCTCAGGAGCGAGCCTCGCGGCACAGGGGAGGATCCGATGACCGAGCCCCAGCACCCGGAACAGGGCGCCGAGCACCCGCCCGCCGGAGCGGTGGAGCACGGGTCCGTCCTGGCGCTCGACCAGTCCGCCTCCGCCGCGGCGTACGACCCCGTGCCGGACAATGCGCGGGGCGATTCGGGTGCCGGCCGCTTCTGGTCCGCCCGCCGCATCCCGGCGGCTGTCGTCGCGCTGGTCGTCCTCGGCGCGTCCGGGCTGCTCCTCTACGACGTGGCGGCCGTGCGCGCCGACCACCCCGCGATGCAGTGGCGCCGCTCGCTGGCCGACGAACTGGCCCAGCGGCGCCTGGACGACGTCTGGGTGCTGACCGGCGCGTCGGTCGCGGCGGCCCTCGGTCTCTGGCTGCTCCTCCTCGCGCTCACCCCGGGCCTGCGCGATCTGCTGACGATGCGCCGTGACCACCCCGGGGTACGGGCCGCGCTCGACCGGTCCGCCGCCGCCATGGTTCTGCGGGACCGGGCCGTCGAGGTGTCCGGAGTGCAGTCGGTCCGGGTCCGGATGGGCCGGAACAAGGTCGGCGTGCGCGCCGTGTCGCACTTCCGTGAACTCGACGACGTACGCGCCGATCTGGACACCGTGCTCTCCACGGGCATCCGGGAACTGGGACTGGCCAGGCCGCCGGGGCTGTCCGTCCATGTCCGCCGTCCGGCGAAGAAGGGGTGAACGGCGTGCGCAGGACCGTCAACCGGGTACTGCTGGGCCTTGCCGGGCTGGTGCTGATCTGTGTGGGCGGCGGGGTGCTGGCCGCGGCGCTCGGCCTGTCCGTGCCGTCCTGGTGGCCCTGGTACGGCAAGCACGACGTGCTGCTGAGCGAGGCCGACCGGGACCGCTGGCGCGGCGAGGGCTGGTGGTGGCCGACGGTGATCGCGGTGCTCGCCGTCCTCGTGGTCCTCTCGCTGTGGTGGCTGCTGGCCCAGCTGCGCCGCTCCCGCCTCGCCGAGGTGCTCGTGGACAGCGGCGACGGCGAGGGCGCCCTGCTGCGCGGCCGGGCCCTGGAAGGCGTCCTCGCCTCGGAGGCGGGCGCGCTGGACGGGGTGGCCCGTGCCCAGGTCGTCCTGACCGGCAAGCGCAGCACCCCGAGCGCCCGGATCAGGCTGCTGATGGAACCGCACGCGGCACCGGACGAGGCGCTCGGCCGGCTGAACGACGAGGCGCTGGCCCACGCCAGGGACTCCGCCGGACTGGCCGCGCTGCCCGCCGAGGTCCGGCTGAAGGCCGTCAAGCACCGGGCGGAACGGGTGAACTGACGGGAACTGACGGAACGGGTCGTACGACGCGGGGGCGGGACCGGGGAGAACCGGGCCCGTCCCCGCGGCCGTGCGCTCAGAAGCCGTGCCGCGACCCGCCGTCGACCGGCACCATGATGCCCGTCAGATACGAGGCGGCCGGGGAGAGCAGGAAGGCCGCCGTCCGGCCGAACTCCTCCGGGGTGCCGTAGCGGCGCAGCGGGATGCGCGCCTCGTTGGCCGTACGGGCGGCCTCCGCGTCGCCCGAGAGCGCGTCCAGCTCACGCACCCGGTCCGTGTCGATCCGGGCCGGCAGCACACCCACCACCCGGATGCCCCGGGGACCCAGCTCGTCGGCCAGCGACTTGGCGAATCCGGCGAGGCCCGGGCGCAGCCCGTTGGAGATGGTCAGCCCGGGGATCGGCTCGTGGACGGAGCCGGAGAGCACGAAGCCGATGACGCCGCCGTCGCCGAGCGCCGCGGCGGCCGCGCGGGCCAGCCGTACCGCACCCAGGAAGACCGATTCGAAGGCCGACTGCCACTGCTCGTCGGTGTTGTCCGCGAGGAAGCCGGGCGCCGGGCCGCCGACGCTGACGAGGATGCCGTCGAACCGGCCGAACCCCTCCTGCGCGGCGTCCACGAGCCGCTGCGCCACGCTCGGGTCGGCGTTGTCGGCGGCGAGCCCGACGACGTCGGGGCCCAGCTCGTCGGCGGCCTCCCGGACGCTCTTCTCGTCCCGGCCGGTGATGATCACCTTCGCGCCGTCGGCGACCAGCGCGCGGGCGGTGGCGTTGCCGAGCCCGCGCGTGGCGCCGGTGACGATGTACACACGGTCCTTCAGTCCAAGATCCATGGCCCTATCCTGCCGTGTCGTCCCGCGCGGTGTCCTCGGCGGTCTCCGCCTCGGCCAGCGCGACCGCGGTGCCGACCAGCCCGATGTGGCTGAACGCCTGCGGAAAGTTGCCGAGCTGGCGCATCGCGGCCGTGTCGTACTCCTCGGCCAGCAGCCCCACGTCGTTGCGGAGGGCCAGCAGCCGTTCGAAGAGTTCGGTGGCCTCGTCGGCGCGCCCGGTCATCCGCAGTGCGTCCGCCAGCCAGAACGAGCAGGCGAGGAAGGCGCCCTCGCCGCCCGGCAGTCCGTCGATGGAGGTGCCGTCGGTGCTGTAGCGGCGCACCAGCCCGTCGCTGCCCAGCTCCTCGCGTACGGCGTCCACGGTGCCGATGACACGCGGGTCGTCGGGCGGCAGGAACCCGGTCCGGGCGATCAGCAGGGTCGCGGCGTCCAGGTCCCGGGAGCCGTAGGACTGGGTGAAGGTGTTGCGCACGGGGTCGTACCCCTTCTCGCAGACCTCGCGGTGCACGGCGTCGCGCATCGCCCGCCAGCGGTCGGCGTCGCCGGCCAGGCCCGGGTCCTCCTCCAGGCTGCGCACCGCCCGGTCGGCCGCGACCCAGGCCATCACCTTGGAGTGCACGAAGTGGCGGCGCTGCCCGCGGATCTCCCACAGCCCCTCGTCCGGCTCGCGCCAGGTGGACTCCAGGAAGCCCAGCAGGCTGAGCTGGAGGTTCCAGGCGTGCGGCTTGTCGTCCAGGCCCGCGTCCCGGGCCAGCCGCAGCGAGTCGATGACCTCCCCGTACACATCGAGCTGGCGCTGGCGGACCGCCGCGTTGCCGATGCGGACCGGCGCGGAGTTCTCGTAGCCGCGCAGCCAGGGCAGCTCCGACTCGGGCAGCCGGCGCTCGCCCGCGAGCCCGTACATGATCTGCAGATCGGCCGGGTCCCCGGCGACGGCCCGCAGCAGCCAGTCCCGCCAGGCGGCCGCCTCCTCCAGATAGCCGGCCGAGACCAGGGCGCCGAGGGTGAGCGTGGAGTCCCGCAGCCAGCAGAAGCGGTAGTCCCAGTTCCGTACGCCGCCGAGCTCCTCGGGCAGTGAGGTGGTGGGGGCCGCCACGATGCCGCCGGTCGGCCCGAAGGTGAGTGCCTTCAGGGTGATCAGCGACCGCATCACGGCGTCCCGGTAGGGGCCCTGGTACTTGCAGCGGGCCGACCACGCGGCCCAGTCGGCGAGAGTGTTCTCCAGCGCCTCGTACGGGTCGACGAGATCGGGCCTGGGCGAGTGCGAGGGGTGCCAGGTCAGGACGAAGGCCACCCGTTCGCCCTCGGAGACGCTGAACGAGGAACAGGTGGAGAACTGCTGGCCCCACGTCTTGACGGGCGGTTCGCTGCGCAGCCACGCCGAGTCGGGCCCCGCGACCGCCACCCGGTGGCCGTCCGAGCGGCGCATCCACGGCACCACGGACCCGAAGTCGAAGCGCAGCCGGATCACCGAGGCCATGTCGACCGTGCCGCTGACGCCCTCGACGATCCGCATCACATCGGGCTCGTTGTCGCGCTGCGGCATGAAGTCGATGACCTTGACCGTGCCCGTGCGGGTCTCCCAGAAGGTCTCCAGCACGAGTGAGTCACCCGCATAGGCGCGCCGGGTGCAGGTGTCCGCGCCCTTCGGTGCGATGCGCCAGTGGCCGTTGTCCTCGTCGCCGAGCAGCGCGGCGAAACAGGCGCCCGAGTCGAAGCGGGGCAGACAGAGCCAGTCGACAGAACCGTTTTTGCCCACCAGGGCGGCTGTCTGGAGATCGCCGATGAGGGCGTAGTCCTCGATGCGTGGGGTCACGTTCTGGCGTGTTCCCGAACCTGGCGTCCGCTAAGCAGACGGGCCGCGAGGAGAGGCCGGAGTCACCCCGGCGAACGCCGTCCGGGTGCCGGGCGGGCCGGGGTCAGGCCTTCGCCGGCTCGGGCTCGGCGGCGTCGGTCCGCGCCGCGGCCTCGGCGGCGGCCGCGACCCGGTCGCGCTTCTCCCGCCGGGCCAGCACCACGAAGCCGACCGGCACCCCGGCGGCGAACAGCCACCACTGCACGGCGTACGCCATGTGCGGGCCGATCGAGCTGTCGTCGGGGGCCTCGATCAGCTCGGGGGTGTCGCCCTTGGGCTCGGGTCCGGTCTGCTCGATGTAGCCGCCGAGCACCGGCCGGGAGAGCAGCCTGGCCTGCTGGGCGCTGTTGATCAGCATCACCTGACGGTCCGGAAGGTCCGAGATGTCCTTGATGCCGCTGGCGCTGGTCGTCTCGTCGGCCTTGAGCCGGCCGGTGACGGTCACTTCGCCCCGGGGGACGGCCGGTACGTCGGGGAACTGGTGCTGGTCCGCGGCGGTCGGGATCCAGCCCCGGTTGATCATGACCGTGCCGCCGCCCTTGAGGTCGAACGGGATCAGCACATGGAAGCCGATGCTGCCGTCGGTGGCGGTCCTGCGGCGTACGACGACCTCGTGCTTCTCGTCGTACGTCCCGGTGGCCGTCACCGTGCGCCAGTAGTCGGAGCGCGGAACGGTGTGGCCGGGGGAGGTGAGCTTCGCCACGGGGACGGGCTCCGCCTTGAGGTTGCGGGAGATCAGGGCGTTCTGCGCGACCTTGTGCTCATGCCGGTGCAGCTGCCAGAAACCCAGCTCGACCATCGTGGGAATGAGGACGAGGGAGATCAGGGCGAGGATCAGCCACTGCCGGGTCATCAGGAAGCGGTACACCCCACGACGGTACAACCGCGTCATGGGGTGCCTCGCGCAGGGGGTGGCCGAAGGGGGGTGCCACCCGGTGCTCACACCTTGTCGACGATGCCCACCTTCCCCTCCGCGCGGGCGCAGTGACCGCCGCAGAACCAGTGCCCGTCGACCTCGACACCCTGGCCGATGACCTGGACCCGGCAGTGCTCACAGATGGGCGCCATGCGGTGAATGGCGCAGGAGAAGCAGTCGAAGACATGAATCGCGCCCTGCGCATGCACCTCGAAGGACATCCCGTAGTCGTTTCCGCATACCTCGCAACGTGCCATGCGCCACAGGGTGGGACGCGAGGGCGGTGACGGGCGAGCGGCGGGCGGGCGAGTCGCCGCCGGTTCACTCCGATGACGGCGTCGGCCCCGGCACCTTCGCCGTCGCCGGGGCCACGTCCCGCAGGAGATGGGTGAAGGCGCTCTCGTCCACGATCGGGGTGCCGAACGACTTCGCCTTCACGGTCTTGGAGGTCGCCGAGTCCGGGTCGTTGGTGACGAGCAGGCTGGTCAGCCGGGAGACGCTGGTCGCCACATGCAGTCCCGCCTCCACGGCTCGGTCCTCCAGCAGCTCGCGGTCGACCGAGGTGTCCCCGGAGAAGGCCACCCGCATGCCCTGCATGAGCGGTTTGTCCTTCTCGTACCGTCCCGGATTCGGATACGGGCAGGCCGGGCGCTTGCGCGAGGGGCGCCAGCTGGTCTGCCCGCCGTACGCCGGCTGGTAGCCGACCCGGGGGGTGACCGGCGAGTCCGACCACTCGGTCAGCGGCCGGCACTCCAGCAGCGGCAGCCGCACCCCGTCGCGCGCCGCCGCGTGCAGACTCGGGCGGAACGCCTCGGCCAGCACCCGGGCGTCGTCCAGCGCGTGGTGCGCGTGCTGCTGCACCACGCCGAAGTGCGCGGCCAGCGACTCCAGCTTGTGGTTGGGCAGCGGCAGCCGCAGCTCCTTGGCGAGCGCGATGGTGCACAGCCGCTGCCGCACGGGGGCGGTGACCGCCGCTCGCGCGTACTCCCGGGCGAGCATCGACCAGTCGAAGGCGGCGTTGTGCGCGACGAGCACCCGGTCGGCCAGCCGCTCGGACAGCTCGGCGGCGACCTCGGGGAAGAGCGGAGCCCCTTCGAGGACATCGCTCGTCAGCCCGTGGATCCAGACGGGGCCGGGATCGCGCTCCGGGTTGACGAGGGTGTACCAGTGGTCCTCGACATTGCCCCGCGCGTCCAGGCGGTAGACCGCCGCGGACACTATCCGGTCGTCCCGGGCGAGTCCGGTGGTCTCCACGTCGACGACCGCGTACCCCTGCGGGTAGGCGGTCGGCCACGGTGCTGCGGTCTGGCGGTCGTCGAGCATGGTCACAGAGAATACGGGCCGGGACCGACAGTCCCCTATTCGGCCGTCACCCGCCCCCCGGCCGCACCCTTCTCCCCGTCCCCGGCCAGCAGCCCGTTCACCAGGGCCCGCAGGGAGATGACGAACAGCCGGTCCGGGTCGGCCGGCCGGGCCAGCGCGCGGGCCAGCGCGGCGTCGCCGTCCGCCTCCGCGGCGGACCACAGCTCGCCCTCGCCGGGGGACTGGACGGGGGACCGCTCCCGGTTGCGCTCGACCAGCAGGAAGCCGACCGTGTGGACCTGCACCGCCCGGACCGCGTCCGCCGCGCGGCTCCCGCGCAGTCCGGCGGCGTGCACCTCGGCGGCCAGCGCCTGCTGGGCCGGCAGGAACATCCGTTCTGTCAGCCCCCGTTCGTGGACCATCGCGATCAGATGCGGGCGGGCGCGCAGCTCGCGGCGCAGCGCACGGGCGACGGAGACGATCCGGGCGGCCGGGGCCCGGCCGGCGGGCCGCAGGGTGCCCATCTCCAGGACGGTGCGCTCGACGAGGGCGTCCAGCAGCGACTCGCGGTTGCCGACGTGCCAGTAGATCGAAGTGACCGCCGTGCCCAGCTCGGCGGCCAGCCTGCGCATGGTCAGCTGCCGCGGACCGTCACGGCGCACCAGCCCCGCGGCCGCCGCGAGGACCTCCTCGCGGGTCAGCGACGAACGCGCCACATCTCCTCCAGACTCCGAACTCCGTTACACGCACGGCTCTTCACCCTTCACGGGCTCGGGTGTAACTGTGTTACAGAACCCGGCACGGACAACCCCGAACGGCCGATCCAGAAGGGTGGCACCGCATGGCACGTGTACGGTACGGCGCGCGCACCGAGGCCGAGATCGCGGCGGCCCGCGAGGCCCGCTCCCGGCTCCCCGACATCTGGTCCACCGGCGTCACCGCCGTCTGGGAGAGCGACCCCGACGCGGTGGCGGCCGTCCTCCCGCCGCCCCTGAAACCCTCCGGACGCCCGCTCGTCCGGGCCAGTGCGAGCAAGGTCGACCTTCCCGGCTACCCCCTCGGCGCGGGCTCCGTCGCCGTCGCCGCCGTCCACGACGGACACGAGGGCTGGTATCCGCTGGTCATGCCGATGACCCACGAACGGGCCCTGACCGGCGGCCGGGAGGTGTTCGGCGAACCGAAGAAGCTCGGCGGGGTGACCGTGGAGCGCGACGGCCTCCTCGTACGGGCCGCGCTCACCCGGCACGGCATCGACTTCGTCGAGATCCGCGGCGCGGTCGGCGGCCCGCTGCCGCTGCCCGCGCCCACCACCAAGCTCGACTTCTACTTCAAATTCCTGCCCGCCGTGGACGGCGACGGCTTCGAGTCCGACCCCGTCCTGGTCCACTGCACCCGCCACGAGAAGGTCCGCCGGCTGGAACGCGTCAGCGGCGACGTGGTGCTGCGCGAATCGATGTACGACCCGGTCGCCGACCTCCCCGTCCTGCGCGTCGTCGGCCTCACCCTCGGCGAGAAGACCGGCGACCAGAGCGGCCGGGCCGTCGAGCGGGTGAGCGCCGCCGCCCTGCTCCCGTACCTCCACCAGCGCTACGACGACCCCCAGCAGATCCACGACGGACCGCCGCAGGGGAGTGTGCGATGAGGCTCGGACCGGGACAGACCGCCGTCGTCACGGGCGCCGCGAGCGGCATCGGCCTCGCGATGGGCCGCCGCTTCGCGGCCGAGGGGCTGAAGGTCGTCCTCGCGGACGTCGAGAAGGGCGCACTCGACAGGGCCGCCGGTGAACTGAGCCGGGAGCGGGCCGAGGTGCTGCCCTTCCTCGTCGACGTCGCCGAGCGCGACTCCGTACGGGCCCTCGCCGACGCCGCGTACGACACCTTCGGCGCCGTGCACGTCCTGTGCAACAACGCCGGGGTCGGATCGGGCGCCGAGGGCCGGATGTGGGAGCACGAACCCAACGACTGGAAGTGGGCCTTCGCCGTCAACGTGTGGGGCGTCTTCCACGGCATCCAGGCCTTCGTGCCACGCATGCTCGCGGACGGCGGCCCCGGCCATGTCGTCAACACCTCGTCCGGCGACGGAGGCATCGCGCCGCTGCCCACCGCCTCCGTGTACGCCGTCACCAAGTCCGCGGTCGTCACCCTGACCGAGTCGCTGTACGCCCATCTGAAGGCGGAGGGTGCCCCGGTCGGCGCCTCGGTCCTCTTCCCCGGACCGCACATGCTGCGCACCGGACTGTGGGAGTCCCACCGCAACCGGCCCGAGCGGTACGCCAAGGAGCGCCCGCGCCGCACCCCGTACCGCAGCCTCGGCCAGTGGGAGAGCGCGATGCGGGCGGCCGGCCGCACGGTGGAGTTCACCCCCGTCGAGGACGTCGCCGCGACCGTCGTGGACGGCATCCGCGCCGACCGCTTCTGGATGCTCCCCGAGAGCGAGCACAGCGACCGGCAGATCCGCGCCCGGTCGCAGTCGATGCTCGACCGCTCCGACCCGTCCTACCTGGAGAACTTCATACTCGACTGAGGAGTGAGCCATGACCGACGACGACCCGTACCTGATCATCTCCTCCGACTGCCACGCCGGACTGCCCACCGAGGAGTACCGGCCCTACCTGGACAGCCGCTTCCACCGGCAGTTCGACGACTTCCTGGCCGGCCGCGACCGCCGCCGCGAGGAGATGACCCGCCTCGGCGTACGCAACGAGGCCTTCGCCGACCAGTGGTTCCGCGACAACGAGGAAGGGCTCAGGGGCGGTTGGGACGCCGCCCGGCGCATCAAGGAGCTGGACGGCGACGGGGTGGCGGCCGAGGTCGTCTTCCCCGACGCGGACGCCGTGGACAGCCGTACCGCCGCCCCCTTCGGCGTCGGCCTCGGCCTCTCCGGCGACCAGGACCCCGAGCTGGGCATGGCCGGAGCGCAGGCCCACAACCGCTGGCTGGCCGACTTCGTCTCCCAGCACCCCGAACGCCACTGCGGGGTCGCCCTGCTGCCCGTCACGGGCGACACCGACCGGGTCGTGGCGGAGATCCACCGGGCGAAGGACTCCGGCCTCGGCGCCCTCATGATCCCCTCCATGTGGGTGGACAAGGCCCCCTACCACGACCGGCGTTACGACCCCGTCTGGGCGGCCGCCGCCGAGACCGGGATGCCCGTCGTCACCCACTCCGGCGCGGCCCCGCGCCACGAGTACGGCGACCATCTCGGCATCTACGTCTCCGAGGTCACCTGGTGGCCGTCGCGCCCGCTCTGGTTCCTGCTCTGGTCGGGCGCCTTCGAACGCCACCCCGGGCTGAGGTTCGGCGTCGCCGAGTCCGGCTGCTGGTGGCTGCCGAACCTCCTGTGGTTCATGGACCGGCTCTACCTCGGCGCCCACGGCGGCAAGAAGCTCTCGCCGTTCGCCGAACTGAAGCGCCCGCCGCACGAGTACCTCGACCGGCAGGTGTTCGTCTGCGCCACCAACACCAAGCGCCGCGAACTCGCCCAGCGCTACGAGATCGGCGTCGACAACATCCTCTGGGGCAGCGACTTCCCGCACCCCGAGGGCACCTGGCCGAAGACCGCGAACTGGCTCCGCGACACCTTCCACGACATCCCCGTCACCGAGACCCGCCGCATGCTGGGCCTGGCCGCCGCCGAGGTCTTCGGCTTCGACACGGACCGGCTCGCGCCCCTGGCCGCCCGCATCGGCCCCACCCCGGCCGACCTGGGCCAGAGCGCCGACCAGACGGCGGTCGAAGCCTCCTGGGCCCGCTCGCGCGAGACGGGCCGACACTGGCTGACCGGCCACGACTTCCCGGTTCTGGGGGCGTCATGACGGACCGCTACACGGTCATCTCCGCCGACTGCCACGCCGGCGCCGACCTCCTCGACTACAGGCCCTACCTGGAGTCGAAGCACCACGAGGACTTCGACGCCTGGGCGGCGGCCTACGTCAACCCGTACGAGGGCCTGGTGGCCGACACCGCCGACCGCAACTGGAACTCGGACCGCCGCCTCGCCGAGCTGGAGGCGGACGGCATCGTCGCCGAGGTCGTCTTCCCCAACACCATTCCGCCGTTCTTCCCCTCCGCCTCCCTGATGGCCCCCGCACCCTCCCGGACGGAGTACGAACAGCGCTGGGCCGGGCTGCGCGCCCACAACCGCTGGCTCGCCGACTTCTGCGCGGCCGCACCGGGCCGGCGTGCCGGCGTCGCCCAGATCCTCCTCAACGACCCGGCGGAGGCGGCCCGCGAGGTCCGCCGCACCAAGGAAGCCGGCCTCACCGGCGGCATCCTGCTGCCCGGCGCACCTCCCGGCTCGGGCGTCCCCGAACTCCACTCCCCGGCGTACGACCCGCTCTGGGCCGCCTGCGCCGAACTCGACGTCCCCGTCAACCACCACGGCGGCTCCGCCTCCCCGCCGCTCGGCGACGAACCGGCGGCCCGCGCCGTCTTCATGGTGGAGACCACGTGGTTCTCGCACCGGGCCCTGTGGCACCTGATCTTCGGCGGCGCCTTCCGCCGCCACCCGGCCCTCAGGCTCGTCCTCACCGAGCAGGGCTCCGGCTGGATCCCCGGCATCGTGGAGATGCTCGACTACTACCACGGCCGCCTGGTCGCGGCGGCCTCCCGGGCCACGACCGCCGAGTCCCGCTTCGGCGCCGGCCTCTCGGACTCCATGGGCGCCCGCCCCAGCGAGGTATGGCGTGACAACTGCTTCGTCGGCGCCAGCTTCATGCGCCCGCACGAGGTGCCCCTGCGCGACCGGATCGGCCTCGACAAGATCATGTGGGGCAGCGACTACCCCCACGACGAGGGCACCGCCCCCTACACCCGCGAGGCGCTGCGGATCGCCTACGCCGGACTCCCGCCCGCCGAGATCGCGGCGATGACCGGCGGGAACGCCGCCCGCGTCTACGGATTCGACCTGCCCGCCCTGGACCGCATCGCGGCCCGCGTCGGCCCGACGGTGACGGAGACGGCCGAGCCCCTGAAGCAGATCCCGCCGGACGCGACGAGCCCGGCGTTCGCGGCGGGCGGGTCGGTGCGGGTCTGGTGACGCCGGGAAATGAGACCATCCCCGAATGACTCAACCCCAGGCGCACGACGAACCGCACGGCGGCGGGCTGGGTGCGCGGCTCAACTGGCTGCGGGCCGCCGTGCTCGGGGCCAATGACGGTGTGGTGTCCACCGCCGGGCTCGTCGTGGGGGTCGCCGGGGCCACCGGGGACCGCGGGACGCTGCTCACGGCGGGGCTGGCCGGGCTGCTGGCCGGGTCGCTGTCGATGGCCGCGGGTGAGTACGTGTCCGTGTCCACCCAGCGCGACTCGGAGAAGTCCGCGCTGGCGACGGAGAAGCGTGAGCTCCAGGAGACCCCGGAGGCGGAACTCGCCGAGCTCACCGGGTTGTTGGAGGGCAAGGGGCTCAGCCGTGAGGTCGCCCGCGAGGCGGCCGTCCAGCTGACCGAGCGCGACGCGCTGCGCGCCCACGCGGAGGTCGAGCTCGGGATCGACCCGGACGAGCTGGCGAACCCGTGGCACGCGGCGGGCGCCAGCTTCCTGGCGTTCACGGTGGGCGCGCTGCTCCCGCTGCTGGCGATCGTGCTGCCCCCGCTGTCCCTGCGGGTGCCGGTGACCGTGCTGTCGGTCCTCGCGGTGCTGGCCGTGACGGGCTGGTGGAGCGCCCGCCTGGGCGGCGCGGAACCGGGGCCGGCGGTCCTGCGGAACATGGGCGGGGGAGCGGTCGCGATGGCGGTGACGTACGCGGCGGGGCATCTGCTGGGGGCGGCGGGGGTCTAGGGCGTGTCGTCGAACTGGCGTCTGCCGGGCGGCGCCATGCAGGCACTCTCGCCGTACCGGCCCCGGGCCCCGGTGCGTCCAGTACGGGGGCCCGGGGCCGGCGCGCCGAGAGCACCCGCCTGACGCCGCCCGGCCGCCCTTCGGGCGACGACGCCAGTTCGACGACACGCCCTAGGGGCGGTGGATGATGCGGCCCGGCGGGAAGAGTTCGGTGCCGCTGGCCTTCGTGTCGCCCGACAGGGTGACGGTGAGGCCTTCGAAGGCGGCCAGCGGGCTCAGGTCGACCGGGGGACCGTCCAGCGCGCAGTGGCTCAGCCGCAGCGACGTGAGGCCGGGCAGCTCGCGCAGGGGGGCCAGATCGGCGACGGTGCCGCAGCGGAACAGGAGGAGCCGCCGCAGCGCGGTGAGCCCGTGGATCATCCGGGGGTCGAAGTGATCGACCTCGTGCACCCCGAGCGTCGTGAGCGTGGCGAGGGACGGGTGCCGCTCCAGCTCGCCCAGCTGGGTCCGGCCCCCGACCGTGAGGGCGTCCAGGCGCGGCCAGCGCTCGATGCCGTCGAGGCGCAGGTACCGGGTCTGGCGGGACAGGGCGAGGTTGGTGAGCTGAGGGCCGATGGGCAGTTCGCCCACGCTCTCGACGAGCACAGGGTGCTGGGCGGTGAAGGCCGTGAGCCCTGTCATGTCGCGCAGGGGTTCGAGGGACACGTCGGCGTTGATCTCGTACAGCATGAGGCTCCGCAGCGCGGGGGTGGCCAGCGGCCTCAGGTCCTTCACCTCCGGGCAGAGACTGATTCCCACCTCGGTCAGTGAGGGGACGGAGGCCAGGGCGGAGAGGTCCGTGAGCACCCAGTTGTCGTACAGGAAGAGCGCTTCCGGGGCGTCCAGCCGGAGCAGGGGGCCGAGATCGCGGTGGGCGCCGCTCACATGGATCCGCCGGGCCCCGCGGACGTGACGCAGTGCGCCGAGCTGATCGGCCCGGCGCACGTACAGATACGACGTGGCCCAGGAGCCGGCGGAGAGCACCTCCCGGGCGTAGGCCTCCGCGGGGAAGGCGCCCCAGCTCTCGGTCAGTTGGCGGGAGACCTCCGGCCGCTCGTCCTGTCTGAACCCGACCATCACCTCGAACGCGGCGTCGCCCCCGATCAGCCCCGCCGTGCGTACGATCGCGGCCGCCGTGCCCGCGCTCAGGTGGCCGGGCTTCGGCAGCAGGTCCAGCACCAGCTCGCCCGCCTTGGCGAGTTCGTCGGCGTCCTCGGGAGCCAGGGGCGGCAGCAGTTTCTCGGTCCGCGTCTGTACCTCGGAGCGGACACCGGGACTCAGCTCGGGCGCGTGGTCCAGGCTCGCCGCTGCCAGAAGCACCAGGCGATGGCGGTGTTCCGGCTCCTCCTCGGACCGGTGCAGCAGTCTGCTCAGGAGCAGGGTGCGTTCGTCCACCCGGGCGTGCCCCACCGCCATCTGCACCACGTCGTCCCACCCGTCGTCGTGGGCGTTGCGCACCAGAACCCCGAAGTCCCGCGCCTCCACCGCCGCCTTCGCGCCCAGGTAGTCCAGGAACGTCCGGTGCACGAAGGCCACCGCGCCCGGCGCCGGTTCGCGCAGCAGGCCGCTGCGGATCAGCAGGTGCGAGAAGACCTGCGTGGCCGTGCCCCGTACCTGTGGCATGGCCCGCAGCCACTCCGCCACCATGGTGACGGCCTCCTCGCGTGCCGCCTCCAGCTGGCCGTTGCGGATCAGCCAGTACGCCAGCCGCTGGAGCAGCGCCGTCTGCTCCTCCCGGGTGAGGTCGACGCCCTCGACGTTCACGATCTCGCGTTCCGTGTCCCGCCGTACCAGCAGCATGTCCAGCGCCGCGTCGTACAACTCCTTGCGGGCCCGGGGCAGTTGCATCCGCCGGTCGCGGTTGAGCGCGCACAGCAGGGCGCACATCAGGGGGTTGGTCGCCAGCCGGCCGAGGTCCCTGCGCAGCCCGACCGCACGGCGCAAGGACGCCTCGTACACGTCGAGCTGGCCCCGTTCCTCCGGTGCCGGGCACTGCCCGCGCGCCGCGTCGTGCCAGTGCCTGATGAAGGCGCGGATGTCGTCCCGGTCCATCGGCAGCATCGAGTGCGCCACGAAGCCCTGCTGGCCGAGCCACCCGTCGGGGACCGCGGACGGCCGGGTCGTCACCACATAGCGCGACCTCGGGTACGCGGTGATCAGGTCCTTCAGCCACTTCTCGGTACGCCGGCGCAGCCGCATCGGAACCTCGTCCACCCCGTCCACCAGCACCAGGCCCCGCCCCTCGGACAGCAGCCGGTCCGCCCAGCCCGCGGGGGCCGCGCCGTGCAGCGGGACGCCGGTGGCGCGCAGGAAGTCCTCCGGGCCGGGCAGCCGGTCGTCCGAGGTGAACGCGCGCAGCCGCAGCACGAACGGCACACAGCGGTTCCAGTCCGCCAGGTCGCTGTCGAACGACTGCCGCGCGGCGTTCACTGCCAGCCACTGCACCAGCGTGCTCTTGCCGGACCCGGCCGGCCCCCGCAGCAGCAGGCGGCTGGTCTCCGCGAGGGCCTGTTCGGCCTTGACCGTCACCCGGTCCGGCGCGGACCCCTCCCACCAGTCCGGAGCGTCGAGCCGGGAGCTCACCGCCAGGCTGATGTAGGCCGTCTCCAGCGGCCACTCGCCCGCCGACCGGCCGAGTGTCAGCCCGAACAGCCCCATCCGGCTGTGTGCCGCGGCCACGAACGCCGCGTACCGCTCCTCGAAGTCCAGGGCCGCGGCCCCGGGGTGCGGGCCGACCCGGTCCCGTACGTCCGCCACCAGCTCCCGCGTCCGCTCCGCCGCGCGGACCTGCTCCACCGCCGCCCGGGCGGCGAACGACGGCTCGGCGGTCAGCTGCTCCACGACATGGGCGCAGCACCGCTCCAGCAGCTCCCGGTACAGTCCGGCGGCCCGCTCCGACAGCCCCGGCGGGGGCGCCGACAGTTCGGCGGCCAGCCGCTCCGGGGCCAGGTCCAGGGAGAACAGCCGGTCCGCGCTCAGCGTGCCCTGCGCCGCGAAGGTGTCGCGGACCGCGTCCACGGCGGCCAGCCGCTCGTTCTCCGGCAGCCCGGCGTACGACTTGGCCAGCCGCCCGCCGAGCACGGCCGCCAGCCGGCCCGGCTTCGCCGGGCGGGGGAGCGGGCGGACCGGGTCCGGGACCAGGCCCGCGCCGGGCTTGGGCGCGACCAGTGATCTCGCCACCGTGCCGAGTACTGTCGTAGCGAGCCGGATCAGCGCAACTTCCAGACCCTGCAAGGCAGTTCCTCCCCCTGTCGGACTCCGGTGGAGGGATCGTACGACGCCGTGGCTGTCGGAAGTCACCAAAGACTGCTGACACCAGGTCTCGCATACTTGTTGGTAACAACGTCTAGTCCCGGGCCGACATGCGGCTCTACCGTGCAGGAATGCCGACGAACCTGCCCGATGTAGTGCTCTGGTCCATACCGGCCTTCGTTCTGCTCACCGTGCTGGAGATGGCGCTCCACCACTTCCACCCCGACGAGGACGCCGCCGGGTACGAGGCGAAGGACGCCGCCACCAGCATCACCATGGGGCTGGGCAGCCTGGTCTTCGACCTGCTGTGGAAACTGCCCATCGTGGCGATCTACACAGCGGTGTACGAGCTGACGCCGCTGCGGGTGCCCGTGCTCTGGTGGACCGTGCTGCTGATGCTGCTGGCCCAGGACTTCTTCTACTACGGGTCGCACCGGGGCCACCACGTCATCCGGATCCTGTGGGCCTGCCACGTGGTCCACCACTCCAGCCGGAAGTTCAACCTCTCCACCGCGCTGCGCCAGCCCTGGACCTCGCTGACCTCCTGGCCCTTCTATCTGCCGCTCATCGCCTGCGGTGTGCACCCGGCGGCGCTGGCCTTCTGTTCGTCGGCCAACCTCGTCTACCAGTTCTGGGTGCACACCGAGCGGATCGACAAGCTGCCCCGGCCCTTCGAGTACGTGCTGAACACGCCCTCGCACCACCGGGTGCACCACGCCTCGCAGGGCGGGTACCTCGACCGGAACTTCGGCGGGATCCTGATCGTGTGGGACCGGTGGTTCGGGTCGTACGCCGCCGAGACCGAGCGGCCCGTGTTCGGGCTCACCAAGAACATCAACACCTTCAACCCGCTGCGGGTCGCCACCCACGAGTACGCCGCCATCGCGCGCGACGTGCGCGCGGCGGGCAGCTGGGGCGAGCGGGCCGGGCGGATCTTCCGGGGGCCCGGCTGGCAGCCGGCCGCGCGGACGGCGGGGGCACCCGCGGTCACCGCCACCGCTTCCGCCGCCACCGCCGCGGAACGCACCGGATGAGCGCCGGACCGGTGCCGGAGCGGACGGAGCAGCGGGAGCGGCGGGAGCGGCTGGTACGGCCCCTGCTCATCGCCTTCCTCGTCGTGTGCGCCGCCGATCTCGTCGGGGTGCTCGCGGACATCGGCGGCCTCCACCTCGTCGCCAAGCCGCTGCTGATGCCGCTGCTGGCCGGCTACGCCGCCGCCCGGCGCGGGCCCCGGCTGCTGGTCGCCGCACTGCTCTGCGGCTGGGCCGGGGACGTGTTCCTGCTGGCCGACGCCGATCTCGCCTTCCTCATCGGGATGGGCGGCTTCGCCGCCGGGCACATCTGCTACCTGGTGCTCTTCGGGCGGCGGCGCGGCGCCCTGCTGCCCGGGACCGGGTACGCGGTCGTGCTGGCGGTCTTCGTCGTGCTGATCTGGGACGGGCTGCCGGCCGGGCTGCGGATCCCGATGGCGGGCTACAGCCTGCTGCTGACCGCCATGGCGTACCGCTCCGGGGTACTCGGCCGGTACGCGGCCACCGGCGGGGCGCTCTTCCTGGTCTCCGACGCGCTGATCGCCACCGGCATCGCCGACTGGCCGCAGCTGCCCGCACCCGACTTCTGGGTCATGCTCACCTATGTGGCGGCGCAGCTCCTGCTGACGTTCGGGGCGCTCGGGGCACCGGGGGCGCCAGGGGCACGTGGGGTCCCCGGGGCGTACCGTGAGCGGAGTATCAGCATCTGAGATCAGCAAGGACCCCCACGCATGCGCGCCACCGTCATCCACGCCCCCCACGACATCCGCGTGCAGGAGGTGCCGGACCCGGCGATCCAGCGGCCCACCGACGTCGTCCTGCGGGTTCTGCGGGCCTGCATCTGCGGCAGCGACCTGTGGGCCTACCGCGGTGAGTCCGCCCGGCAGCCCGGCCAGCGCATCGGCCACGAGTTCCTGGGGATCGTCGAGGAGGCCGGGGCCGAGGTCCACGGCTTCGCCGTCGGCGACCTCGTCGTCGCCCCCTTCGTCTGGTCCGACGGCACCTGCGCGTACTGCGCCGAGGGGCTGACCACCTCCTGCCCGCAGGGCGGCTTCTGGGGCTCGGTCGGCTCCGACGGCGGACAGGGCGAGGCCGTCCGCGTCCCCTTCGCCGACGGCACCCTCGTCAAGCTCCCCGCCGCCGCGGCCTCCGACGACCACCTGCTCACCGCGCTGCTGGCGCTCTCCGACGTCCTCGGCACCGGCCACCACGCCGCCGTCGGCGCCGGGGTGAAGCCCGGCTCGACCGTCGCCGTCGTCGGTGACGGAGCCGTCGGCCTGTGCGGCGTCATGGCCGCCAAGCGGCTCGGCGCCGAGCGGATCATCGCGCTGGGCCGCCACACGGTGCGCACGGACATCGCCCGTACCTTCGGCGCCACCGATGTCGTCGCCGAGCGCGGTGACGCGGCCGTCGCCGCCGTACGGGACCTCCTCGGCGGCGAGGGCGCGCACGCCGTGATCGAGGCCGTCGGCACCGAGGAGTCGATGCGCACCGCCGTCGGCATCACCCGGGACGGCGGCTCGATCGGCTACGTCGGCGTCCCGCACGGCAGCGGCACCGGACTGGACCTCGGCGTGATGTTCGACCGCAACATCGCCCTGCGCGGGGGTGTCGCCCCCGTGCGCACCTACATCCCGGAGCTGCTCCCCGACGTCCTGTCCGGCACCATCGACCCCTCGCCCGTCTTCGACCTGGCCATCGGCCTCGACGAGGTCCCGGCCGGCTACAAGGCGATGGACGAGCGCACGGCGCTGAAGGTCCTCATCACGCCGTGACCGCCGTCCGGCCCGGGGCCCGCCCGACGGCGGCCCCCGGGCCGTCCGTCACCAGCGCACGGCGTCCAGCGCGTCCACCACGCCGGCCCCGTAGAAGCCGTTGCGGTTCTTGCCGCCCTCGCAGACCGCGTCGACGGTGCCGTCACCGTCGATGTCGTACGGGGCTCCGCAGGCGGTGGCGTCCGCCTCCAGGGTCAGCAGCGCCTTGACCGCGGCGGCCGACGCGTACGGGTGCTTCGACTTGATCAGGGCCACGACGCCCGCGACATGCGGGGACGCCATCGACGTACCGGCCTTGTAGCCGTACCCGCCGCCCGGCAGCGTCGAGAGGATCAGGCCGTTCGTCGCCGGCGGCTCGGGCGTCTGGTAGACCGTCGAGTCCCCGCCCGGCGCGGCCACGTCGATGACGCCGTTCCCGTAGTTCGAGTACGAGGACTTCAGCCCCTTCGCACCCGTCGCCGAGACCGTCACGACCCCCGGCAGCATCGTCGGGATGTCGAGGCACACCTTCGGGTCGATGGTCCGGGGCGCCGGGGTGGTGTCGTTCGGGCTCGACGCGTCCTCGATCGTGTCCGCCGCCAGGTCCTCGGCGGAGTTGCCCGCCGCCGCGACATTCACCGTGCCCTTGCGCTCGGCGTAGCGGGTGGCCCGCGCGACCGCCTCGACCAGGGCGCCCTGGTCCGGGTCGTTCTTGCAGTTGTACATCCACGGGTCGGTGTAATAGCTGTTGTTGGTGACGTCGGCGCCGTGGTCCGCCGCCCACACGAAGCCGCAGACGACGGCCTCGGTGTAGAAGAAGCCGTCGGGGTTGCCCACCTTGATGCCGGAGACCTTCACGCCCGGCGCGACACCCGTCACCCCGATGCCGTTCTTCGCGGCGGCGATGGTGCCCGCGACATGGGTGCCGTGGTCGCTCTCGCCGGTCTTCGGGCGCCAGGCGCCGTCCGTGGTGTCCGGTGCGCCGGAGACGCAGTCGGCCGAGGCGCGGCGGTCGAAGTTCGGCGCCAGGTCAGGGTGCGTGTCGTCGACACCCGTGTCGATGACCGCGACCGTGACCTTCGAGCTGCCCAGCGACTTCTGGTGCGCCTTGTCCGCCTTGATGGCCGGCAGGTCCCACTGGAGCGGCTCCAGCGGATCCTGCCCCGCCGTCGCCCGCGCCGCCGCGCTCCGCTCCTGCTCGGCCGTCAGCGGCTGCTCGACCCCGATGTCCTTGGTGGCCTGCGGGACGATCGGGTTGGTCCGGGTGGCGCCCGCCGACTGGACGCCCCTGACCCCGCGCACCGTGCGCGCGAAGTCCGGGTTCTGCGAGTGGACGACGATGACACCGATCCGGTCGTAGGCGATCACCACCGTGCCGCCGGCCCGCTCGATCGCCTTCCGTACCTGCTTGACGGTGGCGGCACCGCCCTGCGTGTTGACCACGTACGACAGCTTCGGGCCGTCCGCCGGTGCCGCCGCCGAGGGTGCGCCGTCCGAGGGAGCGGCGGAGGCGGCGCCCGTCGGCAGGAAGCCGAGCGAGGCGGTGAGGGCCAATCCGACGGGCAGCGTCAGTGCGCGTGTCCGTCTGGATCCCAGATGAGCCATGGGGTCTCCACATCATCCGTGCCGGGCGACCGGACACGGGGTGCGTCCAGTCGCGTACATGACGAGTGAAGCTATCGCCGATCATCCCCGCTCATCAATGAGTTCGGGCGAACGCGTGCGCGCCCGGGCGTCCGAAGGAGTGACCGGGAGAAGGAGCGAACCGAGGTGAACCGCTTCGCCGCGCGCTGCGTGCCGTTGTCAGGGGAGGCGCACCATCACCCCCCGATACCGAGGTTCCGCAGTGAAATCCACCGTCCCCAACACCGCACCCGCGTCGCGAGGAGATTCCGTGGCTACCGATGCACCGCCGCCCGAGGGCAGTACGCAGACCAGCCCTGCCCAGCCCACGACCGAGGCGTTCCTCGCGGAGCAGGAGAGCGCGGAATTCGGCGAACTGCGCCGGTCCTACCGCACGTTCGCCTTCCCGCTGACCATCGCCTTCGTCCTCTGGTACCTGCTGTACGTGCTGCTCTCCAACTACGCCGGCGGCTTCATGGGCACCAAGGTGTACAGCAACATCAACGTGGCCTTCGTCTTCGGCCTCGCCCAGTTCCTCACCACCTTCCTCATCGCCTGGTTCTACTCGCGCCACGCCAACACCAAGCTCGACCCGAAGGCCGAGGCCATCAAGTCCCGTATGGAGGCCGACGCATGAGCGCCGCGTACCACTCCCACAGCGCGGTGACCCTCGCCGCCTCGGCCACCGAGCACCGGCCGCTGATCATCACCCTGTTCGCGGTCTTCGTCGCCGCGACCCTCGGCATCACCGTCTGGGCCGGCCGCCAGACCCGGAGCGCGTCCGACTTCTACGCGGGCGGACGCCAGTTCACCGCCTTCCAGAACGGCCTCGCGGTCTCCGGCGACTACATGTCCGCCGCCTCGTTCCTCGGCATCGCCGGCGCCATCGCCCTCTTCGGCTACGACGGCTTCCTCTACTCGATCGGCTTCCTCGTCGCCTGGCTGGTGGCCCTGCTGCTGGTCGCCGAACCGCTGCGCAACTCGGGCCGATACACCATGGGCGACGTCCTCGCCTACCGGATGCGGCAGCGCCCGGTCCGTACCGCCGCGGGTGTGTCGACCATCGTCGTCTCGATCTTCTACCTGCTGGCACAGATGGCGGGCGCGGGAGTTCTGGTCTCGCTGCTCCTCGGCATCACCAGCGACGCCGGAAAGATCCTCATCGTTGCGCTGGTCGGCGTACTGATGATCGTCTACGTCACCATCGGCGGCATGAAGGGCACCACCTGGGTGCAGATGGTCAAGGCCGTGCTGCTCATCGCCGGCGCGATCCTGATGACCTTCATGGTGCTGTGGAAGTTCGACTTCAACGTCTCCGACCTGCTGGGCACCGCCGCCGAGAAGAGCGGCCACGGTGCCTCGTTCCTGGAGCCCGGGCTGAAGTACGGCGCCACCGGCACCTCGAAGCTCGACTTCCTCTCCCTCGGCATCGCCCTGGTCCTGGGCACCGCCGGCCTGCCGCACATCCTGATCCGCTTCTACACGGTGCCGACCGCCAAGGCGGCCCGTAAGTCCGTCAACTGGGCCATCGGCATCATCGGCGCGTTCTATCTGATGACCATCGCCCTCGGATTCGGCGCCGCGGCCCTGATCGGCCCGGACGAGATCAAGGCGAAGAACCCGGCGGGCAACGCGGCCGCCCCGCAGCTCGCCGAATACCTGGGCGGGGTCGGCAGCACCGGCGGCGCCGTCATGCTCGCCGTCATCTCCGCCGTCGCCTTCGCCACGATCCTCGCCGTCGTCGCCGGGCTGACCCTCGCCTCCTCGTCCTCCTTCGCCCACGACATCTACGCCAACGTCATCCGCAAGGGGAAGGCCACCGAGAAGGAGGAGATGAAGGCCGCCCGCTGGGCCACCGTCTTCATCGGCGCCGCCGCGATCGTCCTGGGCGCCTTCGCCCGCGACATGAACGTCGCCGGCCTGGTGGCGCTCGCCTTCGCCGTCGCCGCCTCGGCCAACCTGCCCACGCTCCTCTACAGCCTCTTCTGGAAGCGCTTCACCACCCGGGGCGCCCTGTGGTCGATCTACGGCGGTCTGGCCAGCTCGGTGATCCTGGTGCTGTTCTCGCCGGTCGTCTCCGGCAACGAGAAGACCTCGATGTTCAAGGGCGTCGACTTCGCCTGGTTCCCGCTGGAGAACCCCGGTCTCATCTCCATTCCGCTGGGCTTCCTGCTCGGCTGGCTCGGCTCCCTGCTGTCCAAGGAGGAGCCGGACAAGGGCAAGTACGCCGAGCTGGAGGTCAAGTCCCTCACGGGCATCGGCGCCCACTGAGCCCTGGTGTTCCACCCGGGGCCGACCCCGGGACCACGAGGCCGCGTCGTAGAGTCCTACGACGCGGCCTCGCCGCTCCTCGTGCCAAACGGGCCACTCCGGCGTCACCGGTCTCGCGTAGTCTCGAAAGAGTCAGATACCGCAACCGGGAAGTCGCCGGGGGAGGGGGCCCACCACATGCTCATCGACACCTACGACCGGGTCGCCACCGACCTGCGCGTCTCGCTGACCGACCGGTGCAATCTGCGCTGCACCTACTGCATGCCCGAGGAGGGCCTGCAGTGGCTGGCCAAGCCCGACCTGCTGAGCGACGAGGAGATCGTCCGGCTCGTCCGTATCGCCGTCACCCGGCTCGGCATCACCGAGGTCCGCTTCACCGGCGGCGAGCCGCTGCTGCGCCCCGGGCTCGTCTCCATCGTCCAGCAGTGCGCGGCCCTGGAGCCCCGCCCCAGGATGTCCCTGACGACCAACGGCATCGGGCTCGAGCGGACCGCCGCCGCGCTCAAGGACGCCGGACTCGACCGGGTCAACGTCTCGCTGGACACCCTGCGGCCCGAGGTGTTCAAGACCCTCACCCGCCGCGACCGGCACCACGACGTGCTGGCCGGTCTCGAAGCCGCCCACGAGGCCGGGCTCACCCCCGTCAAGGTCAACACCGTCCTGATGCCGGGGCTCAACGACGACGAGGCCCCCGACCTGCTGGCCTGGGCCGTGGCCCACGGCTACGAGCTCCGCTTCATCGAGCAGATGCCGCTCGACGCCCAGCACGGCTGGAAGCGCGACGGCATGATCACCGCCGGTGACATCCTGGACTCCCTGCGCACCCGCTTCGACCTCACCGCGGAGGACGACGGCGAGCGCGGTTCCGCCCCCGCCGAGCGCTGGCTCGTCGACGGCGGCCCCCACCGGGTCGGCGTCATCGCCTCCGTCACCCGGCCGTTCTGCCGGGCCTGCGACCGGACCCGGCTCACCGCCGACGGCCAGGTGCGCACCTGCCTGTTCGCCCGCGAGGAGACCGACCTGCGCGGCGCCCTGCGCTCGGACGCGCCCGACGAGGAGATCGCCCGGATCTGGCGACTCGCGATGTGGGGCAAGAAGGCCGGATCCGGCCTTGACGACCCGAGCTTCCTCCAGCCCGACCGCCCGATGTCGGCGATCGGCGGCTGAGGCCGGCAGGCGGCTAGGACCGGTCCCGCGCCTCCCACTCCTTCAGGGCCACCACGTCCTTGAGGAAGCCGCGCACCCCCAGGAACGACGAGAGGTGCTCCCGGTGCTCCTCGCAGGCCAGCCATGTCTTGCGGCGCTCCGGGGTGTGCAGTTTCGGGTTGTTCCAGGCGAGCACCCACACGGCGTCGGCGCGGCAGCCCTTGGCCGAGCAGACGGGGGCGGCCCGGGCGGCCTCGTTGGGCGTGCTGTCGGTGGATTCAGGGGAGTTCACACACTCAACCCTAGGCCAGTCGCACCGATGGCCTTCTGACGCATCCCCTGCCGGAGAAAGGCGACGCCGAGCAGCCACGGGGGGAGCTGCCCGGCGTCGGTCCGTCGCTCCGACGGGGGATGCGGAGCGCCTACGAAGTATGTCACGCACACCTGGGTGCGGTGCACTGGAACTTCATGATTGATCTGAGCTTTTCTTGAGCTTGGGACCCTCGTGGGCTCAGTCGTGCTCCTGCGGATCCGGAGAGCGGAACGCCCGTCCGGACTGCGGTGCGGACTCCGTCGGAGCGGCCGCCGGAGCGCCGCCGAGCGCCGGCCGCGCCGGGGCCGGGAGCACGAACGTGGAGGGCAGCGAAGGGGTGTTCTCGCGGCCCGCGTTGGCGATGACGACGGCGACATAGGGGAGCAGCACCCCCAGCGCCAGCGCCACGATCGCGACATGGCGCTCCACGTTCCACAGGACCGCGGCCGCCACCACCGAGACCGTGCGCACGGACATCGAGATCACGTAGCGCCGCTGCCGTCCGCGCACATCCTCGGCGAGACCCTGCCGGGCCCCGGTGATCCGGAAGACCTCCGCACCGCTCTGCTTCCGCATCACGTCTCCACCCATTTCCCGCCGGACGCTCCCCGGACCGGACCGCTTCCACGGTACGCCCGGGGCCTGGGGCGTACGAGACCGGGGCACGCCGTATCCGTACATTCCGCCGCCCCGAAACCCCGTCACACGGACGGGCCCGTCCGACATGCGACGTTTCGTCCCGGCGTCGAGACTGGGCGGACATGCGCGACACCGAGTCGCACGAGGAGGCGGCATGAGCTGGTTGTGGGCAATCATCGTGGGCCTGGTCCTCGGTCTGATCGCGAAGGCGATCCTTCCGGGGAAGCAGGAGATCCCACTCTGGCTGACGGTCATTTTCGGCATGATCGGCAGCATCCTCGGCAACGCCGTCGCGACCTGGATCGGCGTCAACGACACCAAGGGCATCGACTGGACACGGCATGTGCTCCAGCTGATCGGAGCCGTGGTGGTGGTCGGGGTCGGTGACATGCTGTGGGCGTCGGTCCGCGGCACCAAGCGGCAGAAGACCTGAGCGCCGGCGGACAGCGGGTCCGCCGACGGCCGCGGCCGGGCACGCATGACGCGTGCCCGGCCGCGGTGCCGTTTCCGGCGGCAGGATGTCCGGCGCCGCGAGGGCGCCGGCTCAGCCGGCCGTGACCTCGATCGCGGCGAGGTTCTTCTTGCCCCGGCGCAGCACCAGCCAGCGCCCGTGCAGCAGCTCCTCGCCCGACGGAGCCGCCTCGCCGTCGACGGCCTTCACGTTGTTCACGTAGGCGCCGCCCTCCTTCACCGTGCGCCGGGCGCCCGACTTGCTCGGCGCCAGACCGACCTCCACCAGCAGGTCGACCAGCGGGCCCAGCTCGCTCACCCGGGCGTGCGGCACCTCGGAGAGTGCGGCGCTCAGCGTCGCCTCGTCCAGTTCGCCCAGCTCACCCTGGCCGAACAGCGCCTTCGACGCGGCGACGACCGCGGCACACTGGTCCGCCCCGTGCACCAGCGTCGTCAGCTCCTCGGCCAGCGCGCGCTGCGCCGTCCGCGCCTGCGGCCGCTCCTCGGTGAGCGCCTCCAGCGCCTCCAGCTCCTCGGGGCTCTGGAAGCTGAGGATGCGCATGTAGCGCGAGATGTCCCGGTCGTCCACGTTCAGCCAGAACTGGTAGAACGCGTACGGCGTGGTCATCTCCGGGTCCAGCCAGACGGCGCCGCTCTCGGACTTGCCGAACTTGGTGCCGTCCGCCTTCGTCATCAGCGGGGTCGCCAGCGCGTGCACCTCGGCACCCGGCTCCAGGCGGTGGATGAGGTCGATGCCCGCCGTGAGGTTGCCCCACTGGTCGCTGCCGCCCTGCTGGAGCGTGCAGCCGTAGCGGCGGTACAGCTCCAGGAAGTCCATGCCCTGGAGCAGCTGGTAGCTGAACTCCGTGTAGCTGATGCCCTCCTGGGACTCCAGCCGGCGGGCCACCGAGTCCTTGGTCAGCATCTTGTTGACCCGGAAGTGCTTGCCGATGTCCCGCAGAAACTCGATCGCGGACAGACCCGCGGTCCAGTCCAGGTTGTTGACCATGACCGCGGCGTTCTCGCCCTCGAAGGACAGGAACGGCTCGATCTGCGAGCGCAGCCGGGTCACCCAGTGCGCGACCGTCTCCGGGTCGTTCAGCGTGCGCTCGGCGGTGGGGCGGGGGTCACCGATCTGACCGGTGGCCCCGCCCACCAGGGCGAGCGGCCGCAGCCCGGCCCGCTGGAGCCGGCGCATGGTGAGGACCTGCACCAGATGCCCCACGTGCAGGCTCGACGCGGTCGGGTCGAAGCCGCAATAGAACGTGACGGGACCGTCCGCGAGAGCCTTGCGCAATGCGTCCTCGTCAGTGGACTGGGCGAACAGCCCGCGCCACTTCAGCTCGTCGACGATGTCCGTCACGGTTCCGTGTCTCCTCAGCTACGTGTATGGAAAAGCAACAGCCAGTCTAGGCGGGTCACACCCCCCGGCTGACCGAGCTCATGTTGAAGTCCGGGATGCGCAGCGCCGGCATCGCGGCCCGGGTGAACCAGTCGCCCCATTCGCGCGGCAGCGTCTTCTCGGTGCGGCCCGCCTCGGTGGCCCGCGACAGCAGGTCCACCGGGGACTCGTTGAAGCGGAAGTTGTTCACCTCGCCGACCACCTCGCCGTTCTCCACCAGATAGACCCCGTCCCGGGTCAGCCCGGTCAGCAGCAGCGTCGCCGGGTCGACCTCGCGGATGTACCAGAGGCAGGTCAGCAGCAGCGCCCGGCCGGTCGTCGCCGCCACCATCTCCTCCAGCGACCGCTCGCCGCCGCCCTCCAGCAGGAGGTTGTCGATCGCCGGGGCGACCGGCAGCCCGGTCAGGCCCGCCGTGTGCCGGGTCGTCGTCAGCCGCTCCAGCCGGCCGTCGCGGACCCAGTCCGTGCGGGCCAGCGGCAGCCCGTTGTCGAAGACCGAGCCGCCGTCGCCCGAGGCGTGGGCCACGACGAACGGGGCGGATTCCAGACCCGGCGCGTTCGGGTCGCTGCGCAGGGTCAGCGGCAGCGGGGACAGCGTCTCGCCGATCCGGGTGCCGCCGCCCGGCTTGGAGAACACCGTCCGGCCCTCGGCGGCGTCCCGGGCGGTCGAGGACCACAGCTGGTAGATCAGCAGGTCGGCGACGGCGGTCGGCGGCAGCAGCGTCTCGTACCGCCCGGCGGGCAGCTCGATGCGGCGCTCCGCCCAGGCGAGGCGCCGCGCGAGTTCCGCGTCCAGCTCGGCCGGGTCGACGTCCTTGAAGTCGCGCGTGGCGCGGCCGGCCCAGGCCGAGCGGGAGCGGTCGGGCGACTTGGCGTTCAGCTCCAGCGTCCCGTTCGGCTGGTCGTGGCGCAGCCGCAGCCCCGTGGACGTGCCCAGGTAGGTCGAGGTCATCTGGTGGTGGGCGAAGCCGTACAGCTCGCGGCCGCCGGAGCGGGCCCGGGCGAAGGCGTCACCGAGGGCCGGGGCGAACGCCGCGAACACGTCCGAGTCCGTCTCCGCCGGCGCGTCCGTGAAGTCGGGGGAGGCGGGCACCCCGGTGACCAGCGGCTGGGCGTCCTCGGCGGGGCCCGCGCCGCGTGCGGCGGCCTCGGCGGCCCGCACCAGCGGCTCCAGGTCCTCGGGCGTGACGGCGGACCGGGACACCACACCGGTGGCGGTGCCCTCGGCCCCGTCCACGGTGGCGATGACGGTCAGGGTGCGGCCCCGGGTCACCCCGTTCGTCGTGAGGGCGTTGCCGGCCCAGCGCAGATTGGCCGACGACTCCTCGTCCGCGATGACCACACAGCCGTCGGCGGTGGACAGTTCGAGTGCGCGCTCGACGATCTCGTACGGCTTGCTGACGCGGCTCATCGTCCGGCCTCCTGCGTCGTGTTGAGGATGTTCACGCCTCGGAAGAGGGCGGAGGGGCAGCCGTGCGAGACGGCCGCGACCTGGCCCGGCTGGGCCTTGCCGCAGTTGAAGGCGCCGCCCAGGACGTACGTCTGCGGGCCGCCGACCTTCTCCATCGAGCCCCAGAAGTCCGTGGTCGTCGCCTGGTACGCGACATCGCGCAGCTGCCCGGCGAGCTTCCCGTTCTCGATCCGGAAGAACCGCTGTCCGGTGAACTGGAAGTTGTAGCGCTGCATGTCGATCGACCAGGACCGGTCGCCGACCACGTAGATCCCCCGCTCCACCCCGCCGATCAGATCCTCCGTGGAGAGCCCGCCCGGGTCAGGCTGGAGCGACACGTTCGCCATGCGCTGGACGGGGACATGGCCCGGCGAGTCCGCGTAGGCGCAGCCGTTGGACCGGCCCAGCCCCGTCAGCCTGGCGATCCGGCGGTCCAGCTGGTAGCCCACCAGCGTCCCGTCCTTGACCAGGTCCCAGGACTGCGCCTCGACGCCCTCGTCGTCGTACCCGACCGTCGCGAGACCGTGCTCGGCGGTGCGGTCGCCCGTCACATTCATCACCGGGGAGCCGTACGCGAGCTTGCCCAGCTGGTCGAACGTGGCGAACGAGGTTCCGGCGTAGGCCGCCTCGTACCCCAGCGCCCGGTCCAGCTCGGTGGCGTGGCCGATCGACTCGTGGATGGTCAGCCACAGGTTGGACGGGTCGACGACCAGGTCGTACGTCCCCGCCTCGACGCTCGGCGCCCGCATCTTCTCGGCCAGCAGCCCCGGGATGCGCTCCAGCTCCGCGTCCCAGTCCCAGCCGGTCCCGGTCAGGTACTCCCAGCCGCGCCCCACCGGCGGCGCGATCGTGCGCATCGAGTCGAACTCGCCGGTCGTCGCGTCCACCGCGACCGCGGTGAACTGCGGATGCAGCCGCACCCGCTGCTGCGTGGTGACCGTGCCGGCCGTGTCCGCGTAGAACTTGTTCTCGTGGACGGTCATCAGCGAGGCGTCCACATGCGCGACGCCCTCCGCCCCCAGCAGCCGGCCGCTCCACTCGGCGAGCAGCCCCGCCTTCTCCTCGGCCGGCACCCCGAACGGGTCGGTCTCGTACGCCGAGACCCAGCTCCGCTCCCCGTGCGACGGCTCGTCCGCCAGCTCGACGCGCTCGTCCGAACCCGCCGCCGCGATCACCTTCGCCGACAGCTTCGCCATGGCGACGGCCTGCGAGGCCACCTTCGCCGCGGCGTCCATCGTCAGATCCACCCCGGAGGCGAAGCCCCACGCCCCGCCGTGCACGACCCGTACCGCGTAGCCGAGGTCGGTGGTGTCCGACGACCCGGCCGGGCGGGCGTCCCGCAGCCGCCAGGTGGCGCTGCGCACCCGCTCGAAACGGAAGTCGGCGTGCACGGCCCCCAGCGCCCGCGCGCGGGCGAGCGCCGCGTCGGCGAGGGCCCGTAGCGGGAGTGCCAGGAACGACTGATCTACCTCATGGGGCACGGGCGGCCTCTCCTCTGCGTCACATACCCTCGGATCGTTTACGAGGCAGTGAAGCACGGCCCCGGTGGCGCTCGCGGCCGAATTCCGGACGGGACGGGGCGCCCCGCCGCGCACGCGTGCGCCCGGGCCCCCGGCGGCGGGGCCCGCGCGGCGACTGTAGGAACCCGACAGTGCCCGGCGGGAGGCGCTGTCAGGGGCCGATTCCTCGTGGAGCACCCGGTACCGATAGGTTTTCGAGGTACCAGACCGCTATCGAAAGGGTGATCCGTTGAGCCGCTCGGTTCTCGTCACCGGAGGAAACCGGGGCATCGGCCTCGCCATCGCCCGCGCTTTCGCCGACAACGGCGACAAGGTCGCGATCACCTACCGTTCCGGTGAGCCGCCGCAGGCGCTCACCGAGGCCGGTGTTCTCGCGGTCCGTTGCGACATCACCGACGCCGAGCAGGTGGAGCAGGCCTACAAGGAGATCGAGGAGAAGCACGGCAACGTGGAGGTGCTGGTCGCCAACGCCGGTATCACCAAGGACCAGTTGCTGATGCGGATGTCCGAGGACGACTTCACGTCGGTGCTCGACACCAACCTCACCGGTACCTTCCGGGTCGTCAAGCGCGCCAACCGCGGCATGCTGCGCGCCAAGAAGGGCCGCGTGGTCCTCATCTCCTCCGTGGTCGGCCTCCTCGGCTCGGCGGGACAGGCCAACTATGCCGCGTCCAAGGCGGGTCTGGTCGGCTTCGCCAGGTCGCTGGCGCGCGAGCTCGGTTCGCGCAACATCACCTTCAACGTCGTCGCGCCCGGCTTCGTCGACACCGACATGACGCAGGTGCTCACCGAGGAACAGCGCAAGGGCATCGTGTCCCAGGTGCCGCTGGCGCGTTACGCCCAGCCCGAGGAGATCGCCGCCGCGGTGCGCTTCCTCGCCTCCGACGACGCGTCGTACATCACTGGAGCCGTCATCCCCGTTGACGGCGGATTGGGCATGGGTCACTGATCACCATGAGCGGAATTCTCGACGGCAAGCGCATCCTCATCACCGGGGTGCTGATGGAGTCGTCCATCGCGTTCCACACCGCCAAGGTGGCCCAGGAACAGGGTGCCGAGGTCATTCTGACCGCCTTTCCGCGGCCCACGCTGACCGAGCGCATCGCCCGGAAGCTGCCCAAGCCGGCCAAGGTCATCGAGCTGGACGTGACCAACACCGAGCACCTCGACCGGCTCGCCGGCCTGGTCCGCGACGAGCTGGGCACGCTGGACGGCGTCGTCCACTCCATCGGCTTCGCGCCGCAGGACGCGCTCGGCGGCAATTTCCTCAACACCCCGTTCGAGTCGGTCGCCACGGCGATGCACGTCTCGGCCTTCTCGCTGAAGTCCCTCGCCATGGCGTGCAAGCCGCTGATGAGCGAGGGAGGTTCGATCGTCGGCCTCACCTTCGACGCCCAGTACGCCTGGCCGCAGTACGACTGGATGGGCCCGGCCAAGGCCGCGCTGGAGGCGACCTCCCGCTACCTCGCCCGCGACCTGGGCAAGGACGGCATCCGCTGCAACCTGATCTCGGCCGGACCGATCGGCTCCATGGCCGCGAAGTCCATCCCGGGCTTCGGTGAGCTCGCCGAGGTGTGGAACACCCGCGCGCCGCTCGCGTGGGACATGTCCGACCCGGAGCCGGCGGGCCGCGGCGTCGTCGCGCTGCTCTCGGACTTCTTCCCCCGGACCACGGGCGAGATCGTCCACGTCGACAGTGGCGTGCACATGATGGGTGCCTGACACCCGTACGCACCGGTAGGCGAAACGGCCGTGCACCACCTCCCCGGAGGTGGTGCACGGCCGTTTCGCCTGTCCCGCCCGCCCCTCCCGCCGCTCAGGTCGAAAACCGGGACGATCCACCGCAGAATGTGGAGGAACCGGACTTCTGGTCAGGCTGAGGGGAGGAGATCGCTGTGCGCGGCACACGTCACCGAACCCGTTCCCGGACCCGCTCCCTGCTGGCGGCTTCCGCCGCCGTCGCCGGCCTGCTCGTCCCCGTCGGTCTGTACGCGGCGGGCCACGTCGGCGCCGCCCGCGCGGCCACGAGCCACGCGCCCGACCCCGAGCCCTCCGGCTCCGAGTGCCGTACGTCGGTCCAGGGCTCCCGGGTCGTCGCCTACTGCCACAACCCGTACCCCTCCGCCGACCGCGTCCAGCTGCACACCGAGTGCGCCCGCTGGTGGGACATCGACGCGGACTCCGCGCCGGTCGCCGTCGCCCCCGGGCGGACCGTCCGGCTGGACGCCCGCTGCTGGAAGGACGTCGACTCCGCCTGGGTCACCCACGCCGCAGGGACGACGGCCAAGGTCTCCTAGCCGCGAGATCCCCAGCTGCGAGGTCTGCTGCCGCGAGGCCTCCTAGACCCGGTCCGCCAGGCAGGTCAGCGCGTGGCTCGCCGCCTCGGCGGCCGCCGTCTCCGCGTCACCCGCGCGGATCGCCTCGACCAGCCGCGCGTGGTCCATGTGGTTCTCCGGCCGCAGTTCCCGGCCGACGTCCACCCGGAGATAGTCCCGCAGCAGATCGCCCAGGTCGGCGTAGAGGCCGGTCAGCACGTCGTTGTGGGAGGCGGCTACCACGGCCAGATGCAGCGTCGCGTCCGCCGCCACGAACGCCTCGGCGTCCCCCGCCGCCCAGGTCTCCTCCCGCCGCCGCATGAGCGCGTCCAGCTGCCGCAGATCCCGCTCGGTGCGCCGGGCGGCGGCCAGGCGCGCCGCCGACGACTCCAGCGTCGAACGCAGCTCGGCCACATGCCGGGGATCGGCGGACGCGAAGCGGCGGTGCATCACCCCGGCCAGCTCGCTGGTGGCGACCACATAGGTGCCCGAGCCCTGGCGGATGTCGAGCAGACCGTTGTGCGCCAGCGCGCGCACCGCCTCCCGGACGGTGTTACGGGCCACCCCCAGCTGCTCCACCAGCTCGGGTTCGGTGGGGATGCGCGCACCCACGGGCCATTCGCCCGAGGTGATCTGATTCCTCAGCTGGGCAATCACCTGGTCGGCGAGTGCCGAACGCCGGGGAGACGTCAGCGCCATGGTGCTCCTTGCTCGGAGACCCGGAAGGGGCGGGCGGTTCCGCCGTTCTCGGGCTGTCCGAATGATCTCAGGGATTCAGAGGAATGGACAAGCAATCATCCCATGATTCTATGATGGCCCCATGCGTGACGACGAGACCCCTCCCCAGACCGCGACCGGGACCCTGAACCCGGCCACCCCGGCGGCCGCCCGCACCGACGGCGGCCCCGCCCCGCGCACCGGCCCCGCGCCCTGGATCCTGCGCCTGGTCGCCGTCGGGCTCGTCCTCACCGCGCTCAACCTCCGCCCCGCCATCACCAGCCTCGGCGCCCTCCTCGAAGAGGTCCGCGACGGGCTCCACATGAGCGGCAGCGTCGCCGGTGTCCTCACTTCCGTACCGCCGCTGTGCTTCGCCGTCTTCGGGGTCATGGCGCCCCGGCTGGCCCGTCGCTTCGGAGCGGGCGCGGTGGTCTGCGCGGGCATGGTGGCCATCACGGCGGGCCTCGTCATCAGGCCGCTCATCGGCGGCACGGCGGGCTTCCTCGCCGCGAGCGCCCTCGCCCTGATGGGCATCGCCGTCAGCAACGTCCTGATGCCGGTGATCGTCAAGCGCTGGTTCCCGGACCGGGTCGGCTCCATGACCGGCCTCTACTCCATGGCCCTGGCCCTCGGCACCTCGCTCGCCGCCGCCGTGACTGTCCCCCTGACCGACGCGCTGGGCGGCAGCTGGAAGGCCGGCCTCGGCATCTGGGCCGTGCTGGCCGCCGCCGCGATCCTGCCCTGGATCCCGCTGGTACGGGACCGGGCCGCGGCCCCCGGTCAGGGCGCCGCGCACCCGGCGCAGGCGGCGGCTCCGATGCGGATCACCCGCAGCCGCACCGCCTGGGGCCTCGCCTGCTTCTTCGGCCTCCAGGCCACCGCCGCCTACATCACCATGGGGTGGATGCCGCAGATCTTCCGCGACGCCGGGGTCTCCGCCGGAACGGCCGGCGTCCTGCTCGCGGTCACCATGGCCATGGGCGTCCCGCTCGCCTTCGTCATCCCGAGGGTGGCCGCCCGGATGCGGAACCAGGGCCCGATCGTCGTCGTCCTCGCCGCCTGCGGCCTCGTCGGCTACGCGGGCCTCTACCTCGCGCCCGCCGGCGGCGCCTGGGCCTGGGCACTGCTCCTGGGCGTCTCGAACTGCGCCTTCCCGCTCGCCCTCACCATGATCGGCATGCGCGCCCGCAGCGGCGCCGGCGTGGTCAGGCTCTCCGCGTTCGCCCAGTCCACCGGCTATCTGATCTCGATCCCCGGCCCGCTCCTGGTCGGCGTCCTCTACCAGCACAGCGGCGGCTGGGGGCTCCCGATCGCGCTGATGGCGGCCCTGATGGTGCCGCAGATGGTGGCGGGGGTGCTCGCCGGACGGGACCGGACGATCGAGGACGAATGCTGAGATGCGAGACTGTGCCCATGTCTCCTGTGCTCGATCCGAATCCCCAGAACGGTCAGAAGAAGCTGCTCCTCGTCTTCGGGGCGATGCTGCTGATCACGGTCGTCGTCGGCATCATCGCGTCCATCGCGTCCCCCTGACCCCTCCGGCACAGGGCACGGGCCGGGATGGTGGGGCTAGCACCACCATCCCCTAGGGGGCCAGGGTCAGGGTGAAGTGGGTGGGTCACCGGATGGGGCGGGCGCTCCCGTGTCCGTAGGTTCTGAGTCATCAGAACCGACCACCCACGGAGGCGGACATGCCGGCCCGTACGCACACCCGGACCACCCGCCCGGATGCGAGCAGCGTCGACGTCCGGCTGCCGTGGTGGGCCGTCGCGCTGCCCGCCGTGGCCTTCGCCGCGCTGCTGCTGCTGATCGCCGGGCCGGGCCAGGCGCACGCCGCGGCGGGCGATCCGGGGGCCGGCCAGTTGCTCGGGCGAATCGCGGAGTTGCTGACCCGCTGACGGCCGGAAACCGGGCGGGGGAGCCCTCCAACACCCTGCGCCAGGTGGCGCAATTCATGCGAAGCTGAGATGTATGAGCGTCGATACACCTCGCAGGATCGTCCTTCTCAGGCATGCCAAGGCGGAATGGTCGCAGGACTCCGACCACGAGCGGCCGCTCGCGGAGCGCGGCCGCACGGACGCCCCCGTGGCAGGCCGCAAACTCGCCGATTCCGGGATCGTCTTCGATCTGGCCCTCTGCTCGACCGCCGTCAGAACACGCGAGACGTGGAAGCTGGCCGTGCACGAGATGCCGCAGCGCCCCAGGACCGTTTACGAGGAGCGGCTCTACGAGGCCTCGCTCGGCGAGCTGATCGCCCTGGTCAACGAGACCCCCGACGAGGTCGCCGACCTGCTGGTGATCGGCCACAACCCGGGGATGCACGCGCTGGCCGACGCCCTCTCGGGTGCGTCCGATGGCGACGCCCTGGCCCGGATGACCCGCGGCGGCTTCCCCACTGCGGCCTTCGCCGTGGTCGAGCTGCCCGGCAGCTGGAAGAGCGTCGAGCACGGCGTCGGCAAGCTCGTCGAGTACTGGACCCCCAACGACTGACCCGCGACCCAGCGACTCGGCCCAGCGACCGGCCCGTCCGGGCGCGGTGAGGGCCCCGGCGCACAGGCAGTGGCCTGCGCACCGGGGCCCTCGCCGTCGGACGGCACTGCCCGGCAAGTCTTCGGGGTGCCTACTCGACGAGACCGTCGGCGGCCTCGACCTCCTCGCGGGTGATCCCGAGCAGATAGAGCACGGTGTCCAGGAACGGCACGTTCACCGCGGTGTGCGCGGCCTCGCGGACCACCGGCTTGGCGTTGAAGGCGACCCCGAGGCCCGCCGTGTTCAGCATGTCCAGGTCGTTCGCCCCGTCACCGATGGCCACCGTCTGCGCCAGCGGCACCCCGGCCTCGGAGGCGAAGCGCCGCAGCAGCCGGGCCTTGCCCGCCCGGTCGACGATCTCCCCGGTCACCCGTCCGGTGAGCTTCCCGTCGACGACCTCCAGGGTGTTGGCAGAGGCGAAGTCGAGCCCGAGGCGCTCCTTCAGATCGTCGGTCACCTGGGTGAACCCGCCCGAGACGACGCCCACTTGGTAGCCGAGCCGCTTCAGCGTACGGATCAGGGTCCGGGCCCCGGGCGTCAGCCGTACCTCGGAGCGGACCTTGTCCACCACCGACACGTCGAGCCCCGCCAGCAGGGCCACCCGCGCGTGCAGCGACTGCTCGAAGTCCAGCTCGCCGCGCATCGCCCGCTCGGTCACCTCGGCGACCTCGCCCTCGCAGCCGGCGTGGGCCGCGAACAGCTCGATGACCTCGTCCTGGATGAGCGTGGAGTCGACGTCCATCACGACCAGCCGCTGGGCCCGGCGGCTCAGCCCGGCCGAGACGACCGCGACGTCGACGCCGATCCCGGCGGCCTCGACGGCCAGCGCGGTGCGCAGCGCCTCGGTCCCCGTACCGGACACCGCGAACTCCACGGCCGTGACCGGATACTTCGCCAGCCGGAAGATGCGGTCGATGTTCCCGCCGGTCGAGGTGATCCGGGCCGCTATGGCGGCGGTCGACTCCGCGGTCAGCGGATGCCCGAGGACCGTCACATGGGAACGGCCGTCCCCGCGCGGCCGGTTGTCGCCCGTACCGGAGATGATCTCGGCCTGCAGCTTCAGCGACTCGGCCCAGCTGTGCACGGTGGCCCGCAGGTCGCCCTCGGTGGTCCCGCCCGCGGTCGGGGCGGTGACCAGTGCGCACAGGACGATACGGCCACGGGTGACGACCTGCTCGATGTCGACCACGTCGACCGAGTAGGCGGCGAGGGTGTCGAACAGCCCCGCGGTGATGCCGGGACGGTCCTTCCCGAAGATCTTCACGAGGAGCGTCGGTGTGTCCCGGCCCTGGAGTGATGCGAGGGGCTCAGGAGACGACGAGGGCTGAGGGGGCTGAGATGCGCTCATGGTGCTCCCACCGTATCGGTCCGCGCGGCGCCCCCGGCAGCCCGTCCCGAGGACCGGACAGCCCGCCGTGACGTACCGATCGTCCCTTTGTGTGCGGTCTGCCACCGCTGGCTGGTGATTGGGGTGGAACGGTCGTTTTTCACCGGCGGGCGGCCGTGAACGCGCAGGTCTCGGTGAGGTCACCCTCCGCCGCCCGGCTTTCGTATCGGGGACTGCTCCTGGAATAGTTCCCCACGATGTTCAGCATCCCTAGACTCCCCGCAACGGGGGTCACTCGGGGGACAACTAGTGGGGCGCGGAGTGCCGGAACTCGTACTGGAATTGAATGGCAGGACCTGGACGCTCGATCCGTCCAGGTCGTACACCCTCGGACGCGATCCGCAGGGCGACATGACGATCGACGACGCCAGAGTGTCGTGGCGGCACGCCACGATCAGCTGGAACGGCCGCAGTTGGTCCATCGAGGACCACGGCAGCACCAACGGCACCTATGTGCAGGGCCAGCGGATCCATCAGCTGGAGATCGGGCCGGGCTCGGCCGTGAACCTGGGCAACGCCACCGACGGGCCCCGGCTGAGCCTCAGCGGCGCCGGTGCCGGTGCCGGTGCGTACAGCGCCCAGGCCGCCGCGGGTGCCCAGGCACCGGCCCCGCCGCAGCAGCAGCCGCAGCAGGGCGGTCCGGGCTGGCAGCAGCCGGCCCAGCAGCCGCAGCAGGCCTGGCAGCAGAACCCCCAGGCCCCGCAGCAGCCTCATGTGCCGCAGCAGCAGGGCATGGCTCCGGCACCCCACGGCGGTGGCCCCGGCGGCGCGGCGGGGGCGCCACCGGTGTACGGGGACCGCAGTCCGACCACGTTCCACCAGCTGGCCCTCGGCCGGGTGATGCGGATCGGCCGTGCGCTGGAGAACGAGCTGGTCGTCTCCGACCTCCAGGTCTCCCGGCACCACGCCGAGTTCCACGCGACGCCCGACGGCCGCTTCGAGATCCGTGACCTCGGATCCCACAACGGCACGTACGTCAACGGCCAGCCGCTCTCCAAGTCCGGCTCGGCGCTCATCGGCCCGAACGACATCGTCGGCGTCGGTCACTCGACGTTCCGGCTCGTCGGCGACCGGCTGGAAGAGTTCGTCGACACCGGTGAGGTCTCCTTCGCGGCCCGCCACCTCACGGTGACGGTCGACGGCGGCAAGCAGATCCTCAAGGACGTCTCGTTCGGCGTCCCGGAGAAGTCGCTCATCGGGGTCATCGGCCCGTCCGGCTCCGGAAAGTCGACCCTGCTCAAGGCGCTCACCGGCTACCGGCCCGCCAACCAGGGCGACGTCCTGTACGACAACAGGAATCTGTACAAGCAGTTCGCCGAGCTGCGCCAGCGCATCGGTCTGGTCCCGCAGGACGACATCCTGCACAAGGAGCTGACCGTCACCCGCGCCCTGAAGTACGCGGCCAAGCTCCGCTTCCCCGCGGACACCACCGAGGCCGAGCGCCAGGCCCGGATCCACGAGGTGCTCGCCGAGCTCAAGCTCGACATCCACAAGGACAAGAAGGTCACCTCGCTCTCGGGAGGCCAGCGCAAGCGCGTCTCCGTGGCGCTGGAGCTGCTCACCAAGCCGTCGCTGATCTTCCTGGACGAGCCGACCTCCGGCCTCGACCCGGGCATGGACCGCGATGTCATGCAGCTGCTGCGCGGCCTGGCCGACGACGGCCGTACCGTCCTCGTGGTCACGCACTCGGTCGCCGAGCTGGCCATCTGCGACAAGCTCCTGGTGATGGCGCCCGGCGGTGCCGTGGCCTACTTCGGCCCGCCGGAGGAGGCGCTGAACTTCTTCGGCTACACCACCTGGGCCGACGTCTTCTCCGCGTTCGAGAACTACCGCGACTACGACTGGGCGGGCCGCTGGCGCGGTTCGCAGCACTACCAGATGTACGCCGCCGACATCGACGCCGTCGCCGCACAGTCCGTACACATGCCGCCGCCGCAGCAGATGCGCCCGCCGAAGCCGCAGGGCTGGATGGCGCAGCTGTGGACGCTGATGCGCCGCTATGTCTCGGTGATCGCGTCCGACAAGGGCTTCATGGGCCTGATGGTGATCCTCCCGGCGGTGCTCGGCATCGTCAGCGTGGTCATCCCCGCCGACTTCGGCCTGGCGCCGCCCAAGCCGCCGTCCCGGTTCAACGGAGACGCCGGAACGATCATGCTGATCCTCGCGGTCGGCATGTGCTTCTCCGGCGCGGCCAACTCCGTACGAGAGCTGATCAAGGAACGGGTCATCTACGAACGGGAACGGGCCACCGGCCTCTCCCGCTCGGCCTATCTGATGTCCAAGGTCATTGTGCTCGGTGTGATCACGGCCATCCAGGGCGTCATCATCTGCGGCATCGGCTTCGCCACCCGCGACCTGCCCGCCGAGGGCCTGATCATGCCGCCGGCGGTCGAGCTCTGCCTGACGATCATCGCGCTCGGCTTCACCTCGATGATGTTCGGCCTGGTGATCTCCTCGCTGGTGAAGACCGCCGAGAAGACCATGCCGCTGCTGGTCATGTTCGCGATCGTCCAGGTCGTCTTCACCGGCATCCTCTTCCAGGTGTACGGCTCGCCGGGCCTGGAGCAGTTCGCCTGGCTGATGCCCTCGCGCTGGGCCATCGCGGGCGCCGGTACGACGCTCGACCTGGCCCACCTCATGCCGCCGTGGGACCCGAAGAACCCCACGGACCTGGACCCGCTGTGGGAGCACTCGGTCGGCCAGTGGGCGACCGACATCTCGGTGCTGCTCTTCCTCGGCATCATCTGCGGAGTGGCGGTCGCCCGGCTGCTGCGCCGCCACGAGCCCGAGGTCATGCGCAAGTAACGGGCCCGGATCGCGCCGCAGGGCGGCACCCCGCACGGGGGTGCCGCCCTTTGGCGTCGTGTCGTCTCGCGGGGGACGGCCGCGGATCAGTACGCGCTGTTGACGTTGTCGATCGAGCCGTACTTGTCGGCGGCGTAGTTGGCCGACGCGGTGATGTTGGCGACCGGGTCGTACTGGGTGTGGGGGGTACCGCTGACGTGGTACGCGTCGAACGTCGGCTTGATGATCTGGAGCAGACCGATCGACGGGACGCCGTTGATGGCGTTGATGTCCCAGTCGTTGATGGCGTTCGGGTTGCCGCTGGACTCCCGCATGATGTTGCGGTGCAGGCCGTCGTAGCTGCCCGGGATGCCCTTGGCCTTCATGATGGCCAGGGACTCCTTGATCCAGCCGTCCAGGTTGTTCGAGAAGACGCGGGTGCGGGCCTCGGAACGGCTGGCGGCCTGGTGGCCGCGCTTGGCGGCGGCCTTGCGGGCCTTCGCCTTGGCGTGCGCACGGGCCTTGGCCTTCGCCTTCTTGGCCTTCGCCTTGGCGTGTGCCTCGGCCTTCTTCTTCGCCGCGGTGGCCTTCTTGGCCTTCGCGGCGTCGGCGGCCTTGACCAGCTGCTCGGCGGTCGAGTGCTGCTCGATGATGCTGTTCTGGATGGTCTTGGCCTGCGGGGTGCCGGCGGCGGACGCGAAGACCACCGGGGCGGCGGAGAGTGCCTGAGGCTCGGTCTCGGCCTCGGCGTTACCGGGCACCAGGGACAAGGAGAGTGCAGCGGCGGCGACGGCGGAGACGCCGGCGACGGAGAGCTTCTGGGTCTTGTTCAGGCGTCGGAGACGGCCGGGAATGCTGGACGCGGTCATATCAGGCGTACCTCTTCGAATCGCGGAAGTCCTCACGGAGGACGAAGACGGGAGGCGGCTTCGCATCTCCGTCGGGGACGAGAGCAATTCTTAGCGGCAGCAAAATGCCGTGGCAAAGGTGTGACGTACGAAGCCGGGTAGTGGAACCGGGGTGACGTCCTGGGTGGATTTGGGTGGTCATGCCCACCCAAATCGCCCTTATTGGTCCACTAGGCGGCTTCGTAAGTGACGTGGGCCCTATGTGCGGCCTCACATCGGGGACGTAACAGTCTCACCATCCGTTGCTTCAGCAATGCGGACTGTGAGGTTCCGGTATGGGTCCCGCAGCCCGGTCCGCACCGGCGGCCTCCCCGGGCAGCAGCAGATGGACGTCCCCGAACTCGTGCCAGAGATAGCGGTGGCTCAGCGCCTGCCCGTACCCCCGGCTCAGCGCCTCCCCGCCCGCGACCGCCTCCAGCATCAGCAGATGCGAGGCGCGCGGCTCGTGCAGCCCGGTCAGCAGTCCGTCCACCGCCCGAACCCCCCGCTGCGGCGTCACCACCAGATCCGTCCAGCCCGAGGCCGCCCGCACCACCCCGTCCGGCCCGGCCGAGGACTCCAGCGCCCGCACCGCCGTCGTCCCCACCGCGATCACCCGGCCACCGCCCGCCCGGGCCGCGTTCACCAGCCACGCCGTCGTCGCGGGCACCTCGAAACGCTCCGGATACGGCGGCTCGTACGCCTCCGCCGATGCCACCCCCGTATGCAGCGTCAGCGGCGCGAACTGCACACCCCGGCTCACCAGCTCCGCCACCAGGCCCGCCGTGAACGGCCGGGCCGCGCTCGGCATCTCCGCCGAACCGCTCCCGTCGGCCGAGGGCAGCGCGAACACCGTCTGGTACGCCGAGAGCGGCTGGTCCCGCTCCGTGTACCCGTAGCGGATCGGCCGCCCGTACCGCCGCAGCAGCCCCGGCACATCGGCCGACGCCCGCGCCCACCACAGCCGGGCCCCCACGCCCCCGCCCGCCACCGGCTCCGACAGCACCAGCCGCGCGCCGCCCGGCAGCCGGACCGCAGCCCCCGCGGGCCCGCCCGGGCGCGGCAGCGTCGCCCCCGCCCCGTCCGGCCGCCGCAGCTCCACCGACCAGCGCCCGTCCTCGCCCCGCGTCGAGAAGTGCACCACCACCCGCTCACCGGCCACCCGCCCGTTCACCGCGGCGGCCAGCGTCGGCGAGGTGTTGACCACCAGCACATCCCCGGCCCGCAGCTGCTCCGGCAGCTCCCGGAACGCGTGGTGCGAGACCTCCCGCCCCCGCGAGACCATCAGCCGTACGTCGTCCCGCCCGGCGCCCCGCTGCTCGGCCGGCACCCGCGCCGACAGCTCGGCGGGCACCCGCAGCGCGTCCAGCGCGGTCACCGCTCCTCCCCGGCCGCCGGCAGCGCCCCGGCCGTGTACCGGCCGCTCGGCGGACGCCGGTCCAGCAGCCGCAGGAACGCGGGCGCCACCCGCTCCGGCAGCGGCCGGGGCCCGTCGTCGTCCGGCACCGCCGCCGCGTACAGCGCCGTCCGCATGTCCCCCGGATCGACCGACCACACCCGCAGCCCCGGCTCCTCCACCCCCAGCACCGCCGCGAGCTGGTCGAGCGCCGCCTTCGACGCCCCGTAGCCGCCCCACGTCTCATACGGCTCCGCCGCCGCGTCCGAGCTCACCACCACGACCGTGCCCGCCGCCGAGGCCCGCAGCAGCGGCAGCGTCCGGCGCACCAGGCCGAGCGCCGCCACCACATTGGTCTCCAGCGCCTGCCGCAGCCCGTCCTCCGCCAGCTCCTCCAGCCGTACGAGGGGCTCCGCGCCCAGCGCGCTGGCATTGCTCACCAGCAGATCGAGCCCGCCCAGGCCGCGCGCCGCCTCCGCCAGCTCCGCCCGGTGCCCGGCATCCGTGACATCACCCGCCACCGCCGCCACCCGGCTCCCGTAACGCCCCCGCAGCTCCTCGGCCGCGTCCTCCAGCGCCCCGGCCGACCTGGCGTCGAGCACCAGATCCCAGCCCCGCTCCGCCAGCGCCGAGGCCAGTGCCCGGCCCAGCCCCCTTGAAGCACCCGTGATCAATGCGACAGACATGACCCTCGTCCCCTCGAACCCGTCGTGAAACCCGTCCGGGACGCCCGGCCGGCGGCCGGTCCCGGACACCTCCAACGTAGGAACGCCCACCCGCGCCGCGCCTCGTCCCCGGGGCCCACCCGGCAAGGCACTTCGACCTAGTCCTGGAGCCCCGGCCGACGGCCGCCCACCGGCCGATACGGGGGCAGGGGCCCCGCCGGTACGGTGAGGCCATGAGTCATCGCCCACCGTCGGGCCTCGCAGCGGTGAGTGCCGCGCTGCTCGCCATGAGCCGGCACCTGGAGGTGCGGGACGTCCTGAAGACGATCGTCGCCTCGGCCCGCGAACTGCTGGACGCCGAGTACGCGGCCCTCGGGGTCCCCGACGACCACGGCGGCTTCGCCCAGTTCGTCGTCGACGGCGTCAGCGACGAGCAGTGGAAGGCCATCGGCCCGCTGCCCCGGCAGCACGGCATCCTCGCCGCGATGCTCCACGAGGCGAAGCCCGAGCGGCTCGCCGACGTCCGCAAGGACCCGCGCTTCGAGGGCTGGCCCGACGCCCACCCCGACATGTCCGACTTCCTGGGCCTGCCCATCCAGGACGGCGACGAGATCATCGGCGCCCTCTTCCTCGCCAACAAGAACTGCCCCAAGCCCGAGGGCAGCTGCGGATTCACCGCCGAGGACGAGGAACTGCTCGCGATCCTCGCCCAGCACGCCGCGATCGCCCTGACCAACGCCAGGCTGTACGAACGCAGCCGCGAGCTCACCATCGCCGAGGAGCGCTCCCGGCTCGCCCATGAACTGCACGACGCGGTCAGCCAGAAGCTGTTCTCCCTGCGGCTCACCGCCCAGGCCGCAGCGACCCTGGTCGACCGCGACCCGGCGCGCGCCAAGGGCGAACTCCAGCAGGTCGCTGCCCTGGCCGCGGAGGCCGTCGACGAACTGCGCGCCGCCGTCGTCGAACTGCGCCCGGCCGGCCTCGACGAGGACGGTCTCGTCGCCACGCTCCGCACCCAGATCCAGGTCCTGGACCGCGCCCACACGGCCCGGGTCACCTTCGCGTGCGTGGGCGTACGGGCCCTGCCCGCGGCCCAGGAGGAGGCGCTGCTGCGGGTCTCCCAGGAGGCCCTGCACAACGCCCTGCGCCACTCGGGGGCCGAGCACGTGGACGTCACCCTGGACCGCGCCGGCGCCGGAACGGTGCTGCGGATCACGGACGACGGATGCGGCTTCGAACCTGCGGCCACCCGGCGCGCGGGGCGGCATCTGGGCCTGGTCTCGATGCGGGACCGCGCGAGCGGTGTCGGCGGGACACTCACGGTTGCATCCGAGCCCGGCAAGGGCACCACGATCGAGATGGAGGTACCCGGTGGCTGACAGAATCATCAGGGTGCTGCTGGTCGACGACCATCAGGTGGTCCGCCGCGGTCTGCGTACGTTCCTGGAGATCCAGGACGACATCGAAGTGGTCGGCGAGGCCTCCGACGGCGCCGAGGGCGTGGCCAGGACGGAGGAGCTGCGGCCCGACGTGGTGCTGATGGACATCAAGATGCCGGGGACCGACGGCATCGAGGCGCTGCGCCGGCTCCGCGAGCTGGAGAACCCGGCCAAGGTGCTGATCGTCACCAGCTTCACCGAACAGCGCACGGTCGTCCCCGCCCTGCGCGCGGGCGCCTCCGGTTATGTGTACAAGGACGTCGACCCCGACGCGCTGGCCGGTGCGATCCGGTCGGTGTACGCGGGACACGTCCTGCTCCAGCCCGAGGTGGCCGGCGCCCTGCTCGCCCAGGACGAGCCGGGCTCGGGCACCGGCCGGGGGACCACCCTCACCGAACGGGAGCGCGAGGTGCTGGGGCTGATCGCCGACGGCCGCTCCAACCGGGAGATCGCGCGGGCGCTGGTCCTGTCCGAAAAGACCGTCAAGACGCATGTCTCGAACATCCTGATGAAGCTGGACCTCTCGGACCGCACCCAGGCGGCGCTCTGGGCCGTCCGGCACGGGGCGGCGGGCTGACGGGGGCTGACGGGAGGCGTCAGCGCGACGGCCGGTATTCATACTCCCGGGTGAGTGTCACCCGAACGGCGCATCCTCTTCCGGCCGGTGGCGTTCTCCAGTGCGTGCTGCGGCGGCCTGCCGCGGCGACACGAGGAGGATCCTGAAGTGAAGAACCTGAAGAAGGCCGCTGCCGTCACCATGATCGCGGGCGGCATCATCGCCGCCGGCGCCGGCGCGGCCTCCGCCACCGGGCACAGCGGCGCGGGCGCCCACGGCGTGGCAGCGCACTCCCCGGGCGTGGCCAGCGGCAACCTGGTCCAGGTCCCGGTCCACGTCCCGGTGAACGTGGTCGGCAACACGGTCAACGTGATCGGCCTGCTCAACCCGGCGTTCGGCAACCTCGGCCTGAACGGCTGACACCCCATGCCGATGCCGCCGGCCGGGCCCTCCCAGAGCCCGGCCGGCGGCATCATGCGTACCAGGGGCCCGCACCTCTCGGAATCAGCCCGGCCCAAATCAAGCCCGCCCGGCGCTTGAGGGCATCCTTTCCGGCCGCCCGGCGCTTGAGGACAACGGGCCCGCCCGCCCCAAGGGCGGCGCCCCCTACCGCCCCCGCTCCTCCACATACGCGTTGTACGCCGCCACCTGCGCCCGCCGGGCCACCCGCTCCACCGGCCGCAACGCCTCGGCCCGCGCCGCCATCTCCGACGCGGCCACCGCACCCCCGTGCCCGTTCTCGTACGCCACCGAGACCAGCAGCCCCACCCGCTGCGCCAGCTCCAGCACCCGCACCGCCCGCGGCGGATACCCCGGGGCCAGCACCTCGCGCCCCCGCTCCGCCCGCGCCCGGTACGCCTCCACCGCCGCCTCGGCCACCGGCCCCGACCCGGCCACATCGAGCCGCGACAGCACGGCCGTCGCATCCCGCAACGCCTCGGCCAGTTCCCGCTCCGCCTCGCCCAGCGACGGCACATCGGCCGGCGGCGCCTCCCGGACCGCCAGGCACTGCCACGCCACGTCGACGTGGAGGTCCCCGGCCGGCCCCGCCTCGCGGACCTCGGGCACCAGTCCGTAGGGCGCACCGAAGGTGACCACCGCCTCCTCGGCCTCCAGCGCCCGCGCGTTGAACTCCGCAGGACCGCTGAGCCCCAGCGGATGCCCCGGAACCGGCAGCGCGACCCGGAAACCCGTCACCCCCAGCGTCCGCAGCCGCCCCAGCGCGAGGGTGAGACCGACCGGCCCCGCCTCGCCCGGCAGCCCCTCGACGCGGTGCACCGCGTCCTGTCCGACGATGGCCAGCGCCGCGTCGTCCGGCGACACGAGCCCGGCCAGCAGTGCGTTGCCCCAAGCGGCCAGCAGCCCTGAGCGTGGTTCCGAAAGCATGGCCCCCAGCCTAGGGTCTGTCCGGCGGATCACGGCCGGGACCGTACGACTACGGGCCCAGCGCCGGAAGCGCTCGCGCGGTGGCGTAGGTTTTCCCTGGGAGCTGTGCCCACAGGCACGCGACGATCTCGAGACTGCATGGGGAGACAACGCGCTCATGAGCGATGTACTGGAGCTGGTGGACGTATCCGTGGTCCGCGACGGACGCGCTCTGGTGGAAGACGTCTCCTGGTCGGTCAAGGAGGGGGAGCGCTGGGTCATCCTCGGTCCCAACGGCGCCGGCAAGACCACCCTCCTCAACGTCGCCTCCAGCTACCTCTTCCCGAGCAAGGGCAGCGCCACGGTCCTCGGCGAGCGCCTCGGCGGCGTCGGCACCGACGTCTTCGACCTGCGCCCCCGCATCGGCATCGCGGGCGTGGCCATGGCCGAGAAGCTCCCCAAGCGCCAGACGGTCCTGCAGACGGTGCTCACCGCCGCCTACGGCATGACCGCCACCTGGAACGAGAACTACGACAAGGTCGACGAGGACCGCGCCCGCGCCTTCCTCGACCGGCTCGGCATGACCGAGTACCTGGACCGGAAGTTCGGCACCCTCTCCGAGGGCGAGCGCAAGCGCACCCTGATCGCCCGCGCCATGATGACCGACCCCGAGCTGCTGCTCCTGGACGAGCCGGCCGCCGGTCTCGACCTCGGCGGCCGCGAGGACCTGGTCCGCCGGCTCGGCCGGCTGGCCCGCGACCCGTACGCCCCCTCCATGATCATGGTGACCCACCATGTCGAGGAGATCGCCCCGGGCTTCACCCACGTCCTGATGATCCGCCAGGGCAAGGTGCTCGCCGCCGGCCCCATGGAGACCGAGCTCAGCTCCCGCAACCTCTCGCTCTGCTTCGGCCTGCCGCTCGTCGTCGAGCACCAGGGCGACCGCTACACCGCCCGCGGCCTGCCGCTCGCCTGAGGGAGCCCGCGAGGCCCCCTGACGGGCCCTCCCGGAGCCTTCACGCCCAACCCGCCTCCGTACCGGACCTGTTGCGCCCTGTCCGCGGAGGTGCTTGCGGTCCTACGATGACCACGTGGACATCGACGCGTGGGTGTGGTGGCTGATCGGCGCGGTGGGACTGGGCATTCCGCTCGTCCTGACCGCGATGCCCGAGTTCGGCATGTTCGCCGTCGGAGCGATCGCCGCGGCGGTCGTCGCGGCGCTCGGCGGCGGAATCGTGGCCCAGGTCCTGGTCTTCGTCATCGTCTCGGTGGCACTGACCGCCGTGGTCCGGCCGATCGCCAACAGACAGCGCGTGGAGCGGCCCCAAGTCGCCACGGGGATCGACGCGCTGAAGGGCCGTCGGGCCGTCGTCCTGGAGCGGGTCGACGCCAGGGGCGGCCGGATCAAGCTGGCCGGCGAGATCTGGTCGGCGCGCACCCTCGACGAGGAACTGAGCTTCGAAGCCGGCCAGGAGGTCGATGTCGTCGACATCGACGGAGCGACGGCCGTCGTCATGTGACCGAACTGCCCCCACGGCAGCGCCCGTTCTGACAGACTCGATGTCGATCATCATGGAAACGGACCGCCGGGAGAACCGTCCCGACTGCGGCCCCCATACGATCTCGACCTCGATCATCGCGATCCGTCGGCAACCGAAGGGCACGAGAAAACGATGCAACCGATCATCATCGTCCTGATCATTCTGGTGGTGCTCGTCTTCATCGCTCTGATCAAGACGATCCAGGTCATCCCCCAGGCGAGCGCCGCCATCGTGGAGCGCTTCGGGCGGTACACCCGCACTCTCAACGCGGGCCTGAACATCGTCGTCCCGTTCATCGACTCGATCCGCAACCGGATCGACCTCCGTGAACAGGTCGTCCCCTTCCCGCCGCAGCCGGTGATCACCCAGGACAACCTGGTGGTCAACATCGACACCGTCATCTACTACCAGGTGACCGACGCCCGCGCCGCGACGTACGAGGTCGCCAGCTACATCCAGGCCATCGAGCAGCTCACCGTCACCACCCTGCGCAACATCATCGGCGGCATGGACCTGGAGCGGACGCTCACCTCCCGCGAGGAGATCAACGCCGCCCTGCGCGGGGTCCTCGACGAGGCCACCGGCAAGTGGGGCATCCGCGTCAACCGCGTCGAGCTCAAGGCGATCGAGCCGCCCACCTCCATCCAGGACTCGATGGAGAAGCAGATGCGCGCCGACCGTGACAAGCGCGCCGCGATCCTCCAGGCCGAGGGCACCCGCCAGTCCGCGATCCTCACCGCGGAGGGCGAGAAGCAGTCCGCCATCCTGCGCGCCGAGGGTGAGGCCAAGGCCGCCGCCCTGCGCGCGGAGGGCGAGGCCCAGGCCATCCGTACGGTCTTCGAGTCCATCCACGCGGGCGACCCGGACCAGAAGCTCCTGTCGTACCAGTACCTCCAGATGCTGCCGAAGATCGCCGAGGGCGACGCCAACAAGCTCTGGATCGTGCCCAGCGAGATCGGCGACGCCCTCAAGGGCCTCAGCGGCGCCTTCGGGAACCTTGGCACCGGTATGCCCGGCTTCAACACCGGCCAGGAGCGCCGCGAGGAACCCCCGGTCGACTGACCCGGCCGTCCCCCGTGCATGATCAGTGCACCAAGCACCGATCAGGCACGGGGGATCAGCCATGACCATCTGGGAGATGCTCGCCGTCTTCGCCGCGGGCATCAGCGCCGGCACGATCAACACGATCGTCGGCTCGGGAACGCTGATCACCTTCCCGGTCCTGCTCGCCACCGGCCTGCCCCCGGTCACCGCCACCGTCTCCAACGCCCTGGGCCTGATCCCCGGCTCCATCAGCGGCGCGATCGGCTACCGCAAGGAGCTCGAAGGCCAGCGCCGACGCGTCCTCAGACTGACCGTCGGCGCGCTCATCGGCGGCCTCACCGGTGCCACCCTGCTGCTGGCCCTGCCCTCCACGGCCTTCGAGACCATCGTGCCGATCCTGGTCGCCCTGGCCCTCGTCCTGGTCGTCCTGCAACCGCGCATCAGCAAAGCCGTCCAGCGCCGGCGCGAGCACACCGGCGCCCCGGCCCGCCCCGACGGCGGCCCCCTGCTCTTCATCGGCCTGACGCTCGCCAGTGTCTACGGCGGCTACTTCACCGCCGCCCAGGGGATCATCTACCTCTCCCTCATGGGCATGCTGCTCGACGACACCATGCAGCGCCTCAACGCCGTGAAGAACGTCCTGGCGGCCGTCGTCAACAGCATCGCCGCGCTCTTCTTCCTCTTCGTCGCGGACTTCGACTGGACGGCCGTCGTGCTGATCGCGGTCGGCTCCGCGATCGGCGGCCAGATAGGCGCCAAGGTGGGCCGCCGGCTCAGCCCCGTCCTCCTGCGCGCCCTCATCGTCACGGTCGGCACGGCCGCCATCGTCCAACTGCTGCTGCGCTGACACGGCGAAGCCCGCCTCCTCCCGGAGACGGGCTTCCCTCCCGCATCAGGCGTACGGCGGCTACGCCGCGGACTGCGCCAGCCACCCCGGCAGCGCGGCCCGGTCGCCGACCCCCAGCGCCAGCAGCATCGCGTCCGCCGGGGACGGCACGAACGGCTGCCGCAGCAGCGGCATCCCGGCCTGCTCCGGCGTACGGGCCGCCTTGCGGTGGTTGTCCTCGGCACAGGAGGCCACCGTGTTGAGCCAGGTGTCCTGGCCGCCCTGGGCACGCGGCACCACATGGTCGACGGTGCTCGCCCGCTTCCCGCAGTACGCGCACCGGTGCTGGTCCCTGATCAGCACACCCCTTCTGGACCACGGGGCCTGTCTTCGGAACGGCACCCGTACGTACCGGCAGAGCCTGATCACCCGGGGCACCGGAATGTCCACGGCGGCACCACGCATACGGAGATCGGGATGCGACTGCTCGACGACGGCCTTGTCCTGCAGAATCAGCACCACCGCACGGTTCAGCGTCACCGTCGACAGCGGCTCGAAGCTCGCATTCAGTACCAGCGTGTCCCGCATCTCGCCCACCTCCCGTGTGCCGCCCGCCCCCTGGCAGGCCCGGATCAACTCTGGCCGGGCAGGCCGTGATGGACAACGGATTAAAAAATGCCCTGCCCTGATCTCTCCAAGACCAGGGCAGGGCAAACGGCCTGCGAACGATTGGCTTCACTCGCCCGCTGCGGGCTCCGCGTACTCACCGATCAGCTGGGCGCGGCCCAGCGTGTGGAAGCGCAGGTTGAAACCGACCACGGCCGGCGAGGCATCGCTGTCCGGGCCGAGCTTCTCGCTGTCCACCGCGTACACGGTGAACACATAGCGGTGGTTCTCACCGGCCGGCGGAGCGGCGCCGCCGAACTCCTTCGACCCGTAGTCGTTGCGGGCCTGCACGGCGCCCGGGGGCAGCCCCTCGAACGTCCCGCTGCCCGCGCCCGCGGGAAGCTCCGTGACCGAGGCCGGGATGTCGAAGACCACCCAGTGCCAGAACCCGCTGCCCGTCGGGGCGTCCGGATCGAAGCACGTCACGGCGAAACTCTTCGTCTCCGCCGGGAAACCCTCCCACCGCAGCTGCGGCGAGGTGTTCCCGGCAGCGAACACCTGGGCGTCCGCGAGTACGGCCCCGGGGGCCAGGTCCTCGCTCACCACCGTGAACGAGGGGACCTCGGGATGGAAGTCGTGCGGCAGCGGCGCCCTCTTCGGCTCGGTCACGTCAGCACCTCTCCTGGTCGGTTCTGCCGTCGGCAGCTCTTCCCACCGACCCTAGGGGTATCTAGAGCCAGTTGCGCTGACCACCGACCTGCGAAAGCCACTGGTTCAAATAAGCCGCCCAGTCGGTCTCGTGGAAGTTGTGCAGCCCCACCTTGAAAGCGCGGTAGGAGTCGCTGCCCTCGCTGAAGAGACCCGGCTTCTTGTCCATCTCCAGGACGACGTCCATCTCGCGGTCGTCCGCCACGAAGGTCAGCTCGACCTGGTTCAGCCCCCGGTACTGCGACGGCGGGAAGAACTCGATCTCCTGGTAGAACGGCAGCCGCTGACGGGTGCCGCGGATGTGACCGCGCTCCATGTCCGCGCTGCGGAAGCCGAAGCCCAGCTGCCCGAAGGCGTCCAGGATGGCCTCCTGCGCCGGCAGCGGGTGCACGTTGATGGGGTCCAGGTCGCCCGAGTCCAGCGCCCGCGCGATCTCCAGCTCCGTGGTCACACCGATGTTCATGCCGCGCAGGTGCTGCCCCGCGAACGTCGTGATCGGCGTCTCCCACGGGATCTCCAGCCCGAACGGCACGACGTGCACCGCTCCGGCCCGCACCTCGAGCGCCCCGCCCAGCCGCAGCTTGGTGAACTCGATGTCCTGCTTGGTCTCCTGGTCCTGGCCCTCGACCTCGACCCGGGCCTGCAGTCCGACGGACAGCCCCTCGATCTGCTGGTCCACGGATCCGCCCTGGATCCGCACCTCGCCCTGCACGACCCCACCCGGTACGACGTTGAGCTCGGTGAGCTCCGTCTCCACCGAGGCGCCACCGGCACCCATGCTCGCGAGCAGCCGCTTGAAGCCCATGTTTTCCTCCTTGGTCCTGACCCCTACATACGCGCGATGACCGTAGTCGGTTCCCGGTAGCCTCGAACCTCATGATCGATGGCCCGGACCGTACGCCGCTGAAGCGGGACTTCTTCGACCGCCCGGTGCTCGAGGTGGCACCGGATCTCCTCGGCCGCACGCTGGTACGCAGCACACCGGACGGCCCGATCGAGCTGCGCCTCACCGAGGTCGAGGCGTACGCGGGGGAGATCGACCCGGGATCGCACGCCTTCCGGGGCCGCACCCCGCGCAACGACGTCATGTTCGGACCGCCCGGTCACGCGTACGTCTACTTCACCTACGGGATGTGGCACTGCCTCAATCTGGTGTGCGGCCCCGAGGGCATGGCGAGCGGGGTCCTGCTCCGGGCGGGCCATATCTTCGAGGGCGCCGAGCTCACCCGTAAACGTCGACTTTCGGCCCACCATGACCGAGAACTGGCCAAAGGGCCGGCCCGTCTCGCGACCGCCCTCGATGTCGACCGGGCACTGAACGGCGTCGACGCCATCGCGCACCCGGGTGCCGTCCTCTCCGTACTGCGGGGCACTCCGCCCCCGCCCGACCTGGTGCGCAGTGGTCCGCGCACCGGAGTGGGGGGCGACGGGGCCACTCATCCCTGGCGCTTCAGGATCGACGAGGACCCGACGGTGAGCCCCTACCGGGCCCATGTGCCGCGCCGGAGGTCAACTTGACTCGCCCCTGGGGGCCACCTAATGTAGTCCGAGCCGCTTGACACGGGTACAGCTTCTGGTTCGGTCCATCGGATCGCACGCCGAGCAACCCGAAGCGGCCAACCACTACCTACGACTCACCCCAGAGGGTGCGGACTTCGGCATGCCGAAATTCAGACCCACTGACTCGATTATGAGTAACCGGGAGAATCCGCTAACGTAGTGAACACGCCGAAAGGGAAAGCGCGAAAGCGAATTCCACGGAGGCAAATGCAGAATCCCGTTTCGGCCGGGAATCGGACGCGAAAGAGTCTGATAGAGTCGGAAACGCAAGACCGAAGGGAAGCGCCCGGAGGAAAGCCCGCAGGGGTGAGTACGAAGGAAGCGTCCGTTCCTTGAGAACTCAACAGCGTGCCAAAAGTCAACGCCAGATATGTTGATACCCCGGCCTGCTTCGGCAGGTTGGAGGTTCCTTTGAAAGTCCTGGCAAACTCCTTTGTGGGTTTGGTAGGCAATGAACACAGCGAGGACACAGTGGACGATCGGTCTTATTCCGGCCTGATTGTTCCGCTCTCGTGGTGTCGACCCGATTACGGGAAAACATTCACGGAGAGTTTGATCCTGGCTCAGGACGAACGCTGGCGGCGTGCTTAACACATGCAAGTCGAACGATGAAGCCTTTCGGGGTGGATTAGTGGCGAACGGGTGAGTAACACGTGGGCAATCTGCCCTTCACTCTGGGACAAGCCCTGGAAACGGGGTCTAATACCGGATAATACTTTCTCTCTCATGGGGGAAGGTTGAAAGCTCCGGCGGTGAAGGATGAGCCCGCGGCCTATCAGCTAGTTGGTGGGGTAATGGCCTACCAAGGCGACGACGGGTAGCCGGCCTGAGAGGGCGACCGGCCACACTGGGACTGAGACACGGCCCAGACTCCTACGGGAGGCAGCAGTGGGGAATATTGCACAATGGGCGAAAGCCTGATGCAGCGACGCCGCGTGAGGGATGACGGCCTTCGGGTTGTAAACCTCTTTCAGCAGGGAAGAAGCGAAAGTGACGGTACCTGCAGAAGAAGCGCCGGCTAACTACGTGCCAGCAGCCGCGGTAATACGTAGGGCGCAAGCGTTGTCCGGAATTATTGGGCGTAAAGAGCTCGTAGGCGGCTTGTTGCGTCGGTTGTGAAAGCCCGGGGCTTAACCCCGGGTCTGCAGTCGATACGGGCAGGCTAGAGTGTGGTAGGGGAGATCGGAATTCCTGGTGTAGCGGTGAAATGCGCAGATATCAGGAGGAACACCGGTGGCGAAGGCGGATCTCTGGGCCATTACTGACGCTGAGGAGCGAAAGCGTGGGGAGCGAACAGGATTAGATACCCTGGTAGTCCACGCCGTAAACGTTGGGAACTAGGTGTTGGCGACATTCCACGTCGTCGGTGCCGCAGCTAACGCATTAAGTTCCCCGCCTGGGGAGTACGGCCGCAAGGCTAAAACTCAAAGGAATTGACGGGGGCCCGCACAAGCAGCGGAGCATGTGGCTTAATTCGACGCAACGCGAAGAACCTTACCAAGGCTTGACATCGCCCGGAAAGCCGTAGAGATACGGCCCCCCTTGTGGTCGGGTGACAGGTGGTGCATGGCTGTCGTCAGCTCGTGTCGTGAGATGTTGGGTTAAGTCCCGCAACGAGCGCAACCCTTGTTCTGTGTTGCCAGCATGCCCTTCGGGGTGATGGGGACTCACAGGAGACTGCCGGGGTCAACTCGGAGGAAGGTGGGGACGACGTCAAGTCATCATGCCCCTTATGTCTTGGGCTGCACACGTGCTACAATGGCCGGTACAATGAGCTGCGATGCCGCGAGGCGGAGCGAATCTCAAAAAGCCGGTCTCAGTTCGGATTGGGGTCTGCAACTCGACCCCATGAAGTCGGAGTTGCTAGTAATCGCAGATCAGCATTGCTGCGGTGAATACGTTCCCGGGCCTTGTACACACCGCCCGTCACGTCACGAAAGTCGGTAACACCCGAAGCCGGTGGCCCAACCCCTTGTGGGAGGGAGCTGTCGAAGGTGGGACTGGCGATTGGGACGAAGTCGTAACAAGGTAGCCGTACCGGAAGGTGCGGCTGGATCACCTCCTTTCTAAGGAGCACTTCTTACCGGGCTTGCCTGGTCAGAGGCCAGTACACCGGCGAATGTTCGGTGCTGGTTGCTCATGGGTGGAACGTTGACTACTCGGCACGGTTGGCAAGTTTTCGTTAGTACTGCTTCGGCGTGGAACACGTAGACGGGTTGACTGTGCCGGGCACGCTGTTGGGTATCTGAGGGTACGGCCGTCATGGTCGTCCTTCGGTTGCCGGCCCCAGTGCACTCGTCCGGAAGGGCGGGGTGATGGGTGGCTGGTCGTTGTTTGAGAACTGCACAGTGGACGCGAGCATCTGTGGCCAAGTTTTTAAGGGCGCACGGTGGATGCCTTGGCACCAGGAACCGATGAAGGACGTGGGAGGCCACGATAGGCCCCGGGGAGCTGTCAACCGAGCTTTGATCCGGGGGTGTCCGAATGGGGAAACCCGGCAGTCGTCATGGGCTGTCACCCGCTGCTGAACACATAGGCAGTGTGGAGGGAACGAGGGGAAGTGAAACATCTCAGTACCCTCAGGAAGAGAAAACAACCGTGATTCCGGGAGTAGTGGCGAGCGAAACTGGATCAGGCCAAACCGTATGCGTGTGATACCCGGCAGGGGTTGCGCATGCGGGGTTGTGGGATCTCTTTTTCATGGTCTGCCGGCTGTGAGACGAGTCAGAAACCGTTGATGTAGGCGAAGGACATGCGAAAGGTCCGGCGTAGAGGGTAAGACCCCCGTAGCTGAAACATTGACGGCTCGTTTAAGAGACACCCAAGTAGCACGGGGCCCGAGAAATCCCGTGTGAATCTGGCGGGACCACCCGTTAAGCCTAAATATTCCCTGGTGACCGATAGCGGATAGTACCGTGAGGGAATGGTGAAAAGTACCGCGGGAGCGGAGTGAAATAGTACCTGAAACCGTGTGCCTACAAGCCGTGGGAGCGTCGCGCATCGAGCTTGCTCGGTGCGTCGTGACTGCGTGCCTTTTGAAGAATGAGCCTGCGAGTTTGCGGTGTGTTGCGAGGTTAACCCGTGTGGGGAAGCCGTAGCGAAAGCGAGTCCGAATAGGGCGGTTTAGTAGCGCGCTCAAGACCCGAAGCGGAGTGATCTAGCCATGGGCAGGTTGAAGCGGAGGTAAGACTTCGTGGAGGACCGAACCCACCAGGGTTGAAAACCTGGGGGATGACCTGTGGTTAGGGGTGAAAGGCCAATCAAACTCCGTGATAGCTGGTTCTCCCCGAAATGCATTTAGGTGCAGCGTCGTGTGTTTCTTGCCGGAGGTAGAGCACTGGATAGGCGATGGGCCCTACCGGGTTACTGACCTTAGCCAAACTCCGAATGCCGGTAAGTGAGAGCACGGCAGTGAGACTGTGGGGGATAAGCTCCATGGTCGAGAGGGAAACAGCCCAGAGCATCGACTAAGGCCCCTAAGCGTACGCTAAGTGGGAAAGGATGTGGAGTCGCAGAGACAACCAGGAGGTTGGCTTAGAAGCAGCCACCCTTGAAAGAGTGCGTAATAGCTCACTGGTCAAGTGATTCCGCGCCGACAATGTAGCGGGGCTCAAGCGTACCGCCGAAGTCGTGTCATTCCAGCATGTACCCCCAACGGGGGCTGGGATGGGTAGGGGAGCGTCGTGTGCCGGGTGAAGCAGCCGCGGAAGCGAGTTGTGGACGGTTCACGAGTGAGAATGCAGGCATGAGTAGCGATACACACGTGAGAAACGTGTGCGCCGATTGACTAAGGGTTCCTGGGTCAAGCTGATCTGCCCAGGGTAAGTCGGGACCTAAGGCGAGGCCGACAGGCGTAGTCGATGGACAACCGGTTGATATTCCGGTACCCGCTTTGAAACGCCCAGTACTGAATCAGGCGATGCTAAGTCCGTGAAGCCGGCCCGATCTCTTCGGAGTTGAGGGTAGTGGTGGAGCCGACGAACCAGACTTGTATTAGGTAAGCGATGGGGTGACGCAGGAAGGTAGTCCAGCCCGGGCGGTGGTAGTCCCGGGGTAAGGGTGTAGGCCGTGTGGTAGGTAAATCCGTCACACACTAGGGCTGAGACCTGATGCCGAGCCGATTGTGGTGAAGTGGATGATCCTATGCTGTCGAGAAAAGCCTCTAGCGAGTTTCATGGCGGCCCGTACCCTAAACCGACTCAGGTGGTCAGGTAGAGAATACCGAGGCGTTCGGGTGAACTATGGTTAGGGAACTCGGCAAAATGCCCCCGTAACTTCGGGAGAAGGGGGCCATCACTGGTGATGACATTTACTGTCTGAGCTGGGGGTGGCCGCAGAGACCAGCGAGAAGCGACTGTTTACTAAAAACACAGGTCCGTGCGAAGCCGTAAGGCGATGTATACGGACTGACGCCTGCCCGGTGCTGGAACGTTAAGGGGACCGGTTAGCTGACTTTCGGGTTGGCGAAGCTGAGAACTTAAGCGCCAGTAAACGGCGGTGGTAACTATAACCATCCTAAGGTAGCGAAATTCCTTGTCGGGTAAGTTCCGACCTGCACGAATGGCGTAACGACTTCTCGACTGTCTCAACCATAGGCCCGGTGAAATTGCACTACGAGTAAAGATGCTCGTTTCGCGCAGCAGGACGGAAAGACCCCGGGACCTTTACTATAGTTTGATATTGGTGTTCGGTTCGGCTTGTGTAGGATAGGTGGGAGACTTTGAAGCGGCCACGCCAGTGGTTGTGGAGTCGTCGTTGAAATACCACTCTGGTCGTGCTGGATGTCTAACCTGGGTCCGTGATCCGGATCAGGGACAGTGTCTGATGGGTAGTTTAACTGGGGCGGTTGCCTCCTAAAGAGTAACGGAGGCGCCCAAAGGTTCCCTCAGCCTGGTTGGCAATCAGGTGTTGAGTGTAAGTGCACAAGGGAGCTTGACTGTGAGACCGACGGGTCGAGCAGGGACGAAAGTCGGGACTAGTGATCCGGCAGTGGCTTGTGGAAGCGCTGTCGCTCAACGGATAAAAGGTACCCCGGGGATAACAGGCTGATCTTCCCCAAGAGTCCATATCGACGGGATGGTTTGGCACCTCGATGTCGGCTCGTCGCATCCTGGGGCTGGAGTCGGTCCCAAGGGTTGGGCTGTTCGCCCATTAAAGCGGTACGCGAGCTGGGTTTAGAACGTCGTGAGACAGTTCGGTCCCTATCCGCTGTGCGCGTAGGAATATTGAGAAGGGCTGTCCCTAGTACGAGAGGACCGGGACGGACGAACCTCTGGTGTGCCAGTTGTCCTGCCAAGGGCATGGCTGGTTGGCTACGTTCGGAAAGGATAACCGCTGAAAGCATCTAAGCGGGAAGCCTGCTTCGAGATGAGTATTCCCACCTCCTTGAGGGGTTAAGGCTCCCAGTAGACGACTGGGTTGATAGGCCAGATGTGGAAGCCCGGTAACGGGTGGAGCTGACTGGTACTAATAGGCCGAGGGCTTGTCCTCAGTTGCTCGCGTCCACTGTGTTGTTCCCGGGTTGCGAACAGTTACCGCACCGGTTGAACAGCGTCACTACTTAATTGAAAAGTGTGCTTGTTCGCTAGAACCCGATAGGGTTTCGGTGGTCATTGCGTTAGGGAAACGCCCGGTTACATTCCGAACCCGGAAGCTAAGCCTTTCAGCGCCGATGGTACTGCAGGGGGGACCCTGTGGGAGAGTAGGACGCCGCCGAACAATCTTTCAAGGACCCTTGGTCCCAGCGTTCAACGCTGGGACCAAGGGTCCTTTTTGTTTTGCCGAAGCGCGTCGGATGACCGGCTGCGCAAGAATGTCTGTAGTACCCGATGACAGGAGCACCACCGATGTCCACCAACTCTCCCGACGATCGTTCGGAGCGCGAGCCGCGTCGCCGGGACGGCGGTGACCGGGGCGGCTTCAGCGGCGGTCGTGACGACCGGTCGGGTGGCCCGCGCCGGGACAACGACCGCGGTGGCAACCGTCGTGACGACAGCCGGCCGACCAGCGGTGGCGGCGGATTCCGTCGCGACGACCGCGGCGACCGCGACCGTGCCCCGCGTCGTGACGACCGAGGCGGCCCCTCCTCTTCCGGCGGCTTCCGCCGCGATGACCGCGGTGGTTCGTCCGGTGGGGGCTTCCGTCGTGACGACAACCGTGGCGGTGGCGCAGGCGGTGGCTTCCGCCGTGACGACCGGGGTGGTTCGTCCTCCGGTGGTGGCTTCCGGCGGGACGATCGTGGTGGTTCCGCTGGTGGTGGTTTCCGTCGTGACGACCGTGGGGGTTCTGCCGGTGGTGGGTTCCGGCGTGATGATCGGGCTCCGCGTTGGGATGACGACCGTGGTGGACGTCCGAGTGGTGGCTTCGAGCGCCGCGACGACCGGCCGCGCGGCCCCCGCCGCGACGACGACAACCGTGGCGGCGGCTTCCGCCGTGACGACCGTGCCCCGCGTCGCGATGACCGAGGCGGCCCCTCCTCTTCCGGCGGCTTCCGCCGTGACGACCGTCGTGACGACAACCGTGGTGGCGGCGCCGGCGGAGGCTTCCGTCGTGACGACAACCGGGGTGGTTCGTCCTCCGGTGGTGGTTTCCGTCGCGATGATCGTGGTGGTTCCGCTGGTGGTGGGTTCCGCCGTGACGACCGGGGTGGTTCGTCCTCCGGTGGCGGTTTCCGGCGTGACGACCGGGCTCCGCGTCGGGACGACGACCGTGGTGGACGTCCGGGCGGTGGCTTCGAGCGCCGCGACGACCGACCGCGCGGCCCCCGCCGCGACGACGACAACCGTGGCGGCGGCGGCTTCCGCCGCGATGACCGTGGTGGTTCCGCCGGTGGTGGCTTCCGCCGTGACGACCGCAGCGGCTCGTCCTCCAGTGGTGGCTTCCGGCGGGACGATCGTGGTGGTTCCGCTGGTGGTGGTTTCCGTCGTGACGACCGTGGGGGTTCTGCCGGTGGTGGGTTCCGTCGTGACGACCGGGCTCCGCGTCGGGACGACGACCGTGGTGGACGTCCGGGCGGTGGCTTCGAGCGCCGCGACGACCGACCGCGCGGCCCCCGCCGCGACGACGACAACCGTGGCGGCGGCGGCTTCCGCCGCGACGACCGCGACCGTGGCCCGCGTCGCGATGACCGCGGCGGTGGCGGTGGCTACCGCGGTGGCCAGCGTGACGACCGGGACCGTGGCGGCTACCGGGGTCGCGACGACCGCGGTGGGTACGAGCGCCGGGACGACCGGGACCGTGAGCCGATCAAGCGGCTCCCCATCCCCGACGACGTCACCGGTCACGAGATCGACAAGGACGTCCGCCAGGAGCTGATGAGCCTGCCGAAGACCCTGGCCGAGGACGTCGCCAGGAACCTGGTCATGGTGGCCCGGCTCATCGACGAGGACCCCGAGCAGGCCTACGCGTACTCGCGCATCGCCCTGCGACTGGCCTCGCGGGTCGCCGCCGTGCGTGAGGCCGCCGGCTTCGCCGCCTACGCGACCCAGAAGTACGCGGAGGCGCTGGCGGAGTTCCGGGCGTCCCGGCGGATGACCGGTTCGGTGGAGCTGTGGCCGGTCATGGCCGACTGCGAGCGCGGCCTCGGCCGGCCCGAGCGGGCCATGGCCATGGCGGGCGAGCCCGAGGTGCAGAAGCTCGACAAGGCGGGCCAGGTCGAAATGCGGCTGGTGGCCGCCGGTGCCCGCAGGGACATGGGGCAGATCGACGCCGCCATCGTGACACTGCAGAGCTCGGAGCTGGCCTCCAGCGCCGTGCACCCGTGGACCCCGCGACTGCGCTACGCGTACGCGGACGCGCTGCTGGCGGCCGGCCGCGAGGACGAGGCGCGGGAGTGGTTCGGCAAGGCGCTGGAAGCCGACAAGGACGGCTCCACGGACGCGTCGGACCGGCTCGCCGAGCTGGACGGTGTGGAGTTCGTCGACGCCCTCGGTGACGAGGAGGACGCCGCCCCCGCCCCGGACGAGCAGGCGCCGGCCACCGCCGACGCGGACGACACCGACGCGGACGACGACGAGGAGGACCAGGACGAGGACGACGAGGACCGTCCCGTCCAGGCGTAACGCATGAGAAGAGGGCGGCACCCCTGCCGGGGGTGCCGCCCTCTTCTGCGTTCGGGGTGTCCGGGGCGTCCGGGCCGGGTCAGCCGATGGTGAGGCTGCGCAGGACCAGGCCCGTGGCGGGCTTGGGGCCGAAGGACGTCGACTTGCGCGGCATGGTGACGCCCTGCCGGGCCAGTTCCCGGACGACTTCCTCGCGTACCGGATGCATCAGCACCGCCGTGGAGCCGTGGCGCTCGGCCTGTTCGACGGCTGCCGCGGTGTCGTGGATGTAGGCGATGTGCGCCGGGTCGTCGGGGATCCGCCAGACATGGTCGAGCAGCACCGTGTGCAGGACCGTCGCGTCCAGGGTCCGCCAGGCGGGGGGCCGGTCCGCCGGGACCGTACGGGCCAGCAGGGCTTCGTCCGGGCGGTCGACCAGGTGGAAGCCTCCGTCGCCGGCCAGCAGGAAGGCGTTGCCCTCGGCCGCGGCCTCGGCCAGGGTGTCCAGGGCGTGGGGGAGCGGGCCTTCGACGGTGCGGACGCGGAAGAGGCCGGTCAGGGCGGCGAGCGCGTCGGCAACGGGCAGCCCGTGCAGCAGGCGGTGGATGGAGCGGACCCGGAGCGGGTAGCGGGCCGTGTCGACCAGCAGGACCAGGCCGAAGTCCCAGGGGCCGGGGGCGCTGTGCTCCTTCTGGAGCCGGAGGTAGGTGGCCCAGCGGTGGTGGCCGTCGGCGATCAGCGCCTGGTGGTGGGCCAGATCCGTCTCGATCTCCGCCCGGTCGGCGGGGTCGGTGACCGCCCACAGCCGATGGCTGTAGCCGTCCTCGGTGGTGGTGGAGAGCAGCGGCGGGCGGTGGATCGTGCGCTCGATGACGGCGGTCGCGCCCGTGGCGTCGCCGTCGCTGCGGTACGTCAGCAGCAGCGGTTCCAGGTGGGCGGCGGTGGTCCGCATCAGGTCGGCGCGGTCCTCGACGACATGGGCCATCACGTCCTCGTGCGGCAGGACGATGCCCTCGGCGGGGCCCGAGAGGGCCAGCGCACCGACGATGCCTCGTTGCAGGATCTCGTCGTTGCGCTGCTCGTACACATACAGCGCGGGCTCCGCGTCGGGGGCGAGTATGCCCTCGGCGAGCCAGTCGTGCAGGGTGGCGGCGGCCTGTTCGTTGCGGGCGGCGGGGGTGTCGGCCTGCGGCAGGATCAGCCGCACGATGTTGTGCGGATCCGCCGATTCCAGGTGGAGCAGCCCGTCGGGGCGTACGACCACGTCGTACGGGGGCGAGGTCACCGCGGCGAGACTGCCGACCCGCTCGGGGACGTAACGCAGTCCACGGAACGGAATCAGACGCAGTCCCTCGTCCGCCGGGCCTCGTGTGTTCATTTCTGCATCGTATGTGCGGTTCGGGGATGCGCGATGATCGGGGGAGACGCAGGCAACGAGGAGCGCGGGATATGAGTCAGGCGAGCAGGACCAGGCCGAGCGGGAGCAGCACCGCGCTGAACGAGGCGTACGACACGGCGCTGCTCGATCTCGACGGGGTGGTGTACGCGGGCGGGCAGGCGATCGGCCATGCCGTGGAGGCGCTGACCACCGCGCGGGACGGCGGGATGCACCTGGCGTACGTCACCAACAACGCGCTGCGGACCCCGGCCGCGGTGGCGGAACATCTGACCGAATTGGGTGTGCCGGCCGAGTCCGCCGATGTGATCACGTCGGCGCAGGCCGTGGCCCGGCTGATCGCCGATCAGCTGCCGGCCGGGTCCCGGGTGCTGGTGATCGGGGGCGAGGGGCTGCGGGTGGCCCTGCGGGAACGCGGTCTGGAGCCGGTGGAGTCGGCGGACGACGACCCGGTGGCGGTGGCGCAGGGGTACGGCGGACCCGACCTGGCGTGGGGCCGGTTCGCCGAGGCCTCGTACGCGGTCAACCGCGGGCTGCCGTGGTACGCGTCCAACACCGATCTGACCATTCCGAGCGCCCGGGGGATCGCGCCGGGCAACGGGGCGGCCGTGGAGGTCGTACGGATCGCCACCGGTGCCGAGCCGCAGGTGGCGGGGAAGCCGCTGCCCCCGATGCACCGCGAGACCGTGCTGCGGACCGGGGCCGAACGGCCGCTCGTGGTCGGCGACCGGCTCGACACGGACATCGAGGGGGCGTTCAACGGCGGCGTGGACTCGCTGCTGGTGCTGACCGGGGTGACGGACGCGGCGCAGCTGGTCGCCGCGGTGCCGGAGCACCGGCCGACCTATGTGGACGCCGATCTGCGCGGCCTGCTGACGGGCCAGCCCGAGGTGACGCGGGACGGGGAGACGTTCGGCTGCGGCGGCTGGACGGCCTTCGCGCGGGGCGGGGACCTGGTGCTGGAGGGCGACGGGGACGCGCTCGACGGGCTGCGCGCGCTGTGCGGGGCCGCCTGGTCGCACGCCGGGGACGGGGCGTGCGGGCTGGACGCGGCGAAGGCCATGGCCAGGCTCGGGCTGTAGCGAGGGCTCCCCGGAGTCGTCGCGCCCCGGTCGGCCGCTGTGCGCGGGGCCGGCCGGGCGGCCGGGCCGGAGGGGCATGGGGGTGGGTAGGCTAACCTAACTCGCGTGTTGGTTGAGAGTCCCCCGAACCCGAGTAAGGGCCCGATAGCCGCGTCGGCCGAACCCGCGCCGCGCAAGCGGCACGCGGCCCGAGCGGCAGGGCTTCTCATCGCCCTGGCCGTCCTGGTGCTGGTGTGCCTGGCGAGCATCGCGATCGGCGCCAAGGGGCTGCCCCTCGCCGACGTCTGGCACGGGCTGTTCCACAACGCGGGGAGCGCCGACGACGTCCTCGTACAGAAGGTGCGGATCCCCAGGACCCTGCTCGGGCTGCTCGTCGGTGCCGCGCTCGGTCTCGCCGGAGCCGTCATGCAGGCACTGACCCGCAATCCGCTGGCCGAGCCCGGCCTGCTGGGTGTCAACGCGGGCGCGTCGGCGGCGGTCGTCTCCGCCATCAGCTTCTTCGGCGTCACCTCACTGACCGGTTATGTGTGGTTCGCCTTCGCCGGAGCCGCCATCGTCTCGGTCGCCGTGTACCTCCTCGGCGGCAGCAGGTCCGCCACCCCCGTGCGGCTCGCGCTCGCCGGGACCGCCGTCACCGCCGCGCTGTACGGCTATGTCAACGCCGTACAGCTGCTGGACTCGGCGGCGCTGGACCGGCTGCGGTTCTGGACCGTCGGCTCACTGGCCTCGGCGAACACGGAGACGGTCGGCAAGGTCTGGCCGTTCATCGCGCTCGGCGTGCTGATCACCCTGTTCATCGCACGGCCGCTCAACGCTCTGGAGATGGGCGACGACACCGCACGGGCCCTGGGCGCCCATCTGACCCGGACCCGGGTGCTCGCGATGCTCGCCGTCACCCTGCTGTGCGGGGCCGCGACCGCGGCCTGCGGGCCGATCGTCTTCATCGGGCTGATGATCCCGCACCTCGTGCGCTCGCTCACCGGCCCCGACATGCGGTGGATCCTGCCGTACGCGGCCGTGCTCTCGCCGGTGCTCCTGCTCGGCGCGGACGTGGTCGGCCGGGTTGTCGCGCGGCCCTCGGAACTCCAGGTCGGCATCGTCACCGCGCTGATCGGCGGGCCCGTCTTCATCCACCTCGTACGACGCAAGAGGATGTCCCAGCTGTGAAGGCCACCAAGGAGACAGCGGGGACCGCGCGTTCGGTGAAGGCCGTGCGGACGGCCGGCGGGTACTCGTTCCGGATGAACCTGCGGGCGGCCCTGGTCGTCCTGCTGCTCGCGGTCGTCGCGGCGGGGGCGGCGGTCGTCCTCATCGGCAGCGGCGACTTCTCGATGACCCCCGGCGAGGTCATCACCACGCTCTTCGGGCACGGCACCTTCCAGCAGGAGTTCATCGTCACGGACCTGCGGCTGCCGCGGGTGCTGGTCGGCCTCCTCGTCGGCGCGGCCCTCGGGGCCGGCGGTGCCGTCTTCCAGACGATCTCCCGCAACCCGCTCGGCAGCCCCGACGTGCTCGGCTTCGGCCAGGGCGCGACGGTCGGCGCGCTGACCGTGATCGTCCTTTTCCAGGGCGGGGCGGCGGCGGTCTCGGCCGGTGCGGTCGTCGGCGGTCTGGTGACCGGGGTCGCCGTCTATCTGCTCGCGTGGAAGCGAGGGGTGCACGGCTTTAGGCTCGTCCTGGTCGGGATCGGCGCGGCCGCGATGCTGACCGCCGCGACGCAGTACCTGATCACCAAGGCCAACCTGGTCGACGCGACCCGTGCGGTCGTCTGGATGACCGGTTCGCTCGACGGCCGGGACTGGGCGCAGGTCTGGCCGCTGGTCGTGGTCTGCGCGCTGCTGCTGCCGCTGGTGTTCGGCCACGGTCCCGCCCTGCGGGTGATGGAGATGGGCGACGACGCCGCGTACGCGCTCGGTGTACGGGTCGAACGCACCCGGCTCGTCCTGATGGGTTCCGCCGTGCTGCTCGTCGCCGTCGCCACGGCAGCCGCCGGGCCGATCGCGTTCGTCTCGCTGAGCGCGCCCCAGCTGGCGCGCCGGCTGACCCGCTCGACGGGCCCCAACCTGGTGGCCGCGACCTTCATGGGCGCGGCCCTCCTCCTCGTCGCCGACTGGGTCGCGCTGGAGGCCTTCGGTGACCGGCAGCTGCCCGTGGGCGTGGTCACCGGGGTGCTGGGCGGCTGCTATCTGGTGTGGCTCCTGGTGACCGAGCGCAAGGCGGGGCGCATATGAAGACCCCGTTCGGCCCCGCCGCCCCGACCGCCCCCACCGATCCGACCGACTCGACCGACCCCCGGAGTACGACCATGCAGCGCCTCACCGCGGATTCGGTGACCCTCGGCTACGACCAGCGGGTCATCGCGGAGAACCTCTCGGTCGAGATACCCGACCACTCGTTCACCGTGATCGTCGGCCCCAACGCCTGCGGCAAGTCGACCCTGCTGCGGGCGCTCTCGCGGATGCTGAAGCCGAGCCGGGGGCGGGTGCTGCTGGACGGGCAGGCGATCCACGGACTGCCCGCGAAGAAGGTCGCGCGGATCCTGGGGCTGCTGCCCCAGTCCTCGATCGCGCCGGAGGGCATCACGGTCGCGGACCTCGTGGCACGCGGTCGCTACCCGCACCAGGGGCTGCTGCGGCAGTGGTCGCCCGAGGACGAACGCATTGTCGAGGAATCGATGGCGGCGACCGGCGTCGGCGAGCTGGGCGATCGCTATGTCGACGAATTGTCCGGCGGGCAGCGGCAGCGGGTCTGGATCGCGATGGCGCTGGCCCAGCAGACGCCGCTGCTGTTGCTGGACGAGCCGACGACGTACCTCGACATCCAGCACCAGATCGATGTCCTGGACCTGTGCGCGGAGCTGCACGAGACGCAGGGGCGCACGCTGGTGGCCGTCCTGCACGATCTCAACCATGCCGCGCGGTACGCCACGCATCTCATCGCGATGCGGGACGGCGAGGTCGTCGCGGAGGGGGCGCCGGGGGAGATCGTCACCGCGGAGCTGGTGGAGCGGGTGTTCGGGCTGCGGTGCCAGGTGATTCCGGATCCGGAGACGGGGACGCCGTTGGTGGTGCCGGCCGCGCGCAAGCGGGTGGCCGCGCCCGGCGTGGGGTGAGCGGCGGGCCGTCGCCGCGCGCGTGGAGGCGGCTGGTGGCCGCTACAGCAGTGACTTGAGTTTCAGCAGGTCCCTGAAGCCGGCTTCCAGGCGGACCCGGCCCGAGGCCCAGGCCTTGGCGAAGTTCAGATGGCCGTCCACCATCGCCACCAGGTCGTCACCGGTCATCGCGAGCCGGATCTCCGCCTTCTCCCGGGGCGGGCCCTCGACCGTGTCCAGGACCTGGATGCGGCCGCCGGACAGGCGGCCGGTGAACGTGATGTCCAGGTCCTTGATGTGGCAGCTCAGCGAGCGGTCCAGGGCGGCCGCGCTGCGCACGTCGCCGTCGGCCCCCGCGAGGTTGTCGGAAAGTCTGTCGAGTGCGCTGCGGCACTCCGCCATGGTCGCCATCGTCATCGACGGTACCCCAGCCCTTCGCGGTAGCGTTTCCGCATGGACGACGTGAGCGACGTGAACGACGTGAGCGAGGCCGACGAGGCGGCGCCGCCCCCGGTGGAGACACCGCGCGAGCCCGCCGCCCCCGCGCCCCTCGGGGTCGTACGCGCTCCCACGGGCGACGCCGGGGTGGACGCGCACCTGGAGCGGCTGGCCGACGCCGACCACCTCCCGGCGGACGGACACATCGAGGTGTACGAGGATGTACACCGGGGCCTGCGGGACACGCTGACCGCGCTGGACGCCCGGCCGGCGCCCGCCCCCGCGCCCCCGTACACCGACTCGTACAACAACAGGAGCTGAACCGAACGTGGCAGGAGTCGCCCGTCGCCGTCTCGACGCCGAGCTGGTACGCCGAAAGCTCGCCCGCTCGCGCGAGCACGCCAGCCAGCTGATCGCGGCGGGCCGGGTGACCGTCGGCGGCAACACCGCGACCAAACCGGCCACCCAGGTCGAGACGAGCGCCGCGGTCGTCGTCACCAAGGACGACAGCGACCCCGAGTACGTCTCGCGCGGCGGCCACAAGCTGGCCGGCGCCCTCGCCGCCTTCGTCCCGCTCGGGCTGAAGGTGGCGGGGCGGCGCGCGCTGGACGCCGGGGCCTCGACCGGCGGGTTCACCGACGTGCTGCTGCGGGCCGGGGTCTCCCGGGTGCTCGCCGTGGACGTCGGCTACGGACAGCTCGCCTGGTCGCTCCAGTCCGATGAACGCGTCGTGGTCAAGGACCGTACCAACGTGCGGGAACTGACCCTGGAGGCGATCGACGGCGAGGCGGTGGACCTGGTGGTGGGCGATCTGTCGTTCATCCCGCTCGGGCTCGTCCTGCCCGCCCTCGCCCGCTGCGCCGCCCCCGACGCGGACCTGGTCCTCATGGTCAAGCCGCAGTTCGAGGTCGGCAAGGAGCGGCTCGGCAGCGGCGGAGTGGTGCGCAGCCCCGAGCTGCGTGCCGAAGCGGTACGGGAGGTGGCCCGGCGGGCCTGGGCGCTGGGCCTGGGGGTCCGGGGTGTGACGGCGAGCCCGCTGCCCGGGCCGTCGGGGAATGTCGAGTACTTTCTGTGGCTGCGGGCCGGAGCACCGGAACTGGATCCCGCAGAAGTCGACCGTGCAGTGGCGGAGGGGCCTCGTTGACGACGAATGCGGCACGAACAGTCTTCCTTTTGGCGCACACCGGCCGGCCGGCCGCGATCCGCAGCGCCGAACTCGTCGTCCAGGGGCTGCTCCGCAGCGGCCTGGGCGTACGCGTCCTGGCGACGGAAGCGGCCGATCTGCCGCTGCCGGCCTCCGTCGAGACCGTCACCGATGCCACGCCCGAGGCGGTGAACGGCTGTGAGCTCCTGATCGTGCTGGGCGGCGACGGGACACTGCTGCGCGGCGCCGAACTCTCGCGCGCCTCCGGGGTACCGATGCTCGGCGTCAACCTCGGCCGGGTCGGCTTCCTCGCCGAGGCCGAGCGCGACGACCTCGACAAGGTCGTCGACCGGGTCGTCACCCGCGCGTACACCGTCGAGGAACGCATGACGATCGACGTCATCGTGCACAGCAACGGCACCGTCGTCCACACCGACTGGGCGCTCAACGAGGCGGCCGTGCAGAAGGTGTCGCCCGAGCGGATGCTCGAGGTCGTCCTGGAGATCGACGGCCGGCCGGTGACCGGGTTCGGCTGCGACGGCATCGTGTGCGCGACGCCCACCGGCTCGACCGCGTACGCCTTCTCGGCCGGCGGCCCGGTCGTCTGGCCCGAGGTCGAGGCCCTGCTGATGGTCCCGATCAGCGCCCACGCGCTGTTCGCCAAGCCGCTGGTGACCTCGCCGACCTCGGTGCTCGCCGTCGAGGTCCAGCCGCACACCCCGCACGGGGTGCTGTGGTGCGACGGGCGCAGGACCGTGGAGCTGCCCTCCGGGGCGCGCGTCGAGGTGCGGCGCGGTGCCGTGCCCGTCCGGCTGGCCCGGCTGCACCAGGCGTCGTTCACGGACCGGCTGGTGGCCAAGTTCGCCCTGCCGGTGTCGGGGTGGCGGGGCGCGCCGCACTGACCCGGCGGCTTTCCGCAGCGGCCGATCCGGCGCCGTGACCGCGACCCGTGTGCACGCGGGCCACGAAACCTCGTATGGTCATGTGCGTGTTGGAGGAGATGCGGATACGGTCGCTCGGAGTCATCGACGACGCGGTGGTGGAGCTGTCACCCGGTTTCACCGCGGTGACGGGCGAGACCGGCGCGGGCAAGACCATGGTCGTCACCAGCCTGGGGCTGCTGCTCGGCGGTCGCGCCGACCCCGCCCTGGTGCGGATCGGCGCCAAGGCCGCCGTCGTCGAGGGCCGGATCACGGTGGCCGAGGGCGACGCGGTGGCGCTGCGGGCCGAGGAGGCCGGGGCCGAGATCGAGGACGGTGCGCTGCTCATCAGCCGTACCGTCTCCGCCGAAGGGCGCTCCCGGGCGCATCTGGGCGGCAGATCGGTGCCGGTCGGTGTGCTGTCCGAACTCGCCGACGAACTCGTCGCCGTGCACGGCCAGACCGATCAGCAGGGGCTCCTCAAGCCGGCCCGGCAGCGGCAGGCCCTCGACCGGTACGCCGGTGACGGAGTCGCCGTGCCCCTGTCCATGTACGCGGCGGCCTACCGGCGGCTGCGCGATGTCGCGGGCGAGCTCGACGAACTCACGACGCGCGCCCGCGAACGCGCCCAGGAAGCCGATCTGCTGCGCTTCGGGCTGAACGAGATCGCCGCCGTCGAGCCGCTGCCCGGCGAGGACACCGAGCTGGCCGCAGAGGCCCAGCGCCTCGGCCACGCCGACGCCCTCGCCTCCGCCGCCGCGCTCGCGCACACCGCGCTGGCCGGCAACCCCGAGGACCCCGAGGCCGTCGACGCGACGACCGTCGTGGCGGCGGCCGGACAGGCGCTGGACGGGGTGCGCGCCCATGATCCGGCGCTCGCCGCGCTCGCCGACCGGGTCGGTGAGATCTCGATCCTGCTCGCCGATGTGTCGGGCGAACTGTCCGGGTACGCGGACCAGCTGGACTCCGACCCGCTGCGGCTCGCCGCGGTCGAGGAGCGGCGCGCCGCGCTCACCGGCCTCACCCGCAAGTACGGGGCGGACATCACCGCCGTCCTGGCCTGGGCCGAGGAGGGGGCCGCCCGGCTCACCGAGCTGGAGGGCGACGACGACCGGATCGGCGAGCTGACCGCGGAGCGGGACGCGCTGCGCGCCGAACTCTCCGGGCTCGGCCAGGCGTTGACCGACGCCAGGACCGCGGCGGCGGCGCTGTTCGCCGACGCGGTGACCGAGGAGCTGGCCTCCCTCGCCATGCCGCACGCCCGGGTCTCCTTCGACATCCGGCAGACCGACGCGGCGGACGAGGCGTCCGGCATCGAGATCGGCGGACGCAACGTGGCCTACGGGCCGTCCGGCGCCGACGAGGTCGAACTCCTGCTGGCTCCGCACCCCGGCGCCCAGCCCCGGCCGATCGCCAAGGGCGCATCGGGCGGTGAGCTGTCCCGGGTGATGCTCGCCGTCGAGGTGGTCTTCGCCGGCTCGGACCCCGTGCCCACCTACCTCTTCGACGAGGTCGACGCGGGCGTCGGCGGCAAGGCGGCCGTCGAGGTCGGGCGGCGGCTCGCGAAGCTCGCCAGGTCGGCCCAGGTCGTGGTCGTCACCCACCTGCCCCAGGTCGCCGCGTTCGCCGACCGTCAGCTGCTGGTCGAGAAGACCGTGGACGGCTCGGTGACCAGGAGCGGGGTCACCGTCCTGGAGGGCGAGGACCGGGTGCGGGAACTGTCCCGGATGCTCGCCGGCCAGGAGGACTCCGAGACCGCCCGGGCCCACGCGGAGGAACTGCTGGAGACGGCGCGCGCGGACGGCTAGGGCGTGTCGTCGAACTGACGCCGCCCGGCCGCCCTTCGGGCAACGACGCCAGTTCCACGACATGCCCTAGGACACGTACGGGGACGGCCGGGGTGCGGGACGGGCCCCGGCCGTCCCCGTGTCCCCGTACCGCTCCCGGCGTACGTGCGTCGCAGAGCCGCACACTTTTTCACCCGTGCGGGTGGTGCACCGCGCCCGGTTTGTTGCGATGCGCACCGGCGTAACGGTTCGGCCGTGCCGGAACGTGCGTACGGGCTGGCATCCTTGGCGGTGTTCACACCGTCTACTCGGGATCCCCGGGAGCCATTCAACGTGTCACAGCTGCGTACGGTCCAAGTGCTCGGCGGCGGCAGCGCGGGCAGCAGCGCCCATGTCGGTTCGCTGGCCGCCGGACTGGTCGCCAGAGGGGTGCAGGTCACCGTCTGCGCGCCGGCCGGGCTGGACCGCGCCTACGACTTCGCCGTCTCGGGGGCGTCCTTCGCGCCCGTCCCCCGGCGCAGCGATCCCGCGGCCGTCGCCGCGCTGCGCGCCGCCTGCACGGGCGCGGACATCGTCCACGCGCACGGACTGCACGCCGCCGTACGGGCCGCTCTGGCGCTCGGCGGCCGCCGCACCCCGCTCGTCGTCACCTGGCACACCCGGGCCCACGCCGAGGGTGCCCGCCGCCGGCTGCTGCATCTGCTGGAGCGAAGGGCCGTCCGCGCGGCGGCGGTTGTGCTCGGCACGTCATCGGACCTGGTGGACCGGGCGCGCCGCCGGGGCGCGCGCGACGCCCGGCTCGGGCCCGTCGCCTCGCCCGCCCCCTCCGTTGCCGAGGCGGACCCCGCCGACAAGGTGCGGGCCGAACTGGGCGCGGTGGAGCGGCCGTTGATCGTGGCGGTGGGCAGTCTCGTCCCGCACCACGGCTACGGCACCCTGCTCGACGCGGCACGCGTATGGCGCGGACTCGACCCCGTGCCCCTGGTCGTCGTCGCGGGTGAGGGGCGGGAGCGGGCCGCCCTGCAGCGCCGGATCAAGGCGGAGGACCTGCCCGTCGCCCTGATCGGCAGCCGCGACGACGCCGCGGGACTGCTGGCCGCCGCCGACCTGGCCGTCCTGCCCAGCCGCTGGGAGTCCCGCTCACTGGTGGCCCAGGAGGCCCTGCGGCGCGGGGTGCCGCTGGTGGCCACGGCGGTCGGCGGAGTGCCCGAACTCGTCGGCGACGCCGCGGAACTGGTGCCGTACGGGAACGCGGAGGCGCTCGCGCGGGCCGTGGCCCGGCTGCTCGGCGACCCGGCCGCCCGGGAGCGGCTGGCCGCCGCCGGGCTCCGGCAGGCGGCGAGCTGGCCGACCGAGGACGACACGATCGCCCAGGTCCTCAGCGTGTACGACGAGTTGGTCCAGCCACGGGCGGCGGCGCGCGGCCACTGAGCCCTCGGCGCTCATGTGGCGTGGCGGCGGGCGCGCAGGGCCAGGCTGAGGGCGAGGACGGCCTGCGGGTCGTCCAGGTCGGTGCCGAGCAGCTCACCGATGCGGGCCAGCCGGTTGTACAGCGTCTGACGGTTCAGATGCAGCTCGCGCGCCGTCTCCGCCTTGCGGCCCGCATGGGCGAGATAGGTCTCCAGCGTCGGCAGCAGGGCAGGGCGCGAGGTGCGGTCGTGGTCGCGCAGCGGACCGATCGCCCGCTCCACGAACGCCGCCAGGTCCGGATGGTCCCGCAGCCGCCACAGCAGCAGGTCGATGTCCAGCCGCCGGGCGTCGTACCAGGGCCGGTCGTCCAGCCCCTGGGCCGCTGTGGCCGTCTCCGCCGCATGCCGCAGCCCGGCCCCGGCCACTGCCCAGCCGCCCGTCACCCCGACCACCACGACCGGCGGATGGGAGCCGGCCCGCTCCAGACCGGCCCGCGCCACCCCGGCGCGCAGCGCGGCGGCGACCCGGTCGGCCACCGCCGTGCGCTCCGACTCCGAGCGCAGCCCCAGCAGCAGCGGCACCCGGCCCTCCACCGGGCGCACTCCGAGCAGCACCGGCACCCCGACCGAGGACAGCTCCTCCAGGACCGCGCGCGCCAGCAGCGCCCAGTTGCCTGACGGGGACAGCTCCGGGGCCAGCCGCATCACCACGGGCAGCAGCGGCAGCTCGCCCGGCTTGAAGCCCAGCACCCGGGCCTGCGCCGGTGCGTCCTCGGGGGTGATCCGGCCCTCCGCGAGGTCCGTCAGGAAGTCGCCCCGGCCGCGCGCTGCCAGCTCCTCCTCCTGCCGGGCCTGCATCAGCACGACGGCGAGAATGCCCGCCGCCCGCTCCGCCGCCATCCGGTGCACCGGCATCAGCGGCGCGTCCACGGCCAGCAGCACCAGCCGGGCCCGCACCGAGCCCGTCCCGGGGCCGCCGCCCGGCACATCCACCAGCACCGCGCCCGCCGGCGGCGACTCGCGGGCCGCCCGGCCGCCGCGCATCCCGTCCCACACCTGGAGCGGATCGGCGGAGACCGGGCCCCCCTCGGTGCCCGCCGCGTACAGCAGCTGGCCGTCCGCCGTCTCCAGGAAGACCGGGTTGGCCGTGAAGTCCGCCAGGATGCCGAGGACCTGGGGCACCCCGCCACCGCCGAGCAGCGCCTCCGTGCAGCGCCGGTGGACGTCCTCGGCCTGCCGCAGCAGCGCGTAGTGGCCGTTGACGATCTCGGTGTGGATCTCCTCCGTCACCGTCACGAACGGCACCTCCCGGTGCAGCTGCACCAGCGGGAGCCCGGCCGCGCGGGCGGCGTCCACGATCGAGGCGGGCAGCCGGCCGAAGCGCGGACCCAGCTCCACCACGAGTGCGGCGATGCCCCGGTCGGCGAGCCTGCGGACGAAGGCCCGCTGCTCGGCCGGGCGGGTGCCGAGCCCCAGACCCGTGGTGAGCAGCAGCTCGCCGCCCTTGAGCAGCGACGCGATGTTGGGGACCTCGCCCGCGTGCACCCAGCGCACGGTGCGGCCGAGCCGGTCGGCGCCCGAGACCACCTCGGGGAGTCCGCTGCGCAGCCCCGGCAGCTCCAGCGCTCGCTGCACGGTGATGCCGCCTTGGGTCTCCACTGGCTCCGGCCTCGCCCTTCGCATCGGACCGGACGGCCGCTCCGCTGCGGTCGCCCTGTTCAGGAAGGTACCGGCCCGGAGCGCGTACGGCCTCGTCGGGGCCGTACGCCGTTGACAGGCCCGGGACCCCGCTGCGATCTTGAAAATCCTGTGGCCGTCGAGTGGGGGAGTGAACATGGGCGAGGAAGTGGCGCCGTACGGGGACCGGGGCGGCCACGGGGCCGTGGATGCGCCGCCGGGCCCGCTGGTCGGCGTCGACTGGCTCGCGGAGCGGCTGGGTGCGCCGGGACTGCTGGTGTGCGACGCCTCGGTCGGCGCGCACCGGGGCGCCGCGACGCGGATCGCCGGGGCCCGGCCTTTCGACATCGACGGGGCGCTCTCCGACCCCGCCTCGCCCCTGCCGCACACGATGCCCGACGCGGCCCGGTTCACCGAAGGGATGCGGGCGCTCGGTCTCCACGACGGGGACACGGTCGTCGTCTACGACGCGGTGGGGATCTACTCCAGCGCCCGCGCCTGGTGGATGCTCCGGGCGATGGGCTTCGACCGGGTCGCGGTCCTCGACGGCGGGCTGCCCGCCTGGACCGCCGCCGGACTGCCGACGGAGAGCGGCGTGCCCGCCGCCCCGCCGCCCGGCGGCTTCACGGCCGTGCCCCGGCCCGGGATGATCGTCGGCGCCGACGAGGTGGCGGCGGCCCTGGCCGACCCGGCGGCGGCCGTGTTCGACGCGAGGACGGCGGAGCGTTTTCTCGGAACGGCTCCGGAGCCGCGCGCGGGGCTGCGGGGCGGCCATATGCCCGGGGCGGTGAGCCTGCCCTTCGGTGAACTCCAGGACGGGGGCCGGATGCGGCCCCCGGCGGAGCTGCGTGCGGTGTTCGCCGCCCTGGCCGGTGAGCGGGAACGGCTGTTCTTCAGCTGCGGGTCGGGGGTCACCGCCTGCGTCCTGACGCTGGGCGCCGCGCTGGCCGGATACCGCGAGCCGGCGGTGTACGACGGGTCGTGGAGCGAGTGGGGGCTGCCCTCGGGGGGCCGCCCGGTGGTGACGGGCCCGGACACACCTGACCCGGACACCCTCTGAGACGGGCGCCGGACGGGCGGGCCGCGGGAGCCCGACAGCGCCCGCGGCCTCGCCGTCAGCCCACGTACGCCCCGCTCGCGGTCAGCCGCAGGGCCGTGTCGATCAGCGGCACATGGCTGAACGCCTGCGGGAAGTTGCCCACCTGGCGCTGGAGCCGGGCGTCCCACTCCTCGGCGAGCAGGCCCAGGTCGTTGCGCAGGGACAGCAGGCGCTCGAAGAGCCGGCGGGCCTCGTCGACCCGGCCGATCATCGCCAGGTCGTCCGCCAGCCAGAACGAGCACGCCAGGAACGCGCCCTCGTCGCCCTCCAGCCCGTCCACCCCCGCGTCGTCGCCCGAGGTCGGGTAGCGGAGCACGAAGCCGTCCTCGGTGGACAGCTCCCGCTGGATCGCCTCGATCGTGCCGATGACCCGCTTGTCGTCGGGCGGCAGGAAGCCCATCTGCGGAATCAGCAGGAGCGAGGCATCGAGCTCCTTCGACCCGTAGGACTGGGTGAAGGTGTTGCGCTCCTTGTCGTAGCCCCGCTCGCAGACGTCGCGGTGGATGTCGTCGCGCAGCTCGCGCCACCTCTCCAGCGGGCCGTCCGTGTCGCCGGACTCGATGAGCTTGATCGTGCGGTCGACGGCGACCCAGGCCATCACCTTGGAGTGCACGAAGTGCCGGCGCGGCCCGCGCACCTCCCAGATGCCCTCGTCCGGCTCGTCCCAGTGCTTCTCCAGGTAGGAGATCAGCCTGAGCTGGAGACCGGTGGCGTAGTCGTTGCGCGTCAGCCCGGTCATATGGGCCAGGTGCAGGGCCTCGGTGACCTCGCCGTACACATCCAGCTGGAGCTGGCCCGCCGCGCCGTTGCCCACCCGGACCGGGCCGGAGTTCTCGTACCCCGGCAGCCATTCGAGCTCGGCCTCGCCCAGCTCCCGCTCGCCCGCGATCCCGTACATGATCTGCAGGTTCTCGGGGTCGCCGGCGACCGCCCGCAGCAGCCACTCGCGCCAGGCACGGGCCTCCTCGCGGTAGCCGGTGCGCAGCAGCGAGGACAGGGTGATGGCGGCGTCGCGCAGCCAGGTGTAGCGGTAGTCCCAGTTGCGGGAGCCGCCGATGTCCTCGGGCAGCGAGGTCGTCGGCGCGGCGACGATGCCGCCGGTCGGCGCGTACGTCAGCGCCTTCAGCGTGATCAGCGAGCGGACCACGGCCTCGCGGTAGGGGCCGTGGTACGTACACTGCTCGACCCACTCGCGCCAGAAGTCCTCCGTCGCCTCCAGCGAACCCTCCGGGTCCGGGAGCGCGGGCGGCTCGCGGTGCGAGGGCTGCCAGCTGATGGTGAACGCGATCCGGTCGCCGGGGGCGACGGTGAAGTCGGAGTACGTCGTCAGGTTCTCGCCGAACGTGTCGGCGGCGGTGTCCAGCCAGACGGAGTCCGGGCCGGCCACGGCGACCGTACGGCCGTCCACCTTGTGCACCCACGGGGTGACGCGCCCGTAGCTGAACCGCATCCGCAGCTCCGAGCGCATCGGCACCCGGCCGCTGACGCCCTCCACGATCCGGATCAGCTGCGGCGCGCCGTCACGCGGAGGCATGAAGTCGGTCACCCGGACCGTGCCGCGCGGCGTGTCCCACTCCGATTCCAGGATCAGTGAGTCGCCGCGATAGCGGCGGCGGTCCGCCGAGGGCGGTTCGGCCCCTTGCGGACGCGCCGGACCCAGGCGCCAGAAGCCGTGCTCCTCGGTGCCCAGCAGCCCCGCGAACACGGCGTGTGAGTCGAAGCGGGGCAGGCACAGCCAGTCTGCTGTGCCGTCCCGGCAGACCAGGGCTGCGGTCTGCATGTCTCCGATGAGTGCGTAATCCTCGATGCGCCCGGCCACGTGCATCTCCAGTCGAACGGCCATGTCGCCCCGTGGGGCGCTTACTGCGGGTCAAGAGGTCGTTGCAAGGGGTTGATGTGGGGGAACCTGCGAGCTCATACCTCGCCCGAGCGAGTGTCCGAGCAGGATACGACGCACCTGGGTGATCCGCGCGACGCTCTCGCCAACTGGGCTGAGCCGATCGAGTGGGGCGCGAGCGGCATGGGGAGATTGTGTGAGGCTCGTGTGCCGGGTGTGGCCGGAAGCAGGCTCCCTTTGTCGCTGATACCCTGGTAGCCCGTGGACCGGTGGTCGTCGGCGAGAGCAGACGAGGCCCCCGAACCGCAGCGACGGCATCTCCGGAATCTCCGGACGGCAACGCCGACACGCACCTCACGATCGCGACCACGGGAGCCCCCTTTGGCTATGCAGCCCACATCCACGACGACCAAGCACATCTTCGTCACCGGGGGTGTCGCCTCTTCCCTCGGCAAGGGTCTGACTGCCTCCAGCCTCGGTGCCCTGCTCAAGGCGCGCGGCCTCCGGGTCACCATGCAGAAGCTCGACCCGTATCTGAACGTCGACCCGGGCACGATGAACCCGTTCCAGCACGGCGAGGTGTTCGTCACCAACGACGGCGCCGAGACCGACCTGGACATCGGCCACTACGAGCGCTTCCTCGACGTGGACCTCGACGGCTCGGCCAACGTCACCACTGGCCAGGTCTACTCGCAGGTCATCGCCAAGGAGCGGCGCGGCGAGTACCTCGGTGACACCGTGCAGGTCATCCCGCACATCACCAACGAGATCAAGCACCGCATCCGCCGCATGGCCACCGACGACGTCGACGTCGTCATCACCGAGGTCGGCGGCACGGTCGGCGACATCGAGTCGCTGCCCTTCCTGGAGACGGTCCGCCAGGTCCGTCACGAGGTCGGCCGGGACAACGTCTTCGTCGTGCACATCTCGCTGCTGCCCTACATCGGCCCCTCCGGCGAGCTGAAGACCAAGCCCACCCAGCACTCCGTGGCGGCTCTGCGCAACATCGGTATCCAGCCGGACGCGATCGTGCTGCGAGCCGACCGCGAGGTCCCGACATCCATCAAGCGCAAGATCTCGCTGATGTGCGACGTCGACGAGGCCGCGGTCGTCGCCGCGATCGACGCCAAGTCGATCTACGACATCCCCAAGGTGCTGCACACCGAGGGCCTGGACGCCTATGTCGTGCGCAAGCTCGACCTGCCGTTCCGCGACGTCGACTGGACCACCTGGGACGACCTGCTGGACCGCGTCCACAACCCCGACCACGAGGTCACGGTCGCGCTCGTCGGCAAGTACATCGACCTTCCCGACGCCTACCTCTCGGTCACCGAGGCCATCCGGGCCGGCGGCTTCGCCAACAAGGCCCGCGTCAAGGTCAAGTGGGTCACCTCCGACGACTGCCGGACCCCCGCCGGTGCCACCGAGCACCTCGGCGACGTGGACGCGGTCTGCATCCCCGGCGGCTTCGGCGAGCGCGGGGTCGACGGCAAGGTCGGCGCCATCCGCTACGCCCGCGAGAACAGGATCCCGCTGCTCGGCCTCTGCCTCGGCCTCCAGTGCATCGTGATCGAGGCGGCCCGCAACCTCGCCGAGATCCCCGACGCCAACTCCACCGAGTTCGACGCCGCCACCTCGCACCCCGTCATCTCGACGATGGAGGAGCAGCTCGCGTTCGTCGAGGGCGCGGGCGACCTGGGCGGCACCATGCGGCTCGGCCTCTACCCGGCGAAGCTCGCCGAGGGCTCGCTCGTGCGCGAGGCCTACGACGGCGAGCCGTACGTGGAGGAGCGCCACCGCCACCGCTACGAGGTCAACAACGCCTACCGCGGCGAGCTGGAGAAGAAGGCCGGCCTGGTCTTCTCCGGCACCTCCCCGGACAACAAGCTGGTCGAGTACGTCGAGTACCCGCGCGAGGTCCACCCCTACCTGGTCGCCACCCAGGCGCACCCGGAGCTGCGCTCCCGCCCGACCCGCCCGCACCCGCTCTTCGCGGGCCTGGTGAAGGCGGCCGTCGCGCGCAAGGTCGGCGCGGCCGAGTAGTTCCGAGGCATTACGGTTGACCGGGGTACGGCTCCTTCACGGGTGCCGTGCCCCGGTTTTTCGGTCTGCACGCGGGAGGACGCACATGGCTATCCAGGACACGCCGGAGGAGTGGCAGGTCACCGAGACCGTCACGCCCTTCACCGGCAAGAAGACCAGCGTCCGCACCGACCAGGTGGTGATGCCCGACGGATCCGTCCACGGCCGTGACTACCAGGTCCACCCCGGCTCCGTCGCCGTCCTCGCGATCGACGACGAGGACCGGGTCCTCGTCCTGCGCCAGTACCGCCACCCGGTGCGCCACAAGCTGTGGGAGGTCCCGGCCGGACTCCTGGACGTGCCCGGTGAGAACCCGCTGCACGCCGTGCAGCGGGAACTCTACGAGGAGGCGCACGTCAAGGCCGAGGACTGGCGGGTGCTGACCGACATCTACACGACGCCGGGCGGCTGCGACGAGGCCGTACGGATCTTCCTCGCCCGCGACCTCTCGGAGGCGGAGGGCGAGCGCTTCGAGGTCGCCGAGGAGGAGGCCGACATGGAGCTGGCCAGGGTGCCGCTCCAGGAGCTGGTACGAGGGGTGCTCGCCGGCGAGCTGCACAACAGCTGCCTGGTGGTCGGCGTCCTGGCGCTCACCGCCGCTCGCGCGGGTGACGGTCTCGACGCGCTGCGGCCCGCCGACGCGCCCTGGCCGGCCCGGCCGTTCGAGGCCTGACGGGCCGTCGGGACGCGCGGGGGAGCCGCCGGACGGCTTTCTTGCGGTCACCCCCTCGCGCCGCCCGATCGTAAAAGATGCTGATCCGATCGGGGGACGCCCTCGTCGCGCTCCACCCGGTTCGCCCACCCGTCTGAACTACGCTCTGAATGCCCTCACCGGAGTCCCGGAGGGCGACGCGTGCAGCGAAGTGGAGCGTGGCCCGTGACGGATCAGGCGGTGGACACCAGCGGCCCGGCCGAGGCAGCGGGGACCGAGGAGCCGGCCGCCTTCGAACCAGCCCAGTTCTTCGGCCGCGAGCGCGAGTTGAAGGAACTGCGCGAGGACATCGACCGGGCCGGACTGGACACCATGGCCGGCCGCGGGAGCGGCCGGGCCCGCGTCCTGCTGATCGCCGGGCGCCCCGGTTCCGGCCGCACCGCCCTCGCCGCCGAACTCGTCCGGCGGCTGCTGGAGACGGGCGACTACCCCGACGGCGCGGTCCGCGTCCGGCTCACCGAGACCGGGGGCGCCCCCGTGCCCGCCGAACGCGCCGCCCGCGACCTCCTCGACCGGCTCGGCATCACGGGACCCCCCGGCGCGGACGCGGACGAGCTGTCCGAGATGGTCCGCGAGGCCCTCGCCGTACGCCGGGTCGTCCTCCTGCTCGACGACGCCCCGGACGCCGAACAGGTGGACCCGCTGCTGCCGGACAACCCGGACTGCCTGGTCGTCGCCACCGCGCAGGGCCCGCTGACCGGCATCCCCGGCGTCCGGCCGTGCACCCTCGGCGGACTGGACGCGGGCTCCGCCGTCGAGCTCCTGGCCCGGGCCATCGGACAGGTCAGGATCACCGTCGACCCGCTGACCGCCCAGACGCTGGCCGAGGAGTGCGGCGGGCAGCCCGCCGCACTCGTCATGATCGGCGGCTGGCTCGCCACCCGTCCGACCGCCTCGGTCGCCGACGTCACCAAGCAGCTGCGGGAGCTGCCGGACGACCCCGAGCAGCCCGCCGGCGCCCGTCCGCTGACCCGCGCCTTCCGGCTGGTCCACGACTCGCTGCCGCCGACCGCCGCCCGGATACTGCGTCTGCTCTCCCTCGCCCCGGCCGGGCTCGCCGACGCCCACACCGCCTCCGCGCTGGCCGGCTGCTCCGTCTCGGCCGCCCGGACCACCCTCGACGACTTCGTGCGGCTGGGCCTGCTGCGGGCCGACGGGGCCGAGGAGCCGCAGTACGAGGTGCCGGGCTGCCTCGCCGGACTGCTGCGGGCGCTGCTGGAGGACCGGGACCGACCCGCCGAGATCCAGCTCGCCCGCGCCCGGATGCTGGAGCGCACCGTGCGCCTGCTCCAGTCTTGCCGGGCGGTCACCGAACCCGAGGGCTCCCCGGCCCGGCGCAAGCTCGCCGGACTGCCCCGCACGCTGCGCTTCCCCGCTCCCGAGGCGGCCGCCGCCTGGCTGCGGATCCGCAGGCCCGCGCTGCTCGCCTCCGCCCGGATCGCCGTCGAGGACGGTGAACTGGACACCCTGGCACGGCGGTTGGTCGCCGCACTGGTGCGGGCGCTGGCCGTGCACGAGGGCACCGAGGCGGCCGCCCCCGAGCTGTACGCCCTGCACGGCCTGGTGCTGGCCGTCGCCGAGCGGCGCGGGCTGCCCCGGGAACGCGCCGCGGCGCTGCTCAACCTCGCCGATCTGGACGCGGGGACCGGCCGGACCCGGGAGGCGCTGGCCCGCTACCGGGCCGCGCTGGACGCCGGACGGGAGGCGAAGGATCCGTACGCCACCGGCCGCGCGATGGAATCCGTCGGCGGCGCCTACGCCGAGCTCGGCGACTACCACCGGGCCTCCGACTGGTACGGCCGGGCGCTCGCCCAGCGGCTCACACAGGGTGACCGGGCGGACGAGGCGCGTCTGTACGGGCGGCTCGGCACCGTCCACACCTACGCCGGGCGGTACGGCGAGGCGCTGCGGAACTGGCGGGCCGCGGCGGCGGGCCACCGCAGGCTCGGCGACCTGCCCGCCCAGGCGCGGGCGCTCAGCGAGGTGGCCCGGGTCCAGGAGTACGCGGGCCGTCCGCAGGAGTCGCTGCAGACCTGCCGGGAGGCCGTGGAGTGGGCCCGGCGGGCCAAGGACCTGCGGTTGCAGGCCGCGCTGGAGCTCCGGCTCGCGGACACCCTCGACCGCCTCGGCGACCCCGCCGCGGCCGGTCTGCACAGGGGTGCGGCCGAGAGATTGCTGGGCGAGGAGAGCGCAGCCTACGAAATCCGTAGTGCGACGACAGAAAATTAATGCTTTGTAAGGCTAGACAGCGGGAAGCCCTTCATTAGACTGGCTCTGCCGCGGGTGTTCGCGGTGTCTCCATTTACGCTGCGTATATCCGGGTATGTACAGCCATGTCCGGACAACCCTCTGAGTCAAGGACCGTGATCGACGTGAAGGTCGGCATCCCCCGCGAAGTCAAGAACAACGAGTTCCGCGTGGCGATCACGCCTGCCGGTGTGCACGAGCTCGTCCGCCACGGCCACCAGGTCGTCGTCGAGGAGAACGCCGGAGCCGGCTCGTCCATCACGGACGAGGAGTACATCGCCGCCGGTGCGCGGATCCTCCCCACCGCCGACGAGGTCTGGGCCACCGCCGACCTGCTGCTGAAGGTCAAGGAGCCGGTCGCCGAGGAGTACCACCGCCTGCGCAAGGGCCAGACCCTCTTCACGTACCTGCACCTCGCCGCCTCCCGCGCGTGCACGGACGCGCTGCTGGAGTCCGGCACCACTGCCATCGCCTACGAGACCGTCGAGACCGCGAACCGCGCGCTGCCGCTGCTCGCCCCGATGTCCGAGGTCGCGGGCCGGCTGGCCCCGCAGGTCGGCGCCTACCACCTGATGCGCTCGGTCGGCGGCCGCGGTGTGCTGCCCGGCGGCGTCCCCGGTACGGCGGCCGGCCGCGCCGTCGTCATCGGCGGCGGTGTCTCCGGCTGGAACGCCACGCAGATCGCCGTCGGCCTCGGCTTCCACGTCACCCTGCTCGACAAGGACATCAACAAGCTCCGCGAGGCCGACAAGATCTTCGGCACCAAGGTGCAGACGGTCGTCTCCAACGCCTTCGAACTGGAGAAGGCCGTCGTCGAGGCCGACCTCGTCGTGGGTGCCGTGCTGATCCCCGGAGCGAAGGCCCCGAAGCTGGTCACCAACGAGCTCGTCGCCAAGATGAAGCCCGGAAGTGTACTTGTCGACATTGCAATTGATCAGGGCGGTTGCTTCGAGGACTCGCACCCGACGACGCACGCCGAGCCGACCTTCATGGTTCACGACTCGGTCTTCTACTGCGTCGCGAACATGCCGGGCGCGGTGCCCAACACCTCGACGTACGCCCTCACCAACGCGACGCTGCCCTACATCGTGGAGCTCGCGAACCGGGGCTGGGCCGACGCGCTGCGCCGTGACGCCGCACTCGCCAAGGGCCTCAACACCCATGACGGGCAGGTCGTTTACCGCGAGGTGGCCGAGGCGCACGGTCTCGACCACGTCGAACTGAGCACGCTCATCGGCTGACGGGTCAACCCTCCGGGTCAACCTCGCGCGTCCGGCCGGACCTTGCCGAGCAAGGTCCGGCCGGACGCGTGTCGGGCCCTCCCCGGGCCCCGCGCAACTCGCCTCGAACGTAACCGTTTAACCGATTCGTGCACCCGCGAAAAGTGTGCACGGAGGGTTGCGCGCCCTTGACATCGGGGCGTTCGATTGCCGACACATCGGGCCGGGTCCGGCGGATTGTGTTGCTGCGGACCGGTGACACGCCATAGAGTCGCCAATCGTCGGCATGGTGCCACGCTGACCTATCGATAAGTTTCCTGGTCACGTCCAAGGAGGTAAGACGACTTGTGAATGAGTCGACATTTACTCCCGGGGGTGTTCAACCAGGGATGCCTGCACGGGGCCAGAGCCCGAACGGGCTGGAGGCTGTCGGCTCCGTCGCTGTCCGCACCTTCTCCACCCACCAGCACATGACGACAGCCCCCCAGATGATGGACGGCCTACACGTGAACGCCATGGCCGGCAACGAGAGCGGCCGGGACACCGCCCGCCTCGCCGACTTCGAGGAAGCGCCCCAGGGGCACTTCTACGACCCCGACGCCGAGTACGAGCCCGATCCGGAGTACGCGGCCACCCTCGCGCCCGACGCCGCACGGCAGCGCCGCGAGCGGATCGGCCCCACCGGCCGGCCCCTGCCCTACTTCCCGATCCCGGGCCCGCTGACCGATCACGGCCCCGCGAAGATCATCGCGATGTGCAACCAGAAGGGCGGCGTCGGCAAGACCACGTCGACCATCAACCTGGGCGCCGCGCTCGCCGAGTACGGACGACGTGTGCTGCTCGTCGACTTCGACCCGCAGGGAGCCCTGTCGGTCGGCCTCGGCGTCAACCCGATGGAGCTCGACCTCACCGTCTACAACCTGCTCATGGAGCGGGGCATGGCGGCCGACGAGGTCCTGCTCAAGACCGCGGTCCCCAACATGGACCTGCTGCCCAGCAACATCGACCTCTCCGCGGCCGAGGTGCAGCTCGTCAGCGAGGTCGCCCGCGAGTCCACGCTCCAGCGCGCCCTGAAGCCGCTGATGGCCGACTACGACTACATCGTGATCGACTGTCAGCCCTCGCTCGGCCTGCTCACCGTGAACGCGCTGACCGCCGCGCACAAGGTGATAGTGCCGCTCGAGTGCGAGTTCTTCGCGCTGCGCGGTGTGGCGCTGCTCACCGAGACCATCGAGAAGGTCCAGGAGCGGCTCAACCCCGACCTGGAGCTCGACGGCATCCTCGCCACCATGTACGACTCCCGCACGGTGCACAGCCGTGAGGTCCTGGCGCGCGTCGTCGAGGCCTTCGACGATCACGTCTACCACACGGTCATCGGGCGCACGGTCCGCTTCCCGGAGACCACGGTCGCCGGTGAGCCCATCACCACCTACGCATCCAACTCGGTCGGTGCCGCCGCCTATCGCCAGCTCGCCAGGGAGGTGCTCGCCCGGTGTCACGCCGAGTGAGTCTGCCCGGGGCCGACGAACTGTTCCGTACCACCGGGGGGATGGGGCTGCAGTCCTCGTCCCCCGCGGAGCGGCGGCGCAAGGCGAACGGCGAGGCCCGGGTGCCCGCTCCGGCCGGCGAGAACGAACCCGGGGCGGACGCGCCGGGGGAGGGCTCCGAGGCCCCCGCCGACGCGGCGGCCCGCACCGCGCGGGAGGAGCACTCCGCGGCGGACGCCGACGCGGGCGACTCGCGCAGCCGCGCCGGTGAGAACGGCCGGGTCGCGGTGGCCGCCCAGGCCGGGCGCCGCCCGCAGCAGCCGTCCGCCCAGGAGCCGGTGCCCGCCCCCGTCGTGCAGCAGCAGCGCAGGCGCGGCGGCGGCCGCGGGGCGAACCGGCGGCCCAGCGGCCGGGAGCGCCACGACGAGAAGATCACGGTCTACGTCTCCGCCGAGGAACTCATGGACCTCGAACACGCGCGGCTCGTGCTGCGTGGTGAGCACGGTCTGGCCGTGGACCGCGGCCGGATCGTCCGCGAGGCGGTCGCCGTCGTGCTCGCGGACCTGGAGTCGCGCGGCGACGCGAGCATTCTCGTACGGCGGCTGCGCGGCCGCTGAGCGGTGCGGCGCCGGTAGCCTGCCCGGAGAGGGGCGCGCCGGTTCGGCCCTTCCCGTCCGGGCCGCCGCCCGCCGCCGAGTCCCGCCGCACCCTGGATCTCCATGCCGACACCCGACCAGCCCGCCCGCACCGCCCGCCGCCCGCTGGGCCGCGGGCCGGGGGGCCACGGGGACAGCGCGGCCGGTCCCGGACCCGCGACGCCGGCGCCCGAGCCCGTACCCGTATCCGCTCCCGTTCCGGACGTCGCGCCGGAGGAGCCCGCGCCCGGGCCCGAAGGCCCGCCCGAGGCCGCCGCCGAGCCCGATGACGGGCGGTTCACCGTGCGGCTCGCGAACTTCGAGGGGCCCTTCGATCTGCTGCTCCAGCTCATCTCCAAGCACAAGCTGGATGTGACCGAGGTCGCCCTGTCCAAGGTCACCGACGAGTTCATGGCCCATATCCGGGCCATGGGGCCGGACTGGGACCTGGACCAGACGACCGAGTTCCTGGTCGTCGCGGCGACGCTGCTGGACCTGAAGGCCGCCCGGCTGCTGCCCGCCGCCGAGGTCGAGGACGAGGCGGACCTGGCGCTGCTCGAAGCCCGGGACCTGCTCTTCGCGCGGCTGCTCCAGTACCGCGCGTACAAACGCATCGCCGAGATCTTCAGCGACCGTCTCGAATCGGAGGGCCGCCGCTTCCCCCGTACCGTCGGGCTGGAGCCGCACCACGCCGAGCTGCTGCCGGACGTCGTCATCAGCATCGGGGCGGAGGGCTTCGCCCGGCTGGCCGTCAAGGCGATGCAGCCGAGGCCCAGGCCGCAGGTGTACGTCGACCACATCCACGCCCCGCTGGTCAGCGTGCGCGAGCAGGCCGGGATCGTGGTGGCGCGGGTGCGCGAGGCGGGCGAGCTGAGCTTCCGGGCGCTGACCGAGGACGCACCGGACACCCTCACCGTCGTCGCCCGTTTCCTGGCCCTGCTGGAGCTCTACCGGGAGAAGGCCGTCGCCCTGGACCAGGACGAGGCGCTGGGCGAGCTCATGGTGCGCTGGGCCGGGGGAGAGGGCGCCGAGCCCACCGTGACGGACGAGTTCGACCAGGAGGCACCGGACGTGCGCGACGAGCGACAGGAAGTGACGCCATGAGCGAGCAGGACCCCACCGGCTCCGCCGTCGCGGACCTCGACCTCAAGCCCGCGCTGGAGGCCGTCCTGATGGTCGTCGACGAGCCCGCCACCGAGGAACACCTGGCCAAGGTGCTGGCGCGGCCCCGGCGGGCGGTGGCCGATGCGCTGCGGGAGCTGGCCGACGAGTACACGGTGCAGCGGCGCGGCTTCGACCTCAGGCTGGTCGCGGGCGGCTGGCGCTTCTACACCCGGCCCGAGTACGCGGCGGCGGTCGAGGGCTTCGTGCTGGACGGCCAGCACGCCCGGCTCACCCAGGCGGCGCTGGAGACCCTCGCGGTGGTCGCGTACCGCCAGCCGGTGAGCCGTTCCAGGGTCTCGGCGGTGCGCGGAGTGAACTGTGACGGGGTCATGCGGACCCTCCTGCAGAGGGGCCTGGTCGAGGAAGCGGGCGCGGAACCCGAAACAGGTGCGATCCTGTACAGGACGACGAACTACTTTCTGGAGCGGATGGGCCTGCGCGGCCTGGATGAGCTCCCGGAGCTCGCGCCCTTCCTCCCCGAGGCGGACGCGATCGAGGCTGAGACGCTAGAGGGTGTGCCGTCGTTCGATCCGGACGCACCGGACACCCCGGATACTCACGCAGACGACAAGACGGATTTTTGATGCGAAGCAGTGGCAGGAACAGCGGAAGCGGCAGCGGTAGCAGCGGCGGCGGCAGGAGCGGCGGCAGGGGCGGTGGCAGCGGCGGTGGCAGCGGCGGCGGCCGGAGCAGCAGGAACAACACCGGCAGCGGCAGGAACAGCAACCCGAACCCCCGGACCTCCGGGTCCGGCCGCGACGACAAGCAGGAGCAGCGCCCCCGCCGGCCCCGCCCCGAGGAGCGCCGCTACGACGTGGGCAACGACAAGCCGGGCGGCGACGGCGGCACCCGCAAGGGCCGCGGTGCAGCCGCGCGAGGCGGTGCCAAGGGCGGTCCGAAGAGCCCGCAGAGCGGTTCCCGGAGCAGCGGCCGGCGCGCGCCGTACGGCGCCCCGGCCCGCCCGCGCGAGCTGGACGCCAAGATCGAGCAGCGCAACCGCGACCGGTACGCGGACAAGCCGGAGATCAAGACGCCCAAGACCCACCCGGGCGCCGAGCAGGAGGGCGAGCGGCTGCAGAAGGTCCTCGCCCGGGCCGGCATGGGCTCGCGCCGCGCGTGCGAGGAGCTGATCGAGCAGTCCCGCGTCGAGGTGAACGGCGAGATCGTCGTCGAGCAGGGCATGCGCGTCGATGTGCACCACGACGAGATCAAGGTCGACGGGCTGACCGTCGCGACCCAGTCGTACCTGTTCTTCGCGCTGAACAAGCCGGCCGGTGTCGTCTCCTCCATGGAGGACCCGGACGGCCGCCAGTGCCTCGGTGACTACGTCACCAATCGTGAGACGCGTCTCTTCCACGTCGGCCGGCTGGACACCGAGACCGAGGGCATCATCATGCTCACCAACCACGGCGAGCTGGCCCACCGTCTCACCCACCCCAAGTACGGCGTGAAGAAGACCTACCTGGCGGCCATCCAGGGCCCGCTCCCGCGCGACCTGGGCAAGCGGCTCAAGGACGGCATCCAGCTGGAGGACGGGTACGCCCGCGCCGACCACTTCCGCGTCGTCGAGAACACCGGAAAGAACTACCTCGTCGAGGTGACCCTCCACGAGGGCCGCAAGCACATCGTCCGCCGGATGCTGGCCGAGGCCGGCTTCCCGGTCGAGCGGCTGGTGCGGACGTCGTTCGGGCCGATCCCGCTGGGCGACCAGAAGTCGGGCTGGCTGCGCCGGCTCACCAACACCGAAGTGGGCATGCTGATGCGCGAGGTCGGTCTGTAGACCGCACGCCCCACCGATCACGGCCCGCGGCCGGTTCCCGGATCCGGAATCCTCCGGAAGGGAACCGGCCGCGGGCCTTTCGCATGCCCCGCCGAACCTTTATAGTCAGAATGACTATTAAGGAGGCGGGCGTGAGTCTCGCGGACATACTCGATCCCTTGCAGCAACCCCTGGTGACGGTCCTGGACACCCCGGTCAGCTGGACCGAGGTGCTGGGCTTCGGCAGCGGCGCGCTGTGCGTCTGGCTCGTGGCCCGCCAGCACCTCGCCAACTGGCCGATCGGCATCGCCAACAACCTCTTCTTCATCCTGCTGTTCACCCAGTCCGGGCTGTACGCCGACGCCGGACTCCAGATCGTCTTCATCGCCCTTGCCGCGTACGGCTGGTGGACCTGGACCCACGGGGGTGGACCAGGGACGGACCGCCTGCCGGTGCGGCGCACGACACGCACCGAGTGGACCTGGCTGCTCGCGGCAGGGGCGGTGGGGACCCTCGTGCTGACGGTCCTGCTGGACCGGGCCACCGATTCGACGGTGCCCGTCTGGGACGGCCTGACGACCGCCCTGTCGCTGGCCGCCACCTACGGTCAGTGCCGCAAGCTCGTCGAGTCGTGGTGGCTCTGGATCGCCGCCGATGTGGTCTACATCCCGCTGTACGCGTACAAGGAGCTCTATCTGACCTCGCTGCTGTACGCCGGCTTCCTGACGCTGTGCCTGTTCGGACTGCGCAACTGGCGGCGCGACCTCGCCGTTCGCACCCCCGGGGCCATGGAGGCCGTGGCATGAGGCGCTTCGCGCACGGACTGGTGCTCGGCAAGTTCTATCCGCCGCACGCCGGCCACCACCACCTCGTCCGCACCGCCCGGGACCGCTGCGAGCGGCTGACCGTGCTGGTCTGCGCCGCCTCCGTGGAGTCCGTGCCGCTGGCCGACCGGGTCGCCTGGATGCGGGAGGCGCACCCGGACGTCACGGTGGTGGGAGCCATGGACGACACCCGCATGGATCTGCACGACCCGGCGGTCTGGGACGCGCACATGGCCGTCTTCACCGGTGCGGTGCCCGAGCCCGTGGACGCCGTCTTCACCTCCGAGTCGTACGGGGACGAACTCGCCCGCCGCTTCGGTGCCGAGTCCGTCTGCGTCGACCCGGACCGCACCGCCTTCCCGGTCTCCGGCACCGCCGTCCGCGCGGACCCGGCCGGCTGCTGGGACTTCCTCGAAGCACCGGTCCGCGCGGCGCTCACCCGCCGCGTCGTCGTCCTGGGCGCGGAGTCCACCGGCACCACCACGCTGGCCCGCGCCCTCGCCGCCCACTACCGGCGGCGCGGCGGCGTCTGGGCACGGACGGGGTACGTCGCGGAGTACGGGCGCGAGTTCAGCGAACAGAAGCTGGCCGCGCTGCGTGCCCGGTGGCCCGAGGCGCAGTGGGAGGACGTCACCTTCGGCACCGACGACTTCCCGATGATCGCCGAGGCCCAGAACGCCCGCGAGGAGGCTGCGGCCCGCGCCGGCTCGCCGGTGCTCGTCTGCGACACGGACTCCTTCGCCACGACCGTCTGGCACGAGCGGTACGTCGGCGGACGCAACCCGCTCGTCGAGCGGACGGCCGACCGCCTCACCCACCACCTCTGGCTGCTCACCGACCACGAGGGCGTCGACTTCGAGGACGACGGGCTGCGGGACGGCGAGGAGCTGCGGCCCTGGATGACCGACCGCTTCCGGGCCGAACTCACCCGTACCGGAAGGACGTTCATCGAGGTGACCGGAAGTCGTGAGGAACGCCTCGCGCGGGCCGTCGAGGCCGTCGACGCGCTGCTCGCCGAGGGCTGGGACTTCGCCGCACCCCTTCCGGAGCGGCGATGAGCGCCGTGGCCCCCGAGGGCTACGACCCGCACGCCTTCGAGCCCTTCGCGGTCACCGTCGACCTGGCCGTCTTCACGGTCCGGGCCGCCCGGCTGCACGTCCTGCTCGTCGAGCGGGGCGCGGAGCCCTACCGGGGCCGCTGGGCGCTCCCCGGCGGCTTCGTCCTGCCCCGCGAGTCGGCCGGCACCGCGGCCCGCCGGGAGCTGGCCGAGGAGACCGGGCTCTCCGGGGACACCGTCACGGGCCTGCACCTGGAGCAGTTGCGCACCTACAGCGACCCGGACCGCGACCCGAGGATGCGCGTCGTCTCCGTCGCCTACACGGCGCTCGTGCCCGACCCGCCCGAACCGCGCGGCGGCGGCGACGCGGCCGGGGCGCGCTGGTGGGACACCGGCACGCTCGGGCCGCTCGCCTTCGACCACGACCGCATCCTCGCCGACGCCCGGGACCGGATCGGCGCCAAGCTCGAGTACACCTGCCTCGCCACGGCGTTCTGCCCGCCCGCCTTCACCCTGGGGGAGCTCCAGCAGGTGTACGAGACGGTCTGGGGCGTCGAGCTGGACCGGCCCAACTTCCGCCGCAAGGTCCTCGCCACGCCCGGCTTCGTCCAGCCGGCCGAAGGGGCGCCGCGCAGGACCGGCGGACGCGGGAAACCGGCCGCCCTCTACCGGGCGGGCGACGCCACCGCCCTGCACCCTCCGCTGCTGCGACCCGAAGGACGGACCACATGACCGCGACCCGCACATCCAGGGCGGCCACCGGCGCGCTGACCGGGCTCGCGCTCGGCGACGCGCTCGGCTTCCCGACCGAGTTCAACGACGTGCCGTCGATCCTCGCCAAGTCCGGACCGTGGCGCGAGATGGAGCTGCCGAAGCCCGCCTTCGTCACCGACGACACCCAGATGACCCTGGCCCTGGGCCGGGGCATCCGCACCGCCATGGACAGCGGACTGCTCACCCCCGAGCGGCTGGTGGGGCCGGTGCGCGCCGAGTTCGTCGCCTGGTACCACTCGCCCGAGAACAACCGCGCCCCCGGCCGCACCTGCCTGGAAGCCTGTGAACTGCTCGACAGCGACCGGCCCTGGCAGGAGGCCAGCCGGACCGGCTCCAAGGGCTGCGGCGCCAACATGCGCGTCGCGCCCCTCGGCCTGGTGCCCGGCCTCAGCGACGAGCAGCGCGCCGGGGCCGCCCAGCTCCAGTCCGCCCTCACGCACGGCCACCCGACGGCGCTGGCCGCCTCCGACCTGATGGCCCACGCGGTGTTCCTGCTCGCGCACGGTGCCGAACCCCTCGGCCTGATCGGCCAGTTGCGCTCCTACGCGTACGAGAACCGCGGCCGCTACCTCACCCGGTGGCTCGGCGACCTGTGGCGCCACACGCACGACGCCTCGCCCGAGGCGTTCATCAGCCGGGGCTGGGACGAGTGCCTGGCCGCGCTGGAGAGGGTCCGGGACGCCCTGCTCGACCCGTCGCCGGAGACCGACCCCTGCGAGCGGACCGGGGACGGCTGGATCGCCGAGGAGGCCCTCGCCACCGCCCTGCACTGCTTCCTGCTCTTCCCCGGCGAGCCCGTCACCGCCCTGCGCCGGGCCGCCTGCACCCGGGGCGACTCGGACTCGATCGCCTGCCTGACCGGTGCGCTGGCCGGTGCGCATCTGGGGGCCGGGGCCTGGCCCGACGCGTGGTCGGAGCGGATCGAGTACCGGAGCGACCTGCTGTCGCTCGGGGCCCTCTGGGACGCTTGAGCCATGCCTTCGGACACCACGCTCCTGCGGGAGGCCGGCCTGCCGGTCACCGACCTCGCCCCGGTCCTCGCCGGGGAACGCCATCCGCTGCTGTTCGCCACCGTCTCCGGGGCCCATCTGTACGGGTTCCCGTCCCGGGACTCGGACGTGGACCTGCGCGGGGTCCATCTGCTGCCCGCCGAGGACCTCCTCGGGCTCCGTGAACCCGAGGAGACCAGCTCGCGGATGTGGGACCGGGACGGCGTGGAGATGGACCTCGTCACCCATGACCTGCGCAAGTTCGTCCGGCTGATGCTGAAGCCGAACGGCTATGTGCTGGAACAGCTGCTCTCGCCGCTGGTCGTGCACACGACCGCGCCGCACACCGAACTGGCCGCCCTCGCACCGGGCGTCCTCACCCGCAACCACGCCCACCACTACCGGGGGTTCGCCCACACCCAGTGGCGGCTCTTCGAGCGGACCGGTGAGCTCAAGCCGCTGCTCTACACCTTCCGGGCGCTGCTCACCGGCATCCATCTGATGCGCGCCGGCGAGGTGGTCGCCCATCTGCCGACGCTCCTCACGCAGGTGACGGCGCCCGCCTACCTCCCGGGTCTGATCGCGGCCAAGGCCGAGGCGGAGCACCTGGGCGCCGACGGGGTGGAGAAGGAGGCGGCGGCCCGGGACGTCGAGGCACTGCACGGGGCCCTCGACGCGGCGCAAACGGCTTCCGCGCTGCCGGAGCGGCCCGGCGGCTTCGACGCGCTGCACGACTTCGTGGTGCGCGCCCGGCTCGCCCCGGTCTCAGCCGGCTGAACCGGACGCGGCGGCCAGCGCGGACGCCCGCCGGGTGCGGATCAGGAAGTCCTCGACCCGTGCCCGGTCCGGTTCGGCCGGCAGCGGGGAGGCGGCGGCCGCCGCGTCGTTCTCCCCGGCCAGCCGGTTCATCCGCCGCTCCACCTCCGGCCAGGCCACCTCGCCCCGCTTGACCGCGAGCAGTTCCGCACGGGCCGCCCCCACGTCGATGGTGAGCTCTCCCGTACGCAGCAGATCCCGTCCGGCCGTCAGCAGCCGCAGCAGATGCATGGCGTGCTTCCAGCGCGGTGCCCCGTACTGCCGGACGTCCGCCTCCAGTTTTCTGCGCTGGCCCATCGCATAGCGGACGAACGTGCCGTGGGCGCGGCGGGACAGGAACGCCCCGCGCAGCGACAGCAGCTCGCGGCCGGTCGCGTCGATCCGCTCCACCAGGGGCGAGTGCAGGCACTCCAGCACATTGGGGTTGGCCCGCAGCGCCAGTTCGCAGAAGCGCTCCAGCTCCCAGGAGAACTGTTCGTCGGCCGGCCCCTCGATGTGCGTCGGCGGCTTGTCGAACCGCCAGAACAGCGGGGTCGGCGCGAGGAACACCCCGCGCCGGTCGGTGTCACTGCTCTGCGTGGCGAGGCCGAAGGCGCGCGATCCCATCACGCAGGAGTAGACCGTGTGGTCGCGGACCAGGGCCTCGCCGTCGGGAGTGATCATGCCGGGAGGGTACGCGAGGGCCGGGCGGTCCCGCCCGGGGTATTTCCGGTACCGCCGACGGGCAGCCGCAGCGACTTCCTGTACAGCTGTCCAGGAACTTCTTGTACAGTTGTCCCGGAAGTCGACGCGGGTCGGCACGGAAGGTCGTGAGGTCGTTCCCCATGCACACAGCAGCCCAGGTCCTCGTCGCGCTCGTCGCGCTGATCCACGCCTATTTCCTGGTCCTCGAAATGTTCCTCTGGGACACCCCGCGCGGGCGGTCCGCCTTCGGTACGACCCCGGAGTTCTCCCGGGAGAGCGCCACGCTCGCCGCGAACCAGGGGCTCTACAACGGCTTCATGGCGGCGGGGCTCGTCTGGGGCCTGATCGCGGACGACCCGGTGGCGTACCAGGCGCAGGTCTTCTTCCTGTGCTGCCTGGTCGTCGCCGGGGTCTACGGCGCCGCCACCGTCAGCCGGAAGATCCTCTTCGTCCAGGCCGCCCCGGCCGCGGTGGCCCTGGCGCTCGTCCTGGCCGCGGGCTGAGCCGGTGGTGCCCGCGACGACGGCCGGCAGCGGCGACCCGCGTACCGCCAGGACCCGGGCCAGGCTGCGCGCGGCGCTCCTGGCGGCCTGCGAGGAACAGCCGCTCGACCGGATCGGCGTCTCGGAGATCGTCCGCCGCGCCGGCGTCGGCCGGGCCACCTTCTATGTGCACTACGACGATCTGCGCGCCCTCGCCGTGGACGCCTGCGCCGAGACCGTCCGGCAGGCCGTGGACGCCCTGCACGCCTGGGAGGGGGCGCCGCCCGGACCCGACGCACCGCCACCCGGGCTGACCCGGCTGCTGGGCGCGGTCCAGGAGCGGGCCGAGGTCTACCGCGGCCTCCTGTCCGCCGGCGGCGGCGGCCCGCTCGGCGAACTGCTGCACGAGGAGCTGAGGGCCCGCAGCCTCGCCGAACTGACGCTCCGGCGCCCCGGAGGAAGCGGCCACGAGGTGACCGCAGGGGCCGTCGCGGGACTGTTCACCGGCGTACTCGCCGACTGGGTGCACGGGCGGATCGACGCCGGACCAGGCGAGCTGGCCGGGAACATCTGGCGGATGCTGCTCGCGGTGCACGCCACCGCCGCGTCTCACGGACAGGGCGCCCGGGCACGGGACCGCCCCGCCCCTCTACGCTGAAACAGCCGGAACACAGGCGCACGAAACGGTACGGACAAGCAAGGAGCACGACGTGGCGGTACGAGCGGTCCGCGGAGCCGTCCAGCTGGAACGGGACGAGGCCGGACACATGGACGAGCAGGTCAGCGCCCTGCTCACCGCCATCCTCGAACGCAACGAGCTGGTCGCGGACGATCTGATCAGCATCTGGTTCACGGCCACCCCGGATCTGCACAGCGACTTCCCGGCCGCCGCCGCGCGCGGCATCGGGATCGTCGACGTACCGCTGATCTGCGCCCAGGAACTGGACATCGAGGGCGCCATGCCCCGGGTCGTCCGGATCCTCGCCCATGTCGAGACGTATCTCGCCAAGTCCGAGATCGCCCATGTCTACCTCGGCGCCACCGCCGCCCTCCGCAAGGACATCGCCCAGTGAGAACCGCCGTCGTCATCGGAACGGGCCTCGTCGGCACGTCCGCAGCCCTCGCCCTCGCCGGGCGCGGCATCAAGGTCCACCTCGTCGACCACGACCCGGAGTCGGCCAGGACCGCGGCAGCCCTCGGAGCCGGTACGGACGAGCCCGCCGAGGGCCGTGTCGACCTGGCGGTCGTCGCCGTGCCGCCGTCCCACACCGCCGCCGTCCTCGCCGCCGCCATGCGCGACGGCGTCGCCCGCGGCTACCTGGACGTCGCGAGCGTCAAGGGCGGCCCGCGCCGCGAGCTGGAGGCACTCGGCGTCGACCTCGCCCCGTACATCGGTACGCACCCCATGGCCGGCAAGGAGCGCTCCGGGCCGCTCGCCGCGACCGCCGACCTCTTCGAGGGCCGCCCCTGGGTGCTCACCCCGACCCGCGACACCGACACCGAAGTGCTCAACCTCGCGCTGGAACTGGTCGCGCTCTGCCGCGCCGTCCCGGTCGTCATGGACGCCGACGCCCACGACCGGGCCGTCGCCCTCGTCTCCCACACCCCGCAGCTGATCTCGTCCATGGTCGCCGCCCGCCTGGAGGAGGCCGACGAGACCGCCGTACGCCTGTGCGGCCAGGGCATCCGGGACGTCACCAGGATCGCCGCGTCCGATCCCCGGATGTGGGTCGAGATCCTCTCCGCCAACCCCGGACCCGTCGCCGACGTCCTCGCCGGGGTCGCCGCCGACCTCGACGAGACCGTGACCGCCCTGCGCGGCCTCCAGTCCGCCGACGAGGACAAGCGGCGCGAGGGCGCCGAGGGCATCCAGGACGTCCTGCGCCGGGGCAACGCGGGCCGCGTCAGGGTTCCGGGCAAGCACGGCGCCGCCCCCGCCTCCTACGAGGTCGTGGCCGTCCTCATCAGCGACCGCCCCGGCGAACTGGCCGGGATCTTCGCGGACGCGGGCCGGGCCGGGGTCAACGTCGAGGACGTACGGATCGAGCACGCCACCGGCCAGCAGGCCGGGCTCGTCCAGCTCATGGTCGAACCCAGCGCCGCCCCGGCCCTTGGCGCCGCACTGCGCGAGCGCGGCTGGTCGATCCGGCAGTAGCCCCGGGAAGACGGGCCCCGCGGGCACTTGTCCACAGGGGTGGTCGGACCCGCCCCGGCACTCGGTAACCTTGTGCGGGGCGGGTTCGCGCGTCCCGACCCGCCCACCCCGTGTACCAGGAAGGTGTCCACCACCGTGGAAACCGTAAGCGCCGCCGCCCGGACCGCCCCGGCCGCAGTGATCGTCGCCATCGACGGGCCCTCCGGCACCGGCAAGTCCAGCACCTCCAAGGCCGTCGCCGCCCAGCTCGGCCTGAGCTACCTGGACACCGGCGCCCAGTACCGGGCGATCACCTGGTGGATGCTGAACAACGGCATCGACGTGCACGACGCGGTCGAGGTGGCCACCGCGGCCGCCAAGCCGGTGATCGTCTCCGGCACCGACCCCACCGCCCCGACGATCACCGTCGACGGCGAGGACGCCTCGGGCCCGATCCGTACGCAGGAGGTCACCTCCAAGGTCAGCGCCGTCAGCGCCGTCCCCGAGGTCCGCACCCGGATCACCGAGCTCCAGCGCACCATCGCCGCGGGCGCGGCGAAGGGCATCGTCGTCGAGGGCCGCGACATCGGCACCACGGTGCTGCCCGACGCCGACCTCAAGATCTTCCTGACCGCGTCGCCGGAGGCCCGCGCGGCCCGCCGCAGCGGCGAGGTCAAGGGCTCCGATCTCGCCGCCACCAAGGAGGCGCTGATCAAGCGGGACGCCGCCGACTCCGGCCGCAAGACCTCGCCGCTCGCCAAGGCGGACGACGCGGTCGAGGTGGACACCACCGAGCTGACCCTCCAGCAGGTCATCGAGTGCGTCGTCACCCTCGTCGGGGAGAAGCGGGCCGCTCGGTGACCCAGGCCACGGGTGCGCCCACCCCGCGCGGAGCGGCGGTCGGGCGCGGCATCGGGATCGGGCTGATGCACGGGCTCTTCAGGCCCCGTGTCCTCGGCGCGTGGCGGGTACCCGCCGCCGGACCCGTCATACTCGCGGTGAACCACTCGCACAACATCGACGGGCCGATGCTGATGGGCACCGCGCCCCGGCCCGTCCACTTCCTGATCAAGAAAGAGGCGTTCGTCGGCCCCCTGGACCCGTTCCTGCGCGGAATCGGTCAGCTGAAGGTGGACCGTACGACCGCCGACCGCACCGCCATCACCCACGCGCTGGGCGTGCTGGAGGGCGGCGGGGTGCTCGGGATCTTCCCCGAGGGCACCAGGGGCGAAGGCGACTTCGCCTCGCTGCGCGCCGGGCTCGCCTACTTCGCGGTACGCAGCGGGGCGCCGATCGTGCCCGTGGCCGTACTGGGAAGCACCGAGCGCCGCGGACGGTTGATATCAGCGCTGCCGCCGCTGCGCAGCCGCGTCGATGTCGTCTTCGGCGAGGCCTTCCAGGCGGGCGACGGCAGCGGCCGGCGCACCCGCAAGGCGCTGGACGAGGCGACGCTGCGGATCCAGGGACGGCTGACCGGCCACCTGGCGCAGGCCGGGCGCCTCACCGGGCGCACCGGGTAAGACTTGAGTAGTGGACCGCGTGCTGCGCGGCCCATCGATGATGATGCAAAGAGGAACGGACTTCATGAACGACCAGATTCACTCCGGCGGCTCGGACCACGAGCACGGAGCGCTTGGCGATGCCGAGTACGCGGAGTTCATGGAGCTCGCCGCGCAGGAGGGGTTCGACCCCGAAGAGGTCGAGGGCGCGATCGGTGAGGCCGGTCACGGCCCGCTGCCCGTGCTCGCCGTCGTCGGCCGCCCCAATGTCGGCAAGTCGACGCTGGTGAACCGGATCATCGGCCGCCGCGAGGCCGTCGTGCAGGACAAGCCCGGCGTCACCCGTGACCGCGTCAGCTACGAGGCCGAATGGGCGGGCCGCCGCTTCAAGGTCGTCGACACCGGCGGCTGGGAGCAGGACGTGCTCGGTCTGGACGCCTCCGTCGCGGCCCAGGCGGAGTACGCGATCGAGACGGCCGACGCGGTCGTCTTCGTCGTCGACTCCACCGTCGGCGCCACCGACACCGACGAGGCCGTCGTCAAGCTGCTGCGCCGGGCCGGCAAGCCCGTCGTGCTCTGCGCCAACAAGGTCGACGGGCAGAGCGGCGAGGCGGACGCCACCGCCCTGTGGTCGCTCGGCCTCGGCCAGCCGCACCCGGTCTCCTCGCTGCACGGCCGGGGCACCGGCGACATGCTGGACGCCGTCCTGGAGGCGCTGCCCGAGGCGCCCGCCCAGACCTTCGGCACGGCTGTCGGCGGCCCCCGCCGCATCGCGCTGATCGGCCGCCCGAACGTGGGCAAGTCCTCGCTGCTGAACAAGGTGGCGGGCGAGGACCGCGTCGTCGTCAACGAGCTGGCCGGCACCACCCGCGACCCGGTCGACGAGCTGATCGAGCTCGGCGGCATCACCTGGAAGTTCATCGACACGGCCGGCATCCGGCGCCGGGTCCACCTCCAGGAGGGCGCGGACTACTACGCCTCGCTGCGTACCGCGGCCGCCGTGGAGAAGGCGGAGGTCGCCGTGATCCTGATCGACTCCAGCGAGTCGATCAGCGTCCAGGACCAGCGCATCGTCACCATGGCCGTCGAGGCCGGACGTGCCATCGTGCTCGCCTTCAACAAGTGGGACACCCTCGACGAGGAGCGTCGCTACTACCTGGAGCGCGAGATCGACACGGAGCTCGCGCAGGTCGCCTGGGCCCCCCGGGTCAACGTGTCGGCCGTCACCGGCCGCCACATGGAGAAGCTGGTCCCGGCGATCGAGACCGCGCTCGACGGCTGGGAGACCCGGGTTCCGACGGGCCGGCTCAACGCCTTCCTCGGCGAGATCGTGGCCTCCCACCCGCACCCGGTCCGCGGCGGCAAGCAGCCCCGCATCCTGTTCGGCACCCAGGCGGGCACCAAGCCGCCGAGGTTCGTCCTCTTCGCCTCCGGCTTCCTGGAGCACGGCTACCGGCGCTTCGTCGAGCGCCGGCTGCGCGAGGAGTTCGGCTTCGAGGGCACCCCGATCCACATCTCGGTGCGGGTCCGCGAGAAGCGCGGCCGCAACAAGTAGCCGGCCTCGCGCACGACACGACGCAGCCCCGGACCGCTCGTTCACCGAGCGGTCCGGGGCTGCGTCGTGCGGTCAGGCGCCGCGTGAGCCGGGCGGCAGCGCCGCGGGCTGTACGCGTCCCGCGTGCCGCCCCACCCGCTGCCAGGCGCCGAGGCCCGTGCCGTGCGAGCCCGACGAGCCGCTGCCGTGCCCGGACGCGCTGCTCGTCGTCCCCGTCGTCACCGCCGCACCGTGCCCAGAGTGGCCGCTCAGCGGGGCGCGGGAGCCGAAGAGCCCGGTGCCGAAGGCCTGCAGCCCGAGACTCTCCTCGCCGCTCCGGTCACCAGGCAACGCCCGGAACGACCGGCGGTACTCGGAGTACAGCGCGTCGTAGATCGGGGTGTGGGACGGGCCGCCCGATGGGTCCTGCGCGGGGCGCATGGCAGGGATCGGGCTCGGACGCTGGTGGGAGGGGTCGTATGAGTGCACGTAGGTGCCAACGACCCCGTCGGCCGTCGGATGCGGGCCCGCCGGAGAAATAGCTGTTCGCCGAGGGTGCGCGGGGCGCCCGGACATGATCAGGTCCCGGCCAGCGGCATGGCGGCGGCGACCAGGAGTCCGCCGGCCGCGGCCTTCTCCAGGGCGTCGCGCAGCAGGTCCTCACGGGGCTGCTGGCCGATCGAACCGGCCGGGGCCGCGTAGACCAGCACGGTCTGCGACTTGTTGGCCGCGGTCCGCCAGCCCTCGGTGACCTGGAGGGGGGCGTGCGCCTGCCACCAGGCCACCGGGGCGCCGCCGCCCGTGCCCGGCTGGAGCACGGCGTGCAGCTGGCCCATGGCGAGCAGGATCGACCAGCCGTGCAGCACCTCGGGGACCTGGTCCATCCGGTGGACCGGGTGGAAACCCTGCTCCAGCAGCAGCTGGAGGAACTCGTCACCGGTGCTGCCGTCCGTGCCCGGACGGGCGATCGCCCCGGTCGGCTCGACCACCAGGGCCGGGTGGAGCTCGTCGTCGATCAGGACGAGGCCGCTGGTGATCCCGAGGACGGCCTGCTCGGGGGTGAGCCGGTCCGGCTCCGCCTGCTCGCTGCCGGTGATGCTGCGGACGGCCCCCTGGAGCTGCTCCTCGGAGACCTGGACGACCTGCGAGGGGATGCAGCTGGCGTGGGCGAAGGCCAGGACGGCGGTCTCGTCACCGACGAACAGCACCGTGCTGGTGCGTTCCTGTTCGGAGTCGCCGGGGGTGCGGCAGGAGGTGCAGTCGTAACTGCCCGGGGCGTTGTCGCCGACGAGCAGCCGGTCGGCTTCGGCGTCGCCGATCTCGGCGCGTACGTCCTCGCTGACGTCGAGCATGCGCGGCACGGGTGGCTCCTCGAACTCGGTACGTGCGCCGGGCGGTTCCCGGCTCATGAAGAAGACAACGGGTGAGCCGCTGCCGGGGTCACGCGGGAAGGCGAACGGAATCGAACCGGGCGTGTCGGACGCGTGGTGGCCCGGGGGAGGACCGGCCGACAAACCGGGAGGAACCGTGTCGGTGGGCGGGTCGCCCGGGCCCGGCCGCCCGGGGCCGGAAAACGGATGATTCGGGTTGTCCGCTATACGGTCCGGCGGCATGCGGGGCGGCCGGTCCGATGGTGTGGAAATCGTCACCCGGGGATAAGGGGCCGATAAGGAAGGGTGAATTCCCGGTGGATATTGCCTTTGCGGAAGGCCGCTGCCTCGTTGAGGCGGGCCCGTCCGCGCGCGAATATCCGTCGCGCCGACGGGCCTTTTCCGGCCCTCCGTGATGATCGTTTACCGGCCTGTGTGATTACTGTGCGTCCGGTGGTGAATCGCACGTTCGGACGAAGGAGTTCGAAGGGAACACGTGTGGTGATCCTGTGACACAAGCGTGACCGGTGAGGGACGTGAGGATGCCGTGCGGCCGGGCGGGGCCCCGGCTTCCGTCGTCGTCCCGGGCCGCCTACGGTGAGGGGCATGGCAACCGTACCGACCCCTTCCGCCCAGCCCGACGACACTCCCGGTGCGTATGTCGGGCTCACCGCAGAGACCGCCGAGCGGCGGGCCCGGGAGCGTGGCTGGGCCACCGTGAGAGCCCTTCCGCCGGGCACGGTCATCACCATGGAGTTCCAGAGCGGCCGGATCAACTTCGAGGTGGACGGCGGCGTCGTCAGGCGCTGCTGGACCGGCTGAGACCCGCCCCGGCGGTGTGAACGAGTGAGGGCCCCGACCGGAGTCGGGGCCCTCACTCATGGCCGGGGGCGGTGTGCGTACGTCCCCGTGCGGCCAAGGGTCAGCCGCCGGCCACCGGCCGCGCCGGAGCCGTACCGCCGCGCGGGGTGCGGTCCGCGTGCGGCGGGCGGCGGCTGCCGGCCGGGGTGACCGGGGTCCGCTCCGAGCGCACCGGGTGGGCGCTCTGGTGGGCGGGGGCGGCCGTGTGGGCGCGCGGGCGGCTGCTCGCGGCCTGGGGGCGGCCACCGGCGCCGACGGCCCCGTGGACGGGGTTCTGCGTCTGGGCCTCGTCCGCGGCGGTCTGCCCGGCCGTGACGGGCTGGGGCACGGCCGCGGGGACGGGCTTCGGCGGGGCGGGCCGGCCGCCCAGCCGCTCGCGGGCGGCGAAGATCCAGTGCTCGGCCCGGGTGATCAGCGGCTCGACCCAGGGCAGGCCCAGCAGGATCAGCAGGCCGGCGGCCCAGCCGAGGAGCACGTCGCTGAGCCAGTGCGTACCGAGGTAGACGGTGGTCAGGCCGACGCCGAGCGAGACGAGCGCGGACATCGCCGACAGATACCGCCTGGCGCGCGGGGTGGCAGCCAGGTAGGCGAGGATTCCCCAGGTCACGACGGCGTTGGCGGTGTGGCCGGAGGGAAATATATCGCCGCCGTCGAACAGCTCGGCCGAGCCGATCTGTGTCGCGTAGTGCGGGCCGAGCCGGCCGAGGCCGATCTTGACCGCGCCGACCGTCACGTTGAGCAGCAGCAGCGAGGCGCCCAGGGTCAGCAGGGGCCGCAGGGTGTGCTGCCGCCAGGACCGCCAGCCGAGCCAGCAGGCGACCATGACCGCCGTGGGCCCGCGCTGGCCGAGGACGACGTAGTAGTCGAGGAAGGCATGGATGCCGGGCCACTGCTGGTACGGCCGGAAGAGCATGACCTTCCAGTCCAGGGTCACCAGCCAGGACGACATGAGCACGGCAATGACGATGGCGAGATAGAACGCCAACGTTCCGCCGAAGAGAGCGATGCGGTGACGGCTCATCCGCGGTGTCTCTATCTTCGGCGGTTCCGGCTCCCGGTCCAGGCGGGCAAAGATGTCGGTACGCACCCAATCGACGTTACAGCGAGTGAGTGGGCGTCCCGGTCCATCCGGCCGCTTTGTGATGACGATGTGATGTGGACTATGTCTCAGCGCGGGCCGTTTTTCCTGGCCGCCGAAGAATCCATGACTCCTTCCGGATGATTTCTCCGACACCTTGTTCCGTAAAACCATTCGGTTATAGGAGAGAAAATGCCCGGGGCGCCGAACTGTATTTCCCGGGGGCCGCGACAACGGGAACGGACGGTGTCGGTCCGGTTACGGGACGCCTTCACCGGGTACGCGCGGACCCGAGGCCGGCCTGTGCGGCGGACCGTCGTCGCAGGTCGCCGCAGTGGCGTACGCCACACCGGGCGTCGCTCCGGGGTATGACCTGGGTCACGTGTGGCCCTGCCGAACTCGCGTACGCTGTCGGCTCACTCGCCCGTCGATGCCGGGCCCGGAGGGACGGCGAACGCCGCGTCCCCGGGGGCCCGCCGAGCGCGAGGAACCTTTTGGGAGGTAGATGCATGTCCGGGACGACCGCGGTCCGAATCCGTCTGCGCGCAGCCGCCGACGGTGCCAATCGATGGGTCGTCCTGGTCGTCCTCTGCCTCAGTCTGCTGCTCGTGGCGCTCGACGCGACGGTGCTGCACGTGGCCGTCCCCGCCGTCACCGAGGATTTGCGGCCCAGCGCCGTCGGGCTGCTGTGGATCGTGGACGCCTACCCGCTGGTCTGCGCCTCGCTGCTGATCCTCTTCGGCACCCTCGGCGACCGGGTCGGGCGGCGGCGGATCCTGCTGCTGGGCTACGCGCTCTTCGGCGTCGCCTCCGCCGTCGCGGCCCTCGCCGACAGCGCCGGGGTGCTGATAGCCGCGCGGGCCATGCTCGGCGTCGGCGGCGCGATGATCATGCCGGCCACGCTCTCGATCCTGCGCCAGGTCTTCCCGGACCGGCGCGAGCGGGCCGTGGCGATAGGCGTGTGGACCGCCGTCGCGGCGGTGGGCGCCGCCACCGGGCCCGTCATCGGCGGCTTCCTCGTCGAGCACTTCTGGTGGGGCTCGGTCTTCCTGATCAACATCCCGCTGATGGCCCTGATCCTGCCGGTCGGCCGGCTGCTGCTCCCGGAGTCGCGGGGCGGCGACGACGGACCCTGGGACGTGCTCGGCGCGCTGATGGCCGCGGCCGGGGTGCTCGGAGTGGTCCTCGGCGTGAAGCGGGCGGGCACCGGTGAGGGCGCGCTCGGCCCGGCCACGCTCGCCCCGCTGCTGATCGGGGCCGCGCTCCTCGCCGCGTTCGTCCGCCGCCAGAAGCGGCGCAGGCATCCCCTGATCGACATCGGGATGTTCGCCAGGCCCGCCTTCTCCACCGCCGTGGGCTGCATCGTTCTCGCCATGCTCGCTCTGGTCGGCCTCGAACTGATCGCCGTCCAGTACCTCCAGCTCGTCCTGGACCTCAGCCCGCTGGAGACCGGCCTGCGGCTGCTGCCGCTCACCTTCGCCGCCATGGCCGCCGGCGCCACCGGCTCGCACACCCTGCGCCGGATCGGACCGCGCCGGATGGTCGGCTGGGGCTTCGTCCTGACGGCGGCCTCGGTGCTGATGCTGACGGCCATGGGCCAGCACGACCGGCCCGGCCTGCTGACCGCGTCCTTCGTCGCCCTCGGCTTCGGCCTGCAGTCCACGCTCTTCGGCGCCTACGAGTCGATGCTCAGCGAGGCCCCCGCCGACCGGGCGGGCGGCGCGGCGGCGATCGGCGAGACCTCCTACCAGCTGGGCGCCGGCATGGGGATCGCCCTGCTCGGCAGCGTGATGAACGCCGCCTACACCCCCGGCCTGGCCAAGCTCCCCTCGGAAGGGGTGCCCGCGTCGGCGGAGGCCGCGGCCGCCCACTCGCTCGGCGAGGCGTACCAGGAGGCCGCGCAGCTGGGCGGCCCGCTCGGCGCGGTGCTGCGCACCACCGCCCGGGACGCGTTCGTCAACGGGCTGCACATCACGCTGCTGGTCAGCGCGGCCCTGCTGCTGCTCGGGGCGCTCGCCGCGCTGAAGCTGCCCCGGGTGATGGAGTGCCCGCCGAAGCTCTGCGAGGCCCCCGAACCGCAGGAGGCGCCCGCCCAGGAGCGTCCCGAGGTCCGGCTGCGACTGCCCGCCGGGCGCCGCCCGGCCGAGGCGGCCGGCTCTGGACGCGCGGCACACTGAGTCGTAACGTCGGCACGACGCCGTAACTAACACTGCTAGTTTTCGGCGCCCGTACCGACCTCAGTACTGTGCGAGCCGCCGGAGGCACTCCCTCATGTCCACCGCCCCGTCCCCGAAGCTCCCGCCCTTCGACCCCCGCGACCCCATCGGCGTCGACGATCTCCTGGACGCCGAGGATCTCGCGATCCGTGACACCGTCCGCACCTGGGCCGCCGACCGGGTCCTGCCGCACATCGCCGAGTGGTACGAGAACGGCGAGCTGCCCGGCATCCGCGAGCTGGCCCGCGAACTCGGCTCGCTCGGGGCCCTCGGCATGTCCCTCCAGGGGTACGGCTGCGCGGGCGCCACCGCCGTCCAGTACGGCCTGGCCTGCCTGGAGCTGGAGGCGGCCGACTCCGGCATCCGCTCGCTCGTGTCCGTACAGGGCTCCCTCGCCATGTACGCCATCCACCGCTTCGGCTCGGAGGAGCAGAAGCAGCGGTGGCTGCCCGGCATGGCGGCGGGCGAGACCATCGGCTGCTTCGGCCTCACCGAGCCCGACCACGGCTCCGACCCGGCCGGCATGCGCACGTACGCCAAGCGCGACGGCCAGGACTGGATCCTCAGCGGCCGCAAGATGTGGATCACCAACGGCTCGGTCGCCGGCGTCGCCGTGGTCTGGGCGCAGACCGACGAGGGCACGGCGGGCAGCGGCATCCGCGGCTTCGTGGTGCCGACCGACGCCCCCGGCTTCTCCGCGCCCGAGATCCGGCACAAGTGGTCGCTGCGCGCCTCGGTCACCAGCGAGCTGGTCCTCGACGACGTACGGCTGCCCGCCGACGCGGTGCTGCCCGGTGTCACCGGTCTGCGCGGGCCGCTCAGCTGTCTCAGCCACGCCCGCTACGGCATCGTCTGGGGAGCCATGGGCGCGGCCCGGTCGAGCTTCGAGGCAGCCGTCGACTACGCGAGGACGCGTGAGCAGTTCGGGAAGCCGATCGGCGGCTTCCAGCTCACCCAGGCCAAGCTCGCCGACATGGCCGTCGAACTGCACAAGGGCATCCTGCTCGCCCACCATCTGGGCCGTCGGATGGACGCGGGCACGCTCCGCCCGGAGCAGGTCAGTTTCGGCAAGCTGAACAATGTGCGGGAGGCCATCGAGATCTGCCGCACCTCGCGCACGATCCTCGGTGCCAACGGGATCTCGCTGGAGTACCCGGTGATGCGGCACGCGACCAATCTGGAGTCGGTGCTCACCTACGAGGGCACCGTCGAGATGCACCAGCTGGTCCTGGGCAAGGCGCTCACCGGCCTGGACGCGTTCCGATGAGCGCCCGGAGGGCGGTCAGCTCTGGTTGAAGAAGCCGTCGGCCGGGCGGCCGGCGGCTTCGCCGTTGACGACCTGGGTGTCGGCGGGGGTCAGCAGGAAGACCCGGGTGGCCACGCGGTCGATCGACCCGCGCAGTCCGAAGATCAGCCCTGCGGCGAAGTCCACCACGCGCTTGGCGTCGGCGGAGTCCATGGATGTGAGGTTCATGATCACCGGGACGCCGTCCCGGAAGAGCTCGCCGATGCTCCGGGCGTCCCGGAAGCTGTCCGGGGTCACGGTGGCGATCCTGCGGCCCGTCTCCTCGGCCGCCTCGGAGGCCACCCGCACCCGCGGATCGGTCACCCAGGCCTGTCCGGTCCCGGTCCGTGCACCCTCGGCGTACTCGTCGTCGTCGTAGTACCGCTCGTCGTTGTCCTCTACGAGGCCCAGCCAGGCACTCGCCTTGCGCACCGATCCCATGGACGCCTCCTCTCACCGCGGTTCCTTGGCGTTCCGCATGTCTTTCGTATCCCTATGGTCGTCCATGATGCGGATCGTGCGCCAAGGGGATAGGCGGCGCGCAGGGCATTCGTGACGGTACTGGTGCAGAGGATGTGGCGATTCGTCAAGGTTCCTCCCGTAAAAGGGCCCTGAAGAAAGAAAATATGATGCGCCGGTCCGTACGGGTGACATGGGGGACGTACGGGTGAACGGGTCACTCGATACGATGCACGTCGCGCACGCGCCCGAGTGCGGCGCTCAGGTGAACGACTCCCGGGGGATGGCCGTGTTCGGAATCGTCAGGCCCTGTACGCATCGCCTCTCGGAGGGGCTCAAGGCGGAGTGGATGGCCCATCTCTGCGGGCTCTGTCTGGCACTTCGCTCGGACCACGGGCAGTTCGCCCGGATCGTCACGAACTACGACGGCCTGATCGTCTCGGTCCTGACGGAGGCTCAGACAGAGCGCACGCCCGCGCAGCGCCGCACGGCGGGACCCTGCCCGCTGCGGGCCATGCGCACCGCGCCCGTCGCCCGGGGCGAGGGGGCCAGGCTGGCGGCCGCGGTCTCGCTGGTGCTGGCCTCGGCGAAGGTGCGCGACCACGTCGCGGACGGGGACGGTCTGTTGAGGCGCCGTCCGGTGGCCGCGGCGGCCCGCCGGGTGGCGGCGGGCTGGGACCGGGCCGGGGCGCGCACCGGGGCGCAGCTCGGCTTCGACACCGCGGTGCTCGTGGACGCCGTCGACCGGCAGACCGGCATCGAGCTGCTCGCCGGCCCCGGCACCCCGCTGCTGACGGTCACCGAACCCACCGAGACCGCCACCGCCGCGGCCTTCGCGCACACCGCCGTCCTCGCGGGCAAGCCGCACAACGCCGCGCCGCTCGCCGAGGCCGGACGCCTCTTCGGCCGCCTCGCGCATCTGCTGGATGCCGTGGAGGACCAGGAAGCTGACTCCGCGTCGGGTGCCTGGAACCCGCTCACCGCGACCGGCACCTCGCGGGCCGAGGCCCGGCGGCTGTGCGACGACGCGCTGCGGGGCGTACGGCTGGCGCTGAAGGACGCGGAGTTCACCGACGGCCGGCTCGCGCATGTGCTGCTCGCGCACGAACTGCGGCGCTCGGTGGACCGGGCGTTCGCCACGGACGTCTGTTCGCATCAGGGCGGCGGGCTGCTGACCTCGGCCGGCGATCCGTCAGAAATACGGCCTGCGGCCTCGTTCGGGCCGCCGCCGGGCAATCCGTACGCGCCTTCGGGGCCCGGTGCCCCGTTCGGGCCGCTGCAGCCGCCGCCGGAGCCCCCGCGCGACCGGCGCGGGCTCGTCATGGGCTGCCTGGTGTGGGCGGGGCTCGCCTGCACCTGCCAGATGTGCTGCGGCACGTTCGACGACCCCTGGAGCCGTCAGCGGCGCGAGGGGCTGTGCAGTCAGTGCGACTGTGGTGACTGCTGCGATGCCTGTGACTGCTGTAGCGGTTGCAGCGACTGCGGCGATTGCTGCGACGGTTGTGACTGCTGCGACTGCGGTTGCGACTGCAGCTGCTGAGGGGAGGGTGGTGCGGTGTTGTGTGACCGGGAGCGCGCAGGGAAGGGGCTCGAACGCCGGTCGGGGCGCGAGCGGAACGAAGCAGTGCGTCGGCTCAACAGGAACAGGACCACACGCGACCGAAGTCGATGTGGGAGCGCTTGACCAGCCACTGCTGCGAATACATGGGCCAAGTGGAACAGGCGTCCGGGTGGCCCGTCAACTGACCTGAGATCTGCGGCTCACAGTGTGGACAGGCTTGACATCCCGCCGTGCACAGCGCTTATCTCGGAGCAGGACCGGGCTGAGGGGCCCGTCCATGTGGTGTTCTCTGTGCCTTCTTTCTGCTGTCTTCCGTCTTCCGTGACGAGAGCGCGCGCCGTGTTCGATCGCCGCATCCACGGAGCCCCCGCATGTCCGCGCAGACAGACACCCGTACGCCGGCTCTCCCGGCCCCGTCCCCCGAAGACAACGATGCCGGACCGACGCTGGTCGTCATCGGCGCGGGACCGCGCGGCACGGGCCTGATCGAACGCATCGCCGCCAACGCTCCCGCCCTGTACGGGGACCGGCCGCTGACCCTCCATCTCGTCGACCCCTACCCGCCCGGCGGCGGCCGGATCTGGCGCGAGGGGCAGTCCCCGCTGCTGTGGATGAACTCCATGGCCGAGGACGTCACCATGTTCACCGACGACACCGTCCGCCAGGAGGGGCCCGTACGGCCCGGGCCCGCGCTCGACACCTGGGCGGCGGAGCTGCGCGAGGGTCCGGGCGGCGCCGGCGCGGTCACCGACGACCCCGCCCTCCGCGCCGAGATCGAGACGCTGCGCGGACAGGACTTCCCCAGCCGGCGGCTGCAGGGCGCCTATCTGCGCTGGGTGTACGAGCGGTCGGTGGCCGCGCTCCCGCCCGGGATCACCGTCCATGAGCACCGCCGCCGCGCCCTGCGGGTCACCGGCCCGCGCGACGGCCGCCAGCGGGTCCATCTGGAGGGCGGCGCACCGCTCGACGCCGACCTCGTCGTCCTCACCCTCGGGCACCTGGACGCCGAGCCGGACGCAGAGCAGTCGAGGCTGTCCGGCTTCGCGGCGCGGCACGGCCTGATCCACCTGCCGCCCGACTTCACCGCCGACAGCGACCTGAGCGCGCTGCCCGCGGGCGAACCCGTCGTCGTCCGGGGCTTCGGACTCGCCTTCATCGACCTGATGGTGCTGCTCACCGAGGGCCGGGGCGGGCGGTACGAGAACGGCGCGTACGTGCCCTCGGGCCGGGAGCCGGTGCTGTACGTCGGATCGCGGCGCGGGGTCCCGTACCACTCCAAGATCGGCTACGGCTGGCAGGGCGAGCGGCCGCCGCTGCCGCGCTTCCTGGACCCCGTCCGGGCCGGGGAACTCCTGACGAGACCTCAGCCGCTCGACTTCCGCCGGGACATATGGCCCCATGTCGACAAAGAGCTCGGCCATGCGCACTACCACCGGCTGTTCACCGCCCACCCCGGACGCACCGCCACCGACTGGCCCTCCTTCGAGGAGAAGTACGCGACCGCCGAGCCGGGCAGCGACGAGCTGCGCGACCTGATCGCCGCCGCCGTCCCCGACCCGGCCGACCGGCTCGACCTGGCGGCCGTGGACCGGCCGCTGGAGGGGGTGCGGCACACCTCGGCGGAGGCTCTGCAGAAGGCGGTGCGCGACTACATCACGGCCGACCTCGACCGCCGGCACGACCCGGAGCACAGCGAGGACCTCGCGGTCTTCCTCGGACTGCTCTCCGTCTACGGCCAGTTGGCCAGGTTCGGCGACATCGGGGAGTGGTGGCACGGCTTCTTCAGCTACCTCGCCTCCGGGCCGCCCGGCCCCCGGCTGCGGCAGCTCCTCGCCCTCTCCGAAGCCGGTGTCGTCCGCTTCATCGGCGCCGGCACGACGGTCGAGACCGATGAGGAGCGCGGCCTGTTCCGGGCGTTCGGCGCGACCGTGCCGGGGGAGCGGATCGAGGCCCGCGCCCTCGTCGAGGCCCGGCTGCCGGACCCCTCGACCCGGCGCACCCGCTCCGCCCTGCTCCGCGCCCTGTACGAGGACGGGGCGGCGGCCACCGCCACCGGGCTGCTCGCGGTCGACCCCGCCGACGGCCGCGTCCTGGACCGCGACGGCCTGCCGCACCCCCGCCGCTTCGCGCTCGGTCCGCACACCGCGGCGCGCACCGGCGGCGCCTTCACCCGGCCGCGCACCGGAGGCCCCGCCTTCGGCCAGAACGACGCCACCGCGCGCGCCGCCCTCGCCTTCCTGCGCGACCGCACCGGCACCGATGGCTGACCGCCCGCCCGGGCCGGAGGTCCCGTGACCCGAAGCCGTACCCCCACCGTGCCGAAAGGACCCGCCATGTCCCCGCTGCGCCCGCTCCATCTGGCCGCCGAGATCGGTGGCCCGCCCCGCTACGACCCCGCGCACTACACGGGACTCGCCCGGCTCGCTGAGGGGGGCGCGCTCGACTTCGTCACGCTCGGCGACTCCTTCGCCCGGCCGGGCCCCGACGCGCTCGCCGTCCTGTCCCGGGTGGCCCCCGAAACCCGCCGGATCGGCCTCGTGCCGACGGTCACCACCACCCACACCGAGCCGTTCCACGTGTCCTCGGCGGTGGCCACCCTGGACTGGGTCAGCCGGGGCCGGGCCGGCTGGAGTGTCGATGTGTCGACGACCGAGGCCGAGGCGCGGCTCTTCGGACGCCGCCCCGCCGCGCCCGCCGACGCACTGTGGCGGGAGGCCGGTGAGTGCGCCGACGTCTCCGCACGCCTCTGGGACAGCTGGGAGGACGACGCCGAGATCCGGGACACCGCCACCGGACGCTTCATCGACCGCGACAAGCTGCACTACGTCGACTTCGAGGGCACCGCCTTCGGCATCCGGGGTCCGGCCATCGTGCCGAGACCGCCGCAGGGCCGCCCGGTCGTCGTCATCGACGGCACCGCGGAACCGGCCCGGCAGGCCGCGGCCCGCCACGCCGACGTCGTCCTCGTACGCGCCACCACCCCCGAGCGGACCGCCGCGATCCGCGAGGACGTGCTCCGCCGGGCCGCCGCCCACGGCCGGGACCCCGCCGCCCTGCGGGTGCTCGCCGCGCTCACCGTCGACCTCGGCGACGCCGAGTCCGCCCCGGAACCAGGGCTGGAGAGCGGGCCGCCGCTCGCCGCGCAGGGCACGTACTACCGGGGCGGCCCGGTCGACCTCGCCGATCTGATCACCCAGTGGCACCGGGCCGGCGCGGTCGACGGCTTCCACCTCACCCCGATCACCCCCGGACGCGACCTCGAACGGATCGTCAACGGCACCGTCGCCCTGCTCCAGCACCGCAGCCTGTTCCGCACCTTCCACCCGGGCGGCACCCTGCGCGAGCACCTCGGTCTGGCCCGCCCGGCCAACCGTTACGCCCCGCGAGGAGAACGAGTATGACCAGCGCCGCCCCGCCCAGCGCCCCGAAGCAGATGCATCTCGCGGCGCACTTCCCGGGGGTGGACAACACCACCGTGTGGGCCGATCCGCGCTCCCGCAGCCAGATCGAGTTCGCCTCCTTCGAGCACCTCGCGCGCACGGCGGAGCGCGGGCTGTTCGACTTCTTCTTCCTCGCCGAGGGGCTGCGGCTGCGCGAGCACAACGGGCTGATCCACGACCTCGACGTGGTCGGCCGGCCCGAGTCCCTCACCCTGCTGGCCGCGCTGGCCGGCGTCACCGACCGGCTGGGGCTCGCCGCCGCCGTCAACGCCACCTTCAACGAGCCGTACGAGGTGGCCCGGCGGTTCGCCACCCTCGACCACCTCAGCGCGGGCCGGGCCGCGTGGCACGTCGTGACCTCGTCCGACGCCTCCACCGGTGAGAACTTCCGGCGCGGCGGCCCTCTCGACCGGGCCGGCCTCCCCCAAGCTCTCGGCTCCGCCCGGGCAGGGGGGACCCCCCTCACCCGCGCCGCCGAGTTCCTCGCCACCGCCCGGGAGCTGTGGGACTCCTGGACGCCCGAGGGGACCCCGCGCCCCTTCGCCCACCACGGGACGCACTTCTCGGTCGAGGGCGAGTTCACCGTGCCGCGCTCCCCGCAGGGCCACCCCGTCGTCATCCAGGCCGGCGACTCCCCGGAAGGCCGCGAGTTCGCCGCGTCCGCCGCCGACATCGTCTTCACCCGGCACGGGACCCTGGAGGCGGGCCGCGCCTTCTGCGCGGATCTGAAGGGGCGCCTCGCCGCGTACGGCCGGGAGCCCGACGAGCTGAAGATCATGCCCGGGGTCAGCGTCGTGCTCGGCGACAGCGACGCCGAGGCGCAGGAGCGCGCGGCCGCGATCCGCCTCCAGCAGGTCTCGCCGCAGAACGCGCTGCTGGCCCTGGAGCAGGTCTGGGGCCGCGACCTCTCCTCGTACGATCCCGACGGGCCGCTCCCCGAGAGCGACCCGGTCCCCGACTCCGGTCCGGTCCGGGGCCGGACCGGCGACCCGTTCGCGGTCGCGGCCCGCTGGCGCGAACTGTCCCGCGCGAAGGGGCTCTCCATCCGGCAGACCGTCATCGAGGCGACTGGCCGGCAGCCGTTCATCGGCAGCCCGGACACCGTCGCCGCGCAGCTGACCGAGTACGTCGCCACGGGCGCCGCCGACGGCTTCGTCCTCGTCCCCCATCTGACCCCCGGCGGCCTCGACGAGTTCGTCGACCGGGTCGTCCCGCTCCTCCAGGAACGCGGAGTGTTCCGCTCCGCCTACACCGGTTCCACTCTGCGGTCGCACCTCGGCCTCGGTGAGCCGGTATGGAAAGGTTGACCGCATGAGCACGGAAGCACAGCAGCAGGCAGCGCAGGACTGGCAGCGGTGGCACGAGGAGCGGACCGCCACGGTCTCGGCACCGTACGGGCCGCTCTCCCTCACCGGCACCCACTGGCTCTCCGATTACCCGGACGGTCGAATTCCGGCCGTCCCGGGCCAGTGGCGGGAGGAGGACGGCGAGCTGGTGCTCACCGCCGTCCCCGAGGACGGGCTGACCGTCGACGGCAAGCCCTTCACCGGCCGGGTCGCGCTCGGCGCCGACCGGGGCCCGATCGACGGGTCCCGCGTCGCGCACGGCGAGCGGAGGCTGGTCGTGCTGAGCCGCGAGGGACTGTGGGCGGTCCGGGACTTCGATCCGTCCTCCCCGGCCCGGCGCGCCTTCCGGGCCATCGAGGCGACGCCGTACGACCCGCGCTGGGCGCTGCCGGGCACCTTCCGTCCGTACGAGACCTCCCGCACCGTGCGGGTCGAGAACGCCGACGGTGTGGAGCGCGGGCTCGGGCTCGCGGGGGAGATCGCCTTCGAGCTGGACGGCGCCGAGCGCACGCTTCAGGTCGCGGTGGAGGCGGACGGCTCGCTGTGGGCGGTCTTCGCCGATGCCACCAGCGGTAACACGAGCTACCGCTTCCGGTTCCTGCGGCCCGCCGCCCCGGCGGCCGACGGCACGGTGACGGTCGACCTCAACCGCGCGACGCTGCCGCCGTGCGCCTTCGCGGACCACTTCATCTGCCCCTTCCCGCCGCCCGGCAACACCCTGCCGGTCGCCGTCGAGGCGGGGGAGCGCAGCCGCACCGACGGCTGAGGCGCCGTATACGACCGGCCCCGGCGGGGAGTCACCCGCCGGGGCCGGGCTCGGTGCGCCCGCCCGGCCTCAGGCCAAAAGGCGCCCTTGCGCCGGAAGTTGACGCCTTGAATACTCCCGAGCAGCGCTTGTCAGGGGCACGGCATGTTCGCATTGCGGACAGCCGTCCGCGCGCCTGACTGCGCCTCACGGGTCCGACCACCCCACAGGCGGACCCCCGACTCCCCTCGGGAGGAATGACAAGTGAGGATCAAGCGCACCACCCCCCTCAGCGGCACTGCGAGACGCAGCAGGGCCGTCGCCATCGCCGCAGGTCTCGTGGCCGTCGCCGCGCTCGCCGTCCCCACGGCGCAGGCCAGCTCCACCGGAACGTACAGCGCCAACCAGCTCTCCGCCGCCAGTGACGCCGTCCTCGGCGCCGACATCGCCGGCACCGCCTGGACCGTGGACCCCGCGACCAAGAAGGTCGTGGTCACGGTGGACAGCACGGTCTCCGCGTCGGAGATCCAGCAGATCAAGGACTCCGCGGGCGCCAACGCGGGCGCCCTGCGCATCGAGCACACCCCCGGGAAGTTCAGCAAGCTGCTCTCCGGCGGCGACGCCATCTACGCACCCGGATGGCGCTGCTCCCTCGGATTCAACGTCCGCAGCGGCAGCACGTACTACTTCCTGACCGCCGGACACTGCACCGACGGCAACCCCCCCTGGTACACCAACTCCTCGAACACCACCTACATCGGTCCGACGGTCGGCTCCAGCTTCCCGACCAACGACTACGGGCTGGTGCGCTACGACAACGCCGCCGTCTCCCACGAGGGCACCGTGGGCAGCGTCGACATCACCGGCGCGGCCAACGCCACGGTCGGGATGTCCGTCACCCGCCGGGGCTCCACCACCGGCATCCACAGCGGCACCGTCTCCGCGCTCAACGCCACGGTCAACTACGGCGGCGGCGACGTCGTCTACGGCATGATCAAGACCAACGTGTGCGCGGAGCCCGGCGACTCGGGCGGCCCGCTCTACTCCGGTTCCAAGGCGATCGGCCTGACCTCGGGCGGCAGTGGCAACTGCAGCTCGGGCGGCACGACGTTCTTCCAGCCGGTCACCGAGGCGCTCAGCGCGTACGGCGTCAGCCTGTACTGAGGCCGAGGCCTGTACCGGCCGATCGGTGCGAACCGGCCCCCGGGCGGCGAATCCGCCCGGGGGCCGGCGCCGTCCGTCGCATACCCTTGAGCCCTCGGTGCGGGTGCCCACACAGGGAGGGGGTCGTGTGCGCGCGACGACGCGGTCGGCGGACCAGCGGCCGTACTTCTACCTGAGCTACGCCCGTACACCGGGACACGGCCAAGGCGCGCACCCCGACATGTGGGTCGAGCGGCTGTTCCGGGACCTGTGCGGTCATGTGACGGCCCTGACCGGCCTTCCGGCGGGCACCCCGGCCGGCTTCATGGACCGGGCGACACCGTCCGGCGAGGACGGGCCGGAGCGGCTGGGCGAGAACCTCGCGACCTGCCGGGTGTTCGTCCCCCTGTTCTCGCCGCGCTACTTCGCCAGCGAGATGTGCGGCAAGGAGTGGTACGCCTTCTCCCGGCGCGCCATCCACCACAGCGCCCGCTCCGGGCACCGCTCCGAGGCGATCGTCCCGGCCCTGTGGGTGCCGGTCCCGCCGAGCCAGCTGCCCGGCCCGGCCGAGAGCCTGCAGTTCAACCACCGCGACTTCGGTGAGCGTTACGTCACCGACGGACTGTACGGGCTGATCAAGCTCAGGCTCTTCGCCGAGGAGTACGAGCGGGCGGTGCACGAGCTCGCCAAGCGCATCGTCCAGGTCGCCGACACCGCCGGGCTCGCCCCCGGCGGGCCCGTGGACCACCGGCGGGCGCCCAGCGCCTTCGGTTCCTGGGGCGGCGCGGCCGGCGCCTCCCGCGCGCTGCGGATCACCGTCGCCGCCGGCACCCGCCACGACCTGCCCGAGGGGCGCAGCGCCGGCTACTACGGCGACAGCCCGCAGGACTGGAACCCCTACCACCCGGACTCCGCACGGCCGTTGGCCTCGGTCGCCGAGGACCTGGTGCGCGCGCTCAACTACCGGACGACCGTCGTCTCCTTCGACGAGGAGTCCGCCCACCCGAAATCCGGCGGGTCCCCGGAGACACCGGAGATCCTGCTCCTGGACCGCTGGGCGCTCCTGGACGAGGAGCGGCGCGGCCGGCTCGCCGCCCTGGACGCCTCGGGCCGCCCCTGGGTGACGATGATCGTTCCGTGGAACCGCGCGGACCGGGAGAGCGGGGCCGCCGAGGCCGGGCTCGCCGCGCGGCTCGAAGAGACCATGCCGGCCAAGACGGGCCAGGGGAGGGCCCTGTCCCGGGCTGCCGCCGGGGGGGTGCCGAGCATGGAGGCCTTCGGCCAGATCCTGCCGGAGGTGGTCGAGGTGGCCGCCCAGCGGTATCTGAGGCACGCGGTCGCCTATCCGCCCGCCCCGTACGGCGGCGGGCACGTCGAGCGGCCCCGGCTGGTGGGCCCGATGGCGCCCGCGCCGCACATTCCCGGCACCTATGACGTCGCGAGCCACGCGGAGGACACGGATGACGGCCAGTCGTGACGGACGCATCGTCACCTTCTACTCGTACAAGGGCGGTACGGGGCGCACCATGGCGCTGGCCAACACCGCCTGGATCCTCGCGGCCAACGGCCACCGGGTCCTGGCGGTCGACTGGGACCTGGAGGCGCCGGGGCTCCACCGGTTCTTCCACCCGTTCCTCGATCCCTCCACCCTCGGCGCGACCACCGGTGTCATCGACCTGATCACCGAGTTCGCCTGGGCCGCGACCAGCCCGGCGGAGCGGGCCGACGACTGGCACCGGGACTACGCCCGCATCCAGCCGCACGCGGTCTCGCTCACCCCCGAGACACTCGGCTGGGAGTTCCCCCTGGGCGGCACACTCGACTTCGTCTCCGCCGGGCGGCAGAACCGCGAGTACTCCGCGACCGTCTCCACCTTCGACTGGGACAACTTCTACGACCGGCTGGGCGGCGGCCACTTCTTCGACGCCCTGCGCGACGACATGAAGGCCAACTACGACTACGTTCTCGTCGACAGCCGTACCGGCCTCAGCGACATCGCCGACATCTGCACCGTCCATCTGCCCGATGTCCTCGTCGACTGCTTCACCCTCAGCGACCAGTCCATCGACGGCGCCGCCTCGGTCGCCCGGCAGATCTCCGAGCGGTACTCCGGCCGCTCCATCGCCATCTTTCCCGTGCCGATGCGGATCGACGACGGCGAGAAGGAGAAGGCGGACGCCGGCCGCGCGCTGGCCCGGCTGAAGTTCGACCGGCTGCCGCCCGGTCTGTCCGACGACGAGCTCGCCGCCTACTGGGGTGCGGTGGAGATCCCGTACCGCCCCTACTACGCGTACGAGGAGACGCTGGCCACCTTCGGGGACGAGGCGGGGCTGAGCGGCTCGCTGCTCTCGGCCTTCGAACGGCTCACCTCCGTCATCACCGGCCGGCGGGTCACCGCGATGCCGCCGGTCGGCGACGAGGTGCGGCTGCGCATCCGGGATGCGTTCACCCGGCGCAGGCCGGTGCCGCAGGCCGGGGCGAATACCGGACAGGACTAGTCCTCACCCGCTGCCGACGCGGTGATCGCACCGGGTGTTCGCAGAAGGGATCGACGAGGGGTGACCTCCGGTAAGTGAACATGCCGGGGTCGAACGGGTGTTGTCGTGTGTGCGTCCTGAAGTCGGCCTTGTGTGCTATCTGCCCGGTCGGAATAGTGGGCGCCCCATCCTCCGTGTACGGACGACCCCACATCATCCGTGCGCGGCCCCCACAGGAGGTCGAAGTTGAAGCATCGACGCATATCCAGGAAGCGCGCAGTGCTCGCCGGTTCGGCGGTCGTGGCCCTGGTCGCAGCGGGAGCGACGTTCCAGAGTGCGAACGCCAGTGACGACGTACCGCAGTTCACCGCGCGGACGCTGAGCGCCGACGTGGCCGGAAAGCTCGCCACCGGGCTGGGCAAGGACCTGGGCTCCGACGCGGCCGGCGCGTACTACGACGCCACGTCGAAGCACCTGGTGATGAACGTGGTCGACGAGGCCGCGGCCGAGCAGGTCCGCCAGGCGGGCGGCAAGGCCAGAATCGTCCAGAACTCGCTCGCCGACCTGAAGTCCGCCCGGCAGACCCTGGCCGGCAAGGCCACGATCCCGGGCACCTCGTGGGCCGTCGACCCGGTCAGCAACAAGGTGGTCGTCACGGCCGACCGTACGGTCAAGGGCGCGGCCTGGCAGAAGCTCAGCTCGGTGGTCGAGGGGCTGGGCTCCAAGGCCGAGCTCAAGAAGTCCGCCGGGGAGTTCAAGCCGTTCATCGCCGGCGGCGACGCGATCTGGGGCAACGGCGGGCGCTGCTCGCTCGGCTTCAACGTGGTCAAGGACGGCGAGCCGTACTTCCTGACCGCCGGGCACTGCACCGAGGCGATCTCCAGCTGGTCGGACTCCCAGAGCGGCGCGGAGATCGGCACGAACGCCGGCTCGGAGTTCCCGGACAACGACTTCGGCCTGGTGAAGTACACCTCGGACACGGCGCACCCGAGCGAGGTCGACCTCTACAACGGCTCCACCCAGCCGATCACCAAGGCGGGCGAGGCCACCGTCGGGATGACGGTGACGCGCAGCGGCTCCACCACCCAGGTGCACGACGGCGAGGTGACGGGGCTCGACGCCACGGTCAACTACGGCAACGGCGACATCGTCAACGGGCTCATCCAGACGACGGTCTGCGCCGAGCCCGGCGACAGCGGCGGCTCGCTCTTCGCCGGTGACACGGCGATCGGCCTGACCTCGGGCGGCAGCGGCGACTGCTCATCGGGCGGCGAGACGTTCTTCCAGCCGGTGCCGGAGGCGCTGTCGGCGTTCGGGGCCGAGATCGGCTGACGGTCCGCGTACGAAGGTGAGTGGCCCCCGGCACCGCCGGGGGCCACTCCCGTGTCCGGGCCGGCCTCGGGAAGGGCGCTCCCGTCAGGCGGCCGGGGCGAGTCTGGCGGTGTCCTGGCGGGCGGGGGCGACGCCGAAGATGTCCACCGCGTGGTAGTACGTCCAGGCGGTGGCGTTGCAGGACGTCAGCTTGGCGCCCGAGTAGGCGGAGCACACGCGCTTGAGGTCCGCGTAGAGCGCGGAGTCGAGGCGGGCCTTGTTGGCCGGGAAGGTGCCGGCCGCCTTGTAGTTGCGGTAGCCGAAGTCGTGGCGGGCGCAGGCGGTCTGGAAGGGGAACCCGAACGGGTTGTCGGGGGAGGTGCTGCAGTAGTCCGTCGACCAGTCGAAGCCGTACGTGCCCCAGGCGCCCTGGTTGTTGCGGGCGGCGTTCCAGGCGTTGTAGCTGGAGGCGCTCGTCTGGGTCCAGGAGCTGAGGACCTGGGGCTTGTCCGCGGGGGCGGCCGAGGCGGATGCGGCAGGCAGCAGGGCGAGCGGGAGCGACAGGGTGGCCGTGACGAGCAGGGTGGCGATGCGGCGATGCATGAGCAACCTCCGGAAGATGTAAGGGGGTTGTGGCGTCTGTGCGCCTCGTGGGTCGCACGAGGTCGCACCAGAATGCCGTCATGCACCTGTCATGCCTAGGTGTTTCGTCAACTGGACGCCCAAGGTTGGCGTCCGCGTCGGGCCGCGTCCGCGTCGGCGGCCCGACGCGGACGCGGAGCCGCCCTTATGCCGCGGTCGAACCGCCGCCCGCGGCCGGCGCGTGCGGCGCCCCGGCCGTCTCCGCGGCCTCCGCCGCATCCGGCTTCCGGCGCATCGCCAGCAGCAGGGTGACCACCGTGCCCGCCACCGCCCAGGCGGACAGCACCAGCAGGGGACCGGTCACCGCGTTGCCCCTGAAGTACGCGATCGAGCGCGCCACCCAGGTTCCGGCCCCCGGCGGCAGGGCGGGGCCGATCGCCCGCCAGAAGTCCGGCAGCATCGGCAGCGGGAAGGCGCCGCCCGCGCTCGGGTTGCCCGCGATCACCACGAGCAGGACGGCCAGGCCGATGCCGACGATGCCGGTGAGCGCCTCCAGGGCGAGGGTGACCATGCCGACCGCGAAGACGGTCAGTGCGCCCAGGCCCGCGAGGCCCCAGAAGCTGCCGGGCAGGGCGCCGAGGATCGGGCCGATGATGATCGCGCCGCCGATGCCGCCCGCGATCGAGTACAGCGCCATGACCCCGGTCCGGATCACCGCGCGCTGACGGTTGGCCGGGCGGGTGCCCGCGCTGATGGCCAGGATCGAGGCGCAGAGGTAGCCGCCGACGCACCAGCCGACGACCAGGTAGAACGAGGAGAGCCCGTCGAAGTCCTGGCCGGAGGCCGGGGCGACGTCCACGGCGCGCACCGTGCGCTTCTGGGTGAACTCCACCTTCTTGATGATCTGCGTCAGCGATGTGGCCAGCACGGTGCCGCCGCCGGAGGCGACCAGCACGGTGTCGGTGCTGCCCCGGGGGTCGACGATCAGGGCACCGTCGATGTCACGGTTGAGGATCTGCCGGCGGGCGGTCGCCGCGTCGGCGACGGCGCGGGGGTCCAGGGGGCCGCCGGGCAGGTGGTCCAGCTGCGTGACGAGGCGGGCGGACACCTGCTGGGGCGCGACGACGGCGAAGGGGACGTCCGTCGGCTTCGGCTTGTGGAGCGCTCCGACGTAGGACGCGATGAACAGCAGTTGCAGCGCCAGTACGCCGATGACGAGCAGTGCGGCCCGTGGTGTGACGGCGTTCTTCACCTCGTCAGCGAAAGTCATGCCCCCACGCTCCGGGGTGCCCGTCCTCCACGCAGTCGGGGCCGGGCCGAATGGCTGAGCGGGCGGCCGGAGGCGGCCCGTATCTCTGCCCCCGGCCGTCGGGCGCTCATCGCATCCCTGCGGTGCTGGCGGGGCGTACCGCGCCCGGTCCGAAGCGGGCGCGGGCGCGGTCGGCCGCGGCCTCGATGCGGCGGGCCCGGTCGTCGTCCGGGCCGAAGGCCAGCTGCCGGGAGGCGGAGTCCGCGTCGCCGAGTTCGCCCGCGCGCAGGGCGAGGGAGCGGACCCGGGCCCGCTGGAGCCCCAGAGCACCGAGCAGTGCGTGGGCCGCGATGCGGAGCCGGGGGGTGTGTGCGGTGGCCTCGGGCAGAGTGCGGTTGCGGGTGGTCGTCGACCGGTCGGCGTACAGGACGGTCAGGGTCAGTGCCCGGCAGGTCTGCCGCTCGTCGCGGAGGCGGGCGCCGAGCTGTTCGGTCAGGTGGGTCAGGGCCGCCCGCTGGCGGGCGGCGTCGGACTCGTCGTGGTCGAAGCGGTGCTCGGCGTCGATCGTGCGGGGCGGGGCGCCGGTGGTGACGCGGGTGGGGTCGATGCCGGCCGCGCGTTCGCGCAGCTCACGCCCGGTCGCTGTGCCCAGGATGCGCTGGAGGGTGAGCAGCGGGGTGGCCGCGATCCGGTCGGCGGTGCGCAGGCCGTACGAGGCCAGGGTGCGGGCGGTGGCCGGGCCGACGCCGGGCAGCGCGGTGGCGGGGAGCCCGGTGAGGAACCGGGTGACGGCCTCGGGGTCGTCCGGGACGGTGCGGATGGCGCCGGGCTCCCCGCGGTGGGCGGCGAGCCGGGCGAGGAGCGGGTTGGGGCCGATGCCGACCGTCATGTCGAGGCCGTGGAGCGCGGCCGCGCGCATCCGGATCAGGGCCGCGAGCCCGGCGGCGTCGCGGTCGAAGTAGCGGGTGCTTCCGGATACGTCGGCGAGTGCCGCGTCCGGGGGGAGGGCCTGGGCGACGGGGGTGAACTCGCCGACCATGTCGAGGAGTCGGCGGTATACGGGGTCCGGCTGCGGGGCGCCGAAGTGGAGGTAGAGGATCATCGCCGGTCACCCCGCGCTTCCGGGGCTCGCGTGGTGAAAGGACCGCGCGTCGAGCGCGTCGAGCGCGGGCAGGCCGGCGGAGGCGGGTGTGCCGGGCGGCTGGAGGTCGGCCCAGGGGTGCAGGGCGTATCCGTTCGGCTGGGTGAGGGTGCGGTGCGGCGCGGCCCGGCGCGGGGTGGGCCCGGTGCGGGTGAGGCGGTCGGCGACGGCGGCGGGACCGCCCTCGCGGTACAGGTCGATCAGCTCGGCCAGGTTCCAGGCCGCGGTGCCGGTGATGCTGAAGGCGCGCGGCGGACGGCGGGCCAGGGTGCCGCGCACGAGCAGCAGGCTGCTGTGGAACACCGTGTGGGCGCAGCGTGCGTGGCTGTCCTCGAAGAACGCCAGGTCGGACAGGCCGGTGGGGTCGTCCAGGGTGGCGAAGATGACGCGCTTGCCCGAGCGGATCGGCGGGGTCTGGGTGGCGACCTTGACGCCGGCGACGAGCACGGTGGAGCCGTGCCGGAGGCCCGCCAGATCGGCGGCGGGGGTCGCACCGATGTCGGCGAGCAGGGAGCGGTGCTCGTCGAGGAGGTGGTGGGAGACATCCATGCCGAGCACGTCGAGTTCGGCGGCGAGCTGTTCGGAGGCGTTCATGACCGGCAGGCCCGTGAGGGTGGCCGCGGTGTCGTCGTCCGGCTCGGCGCCGACGCTCTCCGAGTGTTCGATGGGGAGCTGACCGGTGGCGGAGCCACCCGTGCCGCGCCCCGAGCGGTGCAGCTCGGAGACCTTCAGCAGCAGCTCGCGGCGGGACCCGAACGGGCTCAACGCGCCTACCTGGGCGAGGCGTTCGGCCAGCGGGCGGCTGGGCCGGGCGCGCTCCCAGAAGTCTTCGACCGAGGCGTACGGCTGCCCGTCCGTGATGCGTTTGCTCTCGGCCTCGCTGATGCCGCGGACCTGCGAGAGGCCGATCCGCACCCCCCACTTACCGGACACTAGTTCGATTATGTGTGCGGCCTGGGAGCGGTTGACGTCGGGCAGCAGCAGCGGCACCCCGTGACGCCGGGCGTCGGCGGCCAGGACGCGTTTGTGGTACATCCCCGGGTCGTGCGTGAGCAGCCCCGCGAGCAGGGCCGCCATCCGGTGGGCCTTGAGCCAGCTCGACTGGTAGGCGGGCTGCGCGAAGGCCGCGGCGTGCGCCTTGGCGAAGCCGAAGCTGCCGAAGTTCTCCAGGGTCTTCCACACATCCCGTACGACCTGTACCGGGTAGTCGCGCCGACGGGCCTGATCGGCGAACCAGGCCCGGACCCGGCCCTGCCGCTCGGGGACGGACAGGGCGCGGCGGGCCTCGTCCGCCGTACCCCGGTCGCAGCCGGTCATCACCCTCATGATCTCGATCACCTGCTCGTGGTAGACCACCTGCCCCTCGGTCTCCGCCAGGATCGGCTTCAGGTCGCGGTGCGCGTAACGGGTCCCGTTCCGGCTGTCCCGGGCCTTGATCAGTGGATCCACCATGTTCGCCGCGACCGGTCCGGGCCGGAACAGGCTGATGTCGAGCGCCAGGTCGCCGAAGGACCGCGGCCGCAGGTTCCGTACCAGTTCCCGCTGGCCCGGACTCTCCAGCTGGAAGGTGCCCAGGGTGTCCCCTGAGCAGATCAGGTCGTACGTGGCGGGGTCGTCCGGCGGCACCTGTGCGGGGTCGTTCAGGTCGAGGGGTTCACCGGTGACGCGTTCGATCTCGGCGGCCGCGTGCGCGAGCGCCGACTGCATCCGTACGCCGATGACGTCGATCTTCGGGTGACCGGTGTCCTCGATGTCCTCCTTGTCGAACTGGGACATGGCGATGTTCTCGACGGTGGTCGGTGCCGTCGGGGTGCGCCGTACCAGGGCCGCGTCGGAGACGAGCAGCCCGCACGGGTGCATCGCAGCCTCGAACGGCAGCTCGTCGAGCGCCTCCACCAGCTCCCAGAGCCGGCCGTGGTCCTCGGCGGCGACCTCGCGCAGCTCCGGCAGCTCGTCGAGCGCGGCCCGCACGTCCTTGGCCCGGATGTGCGGGAACGCCTTGCCCAGCCGGGCCGCCTGGTCCGGGGCCATGCCGCGGGCGCGGGCCACGACCTCGATCGCCCCGCGTGCCCGGTAGGTCTTGTAGACGGCGAGCGTCGCCACCCGGTCGGCCCCGAACCGCTCCCGTACCGCCTGGTAGACCTCCAGGCGGCGGGCCGACTCGACGTCCAGGTCGATGTCGGGCAGGGCCGAGCGGTGCTCGGACAGGAAGCGCTCCATCACCAGGCCGTGTGCCACCGGGTCGACCGGGCTGATTCCCAGCAGATGCGTGACCAGCGAGCCCACGCCCGAGCCGCGCGCGGCCACGCGGACGCCGAGCCGCTGGGCCTGCGCCGCGACCTCGGCGACGGTCAGGAAGTACCCGGCGAAACCGTGCCCGGCGATGATCCGCAACTCGTTCTCCAGCCGGTCCCAGCGCTCCGCCTTCCGGTGGTAGGCGCGGCTGAGCATGCCCGCCGCGCAGCGGTCCGCGAGCACCCGGTCCGCCGACTCGGTGCTCGCGCCCACCAGTTCGGGCTCCGGAAGGTTCAGCCGGCCGAGCCCGAACGCGTCGCCCGGATCGACCACGCACGCCTCGGCCGTTTCCTCGGTCGCCGCGAGCAGCCGCCGCGCGTCCCCGCTCCGGCCGCCCGCGGCCTCCGTGATCCGCCCGGCGATCCGCTCCATCTCCCCGGTGTCCTTCAGCCATCGCTGCCCGCTGTCGAGCCGGGAAGCGTCACGGGCGTCGATCGGCACCAGGAGGCGGGCGGAGTCCAGGATGTCGGCGACCTCGCCCCGGTCCGGGTCGGCGTAGCGCACGGCGTTGGTCAGCACGGGGACCACCTGCTGATCGGCGGCGAAGCCCGCCATGCGCGCGGCCAGCCGCAGCGATCCCGGACCGGTGCCGGAGCGCCCGTGCCAGGACGTCTCGATGCGCAACGACCGGCCGAACCGTTCGCGCCAAGGGCCCAGCAGGGTCGCGGCCCGGTCCGGCCGCCCCGACGCCAGTGCCTGCCCCACCTCGGAGTCCGCCCCGAGGAGGACGAACAGCTCGCCGTCCGGGCAGGACAGGTCCTCCCAGGTGACGCCCTGGTCCGACGCCGCCGACACCAGACGGCACAGCTCGGCCCAGCCGCGTGCGGTCCGGGCCAGGAACACCGCGCGCTGCGGTGCCTCCGTGACGAAGGCGCCGCCCCGGGAAGGGGTCCGCTGCCGTTTCGCCGGCACCGGCCCGGACGCCGGCACGCCGGGCACCGCCAGATCGACGCCGAACAGCGGCCGGACCCCGGCCTCCGCGCACGCCTTGGCGAAGCGCACCGAGCCCGCCAGGGAGTCCCGGTCGGTCAGCGCCAGAGCATCGAGGCCGCGCTCGGCGGCCCGCTCGGCCAGTGCGTACGGGTGGCTGGCCCCGTACCGCAGCGAGTAGCCGCTTGCTGCATGGAGGTGCGTAAACGACATACACACCTCCTGCTGCTCATGCTCCCCCTTGCTTCGTCCGTGTCATCACGATTCATCCCGATCGAGACAAGTACTCTAACTCAATGTTCGCATATTCGTTCGATTCTATAATCGGCGAAGGTCGCGTTTGTCTCGATCCGGGATGTGGGCGGCCTGCCGCGTGGTGCGCCGGGGGCTCCGGGTGATCGCGTCACTTTTTACTGACGCGTAACTTCCCAGGCAACCTTACTCGTGCGTAATTTGGCATGAGCACGTAGAACGTCATCAGAACTTGTGGTCCGGGCCGCAGGGTGCACAGACATCGCAAATCCCTTGAGCCGCAAGGAGACCACACGATGCTGCCCTGGATCCGTGCGCCGCGTTCCCCACGCGCGCGCCGGACACTCGCCGCACTGCTACTCGCCGTCGCCGCAGTCGCCACCCCCACGGCCACCGCCGCAGCGGCCCCCGCCGCCGCGACCGCCACGTCGAGCGGCTGGAACAACTACTCCTGCAAGCCCTCCGCCGCCCATCCCCGCCCCGTCGTCCTGGTCCACGGAACCTTCGGGAACTCGGTCGACAACTGGCTCGTCCTCGCCCCCTACCTGGTCAACCGGGGCTACTGCGTCTACTCGCTCGACTACGGGCAGCTCCCCGGAGTGCCGGTCTTCAACGGCCTCGGCCCGATCGACAAGTCGGCCGGCCAGCTGGCCGCCTTCGTCGACAAGGTGCTCGCCTCCACCGGCGCGCCCAAGGCCGACCTCGTCGGTCACTCGCAGGGCGGGATGATGCCCAACTACTACCTGAAGTTCCTCGGCGGAGCGGCCAAGGTGAACGCCCTGGTCGGGCTCGCGCCCGACAACCACGGCACCACCCTGCTCGGCCTGACCAAACTCCTGCCGTACTTCCCCGGCGTCGGGGACCTGCTCAATGCCGGTACACCCGGCCTCGCCGACCAGGTGGCCGGGTCACCCTTCATCAAGAAGCTCAATTCCGTGCCCGACACCGTGCCCGGAGTCCACTACACCGTCATCGCGACCCGGTACGACGAGGTCGTGACCCCGTACCGGACCCAGTTCCTGGACGGGCCGGACGTACGCAACGTCCTGCTCCAGGACCTGTGCCCGGTCGACCTGTCCGAGCACGTGGCGATCGGCACGATCGACCGGGTCGCCTACCACGAGGTGGCGAACGCCCTGGATCCGGCGCACGCCACCCCGACCACCTGCGCGTCGGTCATCGGCTAGGACGACGGTCCCCGCCGGGTCCCTCCGCCGCTCAGCGTCCGTGCCGGGCGGTGGAGACGGCCCGGCGGCGCACCGACAGGAACAGGACGCCCGCGCCGACGGCGAGCGCGGCCGCCCCGCCGATCGTCAGGAACGCCGTACTGCCGTCGCCCCCCGTCTCGGCGAGCTCCTCGCCCGCCGGGGCGGGGGCGGCGGACGCGCTGTCCGGCTCGGGCGCGTTGACCGCGGGGGCGCCGGGCGTGCCGGCCGCCTCGGTGACCTTCGCGCCGGTGCGGGCGTCGTCGTCACCGTGGCCGCCGTGCTCGACGGACGACTTGGCCTCCCCCTTCGTGATCTCCTGCTCGGTAGGGGCGGACGCGGACGGCTGCGGAACCGCGGCGACCGACCCGCTGCCGCTCGTACCGCTCTGCTTCTCGCCGCTCTGTCCCGCGCCGTCGAAGACCACGTCGGAGCAGGCGTAGAACGCCTCCGGCGAGTCCGAGCGCTGCCAGACGGTGTAGATCAGCTGCCGGCCCGCACGGTCGGGCACGGTGCCGTCGAACACGTACGACCCGTCCACCAGTTGCGGGTCGGTGGCCTCCGCGAACGGCTTCTCCTCCAGGTCCGACCACTTCAGCGGCTTCGCCGGGTCGTACGAGGACGTCGTGAGGTACAGCGCGAAGGAGCCCTTGTGCGGGGCGGTCGCCCGGAAGCGGAAGGTGTGCCGGCCCGGCGCCATCTTCGTCGCCGGCCAGTCCGCGCGCGGCAGATCGAGTCCCTTGAACTTGTCGTTGCCCGCGCTGCAGAGCTTGCCGTCCGGGATCAGCCGGCGGTGGTTGCCCGCCGCGTTGGCGATGTTGACCCCGTTCCAGTCGTACAGCGCCTGGGTGCCGCCCGCCGCGACCGCGGCCACGCACGCGGCGGACCGGGGGTTCTCCGGCCCCTCGGCGAAGCAGGCCGACACCCGGCTGACCGGATCCGTCAGCGAGCCGTGCGCGGCGGCGGGGACCGCGGCCAGAGCGGTCAGCGCGAGCGGCAGCGCACCGAGCGCGGCGAGGGTGGCGGTCCGGCGGCGGGCAGGGGTGTTGGCGGCCATGGTGGCGGTACTCCTTCGGTGGTCCACGTCTGTACGGAGCTCTGCGCGGGGCCCTGCGCGGGCGGCCCGGGAACAGCAAGCTAGCCGCCGTCCGGCCCCGGAACAGGCCCGGAAGAGGAGGGGCGGCGATCGTTATGACGGGCTTAAGGAGCGGCTCACAGACGCTTAAGACCGGGGGCTGCGGAGCCCGTTCGGGAGCACGCCGGGGCCGTTGTCAGTGGCGCCTGGCACGATCGGATCATGACGACGACCGACTGGGACTTCGCCGCCGACTCCTTCGACCAGGAGGCCGACCACGGCCTGCTCGACCCCGTGGTCCGCCGCGCCTGGGAGCGGCGGCTGGCCCACTGGCTGCCCTCCGCGCCTTCCGATGTGCTCGATCTGGGATGCGGCACCGGCAGCCTGTCGCTGGTCGCGGCCGGGCAGGGGCACCGGGTCACCGCCGTGGACAGCGCACCGCGCATGGTGGAGCGGGCCCGCGCCAAGCTGGCCGGGACGGGGGCCGATGTGCTGGTGGGGGACGCGGCCCGGCCGCCCGTCGACGGCCGGCGGTTCGATGTGGTCCTGGCCCGCCATGTGGTGTGGCTGCTGCCCGACCCGGCGGCGGTCCTGCGCCACTGGGCCGGTCTGCTGAGGCCCGGCGGCAGACTGGTGCTGATCGAGGGGGTGTGGAACGGGACGGGCCTGTCCGCCGAGCACCTCACCGCGCTGCTCGCCCCGCACACCGAGCGCGTCCACCACGAGCGGCTCTCCGGCGACCGCGACCTCTGGGGCAAGGAGGTCGACGACGAGCGGTACGCCCTGGTGGCCCGCATCGCACCGCCGCGCCGCCACACCGAGGTCGTCGACGTGCACCTGCTTCTGCGCCGGGGCCCCGACGTCCTGCTCGCCCGCCGGTCCGGCACGGGATACGCGGACGGCCTGCTGCACGCCCCGTCCGGCCATGTCGAGGACGGCGAGGACGTCCGGGAGGCGATGATCCGCGAGGCGGCCGAGGAGACCGGAATCGCCCTCGCCCCGGAGGAGTTGCGCGTGGCCCTCGTCATGCAGCACCGGGGCCCGGCCGGCAACCCCAGGACCGGCTGGTTCTTCGAGGCGACGTACGACCCGGCCCGCCCGCCGTACAACCGCGAACCGGACAAGTGCTCCGAGCTGGAGTGGTTCCCTCTGGACCGCCTCCCGGACGACCTGGTCGCCTACTGCCGCGCCGGCCTCGACGGCTACCGCACGGGCGAGCGCTTCCTGATCCACTGGCATCAGGACACCGACCCGGTCGCGTACGCCCCGGCGGGGCCGAGCCGCGCGGTGCCGCTGCCGGTCAGCGGGCCGGTCAGGACAGCAGGGCGGTGAGGCCCTCGTCCGAGCGGGCCAGCGCTTCCAGCTCGTCCAGGGCGCGCAGGGCGGCATCCGCCGCCTCCGGGCCGCGCGCGGCCAGACCGCTCTGCTCGAACTCGTCCTCGTCCAGGCGCAGGATCCGCGAGCGGTCCGCCGACACCCACAGGTGGAGGCCCAGGTCCTCGACGGTCAGCTCGCCGTCCCGCAGGACGGCCGGGCGGGTCACATCGCAGTACCAGCCCTTGAGTTCGCCCGCGCCGGTGCGGACCTCCTTCACCGCGAACCAGACGTCGCGCCAGAAGTGCTCGGTGAAGACGTCGCCCGGCTCGAACCGGACGAAGCCGAAGTCGCGCACCCCGGGCGCGGCCCACGGTGCCCGTACGGTCAGCCGGGTGCCGTTGTCGGCGACCAGCGCGGCCGGAGTGGGGTCTCCCCTGCTCGAACGAAGCTGAGAGCTTGGGGAAGGATCTTGGTCTTCCCGGCCTTGACCAGGACGACCGTCAGGCCGGCCTCAGCCGATCCTGCGGACATGGCGTACCTCCGTGGCACAGATCTCGTAGCCGAACCAGCGGTTGACCGCCAGCATCGGACCGTTGTCGGCGTCGTTGCCGGTGTAGGCGTCGGTGTATCCGGCGGCGCGCGCCCGGTGCAGCGAGTCGTTCTTGGCGAGCTTGGCGAGGCCCCGGTTGCGGTACGCGCGGCGGGTACCCGTCATCCCCGACCAGTAGGAGCTCACGCCGTCCGTCTCCGCCGCGCTGAACGCCGCGACCTCGCCGTCGGCCACCACCACCGAGGTGAGCCGGTGGTCGAGGCCGGGGTTGCGCCAGGTCTCGGCGAGCCACTCCTCGTAGTGCGACAGCTGGGCCGGGGTGTCGCTGGGCTCGTCGGCGGTGGTCTCGACGTCCGCCTCGAACAGCGGCCGGGGGTCGTCGGCGAAGTCGGCGGCCGTACGCAGCTCGACTCCGGCCGGGGGCTCCTGACGGGGCGGCAGCGTGCCGTCCGCCAGGCCGAGGTGGAGGAAGTGGGCGGGCCGGCTCGCCTCGTAGCCGTGCTTCGCGGCGAACGCCCGGTTGCCGGGGGTGTCCAGCACCCAGGTGTAGACCGAGGTCGCGCCCGCCAGGCCCAGATACTCCTCGGCCGTGCGCAGCAGCAGGGCCCCCGCGCCCCGGCCGGTCCGCTCCGGGTGGGTGTACACGTTGCAGAACCCCTGGACGGGCTCGGGGCTGTCATGGGCCAGCCCGACCTGGGCCGTCGCGATGATCTCGCCGTCCACCTCCGCGACCAGCGGCCGGTAGCGCCGGCCCTCGGGGGCGGCGGCCACGTCGAAGAGCACCCGCTCCGGAGTGGTGACCATGTACGGCAGCGCCGCACGGCGCACCCGCACCCACCCCTCGGCGTCGGCGGGCCGGAATTCGCGCACGATGACAGTCATGCGCCGGACCGTACCCGTGGATCCGGCCGGGCCGCTCCCGGTTTTTCTCCGCCGGAGCCGGCGGTGGGGGACAATCGGGCGGTGACTCTGAAGATCGCTGTGGACCCGGATGCCGGCACCGCCCCGTACGAGCAGCTGCGCACGCAGATCTCCGAACAGGCCCGATCCGGCGTGCTGCCGGTCGGCTACAGACTTCCGACCGTACGCGGCCTCGCCGAGGAGCTGGGGCTCGCCGCGAACACGGTCGCCAAGGCGTACCGGGCGCTGGAGGCGGACGGGGTGATCGAGACGCGCGGACGCAACGGGACGTTCGTCGCGGCGGCCGGGGACGCGGCGGAGCGGCACGCGGGGGTCGCGGCGCGGGAGTACGCGGAGCAGGTGCGGAGGCTCGGGGTGTCGCGGGGGCGGGCGGTGGCGCTGGCCGAGGACGCGGTGCGGGCGGTGTACGGGGGGTAGGGGCGCCGGGCTCAGAGGTACAGGCCCGCGTCCGTGCCCGTGTCCTGTTTGGGGACCGAGGCCGGGGTCGTGCCCCGGCGGAGGGCGAAGAGTTCGGCCAGGGTCGTGCCCTGGGTGGTGTCCCGGCCCAGGCCCTCGTCCGTGCCCAGCCAGGACACCGACTCCTTGCGGGTCAGCGGGCCCACCTCGATGCGGGCCAGACAGCGGCCGGGCCGGACGACCGCCGGGTGCAGCCGCTCCAGGTCCTCGTTGGTGGTCACCCCGACCAGCACATTGCGGCCCTGTCCGAGCAGCCCGTCCGTGAGGTTCAGCAGCCGGGACAGCGCCTGGCCCGCCGTGTGCCTGGCCTCGCCGCGGATCAGCTCGTCGCAGTCCTCCAGGAGCAGCAGCCGCCAGCGGCCCTTCGCGCTGCCGTCGTCCTCGCCGATCGCGATGTCCATCAGATAGCCGACGTCGTTGAACAGCCGCTCGGGGTCGAGCACGCAGTCCACCTGGCACCAGTCCCGCCAGGACCGGGCCAGTGTGCGCAGCGCCGAGGTCTTGCCCGTGCCGGGCGGGCCGTGCAGCAGGAGCAGCCGGCCGGCGATGTCGTCCGGGGTGACCTTCATCAGCCGGTCCATGGCATCGGCCACCGGCGCGGTGTAGTTGGCGCGCACCTCGTCCCACGTACCGGCCGCGATCTGACGCGTCGTGCGGTACGGACCGCGGCGCGGTGAGACGTACCAGAAGCCCATCGTCACGTTGTCCGGCTGCGGCTCCGGTTCGTCCTGGGCGCCGTCCGTGGCCTCCTTGAGGACCTTTTCGGCCAGTTCGGAGCTGGTCGCGGTGACCGTGACATCGGCGCCCCGGTTCCAGCGGGAGACGAGCAGGGTCCAGCCCTCGCCCTCGGCGAGCGTGGCGCTGCGGTCGTCGTCGCGCGCGGCGCGCAGCACCGTCGCGGCCGGCGGCAGCAGGCTGGCCCCCGCCCTGACCCGGTCGAGGGAGGAGCTGTGCGAGTACGGCTGCTCGCCCGTCGCGAAACGGCCGAGGAACAGCGCGTCGACGACGTCCGACGGCGAATCGCTGTCGTCGACGGTGAGCCGGATCGGCAGCGCGGACTCGGGGTTGGCAGACATGGCGCCCATGATCCGGCACGAGGACATCCGGCGCACCCAGGTTTCGTCACATGACCCGCCGTCAGGGTGACGGCGGTAAAAGCTCATCCGATGGACTTGGCATGGACACTTCCGGAAGTGCTGTCGTTGCTGCTACCACGGACGTGGCAGAGATCCTGTCGGTCGGTCCATGGGAGGTTCTATGAAAATGTCCAGACTCGTGGCGTTCTCGTCCTCGCTCCTGCTCGGCGCCGTCATCGCCCTGACCGGGGCAGCCACCGCGAACGCCGCATCGTCCGTCCAGGCCGTCGACTACGTCGCCCTCGGGGACTCCTACTCCTCGGGTGTCGGCTCCGGCAGTTACATCAGCTCCAGCGGGGACTGCAAGCGCAGCACCCTGGCCTACCCCTCGCTCTGGGCCGCCGCCCACTCGCCCGCCTCGTTCGCCTTCACCGCCTGCTCGGGCGCGCGCACCGGCGATGTGACCGCCAATCAGCTCGGCCCGCTGAACTCCTCGACCGACCTCGTCTCGATCTCCATCGGCGGCAACGACGCCGGGTTCGCCGACGTCATGACCACCTGTGTCCTCCAGTCGGAGGCCACCTGCCTCAACCGCATCGCCACCGCCCGCAGTTATGTCGACACCACCCTGCCCGGCAAGCTCGACTCGGTGTACTCGGCGATCCACGCCAAGGCCCCGTCCGCCCATGTCGTCGTCCTCGGCTACCCCCGCTTCTACAAGATCGGCGGCAGCTGTGTCGTCGGTCTGAGCGACAAGGTGCGCACCGCCATCAACGGCGCCTCCGACTACCTCAACGCGGCCACCGCCAAGCGGGCGGCCGACCACGGCTTCACGTTCGGTGATGTGGCCGGGAAGTTCACCGGGCACGAGATCTGCTCGGGAAGCGCTTGGCTGCACAGCCTCAATCTGCTCAACATCGGCGAGTCGTACCACCCCTTCGCCGCCGGCCAGTCCGGTGGCTATCTGCCGGTGCTCGACGCGCTCGACTGACCGGCGCCGATCCGGCCCGGCACTCCGTCGCAATGCCCGTCACGGGGGAGGTCCCGCAGGCCGGGGCCTCCTTCCGGTGGACGGCCCCTGTCCGCGCGGGGCCGGCGCGACCTCGGGCGTTGTGTCCAACTCGCCCTGGAATCGGGCATCTTCGGGTACCTGTCGTCAACCTCCGTATGTGTGTGCTCAATCCCGCTCCCGGGATACACGCATGTCCTCGCGGGGGGATAGGGTTAACCTGCCCGGGCCGGGTGCCCTCGTACGGGTGGGGAGTGACATGGAACAGATAACGGTGCGCAGCAGGCCGCGTGTGCCTGCCATTACATGCGGGAGCGGTGCGACCAGTACGCGCCTCGACCGCCATCTGGCGGTGCTGGGCGGCCCTGTCGTCCCGCAGCGCGAGTCCGCGGAAGCGACGCTGCTGATGCGCGAGCTGACCTCGCGCGACGCCGCGCACACCCGCCGCAGCAAGAGTGCGCGGGTCTCGCTCTTCGCGCCGCTGCGTCGGCTGCGACGCTCGCTCTTCGGCAGCCGCCGCTGACCCGACGACCCCGGTCCCGGCACCGCGCTGCTGCCCGCTCTTCCGTCATCCCCGGAGCCGGCAGCGGCGCGTCGCCATGTCCGCGCCCGTCGGGTGCGGTGATGATCTCGTGAGTATGTGCGCCGATATGGGTGCCGAGGTAATTCGGCTCCGAAGTACTTCTACACTGTCCGCATGCCCGAGAAGCGAGCCGCGCGCCTGAGCCCCGACGAGCGGAGGGCGCAGCTGGTCGCTATTGGCGTGGACATGCTCGCCGAGCGGTCCCTGGACGAGCTGTCCACCGATGACGTGGCGCGCCGCGCCGGCATCTCCCGGGGCCTGCTCTTCCACTACTTCGACTCCAAGCGCGACTTCTACCGCTCCGTGGTGCAGCAGGAGTGCGACGACTTCGCCGACGCGACCGAGCCGGACGCCTCCCTGGAGCCCGTCGCCTGGCTGCGCGCCTTCATCGCCGGATTCGCGGCGTACGTCACGGAGCACCGCAAGGTCTACCTCGCCCTCGTCCGGGGCGCCGCCGGCAGCCACCCCGTCGTCGAGGACATCGTCGAGGCGACCCGCCACACCCTGGCCCGGCGCGTGGAGGAGGGGCAGCGGCGGCTCGGGATGCCGGACTCGCCCCGGCTGCTCGTCGCCGCCCGGGCCTGGATGGCCTTCGCCGAGGAGGCCGTCACCAGCTGGCCCACGGAGGGACCGGACGCCCTCGGTGAACTCGGCGCCTTCCTGGAGTCGAGCTTCGTCTCCCTGCTGGGCGCCCTGGACCGCCCCGCCGCCCTGCCCGGCTGAGCCCCGCCGTACCCGCTCCCGGGCACGCCCCGGCGCGCCCGTCACAGCAGGGCGAACTGCCCGTCCGGGCCCTCCTCCTGGTGGTCGAGCACGGACGCGGGCCGCCGCGCCGCGTCCGCCACCGGCAGCACGCCCGCCGCCCGCAGCTCGTCCGCGCCGATCTCCGGGCCGTCCGCCAGCGCGTCCTGCGCGGGCCGCAGCTCGGCGAGCAGGGCCAGCAGCGTGATCAGCTCCAGCAGCTCCGAGGTCCACTCCTGCGGCCAGACGCGCGGGCGCACGGACTCCAGGCCGTCCGTCCCGGGCACCGCCGTGCGGCGCTCGAACCACAGCTCCAGCATCCGCACCCCGCTCACCCGGAACTCCCACGCCCCCTCCGGCACGGGCGAGATGCGCCCCGAGCCGAGGGTCAGCGCCCGCTCCTCGGGGTCGTACGCCAGGGAGGCCGGAGCCGGGGGCACGGCGGCCCGCACATAGGGGCGCCGCCCGCCCGGCAGCCGGGGGCGCTCCCCGCCGCGCGCCCCGCGCAGCTGGAGCCGCAGCAGCTCCCGCCCCAGCTCCACCCCCGCCGACCAGCGCGCGGTGTCCGCCGGCAGCGGCACCTCACAGCCGGCGGGCGAGGGGCGGCCCGCCGCGAGGATCCACGCGAGCACGGACTCGGCGCCGACCGATTCGCCGTGCCGGGCACGCAGCAGGGCGAGCAGCCCGGGGGAGAGATTGGGTTCGAGGCCGCCGGGCCGCCGGTACAGCGGCCGGACGCGGCCGGGGCGGCCCGCGGGGGAGTGGCCGTCGGGGAGCAGCGCGGTCACCGAGACGGCGGGGCCCGGATCCCGGGGGACCGGGCCGTGCTCGACGGCGAAGAGCTGGTGCCCGTCGGCGACCCGCCACAGCTCCGGCCGGGCCACGTCGATCAGCCGGTGGTCGGGGAGCAGCCACTGCTCGTCGAACGGGCCGTGCAGGATCCGAACCGGCTCCGGGCAGGGCCCCGTCTCGCGGGCGAACCGGCCGGTGGCGCCGTGCTGCCCCGGCAGGGCGGCCACCGGGGTCTGCTGCGTCCGGGCGCGGGTCGGGGCGAACAGTTGCTCGCGCTCCTCGCCCGAGGCCCCGACCAGCCGCTCCCAGCGGGCCCTGAGCGACGCCGCGTCCGGGGCGGTCACCCAGGGGCGGCCGGTCCTCAGCGGCCGTACCGACCAGGGCATGAGGTCGTCGAGGAGCGGGCTGCGCGGGCTCCCGCCGGAGCCGGCCGCTGCCGGTGCTGCCACCGTGTCGTCCTCCCCGTCGCCACGTCCGCCGCCTTCCCCGGCATCGTAACGGCGCCGCCGGGCGCCGCGTCAGGGCGCCTGCCGGGAGCCCGCCCCGGTCAGTGCGCCTCCACGGTGACCGAGAAGGAGAACCGGTCGCCCCGGTAGCGGATCTGCGCCACGTCGACCACCCGGCCGCTCTCGTCGTACGTCACGCCCGTGTAGTACAGGATCGGGCTGAGCAGCGGGACCCGGAGCAGCTCGGCGGTGGCCGGGTCCGCGAGGCGGGCCTCGACCGTGTCGGTGATCCGGGCGATCGGGACGCCGACGCGGTCGCGCAGCACCTTGGTCATCGGCCAGCGGTCGAGGTCGGCCACGTCGAGATCGGCGGCGACCTCCGGACGGACCCAGTTCTGCGCCCAGTTGGTCGGCTCGCCGTCCGCCTCGTCGCACCGGAGCCTGCGGTAGCCGGTGACCCGGTCGCAGCCGGGGAAGTACTCCGCGACATCACCGGGCACGGGCACCGGACCGTGGTCGAGCAGGGTGGTGCGCTCGCCCGACTGCTGGGCGACGATCGCGTCGATCGAACCGAGCAGCCGCACCGGCGAGACCCGGCGGGCGCGCGGCTCGATGAACGTGCCGCGCCGCCGGTGCCGGCTGATCAGCCCCTCCGTCTCCAGCTCCTTGAGCGCCTGGCGCATGGTCAGGACGCTGACGCCGTAGTGGGCGGCGAGCTGCTCCTCGGTCGGCAGCCGCAGCGTGGCGTCCGGCGACCGGCCCAGTATGGAGGCCCGCAGCGACTGCGAGACCTGGTACCACAGCGGCAGCTTGCGGTTCAGGACCAGCGAGTCGGGCGCGAAGGCGGTCCCCCGGGACGCGGGGGGCTTCAGAGGGGTCTGCGACACGGGGGTCACCTGCATTCGTCGTCGCCGGCTCGCGCGGCGCCCGTCACGGCCGGAAGTTGCGGGTCAGACCCTGCCACACGTCGTCGTAGCCGTGCTGGAGATGGCCGGCCGTCGCCGCCTGCCCGGTCGCGGTGACCGGCCAGCGGGTCTCGAACATGAAGGCGAGGCCGTCGTCGATCTTCTGCGGCTTCAGCTCGGCGGCGCTCGCCCGCTCGAAGGTCTCCCGGTCCGGGCCGTGCGCCGACATCATGTTGTGCAGCGAGCCGCCGCCGGGCACGAAACCGCCCTTGCCGGCCGTCTTCGCGTCGTACGCGCCCTCGATCAGGCCCATGTACTCGCTCATCACATTGCGGTGGAAGTACGGCGGCCGGAAGGTGTCCTCGCCGACCAGCCAGCGCGGCGCGAACACCACGAAGTCGACCCCGGCCAGGCCGGGGGTGTCGGACGGGGAGGTCAGCACCGTGAAGATCGACGGGTCCGGGTGGTCGTAGCTGATCGAGCCGATGACATTGAAGCGGTGCAGGTCGTAGACGTACGGCGTGTGGTTGCCGTGCCAGGCGACCACATCGAGCGGGGAGTGGTCGTACGTCGCCGACCAGAGGTTGCCGCAGTACTTGTTGACCACCTCGACCGGGCGCTCCACGTCCTCGTACGCCGCGAGCGGTGCCAGGAAGTCCCGGGCGTTGGCCAGGCCGTTGGCGCCGATCGGGCCCAGGTCCGGGAGGGTGAAGGGCTGCCCGTAGTTCTCGCAGACGTATCCGCTCGCGGTGTCGTCGAGCAGCTCGACCCGGAAGCGGACGCCGCGCGGGATCAGCGCGACATGGCCCGGTTCGGCGCGCAGCAGGCCCAGTTCGGTGCGCAGCAGCAGGCCGCCGTGCTGAGGAACGATCAGCAGCTCGCCGTCGCTGTCGCTGAACACCCGGTCCGTCATGGCGGCGTTGGCGTGGTAGAGGTGCACGGCCATGCCCGTGCGCTGCGCGGCGTCGCCGTTGCCGCCGAGGGTCCACAGACCGGCGAGGAAGTCCGTACCGGGCGCGGGTACCGGGAGCGGGTCCCAGCGCAGCCGGTTGGGGTCGGGGACGGTCTCGGTGAACGGGGCGGTGCGCAGGGCGCCGTTGTCGACGCGCACGAACGGCGGATGAGCCGCCGAGGGGCGGATCCGGTAGAGCCAGGAGCGGTGGTTGCGGGCGCGGGGCTCGGTGAACGCCGAGCCGCTCAGCTGTTCCGCGTAGAGCCCCAGGGGGGCGCGCTGCGGTGAGTTGCGGCCGTGCGGCAGCGCGCCCGGCACCGCCTCCGAGCTGTGCTGATTGCCGAAACCGGCGGAGTACTCCAGCCCTTCGGCCGTCTTCCTCGCCTGCTCGATGCCGCTCATGTGCGCTCCCGGTGCCGAAGAAACCCTGAAGAGATCCAGAAGAAATCCTATGGACAACCGTAGGAATGGAAGCAGGGAGAGTCAACGGCATTCGTGCCGCACGGGGGGTTCAAAAAGCTGAACAATGCTCTACTCTCCGCCACATGTCGTGGACACGAAGAGTTCTGGTGGTCCTGGCGGCGCTCGCGGCCGCCCTGCTCGCGGCCCCGGCCGCCCGGGCGCACGAGGAACGGCCCGTCACCCTGCCCGACGGGAAGGGCAGCGTCCCCGAGTACCGCGCGGGCGAGCCCGATCTGCTGGTCTGCAAGACCGACCGGGCCGACTTCGAACGCCGGATATCCGGCTTCCCGGACGCCCTGCGCACCAGGAACCTGAAGCTGTTCGACCGGTGCCGGACGTCCGGCTACCGCCATCTCCAGCAGGCCGTCGACGCGGTCGACGGACCCGGGAAGAACATCGCGGTCCTGCCCGGCCTCTACGAGGAGGAGCCCTCGCTGCCGGCGCCGGCGGGGGAGTGCGCCCGGCTGAAGGCTCCCGACTCGCAGCTCGGCTACCAGATCCTGAGCTACGCCCAGCAGGCGAAGTGCCCGCACAACCAGAACCTGGTGGCGATCCTCGGCAAGAAAGACCTCCAGATCGAGGGCACCGGAGCCGCGCGCACGGACGTCGTCATCGACGCCAAGTACCAGAAGCTCAACGCGATCCGGGCGGACGGCTCCGACGGCGTCTACTTCAAGAACTTCACCGCCCAGCGCACCACTTTCAACTCGCTCTACATCCTGGCGCAGGACGGCTTCGTCATCGACGACGTGCTGACCCGGTGGAACGACGAGTACGGCTTCCTGACCTTCGCCAGTGACCACGGCCTGTACAAGAACTGCGAGTCGTACGGCAACGGCGACTCCGGCATCTACCCCGGCAGCGCCTCCGACATCAACGACGGCTACGGCTACGACGTCCCGCGCTACTCGATCGAGATCACCGGCTGCCGCAGCCACCACAACATGGTCGGCTACTCCGGCACGGCCGGCGACAGCGTCTACGTCCACGACAACGAGTTCGACCACAACATGGGCGGCGCCTCGATGGACAGCGCCTTCCCCGGCCACCCCGGCCTCCCGCAGAACCACGCCCGCTTCGCACGCAACCTGATCCACGACAACAACGCCGACTACTACCCGTACGTCGCCGACGGCACCTGCGCCAAGCCGCCCGTCGAGCGCGGCTACGAGGACGGCGTGGTCTGCCCGCAGATCTCCATGCCGCCGGGCTCCGGCATCATCACCGCGGGCGGCAACTGGAACATCTACGAGGACAACTGGATCTACGCCCAGCGGCGCGCCGCCTTCTTCCTGAGCGCCGTCCCCGCCTTCATCCGGGGCGAGAACGCCCTCGGCAAGCAGACCGACACCTCCCACCACAACCGGTACGCGGGCAACCACCTCGGCACCGACAAGGAGGGCCGGTCCCGGCCCAACCGCACCGACGTGTGGTGGGACGGCCAGGGCGACGGCAACTGCTGGCAGTCGGACACCGGCCCGTCCACCCCCCGCTCCCTGCCCGTCTGCGGCGCGCAGCGGGGCGAGGTCACCGGCGGCACCGACCGGCTGGCCGGCGAACCCGTCAAGCTCGCCCAGCTGCTGGTCTGCGCCGACTACAACGTGCAGGCGCGCCGGCTGCCGGCCGGCTGCGACTGGTACGGGGTCCGGGGCATCGAGCGCATCGAGGTGCAGCTGGCCCTCGGCATCGCGGTGGTGCTGGTGCTCGTCGGCGGGGTGCTGTGGTGGCGGACCCTGCGCACCAGCAGGCTCGCCGCGGCGGCCGCCGTCCTCGGGGCCGCCGGTCTCGCCCTGGACGTCGCCGGGTCGACCATGGGGCTGGCCGCCACCTATGTGCCCGCCGTCGCCCTGCTGCTGACCGGGCTCTGGTGGACCGGGACCGGTGTGGCGCTGCGGCGGCAGCGGCCGGTGCTGGGCTGGACCACGGTGGCGCTGGGCGCGCTGACCCTGCTCGACGCGCTGGACAAGGGCGTGTTCATGATCCCGTGGATCCCGCTCGGCCCGGCCTGGGCGCGGGGACTGCTCGGCCTGGTCTGGGTGGTGTGGGCCGTGGTGGCCGCCGCCCGCCACGCGGAAGCGGAACGGGATACGGAAGCGGAGCCCGTACCCGGACCTGACCGGGCCCCCGAACCGGCCGCCGCCCAGGAAGGGGAGACCTCATGAACCCCGCCCGTACCGCGCTCGCCCTGCTCACCGCAGCCGCCCTCGCGCTCGGCGCGGGCGGCTGCGGCGGGCGCGCCACCACCCACCACAAGCCCGGCACCGGCCATGAGCAGGCCACCGGCGACAACGGCCGGCTGCTGGCCGCCGACGACGGGGACGGCCACCGGCTGCGCCGGGTCGCCGCCGAGGGCGCCCCCGAGGTGTCCCTCGAGGTCCGGGCCGACTCGCAGGACGGCTGGAACGTCCATCTCTCGGTACGCAACTTCCGGTTCACCCCGGACAGCGTGGGCGGCGCCGCCCTCCTCGGGCGCGGCCACGCCCGGCTCCTGCTCGACGGCCACCCCCTCGCCCGTGTCTACGGCGCCTGGTTCCACCTCCCCGAAGCGCTCGTCCGCGGCGCCGGGGGCGGCACCCGCCTCACCGCCCGCCTCTACGCCGACGACCACACCGCCTGGGCCGTCGGCTCCGCCCCGGTCCAGGCCACCACCGCGCTCACCGGCGGCACCACCGTGGAGATCGCCGTCCGGGACGGAAAGGTGAGCCCGGCGCCGGGACGCACCGAGGTCGACAGGGGGAGCACCGTGCGTCTCCTCGTCCGCAGCGACCGCGACGACACCCTGCACGTCCACGGCTACGACAAGGAGGCGCACCTGCCCGCGGGGCGGACCGTCACCCTCACCTTCACCGCCGACCGCACCGGGCTCTTCGAGGTCGAGACCCACGGGTCCGACCTGCTCCTGACCCAACTCGTCGTACGGTGACGCCCGTTGCCGCACCCGGGCCCATGAGCGTCCTCGCGCACGGCATCGGGGCCCGGCACGATCTGCCGCTCTCGCCGTTCTACGCCTTCGCGGGGGCCTTCGCCGCGCTCTTCGTCTCCTTCCTCGCGCTCGGCCTGCTCTGGTCCGCCTCCCGCTTCCGGGGCGACCGGGCGGGCCGGGCGCTGCCCGCGGCCGTCCAGCGCCTGGCCGACGCCCGGGCCACCCGCGTCTGCGCCCGCGCGCTCGGCCTGGCCGCCGCGCTCCTCGTCGTGGGGAGCCTGCTGCTGGGCCCGGCCGGTCCCGAGCGCAATCCGGCTCCGGGCGCGGTCTACGTACTGCTGTGGGTCGGCCTCGTCCCGGCCTCGCTGCTGTTCGGGCCGGTCTGGCGGCTGCTCAACCCCCTGCGCACCCTGCACCTGCTCGGCTGCCGGGTGCTGCGGCGCGACCCCCGGGCCGGCCGGCCCCTGCCCCCGCGCCCGGGAATGTGGCCGGCGGCGGCCGGGCTGCTCGCCTTCACCTGGCTCGAACTCGTCGCCCCCGACCCCGCGTCGCCCACCGCCCTGCTGCTCTTCCTCGGCCCGTACGCCCTCGTCCACCTCACCGGCGCAGCCCGGTACGGGGCCCGCTGGTTCGACCACGCCGACGCCTTCGAGGTGTACTCGGGCCTCCTCGCCCGGCTCTCCCCGCTCGGCCGCCGCCCGGCCGACCGCCGGCTCGTCCTGCGCTCCCCGTTCAACGGGCTCGACGCCACGCCCCAGCTCCCCGGACTCGTCGCCACCGTCTGCGTGATGCTCGGCTCCACCGCGTACGACGGCTTCTCCGACGCCCCCTCCTGGATCACCACCGTCCAGACCTCGTCCCTGGGCCGCACCACCACCGCCACCCTCGGACTCCTCGGCGCCGTCGCCCTCGTCGCCGGCCTCTACGCGCTCTGCGCCGCGGCCACCCGGCTCTTCGCCGGCCGGCTGCCGCACCCGCTGACCGCCTTCGCGCACTCGCTCGTCCCGATCGCGCTCGGCTACCTCGTCGCCCACTACTTCACGCTCCTGGCCACCGAGGGCCCGCGCACACTCGCCCTGGCGCTCGGCGCCGACCGCCCCGCCGCGCCCGGACCGCCCCTGGGGCCGGGCGGCATCGCCACCCTCCAGGTCACCGCGATCGTCCTCGGACACGTCCTCGGGGTCGTCGCCGCGCACGACCGCTCCGTCCGGCTCCTGCCGCCCGGACGCGCCGTCGCCGGCCAGCTCCCGCTGCTGACGCTGATGATCGCGTACACCGTCGGCGGGCTGTCCCTGCTCATCGCCTGACCGCGAGCGCCCCGCGCCCCGCAGAGGAGGCCCACGGCATCATGGAACCCGTGCCCCATGCGAACACGAATCTCCGCCGCACCCCGGTGCAGCAGCGCAGCGCCGAACGCCTCGCCCGGATACTCGACGCCTGCGCCGAACTCCTCGACGAGACCGGCTACGAACAGCTCTCCACCCGCGCCGTGGCGCTGCGCGCCGAGGTCCCCATCGGCTCCGTCTACCGGTTCTTCTCCAACAAGCGGGCCCTGGCCGACGCCCTCGCCCGCCGCAACCTGGACAGCTACGCCGAACGCATCACGGGCCGCCTGGCCGCCATCGAGACCGCCGACTGGCGTGCGGCGATCGACGCCGTGCTCGACGAGTACCTGGCGATGAAGCGCACCGTCCCGGGCTTCGCCCTGGTCGACTTCGGGGCCCCCGCCCCCGACGAGGACCCGGCCGACGACGCCAACCAGCGGGTCGCGGGCCGCCTCACCGAACTGCTCTCCGGCCATCTGGGCCACGCAGCCGACGCGGATCTCCCCCGCACCATCCTGGTCTGCGTGGAGGCCGCCGACGCCCTGCTCAAACTCGCCTTCCGCAGCGACCCGGCCGGCGACGACGCGCTCGTGGCCGAGACCCGGATCCTGATCCAGGCCTATCTCGCGAGGGTGCTGGACTGACTGCGGGGGGGGGTACCGGCCCGGCAACGTACCGCCCACGACACCTCCCCACCATGCGTACCGGTCGGTATGCTCGGCCGTGCCTGTCGCGCGCCGCTCGCCGGCGTACGCGCGCCGCCGCTGCCGCCCCGGGGAGGGCCCATGCCGCACGACTCCAGCAGTTCCCGCACCGCCCCGCGCATCTGCCCCCTCTGCGAGGCCACCTGCGGGCTCGTCCTCACCATCGAGGGGACCAGGGTCACCGGTGCGCGCGGCGACCGGGACGACGTGTTCAGCAAGGGCTTCATCTGCCCCAAGGGCGCGTCCTTCGGCGGGCTCGACGAGGACCCCGACCGGCTGCGCACCCCACTCGTCCGCAAGAACGGCGTGCTGACGGAGGCGAGCTGGGACGAGGCGTTCGACGCGATCGCCCGCACCCTGCCGGCCGTACTGAGCGAGCACGGACCGCACGCCGCCGGCGTCGTGCTCGGCAACCCCAACGTCCACACCATGGCCGGGGCGCTCTACCCGTCCGCCCTGCTCGGGGCCCTGCGGACCCGGGCCCTGTTCACCGCCAGCACCCTCGACCAGATGCCCAAGCACGTCTCCAGCGGGCTGCTCTTCGGCGACCCCAACACCATCCCCGTACCTGACCTCGACCGCACCGACCACCTCCTGCTGCTCGGCGCGAACCCGCTCGACTCCAACGGCAGCCTCTGCACCGCCCCCGACTTCCCCGGCCGGCTCAGAGCGCTGCGCCGGCGCGGCGGCACCCTCACCGTCGTCGACCCCCGCCGCACCCGCACCGCCCGCCTCGCCGACCGGCACCTCGCCATCCGGCCCGGGACCGACGCCCTGCTGCTCGCCGCGATGACGCACGTCCTGTTCGAGGAGAAACTCGCCGACCCCGGGACGCTCACGGAACACCTCCAGGGAACCGACGAAGTCGCCGAAGCCGTACGGGACTTCACGCCCGAGGCGGTGGCCGCCGCCTGTGACGTGGACGCCGCGACCATCCGCACCCTCGCCCGGGAACTCGCGGCCGCCCCCACCGCCGCCGTCTACGGCCGCATCGGCAGCTGCACCGTCGAGCACGGCACCCTCGCCAGCTGGCTCGTCGACGTCCTCAACATCCTCACCGGCAACCTCGACCGGCCCGGCGGCGCCCTCTTCCCGCTCTCCGCGACCGCCCGCGCGCCCCGCCCCGCCGCCCCCGGCAGGGGCTTCGCCCTCGGGCGCTGGACGAGCCGCGTCTCCGGGCACCCCGAGGCCAAGGGCGAACTGCCCATCTCCGCACTGGCCGAGGAGATAGCGACCCCGGGACAGGACCGGATCCGCGCCCTGATCGTGCTGGCCGCCAACCCCGTGCTCTCCGCGCCCGACGGCGACCGGCTCGACCGGGCCCTGGCCGACGGGCTCGACTTCATGGTCAGCGTCGACCCGTACCTCAACGAGACCTCGCGCCATGCCGATGTCGTGCTGCCCCCGCCGCCGCCCTCGCAGAGCGCCCACTTCGACTTCGCGTTCAACGCCCTCGCCGTCCGCAACCAGGTCCGCTACACCCGCCCCGCCGTCCCGCTGGAGCCCGGCCGGATGGACGAGAGCGAGATCCTCGCCCGGCTCGTCCTCGCCGTCTCCGGGATGCACGGCGCGGAGCCGGAAGCCGTGGACGGCATGATCATCGAAAGGGCCCTCGGCAAGGCCGTCGCCGATCCGCTCTCGCCCGTGCACGGCCGCGACCCCGCCGCCCTCGCCGCGGCCCTCACCGGCCGCACCGGACCGGAACGCCGTCTCGACCTGATGCTCAGGCTCGGCCCGTACGGCGAAGGCTTCGGCACCGACCCCGAAGGCCTCACCCTGGACCGGCTGCTGGACCACCCGCACGGCACCGACCTCGGCCCCCTTGCCCCGCGCGTCCCGGAGGTCCTCACCACCCGCAGCGGGCGCGTCGAGCTGTTCCCCGCGCCGATCGCCGCCGACCTGCCGCGCCTGCGCCGCGCCCTCGACACCCGCCGGGAGCCCGACGCGCTCGTGCTCATCGGCCGCCGCCATCTGCGCTCCAACAACAGCTGGATGCACAACGTCGCCTCGCTCGCAGGGGGTTCCAACATCTGCACCCTCCAGATGCACCCGGAGGACGCGGCCCGCATCGGCCTCGCCGACGGCGCCGACGCGACCGTCACGGCAGACGGCGGCGCGCTGACCGTCCCGGTCGAGATCACCGACGGGGTACGGACCGGAGTGGTGAGCCTCCCGCACGGCTGGGGGCACGACCGCCCCGGGACCCGGATGGCCGTCGCCGCCGCCCGGCCCGGCGTCAACGTCAACCAGCTCCTCGACGGCAGCCGCCTCGACCCGCTCTCCGGCACCGCCGTGCTCAACGGCGTCCCCGTCACCGTGACCGTCCCCGCACGCGCCGGAACGGACCGGAACCACACCTGACACTTCCGGCCCGGCAACCTCAGGGCGCGCAACCTTTGCGCGAGTCATTCCCACACCCCGCGCAGTGGGTTAATTTCAGGCCACTGCAGCCGCTCCCCACCGCTCCACCACCATCATTCCGGGCGGAACCACATGACTCGCGCCATCACTCTGCACAATGTCAGCAAGGCGTACGGGCGGTCCTCGCGCGCCGTCGACCGTCTCTCGCTCTCCATCGACCCGGGCGAGTTCGTCGTCCTGCTGGGCCCCTCCGGCTGCGGCAAGTCGACCGTGCTGCGCATGATCGCCGGACTGGAGGACGTCACCGACGGCGAGATCCTGCTCGACGGTGAACCGGCCAACCACCTGACGCCCCGCGAACGCGGGATGGCCATGGTCTTCCAGAACTTCGCGCTCTACCCGACCATGACCAACCGGGCCAACATCGGCTTCCCGCTGAAGCTGGAGAACCCGCGCCAGGACCACACCGAGCGCATCGAGAGCACGGCCAGGATGCTCGGCATCGAGAGCGTCCTCGACCGGCTGCCCGGCCAGCTCTCCGGCGGCGAGCGCCAGCGGGTCGCGATGGGCCGGGCCATCTCCCGCCGGCCGTCCGCCTTCCTGATGGACGAGCCGCTCTCCAACCTCGACGCCAAGCTCCGCAACCATCTGCGCGCCGAGATATCCCAGCTCACCAAGGAACTCGGCGTCACCACGGTCTATGTGACCCACGACCAGGCCGAGGCGATGTCGCTGGGCCACCGGGTCGCCGTGATGCGCGGCGGAGTGCTCCAGCAGGTCAGCCCGCCGCGCGAGGTCTACGCCCTGCCGGAGAACGTATTCGTCGCCGCGTTCATCGGCACCCCCAGGATCAATCTGCTCCAGGCCGTCGTGCACGCCCCGCTGGAGGGGCGGATGTCCATCGACCTCGGCCGTCAGCGGCTCCCGCTGCCCGAACCCCTCAGCCCCGACCACCAGTTGCTCCGCATCCAGCAGGGCCGCCGGATCATCGTGGGACTGCGCTCCGAGGCGGTCCGCATCGCCCCGCCCAGCCAGGCACGCCCCGGCGAGGTCGCCCTCAGCGGCATCGTCGAGCACGTCGAGTACCAGGGCCACGAGGCGCTGGTCCACCTCAACACCGGCTCGCAGCCCGCCGTGGTGCCGGAGCTGGAGTCGGCCCGCACCGAACGCGGCACCGTCCGCAGACGCCGCGCCGCCCAGGGCGGGGTCGGAGTGCTGGAGCGCATCAAGGAGCGCGCCATCGGCCATGCCCCGGGATCCGGCCATGTCGTCGTCCTGGACGAACCGGGCCCCGAGGCGCTGCCGCCGGGCGTGCGCAGCCCCGACCGCCCCGCCGTCACCTCCAGCGACCTCGTCGTCCGCACCGGCCCCGACATGCGGCTGCGCACCGGAGGGCAGGTCCCGCTCCTGGTCGACCTGGCGCATCTGTACGTCTTCGACCACCAGGGCCGCCGGATCTGCCCGCTGCCCAAGGACGTGCCGGGTCTGGACGTGTAGGGCGTGTCGTCGAACTGACGCCGCCCGGCCGCCCTTCGGGCAGCGACGCCAGTTCGACGACACGCCCTGGGCGCGCCCTTCCGGGGGCCTAGGGCGCGCCGGGCAGGACCGGGCCCGCCTGTGCGCGCGCCTGCTCCACGCGGAACGACCCGGCCGGATATGGGAGTTCGGCCGCCAGTGCCGCCGCCCGGCCGAACTCCTCGTCGGCCGCCTGCCGTCGCCCGCACGCCGCGAGCGCGGCCCCGAGCACCGTGCGCGCCTCGGTCTCGGCGAGCCGTTCGCCGACCTGCCCGGCGCGCCGGATCTCCTCGGCCGCGCGGCGCACGGCGGCCTCCGGACGGCCCGCGTGCAGCTCCGCCCAGGCCACCAGATGGGCCGTGCCCGGGCCGCTGTCCCGGCCCAGCAGGTCCAGGGCCCCGGCCGGCCTGCCCTCGCGGACCAGCAGTTCGGCCTGTGCGGTGCGTACCTCGTGCAGCGCCTGCCGGTCCGCCTGCGCCTCGGCGGCCCGTCCGGCCCGGTCCAGCAGCTCGCCGGCGCCCGCCTCGCCGGTGCGGACGCGGACCCGGGCGAGCGCCGCGAGCGCGTAGGGGGTGCACCAGCTGCGCTGCGACCCGCCCTCCCGCGCGGCGGCCTCGGCGTGCTCCCGCGCCTCGGCGAACTCCCGGAGCAGCAGATGCAGTTCGGCGAGATTGGCACGCTCGAAGGCGACGGCCGTCGGATCGCCGGTGTGCTCGGCGAGCCTGAGCGCCCGCCGCCCGGTGGAGACCGCTTCGGCGAGCCGCCCCGACCTGCGGGCGTGCTCGCGCAGCACGGACAGCGTGGTCACCAGCAGCTCCTGGTCCCCGTACGCCTCCGCGTGCGGCAGTGCCCGCTCGGCGGCGGGCCGGGCCAGGTCGAACCGGCCGGCCAGGGCCAGCGAGGTCGCCCGCATCCCCAGCGAGCGGGCGAGCAGCCCCCTGCGCTCGCCGCCCGGGACAGTGTCCGCGGCCTCCTGCGCGATCCGGGCCGAGGCGTGCGCCTCCTCGTAGCGCCCGGTCACGAACCGCAGGCTCCCGGCCGCCAGATGGTGGGTCGCCACGGCCAGTGCCGGGGTGTCAGGACCCGGCGGATGGGCCCGCAGCAGCGCCTCGCCCTCCTCGGTCCCGCAGTACTTCATCAGCACGTCGCTCAGCCGGGCCGCCGCCAGCACCTGGCCGTCCGCGTCGCCCCGCCGCACCATGTCGTCCAGCGCCTCGCGCAGCACGGTGGCGGCGTCCTCGTAGCGGGCCATCCGGCGCAGCACCGCGCCCCGGTCGATCCTGGCCCGGGCCGCCTCGGCGGCGGACGCGTCCAGCCGCGCCGTCAGCTCGGCGTAGTAGCGGTCCGCCGTGTCGTTGGCGCAGAGGGCGGCGGCGCGCTCGGCCGCCCGGCGCAGATAGCCGGTCGCCCGGGGTCGTCGGCCCGGGCCAGCTGGGTGGCCAGGGTGTCGACCGCGTCGGGCCGGTGGCGCAGCACCGCCTCCGCGTACGCCGAGTGCAGCTGCCGGCGCCGGGCCGTGGACAGGCCGTCGTAGCAGGTCAGCCGCACCAGCGGATGGCGGAAGGCGAGCCCGGGCAGCGAGCGGCCGCCCGCCACCACCGGCCGCTCGGTCACCAGGGACGCCGTCACCGCCGCGTCCACGGCGTCGGCCGCCTCGGCCGGTGAGAGCGGCGGATGCAGGCCCTGCCCGGCCACGTCCAGGATCTCCGTGAGCGCCGCGCTGCCCCCGGTCACCGAGATCGCCTCGACCACCCGCCGGGCCGCCGGACCCAGCCGGGCCAGCCGCGCCGCCACCAGCTGACGCACCCCCTCCGGCGCGCCCGGGGCCCCGGGGTCCGCCCCCTCGTGGACCGTACGCGCCAGCTCCAGGGCGAACAGCGGGTTGCCCAGGGACAGTTCCCACACCCGGTCGAGCCCGGTGAGCGCCCCGGCGTCCCGCGCGACGGCCAGGCACTGGTCCCGGTCCAGCCGTCCCAGCTCGACGGGCTCGGCGAGCCTCCCGTGCACCAGGGCCTCCAGCGCGGCGCGGCGCGGGTCGCCCGCGTCGAACTCCTCCGCCCGGTAGGTGACCAGGAAACGCCACCCCGTAGCGCCGGCCGCCGCCCGCCGGGCCAGATGGCTGAGCAGCTGGTACGACCCGGTGTCCGCCGCGTGCAGGTCGTCCAGGACCAGCAGGACCGGGGAGGAGGCCGCGAGATCGCCGAGCAGCCCGGCCGTGCCCCGGAAGAACCGGTCGCGCTCCTCCTCCGGGCTGCGCTCCCGGCCGGCCCCGATCTGCCCCAGCGACGGCAGCAGCGCGGCGAGTTCGGGGTACTCGCCGCCGATCCGGGCCCGCTCCGCCGGCGGCCGGTCGGCCAGCCAGGCGTCCAGCGCCTCCACGAACACGCCGTACGGGGTGTGCCCCTCCGCGTCATGACCCGCGCCCCACAGCACGGTGGTGCCCGCCGAGGCGGCCCTGCGCGCCGCCTCGGTCGTCAGCCGGGTCTTGCCCACCCCCGCCTCGCCGCCGACCAGCCGCACCGGCGGGCCGCCCTCCGCGAGCAGGGCCCGCAGCGCCTCGTCCCGGCCGCGCAGCGGGGAGCCCGCCGGTGCGCGGATCGCGGCGGGCAGCACGGGGGAGGCGGAGGCGGGCAGCACCGCTGCGGCGGCGTCGAGCGCCAGCAGGTGCAGCCGCTCGGTCTCCGGGCCGGGCCGTACGCCGAGTTCGGCGTCGAGGGCCTCGCGGCACAGGTGGTACTGGCGCACGGCCTGCCGCCGCAGCCCCTGGCGCAGACAGGCCTCGATGACCACCCGGTGGGCCCGCTCCTCCGCCGGGGCGCTGGTCAGCGCGTGCAGCGCCACCTCGGTGGCGCTTTCGTTCCCGCCCTCCGCGAGATGGGCCTCGGCCAGGGCGAGCCGCACCCGGTCGTGCAGGGCGGCCAGCTGGGCGCGCCGGGTCTCGGCCCAGGCGGCGTAGCGGTCCTCGGGCAGCAGTTCGCCGGTGAACGCGGCAAGCGCTGCGGCCAGCGGCGCGGTGCCGCCCTCGGCCAGCGCACGCGTGGCCAGCTCCTCCGCCTCGTCCGCGTCGATCACGACGGTCGCCGGGTCGAGCCGCAGCAGGGTGCCCTCGCCGGTCAGATAGGACGAGGAGGCGCGGGGTGCGAGCTCGGGCTCGATGGCGCGACGGGCGGCGTGCAGGGCGACCCGGAGGCTGCCGAGTGCGGCCTGCGGGTCGGCGCCGGGCCAGCAGATCTCCATCGCCTGTTCGCGGTGGAGGCTGTGGCCGGGGGAGACGGCGAGCAGCTTGACCAGGGCCCGGGCGCTGGGGCGCGGCCACCGCTCGGCCAGGGCCGGGCCCCCGTCACGGGTCACCCGGAACCCGCCGAAAAGGTGCAGCCGCAGCAGCGGCGGCCCGGTGTGCGTGCCGTGGTCCGTCGCGCCTGTGCCCATCAGGGCGTCACTTTAACGCGCGGATTCGGACAAGTGGCAGGCTCCCGAACGGATGACGGCACCGGGCGGGACGGCGGTCTCCGGCGTGACCGGCGTCTCTGGCGTCCGAAAACTAACAGCGCTAGTTTGGGGTGCGGACGACACCGTCCGTCACCGCGTCCGGGAGGAACAGCCATGAAGGCCCATGACGGGATGTACATCGGCGGCGCATGGCGGCCCGCCGCCGCAGCGGACACGATCGCGGTGGTGAACCCGGCGGACGAGCAGGTCATCGCCAGGGTCCCGGCCGGTACGGCGCAGGACGTCGACGCCGCGGTACGGGCCGCGCGCGCCGCCTTCCCCGGCTGGGCCGCCACCCCGCCCGCCGGGCGCGCCGCCCTGATCGGCGCGCTGCGCGACGTGCTGGCCGCCCGCAAGGACGAGATCGCCGAGACGGTCACCGCCGAGCTGGGCTCACCGCTGCCGCTGTCGCAGGCCGTGCACGCGGGCGTCCCGGTCCTGGTCGCCGGCTCCTACGCCGAACTCGCCGCCTCCTACGCCTTCGAGGAGCGGCACGGCAACTCCACCGTGTTCCTGGAGCCGGTCGGCGTGGTCGGCGCGATCACCCCGTGGAACTACCCGCTGCACCAGATCGTCGCCAAGGTCGCCCCCGCGCTCGCCGCCGGCTGCACGGTCGTCCTCAAGCCCGCCGAGGACACCCCGCTCACCGCGCAGCTCTTCGCCGAGGCCACCGAGGAGGCCGGGCTGCCCGCCGGCGTCTTCAACCTGGTCACCGGCCTCGGCCCGGTCGCCGGGCAGGCCCTCGCCGAGCACGAGGACGTCGACCTGGTCTCCTTCACCGGTTCCACCGCCGTCGGCAAGCGGATCGGCGCCGCCGCGGGCGGCGCGGTCAAGCGCGTGGCCCTGGAACTCGGCGGCAAGTCCGCCAACGTCATCCTGCCGGGCGCCGATCTGGCCAAGGCGGTCAACGTCGGCATCGCCAACGTGATGTCCAACTCCGGCCAGACGTGCAGCGCCTGGACCCGGATGCTGGTCGACGCCGAACGGTACGAGGAGGCCGTCGCCCTCGCGGCCGCCGCCGTCGCCAAGTACGTACCCGGCGAGCGGGTCGGCCCGCTCGTCAACGCCAAGCAGCGGGACCGGGTGCGCGGTTACATCGAGAAGGGCGTCGAGGAGGGCGCCCGGATCGTGGCCGGCGGCCCCGAGGCACCGCTCCCGACCGGGTACTACGTCAGTCCCACGGTCTTCGCCGATGTCACCCCGGAGATGGCCATCGCCCAGGAGGAGATCTTCGGCCCCGTCGTCTCGGTCCTGAAGTACGAGGACGAGGCGGACGCGCTGCGCATCGCCAACGGCACGGTGTACGGACTCGCGGGCGCCGTCTGGGCCGCCGACGACGCACAGGCCGTCGCGTTCGCCCGCCGGATGGACACCGGCCAGGTCGACATCAACGGCGGCCGCTTCAACCCGCTCGCCCCGTTCGGCGGCTACAAGCAGTCCGGCGTCGGGCGCGAACTCGGCTCGCACGGCCTGGCCGAGTACCTCCAGACCAAGTCCCTCCAGTTCTGAGCCCGTTCCCCTCCGTTCCCGAGCCCGCACCCCCGATCAGCAAGGAGCCAGTCCGTGGTCCGCGCCGCCGTACTGTCCGCCGTCGGAGCTCCGCTGGAGATCACCGACATCACCCTGCCGGAGCCCGGCCCCGGCCGGGTGCGCGTCCGTCTCGCCGCCGCCGGGGTCTGCCACTCCGACCTCTCGCTGTCCAACGGCACGATGCGGGTGCCCGTGCCGGCCGTCCTCGGCCACGAGGGCGCCGGTACCGTCGTCGCGGTCGGCGAGGGCGTCACGCATGTCGTCCCCGGCGACGGGGTGGTGCTCAACTGGGCGCCGTCCTGCGGGAACTGCCACCACTGCGGGATCGGCGAGGTCTGGCTCTGCGCCCGCGCCCTGGCCGGCGCGGCCGACCTCCACGCCCGCACCGCCGACGGCGTCGACCTGCACCCCGGGCTGAACGTCGCGGCCTTCGCGCAGGAGACCGTGGTCGCCGCGAACTGCGTGCTGCCCGCCCCCGACGGCATCCCGCTCACCGACGCGGCCCTGCTCGGCTGCGCGGTGCTGACCGGGTACGGCGCGGTCCACCACAGCGCCCGGGTCCGCGAGGGCGAGTCCGTCGTGGTGTTCGGTATCGGCGGCGTCGGCCTCGCCGTGCTCCAGGCCGCCCGGATCGCGGGGGCCGCGCAGATCATCGCGGTCGACATCTCCCCGGAGAAGGAGGAGCTGGCCCGCCGGGCCGGGGCCACCGACTACGTCGTCGCCTCCGCCACCACACCCCGCGAGATCCGGGCGCTCACCGGCGGCCAGGGCGCGGACGTGGCCGTCGAGTGCGTCGGCCGGGCGGCCACCATCCGTACCGCCTGGGAGTCCACCCGCCGGGGCGGGCGAACCACGGTCGTCGGCATCGGCGGCAAGGACCAGCAGGTGACCTTCAACGCCCTGGAACTCTTCCACTGGGGCCGGTCCCTGACGGGCTGTGTGTACGGCAACAGCGACCCGGCCCGCGATCTGCCGGTGCTGGCCGGCCACATCGGGGCGGGCCGCTTCGACCTCTCCATGATGGTCACCGAACGGATCGCCCTGGACGGCATCCCGGCCGCCTTCGACAACATGATCGCCGGCAAGGGCGGCCGGGCGCTGGTGGTCTTCTAGAGCCGGTGGTCCGCTAGCGCTTGGGGACGCCGGTGGTGAGCAGCCGGGCCTCCGTCTCGCCCCGCTCGAAGAGCCGGGAGGCCGGGCCCACGATCAGCGGGTCCGGCTCCCCGGCCACCGACGTGTCCTTGTCCGGGTAGTCGAAGCGGTGCAGCACATGCCGGATCGCCTCCAGCCGGGCCCGCTTCTTGTCGTTGCTCTTCACCACGGTCCACGGCGCGTCCGCCGTGTCCGTGTGGAAGAGCATCAGCTCCTTGGCCTCGGTGTACGCGTCCCACTTGTCCAGCGAGGCCAGGTCGACGGGGCTGATCTTCCACTGCCGCACCGGATCGGTCTGCCGGGTCCTGAACCGGTTGAGCTGCTCGTTGCGCGAGACGGAGAACCAGAACTTCACCAGATGGATGCCGTCCCGGGCGAGCATCCGCTCGAACCCCGGGGCCTGGTGCATGAACTCCAGGTACTCACGGGTCGAGCAGAAGCCCATGACCCGCTCCACCCCGGCCCGGTTGTACCAGGACCGGTCGAAGAGCACGATCTCCCCGGCGGCCGGCAGATGCGCCACGTACCGCTGGAAGTACCACTGCGTGCGTTCGCGCTCGGTGGGCTTCTCCAGCGCCACCACCCGCGCGCCGCGCGGATTGAGGTGCTCGGTGAACCGCTTGATGGTGCCGCCCTTGCCGGCGGCGTCGCGCCCCTCGAAGAGGATGACGAGCCGCTCGTCGTGCTCCTTGACCCAGTGCTGGAGCTTCAGCAGCTCGATCTGGAGCGCCCGCTCGGACCGGTCGTACTCCTTGCGGCTCAGCTTGTGGTCGTACGGATAGCCCTCGCGCCAGGCGTCGCGCGGCCGGCCGTCGGGCTTGACCAGCTCCTGGGTGGCGGGCTTCGCGGCCCTGCGCTTCTCAGCTCCGGTCCGCTGCCGGGTCTTCCGCGTCATGACGGGGTCCTTCCACCGGCGGGGCCGGATTCCTCGGCGTCGCACCAGTCTGCGGATGCATCCGGGAGACCGCCACCCCGGCCAGGCAAAGCAGCCCGCCGCCGACGGTGAGCAGCGCGGGCACCTCGTCCAGCAGCAGCCACGACATCAGCACCACGAGCGCCGGGACCGCGTAGGTGGTGGCGCCCATCCGCCCGGCGGTGGTGCGGGCGAGGGCGTACGCCCAGGTGGTGAAGGCCAGCGCGGTCGGGAAGACCCCGAGGTAGACCATGTTCAGGGTCGCGGACAGCGGGGCGTCGGCGGCGTCCGAGACCAGCGCCCCGGCGAACGGCAGGCACGCCACCGTCCCGACCAGGCAGCCGAACGTGGTGATCTGGAGCGCCGACCCGTGCCGCAGCGCCGGCTTCTGGCCGACCACCCCGCCCGCGTACGCCACCGCCGCCAGCAGGCACAGCAGCACGCCCAGGACCGAGGAACCTCCGTGCCCCGACATGGATAGCCCCACCACAGCCGCGCCCGCGAAGGACACCGCCATGCCCAGCACCAGGCGGCGCGGCAGCCCCTCGCCGAGCAGCCGGGCGCCGAGCAGGGCGATCAGCAGGGGCCCGATGTTCACGACCATCGCGGCCGTCCCCGCGTCCACCTGCTGCTCGCCCCAGTTCAGCACCACCATGTACAGGCCGAACCACAGCAGCCCGGACCAGATGATCCCCGGCCGGGCGGCCCGGGACGGCAGCCCCTCGCGGCGCACGAGCAGCAGCGCGCCCAGCGCCAGGGAGCCGGCCAGCAGCCGGCCGAGCGCCAGGGCGCCGGGGGAGTAGGCGTCGCCCGCGCTGCGGATGGAGACGAAGGCCGAGGCCCACAGGACCACGGTGGTGCAGGCGGCGGCGGTGGCCCGCCAGTCACGGTGGACCGGGGCGGCGGAAGGGGAGGGGAGCGTCGTCATGGCCCCGACCGTACGGCCGGGAAGGTTCGGCGCCCACCGAATAGTCACCGGCCCGGCGCGGGCGGGGCGTACTGAAGCGCGAGCCCGTCGAGCAGCGCCCGCAGCCCGGTCTCGAACGCCCCCTCGTCGACCTTCTGGCGGCGCTCGGCCAGCAGGTGCGCCTGGCCCAGGTGCGGGTAGTCGGCGGGGTCGTACGCCGTCTCGTCGTCCACGAAGCCCCGGGCGAAGGAGCCGAGCGCGGAGCCGGTGATGAAGTAGCGCATCAGGGCGCCGATGTACGTGGCCTGGGCGGGCGGCCAGCCCGCGCGGACCATGGCGCCGAAGACGGCGTCGGCGACCCGCAGTCCGGCCGGGCGGCGGCCGGGGCCCTGGGCGAGCACCGGGACGATGTGCGGGTGCTCGGTGAGTGCCGCGCGGTAGGAGAGCGCCCAGTCGTGCAGGGCGGCGCGCCAGTCGCGGGGGTCGGACTCCTCGAACATCGACAGATCGACCTGGGCCGAGACGGCGTCGGCGACCGCGTCCAGGATCTCGTCCTTGTTGCGGAAGTGGTTGTAGAGCGAGGGCCCGCTGACCCCGAGTTCGGCCGCGAGGCGGCGGGTGGAGACGGCGTCGAGCCCCTCGGCGTCCACGAGGGCGCTCGCCGTCTCGACGATGCGGTCTCTGCTCAGGAGGGGCTTGCGCGGGCGGGCCATGCGGCACATAGTAGGGCCTGCGGCCATAAAACTAGCAGTGCTAATTTAGAGGAAGGGGCGGGAGGATGAACCTGGAACTCAGCGAGGAGCAGGCAGCCGTCCGGCAGCTCGCCAGGGACTTCGTCACCCGCGACATCGCCCCGCACGTCGTGGAGTGGGACCGGGCCGAGAGCGTCGACCGGTCGATCGTGAAGAAGCTGGGCTCCCTCGGCTTCCTCGGCCTGACCGTCCCGGAGGAGTACGGCGGCTCGGGCGGCGACCACCTCGCGTACTGCCTGGTGACCGAGGAGCTGGGGCGCGGCGACTCCTCGGTGCGCGGCATCGTCTCGGTCTCCCTCGGCCTGGTCGCCAAGACCATTGCCGCGTGGGGCGACGAGGAGCAGAAGCGCCGGTGGCTGCCCCGGCTCACGGCGGGCGACGCGGTCGGCTGCTTCGGGCTGACCGAACCCGGCACCGGCTCGGACGCCGGCAACCTGACGACGCGGGCGGTCCGGGACGGCGGGGACTACGTCATCAACGGCGGCAAGATGTTCATCACCAACGGCACCTGGGCCGATGTGGTGCTCCTGTTCGCCCGCACCAACGACACCCCCGGCCACAGGGGCATCTCCGCTTTCCTGGTCCCCGCCGACGCCCCCGGCCTCACCCGCCGCACCATCCACGGCAAGCTCGGTCTGCGCGGCCAGGCGACGGCCGAACTGGCGCTGGAGGACGTCCGCGTCCCCGCCTCCGCCCTGCTGGGCCCCGAGGGCAAGGGCTTCTCGATCGCCATGTCCGCCCTGGCCAAGGGGCGGATGTCGGTGGCGGCGGGCTGTGTCGGCATCGCGCAGGCGGCGCTGGACGCGGCCGTGGGGTACGCGGGCGAGCGCGAGCAGTTCGGCAAGTCCATCGCGAGCCACCAGCTCGTCCAGGAACTCATCAGCGACATCTCCGTGGACACCGACGCCGCCCGCCTGCTGACCTGGCGCGTCGCCGACCTGATCGACCGGGGCGAGCCCTTCGCCACCGCCGCCTCCCAGGCGAAGCTGTTCGCGTCCGAGGCCGCCGTCCGCGCCGCCAACAACGCGCTCCAGGTGTACGGCGGCTACGGCTACATCGACGAGTACCCGGTCGGCAAGCTGCTGCGGGACGCCCGTGTGATGACGCTCTACGAGGGCACCAGCCAGATCCAGAAGCTGATCATCGGCCGCGCGCTGACCGGGGTCTCCGCCTTCTGAGTACCGCCTGAGTACCCGGACGGATGTGGCGTGGGCCACGCCGCCGGATGCTGGGCCCCATGAGTGACACGACATCGGTCAAGCAGCAGAACACCGCGGCCTTCTACGGCCAGGCGGTCGCCTCCTTCGGGGTCGCGATGGGTGCGGTGGCCCTCGGGATCTACTCCCTCGACGCGGACGCCTGGGTGCGCGGATTCCTCGCCATCGGCGTCCTCTACCTCGTCACGTCCTGCTTCACCCTGGCCAAGGTCATCAGGGACAGGCAGGAGGCGGGACAGCTGGTCAGCCGGGTCGACCAGGCCCGGCTGGAGAAGATCCTCGCCGAGCACGACCCCTTCCAGAAGCTCTGACGGTCTCACCTGCCGGACCCCTCGGGCACCGGCCCTAAGCGCTTGCTCAGGATCGGGGTATGGTGTTCGTCCTGCTGACCGAGAGGGGCCACTGACGATGAGCACGGCGGAGGAGACCGACGGCGAGAACACGCCGTGGGCCGAAGTGACGCCCGAGGCGGCCCGGCGGCTCCTCGTGGCGGCCGTCGACGCCTTCGCCGAGCGCGGGTACCACGCGACCACCACCCGGGACATCGCCGGCCGCGCCGGCATGAGCCCCGCCGCGCTCTACATCCACTACAAGACGAAGGAAGAGCTGCTCCACCGGATCAGCCGGATCGGTCACGACCGGGCCCTGGCGCTCCTGGAGTCCGCCGCCGACGGTGAGGGCACGGCCGCCGAGCGGCTCGCCGACGCCGTACGGTGCTTCGTCCGCTGGCACGCCGAGCGGCACACCACCGCCCGGGTGGTCCAGTACGAGCTCGACGCCCTCGGTGAGGAGCACCGCACCGAGATCGTCGGGCTGCGCCGCCGGAGCGACGCGGTGGTGCGCCGGATCATCGGCGAGGGCGTGGCGGCGGGGGAGTTCGACGTCCCCGACGTGCCCGGCACCACGCTGGCGGTGCTCTCGCTCTGCATCGACGTGGCCCGCTGGTTCAACGCCCAGGGCAGCCGGACGCCCGACGAGGTCGGCGAGCTCTACGCCGGTCTGGTGCTGCGGATGGTCGCGGCCGAGCGGTGACGCACCCGCGCCCCCGGCCCTTCGAACGGGCCGGGGGCGTCCGCGTACCCGGGGCTCAGAAGTAGTAGCGCGACACCGACTCGGCGACGCAGGCCGGCTTGTCGCCGCCCTCGCGCTCCACCGTCACGACGGCGGTGATCTGCACGCCGCCGCCCGCCTCCTCGACGCTCTTCAGGACGGCCGTCGCCCGCAGCCGCGAGCCCACCGGCACGGTGGAGGGGAAGCGGACCTTGTTGGTCCCGTAGTTGATGCCCATCTTCGCGCCCTCGACCGCCATGACCTGCGGGACCAGCGTCGGCAGCAGCGAGAGGGTGAGGTAGCCGTGCGCGATCGTCGTGCCGAACGGTCCGGCCGCCGCGCGCTCGGGGTCCACATGGATCCACTGGTGGTCGCCGGTGGCCTCGGCGAAGAGGTCGATCCGCTTCTGGTCGATCTCCAGCCAGTCGCTGTGCCCCAGCTGCTCGCCCACGCCGTCACGCAGCTCCTGCGCGGACGTGAAGATCCTCGGCTCTGCCATGTCCCTGGTTCCTGCCTTCCCGCTCTGCCGTCCATCCGTCACGCGCTGTCTAAGCGCTTGCTCAGCATGGTTGGCGGGTGCGTTCCTGTCAACGACGGACCGGCCGGGGATGGGCCACGTAGGGTGGGATGAGTGCCCCAGATCCCACAGACACTCCATGAACTCACGGTCGGTCAGCTCTCCGCACGCAGCGGCGCCGCCGTCTCGGCCCTGCACTTCTACGAGGCCAAGGGCCTGATCAGCAGCCGACGCACCAGCGGCAACCAGCGCCGCTACAGCAGGGACGCGCTGCGCCGGGTCGCCTTCGTCCGCGCGGCCCAGCGGGTCGGCATTCCGCTCGCCACCATCCGCGACGCGCTGGCCGAACTCCCCGAGGAGCGCACCCCCAACCGCGACGACTGGGCGCGGCTCTCCGCGGCGTGGCGCTCCGAACTGGACGAGCGCATCACGCAGCTGGCCCGGCTGCGCGACCACCTCACCGACTGCATCGGCTGCGGCTGCCTCTCGCTGGAGACCTGCGTGCTGTCCAACCCGGACGACGTCAACGGTGAGCGGATCAGCGGCTCGCGGCTGATGCCGGAGCGCAGGAGCGCCAACCGCCCCCCGGGCAGGAGCTGAGCCGGCGGGGCCCTCAGGCGACCGAGACCAGGGCGCCGGCCCGGGGCAGCCGGGACCGCGCCAGCGTCGCCGGGGTGAGCACGGGCTGCGGCACCACGATGCCGCACCCCGTGCAGACCGGCCCGGACCACGGCTCGGAGTCCAGGTCCTGCCGCCAGACGATGCGGGTCCCCGTGCACACCGGGCACCGGGTGCCGGGCTCGGACTCCAGGGCGGCGATCAGCCGGGCCAGCACCTCGGCGAGCGGGGCCGCCGGGTGGACCGCCGGGTCGTCGCAGCGGGCCACCCCGTTGCCGCCCCAGGTGCGCCGGTGCCAGTCGTCGAAAGCCCCCGGCCGGCGCAGTCCCTCGTGCTTCTCCCGCCTGCGGCGCTCGGCGAACCCCGCCTCGTAGCGCAGCCAGACCGCCCGGGCCGTCTCCAGCTCCTCCAGCGCGCGCATCAGGCGCGCCGGGTCGGGGGCCCGGTCCTCGGGCCCGATCCCGTGCCGGACGCACAGATGGTCCCATGTCGCCCGGTGCCCGTACGGGGCGAAGCGCTCCAGGCACTTGCGCAGCGAGTAACGCCGCAGTGCCAGGTCGCTCCGCGGATCGCGGACCTGTCTCGCAAGACTCCGGAAACCGGCCATCGCGCCGCCTCCTCCGTCGCTCGTACTCCGTCGCCCTTGTCCCGGCGCCCGTCATGCGGCGTCAGGGAATGGACGTACAACTGCCCGGATCGGCTCCATCCAAGGGTGCTGTTGTCCATTAATTGAGATGACGGGCCGTCAGGCGCCGGGATGTGGTGATTCGGAAAAGGTGACCGATGTTCACCTTACCGGGCGTTCATACCGTCGGTAACCTCCGGCGCATCGGCCTCTCCGAGGAGCATGCATGCCCCCACGCACCCGTATGAACGCACGCACCGGCACCGCCAGGGCCGCCGTGATCGCGGCCGCCCTCGCACTCGGTACGTCCCTGCTCGCCGCCGTCCCCCACGCGGGCGCCGCCGAGGCGGATCCCCCGACCGTCGCCGACTACTGCCAGGGGCAGTGCGACGACATCCTGCCGCCCGGCGAGAACGGCAACGCCACCCTCGTCGAGATCCTCGGCAACAAGGCGTTCGGCACCCACCCCGCGCACAGCGACGACCAGCTCGACCGCTACAACGGCCTGGTGGCCGGGCACACCGGCCTCACCGACCAGAAGCTGACCGACTTCTTCAACGACGCCTCCTTCGGCGTCGCCAAGGACCAGGTGGAGTCCGTCACCTCGCCGCGCGACGACGTCACCATCACCCGCGACAAGACCTCCGGCGTCCCGCACATCAAGGGCACCACCCGCTACGGGACGGAGTTCGGCGCCGGGTTCGCCGCCGGGCAGGACCGGCTCTGGCTGATGGACCTCTTCCGGCACATCGGGCGCGGGGAGCTGACCTCCTTCGCCGGCGGGGCGCTGGCCAACCAGGGCCTGGAGCAGCAGTTCTGGCCGCAGGCCCCGTACACCGAGGCCGATCTGGAGGCCCAGGTCGAGTACATCAGGACCCATGAGGGCCCCCGCGGCGAACAGGCCATGGCGGACGCCCAGGCCTATGTGGACGGCATCAACTCCTACCGCGAGAAGTCGAAGAAGGGCCGCTACTTCCCGGGCGAGTACGTCCTCACCGGCAAGATCGACTCCATCACCAACATAGGCGAGATCCAGCCGTTCAAACTGACCGACCTGATCTCGATCGCCTCGGTCGTCGGCGGCCAGTTCGGCGGCGGTGGCGGCGGCGAGGTACAGGCGGCGCTCTCCCTGCTGTCCGCCCAGCAGAAGTACGGCGTCGCCGAGGGCACGAAGGTCTGGGAGTCCTTCCGCCAGCGCAACGACCCCGAGGCCGTGCTCACCGTGCACGACGGCACCTCGTTCCCGTACGCAGGCAAGCCCGACCAGGCCGTCGGCACGGCTCTTCCGGACCCCGGGTCCGTCACCGCCGAGCCGCTGATTTACGACCGCACCGGCTCCGCCGGCACCAACGCGAAGGCGCCCGTGAAGGCCCCGTCCGCCCTCAGGAAGGCCCAGGGCATCTACGACGACGGGGTCATCCCCGAGGGCTCGCTGCCCGGCTCCGGCTCCGGCGCCCAGAAGCGCGGGATGTCCAACGCCCTGCTGGTCTCCGGCAGGAGCACCGCGAGCGGACACCCGATCGCCGTGTTCGGCCCCCAGACCGGCTACTTCGCCCCGCAGCTGATGATGCTCCAGGAGCTCCAGGGCCCCGGCATCAGCGCCCGCGGCGTCTCGTTCGCCGGGGTCGGGATGTACATCCAGATGGGCCGCGGCCAGGACTACGCCTGGAGCGCCACATCGGCCGGCCAGGACATCACCGACACCTACGCCGTCGACCTGTGCGAGCCCGACGGCTCCGCCCCCACCAAGGACTCCACGCACTACCTCTACCGGGGCGCCTGCACCGCCATGGAGAAGCTGGAGAAGTCCAACTCCTGGAAGCCGACCGTCGCCGACTCCACGGCCAAGGGCTCCTACCGGATGCAGGTGTGGCGCACCGGCTACGGCATCGTCACCCACCGCGCCACGGTGGGCGGCAAGCCCGTCGCGTACACCTCCCTGCGCACCACCTACCGGCACGAGGCCGACTCGATCATCGGCTTCCAGATGCTCAACGACCCGTCGTACGTGACCGACGCGGCCTCCTTCCAGCAGGCCGCGAGCAACATCGACTACGCCTTCAACTGGTTCTACGCCGACTCGCGCACCGCCGCCTACTACAACAGCGGCATGAACCCGGTGCGCGCGGCGGGCGTCGACCCGGCGCTGCCCGTCAAGGCCGAGAAGGCGTACGAGTGGCAGGGCTACGACCCGGCGGCCAACACCGCCTCCTACACCCCCTTCGCCGAGCACCCGCACTCCAGCGGCCAGGACTACTACGTCTCCTGGAACAACAAGCAGGCCGAGGGGTACGCCGCCGCCGGCTTCGGGCTCAGCGCGGTGCACCGGGCCGATCTGCTCGACGAGCGGGTGGCGAAGCTGGTCGAGGAGGGCGGGGTGACCCGCGCCTCGCTCACCCGCGCCATGGCCGACGCCGCGCTCACCGACCTGCGCGGTGAGCAGCTGCTGCCCGAGCTGCTGAAGGTGATCCGCTCCCAGCCGGTCACCGACCCGGATCTCGACGCGTTGGTCCAGCAGCTCGACTCCTGGCGGGCGTCGGGCGCCCAGCGCAAGGAGAGCAGCCCCGGCTCGCACACCTACACCCACGCCGACGCGGTGCGGATCATGGACGCGTGGTGGCCGAGGCTGATCGAGGCCGAGTTCAAGCCGGGGCTCGGTGACGATCTGTACGGGGCGCTGACCGCGAACCTCGCCACCGACGAGTCCCCGGCCGCCAGCCACGGGCCGAGCGGGGCGCACAGCGGCTCGGCGTTCCAGTACGGCTGGTGGGGCTTCGCCGACAAGGACCTGCGCCAGGTGCTCGGCCGGCAGGTCAAGGGCCCGCTGGCCAAGTCCTACTGCGGCAACGGCGATCTGAGCGCCTGCCGCGCGGCGCTGCTCTCCTCGCTGAAGGAGGCGGCTGCGGTGCCGGCGGCCGAGGTCTACCCGGCTGACGACAGCTGCAAGGCCGGCGAGCAGTGGTGCACGGACTCGATCATCCACCGGGCACTCGGCGGGATCAGCCAGAAGGCGATCCACTGGCAGAACCGCCCGACCTACCAGCAGGTGGTGGAATTCCCGGCCCACCGCTGAACCGGCGCGCCGGGCGGGCCCGCATCCAGCGGGCCCGCCCGGCAACCGGGCTCACCGATACTGCAGGTACCGCTTCCGCACCGCCCGGAACGCCGTGAGATCCTCCGCCCACGCCCCCACGACCTCATCCGTGTCCGCCCCCGCATCGATCATCGTGCGGACCCGGGTGTTGCCGGTGAGCTTGTCGATCCAGTTGTCCGGACGCCAGGCGAACCCGCTCCACGTCCGCTTGGCCGTCACCAGCAGCGCGATCCCGGTGCGCACCGGGTCGAAGACCTCGCGGTCCTGGACGTGCAGCTGGACCCCGCCCACCGTCGTGCCCTCGAACTTGGAGAACGTCGGCGCGAAGTACGCCTCGCGGAAGGCCACCCCGGGCAGGCCGAGCGCGTTCGCGGCGGCGGCCCAGGTGTGGTCGATGCCCTCCGCGCCCAGCAGCTCGAACGGCCGCGTCGTGCCGCGCCCCTCGGAGAGGTTCGTGCCCTCGAAGAGGCAGGTGCCCGAGTAGACCAGCGCGGTGTCGGGCGTCGGCATGTTGGGGCTCGGAGGGACCCACGGAAGGCCCGTCGCGTCGAAGAAGTCGGAGCGCGACCACCCCGACATCTTCACAATCTCCAGGTCGGCCGGACGGTCCGCCAGGAACTCCCCGTTGAACAACAGCGCCAGTTCGGTGACCGTCATCCCGTGCGCCTGGGAGATCTCCCGGCGGCCCACGAAAGTGGAGAACGCGGGATCGAGAACCGGCCCGAGCGCCGCCCGTCCGGTCACCGGGTTCGGCCGGTCCAGCACGACGAACCTCTTGCCCGCGAGGGCCGCCGCCTCCATGCAGTCGTACAGCGTCCAGATGTACGTGTAGAAACGGGCGCCCGCGTCCTGGATGTCGAAGACGATCGTGTCCACGCCGGAGGCGGTGAACACATCGGCCAGCGCCTGACCGCTCTTCAGGTAGGTGTCGTAGACGGGCAGTCCGGTCGCCGGGTCGTCGTAGCGCCCCTCCGAGCCACCCGCCTGCGCGGTGCCCCGGAAGCCGTGCTCGGGCCCGAAGACCGCGACGAGGTCCACCCGCTCGTCCGGGTGCATCACATCGACGATGTGGCGTACGTCGGAGGTGATCCCGGTCGGGTTGGTGACGACACCGACCCGCTGCCCCTTCAGCAGCGCGTAGCCGCTCGCCGCCAGCCGGTCGAAGCCGGTGAGCAGCCGGCCGTGCCCGCCCCCGCCGTGCCCGCCGCCCGGGTGTCCCTTGCCGTGCGGCGTACCGGCGGCCGCGGGCGCGGCCGACGCGGCCGTCGCCGCGAGGGCCCCCATCGCACCGCCGGCGGCCAGCAAACCACGCCTGGACAGGCTCATTCGGCTACCTCCATGATCGCGACGTCTGTCATGGCCACGCACGCTAGCGCGTGGCGGGGCCGCAGGGAACGCGCCGGACGCGGTCGCCGCCGGGGGAGCGGCAGACGGGTGGGACCCAGCCCTTCCCTGACCACATACCGACTGGTTAGTCTGCTGGGGCAGTCGGCTGAGAGAGGCGGGACCGATGAGTACGGTGCAGGGTGCGGGCGTAGTGGTCACGGGGGCCGGAGGCGGCATCGGAGCCGCCCTGGCCCGCAGATTCGCCGCGGAGGGCGCGCGGGTCGTCGTCAACGACCTCGACGAGAGCCGGATCAAGGCCCTGGCCGAGGAGATCGGCGGTGTCGCGGTCGCCGGTGACGCCTCCGGGATCGTCGACGCCGCCCGGGACGCCCTCGACGGCACCGTGGACGTCTACTGCGCCAACGCTGGCCTGGCCTCGCCCGGTGACGTCTTCGCCGACGAGGAGGTCTGGGCCGCTGCCTGGGACGTCAACGTGATGGCCCACGTCCGCGCGGCCAGGGCGCTGCTCCCGGACTGGCTGGAGCGCGGCAGCGGCAGATTCGTCTCCACCGCGTCCGCCGCCGGCCTGCTGACGATGATCGGCGCGGCGCCCTACAGCGTCACCAAGCACGGGGTGGTCGCCTTCGCCGAATGGCTCTCCCTCACCTACCGCCACCGCGGCGTGAAGGTCCACGCGATCTGTCCGCAGGGCGTGCGCACGGACATGCTCACCGCCGCCGGATCGGCCGGGGAACTGGTGCTCGCCCCCAGCGCCATCGAGCCCGGGGCCGTCGCCGACGCCCTCTTCGACGCCATGGCCGAGGACCGCTTCCTGGTCCTGCCGCACCCCGAGGTCGTCGGCTACTACCGGGCCAGGTCCAAGGACACCGACCAGTGGCTCGGCAATATGAACCACCTTCAGCGCAAGTGGGAGGAGACCGGCGCATGAGCGAGTCGATCTACGCGGCGAAGCCCTGGCTCCCGCTGCTCAGCGAGGCCCAGCGGGCGGCCGTCCACCCCGCCGAGACCCTGGTGCACGCCTTCCGCGACTCGGTGGGCCGCACCCCGGACCACCCGGCGCTGGCCTACTTCGACGGGCGCCTCACCTACCGCGAGACGGACGAGCTCTCCGACTCCGTGGCCGGGCATCTGGCCGCCCGGGGGCTTGAGCGCGGCGACCGGGTCGCGATCATGCTGCAGAACTCCCCGCAGTTCGTGCTCGCGCTGCTCGGCGCCTGGAAGGCGGGGGCGACGGTCGTCCCGCTCAACCCGATGTACAAGTCCGCCGAGGTCGGCCACGTCCTCAAGGATGCCGAGGTCACGGCCCTGGTCTGCTCGGACCGGGCGTGGGAGTCGTATCTGCGGGACACCGCCGCCGGTGCCCCGTCCGTCCGCATCGCGATCACCGCCTGCGAGCTGGACCTCCAGACGGAGAACGACGAGCGGGTGCTGAACTTCGAGCGGCTGCCCGCCCCGGACGACGCGGACGATCTGGTGACCGTCGCCCGGCAGGGCACCGGAGCCCCCGCCGGCCGGGAGCTCACCGCCGCCGACGTGGCGCTGATCAGCTACACCTCGGGGACCAGCGGCACACCCAAGGGCGCCATGAACTCCCACGGCAACATCATGGTCAACGCCGAGCGCCAGCGCACCGGCCACCCCATAGCCGAGGGCGCCGCGTACTTCGCCCTCGCCCCGCTCTTCCACATCACCGGCATGGTCTGCCAGCTGGCCGCCTGCCTCACCAACGCGGGCACCCTGGTCCTGGCCTACCGCTTCCACCCCGGGGTCGTCCTCGACACGTTCGCCGAGCACTGCCCCGCGTACACCGTCGGCCCCTCCACCGCCTTCATGGCGCTCGCCGCCACCCCCGGGGTCACGCCCGAGCACTTCGCCTCCTTCCAGGTGATCTCCTCCGGCGGCGCCCCGCTGCCGCCCGCGCTCGTGGAGAAGTTCCGGACCGGCTTCGGCCCGTACATCCGCAACGGCTACGGACTCACCGAGTGCACCGCCCCCTGCGCCTCCGTACCGCCGGAGCGCGAGGCGCCGGTCGACCCGGTCTCCGGCACCCTCTCGGTCGGCGTGCCCGGCCCCGACACCGTCGTACGGATCATCGACGAGAACGGCGCGGAGGTGCCCTTCGGCGAGCAGGGCGAGATAGCCGTGCGCGGCCCGCAGGTCGTCTCCGGCTACTGGCGGCTGCCCGAGGCCACGGCCGCCGCCTTCCCCGACGGCGAGCTGCGCACCGGCGACATCGGCTTCATGGACCGTGAGGGCTGGCTCTACGTCGTCGACCGCAAGAAGGACATGATCAACGCCTCCGGCTTCAAGGTCTGGCCCCGCGAGGTGGAGGATGTCCTCTACACGCACCCGGCCGTGCGCGAGGCCGCCGTCGTGGGCGTGCCCGACCCCTACCGGGGCGAGACCGTCCGGGCCTACGTCAGCCTGCGCCCCGGCAGCTCGGTCGAACCCGGCGAACTGGGTGCGTACTGCAAGGAACGGCTCGCCGCGTACAAGTACCCGCGCGAAGTCGAGATCCTGACCGAACTCCCCAAGACGGCAAGTGGGAAGATCCTCAGGCGGGAACTGCGTTCCTCCCGCTAGTACACACATACGCACGGAAGGAAGGTGGCGGCTATGGCCAAGGCGACGGACGGAAGCGGCACCCCCGTCCCCCAGCGGCTGCTGGCCGCCGCCACCCGGCTCTTCGCCGAGCAGGGGTACGACCGCACCTCGGTCCAGGAGATCGTGGAGGCGGCCGGCGTCACCAAGGGGGCGCTCTACCACTACTTCGGCTCCAAGGAGGACCTCCTCCAGGAGGTCTACGCCCGGGTGCTGCGGCTCCAACAGGAGCGGCTCGACGCCTTCGCGGACGCGGACGCCCCCATCGAGCAGCGGCTGCGCGACGCCGCGGCCGACGTGGTCGTCACCACCATCGAGAACCTCGACGACGCCTCGATCTTCTTCCGCTCCATGCACCATCTGAGCCCGGAGAAGAACAAGCAGGTACGGGTGGAGCGCCGCCGCTACCACGAGCGCTTCCGCGCCCTGGTCGAGGAGGGGCAGCGCGCCGGGGTCTTCTCCACGGCCACCCCCGCCGACCTGATCGTCGACTACCACTTCGGCTCGGTCCACCACCTGTCGACCTGGTACCGGCCGGACGGCCCGCTCACCCAGCAGGAGGTCGCCGACCACCTGGCCGACCTGCTGCTCCGCGCGCTGCGCCCCTAGGGCGTGTCGTCAAACTGGCGTCTGCCGGGCGACGCCATGCACGCACTCTCGCCGCACCGGCCCCAGACCCCGGTACGTCCAGTACAGGGGCCTGGGGCCGGCACGCCGAGAGCACGCACCTGACGCCGCCCGGCCGCCCTTCGGGCAACGACACCAGTTTGACGACACGCCCTAGGACCCCTGTCCAGGCGCCCCCGCCCGCTGGCCCCGGCCGCGCGACGGGCCGACGCTGGACACATGGCGACCCTCCAGACGCCCACGCGAGTCCCCGCCCTGTGGAGCACGGCCTACGCCTCCCGCCGCCCCGCCCCCGTACGGCTCCTGGCCCGCTGGCTGCTGCGGACGAGAACCTTCGCCCACGACCTGGCCCTCGCCGACCACGTACCGTTCGGTGGCTACTGAAGGACCCCACCGCGTCCCGGAGGCCGGGGAGGCGCGCGTGCGGCGCGGCCTCCCCGGCCTCCGGAGCGGTCCTACAGGTACTTCTTGATCTCCCGCCGGGCCAGCGAGCGCTGGTGGACCTCGTCCGGGCCGTCCGCCAGGCGCAGGGTGCGGGCCGAGGCCCACAGCTCGGCCAGCGGGAAGTCCTGGCCGACGCCGCCGGCGCCGTGCAGCTGCACCGCCCGGTCCAGGATGTCCACCACCGCGCGCGGGGTGGCGATCTTGATGGACTGGATCTCGGTGTGCGCCCCCCGGTTGCCCACGGTGTCCATCAGCCAGGCCGTCTTCAGCACCAGCAGCCGCAGCTGCTCCACCGTGACCCGGGCGTCCGCGATCCAGTTCTGCACGACGCCCTGCTGGGCGAGCGGCTTGCCGAAGGCGGTACGGGACACCGCGCGCCGGCACATCAGCTCGATGGCGCGTTCCGCCATGCCGATCAGCCGCATGCAGTGGTGGATGCGGCCCGGGCCGAGCCGCGCCTGGGCGATGGCGAAGCCGCCGCCCTCCTCGCCGACCAGGTTCGCTGCGGGCACCCGGACGTTGTCGAAGACGACCTCGGCGTGGCCGCCGTGGGAGTGGTCCTCGTAGCCGTACACCTGCATGGCGCGCTTCACCGTCAGGCCCGAGGTGTCGCGCGGCACGAGGATCTGCGACTGCTGGCGGCGGATGTCCTCGCCGTCCGGGTCGGTCTTGCCCATCACGATGAAGATCGCGCAGTCTGGGTTCATCGCACCGGAGATGTACCACTTGCGCCCGTTGATGACGTAGTCGTCGCCGTCCCGGCTGATCCGGGTCTCGATGTTGGTCGCGTCCGAGGAGGCGACCTCCGGCTCCGTCATCGCGAACGCGGACCGGATCTCCCCGGCGAGCAGCGGCTCCAGCCACTGCTTCTTCTGCTCGTCGGTGCCGAACTGGGCCAGCACCTCCATGTTCCCGGTGTCCGGCGCCGCGCAGTTCAGCGCGGTCGGCGCCAGATGCGGGGAGCGGCCCAGGATCTCGGCAAGCGGCGCGTACTGAAGGTTCGTCAGCCCCGCGCCGTACTCGGCGTCCGGCAGGAAGAGATTCCACAGCCCCTGGCGGCGGGCCTCCGCCTTGAGGTCCTCCACCACCTGCGGGGTGTCCCACGGCGATGCCAGCAGCGCGCGCTGCTCGTCCGCCGTCTTCTCGGCCGGGTGGACGTGCTCGTCCATGAAGGCGAGCAGCCGGGCGCGCAGCTCCTCGGTACGGGCGTCGAATGCGAAGTCCATGGGGTGGATCAGCCTTCCTGGAGGGTGGTGAGGCCGTGCTCGATGAAGACGGGGACGAGGTCGCCGATGCGGTCGAAGCCGCCGCCGACGGTCTGGCCCAGGGTGTAGCGGTAGTGGATGCCCTCCAGGATCACGGCGAGCTTGAACCAGGCGAACGCCGTGTACCAGGAGAGGGCGGAGGTGTCCCGGCCGGAGCGGGCCGCGTAGCGCTCGATCAGCTCGGCGGGGGAGGGGTGGCCGGCCGCGCCGCTGGTGGTGGAGACCGGCGACTCCGGCAGGTTCAGGTCGGAGCTGTACATCACCAGCAGGCCGAGGTCGGTCAGCGGGTCGCCGAGCGTGGACATCTCCCAGTCCAGGACTGCCTTGATCTCGTCGTCGGCGCCGATCAGGACGTTGTCCAGGCGGTAGTCGCCGTGCACGACGGTGGGCGCGGGGGAGACGGGCAGCTGCCGGCCGAGCGCCGCGTGCAGCTCGTCGACGCCGGCCAGCTCGCGGTTGCGGGAGGCGTCCAGCTGCTTGCCCCAGCGGCGCAGCTGCCGGTCGAGGAAGCCCTCGGGCCGCCCGAAGTCGCCCAGCCCGACGGACCCGGGGTCCACGGCGTGCAGCTCCACCAGGGTGTCGACCAGGGCGAGCACCGCCGCGCGGGTGCGCTCAGGGCCGAGCGGGGCCAGCTGCTCCGCCGTGCGGTAGGGGGTGCCCTCCACGTACTCCATGATGTAGAACGGCGCGCCGATCACCGACTCGTCCTCGCAGAGCAGCACCGGCTCGGGGACCGGGACCGCCGTCGGGTGCAGCGCGCTGATCACCCGGTGTTCGCGCTTCATGTCGTGCGCGGTGGCCAGCACATGCCCGAGCGGCGGCCGGCGCACGACCCAGCGGCCGGTGCCGCCCGTGTCCGTCACGACGTACGTCAGGTTCGAGCGGCCGCCCTCGATGACCCGGGCGTCGAGCGGTCCGCTCACCAGACCCGGCCGCTCACGGTCGAGATGTCCGCGCAACCGGTCGAGATCGAGACCTGGCGGGTGGACTGGGCTCATCGTGCGCACCTCCGGGATAGAAAACAGTCGGTGTTCATGATGCCGACCAGTCGGTATGTCGTCCAGTGAACGCGGGAACCGGATGCGAGGACTCCGGTCCGACTGCCGCCGGACTCTGGTGCTCAGTCGTATCCCTGAATACAGTTCACGTATGAATACAGCTCGCATGGACACGGCGCTGGTGGTCGACGAGGTCCGGCTGACCCCGATCCTCATCGCGGACCCGCCGCTCCTCAACACCCAGGGCGTCCACCAGCCGTACACCCCGCGGCTCATCGTCGAGGTCGTCACCCGGGGCGGGGTGACCGGCGTCGGCGAGACCTATGGCGACGGCAAGTACCTCGAACTCGCCGCCCCGCTCGCCGAGGCACTGCCCGGACGGCCGGTCAGCGATGTGAACGGCCTCTTCGCCCTCGCCGATGAGGTGTGCGGAGATTCACGCGCGGCCGACGAGCGCGTCGACGCGGGCGGGCTGCGCGGCGTCCAGACCGCCGACAAGCTGCGGCTCTCGGTCGTCTCCGGCTTCGAGGTGGCCTGCCTGGACGCGCTGGGCAAGTCCGTCGGCCTGCCCGTGCACGCGCTGCTCGGCGGCAAGGTCCGCGACAGCGCCGAGTACAGCGCGTACCTCTTCTACCGCTGGGCCGGACACCCGGAGGGCGGCGAGCGGGACGACTGGGGCGCGGCCCTCGACCCGGCCGGCGTCGTCGCCCAGGCCCGCCGCTTCGCCCGCGCGTACGGCTTCTCCTCCTTCAAGCTGAAGGGCGGCGTCTTCCCGCCCGACGAGGAGATCGCCGCCGTCCGCGCACTGGCCGAGGCGTTCCCCGGGCAGCCGCTGCGCCTGGACCCCAACGGCGCCTGGTCCGTCGGGACCTCGCTGTACGTCGCCGAGCAGCTCAAGGACGTCCTCGAATACCTGGAGGACCCGGCGAGCGGCACGGAGGCGATGGCCGCCGTCGCGGCCGGCACCGACGTCCCGCTCGCCACCAACATGTGCGTCACCACCCTCGCCGAGGTCCCCGAGGCCTTCGCCCGGGACGCGGTGCAGGTCGTCCTGTCCGACCACCACTACTGGGGCGGGCTGCACCGCACCCGTGAACTCGCCGGGATCTGCCGTACCTACGGCGTCGGGCTCTCCATGCACTCCAACACCCACCTCGGCATCAGCCTCGCCGCCATGACGCACGTCGCGGCCACCGTCCCCAACCTCGACTACGCCTGCGACAGCCACTACCCCTGGCAGACCGAGGACGTCATCACCACCCGCCATGTCTTCGAGGACGGCCGCCTCACCGTCTCCGACGCCCCCGGCCTCGGCGTCGACCTCGACCGCGACCGGCTGGCCGCGCTGCACCGCCGCTGGCTCGACGACGACGGCACGATGCGCGAGCGCGACGACGCCGCCGCGATGCGCAAGGCCGAGCCGGACTGGGCCACACCCACGATCCCGCGCTGGTGAGAGCCGGTCCGCCGCCGCCCGTCTGAGTTGCGGGCACCCCGGCCCGCCGGGAGGGTCGGAGCATGAAGGCGATCAGCTACAGCAGCTACGGCGGGGCCGACGTCCTGGAGTACGGCGAGCGGCCCGACCCCAAGGTCGGGCCCGACACCGTCCTGGTGAAGGTGCGGGCCGCCGCGGTGAACCCGGTCGACCGGCAGGCCAGGGAGGGCAACCTCGACGCCGTCCTGGACACGGTCTTCCCGGTGATCCCCGGCTGGGACGTGTCCGGGGTCGTCGTCCAGCCCGGCATCGCCGTCGACGAGTTCGCGGTCGGCGACGAGGTCATCGGATACGTGCGCGAGGACTTCCTGAGCCGCGGCACCTTCGCCGAGTACGTGGCCGCGCCGGTGCGCACCCTCGCGCGCAAGCCGCTGAGCCTGAGTTTCGAGGAGGCCGCCGGCCTGCCGCTGGCCGGCCTCACCGCCTACCAGGTGCTCCACCGCTCGCTGCGCATCCGCGACGGCGACACCGTCCTCGTCCACGCGGCGGCGGGCGGCGTCGGCTCGTTCGCCGTGCAGATCGCCCGGCACGCCGGCTGCCGGGTCATCGGCACCGCGAGCGAACGCAACCACGACCATCTGCGGCAGCTCGGCGCGGAGCCCGTCGCCTACGGAGACGGACTGGCGGACCGGCTGCGGGAACTGGCCCCCGACGGCATCGACGCCGCCTTCGACACCGTGGGCGGTGAGGCGCTGCGGGTCTCCGCCGAGACGCTCGCACCGGACGGGCGCCTGGCGTCGATCGTGGACAACGAGGTGTTCTCGTACGGCGGCACCTACGCCTTCGTGCGGCCCGACGCCAAGGACCTGGCGCATCTGGCGGAGCTGGCCGAGCGGGGCATCGTCACCGTCCATGTGGACCGGGTCTTCCCGCTGGCCGAGACGGCGCAGGCGCACCGGCTCAACGCGGAGGGCCGCACCCGGGGCAAGATCGTCGTCACCGTGGACTGGGACGCGCCGCAGGACTGAGCCGGCCGGGGCGCGCCGGGCGCTCAGAACAGCATGGCCGCCGCGAACGCGGCCAGCGCCACCGTGCACGCCGCCGCCGCCAGCGCCGCGCGGGCGCCGAGCGGGCGCGGGTGCGAGGCGCCCATGCCCTGCACCCGACGGTTCGCCACCGCCAGGAACCCCAGCCAGGCCAGCACGCTCAGGGACAGGGCGACCACCCCGGCCGGGGTGACGCCGTCGTGCAGCGTCTGCTTGCCCGCCAGCAGCGCCACCACCGTGCAGGACAGCGTCGTACGCCGCCAGGCGAGCCGGGTCCGCTCGGGCTGCAGACCGGGGTCGCGCTCCCCGCCGCTCACCGGCCCTCCCAGCCGAAGAGGACCACCACCACCATCGCCACGGCCACCACCGCGACCGCGAGACCCAGCAGCGTCGGGAAGCGGGAGACCGGCAGGTCCTCGCCGCGCCGCATCGCCCGCTCGCACCGCACCCAGTGGTTCACGGCCCGCAGCGCGCACAGCACACCGGCCGCCAGCAGGGCGAGCGCCAGGCCCGCGCGCACGCCCCAGGACAGCTCCGGCAGGAACTGGTCGACGGCGAAACCGCCGCCGATCAGGGCCAGCGCCGTCCGGATCCAGGCGAGGAAGGTCCGCTCGTTGGCGAGCGAGAAGCGGTAGTCAGGGGTGTCGCCCTCCTCACGGATCCGCTGCGGCGCGAACCACAGACGCAGGCTCTGCACGAATTCGTTCACGCACGGACCATATCGGCCGCTTTGTTGCCCATGGGTGACCGGTTCAGCCCGTCGTTTCGCGGAACGCCCGCAGCCGCCGGTAGGCGTCGAGCCCGTCCGGCACCCACAGCCAGTCGTCGAGCCGCCGCTCCAGCTCCGCGTCCGTCACAAAGGTGTGCCAGGCGACCTCCTCCACCTGCGGCCGCACCGGCAGCTCGCAGCGGACCCGGTGAACGGACGACCACCAGGTGTGCCCGCCGCCCTCGTAGAGGAACTTGAACAGCGGCTCCGGGCGCGGCAGCCCCGACACGCCCAGCTCCTCCTCGGCCTCCCGCAGCGCCGCCTCCTCATAGCTCTCACCGGCGCCGACCACCCCGCCGACGAACATGTCGTAGTGGGACGGGAAGACCAGCTTGGTCGCGGTCCTGCGGTGCACGAAGATCCGCCCCTCGGCGTCCCGGGCCTCGATGAAGACGCAGCGGTGGCGCAGGCCCCGCTCGGTCGCCTCGCCGCGCGGCGCCTGCCCGACGACCACGTCGTTCTCGTCGACGATGTCCAGGATCTCGTCAGAAGGTGTCATCCCCCCATCCAACACCGCACCGCCGACACCGCTCCGGCGGGCGCCCGCCCCTCAGCGCGGCTGGAGGCTCGACGTGGGGCGGCCGCCCCTCGGCCCCTCCGGCATCGCCGGATGCAGCCCCAGCAGGACGATCCCGCCGACGATCGCCGCGAGCCCGGCGGCCTGCCAGGCCAGCGCGCCCGTGTCGGTGCGCACCTGGTCGCCCATGAAGCCGATGCCGCAGGCGATCCCGGCCAGCGGCTGGGCCGCCGTCAGCGCGGGCAGCGACATCCGCAGCGGGCCGGCCTCGAAGGCGCTCTGCACCAGGATCAGACCCGTCACCCCGAGCACGATCACCGCGTACGGCTGCCAGCTCGTCACCAGCGTCGCCCAGCCGCCGTCCGACAGCCGCTGCCCGCTGACCCGGGTCAGCGCGTCCTGGAGTCCGTACAGCAGCCCCGCCGCCACGCCGAGCAGCGCCGGCGCCACCCCCGACCGCGAGTGCTTGGCGAACGCCGTCAGCAGCAGGGCCAGGCCCGCCACCACCCCGATCACCAGCCAGTGCCGCAGCGGGCTCGACACCGCCCGGCCGCCCTGCGGCTCGCCCGCCACCAGGAAGGCGGAGACCCCGCCGGCCAGCAGCCACAGCCCCGCCCAGCCCTGCCGCCCCAGCCGCTGGCCGGTGCGGTGGCGGGACAGGGCCATCGCGAACAGCAGATTGGTCGCCAGGAGCGGTTCGACGAGGGAGACCTCACCCTTGCCCAGGGCCAGCGCGCCCAGGATCATGCCGCAGACCATCAGGCCGATCCCGGCCAGCCAGCTGCGTACCTTCATCAGATCCAGCAGCAGCCGGGGCGAGAGATAGTCGCTCTTCGGCGCGTGGCTGGCGGCGGCCTGCTGGAGCACGAAGCCGAAGCCCAGGCAGCACGCGGCAGCCACGGCGAGCACGAGGACCAGCACCGACACGCTTGTCCACCCCACGTCAGGCCGGAAGAGGGTGATGAACTCCGACGATAGCGCCTCGCCCGCGCGGTTCGGGGACAGCGCGGCCGACCGGGCGGTTGACGCCGGGGCGGGCCCGTACCGAAGATCTGACGCACCAGTAACTTCGCGAGCCCCGACAAGGATGGAACCCATGGCTTACGACGCTGATGTGATCGTGATCGGGGCGGGACTCGCGGGGCTCGTCGCCACCGCGGAGCTGGTCGACGCGGGCCGCTCGGTCATCCTGCTCGACCAGGAGCCCGAGCAGTCGCTCGGCGGCCAGGCGCACTGGTCCTTCGGCGGCCTCTTCCTCGTCGACTCGCCCGAGCAGCGCCGGATGCGGATCAAGGACAGCCATGAGCTGGCCCTCCAGGACTGGCTGGGCACGGCCGGCTTCGACCGCGAGGAGGACCACTGGCCGCGCAAGTGGGCCGAGGCGTACGTCGACTTCGCCGCCGGGGAGAAGCGCTCCTGGCTGCATGCCCAGGGTCTGCGGCTGTTCCCCGTCGTCGGCTGGGCGGAGCGCGGCGGCTACGACGCCAACGGCCACGGCAACTCCGTCCCCCGCTTCCACATCACCTGGGGCACCGGGCCCGGCGTCGTCGCCCCCTTCGAGCGCCGGGTGCGCGAGGGCGTCGCCAAGGGGCTCGTCACCTTCCGCTTCCGCCACCGGGTCACCGGCCTCGGCCGCACCGGCGGCACGGTCGACACGGTCACCGGCGAGATCCTGGAGCCGAGCGCCGCCCCGCGCGGCACGGCCAGCGGCCGGGAGACCGCCGGCACCTTCGAGCTCAGGGCCCAGGCGGTGATCGTCACCTCCGGCGGCATCGGCGGCAACCACGACCTCGTACGCAAGCAGTGGCCCGAGCGGCTCGGCACCCCGCCCGACAAGATGCTCTCCGGCGTCCCCGCCCACGTCGACGGGCTGATGCTCGGCATCACCGAGGACGCGGGCGCCCACCACATCAACCGCGACCGGATGTGGCACTACACCGAGGGCATCGAGAACTGGAACCCGATCTGGGCCAAACACGGCATCCGCATCCTGCCCGGCCCGTCCTCCCTCTGGCTGGACGCCCGGGGCAAGCGGCTGCCCGTCCCGCTCTTCCCCGGCTTCGACACGCTCGGCACCCTCGAACACATCATGCGCAGCGGACACGGCTACACCTGGTTCGTCCTGGACCAGAAGATCATCGGCAAGGAGTTCGCCCTCTCCGGCTCCGAGCAGAACCCCGATCTGACCGGCAAGTCCGTCCGTGACGTGATCGGCCGGGCGCGCGCGGACGTGCCGGGGCCGGTGAAGGCGTTCATGGACAACGGCGTGGACTTCGTCGTCGAGAAGGACCTCGGCGCCCTGGTCCGGGGCATGAACGCGCTCACCGGCGAGGCGCTCATCGACGAGGACGACCTGCGGCGCGAGATCACCGCCCGCGACCGGGAGATCGCCAACCCCTTCACCAAGGACCTCCAGATCACCGCGATCCGGGGCGCCCGCACCTACCTCGGCGACAAGCTGATCCGTACGGCGGCGCCCCACCGCATCCTCGACCCCAAGGCCGGGCCGCTGATCGCCGTCCGGCTCAACATCCTGACCCGCAAGTCGCTCGGCGGACTGGAGACGGACCTGTCCTCCCGCGTCCTGACCGCCGACGGCACCCCGCTGGCCGGGGTGTACGCGGCCGGCGAGGCGGCCGGGTTCGGCGGCGGCGGGGTGCACGGCTACCGCTCCCTGGAGGGGACCTTCCTCGGCGGCTGCATCTTCTCCGGCCGGGCGGCGGGCCGCGCGGCCGGGCAGGCGGTCGGCTAGCCACCCCTCTCCCGGGGCATCAGGCCCACGCTTCGCGCGTCCGTCCGGTGGGGTTCGGGGCGCGGAGCCGTGGCGGGGCGCCGGATGCGGGCATGGGAAGGACATGCCAGGAGTAGCCGACCCCGTGATCAAGCTCGTCCGGCGCACCACCGAACCCGTCGCGGCGCAGACCCTGCGCTCCACGGGCGCGGCGGTGATCGCCTACGCCGTGGCGACCGCGACGCTGTCCCAGCCCGCGCCCCTGACCGCACCGCTCACCGCGCTGCTCGTCGTCCAGGTCACCCTGTACGCCACCCTCACCACCGGCATCCGCCGGGTGAACTCCGTGATCGTCGGGGTGCTCATCGCCAGCGGGTTCAGCTCCCTGGTGGGGCTTTCCTGGTGGAGCCTCGGGCTGACCATCTTCACCTCGCTGATCATCGGCCGGCTGGTCCGGGTCAACGAGTTCGTCCCCGAGGTGGCGATCAGCGCCATGCTGGTGCTCGGCGTCGCCCAGGTCGCCGACACCGCCTGGGAGCGCGTCTTCGAGACCCTGATCGGCGCGGGGGTGGGGCTGCTGTTCAACCTGCTGTTCGCCCCGCCCGTGTGGGTGCAGACCGCAGGGGCCTCGATCGACGGACTGGCCCGCGAGATGGGCGACATGTTCCGCGACCTCGGGGGCGACCTGGGCGGCCGGGTCAGCGTCGAGACGGCCGGCGAGCGGCTGCACCGGGCCCGCCGCATCGACCACGACATCGTGGCGGTCGACGCCTCGCTGCGCCAGGCCGAGGAGAGCCTGATGCTCAACCCGCGCGTACGGCAGGGGCTGCTCTACCGCGTCGTGCTGCGCACCGGCCTGGACACCCTGGAGATCTGCGCCGTCGTGCTGCGGGTGCTCGCCAGGACGCTGACCGACCTGGCCAAGGACCGCGTCGACGAACCGCTCTTCCCGGCCGACGTGGCCGCCGGGCTCACCGAGCTGTTCGGCCGGATGGCGGGCGCCGTCGAAAGCTTCTCGCTGCTGATCACCACCCCGGTCGCCGCCAGCGCGGAAGGCGCCGAGACCCGGCTCGCCGAGGCGCTCGCCACCAGCCGGGAGACCCGCGACCGGGTCGCGGACATGCTCCTCGCGGCGGTCCAGGAACACCCCAGGAAGTGGCAGCTGCACGGGGCGCTGCTCGCGGAGGTGGACCGCATCCTGGACGAGCTGGACATCGAGAAGCGCACGGAGCGCCTCGGCAAGGAACTCGACCGCCGCTCCGGCGAACTGCACGAACGCCACCCCCGCCTGATGATGTTCCGGCGGCGCCTGGGCCTGATCAAGGGTGCGGACCGGGAGGACGACGAGGCGGTCTGAGCGGCCGCGGGCGGCCCGGCAGGTCAGCCCCGGCCGTCGGTCAGTTCGACGACCCGGAAGCGTTCGGCGACGACCAGGGTGTCGTCGTCGACCGTGAACTCCGGGTCGCCGAGCGCCTCCCGCATCTCGTCGCTGTGCCAGAACCGCTCGTGGCCCGCCCGCCACTCGGCGACGGAGGTGTCGCCCTCGCCCTCGTCGAGCGCGTGCCGCAGATCGACGTCCCCGAGCCGCAGGATCCGTACCTCGGTCACTTCGAGCACCGCGACCTCCCGCCCGTCGGAGTCGATGAGGGCGGACCGCTCACCGACCGGCGGCGGCTCCTCCTTCTCCGCCTCGTACTCCACGAGCAGTCCGGTCGTCGACACCTTGCGCCCGTCGAGCACCGCCGCGACCAGCTGGTCGCGCAGCGGCCCGGGGAAGGCGAGGAGGAACGGCTTGAGCGCTTCACGGTTCGGCATGGCGCAAGTCTGGCACCGGCGGGCCGCCGGCGCCGGGGAGTATCGCGGGGGGAGAGAGAATCTGACGGGTCGGTGACGTGGGGCCGCCGCCCCTGGCGCCGGACGGCCCGCAGTGCTCGAATCGGGGGGTGAACAGTTCCCCCGCCGACTCCTCCGGCGACGCGCCCGACGACGAAGGGCCCGGCCCCGACGGGACCGGCGCCCCGGTCGGCCGGCGGCTGGTCCTGACGATGCTCGGTCTGGGCGCGGCCGGGCTCGTCGCCGCCCCCGTCCTGCAGCGCGCGTTCGAATCCGGCCTCGGCGCGGTCGCGGACAAGGACCCCACCGGGCTGACCGGCCTGCTGCCCAACGGCGGCGGCTTCCGCTACTACTCCGTCGCCTCGTCCGTACCGAGGAAGGGCGCCGCCGACTACCGGCTGACCGTGGACGGGCTGGTCGAGCGCCCGGCCACGTACACCTTGGACGCCCTGAAGCGGCTGCCGCAGACCCGGATGGTCCGGGACGTCCAGTGCGTCACCGGCTGGCGGGTGCCCGGGACCCCGTTCGAGGGGGTACGGCTCTCCGCGCTGCTGGACGCGGCGGGGGTGCGGTCCGGGGCGAAGGCGGTCCGCTTCACCTGCTTCGACGGGACCTACAGCGAGAGCCTCACCCTCGCGCAGGCCCGCCGCGCCGACGTGCTGGTCGCACTGCGGATGCAGGACCGGCCGGTGTCCCACGCACACGGCGGTCCCGTCCGCCTCTACGTGGCCCCGATGTACTTCTACAAGTCCGCGAAATGGCTCTCCGGGATCACCGTCACGGACTCCGTGCGCCCCGGCTACTGGGAGAAGCTCGGATATGACGTCGACGCCTGGGTCGGGCGGTCCAACGGCCGCGACGATGCCCCCACTACCTGAGCGGGCGGACCGGGTACGCCGGTTCGCCCGGCCGGTGCGCCGGGTGCACCGGACCACCGCGGCGCTGACGCTGGTGTGCGTGGCGACGGCGGCCTGTCTGTACGTGCCGCAGCTCGCCGAACTCGTCGGCCGCCGCCATCTGGTGGTCACCGTGCACGAGTGGTCCGGGCTGCTCATCCCCGTACCGCTGCTGGCGGGACTGGCCGCGCGGTCGCTGCGGGCCGATCTGCGGCGGCTCAACCGCTTCGGGCCGCACGACCGGGAGTGGCTGCGGGCGGTGCGCCGCCGTGACCACCGGCCGGGGTCCCGGCCGGCCGGGAAGTTCAACGCCGGACAGAAGCTGTACGCGGCCTGGATCGCGGGGGCGGTGCTCGTCATGGCGGGCACCGGGCTGCTGATGTGGTTCACCGGGTTCGCCCCGCTGCGCTGGCGGACGGGCGCGACCTTCGTCCACGACTGGCTGGCCCTGGCCGTCGGACTCGTGCTGGCCGGCCACATCGGGAAGGCGTACGCCGACCCGGAGGCACGCCGCGGCATGCGCTCCGGGTCGGTCGGGCGGGACTGGGCCCGTCGCGAGCACCCGCTGTGGCGGGCGCCGGACGAGCGCCTAGAGGATCAGTGACAGCAGCAGGATGAAGACCAGCGAGACCACGGAGATGATGGTCTCCATCACCGACCAGGTCTTCACCGTCTGGCCGACGTCCATCCCGAAGTACTCCTTCACCAGCCAGAACCCGGCGTCGTTGACATGGCTGAAGAAGAGCGAGCCCGCGCCGACGGCGAGGACCAGCAGGGCGACGTGCGAGGTCGACATGTCGGCCGCCAGCGGGGCGACCAGGCCGGCCGCCGAGATCGTGGCCACCGTCGCCGAACCGGTCGCGAGCCGGATCGCGACGGCGATCAGCCAGCCGAGCAGCAGCGCGGGAATCGACCAGTTCTCGGAGAAGTCCAGGATCATCTGGCCCACACCGGCGTCGATCAGGGTCTGCTTGAAGCCGCCGCCCGCGCCCACGATGAGCAGCACACCGGCGATCGGGGCGAGGGACTTCTCCACGGTGGTGGAGAGCCGCGCCTTGGTGAACCCGGCGGCCCGGCCCAGCGTGAACATGCCCACGATGACCGCGGCGAGCAGCGCGACGAGCGGGGAGCCGATCACGTCGGTGACCCGCTGGAGCCCCTGCTCGGGGTCGTCCACCACGATCTCGACGAGGGCCTTGACCAGCATCAGGACGACGGGCAGCAGGATCGTCGCCAGGGTGGCGCCGAAGCTCGGCCGGCGGTCCAGGTCCTCGGCCGGGCGCTGCGGGACCATCGTCTCGGGCGCCTTGATGTCCACCCAGCGGGCGGCGTAGCGGGAGAAGACCGGGCCGGCGAGGATCACGGTCGGGACCGCGACCAGCACACCGAGGGCCAGCGTGACCCCCAGGTTGGCGCCGAGCGCGTCGATCGCGACGAGCGGGCCGGGGTGCGGGGGGATCAGCCCGTGCATCACGGAGAGTCCGGCCAGCGCCGGAATGCCGATCCGCATCAGGGAGTAGTTGCCGCGCTTGGCGACGAGCAGGACCACCGGGATCATCAGGACGATCCCGACCTCGAAGAACAGCGGCAGACCGATGATCGAGGCGATGAGGACCATCGCCCACGGCATGGCCCGCTTGCTCGCCTTCGCGAGGATCGTGTCGACGATCTGGTCGGCGCCGCCGGAGTCGGCGAGCAGCTTGCCCAGGATCGCGCCGAGCGCGATGAGGACGCCGACGCCCGCGACGGTGGAGCCGAGGCCCGCGGTGAAGCTCGCTATCGTCTTCGCCGGCGCGGCGCCGGCGAAGGAGCCGAGCGCCAGCGAGCCGATGGTCAGCGCGAGGAACGCGTGCATCTTGAACTTGGTGATGAGCAGGACGATGACGGCGATGCCCGCCAGGACGGCGATGCCCAACTGCGCGTTGCCGGCCGAAGTGATGGGTTCGACGGCGTCCGCTGCCAGCATCTCGACGCTGAGACTGGTCACGGTGGTGATCCTTAGGTGTCGAGCCGGCGCAACGCGGCGACGGCTCGCTGGGTGATTTCCTCGGGGGTGCCGGACACATCCACGGCGACGCCGGCCTCGTCGTCCTCCAGGGGCTGGAGGGTGGCGAACTGCGAGTCGAGGAGCGCGGTCGGCATGAAGTGGCCCTTGCGGCCCGCCATCCGCTCCTCGATCAGGGACCGGTCGCCGGTCAGATGCAGGAAGACGGCGCCGGGTGCCTCGCCACGCAGGCGGTCGCGGTAGGCGCGCTTGAGGGCCGAGCTGCTGACGACTCCGCCGAGCCCCGCCCGGCCGTGTGCCCACTGCCCGATCGCATCGAGCCAGGGCCACCGGTCCGCGTCGTCCAGCGGGGTGCCGGCCGACATCTTGGCGATGTTCGCCGGGGGATGGAAGTCGTCGCCCTCGGCGTACGGAACGCCCAGTGCGGCGGCGAGCAGGGGGCCGATCGTGGTCTTGCCGGTCCCTGCGACGCCCATCACCACGACGACGTGGGGGGTGCTCATTGCGGTGCCTCGCTGTCTCTTCGATGTCTTCCTCGACATCGGTCCGTCGCGCTACTGAAACCCATACGTACGACTTATTCAAGATGCTGTGACATAAACGTCGTACTTTTTGTTCCCGGGAGGGGCCCCGTACCCTTGGCCCATGACCACACCTGCCCAGGGGCTCCATACGCATGTGCTGGACACCCTGGGCCTGGAGATCGCCGCGGGCGAGCACCGGCCCGGCCAGGTCCTGCGGACGGACGAGCTGGCCCAGCGCTTCGACGTCTCGCGCACGGTCGTACGGGAAGTGGTCCGGGTCCTGGAGTCCATGCACCTGGTCGAGTCCCGCCGCCGGGTCGGCGTCACCGTCCGGCCCACCGAGGCGTGGAACGTCTACGACCCGCAGGTCATCCGCTGGCGGCTGGCCGGCGCCGACCGCCCGCGCCAGCTGCGCTCCCTGACCGTGCTGCGGTCCGCGATCGAGCCGGTCGCCGCCTCGCTCGCCGCCCGCCACGCCACCCCCGCCCAGTGCGCCGAGCTCACCGAACAGGCCCTCGGCATGGTCGCCACCTCGCGCGGCCAGCAGCTGGAGGGGTACCTCGAACACGACATCGCCTTCCACCGGATCGTCCTCAACGCCTCCGGCAACGAGATGTTCGCCCGTCTCGGTGACGTGGTCGCCGAGGTGCTCGCGGGGCGTACGCACCACCAGGTGATGTTCGAGGACCCCGACCCGGCGGCCGTCACCCTCCATGTCCGGCTCGCGGAAGCGGTCCGCGAGGGCGACGCCGCCGCGGCGGAGCGGCTGACGAAGGAGATCGCCGTCGGCGCCCTGCACGAGCTGGACGTCCTCGCGCCCTGAACGCGGCCGCGCACGGCGCCGCTCCACCCCGCACGGCGTACGGTTGTCGGTGATCGATCTCCGGGAACGTCGGGAAAGGGAGTCCACGGGAATGGCGCAGCACGTGCAAGGGGTCATCGCACCGGGCAAGAACGAGCCGGTACGCGTCGAGACCATCGTGATTCCGGACCCCGGCCCCGGTGAGGCCGTGGTCAGGATCCAGGCCTGCGGCGTCTGCCACACCGACCTGCACTACAAGCAGGGCGGAATCAACGACGACTTCCCCTTCCTCCTCGGCCACGAGGCCGCGGGCGTCGTGGAGTCCGTCGGCGACGGCGTCACCGACGTGGCGCCGGGCGACTTCGTCGTCCTCAACTGGCGTGCGGTGTGCGGCCAGTGCCGCGCCTGTCTGCGCGGCCGCCCCTGGTACTGCTTCGACACCCACAACGCGAAGCAGAAGATGACCCTGCTGGACGGCACCGAGCTCTCCCCGGCCCTCGGCATCGGCGCCTTCGCCGAGAAGACCCTCGTCGCCGCCGGACAGTGCACCAAGGTCGACCCCGAGGTCTCCCCGGCCGTCGCCGGACTCCTCGGCTGCGGCGTCATGGCGGGCATCGGCGCCGCCATCAACACCGGCCAGGTCGGCCGCGGTGACTGTGTCGCGGTCATCGGCTGCGGCGGCGTCGGCGACGCCGCGATCGCCGGCGCCCGGCTGGCCGGCGCGGCGAAGATCATCGCCGTCGACATCGACGACCGAAAGCTTCAGACGGCGAAGACGATGGGCGCCACCCACACCGTCAACTCCCGCTCCACCGACCCCGTCGAGGCCATCCGCTCGCTCACCGGCGGCAACGGCGCCGACGTCGTCATCGAGGCGGTCGGCCACCCGGAGACGTACAAGCAGGCCTTCTACGCCCGCGACCTCGCCGGCACCGTCGTCCTCGTCGGCGTCCCCACCCCCGAGATGCAGCTCGAACTCCCGCTGCTGGACGTCTTCGGCCGCGGCGGCTCGCTCAAGTCGTCCTGGTACGGCGACTGTCTGCCCTCGCGCGACTTCCCGATGCTGATCGACCTGCACCAGCAGGGCCGCATCGACCTCGGCGCTTTCGTCACCGAGACCATCGGACTCGGCGACGTCGAGCAGGCCTTCGCCCGGATGCACGACGGCGACGTCCTGCGCTCGGTGGTGGTCCTGTGATGGCCGCCCGCATCGACCACCTCGTCACCTCCGGCACCTTCGCCCTCGACGGCGGCGAGTGGGACGTCGACAACAACGTCTGGATCGTCGGCGACGACACCGAGGCGGTCGTCATCGACGCCGCCCACGACGCCGCCGCCATCGAGACCGCGCTCGGCGGCCGCACGCTCCGCGCCATCATCTGCACCCACGCCCACAACGACCACATCGACGCCGCTCCGGCGCTCGCCGCCGCGACCGGCGCACCGGTCCTGCTCCACCCCGACGACCTGCCGCTGTGGAAGCAGACCCACCCCGACCGCGCCCCCGACGGCGAACTGGCCGACGGCCAGGAGATCCAGGTCGCGGGCGTGACGCTCACCGTCCTGCACACCCCAGGCCACGCCCCGGGAGCCGTCTGCCTGTACGCCCCCGAGCTGTCGACCGTCTTCACCGGTGACACGCTCTTCCAGGGCGGCCCCGGCGCCACCGGACGTTCCTTCTCGCACTTCCCGACGATCGTCGGCTCGATCAGGGACCGGCTGCTCACGCTGGACCCCGCCACCACCGTCCGCACCGGTCACGGCGACTCGACGACCATCGGCGCGGAGGCCCCGCACCTGGACGAGTGGATCAGCCGCGGCCACTGACGGCCGTGCTCACCCCCGCGGCCACGCGGAGAGCCGCAGCCCGCTCTCGAAGCGGTGCGGCTCTCCCGTGACCGGATCGGTGAACTCCAGCACCCGGGCCAGGAGCTGCAGCGGACGGGAGAAGCCGTCGGGCGCGGCGTCCGGCGCCACCACCGGATAGACCGGGTCGTGCACCAGCGGCAGCCCCAGGCTGTTCATATGGACCCGCAGCTGATGCGTCCGCCCGGTGGCGGGCAGCAGCCGGTAGCGGCCGAGCCCCTCCCGGTGCGCCAGCAGCTCGATCCGGCTCTCGCTGTTCGGCTCGCCCGGCTCCTCACGCGCGGCGATCACCCCGCGCTCCTTCACGATGCGGCTGCGCACCGTACGCGGCAGGACGAGACCGGCGTCGTACGGCGCCACCGCCTCGTACTCCTTGCGCACCAGCCGGTCCCGGAACAGCGTCTGGTACGCGCCCCGCTCCTCGGGCCGCACCACGAACAGCACGAGCCCCGCCGTCAGCCGGTCCAGCCGGTGCGCCGGCTGGAGGTGGACGAGCCCCAGCTCACGGCGGAGCCGGGCCACCGCCGTCTGCGTGATGTGCCGGCCGCGCGGCGTCGTCGCCAGGAAGTGCGGCTTGTCCGCGACGACCAGATGCTCGTCCCGGTGGACCACACCGACCGGGAAGGGCACCGGCTCCTCCGGCGCGAAGTCCCGGTGGAACCAGAGGTGGCGGCCGGGTGTGTACGGCTCGTCGCCGCAGACCGGGCCCCGCACCGAGACGAACCGGCCCCCGTCGAGCAGAGCGTCGACCCGGTCCGCGCCGATCGCCCCGGCGAACCGCTCCAGCAGATGGTCGCGGACCGTCGGCCACCGCCCCTGCGGGTCCTCCGGCAGCCGCACCCGCACGGGATCGACCCCGTCGCGCTGCGGAAGGGGCGACGGCGGCGGCTTCGCCCGGCCCCTCATCGGGGCCCGCCGGCCGGACCCGGAATGCTGGTGCTCATGATCCGGGCATCCTTCCACAGCGGGCACCGCCCGGCGCGCTCCTCAGGCCCCGGGCAGCTTCAGCTTCAGCGGTCCGCAGCCGATCCGTTCGGCCTCCGCCGACGCGTAACCCGGCAGAAGGTCGCGGCTGAGCGAGAAGGAGCCCTTCTCCGTCCCGCGCAGCTGCTCCACCACGAAGACCACCGGACCGGTCTGGCAGACGGCCCGGAACACGGCCCGGTTCCCCGCCAGCTTCCCGTACCCGTACCCCGGGCCCGGCGCGCTCTTGACCGGCTCGCCCGTGCGCAGGGCGTCCGAGGAGTAGATCTCGGACAGCGCCGGATCGGTCACCGTCGTCAGCCGCACGACCGCTTCCCGGTAGCTGCCGCCGGCCTCGCAGACCCGGGCCGGTCCGCCCTCGCCGCCGATACGGACGTGCGAGAGGTCCTTGCGGTGCGCGCCGGGCAGGGTGAACCCCTCGATGCCGCAGAAGGCGTCCGCCTCGGCGTCCTTCCAGTCCACGGGGGCGGGCAGCGTGCGCGGGGCGGTGTAGGTGCCCGAGCAGCCGAGCTCCCGGATGACACCGTTGGCCGTCTCCACGACCGCGCCGGTCAGCGCGGACCGGTCCTCCCGCTCGTACTCCGACGAGATGTCGAGGCCCGCGAGACCCATGCCGATGTCCACCACGGTGGGCCCGGTGAACTCGTCGCGGCCCGTGCAGCTCTGCGGCAGCGCTATCCAGGCACGCGAACCGGAGGCCATCCCGGGCAGCCCGTCGCCGAGCGACACCATCCCGGCGGCCAGGAACTCCTGCGGCCACTTCCGTGCGTCGGTGCCCCGCAGACCGTCCAGCCGGTGCACGTTCACCGTCACCTGGCGCATGGCCCGGTCGTCCTTGTAACTGGTGATGCGGCACTGGCCGTACGACAGCCCGTCGCCCTGCGGGTCGGTGCGCAGGGACTGCTCCTCGACCTCGGTCCTGCGGTCGCCGAAGAGCTCGTCCATGGTGCCGGAACCGAGCGAGTCCCAGCAGGGCGAGGGCCCGAGCAGGGGAAGCGTGTCCGTGCGCCAGGCCACGGTGCCGGCCCCGAGGAGCGCCCCGGCCACGGCCGCCGCGGCGACGGCCCGGGTGGTACGGCTGCGCAGCAGCCGGCGCAGGAACGACGGCCGGTCCTCCTCGGGGGCGGGGCTTGCGGGGACGGCGGCCTCGTTCGCCGGGACCGCGGCCTCCGCGTCGTTCGGGCTCTCGTTCCCGGCGTCCGGCACGGGGTTCTCCTCGCTCACGCGTCCCCACCCTTTCCGCTGCCGCAGCCGATGCGCTTGCCCACGGACTCGGCGAACCGCTCGAACACCCGCTGGTCGTCGGGGCGGCCCCGGTCCTTCATCCCCGTCTCGGTGTGCCCGTAGAACACCGTCGGCCGGCCATCGCAGCTCCTGCGCAGCAGCCCCTGGGCCGATCCCTCCGGAAGTCCCTCGAACAGTGCCACCAGGCGCGATTGACGCGCCATCACATACTGGGCCGACGGCTCGTCGGGCATCCGCAGCGTCCGCCACACCACCGAACAGGTCTGGAGCCGGTCGGTGACCGCGCCCACCTGCTCCTCGTACCGCGAGCCCTTGCCGAAGTCGAAGTCCATCCCCGGTATCCGGCACAGCGGCGACCCGGCCGACTCATGGTCCTCCGCCACCGTCACCATCGGCGAGAACGTGTGCAGCGGCTTCCCGCCGGGCGCGCAACCGGCCTTCTCCATCGTGGTGTTGGCGGCGTCCAGCAGCATCTGGGCGACATCGTCGAGGGTGCCGATCGAGAAGGGCATGGCGACCTTGCCGAGATGACCGTCGCCCGTGCTCTCGCTGCGCAGCGTCACGGCGGCGGGCCTGCCGTCCGCGTCGCACGCCCCGGGCAGGACCAGCATGGCCCGGTCGCGGGCGACCAGCCCGTCGAGCCCGTCCGGCAGGGGAGAGGCGGAGCCGTGGAAGTAGTGCGCTATCCAGGCCCGGCGCTCCTTCGCCCCGGCGGGGACGGGGCCGTACTCCAGGGTGACCTGCTCATGGAAGGTGAGCGGCTGGTCCGAGTCGTCGTCCTCGACCGTCGAGGTCACGGCCAGTGTGCAGGTGGCGTGCGGCCGGCCGGACAAGGGCGGCGCGGAGGCGGTGGCCTTCCGCTCCGAGCCCGACTTGCCGAGCGCCCCGTCGCCGAGGAACGCCGCGCCGCTGTTCTGCTCCCACGCGCCCCAGCAGTAGCTGTCGCGGAAGGGCCAACTGTCCGTCGCCCAGAGCCCGATGCCGGAGGCGAGCACCGCCCCGGCGACCACCCCCGCGAGGACCTTGGTCCCTCGCCTGCCACCCCTGCCCATGACATCCCCCTTGCCGAACGCGAAGATCACCGCAAAACGCCGATGCTACGGTGCGGCCGCCCAGGAGCGGGCAGGGGGTGGAAACGCGCAAACGACACAGCCCCACGGTCCGCGAAGGACCGTGGGGCTGGTTGGTGTCCGAGGGGGGACTTGAACCCCCACGCCCGATAAAGGGCACTAGCACCTCAAGCTAGCGCGTCTGCCATTCCGCCACCCGGACAAGGTGTCTGTCTCGCGGGCCCGGCCCGTTCCGACGTGGAAAACCATAGCAAACATTGGAGGGTGCTCGATCACGCCCGGTTCCGTGTGAAGGGCACATGACGGAGGGCGGGCGCCCTTGGGTGTGCGGCCGGGGCGCGGGAGGATGAGGGGGAGCACCACAGCGACAGTGGAAGGAACCAGCGTGAGCGAGACCAATGCGGCCCGGACCGGCTCGGGTGAGACCGCCGAGAATGAGGTGGTGGACCTCTGTCGTGACCTGATCCGGATCGACACCAGCAACTACGGGGACCACTCGGGACCGGGTGAGCGCGCGGCCGCCGAGTACGTCGCCGAGAAGCTCGCGGAGGTCGGGCTGGAGCCGCAGATCTTCGAGTCCCACAAGGGCCGGGCCTCCACGGTGGCGCGGATCGAGGGCGAGGACCCCTCCAAGCCGGCCCTGCTGATCCACGGCCACACCGACGTCGTCCCGGCGAACGCCCACGACTGGACGCACCACCCGTTCTCCGGGGAGATCGCGGACGGCTGCGTGTGGGGCCGGGGCGCGGTCGACATGAAGGACATGGACGCGATGACCCTGGCGGTCGTGCGCGACCGCATGCGCAGCGGCCGCAAGCCCCCGCGCGACATCGTGCTCGCCTTCCTCGCGGACGAGGAGGCCGGCGGCACGTACGGCGCCCGGTATCTCGTCGACAAGCACCCGGACCTCTTCGAGGGCGTCACCGAGGCGATCGGCGAGGTCGGCGGCTTCTCCTTCACGGTCAACGAGAACCTGCGGCTCTACCTCGTCGAGACGGCCCAGAAGGGCATGCACTGGATGCGGCTCACCGTGGACGGCACGGCTGGCCACGGCTCCATGACCAACGACGACAACGCGATCACCGAGCTGTGCGAGGCGGTCGGGCGGCTCGGCCGGCACACCTGGCCGGTGCGGGTGACCAAGACGGTGCGCTCCTTCCTGGACGAACTGTCCGACGCGCTCGGCACCCCGTTGGACCCGGAGGACATGGACGCCACGCTGGCCAAGCTCGGCGGCATCGCCAAGATGGTCGGCGCCACCCTCCGCAACTCCGCCGCCCCCACCATGCTGGGCGCGGGCTACAAGGTGAACGTGATCCCCGGGCAGGCCACCGCCCATGTGGACGGACGGTTCCTGCCGGGGTACGAGCAGGAGTTCCTGGCCGACCTCGACCGGATCCTCGGCCCGCGCGTCAAGCGCGAGGACGTGCACGGGGACAAGGCGCTGGAGACCGACTTCGACGGCTCGCTGGTGGACGCGATGCAGATCGCGCTCAAGGCGGAGGACCCGATCGCCCGCGCGGTCCCGTACATGCTCTCCGGCGGTACGGACGCCAAGTCCTTCGACGACCTGGGCATCCGCTGCTTCGGCTTCGCCCCGCTGAAGCTCCCGCCGGAGCTGGACTTCGCCGGCATGTTCCACGGCGTGGACGAGCGGGTGCCGGTGGAGGGGCTGAAGTTCGGCGCCCGGGTCCTCGACCGTTTCATCGACCACAGCTGACCAGTCCGCGAAATATTCGCCAGGGTGTACGCATATAACCGGAACGAGTGAAAGGGGTGTTCTGCTCGTAGCCCGATTACTTCCTCCTCGTTACAGGTGGTGCGGTCCGCGGCTGGGACCGCACTTGCCAACTAGGAGGAATAATGATCAAGAAGATCGTCGCCGCTGCGGCTGTCACCGGTGGTCTGGTGCTCGCGGGCGCCGGCATGGCCGTCGCCGACTCGGGCGCCCAGGGTGCCGCCATCGGCAGCCCCGGCGTGCTCTCGGGCAACGTCGTCCAGGTTCCCGTCCACGTTCCCGTGAACGTGTGCGGCAACACGATCTCCGTGATCGGGCTGCTGAACCCGGCCTTCGGCAACACCTGCGTCAACGCCTGACGTGTGCGTCAACCCGTAAGGGTTTGAGCCCGGTCGGCCCCGGAGCGCGCTCCATGCGCCCCGGGGCCGACGGGTCCTTTGCCTCCGCACGGTCAAGTCCGGGGGTATTCCGGAAGGTTAGAAGGCAGGAAACACCTATGCGACAGGTCACGCGTAAAGGCCTGATCACCATGGCGGCTGCGGGCGGCGTGCTCGCGCTCAGTGGCGGTTACGCGCACGCCGACGCGGGAGCGTCCGGCGGCGCATCGAATTCCCCGGGGGTGCTTTCAGGGAATTCGGTACAGATCCCGATCGACGTGCCGGTCAACGCCTGCGGCAACTCCGTGAGCGTCGTCGGACTGCTGAACCCCACGTTCGGCAACGGGTGCGCCAACGTCTCGGGCGGCGGCGCGACCGCCGGTCAGCACGGTTCGACGGCGGGGTCGCAGGGCGGCCACGCCTCCGGCAGCCGCTCCATCGGCAGCCGCGCGGCGGACGACCGCGGCCAGGGCGCACAGCCGGGCACGGGCAGGCACCGCGCCGACAGCGGCAACGGGGGCGGGGCGACCGCGCAGGGCACCACCCACGGCTCGCCCGGTCTGCTCTCGGGCAACCAGGTCCAGGCGCCCATCGACATCCCGGTGAACGCCTGCGGCAACAGCATCGACATCGTCGGGCTGCTGAACCCCACGTTCGGCAACACGTGCGAGAACGACAGCACGCCGCCGCCGGCCGTTCCGGAACCCCCGGTCCGCCACGTGACCCCGCCGGCCCCGCCGCACCACGTCCCGAACACGCCCGAGCCGCAGACGGTGCCCCACGCCCCGCAGCTCGCGCACACCGGAGCGGGCGGGCTCGACCTGCTCATCCCGGCGAGCGCCGGCCTGCTGCTGGCAGGCGCGGGCACGGTGCTGTACCGCCGCGCCAGGGCCGCCGCCTAACGGCGCACGGCAAGCACGGCGAAGGGAGCGGGCCCCGCGGGAGCGGGGCCCGCTCCGTCTCACCAGGTGGCCCGGAGCTGGCGGATGATCCGCCGCCGCAGCCGCACCCGGCGGCTGCCGTCCAGGCGCAGCGTCAGTCGGTCCAACTCCCAGTGCCCGTACTCGGCATGGTCGGTCAACAGGCGGGCTGTCTCCTTCCGGGACACCCCGCGCGGCACGTACACGTCGACAAATTCGTATTCCGGCATCGCATCTATTGTGCGGGCAGAGCCCCGGTACGGATAGCGTCTGCCCTATGTCTGATGCTGCGCAGCCCACCGCTGCCGAGGTACGCGCCGCCGCCGATGCGGTCAAAGCCGCGATCGACCACCACCTCGCGGCGGTCGAACGCCGGTCGGGGGACGACGACCCCGCTGTCTACGACGCGTTCAACGCACTGGCCGCTGCGGCGGAGGTCTACGACGAACTCCTCTACGACCGCCATGACGAGGTCACCCCCTTCGAGATCCCGGGATCGGCGGACTCCCTGCCGCCCTACAACGGCCCGGAGGAGCCGAACGCCCTCAGCGTGCTGATCCGCCGCGACTACGCGGTGGTGGAGCCCCAGCGGCTGCTCGCCCAGGCGCAGCGGCTCGTCGACGTGGACCCGGACGAGCGCGGCGACCGGAGCGCGGCGGTGGTCGGCAACAGCGTCCACGCGGCGCTGGGGGTGCTCTTCGGGGAGTACGAGGCGGACGAGATCGCCTCCCGGCACACGGAATTCGGTCTGGAGGAGGGCGACTCCACGCTCTGGGTCGCGGCGGCGGAGGAGCTGCCGGAGCCCGGGGAGTGGCTCGCCGCCCCGTTCGACGACGCCGATCCGCAGCTGGTGGTCTGCCGCTTCGACGTCAGCGCCGTCTTCGACGAGGACGATCTCGACGAGGAGCTGGACGGCCCGGTCCGGGGCACCATCTGAGCGCAGCGCCCACGGCGGAGGGGCCCGGCGGACGCGTCACGCGTCCGCCGGGCCCCTGCGCCGGTTTTTCGTCGGTCTCTGTCGCTCCCGTCACACCTGGGAGGCCTGGGAGGCCTGGGACGCCTCCAGCAGGGTGCGCAGCCGGGTGGTGCGCTCCTGGGCGGGCACCTCGGCCACCGCGCGCGGCAGGGCCTGGTCGACGCCGTGCACCACGGACAGATGCCGCTCGCCCCGGCCGAAGGCGGTGTAGACCCATGCACGGCTCAGCCCCTGCGCCGCGTCCCCGGGCAGCACGACGACCGCCGCCGGCCACCGCATCCCGGCCGCCTGGTGGGCACTGAGCGCCCAGGCGTGCCGCACGGAGGCCGCCACCCGGTCCTGCGGTACGACGACCGGGGTTCCCGCGCAGTCCAGGTGCAGGCCCTCCGCGTCGGCCGAGACGACCACCCCGGGCACGGTCCTGCCCGGCGCGGGCACATGGGCGACCCGGTCCCCGGGATCGAAGCCGCCGAAGCGCCCGGGACCGGGGTTGAGCCGCTGCTTGAGCGCCTCGTTCAGCGCCCGGGTGCCCGCCGAACCGCCGTGGCCGACGGTGATGACCTGGGTGTCGGACGAGGGCACCCCGAGGGCGCGCGGCACCGAGTCGGCGACGAGCTGCACCGTGCGGTGCACCGCCTCGCCCGCGTCGCGCACGGGGACGATGACGACCTCCTTGCCGGGCGCCGCCACCTGGTTCAGCTCCCCGATGCCGATCCCCGAGACCAACTCGCCGATGGGGCCGGGGTCCGGGGTGCGGGAGACGGTCTGCGGGCAGGCGCGGGCGGCCAGCACATCGCCGAACACCCGCCCGGCGCCCGCCGAGCCCAGCACGCCCGGGTCCCCGCTGAGCACCAGGCGCGTGCCGTCGGCCAGGGACTCCACCAGCATCGCGCCGGTCTCGACGTCCAGCTGCGGGGCGTCCAGCACGACGAGCAGATCGAGCGCGAGCGCCCCCTCCCCGTCGCGTCCGGGGCCCTCGGCGCCGGACAGCAGCCCGGCGAGCGTGACGACCGAGGCCGGGTCGCCCGTCTGCGCCGCCAGCCGCTCTCGGCCGTCCGCGCTGTGCGCGGCGCCCAGGGCGCGCAGGCCGAGGCCGCTCGCCGCGGCGATCAGCGCGGCGGGTTCGGCCCGCGCAGCCTCGCCGCCCGTGTGCGCGACCAGGCCGTGGGCCGCGACGGCACGGATCAGCTCGGCGGCCGACGGGGAGGGCGCGGCGGACGCCGCGTCCGACCAGTCCGCGTCCTTCTCGCAGGCGTTGACCAGCCGGGCCAGCCCGTCGGCGAGGCTCTCCTCGGCCAGGGCGTACCGGTCGAGGCCCAGCAGCACCTGTACGGGCTCCGCGGCCTCCTGAGGCTCCGCGTCCGCGTCCGCCTCGGCCGGGTCCTCGTCCGTGTCGCCGCTCTCCTGGTGCTCCGGGCCGTCCTGGAAGACCAGGACGACGCCTTCGGCGACGGCGTGCTGCACGGCGGCGTCGGGATCGCTCACCGCGCGCCCGGCGAGCGATGCGCGCACCTGGTCCGCGTCCAGCGCGGTGTGGCCCCGGAGGGCGGCGCGCTCCAGCAGCCAGCCGACCAGGGCGGCGGTGCGCCGCTCGTCGTCCGGGCCGCAGCCGGCGCCCAGCAGCGCGCGGGCGAAGCCGTCGGCCTGTTCGGGGCCGACGCCGGGGAGCGCCAGCAGCTGCCAGGGGTCCTCGCGCAGCACCTCGGCGGCCTGGGCGCCGAGTGTGACGGCGGCGGGTGGCGCGAGGGCCTCGGGGGCCCCGCCCTCGGTGAGCAGGGCCGTCACGGCGGCGACGGCCTCGGGCGATGCGCCCGGCTCGGTGCGCCGGGGCTCCGGGGCCCGCTCACGGGCCGGTGCGGGGGCCGGGACGGTGCGGCGGGCCGGGGAGGGTGCGGGGGAGTCGAAGAAGGCCGCGGCGGGCTTCTCGCCGCTCTCCACGGCCCGTACGGCGGCCAGCAGATCGGCTGCGGGGCCGCTCAGCTTCGTACCGGCCGGGATGGGGCCCTCCTTCTCGGCCTTGCGCTTCTCGATCCGCTCACGCAGCTCGCGCTGGGCGGCCAGCTCGGCCTCGGCCTCGGAGAGCTCCGGGGCGGCGGCCTCGGCGGCGGGCGCGTCCGTCCCCTCGGAGCCCCCCTCGGGCGCGTCGCCCGTCTCCGCGTCGGCCGTCTCCGCTTCGCCGTTCCCGGCCTCGTCGGCGGGTGCGGGCGCGGTGGCGGGCTCGTCCGCGACGACGCCGTCGTCGGTGGCCGAGGGGCCGGGGGATTCCTCCCGGGGAAGCGCAGTCACAGCGTGCTCCAGTCCTGGTCGGGATAGCGGTGCACGGGCGCCGACACATCGTCGAGCGCCTGGCAGATCTCGTCAGGAAGACTAAGCGCCTCCACTGACAATGCCTCCTCCAGCTGCCGCGCGTTGCGCGCGCCGACGATCGGGGCCACCACACCCGGCCGGTCCCGCACCCAGGCGAGGGCCACCTGGAGCGCGGTGGTGGCCAGTCCGTCGGCCGCTGTCGCCACGGCGTCCACGATGCGGCTCGCCGCGTCGTCGAGATACGGCTCGACGAAGGGGGCCAGCAGCTCGGACGCGCCGCGCGAGTCGGCCGGGGTGCCCGTGCGGTACTTGCCGGTCAGCACGCCCCGGCCCAGCGGCGACGAGGGCAGCAGCCCCACACCGAGGTCCAGCGCGGCCGGCAGCACCTCGCGCTCCACGCCCCGCTGCAGCAGCGAGTACTCCATCTGCGTACTGGCCAGCCGGGTCCGCACCCCCGGTGACGCGAGCTGCCAGGTGGCGGCCTTGGCCAGCTGCCAGCCGCAGAATCCGGCCACCCCCGCGTACCGCGCGCGGCCCGAGGACACCGCCAGGTCCAGTGCCTGGAGCGTCTCGTCCAGCGGGGTCGCGGGGTCGAAGGCGTGCACCTGCCACAGGTCGACGTAGTCCGTGCCGAGCCGGGCCAGCGAGGCGTCCAGGGCGGCCAGCAGATGGCCGCGCGAGCCGTTGAACCGGCGGAAGGGATCGGCCACGCTGCCCGCCTTGGTCGCGACGACCAGGTCGCGCCGGGGCACCAGCCCCTCGATCAGCCGCCCGAGCAGGCACTCGGCCTCCCCGCCGCCGTACACATCGGCGGTGTCGACGAGGGTGCCGCCCACCTCCCAGAAGGCCTTCAGCTGCTCGGCAGCGTCGTGCTCGTCGGTGTCCCGGCCCCAGGTGAGGGTGCCGAGCCCGATCCGGGACACTCGAAGGCCGGTGCGGCCGAGATGCCTCTGCTCCATGGGCGCTGAGATTACTGGCCAGGGCCCCACCGGGCGCAGGCCCGGGGACAACCGGCCCCCGGGTGGCCCCTGTCGCCGTCGATTCCCGCGCGCTAGAGTCCGGGACACAGGGACGTTACTGATCAGTAAGGGGAGCGGCTATGCGGCTCGGCATCAATCTCGGTTACTGGGGCGCGGGAATGGACGGCGACAACCTCGCCGTCGCGCAGGAGGCCGACCGGCTCGGCTACGACGTCTGCTGGGCGGCCGAGGCGTACGGCTCCGACGCGCCGACCGTGCTGGCCTGGGTGGCCGCGCAGACCGAGTCCATCGACGTCGGCTCCGCGATCCTGCAGATCCCGGCGCGCCAGCCCGCGATGACGGCGATGACCGCGGCCACGCTCGACTCCCTGTCCGGCGGCCGGTTCCGGCTCGGCCTCGGGGTGTCGGGTCCGCAGGTCTCCGAGGGCTGGTACGGCGTCAAGTTCGACAAGCCGCTCGCCCGCACCCGGGAGTACGTCGACATCGTCCGCAAGGCGATGACCCGCGAGCGCCTGTCGTACGAGGGGCAGCACTGGACGCTGCCGCTGCCGGACGGACCGGGCAAGGCGCTCAAGCTGACCGTCCACCCGGAGCGTGAGCACATCCCGCTCTACATCGCCGCGATCGGGCCGAAGAACCTGGAGCAGACCGGCGAGATCGCCGACGGCGCCCTGCTGATCTTCCCCTCGGCCGAGCACCTGGAGGACACCGCGGTCAAGCACCTGCGGGCGGGCCGTGAGAAGGCCGGCAAGACCATGGAGGGCTTCGACGTCTGCCCGACCGTGCCGCTGGCCGTCGGCGACGACGTCAAGGGCCTCGCCGACATGTTCCGGCCCTACACCGCCCTGTACGTCGGCGGCATGGGCAGCCCCAAGCAGAACTTCTACAACCAGCTCGCGCAGCGGATGGGCTACGAGAAGGAAGCCGCCGAGATCCAGGAGAAGTACCTCTCCGGCGACAAGAGCGGCGCGGCCGCCGCCGTACCGCACCAGCTGATCGACCAGACCACGCTGCTGGGTTCGGTGGAGCGGATCGCCGAGCGGATGCAGGCCTACGCGGCCGTCGGCGTCACCACCCTGACCCTGGCCCCGGCAGGCTTCACGCTCGACGAGCGGATCGCCGCCCTGCGGGCCGGTACGGACGCGCTGGAGCTGGCCGGGCTCGGCTAGCCGCTCCGGAGGTCACCACGGCCGTGGTGGGGGCTCGGGGGGTCCTCCCCGCCACGGCCGTCACGCGGAACAACGCGGGTGCGGCGACGGGGTTACGGGGGCCGTGCAAAAACGGTTCCCCGTGCTGGTCCGGGCCCTGCGGCGGCCCCCGTTCGGACCAGCACGGGGGCCGCTCGTGTTGCCGCCCGGGGCAGGGCGCATTTGACTGGCCCTCGGCGGATGCCGGCACGGAGGTGGCAGTGATGCTCTCGGCAAAGAACCTGTTCCAGGAGATTCTCGACGACGACGAGTCGTTCCGGCTGTTCTGCTCCATCGCGGCCAGCGGGGAGTCCCAGGGCGGCTGGGAGAACGGGCGGATCGCGGCGCTCGTGCCCGCGAGCCAGCAGGCGCTGGCCCCCAAGATCGCCCGGCACGGCGCCGACGAGGACAAGCACGGGCGGATCTTCAACGCCCTGCTCAAGAAGCGCGGACTGTCCCCGGTCGAGGTCCCGCACGAGACCGACTACACGATGCTGCTGGAGCGCCACGGCATCGGCCTCGCCCATGAACAGCTGGGGCGCGAGGAACCGCTCACCGAGCGCGACATCATCACGTACCTGGCACACAGCCGGGTCACCGAGCAGCGCGCGTCCGAGCAGATGCAGCTGCTGCGCAAGTACTTCGCCGACCACCCCGACCTGGGCCGCGCGGTGAAGATGATCTCGAACGACGAGGACAACCACCTCGCCTACTGCCACGAGGAGCTGCTGCGGTTCGCCCGGGCGGGACACGGCCGGACGATCCAGCGCATCCTGCGCGAGTGTGCGCTCGCCGAGATCCGGGTCTACCGCGATGTCAGCCTCGCCGTGATGGACCACATGGGCCGTGTCCTCGGCTGGCCCCGGGCGAAGGCCGCCGTGCTGGCGGCGGGGATCCACGCCGTCTACGCGTACGAGCGGCTGGGCGGCTGGCGGCGGATGGTCAGCCTCGCACCGCCCGAGCGGCGCGACGCGCTGGGCGGACCGGCCGTACCGGCACCCGAGTTCGCCTGAGCCCCAGGGAGGCCGGCCCGGGGCCCGGGCCGGTCAGAGCCAGCCGCGCCGCTTGAACTGGCGGTACAGGCCGACGACCGCGCCCGCCATCAGCAGCACGACCGCCGGATAGGCCCAGACCCAGCGCAGCTCCGGCATGTGGTCGAAGTTCATCCCGTAGATCCCCGCGACCATGGTCGGCACCGCCGCCATCGCCGCCCACGCGGAGATCTTGCGCATGTCGTCGTTCTGCCGCACCCCCATCTGCGCGAGATGCGCGGACAGGATGTCCGAGAGCAGCCGGTCCAGCCCCTCCACCTGCTCGTTGGCACGGGTCAGATGGTCCTGTACGTCCCGGAAGAACGGCTGCGCGTGCTCATGGACGAACGGCACGCCCGCGCTCGCCAGCCGGGCCATCGGCACGGTCAGCGGGACCGTCGCCCGGCGGAACTCCAGCACCTGCCGCTTGAAGGTGTAGATGCGGGCGGCGGTGTTCTTGGTGTTCTTGGAGTCGCCGCTGCCGCTCGGCGCGAACACCTGCGTCTCCAGCTCCTCCAGGTCGACCTGGAGCTCGCCCGCGACATCTATGTAGTGGTCCACGATCGCGTCGCTGATCGCGTACAGGACGGCGGTGGGCCCGTGCTTGAGCACATCGGTCTCGGCCTCCAGCCTGCGGCGCACCGCCGCCAGCGGCGCCCCCTCGCCGTGCCGGACCGTCACCACGAACGAGTCGCCGATGAACACCATCAGCTCGTCCGCGGTGACCGTGTCCTTCTCGTGGTCGTACACGATCGGTTTGATCACCGCGAACAGGGAGTCGTCGTAGACCTCCAGCTTCGGCCGCTGGTGCGCGGCCAGCGCGTCCTCCACGGCCAGCGGATGCAGCCCGAACTCGCTGCTGACCATGTCGAACTCCTTCTCGGTCGGCTCGTGCAGGCCGATCCAGAGGAAGGCGTCACCGGCGGCCCGCGCCTCGTCCAGGGCATCGGAGAAATCGGCGGGGCCGTCGGTGCGGCGTCCGTCGCGGTAGATGGCGCAGTCCACAATCACGGCGCGCATTCTTCCCTGCTCCGGTCCCCGGCGCACCTTTGCCGCGACGTCGGCCTACCCTGGGCCCCATGCCCACCCTGATCCTCGTACGCCATGGACGCTCCACCGCCAACACGTCCGGGGTGCTCGCGGGCCGCACCCCCGGTGTCGCACTCGACGAGCGCGGCGCCGAGCAGGCCGCCGCCCTCCCCGGCCGGCTGGCCGCACTGCCGCTCGCCGCCGCCGTCAGCAGCCCCCTGCAACGCTGCCGCGAGACCCTCGGGCCGCTGCTGGAAGCCCGCCCGGAGCTCCCGCTGCACACCGAGGAGCGGATCAGCGAGTGCGACTACGGCGACTGGTCGGGGCGCAAGCTCGCCGAACTCACCGACGAGCCGCTGATGACGGTCGTGCAGCAGCACCCCTCCGCCGCGGCGTTCCCCGGCGGCGAGTCCATGCGCGCGATGCAGGCACGCGCCGTCGACGCGGTACGGGACTGGAACGCCCGGATCGAGGCCGAGCACGGCGAGCACGCCGTGTACGTGATGTGTTCGCACGGCGACATCATCAAGTCCCTGGTCGCCGACGCCCTCGGCCTGCATCTGGACCTCTTCCAGCGCGTCCAGGCCGACCCCTGCTCGGTCACCGCGATCCGCTACACCCGGCTGCGCCCCTATCTGCTCCGTCTCGGCGACACGGGGGACCTCGCGGGCCTCGCGCCCCGCGAGCCGGGACCGGACGCGGACGCGGCGCCGGACGCGGCGGTCGGGGGCGGCGCGGGCTCGCCGTGATCTCCGCGCGCAGTAGGGTGGACGCGCCGTAGGCACCCGCGCGGGAGAACTCTTCCGCGGGGCCCCGGCCGACCCTCATCTGCCGTCAATTCTCAAGGGAGACAGGACGTGTCCCGTCAGGTGTTCCTCTACGACCCCCCGGACCGTTTCGTGGCCGGTACGGTCGGGCTGCCTGGACGTCGTACGTTCTTCCTGCAGGCTTCCTCAGGCGGACGTGTCACCAGCGTGGCCCTGGAGAAGACCCAAGTCGCCGCGCTCGCCGAGCGGGTCGACGAACTGCTGGACGAGGTGGTGCGGCGTACCGGCGGGAACTCCCCGGTGCCCGCGGTCGCCCCGATGGACGTCACCGACACCGCTCCGCTCGACATCCCCGTCGAGGAGGAGTTCCGGGTCGGCACGATGGCGCTCGCCTGGGACGGCGAGGAACAGCGCATGATCGTCGAGGCGCAGGCCCTGGTCGAACTGGACGCGGACTCCGTCGAGGACCTCGCCGAGGCCGAGGAGCGGCTGCTCCAGGACGAGGAGAACGGCCCGCCGATGCTCCGGGTCCGGCTCAGCGGCGCACAGGCCCGCGCCTTCGCCAAGCGCGCCCTGGACGTCGTGAACGCGGGCCGCCCGCCGTGCCCCCTGTGCAGCCTGCCGCTCGACCCGGAAGGACACGTATGCCCGCGCCAGAACGGATACCGCCGGGGCGCCTGACCGACGCCGAGCTGGTCACCCTGCTGGCCAAGGGGCGGCTCACCGTCCTCGGCCAGGTCCGGGGCGCGTCCAACGCGGTGCTCTACTGCTCGGTCGCGTACGAGGGCGAGGAGACGCACTGCGTCTACAAGCCGGTGGCCGGCGAACAGCCGCTGTGGGACTTCCCCGACGGCACGCTCGCCCAGCGCGAGGTGGCGGCCTACGAGGTCTCCGAGGCGACGGGCTGGGGCCTGGTCCCGCCGACCGTGCTGCGGGACGGTCCCTACGGCCAGGGCATGTGCCAGCTGTGGATCGAGGCGGAGCCGCAGGGCGAGGACGATCCGGGGCTGCTCGCGCTCGTCGAGGACGAGGAGCCCGGCGAGGGCTGGAAGGCCGTGGCCTTCGCCGAGGTGGGGGAGGGCAGGACCGCGCTGCTGGTGCACGCGGACGATCCCCGGCTGCGGCGGCTCGCCGTCCTCGACGCGGTGATCAACAACGGCGACCGCAAGGGCGGGCACCTGCTGCCCGCGCCGGGCGGCCGGCTCTACGGCATCGACCACGGTGTGACCTTCAACGCGGACGACAAGCTGCGCACCCTGCTGTGGGGCTGGGCGGGCGAGCCCCTGACGGCCGAGGCCGTCGCCGTACTGGACCGGCTGGCCGGGGAGCTGGAGCCCGGCGCCGGGCTCGTCACCCGGCTGGGGGAACTCGTCACGGCGGCCGAGATCGAGGCCCTGCGGGCCCGGGTGGCCGCTCTGCGCACCACCGGGCGGCACCGGGAGCCGAGCGGAGAATGGCCGGCCATCCCGTGGCCACCGGTCTGATCCGGCCCCGGCGGGCGCCCCGTGAGCCCCGCCCCACCGGCGGGGTTTCGGGGGATGCATGTTCCCGGTTCCGGCGCAAGAGTGCCTCTTCGGTCAGGATGCCCCCTCCGGTTCGTATCCGGAAGCCGCGTCCGGTTACGCTCGTGACATGCATGCCTGGCCCGCTTCTGAGGTCCCCGCCCTGCCTGGCAAGGGCCGCGACCTTCGGATCCACGACACCGCGACCGGCGGACGGATCACCCTTGACCCCGGTCCCGTCGCCCGCATCTATGTCTGCGGCATCACGCCGTACGACGCGACCCATATGGGTCATGCGGCGACCTACAACGCGTTCGACCTCGTTCAGCGCGTGTGGCTCGACACCAAGCGGCAGGTTCACTACGTCCAGAACGTGACGGACGTGGACGACCCGCTCCTGGAGCGGGCCGTGCGCGACGGACAGGACTGGACCGAGCTCGCCGAGCGCGAGACGGCCCTGTTCCGCGAGGACATGACCGCCCTGCGCATGCTCCCGCCGCAGCACTACATCGGAGCCGTCGAGGCGATACCCGGCATTGTGCCGCTCGTCGAACGGCTCCGGGACGCGGGCGCCGCCTACGACCTCGACGGCGATGTGTACTTCTCCGTCGACACCGACCCGCACTTCGGCGAGGTCTCCAACCTCGACGCCGAGGCGATGCGCCTGCTGTCCGCCGAGCGCGGCGGCGACCCGGAGCGCCCCGGCAAGAAGAACCCCCTGGACCCGATGCTCTGGATGGCCGCCCGCGAGGGCGAGCCGAGCTGGGACGGGGGCTCGCTCGGGGCCGGCCGGCCCGGCTGGCACATCGAGTGCGTCGCCATCGCCCTGGACCACCTCGGCATGGGCTTCGACATCCAGGGCGGCGGCTCCGACCTCGCCTTCCCGCACCACGAGATGGGCGCCTCGCACGCCCAGGTACTGACCGGCGAGCACCCGTTCGCCCAGGCGTACGTGCACGCCGGGATGGTCGGCCTGGACGGCGAGAAGATGTCCAAGTCGAGGGGCAACCTGGTCTTCGTCTCGACGCTGCGCCGCGACGGCGTGGACCCGGCGGCGATCCGGCTCGCCCTGCTCTCGCACCACTACCGCTCCGACTGGGAGTGGACCGACCAGATCCTCGCCGATGCCGTGGCCCGGCTCGCCCGCTGGCGCGCCGCCGTCTCGCGCCCCGACGGGCTGTCCGCCGACGCGCTGGTCGAGGAGGTCCGCGCGGCCCTCGCCGACGATCTGGACGCCCCGGCCGCGCTGGCCGCCGTCGACCGCTGGGCCGAGCGGCAGACCGCCGAGGGCGGCACGGACGAGGGGGCGCCGGGACTCGTCTCGCGCACCGTCGATGCCCTGCTGGGTGTCGCGCTGTAACCGCCCGCCGTATTACGCCCGTTCACCGGCCCCGAACTTCTTGATGAAGTTCGGGGCCGGTTCCGTTTTGTCCATGGTCAAATGCTCGATGCTGCGCTAAAAGCGCTCTATGCAATCATCAACGCGCATCAGATCGGCAGTAGTTGCAGCGCTGCTGGGACTGCTCGCCGTCCTCACGGGACCGGGCAGCGCCCGCGCGGCCGACCCGGCCCCCGCCGGCACGACCGTCGGCGACCTCACCGGCTTCTCGGCCGACGGGCCCGTCTACCGGCTGACGGCCGGGGCCGCGAAGGCCCGCGTCAGCTTTGTGTCCGAGGAGACGTTCCGTATCGAACTCGCCCCGGACGGCACCTTCCAGGACCCGGCGGGCGACGCCATCGTCCTGCCGCAGGGCAAGCCGCCCCGCACCCGCTGGAAGGAGCGCGCCGACCGCTACGACCTGTCCACCGGAAGCGTCACGCTGCGTGTGTACAAGTCGCCCCTGCGGTTCGCCCTGTACCGGGCCGACGGCAGCCGGGTGTGGTCCGAGGCGAAGGGGCTGAGCTGGGACGCGGACAAGACCACCCAGACCCTGGCGCGCGGCGCCGACGAGCAGTTCTACGGCGCCGGGATGCAGAACGGGCGGGGCAACACCTCGCACCGCGACAAGACCGTCGAGGTCGGCGTCGACTACAACTGGAACGACGGCGGCCACCCCAACTCGGTGCCGTTCTACCTCTCCTCGGCCGGCTACGGCGTCTTCCGCAACACCTTCGCCCCCGGGACCTACGCCTTCACCGACCCGGTGACCACCACCGAGCAGGAACAGCGCTTCGACGCCTACTACTTCGCGGGCGACAGCGCCAAGGACGTCATAGGCCAGTACACGAAGCTCACCGGGAAGCCGTTTCTGCCGCCGGTGTACGGCCTGGAGATGGGCGACTCCGACTGCTACCTGCACAACGCCAACCGGGGTGAGCGCCGCACCCTGGACGCGCTGAAGGTCGCCAACGGCTACGTCGAGAACGACATGCCGAACGGCTGGATGCTCGTCAACGACGGTTACGGCTGCGGCTACGAGGACCTCGCGGAGACCGCGAAGGGCCTCCAGGACCGCGACATGGAGCTGGGCCTGTGGACCGAGGACGGCATCGACAAGATCGGTGACCAGGTCAGGGCGGGCCAGCGCGTCGCCAAGCTGGACGTGGCCTGGGTCGGCGACGGCTACAAGTTCGCCCTGGACGGCTGCAAGGACGCGTACAAGGGCATCGAGGACAACAGCGACGCGCGCGGCTTCACCTACGCCCCCGAGAGCTGGTCGGGCGCGCAGCGCTGCGGTGTCCAGTGGTCCGGCGACCAGTCCGGAAGCTGGGAGTACATCCGCTGGCAGATCCCGACCTACGCGGGCGCCACGATGTCCGGCCTCGCCTACACCACGGGTGACGTCGACGGCATCTTCGGCGGCAGCGCCAAGACGTACACCCGTGACCTGCAGTGGAAGATGTTCCTCGGGACCACGATGACCATGGACGGCTGGGCGGCCAGCGACAAGCAGCCCTTCCGCTACGGCGAGCCGTACACCTCGATCAACCGCGACTACCTCAAGCTCAAGGAGTCGCTGCTGCCCTACCAGTACTCCTACGCGCACGAGGCGACCGAGACCGGGGTCGGCATGGTCCGTCCGCTGGCCCTGGAGTACCCGGACGACCCGAAGGCGGCTACGGACGCGGCGAAGTACGAGTTCATGTCGGGCGAGGACTTCCTCGTCGCCCCGGTCTACCAGGACAGCACCGAGCGCGACGGCATCTACCTGCCCAAGGGCACCTGGACCGACTACTGGACCGGGCGCACCTACCAGGGGCCGACGACCGTCGACGGCTACAGCGCCCCGCTCGACACCCTGCCGCTGTTCGTCAAGGGCGGCGCCAGTGTGCCGATGTGGCCGGGCATCCGCTCGTACAAGGACCGCACGGCCGGCTCCCCGCTGGCCTGGGACATCTACCCGCAGGGCACGTCGTCGTTCACGCTGTACGAGGACGACGGCGTGACCCGCGAGCACCGCGACGGCGCATACGCCACCCAGACCGCCGACGTGCGTGCTCCGGCGGAGGGCGCGGGCGACATCACCGTGAACATCGGTGAGAGCAAGGGGAAGTTCACGGGCAAGCAGAGCACCCGGCCGTACGAGTTCACCGTGCACACCGGCTCCGAGCCCGGCGCGGTGAAGCTGGCCGGCAAGCTGCCCCGGCTCGGCTCGGCCGCCGCCTACGCGAAGGCGAAGCAGGGCTGGTGGTACGACCGCGACGACCGGGGCGGCGTGGTGAAGATCAAGACCGCCCCGCTGTCCACGGGCAAGAAGTTCTCCCTGAAGCTGGAGGACACCAGCGCGGTCGGCGGGCGGAACGCGTCCGCGACGGCCTCGCTGTCGGTGCCGCAGGGCCAGGAGACCGGCGCGGGCACCGCGAGCACGGTGGCCGTCGACGTGACCGCCGGCAAGGCCGATGTGACGGGCGCCGCGCTCACCCTCGACGTCCCCGAGGGCTGGCAGGTCACCCCGGCGAAGACCGTCGACCGGATCCCGGCGGGCACCACCCGGCGGGTCGAGGTCCGGGTCACCCCGGCCGAGGACGCCAAGGCGGGCGAGGCGAGGGTCACCGCCCTCGCGCGCTACCGGTCGGCGGGCGAGTCCCGCACGGCCGCCCAGCGGTTCGCCGCATCCGTCATGCCGGCACCGCCCTCGGGCGAGGTGTGGGCGAGCGATCTTGAGTGGCTGACCTCGGCCAACGGCTACGGACCGGCGGAACGCGACCGCAGCAACGGCGAGTCGGGCGCGGCCGACGGCCATCCGCTCACCCTGGCCGGGAAGGTGTACGAGAAGGGGATCGGCACCCACGCCGACTCCGACATCGAGGTCTATCTCGGCGGACAGTGCGCGAAGTTCACCGCGGACGCCGGGATCGACGACGAGATCGACGGCTACGGCGAGGTGGCGTTCTCCGTCGAGGCTGACGGCAAGGTGCTGTGGACCTCGCCGAAGGTGACCGGGGCATCGGAGACCGTACCGGTCGATGTGGACGTCACCGGGGCGCGGCATGTGCGCCTCAAGGTCACGGACACCAACGGGTCCAAGACCGGTGACCACGGGGACTGGGGCGCGGCGCGCTTCGTCTGTTCCTGAGTGACGGCGGTACGGCGACAGGGGAGCCGGGCGGGTGCGTACCCGCCCGGCTCCGCGCTGCCCGGGTCAGTCCTCGGACGGCCGGTCGGGGCCGGCGTCCGGGCCGTTGCCGGGGCCGTCCTCCTGCGCGCCGCCGTCCTGTGGGCCGGCATCCTGCGCGCCGCCGTCCTGCGGGCCGTCGGATGCTTCCGCCGGGCCGCTGCCGCCGGTGTCCGGACCGGTCCCGGCCCCGCCCCCGGGACCGCTCACCGGCCCCGGCCCGGTCTCCGGGCGGATCGGCTTCGGCGGCCTGGTGCGGCCGCTCGACGTGTCCCGCAGATACGTGCCGTCGCCGCCCTCCGTCGCATGACCGCCGGGCGGTCCGCCGGGGCCGGGGTCCCGGCGCCGCAGATAGCGTTCGAACTCGCGGGCGATGGCCTCGCCGCTCGCCTCCGGAAGCTCCGCGGTGTCCCGGGCCTCCTCCAGCGTCTGCACGTACTCCGCCACCTCGCTGTCCTCGGCGGCCAGTTGATCCACCCCCAGCTGCCAGGCGCGGGCGTCCTCGGGGAGTTCGCCCAGCGGGATGCGCAGCCCGATGAGGTCCTCCAGACGGTTCAGCAGCGCCAGCGTGGCCTTCGGGTTGGGCGGCTGCGACACATAGTGCGGCACCGCCGCCCACAGGCTCACCGCGGGCACGCCGGCGTGCGTGCACGCCTCCTGGAGGATGCCGACGATGCCGGTCGGCCCCTCGTACCTGGTCTCCTCCAGGTCCATGGTCCGCGCCAGGTCCGGATCGGACGTGACCCCGCTGACCGGCACCGGACGGGTGTGCGGGGTGTCGCCGAGCAGCGCACCGAGCACCACGACCATCTCGACGCCCAGCTCATGGGCGAAGCCCAGGATCTCGTTGCAGAACGAGCGCCAGCGCATGGACGGTTCGATGCCCCGGACCAGGACGAGGTCGCGGGGCTTGTCGCCGCCGATGCGGACCACGGAGAGCCGGGTGGTCGGCCAGGTGATCTTGCGCACCCCGCCGTCCAGAAAGACGGTCGGGCGGTTGACCTGGAAGTCGTAGTAGTCCTCGGCGTCCAGCGCCGCGAACACCTCGCCCTTCCACTCCCGGTCCAGGTGCGCGACCGCCGTGGAGGCGGCATCACCTGCGTCGTTCCACCCCTCGAACGCGGCCACCATGACCGGGTCGATCAGCTCGGGAACCCCCTCGAGCTCGATCACCCAGGCCTCCTTCCGAAGTTCCCTTGCGTACGGAACAACCTTACGGCTTCCGGCCACCCGCGCCGCCGTCCTCGGGCACGGCCGGGTGAACCCGGGCCACCGGGGTGCATCACCGGCCGAATAGGGGCATCAGTCTCGCAAGACATCCGAGCTGTGGGGGTATTTTTCGGCCCGGCTCTGGACGTTGGGCGCTTCAGGGAGCTATACATCGGATGACCAGAGCAGAGGTCCGATGTTATTTCCCCTGGGGGCGCACATGAGTCAGACCGTCACGGATTTCGAGGTCCACGACATCCGGTTTCCGACCTCGGAACAACTGGACGGTTCGGACGCCATGAACCCCGACCCCGACTACTCCGCGGCCTATGTCGTCCTGCGCACCGACGCCCGGGACGGCGCCGGCGCCGGTGCCGAGGGACATGGCTTCTGCTTCACCATCGGACGCGGCAACGAGGTGATGGCCGCCGCCATCGAGGCCCTGCGGCCCCATCTCACCGGGCGCCCCGTGCCCCGTACCGCCGCCGCGCTCGGCGCCCTGTACCGCGAGCTCACCCACGATTCCCAACTGCGCTGGCTGGGGCCCGAGAAGGGCGTGATGCACATGGCGGCCGGCGCGGTCGTCAACGCGGCCTGGGACCTGGCGGCGAAGCTGGCGGACAGACCCGTCTGGCAGTTCCTGGCGGAGATGACACCGGAGGACCTGGTCTCCCTCGTCGACTTCCGCTACCTCACCGACGCGCTCACCCCCGACGAGGCGCTGGCCATCCTGCGCGGCGCCGAGCCGGGCCGGGCCGCCCGCGCCGAGCGGCTGCGGGCCGAGGGGTACCCCGCCTACACCACCTCGCCCGGCTGGCTCGGCTACTCCGACGACAAGCTGGTCCGGCTGGCGAAGGAGGCCGTCGCCGACGGCTTCACCCAGATCAAGCTGAAGGTCGGCGGCGACATCGGCGACGACGTCCGCAGGATGGCCCTCGCCCGGGAGGCCGTCGGCACCGACGTGCGGATCGCCGTCGACGCCAACCAGCGCTGGGACGTCGCCGACGCGGTGGAGTGGATGAACCGGCTCGCGCCCTACGAGCCGCACTGGATCGAGGAGCCGACCAGTCCCGACGACATCCTGGGCCACGCCGCCGTCCGGGCCGGCCAGCCGGTCAAGGTCGCCACCGGCGAACACGTCGCCAACCGCGTCGTGTTCAAACAGCTCCTCCAGGCGGGCGCGGTCGACTTCGTCCAGATCGACGCGGCCCGGGTCGCGGGCGTCAACGAGAACCTGGCGATCCTGCTGCTCGCCGCCAAGTACGGCGTGCCGGTCTGCCCGCACGCCGGCGGGGTCGGGCTGTGCGAGCTGGTCCAGCACCTGTCGATGTTCGACTACGTGGCGGTCTCCGGCACCTGGGACGACCGGGTGATCGAGTACGTCGACCATCTCCACGAACACTTCGTCGACCCCACCGTGATCGAGGCGGGCCGCTACACCGCCCCGGTGTCCCCGGGCTTCTCCGCCCGGATGCGCCCCGAGTCGATCGCCGCACACCGCTATCCGGAGGGCCCCGTCTGGCAGGCCCGCCGCACCACCGAGGAGGACGCCCGATGACCGGCACACGCGACTTCGAGGGGATGAACGCCCTGGTGACGGGAGGTGCCTCCGGTATCGGGGCGGCCGTCGCCACCCTGCTGCTGGAGCGCGGTGCGCGCGTCGCGGTCCTCGACCGGGACACCAAGGGCGCGCCGGAGGGCACCCTCGCCGTCGAGGCGGACGTCACCGACGACGCCGCCGTGCGCGCGGCGGTGGACCGGGCCGCCGCCGAGCTCGGCTCCCTGCACACGCTCGTGTCGAACGCCGGCATCGGCTCCATCGGCACCGTCGAGGACAACGACGACACCGAATGGGCCCGGGTGCTGGACGTCAACGTCCTCGGCATGGTCCGCACCGCCCGGCACGCGCTGCCCCATCTGCGCGCCGCAGTCGCCGAACGCCCCGGGGCCGTCTCGATCACCCAGACCTGTTCCATCGCCGCGACCGCCGGGCTGCCCCAGCGTGCTCTGTACAGCGCGAGCAAGGGCGCGGTCCTCTCGCTGACCCTCGCCATGGCCGCCGACCACGTCCGCGAGGGCATCCGGGTCAACTGTGTCAACCCGGGTACGGCCGACACCCCGTGGATCGGCCGGCTGCTGGGCCGGGCCGAGGACCCGGACGCCGAGCGCGCCGCCCTCGACGCCCGCCAGCCGCTGGGCCGGCTGGTCTCCGCCGACGAGGTGGCCGCCGCGATCGTCTACCTCGCCGGCCCCGCCGCGGCCTCCGTGACGGGCACGGCGCTGGCGGTCGACGGCGGGATGCAGGGACTGCGCCTGCGCCCCGCCGGCAGCTGACCGGGGCCCCGGGCCCGAGCCGCACCACCCGCACCACGCACCGCCGCAACGCGATCAGAGCTTCGAGCCGGTACTCCACAAAGGAACGGGACACCAATGAGAGTGCGTACGACGAGTGCGGCCGCCTGCGCCGTACTGCTGGCCGTCACTGCCCTCGCGGGCTGCAACCGCGAATCGTCGGACAGCGGCGCGGGCGGCGGAAAGGTCGGCATCGACCTGCCGCGCAGCGACAGCGACTTCTGGAACTCCTACCAGAACTACGTCCAGAAGGGCGTCAAGGACGGCGAGGTCGAGGCGCTGCCGCTGACCAACTCGCAGAACGACATCGGCAAGCTGGTCGCCAACGTCCAGACCTTCAGCGACCAGGGCGCCAAGGCCGTGGTGATGGCCCCGCAGGACACCGGCGCGATAGCCGAGTCGCTCAACACGCTGAACGAGAAGAAGATCCCGGTCATCAGCGTCGACACCCGCCCGGACAAGGGCGACGTCTACATGGTGGTGCGCGCCGACAACAAGGCGTACGGGACCAACGCCTGCAAGTACCTCGGCGAGCAGCTCAAGGGCAAGGGCAAGGTCGTCGAGTTCCAGGGCGACCTGTCCTCCATCAACGGCCGCGACCGCTCCGAGGCCTTCAAGGCGTGCATGGACAAGGACTTCCCGGACATCGAGGTGTTCGAGCTGGCCACCGACTGGAAGGGCGACGTCGCCTCCGCCAAGCTCCAGTCCACCCTGGCCGCCCACCCCGACATCAACGGCATCTACATGCAGGCCGGCGGGGTCTTCCTGCAGCCCACCCTCGCGCTCCTGGAACAGAAGAAGCTGCTGAAGCCGGCCCGTACGGCGGGCCACATCACCATCATCTCCAACGACGGCATCCCGGAGGAGTTCGACGCCATCAAGGCCGGGAAGATCGACGCCACCATCTCCCAGCCCGCCGACCTGTACGCGAAGTACGCCCTGTACTACGCCAAGGCGGCGCTGGACGGGAAGACTTTCAAGGAGGGTCCGACCGACCACGACTCCACCATCATCAAGATCCCGAACGGCTTCGAGGACCAGCTCCCCGCGCCGCTCGTGACCAAGGACAACGTCGACGACCCGAAGCTGTGGGCCAACCAGCTGGAGAAGAAGAGCTAGCCATGGACCAGGCACCACCGCCCGCCGTACAGGCGGAAGGCGTCGTCAAACGCTTCGGGCCGACCGTCGCGCTCGACGGGGTGAAGCTCACCGTGCGGCCGGGCGAGTCGCACGCCCTCGTCGGCCGCAACGGCGCGGGCAAGTCGACGCTGGTCAGCGTACTGACCGGACTCCACAGGGCGGACGCGGGCACGGTCGCCTTCGGCGGCGAGCCGGCGCCCGCCTTCGGGGACACCGCGGCCTGGCAGTCGAAGGTCGCCTGCGTCTACCAGAAGTCGATGGTCGTCCCCGATCTGACGGTCGCGGAGAATCTCTTCCTCAACCGGTTCGACGACGGGGCCCGCTGGATCAGCTGGGGCCGGCTGCGCAGACGCGCACAGGCGCTCCTCGCGGAGTACGGCGTGCAGGTCGACCCCGACACCCGGGCCCGCGATCTCGCGGTCGAGCAGCGGCAGTTCGTCGAGATCGCCCGCGCGCTGTCCTTCGGCGCCCGGCTGATCATCCTCGACGAGCCCACCGCGCAGCTCGACGCCCGGGGCATCGGACGGCTCTTCGACAAGCTCCGGGAACTGCAGAGCCAGGGAGTGGCGTTCCTGTTCATCTCCCACCACCTGCAGGAGGTGTACGAGCTCTGCTCGGCGGTCACCGTCTACCGCGACGCCCGCCACGTCCTGACCGCCCCGGTCGCCGAGGTCACCAAGACGGACCTGGTCGCGGCCATGACCGGCGAGAAGGCGGCCGGGGCCGTCGCCTGGCACGCGGCCGGGACCGCCGCCCCCGGCGACAGCCAGGCCGAGCCCGTCCTGCGCACCGAAGGGCTCACTCTGGAGGGCCGGTTCGAGCCGCTGGACCTCCAGGTGCGCCCCGGAGAGGTGCTCGGTCTCGCCGGCTCCGCGGCCAGCGGAAACACCGCGCTGGGCGAGGTCCTGGCGGGCATGCGCAAGGCCGGCGGCGGCACGGTACGGGTACGCGGCAGGGCCGTGCGCTCCGGCAGCGTGCCGCACGCCCTGGCCGCCGGGATCGGCTACATCCCCGAGGACCGGCACGACCAGGGCCTCGTCCTCGGCCGCAGCGTCGCCGAGAACGCCACGCTCACGGTCGCGGACCAGCTCGGCCCGTGGGGGACCGTACTGCCCTCCCGTACCCGGGAGTTCGCCCGGAGCATGATCGATTCGCTGGACATCAAGACCACGGGGCCCGAGCAGCCCGTCTCCGGGCTCTCCGGCGGCAACCAGCAGAAGGTGGTGGTCGCCCGCGCGCTGGCCCGTGAGCCCAGTGTGCTGGTGGCGGTCCGGCCCACCGCCGGCGTGGACGTCAAGTCCAAGGACGCGCTCCTCGGCGTCGTGCGGCGGGTCGCCGACGAGGGCAACGCCGCAGTCGTCGTCTCGGACGAACTGGACGACCTGCGGGTCTGCGACCGGGTGCTCGCCCTGTTCCACGGGCGGGTCGTGGCGACATTCGCAAGCGGGTGGACCGACGGGGAACTCGTCGCCGCCATGGAAGGTGTGGGGGAGAGGGAATGACCGGCACGCTACGGCCGTCCACGGCCGACGACTTCAACGGGACACTGAAGGGCGCGGGTGGTGACAGCGGTCCGCTGAGCCGGCTGAAGCTGATCCGGTGGAGCGACTTCTCGCTGGTGCCGGTGATCCTGGTGCTGATGCTGATCGGCTTCATCGTCTCGCCGGTCTTCCTCACCTCCGACAACCTCATCAGCGTCGTCCAGCAGTCCTCCGAGCTCAGCCTGCTGGTCCTCGGCCAGGCGCTGATCCTCATCTGCGGCCGGATGGACCTCTCGCTCGAATCGACGATCGGCATCGCGCCCGTCGTCGCCATGTGGCTGGTGCTGCCCACCGAGGGCGGCCGCTTCGCCGGCCTCGGGCTGCTCCCCACCTGGTCGGCGATCCCGCTCTGTCTGCTGGTCGGGCTCGCCATCGGCGCCGTCAACGGCTTCCTGATGCTGAAGCTGCGGGTCAACGGCTTCATCGCCACGCTCGGCATGCTGACCATGCTGCGCGGACTCCACATCGGCATCACCGAGGGCAAGTCCATCACCGACGTCCCGGAGTCCTTCCGCTACCTCGGCAAGACCTCGTGGTTCGGCGCCCCGGCCGCCGTCTGGATCTGTCTGGTCCTCTTCGCGGCCGGCGGCGCGGCGCTGGCCTGGCTGCGCCACGGACGCTCGCTGTACGCGATCGGCGGCAACCCGGAAGCGGCCCGCGCCGCCGGCATCCGCGTCGACCGGGTCACGTGGATCGTGCTCGCCGTCGGCGGACTGCTGGCGGCCTTCGCCGGCATCCTCTACACCGGCCACTACGGGGCGGTCGCCGCGACCCAGGGCAACGGCTGGATCTTCCAGGTGTTCGCCGCCGCCGTGATCGGCGGGATCAGCCTCAAGGGCGGGCGCGGCACCCTGTTCGGCGCGCTGACCGGCGTACTGACGCTGCAACTGGTGGTCAACGTGATGACGCTCGGCGGGGTCCCCGCCCTGTGGAACCAGTTCCTCAACGGCGCGATCATCATCGTCGCCCTGGTCATCTCCCGCTTCGCCAGCGGCGAGAAGCAGGACTGAGGGCGGGTGGGAAGGGGCCGCCGGCCCCTTCCCACCGCGCCGCTACAGCGTGGAGCGCAGCCACTGCTCCACGCTGGCCACATGCACCGTCGCCCACGACCGCGCCGCCTCCGCGTCCCGGTCCCGCAGCGCCGAGACGATCGCCCGGTGCTCGTGCAGCGTGCGGCTCACCGCGTCCTCCTGGGTCAGACCGCGCCAGACCCGCGCCCGCGTCGTCGGCCCCGAGAGACCGTCGAGCAGCGAGCAGAGCACCGAATTCCCGGACGACTGCACGATCCCGCGGTGGAATTCGAGGTCGCAGGCCACCAGCTCCTCCACCGACGGGTGTTCGCCCAGGGCGTCCAGCTGGGCGCTGAGCGCGTCGAGCTGCTCCTCGCTGATCCGGCTCGCCGCCATCGCGGTCGCGGCCGGTTCGAGAATGCGGCGGACCGCCAGGAACTCCAGCACCGTGTCGTCGCGGTGGAAGTCCACCACGAAGCTCAGCGCCTCCAGCAGCAGCTGCGGATCGAGGCTCGTGACATACGTGCCGTCGCCCTGGCGCACATCGAGAATGCGGATCAGCGACAGCGCGCGCACCGCCTCCCGCAGCGAGTTGCGGGACAGGCCCAGCTCCGCGGCGAGTTCGCTCTCCTTGGGGAGACGATCGCCGGGCCGTAGCGCACCCGAGACGATCATTCCCTTGATCTTCTCGATGGCCTCGTCGGTGACAGCCATGGGCGACCTCCAGACATCCGATGTATCGGCCCATTATGCGTCCCCGGAGGCGGCCGGTACGCCCTTCGGACCAACCCGGACGGTGAATCCGCACACACGGCACACGCAGGTGGGGGCGGCGTCCCCCCGGACGCCGCCCCCACCCGTGGACCGGCTCAGCTCCTGCGGTCGCCGAGCACCGACTCCACCCCGGCCCGGATCTCGTCCGTCGCCAGGCCCCGGATCGTCAGCGTCGTCCGGCGCCGCAGCACGTCGTCCGCGGTCTCGGCCCACTCGTGGTCCCGCGCATAGGCGACCTGGGCCCAGATCTCCGGCGCGTCCGGGTGGATGCGCTCGGCGAGCGCGGGGTTCTCGTTGGCCAGCCGGGCGATGTCGAAGGACAGCGAACCGTAGTGCGTGGCCAGGTGCCGTGCCGTGTCGGCGGCCATCCGCGGACCGGGGGTGCCCCCGTCGACCAGCAGCCGGTGCGCGACCGCGTTCGGGTTGGCGATCCCCGGCAGCGGCAGCTTCTTCGGCAGCCGGGCCATCGGCTCCATGTCCTGTGCGAGTGGGTGCCCGGGGAGCGCGGCCAGCTTGTTCATCACCGTACGGCCGATGTGGCGGAACGTCGTCCACTTGCCGCCCGCGACCGACAGCATCCCGCCCCGGCCCTCGGTCACCACCGTCTCGCGCTTGGCCTTGGAGGTGTCACCGGGCCCGCCCGGCAGCACCCGCAGCCCCGCGAAGGAGTACGTGATCAGATCCCGCGACAGCTGCTGGTCGCGGACCGAGAACGCCGCCTCGTCCAGGATCTGCGCGGTGTCCTTCTCGGTCACCGCGACATCCGCCGGATCGCCCTCGTACTCCTCGTCCGTCGTGCCGAGGAGCAGCATGTCCTCCCACGGCAGGGCGAACGTGATGCGGTACTTGTCGATCGGCGTGGCCAGCGCCGCCTTCCACGGGCGGGTGCGCTTGAGCACCAGGTGCGCGCCCTTGGACAGGCGTATGGAGGGCGCCGCGTTCGGGTCCTCCATCTTGCGCAGGTGATCCACCCACGGACCGGTGGCGTTGAGCACCAGCCGGGCGGTGACGCCGAACTCGGTGCCGTCCGTGCGGTCCTGGAGGTCCGCGCCCGTCACCCGGCCCCTGGTGAACCGCAGCCCGGTCACCGCCGCGTGGTTGAGCACGACCGCCCCCGCGTCGACCGCCGCGCGGACGGTCATCAGCGCCATCCGCGCGTCGTTCATCTGGTCGTCGCCGTAGACCGCGACGGCCTTGAGATTCTCCGTACGCAGCTCCGGCACATCGCGCTGCGCCCGCGCCGGGCTGATGACATGGCCGACGCCGTCACCGAAGGCGGAGAGCGCCGAGTACGCGAACACACCGGCGCCGAGCTTCGCCGCGCCGTGCGGCCCGCCCTTGTAGACGGGCAGGTAGAAGGTCAGCGGATTGGCCAGGTGCGGGGCCACCTGGCGCGACACCGCACGCCGCTCGAAGTGGTTCTCCGCGACCAGCTTCACCGCGCCGGTCTGCAGATAGCGCAGACCGCCGTGGAGCAGCTTGGAGGAGGCGGAGGAGGTGGCGCCGGCGAAGTCGCCGGCGTCCACCAGGGCCACCCGCAGCCCGGACTGCGCGGCGTGCCAGGCGGTGGAGATGCCCAGAATGCCGCCACCGATCACCAGGAGGTCGTACGTCGCCTTGGAGAGCTGCTCCCGAGTCTCGGCGCGGCTCGGAAGGGAGCCGGCGGCCGGGTGCGTCCCGAGGGCGGGGACGCTCTGCAGGGTGGTCATTGTTGTCTACTCCTCGTCTTCGAGCCAGCCCATGGTCCGTTCCACGGCCTTGAGCCAGCTCTTGTACTCACGGGCGCGGGTGTCCGCGTCCATGCGGGGGGTCCACTCGGCGGCCCGGCGCCAGTTGGCGCGCAGCGCGTCGGTGTCGGGCCAGAAGCCGACGGCCAGGCCGGCGGCGTAGGCGGCGCCGAGGCAAGTGGTCTCGGCGACCATGGGGCGCACCACGGGCGCGTCCAGGAAGTCGGCGAGCGTCTGCATCAGCAGGTTGTTGGAGGTCATTCCGCCGTCGACCTTGAGCGCGGTCAGCTCGACGCCGGAGTCCTTGGTCATGGCGTCGCTGATCTCGCGGGTCTGCCAGGCGGTCGCCTCCAGCACGGCACGGGCGATGTGCGCCTTGGTGACGTAGCGGGTGAGACCGGCGATGACACCGCGGGCGTCGGGGCGCCAGTACGGGGCGAACAGGCCGGAGAAGGCCGGCACGAAGTACGCGCCGCCGTTGTCCTCGACCGAGGAGGCCAGGGTCTCGATCTCGGCCGCGGACTGGATCAGGCCCATCTGGTCGCGCATCCACTGCACCAGCGAACCGGTGACGGCGATCGACCCCTCCAGGGCGTACACCGGCTTCTGGTCGCCGATGCGGTAGCCGACCGTGGTCAGCAGCCCGTTGTAGGAGTTGACGGGCGTCTCGCCGGTGTTCATCAGCATGAAGGTGCCGGTGCCGTACGTGGACTTGGCCTCGCCCTCGGCGAAACACGTCTGGCCGAACAGCGCCGCCTGCTGGTCGCCCAGCGCGGAGGCCACCGGCACGCCGTCGAGCACGCCGCCCTTGGCGTTGCCGTAGACCTCGGCCGAGGAGCGGATCTCGGGCAGCACGGCCGCCGGGATGCCGATGGAGGCGAGGATCTTGTCGTCCCACGCCATGGTGTGCAGGTTCATCAGGAGGGTGCGCGAGGCGTTGGTGACGTCGGTGACGTGGACGCCGCCGTCGGTGCCGCCGGTCAGGTTCCAGATGACCCAGGAGTCCATGGTGCCGAAGAGGATGTCGCCGCGCTCGGCGCGCTCGCGCAGCCCCTCGACGTTGTCGAGCAGCCAGCGGACCTTGGGCCCGGCGAAGTACGAGGCGAGCGGCAGCCCGGTCTCGCGGCGGAAGCGGTCCTGGCCCACGTTGCGGCCGAGCTCCTTGCAGAGCGCGTCCGTGCGGGTGTCCTGCCAGACGAGGGCGTTGTGGACGGGCTCACCGGTGTGCTTGTCCCACAGGAGCGTGGTCTCGCGCTGGTTGGTGATGCCGATCGCCTTGACGTCGGCGGCGGTGATGCCGGCCTTGACGATGGCTCCGGCGACGACCTCCTGGACGTTCTCCCAGATCTCGGCCGCGTCGTGCTCGACCCATCCCGGCTTCGGGAAGATCTGCTCGTGCTCCTTCTGGTCGACGGAGACGATCCGGCCGTCCTTGTCGAAGACGATGCAGCGGCTGGAGGTGGTGCCCTGGTCGATGGCCGCGATGAACGGCCCGGTGCCGTGGGTGCCGGTGGTGTGTGCGTCGGTCACGGTGTGCTCCCGGAAGTCTGTGTGGTCGTGGGGATGACGGCTGGGCTCCGCACTGCGGCTCAGGCGAAGGCGAGGTTGTAGAGCCCGCCCGCGATCGCGCCGCCGATGAGGGGGCCGACGACGGGGATCCAGGCGTAACCCCAGTCGGAACCGCCCTTGTTCGGCAGCGGAAGCAGCGCGTGCACGATACGCGGACCGAGGTCGCGAACCGGGTTGATCGCGTAACCCGTCGGCCCGCCGAGCGAGAGGCCGATGCCCACGACGACGAGGGCGGTGATCAGCGCGCCGAGCGTGCCGAGTCCGTTGCCCTCGTTGTTGAGGCCCTGGGTGAGGATCGCCAGCACCAGTACGACGGTGGCGATGACCTCGGTGACGACGTTCTGTACGGCGTTGCGGATCTCGGGACCCGTCGAGAAGATGCCGAGCACGGGGCCGGCCTTGGGGGCCGCGGCCTTGTCGACCATGCCCTCTTCACCCGAATGGGCGGTCAGGATCTCCTGATCGGTGAGGTGCGCCCGGAACTGCCCGTAGTAGGTCAGCCAGACCAGCACCGCGCCGATCATCGCGCCGAGGAGCTGCGAGCCGAGGTAGAGCGGTACGTCGCTCCACTTGGTGCCGCCCTCGATCGCGAGGCCGAGAGTGACGGCCGGGTTGAGATGCGCGCCGGATACGCCACCTGCCAGATACGCGCCGGTCAGCACCGCGAAACCCCACCCGAAGGTGATGGCGAGCCAGCCGGCGTTCTGTGCCTTCGAGTGCTTGAGAGTGACGGCGGCACAGACACCGCCGCCGAGCAGGATGAGTACGGCGGTACCGATGGTCTCGCCGATGAAGATGTCGGAGCTGGACACCCGCGACTCCTTTGTCCTTCGTCCAGGGAAGCCGAACCCCGGGTCCCTCCGGTGGTCCGCGCCCTCGTGGGAGGGCGTTGCCGGCCCTTGGCCCTGTCACACCCTAACGCTTGTTTCCGTTAGTTGTTCGACAATGCCGACCGATGAACGGCAGTGTTTCTCCCGGGTGAATGCAGCGTCAAGAGGTGTGTGGCCTATGACTCGATCGTTACCCGATGATTCCGCAGGTCGCTCAGAAGCGCCTGGCGCCCAGATCCCGCGAGACCGCCCGGGCGCAGTCCCGCACCGCCGCCACCAGCTCGGGGCGCAGCTCGCCGTCCTTGCAGACCCGTTCCACCGCACCGGTGACGGCGACGGCTCCCACCGGCATCCGGCGCCGGTCGTGGACCGGGGCGGCCACCGCGGCCACCCCCTCCCAGGTCTCCTCCACGTCGGCGGCCCAGCCCCGGGCCCGGATCAGGTCGAGCAGCGACTCGAACTCATCCGGATCGGTGACGGTGCGGGGCGTGAACGACTGCCGCTCGGCCTCCAGGACCTCCGTGTGGGCGACCGGGTCGTAGGCGCACAGCACCTTGCCCAGCGCCGTGGAGTGCAGGGGCTGCATGGCCCCGACCTCCAGGACCTGCCGGCTGTCGTCGGGCCGGAAGACGTGGTGCACGATCAGGACGCCCTGCTGGTGCAGGACGCCCAGATGGGCGCTCTCGCCGCTGGAGCGGGCCAGGTCGTCCGTCCAGACCAGGGCGCGGGCCCGCAGCTCGTGGACGTCGAGGTAGCTGTTGCCGAGCCGCAGCAGCTCCGCGCCCAGCTGGTAGCGGCCGGACGCCGCGTCCTGCTCGACGAAGCCCTCGTGCTGGAGCGTGCGCAGGATGCCGTGTGCGGTGCCCTTGGCCAGGCCCAGTGAGGAGGCGATGTCGGACAGTCCCAGCCGCCGCTCACCGCCTGCCAGCAGACGCAGCATCGCGGCCGCCCGCTCCAGCGACTGGATGTTCTTGGCCATCGCGCCGTACTCCTCCACTCGTTCGACAATGCTGAACACTATCGGCCGATGCCGACCCGTGCTCCATCGCAACGGAAGTCTGCGGTACCCCGTCGGCCCGGACACTCCCGCGAACAGCATGCAGTCCGGCTCGTGGGACAGAGTGACGGCCGGGGACGCCGCCCGGCTACCCTGGCCGGGTGCGCCTTCCGCCGAAGACGCAAAGCCGACAGCCGTCGCATCCCAGGGAGCACATCCATGGCCTCGTTGCCGACCCCTTCCGCCGACAGCCGGAACCGAGCCGCAGCCCTCCGTGAGGCGCTCGCCACCCGAGTCGTGGTGGCCGATGGTGCCATGGGCACCATGCTCCAGGCACAGGACCCCACGCTCGAGGACTTCGAGAACCTCGAGGGCTGCAACGAGATCCTGAATCTCACCCGGCCCGACATCGTGCGCTCCGTGCACGAGGAGTACTTCTCCGTCGGCGTGGACTGTGTCGAGACGAACACCTTCGGAGCCAACACGGCGGCCCTCGGCGAGTACGACATTCCCGAGCGGGTCCACGAACTTTCCGAGTCAGGCGCGCGCATCGCCCGCGAGGTCGCCGACGAGTTCACCGCGTCCACCGGACAGCAGCGCTGGGTGCTCGGCTCCATGGGCCCCGGCACCAAGCTGCCGACCCTCGGCCATGTCCCGTACGTCACCATCCGTGACGGCTTCCAGGCGAACGCCGAGGGCCTCATCGCCGGCGGCGCGGACGCGCTGATCGTGGAGACGACCCAGGACCTCCTGCAGACCAAGGCCGCCGTCCTGGGCGCGCGGCGCGCGCTGGAGGCGCTGGGCAGCGACCTGCCGCTGCTGTGCTCGCTGGCCTTCGAGACGACCGGCACCATGCTGCTGGGCTCGGAGATCGGCGCCGCGCTGACCGCCCTGGAGCCGCTCGGCATCGACATGATCGGTCTGAACTGCTCGACCGGTCCGGCGGAGATGAGCGAGCACATGCGCTACCTCACCCGCCACTCCCGTATCCCGCTGCTCTGCATGCCGAACGCCGGCCTCCCGGTCCTCACCAAGGACGGGGCGCACTTCCCGCTGGACGCCGAGGGACTGGCCGACGCCCAGGAGACCTTCGTCCAGGAGTACGGCCTCTCGCTGGTCGGCGGCTGCTGCGGTACGACTCCGGAGCACATGCGCCAGGTCGTCGACCGCGTCCGGGGCGCCGCCCTCACCCCGCGCGACCCGCGCCCCGAGCCCGGCGCCGCCTCGCTCTACCAGACCGTCCCGTTCCGCCAGGACACCTCGTACCTCGCGATCGGCGAGCGGACGAACGCCAACGGCTCGAAGAAGTTCCGCGAGGCCATGCTGGAGGCCCGCTGGGACGACTGCGTGGAGATGGCCCGCGACCAGATCCGCGAGGGCGCGCACATGCTCGACCTCTGCGTCGACTACGTGGGCCGCGACGGCGTCGCCGACATGCAGGAGCTGGCCGGCCGCTTCGCCACCGCCTCGACCCTGCCGATCGTCCTGGACTCCACCGAGCTGCCCGTGCTGCGCGCCGGCTTGGAGAAGCTCGGCGGCCGCGCGGTCCTGAACTCGGTGAACTACGAGGACGGCGACGGACCCGATTCGCGCTTCGCCAAGGTCACGGAGCTGGCCGCCGAGCACGGCGCCGCGCTGATCGCCCTGACCATCGACGAGGAGGGCCAGGCCCGCACCGTCGAGCACAAGGTCGCCATCGCCGAGCGGCTCATCGCTGACCTGACCGGCACCTGGGGCATCCAGGAGTCGGACATCCTGATCGACACCCTGACCTTCACCATCTGTACCGGTCAGGAGGAGTCGCGCAAGGACGGCATCGCCACCATCGGCGCCATCCGCGAGCTCAAGCAGCGCCACCCCGACGTGCAGACCACCCTCGGTCTGTCCAACATCTCCTTCGGCCTCAACCCGGCCGCCCGGGTCGTGCTCAACTCCGTCTTCCTCGACGAGTGCGTCAAGGCGGGCCTCGACTCCGCCATCGTGCACGCCTCGAAGATCCTGCCGATCGCCCGGCTGGAGGAGGAGCAGGTCAAGGTCGCCCTCGACCTCATCTACGACCGCCGCGCCGAGGGCTACGACCCCCTGCAGAAGCTCATGGAGCTCTTCGAGGGCGTCAACATGAAGTCGATGAAGGCGGGCAAGGCCGAGGAACTGCTCGCCCTGCCGCTCGACGAGCGCCTCCAGCGCCGCATCATCGACGGCGAGAAGAACGGCCTGGAGACCGATCTCGCCGAGGCGCTCCAGACCCGCCCGGCCCTCGACATCGTCAACGACACCCTGCTCGAGGGCATGAAGGTCGTCGGCGAGCTCTTCGGCTCCGGCCAGATGCAGCTGCCCTTCGTGCTCCAGTCCGCCGAGGTCATGAAGAGCGCGGTGGCCTATCTGGAACCGCACATGGAGAAGTCGGACGCCGAGGGCAAGGGCACCATCGTCCTGGCCACCGTCCGCGGTGACGTCCACGACATCGGCAAGAACCTCGTCGACATCATCCTGTCCAACAACGGCTTCAACGTCGTCAACATCGGCATCAAGCAGCCCGTCTCCGCCATCCTGGACGCCGCCGAGGAGCACAAGGCGGACGTCATCGGGATGTCCGGCCTCCTGGTCAAGTCCACCGTGATCATGAAGGAGAACCTCCAGGAGCTGAACCAGCGCAAGCTGGCCGCCGAGTACCCGGTCATCCTGGGCGGCGCCGCCCTGACCAGGGCCTACGTCGAGCAGGACCTGCACGAGATCTACGAGGGCGAGGTCCGCTACGCCCGCGACGCGTTCGAGGGGCTGCGGCTGATGGACGCGCTCATCGCCGTCAAGCGCGGCGTCCCCGGCGCCACGCTCCCCGAGCTCAAGCAGCGGCGCGTCCCCAAGCGGGAGACCGCCGTCCTGGAGGTCGAGGAGCCGGAGGAGGGCGTCCGCTCGGACGTCGCCGTCGACAACCCGGTCCCCACCCCGCCGTTCTGGGGCACCCGGGTCATCAAGGGCATCCAGCTCAAGGAGTACGCCTCCTGGCTCGACGAGGGCGCCCTCTTCAAGGGGCAGTGGGGCCTCAAGCAGGCCCGCGCCGGTGACGGACCGACGTACGAGGAGCTGGTCGAGACCGAGGGCCGCCCGCATCTGCGCGGCTGGCTCGACAAGCTGCACACCGAGAACCTGCTGGAAGCCGCCGTCGTCTACGGCTACTTCCCGTGCGTCTCCAAGGGCGACGACCTGATCCTGCTCCACGAGGACGGCTCCGAGCGCACCCGCTTCACCTTCCCCCGCCAGCGCCGCGGCCGCCGGCTCTGCCTCGCGGACTTCTTCCGCCCGGAGGAGTCCGGCGAGACCGATGTGATCGGCCTCCAGGTCGTCACGGTCGGCTCCAGGATCGGCGGCGAGACCGCCAAGCTCTTCGAGGCCAACGCCTACCGGGACTACCTGGAGCTGCACGGCCTGTCCGTCCAGCTGGCGGAGGCCCTCGCCGAGTACTGGCACGCCCGGGTCCGCTCGGAGCTGGGCTTCGCGGGTGAGGATCCCTCGGACGTCGAGGACATGTTCGCCCTGAAGTACCGGGGCGCGCGCTTCTCCCTCGGCTACGGCGCCTGCCCCGACCTGGAGGACCGGGCGAAGATCGCCGACCTGCTCCAGCCGGAGCGGATCGGTGTCCACCTCTCCGAGGAGTTCCAGCTCCATCCCGAGCAGTCCACCGACGCGATCGTCATCCACCACCCGGAGGCGAAGTACTTCAACGCGCGGTAGGACCGCGTTCGACGCGCGGTAGCGGGACGCGTCGTACACTTGTCGGTCCAGTGCAGGCCGGTCGCCCTCCCTCCGGGAATGGCGGCCGGCCTTCGCGTCCCTCATGGAAGGTGTGCCGGATGACCAGTACGATCCCCGCGTCCCTGACGCGTACGGCCGAGGGCGCCGCCCTGCAGGCGGTCCTCCTCGACATGGACGGCACCCTGGTCGACACCGAGGGTTTCTGGTGGCAGGCCGAGGTGGAGGTCTTCGCCGAGCTGGGACACCGGCTGGACGAGGCGTGGAAGGACGTGGTCGTCGGCGGGCCGATGACCCGCAGCGCCGGATACCTCATGGAGGCCACCGGGGCCGACATCACGCTCGACGAGCTCACCGTGCTGCTCAACGACCGCTTCGAGAAGTGCATCGGCCAGGGAGTGTCGCTGATGCCGGGCGCCGCGCGGCTGCTGGAGGAGCTGGGCAGGCACCGGATCCCCACCGCCCTCGTCTCGGCCTCGCACCGGCGGATCATCGACCGGGTGCTGGAGTCGGTGGGCAGCCACCACTTCGCGCTCACGGTCGCGGGCGACGAGGTCACCCGGACGAAGCCGCACCCCGAGCCGTATCTCACCGCCGCAAAGGGCTTCGGGGCGGATCCCCGGCTCTGCGCCGTCGTCGAGGACACCGCGACCGGTGTGGCCGCAGCGGAGGCCGCGGGATGCCGGGTGGTCGCCGTGCCGTCGGTGTCCCCGATCGCACCGGCCACCGGCCGCGTGGTCGTGAGTTCCCTCGAGGAAGTCGATCTCGCATTTCTCCGGGGCCTGATCACCGGAATGAATTGAGCCGTACACCGAGAGTATTTCTGTGAATGAATGGAAAAGCTCTCGCGGCGAACCGTGCGCTTTATGTCGGGCCGCCGTGTGGGAAAGTCGCGTGCATGACAAAAGCGTGAATGCGTCACCCCGTGACCTTTCTCACTCGAATGGCCGCATGAAGGGCGTCAAGGTCCGCCCAAATGTTCGCAACGGCGGACCGAAGTGTCCCGGTTGATGAATCGGTGTACGAAACCTTCCGGAAGTCGAAAGAGCGTCCCGACGACGCCCCGATGCCCGGCGATTACGAAGCGGACGGAGCCGGTCCGGCGCGGTCGGCGGCGGCTACTAATGTCGTTTTCTCCATGAACGCATGAGGGAGAACGGCCAAGATGAACCGCAAGACTCTGGTGCTGCCGGCCGTCCTGGGCCTGCTCGCGCCCGTACTCGCCGCGTGCGGCGCGACGGAGGCGGGGGGCGGTGGCAACGGCGCCATCGTCGTCGGCACCACGGACCAGTTCGTCGCCTCGAAGGAAGCCCCGGCGCCGCTCGACCCCGCCATCGGCTACGAGGCAGGCGTCTGGAACGTCCTGCGGCAGACCGTGCAGACCCTGATGAACATCCCGCGCGGCGGCGGCCAGCCGGTCCCCGAGGCCGCGGAGAGCTGCACCTTCACCGACACGGCCAACGAGAGCTACCGCTGCCGGCTGCGGGCCGGCCTCACGTTCGCCGACGGCAGCGCGGTCACCGCCGATGACGTCAAGTACTCCATCGACCGCGTCATCCGGATCAAGTCCGCCAATGGGCCGGTCGCCCTCCTCAACAACATCGACACCGTCGAGACCAGGGGCGACCGCGAGGTCGTATTCCACCTCAAGGCCCCCGACGCCACCTTCCCGTACAAGCTCGCCACCCCGCCCGCCGGAATAGTCCCGCGCGACAAATACCCGGCGGACTCGGCCCGTGACGGATTCCAGGTGGACGGCTCCGGCCCGTACACCATGAAGCCCGAAGTGAAGGACGATCAGATCGTCAGGGTCGTCTTCACGAGGAACCCGCATTACAAGGGCAGCCTCAAGGTGCTGAACGACCGGGTCGAACTCGACCATTTCCCGGATGCCACCGCCATGGGCAAGGCGCTCGGCGAGAAGAAGATCGACATGATGACCCGCACCATGTCGCCGGAGCAGGCCCAGCAGATGCTGGCGAAACCCGAGGACGGCGTCAAACTCACCGAGATGCCGGGACTCGCCATCCGCTATCTCGGATTCGACACCGAGGACCCCGCCGTCAAGAACAAGGCGGTCCGCCAGGCCATGGCCCAGGTCATCGACCGCGGCCAGATCGCGAGCGAGGTCTACGGCACCACGGCCGAGCCGCTGTACTCACTGATCCCGTCCGGCATCACGGCGCACACCAACTCGTTCTTCAACAAGTACGGCGAGCCCAGCGCCGCCAAGGCCGCCGCGATCCTGAAGGACGCCGGGATCCACACCCCCGTGCGCTTCACCCTGCACTACACGAGCGACTACTACGGCCAGGCCACCGCCACCGAGTTCGGGATGCTGAAGAAGCAGCTCAACGCCACCGGACTCTTCGACGTGGACATCAAGGGCACCCCCTGGGCGAAGTACCGCCCCGCCGAGGTGCGCGGCGACTACGGCGTCTACGGCATGGGCTGGTTCCCCGACTTCCCGGACCCGGACAACTACACGGCGCCGTTCCTCGACGAGGACAACTTCCTCAACTCGCCCTACCGGTCCACCGAGGCGCAGAAGACCCTCATCCCGAGGTCCCGCCGCGAGCCCGACCGCAGCGCCGTCGCCACGACCTTCAAGCACCTCCAGGACATCGTCGCCGAGGACGTACCCGTCCTCCCCGTCTGGCAGGGCAAGCAGTACGTCGCCTCGCTGGACGGCCTCACCGGCGTCGAATGGGCGGTCAACTCCTCCGCCGACATCCACCTGTGGGAGCTCGGCCGGGGCACCGGCTGACCGGCCGGGACACCCCGCCCCGGCCCCCGTCACTCACTGGGCGCCGGGGCGCACCAGTCCGCTCTCGTACGCGTACACCGCGGCCTGCACCCGGTCGCGCAGCCCCAGCTTCGTCAGCACATGGCCCACATGCGTCTTCACCGTGGTCTCGCTGACGAAGAGATCGGCGGCGATCTCCGCGTTCGACAGGCCGCGCGCGACGAGCTTCAGCACCTCCACCTCGCGGTCCGTCAGCGTGTGCAGGGTGTCCGGCACCGGCTCCTCGCCGGACGGCAGATGGTCCGCGTACTTGTCCAGCAGCCGGCGCGTGATGCTCGGGGCGAGCATGGCCTCGCCGCCCGCGACCACCCGGATCGCCTGCACCAGCTCATCGGCCGGGGCGTCCTTCAGCAGGAAGCCGCTCGCCCCCGCGCGCAGCGCCTCCACCACGTACTCGTCGAGGTCGAAGGTGGTCAGCACCAGCACCTTCGCCGGACCGTCCCGGCCGGGGCCGGTGATCTGGCGCGTCGCCTCGACCCCGTCCATCCGCGGCATCCGGATGTCCATCAGCACCACATCGGGCTGCAGCGCCCGCACCTGGTCGAGCGCCTGGAGGCCGTCACCGGCCTCACCCACCACCGCGAGATCGCCCTCCGCCTCCAGAATCATCCGGAAGCCGGTGCGCAGCAGCGGTTGGTCATCGACCAGCAGGACGCGGATTGCCACAGGAACTCCTCAATGTCCTTCAACGGCCACCGACCGGCCGGCCTCGGCCCGGACGCGGTCCATTCTGCCCTGGTCATCCTGCGCCGGTTCCGCCGGGCGCACCGACAGCGGATAGACCGGGGGAGTCCCGCCGAATTCCGGACAGAGCGCCTGATGGTCGCACCAGCCGCACAGCTTCGTCGGCCGCGGCCGCCACTCCCCGGTCTCCGTCGCCAGCGAGATCGCCTCCCACAGCGCGAGCAGCTTGCGCTCCACCCGCTCCAGGTCCGCCACCACCGGGTCGTACGTCATCACGTCACCGCTGCCGAGATAGACCAGCTGGAGCCGGCGCGGCACCACGCCCTTCAGCCGCCAGACGACCAGCGCGTAGAACTTCATCTGGAACAGCGCGCCCTCCGCGTACTCCGGACGCGGCGCCTTCCCCGTCTTGTAGTCGACGATCCGGACCTCGCCCGTCGGTGCCACGTCGATCCGGTCGATCACCCCGCGCAGCCGCAGCCCCGACTCCAGCTCCGTCTCGACGAACAGCTCGCGCTCGGCCGGCTCCAGCCGCGTCGGATCCTCCAGCGAGAACCAGCGCTCCACCAGCCGCTCCGCCTGCGCCAGCCACGCCGAGAGCCGCTCGCCCTCCGGATCCTCGGCGAACAGCTCCGCCAGCTCCGGCTTCGACTCCAGCAGCCGGTCCCACTGCCCGGGGATCAGTGCCGTCGCCCGGCCGGGGGTGCGCTCCACCGCCGGGTTGTCGAAGAGCCGCTCCAGCACCGCATGGACCAGCGTGCCCCGGGTAGCCGCCTCACTGGGCTTCTGCGGCAGCTTGTCGATGACCCGGAAGCGGTACAGCAGGGGGCACTGCATGAAGTCGCTCGCCCGCGAGGGCGACAGGGACGACGGGGGCTGAGCGGGCCGCGGCACTGAGGTCATGGCACGACCCTACGACCCGCCACCGACAACAACCGGCATACCATCGACCACAGACCCTCGCACACTGCATCATCGTGCCGGACGGCACCGACCGAAGGGACCTCGTGGACGAGAGCGGCGACAGCGGGCGGCCGCAGCCCGGCCCAGGGGGAACGGACCCCGGCGGCGGCCCCGGCAAGGACGCGCCCCGGCGCCGGGACGAACCCGGCGGCGGCATCCTCATGGGCCGCCCCTTCGGTGTGCCCGTCTACGTCGCCCCCAGCTGGTTCCTCGTGGCGGCCCTGATCACCTGGGTCTTCGGGGGCCAGCTCGACCGCGTGCTGCCCGACCTCGGCGCGGCCCGCTACCTGGTCGCCCTCTTCTTCGCGATCGCCTTCTACGCCTCCGTACTCGTCCACGAGCTCGCGCACACGGTCGCCGCACTGCGCTACAAGCTCCCGGTCCGCCGCATCCAGCTCCAGTTCTTCGGCGGCGTCTCCGAGATCGAGAAGGAGTCCGAGACCCCGGGCCGCGAATTCGTCCTCGCCTTCGTCGGCCCGCTGCTCTCCCTGGTCCTCGCCGGCGTCTTCTACGTCCCCCTGAAGTTCGTCGAACGCGGCACCGTCCCGGCCGTCCTGCTCGGCGGCCTGATGATCTCCAACCTGATCGTCGCCGCCTTCAACCTGCTGCCGGGGCTCCCGCTCGACGGCGGCCGCATGCTCCGCGCGGTCGTCTGGAAGATCACCGGCCGCCCCATGAGCGGCACCGTCGCCGCCGCCTGGGTCGGCCGCGCCCTCGCCGTGGGCACCCTCGTCGGCCTCCCGCTCGTCACCCAGACCGGGTTCCTCGGGAACGACACCAGCGACATCAGCGGCATGGACACCGTCACCGACGCCCTGCTCGCCGCGATCCTCGCCGCCATCATCTGGACCGGCGCAGGCAACAGCCTGCGCATGGCCCGGCTCCGCGAACACCTCCCCGACCTGCGCGCCCGCAGCCTCACCCGGCGCGCCGTCCCGGTCGAGGCCGCCACCCCGCTCTCCGAGGCACTGCGCCGGGCCAACGAGGCCGGCGCCCGCGCCCTGGTCGTCGTCGACGGCAACGGTGAGCCCAAGGCCGTCGTCCGGGAGGCCGCGATCGTCGCCGTCCCCGAGCACCGCCGCCCCTGGGTCGCCGTCAGCGGCCTCGCCCAGGACCTCACCGACGGCATGAGGGTCTCCGCCGAACTCGCCGGCGAAGCGCTCCTGGACCGCCTCAAGGCCAGCCCCGCCACCGAGTACCTCGTCGTCGAGGACACCGGCGAGATCTACGGGGTGCTGTCCACCGCCGACGTCGAGCGGGCGTTCGTCGCCGCCATGGCCCGCCCCGCCGCCTGAGGCCCGCACGCCCGTACGCCCGTACGGGCGAGCGGTCGGCGGCCCCGGAAACACCGGTACGCTGGTCACATGTCTGAACCGACCGGTGCCGCCCGCCGACGCGGGCCCTTCAAGGTCGGGGACCAGGTCCAGCTCACCGATCCCAAGGGACGCCACTACACCTTCACGCTCGAAGCCGGAAAGAACTTCCACACCCACAAGGGTTCTTTCCCGCACGACGAGCTGATCGGTGCTCCCGAGGGCAGTGTTGTCCGTACCACGGGAAACGTCGCCTACCTCGCGCTGCGCCCCCTGCTCCCCGACTACGTCCTGTCCATGCCCCGCGGCGCCGCCGTGGTCTACCCCAAGGACGCGGGGCAGATCCTGGCCTTCGGCGACATCTTCCCCGGCGCCCGCGTCGTGGAAGCCGGCGTCGGCTCCGGCGCGCTCTCCACGTTCCTGCTCCGCGCCATCGGCGAGCACGGCATGCTGCACTCCTACGAGCGCCGCGAGGACTTCGCCGAGATCGCCCAGCAGAACGTCGAGCGCTACTTCGGCAGCCCGCACCCCGCCTGGCAGCTCACCGTCGGCGACCTCCAGGACAACCTCACGGACACCGACGTGGACCGGGTCGTGCTGGACATGCTCGCCCCCTGGGAGTGCCTGGACGTCGTCTCCAAGGCCCTGGTGCCCGGCGGCATCCTGTGCGCGTACGTCGCGACGACCACGCAGCTCTCCCGGACGGTCGAGTCCATCCGTGAGATCGGCTGCTTCGCGGAGCCCCAGCCCTGGGAGTCGATGATCCGCAACTGGCACGTCGAGGGTCTCGCCGTGCGCCCGGACCACCGCATGATCGGCCACACCGGCTTCCTGGTCACCGCCCGCAGGCTCGCCGACGGGGTCCAGGCCCCGCCGCGCCGCCGCCGCCCCTCCAAGGGCGCCTACGGCGAGGACTACGACGGACCCGGCAGCCGCAGCGGCTCCGACCGCGACTGACCGTCGCGCAACAGACCGGCGCCGCCGCCGAGTTCCCGGACCGACCCGGGAACTCGGCGGCGGCGTCCTCGCGTTCCGGGAAAGGCAGGGCCCGGGGCGGGCCGCCCGGGAATCGGCGTGCCCGGGGCACGATCCGCCGCGACCCCACCGTTCCGCTGCCGTGTGAGGTGTGGCACGATGCTGGACACCCCACCCGCCGCCGACGTCCCGCCGGTGGCACCGCCTCATCCGGCGCTCCGCACCACAGGAACCACAGGAGACATCCCGCGTGCAGACCTCCGCGCTCCCGGACCTCGCGCACACCAACACCACGCCGATGCACTGGCTCGCCACCGCGGCGGCCATGGCCGCCGTCGTCGCGGCCGCCGGTCTGCTCCAGCCCGATGCGAGCGCTTCGGCCTCCACCCCGCACAACACCGCCGCCGCCCGTCACGGCACCGTGACGGCCGCCGCGCCCGACCCGGCGAAGGCCGCGTACCCCCTGGAGTGCGGCGGCGTCGGCACCACCGTGGCCAAACAGGCCCCCGGTGACCTCGACGGCGACGACCGGCCCGAGACCGTCGCGGTGGTCCACTGCGCGGCCGGATCCGGCACCCCGCCCAGCGGCGTCTATGTCCTCACACAGGGAAGCGGGGCCGCACCCAGGATCGTCGCGACCCTGGTGGACCCCGCCCAGCAGATGAGCATCGGTGACTTCACCGTGCGTGACCGCGTCATCTCGGCCACCCTGCTCGGCTACTCCTCGTCCTCGGTGCCCAGCTGCTGCCCGGACGAGCAGGAGAAGGTCACCTGGCAGTGGCAGAACGGTGCCTTCGTCCGGACGAGCCAGTCCGCCGAGCCCGCGGCCGCCGGCGTCTGACCGGTCAGGCGGCCTCGGGGCCGAAGACCTCGACCCTGTCCGAAACCCGACGTACGTGGATGCAGTCGCCCGGGCACTCCTTGGCCGAGTCCACCACGTCCTGGAGCAGCGGCAGCGGCACCGGGGTGGTCGCGCCCTTGTCCTGGAGCAGCTCGTCCTGGTCGCTCTTCACATAGGCCAGGCCGTCGATGTCCAGCTCGAACACCTCGGGCGCGTACTGCACGCAGATGCCGTCCCCCGTGCAGAGGTCCTGGTCGATCCAGACCTCCAGGTCCTGCGTCTCACTGCCGGTGGGAGCGTCCTGCTGCACGGTCATTTCTCCTGCCGTTTCCTGCGTATCCGAACCAAAAAAAGCCAGCCCTGACGGGTGTTGAACAGTTCGACGATACAACCGGCCGCTTTCCGATGTTGAAGGGTGGGTATTCCCCTGACACGAGGGAGAGCGCAAGGGTGAAGATCGGACACACCCCGCAGTCTTTGTGATCTAGGGGTTTCAATCATCACCCACCCAGGTAGGGTCAGGAAGCGTCCAGCTCCCCTTGGAGGAGGTGAGGACCGTGGCAGCCCACGACGACGACATCAACCGCGGCATCCGGCCCGGGCGGGGGTCCGATGACCCAGCCGGCCAGGTCGCCTATCTCGAGCAGGAAATCGCCGTCCTGCGACGTAAGCTCGCCGACTCTCCGCGTCATACGAGGATTCTCGAAGAGCGGATCGTCGAGTTGCAGACCAACCTCGCAGGCGTGTCCGCGCAGAACGAGCGGCTCGCAAGCACACTCCGTGAGGCCCGCGACCAGATCGTGGCCCTCAAGGAAGAGGTCGACCGGCTCGCACAGCCGCCGGCCGGCTTCGGTGTGTTCCTGCAGGCGAACGAGGACGGTACCTGCGACATCTTCACCGGGGGCCGCAAGCTCCGGGTGAACGTCAGTCCCAGTGTTGAGCTCGACGGCCTCCGGCGGGGCCAGGAAGTCATGCTCAACGAAGCGCTCAACGTGGTCGACGCCATGGAATTCGAGCGGGCCGGGGACATCGTCACCCTCAAGGAGATCCTTGAGGACGGCGAACGAGCCCTGGTCATCGGGCACACCGACGAGGAACGGGTGGTGAGGCTCGCCGAGCCCTTGCTGGACATCACCATCCGTCCCGGCGACGCCCTGCTGCTCGAACCCAGGTCCGGCTACGTCTACGAAGTTGTTCCCAAGAGCGAGGTCGAAGAACTCGTCCTCGAAGAAGTCCCCGACATCGACTACGACAAGATCGGCGGCCTGGGCGATCAGATCGAGCTCATCCGCGACGCGGTCGAGCTCCCTTATCTCCACCCCGACCTCTTCAAGGAACACGAGCTGCGGCCGCCGAAGGGCATCCTGCTCTACGGGCCGCCCGGATGCGGCAAGACGCTCATCGCCAAGGCGGTGGCCAACTCCCTTGCGAAGAAGGTCGCCGAAGTCACCGGCCAGCCCGCCGGGAAGAGCTACTTCCTGAACATCAAGGGCCCCGAGCTCCTCAACAAGTACGTCGGCGAGACCGAGCGTCACATCCGCCTGGTCTTCCAGCGTGCCCGTGAGAAGGCGAGTGAGGGTACCCCCGTCATCGTCTTCTTCGACGAGATGGAGTCGCTCTTCCGCACCCGCGGATCCGGCGTCAGCTCGGACGTGGAGAACACCATCGTCCCCCAGCTGCTCGCCGAGATCGACGGCGTCGAGGGCCTGGAGAACGTCATCGTCATCGGGGCCTCCAACCGCGAGGACATGATCGACCCCGCCATCCTGCGACCCGGCCGCCTCGATGTGAAGATCAAGATCGAGCGCCCCGACGCAGAGGCCGCGAAGGACATCTTCGCGAAGTACCTCACGCCCTCGCTGCCCCTGCACGCGGACGACCTCGCGGAGCACACCGGCTCCAAGGAGGCCGCGGCGCACGCCATGATCCAGTCGGTCGTCGAGCGGATGTACACCGAGTCCGAGGAGAACCGCTTCCTCGAGGTCACGTACGCCAACGGCGACAAGGAGGTCCTGTACTTCAAGGACTTCAACTCCGGCGCGATGATCCAGAACATCGTCGACCGGGCCAAGAAGATGGCCATCAAGGCCTTCCTCGAGCAGGGCCAGAAGGGTCTTCGCGTCTCCCACCTCCTCCAGGCATGCGTGGACGAGTTCAAGGAGAACGAGGACCTGCCGAACACCACCAACCCGGACGACTGGGCCCGGATCTCCGGCAAGAAGGGTGAGCGGATCGTCTTCATCCGCACACTCGTCACCGGAAAACAGGGTGCCGACACCGGTCGCTCCATCGACACGGTGGCAAACACCGGGCAGTACCTGTAGAACGCAGACCGGCTGCGGATGCCCGGCCGGGCATCCGCAGCCGGTTGCTTTCCGGACAGCCGCCACGACACCGCAGTAATGACGTAATTGATCTCCCCACCAGCACAGAGGCGTTCTAGGCTCTGGCGTACCGCCCGGTCGCGCAGTGCGGGGACGGACGGACCGCGCACGCACCGGAGAAGCAGCGGTACTTGAGCGCCGCCCCGGAAGGGAGCGCCGCCGGGCAAGGAGGGCCGCATGACCGTACGGCGAGTAATGGGCATCGAGACCGAGTACGGGATCTCCGTGCCCGGACACCCCAACGCCAATGCCATGCTCACCTCGTCCCAGATCGTCAACGCGTACGCGGCGGCGATGCACCGGGCGCGCCGCGCCCGCTGGGACTTCGAGGAGGAGAACCCGCTGCGAGACGCGCGAGGCTTCGACCTCGCCCGCGAGACCGCCGACTCCAGCCAGCTCACGGACGAGGACATCGGCCTGGCCAATGTCATCCTCACCAACGGGGCCCGGCTCTACGTCGACCACGCGCACCCCGAGTACAGCTCGCCGGAGATCACCAATCCCCGGGACGCGGTCCTGTGGGACAAGGCCGGCGAGCGCATCATGGCCGAGGCCGCCGAGCGCGCGGCCCAGCTCCCCGGCGCCCAGCCGATCCACCTCTACAAGAACAACACCGACAACAAGGGCGCCTCGTACGGCACGCACGAGAACTATCTGATGAAGCGCGAGACGCCGTTCTCCGACATCGTGCGCCATCTGACCCCGTTCTTCGTCTCGCGCCAGGTCGTCACCGGTGCCGGACGGGTCGGAATCGGCCAGGACGGCCACGAGCACGGCTTCCAGATCAGCCAGCGCGCCGACTACTTCGAGGTCGAGGTCGGGCTGGAGACCACCCTCAAGCGCCCGATCATCAACACCCGCGACGAGCCCCACTCCGACGCCGAGAAGTACCGCCGGCTCCATGTGATCATCGGCGACGCGAACCTCTCGGAGATCTCCACCTACCTCAAGCTGGGCACCACCTCGCTCGTCCTGTCCATGATCGAGGACGGCTTCATCAACGTCGACCTGGCCGTGGACCAGCCCGTGCGCACGCTGCACGAGGTCTCCCACGACCCGGACCTCCGGCAGCTGATCACGCTGCGCAGCGGCCGGACACTCACCGCTGTGCAGCTCCAGATGGAGTACTTCGAGCTGGGCCGCAAATACGTCGAGGAGCGGTACGGGGCGGACGCCGACGAGCAGACCAAGGACATCCTGGTCCGCTGGGAGGACACGCTGAACCGGCTGGAGAACGACCCGATGAGCCTGTCCGGCGAGCTGGACTGGATCGCCAAGCGGGAGCTCATGGAGGGCTACCGGCGCCGCGACGGGCTGGACTGGGACGCCGCCCGGCTGCACCTGGTGGACCTGCAGTACGCGGACGTACGGCCCGACAAGGGCCTGTACAACCGTCTGGCGGCCCGCGGCCGGATGAAACGCCTGCTGGACGAGAGCGAGGTCGAGCAGGCCCGTACGGCGCCTCCTGAGGACACCAGGGCGTATTTTCGCGGTCGCTGTCTGGAACAGTACGCGGACGACGTCGCGGCGGCCTCCTGGGACTCGGTGATCTTCGATCTGCCGGGCCACGACTCGCTCCAGCGGGTCCCCACGATGGAGCCCCTGCGGGGCACCCGCGACCATGTGAAGGCCCTGCTGGACCGCTGCCGTACGGCGGAAGAGCTGGTCCGCGTGCTGTCGGGCGGCTGAAAGGGTCCCCGGCTGGGAATCATTCCGATGACCTCCGGACGTTGAGACAAGTACCGGGCCAATGTCGGACCCCGTAGGTAGGGTCTGATCAAGTGCTTCGAACCGAGCGGGGTGAGCTACATGGCGACCAAGGACACCGGCGGCGGACAGCAGAAGGCGACGCGCTCCACCGAGGAGGTCGAGGAGCAGGCGCAGGACGCGCAGGCATCCGAGGACCTCAAGGAACGGCAGGAGAAGCTGAGCGACGACGTCGACGACGTCCTCGACGAGATCGATGACGTCCTCGAGGCCAATGCCGAGGACTTCGTCCGCTCCTTCGTTCAAAAGGGCGGCGAGTAACCGGCACGGCGCCCTCGGGGGCCGGCGACCGGCGTGCGGTGCGGGCGGGTGCCCGCACCGCACGGCCGCAGGCGCGGACCGTGCGGTCGGTCCGCATTCCGAATGCCTCCGCCGCACATGTGGATCACTGCCCTCGGACGGGTAGGGTCCGTGGCATACGGTGCTTCAACTGCAATTCGGCCGTAGGCAAGTTGGGAGATGATCCTGACACCTTGCGCAGGGCCATCGCTTACCTGGAGGGAAACGCGTGGAAGCCAACACTCGTAGCACCGGGCGTCTACCAGCTGCCTTCCTGACGCCCGGGTCCTCTTCCTTCATGGACTTCCTGTCCGACCAGTCGCCCGGGATGCTTCCGGGCAACCGGCAGCTGCCGCCCATGAAGGGGGCCATCGAGGCGCCGCACGGCACCACCATCGTCGCGGCGACCTTCCCCGGCGGAGTCGTCCTGGCCGGTGACCGGCGGGCGACCATGGGCAACATGATCGCGCAGCGCGACATCGAGAAGGTCTTCCCCGCCGACGAGTACTCGGCGGTGGGTATCGCCGGTACGGCGGGGTTGGCCGTGGAGATGGTCAAGCTCTTCCAGCTGGAGCTGGAGCACTTCGAGAAGGTGGAGGGGGCCCAGCTCTCCCTGGAGGGCAAGGCGAACCGGCTCTCCACGATGATCCGCAGCAATCTGGCGATGGCCATGCAGGGCCTCGCCGTGGTGCCGCTCTTCGCCGGCTACGACGTCGACCGCGAGCGGGGCCGGATCTTCAGCTACGACGTCACCGGCGGCCGTTCCGAGGAGCACGGGTACGCGTCCACCGGCTCCGGGTCGATCTTCGCCCGCGGCTCGATGAAGAAGCTCTACCGCGAGGACCTGACGGAGGAGCAGACGCTCACGCTGGTCGTGCAGGCGCTGTACGACGCGGCGGACGACGACTCGGCGACCGGTGGACCGGACGTGGCCCGCCGTATCTATCCGATCGTCACCGTCATCACCGACGAGGGCTTCCGGAAGCTGACCGAGACGGAATCCTCCGAGATCGCCCGCTCGATTCTGGAACGCCGGCTGGAACAGCCCGACGGCCCGCGCGCCGCGCTGCTCTGACCGTTCCTTCCGAGGCTTCTTCGATGCTCTTGTCACTGACAGAAAGGGACGGATAGCCGGTGTCGACGCCGTTCTATGTCTCACCTCAGCAGGCCATGGCCGACCGGGCGGAATACGCCCGGAAGGGCATCGCCCGTGGTCGCAGCCTGGTTGTGCTGCAGTACGCCGACGGCATTGTGTTCGTCGGCGAGAACCCGTCCCGTGCGCTGCACAAGTTCAGCGAGATCTATGACCGGATCGGTTTCGCCGCGGCCGGCAAGTACAACGAGTACGAGAATCTCCGCATCGGCGGGGTGCGCTATGCGGATCTGCGCGGATACACCTATGACCGCGACGATGTGACGGCGCGTGGACTGGCGAATGTCTACGCGCAGACGCTCGGCACCATCTTCTCCAGCGCGGCCGAGAAGCCGTACGAGGTGGAGCTGGTCGTCGCCGAGGTGGGCGCGGAGCCGGACGGCGACCAGATCTACCGGCTGCCGCACGACGGCTCGATCGTGGACGAGCACGGCTCGGTCGCGGTCGGCGGCAACGCCGAGCAGATCAGTACCTTCCTCGACCAGCGCCACCGTGACGGGATGTCCCTCGCCGAAGCGCTGAAGCTGGCGGTGCAGGCGCTGTCCCGCGATCCCAACGGAAGCGAGCGGGAGATCCCCGCGGAGCGGCTGGAGGTCGCGGTCCTGGACCGTACGAGGCCGCAGCAGCGCAAGTTCAAGCGGATCGTCGGGCGGCAGCTGGCCCGGCTGCTGGAGGCGGACGGCGCCGGTTCGACGCCGACCGACGCCCCCTCGGACACGGAGGACGGCGACGGCACGGACGCCCCCAGGACGGCCGCTCCGGACACCGGTGGCGCCAAGGATTCCAAGGGCTCCAAGGACGCCGGCGGCTCCAAGGACTCCACCGATTCCGGCGGGGACGTGGAGTAACCGCTCGACAGGTCTCGCCGCCCCGGTCCGCCCTCCCGGCGGGCCGGGGCACTGTCATGCGCCCCGGTGGCCGGGCGGCGGTGCCGAGGAGCCCCGGACGACCAGCCGCACCGGCAGGCTGCCGGACTCGGCCGCGCGGCCGTCCAGGACGGCCAGCAGGGCGTTCATGCCGCGCTCTCCGACCCGCTCGGCGGGCAGCTGCACGGTGGTCAGCTCCGGCTCGACCGCCGTGGCGAGGGCCAGGTCGTCGAAGCCGGTGACGGAGAGGTCGTCGGGCACCCGCAGCCCGAGCCGACGGGCGGCCTTGCACGCTCCCGCGGCCAGGATGTCGTCGTCGCACACGACGGCGGTGGCCCGGGGGCCGGAGGCGCTCAGCGTGCGCTCGGCGGCCTCGCGCCCGGCCCGCACGTCCAGAGCGGACGGCACGGTACGCACCTCGGCGCCGGGGACGCCGCGCAGGGCCTCGTGCAGGGCGCGGGCGCGGACGGCGAACGTCCAGGTGTCGACGGCCGATGCGAGATGGACGAAGCGGCGGTGGCCCAGGGCGAGCAGATGCTCCGTCACCTGGCGCATCCCGTCGGCGATGTCGAGGTTGACCCGGGCGGCGGGCCCCGGCGCCGAGGGGTCGCTGTCCAGCATGACCAGGGGGACGTCGGCGCCGTGCAGGGCGTCGAGCGCGTCGGCGGCCATCGACGAGGCGATGACCCCGTCCAGCGCGGCGCGCGCGGAGGCGAAGGGGTCCCGCGCCGGGCCCGTGCCGTCCGGCGAGGGGTAGAGGACCACGCCGAAGCCGTGCTCGGCGGCGACCGCGGCGGCCCCGGTGTACACCCGGGCGAAGAACTCGTTGGTGAGGGCCGGGACGACGAGCAGGGCGGTCCTGGTGTGGCCGAGGCGGAGATTGCGGGCGGCCAGGTTGGGGCGGTAGCCGAGCCCCCGGGCGGCCTCGCGCACCCGTCCGGCGGTGGTCTCGGAGACTCTGCCCCGCCACTTGTCGCCGAGGACCAGGGAGACGGTGGCCTGGGAGACGCCTGCGGCCCGTGCGACGTCCCGGCTGGTGGGCCGGGGCGTACCGGGCGGTGCTGGGCTGGACACGCGGGGCCTCCGGGCCGGTCGGGGCAGGCGCCGTGAGGTGGACCTGCGGACTGCCACATGGTACGTATGAACCTGGAAGTTATACGTAAAACCTCGACCGTCCGGACAGGGCGCCCGGGGGAGAGGGGCGGGACATGGCCGCGGGATATCTGGACATCCTCCGGGCGCGGCATGCCGCCCGGCTGCTGACGGGCACGCTGGTGGGGCGGCTGCCGAACGCCACGGCGCCCATCGCGATCGTGCTGTTCACCCGCGCGGAGAGCGGCAGCTACGCCCTCGCGGGGGCGCTCGCCGCGGTGTACGGACTGGCCACCGCAGTCGGGCAGCCCCTGCTGGGCCGCGCCGTCGACCTGTACGGCCAGCCGCGCGTCCAGCTGCCCTGCGCCGTCCTGTCCGCGCTCGGCATGGCCGTGCTCGCCCTGACGGGCTTCGGGTCGCTGCCGCTCGCCTATGCGGCGGTCACCGTGGCCGGGCTGTTCACCCCGCCCCTGGAGGGCGGGCTGCGGGCCCTGTGGCCGAGCGTCCTCGGCGGCGAGGAGCGGGTGCACCGTGCCTACGCCATGGACGCGGTCGCCCAGGAGGTCATGTTCACCGTGGGCCCGCTCCTGGTGACCCTGCTGGTCTCCCTCTGGTCGCCGGCTGCTGCCCTGCTCGTCATCAACGTCATCGGTGTGCTGGGGGCGCTCACCGTCGTGCTGTCCGAGCCCTCGCGGAACTGGCGCTCCGCGCCGCGCGAGGCGCACTGGCTGGGCGCCCTGCGCTCGCCCGGGCTGCTGGCGCTGCTGGGGTCGTTCTTCTTCGTCGGACTGGCCCTGGGGTCCATCACGGTGGCCGGTGTGGCCTACGCCGACGACCAGGGCCGGGAGTCGGTCTACGGCTGGCTGATGGCCGCCCTGGGGCTCGGCGCGCTGATCGGCGGCGCGCTGTACGGGGCGCGGCAGTGGGCCGGGCCGCCGGAGCGCCGGCTGCGGGTGATCGTGGCGCTGCTCGCGCTCGGCTACCTCCCGTTGGTGCTGACGCCCGGAGTGGTGGCGATGACCGTGCTGGCGGCCGTCGCCGGAGTGTTCCTCGCGCCCGCGATCGCCTGCTCGTTCATCGTGGTCGACCGGCACGCCCCGAGGGGCACCGTGACGGAGGCCTTCTCCTGGCTCGTGACCACGTTCGGGGTGGGCGCCGCCGCCGGGACCGCGGTGGCCGGCCCGGCCGTGGAGCTGGGCGGGACGGCGTGGAGCTTCGCCGTCGCGGGGGCCGGTGGAGTGGCCGCGCTCGTCGTTCTGCTGGCGACCGGAAGGGTCCTCGCAGCTCCCGGCCGTAGCGCTGTCGCGGTGCGAGGATCGGAAAATGATCGAAACGGTGCCGTCGAACCCGGTTTCAGCTCGGGCCATCAGGCGTAATGTTCAGTCATGGACCGCCGCATTTTCGGGCTGGAGAACGAGTACGGCGTCACGTGCACGTTCAGGGGACAGCGCCGACTGTCTCCTGATGAAGTGGCGCGCTACCTCTTCCGCCGTGTTGTGTCATGGGGCCGCAGCAGCAATGTCTTTCTGCGGAACGGCGCCCGCCTCTACCTCGACGTGGGATCGCATCCGGAATATGCAACCCCCGAATGCGACAACCTGACCGAGCTGGTCACCCACGACAAGGCCGGCGAGCGCATTCTCGAAGGCCTGCTTGTCGACGCCGAACGCCGCCTGCACGAGGAGGGAATCGCGGGCGACGTCTATCTCTTCAAGAACAACACCGACTCGGCGGGAAACTCCTACGGATGCCATGAGAACTACCTCGTGGCCCGGCACGGAGAATTCTCGCGGCTCGCGGACATCCTCATTCCCTTCCTCGTCACGAGGCAGCTGATCTGCGGCGCCGGCAAGGTGCTGCAGACCCCCCGGGGCGCCGTCTACTGCGTCAGCCAGCGTGCCGAGCACATCTGGGAGGGCGTCAGTTCCGCGACGACACGATCCCGGCCGATCATCAACACCCGGGACGAGCCGCACGCGGACGCGGAGCGGTACCGCCGCCTCCACGTCATCGTCGGCGACTCCAACATGTCCGAGACGACCATGCTGCTCAAGGTCGGCGCGACCGACCTGGTGCTCCGCATGATCGAGGCGGGCACGGTGATGCGCGACCTGACCCTGGAGAACCCGATCAGGGCGATCCGCGAGGTCAGCCACGACATCACCGGGCAGCGCAAGGTCCGCCTCGCCAGTGGCCGCGAGGCGTCCGCCATCGAGGTGCAGCGCGAGTACTACGAGAAGGCCGTGGACTTCGTCGACCGCCGCGGCATCCGCACGGGCAACGTCGAGAAGGTCCTCGAACTGTGGGGCCGCACGCTCGACGCGATCGAGGCCGAGGACCTCGACCGGATCGGTACCGAGATCGACTGGGTCATGAAGTACAAGCTCATCGAGCGGTACCGGGGCAAGCACAACATGACCATGTCGAATCCGCGGGTCGCCCAGATAGACCTCGCCTACCACGACATCCACCGCCGCCGCGGCCTGTACTACCTGCTGGAGCGCAAGGGGCAGGCCGCCCGGATCTGCAACGACCTGAAGATCTTCGAGGGCAAGTCGGTGCCCCCGCAGACCACCAGGGCGCGGCTGCGCGGCGACTTCATCAAGCGGGCCCAGCAGCAGCGGCGGGACTTCACCGTCGACTGGGTCCACCTCAAGCTCAACGACCAGGCGCAGCGCACGGTGTTGTGCAAGGACCCGTTCCGTTCCGTGGACGACCGAGTGGAGAAGCTGATCGCGGGTATGTGAGCCGGCGCAGGACGCGCCTCGGCTCTTGTGCGACTCGGGCCCCGTACGTTCCTCGTACGGGGCCCTGCGCACGCCCTAGAGTGTCCGAGACCCCCTACACATGTGTCGTCTGAGATCTGAGGAACCAGTGCGCCGACTTGCCGGCCTTCTAGTCGTCCCCCTGCTGCTGCTGTCAGCGGCCTGCGGCAGCGACGACAAGGGCTCCGACTCCGCTTCCGCCTCCGCGTCCGCCCCCTCCAAGGGTGGTTTCCCCGCCATCACCGCGGGCGCGAAGTTCGGCGAGAAGCCCACCCTGGCCAAGGGCAGCGGAAAGCCGCCCACGGAGCTGAAGACCAACGTCGTCAGCGAGGGCGACGGCGCGACGCTCAAGAAGGGCGACGCGATCCAGGTCAACTACCTGGGGCAGGCCTGGGACTCCGACAAGCCGTTCGACAACAGCTTCGACCGCAAGCAGCCGTTCGATCTCACGCTCGGGGCCGGCATGGTCATCCAGGGCTGGGACAAGGGCCTGGTCGGCCAGAAGGTCGGCAGCAGGGTCCAGCTCGTCATCCCGCCGGACCTCGGTTACGGCGCGAACGGCCAGGGCGACATCAAGCCGAACGCCACGCTCGTCTTCGTCGTCGACGTCCTGAAGGCCAAGCAGATCCCGACGACGGCCAAGGGCACCGCGGTCGCCCAGGACAACATCGACCTGCCGAAGGTGGGCACCAAGACCGACGGCAAGGCGCCGAGCGTCGAGGTCCCGTCCAAGACCGACCCGCCGAAGAAGCTCGTCTCCAACTACGTCCTGGAGTCCAAGGGCGAGGTCGTCAAGGAGACCGACACGGTCGTCGTGAACTACGTGGGCGTCCTGTGGAAGGACGGCAAGGAGTTCGACAGCACCTACAAGACGGGCAACACGGCGACCTTCCCGCTGGCCCAGGTCACCCTCAAGGGGCTCAAGAACGGTCTGATCGGCAAGAAGATCGGCAGCCGCGTGCTGCTCGTCGTCCCGCCGGACCAGGGCCTCGGTGACAAGGCCCAGCAGTCCATCCCCGCGAACTCGACGCTCGTCTTCGCCGTGGACATCCTGGCGAAGATGTAAGACTGTCCCGGTTGCCCAGTTCATCATTTAGAGGAGCAAGTCAGTGAGCATCGAGAAGCCCGAGATCGACTTCCCGGGTGGCGAGCCGCCGGCCGACCTGGAGATCAAGGACATCTGGGAGGGCGACGGCGCCGTCGCCCAGGCCGGTCAGACGGTCTCCGTCCACTACGTGGGTGTGGCCTTCTCCACCGGCGAGGAGTTCGACGCCTCCTGGAACCGCGGCACCCCGCTCCAGTTCCAGCTCGGTGCCGGTCAGGTCATCAAGGGCTGGGACCAGGGCGTGCAGGGCATGAAGGTCGGCGGCCGTCGCCAGCTGACCATCCCCGCGCACCTCGCGTACGGTGACCGCGGCGCCGGCGGCGGCGCGATCGCCCCGGGCGAGACGCTGATCTTCGTCTGCGACCTGGTCGCCGTCTGATCCCGCGCCCAGCGCTCCGAGGGCCCGTGCCGCAAGGCGCGGGCCCTCGCTTTTGTCCGGACACCCCGGGGCGGTACGGTCGAGGGTCGTAGAGCAAAACAGAAAGGGCGTCGATGGCGATTGCCAAGGCCGAGCGGCTGATGAACCTGGCGTTGTGCCTGCTGGGGACGCGGCGCCCGCTCAGCAAGCGCGAACTGCGCGGTTCCATCGAGGCCTACCTCGAAGCGGGTTCCGACGACGCCTTCAACCGGATGTTCGAGCGCGACAAGGACGATCTGCGCGAGCTGGGTCTCGTCATCGAGACCGTGGAGAACCTGGACGGCGACACCGGCTACCTCGCCCGCCGCGACAGCAACCGGCTGCCCCCGATCACGCTCGACGCGGAGGAGGCCGCCGCACTCGGCCTCGCCGCCAAGGTCTGGCAGCAGGCCCGGCTGGCCGGCGCGGCCAGCGGCGCGCTCCAGAAGCTGCGGGCGGCCGGTATGCCCGAGGCCGAGGACGCCTACGAGGTGCACAGCGCCCTCGAACCCCGCATCCCCGTCCACGAGGCCGCGTTCGAGCCGCTGATGCTGGCCTGCCGCGACCGCCGGCCGGTGACCTTCGACTACCGCAAGGCCAATGCCGCCCGCCCCGAGCAGCGCCAGGTCGAGCCGTGGACGCTGGAGTGCTGGCGCGGTCACTGGTATCTGGCCGGCTGGGACCGGGAGCGGGGCGCCGAGCGCGTCTTCCGCCTCTCCCGGATCACCGGCAAGGTCCGTTCGCGGGCCGGTGCCTTCACGGCCGAGGTGCCCGACGTGGTCACCGTGCGCGAGACCGTCGAGAGCTGGGCCGGGGAGACGGCCACCCGCACCGCGCTGATCAGGCTGCGGGCCGACTCCGGGTACCCGCTGCGGGCCCGGGCGATATCGGTCCGGGAACTCGGCGACGGGTGGGAGGAGTTGGAGATTCCGTACGGACACGGTCTGGACGCCTGGCTCGTCGAGTTCGGCCCGGACGTCATCGTGCGGGAACCTGCGGATCTGCGGGCCGACGTGGTGGACCGGCTGCGCGCCGTGGCCAAGGACTGAGGGGACCGTATTCATGGCCACGAACGCCATCGACCAGACGCGCCGGATGCTCTCCCTGGTGACGTATCTGCGGGAGCGCCCCGGCGCCCATGTCCAGGACGTCGCACGGGCCTTCGGGATCACCGAGGACGAGCTGATCTCGGACCTCGACGTCCTGCCCATGTGCGGGACCAGTTTCCGCGGCGGTGATCTGCTGGACATCGACACCGACGGCGACCGCATCTGGTGGCACAACCCGGACGACGTCGCCGAACCGCTGCGGCTCGCGGCCGACGAGGCGACGGCCCTGCTGGTCGCCGCCCGGGCCGTGGCGACCCTGCCGGGACTGCGCGAGAGCGACCGCCAGGCGCTGCTGCGGGCCACCGCGAAGCTGGAGACCGCGGCCGGTGAGGTGGGGGCCGCCAGCTCCCGGCTCTCGGTCACCTTCGAGTCCGAGGGCGGTGTCTTCGCCGACGTGGACCGGGCGATCTCCGAGCGGCGCCGGCTCTGGCTGCGCTACTACTCGCCCGCGCGCGACGAGCTCACCGAGCGCGAGGTGGACCCGATCCGCCTCTTCGCCGTCGGCCACACCTATATGGAGGCCTGGTGCCGGTCCTCCGAGGACCGGCGTACCTTCCGCCTCGACCGGGTCGCGGAGATCCGGCTGCTCGACGAGCCGGCCGCGCCGCCGGAGCTGGAGCTGCGGGACCTGTCCGAAGGACTCGTGCAGCCCGCGGCCGAGGACCCGGAGGTCGTGGTCGAGGTCGGCCCCGGCGGGCGCTGGGTCGCCGAGTACTACCCGCACGACAGTGCCGAGGAGCTGCCCGACGGCGGCCTGCGGATCACGCTGCGCACGCCGGACCCGGCGTCGCTGCGCAGGCTCGCGCTCCGGCTCGGCCCGGAGGGGCGCATCGTCTCGCCGCCGGAGCTGGCGCAGAGCGCGCGGCACGCGGCCCGTGCGGCGCTCGCCGCCTACGACGACCCGGCCTGAAGGGACACCTGAGGAGATATGGGCAATATGTCCGCAGTGTCGGGTGTCGCCCCGGTGCCGACCGTGGTCGTCCCCGACTCGGTGCGCTTCAAGGCCGCCTGCCCGGACTGCCGGGCGGGGTTCGAGCTGACCGCAGGTGAGGTCCGGCTCGTGGTCGGCGCCACCAGCCGGACCACCTTCTACTCCTTCACCTGCCCCGCGTGCGCCACGTCCGTCCGCAAGCCGGCGGGAGAGCGGATAGTGGAACTCCTCACCGACGGCGGCGTGCGGACGCTGCGCCTGCACACCGACTCCTGAGAGGTTCTGCGCATGTTCTGGCCCATGCTCGCCATCGCCCTGGGTTTCCTCGGGATCGCCGTACTCGGCGTGCTGGCCGTCAAGGTGTTCATCGAGGCCCAGCGCCTGGGGCGCCAGGTCGCCGAGACGACGGGGCGCATCAACCGTGCGGCGGAAGATCTCGAGCGTGCGGCGGTGGGAGTCGCAAAGGCCGGCGGGGACGCGTTCTGACCTCTCCGGCGGGTGTGAGGGAAAGCGCTTTACCGTCGCGGCCTGTCGGCCTGACAGGTGCGGCGGGTAGGCTCGTGCGCATGGCCCGGAGAGAGGCGCGGGCCGCAAGTGGGAGTACGCACAGGCATTGCCCGGTGTTTACCCCCGCGGGATACCATCCCTGTCGGCGTGACGCCCCGACACCGGTCCGGGTCGACCTGCAGCCCCGCCCCTGCTGCCTCAGCGAAGAAGGTAAACGGATATGTTCGGAAAGCTCGGTGCCCCCGAGATCATCCTGATCCTCGTAGTGATCGTTCTGCTGTTCGGCGCGAAGAAGCTCCCCGACATGGCGCGTTCGCTGGGTAAGTCCGCCCGCATCCTCAAGAGCGAGGCGAAGGCGATGAAGAGCGAGGGCGGCAACACCGCGGCGGCTCCGTCGGACCCGCCGGTCAACGACCACGAGCCGTCGGCGCCGCGCACCATCCAGGCGTCGCCCGGCGACGTAACCAGCTCGCGTCCCGTGTCGGCGGAGAAGTCCAACCAGTCGCAGGGCTGACCCCGGGAACTGATCAAGAGCTGATCGAAGGCCGGCCCTGGGCGTCGGCCTGCGCACGAGATGAGGACGTGGGTTGCTCAAGTCTGCCCGCAAACAGGAGAACGACCCCGAGGGGCGGATGCCGCTCGCGGATCACCTGCGTGAACTGCGCAACCGGCTCGTCAAGAGCCTGTTGGCGATGGTCGTTGCCACCGCCATCGCCGCCTTCTTCTACAAGGACGTGATGGAGTTCTTCACGAACCCCATTCTCGGCGCGGTGGGATGCGAACACAGTTTCAGCGATCTGGCCAAGGAGTCCAGTGAAGCGCACTGTGCGCGTATCGTGCAGAACGGCTTGCTGAGCCCCTTCACGTTGGCCCTCACGGTCTCGTTCTCGACGGGCGCGGTACTGGCGTCTCCGGTTTGGCTCTACCAGCTCTGGGGTTTTCTCGCCCCGGGGCTTCATCGTCACGAGAAGAAATATGCACTCGCCTTCGTGGGCGCGGGCTTCCCCTTGTTTGTCATGGGTGCGTATTTTGCCTACTGGTCGTTGCCGAAGATGGCATCTGTGATGCTGGAATTCTCGCTCATCGGAAGCGACAACCAGCTTCCCCTTGACGGGCTCCTTCAGCTGATCATGCGGATGATCCTTGTCTTCGGTCTCGCCTTCGAACTTCCGCTCCTTCTGGTCATGCTGAATTTCGGTGGTGTCCTTTCAGGGAAGAAGCTGATCGGCTGGTGGCGCGCCATGATCATGGGCATCACCCTCTTCGCTGCAATTGCCACTCCGAGCACCGACCCGATTTCCATGCTGGCGCTTGCGGGTCCCATCTGGGTGCTGTACTTCGGGGCTGCGGGCATTGCCTTGGCGAACGATCGCCGTCGCGCTCGTCGGCTCGCCGAGGGGCCTGCTGACGATGAGGCCTCCGACCTGGACCTCACGCCGGAGGACGTGGGCGAGGTCGAGTCGGTCGGTGCGAGTCGGGACCTGCCCGAGCAGGCAACCGGTGAACGCTTGCCCACGAATGGCTATGACGATGTGACGTAGGGCGCTCCTTCACGGCATGCCGTGAAGGAGGGGACGGTCCTGCCGAGGGTTGCCGAAAATCCCCTTGTGAGTGAAGGGCGGGCTGGATGCCGTTCACCTGGTGTTTGCGGGACCTCTGCGACGCGAGATGTGTAGAGGTCCCGTCGATTTTTGATTCCAGGGGAGGGGTCTTCGGAATGCTTCGTGGTGGATTGAGGTCGGCGTTCGTGACGCTTACCGCAGGTGGTGCGCTCTTCGTGGCGATGAGTAATCCTGCAGTTGCGGCCGAGGAGACGGACAAGGGAGTCCCCAGCGGGGCCCCGAGTGGTGGAACCTGTATCACCGAAATTACGGGTGCCACTGGATGCTTCCAGCCTTACGGTGATGTGATCTACATCAGGGACAATTCTCTCGACGGTTACTCGGTCTACGTCAAGTGGCAGAACGAAATTCGTAACTCCAGTGGTACGTGGCATTCGTACCGAAACGGTAAGTGCACCAGCGACCGCGGGTCTGGCGACTGGGCAAAGTGCGACAAGGACTTCTATGAGGCCAGCAGCACGAACGCCCTTGGCGGCAAGGGGAGCCGCATCAAGCTCACAGCCTGTGTCGCGAGCATCGGCGATGACGAGTGCTCGACGAGCCCGTGGATCAGCAATGACGGCTGAGGACATTGCCTGATCCTCGTCTCGCACGGCAGGAAGCGGTCCGCCCCGAGGGCGGGCCGCTGTCGGCTGATGATCGTCCGGGCTCAACGGTTACGACGGCATCACCCGGCCTTGTAAGGTCCCCCGGGTGACCAGCGAGATCACCCTTTTCGTCAATCCCACCGCGGGACGCGGCCGGGGCGCGAGTGCCGCGCAGCCGGCCGCTTCCGCGTTGCGGGACGCCGGCTTCTCCGTCCGTACGGTCCTCGGCGAGGACGCCGACGACGCGCTGCGGCGGGCGCGCGAGGCCGTGGCCGGGGGGACGGGCGCCCTCATAGCCGTGGGCGGGGACGGCATGATGTCCCTCGCCCTCCAGGCGGTCGCCGGCACCCTCACCCCGCTCGGGATCGTCGCCGTCGGCACCGGCAACGACTTCGCCCGCGCCCTCGGCATGCCGATACGGGACCCGGCGGCGGCCGGACGGCTGGCCGCCCAGGCGCTCAAGGGCGGCGCCGTCCGCGAGATCGACCTCGGCCGGGTGGGCGAGCGGTGGTTCGGCTCCGTGCTCGCCTCCGGCTTCGACTCCCGGGTCAACGACCGGGGCAACCGGATGGGCTGGGGCGGCCGGTTCAAGTACGACCTGGCGATCCTCGCCGAACTCGCCGCCTTCAAGCCCATCACGTACCGCATGAGCCTGGACGGCGGGCCGGTCCGGGAGATCGACGCGACGCTCATCGCCGTCGGCAACGGATCGACCTACGGCGGCGGGATGCGGATCTGCGCGGACGCCGTCATGGACGACGGCCTCTTCGACGTCACCGTCGTCGGCGACTGCAGCCGCGCCACCCTGCTCAAGGTGTTCCCCCGCGTCTACAAGGGCACCCACCTCGGCCACCCCGTCGTCACCGTGCACCGGGTCTCCTCCATCACCCTCGAAGCGGCCGGTGTCACCTCGTACGCGGACGGTGAGCCGCTCGGCGCGCTGCCGCTGACCGCCACCTGCGTACGGGGCGCCGTGCGGGTCCTCGGGGCGGGTTCCGCAGGTTCTCCCACGGGGAATTAAAGATCGCGTCGTTGTCAGAGGCGGCGGGTAGGCTCGTGGACAAGATGACAGAGGACCTCTCACCAGCTGAGCGATACCAGGCTTCCCGGATCCGCGCCGCCGAGCAGGCGACCGCGCTCGGGCCGTTCCGCGAGATGTACGAGTTCGATCTGGACCCCTATCAGATCGAGGCGTGCACGGCTCTGGAAGCCGGCAAGGGTGTGCTCGTCGCCGCCCCGACCGGCTCGGGCAAGACGATCGTCGGCGAGTTCGCCGTGCACCTGGCTCTGGCCCAGGGCCGCAAGTGCTTCTACACCACGCCGATCAAGGCCCTCTCCAACCAGAAGTTCGCCGACCTGGTCAAGCGCTACGGCGCCGACAAGGTCGGCCTGCTGACCGGGGACAACAGCGTCAACGCCGACGCCCCGGTGGTCGTGATGACCACCGAGGTCCTGCGCAACATGCTGTACGCGGGCTCCCAGGCGCTGAACGGCCTCGGATACGTGGTGATGGACGAGGTCCACTACCTCTCCGACCGCTTCCGGGGCGCGGTCTGGGAGGAAGTGATCATCCACCTCCCCGAGTCCGTCACCCTGGTGTCCCTGTCGGCGACCGTGTCCAACGCCGAGGAGTTCGGCGACTGGCTGGACACCGTGCGCGGCGACACCGAGGTCATCGTCTCCGAGCACCGCCCGGTGCCGCTCTGGCAGCATGTGCTGGCCGGGCGCCGGATGTATGACCTCTTCGAGGAGGAGAGCGACCACGGCGGCCGGGGTGCCGGACGGCGCGAGGTCAACCCCGACCTCGTCCGGCTCGCCCGCATGGAGAACCAGCGCGGATACAACCCGCGCGAGCGCCGCCGGGGCAAGATGGTGCGCGAGGCGGACCGCGAGCGCGAGCGGCGCCAGCGCAGCCGGATCTGGACCCCCTCGCGGCCCGAGGTCATCGACCGGCTGGACGCCGAGGGGCTGCTGCCGGCCATCACCTTCATCTTCAGCCGCGCCGCCTGCGAGGCCGCCGTCCAGCAGTGCCTGCACGCCGGGCTGCGGCTCAACGACGAGGACAAGCGCCGGCTGGTGCGGGAGATCGTCGAGGAGCGGACCGCTTCCATCCCCGGCGAGGACCTGCACGTCCTCGGTTACTACGAATGGCTCGAAGGCCTGGAGCGGGGCATCGCCGCGCACCACGCCGGAATGCTGCCGACCTTCAAGGAGGTCGTCGAGGAGCTCTTCGTGCGCGGCCTGGTCAAGGCCGTCTTCGCGACGGAGACCCTCGCCCTCGGCATCAACATGCCCGCGCGCTCCGTGGTCCTGGAGAAGCTCGTCAAGTGGAACGGCGAGCAGCACGCCGACATCACCCCCGGCGAGTACACCCAGCTGACCGGGCGCGCCGGCCGGCGCGGCATCGACGTCGAGGGCCACGCCGTGGTGCTCTGGCAGCGCGGCATGGACCCGGGCGCCCTGGCCGGACTCGCCGGCACGCGTACGTATCCGCTGCGCTCCAGCTTCCGCCCCTCCTACAACATGGCCGTCAATCTGGTCCAGCAGTTCGGGCGGCACCGGTCGCGCGAGCTGCTGGAGACCTCCTTCGCCCAGTTCCAGGCCGACCGGTCGGTCGTCGGGATCTCGCGTCAGGTCCAGAAGAACGAGGAGGGCCTGGAGGGCTACCGCGAGGGCATGACCTGCCACCTCGGGGACTTCGAGGAGTACGCGCGGCTGCGCCGCGAGCTCAAGGACCGGGAGACGGAGCTCGCCAAGCAGGGCGCGTCCCAGCGCCGGGCCGCCGCGGCGGCGTCTCTGGAGAAGCTCAAGCCCGGCGATGTCATCCACGTGCCGACCGGCAAGTTCGCCGGTCTCGCGCTCGTCCTCGACCCCGGTCTGCCGGCCGGCCGGGCCAACGGGCACGGCCACCGGGGGATGGAGTACCACGACGGGCCCCGCCCCCTGGTGCTGACGGCCGAGCGGCAGGTCAAGCGGCTCGCGTCGATCGACTTCCCGGTGCCGGTCGAGGCGCTGGAGCGGATGCGGGTGCCGAAGTCGTTCAACGCGCGCTCGCCGCAGTCGCGCCGGGACCTGGCGTCCGCGCTGCGGACCAAGGCCGGGCACATCGTCCCGGACCGGCACCGCAGGGGGCGGTCCGCCGCCGCCGACGACCAGGAGATCGCGCGCTACCGGGCCGAGCTGCGCGCGCACCCCTGCCACGGCTGCGACGAGCGCGAGGACCACGCGCGGTGGGCCGAGCGCTACCACCGGCTCCAGCGGGACACACGGCAGCTGGAGCGGCGCATCGAGGGGCGGACGAACACGATCGCCCGCACCTTCGACCGGATCGTCGCGCTGCTCACCGAGCTCGACTATCTGCGGGGCAGCGAGGTCACCGAGCACGGCAAGCGGCTCGCCCGGCTGTACGGCGAGCTGGACCTGCTGGCCAGCGAGTGCCTGCGGGCCGGGGTCTGGGAGGGGCTCAACCCCGCCGAACTCGCGGCGTGCGTCTCGGCGCTGGTGTACGAGGCGCGGCAGGCCGACGACGCGGTGGCGCCGAAGCTGCCGTCCGGGCCGGCGAAGACCGCGATGGCGGAGATGGTCCGGATCTGGGGGCGGCTCGATGCCCTGGAGGAGGACTTCAAGATCAATCAGGCGGAGGGGGTCGGGCAGCGCGAACCCGATCTCGGCTTCGCCTGGGCGGTGTACATGTGGGCGTCCGGCCGGTCGCTGGACGAGGTGCTGCGGGAGGCGGAGATGCCGGCCGGGGACTTCGTGCGGTGGTGCAAGCAGGTGATCGACGTGCTGGGGCAGGTCGCGGCTGCCGCGCCGCGGGAGGGCAGTTCGGTGGGGCGGAGTGCGCGCAAGGCGGTTGACGAGGTGTTGCGGGGGGTTGTGGCCTACAGCTCGGTGGGGTGACGGGGCCTGAGGGGCGCCTGCGGCGGGCAGTCCCCGCCCCGCCCCTTCCTTCCCCTCCCCTTCCCTTCCCGTAACCGGGGGCTCTGCGCCCGGGCCCCCCGCTCCTCAATCGCCGGAGCGGCTTGATGCGTAGGCGCGCCAGCCGCCGTGTTCCGTGATGTCCTGTGCGTCCTCAACCGCGTACGGCTCGCAGAGGAAGCCCGGGGCCGTGGTGCCGTCCGCCAGGTCGACCCGGCCCAGGGTCATGGGGTGCGGGAGGCTTGCCGCGAGGGCGCCCAGCCCCTCCGGCGGGAGTTCCCAGATTTCTGTCTCCATGGGGGCGCCGCCCTCCGCCGTGCGGACCAGGCCCGGCTTCGGGGGGTCCGTGGGCAGCGCGTACAGGCGGTAGGCCGGGGCCGTGGTCGTCGTGCAGATCAGGCGGGCGCCCAGGGACAGGAGTTGGGGGTTCAGGGGTTCGCCGGTGAGGTGGGCGCCGACCACCGCGATGCGGGCCGGTGGGGACAGCAGGGCGGCGATGCGGGGCAGGCGGTCGTCCGTGCCGGCCGGGCCGATCAGCATCACGCCGAACGGCAGGCCCGCCACCTCGCCCGCCGGGACCGCCACCGCGCACTGGCCGAACAGGTTGGTCGAGTTGGTGAACCGGCCCAGGCGCGCGTTCGCGCCCACGGGGTCGGCCGCGACCTCGGCGAGCGTGGGGTGGCCGGGTGTCGTGGGGAGCAGCAGCGCGTCCGCGTCGCCGAGCGCTGATTCGGCCGCCGCGCGCAGGGCGGCCAGCCGCTCGCGGTCCGCGAACAGCCGGTGGGCCGGGATGTCCCGGGCCGCCGTGATGATGCCCGCCACCGTCGGGTCGAGTCCGGCCGGGCCGCTGTCGACGAACGCGCCGACGGCCGTGTAACGCTCCGCGACGAACGCCCCGTGGTAGAGCATGGCCGCCGCCTGTGTGAAGGGGGTCAGATCGACGGGGCGCAGATCCGCGCCCGCCGCGCGCAGGCTCTCCGCCGCCGACGCGTAGGCCTCGGCCCAGCCGGGGTCCAGCTCGCCCAGCTGTTCGACGGGTGGGACCGCGATCCGCCAGGGGCCCGGGGCGCGGGCGGGTGCGGGGTGCGGGGCCGGGTCCGCCATCAGGGCGAGGGCCGCTTCCGCCTCCGGGAGCGTACGGGCGAACACCGTCATGCAGTCCAGGCTCGCGCAGGCCGGGACCACGCCGTCCGTCGGGACGAGGCCGCGCGTGGGCTTCAGGCCCACGATGCCGTTGAACGCGGCGGGGACCCGGCCGGAGCCCGCCGTGTCCGTACCGAGCGCCAGGTCCGCGATGCCGAGCGCGACGGCGACCGCCGAACCCGAGCTGGAACCCCCGCTGACGCGCTCGGGATCATGTGCGCCGCGGACCGCGCCGTACGGGGAGCGGGTGCCGACCAGACCCGTGGCGAACTGGTCCAGATTGGCCGTGCCGATCACCAGGGCGCCGGCCGCGCGGAGCCGGGCCACGGCGGGGGCGTCCTCGGCGGGTTCGTACGCGTAGGACGGGCAGCCCGCGGTGGTGGGCAGGCCGGCCACGTCGATGTTGCCCTTGACCGCCAGCAGCCGGCCCGCCAGCGGCAGGAACGCGCCCGCCGCGAGACGGGCTTCCAGGGCGCGGGCCTCCTCCTCCACCTCGCTGCGGGGACGCAGGCCGATCCAGATCTCCGGGCGGTCCACCGCGTCGATCCGGGCGTAGGCGGCGCGGATCCGGGCGAGCACGGGCGATGCGGTCATGAGCGGGTGTCCTCTCGGTCCGTGGCGGCCGGCGGGGCCAGGACGAGCAGGGCCGTGCCCGCCTCCACCTGGGCGCCCGGGCGGGTCAGGACGCTGTCCACCACACCGTCCGCCGGAGCGGTCACCCGCGACTCCATCTTCATCGCCTCCAGCGCCAGCAGCGGCTGACCCGCCGTCACCGTGTCGCCCTCGGCCACGTTCAGCTGCCACACCGACGCGGCGAACTCGGCCTCCACCAGCCGGCCGCCCGGCGGCACGGTCACCTCGGCGGCCGGGGGCGGCGGCCCGGACGCGGCGTCCGCCCGGGCGAACTCGCCGGCCGCCTCCCAGGCGTCCCGTTCGGCGCCGAAGGCCGCGCCCTGGCGGTCGCGGAACGCAGCGATCGACTCCGCGTTCGCGGTGAGGAACTCCTCGTACCGGGCGAGGGAGAACTCGCCCTCCTCGATCCTCGGCACGAAGCGGCCGGAGGTGATGTCCGCGCGGAGTTCGAGGAGTTCGTCCGCCTCCACCGGATACCACTTGATGCGGTCGAAGAACCGCAGCAGCCACGGCGAGCCGGGCTCGAAGGCGCCGCGCTGCTGCCAGCCCGACCAGACCTGGGTGGTGCGGCCGACGAACTGGTAGCCGCCCGGCCCCTCCATTCCGTAGACGCAGAGGTAGGCGCCGCCGATGCCGACGGAGTTCTCGGCGGTCCAGGTCCGGGCCGGGTTGTACTTAGTGGTGACGAGCCGGTGGCGCGGGTCCAGCGGGGTGGCCACCGGGGCGCCCAGGTAGACGTCGCCGAGGCCCAGCACCAGGTACTCGGCGTCGAAGACCGTGCGGTACACGTCGTCGACCGAGTCGAGGCCGTTGACGCGGCGGATGAACTCGATGTTCCACGGGCACCAGGGCGCGTCGTCGCGCACCCCCGCCATGTAGCGGGCGATGGCCTCGCGGGTCGCGGGATCGTCCCAGGACAGGGGCAGGTGCACGGTGCGCGAGGGGACGGTCAGCGCGTCCGTCGGCGGCAGGGCGGCCTCGGCGCGATGGAGCAGGGGGAGCAGTTCGTCCTGCGGAAGGACATCGGGGTCGGTCTGGATCTGGAGCGAGCGGATGCCGGGGGTCAGGCCGGTGATGCCGGGGACGGCCGCCGCCGTCAGGGCCTCCATCAGGGCGTGGACGCGCATCCGCAGCGCCAGGTCCAGCTGCATCGGCCCGTACTCGACCAGCACGTTGTCGTCGCCGCTGCGCCGGTAGGTGACCGTGTCGTCTCGGTGGAGGATGCCGCCGTCGGTGATGTCGGGCCGGGGCGCGCCGGTCACTGTCACGGGCCGGAAGCGGACCGTGTCGCCCGGGCGCAGCTGGCCCAGTTTCCAGCGCTCGCCCCTCACCACCGTGGCCGGGCAGACGAAGCCGCCCAGCGACGGGCCGTCCGGGCCCAGCAGCACCGGCATGTCGCCGGTGTAGTCGACCGCGCCCACGGAGTACGGCGTGTCGTGGATGTTGGACGGATGCAGCCCCGCCTCGCCGCCGTCCGTGCGGGCCCAGCGCGGCTTCGGGCCGACCAGGCGGACCCCGGTGCGGGCCGAGTTGAAGTGGACCTTCCAGTCGGCGGCGTAGAAGTCGTGGATGTCCTCCTCGGTGAAGAACTCCGGTGCCGCGTGCGGCCCCTCGGCCGCGACGATGTGCCAGCCGCCGGTGAACGCGGGGCGCTCGGCCACCGGTACGGGGACGCGGTCCGGCACGCACGCCCCGCCGTGCAGCACGTCGCCGGTGCGCAGGGCGCGGCCGCCGTGCCCGCCGAAGCCGCCGAGGGTGAAGGTGGCCGCGCTGCCCAGGAACTCCGGGACGTCCAGGCCGCCGCCCGCGAACAGGACGTACGTCCGCAGCCCGTGCTCCCGCGGTGCGCCCACGGCCAGCGCGGCGCCCGCCGGGACCGTCACCGGCTCCCACTGGGGGACCGGTGCGCCGTCGACGGTGACCGGGGCCGGGGCGCCCGTCACACACACGGTCGTGGGGTGCGTGAAGCGGAGTTCGGGCCCCTGGAGGGTGCACTCCAGGCCCGGGGCGCCGGGGGCGTTGCCGAGCGCGGTGTTGCCGAGCCGGAACGAGAGGTCGTCCATCGGGCCCGACGGCGGGACGCCGACCTGCCAGTAGCCGGTGCGGCCGGGATGGTCCTGGACCGTGGTGAGCGTGCCGCCCGTGACCACCTCGATGCGCGGGGTCGGGTCGGTGACCGCGGCCAGGGTGGCGGTGGAGTGGGTGGCGCCCAGCACCCGGGCGTCGGCCAGCGCGGCCCGTACCAGCCCCAGATTGGTCTCGATGCCGTCGATCCGGGTGGCGGCGAGCGCCGCGTCCAGCCGGGCCAGCGCCTCGGCGCGGTCGCTCCCGTACGCGATGACCTTGGCCAGCATCGGATCGTAGGCCGTCGTCACCTCGGTGCCCGTCTCGATCCAGCTGTCCACGCGCAGGCCCTCGCCCCGGGGGAACGCGACCCGGGTCAGCAGGCCGGCTCCGGGGCGGTGGTCGCGGCTGGGGTCCTCCGCGTAGACGCGCGCCTCCACGGCGTGGCCGCGCGGGGCCTCCGGTTCCCGTACGACGGTCGTGTCGCCCTGGGCCAGGCGGATCATCCACTCGACGAGGTCGACGCCGTGGGTCTCCTCGGTGACCGGATGCTCCACCTGGAGACGGGTGTTGACCTCCAGGAAGTACGCGTCCGCGCGGGCGGCGTCGTACACGAACTCCACGGTCCCGGCCGAGCGGTAGTCCACCGAGGCGCACAGTTCGCGTGCGGCGGTGGTCAGCCGGGTGCGGACGCGGTCGGGGAGCCCCGGGGCCGGGGCCTCCTCCAGGACCTTCTGGTTGCGGCGTTGCAGCGAGCAGTCGCGGTCGCCGAAGGTGACGACCTGCCCGTGTCCGTCGCCGAAGACCTGTACCTCGACATGGCGGGCGTTCTCCACCAGGCGTTCGAGGAAGACGCCCGCCGAGGAGAACGAGGCGGCGGCGACCCGCTGCACCCGCTCCCAGGCGTCGGCCAGTTCCTCGTCCGAGCGGCACGCCGACATGCCGATCCCGCCGCCGCCCCCGGTGGCCTTGAGCATCACCGGGTAGCCGATGCGCTGTGCCGCGTCCAGCGCCGCCGGCAGATCCGGGAGCAGCCCGGTGCCGGGGGCGAGGGGCACCCCGGCCGCCTCGGCGGCGGCCCGTGCGGTGTGCTTGGCGCCGAAGAGTTCCAGCTGCCCCGCGGTCGGGCCGACGAAGACGATTCCGGCGTCCTCGCAGCGGCGGGCGAACTCCGCGTCCTCGGAGAGGAATCCGTAGCCCGGGTGGATCGCTCCGGCGCCGGTGTCCTTCGCGGCCTTCAGCACCAGATCGGCGTCGAGATAGGACTCCTTGGCGGGCGCCGGGCCCAGCCGGACCGCCTCGTCGGCGAGCCGGACGTGCGGGGCCGAGCGGTCGGGGTCGGAGAAGACGGCGACCGTGCGCAGGCCGAGGCGGCGGGCGGTACGGATGACGCGTACGGCGATCTCGCCCCGGTTGGCGATCAGCAGCGTGTCGAAGGTCATCGGCCCGCTCCGGTGACGGCCGCCTCGACCTCGGTCGGGTCGAACCCGTTGCAGGGGTTGTTGATCTGGGGGCAGTTGGAGACCAGGACCAGCACATCGGTCTCGGCCCGCAGGGTGACGCTCAGTCCGGGCGCGGAGATGCCGTCGACGATGCCGAGGGTGCCGTCCGGCTCGACGGGCACGTTCATGTACCAGTTGATGTTGGACACCAGATCGCGTTTGCCCAGTCCGTGCCGGGCGCCCTCCGCCAGGAAGTTGTCCACGCAGGCGTGCTGCGACCAGGTGTGCTGGCCGTAGCGCAGGGTGTTGGACTCCTTGGAGCAGGCGCCGCCGACCGTGTCGTGGCGGCCGCAGGTGTCCTCGGTGACGGTCATCAGCGGGGTGTGCTCGTTCGACATCAGCACACTGCCGGTGGTGAGGAAGATGCCGCCGCCGGCCTGGACGGTGTCGGGCGCGCTGTAGCGGACGGCCGTGTCATGGGCGTCGTACACCAGGAAGTCCACCGCCTGGTTGCCGTGCAGATCGGTGAGGGTCAGGTGCTCTCCGGCCCGGACCGTCGCCGACCAGGCCGCGCGGGCGGGGATGACGGTCGTGGTCATGCGAGCCCCCGGGCGGTGAGGAAGCCGAGTGTGTTCAGGAAGGCGCGGCGGCCTTCCGGGGTGGCGTCCCAGAGCGGATCGCCCGGGGCGGTCGGCCGGGCGCGCCAGGCCACCACCTCCAGCGGGGTGCTGGTGTAGGCGGGGCGCGGGTCCAGGGGGTGCGGGACGTTCGCGATCAGTACGGTGACGTCCTGCTCGGCCCGCAGGGTCAGTGCCGCGCCGGGGCCCGCCGAACCGGTGAACTCCGCAGTGCCGTCCTCCCGTATCGCCACGCCCTGGAAGAAGGAGAGCGAGGGCGCCAGGTCGCGGGGGCCGAGGCCGTTCTTCGCGGCGGCCAGCTTCAGCAGCTCGCGGCCGGCCGGGGAGGGCGACTGCGGGGTGCCGTCGCCGTACCGCTCGGTGTTCCGGCGCAGCGTCGAGGTGCCGCACAGCGCGTCGTGCCGGCCCGAGGAGTCGGCGGTCACCGAGGCGAGCACCCGGCCCTGGTCGGAGAGGAGCAGCCGGCCGGTCCCGAGATACGCGTTCCACTGCACCTTCACCGTGTCCGCGGTGTTCAGCCGTTCCCACGGACGCCCGTCGGCGTACAGCAGCAGATGGGCGCAGGCGTCGCCCGCGAGGTCCGTGAGCCGCAGTTCGGTGCCGCGCGCCAGGACACGGTGGGTGTAGTTGCCGCCGGCGACGGTCTCGGCCCAGACCGGGGTGCCGGGGGTGGCGGCCGGCCAGTCGCTCGCGGGCACCACGGGCATGGCCGGGGTACGGGTGCCGTCCTGGGCGCGGGCGTGGTCCCGGGCCCCGTGGGTCGTTGCTGTCGCCATGCTGAACCTCCGGTTCGACGGGGTGCCGACGCTGTTTCTGTCGTGCGACAGAAATTAGGGCGGTGCCGAGTCGGGGCCATTGCCCGCCTGTTGCGCGGGAGTTACCGGATGCTCACCAAGATCGGGGCCGGCGGGGATGTGCGACGATCGGCCCATGTCCAGCAACCGAGAGGCCGGCGCCGGGCGGCGGGTCGGCCGGCCGCGCGCCACCCAGCGGCCGGACACCGGGCTGTCCGCGCGCGAGGAACTGCTGTCCGCGGCGGCCGAGTTGTTCACCACGCACGGCTACGCGGCGACCACCACGCGCGCCGTCGCCGAACGCGCGGGCATGCGCCAGGCGACCATGTACCACTACGTGGCGGGCAAGGAGGATCTGCTCGCGGCGCTGCTGGAGTCGACCGTGGCCCCTTCGCTCGCGCTGGCCGAGACGCTGCTCGCGGACACCGGCAGGCCCGCCGAGGAGCGGCTGTGGGAGCTGTGCCGGGCGGACGTGGAGCTGCTGTGCGGCGGCCCGCACAACCTGGGCGCGCTGTACGTCCTGCCGGAGGTGCGGTCCGAGCGCTTCGCGGACTTCCGGCGGGTCCGGGCGGAGCTGCGGTCCGCGTACGGGCGGCTGCTGGCCGCGACCGGGGCGGGTGCGGCGCTCGGGGCGCGGGAGGCGGAGCTCCGTACGGACCTGGTCTTCGGGCTGATCGAGGGCGTGATCCTGATCCATCTGTCCGGGGCCGAGCGGGAGACGGGCGCCTTCGCGCGGGCCACGGCGGACGCGGCGATGCGGATCGTGGGCACGGCCGGCTGAAGGGGCCGCCCGGACACGCGACCGCCGGCCGGTGCGCAGGGCGCTGCCGGTCGGCGGGGGTCTACGGGGTGTCCGCTTCCTTCCTGTTTCCTGCGGGGCGGCGGTCCGGCCGCTAGGCGGGAGTGCTGCGGGTGCTCCGCATCGACGCGCCCGCGCATACCAGTCCCAGCAGCACGGTCAGACCGCCGATGATGACGTTGTTGAGTACGACGCCGGTGTCCGGGCTGCTCCCCACCACCCAGGGCGAGATGATCATCCAGGCGCCCATGGCGCAGATGGCCCAGCTCAGGCCGTACATCCGCTGCGGCATCACGGTGAACCCGAGTCCGAGCACCGCGATCGCGATACCCATGACGAGGTTGTGCGTCACCAGTGCGGACTGGGAGGTCGTGAAGTGCAGCACCCACGGCGAGACGGCGCAGTACAGACCGACCAGGAAGACCGGCGCGTCCACGAGCGCCACGTCGCGCCCGCCCATCATCCGGTCGTAGCGGTCGCGCATTTCCGAGACATCGGGGTGTCCGGCCATGTCCTGGCCGGTGGTGTGCGAGACGTTTGACATGAGTTTCGTCCCCTTCGATCCTGCGGGCTCGGTCCCCGCTGTGTGCGACAAGAGGCTCGCGGTTCCATTCTGCTCTTATATGTCGCTTATGTGTAGGTTCAAGGCAGCTGAATATCCGCCGGAACCACATCGCCTTGCCCCGACTCCAGTCGCCCGGCCGGCGCCACCGGATCCGGGGTCCGCAGCACCCGGTCACCGTGTCCCGTCCGGATGCCAGTCGTCCGCGAGGACGGTGGCCCAGCGTGCCCGGTGCTCCGGGTGCACGGCCGCCAGCGCCTTGGGTACGGCGGTCGGCGGATCGGAGCCGGCCAGGGCCACCCGGATCGGCTCGTGCAGCACGGCGGTGCCCTCCCAGGCGGCCCGGTCGCCATGGGTGAGGGCGGCGATCCGCCGACGTGGCGGCGCGCATCGGCGAACCGTTGCCCGCGGCCCGGCCGTTGACCTGGAAGTGCAGCGCCGCCGCCATGTCCCAGGGGCCACCGCTCGTCAGCACGTCCTCGGGTCAGCCTACGGAGGGGCCCGGTCGGCGGCGTGTGCGGCACAGGGCGCCGAGTGCCACCGTCGCCGTCACGAAGAGCACCGTGAACCACTGGAAGTACCAGTGGCCGCCCGCCGGGTCGTAGACCGCGGCCCGGGGCCAGGCCAGGTTGACCGTCATGGCCGTTCCGTAGACGAAGGCCAGGGCGTTGACCGGGAGGCCCCAGCGGCCCAGGGAGAAGAGCGGGCGCCCCGTCTCGTCGTGGGCCGGGCCGGTGCCGGGGGAGAGGGGGAGGCGGCGGAGGCGGCGGAGCAGCATGGGGCCCGTGACCATCGCGTACGCCAGGTAGAGCATGGCGATGCAGGTGGTGCCGATCGCCCAGAACGCCTCGGGCGAAGCCAGGTTGAGCAGGCCGAGCGCCGCGGCCGCCGCGCCGACGAACAGGGCGGGGGCGGCGGGCATGCCGGTGCGCGGGGAGACCTTGGCCAGGCGGGCGGAGAAGGGCAGGACGCCGTCGCGCGCCATCGAGAACAGCATCCGTGAGCCGGCCGTCTGGATGGCCAGGGTCGCCACCGCGACGGCCAGCGCCACATCGGCCAGCAGCAGCCGGCCCACCCCGTCCCCGAGGCTGCTGGTCAGCACGTACGACAGGCCCTCCGTGGCGAGCCGGCCGTCCGTGAGGTCGGGTGCGGCCAGGATGCCCGCCAGCACCAGCAGTCCGCCGAGCACCCCGGCCGACGCCAGGGCCAGCAGGATCGTGCGCGGCGCCGTGCGGCGCGGGGAGCGGGTCTCCTCGCTCATCTCGCCCGCGCTGTCGAACCCGATCAGCACATAGGCCGCGGTGAACGAGCCGACCAGCAGCGCCCCGAGCGCGCCGCCCGCGCCGCCGGTGTGCAGCGTGACGCCTGGGGTGCGCTCGGTGTGTGTGAGGAGGAGGACCAGGATGAGGACCGCGCCGATGATCTCGGCCGTCACCCCGATCCGGTTGACCGCCGACATGACCTTGTTGTCGAGGAGGTTCACCGTCGTGGTGAGGGCCAGCAGCACCACGGCCAGCAGCGCCGCGTTGGCCGCGCCCGTCGCCGCGGTGGGCGCCGGGTCGCCGCCCACCAGCTGGAAACCGGACCAGATCGCCGGCAGCACCACCTGGAGCGCCAGCGCGGCGGCGGCGACCACCACGATCTGGCCGGTCACCATGATCCAGCCCGCGAACCAGCCGAACGCGGGCGTGCTCAGCCGGGTCGACCACTGGTAGATCGCCCCGGACAGCGGGTAGCGGGCGGCGAGTTCGGCGAAGCACGCGGCGACCAGCAGCTGGCCCACGAGCACGACGGGCCAGGTCCAGAAGAAGGCGGCGCCGCCGAAGGAGAAGCCGAACGCGAAGAACTGGAAGACGGTGGTGAGGACGGAGATGAAGGAGAACCCGGCGGCGAACGAGGCGTAGCGCCCCATCGAGCGGTGCAGCTCCTGCCGATAGCCGAAACCGGCCAGGGAGGCGTGGTCGCCCTGGCCGGTCCCGGCGGGATCCGGTCGTACATCCGTTGGTGCGGTGGCGGTCATCTCAGCCCCTGTCGCCGATTTCCTGTCGGGCGACAGAAATTAGGGACGCGCTGTTTCGGGGGCGTGACACCGCCGTGTCCGCGCGGGGCCGAAGTGCTCACGTCCCCCGGCGGGCTGCCGGGGGACGTGAGCGAAGCTCCGTACCGGGCCGCTACTTGGCGGGCATCAGCACGGTGTCGACGATGTAGACCGTCGCGTTGGCGGTCGGGACGTTGCCGCAGACGACCTTGGAGGAGTCGTTCACGGTGTACGTCATGTCCGAGCCGGACGTGGTCAGCTCGCTCTTCTCCAGCGTGTCGAAGGAGCCCTTCTCCAGCTGCTTCGGCGTCAGCTTCTCACCCACCACGTGGTAGGTGAGGACCTTGGTGAGCTCGGCCTTGTCGGCGAGCAGCTTGTCCAGGTCGGCCTTCGGGATCTTGGCGAAGGCGTCATTGGTCGGGGCGAACACCGTGATGTTCTTCGCGTTGTTCAGGGTGTCGACCAGACCGGCCTTCTTGACCGCCGTGACGAGCGTGGAGAGCGCCGGGTTGTTCGACGCGGCCGTGGCGACCGGGTCCTTCGCCATGCCGTCGAAGGAGCCCGCGCCGTTCTTCGGCACCGACGAACAGGCCGGCCCGAAGGGCTCGTCCATGTTCATGGAGTCGTCGGCCGGGGTCGAGGCCGACGCCTTCGCGGAACTCGCCGTGGAGCCGGACGCGCTGTCCTTGGAGTCGCTGGAGCAGGCCGTCAGGGCCAGCGGCAGGACCACTGCCGCGGAGAGGGCGACGGCGGCGCGGCGGGCGTGGATGACCTTCATGATGTTCTCCTGGTGGATGTGTGTGACTGATTGATTACGTGGAGTAGTCGGTTGGGGGAGTGAGCCACTGCGGTGGGGGACCTCTCGTGCCGTCAGGACACGTCGACCACCACCGAGTGCCAGCCGGTCGCACCGTTGGGCACGGTGCCGACCCGCCGCTCGGTCTGGGTGGCGCCGGTACGGTCCGTCGCGCGGACCTGGAGGGTGTGGTTGCCGGACGTCGCCGGCCACTCCCAGACCCACTGGCGCCAGGTGTCCCTGCTGTCCTCGGCCGCCAGCCGCGCGGTGTGCCACGGGCCGTCGTCCACCCGGACCTCGACCCGCGCGATGCCGCGGTGCTGGGCCCAGGCGACCCCGGCGACCGGGACGGTACCGGGCTTCGGGGAGGCGAAGGGACGGGGAGTGTCGATGCGGGACTCGGTCTTGACGGGGGCCTGCCGCGACCAGGACCGCTTGACCCAGTAGGCGTCGTAGTCGTCGAACGTGGTGAGTTCGATCTCCTTGATCCATTTGCAGGCCGAGACATATCCGTACAGGCCGGGGACGACCATCCGGACCGGGAAGCCGTGCTCGAAGGGCAGTGGCTCACCGTTCATGCCGATTGCGAGCAGGGCGTCGCGGCCGTCCATGACGTCCTCGACCGGCGTGCCGATCGTCATGCCGTCCACCGAGCGCGCCACGATCTGGTCGGCGGACCCGCCCCGGGACGGCGGCCGCACCCCGGCCTCGCGCAGCAGATCGGCCAGCCGCACGCCGGTCCACCGGGCGTTGCCGACATACGGCCCGCCCACCTCGTTGGACACACAGGTCAGGGTGATGTCGCGCTCGACGATCTCCCGGCGCAGCAGGTCCTGGAAGGTGAGCGTGACCGGCTTGCGCACGCCCTTTCCGTGGATCCTCAGCCGCCAGCCGCCAGCCGCCAGCCGCCAGCCGCCAGCCGCCAGCCGCCAGCCGCCAGCCGCCGGCGTCGATGTGTGGCACCACCAGAGCCGTGTCCACGCGGTAGAAGCTCTTGTTCGGGGTGACGAACGAGCTCAGGCCGCGCAGGCGCAGATCGGCGCCCGCAGGTACGGCAGGCGCCGCCGACGCGGGCAGGGGGAGCACCAGATCACGCCGTGAGGCGGCCGCCCCCGCCTGGACCGAGGCGGTCAGCCGCCTCCCCAGCAGTCCGGCGCCGGCCGAGGCGGCCGCCGCGGCGCTCGCCGCGACGACGAACCCCCGCCGGTCGAAGGCGCCCCCGGGCTCCCCGCCCCTCCCGCCAGCCGCGGGGGAGGGACCGGAAGCCGTGGCCAGCCGTCCGACCAGGAGATACAGCACTCCTGCGGCCAGCACACCGCCCACCACCGAGGGCAGGGCATCGGTGGGACGGCCCTCCGGCCGTCCCACCGCCGCGACCGCCCCGACCACCCCGAAGACCAGCACGGCCGCCGAACCCAGCAGCCGGTGCCGCAGCGCCAGCACCCCGACCACCACGGCGAAGACCGCCAGCAGCGCCAGGATGCCGAGCTCCAGCACCAGCTTGTCGTTCGTCCCGAAATTCCGTACGGCGAAGTCCTTCAGCGCCGGGGGAGTGCGGTCGATGACCGCACCGCCCACCGCCGCGACCGGACCCGCCTCGGGGCGCACGACCGCTGCCGCCAGCTCGGCGACGGCCAGGGCGCAGAAACCGGCGATCACACCGCTGAGCGCGGCGAAGGCCGCGCGTGCCCAGCGGGACCGCCGGGGCGCTGCGGCCCCGGTCGTCTGCGGATCGTTCTGATCTTCACTCACAACCGGGATTCGTCGCCGGACGCCCGGCGGATTGGTCTCTCACTCGAACGAGTGAGAGAGATCCCCGGCCCGTCCGCAGTGCGACCGGCGACCAATCCGCCGCGCGACCGGCAACGAATCACAGCTGAGAGGCATCGCCGCTCCCGCGCGAACGGACGCGCGGGAGCACCCGGACGGCGGTACTCGGAGGGAGCGGTATGACAACCAGGCGGCGACGCACGGCCGTGGTGGGGAGCGGGGTGGCGGGGCTGACCGCCGCCCACATCCTGCGGACGGCCCACGACGTGACGCTGTTCGAGGCGGACGACCGGGTGGGCGGCCACGCGCACACCCATGACCTCCCCGCTTCGGACGGCCGCGTCCACCGCGTGGACTCCGGCTTCATCGTGCACAACCGGCGCACCTATCCCCATCTGCTGCGCCTCTTCGCGGAACTCGCCGTCCCGACGCAGGAGTCGGAGATGAGCATGTCCGTACGGTGCGAGGGGTGCGGGCTTGAGTACGCGGGCGCGCGCGGCCCCGCCGGTCTGCTGGCCCGGCCGGCGCAGCTGCGCGACCCCGCCTATCTGCGGATGCTCGCCGCCGTGCCCCGGTTCCACCGCGCCGCCCGGCGGCTGCTGGCGGACGGCGGCCCGGACGCGGACACCGTGACCCTCGGTGAGTTCGCCGCCCGGGGCCGCTTCTCCCCGTACTTCACCGCCCACTTCCTCACCCCGGTGGTCTCCGCGGTCTGGTCCTGCGACCCGGTCACCGCGATGCGCTACCCGGCCCGCTACCTCGTCCGCTTCCTCGACCACCACGGGATGCTCGCCGTCGGCGGCTCCCCGGTGTGGCGCACCGTCACCGGCGGATCGGGCGCCTACGTCGAACGGGTCACCAAACAGCTCGCCGCCGTCCGCACCGCCACCCCGGTCCGGGCCGTGCGCCGCCACGCGGACGGCGTCGAGATCGTCACCGCCGACGACACGGCGGAGGACTTCGACTCCGTCGTCATCGCCACCCACCCCGACCAGGCGCTGCGCCTCCTCGCCGACCCCACGGACCAGGAGACCCGCACCCTGGGGGCGTTCCGCTACTCCCGCAACCCCACCCTGCTGCACACCGACACCCGGCTGCTGCCCGCCGCCCGCGGCGCCCGCGCCTCCTGGAACTATCTGATGCCCTCCTGCGCCGCCGACGCCGCCCAGGTCACCGTCAGCTACGACATGAACCGGCTCCAGCGGCTCGACGCCCCCGAGACGTTCGTCGTCACCCTCAACGGCGCCGACCGCGTCGCCCCCGGCCTCGTCCGCGCCCGCATGGTCTACGAACACCCCGTCTACACCCCCGAGTCGGTCGCCGCCCAGGCCCGGCTGCCCGCGCTGTCCGGCCCGGTCACCGCCTACGCGGGGGCGTACCACGGCTGGGGCTTCCACGAGGACGGCTGCCGCTCGGGGGCGGAGGCGGCCGCCGCGCTGGGGGTGGACTGGTGAACGCCCTCTACCCCTGCGCGATCACCCACGTACGCAGCGCGCCCCGCCGATACGCCTTCCGGCACCGCACCTATCTGTGGCTGATCGACCCGGACGCACCCCCGCCGCTGCCCCGCGCCCTGCGCCCGCTGGCCGGCTTCGACGCCCGCGACCACTTCGGCGGCACCGCCCCGACCATCCGGGCCGGCCTCGCACGCTTCCTGGCCGCGCACGGCGTCGACCTCGCCGACGGCTCCGTACGCATGCTCACCCAGGCCCGGGTCCTGGGCCATGTCTTCAACCCGCTCACCGTCTACTGGTGCCGCCGCGCCGACGGCACCCCGCTGTGCACGGTCGCCGAAGTGCACAACACCTACGGCGAGCGCCACTGCTATCTGCTGCGCCCCGACGACTCGGGCCGGGCCGACACCCGCAAGCAGTTCTATGTCTCGCCGTTCTTCGGCACCGACGCCGACTACCGGATGCGTTTGCCCGAACCCGGGCCCCGGCTCGCCCTGACCATCCATCTGGAGCGCGCCGGCACCCGGCCCTTCACCGCCACGGTCACCGGCCGGCGCCGGCCGGCGACCCCCGGCACCCTGCTCCGCCTCGCCGTACGCCACCCCTGGTCCACGGCCGTCGTCTCGGCCGCCATCCGGCTGCACGGCATCCGCCTCCTGGCGCGCGGCCTGCGCGTGCGGCCCCGCCCCGACCACCCCCTTCAGGAAGGAATGCGATGAGCGTGACCACGTCCCACTCGCCGTCCCCCGCACCCTGCGTGCCCGCCCCCGGCATCGACCCCGAACGCTGGCCCGACGTGGTGACCCCGCCGCCGTCCTCCCGGCTGCGGACGGCGGTCGCCGAACGCGTGGTGCGACGCGCGCTGGCCCGGCTGCCGCTGCGGGCCCGGCTCGCGGGCCGCGAGGACATCGGCCTCGGCGGCCCGCTGATGGACATCCGCGACCCCGCCGCCTTCTTCCGCAGGATCGGGGCCGACGGACTGATCGGCTTCGGCGAGTCGTACATGGCGGGGGAGTGGGACTCGCCCGACCCCGTCGGCGTCCTCACCGTCCTCGCCGACCAGGTCGCCACCCTGATCCCGCAGTCCCTCCAGCGGCTGCGGCCCCTCTGGGCCCACCGCCGCCCCGCCGGACAGCTCGGCACCCAGGAAGGCGCCCGCGACAACATCAGCCACCACTACGACCTGTCCAACGACCTCTTCGCGCTCTTCCTCGACGAGACCCTCAGCTACTCCGCCGCCCTCTTCCGCGGCTTCCCCGCCGAACCCGCCCTGCTGCCCGCCGCCCAGCACCGCAAGATCGACCGGCTGCTCGACCTCGCCGGCGTCGGACCCGGCACCGAGCTCCTGGAGATCGGCACCGGCTGGGGCGAACTCGCCATCCGCGCCGCCGGCCGGGGCGCCCGCGTCGTCTCCGTCACCCTCTCCCGCGAACAGCGCGACCTCGCCCGCCACCGGATCAGGGAGGCGGGCCACGAGGACCGGGTCGACGTCCGGCTCTGCGACTACCGGGACATCGGCGGCAGTTACGACGCGATCGTCAGCGTCGAGATGATCGAGGCGGTCGGCGCGGAGTTCTGGCCGGTCTACTTCCGCACCCTGGACCAGCGGCTCGCCCCCGGCGGCCGGGTCGCCCTCCAGGCCATCACCATGCCGGACGACCGTATGCGCGCAGGCCGCGACACCTTCACCTGGATCCAGAAGTACATCTTCCCCGGCGGGCTCCTGCCGTCCGTCGAGGCCGTCGACGAGGTCACCGCCGCCCACACCGCGCTGCGCGTGGAGCGCTGCGACTCCTTCGGCAGCCACTACGCCGAGACGCTGCGGCTGTGGCGCGAACGGTTCACCGAACAGGCCGCGCAGGTCGACGCGCTCGGCTTCGACGCCACGTTCCGCCGTATGTGGACCTTCTACCTCGCCTACTCCGAAGCCGGGTTCCGCTCCGGCTACCTCGATGTGCGGCACATGCTGCTGACCCGTGGAGACACCGCATGACCCTCACCGACAGGCCCACCGCCCCCGGGGCCGCACAGCGCCTCGAACCCCTCGTCGAGCAGTTCCTCGGCGGCCCGCTCCCGGTCCGGGTACGGATGTGGGACGGCAGCGAGACCGGCGCCGCCGACGGCCCCCTGGTCCACGTACGCTCCCGGCGCGCCCTGCGCAGACTCCTGTGGGCCCCGGGCGAACTCGGCCTCGCGGAGGCGTACATCACCGGCGACATCGACATCGACGGAGACCTCGCGGACGGGCTGAGAGCCATGCGCCACGCCGTCCGCGAGCGCGGACTGCGCCCGCCGCGCCCCGGCGTCGCCGCCCGGCTGAAGGCCGCGCGCACCGCGCTGCGGCTGGGTGCGGCAGGCCCCCGGCCGCCCGCGCCCGCCGCCCGCGCCGGACTGCACGGCGTGCTGCACAGCAAGGCCCGCGACCGGGCCGCCATCAGCCACCACTACGACCTCTCCAACGCCTTCTACGCCCTGCTCCTCGACGAGACGATGGCCTACTCCTGCGGCTACTGGACGAGCGACGACCCCGGCTACGGCCCCACCGACGCCCAGCGCGACAAGCTGGAACTGATCTGCCGCAAGCTCGGACTGCGCCCGGGGGCGCGGCTGCTGGACATCGGCTGCGGCTGGGGCTCGCTCACGCTGTACGCCGCCCAGCGGCACGGCGTCCGGGTCACCGCCGTCACCCTGGCCCGGGAACAGGCCGCCTACGTCCGCGAGCAGGTGGCCGCACGCGGCCTGGCGGACCTGGTCGAGGTCCGCTGCTGCGACTACCGCGACATCGAGAGCGCCCCCGGGCACGAGGGCGGATACGACGCGGTGTCCACCGTCGAGATGGGCGAGCACGTCGGGGACGCGCAGTACCCGGGCTTCGCCGCCACCCTGCACACGATGGTCCGGCCGCGCGGCCGGGTGCTCGTCCAGCAGATGTCCCGGGGGCGCAACGCGCCGGGCGGCGGTGCGTTCATCGAGTCGTACATCGCGCCCGACATGCACATGCGCCCGCTCGGCGAGACCGTCGCGCTGCTGGAGGGCGCGGGCCTGGAGGTCCGGGACGTCGAGGGGCTGCGCGAGCACTACGTGCGGACCGTCGACGCGTGGCGCCGCACCCTTGAGGAGCGCCACGAGGAGTTCACCGGCCTCGTCGGCGAGGAGACCGTGCGGGTGTGGCGGCTCTATCTGGCCGGGGGCGCCCTCGCCTTCGACGAGCGGCGGATGGGCGTGGACCAGATCCTGTCCGTACGCCCGGAGCCGACCGGCGCCGCCGGGATGCCGGAGACCCGGGCCGGCTGGTACGCGGCCCCGGCCGAGGTGCCGGCCGCCCGTGACGGGGCCAGCACCGGGCGCGCGCGATGAGCGGCTTCGCATGGGCGGCCTTCGCCCAGGGCCTCGTGCCCTGTGCGGGGGCCGCCCTCGCCGTCATGCTCGCCACCTTCGCCGTCGGCCTGTACAAGGGCGTGCACCGGGTCGTGGACGCCGCGTGGGGCCTGGGCTTCACCGCCGTCGCCCTCGTCTCGTACGTCCTGTCGGCGGGCGAGGGAGACGACACCCGCCGGCTGCTGGTCACCGTGCTCACGGCGGTCTGGGGGCTGCGCCTGGCGTGGCACATCGCCCGCCGGGGCCGGGGCCACGGCGAGGACCCCCGGTACGAGAAGATGCTCGCCAAGGCGCCGGGCAACCCGGATCTCTACGCCCTGCGCAAGGTCTATCTGCTCCAGGGCGCTCTGGTCTGGCTGATCTCGCTCCCGGTGCAGGCCGCCGGGTATCTGACCGGACCGGTGGGGGTCTTGGCCTGGGCGGGCGCCGGGCTGTGGGCGGCCGGCCTGATCTTCGAGGGCGTCGGCGACCATCAGCTGGCCCGGTTCAAGGCCGATCCGGCCAACCGGGGGAAGATCATGGACCGGGGGCTGTGGTCCTGGACCCGGCATCCGAACTACTTCGGCGACTTCTGCGTCTGGTGGGGCCTGTTCCTGATCGTCTGCCAGGCGCCGGGAGCGGCCGCCGCCACGCTGGTGGCGCCCGTCCTGATGAGCTACCTGCTCATCGGCGGCAGCGGAAAGGCCCTGCTGGAACGGCACATGGCCGAGCGGCCCGGCTTCGCCGCGTACGCCGCGCGCACCAGCGGCTTCTTCCCGCGCCCGCCGCGCGGCTGAGCCGTACGGCACTCCGGGGCGGGACCGCGAGGTGCGGTCCCGCCCCGGTCCCGCTCCCCGAGGGTCAGGCGGGCAGATGCATCAGCGCCAGCGGCTCGGACGTCGGCTGCGCCGAGCCGCCCGCCGGTTCGACGGTGATGCCCATGCCCGTGGCGCCGTCCACCGGCCCGTCCAGCAGGGTGGTGTACGTCGTCGACGAGGGGCCCGCCGCCTTCATCAGGCCCGCCGGGCGCATCGTGCCGTCGTCGTCGAACCACAGCTGGTAGACCTTGCCGCTGGGCGCCTCTGCCAGCCCCGAGGCCAGGAACACGGCCCGGTCCTGGCTCTTGGAGACCACCACGGTGCCCTTCGCCCCGTCCTTCAGCGTCCCGGAACTGGACTGCGCGTCGGGAGCGGCGAGGACCTGGGCGAGCTGCTCGCTCTGCCGCTGGGTGGCCCGCGCCGTCTCCTGGGCGTCCTGTGCCTCCTGGTGCTGCCAGACCGCGACCCCGCCGAAGCCGGCCGCCGCCACCAGGCTCGCGGCGAGCGCGAACCGGGGCCAGCGGGCCGGCCCGCCCCGGACACCGCGACCGGTCGACCCGCTGCGGACACCCCGGCCGCCGGACGGCGGCTCCTGGCGCACGGTCGCGATCTCGGTCAGCACCCGCTCGCGCAGTTCGCGCGGCGGGGTGGCGGAGACGGCGAGCCCGAGCCGGGTCGCGGTCTCGGAGAGCTCCCGCACCTCGACGGAGCAGGCCTCGCAGTCGCCCAGATGGCGTTCGAAGTCCCGTCGTTCGGACTCCGGCAGTGCGTGCAGGGCATAGGCCCCGGTCAGTGTGTGCAGTCCCGCGTCGCTGCTCATGAACTCACCCCGAGGCAGTCGCGCATCCGGATCAGTCCGTCGCGCAGTCGAGTCTTGATCGTGCCGAGCGGTACCGCGATCAGCTCCGCCACCTCGCGATAGGTCAGGCCGCGGTAGTAGGCCAGAGTGACGGACTCCCGTTGCAGCTCGGACAGGGTCCGCATACAGCGGCGCACCTGTTCGCGCTCCAGCCGGCTCTCGACCTGTTCGGTCACGTCGTCGAAGGCGGGCGTGCGGTCGAGCAGCGCGGCCTTGTGCTCACGGGCCGTCGTCGCCTCGACCGAGCGGACCCGGTCCACGGCCCGGTGGTGGGCCAGGGTCAGCACCCAGTTCATGGCGCTGCCCCGGGCGGCCTTGAAGCGCGGCGCCGTGCGCCACACCTCGACCAGCACCTCCTGGGCGACCTCCTCGGACTGGGCCGGGTCGCGCAGAACACTGCGGACGAGCCCGAGCACCGGTCCGCAGACCGCCTCGTAGACCTGGGCGAAGGCGTCCTGGTCGCCGCGGGCGACCATCCCCAGGAGCTCCTGGAGATCGGGCCCCGCCGAGGCCCGTCCGCTGATGTGCACGGCTTCTTTCACGCGGGCTTCCTCCCAGGGTGCTCAACGGTCTCCACGAGTGATTCGGAGCGCTGGGCGACACGGATTGGTCAGAAACCGGAATCCTTCCACGCTTTCCGAAAGTCGCGATACATCGTCGTTGACGTGTCGCGCGGACTCGCGATATGTTCGGCTACGAGTATTCGGTGACGAGGGGAAGGGGTGACGAGGCCATGGCCAAGCGGCGCAAGCTGAGCAACCCGCTGGCGCTGACGGTGATGGTGCTGCTCGCCGAGCGCTCCATGCATCCGTACGAGATCGCCCAGACCCTCCGCCGCCGGGGCAAGCAGCACAGCGTGAAGATCAACTTCGGCTCGCTCTACACCGTGGTCCAGAACCTGGAGAAGCACGGGTACGTGGAGGTCGCGGGCGTGCAGCGCCAGGGCAACCGCCCGGAGCGCACGCTGTACGGCATCACCGAGGCCGGGCGCGCCGAGATGCTGGACTGGCTGTCCGACCTGATCGCGGTGCCCGCCGACGAGTTCCCCGCCTTCGACACGGCCCTGTCGCTGCTTCCGGTGCTGCCGCCGGACGAGGTGGCGGAGCTCCTGGTCGACCGTGAACAGGCGCAGTCGGTGAAGGCCGCGGCGCTCCGGGGGGTGCTCTCCCAGCTGGGTGACACGCTGCCCCGGGTCTTCGTCGTGGAGACCGAGTACCAGCTCCACATGCTGGAGGCGCAGTTGGAGTGGATCAGGAGTTTCCGCAAGGAGATCACCGACTCCACCATCAGCGGCATCGGGGAATGGAAGTCGTTCCACGAGACCGGTGAGGTGCCCCAGGACTGGCAGGACCTGGACGAACAGGAGATCGTCCTCGACCCCGACCGCACGGTGTGAGGGGAGGGGCCCGAGGGACGACCACGTAGAGAAGACCCCGGCGGAAGCTGTTGGAGCAGCGCCCGCCGGGGTCTCGAACCCCGGACCGGACAGGCCGTGCAGGCATGCCGGGCGATCGAGGTGCGGCACACCCAGGATAGCCCGGCGCTCCTCACGTACACCGGTCCGGCCGCCGGCACTCGCAGCGCCGAGTGCCCCCGCCGACCACAGGAGAGCTCCGTCATGAGCACCCGTGCGCCCGCCGTAGAGGCGCGGCAGCTGATCAAGACCTATCCCGGTGAGGTCACCGCCCTCAACGGCATGGGCCTCACCGTCGCACCCGGCACCGTCTTCGGCCTCCTCGGGCCCAACGGTGCCGGGAAGTCGACCACCGTCAAGATCCTCACCACCCTCGCCCGCCCGGACTCCGGCACCGCGTCCGTCGCCGGGCACGACGTCCTGCGCCACCCCGACCGGGTCCGCCGGTCGATCGGCGTGGTCGCCCAGAAGTCCGGTGCCGACCCGGTCGCCACCGGACGGGAGAACCTGGTGCTCCAGGGCCGGCTGTACGGGATGCGCGGCACCGCCGTCCAGCAGCGCGCCGATGAGCTGCTGGTCCGCTTCGACCTCGCCGACGCGGGCAACCGCCAGGTCAAGGGGTACTCCGGCGGAATGCAGCGCCGCCTGGACGTGGCGCTGGGCCTGGTCCACCGCCCCGAGGTGCTCTTCCTCGACGAGCCGACGACCGGCCTCGACCCGGAGGCGCGCACGGCGATGTGGGAGGAGATCTCCCGGCTGGCCGGCGAGGAGGGGCTGACCATCGTCCTCACCACGCACTACCTGGAGGAGGCCGACCGGCTGGCCGAACGCATCGCCATCGTCGACCGCGGCCGGGTCGTCGTCGAGGGAACACCCGACGCGCTCAAGGGCGAACTGCGGGGCGACGCCGTCCACATGGAGCTGCGCGCGGATGCCGACCGCGACACCGCGACCGCCGCGCTGGCCGGACTGCCCGGGGTGCACGAGGTCCTCACCGAGGGCAGCCGGGTCAGCGTCCGCGCCGAGGACGGCGCGCAAGCGGTCCCGGTGCTGCTCGCCGCCCTGGAGCGGGCCGGGGCGAGGGTGGCCGCCGCCACCGTCGCCCGCCCCTCCCTCGACGACGTCTATCTGCGCTACGCGGGACGCCACTTCGCCGAGGCGGAGGCCGCAGGCCCGCACGACGCACCCGCACCGGTCCCCGCAGGAGGCCCCCGATGAGCGGCCGGACACTGGCCCAGACCTGGTACATGACCCAGCGCCAGCTGATGGCGATCCTCCGGCAGCCGGTCTTCCTGGCCATCTCACTGGTCCAGCCGGTGATCTGGCTGTTCCTGTTCGGCAACCTCTTCAAGAAGGTCGTCGAACTCGGCGGCTTCGGCACCACGTCCTATCTGGACTACCTGATCCCCGGCATCGTCGTCATGAGCGCCCTGGGGTCGAGCATGTGGGCCGGCATGGGCACCCTGGAGGAGATCGAGCGCGGCACGCTCAACCGCTTCCTGACCACCCCGGTCAGCCGCAACGCGCTGATGAACGCCAACGTCGTGCAGAACGGCATCAGTACGGCCGTGCAGTCCGTGATCATCCTGCTGCTCGGCCGGGCGGCCGGTGCCACCTACCCGGGCGGGGCCGCCGGACTGCTGATCCTGGTCGCCGCCTCGATCCTGCTCGGTACGGTGTTCGGCGCGCTCTCCAACGCGCTGGGCATGCTGGTCCGCCGGCGGGAGTCGATCATCGGCATCAACACCTTCCTGCTGCTGCCGCTGACCTTCCTGTCCACCTCCTTCATGGCGCCGAGCCAGATGCCCTCCTGGATGCGTGACATCGCCGCCTTCAACCCGGTCAACTGGGCCATGGTGGCCGGACGCTCCGCCCTCGGCCCCGACCCGGACTGGGGGCTGGTCCTCGGCCGAGGGGGAGCGCTGCTCGCGCTCGCCGTGGCCGCGGTCTGGCTGTCGACCCGCACGTTCCGCTCGTACCAGAAGTCCGTCTGAGGTGACACGACACGACGGTGCCCCGGCCCTCCCCTCGGGGGCGGACCGGGGCACCGTGCGCAGACCCGGGGACGCTACGCGGCGCCCTCCTGCTCGCGTTCCACCTGCTCGTTCCACTCGCGCTTGACGGAGCGCCAGGCGTCGTCGTTCTGGCCGAGCCGCCAGTAGCCGGAGATCGACAGCTGCGACAGCGGGATCTTGCGGTCCAGCCGCAGATGGCGGCGGATCTCCTTGACGAAGCCCGCCTCGCCGTGGACGAACGCCTGGACGTCGCCCGCCGGGAACTCCAGCTCCTTGACCGCGGCGGTGAGCAGCTCGCCGACCGGGCGGTCGCCGCGGTGCAGCCAGCTGACCTCGACGCCGTCCGGCGTCGTGATCTTCTGCTCCTCCGAGGCGTCCGCCACCTCGACGAACGCGCGCACCACCGCACCCGCCGGCATCTGCTCCAGCGCGGCGGCCACGGCCGGGAGCGCGCTCTCGTCGCCCACCAGCAGGTGCCAGTCGGCCGAGGCGTCGGGGCCGTAACCCCCGCCGGGGCCCAGGAACGTCACCTGGTCGCCGGGCTTCGCGTGCGCGGCCCACGGGCCGGCCAGGCCCTCGTCGCCGTGCACGACGAAGTCGATCGCCAGCTCCCGGGCGGCCGGGTCCCAGGAACGCACCGTGTACGTACGGGTGGTGGGCCACAGCTCGCGCGGATAGTCCTCGCGGATGCGGGCCATGTCGAAGGGGTGTGCGTAGTCCGCGCCCTCGGGGGCGAAGCACAGCTTGACGTAGTGGTCGGTGAAGCCCGAGAGGGCGAAACCGGCGAGACCGTCGCCGCCGAGCACCACCCGGATCATGTGCGGGGTGATCTGCTCGGTGCGCAGGACCTGCGCCCCCTGAGCCGAGGGTGCCCGCCGTTCCGGTCGTTCTGCCACGAGGTTTACTCCCTGTTCCGGAAATGGGGACCGTCGACCGATGCGCACATCGATCTTAGGGTTACCTAACTTAGCATCTCAGGGGTGCAGGACGGTGAGCAGACGCTGCAGCGCTCCACCCAGCCCCCACCGGGCCGCGAGCGCGTCGAGAGCGGCCGGGTCGCGCGGCGCGGCCGGCAGCGCGGGGTCGAATTCCGGCAGCGGTACGTCACCCGCGACCCGCACGACCGTCGGCGCGACGGCCACATAGGCGCGCGCCTCGTCGAGCCGCTTGCGCTGCGACGGCGTCAGCTTCGCGGCCGGGTCGTCGACCGCGGCCATGATCCCGGCCAGATCGCCGAAGGCGTCCAGCAGCTTGGCGGCCGTCTTCTCGCCGATGCCGGGCACGCCGGGCAGTCCGTCGCTCGGGTCGCCGCGCAGCAGCGCCAGATCGACATAGCCGGAGCCGTCCACCCCGTACTTCTCGCGCAGCCAGGCCTCGTCCGTCATCTGCAGGGTGCCGACCCCCTTCAGCGGGTAGAGCACCCGCACCTGCCGGGCGTCGTCCACCAGCTGGTAGAGGTCCCGGTCGCCCGTGACGATGTCCACCGGGCCCTCGGCCCGCCCCGTCAGGGTGCCGATGACGTCGTCCGCCTCGTACCCCGCGACGCCGACCCGGGCGATACCGAGGGCGTCGAGGACCTCCGCGATGACCGGGACCTGCGGGGCCAGGGTGTCGGGGGTCTCCTCCTCGTCGGGCAGCCCCGCGCCGGTCTCCGCCGCCACCCGGTGCGCCTTGTACGAGGGGATCAGGTCGACCCGCCACTGCGGGCGCCAGTCCGCGTCCCAGCAGGCGACCAGATCGTCCGGCCGGTGGTCGTGCACCAGCCTGCCGATGAAGTCCAGCAGCCCGCGCACGGCGTTGACCGGCGTCCCGTCCGGCGCGCGCACCGAGTCGGGCACCCCGAAGTAGGCGCGGAAGTAGAGGGAGGCGGTGTCGAGGAGCATCAGGCGTCGCGTCACAACCCCGATGATGCCGCACCCCGCCGACAGCGGCCGTCGTGGACGCGGTTCCCGAACTCCCGGCGTTCTTGTGTGACCTGGGTCACTGTTGCGTTTGCTCCGTGTAAGCGGGGGCAGGCGCGGCACTGGAGCGGACCACGTCGCATTTTCAACTAGTGCACGTGCCATGCGGACCGAATCCGCACCGCTCCACGGTCTGCCGGAGGGGGTGGCAGACCGTTTTCGGTTCAACGCGTGAGGTGTATGTGTCTAGGCTGCAAGCCGAACACTTGTACAAGGTCTTCGGCAGACGACCCGATCAAGCCGTGCAGAAGCTCGAGAGCGGCACGGACCGCGACGAGCTGCGCGCCGACGGAACGACCGCAGCGGTGATCGACGCATCGTTCACCGTGGAACCGGGGCAGATCTTCGTCGTCATGGGCCTGTCCGGGTCCGGCAAGTCCACGTTGCTGCGCATGCTCAACGGACTGCTGGAGCCGACCGCGGGCAAGGTGCTCTTCGACGGCCAGGACCTGACCGCCCTGAGCCCCGCCGAGCTCCGCCACGTCCGCTCCACCAAGATCAGCATGGTGTTCCAGCACTTCGCGCTCTTCCCCCACCGGAGCGTCCTGGAGAACGCCGGCTACGGCCTGGAGGTGCAGGGCGTACCGCGCGCCGAGCGCAACCGCCGCGCCACCGAGGCACTGGAGCTGACCGGTCTCGCCGGCTGGGAGAAGTCCTGGCCCGACGAGCTCTCCGGCGGCATGCAGCAGCGTGTCGGGCTGGCCCGCGCGCTCGCCACCGATGCCGACCTGCTGCTGATGGACGAGTCCTTCAGCGCGCTCGACCCGCTGATCCGCCGCGACATGCAGGACCAGCTGCTGGAGCTGCAGAAGCGGCTGAAGAAGACCATCGTCTTCATCACCCACGACCTCAACGAGGCCATGCGCCTGGGCGACCGCATCGCGGTGATGCGCGACGGCGAGATAGTCCAGCTCGGCACCGCCGAGGACATCCTCGTCACCCCCGCCAACGACTACGTCGCCTCCTTCACCCAGGACGTGGACCGCTCCCGGGTGCTGACCGCGGGCGCCATCATGGCCGAGCCCGAGACCGTCCTGGGCACCGGCACGGACGGCGGCAAGGAACTGCGTACCGCAGCCGACATCCTGCGGGAGGCCCCGGCCACCGTCACGGAGTCCACCCCGATCATCGAGCTGTTCACACCCTGCTCGCAGAGCGGCGTCGCGGTCGCGGTGACCGACGACAAGGGCAAGCTCGTCGGCGTCGTGCCCCGGGCCCGGCTGCTCGCCGTGCTCGGCGAGCCGATGACCCCCACCGAGGCTCCCCAGGACGCCGCGGCCTCGCTGAAGAAGGTGGCCAGTGTTTAGGCTCCATCTCGGCGACTGGGTCGACTCCGCTGTCGACTGGCTCCAGACCCATCTGGCCTGGCTCTTCGACGCCATCAGCTCCGTGGTCAGCGGGATGTTCGACGGCATCGCCGCCGTGCTCTCCGCCCCCGCGCCCCTGCTCTTCGCGGGCATCGTCGCCGTCATCGCCTGGTGGCTGCGCGGCCTGCTCGCCGGCATCCTCGCGTTCGTCGGCTTCGCCCTCATCGACTCCGTCGAGCTGTGGGACGAGGCGATGGACACCCTCACCCTGGTGCTCGTCGCGACCATCGTGACGCTGGTGCTGGCCGTCCCGCTCGGCATCTGGGCGTCCCGCTCCAAGACCGTCAGCGCGGTGACCCGGCCGGTCCTGGACTTCATGCAGACCATGCCCGCCATGGTCTACCTGATCCCCGGCGTCATCTTCTTCGGCGTCGGTGTCGTCCCCGGCATCATCGCCACCATCATCTTCGCGCTGCCCCCGGGCGTCCGGATGACCGAACTCGGCATCCGCCAGGTCGACGGCGAGCTCGTCGAGGCGGCCGAGGCCTTCGGCACCACCTCCCGCAACACCCTGCTGCGGGTGCAGCTGCCGCTCGCACTGCCCACGATCATGGCGGGCATCAACCAGGTCATCATGCTGGGCCTGTCCATGGTGGTCATCGCCGGCATGGTCGGCGGCGGCGGCCTCGGCGGCTCCGTCTACCGCGCCATCGGCAACGTCGACGTCGGCCTCGGCTTCGAGGCCGGTGTCTCCATCGTCATCCTGGCCATGTACCTGGACCGGATGACCAGCGCCCTGGGCCGCGAGGTCTCCCCGCTCGCCCGCCGTGCGCTCGCCAAGGCGCAGTCGGTGTCCGGCGGACTCAAGGTGTGGAACTACCGCCCGCAGCCCGTCGTCGCCGTGGCCGGCATCGTCGTCCTCGCCCTCGTGGCCGGCAGCATGAGCCTGTTCGGCTCCTCGGACTCGGACGCCACCGCGGGCTCCGACCCCAAGAACATCGGGGCCGGCAAGAAGATCAGCATGGGCTACATCCCGTGGGACGAGGGCATCGCCTCCACCTTCCTGTGGAAGGAGCTGCTGGAGCAGCGCGGCTTCGAGGTCGACGTCAAGCAGTACGAGGCCGGCGCGCTGTACACCGGCATGGCGGGCGGCCAGATCGACTTCGAGACCGACTCCTGGCTGCCGGTCACCCACGCCGCGTACTGGAAGAAGTACAAGGACCGCCTGGACGACATGGGCTCCTGGTACGGCCCCACCTCGCTGGAGCTGGCCGTGCCCTCGTACGTGAAGGGCGTCGACTCGCTCGACGACCTCAAGGGCAAGGGGTCCGACTTCAAGGGCCGGGTCGTCGGCATCGAGCCGAGCGCCGGTGAGACCGCCCTGCTCAAGGACAAGATCCTGCCGGGCTACGGCCTGGACAAGGAGTACAAGGTCGTCGACGGCTCGACGCCGTCCATGCTGGCCGAGCTGAAGCGGGCGTACGCCAAGAAGGAACCGATCGTCGTTCCGCTCTGGTCGCCGCACTGGGCCTACAACCAGTACGAGCTGACCAAGCTCAAGGACCCCAAGAACCTCTGGGGCAAGGGCGACGGCATCCACACGCTGACCCGCAAGGGCTTCTCCGCCGACAACCCCGAGGTCGGCAAGTGGCTCAAGAACTTCAAGATGACCGAGGACCAGCTCACCAGCCTCGAGGCGCAGATCCAGAAGAGCGGCTCGGGCAAGGAGCAGGAGGCCGTCCGCACCTGGCTGAAGGCCAACCCGGGCGTCGGTGACAAGTGGACCCCGGTCGCGAAGGGCGCCACATCCAAGGGCGCCGGCGGCAAGGACGAGCGCGACCGCACGGTCGAGATGGCCTGGTTCCCCTGGGAGGAGGACATCGCCGCCACGTACCTGTGGAAGGCCGTCCTGGAGGACCGCGGCTACAAGATCAACCTCAAGCAGTTCGAGGTCGGCCCGATGTACACCGCGATGTCGCGGGGCCAGCTCGACGTGCAGTTCGACGGCTGGCTGCCGTACACCCAGAAGAATTACTGGGACAAGTACGGCTCCAAGCTCACGGACATCGGCTCGTGGTACGGCCCCACCTCGATCGAGGTCGCGGTGCCCGACTACGTCAAGGACGTGAAGTCCCTGGCCGACCTCAAGGGCAAGGGCTCGAAGTTCAAGGGCCGCATCGTCGGCATCGAGCCGGGCACGGCCACGATGGAGAACCTCAAGAAGAACGTGCTCCCCGGCTACGGCCTCGACAAGGAGTACAAGGTCGTCGACGCCTCCACGCCCGGCATGCTCGCCGAGCTGAAGCGCGCCTACGCCAAGAAGGAGCCCATCGCCGTCCTGCTGTGGACCCCGCACTGGGCCTACAGCGAGTACGGGATGACCAAGCTCCAGGACCCCAAGAAGACCTTCGGTGACGGCGACCGGCTGCACACCATCGCCTCGAAGGACTTCCCGAAGAACTACCCGCAGCTCACGAAGTGGTTCAAGGACTTCAAGCTGAGCGAGGACCAGCTCGCCGGTCTGGAGAACCAGATCCAGAAGCTCGGTACAGGACACGAAGAGGAAGCCGTGAAGGCCTGGATGGACAAGAATCCCGGCATCGCGGACAAGATGGCCCCCCAGCAGTAGCGGGGGACCGGGCCCCACCTGGGGTTCCGGCCCATGAAGGGGTGGGTACCGCCGACGGCGCTACCCACCCCTTCGGGGTGTTCCGTACGCCCGTTTCCGGGCTGTCCTTGCGTAACGGTGTGCGGAACGTGCCCGTAGACGGAAGGATGGCGAGTCGGGAGGGAGCCGGACATGGACGACAAGGAAACACTCCGGGTGGGCGCCGCGGTCCGCCGACAACGCAGATCCCTGGGGCTCACGCTGGCCGCCGTCGCCACGCGCAGCGGCCTGTCCGTACCGTTCCTCAGCCAGATCGAGAACGAACGCGCCAGACCCAGCGCCCGTTCCCTGGACCTGGTCGCCGAGGCCCTGGAGACCACCACCGCACGGCTGCGCGCCGCCGCGGACTCCGCCCGCGCGGTCGATGTCGTGCGCGCCGCCCAGACGGACGGGGTGCACCGGGTGGTACGCGGACGCCATCAGCTCAGCGCCCTCGAATTCACCGGTGAGCTGGACCTCGGCCGCGAGTTCCAGCACCGCAACGACGAGGTGCTGTACGTCGCGGAGGGCGCCGCCGAGGTGGAGGCCGAGGGCCAGGCCTACCGGCTGGTCCAGGGCGACACCCTGTTCCTCTCCGGCGGGGTGCGCCACCGCTGGCGGGCCACGCTCCCCGGCACCCGGCTGCTCTGCGTGGCCGTCGCCGAACACATCGACGCCACCTCCGACCCCCGGCGCTGAGCACCGCCGTGCGTGTCGTCTCCCTGGTCCCCTCCCTCACCGAGGCCGTCGCCGCGACCGCCCCCGGGCTGCTCGTCGGCGTCACCGACTGGTGCACCCACCCCGCCGGACTCGCCGCCGCCCGCGTGGGCGGCACCAAGAACCCCGACGTCCCCGCGATCCTGGCGCTGCGCCCCGACCTGGTGGTCGCCAACGAGGAGGAGAACCGCGCACCCGACCTCGCCGCCCTCCGGGAGGCCGGCACGGAGGTCCTCGTCACCACCGTCCGCACCCTGGACGACGCCTTCGGCGAGCTGGACCGGCTGCTGACCGGCGCCTGCGGGCTGCCCCGGCCGCGCTGGCTGGACGAGGCCGAGGCCGCCTGGGCGGCCCTCCCGGCGCCCGGGACCTCGCGCCGGGCGATCGTCCCCGTCTGGCGCAGGCCCTGGATGGTGCTGGGCCGCGACACGTTCGCCGGCGACCTGCTGGCCCGGCTCGGGGTGGCCAATGTCTACGCGGACCACGCCGAGCGCTACCCGCGCGTCCCGCTCGCCGAGCTGAACGGCGCGGGCGCTGATCTGGTGGTGCTGCCCGACGAGCCCTACCGCTTCACCGCGTCCGACGGGCCGGAGGCCTTCCCCGCCCTGCCCGCAGCCCTCGTCGACGGGCGGTACCTCACCTGGTACGGGCCGTCGCTGGTACGGGCCCCGGAGGCGCTGCGAGCAGCGCTCCGCTGAGCAGTCCGCGCAGGGTGCGGGCCCCGGCCACCGCCCAGGCCGCCACGAGGAGCACGTACAGCGCGACGGCCAGCCAGGTGTACGCCGCCAGACCGGTGTGCCGGGCCAGTCCGGCGGCGCCCGTCACACAGGTGCCCGCGGGGAAGGTGAAGCCCCACCACGTCATCGCGAAGGTCATCCCGCCCCGCACCGCGCGCACCACCAGCGCCGCGGACAGCGTCAGCCACAGCAGCGCGAACCCCATCACCGGCACCCCGTACAGCACCGCGAACGCGCCGAAGGCGGAGGCGTACGGCGCCCGGACCGCACCCGGCGCCACATCGGCCAGTGCGTTGACCGCGGTCGTGGACTGCCCCAGCGGGCCCAGCACCAGGAACAGGGTCGGGGTCAGGGCGAGCGGCAGCGGGCCCCGGTGGATCAGCCGGCCGAGGATCAGCGGCAGCATCACCAGCGTCGCCAGCAGGCTCAGCCCGAACATCGCGTAGCAGCCGAGCAGCAGCGCCTCCCGCCACTGGCCCGGCGGCAGCTCCGGCACCAGCAGCGGACCGAGCGCCGCCGACACCATGGGCGCCACCACGGGCAGCAGCCAGACGGGGGACGCGGTGCCGGGCTCCGGACGGTGGCGCACGACCATCAGATACGGGATCGCCACGGCCGCGACCAGCCCGGTCAGCGTGCCGGCGCTGTACAGCACCACATCCAGGACCAGCGCGGGCCCGTGCCCGATCACGTCCCGGCCCACGGCCATGCCGGAACCCCCGACGGCCAGCAGCGCCATCGACAGACAGCCGTAGAACGGCGCGACGGCCGGGTCCAGCAGATGGGCCCGCGCCTGGTCGCGATGGGCGGTCCAGTGTCCGGCACGGGCGGCGAGCACCGCGGCGAGCAGGAGGGCCGAGAGCACCCACACCGCCGCACAGACCGCCCGCAGACCAGGCAGACGCACGGGCAGGGCGGCCCCCGCACTCGCGACGATCGCGGTGCCCATGACGGTCGCGTACCAGTTGGGGCCGAAGTGCCGCAGGCCCGGCCGCCGGACGGTGCCGGCGTAGGGAGGAGGAGCGGGGCGGGTCTGCGGAAAGATGGCCATGCCACGAGTCTCGGCGGCCGGGCAGCACCCCACCAGGGAGTCCCGCCCTATGAGGTCATAAGGTGGACTTATGGCCAGCGAATCGCCCGTCCTCCTCTCCCACCGGGTGCCCGATCTCGGCGCGCTGGAGCTGCTTCTCGCCGTAGCCCGGCACGGCAGCCTCGGGCGGGCCGCCCGCGACGTGGGCATCACCCAGCCCGCCGCCAGCAGCCGCATCCGCTCCATGGAGCGCCAGCTCGGTGTCGCCCTCCTCGACCGCTCGCCCCGGGGCTCCCGGCTCACCGACGCCGGAGCGCTCGTCACCGACTGGGCCCGCCGCGTCGTCGAGGCGGCCGAGGCGTTCGACGCGGGCGCCCAGGCGCTGCGCGACCGCCGCGACTCCCGGCTGCGGGTCGCCGCCTCCATGACCATCGCCGAATACCTGCTGCCCGGCTGGCTGATCGCCCTGCGCGCCGAGCGCCCGGACACCGCCGTCTCCCTGCTCGCCGGCAACTCGGCCGCCGTGGCCCGGCGGCTGCTGACCGGCGAGGCGGACCTCGGCTTCGTCGAGGGCCTGTCCGTCCCGGAAGGGCTGGACGGCACGGTCATCGCCCACGACCGGCTGGTCGTGGTGGTCGCCCCGGCCCACGCCTGGGCCCGGCGCCGCACCCCCCTGACCCCAGGAGAACTGGCCGCCACCCCGCTGATCCTGCGCGAGCACGGCTCCGGCACCCGCCAGGTCCTGGACGCCGCGCTCGCCGTCCACGGCGGACTGGCCCAGCCGCTGCTGGAACTCTCATCGACCACCGCCGTCAAGGGAGCGGCGGAGAGCGGAGCCGGCCCCTGCGTCCTGAGCGAACTGGCCCTCGGCGAGGAGCTCTCCGCCCGCCGTCTGATCAAGGTCCCGGTCGCCGGCGTCCGGCTGCGCCGCCAGCTGCGGGCGGTCTGGCCGGCCGGCCACCGCCCCACGGGCCCGGCCCGCGACCTGCTCTCCCTGACCCGCTCCGGCCCCTCCGGCGACTGACCGACGCGCAAAACCGCTCGCCCGCGCCCCGGGCGGGCGGGAAGGATGGGCCGATGACCGCCACCGCACCGCCCGCCGAGGGCGTCCGCAGGCCCTGGGCCGACCTGCCCGCCCGTGTACGCGGCGCCGTCGAGGACATCCTCGGCTCGCCCGTCGTCGAGGCCCGCACCCAGAGCGGCGGCTTCTCGCCCGGAGCAGCCGCCCGGGTCCGCCTCGCCGACGGCGGCCGGGCCTTCGTCAAGGCCGTCGGCGCCGACCCGAACCCCGACAGCCCGCGCCTGCACCGCGCCGAGATCCGCCGCACCGCGGCCCTCCCGCCGCACGCCCCCGTGCCCCGCCTGCTCGGCTCCTACGACGACGGCACCTGCGTCGCCCTCGTGCTGGAGGACATCGACGGCCGCCGGCCCCGCGTCCCCTGGAACCCGGCCGAACTGGACCACGTCCTGGCGGCCGTCGGCGAGCTGGCCCGCACCCTCACCCCGGCCCCGGTCGACGCCCCGTCCGTCGCCGCGCGCAAGAAGACGATGTTCACCGGCTGGCGGACCCTGCACGCGGCGGGGGAGACCGCCCGTCTGGACCCCTGGGCGGCGCAGCGGCTCGGCGACCTCGCCGAGCTGGAGTCCGGCTGGGGGCGGGCCGCCGCCGGGGACACCCTCGCCCACGGCGATCTGCGCGCCGACAACATCCTGCTCACCGGGGACCGGGTCGTCTTCGTCGACTGGCCGCACGCGGTACGCGCGGCACCCTGGTTCGACCTGCTGGTGATGCTGCCGTGCGTGGCGGCCCAGGGCGGGCCCGACCCGGACGCGCTCTTCACCGCGCACCCGCTCGGCCGGGACGCCGCACCCGAGGCGGTCACCGCCGTCCTTGCCGCCCTGGCCGGCTACTTCGTGTCCCACTCCCTGCTCCCCGACCCGCCGGGCCTGCCGACCGTCCGGGCCTTCCAGGCGGCCCAGGGCGCGGCCGCGCTGGACTGGCTGCGGGCCAGGCTCCCGTGACCCCGGGCGCCGGGCCCGCCGCCCGCCCCCTGTGACGTCTCAGCGCCGTGCCACGCAGGAGACGTTCAGGATGTCGCCCTCGACCCGCCGGGTGTCGATCCGGCCGAAGAACCCGGCCTCGCCGAGCATCCGGCGGGCGTCGCCGCCGGGATGCCGGTGGCCGCCCGGGACCGGGGCCGTTCCCGCGAGGCCACCGGCGCCCGGCCGTCTCAGCCCGCCGGTACGGCCGCCGCCGCGTCCACCAGCGCCCGCATCACCCGCAGGTCGTCGCCGGCCTCGGGGTGCCACTGCACGCCCAGCACCCAGCCCGGCCCCGGCCGTTCGACCGCCTCGACCGTGCCGTCCGCCGCGTGCGCCGAGGCCACCAGGCCGGGGCCGATCCGGTCCACCGCCTGGTGGTGGTAGGTGGGGACGGCACACTCACCGGGGACCAGCGAGGCGTACAGGGTGCCCGCCACCGGTGTGACCGGGTGCGAGCCGAACACGCCTGTCGCCCCGTCAGGGCCCGTGTGCCCGTCCAGATGCTGGGTCAGCGTGCCGCCGAACGCCACGTTCAGCAGCTGCATGCCCCGGCAGATCCCGAGCAGCGGCGTGTCCGAGTCCAGCGCCGCCCCGATGAGCGCCGCCTCCCAGGCGTCCCGCTCCGGCGCCGGCGGGCCCGTGCGCGGGTCGCGGCCGGCTCCGTACCGCGCGGGGTCCACGTCCGGGCCGCCCGCCACCACGACCGCGTCCAGCCGGGAGACCACCTCCGGCGCGGCATCCGGCGCGTCCGGCGGCAGGAGCACGGCCAGACCGCCCGACTCCCGCACCAGCCGGCTGTATCCGGCGGGCAGCAGCGTGGCCGGCATGTCCCAGACCCCCCAGCGCACCGACGCCTCCAGATACGTGCTGATCCCGATCAGCGGACGCGTCATCGGACCCCTCCCTCGTACGGGCACGTCTTGCGAACGGCACGCGGAATTGACAAGCACCGTATCCAAATTCCCTGACCTGCCCATAGATTTGGATCATCCGGCGGCCCGCGAGGAGAGGATCCATCCGTGTCCGACCGAACAGCCCCGCTCGCCGTCGAAGAGCTACGGCTCCTCGTCGACAGCGGTGAGATCGACACCGTGGTCCTGGCCTTCCCCGACATGCAGGGACGGCTCCAGGGCAAACGCTTCTCCGCAGCCTTCTTCCTCGACGAGGTGGTGCGGCACGGCACCGAGGGCTGCAACTACCTGCTGGCCGTCGACACCGAGATGAACACCGTCGACGGCTACGCCATGTCCTCCTGGGACAGCGGCTACGGCGACTTCGCCATGCACCCCGACCTCGCCACCCTGCGCCGGGTGCCGTGGAACGAGGCCACCGCGATGGTCCTCGCCGACCTCGCCTGGGCCGACGGCGCGCCCGTCACCGCCGCGCCCCGCCAGATCCTGCGCCGCCAGCTGGAGCGCCTGGCCGGACACGGCTACACGGCCCACGCCGGCACCGAGCTCGAGTTCATCGTCTTCAAGGACACCTACGAACAGGCCTGGGACCGGGGCTACCGCGGCCTCACCCCGGTCAACCAGTACAACGTGGACTACTCCGTCCTCGGCACCGGCCGCATCGAGCCCCTGCTGCGCCGCATCCGCAACGAGATGGCCGGCGCAGGCCTCACCGTCGAGTCCGCCAAGGGCGAGTGCAACCCGGGCCAGCACGAGATCGTGTTCCGCTACGACGAGGCCCTGGTCACCTGCGACCAGCACGCCGTCTACAAGACGGGCGCCAAGGAGATCGCCGCCCAGGAGGGCGTCGCCCTCACCTTCATGGCCAAGTTCAACGAGCGCGAGGGCAACTCCTGCCACATCCACCTCTCGCTCCGCTCCACCACCGCCGACGCCCGCGCGGTCATGGCGGCCGAGGACGGCACGATGTCCCCGGTGATGCGGCACTTCCTCGCCGGCCAGCTCGCCGCCCTGCGCGACTTCTCCCTCCTCTACGCGCCGAACATCAACTCCTACAAGCGCTTCCAGCCCGGCTCCTTCGCCCCGACCGCCGTCGCCTGGGGCCACGACAACCGGACCTGCGCGCTGCGCGTCGTCGGCCACGGCCCCTCCCTGCGCTTCGAGAACCGGCTCCCCGGCGGCGACGTCAACCCGTACCTCGCCGTCGCCGGACTCGTCGCCGCCGGCCTCTACGGCATCGAGCACGCCCTCGAACTCCCCGAGCCGTGCGAGGGCAACGCCTACACCGCCGCGTACGACCACGTCCCCACGACCCTGCGTGAGGCCGCCACGCTCTGGGAGAACAGCGAGATCGCCCGCGAGGCGTTCGGCGAGGACGTCGTGGCGCACTACGGCAACATGGCGCGCGTCGAAGTGGAGGCGTTCGACGCGGCGGTGACCGACTGGGAGCTGCGACGCTCCTTCGAACGGCTGTGAGGGACTCCGTGACCGACTCCGTGATCCATGAGCACCACGTACTGAACCCGGCGACGGAGGAACTCCTCGCCACCGTCCCCGCCACCACGGCCGCCGAGGTGGACACCGCCGTCACCCGGGCCGCCGGGGCCCAGCGGACCTGGGCGGCGCTCGCGCCCGCCGACCGGGCCCGGCTGCTGCGCCGGTTCGCCGCCGCCGTGGACGGCGCCGTCGAGGAACTGGCGGCCCTGGAGGTCCGGGAGGCCGGGCACACCATCGGCAACGCCCGCTGGGAAGCGGGCAACGTCCGCGATCTGCTCGACTTCTGCGCCGGGGGAGTGGAGCGGCTGAGCGGCCGCCAGATCCCCGTCCCCGGCGGCATCGACCTCACCCTGCTCGAACCCCTCGGCGTCGTCGGCGTGATCGCGCCCTGGAACTTCCCCATGCCCATCGCCGCCTGGGGACTGGCCCCCGCCCTCGCGGCGGGCAACGCGGTCCTCCTCAAGCCCGCCGAGACCACCCCGCTGACCGCCCTGCGGCTCGCCGCGCTCGCCCGCGAGGCGGGCCTGCCCGAACACCTCTTCCAGGTGCTCCCGGGCGCGGGCGACGTGGCGGGCAACGCCCTGGTCGAGCACCCGGGCGTCGCCAAGATCGTCTTCACCGGCTCCACCCGGGTCGGCAAGCGGATCATGGCCGCGTGCGCCGAGCGCGTGAAGCGGATCACCCTCGAACTCGGCGGCAAGAGCCCCAACATCGTCTTCGCCGACGCCGACATCGAGGCCGCCGCAGCCGCCGCCCCGCTGTCCTTCCTGGACAACGCGGGCCAGGACTGCTGCGCCCGTACCCGCATCCTCGTCCAGCGCTCCGCCTACGACCGCTTCCTCGACCTGCTCGCCCCGGCCGTCGCCTCCGTCGTCGTCGGCGACCCGGCGGACGAGAAGACCCAGATGGGCCCGCTCATCTCCCGCACCCAGCTGGAGCGGGTACGGGGCTACGTCCCCGAGGACGCGGCCGCCGTCCGGGGCAGTGCGCCCGGCGGGCCGGGCTTCTGGTTCCCGCCGACCGTCCTCACCGACGCCAGGCCGGACGCGCCCGTCGCCACCGAGGAGGTCTTCGGGCCGGTCGCGGTCGTGCTGCCCTTCGAGGACGAGGAGGACGCCGTGCGGCTCGCCAACGCCACCGACTACGGCCTGGCCGGCTCCCTGTGGACCCGGGACGTGGGACGCGCGCTGCGCGTCGCGCAGGCCGTCCGCGCCGGCAACCTCTCGGTCAACTCCCACTCGGCGGTCCGCTACTGGACCCCGTTCGGCGGCTTCAAGCAGTCCGGCCTCGGCCGGGAGCTCGGCCCCGACGCCCTCACCGCCTTCACCGAAACCAAGAACGTCTTTCTCAGTACGGAGGCCTGAACCGGCATGACCACGGACAACGAGAACATCTGCCGCCGGCTCGTCGGCCGCACCGCCGTCATCACCGGCGCGGGCAGCGGCATCGGCCTGGCCACCGCCCACCGGCTCGCCTCCGAAGGGGCGCACGTGGTCTGCGGCGACATCGACGAGACCGCGGGCAAGGCGGCCGCCGAGGCCGTCGGCGGCACCTTCGTACGGGTCGACGTCACCGAACCCGCCCAGGTCGAGGCCCTGTTCCGGGCCGCCGACGACACCTACGGCTCCGTCGACATCGCCTTCAACAACGCCGGCATCTCGCCGCCCGACGACGACTCGATCCTCACCACGGAGCTGGAGGCCTGGAAGCGCGTCCAGGACGTCAACCTCACCTCCGTCTACCTCTGCTGCAAGGCCGCCCTGCCCTACATGCGCCGCCAGGGCCGGGGCTCCATCATCAACACCGCCTCGTTCGTCGCCAGGATGGGCGCGGCCACCTCCCAGATCTCGTACACCGCCTCCAAGGGCGGCGTGCTCGCCATGACCCGCGAACTGGGCGTCCAGTTCGCCCGCGAGGGCATCCGGGTCAACGCCCTGTGCCCCGGGCCGGTCAACACCCCGCTGCTCCAGGAGCTGTTCGCCAAGGACCCCGAGCGCGCGGCCCGCCGGCTCGTGCACATCCCGCTCGGCCGGTTCGCCGAGGCGACCGAGATCGCGGCCGCCGTCGCCTTCCTGGCGAGCGACGACTCCTCGTTCGTCAACGCCACCGACTTCCTCGTCGACGGCGGGATCTCCGGCGCCTACGTCACCCCCCTGTAGGGAGGCGGGCGCCGGGCCCCGGCCGGAACCTAGAGTGGAGCGATGAGCAACGCGACACCGCCCGGCTGGTACCCGGACACGGCGGTACCCGGCAGCGAGCGCTGGTGGGACGGAACGGCCTGGACCGCCCACACCCGTGGGTATGCCACCGTGCCCCAGCAGCCCGTCGGCGTGCCCGGCCCGCCGGCCGGCGGCAGCGGGGGCGGGAGCGGCAGCGCCCGGGCCGTCGCGCTGGTGCTGGCGGGCGCGGTGGTCGTCGGCGCGTTCGTGACCGGGGCCGTCCTGCTCGGCCGGGACGACGGCACCGCGCCCGCCGGGGCCGGGCCGTCGGCCGCGGCCTCGTCGACGCCGGCCGGCACCGGTACGGACGCGGCCTCCGGGGACAGCCCGGCGCCGGCCCCCTCACCGGCCACCGACGACCCCGCGCTCCTCGTCGACCAGCTCAACGGCATCACGCTGCCGATCCCCGACGGATGGGAGAGGGCCGACAGATCCGTCGACCAGCTCCTCACGATGCGCACCAAGGGCTCGTACGACTGCCCCGGCGCCTCGTCCTCGTTCTGCTACCGCGGCACGGTGACCACCCGCACCCCGGGCGGCACCGACGCCACCACGCCCGAGGCGCTCGCCAAGGAGGACATCGGCGCCGCCGCGGAACGGGCCTACGAGGAGGACCTCGTCGGGCGGCGCACGCACGGCGGCATCACCTCCCACCGGCAGACCGCCGCCGGCGAGGTGAGCGTGGCGGGCCGCACCGGGTACTTCATCCGCTGGCGGGTCGTTACCGCCAAGGGCCCGGGCGGCTATGTGCAGTCGCTCGTCTTCCCCTCGGCCGTCGGCAGCGAGTCGCCCGTCGTCGTCCGCTACGCCTTCGACGCCGGTCCCGACGGGCCGCCGCTCAGCCTGATGGACACCCTCACCAAGGGCATCCGGCCGATCGGCGACAGCGCCGCCAGCGGCGGCGTCGGCAGCTCCGTCGCCCCCTGACACCCGGCTCAGAGGAAGGTGCGGCCCTCGCCCCGGTACGTCGGGACGGTCGCCGTGACCCGGTCGCCCTCGATCAGCCGGAGCTCGTCGAACCGCTCGCACAGCTCACCGGCCTTGGCGTGCCGGAACCACACCTTGTCGCCGATCAGCAGATCGTCGGCCGGGGCGCCCAGCAGCGGCGTCTGCACCTCGCCGGGCCCCTCCTGCGGGTCGTAGCGCAGTCCCTCCGGCAGGTACGGGACCGGCAGCCGGTCCGGACCGGCCGCCCCGGACGCCGGGTAGCCGCCGCCGAGCACCGTCACCACGCCCACCCCGGGCCGGCGCACCACCGGCTGCGCGAACAGGGCCGCCGGACGGGCCGTGAACGAGGTGTAGTTGTCGAACAGCCGGGGCACGTACAGCCCCGATCCGGCGGCGATCTCCGTGACCGCGTCCTCGGCCGCGGTCTGCTGCACACTGCCGGTGCCGCCGCCGTTCACGAACTCCAGGTCCGGCGCCACGGCCCGGACCGCCCGCACCACCTCGGCCCGCCGGGCCGCCAGCTCCTTGCGGGCCGCGGCCTGCATGAGGCGGATCGCCCGGGACCGCAGCGGACGCCCCGCGACCGAGTCGCCGACCCCCGCGATGTGCCCCTCGTACGCCATCAGCCCCACCAGCCGGAACCCCGGCCGCCGGGCCACGGACCTGGCGAGCTCGGCCAGCTGGGCGGGGGAGCGCAGCGGCGAGCGCAGGGCACCGATCCTGACCCGGCCGCCGAGCATCCGCAGCGAGGTGTCCAGCTCCAGACAGACCCGGATCTCCTCCGCGCCCCCGGCCCGCGCCGCGTCGATCAGCTCCAGCTGCGCGTGGTCGTCCACCATCACCGTCACGGCGGCGGCCAGCTTGGGGTCGGCGGCCAGCTCCGCGAACGCGGACCGGTCGGCCGAGGGGTAGGCCAGCAGCACGTCGTCGAACCCCGCCCGGGCCAGCCACAGCGACTCCGCCAGGGTGAACGACATGATCCCGGCGAACCCGGGCCGGGCCAGCACCCGTTCCAGCAGGGCCCGGCAGCGCACCGACTTGCTCGCCACCCGCACGGGTTTGCCCGCCGCACGGCGGACGAGGTCGTCGGCGTTGGCGTCGAAGGCGTCCAGATCGACCACGGCGATCGGGGCGTCGAGATGGGCGGTGGCCCGGTTGTAGCGGGTCCGGTCAGCGGCACGGGCAGTCATGGCCGCAGCTTGCCAGACCGTTGTACCGCTGGGTAGGGGGACGATCTGCGCAGATCGTCCGGGCCCTCGCTCGCCCGCTCCCACCGGGCCCGCCCCAGCCCGTAGAGTGACCGCACGCGGCGAACGACCTTGCCCGCCTGCGCGGGCGATCCGCGTGCGGTACGGAACGGACCAGGGGGGCGGATGAGTACCGAGGCGCAGCGCGCTCCCGTCCCGCCACGCCCCGGCACCCCGCCGGACACCCCGGCCCCCGCCGAGCCCCCGGCTCCGGCCCCGGACACGGCGGTCCCGCCCCGCCCCGCTGTCCCTGTCCTACCCCCGCCCCCGGCAGTACCTCCGGCCCCCGCGGTCCCGCCGCGCCCCGTGACGCCGCCCGCCGCGCCGCCGGCCCCGGGAGAGGCCACCGCGTACCCGTCCCGCCCCACCTACGTACAGCCGCTGGCCGAGACGCCCGTCGAGACCACCCCCAGGCTGGTCCCCGTCCGCACCGGCCCCACCCTCAAGGCGGCGACCGCCGCCGTCTGCGCCGTGCTCGGGCTCGGGCTGATCGGCGGCGCGGCCACCGGCAGCTGGCTCACCAGCGACTCCACGGCCGATCCCGCCGCCAGCAGCGCGTACACCGTGGGCCGCGGCGCCTGGCACAGCATCCCCGTGGACACCCTGTTCCCCCGCACCCTGAAGGGTGACGGCGCCGGGCCGGGCGGGGCCGACCGGGTGTGGACGCGGCTCGCCGTCGCCCCGGACAGCGGCTGCGCCGGCGCCCTCGACCCGCTGCTGGCCAAGACCCTGCGCCCGGTCGGCTGCGCCCGCCTGCTGCGCGCCACCTACACGGACGCGACGACCAGCAGCGTCACCACCGTCGGACTGGTCTTCACCGAGGCCGACACCGAGGCGATGCGCGCCCTCAGCACCCGGTTCGCCGACCAGCACCTCGACGCGCGCACCGACCTGATGCCGCGCGCCTACGCGGTCGGGGGAGGCCCGGCCGCCGCGTTCGGCGACCGCCAGCGCGCCAGCTGGACCGTGCACGTCCTGACCGAGGTGCCCGTCGTCGTGTTCTCCGTCTCCGGATTCGCCGACGGACGCCGGACCGCCGACCCGCAGCCCGCCGGCAGGGCCATGGCCGCGGGCGCCACGACCGCCGCAGCCCAGGCCGGACTGGGCCACGAGGCCAAGGGCGTGGCCGACCGCGTCGAGCGCGCCCTGCGCAGGAACATCGCCGACCTCACGGAGAAGCCGGAATGACCCGTCGCGCCCGCCACCGCGTCATCGGCGCGCTCTGCGCCGCCACCGCGTTCACCCTGCTGCCCGCGTCCCCGGCGTCGGCGGACGCCATCCGCGCCCAGCAGTGGGGCCTGGACGCCCTGCACACGGACCGCGCCTGGCAGACCACCCGGGGCAAGGGCATCACCGTCGCGGTCGTCGACACCGGGGTCGACGGAAGCCTGCCCGACCTGGCGGGCCAGGTTCTTACCGGCAAGGACATGATCGGCTTCGGCGCCCGCCGGGGCGACCGGTCCTGGGCCCGGCACGGCACGGCGATGGCCGGGATCATCGCGGGCCGGGGCCACGGCGACGGACGCGGCGACGGGGTCCTCGGCATCGCGCCCGAGGCGAAGATCCTCCCCGTGCGGGTCATCCTCGAAGCGAGCGACCCGTCCCGTGCCAAGGCCCGCAAGACCCGGGGCACCGCCCTCGCCGACGGCATCCGCTGGGCCGCCGACCACGGCGCCGACGTCATCAACCTCTCCCTGGGCGACGACAGCGAGTCCGCCCACCCGGAGCCCGCCGAGGACGCCGCCGTCCAGTACGCGCTGAAGAAGGGCGCCGTCGTCGTCGCCTCGGCGGGCAACGGGGGCGAGAAGGGCGACCACATCTCCTACCCCGCCGCCTACCCGGGCGTCATCGCGGCCGCCGCCGTCGACCGGTACGGCACCCACGCCTCGTTCTCCACCCGCCGCTGGTACGCCACCGTGAGCGCCCCCGGCGACGACATCGTCGTCCCCGCCCCCGACCGCAAGTACTACGTGGAGTGGGGCACCTCGGCCGCCGCCGCCTTCGTCTCCGGAGCCGTGGCGCTCGTCAGGGCCGCGCACCCCGGGCTCTCGCCCGCCCAGATCAAGAAGCTCCTCACCGACACCGCGCGCAACTCCCCGCCCGCCGGGCGCGACGACGCGCGCGGCTACGGCATCGTCGACCCGGCCGCGGCCATCAAGGCCGGCGGCGCGCTGCGCCCTGCGGAGCTGCGCACCGACTCCGCCCCGGCCGGCTACCGCGAGAAGTACTTCGGCCCCGGGCCCACCCCGCCGCGCGAGGACACCGGCCCGGCGGGCTGGCTTGCCCCGGCGGCGGGTGGCCTCGGCGCCGTCCTGCTGGCGCTGGCCGTCGTGCTGTGGCGCGGCCGGGGTTCCCGCTTCCTGCCCCGCCCCGGCGGCCGCTGACCCGGCGGGCCCACCTGTCGGCAGGGCCCCGGTGGCCAGGCACTACGCTCGCCCTGTGGCGCAGAAGAACATTCCGGACCCCGGATACTCCGACGACAACGGCTCGGCCGACCCCGCCCTGACCGAGGCGCTCGCCGCCTGGTCCGAGGACCGCACGGCCGTCGGCCCGGTCCTCGCGGCACTCCGCGGGGCCCGCCTGCTGGTCCCCGTCGTCGCCGTGCTCGGAGAGGCCGAGGAGGACGAGAACGGGCTGCGCCGGGAGAAGACCAGCGACATGGCCGTGCCCACGCTCCGGGCCGGCGGCCGCCGCGCCCTGCCCGCCTTCACCTCCACCGCCGCACTGGCCCGCTGGGACCCGCAGGCCCGCCCCGTCGCCGTACCCCTGCACCAGGCGCTCCAGGCAGCCGCCCACGAGAAGGCCGACACGGTGGTGCTCGACCTCGCCGGGCCGGTGGCCTTCGAACTGACGGGCTCCGCCCTGCTCGCCCTCGCCGAGGGCCGTACCAGCGCGGACCCGCTGGACGACCCCGCCGTCACCTCGGCGGTACGGGCCGCCGTCGCCGCCGAACCCGCCGTGCTCCGCGCCCATCTCGTCCCCGGCCCGTCCGGCGGCACCCTCGCCCTGGTCCTGGCGGGCGACGCCGACCCGGCCGGGGCGGCGGGCCGGGTCGCCCGGTCGCTGGCGGCGGACGAGGTGCTGCGGGCCCGGCTGGTGCGCGGCCTTGACCTCGCGCTGCTCCCGGCCGACGCGCACACGCCGGGTGACGCCCTGTTCACGCGCTGATCACCCGACCGGCTCAACGCGCGAACAAGCGCCCGCAGCCGGAGAATTGCGAAGAAAAGGGAACGATCTTCGCGAGGTGGTTGTATGCAGACGCGGACAGCCGTGTCGGAGTTCCTCGGCACCCTGCTGCTGGTTTTCTTCGCCGTCGGATCGGCGGTACTGGGCGTGCAGTACATCGGGACCGTGGGCATCGCGCTCGCCTTCGGTTTCGTCCTGCTCGCCCTCGCCTACGCCCTCGGCCCGATATCCGGCTGCCATCTCAACCCCGCGGTCACCCTGGGGATGCTGACGGCCCACCGGATCGACATACGCACCGCGGTGACGTACTGGATCGCGCAGTTCATCGGCGGCATCGCCGGTGCCGCCCTGCTGTTCCTGCTGGCGAAGCAGGTGCCGGGGCTGAAGACGAGCGGCAAGTTCGGCAGCAACGGCTACGGGGACCGCTCCGACGTGCACATCAACCTGGGCGGCGCGTTCCTCGCCGAGGTGGTGCTCACCTTCCTGCTGGTCTTCGTCGTGCTGGCGGTGACGCACAAGGTCGCGGTCATCGGGTTCGACGGGCTCCCCATCGGCCTGTCGCTGACGGTGATCCACCTGGTCGGCATCCCGCTCACCGGCACCTCGGTCAACCCGGCGCGGAGCCTGGGCCCGGCGATCTTCGCGGGTGGTGCGGCGCTCTCCCAGCTCTGGCTGTTCCTGGTGGCTCCCCTCGTCGGCGGGGTCATCGCGGCGCTGGCCCACCGGCTGACCCACCCCGTCCCCGGACGCGACGAGCAGGTCGCGGAGGTCTGACCGTCCTTTCCCGGGACGCCGAGAGCCCCCCGCCGGCAGGGCAGGGGGCTCTCGGCGCGGTGCGGGTGGGCGGCCGGCTCAGCCGAAGACCGGTCCGGTGTACTTCTCGCCCGGGCCGTGGCCCGGCTCGTCCGGTACGAGCGACGCCTCGCGGAAGGCCAGCTGGAGGGACTTCAGGCCGTCGCGCAGCGGCGCGGCGTGGAAGGAGCTGATCTCGGTGGTGCTCGCGTCCAGCAGGCCGGCCAGCGCGTGGATCAGCTTGCGGGCCTCGTCGAGGTCCTTGTGGTCGTCGCCGTCCTCGGTCAGCCCGAGCTTCACGGCGGCCGCGCTCATCAGATTGACGGCGACCGTCACGATCACCTCGACCGCGGGAACCTCCGCGATGTCGCGGGTCATGTCGTCGAAGCCGGGGGAATCACTGGTGGGGCTGGTGCCGGGGGTCGCGTCGCTCATGCGCCATACGATAGGCGCACGTCCGGGGCCTCCCGCGCGCGGGAGGCGCTGCCGCCGCCGGTTAGCGCCCTCCCGGCCGAGCTGCTAACCTGCTGTAACGACCGGCTGGGCACCTATGTGCCCGGCCCACAAGTGGAGGCTCCGATCTCCCACCTGGCCGTCCTCAGGACGGCGGGTCACCGGTCAGGTGGCGCCCATCGTTCCGTACGGACGATGGAGCCGCCCGATGCGCCCCGCGGTTGACCGCGGCGGTGTTCCGGTTGTTCAGGAGCCCCGCCTGTGTCCCGTCCGGGGCATTTTTCTTGTCCTGATGCGGTTGGTCCGTCGAAACAGACGTTACGTGGCTGTCCGCCAGGCGGCCGCGTGGTGCTACCGAGGAGGATCCATCAGCGCCGAGCCCCGCATCAACGACCGGATTCGTGTACCCGAGGTGCGACTTGTCGGTCCCAGCGGCGAGCAGGTCGGGATTGTTCCGCTTGCCAAGGCCCTGGAACTCGCACAGGAGTACGACCTCGACCTGGTCGAGGTGGCGGCTACCGCCCGTCCGCCCGTGTGCAAGCTCATGGACTACGGGAAGTTCAAGTACGAGTCGGCCATGAAGGCCCGTGAGGCGCGCAAGAACCAGGCGCACACGGTCATCAAGGAGATGAAGCTCCGGCCGAAGATCGACCCGCACGACTATGACACCAAGAAGGGTCACGTCGTCCGGTTCCTCAAGCAGGGCGACAAGGTCAAGATCACGATCATGTTCCGTGGTCGTGAGCAGTCCCGCCCGGAGCTGGGCTTCCGACTGCTCCAGCGTCTCGCTTCGGACGTGGAGGAACTCGGCTTCATCGAGTCCAACCCGAAGCAGGACGGCCGGAACATGATCATGGTTCTGGGCCCGCACAAGAAGAAGACCGAAGCCATGGCCGAGGCCCGTGAGGCCCAGGCCGCCCGCAAGGCGGAGCGTCAGGGATACACCCCCGACGCCGAGGCTGCGGACGAGGCTGCCGAGGCTCCGGCCGAGGCGACCTCCGAGGCTCCGGCCGAGACACCTTCCGAGGCGTGACCTCCGGGGGCCGCCATCCAGGCGCCCCCGGGTCCACCCGGAATCCCACCAAGATCTGACGCCCCTGCTGTCCGGTGCCCGCACCGTGAGGGGCGCCACTGACGAGGAGAGAACGGCGCGATGCCGAAGAACAAGACGCACAGCGGTGCCAGCAAGCGCTTCAAGATCACCGGCTCCGGCAAGGTGCTCCGCGAGAAGGCCGGCAAGCGCCACCTGCTCGAGCACAAGTCGTCCAAGAAGACCCGCTCGCTGACCGGCACGGTCGTCGTGGCTCCGGCCGACGCCAAGAAGATCAAGAAGCTTCTCGGCAAGTGAGGCCGTCGTCCCCGGTGAACCCGGGGACGCGCCCTCGATCCGACCGGGACCAATTCGTTTCCGGGCCGTGTGAGGACCACCGCGGCCCCGCTACAAGGAGTTAACAAGTGGCACGCGTCAAGCGGGCAGTCAACGCCCACAAGAAGCGCCGGGCAATTCTCGAGGCCGCCAGCGGTTACCGCGGTCAGCGCTCGCGTCTGTACCGCAAGGCCAAGGAGCAGGTCACCCACTCCCTGGTCTACAACTACAACGACCGCAAGAAGCGCAAGGGCGACTTCCGTCAGCTGTGGATCCAGCGCATCAACGCCGCTGCCCGCCAGAACGGCATGACGTACAACCGCCTCATCCAGGGTCTGAAGGCCGCCAACATCGAGGTGGACCGCAAGATCCTGGCCGAGCTCGCGGTCAACGACGCCAACGCGTTCGCCGCCCTCGTCGAGGTTGCCCAGAAGGCCCTCCCGAGCGACGTCAACGCCCCGAAGGCCGCCTGATCCAGGCCGCACTTCTTGGCTCTTGAGCCGGACCCGCAGGCGCTCGCCGTCTGCGGGTCCGGTGCGTTGTACCACCAGGACCTTTTCGTAACGCAGAGAGGCTCGCCGCCGACATGGGCACCCCCGAACTGATCTCCCCGCGGTCGCCACGGGTCGCCGCAGCCCGGCGGCTGGCCAGGCGCAACTTCCGCGGCAAGGAGCGCAGGTTCATCGCCGAGGGGCCGCAGGCCGTGCGCGAGGCCGCGGACCACCGCGGCAGCGACGGCGAACCCACCCTCATCGAGCTGTTCGCCACCGTCGAGGCCGCCGAGCGCTACGAAGCCATCATCGGGGCGGCCCACGCGGCGGGCGCCCGGGTGCACCTCGCCGACAGCGAAGTCCTGGCCGACGTGTCGCAGACCGTCACCCCGCAGGGGCTCATCGGCGTCTGCCGCTTCCTCGACTCGCCGTTCGACGCCGTTCTCGCCGCCCGCCCGAAGCTGGTCGCGGTCCTGGCGAACGTCCGCGACCCCGGGAACGCCGGCACCGTGCTGCGCTGCGCGGACGCCGCGGGCGCCAACGCGGTGGTCCTCACCGACGCCTCCGTGGACCTGTACAACCCCAAGTCCGTGCGTGCCTCCGTCGGTTCGCTCTTCCATCTGCCGGTCGCCGTCGGCGTGCCCGTGGAGCAGGCCGTGCACGGGCTGCGGGAGGCCGGCGTACGGATCCTCGCCGCCGACGGCGCGGGCGAGGACGACCTCGACGACGAACTCGACGCCGGCACCATGGGCGTCCCCACCGCCTGGGTCTTCGGCAACGAGGCCTGGGGGCTGCCCGAGGAGACCCGGGCCCTGGCCGACGCCGTCGTACGCGTGCCGATCCACGGCAGGGCGGAGAGCCTCAACCTCGCCACCGCCGCCGCGGTCTGCCTGTACGCCTCCGCGCGCGCCCAGCGCCCGCGCCGCGAAGCCCGCTGACCCGCCCCGTCCCACCACCGTGCGGCGCGCGGTCCCCGCAGGGTGTCGCTCCGTCACCGACGACTAGTAGGGTGACGAACTCGGGGGCCCACTGCACCGGTTCGAGAGGTGGGGTACGGGAATATGGCTGTCGGCATGAGCGGACCGCGGGCGACACACGCGGCCGTCGTGCGCGCCGCCGGGGAGCCGGACGCGGTGAGCGTCCCGGGCGCCGGACCGGGCGGCGGAGCACTGGACCCCGACGACCTTCCCGACGGGCTCGTCGTCGCGGACGAGAGCGGCCGGGTCATCTGCTTCAACGCCGCGGCCGTACGGATCACCGCCGTGCCCCGGGCCTCGGCCCTGGGCCGCCCGCTGGAGCACGCCCTGCCGCTGGAGGACCTCAAGGGCCGCCGCTGGTGGGAGCTGACCGACCCCTACGGCGGCCTCGCCACCCGGGTCGGCCAGCCCGAGCGCAATCTCCTGCTGCCCGGCGGCCGTGAGGTCCTCGTCTCCGCCCGCTATGTGCGCGAGCACCCCACCGGCCCCGTGTCCCGGCTGGTGATCAGCCTGCGCGGCACGGAGGCCCGCCGGCGCACCGAGCGCAGCCACGCCGAGCTGATCGCGACCGTCGCCCATGAGCTGCGCTCCCCGCTGACCTCGGTCAAAGGCTTCACCGCGACCCTGCTGGCCAAGTGGGAGCGGTTCACGGACGACCAGAAGCGGCTGATGCTGGAGACCGTCGACGCCGACGCCAACCGCGTCACGCGGCTCATCACCGAGCTGCTGGACATCTCCCGGATCGACTCCGGGCGCCTGGAGCTGCGGCGCCAGCCCGTGGACCTCTCCGCTGCCGTCGAGCGCCACGTCCAGGCCCTCACCGCCTCCGGCCAGGACCCCGGCCGCTTCCTCGTGCGCACCTGCCAGCCGCTGCCCGCCGTGTGGGCCGACCCGGACAAGGTCGACCAGGTCCTGGGCAACCTGCTGGAAAACGCGGTGCGCCACGGCGAGGGAACCGTCACCATCGAGGTGGCACCCGCACCGGCGAAGAGCGACGAGAGGGGAGCGGCCGTCACTGTGAGCGACGAAGGTCCCGGCATCCCCGAGGAGTCGATGAGCCGCGTCTTCACCCGCTTCTGGCGGGGCAGCAAGCGCGGCGGCACGGGCCTGGGCCTGTACATCGTGAAGGGCATCGTCGAGGCGCACGGCGGCACGATCACGGTCGGCCGCGGCCCCGGCGGCGGCGCCGAATTCCGATTTATTCTGCCCGTGAGCACGCCGGCCTACATGAAGTAGCGGGCCGGGCGGCCCACGGGCGCCCCATACATCCTGTGACCCTTAGACTCGACCATTGGCACCTTTGCGTCCTCCAGTCGTCGAGCGGGGTCGCGCCATCAGCCAATCGGAAGTACGGGAAGAGATGTCGGCACCGAACAAGTCGTACGACCCAGTCGAGGTCGAGGCACTGAAACCGGAAGAGATCGAGCGCATGCGGGACGAGGCGTTCGCCGCCTTCGCCGCCGCGGGCGACCTCGACGCGCTCGCCCAGGCGAAGACCGCGCACACCGGTGGAACCTCGCCCCTGTCGCTCGCCAACCGCGAGATCGGCGCCCTGCCGCCCCAGGCCAAGGCCGAGGCGGGCAAGCGCGTCGGCCAGGCCCGCGGCGCCGTCGGCAAGGCCCTCGCGGCCCGCCAGGCGGAGCTGGAGGCCGAGCGGGACGCCCGGGTCCTGGTCGAGGAGGCGGTGGACGTCACACTGCCCTACGACCGCACCCCGGCGGGCGCCCGGCACCCGCTGACGACGATCATGGAGCGCGTCGCCGACGTCTTCGTGGCCATGGGCTACGAGGTCGCCGAGGGCCCCGAGGCCGAGGCCGAGTGGTTCAACTTCGACGCCCTGAACTTCGTGCCCGACCACCCGGCCCGGCAGATGCAGGACACCTTCTTCGTCGAGGGCGCCGACGGCGCCAGGAACGACGAGTCGGGTGTCGTCCTGCGCACGCACACCTCGCCGGTGCAGGCCCGCACGCTGCTCGACCGCGAGCCCCCCGTCTACGTCGTCTGCCCCGGCCGGGTCTACCGGACCGACGAGCTGGACGCGACGCACACCCCGGTCTTCCACCAGATCGAGCTGCTCGCCGTCGACGAGGGCCTCACCATGGCCGATCTGAAGGGCACCCTCGACCACATGGTCCAGGCGCTCTTCGGCCCGGACATGAAGACCCGGCTGCGGCCGAACTTCTTCCCGTTCACCGAGCCGTCCGCCGAGATGGACATGGTCTGCTACGTCTGCCGCGGCGAGTCCGTCGGCAACCCCGACCGCCCCTGCCGCACCTGCGGCAGCGAGGGCTGGATCGAGCTCGGCGGCTGCGGCATGGTCAACCCCAAGGTGCTCATCGCCTGCGGCGTCGACCCCCAGAAGTACAGCGGATTCGCCTTCGGGTTCGGCATCGAGCGGATGCTGATGTTCCGCCACAACGTAGAAGACATGCGAGACATGGTCGAGGGTGACGTCCGGTTCACCCGGCCCTTCGGGATGGAGATCTGATGCGCGTCCCGCTTTCCTGGCTGCGGGAGTACGTGGACCTGCCGGCCACCGAGACCGGCCGTGACGTACAGGCCAAGCTCGTCGCCGTCGGCCTCGAGGTCGAGACCGTCGAGCAGACCGGCGCCGGCCTCAAGGGCCCGCTGGTCGTCGGACAGGTGCTGACCATCGAGGAGCTGGAGGGCTTCAAGAAGCCCATCCGCTTCTGCACGGTCGACGTCGGCACGGCCAACGGCACCGGCGAGCCGCAGGAGATCGTCTGCGGCGCCCGCAACTTCTCCGTCGGCGACAAGGTCGTCGTGGTGCTGCCCGGCGCCGTGCTGCCCGGCGACTTCGCGATCGCCGCCCGCAAGACGTACGGCAAGACCTCGCACGGCATGATCTGCTCCACCGACGAGCTCGGCATGGGCGACGACGGCGCGCACGGCATCATCGTGCTGCCGCCGGAGCACGAGGCGGGCACCGACGCGATCGAGCTGCTCCAGCTCGTCGACGAGGTCCTCGACATCGCGGTCACGCCCGACCGCGGCTACTGCCTGTCGATGCGCGGTGTCGCCCGCGAGACCGCCATCGCCTACGGGCTGCCGCTGCGCGACCCGGCCCTGCTGGACGTGCCCGCGCCCAACGCGTACGGCTACCCGGTCAAGGTCTCCGACCCGATCGGCTGCGACCGCTTCACCGCGCGCACCGTCGTGGGTCTGCGGCCCGAGGCCCGCTCCCCGATCTGGATGCAGCGCCGCCTGCAGAAGGCCGGGATGCGCCCGATCTCGCTCGCCGTCGACGTCACCAACTACGTGATGCTCGAACTCGGCCAGCCGCTGCACGCCTACGACCGGACCCGGATCGACGGCCCCATCGGGGTGCGCCGCGCCGAGCAGGGCGAGAAGCTCACCACGCTCGACGGCACCGTACGGGTGCTCGACGCCGCGGACCTCGTCATCACCGACAACCGCGGGCCGATCGGCCTCGCGGGCGTCATGGGCGGTGCCAACACCGAGATCGCCGACTCCTCCGAGGAGGCGCACACCACCGAGGTCGTCATCGAGGCCGCGCACTTCGACGCGATCTCGATCGCCCGGACCGCGCGCCGCCACAAGCTGGCCTCCGAGGCCTCCAAGCGCTTCGAGCGCGGTGTCGACCCGCAGGCCGCGGCCGCCGCCGCGCAGCGCACGGTCGACCTGCTGGTGCTGCTCGCCGGCGGCACCGCCGAGTCCGGCGTCACCGAGGTGTCCGCCCCGTCCGGGCCGCGCACCATCACGATGCCGGCCGACCACCCGGACAAGGTGGCCGGTGTGGCGTACGGCCGCGAGACCGTCGTGCGCCGCCTCCAGGAGGTCGGCTGCGACGTCTACGGGCAGGACGAACTGCTCGTCACCGCCCCGTCCTGGCGGCCCGACCTGGGCGAGCCGAACGACCTCGCCGAAGAGGTCATCCGGCTGGAGGGCTACGAGAACCTCCCGTCCACGCTCCCGACCCCGCCCTCCGGCCGCGGGCTCACCGACCGCCAGCGGCTGCACCGCCGCGTCGGCCGGGCGCTGGCCGGCGCCGGTTACGTCGAGGCGCTGAACTACCCGTTCACCGGCGAGGCGGTCCTCGACCAGCTGGGCCTGGAGGCGGACGACGACCGCCGCCGCACGGTCCGGCTCGTCAACCCGCTCTCCGACGAGGAGCCGTCGCTGCGCACCACGCTGCTGCCGGGCCTCCTCGGCGCCCTGCGGCGCAACGACGGCCGGGGCAGCCACGACCTCGCGCTCTTCGAGACCGGTCTGGTCTTCCTTCCCCAAGCTCTCAGCTCCGTTCGAGCAGGGGAGGCCCCACTGACCGGCCAGGAGACGAAGCCGGTCCGGCTGCCCGTCGACCGGCGCCCCTCCGACGAGGAGATCGCGTCGCTCGACGCCGCGCTGCCGCGTCAGCCGCGCCGCGCCGCCGTCGTCCTCGCGGGCGCCCGCGAGCAGGCCGGCTGGTGGGGCAAGGGCCGCCCGGCCGACTGGGCGGACTCGGTCGAGGCCGCCCGTACCGTCGCCCGTGAAGCCGGTGTCGAGGTCACGGTCCGCGCCGACCGGCACGCGCCGTGGCACCCGGGCCGCTGCGCCGCGCTGTATGTGACGGTCGACGGCGAGGAGACGCTGTTCGGGCACGCAGGTGAGCTGCACCCGCGCGTCATCAAGGAGCTGCACCTGCCCGAGCGCACCTGCGCCATGGAGGTCGAGCTCGACGTCCTGGAGCAGGCCGCCGACGGCGTCCTCCAGGCGCCCCGGATCTCCACCTTCCCGGTGGCGACCCAGGACGTCGCGCTCGTCGTCGACGAGGGTGTTCCCGCCGCCGACGTGGAGCGGGCGCTCCGCGAGGGGGCCGGTGAACTCCTGGAGTCGCTGCGGCTGTTCGACGTGTTCACGGGTGAGCAGATCGGCGGGGGCCGCAAGTCCCTGGCGTACGCCCTGCGGTTCCGTGCCCCGGACCGCACGCTGACCGTCGACGAGGCGAGCGCCGCCCGCGACGCGGCGGTGGCGCTGGCCGCCGAGAGCACGGGCGCCGTGCTGCGCGGCGCTTAGGGCTCCACGCGGTTCCGCGCACAGTGAGGAGGGGCGTATCCGGCCACCGGATACGCCCCTCCTGTGTGCTCGCCCGGAGACGGGGGACCGCACGCGGGCTCCGGCCCGGCCCGGGGGAACCCGGTTCCCGGCCGACCCCGCAGCCACCCTCCGATCCGTGGGCAGTGGGTCGTGCGATCCGGCGCCGTCCGCGCTGCCGCGGAGTGTCGGGCAGGTCGGCAGAGCGGACGGCGCGGGTGCGGGTCGTCGTGCTGTACGAGGGGGAGCAGACGACCCGGCCGCCTCTTGCGAGGGGACTTATTCAAGCGAGCCCCGGACCGGTGCGACAGGGTGCGCAGCGGGACGGTTCGGGCATTCCGTTCACACCCCGTGTGATTCGTGCTCCACTGGGGCGACACGTCCTGGCGTGCCGGACCACCGGAGGGGGCAATGGGGGCAATGGAGCCCAACACTCTGCTAGAGGCTCTGATCGACGAGGCGGGTGTCTCCCGGGCCGGACTCGCCGCCCATGTGAACCGGGCCGGCCGCACCCGGGGCCTCTCGCTGCGCTACGAGCACACCGCCGTCGCCCGCTGGCTGAAGGGCCAGCGCCCGCGCGGCCAGGTGCCCGATCTGATCTGCGAGGTGCTGGGCAACCGCCTGAACAGGGCCGTTTCGCTCGATGACATCGGCATGGCGGCCCACGGCGGCCACCCGTCCGCGCAGGGCTCCTCGCTCACCGGCTTCGTCGAGCGGGCCACCGCCCTGTGGCGCTCCGACGAGCAGCAGCGCCCCCATGCCGTCGCCGCCCCGGCCGTCACGGGGACCACCGCGGTGATGCCCGTCTGGGAGTGGGAGAACCCGCCGGAGGACGCCGACGTCTCCCGGACGGGTCCGAACCGGGTCGGCCCGGCCGACATAGCGACACTGAGGGCGGCCCGTGCCCACTACGAACTGATGTACCGCAGGGCCGGCGGAATCGCGACGCGTGCGCGCATCGTCGGCTTCCTCAACGCCGAGACGGCCCCCCTGCTGCGCGGCGGCTACAGCGACGCGACGGGGCGTCAGCTGCACCGCGCCACCGGCGCGCTGGTCGCCGTCGCCGGTATCTGCGCCTACGACTCCGACGCGCACGGGCTCGCCCAGCGCTACTTCCACCAGGCGCTGCGGCTGGCCAAGGCGAGCGGGGACCGGGGGCTCGGCGGCTATGTGATCGCGCTGCTGGTCAACCAGTCGCTGTTCCTGGCCGAGTTCCGGCAGTCCGTCGCCTTCGCCGAGGCGGCGCTGCGGGCCGCCGGACGCGACATCACCCCCGCCCTGGCCGCGGACCTCCACGCGATGCAGGCCAAGGCGTACGCCAGGCTCGGGGACCGGGCGAGCGCGCTGAGGTGCATCCGGCGCGCCGAGTCCGAGGCGGAAGGCATCCGGGCGGACCGGGAGCCGGACGAGACGGGGTACGTCCAGCCGGGTCTGGTCGATGTGCAGGTGGCGGAGGCCCTGCTGGGGCTGGGGGACCTCCCGGCGGCCAGGGAGCACGCCGTGGCCGCCGTGCGCACGCCCGCGCACGACCGGGGCCGGGTCCACCGGCTGGCGATGCTGACCACGATCGAGCTGCGCCAGGGCGAGGCGGACCGGGCGGCGGTCACGGCAGCGGAGATGGCGTTCCGGGCCCGGGGGATGGAGTCGCAGCGGCTGCGCGACCGGCTGCGGACGGTGCGCGCGGACCTGGTCGCGAGCAGGAGCGCCGACGCGGAGCGGGCGGCCGAACTGGTCGAGGGGGCGCTGCGCGTACCGCTGTGAGCCGAGGTCTGCTGCGATATGGCCACCTACGAGTCAGAAGGTGGCAGAACTGTGCAGTGGACGAACCTGAACGAACAAACTGTGTATGAGAACCGATGGTTCCGGGTCAATCTGGCCGATGTCGTCCTCCCCGACGGACATCACCTCGACCACTTCGTGATCCGGCTCCGCGCGGTCGCGGCGGCCACCGTCGTCAACGAGGCGAATGAGGTCCTGCTGCTGTGGCGGCACCGGTTCATCACCGACAGCTGGGGCTGGGAGATCGCCGCCGGGGTGGTCGAGGACGGCGAGGAGCCCGCCGCGGCGGCCGCCCGGGAGATGGAGGAGGAGACCGGCTGGCGCCCCGGCCCGCTGCACCCGCTGCTGACCGTGGAGCCGTCGAACGGCCTCACCGACGCCCGGCACCACTTCTACTGGGGCGAGCAGGCCGCCTGGACGGGCGATCCCTGCGACGCCTTCGAGTCCTCGCGCCGCGAGTGGATACCGCTCAAGCTGGTGCCCGACATGATCGCGCGCGGCGAGGTCCCGGCGGCGGGCATGGCGGCCAGCCTGATGATGCTGCACCACTTACGGCTGGGCTGAGCGTTCCGCACGTGTGCGAGGGGCCGGGCCGGTCCCTCGCACACGCCGGTGGTGTCAGGCGTACGGGTAGAAGCCCGAGCCCGTCTTGCGGCCGAGCCGGCCCGCGTCGACCATGCGCTGGAGCAGCGGGGGAGCGGCGTACAGCGGCTCCTTGTACTCGGCGTACATCGAGTCCGCGACCGACGCCACGGTGTCCAGACCGATCAGGTCGGCGAGCTTGAGCGGGCCCATCGGGTGGGCGCAGCCCATCTCCATGCCGTTGTCGATGTCCTCGCGGCTGGCGATGCCCGACTCGAACATCCGGATCGCGGAGAGCAGGTACGGGATCAGCAGCGCGTTGACCACGAAGCCGGAGCGGTCCTGGGCGCGGATCGGGTGCTTGCCGAGTATGTCCTGCACCACGGTCTCGGCCCGCTTGACCGTCTCGTCCGACGTCGTCAGCGCGGGGATCAGCTCGACGAGCCGCTGCACCGGGGCCGGGTTGAAGAAGTGGATGCCGATGACCTGGTCCGGGCGGGAGGTCGCGACGGCCAGCTTCACCAGCGGGATGGAGGAGGTGTTGGAGGCGAGGATCGCGTCCCGCCGGGTCACCACCTGGTCGAGCACCTGGAAGATCTCGGTCTTGACCTGCTCGTTCTCCACGACGGCCTCGATGACGAGGTCGCGGTCGGCGAACTCGCCGAGGTCGGTGGTGAAGCTGAGACGGGCGAGGGTCTCGTCGCGCTCCTCAGCGGTGATCTTGCCGCGTTCGGCTGCCTTCGAGAGGGAGTTGTGGAGCCGGGTGCGGCCGATCTCCAGCGCCTCGCCGGTGGTCTCGGCCACCTTGACGTCGAGGCCGCTGCGGGCGCACACCTCCGCGATGCCTGCGCCCATCTGGCCACAGCCGACCACCCCGACGCGTGCAATGTCGGCCATAGAGTCCGTCACCTCGTGCCTTTCGCTGTTCTCCGTTCGGCGGCTTCCGTCTGATTCCGGGCTCCACCACGACCCCACGACGTTACTCCGCGCCTTACCGGGGATCGCGGGCCGGGGCAGGCATGCTCGGCTCTGTGCCCGGAATGCGGGACTGTGCGAGTGCGGACGAGTACAGAGAGACGGCAGGTGCGACGATATGCGGCGAATGACCCGAAGGGGCTTTGTGACGGGAGCGGCCGGGACGGTCGCGGGGGTGACCGCGTCGGCCACCGTGGCCGGTGACGCGGTCGCCGGACCCCGGAGCGCGGCGGCCCGCCCGGCCCCCGGGGGCGCCTCGCGCGATGTGGTGCGGCGCGAGCTGCGCGGCATGTGGGTGGCGACCGTCGGCAATCTCGACTGGCCGTCGGAGCCGGGCCTGTCCGCCGCCGCCCAGCGGGCCGGGCTGATCGCGTACCTCGACGAGGCGGTGGAGCGGCGGCTGAACACCGTGATCCTCCAGGTCCGCCCGTCCGCCGACGCGCTGTGGCCCTCGCCGTACGAGCCGTGGGCCCAGTGCCTCACCGGCGTCCAGGGCAAGGACCCCGGCTGGGACCCGCTGGGCACGGCCGTGCGGGAGGCGCACGACCGGGGGCTGGAGCTGCACGCCTGGTTCAACCCGTACCGGGTCGCCAACCACACCGACCCCTCCCGGCTGGCCGCCTCCCATCCCGCGCGGCTCCACCCCGGCTGGGTGCTGCCCTACGGCGGGAAGCTCTACTACGACCCGGGGCTGCCCGAGGTCCGCGCCTTCGTCCAGGACGCGATGCTCGACGCGGTGCGCCGCTACGACATCGACGCCGTCCACTGGGACGACTACTTCTACCCGTATCCCGTCGCGGGACAGACCTTCGCGGACGACGCCACCTACGCGAAGCACGGGGCGGGCTTCCCCGACAAGGCCGCCTGGCGCCGCGCCAACACCGACAGGCTGGTCCGCGAGACCGCCGAGCGCATCAAGGCGGTCAAGCCCGGGGTCCGCTTCGGCATCAGCCCCTTCGGCGTGTGGCGCAACGCCTCCGCGGACCCGCTCGGCTCACGGACCGCGGCGGGGGTGCAGACGTACGACGACCTCCACGCGGACACCCGCGGCTGGATCAAGAAGGGGTGGATCGACTACATCTGCCCGCAGATCTACTGGAACATCGGCTTCACCGCCGCCGACTACGCCGTGCTGCTGCCCTGGTGGGACGAGGTGGTACGGGGCACGGGCGTCGACCTCTTCGTCGGCGAGGCCCTCTACAAGGCCGGCGACCCGGCCCAGCCCGCCGCCTGGCAGGACCCGGCGGAACTCTCCCGGCACATCGACCTCGCCGCCGGATACGACCAGGTCCGCGGCCATGCCTTCTTCTCCGGGAAGGCGGTGGTCGCGGACCGGGTGGGCGCGATGGAGCGGGTGGTGGCCGACCACTACCGGACGCGGGCCCGGCCACCCCGCTGACGACACGCCCTAGGACCCCGGGTCCCGGACGGCGTCGTGCTGGACGACGCTGTCCGGGCCGGGTGCGACGAGATGTTCGTGTCCGTCGCCGAAGCGGACGCGGTACGGGGGAGTGCCCCCGGCACCGAGCACTTCGACGATCTCCGCGACCCGGTCGTGCTCGCCCACGGTCCTGCCGTGCGTCAGCAGCCGGTCGCCCGTGTGTGCCTCCATCGGGGTGACCTCCTCACGGTGGCGTTCCCTTGTCGACAAGTCTATGACCGGCGGGCTCCCGTGTGCTGGGTGACCGCGATGCAGACGAGGACCGCGACGGCGGCCACCGGCGCGGCGGGGGCCACCTCCTCGCCGAGCAGGAAGAACGACCAGAACAGGGTCAGCAGGGGCTGGGCGAGCTGGAGCTGGCTGGCGCGTGCCACCCCGATCCCGGCCATGCCCCGGTACCAGACGTAGAGCCCGAAGAAGGTGGAGACCGCCGCCACCCAGACCAGGCCGATCACGCCGTGCGCGGTCGGCCGAACCGGTTCGAGGGGCAGCGCGACGGCGGCGCCCGCCACCGCGAGCGGCAGGGCCAGGATCAGCGCCCAGCCGGTCACCTGCCAGCCCGGCATCACCTTCGCCAGCCTGCCGCCCTCGGTGTACCCGGCGGCGCACACCAGCAGGGCGCCGAACAGATACAGGTCCCCGGCGCCGAGCGCCCCGCCGCTCTGCACCACCGTGAACGAGATGACCACGGCCGCGCCGGCCAGCGCCGCGCACCAGAACGCGCGGGGCGGGCGGGCCCCGGTGCGCAGCGAGGCGAACACCGCCGTGGTCAGCGGCAGCAGCCCCACCACGACCGCCGCGTGCGAGGTCGTCGAGGTCCGCAGCGCCAGCGTCGTCAGCAGGGGGAAGCCGACCACCACCCCGCCCGCCACCACGGCGAGTGCCGCCCAGTGCTCCCGCGCGGGCACCCGCACCCGGGCCGCGAGCAGCACCGTGCCCGCGATCACGGCGGCGAGCAGGCTGCGCAGCGCCACCAGTGACCAGGGGCCGAAGCTCTCCAGGCCCCATGCGGTGGAGGGGAAGGTCAGCGAGAAGGTGACCACGCCGAGCAGGGCCAGCAGAGTGCCGCCGCGACCGGCCGGGAGGTCCACCGGGGGATCGGGGAGTGCGGGGCCCCTCGTCATGGGCCGCACCGCTATCGGGGTCTGGGCAGTAGCGCTATCCTGTGCTCTCATGCATGAGCGTAGCAGTGTGGCGGAGCTGGCCGATTCCCTGCGGAGCGAGCTGTATCGCTACTCGCACGGCGAGAAGCTGCCGTCCAGCCGGGTCCTGGTCGAGCGCTTCCGGGCCAGCCCCGTGACCGTGTCCCGGGCCGTCGCCCAGCTCGCCGCCGAAGGGCTCGTCGTCACCCGCCCCGGCGCCGGTGCCTTCCGCGCGCACCCGCCGGCCGGTGCCTCCCCGGCCGGCGACACCTCCTGGCAGGAGGTCTCGCTCAGCGGCGACGGCGGCCCCGAGGCGCTGCCGCGCACCGTCGACGCGTCCGGCGTCCTGGCCACCCTGGCCGCCCCGCCCACGGGCGTCATCGAGTTCAACGGCGGCTATCTGCACGGCTCGCTCCAGCCCGAACGCGCCCTGGCCGCCGCGCTGGCCCGGGCAGGGCGCCGCCCCGGGGCCTGGAGCCGCCCGCCCACCGACGGGCTCACCGAACTGCGTGCCTGGTTCGCCCGGGAGATCGGGCCCGCGCTCACCGCCGCCGATGTGCTGATCACGGCCGGCGGCCAGAGCGCCCTGGCCACCGCATTGCGGGCGCTCGCCCCGCCCGGCGCACCCGTCCTCGTCGAGTCGCCCACCTACCCAGGCATGCTCGCCGCCGCGCGGGCCGCCGGGCTGCGGCCGGTGCCCGTCCCGGTCGACGCCGACGGCATCCGGCCCGAGCTGCTGGCCGCCGCCTTCCGGGCCACCGGCGCCCGTGTCCTCGTCTGCCAGCCGCTGTTCCAGAACCCGACCGGCACGGTCCTGTCCGAGGCCCGGCGGCCCGAGGTCGTCCGGATCGCCCGAGAGGCCGGGGCCTTCGTCGTCGAGGACGACTTCGCCCGCCTCCTCGTCCACGACGACGCCGGACCGCTGCCGGGCCCGCTGGCCGCCGACGACCCCGACGGCGTCGTCGTCCACGTCCGCTCGCTCACCAAGGCCGCCTCGCCGAGCCTGCGGGTGGGCGCCCTCGCCGCGCGCGGCCCGGCCCTCGAACGGCTGCGGGCCATCCAGGTCGTCGAGAGCTTCTTCGTCCCCCGGCCGCTCCAGGAGGCCGCCGTCGAACTGGTCGGCTCACCCGCCTGGAGCCGCCATCTGCGCGCCCTCCCGGCGGAGCTGAGGGCCCGCCGGAGCGCGATGACCACGGCGCTGAGCGAGGCGCTGCCCGGCCTCGCGCTGTCCCGCGTCCCGGCCGGCGGGGGCTTCCTGTGGCTGCGGCTGCCCGGAGCCGAAGCCGGCACGGACGAGTCCGCCATGGTGGCGTCCGCGCTGCGCGCCGGGGTCGCTGTCGCGCCCGGGCGGCCCTACTTCAGCGCCGAACCCCCGTCACCGCACATCCGGTTGAGTTTCGCCTCGGTCGCCGGCCCCGCCGAGATCGCCGAGGGCGTGCGCCGGCTCCGTACCGCCTGGGAGGAAACCCGGGCCACCGAAAACCCCGGGGAACGGTCCGCCCCCGGCCGATAGCCTCCGGCCATGACCGAAACGCCTCGGCACCGTTACGAGATCTCGTCCGACCCCGCCCGGCTCGACGCCGGCCGTGTCCACAACTGGCTCTCCACGGACGCCTACTGGGCCAAGGGCCGCACCCGCGAGCACCAGGACCGGGCCATCGCCGGCTCGCTCAACTTCGGTGCCTACGCCCTCGGGTCGGGTGAACAGGCCGGCTACGCCCGCGTGGTGACCGACCACGCCACCTTCGCCTGGCTCTGCGACGTCTATGTCGACCCGGCGGCGCGCGGGCACGGTCTGGGCGGGCGGCTCGTCGCCGCGGCGCGCGATCACCTCGCCCCGACGGGCGTCCGCAGGTTCCTGCTCGCCACGGCGGACGCGCACGGGGTCTACGAGAGGGCCGGATTCCGGCCACTGGATCATCCGGACCAGTGGATGTGCCTGCGGTTCGCCTGACCGCAAGCGCTTCCGGAGGCGCTCTTGACCTGGGGGGCCAACGGCTCCACGATCGCGCCCATGAGTGTTCGAGTCTCGCTCGTCGCGGCGGCGCGCAGCTCCTCCCTGCTCGGTGAGCGCTTCGAGGACGACCGGCCGCTCGACGAGGCCGGCTGGCACGAGGTGCGGTTCGCCGCCCCCGCCCTGATCGCCCTCGGGGCGGCCGAACTCCGCTACTGCTCGCCCACCCCGCGCAGCCGCGCCACGGGCGACGCCCTCGGCTTCGCGCCCCTGGTCCAGCCCGCCCTGCGCGACTGCGACATGGGGCGGTGGCGGGGCTTCACCCTCGCCGACGTCACCGCCCGCGAACCGGCCGCCGTGGACGCCTGGCTGGCGGACCCGCGCTCCGCCCCGCACGGCGGTGAACCACTGCTCGCGTTCATCTCGCGGATCGGCGGCTGGCTGGACACCCGCCCCGCCTGCGACGGGGCCATCGTCGCCGTCGCCGAGCCGGCCGTCGTGCGGGCCGCCCTCGTCTACGCCCTGAACGCCCCGCCGTCCTCGTACTGGAACGTCGACGTGCCGCCGCTCTCCACGGTCACCCTGACCGGGCTGCCCCGCCGCTGGAGCCTGCGCCTGGGCACCGTCGTGCACTGATCGGGCACCCGCCCGGCCCGGCGCGACGCCCCTCACCCCCTCCCGGTCCGGCGCCGGTCCGCCGCGATGCCCGACGCGCGCCCCTTCCCGCCGGTCCGACCAGTCGGTACGTTGTCCCGGAACCGGGCCCGCCCCGGCGTGCCCCAGGCGAGGGAGGCCACCGTGCCGCAGATCCACGGCCACTGCGACGAGCGGTTCGCCGCGGTGCGCGGCGCGTTCGAGGCGAATTTCCGTGAGCGCGGCGAACTCGGCGCGGCCGTCACGGTCCTGGTCGACGGAGCGCCCGTGGCCGACCTCTGGGGAGGCTGGGCGGACGGTGCGGGGACCCGCCCCTGGGAGCGGGACACCCTGGTCAACGTGTGGTCGACCACCAAGGGGCCCACCGCGCTGTGCGCCCACATCCTCGCCGACCGGGGGCTGCTCGACCTCGACGCCCCGGTCGCCGCGTACTGGCCGGAATTCGCCGCGGCGGGCAAGGAGTCCGTCCTCGTACGGCATCTGCTCTCGCACCGTGCCGGCCTCGCGGGTCTGCGCGAGCCGCACACCCTGGCCGAGCTCTACGACTGGGAGCTGACCACCGCCCGGCTCGCCGCGACCGCCCCGTGGTGGGAGCCCGGCACCCGCTCCGGCTATCACGCGCTCACCTACGGATTCCTGGTCGGCGAGGTGGTCCGCCGGGTCAGCGGGCTGCTGCCGGGGGAGTTCCTCCGGCGGGAGGTGACCGGCCCGCTCGGGATCGACTTCACGGTCGGACTGCCGGAGAAGGAGGCGGACCGCGTCGCCGAACTCGTCGTCCCCAAGGCGGACCGGGCCCAGCAGGCGGCGCTGTTCGCGCGGCTGGAGCCGCTGGCCGTCGCCTCGCTGCTCAATCCGCCGACGGGGGCGGCAGCCGCCAACACCCCGGCCTGGCGGGCGGCGGAGATCCCCGCAGCCAACGGCCACGGCACGGCCCGCGCGGTGGCAGCGCTGTACGCGGTCCTCGCGGGGCGCGGCAGCCACGACGGCCGGCGGATCCTGTCGGCACAGGCCGCCGAACGGGTCCGCGAGGGCCAGGGCAGCTGCCGCGACCTGGTGCTGGGCGCCGGGTTCGCCCATGAGACGGAGATCGCGCTCGGCGTCTGGCTGAGCGGCCCGGACGCCAGCTACGGCCCCAACCCCCGCGCCGTGGGCCACGACGGCGCGGGCGGCTCCTGCGGCCTCGCCGACCCGGAGAACGGGGTCGCCCTGGGCTATGTGATGAACCGGATGGGGCCCCATCTCGCCGACGACCCGCGCAAGACGGCGCTGATCGACGCGGTGTACGCCTCGCTGTGAGCCGGGTCAGCCCTCCTCGGCCGCTGTCTCCCCGGAGGCCGGCTGCTGGGCGTTGACGAGGAGCGACAGGGCCTCGGTGATGCCCCGCTCGGCGGTCTCCTTGTCGACGCCGAGGCCGCTCAGCGGTCCGCTGCCGTTCTCGTGCTCCAGCAGGGCGAGCAGGATGTGCTCCGTACCGATGTAGTTGTGCCCCAGGCGCAACGCCTCGCGGAACGTGAGCTCCAGCGCCTTGCGCGCGTCCGCGTTGTAGGGGATCAGCTCCGGGATCTCGCCCTCGGAGGCCGCCGGGAGGACTTCGGTGGCGGCCTGGCGGACGGTGTCCAGGACCACGCCCTGTGCCCTGATGAACGCCGCCGCGAGTGCTTCCGGCTCGCTGAGCAGGCCCAGCACCAGGTGCGGGGTGCCGATCTCGGTGTTGCCGGCGGCGCGCGCCTCGTTCTGCGCGGCCATCACGACGTTCTTGGCGCGGGGGGTGAAGCGGCCGAAGCCCTGGCTGGGGTCGAGGTCGGAGCCCTCGCCGGGGTCCTTGGCGACGAACCGCTTCTGGGCCGCCTGCCGGGTCACCCCCATGCTCTTGCCGATCTCGGTCCAGGAGGCGCCGGAGCGCCGTGCCTGGTCCACGAAGTGGCCGATCAGGTGGTCGGCGACATCGCCCAGGTGATCGGCGGCGATGACGGCGTCCTGGAGCTGGTCGAGGGCGTCGGGATGGACCTTCTTGATGGCCGCGATGAGGTCGTCGAGACGGACCGGCACCGTAGGGCCTGTGGGATGCGTCATGTGTCAACCTTAGGTTGACACACCCGGGGTGTCAACTGTCGGTTGACAGTGCATCGACCGGTACGCCGCTGCGGAAAACAGCCCGGATACGACGGAACGCGCCGGCCGACGGGGTTCGTCGGCCGGCGCGTCCGGTCAGCTGCTTCGCGAGGGAGCCGGGGTCAGAGGACCCCGGAGTCGGCGATGGTGACCTTCGCCTTGGTGCGGCCGCTCTGCGAGCCGAGCCCCTCGATCTTCTTGACCAGCTCCATGCTCTGCTCGTCGGCGACCTCGCCGAACACGACGTGCTTGCCGTCCAGCCAGGACGTCACGATCGTGGTGATGAAGAACTGCGAGCCGTTCGAGTTCGGGCCGCTGTTCGCCATGGAGAGCAGGCCGGGCTTGGTGTGCGCCAGCTTGAAGTTCTCGTCGTCGAACTTCGCGCCGTAGATGCTCTTGCCGCCCGTGCCGTCGCCGCGGGTGAAGTCACCGCCCTGGAGCATGAACTCGGGGATGACGCGGTGGAAGGACGAACCCTTGTAGCCGAAGCCGTGCTCGCCGGTCGCCAGCTGGCGGAAGTTCTCCGCGGTCTTGGGAACGACGTCGTCGAACAGATTGAAGACGATCCGCCCGGCGGGCTCGTCGTTGATGGTGATGTCGAAGTAAACCTTGCTCGTCATGGAACCATCCTGACATCTGCCCGTACGGGTGTGTCGAGCGGGCGCGGCGAAACACGCTCAGGGGTGACACGACAGGCGTGCCGGACGGGCGCGCGGACCGCCCGCCCCGGCCTACGGACGCCGACGGGGTTTGCCGCGCTTGGCCCCCGCGCTCTTGGAGCCCGCGCCCTTGGCGCCGCGCGCTCCCTTGGCCCCCTTGGCGCCGCCGGACCCTGCCCGGGCGCCCCTGCCCGCCGCGCCCCCGGCGGACTTCCGGGCTCCGCCGTCGGCGCGCTTCGCCTTCGCCTCCGGGCGGGTGGCCGAGGTGGTACCGCGCCCGCGCGTGCTGTTCACCGTCCGCCCCCGGACGATCCCGATGAAGTCCTCCACCAGGTCCGTGGTCGCCTCCTCGGGCCACGACAGCGCGATGCGCGACTCGGGGGCGTCCGACAGCGGCCGGTAGGTCAGGTCCTTGCGGTGGTGCAGCCGGGCGAGCGACTGCGGGACCGCGAGCACACCCACCCCCGCCGCCACCAGTTCGATCGCGTCCGCCGTGGTCGCCGGACGCTCGATCGCGGGCCGGCCGGGCAACTGCTCCCAGACCAGGGTGTCGTCCAGCGGGTGCAGCACGATCTCGTCGGCCAGCTCGTCGAGGGAGAGCTCCTCGACCGCCGCCACCACATGGTCCTTCGGGATCACGACGACGGTCTGCTCGGTGTAGAGGGGGATCGCGCTGAGATCCGTACCGTCGACCGGCAGCCGGACGAAGCCCGCGTCGGCGCCGCGCTCGCGCAGCAGCGACTGGGCGTCGGCGGAGGCCACCTGCACCAGGGTCAGCGGGATGCCGGGCAGGCGCTCGTTCCAGATCCGCACCCACTTGGTGGGCGTCACTCCGGGGACGTACGCCAGCCGGAACGAAGGGGATGCTTCCGAGCCTGTCACCCCGCCAGGTTACCGGTCGTGGTCGGAGGCGCCGCACACGCTCGATACCCTGGACCCATGACGTCGCACCAGACCACCCAGACCATGAAGCCCGCGACCGCGGCGAAGAAACTGGGTGTGTACCTCGAGGCCACCCCCACCGAGTTCCAGGAGGGTGTCGTCTCGCGCGCCGAGCTGGCGGCCCTCCAGGCCGATCCGCCCCAGTGGCTGCAGGACCTGCGACGCAACGGCCCGCACCCCCGCCCGGTGGTCGCGGCCAAGCTGGGGGTCTCCATCTCCGGCCTCGCCCGCGGCGGTGTCACGGACGCCCTCACCACGGAGCAGATCGACGCGCTGAAGCAGGACAACCCCGAGTGGCTGCAGAAGGAGCGCGCCACGCAGGCGGAGGTCCGCAAGGAGACCGTCCGCATCAAGGAGCGCAACGCCGAGCGGGCCGCCAGGCCGCAGGAGCCCGGCGCCTGACACGCGATACGCGAGGTGGGGTGGTGCCGTTCCGTGCAGACGGAACGGCACCACCCCACCTTGTTTCGCGGGTACGTCAGCCGATGTTCGCGCCGTTGTCGTTGGACAGGTCCAGGCCGAAGTGCGCCTTGGCCACGGGTGCGCCCAGGTCGACCGGGTTGAAGGCGAAGGCGCCCGTAGCCGTCAGGCCGGACGAGACGCCCCGCAGGGACCACACCGCGCCGCCGTCCGCGACCGCGTCCAGGTCCTCTTCCGGGGCGCCGGACGCCAGGTCCGCCTTGCCGTCCTTGTTGATGTCGAGCAGACGGACCGAACCGCCGAAGTGGTCACCGGCCTCCGCCACCCCCGGCACCCCCGCGCTGTCCTGGTGGAAGGACTGCGAGCCCGTACCGCTCAGCCCGCCCGGTCCCCCCTTCAGCAGGACGACCGCGCCGGCCCCCTTGGTCTTCTCGATGGCCTCGAAGGGCACCCCGGCGGCGAGGTCGGCGTAACCGTCGCCGTTGACGTCACCCGTGCTGAGCCGGGCGCCGAACTGGTCGCCCTTCTCGCTCACTCCGGGCACGCCCGCGGTGTCCTGGGTGATCGTCCTGGTCCGGGTGGTGCTCGGTCCGGACGCGGAGCCGTAGTAGATCTTGATGGTCCCGGGGTCCGTGGGCAGGTCCTCCGTGATGCCGTTCGGGATCACCCGGGTGGCGAGGTCGGCCTTGCCGTCCTTGTCGAAGTCACCGACCGCGGTGGCCGCAGCGCTGGGGAGCGCGGTTGAGGTCGTGGACAGGCCCTTGGGGGTCCCCAGCCACAGCTTGCCGCCCTCGGCGTGGTTCTCGTACACGTAGAAGGTGCACAGGTCGTCGATGCCGTCGCCGTTGAAGTCGCCGGCCGCGGTGTTCGACATGTAGTTGTCGGTGCTGAACATGAAGATCCGCTGCTCGCGGCTGGGCTGTCCGGCCCGGCTGAACGGCCCGTAGAGCACGCTGCGCTGGTCCCCGTCGTCCCCGTGCAGCATCATCAGGTCCGTCGTCCCGTCGCCGTCGAAGTCACCGGCGGTGAGGTTGTCTCCCACCTGGGTGTCGGGCAGGGCCGGTATACGGACCGCGCCCTGTCCGGTGATGCCGCCGGTGCGGCCCCACAGCACGATGACGGAGCCGTTGATGGCGGAGCCTTCGGACGGGAACCATTCATGGGTGACCAGGGCCAGGTCGGTCAGACCGTCGTGGTCGAGGTCCTCGGCGAACAGCCGGTAGCCGAAGCCGTGATCGTCGCCGGGTTCCCCCGGTACCCCGGCGGTGTTCTGATCGATGATCGTGGTGCGTGCCGTCGTCAGGCCCTGGGCGGAGCCATAGCTGACGGTGATGTATCCGGCCCAGGAGTGACCTGCCACCGTGGCGGCGGGGGCGGCGACGGCGAGATCCTGATAGCCGTCCCCGTTGAAGTCCTCGCGCACGGTGGTCGCTGCTGTTCCCCCGGCCGTACCCGCGGACGTGCCTTCGGTCGCTGCGACGGCCGTGCCGCCGGACAGCGCCGTGGCAGCACACACGGCTGCGGCCAGCATGGTGCGAATGCCCACAAAATTCTCCTTGGTCGCGTACGCGGAGCCAATGGCGTACGAGGTGTGAGGGCTCACAGGTGAGACACACGCGACAGGAAGAAGGTTGCCCCGTGAACGGAAGGTGAACTCGACCGGCGGGCAAGGGAGTCGAGGACCGTGCACCGCTCACGGAACGGGCCGGCGGGGGCGGCGCGGACCGCCCCCGCGCGCCGGTCAGCGGCCGGCGAGGAGGGTGAGCGTGTCGATCACCCGGTTGGAGAAGCCCCACTCGTTGTCGTACCAGGCGGACACCTTGATGTGGCGGCCGTCGACCCGGGTGAGCTCCGAGTCGAAGATCGAGGAGGCCGGGTTGCCCGTGATGTCGGACGAGACGAGCGCGTCCTGCGAGTACTCCAGCACGCCCGCCAGCGGCCCCTGCGCCGCGTTGCGGTACGCCGTCAGCACCTCGTCGCGCGTGACGTCGCGCGACACCGTCGTGTTCAGCTCGACGAGGGAACCCACCGGCACGGGGACCCGGATGGAGTCGCCCGACAGCTTGCCGTCGAGGCCGGGCAGCACGAGGCCGATCGCCTTGGCGGCGCCCGTCGTGGTCGGCACGATGTTGACGCCCGCGGCACGGGCGCGGCGGGGGTCGCGGTGCGGACCGTCCTGGAGGTTCTGCTCCTGCGTGTAGGCGTGCACGGTGGTCATGAAGCCGTGCTCGATGCCCGCGAGGTCGTCGAGCACCGCGGCCAGCGGGGCGAGCGCGTTGGTCGTGCAGGAGGCGTTCGAGACGATCGTGTGCAGCTCGGGGTCGTATGCGTCGTTGTTGACCCCGTACGCGAGGGTGACGTCGGCGCCGTCCGACGGCGCGGCGACCAGCACGCGCTTCGCCCCGGCGTCGAGGTGGGCGCGGGCGGCCTTGGCCGAGGTGAAGCGGCCGGTCGCCTCCAGGGCGATGTCGACGCCGAGTTCGGCCCACGGCAGCCGCGCCGGCTCCCGCTCGGCGAGCACCTTGATGCGGCGGCCGTCGACGACGAGTGTGTCCCCGTCCACCGAGACCGGGCGGCCCAGCCGGCCGGACGTGGTGTCGAACGCGAGCAGCCGCGCGAGTGCGGTGGGCTCGGTGAGGTCGTTGACGGCGACGACTTCGAGGTCGGTGTCGCGTTCGAGCAGCGCGCGCAGCACATTGCGTCCGATGCGGCCGAATCCGTTGATGGCGATGCGAGTCATGTGAGATGTCCCTTCTCTCTTCGCACCCAGCATCACTCCCGGCCCGCACCCCCTGACAGCGGCGGGATCGCCATGGTCCGTAAGGATCTCGCCACAGCGGGCGGCGGCCTACTCGCCCTGGGCGAAGGTGCGCCGGTACTCGCTCGGCGTGGTCCCGAGAATGCGCTGGAAGTGCAGCCGAAGGTTCGCGCCGGTGCCGAGCCCGACGTCGGCGGCGATCTGCTCGACGCCCCGTTCGGAGCGTTCGAGCAGCTCACGGGCCACGTCGATACGGGCCCGCATCACCCACTGCATCGGGGTGTACCCGGTGTCCTCGACGAAGCGCCGGGAGAACGTGCGGGGCGAGACCGCCGCGTGCCGCGCGAGCACCTCCAGGGTGAGGGGCTCCCCGAGCCGGTGCAGGGCCCATTCACGGGTGGCGGCGAAGCGCTCACCCAGCGGTTCGGGCACGCTGCGCGGCACGTACTGGGCCTGCCCGCCGCTGCGGTAGGGGGCCGCGACCAGGCGCCGGGCCGCGTAGTTCGACGCGGCGACCCCGAGATCGCCGCGCAGGATGTGCAGACACAGGTCGATGCCCGAGGCGGCGCCCGCCGAGGTCAGCACGCTCCCCTCGTCGACGAACAGCACGTTCTCGTCGACCCGGACGAGCGGATACTTCGCGGCGAGCGCCCGGGTGTAGTGCCAGTGGGTCGTGGCCCGCCGGCCGTCGAGCAGCCCGGTCGCGGCGAGGGCGAACGCCCCGGTGGAGATCGCGGCGAGCCGCGCGCCCCGCGCATGGGCACCGACCAGGGCGTCGATGACGGCCTGCGGCGGGTCGTCGCGGTCCGGCAGCCGGTAGCCGGGTACGAAGACGATGTCGGCCCAGGCGAGCGCGTCGAGCCCGTGGGTGACGTAGTACGCGAGCCCGTCGCCGCCGGTCACGAGGCCGGGCGCCGCGCCGCACACCCGTACCTCGTACGGCATGCTCGCGCGGGTCGTGAACACCTGCGCGGGGATGCCGACATCGAGAGGCTTCGCGCCTTCGAGCACGAGGACCGCGACGTGGTGCAGGCGCGAGGGTGGCATGGGACGTGAGGGTACGCGGCCGTCCGGGGCTCCCGGCGAACGGAGGCGGGTGTGTCCGGCCGGGCGCCGGTCAGCCCTCCGCGACCGGTGCGGTGGCCGCCTCCGGGGCGAGGAACGGCTCCAGCAGCCGGAGCAGTTCGGCGGGCCGGTGCAGCGGGATGATGTGCCCGCAGTCCTCGATGACATGGCCGGTGAGGTCGTCCGCCACCGGCCGCAGCTGCTGTTCGAGCGCCCTGCCGACGGGGCGGGCGCCGATGGCCAGGGCGGGCACGGTCAGCCGGCCCGTACCGACGGCGTCCCGGATCTGTCCGGCGCTCGACGGCAGCGCGCGGTAGTACGAGAACGCGCACCGCAGGGCCTCGCTCCCGGTGTACGCGTCGAGGAAGGCCGCCCGGACGGCGGGGTCCATGCCCTGCCCGAGGGTGCCGGCGTCGAGGAACCAGTCGATGTACCGGTGCTCGTTCCCGGGGAGTACGGACTCGGCGAGGCCGGGCTCGGAGTGGAAGCCGAACCACCAGGGCGCTCCCGCGGCGAGGAACTCCTCGGCGCCCGGCAGCCGGCCCAGCAGCGATTCCATGACCACCAGCCGCCGGACGAGGCCGGGGCGGCGCATGGCCAGCAGAAAGGCAGGCGGCGCACCCGCGTCGATGCCGACGACGGCCGCGGACGTCTCGCCGAGGGCGTGGAGCAGGGCCTCGGCGTCCTCGGCCAGCGTGCCCGCGTCGTAGCCGTCCTCGGCCCTGGTGCTCGCCCCGAAGCCCCGCAGGTCCGGTGCGATGACCCGGAAGCGGTCCGAGAGCCTGTCCATGACGGGGGTCCACAGCCGCCAGGTGTGCGGGAAGCCGTGCAGCAGCAGGACGGCGGGGCCTTCCCCGGCGATGGCCACGTTGAGCTCGATGCCGTTGGCCTCGACCCGCCGGAGCTCGGGGCGGGCCGGACGGGTGGTGCCGGCGGGACTGGACGGGGCTGCGGACACGGGGACTCCAGGTGCGACCGGGGCTGCGAAGTGGTTACGATTAGTTACTACAAAACGATAGGTAACTACTCCGGAGGTGCCAAGACGGCACTTCCGCCTCAGGTGGTGAGCTCCAGGTGACCTCCCCGGTGCCACGGTCCCCGCAGGGAAATCGCGGAGATCTGTTCGACCCGAAGTGCCCGACCCGGGGCCTGCTCGACCGGATCGGCACGAAGTGGATGTCGATGGCCGTCAAAGTGCTGGCGGAGGCGTCCCCGGAGGAGGTGCGCTTCGCGGAGCTGCGGCGCAGGATGCCCGGCATCTCGCAGAAGATGCTGTCCGCCACTCTCCAGGGCCTGACCCGCGACGGTCTGGCCGGCCGCCGGGTGGAACCGACGGTCCCGCCGCGCGTGTACTACCGCCTCACCCCGCTCGGCCTCTCCCTGGAGGAACCGCTCGCCATGGTGCGGGCCTGGGCCGAGGAGCACATGGCCGAGATCGACCGCGCCAACCGGGAGAGCGACGGGAGCGCCGCCTCCTCGCGGTCGGACACCACCGGAGGCAGTGTGGAGACATGAACACAGACGGCAGGAACGCGGGCGGGAGAGGCGCGGGCGGCAGCGAGGGCGCCGGCACCATGCTGGTCCGCTCGCGCGTGGCGACCCGGCTGCCAGCCCAGGACCTGGACCGGGCGCGGCGCTTCTACGCGGAGGCGCTCGGGCTGGACCCCGTGGACGAACGGCCGGGCGGCCTTCTGTACCGGTGCGGGGGCGTGGACTTCGTGGTGTTCCGCTCGACGGGCGCCTCGTCCGGAGCCTTCACCCAGATGGCATGGGAGGTCGACGACATCGAGGCGGCGGTGCGGGACCTGAGAGGCCGCGGCGTGGTGTTCGAGGACGTCGACGTGCCCGGTCTCCGTACGAGGGGCGGGATCGCGGAGGTCGAGGGCAACTACCCGGGCAAGGGCGCTCGGGGCGAACGAGGGGCCTGGTTCCGCGACAGCGAGGGCAACCTGCTGGCCATCGGCGAGCCGATCGTCTGAGACGGCCGGACGGCGGGGCGGCTAGTGTGCCCCGGTGACAGACTTCAACGTCCTTGACGACACAGCGGGTTGGCAGCGGGACTTCGAGCGGCGGCTGACCGCCTCGCACCTGGCGGCGGGGCTGACAGGTCCTGCGGCCGCGCGCATGATGGGGGACATACGAGGCTGTCCGGCCGACTGGACCGTGGCCGCGATCACGGACGCCGGGACCCGCGTGGGATACGTCGCCGTCGCCGTCACAGCCGACGACGAGGCGCCGGCGGGACGGATCGGCGACCTCCGCATCGACCCGGACCACGCCGGCCGGGGGTACGAACAGGCCGCCCGGGACTGGGCCGAACAGTGGTGCGCGCGGCGGGGCGCGCGCCGGGTGGACATACGGCTCACCGAGCCCGCCGGGGACCTCTTCGACGCGTACGGTGTGCACGGCCAGCTCAGGGCCCGGCGCATCGATGCCCCGCCGGAGCCGGTGGACGGTGTCACCGCGCGCCCGATGACCGGGACCGAATACCCGCAGTGGCTGGCCGCCGAGAAGGCCGGCTACATCGGGGACATCGTCCGGGCGGGGGCCCTCGGCCCCGAGGAGGCCGCGCGCAAGTCCGACGACGACTTCGCCAAGCTGATCCCCGAGGGCCTGTCGACGCCCGACCACACGTTCCTGGTCCTGGAGGCGGAGGGGGAGCGGATCGGCACCGGCTGGCTGAAGCACCGTCACCTCCCGGGGACCACGTACGGCTTCTCGCTGCACATAGAGGAGCGCCACCGGGGCAAGGGGTACGGACGGGCCGCGATGGCCGCCGGTGAACGGGCGACGCTCGCGGCCGACGACGGGGTGCTCATGTTCACCGTGTGGGGCGGCAACGAGGTGGCGATGAACCTCTACACGAGCGCCGGCTACCGGATCGTGGAGGAGATCCGGTCGTTCGCCCTTCCCCGCGGCGCGGCCTGAGGCACCCGCCCGCGCCTCAGTCGCCGAGCAGCAGCGCGGCGACCGCCTCCGGCGCCTCGTGCATGGCGTCGTGCCCGGTCGGGAGGTCGTGGACCCGCCACCCGGGGTCGGCCAGGAGCCGGGCGCGGAGTCCCTTGAAGGGCGTGCGGTCCTCCCAGCCCGAGCAGTGGACGAACTCCCGGCGGGGGACCCGGTCGAACGCGCCGGTGAGCCGGACCGACTGCAGGAACGAGGCGAGGGGATGGGGGCGGCGGCGCGGATCGCCGCCGCTGCCCGGGGGTGCGACCGCGTAACCGGTGGCCGAGGCGCCGGTGGCGAACACGTCGCGGAAGTGGTCGTTCGTCGAGGACCAGCACGACTCGCCGTCGCGCGGTACGTAGGCGTCGAGATGGACCAGCCGTGCGATCCGGCCGTCGGCGCGGTCGGCGGCGGCCGCGATCACCATCCCGGCGTAGCTGTGGCCGACCAGCGTCGCACCGGTGACGCGGTGGCGGTCGAGGAGCCGCAGCACGTCGTCGGCGTGCGTGTCGAGGTTGGCGGCCGCGACCGCCGCAGGGCCGTCGTCCGGCCGCAGACCGGTGAGCGTCAGGGCGTGAACGGTGTGACCGGCACGTTCCAGCAGCGGAACCACCGCTTCGAACGCCCAGGAGCCCTTCCAGGCACCGGGTACAAGGACGAACGTCGCCATGTGTCTCTCCCTCTCTCCCGGAGCGCGGCCCGGCGCTCCGCGCGCGACTGAGAACCGCCCCCCATGGAGCCAGCGTCCTCGGATCCCGGCGTGGCCTGCCACCGCTAACATGCCAACTGATGCCCGTTCGCCGCCAACCTCGCCCGCGCGCCGGTGTGACCTCACATGTGTGGCCATCCGGTGGCCGCCACCTGTGGCCGTCCGGCGGGACGAGCGGGGCTCGGTCGCACGCCCAGGGACACCTGGTGTACGCGGCCGGCGGCGTCCTGACGGTGCACACCGAGCGCGGTACGTCGATCGTTCCCGCCGACCGGGCCGCCTGGACGCCCGCCGGGTTCACGCACGACCACCGCGCCCACGGCGACACCGATATGCGGATCGTCTTTCTCGCCCCGTCCCTCGCCCGGCTCGTCCCGGACCGTCCCACCGTCTTCCTGGTCTCAGGACTCGCCCGCGAGGCCCTGCTCGCCCTGACGGGCCCCCACACCTACGAGGACGCCGCGCCCCGCTACACCGGCGCGGCACGCGACCGCCTCCTGCGCGTCCTGGTCGACGAACTCCGCGAAGCGCCCGAACCGGCCCTGCACCTGCCCGAACCACGGGACGACCGGCTGCGGGCCGTCGCCCGGACCCTGCGCGAAAACCCCGCGGACAACGCCACGCTGGCCGAGCTCGGAAGGGCAGTCGGCGCCGGCAGCCGCACTCTCAGCCGGCTCCTCCACGACGAACTCGGCATGACCTTCTACGAGTGGCGCACCCATCTGCGCGTCCACCACGCGCTCGTGCTCCTCGCAGAGGGCCATGACACCCTCCGTACGGCCTCCGCCTGCGGATGGGCCAACCCCAGCAGCTTCATCGCCGCGTTCACGAACATCATCGGCACGACCCCGGGCCGCTACCGAACCGGTCGCCGAACCGGACCGGACCCATGAACGACCTCCCGCCGGAGGGGTGAGCCGACGGGCGCCACCCGGCGGATCCCGTCCAGGGGCTCCCCGTCGTGCCACGCCCGGGCGACCGGGGAGGCTCGCGTGGAACGGCGTGCCGTTGCCTCCCTGTGCTCCCGGCACGAAACTCTTCCGGTCGCGCGTCAGACGTACGAAGGCGACCCCCTATCCCGGGCCACGGAACTGTTCGTGGCCGGGCGGTACGCCGAGGCGGAGGCAGACCCTGAACCTGCGCTCCGACCGGGCCCAGCGGCTCGGCCGCCGGTAACGGGCTGGTGTTCGCCATCAATGGGCAAGGGCGCCACGACGAGGCCGAGGAGCGTGTGCGTGAGGCGCTGGCCGCGTACCGCGAACCGGACCGGATGCGCCTGGTGCTGTGCCTCGGCCTGGCTCGACCGGTCCGGCGGTGCTTGAACCGGCTCGATATCGCCTTTGCATAAAACTGCGACGCTGCGTATAGTCATGCCATCGACGAGGAGGATTTCGATGGTGGTACGTGCAGCAGTGGCCGGGGCGAGCGGATACGCAGGCGGGGAGCTGCTCCGCCTTCTGCTCGTTCACCCCGAGGTCGAGATCGGGGCCCTCACCGCCAACTCCAACGCGGGCCAACCGCTCGGCGCGCTGCAACCGCATCTGCGCCCGCTGGCCGGCCGCGTCCTCCAGGCGACCACCGCCGAGGTGCTCGCCGGGCACGACGTGGTGTTCCTCGCGCTGCCGCACGGGCAGTCCGCCGCGGTGGCGGAGCAGCTCGGTGACGACGTGCTCGTGGTGGACATGGGCGCCGACTTCCGGCTCAAGGACGCCGCCGACTGGGAGAAATTCTACGCCTCCCCGCACGCCGGTACGTGGCCCTACGGGCTGCCCGAACTGCCCGGCGGGCGCGCCGCGCTCGCGGGCAGCAAGCGGATCGCGGTGCCGGGCTGTTACCCGACCGCCGTCTCGCTCGCGCTCTTCCCGGCGTACGCGGCCCAGCTCGTCGAGCCCGAGGCCGTGATCGTCGCCGCGTCCGGGACCTCCGGCGCCGGCAAGGCGGCCAAGCCGCACCTGCTCGGCTCCGAGGTCATGGGCAACATGTCCCCGTACGGCGTCGGCGGGGTCCACCGGCACACGCCCGAGATGGTCCAGAACCTCAGCGCCGCCGCCGGCGAGCCCGTCACCGTGTCCTTCACGCCGACGCTCGCACCGATGCCGCGCGGCATCCTCGCTACGTGCAGCGCGAAGGCGAAGCCGGGCGTGAGCGCCGAGTTGGTCCGTACCGCGTACGAGAAGGCCTTCGCGGACGAGCCGTTCGTCGATCTGCTGCCCGAGGGGCAGTGGCCGGCGACCGCCGCCGTGTACGGCTCCAACGCCGTCCAGATCCAGGTCGCGTACGACGGGGCGGCGGGCCGCGTCATCGTGATCAGCGCCATCGACAACCTCGCCAAGGGCACCGCGGGCGGGGCCCTGCAGAGCATGAACATCGCCCTCGGACTTCCCGAGGGCACAGGTCTTTCCACGATCGGAGTCGCACCGTGAGCGTCACGGCAGCACAGGGATTCTCGGCGGCGGGCATCGCCGCCGGAATCAAGGAGAGCGGTAACCCGGACCTGGCCGTCGTGGTCAACCAGGGGCCGCGATGCGCCGCCGCGGGTGTCTTCACCTCCAACCGCGTCAAGGCCGCCCCCGTCCTCTGGTCGGAGCAGGTGCTCAAGGGCGGCGAGGTCACCGCCGTCGTCCTCAACTCCGGCGGCGCCAACGCCTGTACGGGACCGCAGGGCTTCCAGGACACCCACGCCACCGCCGAGAAGGCCGCCGCCTCCCTGAACAGCGCCGGGTACGACGAGACGGGCGGGCACGGCGCCGGCACGGTCGCCGTCGCCTCCACCGGGCTGATCGGCCTGCCGCTGCCCATGGACAAGCTCCTCCCGGGCATCGACAAGGCGGTCGCCCAGCTCTCCCCGCACGGCGGCGAGAAGGCCGCCATCGCCATCAAGACCACCGACACCGTGCACAAGACCGCCGTCGCCGGCGGCGAGGGCTGGACCGTCGGCGGCATGGCCAAGGGCGCCGGCATGCTGGCCCCCGGCCTCGCCACCATGCTCGTCGTGCTCACCACCGACGCCGACGTGGACGCGGCCGGACTGGACGCCGCGCTGCGCGACGCCACCCGCACCACCTTCGACCGGGTCGACTCCGACGGCTGCATGTCCACCAACGACACCGTGCTCCTGCTGGCCTCCGGAGCCGGCGGGATCACCCCGGAGCAGGGGGAGTTCGCCGAGGCCGTCCGCACCGTCTGCGACGACCTCGCCCGCCAGCTGATCGGTGACGCCGAGGGCGCGTCCAAGGACATCCGGATCGAGGTCGTCAACGCCGCGACCGAGGACGACGCCGTCGAGGTGGGCCGCTCCATCGCCCGTAACAACCTCCTCAAGTGCGCCATCCACGGCGAGGACCCCAACTGGGGCCGGGTGCTGTCCGCGATCGGCACGACGAAGGCGGCCTTCGAGCCGGACCAGCTGAACGTCGCCATCAACGGCGTCTGGGTCTGCAAGAACGGCGGAGTCGGCGAGGACCGCGACCTGGTCGACATGCGCTACCGGGAGGTCAGGATCACCGCCGACCTCGCCGCGGGCACCGAGTCGGCCGTCATCTGGGCCAACGACCTCACCGCGGACTACGTCCACGAGAACAGCGCGTACAGCTCATGAGCGCCGCGCGGAAGCACACCGCACTCCCGAAGGCGCAGATCCTCATCGAGGCGCTGCCCTGGCTGACCCGGCACAACGGCAAGACCGTCGTCATCAAGTTCGGCGGCAACGCCATGGTCGACGAGGAGCTGAAGGCGGCCTTCGCCCAGGACGTCGTCTTCCTGCGGCACGCCGGCCTCAAGCCCGTCGTCGTGCACGGCGGCGGCCCGCAGATCAGCGCCCAGCTCGACAAGCAGGGCCTGGTCAGCGAGTTCAAGGCCGGGCTGCGCGTCACCACGCCCGAGGCGATGGACGTCGTACGGATGGTGCTCGCGGGCCAGGTGCAGCGCGAGCTCGTCGGCCTGCTCAACGAGCACGGCCCGCTCGCCGTCGGCATGACCGGCGAGGACGCGCACACGATCACCGCGACCCAGCACCGGCCCACCATCGACGGCGAGCTCGTCGACATCGGCCGGGTCGGCGAGATCACCGCGATCGACACCGGGGCCATCCAGGCACTGCTGGACGACGGCCGGATCCCCGTCGTCTCCTCGATCGCCCGCTCCGCCGACGACCACCACGTCTACAACGTCAACGCCGACACCGCGGCCGCCGCGCTCGCCGCCGCGCTGAACGCCGAGACGCTGATGGTCCTCACCGACGTCGAGGGCCTCTACGAGGACTGGCCGAACAGCGACGACGTCATCAGCCGTCTCACCGCCACCGAACTGGAGAAGCTCCTGCCGGAACTCTCCAGCGGCATGGTGCCGAAGATGCAGGGCTGCCTGCACGCCGTGCGCAACGGCGTGGAGACCGCCCGGGTCATCGACGGCCGGGTCCAGCACTCGATCCTGCTGGAGATCTTCACCGACGAGGGAATCGGCACGATGGTCGTGCCCGACGCACAGGGGGAAGCATGACCAACGCCGAGCTCTCGCAGCGCTGGAAGGCCGCGCTGATGGACAACTACGGCACCCCGAAGCTGTCTCTCGTCCGCGGTGAGGGCGCCCGGGTGTGGGACGCCGACGGCACCGAGTACCTCGACTTCGTCGGCGGCATCGCGGTCAACGCCCTGGGCCACGCCCACCCGGCCGTCGTCGAGGCGGTCTCCGCGCAGGTCGCCTCGCTCGGCCATGTCTCCAACCTCTTCATCGCCGAACCGCCCGTCGCCCTCGCCGAACGGCTCCTGCAGCTCTTCGGCCGCACCGGCAAGGTCTACTTCTCCAACTCCGGCGCCGAGGCCAACGAGGCCGCGTTCAAGATCGGCCGGCTGACCGGGCGCACCCACATGGTCGCCACCGACGGCGGCTTCCACGGCCGGACCATGGGCGCTCTCGCGCTCACCGGCCAGCCCAAGAAGCGCGAGCCGTTCGTCCCGCTGCCCGGTGACGTCACGCATGTCCCGTACGGGGACGCCGAGGCGCTGCGGGCCGCGGTGACCGCGGACACCGCGCTGCTGATCATCGAGCCGGTGCAGGGCGAGAACGGGGTGGTCGTTCCGCCCAAGGGCTATCTGGAGGCGGCACGGGAGATCACCCGGGCCACCGGCACGCTGCTCGTCCTCGACGAGGTGCAGACCGGCATCGGCCGGTGCGGCACCTGGTTCGAGCACCAGGCCCACCAGGGTGTGGAACCCGATCTGGTCACCCTCGCCAAGGGCCTCGGCGGCGGGCTGCCGATCGGCGCCACCGTGGCGTTCGGCGCCGCGGCCGACCTGCTCGGCCCCGGCCAGCACGGTACGACCTTCGGCGGCAACCCGGTCGCCTGCGCCGCCGGCCTCGCGGTCCTGGACACCCTGGCCGCCGACGGCGCCCTGGACGAGGTGAAGCGGCTCGGCGAGCGGATCCGCGAGGGCGTGGAGGGCCTGGGACACCCCCTGGTCTCGCATGTCCGCGGCTCGGGCCTGCTGCTGGGTATCGTGCTCACCGGGCCCCTCGCACCCCAGGTGCAGCAGGCGGCCCAGGGAGCCGGACTTCTGGTGAACGCGCCCGCCCCCGATGTCGTGCGGCTGATGCCGCCGCTGATCATCGGTGACGCGGAGGTGGACGCGTTCCTCCGGGCGCTGCCGGGCGCTCTCGACGCGGCGTACGAGGACGGGCGGTCCGGAGAATGAGGCGACGACGATGACCGAGGCGCAGGATTCCGAACACGGGGGGCCGTCCGTGCCGCAGACCCGCACGGCACGCCACCGCCGGATCGTGGACATCCTCAACCGGCAGCCGGTGCGCTCGCAGAGCCAGCTGGCCAAGCTCCTCGCGGACGACGGGCTGAGCGTCACACAGGCGACGCTCTCCCGGGATCTGGACGAGCTGGGCGCGGTGAAGATCCGCAACACCGGCGGCGAGCTGATCTACGCGGTGCCGAGCGAGGGCGGATTCCGCACCCCGCAGGCACCGCTGGGCGGTTCGGCCAAGGAGGAGCGGATGCGGCGGCTCTCCGCCGAACTGCTCATCTCGGCCGAGGCCTCGGCCAACCTCGTGGTGCTGCGCACGCCTCCGGGCGCCGCCCAGTTCCTCGCCTCGGCGATCGACCAGGCCGAACTGCACGACATCCTCGGCACCATCGCAGGCGACGACACGCTGATGCTGATCAGCCGCGACCCGGCCGGCGGCCAGGCGCTCGCCGACCATCTGCTGCGGCTCGCGCAGAACGAGCGCTGACGGCCGCCGGCGCTCAGTAGCGCGTGATCGCGGTCGGGCCCGACCGGGTCCCGATCGCGATGTGCGGCCTGCGCGCCGGGTCGGCCCAGGCCAGGACGCGGTCCATCGAGGCCGCCGGTACGGAGACGCAGCCGGCGGTCGCGCCGTTGCCGTTGACATGCAGAAAGATCCCGGCGCCCCGGCCCCGTACGGGCTTGGCGTAGTTGAACCCGACGACGAGCGCCCGGGCGTACTGCGTCGGATACGCGGTCAGCCGCTCGGACTCGGAGGCCCGGCAGTCCGAAGGCAGCGGCTCCACCCAGCGGTTGTAGTCGCGGGCCTCGTTGTCCTCGCACCACCACGAGGCGCTGGTCGCCCGGCGGTAGGGATAGCGGGTGCCCGAGGGGGCCGCCTGGGTCCCGAAGGCGTACGGCAGGTCGTACAGCCCGGTGGGCGTCGTGTTCGTCCCCTGCTCGCGTGTCGCCCCCTCGGTCAGCCCGTTCGCCCCGAACCTGGCCGGCGCCGACCCGGCCTCCACCCACCGCCCGGCGCGCAGATCCCACCAGGTCACTGTCCCCGTGGTGGACCCGGTCCCGGCCGCCACCGCGGTGATCAACTGCGTACCGCCCCCGGTGTCGGCCAGCCGCACCGGCAGCGGGGCGGTGGCCAACGGCGGTCGCGCGGCACCGACCAGGCCGCCGAGAGCGAGCAGAACGGAACAGGTCGCCAGAAGTCTTCGCATGTCCGGACGGTAGCCCGGCCATGCCCGCGCCACCCCGCGTTCTGCTCCGGACGGCCCACATTCTGCTTTGACAAACCATGCAGAGGATTGCATAGTTATGCCTACTGGGTGGTCGCCCACCCCACACCCTGGTTCTTCCGAGGAGCACGCAGTGAGCAACGGCAACGGCAACGGCGATGTACGTCTCTGGGGCGCCCGCTTCGCCGACGGTCCGGCCGAGGCGCTGGCGCGGCTTTCCGCGTCCGTCCACTTCGACTGGCGGCTCGCGCCGTACGACATCGCCGGCTCCCGTGCCCACGCCCGTGTGCTCAACAAGGCCGGGCTGCTCACCGAGGACGAGCTGGCGCGGATGACCGCCGGGCTCGACCGGCTCGAGGCCGATGTCGCCGACGGGTCCTTCACCGGCACCATCGCCGACGAGGACGTGCACACCGCTCTGGAGCGCGGGCTGCTGGAGCGGCTCGGGCCCGACCTCGGTGGCAAGCTGCGGGCCGGGCGGTCCCGGAACGACCAGATCGCCACGCTCTTCCGGATGTATCTGCGGGACCACGCCCGCATCATCGGCGGACTGATCGCCGACCTCCAGGACGCCCTGGTCGGCCTCGCCGAGGCGCACCCGGACGTGGCCATGCCCGGGCGTACGCACCTCCAGCACGCGCAGCCGGTGCTCTTCGCCCACCACGTCCTGGCCCATGTGCAGTCCCTGTCCCGGGACGCGGAGCGGCTGCGGCAGTGGGACGAGCGGACAGCGGTCTCCCCGTACGGCTCCGGCGCGCTCGCCGGGTCCTCGCTCGGGCTCGACCCGGAGGCGGTCGCCGCCGATCTGGGCTTCGAGCACGGTTCGGTCGGCAACTCCATCGACGGCACGGCCTCGCGGGACTTCGTCGCCGAGTTCGCCTTCGTCACCGCGATGATCGGCGTCAACCTCTCCCGGATCGCCGAGGAGATCATCATCTGGAACACGAAGGAGTTCTCCTTCGTCACCCTGCACGACGCCTTCTCCACCGGCTCCTCGATCATGCCGCAGAAGAAGAACCCCGACATCGCCGAGCTGGCGCGGGGCAAGTCCGGGCGGCTCATCGGCAACCTGACCGGGCTGATGGCCACGCTGAAGGCCCTCCCGCTCGCGTACAACCGCGACCTCCAGGAGGACAAGGAGCCGGTCTTCGACTCCTGCGACCAGCTGGAGGTACTGCTGCCCGCCTTCACCGGCATGATGGCGACCCTCACCGTCAACCGCGCACGCATGGAGGAGCTGGCCCCGGCCGGGTTCTCGCTCGCCACCGACATCGCCGAGTGGCTGGTCAAGAAGGGCGTGCCGTTCCGTGTCGCCCACGAGGTCGCCGGCGAGTGCGTCAAGGAGTGCGAGCACCACGGCATCGAGCTCGGCGAGCTGACGGACGAGCAGTTCGCGAAGATCTCCGAACACCTCACCCCCGAGGTCCGCACGGTCCTCGACGTCGCCGGCGCGCTCGCCTCCCGCAGCGGCCGCGGCGGCACGGCGCCCTCCGCCGTCGCCGTCCAGCTGGCCGAGCTCAAGGCCGACCTGGCCGTGCAGCGCGCCTGGGCGGACGCACGCAAGTAGCCGGGGAGGCATCGCGGGCTACGTTGGGGGTAGTCGACTTTCCTGCCGACCACGAGGAGCCCGCGATGCCGTTCGCCCGACTTGCCACAGCGACCACTCCGACCGCCCACATCGGGCTCGGCCTGGCAGCGGTCGGCAGGCCCGGCTACATCAACCTCCACCGCGACCGCGACCTGCCCGGCGACCGCTCGGTGGAGGAACTGCGCGCCCGTACGCACGAACTCCTCGACGCCGCCTACGCGCAGGGCGTCCGCTACTTCGACGCGGCCCGCTCCTACGGCCGCTCCGAGGAGTTCCTCGCCGGCTGGCTGGCCGCCCGGCCCGAGGTCCGCGACGTCGTCGTCGGCAGCAAATGGGGCTACACCTACACCGCCGGCTGGAAGGCCGACGCCGAGACGCCGCACGAGGTCAAAGACCACTCCCTCGCCGCCTACGAGCGCCAGCGCGCCGAGACCGGTGAACTCCTCGGCGACCGGCTCGACCTCTACCAGATCCACTCGGTGACCCCGGACAGCCCGGCCCTCACCGACAAGGAACTGCAGGCCCGGCTCGCCGCGCTCGCCGCTGAAGGGGTAAGCGTCGGCCTCTCCACCAGCGGGCCCGCCCAGGCCGACGCGATCCGGGCCGCCCTCACCGTCACGGTCGACGGCGAACCCCTCTTCCGCACGGTCCAGGCCACCTACAACGCCCTGGAGACCTCCGCCGGCCCGGCGCTCGCCGAGGCCCATGACGCGGGCCTCACCGTCATCGTCAAGGAGGCCATGGCCAACGGCCGGCTCGCCGGCACCGAGGCCCCCGCCGTGGTCCGGGAGATCGCGGGCGAGGAGGGGCTCGGCAGCGACGCGGTCGCACTGGCGCTGGTACTGCACCAGCCGTGGGCCGGCGTCGTCCTCTCCGGCGCGGCGACCGTGGGCCAGCTCTCCGGCAACCTCCACGCGGCCGTCCTGGACCTCGACGAGGAGCGGCGGGCCCGGCTGGACGCGCTGGTGGAGGAGCCGGAGGCGTACTGGCGCCACCGCGCGTCCCTCCCGTGGAGCTGATCCCCGCAGGCTCTCCCGTCACATCGCGGGGGTCCGGCGCGTCAATGCGGTGACGGCACGGGACGCGGGAGGACGGCTGTGGACGAGAACGCATATCTGGCGGCGCGCTTCGAGGAGAACCGGGCGCGGCTGAACGCGGTGGCGTACCGGATGCTCGGTTCCGCCACCGAGGCGGAGGACGCGGTCCAGGAGGCCTGGATCCGGCTCGGCCGCTCCGACGGCTCCGCCATCGAGAACCTGCCCGGCTGGCTGACGACCGTCGTCGGACGGGTCTGCCTGGACATGCTGCGCTCCCGCCGCTCCCGCCGCGAGGAACCCCTGGAGGCCGGGGCGCCCGACGGCCCGGGCGTCGAACGGGCGCCGGCCCCCGGCCCCGGCGGCGACCCCGAGCAGCAGGCGCTGATGGCCGACTCGGTGGGCCTGGCCCTCCTCGTCGTGCTCGAAACCCTCGACCCGGCCGAGCGCCTGGCCCTCGTGCTGCACGACATGTTCGCCGTGCCCTTCGACGAGATCGCCCGGATCGTGGACCGCACCCCGGCCGCCGCCCGGCAGCTCGCCAGCCGGGCCCGCCGCCGGGTGCGGGGCGCCGACCCGGCACCCGACCCCGGCGCGGCCCGCCGGCGCGAGGTCGTCGACGCCTTTCTGGCCGCGGCCCGCAACGGTGACTTCGACGCGCTGGTCGCCGTCCTGGACCCGGACGTGGTGGTCCGCACCGAGGACGCGGCCGGAGTCTCCTCGGCGGTGCGCGGCGCGGCGAACGTGGCGCGCCAGGCCATCATGTTCGCGCCCTTCGCCCGGTCGGCACGGTTCGCGCTGGCCGACGGCGCCCCGGCCGTCATCTCCGCACTGGAGGGCCGGCGCTTCTCGGTCATGCGGTTCACGATCGAGGACGGGAAGGTGAGCGAACTGTTCGTGATCAGGGATCCGGCGCTGCTGCCCGGCCTGGACCTGACGCTCCTCGACAACGGGGACGACTGAGCGGGGACGACTGAGCGGGGACGGCTGAGCGGGGGCGGCGGCCGGGACGCGCGGTCAGCCGCCGCCCGCCCGGCCGTCCGCCCATGCGGCCAGCGCGTCGAAGTCGGCCCGCTCCAGACCGACCCGGGGGTCTATCTGCCGCAGCAGACTGTTCTCGCCGACGCCCCGGCCGGCGACCCACGCCCGGTCCCGCTCGGTGATCTCGTCGTCGATCCACGCGAACGGCCGCCCGGCCGCGTACTCGACGACGTACCGCGTCTTCCAGTACGTCCCCTCCGGGGCGTCGCCGTGCATCTCGGGCCAGTCGATGAACGGCAGGGCGGGCAGACCGAGATGCGGACCGACCCACTCGTTCGCCTCGTCCTTCCAGGTCGTCGCCCAGACCAGTTCGTAGCGCCCGGCGAGCGCGAGCAGCTCGCGGCCGTGACCGTGGTTGAGCAGGACGGGCAGCGCGGGGCCCGAGGTCCACCCGGTCGGCCGCATGCGGTGCCGGGTGTATCCCTCGGGCGTACGGCGGCGAGACAGCGCTGCGTACGGATTGAGCGGACCGTCGATGTCGATCAGCAGCAGCGGCTTCATGACGTCATCGTCCCCGCGTCCGGGAGGCGGGGCGAGGCATTTTCCCGGCGCGGCGGTGCACCTTGGATGAGACGTTCGTGTCTCAAATGGGTTATTGTCGTCTCATGACTCTTGATCGTGAGCAGGTGCTGCGCAGTGCCGCCGCCCTGCTGACCCGCAGATCCACCGCCACCATGGACGAGGTCGCCAAGGCGGCGGGCATCGGCCGCGCCACCCTGCACCGGCACTTCGCCGGACGGGACGCCCTGGTCAGGGCGTTGGAGGAGCTGGGCATCCAGGAGTTCGAAGCGGCGCTCGACGCCGCCGCGCTGGACGAGGGCACCGCCGAGGAGGCGCTGCGCCGGTTCGTCGCGGCCGTCGAGCCCAGCGCCGGGCTGCTGTCCTTCCTCGTGACCGAGAATCAGCTCTTCGAGGGCGACGAGCAGAACGACGGCTGGGACCGGCTGGACGCCCGGGTCGCCGCCTTCTTCCGGCGCGGCCAGGAGCGCGGCGAGATCCGTATCGACCTGACCCCCGCCTGGCTGACCGAGGCCCTCTACGGGCTCATCGGCACCGCCGCGTGGGCCGTCCAGGTGGGCCGGGTCGCCGCCCAGGACTTCCAGTTCATGATCGTCGAGTTGCTGCTCGGCGGCGCACGCCGGAGCGTGGAGCAATGAGCACCGTGGAACAGCGTCCGGAGCCGCCCGTCGAGCCCTACCGCCCCGGGCGGTGGATCGCGCTGTCCGTGCTCGTCCTGGCCGTCCTGCTGGTGGCCGTCGACGCCACCGTGCTCGGCCTGGCGACCCCGTTCCTCAGCGAGGACCTCGAACCGACCGGCACCCAGCTGCTCTGGATCGGTGACGTCTACTCCTTCGTCATCGCGGGGCTCCTGGTCTCCATGGGCAGCCTCGGCGACCGCATCGGCCGCAAGAAGCTGCTGCTGTGCGGCGCCACCGCCTTCGGCGCGGTCTCGGTGCTCAACGCATACGCGGGCACGCCCGAGATGATGATCCTGGCGCGAGCCCTGCTCGGCGTGGCCGGCGCCACCCTGATGCCCTCCACCCTCGCCCTGATCCGCAACCTCTTCCACGACGCGCGGGAGCGGAGCCTGGCGATCGGCATCTGGGGCGCGATGGCCTCGGCCGGCGCGGCCGTCGGGCCCGTCGTCGGCGGGTTCCTCCTGGAGCACTTCTGGTGGGGCTCGGTCTTCCTGATCAACCTGCCGGTCATGGCCGTGCTCGTGGTGGTCGGCATCAAGATGATCCCCGAGTCGAAGAACCCGGCACCCGGGCCGTGGGACCTGGCGAGCGTGGCGCTCTCCCTGGTCGGCATGATCGGGGTCGTCTACGCCATCAAGGAGCTGGCCGCGCACGGCGGGAGCTGGCAGGTCGCGCTCGCGGGCGTCGGCGGCGTCGTGGCGCTCATCTGGTTCGTACGCCGGCAGTTCCACCTGCCCGCGCCGCTGCTCGACATGCGGCTCTTCCACCACCGCGGGTTCTCCGGTGCCGTGCTCGCCGATCTGCTGACCATCCTGGGCCTGTCCGGCCTGGTCTTCTTCCTCTCCCAGTTCCTGCAACTGGTCCAGGGCCGCGGACCGCTGGAGGCCGGCCTGGCCGAACTGCCCGCGGCCGTCGGCGCGGTCACGGCCGGTCTGCTGGCCGGCACCGTCGCCCGCCGCTTCTCGGTACGGTCCGTGGTGGCCGGCGGCCTCGGCGCGATCGGCCTGTCACTGGCGGCGGTCGCCGCGGTCCACAAGGACACCGCCTACCCGCTGATCGGCGCGCTCCTCCTGGTCGTCGGCGTGGGCGCTGGCTTCGCGTTCACGGTGACGTCCGACGTGATCCTCTCCAGCGTCCCCAAGGAGCACGCGGGCTCGGCGTCCGCCGTCTCCGAGACGGCGTACGAGCTCGGCGCCGCCCTCGGCATCGCCCTGCTCGGCTCCATCGTCACCGGCGCCTACCAGGGCTTCAACGCCCCGCCGGGCACACCGCCCGCCGTCTCCTCGGCCGCCCATGAGTCGCTGGGCGGCGCGGTCGAGGCCGCCAAGGTGCTCCCGCAGCAGCAGGCGACCGAGCTGGTCTCCGCCGCCCAGGCCGCCTTCGTCGACGGGCTGGGGCTCGCCGCGGGCGTCGGCGCGGTGGTCCTGGTGGCGACGGCGGTCGCCGCCTGGTTCCTGCTGCGCGGCCAGGAGCTGGAGGAAGGCATCGTGCACGACTAGGGCGTGTCGCGTCATGGGGCGGGCCGCGAAAGAAGCCCCGTACGGCCGTCGGCCGTACGGGTGCGGCGGGCACACGGAAGGGCCCGTACCCCCGACCGGGGTACGGGCCCTTCCGTATGGCCGTCCTGGGGCCGCCGGTCAGGCGGCCTTGGCCTTCGTCGCGTACATGTCGACGTACTCCTGGCCGGACAGCCGCATCACCTCGGCCATCACCGAGTCCGTCACCGCCCGCAGCACATAGCGGTCGCGGTCCATGCCCTCGTAGCGCGAGAACTCCATCGGCTCACCGAAGCGGACCGTGACCTTGCCCGGCCGGGGCAGACCGGAGCCGCCCGGCTGGAGCTTGTCCGTGCCGATCATCGCGAACGGGACCACCGGGGCGCCCGTCATCAGCGTCAGCCGGGCGATGCCCGTACGGCCCCGGTAGAGCCGGCCGTCGGGGGAGCGGGTGCCCTCCGGGTAGATCGCGAACGCCTTGCCCTCTTCCAGCACCCGGCGGCCCGTCATCAGCGCCGCGACACCGCCGCGGCCGCCGTCCCGGTCCACCGGGATCATGCCGACGCCCGTGAAGAACCAGGCCATCAGCCGGCCCTTGAGGCCCTTGCCCGTCACGTACTCGTCCTTGCCGATGAAGAACACCGGCCGGTCGCAGCAGATCGGCATGATCATCGAGTCGATGAACGTCAGATGGTTTCCCGCCAGAATCACCGGCCCGGACCCCGGGATGTTCTCGATGCCCTCCATCCGCGGACGGAACATCAGACGCAGGATCGGTCCGAGCACTGCCTTGATGAGTGCGAGTCGGGACAACGGTTCCTCCGGTGTAGTGGCCGGGCCGGCCGAGGCGACGGATTGAGAGGGTCCATGCAGGTGAGGACGATACTCGCGGGTACTCGCTGATCGCACATCGGGTTCACGCACCGGATACGCAGTGTTGACGTGTGTTTGCGTCATGTTCGTCCAGGTGCCGCGCTCAGGACGGTGCCGGTGCCTACGCTCGATCTTCGCTCGACAGGTGCCGTACATCACATGCGAGGAGCATTCATGACAGAGCGTGCGCAGGCCGCCCCCGGACGACGGACCGTCATGGGCGTGGGGGCCGCGGTACTCGGTACCGCCGCCCTCGGCCTGAACGGAACGGCCCATGCCGCCGGTACGGCCACCGCCGGCAAGTCCGGCGGGCACGGCGGCCACCGCCTCGACCTGCCGGTGCCCACCGTCATCGGACACCGCGGCACCAGCGGCTACCGGCCCGAGCACACGCTCGGCTCCTACCAGCTGGCCCTCGACATGGGCGCGCACATCGTCGAGCAGGACCTCGTGCCCACCCGGGACGGCCACCTCGTCTGCCGCCACGAGAACGACATCACGGCCACCACCGATGTCGCCGACCACCCCGAGTTCGCGAGTCGCAGAACGACGAAGACTGTCGACGGCATCGCCCTGACGGGCTGGTTCACCGAGGACTTCACGCTCGCCGAACTGAAGACACTCCGCGCCAAGGAGCGCATCCCCGGCAACCGCCAGAAGAACACCCTCTACGACGGCCGCTGGGAGATCCCCACCTTCGAGGAGGTCCTGCGCTGGGCCGACCGCGAGGGCCGCCGCCGCGGCAGGCCGGTCTGGCTGTACGTCGAGACCAAGCACCCCACCTACTTCCGCGGCATCGGCCTCGGGCTCGAGGAGCGGCTCGCCAAGCTGCTGCGCCGCTACGGCCGCCACCGCGCGCAGTCCCCGCTCATCCTCCAGTCCTTCGAGCCCGGCAGCATCCAGCGGCTGGCGAAGCTCGTCGACACCCCGCGCGTCGTCCTGCTCTCGGGCGCCGGGTCCAAGCCCTGGGACTTCGTGGTGTCCGGCGACCCCCGCACCACCGACGACCTGGTGAAGCCCGCCGGACTGAAGTGGATCGCGTCCTTCGCCCAGGGCATCGGGCCCACCCTGGACCTGATCATCCCCAAGGACGCCGCCGGCCGGCTGGCCGAGCCCACCACCCTGGTGCGGGACGCGCACGCCAAGGGCCTGGTCCTGCACCCGTACACCATGCGCAACGAGAACACCTTCCTGCCCGCCGACTTCCGGCGCGGCACGGACCCCAACGCCTACGGCGACGCGTTCGGCGCCTTCGCCGCGTACTTCGCCACCGGGATCGACGGGATCTTCTCCGACAACCCGGACACGGCGCTGCTCGCGGCGGCGGACTTCACCGGCAAGTAGCCGGCGTCAGCACCCGGCCGGGGATGCCCCGGTCGGGTGGTGCCCGGCCCGTTCGGCAACCCGGCGGCCACCGCAGGGCGTCGGGTGGGGGCATGACGCTTGTCGATCTTCAACCGGCCCCGCCCGCCCTCCTTCCGGCCCCGGGCTTCTCCGCCGCGGTCCGCACCCTGTATCCGCTGGTCAGCGCGGAGGCGAGGGCCGAGACCGAAGCGGCCGCCACCGGTGCGGCGGTCGATCCCGCCGACCTCGAACAGACCGTCTGGCTGCGGCTGCTGGAACGCCTCGCCCACCAGGGCCCGCCCCCGGATCCCGCCCGCTGGGTGCGCGACACCGTCCGCGCGGAGGCCCGCCGGGCCCGCCGCACCGCCCGGCGCGAGCGCCCGTACCGCGACGAGTGCACCCCGGACCCGGCCGGCTGTCCGGAGCGCGCCGCCCTCGGTGCCGACCAACGCCGCCTGCTGCGCGCCGCCGTGGAGCGGCTTCCCGCGCCCTGTGCCCGCTTACTGAGCGCGATGTTCGCGCCGGGCGATCCCACCTACCGCGAAATCGCAGGGGAGTTGGGTATGTCACAGGGGAGTTTGGGCCCGATCCGTTCCCGTTGCCTTGGATGTCTGCGCAGAATGCTGCCGGCGGAGGTTGTAGCTCCTGAACTGCGGGGAAAGGAGCGGTAGACAACCGGCGGATCAGGTGAGCGGGAGGCATGCGCGGATGGGCATGAGCGTGATCATCTCGACGGCGAGCGCACAGGACGCCGAACAGATCTTGAAGCTCCAGTACCTCTGTTTTCAGAGCGAGGCGGAGCTGTACGGGAATTACCGCATCGAACCCCTCGTCCAGACCCTGGACTCGCTGCGCGCCGAGATAGCGACGAACCTGGTGTTCGTCGCACGGCTCGGCGAGGAGGTCGTCGGTTCGGTACGGGGCGCGGCGGGACCGGAGGGCACCGGCCAGATCGGCCGGCTCTGCGTCCACCCCCGGCTCCAGGGCCACGGCCTCGGCGCCCGGCTGCTGAACGCGGCGGAGGCGGGGCTCACCGACCGGTGCGCGGCCACCCGCTTCCGGCTGCACACCGGCCATCGCAGCGAGAGCAATCTGCGGCTCTACCAGCGCGCGGGCTACGCGGCCGTGGGCAACGCCACCGGCAGCGACGGGGTCCAGATGATCCTGCTGGAGAAGGAGGCCGCGGCCGCCGCCTATGTGGCGAGCGCCTGAGGCGTCACGCGGTCCGCGCGCGGCGCAGCCACATCATCCCGGTGACCGGCAGGATCACCGGGATGAACAGGTAGTCCCTGCCGCAGTACGACCAGACCGTGGTGTCCGCGAACGCGGACGGCTCGACCAGGGTCCACGTACCGACGATCAGCACGCCGGCGAGCTCGGCGGCGCAGCACACCAGCGCCGTCCGGCGCGCCCGCTCGCCGCCGCGCACCAGCGAGTAGGTGATGAAGCCGTACACGGCGGCGGCGACGGCCGACAGCAGATAGGCCAGGGGCGCGCGGTCGAAGTCCAGGATCATCTGGACGATCGCGCGGGAGGCCGCGGCGACGGTGAACACGCCGTAGAACCAGACCAGTACGCGGCCCGGGCCGGTGCCGAGGTCGAAGGGCTGCTTCTCGCCCGTGGCGGCTGCCGGGGTGCGGTCGGTGTCGGTCACGGTCAGTTTCCCCAGATGTCGTAGAGCCGTACTTCGAGGACGGCCAGCACGACCGCGCCCGCCGCCACCGTCACCGAACCCCAGCGGGTGCGCTCGCTCAGCGACAGGAACCCCGCCGCCGGGACGGCGAGGAAGGCCCCGATCAGATACGCGAAGAAGATGGTCATGCCCTGCTCGGGCCGCTCGCCGCGGGCCGTCTGCACGATCCCCACCACCAGCTGGGCCAGCGCCAGCAGCGAGACCACGGCCATCCCGATGAAGTGCCAGTCCTTGGTGGGCTGGTCCCGGTAGGCGGCGAATCCGCACCAGGCGGCGAGGCCGAGGGCGGCCACGCCGACCGCGATCGTCAGGGCGTCAAGCATGAGCCGAGGGTATTACGGGACGGAGTGCCCCCTGCGTGCGCCCCCGGGGCGGACCGTGGCCTTGGCCACAGCACCCCACTGTCCCGGGCCGGTGACCGAGCGCGTCACCGCAGGGTGCCTGAGCATGTCTGCGCAGGTCACAGCCTTGCCGCAGAGAAATCCCGGAGCCGGCCGCCCGTTCCCGCCGAACCATCCACGGCTGTCCGCTATCCGGACAGCCGGTTCGGCAGGAACGTTACGTCTGTTTTACTTGGGTCCATGACCACGACGAGCAGCCGCACCCCTGCGACCGAGGCGATCACCGCGCCCGGTGCTCGTTGTATGTGTCGAATGCGCGCCTTCTGAGGGCCCACGACCGAGCCTCGCGCCCCGAAGCGAGACCGAGCCCGCGCCGTCCGCACCCAGCGGAACGAGCCTGCCGGGACCCGTCGCCCCGCGGCCACCGCCGCGCCCGGCCGTAGCGGATCCCCGCTCGAACACGTCCGATCGAAACGTCCGGACAGTCTCACCGGACGAATGCCCCGTGCCCGGCGGACACCGCGCCGCGCACTCGACAGTGACGGAAACCCCTGTGATCACCACTACGGGCCTCACGAAGGTCTACCAGTCGCGCGACCGCGAGGTCACCGCTCTGGACGGCGTCGACCTGCATGTCCGCGAGGGCGAGGTGTACGGCGTCATCGGCCAGAGCGGCGCCGGCAAATCCTCCCTGATCCGCTGCGTCAACCTGCTGGAACGCCCCACCTCCGGCACCGTGACCGTCGCCGGCCAGGACCTGACGGCCCTTGCCGGCCGGGGCCGCCGGGCCGGCAAGGAGCTGCGCGAGGCGCGCAGCCGTATCGGCATGGTCTTCCAGCACTTCAACCTGCTGGCCTCCCGCACCGTCCAGGGCAACATCGAGCTCCCGCTGGAGATCCTCGGCGTCGCCGGGCGCGAACGGTCCCGCAAGGCCCTCGAACTCCTCGACCTGGTCGGCCTCGCCGACAAGGCCAAGTCCTACCCCGGGCAGCTCTCCGGCGGCCAGAAGCAGCGCGTCGGCATCGCCCGCGCCCTCGCCGGCGACCCCAAGGTGCTCCTCTCCGACGAGGCGACCTCGGCCCTGGACCCCGAGACCACCCGCTCCATCCTCCAGCTGCTGCGCGACCTCAACCGGCAGCTCGGCCTCACCGTCCTGCTCATCACGCACGAGATGGACGTCGTCAAGACCATCTGCGACTCCGCCGCGCTGATGCAGAAGGGCCGTGTCGTCGAGTCCGGCACCGTCGGCGAACTGCTCGCCACCCCCGGCTCCGAGCTGGCCCACGAGCTGTTCCCGGTCGGCGGCACTGCCTCCGGCCCCGACGCCACGGTCGTCGACGTCACCTTCCACGGCGAGGCCGCCGCCCGCCCGGTGATCTCGCAGCTCTCCCGTACGTACAACATCGACATCTCGATCCTGGGCGCCGCGATGGACACCGTCGGCGGCCGGCAGATCGGCCGGATGCGCATCGAGCTGCCCGGCCGGTTCGAGGAGAACGTCGTGCCCATCGGCTTCCTGCGCGAGCAGGGCCTCCAGGCCGAGATCGTCGGGGCCGAACCCGTCGTCATCCCCGCACCGCTCACCAAGGAGGTGGCGAAGTGACCTGGTCCGAAATGCAGCCGCTGCTGACGCAGGGCACCGTCGACACCCTCTACATGGTGCTGTGGTCCACCCTCGTCACCGTTCTGGCCGGACTGCCGCTCGGCGTCCTGCTGGTCCTCACCGACAAGGGCGGGCTCCTGCAGAACACCCCGGTGAACAAGGTCATCGGCGTGATCGTGAACATCGGCCGCTCGCTGCCGTTCATCATCCTGCTGATCGCCCTGATCCCCTTCACCACCTGGGTCGTCGGCACCTTCATCGGCCCCACCGCGATGATCGTGCCGCTCGCCGTCGGAGCCATCCCCTTCTTCGCACGGCTCGTCGAGACAGCCGTCCGCGAGGTCGACCACGGGCTCGTCGAGGCCGTCCAGTCCATGGGCGGTTCCATCCCGACGATCGTCCGCAAGGTCCTGCTGCCGCAGGCGCTGCCCTCCCTGGTCTCCGGCGTCACCACCACCGTCATCGTGCTCATCGGCTACTCCGCGATGGCCGGAGCGGTCGGCGGCGAAGGGCTCGGCTCCAAGGCCGTCACCTACGGATTCCAGCGTTTCGACAACCAGTTCATGCTCATCACCGTCGCGCTGCTGATCGTCATCGTGACCGTGATCCAGCTGATCGGCGACGGAGCCGTCCGCCTGCTGGCCCGCCGAGGCCGCACCACCTCCTGAACTTCCCCCCGCACAAGCCCGCACTCCTTGTCCGGGCCGCACCACCATCACCATGGAAAGAGGCACTCTTCGTGCGTAAGAACATCAAGCTCACCGCCGCAGCCGCCGCCACCGCCGCCCTCGCCTTCGGCCTCACCGCCTGCGGCACGGACTCCGACCCGGCGTCCAAGAGCGAGACCGGCGCCAAGGCCGACACCTCCAAGGCGCTCGTCGTCGCCGCGTCCCCGACGCCGCACGCCGACATCCTGGGCTTCGTCAAGAAGAGCCTCGCGGACAAGGCCGGCCTCAAGCTGGAGGTCAAGGAGTTCACGGACTACGTCCTGCCGAACACCGCCACCGAGACCGGCCAGGTCGACGCCAACTTCTTCCAGCACCAGCCCTACCTGGACGACTTCAACCAGAAGAACAACACCCACCTGGTCTCCGTCGGCACCGTCCACCTGGAGCCCCTCGGCCTCTACTCCAAGAAGATCAAGGGCCTCGGCGACATCAAGTCCGGCCAGACCATCGCCGTGCCCAACGACACCACCAACGAGGGCCGCGCGCTCCAGCTGCTCGCCGAGAACGGCCTGATCACCCTCAAGTCCGGTGTCGGCACCAGCGCCAAGCTGAGCGACATCACCGACAAGAAGGGCCTGGAGTTCAAGGAGCTGGAGGCGGCGACCGTCCCCCGCGCCCTGAACGACGTGGACGCCGCCGTCATCAACGGCAACTACGCGATCCAGGCCAAGCTCAAGCCCGCCAAGGACGCCCTCGTGCTGGAGAAGGCCGACGGCAACCCGTACGCGAACATCGTCGCCGTGAAGAAGGGCAACGAGAAGGACCCCCGCGTCCAGAAGCTCGTGAAGCTCCTCCACTCCGACGAGGTCAAGAAGTTCATCGAGGACACCTACCAGGGCTCGGTCGTCCCGGCCTTCGGTGACGCCGCCAAGTCCTGACCCCCGTACGGCACTTGTCCGACGAGCCCCGCACACCCCGCCCGGGTGTGCGGGGCTCCGTCGTACGGACCCGCCCATGCACAAGGTCCCCGCGATGCTGCATGCTGTGCCTTTACACGGTCTTCGGCATGGAGCTGCGCATGACTTCCACCTTTCCGGACATCTCCATCAGCACGGACCGGTTGGTGCTGCGCCCGTTCGACATGGCCGACGTCCCCGCGTACATCGAGATGATGAACGACGAACTCGTCACCGCCTGGACCGACGCCCCGCACCCCTACACCCAGGTCGACGCCGAACGCTGGGTGCGCAGAATCGCTCCGGCACAGCGCACCAAGGGGGACGGCATCGTCCTGGCCGTCACCGAGTTCCTCACCCAGCGCCTCGTCGGCTCGGTACGGCTGCGCAACACCGACTGGCGCACCCTCGCCACCGAGGCCGCCTACATCACCGCCCCCTGGGCGCGCGGCGAGGGCTACGCCACCGAGTCCGTACTCGCCCTGGCCCAGTGGCTCTTCCGCGACCAGGGATTCGAGCGCATCGAACTGCGCACCGCCGCCGACAACACCGCCTCCCAGCAGGTCGCCCAGAAGCTCGGCTGCATCAGCGAGGGAGTCCTGCGCAACGCCCGCATAGCGCGCTCACAGACCGAGGACGGCGGCTGGACCGACATCCGGACCGACCTGATCGTCTGGGGGCTGCTGCCCGAGGACCTCGAAGGAGTCGCAGAACAGCTCGCCGACGCCGGTGGATACGGCACCTACAACGACTGGAACTGACGCCCCGGAGCCCCCGGCACCGCGCCGCGACGGACCGGGTAACCTCACCCTGCCCGGGACGACAACTCCCACCTGCGACGACATCAGACGACATCGGGCGACACAGGAGACGGACAACAGATGGCCGACCGGGTCACAGTGATCGGCTGGGACGGCTCACCGCTGACCAGAGCGGCCACCGCCGCACTCTCCGCCGCCACCCTGGTCGCCGGCGCCGCCCACCACCTCGCCCTGCCCGAAGTGCCCGGGGGAGCGGAACGCATCCGCCTCGGCTCGGTCGATCTCGCCGCCCGCCGCATCGCCGCCCACCGGGGCAGCGCCGTCGTCCTCGCCGACGGCGACCCCGGCTTCTTCGGAGTCGTACGCACCCTGCGGGCCCCCGAACACGGCCTGGAGGTCGAGGTGGTCCCCGCCGTCTCCTCCGTCGCCACCGCCTTCGCCCGCGCCGGCATGCCCTGGGAGGACGCCCAGACGGTCGTCGCCCACCCCCGCACCCTGCGCCGCGCGGTCAACGTCTGCCGCGCCCACCACAAGGTCGCCGTCCTCACCTCGCCCGGCGCGGGCCCCGCCGAACTCGCCCTGCTCCTCGAAGGCGTCCACCGCACCTTCGTCATCTGCGAGGAACTCGGCACCGACTGCGAACAGGTCACCGTCGTCACCTCCGACACGGCCGCCGACCACGTCTGGCGCGACCCCAACGTCGTCATCGTCATCGGCGGCGGCCCCGAACAGCGCGCCGAGGGTGCCTGGATCGCCGGCCGCCACCCCGCCTACCCCCAGGGCGTACGCGGCTGGGCCCTGCCCGCCGACGCCTACCGAGGGACCGGCCCCGCCCGGGAGAGCGGCGAGGGCGAGACCCCAGGCCTGCGCGCCGCCCAGCTCGCCCACCTGGGACCCCGCACCGGCGACCTGGTGTGGGACATCGGTTCCGGCAGCGGGGCGCTCGCCGTGGAGGCCGCCCGGTTCGGCGCCGCGGTCTTGGCCGTGGACGAGGACCCGGACGCCTGCGCCCGCACCACCGCCGCCGCCCGGGCCTTCGGGGTCCAGCTCCAGGTCGTCGAGGGCCGCGCCCCGCACGTACTGGAACGGCTGCCCGAACCCGATGTCGTACGGATCGGGGGCGGCGGCGCCCCCGTCGTCACCGCCGTCGCCGACCGCAGGCCCGAGCGGATCGTCACCCACGCCTCCACCCGCGACGAGGCCGAGAGCCTGGGCGCGGCCCTCACCGAGAACGGCTACACGGTCTCCTGCTCGCTGCTGCAGTCCGTCGAACTCGACACGGCCGCGTGGTCGGAGCGCGAACGCACGGTCGTCTTCCTGCTTTCCGCACTTCGTTCGGACCTTGCCCCCTGACCCGGCCGCCATGCGGTGCGGGGTAGGCTGGCCGATCGTCGCACCGCTCCCGGACGTTCGTCGCTTCGTTCGTCAATGTCCGGAAAAGAGGACCGTTTTGGCCCTCCTTGTGGTACGGCAGAACCCTGGGACGCGCAACGTGGCGCAGTCCACAGCGAGCCGTGGCGAAATGACCTGCCGCGGCGGCGAACGACCGCGAGAATGCAGGATGTCCGCGACCGATTCGTGCCGCGCGGCGCGCCCGCTCGTTCCACTGGACGAGCACCGGCGTGCCGTGTTCGGGCGTCCCGGGCGAAGGGCCGAAGGAGCACTGACGATGGGCGAGGGGTACGCATGAGTGACACCGGCCAGATCCCGGGCGAGGGACTGCCGGAGAACGCAGGCATGGTGGAGCAGCCGGGCGTCCCCGCCCCGGATGCCTACACCTTCCTCGATCCCTCCGAGCATGCGTCCGAGGACGACGACCTCCTGCTGATGCCGAGCCCCCAGGGCGCCTGGAGCGAGCCCCAGCCGGCCGCCGCACCCGGCCACTTCCCGGACGGCGCCGCCGCACCGGCCCCGCTGCCCGAGCAGGGCGGCTACCCGCAGGCGCAGGGCTTCGACCCGGCGCAGGCGCAGGGCCCCGTGCAGCTCCAGGAGCAGGTCCAGGCCCCGGCGTACGCCATGCAGGCCGCCGCCGAGCCGCTGCCGGAGACCGGGCGCAACACCCATGAGTCCGGCGGCCGCGACTCCGGCTCCGTCGACCTCGGTGCCGTACGCCTCGCGGCCCCCGTCTCCGCCCCGGCACAGGCCCAGCCGCCGGTGGCCCAGACGCAGGCTCCCGTGCGCCGCCCGCTGCACCGCGGCCCCTCGGCCGATTCCGGACCGTCCTACGGCGGTACGTCGGGCGGCGGCGTGGTCCGCTCGCTCGCCGACCGGGGACCGGCCGGCGCACCCCAGGCCCAGGCGACCGCACCGGCCCCGCCGCGCCACGCGGGACCCGCCACCGCCGAACCCGAGTACTTCGAGCTGCCGCCCGACGAGGCGGCCGCGCTCCCCGGCCCCCAGCTCGGCGAGATCCCGCCGCAGGGCGTCAGCCAGTGGGTGGCCCAGCCGCAGGAGGCCCCGGCCCCGGCGGCCGTCGAGCCCGAGCCGGTGGCGGCGCAGTCCCCCGCAGCAGAAACGGTCGTTCCGGAATCAGTTGTTCCGGAACCGGCCGTGGCAGAGCCGGTCGCCGAGGCCCCGGCCGCCGAACCGATCGCGGAGCCGGCCGCCGCAGAGCCCGCGGCCGAGCCCGCGGCCGAGCCCGCGGCGGAGGCCCCGGCCGCCGAGCCCGTGCCGGTGGCGCAACCGGTCGAGCCCGTGGTGGCGGAGGCTCAGGCAGAGGCCCCCGCGATGGAGGCCACGGCCGAGCCGCCGGCGGCGGAGGCACCCGCCGAAGCCGCGCCTGCGGAGCACGTGCCGGCAGAGCCCGTCGCCGCCGAGCCCGTGCTCGCGGAAGCCGTGCCTGCGGAGGCGGACCCGGTGCAGGCCGCACCGGCCCACGCGGCGCCCGTCCCGGCCGAAGCGGTGCAGGCCGATGCCGCGCCGGTCGAGCCGGCGCCCGCCGAGGTGCCCGTGCCCGAAGCGGTGGCCGTCGAGGCACCCGAGACAGTGGCCGACGTGGCCGCGCCCGAGGCCGCGCCCGTCGAGGCGCCCGTGGCGGCGGAGCCTCCGGCGGAACCGGTTCCGGACCACGCGTCCCTGGCCGGGTTCGCACCGGTGACGGACTCGCTTCCCGTCGCCCCGCTCCCGGCCCCTGCGGCCGAACAGCCGGTGCGGCCCATCGCGGTGGCGGCGGTGCCCGGGCCCCGGCCCGAGGCCGTGGAGGCGCAGGCGGGCGCCGAGCCCGCCGCCGAGGAACTCCCGGCCCGGCCGGAGCCCGAGTCGGGCCCCGAGGTCATCGAGACCCCGGACCTCACGGAGCCCGTCGCGGAGGCGCCCGAAGCCCCCGCCCCGGCCGCCGGGACGCCGGAGACCACCGAGGCGCCCGAGCAGCCGGAGCAGCCGCTCGTCACCGCGCCGCCGGCCCCCGGCTACGACGACGCCGAGCGCGACGCCGTCCTGCGCGTGATGCGCGAGCGCCGCGACATCCGCAACGGCTTCCGCAGCGACCCCATCCCGCACGAGGTCCTGCTGCGCGTGCTGGAGGCGGCCCACACCGCGCCCAGCGTCGGCCACTCCCAGCCCTGGGACTTCGTGGTGATCCGCTCGGCGGAGACCCGCCGGTCCATGCACGAGCTGGCCCAGCAGCAGCGCGAGGCGTACGCCCAGTCGCTGCCGAAGGCCCGGGCCAAGCAGTTCAAGGAACTGAAGATCGAGGCCATCCTCGACACCCCGGTCAACATCGTCGTCACCGCCGACCCGACGCGGGGCGGCCGGCACACCCTCGGCCGGCACACCCAGCCGCAGATGGCCCCGTACTCCTCGGCGCTCGCCGTGGAGAACCTGTGGCTCGCAGCCCGCGCCGAAGGGCTCGGCGTCGGCTGGGTCAGCTTCTTCGACGAGCGCGAGATGGTCCGGGCGCTCGGCCTGCCCGAACACCTCGAAGTGGTCGCGTACCTCTGTGTGGGCTACGTCGACGAGTTCCCCGAGGACCCCGAGCTGGTGCAGGCGGGCTGGTCCAAGCGCCGTCCGCTGTCCTGGGTCGTGCACGAGGAGACGTACGGCCGCCGTGCCCTGCCCGGCGCGGAGCCGCACGACCTCCTCCAGGAGACCATCTCCAACATCCGGCCGCTGGACGCCAAGGCGCTCGGTGAGGCCTGGGAGCGCCAGAAGCGGATGACCAAGCCGGCCGGTGCGCTCGGCATGCTGGAGATCATCTCGGCCCAGCTGTCCGGGCTCTCCCGGATGTGCCCGCCGCCGATCCCCGAGCCCGCGGCCGTCGCGATCTTCGCCGGCGACCACGGGGTGCACGCCCAGGGCGTCACCGCCTGGCCCCAGGAGGTCACGGCCCAGATGGTGGCCAACTTCCTCGGCGGCGGCGCGGTCTGCAACGCCTTCGCCGCCCAGGTGGGCGCCGAGGTCTGCGTGGTCGACGTCGGCGTGGCCACGGAGCTGCCCGCGACGCCGGGCCTGCTGCCCCGCAAGGTGCGCGCCGGCACGGCGGACTTCACGACCGGTCCCGCGCTCACCCGCGAGGAGGTCCTCGCGGCGATCGAGGTCGGCATCGAGACCGCCCGCGATCTGGTCGCGGCGGGCAACAAGGGCCTGCTCACCGGCGAGATGGGCATCGCCAACACCACGGCGTCGGCCGCCCTGATCTGCGTCTACACGGGGATGGACCCGGCCGAGGTCACCGGCCGGGGGACCGGCATCAACGACGAGATGCACGCCCGCAAGGTCGATGTCGTACGCCGTGCGCTCGACCTGCACCAGCCGGACCCGGCCGACCCGATCGGCGTCCTGGCGGCCGTGGGCGGCCTGGAGCACGCGGCGATGGCCGGGTTCCTCCTCGGCGGCGCCTCGCTGCGTACGCCGGTCGTCCTCGACGGGGTGAGCGCGGGCGCGGCGGCCCTGGTCGCCCGGGCCATCGCGCCGGAGGCGCTGGCGGCCTGCATCGCCGGCCACCGCAGCGCGGAGCCCGGCCATGTCGCGGCGCTCAACAAGCTGGGCCTGCGCCCGCTGGTCGACCTCGACCTCCGCCTGGGCGAGGGGACCGGGGCGCTGCTGGCCCTGCCCATCGTGCAGAGCGCCGCGCGGGCGATGCACGAGGTGGCGACGTTCGACTCGGCAGGCGTCACGGAGAAGTAGCGCGCCCGGACCCCGCTCCTCAGTCGCCGCAGAGGCTTGGAACCACTCAGCCTCGCCGGCGTTCGAGGCGCGGGGTCCGGGCGGAGCCCCGGTCACGGGAAGGGGCGGGGCGGGGAACAGGCCCGCTGCGGGCGCCCCCACCGGCCGCCCCCGACCACCCCCGCACCCCACCCCGTATCGTGAATCCCGCACGTCACAGCCGCTCCAGCGCCGCAGCGGCCGCGCACCCCGCATCGCACGAGGAGCCCGCACCGCCATGGCCGAGCACGCCGATCGCCCCGCCTACCCCGTCGGACTGCGCCTGAGCGGGCGCCGCGTAGTCGTCGTCGGCGGCGGCCAGGTCGCCCAGCGCCGTCTGCCCGCCCTCATCGCGGCCGGCGCCGACATCGTCCTCGTGTCGCCGGCCGCCACCCCGTCCGTCGAGGCGATGGCCGACGCCGGCGAGATCCGCTGGGAGCGCCGCCCCTATGCCGACGGGGACCTCGCCGACACCTGGTACGCCCTGATCGCCTCCGACGACACCGAGGCCAACGACGCGGCATCCGCCGAGGCCGAGCGCACCCGCACCTGGTGCGTCCGCAGTGACAACGCGGACGCCGCCACCGCCTGGACGCCCGCCACCGGCCGCAGCGAGGGCGTGACCGTCGCCGTGCTCACCACCGACGCGCACGGCCGCGACCCCCGCCACTCCGCCGCCGTCCGCGACGCGATCGTCGAGGGCCTGCGCGACGGCACCCTCGCCGCCCCCCACCACCGCACCCGGACCCCCGGCGTCGCCCTGGTCGGCGGCGGCCCCGGCGACCCGGACCTGATCACCGTCCGTGGCCGCCGCCTCCTCGCCGAGGCCGACGTCGTCATCGCGGACCGGCTCGGCCCGCGCGACCTGCTGGACGAACTCCCGCCGCACGTCGAGGTGATCGACGCCGCGAAGATCCCGTACGGCCGGTACATGGCCCAGGAGGCCATCAACAACGCCCTGATCGAGCACGCCAAGGCGGGCAAGGCCGTCGTGCGGCTCAAGGGCGGCGACCCGTTCGTCTTCGGACGCGGCATGGAGGAGGCCCGGGCGCTCGCCGCCGAGGGCATCGCCTGCACCGTCGTCCCCGGCATCTCCAGCTCGATCTCGGTGCCCGGCGCGGCCGGCATCCCCGTCACCCACCGCGGCGTCGCCCATGAGTTCACCGTGGTCAGCGGCCATGTCGCCCCCGACGACGAGCGCTCGCTCGTCGACTGGGCGGCCCTCGCCCGGCTGCGCGGCACCCTGGTCCTCCTGATGGCCGTCGACAAGATCGGTGCCATCGCTGGCACGCTCATCGCCCACGGGAAGTCCCCCGACACCCCGGTGGCCCTCGTCCAGGAAGGGACCACCGCCGCCCAGCGCCGCGTCGACGCGACGCTCGCGACCGTCGGCGAGCGGGCCGTGGCCGAGGACGTCCGCCCGCCCGCCGTCATCGTCATCGGTGACGTCGTCGGCGTCGGACCCGAGGCCGCGGCAGCGACCGAAAAGTAACCAGCGGTAACGGATCTTTCTCCCGACCGTTGGCACCACACACCGGACAAGGCAGTATCAACCTGTGGCTGATCTCATCACCGTCGACGACCCCGACGACCCCCGCCTGAGCGACTACACCGGCCTGACCGACGTCGAGCTGCGGCGCAGGCGAGAGCCCGCCGAGGGCCTCTTCATCGCCGAGGGCGAGAAGGTGATCAGACGCGCCAGGCACGCCGGGTACGAGATGCGCTCCATGCTGCTCTCGGCGAAGTGGGTCGACCTCATGCGCGACGTCATCGACGAGGTCCCGGCCCCCGTGTACGCCGTCAGCCCGGAGCTCGCCGAGCGGGTCACCGGCTACCACGTGCACCGGGGGGCCCTCGCCTCGATGCAGCGCAAGCCGCTGCCGGCCGCCGAGGAACTGCTGCGCACCACCCGCCGTGTGGTCGTCATGGAAGCCGTCAACGACCACACGAACATCGGGGCGATCTTCCGCAGCGCCGCCGCGCTCGGCATGGACGCGGTCCTGCTCTCCCCGGACTGCGCCGACCCGCTGTACCGGCGCTCGGTCAAGGTCTCGATGGGCGCCGTCTTCTCCGTCCCGTACGCCCGCCTCGACACCTGGCCCAAGGCCCTGGAGACGGTACGGGAGGCCGGCTTCAAGCTGCTCGCGCTGACACCCGACGAGAAGGCCAGCAGCATCGAGGAGGCGGCCCCGCACCGGATGGACCAGGTGGCCCTGATGCTCGGCGCCGAGGGCGACGGGCTGTCCACGCAGGCGCTGGTCGCCGCCGACGAATGGGTACGCATCCCGATGGCCCACGGCGTCGACTCGCTGAACGTCGGCGCCGCCGCGGCGGTCGCCTTCTACGCGGTGGCCACGGGCCGCCCGGAGAGCTGAGCCCGCAGGCTACCGCTCGCCTGGCGCCGGGGCCTGGACCCGGACGACCTGCCCCGGATCCGCGCCCAGGCCGCGCGGCGGACCCTGGCAGCCCTGGGCCGCCGCGATACCGAGGGCCACCAGCAGCGTCACCACCACGAAGACGACGAGCCGCTGCCGGAGCAGCCTCGGGTTGGCCGGGCGGCGGCCGGTGGAGGTCGTCCGGGTGCCCGGCCGCGTCCCCGGCCTGCCGTTCGTCCCGTTGGTGCCCTGCGGCCGCCGTCCCGGACGCGTCGACCGCCCCGGCTGCTGCTGAGCCGGACGCGAACCCCCGGTGCGCGGCGAGGAGGGACGGGGCGCCGCCGGCCGGCCCTGCGGACGCGCGACCGGGGCGGGCCCGGCGGCCCTGCGGGTCTGCTGCTCGGTGTACGGGCCGTCCAGCCGCCCGGTCGGCCGGTCCGCCTCCTGCGCCGAACGCTGGGCGGGCGGCCGGCTCTCGTGCAGCCCCTGCGCCTCCCGCGCCGCGATCTCCTTGAGCCGCATGGAGAGCTGGAGCGTGCTCGGGCGCTCCTCCGGATCCTTGGCCAGACAGGCGCTCACCAGGGGTGCGAGCGCGTCGTGCACATCGAACAGCTGGGGCTCCTCGTGCACCACGCGGTAGAGCATGACCTCGGAACTGCCGTGCCCGAAGGGTGAATCGGCCATCGCCGCGTACGCCAGCGTGGCGCCGAGGGAGAAGACGTCCGTCGCGGGCGTCACCGCCGCGCCCCGCACCTGCTCCGGCGCGAGGAAGCCGGGCGAGCCCACCGCCGTACCGACGTGCGTGAGCGTGGAGGCACCGGTCGCCCAGGCGATGCCGAAGTCGATGATGCGCGGGCCCTTGGGGGAGAGCAGGATGTTCGACGGCTTCAGGTCGCGGTGGACGACTCCGGCCTCGTGCACCGCCACCAGACCCTCGGAGAGCGCCGCCCCGATCGAGGCCACCTCGGCGGCCGACAGCGGGCCCTCCTCGGCCACCTTGTCGTGCAGCGAGGGCCCCGGCACGTACTGCGTGGCGAACCAGGGGCGGTCCGCCTCCAGGTCCGCGGCCACCAGCCGGGCCGTACAGCCGCCGCGGATCCGCCGGGCGGCGGACACCTCGCGCGCGAACCGCGAACGGAACTCCTGATCCTCCGCCAGGTCCGGGCGGATCACCTTGAGCGCCACCCGCTGGCCCCGCCGGTCCGAACCCAGGTAGACGACACCCATGCCGCCCGCCCCGAGCCGCCGGTGCAGCCTGAACGAGCCGACGACACGCGGGTCCTCGCGCCGGAGCCGCATCATCGCCATGTCTGCCCATCCCCGCTGCCTGGTACGCCTGACGAGGCACAGCTTACGTACCCGCCGCCCGGGGCGCTCAGAGGCCGCGCCCTCGCCGGGGAATCGATTGTCAGTGCCGGGTGGGAAACTTGAGGAGTGGTCAGGGCGCTGCGGATCCAGGCGCCCCGGCCCGTGCGAGATCTCAACGGTCCGTCGCAGAAGGGGGATTGGATCAGTGAAGGGCGATCGAGTCGAGATAGTCGTGGACGCCGGGGACACGACCCGGACCTACGAAGTGGTGGCCTCCAGGGCGGGCCGCAGGGTGGAGACAGCGGTCCGTCGCGGTGTGGTCGAAGTGAGTGAAGTCACCCGGAACGGATCAGTGGTGCGCACCGCCCGCTTCATGGCGACCAGGGTCCTCGCCCTGGTCGAACAACCGGTGCCCAGGGAGGACGGCTCCGAGCGTCCCCTCGGGGATGACCCCAAGGCCGGGTAGTCCTGTCTCCACCCAGGGGAGTACGCCGGGTACCCACGGCTCATCCTCCGGGAGGCCCGGCATTCGGTACGCGGGCATGACGCCGCCGCGTTCCCGGATCCCTAATGTTGAGGTCAAGCGGCGGGCGTTGCACTCGTCCCCCGAGGTCAGACGCCCGCCGCTCCACAACAGGTCAGGAGAGGAACCATGGCGGACACGGCAGCGCGGACCATGATCCGCACGCAGGGACGCAGGGCATCCGCCTCGTTCGGCAGCCGCCCGTCGTCCGGCAAGCGCCACCCCCTGGTGGCGACGGTCATGGTTCTTCCTCTGGCGGCCCTGCTCGCAGTCGTCTTCGGCGGCTGGGACGCGGTGGTCACACAGGCGTCGTCCGTGGGCGTGATGCTGGGGCGCTGAGCGGCGCCCCGGGTCCGGAAGAGCGGTCCGGACCGGGACATCCGGCCAACAACCCCGTGGGGACGGGGGTGCGGCGGACGGCAGCGTTTGTCCGGTCAGCTGGGGAGCTGACCGGACATCGCGCTGTCCGGGCCCGATTCCGGCGACCGCCGTCCGCCCACGACACGGCCCGGCGCCTCCACGTACGCTCGGCGCCGGGCACGGCGCCGCCGGCCCGCAGAGCCGCACCACCGGGGGAGTCCGTGACCAGCCCAGTCGTACGCGCCCTGGGCGCCCTCGCCCGGCAGGCAGCCGGGACCGGCCTCCGGCCCTCGCCGTCCCCCGGCGTCCTCGCCGACCGGGCGGACGGGACCGTCGTCCGCTGCGGCTCCGTCGTCGCCAAGGCCCACGCTCCCGGCACGGACACCGACGCCCTGTCCTCACGGATCGCGCTGGCCGCCGATCCGGCCCTGGCCGGAGTCCTGCTCGCGCCCCTGCCGCAGCCCGGGTCCGCCACCGGGCCCGGCGCCGCCTCCCCGTACCTCACCGAGCTGCACGGCCGCCCGGTCAGCCTGTGGCCCCACGGGGAGCCCGTGGCCCCGGAGGACCCGGACGCCGCGCCCTGGGAGGAGGCGGCCGTACTGCTGGCGCGTCTCCACCGCCGCGACGCGGGGCGGCTGCCCGGACTGCCGGCCATGCGCGGCCCCGCGAAGGCCGCCCTCGCCGTGGCCCGGATGCGGGCCGCCCTCCCCGGCGACCCGGCCACCGGACCCGTACTCGCTGCCTGGCGCGGGCTGCCGCCCTGGGCTCGCGACGAGGACCGCGCTCCCGCGCACCGGGCGCACCACCTCTGCCACGGCGACCTGCACCTGGGCCAGCTCGTCCGGCACCCCGCGCCGCAGGGGCCCTGGCTGCTCATCGACGTCGACGACGCCGGGCTGGGCGACCCCGCCTGGGACCTCGCCCGCCCCGCCGCCTGGTACGCCGCCGGACTGCTGCCCCCCGACGTCTGGCTCCGCTTCCTGGCCGCCTACCGCGCCGAACGGGGCCCCGCCGTACGGGCCGAGGGCGACCCGTGGCCCGAACTGGACGTGCCCGCCCGCGCGATGACCGTACAGACGGCGGCCCTGGCGCTGGCGAAGGCCGCGACGGAGGGCCGCGCTCCGGATGAGGTGGAACAGGTGATGATCGACACCTGCGCCCGAATTGCCTCTCTCCCGCCCGAGTTGACCGGCGCGGACTCGTCGTAAGGTGAACCGACCCTCGCCGGGCGCATTCCGGCGACGGCCAACCGACGGTGAGGAGTGAGCCCGAACATGCAGTGTCCCAAGTGCCACGCACAGATGCACACGTACAACCGCAACGGCATTCAGATCGAGCAGTGCAGCGGCTGCCGGGGGATATTCCTGGACTACGGAGAGCTGGAGTCCCTGACCCGCATCGAGGCGCAGTGGACGCAGCAGGCCCCGCCCCCGCCGCCCGCCCCGCAGGCCTACCCGTCCGCCCCCGCGCCCGCCTGGGGCGCCCCGCAGCACCACGGCGGACACCACGGCCACTACCGGCAGAAGAGCTTCGGCCGCATGCTCTTCTCCTCCTGAGCCACGGCAACGACGAAGCCCCGGTCGTCGGAACGACCGGGGCTTCGGGTGGTGCGCGATACTGGGATTGAACCAGTGACCTCTTCCGTGTCAGGGAAGCGCTCTCCCGCTGAGCTAATCGCGCAGGGTGACCCTGCGTGTACTGCGTGCGCGATACTGGGATTGAACCAGTGACCTCTTCCGTGTCAGGGAAGCGCTCTCCCGCTGAGCTAATCGCGCGGGGGTCCTTGCGGACCGGTGGACGATACTGGGATTGAACCAGTGACCTCTTCCGTGTCAGGGAAGCGCTCTCCCGCTGAGCTAATCGTCCTTGGAGGTGGAGACGGGATTTGAACCCGTGTAGACGGCTTTGCAGGCCGTTGCCTCGCCTCTCGGCCACTCCACCAGGGGTGGGAGTTCGGGAAGATCCCCCACCTTCTGCGAGCGGACGACCAGGTTCGAACTGGCGACCTCAACCTTGGCAAGGTTGCGCTCTACCAACTGAGCTACGTCCGCTTGTCGGTTCCGGTTCACTTGCGCGTCCCGGCGACGGGTTGAACTCTAGCGGATTCCCGGGCCAGTACAAAAACGCGTTTGCGCAGCGTGCTGCGGTGCGCCCGCCCCGGCGCAGGTCACCGCGCACCGCTCTAGACTCACGGACGTGCACGACCTCGCTCCAATGGCCCGCTTCGGCGGCCTCGTCGCCTTCGATCTGCAGGATGTGACCAGTGATCCCGCAGCTCTCGACTCGTCCGGTTTCTGGGCGGTATCAGCCGATTTCGAGGGCCGGCTCGTCTGCGCCCGCTTCGCCACCGTACGGACCGCCGCCGTGCCCGCCCCGGTGCGGGGTGCCTGGCGCGGTCCCGCGGCGGGCGACTGGAGCTCCTCGCTCGACCGCGCCGCGTACACGGCGGGCGTCCGGCGCATCCGGGAGTACATCGCGACCGGCGAGGTCTATCAGGCCAACCTCTGCCGGGTGATGACGGCTCCGCTGCCCGACCCGGCCGCCGCCGACGTCGACGCGCTCACCGCGCTGCTGGCGCGGGGCAACCCGGCCCCGTACGCAGGAACGATCCGCCTCCCCGCGCACGGCGTGGAGATCGCGACCGCGTCGCCGGAGCTGTTCCTGCGCAGGGACGGCCGTACGGTCGAGTCCGGGCCGATCAAGGGGACCGGCCGCACCGAGGCCGATCTGCTGGAGAAGGACCACGCCGAGAACGTGATGATCGTCGACCTGGTCCGCAACGACCTGGGCCGGGTCTGCGCCACCGGATCGGTCACCGTGCCCGACCTCTGCGCCGTCGAGAAGCACCCCGGCCTCGTCCACCTCGTCTCCACCGTGCGGGGCCGGCTCGCCGACGTGGCCGGCTGGCCGGAACTCCTTGCCGCCGCCTTCCCGCCCGGCTCGGTCACCGGCGCCCCCAAGTCCAGTGCGCTGCGGATCATCGAGGAGCTGGAGACCGCCCCGCGCGGCCCGTACTGCGGAGGCATCGGCTGGGTGGACGCCGACCGCGCCACCGCCTCCCTCGCCGTCGGCATCCGCACCTTCTGGACCGACCGCACCGGCGACGCACCGGTCCTGCGCTTCGGCACCGGGGCCGGCATCACCTGGGGCTCCGACCCGGAACGCGAATGGGACGAGACCGAGCTGAAGGCGGCCAGGCTGCTCGCTGTAGCGTCGGGCGCATACGAAGCAACCGGAAGGACCGCACCATGAGGATCTGGGTCAACGGCGCACTGCGCGGTGCCGATGACGCCCGGGTGTCCGTGCTCGACCACGGGCTCACCGTCGGCGACGGCATCTTCGAGACGGTCAGGACCATCGACGGCAGGCCCTTCGCGCTCACCCGCCACCTCGACCGGCTGACCCGCTCCGCCCGGGGCCTCGGCCTGCCCGCGCCCGACCTCGACGAGGTCCGCCGCGCCTGCGCCGCCGTCATCGAGGCCAACCCGGCCGCCCTGGGCAGGCTCCGCATCACCTACACCGGCGGCATCTCCCCGCTCGGCTCCGACCGGGGCGACGCAGGCCCCGGCCTGGTCGTCGCCCTCGGCGAGGTGGCGCGCAGGCCGGACACCACGGCGGTCGTCACCGTCCCCTGGACGCGCAACGAACGCGGCGCGCTCACCGGGCTCAAGACCACCTCGTACGCCGAGAACGTCGTCGCGCTCGCCCGCGCCCACGAGCAGGGCGCCTCCGAGGCGCTCTTCGCCAACACCGTCGGCCGGCTCTGCGAGGGCACCGGCTCCAATGTCTTCGTCGTCCTCGACGGACAGCTCCTCACCCCGCCGGTCGCCTCCGGCTGTCTGGCCGGGATCACCCGGGCGCTGGCCGTGGAGTGGACCGGGGCTCAGGAGGCGGACCTGCCGTTCGACGTGCTGGACCTGGCCGAGGAGATCTTCCTGACCTCCACCCTCCGGGACGTCCAGGCCGTCCACCGGGTCGACGACCGCGAGCTGCCCGGCGCCCCCGGACCCGTGACCGCCAAGGCGATGCGGATCTTCGACGAGCGGGCCGGGAACGACCTCGACCCGTGACCGGGACGCCCGCCGGCCGGTCCGGCGCGGCAAAAACGGATGACGGCTTCCCGGTCGGGGGATAGAAATCCTCTGATGACCACGACACTCCGGCCGTCCGGGCCGATCCAGTCAGGCGCCGACGGCGCACAGCGGCGCGCGTACGACGTGTGCGACAACGGCCGGCCCGTCGGCTCCATCGAGCTCGCCGTCGAGCCGGGCGCGGGCGGCGCGACGGGCCTGCTGCACTCCCTGCGGATCGACGAACCCGTCCGCAGGCGCGGCAGGGGCACCATCGCCGCCCTGGCCGCCGAGGAGGTCCTGCGCGGCTGGGGCTGTACCCAGGTGTGCGCGGAGGTCGGCGCGGACGACGTCGCGGGACAGCGGCTGACCGCCGCACTCGGCTACACCGAGCGCAGCAGGAACATGGTCAAGACCCTGCCCGGCGGGCCCCCGCCCCCGGCCGACGGGCTCACCGCGCGGCCGATGACGCCCGAGGAGTTCGCGCGCTGGGAGGAGGGGGCGATCTCCGCGTACGCGGAGAGCCTGGTCAGCCGGGGCGCCCCGGCTGCGTCGGCGCTGCGGGCCGCCCGCGCCTCCCACTCCCGCCATCTCCCGGACGGTCTCGCCACCGAGGGAGCGAGGCTGGAGTACCTGCTCCACGAGGGCGAGACGGTCGGATACGTCTGGGTGGCGCGCTTCGAGATGCACCCCGGCCTGACGGTCGGCTACGTGTTCGACGTCGAGGTGCACGAGCGGTTCCGGGGCCGGGGGTACGGGCGGGCGCTGATGCTCCGGGCCGAGCGGATCGCCCTGGACGCGGGCGAGGAGAGGATCGGCCTGCACGTCGTCACGGCCAACACTCCGGCGCTGCGGCTGTACGAGTCGCTGGGCTATGTGCCGACCCGGTACAACCTGGCCAAACCGCTGTAGCGGGCCCGCCCCGCCCGGGGCTCAGGCCTGTGCCGCGAGCAGCCGGTCGGCGATCTCCTCGATCCGCTCCCGCAGCCCCTCCTGGCTCTTCCCGCCGTCGAGAAGCTCACCGCCGATCACATACGTCGGCGTGCCCGTGACCCCGATCGCCTTGCCCTCGGCCTGGTCGGCGTCGACGATCAGCAGGTGCCGGCCGTCGATCAGGGCGGTGTCGAACTCCTCGGCGTCCAGCCCCAGTTCCCGGGCCGCCTCGATCAGCAGCGGCTCACCGGTGCGGGCCAGCTCCTCGGTACGGGCGAGGACCGCTTCGATGTACGGCCAGTCGCCGCCCTGCGCCGCCGCCTCCTCGGCCGCCTGCGCCGCCGCGTACGCGTGCTTGTGCTTCTCCAGCGGGAAGTGCCGCAGCCGGATGTCGAGCCGGTCGCCGTACCGGGCCCGCAGGGCGTGCACGTCGTCGAGGGCCCGGTGGCAGTCGGGGCACTGGAGCTCGCACCAGAGGTCGAGGACGACCGGCGCTGCGGAGGTGGAATCGCTCATGGGACCAGTCTCGCAGGGCGCGCGGGAGGGCATCGACCGGCACCGGTCCGACGCCCCACCCGGCACCTGGGGAGGACCCCGGCCCTGAAATGTCCCTGATCCGGGCCCGGGGCATGGCCGCCCGCCCCGTCACCGGTGCAGGATGGAAGGGACGTTTCCCCTGCGCCTGGAGGCACCGATGCTGGCCGAGACCATTTGTTCCGCGGTGTCCGCGGCGGGCCTGGGCATCGCCGCCGTCACCGCGTACCGCAAGCGGTTCCTCACCGCGACCCGGATCGCCGCCTACTCATTGGTCCCGGTCGGCCTGGTGCTGACCGGTGTCGTGAAGTGGGTGTCGGACATCGCCTTCAAGCCGAGCGTCTGGCTGGGCTTCGGGCTGCTGGGGGTGGCCTGGCTGCTGTTCATGACCACCCGCGCGATCGAACGCAGGGGCGGGGGGACCCGCAAGGAGCGCAAGGCGGCCGCCCGCGCCGCGCAGGGCGAGGCCGTGGCTCCCGCCGCGTCCGCCCCGTCGCTGGGAGCCGGCGTTCCCGCCGCGCAGCCCCGCCGGAAGCCGAAGAAGCAGGGCGCGCCGGCGTCGTCCGGCGACGACTTCAGCGACATCGAGGCCATCTTGAAGAAGCACGGCATCTGACGGCCGCAGACCCTGCCCGCCGCCCACGGCGGGCAGGGGACTCCCGGTGCTGTGAATCGATTCAGCCACGGTCCTTGACGGTGTTCGGTGGCCGGGGCTAGCGTCCCGACCGCATTGAAACAATTCATTCACCCCCGCCCGTGCGATCACGCCGTCCGTACGATGTGGGGTGACGCCGCTTGACGAGTGCGGCCAAGGGCACCAGTGGGGCAGGACAAGTGGCGCGTGTGGCAGGCATCAAGGATGTGGCGCGGCAGGCCGGCGTCTCCGTGGGCACGGTCTCCAATGTGATCAACCGGCCCGAGGCCGTGCTGCCCGAGACGCGCGCCCGGGTGCTGGCGGCCATCGAGGAGCTCGGCTACGTCCGCAGCGAGTCCGCCCGGCAGCTCAGGGCCGGCCGCAGCCGCATCATGGCCCTGCTCGTCCTGGACATGGGCAACCCCTTCTTCGTGGACGTGGCCCGGGGCGCCGAGCGCGCCGCCCGGCAGGCCGGCCTCGGCGTCATGGTCTGCAACAGCGGCCAGAGCCCCGCGGAGGAGGCCGAATACCTCGGCCTCTTCGCGGAGCAGCGCGTGTGCGGCGTCCTGGTCACCCCCGCCGATGCCACCGGCCGCAACCTCGACTCCTTCAGCCGCCACCGCATCCCCTACGTCCTGGTCGACCGGGTGGCCTCCGGCACCGGCACCTGCGCGGTCTCCGTCGACGACGTGCGCGGCGGCGCCCTGGCCGTCGGCCATCTGATCTCGGCCGGCCACCGCTCGGTGGCCTACGTCAGCGGACCCGGTGACCTGCACCAGATCAGGGACCGCCGGGAGGGTGCGCTGTCGGCCCTCGCCGAGGCAGGACTGGCCCCGGACGCCCTCGTGGAGATCCCCTCCGACCGCCTGGACGTGGCGGCCGGCCGGGACGCCGGGGCCCGGCTGCTCGGCCTCGTCCCCCGCCCCACGGCCGTGTTCTGCGCCAACGACCTGCTCGCCCTGGGGGTCCTCCAGGCGCTGTACGCGGCAGGCGTGCGCGTGCCGCACGACATCGCCATCGTCGGGTACGACGACATCGAGTTCGCCGCTGCCGCCGCCGTCCCGCTCACCTCGGTCCGCCAGCCCGCCGTGGTGATGGGCCGGATGGCCGCCGAACTCCTGCTGGAGGAGGCCGACGACGAGGACGGCCACCACGAGCACCGCAGTGTGGTGCTCCAGCCGGAACTCGTCGTGCGCGCCTCCAGCTCCACGCCCCGCTGAGGCCCCGCCCCTCGCTTCCTGCCCCGTCCCTCTCCTCCCCGTACCGTCGCCTTCCGCATGCCCGAAACGGAGATGCCGTGTCCCTGTTCGACCTGCCCCTGGATCAACTCCGCGCCTACCGCCCCGAGCCCGCCGAGCCGGAGGACTTCGACGCCTTCTGGCGGCGCACCCTCGACGAGGCCTCCGCCCACCCGCTCGATGCCGAATTCCTGCCGTACGACGCCGCGTTGAGCGCGGTCGACTCCTACGACGTGTCGTTCGCCGGCTGGGGCGGACACCGCATACGCGCCTGGCTGAACGTGCCCGCCGGCGCCGAGGGCCCCCTGCCCACCGTCGTCCACTACCTCGGCTACGGCGGCGGACGCGGACTGCCGCACGACCATCTGGTGTGGCCCGCCGCCGGCTGGGCCACCCTGCTCGTGGACACCCGGGGCCAGGGCGCCGTCAACCACCACTCGGCGGGCGCCACCCCCGACCCCTGCGGCGGGGGCAACCCGCAGTCGCCCGGCTTCATGACGCAGGGCATCCTCGACCCCGACACGTACTACTACCGCCGGGTGTTCACCGACGCGGTGCGTGCCGTCGAGGTCGCCCGTGCCCACCCTTCCGTCGACCCCGCGCGCATCGTCGTCCACGGTGCCAGCCAGGGCGGCGGCATCGCCCAGGCGGTGGCCGGGCTCAGCCCGCATGTGACCGCCGCGCTCGTCGACGTACCGTTCCTGACGCACTTCCGGCGGGCGGTCGAGATCACCGACAAGGACCCCTACCAGGAGATCGTCCACTTCCTGGCCACCCAGCACGGCGTCGCCGACCGGGCGTTCCGCACCCTGTCGTACTTCGACGGCGTCAGCTTCGCCGCGCGGGCGACCGTGCCGGCGCTCTACTCGGTGGCCCTCATGGACCTCGTCTGCCCGCCCTCCACGGTCTTCGCCGCCTACAACCACTGGGCGGGGCCCAAGGAGATCGAGGTCTACCCCTGGAACGGCCACGAGGGCGGGGCCTCGGCCCACCGCGCGGTGCAGCTGCGCATGCTGCGCGAGCTGGGCTGAACCGCCGGGCGGCGCGGGGGCGGACGCGGTCCGAAAATGTGCCGGGCCATCGGACGCCGGAGCGATTTCCGGCCACCCCGTGAGGGGTGAACTCCCCTCATGAAAAGGCGTGTTGGTCGCGAGCACGGGTCCGGCTGCGTCATGATCGTCCCGAGATGGTGGACACCTCCCGGGGCGATGCCCCCGCACCCCCTGCCGAAGAGCCGCGCGGCTGCCTCTTCGCGCTGTCCCAGCCGCCCCTGATGATCTTCCTCACGGTCGTCGGCAGCCTGCTGCTGATGGCCGCGTTGCACGATCTCTTCGTGCTGTGAGCGGTCAGCCGGCCGCTTCTCTGCGGCGCGCCCGGTACGCGGCGACGTGCAGGCGGTTACCGCAGGTGCGGCTCGAGCAGTAGCGGCGGGAGCGGTTGCGCGAGAGGTCGACGAACGCGCGCCGGCAGTCCGGCGCCTCGCAGCGCCGCAGCCGCTCCGTCTCGCCCGCCACGATGATGAAGGCGAGGGCCATGCCGCAGTCCGCCGCCAGGTGGTCGGCGAGCGAGGCGTCCGGCGAGAAGTAGTGCACGTGCCAGTCGTAGCCGTCGTGGTTGCTGAGCTGCGGGGTGGTGCCCGCGGCGGCCACCAGTGCGTTCACGAGCGACGCTGCGATCTGTGCGTCGTCCGCGGCGAAGACCTCGGCGAACCTGGCCCGTACGTCGTGCACGGCGCGCAGGTCCTTCTCGCCCAGCTCGTTGACGCCGCTCACGCGGTGGCGCGCGGCGAACGCGTACAGCGCCGCGAGGTCGGCGAGCCCGTCGGGCCCGTCGGCAGGGGGCCCGTCCTCGTGCGGCTCGCTCTCCGGCGCGGTATTCACCAGATCGACCACCGTGTCGAGGGCGATCCGGGTGTCGTGGGGGATCAGCACGCTTTCGCTCCCTGGCCTCCGGCGGGCGGGCGCCCGCCGATGCCGGCTGACTCTACTGCTCGCCCCCGGCGTCCCGGGGGCCTAAGGGGCTCCTGGGGCTACTGAGGCCCCGGACACGCGCCGGTGGGGCCTCCTTCGTCGCCAGGGCCCGTGTGCGGCCGCCTGGCGGCGGCCGGGGGAGCGGTGCACGCGACCGGCGCCGTCACCACGGTGGATTCCGTGATGACGGCGCCGGTGTGTGCCGTATGAGGTTGTCCGCGCGGCACCGTCTCCCCGAGTCGGACGGCGCCGTGCAGTCTCGGCCTGGCTCAGCTCTCGGCCAGGATGTGCGACAACTCCGTGTCGAGATCGAAGTGACGATGCTCGGTGCCCGGCGGAACCGCGGCGTCGGTCCTCTTCAGGAACGACTCCAGGGCCCGTGCCGGGGCTTCGAGCAGGGCTTCGCCCTCTGGGGAGCTCAGTGCGATACAGACGACGCCCTGGCCGTGACTACGGGATGGCCAGACGCGGACGTCTCCGGTGCCGGTGGGCCGGTGCAGCCCCTCGGCAAGGAGGTCACGGGCGAAAACCCACTCGACCGTCTCCTCCGCTCCGGTGTGGAAGGTGGCGTGCACGGCATACGGATCGGCCGTGTCATACCGCAGGCCCGCGGGTACAGGCAGTGAGGACTCGCTCGACACAACGAGGCGCAGGTGCAGCTCGCAGCTGACCGTGGTGTTCATAAGCGCCAGGGCCTTTCGCTCAGTGTGCGCTCGGGGATTCGCACGTCGGCGAAATCGACATGCCACCTACGGTGGCGTTGTAAACCCCTCTGACCGTTTTGTGATCCTTCAGGTAGCTCGTACAGCGGTGTGTAACTTTGAGTCATGCGGCCATTCCAGTGACGAGAGGCGTTCGGGTAGGTTGACCCCCATGAATGCGGAGAGTGACGAGCGGGACGGAGTCGCCGCACCGGCGGAGCCGGCGCCCGCGACGGGGGACACCGCCCCCAGCGGGGCGGGAGAGGTCACACAGGGTGTGACGAAGGAGGACCGGGAGCTCGGCTCCAGAGCGCCCGGGTTCATCAAGGCGTCCAGAGCACTGCACCTGAGCTGGCAGGTCGGCGTCTTCGTGGTCGGCCTCGCCGTGGTCGTGGCCGGCATCATCATGCTGCCGCTGCCCGGCCCCGGGTGGCTGGTGATCTTCGGCGGCATGGCGATCTGGGCGACCGAGTTCGTCTGGGCGCAGCTGGTCCTGCGCTGGACCCGGCGGAAGGTCACCGAGGCCGCCCAGCGGGCGCTCGACCCCAAGGTCCGGCGGCGCAACATCGCGCTCACGGTCATCGGGCTCGTGATCATCGCGGTGCTGGTGGGGATCTACGTGTGGAAGTTCGGAATCGTCATGCCGTGGAAGATCCGCGAGTGACCCGGGGATGGTCGGGGCGCGCCGCTGACATGGGGTAATGTTTGGCGTGCGCCCGGGCGATTAGCTCAGTGGGAGAGCGCTTCGTTCACACCGAAGAGGTCACTGGTTCGAACCCAGTATCGCCCACCCCGGACCGACGGCCCGGAAGCTTCTCCAAGCTTCCGGGCCCTCGGCGTTGTGGTGCGCGGCCGGCCCGGGCACCCCGGGCCGGCCCCTCGCCACCTACCGCATCCGGCCCAGGGCGTCCCGCAGCCGCCGGGCGTCGCGCAGCCGCTTCTCGTACGTCGCCCCCACCGCCAGCAGCAGCGCCCCGGCCAGCGCCGGCGCCACCCAGCGCGGCATCGCCCCCACCACCTGCACCACGTAGGGCGCCAGCTCGTGCAGCGCGTCCAGCGCCAGCACCGTGCCGCCCAGCACCAACAGCGCCTGGAGCCGCAGCCGCGCCCCCACCAGCGTGATCACCAGCGCCGCCGCACCCAGCAGCAGCGGACGCGGCCAGTGCGCGTCGGTCCACGCGGCGAAGAGCGACGGCACCAGCGTCGCCGCCAGCCCCGCCCCGTACGCCGTCCACGACGACGCCGACGGGTCGCGGCGCCTGCGCAGCACGCCGATCACCAGCGCGGGCACGGTCACCGGCACGGTGTACGCCTCCGGGGAGGACACCCCCGACGCCGACAGCCTGACCCACGCCGCCAGCACGAACAGCACCGTCGCCAGATACCCGGCCACCGGACGCCGCTCCGGGCGCAGCGCCGTCGCGGCCGCCAGTACCCCGCACAGCGCCAGCACCAGGGCCAGGAACCGCAGATCGCCCAGCGCCATCACCACGGCCACCAGACCCGTGACGGCACCCGTCACCTCGACCGGTACGGCCACCGCGCGCCCCTTCAGCCGCGCACCCAGCAGCACCGTCACGGCCGGCACGGCCAGCACCAGCGGAGCCGCCCGATGCACCGACAGCTCCAGGGACGCACCGAGCGCCGCGGCCATCACCGCGGCACAGACCACCGCCGCAGACGCCGCGGACGCCTGCACCGTCACCAGCACCCGCGACGGCGACGCGACCGAGGGGGCCTCCAGCACCACCGATGCGGTCGTGAACACCACCAGCAGCACCCCGAACGACGTGTACGTGGTGGGCTCCGTGCCCAGCGACAGCAGCGCCGCCTCCACCGCACCGGCCGACCCGATCACCGCGGCGGCCGACGCGACCCCCGAGGGACCCCGGCGCAGACCGTCCACCGCCAGGGTGAACGCCCCGGCCACCAAGACCAGTTGCATCGCCAACGCCGCCGCGTAGGACAGATCCAGCGCGGCCGGCAGCACCGTCAGGCCGGCCCATCCGAGCACCACGGCCGACGCACCCACCGTGCCCCGCCCGCCGGAACCGGCACCGGTCACAGGCTCGGCCCACCGCAGCACGCCCTCCCACGACCGGTATGCCGCCCCGAGCACCACGGCCACCAGCAACAGCACCACCGGCGCCGCCACCATCTCGGCCCACGGCAGCCCCGTCGCGCCCACCGCACCCCGCGCGCCGTCACGCGGCACACCCGACCACACCTGGCCCAGCTGCGTCACCGCACCCATCGACACCACCGCGACCGGGGCGAGCGAGAACAGCACCGAAGCCACCGTCACCAGCCCCGAAGCCCACATCAGCCCCTGCCGGACCGGGCCCCCCAGCGGAGCCCGTACCCCCAGCAGCAGCGCCCCGCCGCACAGCAGGTATACCGGCACCACCCAGCCGGCGGGCACCCCCGCGGCCGGCACTCCGCCCACCGCGGCCACGGCCGCCAGACCGGCCACCGTGCCCCCGACCCCCGCAGGCCCCGGGGCCGCCGACCGGGCACCCACCAGGGCGATCGCCGCACCGGCCAGCAGCAGCGCCCCCGGCGCCACCGCACCCGACGGCTCCCCGGCCGTCACCGACTCCACCAGCGCCACCAGCAGCCCGGCCGCACCCGTCCACCCCAGACCGGCACACGCCACGGCCCGCACCACCGCATCCTTGCACCGGACCGCGATCGCACAGTCGACCGCCGCCGTCGCCAGCAGCGCACCCGCGAACACCAGGGCGTCCGCCCGCTCCGCCCACGCCCACAGCACCAGAGGCAGTTGCGCGCTGAGCACCGCCAGCGGCAACGGCAGCCGCAGCCGGTTCAGAAGCAGCCCGTAGGCCGCCCACAGCACGGCGAGCACCGCCGAAGCGGCCGCGGCATAACCGAGCCCGCCCGCATCCGGCACCGCCACCCGGTGCAGCGCGTACGCATCGAGCACCATCAGCACCGACGCCAGCCCCGCCAGCGCCTCGGCCGTCGAGGACAGCCCGCGGCGCAGCAGCAGCGCGGGCGCGGCCAGCACCGCAGCCGTCACGGCCCCCAGCACCGCGCTGCGCCCGCCGATCCCCATCTCACCCCAGCTGACCAGGGTGAACGCGAGCGCCGCGATCGTCAGCAGCAGCCCGCCCAGGGTGAGCAGCACGTTCTGCGCACTGCGGGAGCGCGCCGCAGGAGCCTGCGGCGCGAACGGGGGAGCGGGCGGCGTCGAGACCCGGCCCGGCGGGGAGAACGGCACCCCGGGCGGGGCGGCCGGCCGCGGAGCCGGTGCCTGCAGCACGCTCACCAGCCAGGCGCGACGGGTCAGCAGCTGGGACCGGCGCAGATCGAGCCGGGCGAGCTCACGGTCGAGGATCGCCAATTCCTCGGCGGGTGGCGGCAGATGTTCCATGGACGTGAGTGTGGCGCCCGCCACGCCGGGGGGACATGCGTGCGGGTACTCAGATCGCGGGCTGAGTACCCGCGCACACCCCGCCGGACACCGCGCCCCCGGCGCGCCCGGAAGCGGTTTGAACCACACCCGCCGAGCCCTGTATCGTTCAACCCGTTCCCGGGCGATTAGCTCAGTGGGAGAGCGCTTCGTTCACACCGAAGAGGTCACTGGTTCGAACCCAGTATCGCCCACCCCGGGAAAGGCCGGTCCGTCAGCACCACCGACGGACCGGCCTTCGCGTGTCCGGCACCCGCTCACGCCGCGGCGCGCAGCTCCGGACGCAGCGGCCAGGCCGGATCCACTGTCTCCGGTGTCCCGCTCCTGGCGAACCACGCCTGGAGGCCGCGCGCCTGAGCCGCGTGCCACACCGCCTGGAGCGTGTGCAGCTCCGCCGGTGTGAGCCGTTCGAGCCGGGTGGCGAACCTGCGCCCCACCGCCCGGACCAGCTCCAGCGACGCCGCCGCGTCGGCCGCCGCGTCGTGCGCCCCGTCCAGCACCACGCCGTACAGCTCGCACAGATCCGTCAGCGTGCGCCGCCCCTTGCGGTAGCGGTCCAGATGCTTGTCGAGCACCCGGGGATCCAGCACGCGCAGCGACGCCGGCTCCAGATACGCCGCCAGCGACGACGTCCGGTGCCGCTTCAACTCCCGGTCCAGCAGCGTCAGATCGAACGGCGCGTTCATCACGACCAGCGGCCGGCGGGCCGCGCACTGCTCGGCCAGCGCCCGCGCCACCTCCTCCACCACCGGCGCGGGCCACCGCCCGTTGCGCTGGAGGTGGTCGTCCGTCAGCCCGTGGATCTCCGTCGCCCCCGCGGGCACCGGCACCCCCGGATTCACCAGCCAGCGGGTGACGCGCATCCGCCCGCCCGCACTGTCCTGGACCACGAGGGCGGCCGAAACGATCCGGTCCTCCTCGACGTCCACTCCCGTCGTCTCGGTGTCAAAAGCGGCCAGCGGCCCTTCGTACCAATGACTCATCCCCGAACTCCTCGCGCCCGCGCGGCAGATGGCGTGATTCCCCTGCCCGGTTCGGTGATACCCGCACCCTTTGCCTGATACGCCGTTTGCGGGCCGCGCTGTGCGGTGACAACACAGGTGAAGGAGCCGGAAGTTGAACCGACCCGGCATCCCGAACCCCATCGGCACAGCCCGGAAGGCATACGGAGCCATGGCGCTCGCGCAGCCCGAACCGAGTGGGCTGCTGCCCCAGCGGACCGCACCGCTGCGCGGCGCACTCGCCACCACCGCCTGCATGGAGACCCTCCAGGTGGGCTACTTGCACGCGGTCGCGGCCGCGGCGGGCTGTTCCCTGTCGCAGCCCTTCCCCGACAACGGCATCGACTGGCACGTCAGCCACGGAGCCCCCGGCCATGTCGTCGACGACGAGGTGACCATCAAGGTCCAGCTGAAGTGCACCTACCAGATACCGGCCCGGCCGCCCGGCGCGAGCTTCGCCTTCACGCTCGACAACGCGCACCTCGTGAAGCTCGCCAGGACCCCCGTGTCGGTGCACAAGATCCTGGTCGTGATGCTCGTGCCCCGCAGCCAGGACGACTGGCTGCGGGCCGGGCACGACAGCCTCGACCTGCGGCACTGCTGTTACTGGACCAACCTGGCCGGCCACGCCGTGACCGGCCGGCACCGGACCACCGTACGGATCCCGACCTCGCGCATCTTCGACGACCGAGCACTCTGCGAGATCATGACCCGTGTCGGGGCGGGAGGGAGACCCTGATGCACCGGCCGATGGACGAGTCCGTCAACGAAACGTTCCCGACGGCCAGCCGGCCCCACCCGGCCGAACTGCCCGGGACCTGGCCCGCCGGACCCGCGCAGGCCGGCGCCCTGCCCGACCCGGCCCGCGTCGATCCCGCGGTGCTCGGCGCCCTGCTCGCGCGGCACGGCTGGCAGCGGCGCGGCGGGGCCGCCGGACGCTACAGCCGCTGGACCCCGCCCGGACCGCCCGCCCCGCCGGGCGGCTCCACCAGCCTGCTCGTGCCCGACACCACCGCCTTCCCCGACAGCGAGGACCTGCTGGCCGAGGCCCTGACCGCCCTCGCCCGCAGCGCCGCGCCCTCCGCCCGCGACGTCCTGGTCTCCCTCACCGTCCCCGGCGACGAGATCCACTGGTGGCGCGAGGTCCCCGAACCCGCCGCCGGAGCCGCCAGCTGGACCGGCGCGGAACGGATGCACGGAGCGGCCCGCCAGATACTGCTGGCCGGCGCGCTCGCCGTCCGGGGCCGGGCCGGCTACCACGGCGCCCGCCACCGCCGCCGCGCCCTCGCCGCGCTCGGCCCCGTCCTCATAGGGCCCGCACCCGGTGGCCGTTCCCTCACCGCCCTCGTCCCCGTCGAGACGGGCCGATCCGTCGCCGTACGGCTCTACCACGCCCTGCACGCCGCCCGGGAAGCCGTCGACTACCAGCGGGCCACCGGCGGAATGGAGGCCTTCGACACCGCCGTCGAGGCCGGGGTCAGCCGCGAACTGACCGAGGCCCTCATCGCCCTCGTCCGGGGCTCGGAGGGCGCCGGTATCGCCGTGCGGTGGGCACCCGCCGCCGGAACCCCCGACGGCTGCCCGCTGCACCCGGAGCCCGTGGAGTTCTCCCCGGGCGACCTGCCCGCCCTGCGCCGGGCCGGTGCCCGTTACCTCCGGGACGAACCGGCGGTGACGGTACGGATCACCGGCGCCGTCGTACGGCTGCGCCGCTCCGGACCGCGCGGGGCCGGAATCGTACGGCTGCGGGTGCTGGCGGGCGCGGAGGTGCCGCACGTACGGCTGGAGCTGGACGAGGAGGCCTACCGGATCGCGGGCCAGGCCCATCTGGTGGGGCTGCCCGTGCGGGTGGAGGGACGGCTGGAGAGCCGGGGCGGCTTCCGCCGGCTCACCGGGGCCTCGCAGGTGGTTCCGGTGCAGGTGGACGACGCGGAACGGGACCGGCTGATGAAGTCGCTCCAGGAGAATGTCGACTATTTCGAGGAGGCGTGCGCGGGGGAGTAGCGGTACGGGAGAGGCTGGGAGGCGGCCCTTTCGCTAAGGGGGCCGTCGGCTCGGTACGATTCACCCTGCGTGCGCCAGTGGAACGCGCCGCACCCCCTGAGTCAGGAGAGACCGGTGTCAGACGTCCGTGTGATCATTCAACGCGATTCCGAGCGGGAAGAGCGCGTGGTGACGACGGGCACTACGGCAGCCGAGCTCTTCCCCGGCGAGCGCACCGTCGTCGCCGCCCGTGTCGCGGGTGAGCTGAAGGACCTCGCGTACGAGATCAAGGACGGCGAGACCGTCGAGCCCGTCCTGATCTCCTCCGAGGACGGTCTCGACATCCTGCGGCACTCCACCGCGCATGTGATGGCGCAGGCCGTGCAGGAGCTGCACCCCGAGGCCAAGCTCGGCATCGGCCCGCCGGTCAAGGACGGCTTCTACTACGACTTCGACGTCGAGAAGCCGTTCACGCCCGAGGACCTCAAGGCCATCGAGAAGAAGATGCAGGAGATCCAGAAGCGGGGCCAGAAGTTCTCCCGCCGCGTGGTCTCCGACGAGGCCGCCCGCGAGGAGCTGGCCGACGAGCCGTACAAGCTGGAGCTCATCGGCATCAAGGGCTCCGCCTCCTCGGACGACGGCGCGGACGTCGAGGTGGGCGGCGGCGAGCTGACCATCTACGACAACCTCGACCCGAAGACCGGCGAGCTGTGCTGGCGGGATCTCTGCCGGGGCCCGCACCTGCCGACGACCCGGTTCATCCCGGCGTTCAAGCTGATGCGCAACGCCGCCGCGTACTGGCGCGGCAGCGAGAAGAACCCGATGCTCCAGCGCATCTACGGGACCGCCTGGCCGACCAAGGACGAGCTGAAGGCGCACCTGGAGTTCCTGGAGGAGGCCGCCAAACGCGACCACCGTCGCCTGGGTACCGAATTGGACCTTTTCTCCTTCCCCGACGAGATCGGCCCCGGCCTCGCCGTCTTCCACCCCAAGGGCGGCGTCATCCGCCGGGCCATGGAGGACTACTCGCGCCGCCGCCACGAGGAGGAGGGCTACGAGTTCGTCTACTCGCCGCACGCCACCAAGGGCAAGCTCTTCGAGAAGTCCGGCCACCTGGACTGGTACGCCGACGGCATGTACCCGCCCATGCAGCTCGACGACGGGGTGGACTACTACCTCAAGCCGATGAACTGCCCGATGCACAACCTGATCTTCGACGCGCGCGGCCGCTCGTACCGTGAACTGCCGCTGCGCCTCTTCGAGTTCGGCACGGTGTACCGGTACGAGAAGTCGGGCGTCGTGCACGGGCTGACCCGCTCGCGCGGCTTCACGCAGGACGACGCGCACATCTACTGCACCAAGGAGCAGATGGCCGAGGAGCTGGACCGGACGCTCACCTTCGTCCTGAACCTGCTCCGCGACTACGGTCTGACCGACTTCTACCTGGAGCTGTCCACCAAGGACCCGGAGAAATTCGTCGGCTCGGACGAGGTGTGGGAAGAGGCCACCGAGACCCTGCGTCTGGTCGCCGAGAAGCAGGGGCTTCCCCTGGTCCCGGATCCGGGCGGCGCCGCGTTCTACGGTCCGAAGATCTCCGTGCAGTGCAAGGACGCCATCGGCCGGACCTGGCAGATGTCGACCGTGCAGCTCGACTTCAACCTGCCGGAGCGGTTCGACCTGGAGTACACCGGCCCCGACGGCACCAAGCAGCGCCCGGTGATGATCCACCGTGCCCTCTTCGGTTCCATCGAGCGCTTCTTCGCGGTGCTCCTTGAGCACTACGCGGGTGCGTTCCCGGTGTGGCTGGCCCCGGTCCAGGCGGTCGGCATCCCGATCGGCGACGCGCACATCCCGTACCTCCAGGAGTTCGCCGCCAAGGCGCGCAAGCAGGGGCTGCGGGTGGACGTGGACGCGTCGTCCGACCGGATGCAGAAGAAGATCCGCAACCAGCAGAAGGCCAAGGTGCCCTTCATGATCATCGCTGGTGACGAGGACATGGCCAACGGTGCCGTCTCCTTCCGCTACCGCGACGGGTCGCAGGAGAACGGCATCCCGGTCGAGGACGCCATCGCCAAGATCGCCAAGGCCGTCGAGGACCGCGTCCAGGTCTGAGTCCGGCCAGACGAGAGCCCTCGGGGAGAGCTATCCGCTCCTCGGGGGCTCCTTCTCGTCCTCCCGCCGGAACACCTGGATCAGCCACGACGAGAACGAGCCCGTCACCGCGCCCAGCAGCCCCAGCCCGCAGGCCATCAGGCCCGCCGCCACCACCCGGCCGCCCGGTGTCACCGGCGTGGCGTCCCCGTACCCCACCGTCGTGAGCGTCTCGCACGCCCACCAGACCGCGTCGCCGAAGGTGCGGATCGAGGCGCCCGGGGCGCCGTGCTCCAGGTGGTAGACGGCGAGCGAGGCCGAGAAGCCCAGCAGCACCGCAGTCATGCCGGCGTACGTGATCACGCGCGCGTACAGGCCCAGCCGGGGCCGGTCGCGCCGCTGCTGGACGGCCCAGTAGACCTTGACCATGCGGAGGGGCCGCAGCAGCGGCAGCAGGAGCACGATCGTGTCGAGCCAGTGGACCCGGACGAAGCGGTGGCCCAGCTTGCTGAGGCGCAGCCGGACGACGTAGTCGACGAGGAAGAGCAGCCACGTGGCGTTCACGAGGACGAGGGAGATGTCGTGCCACGGCTGGGCGTCGTGCGGCGCGAGGACGCGGAACGCGTAGCCGGCCAGGAACACCAGTGAGGCGGCGAAGAGCGGTACCTCGGTGCGCTGCTCCCAGCGGGTGAGAGCGGGGGTGGGCCGGGCCGGGGTGCGGTCGCTCATCGGCCAAGCATCGCGGTGCGTGAAGGGGATCGGCCCCGGCGACACGCTCCGCGCGGGGTAAGCAATATGCTGATCGGCATGACGAGTGAGCCGGAGCAGCAGATCGGAGTGGGGACGCCCGACGCGTTCCAGCGCCTGTGGACGCCCCACCGGATGGCGTACATCCAGGGCGAGAACAAGCCGACCGGTCCGGAGGCGGGCGACGGCTGTCCGTTCTGTGAGATTCCGTCGAAGTCGGACGAGGACGGGCTCGTCGTCGCGCGCGGTGAGAAGGTCTACGCCGTGCTGAATCTGTATCCGTACAACGGCGGTCATCTGATGGTGGTGCCGTACCGGCATGTCGCGGACTACACGGAGCTGGACGGTCCCGAGACGCTGGAGCTGGCCGATTTCACCAAGCGCGCGATGGCCGCGCTGCGTGCGGCGTCGGGGGCGCACGGGTTCAACATCGGGATGAACCAGGGTGCGGTGGCGGGTGCGGGTATCGCCGCGCATCTGCATCAGCACCTGGTGCCCCGGTGGGGCGGTGACGCCAACTTCATGCCGGTGGTGGGGCACACCCGGGTGCTGCCGCAGTTGCTGGCGGACACGCGGCAGATGCTGGCGGAGGCCTGGCCCGCGGCCTGATCTGCGGCCTGATCCGGCTTGTGTGCCGCGTACGTACGGCGATGGGCGCTCCGGTTGTCCCGGGGCGCCCATCGGCATACGTACAAGATTCCTAGGCGTCGTACAGGTCGGCCTTGCGGGGGCTCGGGTCCTGGACCAGTCCGCTCAGTATCGAGGAGCGGTTGCCGAAGCGCTCGGTGTCGACGCCGTTCTCGTCGAGGACCTTCATGGCGGCGCTGTGCACGACGCGCAGCACGGGGGTGGCGGCGCGCATCGCGTCGTCGGCCATGAAGCGGTGGCGCCACGGCTTCTCGGCCCAGGCGTGCCGCAGCCCGAAGGGTTCGGGCAGGGTGATCTTTCCGCCGAGGTAGTCCAGGAGCGGCGGGTACCAGGTGAAGGGGGCGCGCAGGGCGAGCCGGACGACTTCCTTGGACTCGACGAGGGCCAGCGTTATGTCGCGGGTCTCCCAGAACTTGACGGTCTTGTTGACCGTCCTGGTCTTGGCGGCGGGTTTGCTGGTGAACAGGGAGTGGACCGGGCCGAGTGCGTGTCCGGTGACCTCGATGCGCAGGGTCTCGAAGAGCACGGTGACGGTGATCATCATGGTGATGACCAGCTGGCCGTCCCAGAGGGTGAACTGGACGCCGAGGTAGTGGCGGTCGCCGCCGCCGAACTGCTGGTGGTTGCAGATCCGCTGTATCTCGTGGGGCTTGACCTGGAAGGTGGCGACGTCCTCGCCCTCGGGACGGGAGACGGAGTCGGCGTTCTCCCCGACGGGCGACACGATCCAGTGGGTGACCGAGGGGGTGGGGAAGCCGCCCGTGTTCAGCGGGCCGCGCTCCAGCATCTTGAGCTGGTCGTGGATGACGCGTATCAGGTCCCAGCTGCGGAACTGGTGGAACTCCTTGCCGGGCTCCTTGGCCACGAGGTCCTCGGCGAGCTGCCAGCTGCCCCAGCGGGTGCCCATGCCGAGGATGCCCTTGGGGCCGGCGTAGAAGACGGAGTTGGACTGCTGCTCGGCCGAGAGCTTCTCCAGGCCCTGCCGGAGCGCCTCGCGGGCGGTCTCGTTGGGGTTCTTCGGCACGGCTTCGGGGATGTGGGCGACGACACCGCCGCCGGACAGGAGCCCTTCCCAGCGGGCGCGCATGTCCCGGGCGGAGGATTCGGCGATCCGTTTGGCGATCATCCAGCCGATGACCGGGGCGACGATCATGGCCCGCAGATAGAGCGCGAGCAGGCCCGTGACGGGCATCTTGATCAGGAAGAACAGGGCGGCGATGCCGACGATGGGCAGCAGGGCGTTGCCCAGGACGGCGAGGCCCTTGTCCTTGGTGTTGCCCAGTCCGTCGCGCAGCCGGAAGGCGATGACCCAGAGCAGCATCCCGGGCAGGAACAGGAAGCCGAACAGGGCGGTCACGGCGGTGAGTTTGGTGTCCCGGGCCTTGCGGAGCCTGGTCGCGGCGAGGCAGTGCTCGACGACGGTCTGGGGGTCGCTGCCGAAGGACTGGATGAGGGCCTTGCGGGCGCCGCCCAGCATGCGTTCCTGGACGGCGCGGGAGAACGCCTCGCCGAGGTTGGGCTTGAAGTAGTCGGACTTGATGAACTTGGAGCGGCCCGCCTTCACCTCGGACTTGTGCCATTCGCTGTTGGCTTTGAGGATCTCCTCCACCGGGCTGTCGCGGTACGCCGCGGAGGCGAGGGCGTTGGTCGCCACCGCCGCTCCCGCCGACCCCTGGAGCGGAATCTGCGCTCCGGGAGAGAAATCGAATCCGTTGCTGGCCACTGTCGCCCCCACTCGCCACCGAGGAACCGCTCCTGCGGCTGTTTCCCAACTGCCGTGCCCGGCACACTTTCTGAGCTGGGGTCCCAGCGTATCGTCCTGATCCGTACACCGTCCGGCCCTGTGGACAACGTGGGGCGGGTGGTGGCTCAGATGTCCGGTGCGGAGTCCTCCTGCTGGTGGCGGATGCGGTCGGCGAGCTGTGGGGGCATGGCCTCGTGGCGGGCGTAGGAGCGGTCGAAGCGGCCGGTTCCGTGCGAGAGGGAGCGCAGGTCGACCGCGTACCTGCCGATCTCGAGTTCCGGCACCTCGGCCCGTACGAGGGTGCGCCCGGAACCGGACTGCTCGGTGCCGGTGACCCGGCCGCGGCGGCCCGAGAGGTCGCTCATGACGGGGCCGACGTACTCGTCGGGGACGAGGACGCGGATCTCGGCGACGGGTTCGAGCAGCTGGACGCGGGCCTCGCCGGCGGCCTCGCGCAGGGCGAGGGCGCCCGCGGTCTGGAAGGCGGCGTCGGAGGAGTCCACGGAGTGGGCCTTGCCGTCGCGCAGGACGACGCGTACGTCGACGAGGGGGTGGCCTGCGGCGACGCCCCGGGCGGCCTGGGCGCGGACGCCCTTCTCCACGGAGGGGATGAACTGGCGGGGCACCGATCCGCCGACGACCTTGTCGACGAACTCGATGCCGGAGCCGGGCGGCAGGGGCTCGACGTCGATCTCGCAGACGGCGTACTGGCCGTGGCCGCCGGACTGTTTGACGTGCCGGCCGCGTCCGGTGGCGGGTCCGGCGAACGTCTCGCGGAGGGCGACGCGGTGGGGGACCGTGTCGACCTGGACGCCGTAGCGGTTGCGCAGCCGGTCCAGGGCGACGTCCAGATGGGCCTCGCCGAGGCACCACAGCACCAGCTGAGGGGTGTCCGGGTTCTGTTCGAGGCGCATGGTCGGGTCCTCGGCGACGAGGCGCGCGAGGCCGTGGGAGAGCTTGTCCTCGTCGGTCTTGCTGTGGGCCCGGACGGCGAGGGGCAGCAGGGGGTCGGGCATCGTCCAGGGTTCCATCAGCAGGGGCCGGTCCGGGGCGGACAGGGTGTCGCCGGTCTCGGCGGACTCCAGCCGGGCGACGCAGGCGAGGTCGCCGGCGACGCACTCGGTGACGGGGCGCTGCTGTTTGCCGAAGGGCGAGGTGAGGGCGCCGACGCGGTTCTCGGCCTCGTGGAAGGGCCGTTCCCCGTGGGCGGTGTCGGTGAGCCCGTGGCCGAAGACGTGCACGGTGTCGTCGGGGCGCAGGGTGCCGGAGAAGACGCGGACGAGGGAGAGGCGGCCGGCGTAGGGGTCGGAGGCCGTCTTGACGACCTCGGCGACCAGGGGGCCCTGGGGGTCGCAGGTGAGGGCGGGGAGCGGGTCACCGTGCAGGGTGGTGACGGCGGGCAGCGGGTGTTCGAGCGGGGTGGGGAAGCCGCCGGTGATCAGGTCGAGGAGTTCGACGGTGCCGATGCCCTGGCGGGCGCCGTCCGCGGCGGGGGCGGCGGCGAGGACGGGGTGGAAGGTGCCGCGTGCGACGGCGCGTTCGAGGTCGTCGACGAGTGTCTTGATGTCGATGGTCTCGCCGCCGAGGTAGCGGTCCATCAGGGTCTCGTCCTCGCTCTCGGCGATGATCCCCTCGATGAGCCGGTTGCGGGCCTCGGCCAGGGGCGCCTGCTGGGCGTCGGCGGGCGGGTGCTCCGCCCGTTCGCCGCTGGAGTAGTCGAAGATCCGTTGCGAGAGCAGTCCGGTGAGCCCGGTGAGCGGGGCGTGTCCGTCGGCGGCCTCGGGACCCTGCACGGGCAGGTACAGGGGCAGTACGGCGTCGGGGTCGTCGGCGCCGAAGAGCTCGGCGCAGACCCGGGTCATCGCGTCGAACGGGGTGCGTGCGGTGTCGAGGTGGGTGACGACGATGGCGCGCGGCATGCCGACGGCCGCGCACTCCTCCCAGACGGCCCGGGTGGTGCCGGCCACGGCCTCGGCCTCCTGAGCGGCCGAGACGATGAAGAGGGCCGCGTCCGCCGCGCGCAGACCGGCCCTGAGTTCGCCGACGAAGTCGGCGTATCCGGGGGTGTCCAGCAGGTTGATCTTGAATCCGGCCCATTCGACGGGGACCAGGGAGAGCTGTACGGACCGGTTCTGGCGGTGTTCGATCGCGTCGTGGTCGGAGACCGTCGCCCCGTCCTCGACCCGGCCGGCCCGGTTGAGCGCACCGGCCGTCTGTGCGAGTGCCTCGACGAGGGTGGTCTTGCCCGAGCCGCTGTGGCCGACCAGCACCACGTTGCGTACGGAGCGGGGGTGGCCGGCCGTCGGTGCCCTTCCGGCGGCCCCGGTGTGTGCGTGTGCCTTGTCGCCCATGTTCGTGCCTCCCGGGTGGTGGCGCGGGCGGCGGGAGGCCGCCGGCGCGGGGCGGGGAGCTGCTGCACGGGCACGGGGGAGCCGCCGCGGCGGCTACGGCGACGCCCGCGGTACTTCGAGCTTTCCACTCCCTCCCGGCCGCGTCCATATCTCGCGCACGGCGGTCAGGACCGCACGGGGCGGGGTGCCCGGACCGTGGGACGCGGTCGGCGTGACTACGATGGGTCAGGAGGGTGCTGAAGGCCCCGGCCGGGCTCGCGGCGCCCGGTACGCACGTCTGCGGCGTTGCCGAAACGTCTTCATGGTTCCGCCATGGAGACGCTCCGGCGCCTCGCAGCCGCACGCACCGGACACCGCTCCCTGATCCGGCCAGGACCTTCAGCACCCTCCAGCCGGTGGCCGACGGGGCCACGCGGCCCACCGACCCCTCGGGAAGGCCATGCTGAACAAGTACGCGCGTGCCTTTTTCACGCGTGTCCTCACGCCGTTCGCCGCACTGCTGCTCCGCCTCGGCGTCAGCCCGGACGCGGTCACCCTGATCGGCACGGCCGGGGTGATGGCAGGCGCGCTGGTCTTCTTCCCGATGGGGGAGTTCTTCTGGGGCACCATCGTCATCACGATCTTCGTGTTCTCCGACCTCGTCGACGGGAACATGGCGCGCCAGGCCGGCATCTCCAGCCGGTGGGGCGCGTTCCTGGACTCGACCCTGGACCGGGTGGCCGACGGGGCGATCTTCGCGGGCTTCGCGCTCTGGTACGCGGGCAGCGGCGACGACAACATCCTGTGCGCGGTCGCCATCTTCTGCCTGGCCAGCGGCCAGGTGGTCTCGTACACCAAGGCGCGCGGTGAGTCGATCGGCCTGCCGGTGGCGGTCAACGGGCTCGTGGAGCGTGCCGAGCGCCTGGTGATCTCGCTGGTGGCCGCCGGTCTGGCGGGTCTGCACAAGTTCGGCGTGCCGGGCATCCAGATCCTGCTGCCGATCGCGCTGTGGATCGTCGCCGCCGGCAGCCTGGTGACGCTGGTCCAGCGCGTCGTGACCGTGCGCCGCGAGTCCGCCGAGGCGGACGCCGCCGCCGGGGTGTCGGCCGCGGCGGACCGGGGGAGCGGGGCCGGGCAGTGAGCGGCGCTCCGCAGGAGGCGAGGCAGGACGCGAGGCCCGGCCCGAAGGAGCGGCTGAGCGACGGTCTGTACGGGCTGGGCTGGGCGGCGGTGAAGACGCTGCCCGAACCGGCCGCGCGGGCCCTGTTCCGTACCCTCGCCGACCAGGTGTGGAAGCGGCGCGGCAAGAGTGTGCTGCGGCTGGAGTCGAATCTGGCGCGGGTCGTGCCCGACGCGGACCCGGCCCGGCTCGCCGAGCTGTCCCGGGCCGGGATGCGCTCGTACATGCGCTACTGGATGGAGTCGTTCCGGCTGCCGACCTGGAGCCCGGAGCGGATCAAGGCGTCCATCGACGTGACGGACGCGCACCGGCTGACCGAGGGGCTCGACGCGGGGCGCGGGGTGATCCTCGCGCTGCCGCACCTGGGCAACTGGGATCTGGCCGGGGCCTGGGTCACCACGGATCTGAAGGTGCCCTTCACCACGGTCGCCGAGCGGCTGAAGCCGGAGTCGCTGTACGACCGGTTCGTGGCGTACCGCGAGGGCCTGGGCATGGAGGTCCTGCCGCACAACGGCGGGGCCGCGTTCGGGACGCTCGCCCGGCGGCTGCGGGCGGGCGGTCTGGTCTGCCTGGTCGCCGACCGCGACCTGTCGGCGTCGGGCGTCGAGGTGTCGTTCTTCGGCGGCGCGGCCCGGATGCCCGCCGGACCCGCGCTGCTGGCCCAGCAGACCGGGGCGCTGCTGCTGCCGGTCACCCTGTCGTACGACGACACACCGGTGATGAAGGCGCGGATCCATCCGCCCGTCGGGGTACCCGGCTCAGGTGACCGCGCGGAAAGGACGTCTGTGATGACACAGGCCCTGGCCGACGCGTTCGCCGTGGGCATCGCCGAGCACCCGGAGGACTGGCACATGCTGCAACGGCTCTGGCTCGCCGACCTCGAACCCCGCGGAGACCAGCAGTGAAGATCGGCATCGTCTGCCCGTACTCCTGGGACGTACCGGGCGGCGTGCAGTTCCACATCCGTGATCTGGCCGAGCACCTGATCCGTCTCGGCCACCAGGTCTCCGTGCTGGCCCCGGCCGACGACGAGACCCCGCTGCCGCCGTACGTGGTGTCGGCGGGCCGGGCCGTGCCCGTCCCGTACAACGGCTCCGTCGCCCGGCTGAACTTCGGCTTCCTGTCCGCGGCACGGGTGCGGCGCTGGCTGCACGACGGCACGTTCGACGTGATCCACATCCATGAGCCGACCTCGCCCTCGCTGGGGCTGCTGACGTGCTGGGCGGCCCAGGGGCCGATCGTCGCCACGTTCCACACGTCCAACCCGCGCTCCCGGGCGATGATCGCCGCGTACCCGATCCTGCAGCCCGCGCTGGAGAAGATCAGTGCGCGGATCGCGGTGAGCGAGTACGCCCGCCGGACCCTGGTCGAGCACCTGGGCGGCGACGCGGTGGTCATCCCGAACGGGGTGGACGTCGGGTTCTTCGCGGAGGCCGAGCCCCGGCCCGAGTGGCAGGGCGGCACGATCGGCTTCATCGGCCGCATCGACGAGCCCCGCAAGGGCCTGCCCGTCCTGATGCGGGCCCTGCCCGCGATCCTTGAGGCGCGCCCGGACACCAGGCTGCTGGTGGCCGGCCGGGGCGACGAGGAGGAGGCCGTCGCCTCGCTGCCCGAACAGATGCGTGCGCGCGTCGAGTTCCTCGGCATGGTGAGCGACGAGGACAAGGCCCGCCTGCTGCGCAGCGTCGATGTGTACGTGGCGCCCAACACCGGCGGCGAGAGCTTCGGGATCATCCTGGTCGAGGCCATGTCGGCGGGCGCACCGGTCCTCGCCAGCGATCTGGACGCCTTCGCGCAGGTCCTCGATCTGGGCGCGGCCGGCGAGCTGTTCGCCAACGAGAACGCCGACGCGCTCGCCGAGGCGGCCGTGCGGCTGCTGGGCGACCCGGAGCGGCGCGCGGAACTGCGGGAGCGCGGCAGCGCACACGTGCGGCGCTTCGACTGGTCCACCGTCGGGGCGGACATCCTCGCGGTGTACGAGACGGTGGCGGACGGGGCCGCGTCGGTGGCGGCGGACGAACGCACGGGGCTGCGGGCCCGGTTCGGGCTGGCCCGGGACTGAGACCCGTCCGTCCGGCGGCGCCCGCTCCCGCCGGACGGGGCCGGGCGGCGCCCGCTCACCGGTAGCCTTTCCGCCCGTGACCGAAACCCTCATCTGGACCGCCGTCGTCCTCGTCGTGCTCGTGGCGATCGGCCTGTACCTCAGCTGGACCGCGGGCCGTCTCGACCGGCTGCACACCCGCATCGACGCGGCCCGGGCCGCGCTCGACGCGCAACTGCTGCGCCGCGCCTCGGTCACCCAGGAACTCGCCACCTCGGGCGTCCTCGACCCCGCCGCGTCCATCGTGCTGTACGAGGCCGCGCACGCCGCCCGGCAGTCCGAGGAGGAGCACCGCGAGGTCGCCGAGAGCGAACTGAGCACCGCCCTGCGTGCCGTCTTCGGCGAGAGCGCGCAGGTCGAGGCGGTGAAGGAGATCCCGGGCGGCGAGGAGGCCGCGGGCGAGCTGGCGGCGGCCGTGCGGCGGGTGCCGATGGCGCGCAGGTTCCACAACGACGCGGTGCGGGCCGCCCGCGCGCTGCGCCGCCACCGTACGGTCCGCTGGTTCCGGCTGGCGGGGCACGCCCCGTTCCCGCTGGCGTTCGAGATGGACGACGAGCCGCCGGTGGCCCTGGCGGACCGCCCCGTCAGCTGAGGGCGGACGCGGCGGGCCCGGGCCCGCGCCGGCCCGCCCCGTCCAAAACGATCCACCGCCCTTCCATTGGCCCTTGCTGTGGACTGGTCCCGGGGCGTTTGCTCTGCAGTGCGTCACTCAGCGCGTTCAGCATCCGTTTCCCCCAGTGAGGTCGATCCGTGTCCACGCTTCCCACCACCCCGCAGTCCGCCGACGGCCCCGCCACCGGCACCGCCCGAGTCAAGCGCGGCATGGCCGAGCAGCTCAAGGGCGGCGTGATCATGGACGTCGTCAACGCCGAGCAGGCGAAGATCGCCGAGGACGCGGGCGCCGTGGCCGTCATGGCGCTGGAGCGGGTGCCGGCCGACATCCGCAAGGACGGCGGCGTGGCCCGGATGTCCGACCCGACCATGATCGAGGAGATCATCGAGTCGGTCTCCATCCCGGTGATGGCCAAGTCCCGCATCGGGCACTTCGTCGAGGCACAGGTCCTGCAGTCCCTCGGCGTCGACTACATCGACGAGTCCGAGGTCCTGACCCCGGCCGACGAGGTCAACCACAGCGACAAGTTCGCCTTCACCACCCCGTTCGTCTGCGGCGCGACCAACCTGGGCGAGGCGCTGCGCCGCATCGCCGAGGGCGCGGCCATGATCCGCTCCAAGGGCGAGGCCGGCACCGGCAACGTCGTCGAGGCCGTCCGCCACCTGCGCCAGATCAAGAACGAGATCGCCCGGCTGCGCGGCTACGACAACAACGAGCTGTACGCCGCCGCCAAGGACCTGCGGGCCCCGTACGAGCTGGTCAAGGAGGTCGCCGAGCTGGGCAAGCTGCCCGTCGTCCTCTTCTCCGCGGGCGGCGTCGCCACCCCGGCCGACGCCGCGCTGATGCGCCAGCTCGGTGCCGAGGGCGTCTTCGTCGGTTCCGGCATCTTCAAGTCCGGCGACCCGGCCAAGCGCGCCGCCGCCATCGTGAAGGCCACCACCTTCTACGACGACCCGAAGATCATCGCGGACGCCTCCCGCAACCTGGGCGAGGCCATGGTCGGCATCAACTGCGACACCCTGCCCGAGACCGAGCGCTACGCCAACCGCGGCTGGTAGTCACTGATGAGCGACACCCCTGTGATCGGCGTCCTGGCTCTCCAGGGCGACGTGCGGGAACACCTGATCGCCCTGGCCTCGGCGGACGCCCAGGCCAGGCCGGTCCGGCGTCCCGAGGAGCTTGCCGAGGTCGAGGGACTGGTGATCCCGGGCGGCGAGTCCACCACCATGTCCAAGCTGGCCGCGCTGTTCGGCATGCTGGAGCCGCTGCGCGAGCGGGTCCGGGCGGGCATGCCGGTCTACGGCACCTGCGCCGGGATGATCCTGCTCGCCGACAAGATCCTCGACCCACGCTCGGGCCAGGAGACGCTCGGCGGCATCGACATGATCGTGCGCCGTAACGCTTTCGGGCGGCAGAACGAGTCGTTCGAGGCGGCCGTCGAGGTCGCCGGGATCGAGGGCGGCCCCGTCGAGGGCGTCTTCATCCGGGCCCCCTGGGTCGAGTCCGTGGGCGCGCGGGCCGAGGTGATCGCCGAGCACGGCGGCCATATCGTGGCGGTACGGCAGGGAAACGCCCTGGCCACGTCATTCCACCCGGAACTGACCGGCGACCACCGGCTGCACGCGTACTTCGTGGACATGGTGCGCGCAGTCACCTGACTCGATCCCGGTAGGATCTCTCGGGTTCGTACGGAATTTGGTGACGCGAAGGAGAAGGCAGATGTCCGGCCACTCTAAATGGGCTACGACGAAGCACAAGAAGGCCGTGATTGACGCCAAGCGCGGCAAGCTCTTCGCGAAGCTGATCAAGAACATCGAGGTCGCGGCCCGCACCGGCGGTGTGGACCCCGACGGCAACCCGACCCTTGTGGACGCGATCCAGAAGGCGAAGAAGAGCTCGGTCCCGAACAAGAACATCGACTCCGCGGTCAAGCGCGGCGGCGGTCTCGAAGCGGGCGGCGTCGACTACCAGACGATCATGTACGAGGGCTACGGCCCGAACGGTGTCGCGGTGCTCATCGAGTGCCTCACCGACAACCGCAACCGCGCCGCGTCCGACGTACGGGTCGCCATGACCCGCAACGGCGGCTCGATGGCGGACCCGGGCTCGGTCTCGTACCTGTTCAACCGCAAGGGCGTCGTCATCGTCCCCAAGGGCGAGCTGTCCGAGGACGACGTGCTGGGCGCGGTGCTCGACGCCGGTGCCGAGGAGGTCAACGACCTCGGTGAGAGCTACGAGGTCGTCAGCGAGGCCACCGACATGGTCGCGGTCCGCACCGCGCTCCAGGAGGCGGGCATCGACTACGACTCGGCCGAGGCCAACTTCCTGCCCACCATGCAGGTCGACCTCGACGAGGAGGGCGCGCGCAAGATCTTCAAGCTGATCGACGCGCTGGAGGACAGCGACGACGTGCAGAACGTCTTCGCCAACTTCGACGTCTCCGACGAGGTCATGGAGAAGGTCGACGCCTGAGCCGCGCCTTGGCGCAGCTTCTGCGGACGGGCCGACGGGGACACACCCCGTCGGCCCGTCGCATTGTCGGTGCGAGCCGATAGCCTGCGGGAACAGTTGACCGATCGGCAGGGAGGGGGCGGCTCGTGCGGGTACTGGGCGTGGACCCGGGGCTGACCCGGTGCGGCGTCGGCGTCGTCGAGGGGGTCGCGGGCCGGCCGCTGACGATGCTCGGCGTCGGAGTCGTGCGCACCCCGGCCGACGCGGAGCTCGGCCACCGGCTGGTGGCCATCGAGCGCGGCATCGAGGAGTGGCTCGACGAGCACCGGCCCGAATACGTCGCCGTGGAGCGGGTGTTCGCCCAGCACAACGTCCGTACGGTGATGGGCACCGCCCAGGCCAGCGCCGTCGCCATGCTCTGCGCGTCCCGGCGCGGCATCCCCGTCGCCCTGCACACGCCCAGCGAGGTCAAGGCCGCCGTCACCGGCAGCGGGCGCGCCGACAAGGCCCAGGTCGGGGCCATGGTCACCCGGCTCCTGCGGCTGGACGCCCCGCCGAAACCCGCCGACGCGGCCGACGCCCTCGCCCTCGCCATCTGCCACATCTGGCGCGCCCCCGCGGTCAACCGCCTCCAGCAGGCGCACGCCGCAGCCGCGGCCCGCACCCCGCGCGTCCCGCGCACCGCAGCAGCCCCCGTCCGGAAGGTCCCCCGATGATCGCCTTCGTCAGCGGCCCCGTCGCCGCACTCGCCCCGACCACGGCCGTGATCGAGGTCGGCGGCATCGGCATGGCCGTCCAGTGCGCGCCCGCCACCCTGGCCGGCCTGCGCATCGGCAAGGAGGCCAGGCTCGCCACCTCCCTCGTCGTACGGGAGGACTCGCTGACGCTCTACGGCTTCGCCGACGACGACGAGCGCCAGGTCTTCGAGCTGCTGCAGACGGCCAGCGGGGTCGGCCCCCGGCTCGCCCAGGCGATGCTTGCCACGCACAGCCCCGACGCCCTGCGCGTCGCCGTCGCCACCGGGGACGAGAAGGCACTCACCGCCGTCTCGGGCATCGGCAAGAAGGGCGCGCAGAAGCTCCTGCTCGAACTGAAGGACCGGCTCGGCGAGCCCGTCGGCGCCCACATCGGCAAGCAGGGCATCGGTGCCGCCGTCTCCGCGTCCTGGCGCGACCAGCTCCAGGCCGCCCTGATCGGCCTCGGCTACGCGACCCGCGAGGCGGACGAGGCGGTCTCCGCCGTGGCACCGCAGGCGGAGGAGGCCCTTGCCCAGGGCGGCCAGGCGCCCGTGCCGCAGCTCCTGCGCGCCGCCCTGCAGACCCTGAACCGCGCACGCTGAGCGGGCACCGAAACACCCGAGGCGGGACTGACACGATGAACTGGGACGAGACCGGACCCGACACCGACGAGCGCCTCGGCGATCCGTTCGACGAGCGGCTTGTCGACGCCGGTGCGGACGGCGAGGACACGGCGGTCGAGGCGGCGCTGCGGCCCAAGGACCTCGACGAGTTCGTCGGCCAGGAGAAGGTCCGCGAACAGCTCGACCTGGTCCTCAAGGCGGCCCGCGCCCGCGGCGCCACCGCCGACCACGTGCTGCTCTCCGGTGCCCCGGGACTGGGCAAGACGACTCTCTCCATGATCATCGCCGCGGAGATGAACGCGCCGATCCGCATCACCTCGGGCCCCGCCATCCAGCACGCGGGCGACCTGGCGGCGATCCTGTCCTCCCTCCAGGAGGGCGAGGTCCTCTTCCTCGACGAGATCCATCGCATGTCCCGGCCCGCCGAGGAGATGCTCTACATGGCCATGGAGGACTTCCGGGTCGACGTGATCGTCGGCAAGGGGCCCGGGGCCACCGCCATCCCGCTGGAGCTGCCGCCCTTCACCCTGGTCGGCGCCACCACCCGGGCGGGCCTGCTGCCGCCCCCGCTGCGCGACCGCTTCGGCTTCACCGGCCACATGGAGTTCTACGCCCCGGCCGAACTGGAACGGGTGATTCACCGCTCGGCCCGCCTCCTCGACGTCGAGATCGACGTGGACGGCGCCGCGGAGATCGCGGGACGCTCCCGGGGCACGCCCCGTATCGCCAACCGGCTGCTGCGCCGGGTGCGGGACTATGCCCAGGTCAAGGCCGAGGGCAGGATCGACCGGGAGATCGCGGCGGCGGCCCTGCGGGTGTACGAGGTCGACGGCCGGGGACTCGACCGGCTGGACCGGGCGGTGCTCGGCGCCCTGCTGAAGCTCTTCGGCGGCGGCCCGGTCGGGCTGTCCACGCTCGCGGTCGCCGTGGGGGAGGAGCGCGAGACGGTCGAGGAGGTCGCCGAGCCCTTCCTCGTACGGGAAGGGCTGCTGGCCAGGACGCCGCGCGGCCGGGTCGCCACCCCGGCGGCCTGGGCCCACCTCGGGCTGGTCCCGCCGCAGCACGGCGGAAAGGGACAACAGGGTCTGTTCGGGGCGTGATGCGTCACAGGTTGACCCGCAGAGGAACCACGGTGCCATGCTGGGCGTTGTTCCATCGATGCGGACTCGCTTAGACTCCGCCGATGCCGCCCTTAAAGGTCGGTGTACCCACCCCCGTAGACCAGGCCGCCTTCCAGCGCGGTCGTGCGAAGGAAACTCGTCCCGTGAATCCCGTGACTCTCCTCCCCTTCATCGTGCTCATCGGGGCCATGTTCCTGATGACGCGGTCCGCCAAGAAGAAGCAGGCGGCGGCTGCGAACATGCGCAATGAAATGCAGCCCGGCACCGGCGTCCGGACGATCGGGGGCATGTACGCCACCGTCAAGGAGCTTCACGACGACACGGTCCTCCTCGAGGTCGCTCCCGGCGTCCACGCCATCTACGCCAAGAACGCCATCGGCGCCGTCCTCGACGACGCGGAGTACAACCGCATCGTCCACGGTGACGACGAGGAGCTCGACGTCGACGGCGCGGTCGTGCCGGACGACGCCTCCTCGCTGACCGAGCTCGACGACACCGACGCCGCCGACGAGGCCGACGACGCGAAGACCGACCTGGTCAAGAAGACCGAGTCGGACGACGAGCCGGCCCAGGACGACAAGAAGTCCGAGGGCAAGGCCGACGGCGAGACCGACGCCAAGTAGCACACGATCCGGGGATGCCGTGAGCCCGAGGGCGTCCGGCGGTCCCCGGTCCGTGCGGTCTTCTGCGGGGGCAGGCCCCCACTAAACTTCGTGGCCGCTTGGGCGCGTACCCGGCGCGGGGCGGTTGGACAGGGAGAAACGAGAAGGTGGCAGCACCGAAGAAGGGCCGAGGACCGGCCGGCGGTCAGGGCAGGCCGGGGCGTGCCCTGGCTCTGATCCTCATCGCCATGGTCGCCCTCACCGGCGGGATGTTCCTGGCCGACCAGCCGACGCCGCGACTCGGCATCGACCTGGCGGGCGGTACGTCCATCACGCTCGAGGCCAAGGCCGAGCCGGGCGAGGAGCAGGCGGTCAACAAGACCAACATGGACACGGCGGTCCAGATCATGGAGCGCCGCGTCAACGGTCTCGGCGTCTCCGAGGCCGAGGTCCAGACCCAGGGCAACAGCAACATCATCGTCAACATCCCCAAGGGCACGAACTCGGCCCAGGCCCGTGAGCAGGTCGGTACGACCGCCAAGCTCTACTTCCGGCCGGTGCTGACCGTCGCCCAGGGCGCGCCCACGCCGACGCCCAGCGCCTCGTCCTCCGACAAGGCCAGCCCGTCGGCGTCCCCGAAGGCCTCCGCCTCGTCCTCCGCCAAGTCGTCCGACAAGGCCTCCAGCCCGTCGTCGACGCCCAGCGCGAGCGCCACCACCCAGGGCCGCGCGGTCACCGGCGCCCTGAAGGCGGACTCCTCGCCCACCCCCAAGGCGAGCACCAGCCCCACGGCCTCCAAGGAGGACGAGGCGGCCGCCGCCAAGCTGCAGAAGCAGTTCGAGGCGCTCGACTGCTCCACCAAGGCCGGCCGCTCCAAGGCCGCGCTGGGCGCCAAGCCCAGTGACACCGTGGTCGCGTGCAGCCAGGAGGGCGACGCCAAGTACGTGCTCGGCCCGTCGGAGGTCTCCGGCACCGAGGTCGACTCGGCCAAGGCCAACTTCGACCAGCAGCGCGGCATGTGGATCGTCCAGATGGAGTTCACCGGCAAGGGCTCCAAGCAGTTCCAGGCGATCACCAAGAAGCTCTCCGCCCAGCAGGAGCCGCAGAACCAGTTCGCCATCGCGCTGGACGGCGAGGTCGTCTCCGCCCCCCGCGTCAACGAGACCCTCAGCGGCAGCGCGGAGATCTCCGGCAGCTTCACCCAGCAGTCCGCCGAGGACCTGGCCAACGTGCTCTCCTACGGTGCGCTCCCGCTCTCCTTCAAGGAGCAGAGCGTCACCACCGTCACCGCCGCACTCGGTGGCGAGCAGCTGCGCGCGGGCCTCATCGCCGGCGCCATCGGCCTCGCCCTGGTCGTCATCTACCTGGTCGCCTACTACCGCGGGCTGGCGTTCATCGCGCTCCTCAGCCTCCTGGTCTCCGGCATCCTGACCTACACGATCATGTCGCTGCTCGGCCCGGCCATCGGATTCGCGCTGAACCTGCCCGCTGTGTGCGGCGCCATCGTGGCGATCGGTATCACCGCGGACTCGTTCATCGTGTACTTCGAACGCATCCGGGACGAGATCCGCGAGGGCCGCACGCTCCGTCCGGCCGTCGAGCGGGCCTGGCCCCGTGCCCGGCGCACCATCCTGGTCTCGGACTTCGTGTCCTTCCTCGCCGCGGCCGTGCTCTTCGTGGTCACCGTCGGCAAGGTCCAGGGCTTCGCGTTCACGCTGGGTCTCACCACCCTGCTCGACGTGGTCGTGGTGTTCCTGTTCACCAAGCCGCTCATGACGATCATGGCCCGTACGAAGTTCTTCGCGAGCGGTCACCCGTGGTCCGGACTGGACCCGAAGCGGCTCGGCGCCAAGCCGCCGCTGCGCCGCTCCCGCCGTGTCAACGCCCCCACCGACCCGAAGGAGGCGTGAGATGTCGCGACTCGGCAATCTCGGCGCCCGTCTCTACCGCGGCGAGGTCGGCTACGACTTCATCGGCAAGCGCAAGATCTGGTACGGCATCTCGATCCTGATCACCATCACGGCCATCGTCGGCCTGGCGGTCAGCGGCCTGAACATGGGCATCGAGTTCAAGGGCGGCGCCGTCTTCACCACCCCGAAGACGAGCGTGTCCGTCTCCGACGCGGAGGACGTGGCCACGGAGGCCTCCGGGCACCAGGCCATCGTCCAGAAGCTCGGCAACGGCGGTCTGCGCATCCAGATCACCGAGGTCGACACCGCGAAGTCGGACGAGATCAAGACCCAGCTCTCCAAGGACCTGAGCGTCCCGTCCGAGAAGATCGCCGCCGACCTGGTCGGCCCCAGCTGGGGTGAGCAGATCGCCAACAAGGCCTGGACCGGCCTCGGCGTCTTCATGGTCCTGGTGGTCATCTACCTGGCCATCGCCTTCGAGTGGCGGATGGCGATCGCGGCCCTGGTCGCGCTGATCCACGACATCACCATCACGGTCGGCATCTACGCCCTGGTCGGCTTCGAGGTCACCCCGGGCACCGTGATCGGTCTGCTGACGATCCTCGGTTACTCCCTCTACGACACGGTCGTCGTCTTCGACAGCCTCAAGGAGGGCACGAAGGGGATCACCAAGCAGACCCGGTGGACGTACAGCGAGATCGCCAACCGCTCCATCAACGGCACGCTGGTCCGGTCGATCAACACCACGGTCGTCGCCCTGCTGCCGGTCGCGGGTCTGCTGTTCATCGGTGGCGGCGTCCTCGGCGCCGGCATGCTGAACGACATCTCGCTGGCCCTGTTCGTCGGCCTCGCGGCCGGTGCGTACTCCTCGATCTTCATCGCCACCCCGCTGGTCGCCGACCTCAAGGAGCGCGACCCGCAGATGAAGGCCCTGAAGAAGCGGGTCCTCGCCAAGCGCGCGGCCGCCGCCGCCAGGGGCGAGGCCAACGAGGCGGAGCAGGCCGAGGAGGCCGAGCAGCGCGGCCCGCGCGACCGGGACGCTGCACCCGCCGGTGCGGTCGTCGGCCAGCGCCAGCAGCCCCCCAGGGGCCACGGACGGACCCCCGGGAAGCGTCGATGACCAGCACCACCGAGAACACCAGGGACCTCCTGCTCAGCCGGATCCGCGATGTCGCGGACTACCCGAAGCCGGGCGTGATGTTCAAGGACATCACCCCGCTGCTGGCGGACCCGGTGGCGTTCACGGCCCTGACCGACGCCCTCGCGGAGCTGTGCGTACGGCACGGCGCCACGAAGATCGTCGGACTGGAGGCCCGCGGCTTCATCCTGGCCGCGCCGGTCGCCGTCCGGGCAGGCCTCGGCTTCGTCCCCGTCCGCAAGGCCGGGAAGCTGCCGGGAGCCACGCTCAGCCAGGCGTACGAGCTGGAGTACGGCACCGCGGAGATCGAGATCCACGCGGAGGACCTGTCGGCCGACGACCGGATCATGGTCATCGACGACGTCCTGGCCACCGGCGGCACCGCCGGCGCCTCGCTGGAGCTCATCCGGCGGGCCGGCGCCGAGGTCGCCGGGGTCGCCGTGCTGATGGAGCTCGGCTTCCTGGCCGGGCGGGCCGCGCTGGAGCAGAGCCTCCGGGGCGCTCCGCTGGAGGCCCTGATCACGGTCTGAGACCACGGTCCGAGAAGCAGTCGCACCACCGTCGCGGGCACCCGGGAACAACCGGGTGCCCGTCGGCGTTGTCAGGGCTCTCACGGTCCCCGGGGGAGGACGGGCCGCCGGGTCGATACGATGGCCTTTCCGGGTGTCCGGATCCGCACGAGGAGCGCTCTTGCCAGACGAGGCCCAGCCAGTCGCCGCCCCGCAGCCCGACAAGCCCGCGGCGGCCCCCGCCACGCCCGCGAAGCAGCAGCCCGCGGAGAAGCCGAAGCCCCCGGCCCCCGAGCCCGGCGCGGGCCCGGCGCCCGCCGAGGCGAACGGCCCCGCGCCCGCCGCCCCCGCGCAGCCGGCCACCCCCGCCGCCCCGGCCCCGACCACGCCGAAGCCGCCTGCGAAGCCCGCCACGGGCGCGACGGCGCCCGCAGGCCCGGCGGCCCGCACGGGCGGCGGCTCTTCCAACCGAGTCCGGGCCAGGCTGGCCCGGCTCGGGGTGCAGCGCTCCAGCCCGTACAACCCCGTGCTCGAACCGCTGCTGCGGATCGTCCGCAGCAACGACACCAAGATCGAGACCTCCACGCTCCGCCAGATCGAGCGCGCCTACCAGGTCGCCGAGCGCTGGCACCGGGGGCAGAAGCGCAAGAGCGGCGACCCGTACATCACGCACCCGCTCGCCGTGACGACGATCCTCGCCGAGCTGGGCATGGATCCGGCCACTCTGATGGCGGGTCTGCTGCACGACACCGTCGAGGACACCGAGTACGGCCTGGACACCCTGCGCCGCGACTTCGGCGACCAGGTCGCGCTGCTCGTCGACGGCGTCACCAAGCTGGACAAGGTCAAGTTCGGCGAGGCCGCCCAGGCCGAGACCGTGCGCAAGATGGTCGTCGCCATGGCCAAGGACCCGCGCGTCCTGGTCATCAAGCTCGCCGACCGGCTGCACAACATGCGCACCATGCGCTACCTCAAGCGGGAGAAGCAGGAGAAGAAGGCCCGCGAGACGCTGGAGATCTACGCCCCGCTCGCCCACCGCCTGGGCATGAACACCATCAAGTGGGAGCTGGAGGACCTCGCCTTCGCGATCCTCTACCCGAAGATGTACGACGAGATCGTCCGCCTCGTCGCCGAGCGGGCCCCCAAGCGCGACGAATACCTCGCCATAGTGACCGACGAGGTCCAGTCCGACCTGCGCGCCGCCCGCATCAAGGCCACCGTCACCGGCCGGCCGAAGCACTACTACAGCGTCTACCAGAAGATGATCGTGCGGGGCCGCGACTTCGCCGAGATCTACGACCTGGTGGGCATCCGCGTCCTCGTCGACACCGTCCGGGACTGCTACGCGGCGCTCGGCACCGTCCACGCGCGATGGAACCCGGTCCCCGGCCGGTTCAAGGACTACATCGCGATGCCCAAGTTCAACATGTACCAGTCGCTGCACACCACGGTGATCGGCCCCAGCGGCAAGCCCGTCGAGCTCCAGATCCGTACGTTCGACATGCACCGCCGCGCCGAGTACGGCATCGCCGCGCACTGGAAGTACAAGCAGGAGGCCGTCGCCGGCGCCTCCAAGGTGCGCACGGACATCCCCAAGAACACCGGCCGGGGCCAGGACACCGTCAACGACATGGCCTGGCTGCGCCAGCTCCTGGACTGGCAGAAGGAGACGGAGGACCCCAGCGAGTTCCTGGAGTCGCTGCGCTTCGACCTCTCGCGCAACGAGGTCTTCGTCTTCACGCCCAAGGGCGACGTGATAGCGCTGCCGGCCGGCGCCACCCCCGTCGACTTCGCCTACGCCGTCCATACGGAGGTCGGCCACCGCACCATAGGGGCGCGGGTCAACGGGCGGCTCGTGCCGCTCGAATCGACCCTCGACAACGGCGACCTGGTGGAGGTCTTCACCTCCAAGGCGGCCGGCGCGGGCCCCTCCCGCGACTGGCTCGGCTTCGTCAAGTCGCCCCGGGCGCGCAACAAGATCCGCGCCTGGTTCTCCAAGGAGCGCCGCGACGAGGCGATCGAGCAGGGCAAGGACGCCATCGCGCGGGCCATGCGCAAGCAGAACCTGCCGATCCAGCGGATCCTGACCGGCGACTCGCTGGTCACCCTCGCCCACGAGATGCGCTACCCCGACATCTCGTCCCTGTACGCGGCGATCGGCGAAGGCCATGTCGCGGCGGCGGGCGTGGTGCAGAAGCTGGTGCAGGCGCTCGGCGGCGAGGACGCGGCCAACGAGGACATCGAGGAGAGCACCCCGCCCTCCCGCAGCCGCAACAAGCGCCGCGCCAACACCGACCCCGGTGTCGTCGTCAAGGGCGTCGAGGACGTCTGGGTCAAGCTGGCGCGCTGTTGTACACCCGTGCCCGGCGACCCGATCATCGGCTTCGTCACCCGGGGCAGCGGCGTCTCCGTGCACCGGGCCGACTGCGTCAACGTCGACTCCCTCTCCCAGCAGCCCGAACGGATCCTGGAGGTCGAATGGGCGCCCACCCAGTCCTCCGTCTTCCTGGTCGCCATCCAGGTCGAGGCGCTGGACCGCTCGCGGCTCCTGTCGGACGTCACACGGGTCCTGTCGGACCAGCACGTCAACATCCTGTCCGCCGCCGTGCAGACCTCCCGCGACCGGGTGGCCACCTCGCGCTTCACCTTCGAGATGGGTGACCCCAAGCACCTCGGGCACGTCCTGAAGGCCGTACGGGGCGTGGAGGGCGTCTACGACGTCTACCGGGTGACCTCGGCCCGCCGGCCGTAACGACGACGAGGAGGGCCCCGGTACGCGATGCGTACCGGGGCCCTCCTCGTCGTACCGGACGACGGCGTCAGCCGCCGAACTCCTCCAGGCCCTTGAGCGCCTGGTCCAGGAGCGCCTGCCGGCCCTCCAGCTCACGGGCCAGCTTGTCCGCACGGGCGTTGTTGCCCGAGGCGCGGGCCGTGTCGATCTGCGTACGCAGCTTGTCCACGGCCGCCTGGAGCTGCCCCGTCAGACCTGCGGCACGCGCACGCGCCTCCGGGTTGGTGCGGCGCCACTCGGACTCCTCGGCCTCCTGGAGCGCCCGCTCCACGGCCTGCATCCGCCCCTCGACCTTCGGGCGGGCGTCACGCGGGACATGTCCGATGGCCTCCCAGCGCTCGTTGAGGGCCCGGAACGCGGCACGGGCCGCCTTCAGGTCCTTCACCGGCACCAGCTTCTCGGCCTCGGTGGCGAGCTCCTCCTTGAGCTTGAGGTTCTCGCCCTGCTCCGCGTCACGCTCCGCGAAGACCTCGCTGCGCGCGGCGAAGAAGACGTCCTGGGCCCCGCGGAAACGGTTCCACAGATCGTCCTCGGCCTCGCGCTGGGCGCGGCCCGCGGCCTTCCACTCCGTCATCAGGTCGCGGTAGCGGGCGGCCGTCGTGCCCCAGTCCGTGGACCCGGAGAGCGACTCGGCCTCGACGACCAGCTTCTCCTTGGCCTTGCGGGCCTCCTCGCGCTGGGCGTCCAGCGAGGCGAAGTGCGCCTTGCGGCGCTTGGAGAACGCCGAGCGGGCGTGCGAGAAGCGGTGCCACAGCTCGTCGTCGGACTTGCGGTCGAGCCTCGGCAGGCCCTTCCAGGTGTCCACGAGGGCCCGCAGCCGCTCGCCCGCGGAGCGCCACTGCTCGCTCTGCGCCAGCTCCTCGGCCTCGGCGACCAGAGCCTCCTTGGCGTGCTTCGCCTCGTCGGTCTGCTTCGCCTTCTGGGCCTTGCGCTCCTCGCGCCGCGACTCGACCGTCGCCACCAGCGCGTCCAGCCGCTTGCGCAGCGCGTCCAGATCGCCGACGGCGTGGTGCTCGTCGACCTGTCCGCGCAGATGCTCGATGGCGGTCGTCGCGTCCTTCGCGGACAGATCGGTGGTCTTCACCCGCCGTTCGAGGAGGCCGATCTCGACCACAATGCCCTCGTACTTGCGCTCGAAGTAGGCCAGGGCCTCCTCCGGTGAACCGGCCTGCCACGATCCGACGACCTGCTCGCCGTCGGCTGTACGCACGTACACGGTGCCTGTCTCATCGACTCGGCCCCACGGGTCGCTGCTCACAGCGCCTCCTCCACCTGATGCCCGCGAGAGGGTTCGCCCCCCTGGCATCGTCCACAGTTTCCTGGGGCGGGCAGCGCCCGCCCTGCACAACGCCAATCTAGGCGACGGGCCGCCCGGCTGTCCGCACTCAGCGCGGCCGAAATTATCCGGCCGCGCCGCGTGTCCGCCGCACGGATCGTGCCGGGCCCACCGGGGCTCACGCCTTGTCGACGGCAGCCTTCGAGATGTTCACGGCCTTCTTGGGGGCCCCGTCGGCACCGCCGCCGGTCACCCCCGCCTTGCCGATGGCCTCGACGGCCTTCAGCGAGTCCTTGTCCATCGTGCCGAACGGCGTGTAGCTGGGCGGCAGTTTGCTGTCCTTGTAGACCAGGAAGAACTGGCTGCCACCGGTGTGGGCCTGGCCGGTGTTGGCCATCGCCACCGTGCCGGCCGGGTAGGTCACCGTGCCGTCGGCGCCCGCCTTGCCCAGGGCCGTCAGGTTCTCGTCGGGGATCGTGTAACCGGGACCGCCCGTGCCGTCGCCCTTGGGGTCGCCGCACTGCAGGACGAAGATGCCGTCCGTGGTCAGCCGGTGGCACTTCGTGCCGTCGAAGAACTTCTTGTCGGCCAGCGACTTGAAGGAGTTCGTCGTGTGCGGGGTCTTCGACGCGTCCATCGTGAACGCTATGTCGCCCTGGCTGGTCTTGAGCGACATGGTGTACTTCGACTTCTTGTCGATCTTCATCGCGGGCTCGGGCGCGCTCTTCTCGCTCGCCGAGGGCGACGGCTCGGCGGACGGGCTCTGGCTCGCCGCCGCGTCGGCCTTGTCGCTCTTCTTGCCGTCGTCGCCGCTGGTGGCGAAGTACGTGGCACCACCGATGACCGCCACCACGGCCACGGCCGAGGCGATGACGATCGTCAGCCGCCGGTTCCGGCGCCGGGCCTCCTCCCGGCGCTGCTGCTGCCGCTCGAATTTCTCCCTGGCGAGCTGCCGCCGCCGCTGATCGCTGCTGACCACCGGGTGATCTCCTTGTACGTCGTGTGATCGGGCCTGGGTTGCCCCGTACCGTATATGGGTTAGCTGTGGAATGAGGAGCGCCGGTAGGCTCTGAACTGCTGCGACCTCGCAGCCGCCCTCTCGTCGGACGACCATTAAGGACGATCGTGCTGATTGCCGGGTTCCCCGCCGGGGCCTGGGGGACCAACTGTTACCTGGTCGCCCCCGCCGCAGGCGAGGAGTGCGTGATCATCGACCCGGGCCACCAGGCCACCGCAGGGGTCGAGGAAGCGCTGAAGAAGCATCGGCTGAAGCCCGTCGCCGTCGTCCTCACCCACGGGCACATCGACCACGTCGCCTCGGTCGTCCCGGTGTGCGGCGCGCACGACGTCCCCGCCTGGATCCACCCCGAGGACCGGTACATGATGAGCGACCCGGAGAAGGCACTCGGCCGCTCCATCGGGATGCCGCTCATGGGCGAGCTGACGGTGGGGGAGCCGGACGACGTCAAGGAGCTGAGCGACGGCGCCCGGCTGCTGCTGGCGGGCATGGAGTTCGGCGTCTCGCATGCGCCCGGCCATACCAAGGGGTCGGTGACGTTCAGGATGCCCGAGGCCGCGGATGTCCCGCAGGTCCTCTTCTCGGGCGACCTGCTCTTCGCCGGCTCCGTCGGACGCACCGACCTGCCCGGCGGCGACCACGCCGAGCTCCTCGAGTCGCTGGCCCGTGTGTGCCTGCCGCTCGACGACTCGACCGTGGTGCTGTCCGGCCACGGCCCCCAGACGACCATCGGCCGCGAGCGCGCCACCAACCCGTATCTGAGCGGTATGGCCGCGCCCCGACGAGGAATGTGACGAGAGCGACATCGTGAGCACCTTCAAGGCCCCCAAGGGCACGTACGACCTGACCCCGCCCGACTCCGCGAAGTACCTCGCGGTGCGCGAGGCGATCTCCGCTCCGCTGAAGAACTCCGGTTACGGATACATCGAGACGCCCGGCTTCGAGGACGTCGCCCTGTTCTCCCGCGGTGTCGGTGAGTCCACCGACATCGTGACCAAGGAGATGTACACCCTCACCACCAAGGGCGGCTCCGAGCTGGCGCTGCGCCCCGAGGGCACCGCGTCCGTCCTGCGCGCCGCCCTGGAGGCCAACCTCCACAAGCTCGGCAACCTCCCGGTCAAGCTCTGGTACTCCGGCTCGTACTACCGCTACGAGCGCCCGCAGAAGGGCCGCTACCGCCACTTCTCGCAGGTCGGTGCCGAGGCGATCGGCGCCGAGGACCCGGTCCTGGACGCCGAGCTGATCATCCTGGCCGACCAGGCGTACCGTGCCCTGGGCCTGCGCGAGTTCCGCATCCTGCTGAACTCGCTGGGCGACAAGGAGTGCCGCCCCGTCTACCGCGACGCGCTCCAGGGCTTCCTGCGCGAGCTGGACCTGGACGAGGAGACCCGCCGCCGCATCGAGATCAACCCGCTGCGGGTCCTCGACGACAAGCGCCCCGAGGTCCAGCGGCAGCTCACCGGAGCCCCGGTGCTGCGCGACTACCTGTGCGACGCCTGCAAGGCGTACCACGAGGAGGTCCGGGACCTGCTCAACGAGGCGGGGGTCGTCTACGAGGACGACGAGAAGCTCGTCCGCGGTCTCGACTACTACACCCGCACCACCTTCGAGTTCGTCCACGACGGACTCGGCTCCCAGTCGGCGGTGGGCGGCGGCGGCCGCTACGACGGCCTCTCCGAGATGATCGGCGGCCCGGCGCTCCCGTCGGTCGGCTGGGCCCTCGGCGTGGACCGCACCGTGCTCGCCCTGGAGGCGGAGGGCATCGAGCTCGAACTCCCCTCCACCACCAGCGTCTTCGCCGTCCCGCTCGGCGAGGAGGCGCGCCGGGTCCTGTTCGGCGTCGTCACACAGCTGCGCCGTGAGGGGGTGGCCGCGGACTTCGCGTTCGGGGGCCGCGGGCTCAAGGGCGCGATGAAGAGCGCCAACCGCTCGGGCGCCCGGTTCACGATCGTGGCCGGCGAACGCGATCTGGCCGAGGGGCTCGTCCAGCTCAAGGACATGGAGTCCGGCGAGCAGTCGCCCGTACCCCTGTCCGAGGTGGCCGAGACGGTGCGGACGCGCCTGGTGTGAACACCCGGGTCGCGGGCGGGCCTTGACGCCCGCCCGCGACCGGTGCGCACAGGTCGCGGGCGTCAATCCGGTGCACGCCGATTCATCCGGCCGGGCGGTTTCGGCCGGGCGGTCCCACTGACGCCGCACGGAGCGATCGGCCCCCTCGTCACAGCGGCCACAGCCCCGCGCCTCCCTTCCGGAGGCGCGTTTTTATGCGCATCGAACGGAAGCGCGGTGGAAGGTTGCGGCACAATGACCGTGCCCCAGCAGGCCACTCACTGACGGAACGGCGATATGACGACTGCAGCGGTTGACCATCCCTCCTTCGACCAGGACGAGGACGGCGGGAAGCGGACCACCGGCGGCAGTCGCGCGCTGGCACTGCTGCTGATGATCACGGGCGCTGCCGGACTCCTCGCCGCATGGGTCATCACGATCGACAAGTTCAAGCTGCTGGAGGACCCCGGCTTCGTCCCGGGCTGCAGCCTGAACCCGGTGGTGGCCTGCGGCAACATCATGAAGAGCGAGCAGGCGTCCGCCTTCGGCTTCCCCAACCCGATGCTGGGGCTCGCCACTTACCCCGTGATCATCGGCATCGGGCTGGCCCTGCTCGCCGGGGCCCGCTTCCGCGACTGGTACTGGCTCGGCATGAACGCCGGCACGCTGTTCGGCGTCGGTTTCTGCACCTGGCTGCAGTACCAGTCGCTCTACAGCATCGGCTCGCTCTGCCTGTGGTGCTGCCTGGCCTGGGTCGCCACGATCTTCATGTTCTGCTACATCACCACGCACAACATCAAGCACCGGATCATCCCGGCGCCGAACTGGCTGCGCAACGGCCTCACCGAGTTCCACTGGGTGCCCCCGGTGCTGTGGATCGGGATCATCGGCATGCTGATCCTGACCCGCTGGTGGGACTTCTGGACCAGCTGACCGGCGCCTTCGCCGCAGCTCCGGCCACCGGCCCGGCGGCGATGTCAGTGCGGTGACATAGGCTTCGAAACGTGGAGCCCGACCTCTTTACCGCAGCAGCCGAAGACCGCCAGGAGAAGGACCCGTCCAGCAGCCCCCTCGCTGTCCGGATGCGTCCGCGTACCCTCGACGAGGTCGTCGGCCAGCAGCATCTGCTCAAGCCGGGCTCGCCGCTGCGCCGCCTCGTCGGCGAGGGGAGCGGGGGACCGGCCGGCCCCTCCTCGGTGATCCTCTGGGGCCCGCCCGGCATCGGGAAGACGACTCTGGCGTACGTGGTCAGCAAGGCCACCAACAAGCGCTTCGTCGAGCTCTCCGCGATCACCGCGGGCGTCAAGGAAGTGCGGGCCGTGATCGAGGGCGCCCGCCGCGCCACCGGCGGCTACGGCAAGGAGACCGTCCTCTTCCTGGACGAGATCCACCGCTTCTCCAAGGCCCAGCAGGACTCGCTGCTGCCGGCCGTGGAGAACCGCTGGGTGACGCTCATCGCCGCGACCACCGAGAACCCCTACTTCTCGATCATCTCCCCGCTGCTCTCGCGCTCCCTGCTGCTGACGCTGGAATCGCTCACCGACGACGACCTGCGCGGACTGCTGCGCCGGGCGCTGACCGACGAGCGCGGCCTCGGCGGCGCGGTGAGCCTGCCCGAGGACGCCGAGGAGCATCTGCTGCGCATCGCCGGCGGTGACGCCCGCCGGGCGCTGACGGCGCTGGAGGCCGCGGCGGGCGCCGCGCTCTCCAAGCACGAGGAGGAGATCACCCTCCTGACGCTGGAGGAGACCGTCGACCGGGCGGCCGTGAAGTACGACCGGGACGGCGACCAGCACTACGACGTGGCGAGCGCGCTGATCAAGTCGATCCGCGGCTCCGACGTGGACGCCGCACTGCACTACCTGGCCCGGATGATCGAGGCGGGGGAGGACCCCCGGTTCATCGCCCGGCGGCTGATGATCTCGGCCAGCGAGGACATCGGCCTTGCGGACCCCACGGCGCTGCCCACCGCGGTCGCGGCGGCCCAGGCCGTCGCGATGATCGGCTTCCCGGAGGCGGCGCTCACCCTCAGCCATGCCACGATCGCCCTGGCGCTGGCACCCAAGTCGAACGCGGCGACGCTGGCGATCTCCGCCGCCCAGGACGATGTGCGCAAGGGGCTGGCCGGCCCGGTCCCGGCCCATCTGCGCGACGGCCACTACAAGGGCGCGGCCAAGCTGGGCCACGCCCAGGGCTACGTCTACCCGCACGATGTGCCCGGCGGCATCGCCGCCCAGCAGTACGCCCCGGACGCCGTCCGCGACAAGCGGTACTACCGGCCCACCCGCTACGGCGCGGAGGCGCGCTACGCGGACGTGGCGGACCGGGTCAGGGAGCGGCTCGGCCGGACGGGCCCCGAGGACGCCAAGGGCACGACGGACACGGCGGAGACGTCCTAGGGCGGTCCGGCCCTCAGTGCGCGGCCGCCTCGAAGAGCCTGTGCATGGCGTAGCTCAGCTCGACGACATCGCGCACGGGCTCGGGGAACTCGAAGCGCGCGTCGAAGCAGGAGCCGCCCTCCGGCTCGCAGAAGCGCACCCGCAGCCCGAGCCGGTCCAGCGCCACGGGCACCACGGCCGGGCGCTGCGCGGCGCAGACCCGGGCGGCCCGCTCGCCGAGCAGTCCGCACAGCGTGTCCAGCTGCTCGCCGTGGGCCGCGTGCAGATGCTGGAGCAGCTCCGCCTCGTGGTCGACGAGCGGGTCGGGCAGCGCGTCCCGGAAGTCCTCCGCGTCCACGCCCTCCACGCCCCACAGGTCGTCGACGTACGCCTCGCCCGTCTCCAGCCGCAGCAGCGTCCGGCCGGGGCCCGCCATGCCGGGCACGCAGGTCAGCCAGCCGCTCACGCGGGCGCGGCCGCGGATACGGTGGGGTACGGCGACGGGGGCGACGTCCGTGATCTCCAGCACGGCCGACAGGTCGTCGTCCTGGGCGTGTGTCGCGGCCCGCACGGCCGGGGACGCGGCGGGGAACTCGAGGAACAGGTCCCCGTCCGGACCGACGCTGCGGGAGAGCGGTGTGAGCTGGTCCGAGCCCGCGCTTTCGAGCCCGGGGATGAGCAGTACCGCCGAGCAGGTACTCTGTACGAGAGTTCGTGTGCGCTCGGCTGCTGACGGCATCCGTGTGTTTTCAAGCCCGCTGGGACGCGGCTGACCACGATCTGATCGGTCCTCCGTCGTATCGACGCCCTCAAGTGCGTCGACGCTGTCAGTGCTGTCCGTGACGTGTGTGGTGTTCCCAGGGCGAGACATGCGATCTCCTTGAGTAAGGTGAGCCTAACCTAACCTACAACGGAGGTCTGGAGAACGTGCCTAATCAGTCGCGTCCCAAGGTCAAGAAGAGCCGCGCGCTCGGCATCGCGCTGACGCCGAAGGCTGTCAAGTACTTCGAGGCCCGCCCCTACCCGCCGGGCGAGCACGGCCGTGGGCGCAAGCAGAACTCGGACTACAAGGTCCGTCTGCTCGAGAAGCAGCGTCTGCGCGCGCAGTACGACATCAGCGAGCGCCAGATGGCGCGCGCCTACGACCGCGCCAAGAAGGCCGAGGGCAAGACGGGCGAGGCGCTGGTCGTCGAGCTCGAGCGCCGCCTCGACGCGCTGGTCCTGCGTTCCGGTATCGCCAAGACGATCTACCAGGCCCGCCAGATGGTCGTCCACGGCCACATCGAGGTCAACGGTGGCAAGGTCGACAAGCCGTCGTTCCGTGTCCGTCCGGACGACATCGTCATGGTCCGCGAGCGCAGCCGCGAGAAGTACCCCTTCCAGGTGGCCCGCGAGGGTGGTTACGACACCGACGGTGAGACCCCGCGCTACCTGCAGGTGAACCTGAAGGCCCTGGCCTTCCGCCTGGACCGGGACCCGAACCGCAAGGAAATCCCCGTGATCTGCGACGAGCAGCTCGTCGTCGAGTACTACGCCCGCTGATCCAGGCGTAGCCGCTCTTCACCGGCGCTCAGGCCCGCCCCTTCCCGATGTCGGGGAGGCGGCGGGCTTTCGCGTTCTCCCCGGCGCCGGCACGGACCCGGGCCGGTCCTCGGCCCCGCCCTCCGCCCCGCCCCGCCGCCCGCCGGGCCGTCCCGTGAGCGCCCTGGCGACCACCGCGTCCGCTCCCAGCTCCCGGCCCGCGCGCAGTCCCGCCGCGTACCGCGCCTCGCCCAGCTCATGGCGGGCCAGCTCCGCGCACCGGGCCCTCGGCGCCCCGTAGTGCGCGGAACCGAACAGCGGCAGCCCCACCGACGGCCAGATCCGGTCGGCCGCCCCCTGGAGCAGCGCCGCCTCGTCCGCGTCGCCCTCGACCACCGTCACCAGGGCCAGCAGCTCCAGCGCGAGGACGGTGCCGAGCAGGTCGTGGAAGGCGTGGGTGATGGCCAGCGACTCCCCGAGCAGCTCCCGGGCCCGCTGGGGACGGCCCCGTTGCAGGGTGGCGAAGGCCAGGACGTAGAGCGCGTAGCTCAGGGCCCACCGCTCGCCGTGGTCCTCGCAGATGTCCCGTACCTCTTCGCAGATGACGACGGCCCGGTCCAGATCGCCCCGGAAGCCGATCGCCATCGCCAGCTCCACCTGGGCCATCAGCACGTTGCTGTTCAGCTCGCCGAGCTCCCGGTAACGGCCCAGCGCGTCGTGCAGCAGGTCCTGGGCGCGCTCCATGTCGTCGGTGACCAGCGCCAGGCAGCCCGTGCGGTGCACCGCGTAGGCCGCCGCCGTGGCATCGCCCGCCCGCTCCGCCTCGTCCCGGCACTCGGTCAGCGCCGAGATCGCGCCCACCGGGTCGCCCTGGAGCACCGCGACATAGCCGAGCACCCACAGGGCCTTGAGCCGCGAGGTGTCGTGCGCGGTCTCCTCCTCCAGCACATGGTCCAGCCAGTGCCGGCCCTCCGAGAGCCGCCCGCAGCCGACCCACAGGAACCAGAGCGTGCCCGCCAGGTACTGCGCGAGGTGCGCCTCCTCCGGGCTCTCCAGCGAACACTCCATGGCCCGTCGCAGATTGGGCAGTTCGCTCTCCACCCGGGCCGCCACCTCGGCCTGGCGGGGGCTGAACCAGTCGAGCTCGCACCAGGTCGCCAGCCCCAGGAACCAGTCCCGGTGCCGCCGCCGCAGCCGGTCGGTGTCGCCGGTGGCCGTCAGCCACTCGGCGCCGTACTCGCGCACGGTGTCCAGCATCCGGTAGCGGGTGCCCACCGCGGAGTCCTCGCGCAGGACGACGGACTGGGCGAGCAGCCCGGAGAGCACGTCGAGCAGCGAGTCGGCTGGCAGTTCGGGGCCGCTGCAGATGTACTCGACCGCCTCCAGGTCGAACTGCCCGGCGAAGACCGAGAGCCGGGCCCACAGCAGCCGCTGCTCCGGGGCGCACAGCTCATGGCTCCAGCCGATGGCGGTACGGAGCGTCTGGTGCCGCGCCAGCGCGCTGCGGCTGCCGCCGGTCAGCAGCCGGAAGCGGTCGTCGAGCCGTTGCAGCACCTGCTCGGTCGACAGGGCGCGCAGCCGGCCCGCCGCCAGCTCCAGAGCGAGCGGGATCCCGTCCAGCCGACGGCACAGCTCCCCGGCCGGTCCCCGGGTGCGGTCGGTCAGCCGGAAGTCCGGGCGTACCGCCGCGGCCCGCTCGGCGAAGAGCCGGAGCGCGTCGTTGTCCGTCATGGTCGCCAGCGGGTAGGTGGCCTCGCCGTCGAGTTCCAGCGGCAGCCGGCCGGCCGCCAGGACCCGCAGCCGGGGGGCCCGGCGCAGCAGATCGCGTACCAACTCGGCGCAGGCGTCGACGAGATGCTCGAAGCCGTCGATCACCAGGAGCAGACGGTGCCTGGCGCAGTGCTCGACGAGCGCGGCGCGGGGCGGTCTGGTGGTGTGGTCGGTGAGGCCCAGGGCGTCCACCAGGGCGTGTTCGAGCAGCCCGGCGTCGTGGACGGCGGACAGCTCCACCAGCCACACCCCGTCGCAGTACCGTTTCTCCAAAAGCGCGGCGGCTCTGGTCACCAGTCGGGTCTTGCCCACGCCGCCCACCCCGACGACGGTCACCAGGCGGGACTCCTCCAGCAGCCGGGCGAGTTCGGCCAGCTCGTCCTCGCGTCCCACGAATCTGTTCAGCTCCGCCGGGAGGTTCCCCCGGGGTGTGCGCACGGGACCGTCCTGGCCGGCGGAGGGGGAGCCGGAGTCGTCGGGGGGCGGAGAGGGGCGCTGAGAGCGTCGCATGAAACACGCAGAGTACTGGCTTGAAAGCTCTCCGTACAATCTCGTCGCCACAACTCCCGCGGGGCCCGCCGGTCATGCGGTACAGGGCGCGAGTCCCGGCGCGATAGGCTCGGGGACGGTGACCGGCCGCCGCGACGGCCGTCGCCGAACGAGCAGACAAGACAGAGACAGACGACAAGCCAGAGAGCGGTGCACTGTGTCCGGTGGTGAGGTGGCCGGGATCCTGGTGGCCGTCTTCTGGGCGATCCTGGTTTCGTTCCTCGCCGTCGTGCTGGTGAGGCTCGCCCAGACGCTCAGGGCGACCACCAAACTCGTGGCGGACGTGACCGAACAGGCCGTCCCGCTGCTGGCCGACGCCTCTGCGACCGTCCGCTCCGCGCAGACCCAGCTCGACAAGGTCGACGCGATCGCGACGGACGTCCAGGAGGTCACCTCCAACGCCTCGGCACTCTCCACCACCGTCGCCTCGACGTTCGGCGGGCCGCTGGTCAAGGTCGCCGCGTTCGGCTACGGCGTCCGGCAGGCCATCGGCCGCAAGAGCGCACCCGAGCCGGAGAAGCGCTCCCGGCGTTCGGTGATCGTCGGCCGGACCGTGCCGTCCGCGCGCGGACGGAAGCGCAACGGACAGAAACCCCGCGGACCGAAGGACTGACGCAGCGATGTTCCGCCGTACGTTCTGGTTCACCGCCGGCGCAGCAGCCGGCGTCTGGGCCACCACCAAGGTCAACCGCAAGATCAAGCAGCTGACCCCCGAGAGCCTCGCGGCGCAGGCCGCCGACAAGGCGCTGGTGGCCGGCCACAGGCTCAAGGACTTCGCGCTGGACGTCCGCGAAGGCATGGTCAGGCGCGAGGCCGAACTCGGCGAGGCGCTGGGCCTGGAGGCACCGGTCGACCCCGATCTCCCCGTGCGGCGCCACTTCGCCGTCGAAGCGGCGGAGCGGGACGGGCGCCCGCCCGCCACGTACCGCAAGCTCCCCTACAACTCGTACAACCGGAATGAGGACCACTGATGGAGTCGGCAGAAATTCGTCGCCGCTGGCTGAGCTTCTACGAGGAGCGCGGTCACACCGTTGTCCCTTCGGCGTCGCTCATCGCGGACGACCCGACTCTGCTGCTGGTCCCGGCCGGCATGGTGCCCTTCAAGCCGTACTTCCTCGGTGAGGTCAAGCCGCCCGCCCCCCGCGTCACCAGCGTGCAGAAGTGCGTGCGTACGCCGGACATCGAAGAGGTGGGCAAGACCACCCGGCACGGCACCTTCTTCCAGATGTGCGGCAACTTCTCCTTCGGCGACTACTTCAAGGAAGGCGCCATCGAGTACGCCTGGGAGCTGCTCACCAGCTCCGTGGCGGACGGCGGCTTCGGCCTGGAGCCCGAGCGCCTGTGGATCACGGTCTACCTCGACGACGACGAGGCCGAGGCCATCTGGCGGGACAAGATCGGCGTCCCCGCCGAGCGCATCCAGCGCCTGGGCAAGAAGGACAACTTCTGGTCCATGGGCGTCCCCGGTCCCTGCGGCCCCTGTTCCGAGATCAACTACGACCGCGGCCCCGAGTTCGGCGTCGAGGGCGGCCCGGCCGTCAACGACGAGCGGTACGTGGAGATCTGGAACCTGGTCTTCATGCAGTACGAGCGCGGCGCCGGCGACGGCAAGGACGACTTCCCGATCCTCGGTGACCTGCCGTCCAAGAACATCGACACCGGCCTCGGCCTCGAACGCCTCGCGATGATCCTGCAGGGCGTGCAGAACATGTACGAGACCGACACCCTGCGCGTCGTCATGGACAAGGCCACCGAGCTGACCGGGGTGCGCTACGGCGCCGCCGACGCCACGGACGTCTCGCTGCGCGTGGTCGCCGACCACATCCGCACCTCCGTCATGCTCATCGGCGACGGCGTCACCCCCGGCAACGAGGGCCGCGGCTATGTGCTGCGCCGCATCATGCGCCGCGCCATCCGCAACATGCGGCTGATGGGCGCCACCGGCTCCGTCGTGAGCGAGCTGGTCGACGTCGTGATCAACACGATGGGACAGCAGTACCCGGAGCTGATCACCGACCGCAAGCGCATCGAGACCGTCGCGCTCGCCGAGGAGGCCGCGTTCCTCAAGGCCCTCAAGGGCGGCACGAACATCCTGGAGACCGCCGTCACCGAGACCAAGGCCGCCGGCGGGCGGGTCCTCGCCGGCGACAAGGCGTTCCTGCTCCACGACACCTGGGGCTTCCCGATCGACCTCACCCTGGAGATGGCCGCCGAACAGGGCCTCTCCGTGGACGAGGACGGCTTCCGCCGTCTGATGCAGGAGCAGCGCGACAAGGCCAAGGCCGACGCCAAGGCCAAGAAGACCGGCCACGCCGACCTGTCCGCCTACCGCGAGGTCGCGGACAACTCCGGCGTCACCGAGTTCACCGGCTACACCGCCACCGAGGGCGAGTCCACGATCGTCGGCCTCCTCGTCGACGGGGTCCCCTCGCCCGCTGCCTCCGAGGGCGACGAGGTCGAGGTCGTCCTCGACCGCACCCCCTTCTACGCCGAGGGCGGCGGCCAGCTCGCCGACCAGGGCCGCATCCGGCTCGACACCGGCGCCGTCATCGTGGTGCGCGACGTCCAGCAGCCGGTCCCGGGCGTCTCCGTCCACAAGGGCTCGGTCCAGGTCGGAGAGGTGACGGTCGGCGCGTCCGCCTTCGCAGCCATCGACAACACCCGCCGCCGGGCCATCGCCCGCGCCCACAGCGCCACCCACCTCACGCACCAGGCGCTGCGCGACGCGCTGGGCCCGACGGCGGCCCAGGCCGGTTCGGAGAACTCCCCGGGCCGCTTCCGCTTCGACTTCGGCTCGCCCGCCGCGGTACCCGGCACGGTCCTCACCGACGTCGAGCAGAAGATCAACGAGGTGCTGGCCCGCGAGCTGGACGTCCAGGCCGAGGTCATGTCGATCGACGAGGCCAAGAAGCAGGGTGCCATCGCCGAGTTCGGCGAGAAGTACGGCGAGCGCGTCCGCGTCGTCACCATCGGCGACTTCTCCAAGGAGCTGTGCGGCGGCACGCACGTCCACAACACCGCCCAGCTCGGTCTGGTGAAGCTGCTCGGCGAGTCGTCCATCGGTTCCGGCGTCCGCCGCATCGAGGCGCTCGTCGGCGTCGACGCGTACAACTTCCTCGCCCGGGAGCACACGGTCGTCGCCCAGCTCCAGGAGCTGGTCAAGGGCCGTCCCGAGGAGCTTCCGGAGAAGATCGCCGGGATGCTCGGCAAGCTGAAGGACGCCGAGAAGGAGATCGAGAAGTTCCGCGCGGAGAAGGTCCTCGCGGCCGCCGCCGGTCTGGTCGACTCCGCCCAGGACGTCCGGGGCGTCGCCCTGGTCACCGGCCAGGTGCCGGACGGCACCTCCACCGACGATCTGCGCAAGCTCGTCCTCGACGTGCGCGGGCGCATCCAGGGCGGCCGGCCGGCCGTCGTGGCCCTGTTCACCACCGCCAACGGGCGCCCGCTGACCGTCATCGCCACCAACGAGGCCGCCCGCGAGCGCGGTCTCAAGGCCGGTGACCTGGTCCGTACCGCCGCCAAGACCCTCGGCGGCGGTGGCGGCGGCAAGCCGGACGTCGCCCAGGGCGGCGGCCAGAACCCGGAGGCCATCGGCGACGCCGTCGCGGCCGTCGAACGCCTCGTCACCGAGACGGCGTGACGCCGGAGATGACGCAGATGCGCCGAGGTCGCCGGCTGGCGATCGATGTCGGGGACGCCCGGATCGGGGTCGCCTCGTGCGACCCCGACGGGATTCTCGCCACGCCGGTGGAGACCGTGCCGGGACGTGATGTCCCGGCCGCCCACCGGCGGCTCGGGCAGATCGTCGCGGAGTACGAGCCGATCGAGGTCGTCGTCGGACTGCCCCGCTCGCTCGGTGGCGGGGAGGGGCCGGCCGCGGCCAAGGTCCGCGCTTTCACCGATGTGCTCGCCCGTGCGGTTGCACCCATTCCGGTGCGATTGGTGGACGAGAGGATGACCACAGTGACGGCCAGTCAAGGGCTGCGCGCATCGGGCGTGAAGTCCAAAAAAGGCCGATCCGTCATTGATCAGGCTGCCGCTGTGGTGATCCTTCAGAACGCTCTGGAGTCCGAACGGGCTTCGGGCAATCCACCCGGCGAAGCCGTCGAAGTGGTTGTCTGATCGCGATACGGTAACGTTCCGCGCGATGCGGCGGTGTTCGAAAAAACACCGCACAGCAAAGAGACGGAATGTCGTCTCGCGGCTCAAGGGGATCGATGACTGAGTATGGCCGGGGCCCCGGCTCCGAACCGTGGCATCCCGAGGACCCCTTGTACGGGGACCAGGGATGGGGAGGCGAGCAGCCTGCCCACGGCCAGAGTCAGTACGGCGGCCAGCAGCAGCCCTATGCGCAGGACCCGTACGCCCAGCAGCAGGGCCCCTATCAGCAGGATCCCTACCAGCAACAGCAGCAGCCGCACGACCCGTACGCGCAGCAACAGCAGCAGGACCCGTACGCCCAGCAGCAGGCGCAGTATCAGCAACAGCAGGGGTACGGGGGCCAGCAGGACCCGTACGCCCAGCAGCCCCCGTACAACGGCGGATGGGACACCGGCCAGCAGGCCGCCATGCCGTACGAGGGCCAGCCCGTCGCCGCGTACGGCTACGGCGAGACGAACGACTACTACGGCACCCCTGAGGCCTACCCGCCGCCGCAGCCCCCGGGCCGCCGCGAGGCCGCGCCCGCCCCGGACCGGGCCCCCGACCCCGAGCCGAACCCCGACTGGGACCCCGAGGCCCAGCCGGAGGAGACCCACCCGTTCTTCACCGGCGTGGACGAGGACGGCCGCAAGGGCGGCAAGGACGACGACTACGACGAGGACGACGACTCCCGCGAGTCCCGCCGGGGCGACGGGGGCGGCGAGCGCCGCGGCAAGGGCAAGAAGAAGAAGGGCCGCAGCGGCTGCGCCTGTCTGGTCGTCTCCCTCGTCCTGGTCGGCGGCCTCGGCGGAGTGGGTTACGTCGGCTACTCCTTCTACAAGGACAAGTTCGGCGCGGCCCCGGACTACGCGGGTAGCGGCTCGGGTTCGGTCGAGGTGGAGATCCCCAAGGGCGCCTACGGCTACGACATCGGCAACATCCTGAAGAAGGCCGGCGTCGTCAAGAGCGTCGACGCCTTCGTCTCCGCGCAGAACGAGAACCCCAAGGGCAAGTCGATCCAGGCCGGGGTCTACCTCCTGCACTCGGAGATGTCGGCGTCCGAGGCCGTGAAGATGATGGTCGACCCGAAGAGCCAGAATCTTCTGGTGATTCCCGAGGGGACGCGGAACAGCGTCGTCTACGCGATGGTCGACAAGCGGCTGAGCCTCACCAAGGGCACGACCGAGAGCGTCGCCAAGTCTAAGAAGTCCGACCTGGGCCTGCCCGACTGGGCGAGCAAGAGCAAGGACATCAAGGACCCACTGGAAGGATTCCTCTATCCAGCCGCGTATCCGGTGACGAAGGAGACCAAGCCGGAGACACTTCTCAAGAAGATGGTCTCGCGGTCCAACGAGGAGTACGACAAGCTCGACCTTGCCGGTGCAGCCAAGAAGCACAACCTGAACGGCCCCTGGGAAATGCTCACGGCAGCCAGCCTCGTCCAGGCCGAAGGCAAGACGCACGATGACTTCCGGAAGATGGCGGAAGTCATTTACAACCGTCTCAAGCCGACGAATACGGAGACGAACCAGTACCTTCAGTTCGACTCCTCGTTCAATTACTTGAACAAGCAGAGCAAGATCAATATCACCCTGGAAGAGATCCGGAAGAACAAGGATCCGTACAACACGTACACCAGGCAGGGTCTTACTCCCGGCCCCATCGGGAATCCCGGAAACGAAGCCCTCGCTGCCGCCCTGAACCCGACCAAGGACGGCTGGATCTACTTCGTGGCCACCGATGGTGAGCGCAAGACCGAGTTTGCCAAGACCTACAAAGAGTTCCTGAAGCTCAAGGAAAAGTTTGATGCCCTCGACTGACGGGCGCCACCGCGCGGCCGTCCTCGGCTCGCCCATCGCCCACTCGCTCTCCCCCGTCCTGCACCGGGCCGCGTACGCCGCACTGGGTCTCGGCGACTGGACGTACGACCGGTTCGAGATCGACGAGCGGGCGCTGCCCGGGTTCGTCGAGGATCTGGACGGCGCGTGGGCCGGGCTGTCGCTGACCATGCCGCTCAAGCGGGCGATCGTTCCGCTGCTGGACGGGGTCAGCGAGACCGCAGCCTCGGTCGAGGCCGTGAACACCGTGGTCTTCGGCGCGGACGGCCGCCGCACCGGGGACAACACGGATGTCCCCGGCATGGCCGCCGCCCTGCGGGAACGCGGCGTCGAGAAGGTGGAGTCCGCCGCGATCCTCGGCGCCGGCGCCACCGCCTCCTCCGCGCTGGCCGCCCTGTCCGGGATCTGCGCCGGTCCCGTCACCGCGTATGTGCGCAGTGCGGCCCGCGCTGACGAGATGCGCGGCTGGGGGGAACGCCTCGGCGTCGACGTCCGGATCGCCGACTGGGCCGAGGCCGACCATGCGCTGACCGCGCCCCTCGTCATCGCGACCACCCCCGCCGGTGCCGCCGACGAGCTGGCCGGGGCCGTGCCGGAGCGGCCCGGCACGCTCTTCGACGTGCTGTACGAGCCGTGGCCCACCCGTCTCGCCGCCGCCTGGGCCGACCGCGGCGGCGCAGTCGTCGGAGGCCTCGACCTCCTGGTGCACCAAGCGGTTCTCCAGGTCGGGCAGATGACGGGGCTGGACGCCCCGCTCGCCGTCATGCGCGCCGCGGGGGAGGCGGCGCTGGCCGGGCGCACGCCGGACGTCTCCGTCTGACACGGGCGCCGTACCCACCCGGGTGGACACGGCGCCCGTGTCGGACCGCGGGATGCTCAGGCGGCTTCGCTGACCAAGCAGGTCTTGTAGGTCACGATCTTGCTGCCCTCCTTGTTGGCGACCTGGATGCCTATGCTGTAAAGGCCGGCGTCGCTCTGCGCGGTGGTGTACCAAGCGCGACCGCCCGGAGCCCCGCCGTCGTAGGAGTGCCAGCTCCAGTACTTGACGCCTCCGCCGTAATTGTGGGAGATGAAACGGACCTCGGGGTGGTGCCCGTCCGAGGAAATATCCAGTGCCGTGAGCTCCAGGTCGATGGAGTCGATGGTGCCGTTGCTCCACCAGCGGTATCCGAGCTCGCCCCGCGCGCCGCCCGAGGTGCAGGTCAGGTAGCGCCAGTCCGAGTTTCCCTGGGCGTCGGCGTACGCGGTGCCGCCGAGCGGGACCGACAGGGTCAGAGTGGCGCCCACGGCGAGAGATATCAGCGATTTACGCATGCGGATCATCCTTGTGAGTCAATTGTGTGTAATTATTGTGACGAGATTTTCACAGGCTTCTGATAAGCCGTCAAGCGCTTTTCGATTTGTCTCTGCATGTGCCATGTATGACATGTGGATCAGTGAATGCAATGAATTTCCCGTTTGGTTCGGCCGGGTCGGCGCGGGACGGGGGCGTCCGTCTGCTGGACCGGCGGCGGGCCGAGGTCCCCGGCCGTGGGAGGATCGGGGGCGGCGGGCCAGGGCCGCGCACCCGGTCGCGCCGTTGGATTTCAGGCGCGAGCATGAGGAGCACCGTTGAGCAGGTTGCGCTGGCTGACCGCGGGGGAGTCGCACGGCCCCGCACTGGTGGCGACGCTGGAGGGTCTTCCCGCCGGTGTCCCGGTCACCACGGAGATGGTGGCGGACGCGCTCGCCCGGCGGCGGCTCGGTTACGGCCGCGGTGCGCGGATGAAGTTCGAGAAGGACGAGGTCACCTTCCTCGGCGGTGTCCGGCACGGGCTGACCATGGGGTCCCCGGTCGCCGTGATGGTGGGCAACACCGAATGGCCCAAGTGGGAGCAGGTCATGTCGGCCGACCCGGTCGACCCCGAGGTACTGGCCGCCCAGGCCCGCAACGCCCCGCTGACCCGTCCCCGGCCCGGCCACGCCGACCTCGCCGGCATGCAGAAGTACGGCTTCGACGAGGCCCGGCCGGTCCTGGAGCGCGCCAGCGCCCGGGAGACCGCCGCGCGCGTCGCGCTCGGAGCCGTCGCCCGGTCGTACCTCAAGGAGACCGCCGGCATCGAGATCGTCAGTCACGTCGTCGAGCTGGCCGCGGCCAAGGCGCCCTACGGCGTCTACCCCGTCCCCTCCGACGTCGACAGGCTCGACGCCGACCCGGTGCGCTGCCTCGACGCCGACGCGAGCAAGCGGATGGTCGCCGAGATCGACCAGGCCCACAAGGACGGCGACACGCTCGGCGGCGTGGTCGAGGTGCTCGCGTACGGGGTGCCGGTCGGCCTCGGCTCGCACGTGCACTGGGACCGCCGCCTCGACGCCCGGCTCGCCGCCGCGCTCATGGGCATCCAGGCCATCAAGGGCGTCGAGGTCGGCGACGGCTTCGACCTCGCCCGCGTACCGGGGTCCAAGGCGCACGACGAGATTCTGGTGACCGAGGACGGCATCAAGCGCGCCTCCGGCCGCTCCGGCGGCACCGAGGGCGGGCTGACCACCGGTGAGCTGCTGCGCGTCCGCGCCGCCATGAAGCCGATCGCCACCGTGCCCCGCGCCCTGGCCACCGTCGACGTGGTCACCGGCGAACCCGCCAAGGCACACCACCAGCGCTCCGATGTCTGCGCCGTTCCGGCGGCCGGCATCGTCGCCGAGGCGATGGTCGCGCTGGTCCTCGCCGACGCCGTCGCGGAGAAGTTCGGCGGCGACAGCGTGCCCGAGACCCACCGCAACGTGCAGTCGTACCTCGACCACCTGCAGATCCGATGAGCGGTCCGCTGATCGTCCTGGTCGGGCCGATGGGCGTCGGCAAGTCCACCGTCGGTGAACTGCTCGCCGCCCGTCTGGGCACCGGCTACCGGGACACCGACGCCGATGTCGTCGCCGCGGCGGGCAAACCGATCTCCGAGATCTTCTACGACGAGGGCGAGGACCACTTCCGCGCGCTGGAGCGGCAGGCCGTACGGGCCGCCGTCGCCGAGCACGGGGGAGTGCTCTCCCTCGGCGGCGGAGCCGTCCTCGACGAGGGGACCCGCGCACTGCTCGCCGGGCGCCCGGTCGTCTATCTCTCGATGGACGTCGACGAGGCCGTCAAGCGCGTGGGGCTCAACACCGCGCGCCCGCTGCTCGCCGTGAACCCGCGCCGGCAGTGGCGCGAGCTCATGGAGGCCCGCCGCCACCTCTACACGGAGGTGGCCCGCACGGTCGTCGCCACCGACGAGCGCACACCCGAAGAGGTCGCCCAGGCGGTCCTCGACGCACTGGAGCTGCCGGACGCACCCTCGTCCGGCCGGGAGAACACACGCATGACGGAGCAGGGACCCACCCGCATCCAGATCGCCGGCAGCGCGGGCACCGACCCGTACGAGGTGCTGATCGGCCGCCAGCTGCTCGGCGAGCTGCCCACGCTCATCGGCGACCGCGCCAAGCGCGTCGCGGTACTGCACCCCGAGGCGCTCGCGGAGACCGGTGAGGCGGTCCGCCAGGACCTCGCCGACCAGGGCTACGAGGCCATCGCGATCCAGCTGCCCAACGCCGAGGAGGCCAAGACCGTCGAGGTCGCCGCCTACTGCTGGAAGGCGCTCGGCCAGACCGGCTTCACCCGCACCGACGTCATCGTCGGTGTCGGCGGCGGAGCCACCACCGACGTCGCCGGGTTCGTCGCCGCCTCCTGGCTGCGCGGGGTGCGCTGGATCGCCGTCCCCACCACCGTGCTCGCCATGGTGGACGCCGCCGTCGGCGGCAAGACCGGCATCAACACCGCAGAGGGCAAGAACCTCGTCGGCGCCTTCCACCCGCCCGCCGGGGTGCTCTGCGACCTGGCCGCGCTGGACTCGCTGCCGGTCAACGACTACGTCTCCGGCATGGCCGAGATCATCAAGGCCGGCTTCATCGCCGACCCGGCGATCCTCGACCTCGTCGAGGCCGACCCGCAGGGCGCGCGCGGCCCGGCCGGACCGCACACCTCCGAGCTGATCGAGCGGGCCATCCGGGTCAAGGCGGAGGTCGTCTCCAGCGACCTCAAGGAGTCCGGACTGCGCGAGATCCTCAACTACGGCCACACCCTGGCCCACGCGATCGAGAAGAACGAGCGCTACAAGTGGCGCCACGGCGCCGCCGTCTCGGTCGGCATGGTCTTCGCCGCCGAGCTGGGCCGGCTCGCCGGACGCCTGGACGACGCCACGGCCGACCGGCACCGCGCGGTCCTGGAGTCCGTCGGCCTGCCGCTGACCTACCGCGGCGACCAGTGGCCCAAGCTGCTGGAGAACATGAAGGTCGACAAGAAGTCCCGCGGCGACCTGCTGCGCTTCATCGTCCTGGACGGCCTGGGCAAGCCCACCGTGCTGGAGGGCCCCGACCCGGCCGTGCTGCTGGCCGCCTACGGGGAGGTGTCCGCGTGACCCGCCGGGTCCTCGTGCTCAACGGCCCCAACCTCGGCCGGCTGGGCTCGCGCGAGCCCGACGTCTACGGCGCCACCTCCTACGCCGGGCTCGTCGAGACCTGCCGCACCCTCGGCAAGGAGCTCGGCTTCGACGTCGACGTCCGGGAGACCAACGACGAGGGGGAGCTGATCCGCTGGCTCCACGAAGCCGCGGACGGTTCAATTCCGGTCGTTCTCAACCCGGGCGCCTTCACGCACTACTCGTACGGGATGCGGGACGCGGCCGCCCAGCGCACCGCCCCGCTGATCGAGGTGCACATCTCGAACCCGTACGCACGGGAGGAATTCCGCCACACCTCGGTGGTCGCCCCGGTCGCCACCGGTACCGTGGCCGGATTCGGCATCGGGTCCTACCGTCTCGCCCTGCGCGCGCTCGCGGACGAACTCACGGACTGACGCACCCCGTCCGGGAAGGCCGAACGGCCTTCCGGGCACTGCGGACCCTCCCCGGCCGTTCCCTGTGTGGCGGCCGGGGAAGGTACGGTTGCCGTTCCACCAGCGCCAGTTGCCTGTACGAGACGGAGTGCCACCGGATGCAGCACGCAGTGGGGGCCCCGCTGCCGCCGCCCCAGGGACCCGGAAACGGACCCGTCGGCTGGTCGCACCAGGCCCAGCACCCCGGCCCGCCGGTCCCGCCGCCGGCCGGCCCGCCCGCCCACCCCGGTCCGCCGCCCGCCGCACCCCCCGCCCAGCAGGGCGGCCAGGGCTGGAGCGGACCCGCGCCGCACCAGGCGCCCGCACCCGTCTCCCGCGAGACCACCGGGCACATCCAGCTGCCGCCCGGCGGGCCCGTGCCGCTGCCGGCGCCGCCCGCCGAGCCCGGCACCGGCGCCGCGACCCTGGCCGTGCTCCTGATCGGCCCGGCAGGCGCCGGGAAGACCACCGTGGCCAAGCTGTGGGCCAGCCGCCGCCGGGTCCCCACCGCCCATGTCAGCCTCGACGACGTCCGCGAGTGGGTCTGCTCCGGCTTCGCCGACCCCCAGGCGGGGTGGAACGACCAGTCCGAGGCCCAGTACCGGCTGGCCCGCCGCACCTGCGGCTTCGCCGCCCGTAACTTCCTGGCCAACGGGATCTCCTGCATCCTCGACGACGCGGTCTTTCCCGACCGGCCCGTCGTCGGCCTCGGCGGCTGGAAGCGGCACGTCGGCCCCGGTCTGCTGCCGGTCGTCCTGCTGCCGGGCCTGGAGATCGTCCTGGAGCGCAACGCCGCCCGCAGCGGCAACCGCAGGCTCTCCGACGAGGAGGTCGCCCGGATCCACGGCCGCATGGCCGGCTGGTACGGCTCGGGCCTCCCGATCATCGACAACTCCACGTACGACGTGGAGACCACCGCCCGGGTCCTGGACGACATACTCGCCCGCTCCCTGGCCAGCCCGCCGGCCTGGTGAACCGGCGGGGCACGGCGCCCCGACGGGCTTCTCCGGGCTTCCGCCCCCCCCGGTCGGGTGCGCTGACCGGGCGGGCCGGGCGCCGCGCTCTTACGCTCGATGCATGTCAGAGGTGTACGCCGTCCGACGCGGGCTGCTCCGCGACCGGTGCGCCGCCGTCGGATCCGCGGCCGCCCTGGTCTCCCGCCCCGCCAATGTCCGCTACCTCGCCGGCGGAGCGCCCCCGGGCGCCGTGCTGCTGCTCGGCCCCGCCGAGGACGTCCTGCTCTGCCCGCGCTCCCCGACCGGTGACCCGGCCGACGGGCGCACCGACGACCAGCTCCGGGTGGACCTGCTGCCGGTGACCGGTGGCGATCCGGTGGTCGCCGCCGCCGATCTGGCCACGGCCAGCGGCGCGGAGTCCCTGGCCGTCGAGGAGCACGATCTGACGGTCGCCCGGCACCGGGCCATGGGCTCGGTCGCCCCGAAGCTGCGGCTGGCCGATCTGGGTGCCACGGTCGAGCAGCTGCGCATCGTCAAGGACGAGGAGGAGATCGGCTGCCTGCGGATCGCGGCCGAGATCACCGACCAGGCCCTGGGCGAGCTGCTCGAATCGATCCTGGTCGGCCGCACCGAGCGCCATCTCGCCCTGGAGCTGGAGCGGCGCCTTGTGGACCACGGCGCCGACGGGCCCGCGTTCGCGACGTCCGTCGCCACCGGCCCCAACTCCGGCCGGGGCCGTCACCGGCCCTCGGACCGACGGGTGGAGGAAGGAGATTTCCTCTCCGTCTGCCTCGGCGCCAACTACCGCGGCTACCGGTGCGAGATCGGCCGCACCTTCGTCATCGGCACGGCTCCCGCCGACTGGCAGATCGAGCTCTACGACCTGGTTTTCGCCGCTCAGAGGGCCGGACGCGAGGCCCTGGTGCCCGGCGCCGCCTACCGCGACGTGGACCGCGCGGCCCGCCACCTCCTGGACTCCGCGGGCCACGGTGAGGGGCTCGCACCCTGGACCGGGCACGGGGTGGGGCTCGAAATCGACGAGGACCCGCAGTTGGCACCCGCTGCCATGGGTAAACTGGACGCTTGTGTGCCGGTCACCGTCGAACCGGGGGTCCACCTCCCGGGCCGGGGCGGGGTCCGGATCGATGACACGCTCGTCGTGCGCCCCGAGGCGGACGGCGGACCCGAGCTACTCACCATTACGACCAAGGAGCTGCTCGCGCTCTAGCGCGCATCCTTGGCCGTTCCACCAGCTTCAGTCCAGGAGATTCCGCAACCGTGGCTTCCACGAACGACCTCAAGAACGGCCTGGTGCTCAAGCTCGACGGAGGCCAGCTCTGGTCCGTCGTCGAGTTCCAGCACGTCAAGCCCGGCAAGGGCCCGGCCTTCGTGCGCACCAAGCTCAAGAACGTGCTGTCCGGCAAGGTCGTCGACAAGACGTTCAACGCCGGCGTGAAGGTCGAAACGGCCACCATTGACCGGCGCGACATGCAGTTCTCGTACATGGACGGCGAGTACTTCGTCTTCATGGACATGGACACGTACGACCAGCTCATGGTCGACCGCAAGGCCGTCGGCGACGCCGCCAACTTCCTGATCGAGGGCTTCACCGCCTCCGTCGCCCAGCACGAGGGCGAGGTGCTCTACGTCGAGCTGCCGGCCGCTGTCGAGCTGACCATCCAGCACACGGACCCGGGCGTCCAGGGCGACCGTTCCACCGGTGGCACCAAGCCCGCCACGCTGGAGACCGGCTACGAGATCGGCGTCCCGCTCTTCATCACCACCGGTGAGAAGATCAAGGTCGACACCCGTTCGGGCGATTACCTCGGCCGGGTGAACAGCTAACCGTGGCTGCCCGGAATACGGCCCGCAAGCGCGCCTTCCAGATTCTCTTCGAGGCCGACCAGCGCGGTGAGTCCGTGCAGACGGTCCTCGCGGACTGGGTACGCCACTCGCGGTCCGACACCCGTCAGCCGCCGGTCACCGAGTACACGATGGAGCTCGTCGAGGGGTACGCGCAGTACGCGGACCGCATCGACGACCTCATCGTCACCTATGCCGTGGACTGGGAGATCGACCGCATGCCGGTCGTCGACCGGAACATCCTGCGGCTCGGTGCGTACGAGCTGATCTGGGTGGACGCGACCCCGGACGCGGTGGTGATCGACGAGGCGGTCCAGATCGCCAAGGAGTTCTCCACCGATGACTCCCCGTCCTTCGTGAACGGCCTGCTGGCCCGTTTCAAGGACCTCAAGCCGAACCTTCGCCGGGAGCAGTAGCCCGGCGGCGCTTCTGCCGTCGAAGGGCCCGCGGTCGACCGACCGCGGGCCCTTCGGCATGTCCGGTCCTTTCGGGCCCGGCAGGTCCGGCTTTCCGGGGGTGTCCGCCCCGGAAAAACGGAAACGCCGGGTCCGGCGGGGCGCCCGGAAAGGGCCCCGCCGACCCGGCGGTACGTTTCTGCTGGTCAGCCTTCGTCGTGGCCGACGGCGCGGCGTGCGTCGGCGTCCAGCACGCCCCAGCTGATCAGCTGTTCCGTGAGGACGGACGGCGACTGGTCGTAGATCACGGCCAGGGTGCGCAGGTCGTCCTGGCGGATCGACAGCACCTTGCCGTTGTAGTCGCCGCGCTGGCTCTGGATCGTCGCCGCGTAGCGCTGGAGGGGTCCGGCCTTCTCCGGCGGGACATGGGCCAGGCGCTCGAGCTGGAGCACGAGCTTCGGCGGCGGCTCGGCGGCCCCGCCGGGCGTCGTACCGGGCAGGAGCTCCTGCACCGGGACCCCGTAGAAGTCCGCCAGCTCGGCAAGGCGCTGCACGGTCACGGCACGGTCGCCGCGCTCGTACGAACCGACCACGACGGCCTTCCAGCGGCCCTGGGACTTCTCCTCCACGCCATGGAGTGAGAGGCCCTGCTGGGTGCGGATGGCACGGAGCTTGGCCCCGAGCTGTTTTGCGTATTCGCTGGACATAAGGCTCCCCGGACGCTGGAACGTTTTGCGGCTCCGCCGCGTGGCTGGTAACTCACTGTGAGGTTACGCAGCGTTACTTGGGTGCGTCAAGCTGAACGGTCCGTACCGGCGCCTCCCGGGGGTGGGGCCAGGGCCCCGTACGAGCCCTGGTAACGTGGATGACGCAATTTCGACGTCCTTTAAGATCCGTCCCGAGAGGCGGAGAAGGAGGTCCGTTTCTTATGGACGCACAGCACGACGCCACCGGCAATGCGGCACGCCCCGTTCTCGAGGCTCCCGACATCGCCCGGGTTCTCACCCGCATCGCCCACGAGATCGTCGAACGCGCCAAGGGCGCCGACGACGTGGTGCTCCTCGGCATCCCCACGCGCGGCGTCTTCCTCGCCCGCCGGCTCGCCGACAAGCTCGAGGAGATCACCGGCCGCACGATCCCGGTCGGCTCCCTCGACATCACCATGTACCGGGACGACCTGAGGCTGCGCCCCGCGCGCGCCCTGGCCCGCACGGAGATCCCCGGCGAGGGGATCGAGGGCCGGCTCGTCGTCCTCGTCGACGACGTCCTCTTCTCCGGCCGCACGATCCGCGCCGCGCTCGACGCGCTGGGCGACATCGGCCGGCCCCGCGCGGTGCAGCTGGCGGTCCTCGTCGACCGCGGGCACCGCGAACTCCCGATCCGGGCCGACTACGTCGGCAAGAACCTCCCCACGTCGCTGCGGGAGACGGTCAAGGTCCAGCTCGCCGAGGAGGACGGCCGCGACGCCGTGCTGCTCGGGGTCGGGCAGGCCACCCCGGCGGTAGAGCGGTAGCTGCCTCCCGTACGGCCCCCGAGTGCCGTACGGCGGCTTCCGCACGCCCGCACGCCTGAATCCTCCAGCAACCCCGGAGAACACCCAGATGAAGCGTCACCTCATCTCGGCCGCCGACCTCACCCGCGACGACGCCGTCCTGATCCTCGACACCGCCGAGGAGATGGCCAGGGTCGCGGACCGGCCGATCAAGAAGCTCCCGACCCTGCGCGGCCGTACCGTCGTCAACCTCTTCTTCGAGGACTCGACGCGGACCCGCATCTCCTTCGAGGCGGCTGCCAAGCGGCTGTCCGCCGACGTCATCAACTTCTCCGCCAAGGGCTCCTCCGTCTCCAAGGGCGAGTCGCTCAAGGACACCGCGCTGACCCTGGAGGCGATGGGCGCCGACGCCGTCGTCATCCGGCACGGCGCCTCCGGCGCCCCGTACCGCCTGGCCACATCCGGCTGGATCGACGGCGCGGTCGTCAACGCCGGCGACGGCACCCACGAGCACCCCACCCAGGCCCTCCTGGACGCCTTCACGATGCGCCGCAGGCTCGTCGGGGCCGACGCCGGGCTCGGCAAGGACCTCGACGGCCGCCGGATCACGATCGTCGGTGACATCCTGCACAGCCGGGTCGCCCGCTCCAACGTCCACCTGCTCACCACCCTGGGCGCCCACGTCACCCTGGTGGCGCCGCCCACCCTGGTCCCCGTCGGCGTCGAGCAGTGGCCCTGCGACATCAGCTACAGCCTCGACGAGGTGCTGCCGCAGTCGGACGCTGTGATGATGCTGCGTGTGCAGCGCGAGCGGATGAACGCCGCCTACTTCCCGACCGAGCGCGAGTACTCCCGCCGCTACGGACTGGACGGCGAGCGGATGGCGAGGATGCCCGAGCACGCCGTCGTCATGCACCCCGGCCCCATGGTCCGCGGCATGGAGATCACCGCCGAGGTCGCCGACTCCGACCGCTGCACGGTCGTCGAGCAGGTCGCCAACGGCGTCTCGATCCGCATGGCCGTGCTCTACCTGCTGCTCGGCGGCTCCGAGCCCGCAGCCCCCGCCGCCCCCGCCCGTACCGAGGAGAACAAGTAACCATGAGCAAGATCCTTATCCGCGGCGCGAAGGTCCTCGGCGGCGAGCCCCAGGACGTCCTGATCGACGGCGAGACCATCGCGGCCGTCGGCACCGGCATCGAGGCCGGCGACGCCACCGTGATCGAGGCGGCGGGCCAGGTCCTGCTGCCCGGCCTGGTCGACCTCCACACCCACCTGCGCGAGCCCGGCCGTGAGGACTCCGAGACCGTCCTGACCGGCACCAAGGCCGCCGCGGTCGGCGGCTTCACCGCCGTCCACGCCATGGCCAACACCTTCCCCGTGGCCGACACCGCCGGTGTCGTCGAGCAGGTCTGGCGGCTCGGCAAGGAGTCCGGCTACTGCGACGTGCAGCCCATCGGCGCCGTCACCGTCGGCCTGGAGGGCAAGCAGCTCGCCGAACTCGGCGCCATGCACGATTCGGCCGCCGGAGTGAAGGTCTTCTCCGACGACGGCAAGTGCGTCGACGACGCGGTCATCATGCGCCGCGCCCTGGAGTACGTGAAGGCGTTCGACGGCGTCGTCGCCCAGCACGCCCAGGAGCCCCGCCTCACCGAGGGCGCCCAGATGAACGAGGGCATCGTCTCGGCCGAGCTGGGCCTCGGCGGCTGGCCCGCCGTCGCCGAGGAGTCGATCATCGCCCGCGACGTGCTGCTGGCCGCGCACGTCGGCTCCCGGGTGCACATCTGCCACCTGTCGACCGCCGGCTCCGTCGAGATCGTGCGCTGGGCCAAGTCCAAGGGCTGGAACGTCACCGCCGAGGTCACCCCGCACCACCTGCTCCTCACCGACGAGCTCGTCCGGTCCTACAACCCCGTCTACAAGGTGAACCCGCCGCTGCGCACCGAGGCCGACGTGCTGGCCCTGCGCGAGGCCCTCGCCGACGGCACCATCGACTGCGTCGCCACCGACCACGCCCCGCACCCGCACGAGGACAAGGACTGCGAGTGGGCCGCGGCCGCCATGGGCATGGTGGGCCTGGAGACCGCGCTCTCCGTCGTCCAGCAGACGATGGTCGAGACCGGCCTGCTCGACTGGGCGGGCGTCGCCGACCGGATGTCGTCGCGCCCCGCGGCCATCGGCCGCCTCGACGGACACGGCCGCCCCGTCTCGGAGGGCGAGCCCGCCAACCTCACCCTGGTCGATCCGGCATACCGTGGAGTGGTGGACCCCGCGGGCTTCGCCTCCCGCAGCCGCAACACCCCCTACGAGGGGCGCGAGCTGCCGGGCCGAGTGACCCACACCTTCCTGCGGGGCCGTGCCACGGTCGTCGACGGGAAGCTCGCGTGACAACACTGACCCTGTACCAACTGGCCGCCGAGCAGAAGTCGGCGGAGGTGACCGACTGGTCCGCCCGCATCAGCTGGGTGATCGGCCTCCTCGTGTTCATCGCCTTCGTCTACTGGCTGATGCGCCAGGGCTGGAAGTGGCGCGGCAGCCTCCAGTCCGGCCTCGCCGCCCCCTCGACCACCCCGGACGGCTTCGCGGACGGCGAGAAGCTGCTCACGCTGACCGGCCGCTACCACGCCTCGACCACCGCCGGGCAGTGGCTCGACCGGGTCGTCGCCCACGGCCTCGGCACCCGCAGCCGCGTCGAGCTCACCCTCACCGAGCAGGGCCTCGACGTCGTACGGCCCGGCGCGACGGACTTCTTCGTCCCCGCCGCCGACCTGCGCGAGGCCCGCATCGACAAGGCCCTCGCCGGCAAGGTTCTGCCCGAGGGCGGCCTGCTGATCATCACCTGGGCGCTCGGCGACCAGCTGATCGACTCCGGCTTCCGCTCCGACTGCTCGGCCGAGCACCCCGCCTGGGTCGAGGCCGTCAACCACCTCACCAGCACTACGGAAGGCACCGCACGATGACGATCTCCACCCGGGGGGCCCTGGCTCCCGCCGTACTCGTCCTGGAGGACGGCCGCGCCTTCCGCGGCCGCGCCTACGGGGCTGTGGGGGAGACCTTCGGCGAGGCGGTTTTCTCCACCGGCATGACCGGCTACCAGGAGACCCTGACCGACCCCTCGTACCACCGCCAGGTCGTCGTGATGACCGCCCCGCACGTCGGGAACACCGGGGTCAACGACGAGGACCCCGAGTCGCAGCGGATCTGGGTCTCCGGCTATGTCGTGCGCGACCCCGCACGGGTGCCCTCCAACTGGCGCTCGCGGCGCTCGCTCGACGAGGAGCTGGAGCGCCAGGGCGTCGTCGGCATCAGCGGCATCGACACCCGCGCCCTCACCCGCCACCTGCGCGAGCGCGGCGCCATGCGCGTCGGCATCTTCTCCGGTGACACCCTCGCCGACGAGGAGACCCTGCTCGCCAAGGTGCGCCGGGCGCCCGAGATGAGCGGCGCCGACCTCTCCGCCGAGGTCGCCACCAAGGAGGCGTACGTCGTCCCCGCGATCGGCACCAAGAAGTTCACCGTCGCCGCGATCGACCTCGGCATCAAGGGCATGACCCCGCACCGGATGGCCGAGCGCGGCATCGAGGTGCACGTCCTGCCCGCCACCGCCACCCTGGAGGAGGTGTACGCGGTCGGTCCCGACGGCGTCTTCTTCTCCAACGGCCCCGGCGACCCGTCCACCGCCGACCACGCGGTCTCCCTCATGCAGGGCGTCCTGGAACGGCAGACCCCGCTCTTCGGCATCTGCTTCGGCAACCAGATCCTGGGCCGCGCGCTCGGCTTCGGCACGTACAAGCTGAAGTACGGCCACCGCGGCATCAACCAGCCCGTGCAGGACCGCTCGACCGGCAAGGTCGAGGTCACCGCGCACAACCACGGCTTCGCCGTCGACGCCCCGCTCGACAAGGTCTCCGACACCGCCTACGGGCGGGCCGAGGTCTCCCACGTCTGCCTGAACGACCAGGTCGTCGAGGGGCTCCAGCTCCTGGACCGGCCCGCCTTCAGCGTCCAGTACCACCCCGAGGCGGCCGCCGGCCCGCACGACGCCGCGTACCTCTTCGACCGCTTCGTATCCCTGATGGAGGGCCAGCGTGCCTAAGCGCTCCGATATCCAGTCCGTCCTGGTCATCGGCTCCGGCCCGATCGTCATCGGCCAGGCCGCCGAATTCGACTACTCCGGCACCCAGGCCTGCCGCGTCCTCAAGGCCGAGGGCCTGCGCGTCATCCTGGTGAACTCCAACCCGGCGACGATCATGACCGACCCGGAGATCGCCGACGCCACGTACGTCGAGCCGATCACCCCCGAGTTCGTCGAGAAGATCATCGCCAAGGAGCGCCCCGACGCGCTCCTGCCCACCCTCGGCGGCCAGACCGCGCTGAACACCGCGATCTCCATGCACGAGAACGGGGTGCTGGAGAAGTACGGCGTCGAGCTGATCGGTGCCAACGTCGAGGCCATCAACAAGGGCGAGGACCGCGACCTCTTCAAGGGCGTCGTCGAGGCCGTCAAGGCGAAGATCGGATACGGCGAGTCCGCCCGCTCCGTCATCTGCCACTCCATGGACGACGTCATCGCCGGCGTCGACACCCTCGGCGGCTACCCCGTCGTCGTCCGCCCCTCCTTCACCATGGGCGGCGCCGGCTCCGGCTTCGCCCACGACGAGGAGGAGCTGCGCCGCATCGCCGGACAGGGCCTCACGCTCTCCCCGACCACCGAGGTGCTCCTGGAGGAGTCCATCCTCGGCTGGAAGGAGTACGAGCTGGAGCTGATGCGCGACAAGAACGACAACGTCGTGGTCGTCTGCTCCATCGAGAACTTCGACCCGATGGGCGTCCACACGGGTGACTCGATCACCGTCGCCCCGGCGATGACGCTCACCGACCGTGAGTACCAGCGGCTGCGCGACATCGGCATCGCGATCATCCGCGAGGTCGGCGTCGACACCGGCGGCTGCAACATCCAGTTCGCCATCGACCCGGCCGACGGCCGCGTCATCGTGATCGAGATGAACCCCCGCGTCTCCCGCTCCTCGGCGCTCGCCTCCAAGGCCACCGGCTTCCCGATCGCCAAGATCGCCGCCAAGCTGGCCGTCGGCTACACGCTCGACGAGATCCCCAACGACATCACCGAGAAGACGCCGGCCTCCTTCGAGCCGACCCTCGACTACGTCGTCGTCAAGGCCCCCCGCTTCGCCTTCGAGAAGTTCCCCTCCGCCGACTCCACCCTCACCACCACCATGAAGTCGGTGGGCGAGGCCATGGCGATCGGACGGAACTTCACCGAAGCGCTCCAGAAGGCCCTGCGCTCCCTGGAGAAGAAGGGCTCGCAGTTCGCCTTCACCGGAGACCCCGGCGACAAGGCCGCGCTGCTGGCCGAGGCGGTCCGCCCGACCGACGGCCGCATCAACACCGTCATGCAGGCGATCCGGGCCGGCGCCACCCAGGAAGAGGTCTTCGACGCCACGAGGATCGACCCCTGGTTCGTCGACCAGCTCTTCCTGATCAAGGAGATCGCCGACGAGCTGGCCGCCGCCGACAAGCTCGTCCCCGAGCTGCTGGCCGAGGCCAAGCGGCACGGCTTCTCCGACGTGCAGATCGCCGAGATCCGCGGCCTGCGCGAGGACGTCGTCCGCGAGGTGCGGCACGCGCTCGGCATCCGCCCGGTCTACAAGACGGTGGACACCTGCGCCGCCGAGTTCGCCGCGAAGACGCCGTACTTCTACTCCTCCTACGACGAGGAGAGCGAGGTCGCGTCCCGCACCAAGCCCGCGGTGATCATCCTCGGCTCCGGCCCCAACCGCATCGGCCAGGGGATCGAGTTCGACTACTCCTGCGTCCACGCCTCCTTCGCGCTGAGCGACGCGGGCTACGAGACCGTGATGGTCAACTGCAACCCGGAGACCGTCTCCACCGACTACGACACCTCCGACCGCCTGTACTTCGAGCCGCTGACGCTCGAGGACGTGCTGGAGATCGTGCACGCCGAGTCCCTCGCCGGCCCGATCGCGGGTGTCGTCGTCCAGCTCGGCGGCCAGACCCCGCTGGGCCTGTCCCAGGCGCTCAAGGACAACGGCGTGCCCGTCGTCGGCACCTCCCCGGAGGCGATCCACGCCGCCGAGGACCGCGGCGCCTTCGGCCGGGTCCTGGCCGAGGCCGGCCTGCCAGCCCCCAAGCACGGCACCGCCACCACCTTCGACGAGGCCAAGGCGATCGCCGACGAGATCGGCTACCCCGTCCTCGTCCGCCCGTCGTACGTCCTGGGCGGCCGCGGCATGGAGATCGTGTACGACGAGACCCGGCTCTCCTCGTACATCGCCGAGTCCACCGAGATCAGCCCCACCCGGCCGGTCCTGGTCGACCGCTTCCTCGACGACGCCATCGAGATCGACGTCGACGCGCTCTACGACGGCACCGAGCTCTACCTCGGCGGCGTCATGGAGCACATCGAGGAGGCCGGCATCCACTCCGGCGACTCCGCCTGCGCCCTGCCGCCCATCACGCTCGGCGGCCACGACGTCAAGCGGCTGCGCACCTCCACCGAGGCCATCGCCAAGGGCGTCGGCGTCCGCGGACTGATCAACATCCAGTTCGCGCTGTCCGGGGACATCCTCTATGTGCTGGAGGCCAACCCGCGCGCCTCGCGCACCGTGCCCTTCACCTCGAAGGCCACCGCGGTGCCGCTCGCCAAGGCCGCCGCCCGGATCTCGCTGGGCGCGACCGTCGCGGAGCTGCGCGCCGAGGGCCTGCTGCCGAAGAGCGGCGACGGCGGCACCCTGCCGCTGGACGCGCCGATCTCCGTCAAGGAGGCCGTCATGCCGTGGTCGCGCTTCCGCGACATCCACGGCCGCGGTGTCGACACCATCCTCGGCCCGGAGATGCGCTCCACCGGCGAGGTCATGGGCATCGACTCGGTCTTCGGCACGGCGTACGCCAAGTCGCAGGCCGGGGCGTACGGCCCGCTGCCCACCAAGGGCCGCGCCTTCATCTCGGTGGCCAACCGGGACAAGCGCTCGATGATCTTCCCGGCCCGCGAGCTGGTCGCCCACGGCTTCGAGCTGCTGGCCACCTCCGGCACCGCCGAGGTCCTCAAGCGCAACGGCATCAACGCCACGGTCGTGCGCAAGCTGTCCGAGGGCGAGGGCCCGGACGGCGAGCGGACCATCGTCCAGCTCATCCACGAGGGCGGGGTCGACCTCATCGTCAACACCCCCTACGGCACCGGCGGCCGGCTCGACGGCTACGAGATCCGCACCGCGGCCGTCGCCCGGTCCGTGCCGTGCCTGACCACGGTTCAGGCGCTCGCCGCGGCCGTCCAGGGCATCGACGCCCTCAACCACGGAGACGTGGGCGTGCGTTCACTCCAGGAACACGCGGAACATCTGACCGCGGCCCGCGACTAGCCCGCTCCCAGGGGGACACCGGAAACGGTGTCCCCCTCTTCATGAGGACACCGTGATGTACAAACTCTTCTTCCAGCTGGTCTTCAAGCGCATGGACCCGGAGCAGGCCCACCACGCGGCCTTCCGCTGGATCCGCCTCGCCGCCCGCGTCCCCGTCCTGCGCACCTTCGTCGCCGCCGCGCTCGCCCCCCGCTACCGGGAGCTGCGCACCGAGGCCCTCGGCCTGCGGATGCACGGCCCCTTCGGCCTGGCCGCCGGCTTCGACAAGAACGCCGTCGCGATCGACGGCATGGCGATGCTCGGCTTCGACCACGTCGAGATCGGCACCGTGACCGGTGAGCCGCAGCCGGGCAACCCGAAGAAGCGGCTGTTCCGCCTGGTCGCGGACCGCGCGCTCATCAACCGCATGGGCTTCAACAACGAGGGTTCCGCCGCCGTGGCCGAGCGCCTGGCCGCCCGCAACCCGGTCTTCCGCACCACCGTCGGCGTCAACATCGGCAAGACCAAGGCGGTCGCCGAGGCCGACGCGGCGGCCGACTACGTGAAGTCCACCGAGCGCCTCGCCGCCCACGCGGACTACCTCGTGGTCAACGTCTCGTCGCCCAACACCCCCGGACTGCGCAACCTCCAGGCCACCGAGTCGCTGCGGCCGCTGCTGACCGCCGTGCGCGAGGCGGCCGACCGGACCGTCACCGGCCGCCGGGTCCCGCTGCTCGTCAAGATCGCCCCCGACCTCGCGGACGAGGACGTCGACGCGGTCGCCGACCTCGCCGTCGAACTGGGCCTGGACGGCATCATCGCCACCAACACCACCATCGCCCGCGAGGGCCTCGGCCTGAAGTCCCCGGCCGCCCTGGTCAAGGAGACCGGCGGACTGTCCGGCGCACCCCTCAAGGAACGCTCCCTGGAGGTCCTGGGGCGCCTCTACGGGCGTGTGGGCGACCGGATCACCCTGGTGGGCGTCGGCGGCATCGAGAACGCCGAGGACGCCTGGCAGCGCATCCTGGCCGGGGCCACCCTCGTCCAGGGCTACAGCGCCTTCATCTACGAGGGCCCGTTCTACGCCCGCGCGATCCACAAGGGCCTGGCCGCACGCCTGGCCGCCTCCCCGTACGCCACCTTGGCCGACGCCGTCGGCGCGGAAACCCGGAAGGCAGCGAAATGACCCTGGAACCCTTCGGCGCCCGGCTGCGCCACGCCATGGACACCCGTGGCCCGCTCTGTGTCGGCATCGACCCGCACGCCTCCCTGCTCACTTCCTGGGGGCTGAACGACGACGTGGCGGGCCTGGAGCGGTTCACCCGGACCGTCGTCGAGGCGCTGGCCGACCGGGTCGCCGTGCTCAAGCCGCAGTCCGCCTTCTTCGAGCGGTTCGGCTCGCGCGGTGTCGCCGTCCTGGAGAAGGCGGTCGAGGAGGCACGAGCGGCGGGTGCGCTGGTCCTGATGGACGCCAAGCGCGGCGACATCGGCTCCACGATGGCCGCCTACGCCTCGACGTACCTGGACAAGGACTCGCCGCTGTTCTCGGACGCGGTCACCGTCTCGCCGTACCTCGGCTTCGGCTCGCTGCGGCCGGCGCTCGACGCGGCGGCGGTCTCCGGCGCGGGCGTCTTCGTCCTCGCGCTCACCTCCAACCCGGAGGGCGCCGAGGTGCAGCGCGCCACCGCGGCCGACGGCCGCCCGCTGGCCCAGCTGATGCTGGACCACATGAAGGCGGAGAACGAGGGGGCCACCCCGCTCGGCTCGGTCGGCGCGGTCGTCGGCGCCACGCTCGGGGACGCGGGCGTCGACCTCGCGATCAACGGGCCGCTGCTCGCGCCGGGCATCGGCGCGCAGGGGGCGACGCCCGCGGATCTGCCGGGTGTCTTCGGCGACGCCGTACACAATGTGGTGCCCAGCGTGAGCCGGGGCGTGCTGCGCCACGGACCGGACGCGTCAGGGCTGCGCGAAGCCGCCGGACGGTTCGCGGACGAGGTCCGCGCAGCCGTCTCGGACCGCTGACCATGCCACGTAACAGCGTGTTGACGGAATCCTGACCAAAAAACTCGGTTGTTATGCCAGAAATGTCCTGGTCGGCTGAGGCTGACCAGGACTTTTCGTCTGTTCTCGCTGACTCGGGCGGCCTTGGCCGCTAGTCTCCGTCGAGAGCCAACGAGCACAGGTTGTTCGCGGCTCACCAGGTGAGGGGCGATCCAGTCGCCTCACCGGTCCGTATCCGACAGATCGACATCCGAGGTGACGTAGGCGTGGCTCTTCCGCCCCTTACCCCTGAACAGCGCGCAGCCGCGCTCGAAAAGGCCGCCGCGGCTCGCCGGGAGCGGGCCGAGGTCAAGAATCGACTCAAGCACTCCGGCGCCTCCCTCCACGAGGTCATCAAGTCGGGCCAGGAGAACGACGTCATCGGGAAGATGAAGGTCTCCGCCCTGCTGGAGTCCCTGCCTGGCGTGGGCAAGGTCCGTGCCAAGCAGATCATGGAGCGGCTCGGCATCTCCGAGAGCCGTCGGGTCCGGGGTCTTGGCTCCAACCAGATCGCATCCCTGGAGCGTGAGTTCGGCGGCAGCGCCGCCTGACGTTCTCAGGCACTCCTGAGAACCTGGATAATCGCTCCATGGCTGCAACATCCCGGGGGACGTCCCCCGTACCCCCGGACGTACGTCCGCGGCTGACCGTGCTCTCCGGCCCCTCGGGGGTCGGCAAGAGCACGGTCGTCGCGCATATGCGCAAGGTCCACCCCGAGGTCTGGCTCTCCGTGTCGGCGACGACCCGCAAGCCCCGCCCCGGCGAACGCAACGGCGTCCACTACTTCTTCGTGGACAACGAGGAGTTCGACAAGCTGATCGCCAACGGCGAGCTGCTGGAGTGGGCCGAATTCGCCGGCAACCGCTACGGCACGCCCCGGCGCGCCGTGGCGGAGCGGCTGGAGGCCGGCGAGCCGGTGCTGCTGGAGATCGATCTCCAGGGCGCCCGGCTGGTTCGGCAGTCCATGGACGACGCGCAGCTGGTCTTCCTCGCCCCGCCGAGCTGGGACGAGCTGGTACGCCGGCTCACCGGCCGGGGGACCGAGGCACCCGAGGTGATCGAGCGCCGGCTCGCCGCAGCCAGGGTCGAACTGGCCGCCGAATCGGAGTTCGATACGACGCTGGTCAACACCTCCGTCGAGGATGTGGCCCGTGAGCTGCTAGCCTTGATGCTGGAGGCTTCCGGCCACCGTGCCGACAGCGACGAGACACACTGACGAATCGCGACGACACGGGCGCACCGGCCACCAAGCCCCTGACTGTCAAAGATTTCTTTGATCTTCACCCCCTTCGGAAGGCAGAGAGTGTCCTCTTCCATCACCACGCCCGAGGGCATCATCAACCCGCCGATTGATGAGCTCCTCGAAGCAACCGACTCGAAGTACAGCCTCGTGATCTACGCCGCCAAGCGCGCGCGCCAGATCAACGCGTACTACTCGCAGCTCGGTGAGGGACTCCTCGAGTACGTCGGTCCGCTCGTCGACACCCACGTGCACGAGAAGCCGCTCTCGATCGCGCTCCGCGAGATCAACGCGGGCCTGCTCACGTCCGAGGCCATCGAGGGCCCCGCGCAGTAAGCAGCGAAAACGCACCTTCACCCCGGGCCCGGCGGTCACCACCGCCGGGCCCGGGGTGTGTCCGGGGCGACGGGCCCGCGCCCCCGGCCGTGAGGCAGCATGGGGGTGTACGGAGCGCGTACGTATCCGAGTGCGGGGAGACGCAGTGGACAAGCCGAAGGTCGTTCTGGGGGTCAGCGGCGGCATCGCCGCGTACAAGGCGTGCGAGCTGCTGCGCCGGCTGACCGAGTCCGGCCACGACGTACGGGTCGTCCCGACCGAGGCGTCGCTCCACTTCGTGGGCGCGGCCACCTGGTCGGCGCTCTCCGGCCACCCCGTCTCCACCGAGGTCTGGAACGACGTCCACGAGGTCCCCCACGTCCGCATCGGGCAGCACGCCGATCTCGTCGTCGTCGCCCCCGCCACCGCCGACATGCTGGCCAAGGCGGCCCACGGCCTCGCGGACGACCTGCTCACCAACACCCTGCTCACCGCCCGCTGTCCGGTCGTCTTCGCACCCGCCATGCACACCGAGATGTGGGAGCACCCCGCCACCCAGGAGAACGTCGCCACGCTGCGCCGCCGGGGCGCCGTCGTCATCGAGCCCGCCGTCGGCCGCCTCACCGGCGTCGACACCGGCAAGGGCCGGCTGCCCGACCCGGGGGAGATCTTCGAGGTCTGCCGCCGCGTCCTGGCCCGCGGCCCCGTCGCCCCCGACCTGGCCGGCCGGCACGTGGTGATCAGCGCGGGCGGCACCCGCGAGCCCCTCGACCCGGTCCGCTACCTGGGCAACCGCTCCTCGGGCAAGCAGGGGTACGCGCTCGCCCGCACCGCCGTCGCCCGGGGGGCCAGGGTCACGCTCGTCGAGGCCAACACCGGACTGCCCGACCCGTCCGGCGCCGACGTCGTGCGCGTCGGCACCGCCGTACAGCTGCGCGAGGCCGTGCTGAAGGCGGCGGCGGAGGCCGATGTCGTGGTGATGGCGGCGGCCGTGGCCGACTTCCGCCCCGCCGAGTACGTCCAGGGGAAGATCAAGAAGAAGGACGGCCAGGAGCCCGCCCCCCTCGCGCTCGTCCGCAATCCCGACATCCTGGCCGAGGTCTCCAAGGACCGCGCCACGCCCGGGCAGATCGTCGTCGGATTCGCCGCCGAGACCGACAACGTCCTGGCCAACGGCCGGGAGAAGCTCCGCCGCAAAGGCTGCGACCTGCTCGTCGTCAACGAGGTGGGGGAGCGCAAGACCTTCGGCTCGGAGGAGAACGAGGCGGTGGTCCTCGCTGCCGACGGCACGGAGACTCCGGTGCCGTACGGGCCCAAGGAGGCCCTCGCCGACACGCTGTGGGACCTCGTGTCGCCGCGTCTCGGGTGAATTTCGTGTGTCGTCGCCCCGCGCCGCGGACCCCTTGCCGCGCGGGCACCGGCCGCCTGCCGGACGGCCGTTGAGGGGTCCCGGGGCGCCGGTGGGGCATGTCACAGAACTCCCAAAGGGCGAGACACGTTGTCCGGGGGCCGGAGCCGACCGATAAACTGGTCCAGGACCGTACCGGGCGCAGCTCCCGGGCCCGTCCGCCCAATGATCAGCCAGCAGCCGCTGCAACCCCAGGGAGCGATGTGTCCCGCCGTCTCTTCACCTCGGAGTCCGTCACCGAGGGTCACCCCGACAAGATCGCTGACCAGATCAGCGACACCATTCTCGATGCACTCCTTCGTGAGGACCCGACGTCGCGTGTCGCCGTCGAGACCTTGATCACCACAGGTCTGGTGCATGTCGCGGGTGAGGTCACGACCAAGGCCTACGCCCCGATCGCCCAGCTGGTGCGCGACAAGATCCTGGAGATCGGCTACGACTCCTCCAAGAAGGGCTTCGACGGCGCCTCCTGCGGCGTCTCGGTGTCCATCGGGGCACAGTCCCCCGACATCGCCCAGGGCGTCGACACCGCGTACGAGAAGCGGGTCGAGGGCGATGAGGACGAGCTCGACAAGCAGGGCGCCGGCGACCAGGGCCTGATGTTCGGGTACGCCTGCGACGAGACCCCCGAGCTGATGCCGCTGCCGATCCACCTCGCGCACCGGCTCTCGCGCCGCCTCTCCGAGGTCCGCAAGAACGGGACCATCCCGTACCTGCGCCCCGACGGCAAGACCCAGGTCACCATCGAGTACGACGGCGACAAGGCCGTCCGTCTCGACACGGTCGTCGTCTCCTCGCAGCACGCCAGCGACATCGACCTCGACTCGCTGCTGGCGCCCGACATCCGCGAGTTCGTCGTCGAGCACGTGCTCTCGCAGCTCATCGAGGACGGCATCAAGCTGGACACCGAGGGCTACCGCCTGCTGGTCAACCCGACCGGACGCTTCGAGATCGGCGGCCCGATGGGCGACGCCGGCCTCACCGGCCGCAAGATCATCATCGACACCTACGGCGGCATGGCCCGCCACGGCGGCGGCGCCTTCTCCGGCAAGGACCCGTCCAAGGTGGACCGCTCGGCCGCCTACGCGATGCGCTGGGTCGCCAAGAATGTCGTCGCGGCCGGCCTCGCGGCCCGCTGCGAGGTCCAGGTCGCGTACGCGATCGGCAAGGCCGAGCCGGTGGGCCTCTTCGTCGAGACCTTCGGCACCGCCGCGGTCGAGACCGAGAAGATCGAGCACGCCATCGGCGAGGTCTTCGACCTCCGCCCGGCCGCGATCATCCGCGACCTCGACCTGCTGCGCCCGATCTACGCGCAGACCGCCGCGTACGGTCACTTCGGCCGCGAGCTCCCCGACTTCACGTGGGAGCGCACCGACCGGGTGGACGCGCTGCGCGCCGCCGCCGGCCTGTAGGCCCGCACGGCTGTCTTTCCGCCGGAGCCCGGACGCCGTCACGGTGTCCGGGCTCCGGCGTTTGCCTGCCGGGGCCCGGCCGGGCGGGTGCGGGCGGCGGGTTCCGCTGTCAGAGGTGTCTGGTAGGAATTTGGCTGTGAGCGGCGACAACGAGCGATCCGATGAACCCGATGCCGGGGCGCCGGAGCAGCTTGCGCTGATCCGGGAGACCGTGCGCCGGGCCAAGGTGCCGCGTGCCAAGCCGCGCACCTGGCGCGGGGCCGCGCTCGCTCCTGAGCTGCCCGTCGCCCGCGTGCTGGTCAACAAGGGCGCGCTCCATCTCGACCAGTACTTCGACTACGCGGTGCCCGAGGAACTGGACGCCGACGCACAGCCCGGTGTGCGGGTGCGGGTGCGGTTCGGGGCCGGCGGGCGCAATGTGCGCGGCGGGCGCCGCGAGGGCGGCGGGCTGATCGACGGATTCCTCGTCGAGCGGCTGGCCGAGTCCGACTACAGCGGCGCGCTGGCGGCGCTCGCCTCCGTCGTCTCGCCCGAACCGGTCCTGGGACCGGAGCTGCTCGGCCTCGCCCGCGCCGTCGCCGACCGGTACGCGGGCAGCCTCGCGGACGTCCTCCAGCTCGCCGTACCGCCGCGCAACGCCCGGGCCGAGTCCAAGCCGTCCCCCCAGCCGCTGCCCCCGCCGGCACCCCCGCCGGCCGGGACCTGGGAGCGGTACGAGCAGGGCCCGGCGTTCCTCTCGGCGCTGGCAGCCGGAGGCGCCCCCCGGGCCGTGTGGACCGCCCTGCCGGGGCCGCACTGGCCGCGCGAGACGGCCGCGGCCGTCGCGGCGACCCTGGCATCGGGGCGCGGCGCGCTGGTCGTCGTGCCCGACGGGCGGACCGCCGGACGGGTCGACGCCGCCCTCACCGAGCTGCTCGGTGAGGGCCGGCACGCGCTGCTGACGGCCGGCTCGGGCCCCGAGAAGCGCTACCGGGAGTGGCTCGCCGTGCGGCGCGGTTCCGTGCGGGCGGTCGTGGGGACCCGCGCCGCGATGTTCGCCCCCGTCGCCGATCTCGGCCTGGTGGCCGTCTGGGACGACGGCGACTCCAGCCACAGCGACGACAACGCCCCCTTCCCGCATGTCCGCGAGGTCCTGGAGCTGCGGGCCGCCCGCGCCCGGTGCGGCTTCCTGCTCGGCGGGACCAACTGCACCGTGGAGGCCGCGCAGCTGGTCGAGAGCGGCTGGGCCCTGCCGCTGCGCGCGGACCGGGAACAGCTGCGGATCGCGGCGCCGCTCATCCGTACCGTCGGCGACGGCGAGCTCGCGCGGGACGGGGCCGCCCGGGCGGCCAGGCTGCCCAGCCTCGCCTGGCAGACCGTGCGCGACGGACTGCGCAGCGGGCCGGTCCTGGTGCAGGTGCCGCGGCGGGGGTACGCGCCCCGGCTGGCCTGTGAGCGCTGCCGGGAGCCCGCCCGGTGCCGGCACTGCGCCGGGCCCCTGGAGGCACCCGACCAGCGGGATCTGAACTGCGCCTGGTGCGGCCGGGCCGAGACGTCCTGGCACTGCGTGTCCTGCGGCTCCCACCGGCTGCGCGCCCAGATCGTCGGTGCCCGCCGCACGGCGGAGGAGCTGGGACGGGCCTTTCCCGCCGTGCCGGTGCGGACGTCGGGCCGCGACCATGTGCTCGACTCGGTGCCGGACCAGCCCGCGCTGGTCGTCAGCACGCCGGGGGCGGAGCCGGTCGCCGAGGGCGGGTACGCGGCGGCGCTGCTGCTGGACGGCTGGGCGATGGTCGGCCGCCCGGACCTGCGGGCCGGTGAGGAGGCGCTGCGCCGCTGGACGGCCGCCGCCGCGCTGGTACGGGGCCAGCCGGAGGGCGGCACGGTGGTGATCGTCGCCGAGCCGACCCTGCGGCCGGTGCAGGCCCTGGTGCGCTGGGACCCGGTCGGGCACGCCCGGCGGGAGCTGGCGGAGCGGGCCGAGCTGGGCTTTCCGCCGGTGTCGCGGATGGCGTCGGTGACGGGGGCGCCGGAGGCCCTGGCGGCGTTCCTGGCGGCGGCGGAGCTGCCGCCGGACGCGGAGGTGCTGGGACCGGTGCCGGTGCCGCGCGGTGAGCCGGGACGGCCGCGCCGGCCGTCCGACGCGCCGCCGGGGGAGAGCTGGGAGCGGGCCCTGGTCCGGGTGCCGCCGGGCAGCGGGGCGGCGCTGGCGGCCGCGCTGAAGGCGGCGCAGGCCGCGCGGACGGCCCGGGGGGGCGGTGGTGGCGGCGCGGGTGCGGTGCGGATTCGGGTGGACCCGCCGGATATCGGGTGACGGGGCGCGCCGTCCTGCCGGGTGTGGCCCGGGCGGCGCGGGGGCGCCCGCTGGGGCGGCTTGTCCTCAGTCGCCGGACGCTGATTTTGCCGGGATCGGTTGTGCCGGGCTCGGCGGTGCGCCGCTCGGATGTGCCGTGTGGGCGGGGCTGTCCCGGTGGGGGACAGCCCCGGGCAGGTCAGCCGTTGCGGGGGCCCGGGAAGGCGCCCGGGCGTACGTCCCGGTCCGCCGACGGCTGGGGCGGCATCGAGCGGGCCGCGGGGACCGAGGGCAGCGCGGGGGCGGGGGACCCGGGGACCACCGGCACCGGGCGCTGCGCCACGACCTCGGACGCCGCCTCGGCCGTCACCGGCTGGGCGGCGGCGCGCCGTGCTCCGTAGCGGCGGTGGACCGCCTGCTTGGTGACCCCGAGCGCGGAGCCCACCGCGTCCCAGGAGAAGCCCAGCGAACGGTCGAAGTCCACTGCCGCCGTGACCAGGGTCTCGACGCTGTCCCGCAGTTCCTGGGCCAGCCTGACGGTGGGGGCCGGGGCCCTGCCGTAGACGACGAAGCCCGTGGAGGGGCCGGAGCGGCGCGGACGGTAGACGTTGCCCAGTTGGGCGGTGAGCGTGCGCAGTGCGTCCACCTGCCGCCGGACCCGCTCGATGTCCCGCACCAGAAGATGCAGGCTGGCCCGCGCTTGGGCGTCGTGGGTTGCGTGGTCGGCCATGAAGAAGCCTCTCGAACCGGCGTTGAAAGGGATCGGGCCGCACCGTGGCGGCTCGCTTCGGTCAATCTCTCTTGACCAACGCCTCACCCGGGGATCTGGTCACGCTCCGGGGGCGTATACGCATCTGCGAGGGGCGCGCGACTCTGCGTACGCCCCCCGGGGCCGAGGCCCATAGACTGGTGCGTTGCTCGTCACCGTAACGTTTCGGCCTGAGAGGCAGTCAGCCACCCATGAAGCTCGTCTTCGCAGGCACCCCCGAGGTAGCCGTACCCGCACTGGACGCCCTGATCGCCTCCGGCCGCCACGAGGTGGCCGCCGTCGTGACCAGGCCCGACGCGCCCGCCGGGCGCGGGCGCCGGCTGGTGGCCAGCCCCGTCGCCCAGCGCGCCGAGGAGGCCGGGATCGAGGTGCTCAAGCCGGCCCGGCCGCGGGACGAGGACTTCCTGGCGCGGCTGCGGGAGATCGCGCCGGACTGCTGCCCCGTCGTCGCCTACGGGGCCCTGCTCCCCAAGACCGCACTCGACGTCCCGGCCCGGGGCTGGGTCAATCTGCACTTCTCGCTGCTGCCGGCCTGGCGCGGCGCCGCACCCGTGCAGCACGCGGTCATGGCCGGTGACGAGGTGACGGGCGCCTCCACCTTCCTCATCGAGGAGGGCCTCGACTCCGGACCGGTCTACGGCGTCCTCACCGAGGAGGTCCGGCCCACCGACACCAGCGGCGACCTGCTGACCCGACTGGCGTTCGCCGGCGCCGGGCTGCTCGCCGCGACCATGGACGGCATCGAGGACGGCACCCTGCACGCCGTGCCGCAGCCCGCCGAGGGCATCACCCTCGCCCCGAAGATCACCGCGGAGGACGCCCAGGTCCAGTGGTCGGCGCCCGCCCTGCGCGTGGACCGCGTGGTGCGCGGCTGCACCCCGGCCCCCGGCGCCTGGACGCTCTTCCGGGGCGAGCGCCTCAAGCTGATCCAGGCCGTCCCCGCCGTCGACCGGGCCGATCTGGCGCCGGGCGAGCTGTCCGCCGCCAAGAACAACGTGTTCGTGGGCACCGGATCGCACGCGGTCGAACTGCTCTGGGTCCAGCCGCAGGGCAAGAAGCCGATGCGCGCCGCGGACTGGGCGCGCGGGGTGCGCATCGAGCCCGGCGAGCTCGTCGGGCTCTAGGACTTGCCCGACGGGACGGCGGGACAGGGGGACAGCGGGACGGGCGGGACGGCGGGCCGGCCCGGGGACGTAGGCTGGGAGGGTTCGCCCTCTCACCATCAGCGGAGCACCTTTCACGTGAACGACCAGCCGCGTCGCCGTCCCGCCACCCTGCACCGCCGCCCGAAGAAGGACCCGGTCCGCTTCCTCGCCTTCGAGGCCCTGAGGGCCGTCGACGAACGCGACGCGTACGCGAATCTCGTCCTCCCCCCGCTGCTGAAGAAGGCCCGCGCCACGGGCGACTTCGACAACCGGGACGCGGCCCTGGCGACCGAGCTGGTCTACGGGACACTGCGCCGGCAGGGCACGTACGACGCGATCGTCGCCGCCTGCATCGACCGGCCGCTGCGCGAGGTCGACCCGCCCGTCCTGGACGTGCTGAACATGGGCGTGCACCAGCTGCTCGGCACCCGTATCCCCACGCACGCCGCCGTCTCCGCGAGCGTGGAGCTGGCCCGGGTGGTGCTGGGGGAGGGGCGCGCCAAGTTCGTCAACGCCGTGCTGCGCAAGGTGTCCGCCGACGACCTCGACGGCTGGGTGGCGCGGGTCGCCCCCTCGTACGAGGACGACGCCGAGGACCACCTCGCGGTCGTCCACTCGCACCCCCGCTGGGTCGTCTCGGCGCTCTGGGACGCCCTCGGCGGCGGCCGCGCCGGCATCGAGGACCTGCTCGAGGCCGACAACGAACGGCCCGAGGTCACCCTCGTCGCCCGCCCCGGCCGCTCCACCACGGACGAACTGCTCGACGCGCTCGGCGAGGAGAACGGCCTGCCCGGCCGCTGGTCGCCCTATGCCGTGCGGATGGCCGAGGGCGGCGAGCCCGGCGCCCTGGCCTCCGTGCGGGAAGGCCGGGCCGGGGTCCAGGACGAGGGCAGCCAGCTCGTCGCAGCCGCCCTCGCCAACGCCCCGGTCGAGGGCCGTGACACCCGCTGGCTCGACGGCTGCGCGGGCCCCGGCGGCAAGGCCGCCCTGCTCGCCGCCCTCGCGGCGGAGCGCGGCGCCGCCCTGCTCGCCGCCGAGAAGCAGCCGCACCGCGCCCGCCTCGTCGAACGGGCGCTGGCCGGCAACCCCGGCCCGTACCAGGTGATCACCGCCGACGGCACCCGCCCGCCGTGGCAGCCCGACACCTTCGACCGGATCCTGATGGACGTCCCGTGCTCGGGCCTGGGCGCGCTGCGCCGCCGCCCGGAGGCCCGGTGGCGCCGCCGCAAGGAGGACCTGGAGAGCTTCGCGCCCCTGCAGCGCGGTCTGCTGCGCGAGGCGCTGAAGGCCGTACGGATCGGCGGGGTCGTCGGGTACGCGACCTGCTCGCCCCACCTCGCGGAGACCCGGGTGGTCGTCGAGGACGTGCTCAAGGGCCGGGGCGGCGCCCCCGTCGAGGCGGAATGGGTGGACGCGCGCCCGCTGATGCCCGGGGTGCCCGCGCTCGGCGACGGACCCGACGTACAGCTCTGGCCGCATCTGCACGGGACGGACGCGATGTACCTGGCGCTGCTGCGCCGTACCGCCTGAGCGCCCCGATCACCGGCCGCGCCCCCGGTCCGGGGGCGAAAACGCCGGGAATGCGCGAACCGTAATGATCCCGTGAGGCTTTGGGGCGCACCGAGGCGGGGAAGTGACCGAGAACATGGCAGGCTTGGCCCATGGCCCAGATCAACCCCAGTATTCTGTCCGCCGACTTCGCGCGCCTCGCCGAGGAGGCGAAGGCCGTCGAAGGCGCCGACTGGCTCCATGTCGATGTCATGGACAACCACTTCGTGCCCAATCTGACGCTCGGCGTCCCGATCGTGGAATCGCTCGCCCGGGCCACGGACACCCCGCTGGACTGCCATCTGATGATCGAGGACGCGGACCGCTGGGCCCCGCAGTACGTCGAGGCGGGGGCGGGATCGGTGACCTTCCACGCGGAGGCTGCTGCGGCGCCCGTCCGGCTGGCGCGCGAGATCCGCGCCAAGGGCGCCCGCGCGTCCATGGCGCTCAAGCCCGCGACGCCCATCGAGCCGTACGAGGACCTGCTCCCCGAGCTCGACATGCTGCTGATCATGACGGTGGAGCCGGGCTTCGGCGGCCAGGCCTTCCTGGACATCATGCTGCCGAAGATCCGCCGCACCCGTGAGCTGATCTCCAAACACGGACTCGAACTGTGGCTCCAGGTCGACGGCGGTGTCTCGGAGTCCACCATCGAACGGTGCGCGGAGGCCGGCGCCGATGTCTTCGTCGCCGGTTCCGCCGTGTACGGGGCCGAGGACCCGGCCGCGGCCGTCCGGGCCCTGCGGGACCGCGCCGACGGGGCCATCGCCTCGGCGGGCTGGGCCTGCGGCCACTGACACCGCGGGCCGCCGCCCGCGGGTCGGGCGGACCAAGCGCAGATGAACGCGGTCCGACGGGACCGATCAGGGATCGCCGTATCTGACAGGATGAACGGCGTATCGAGAGCGTGAACAGCAGTGAGGAGAACGCGGTGTCTGCAATGTCGGCGGGCCGGTCCGCCCTGCGGATGGGGCCCGCGGAGCTGGTGCAGGCGGCGGCCATGGCCCGCCGCTTCTACCTCGAGGGCAAATCCAAGATCCAGATCGCCGAGGAATTCGGGGTCAGCCGCTTCAAGGTGGCCAGGGTCCTGGAGACGGCCCTGGAACGTGACCTCGTACGGATCGAGATCCGCGTCCCCGCCGAGCTGGACGCCGAGCGTTCCGACGCGCTCCGCGCCCGCTACGGGCTGCGCCACGCGGTCGTCGTCGAGTCCCCGGCCGAGGAGCAGGACGACGCCGCCGACCCGGAGAACCTGGGCGAGGTCGCGGCGGATCTGCTCGGCGAACTGGTGAACGAGGGCGATGTCCTCGGGCTCGCCTGGGGGCGGTCCACCATCCACATGGCCGCCGCCCTGGACCGGCTGCCCCCGTGCACGGTCGTGCAGCTCACCGGGGTGTACGACGCGGGCACCGCCGAGCGCGGCTCGGTGGAGGCGGTCCGCAGGGCCGCCCAGGTCTCCGGCGGCGAGGCCCACCCGATCTACGCGCCGATGCTGCTGCCCGACCCGGCCACGGCCGCCGCGCTGCGCCACCAGACCGGCATCGCCCGCGCCTTCGAGTACTTCGACAAGGTGACGGTCGCGGCCGTCTCCATCGGCTCCTGGGAGCCGGGCATCTCGACCGTGCACGACATGCTCTCCGACGAGGAGCGCGAGCACTACGCCTCGCTCGGTGTCGCCGCCGAGATGTCGGCGCATCTCTTCGACGCGGACGGGCGCCGGGTCGGCCGGGACCTCGGCGAGCGCTGCATCACGGTCGAGGCGGACCGGCTGCGCCGGATCCCCGAGGTGGTCGCGATCGCGGGCGGCCAGCGCAAGGCGGCGGCGATCGGGGCGGTCCTGCGGTCCGGCCTGGTCACCAGCCTGGTGACGGACACGGCGGCGGCGGACTATCTGCTGACCGAGTCGGCCGCGCCGCGCCGCCCCGCGCTGGAGCGGGCCGACCCGGACGGCGACTGAGGGAGCGGGACACGGAAGAGGGGCGGGCGGCTCATGAGCCGCCCGCCCCTCTTCCGTGTCCCGCTCCCTCAGTCCTGCTTGACGCCCAGGACCGTGGCCTCCAGATACTGTTCCGGCCGCTCGTACTGGCCGACGTCGTCCGGGTTGTAGCGCGGTGTCTGGCGCGACCAGTCGAGATTCCCGCGCATCCAGCTGCGCATCCCGTCCAGATACGGTTCCAGCATCGGGGCGAGCTGGGGGTAGGCGGCCAGCAGCTCGGCCTCGGCGGCCATGAACCGCTCCGTCTCGGCGGCGATCTCCGCGCAGACGTGTTCCAGCGCCTGCTGCTTGCCGTAGCCCCGGTGGTGCCGGACCAGGTGGACGAGGTTGTGGATCTCGCCGAGCACCTGTTCCTTCTCGTACGAGTACACGTCGTTCGCCCAGCACACGACGTTGCAGGAGGCTTCGAGCGCGGCGATGAACCGGGGGTCGTTGTGGATGGACTGGGGCGCCTCGATGCCGGCCACGATCTCTATGAGGTCCATGCAGACATGTATCGCTCCGGTGTGGCGGCGCTTCTCGATGTACGTCGCCTCGGCCGGGACCACGCCCTCGGCCCGGTTGCCGGCCTCCCAGGTGGTGGCCGTCGTGAGGTACGTCATCAGATGCCAGGCGAACCGGCGCCGCCAGTGGACCGCCGCGGTCGGTGTCGTGCGTTCCCACAGATCGATGAGGGCGACCACCGCGGCGGGCAGCTCCTCGTTCTCCAGGATGCCCGTGCGGCTGCCCTCGACCACGTTCTGCATCAGGGCGACCACATCGCGCACCCGCTCGGGGCTGCGGCCGAGGTGGCCGTCGTCGAGCTGGTCGTCGACGAGGAACAGCCAGACGAACCAGTCGGCGACGAGGTCCAGGTTCTCGCTGTCGGCGGTCGGGTACACCATGCCGACGAAGGCCCCGAAGTCCGCCTGTTCGAAGCGTTCCCTGGCTGAATCCCGGTGCACCAGACCGGTGTTGCGGGTCCAGCGGTCGAGGTGCTCCCGTACGTGCCCGACGTGCGGGTTGGTCCGCTGAGGGAACGGGCAGTAGATGTCGGGCAGTTCGCTCTCCACGGGCGGGTCGTGATCCTCTCCGGTCGTACGGGTGACGGAAGTTGGCACCGATCCGTCCGTTCTCCGGGGCGTTGTCGTGACCCACGGGACCTGCGGGTTTGAAGCTACCTGACCCCCTGTCACCGGGTCCAGAGCAGATGATCGCGAATGGTTGAAAGTCGTTCGGGTAGGGTCTGTGGGCAAGGCAGGTTCCACTTGCCCGGGACTCCCGAGCTTGTTCCCTGGAGGAACATACGAAGGCGGGAGTCATTTGCTGTGTCTTCGTGGAAACGACCTGCGCCATTTCGTATGAAAAAATGAGTGTTATGCGTTTTCTTGAGCCCGGCACCGGTCGATTCACAGAGTCCCCCTCGGTCCCCTACGACCTCACCTACGACGATGTCTTCATGGTCCCGGGCCGGTCGGCGGTCGGATCCCGCCAGGGCGTCGACCTGTCCTCGCCCGACGGCACCGGCACCACCATCCCGCTCGTCGTCGCGAACATGACGGCCATCGCGGGCCGCCGGATGGCCGAAACGGTCGCCCGGCGCGGCGGGCTCGTCGTCATTCCCCAGGACATCCCGATCGAGGTCGTCACCGAGGTCATCTCCTGGGTGAAGACGCGCCACCTGGTGCTGGACACCCCCATCGAGCTGTCCCCCGGCCAGACGGTCGCCGACGCGCTGTCCCTGCTGCCCAAGCGCGCGCACGGCGCCGGGGTCGTCGTCGACGGCGACCGGCGTCCCGTCGGCGTGGTCACCGACCACGACCTGACCGGGGTGGACCGCTTCACCCAGCTCTCCGAGGTCATGTCGAAGGACCTGGTGCTGCTCGACGCGGACATCGACCCGCGCGACGCCTTCAACAAGCTCGACGGGGCCAACCGCAAGCTCGCCCCCGCGGTGGACGCGCAGGGCCGTCTCGTCGGCATCCTCACCCGTAAGGCCGCACTGCGCGCCACGCTCTACACGCCCGCCACCGACGCCTCCGGCAAGCTGCGGATCGCCGCCGCCGTCGGCATCAACGGCGATGTGGCCGGCAAGGCCAAGCAGCTCCTCGACGCCGGCGCCGACACCCTGGTCGTCGACACCGCCCACGGCCACCAGGAGTCCATGATCAGCGCGGTCCGCGCGGTCCGCGCCCTGGACCCGCAGGTGCCGATCGTGGCGGGCAACATCGTCGCCGCCGACGGTGTGCGCGACCTCATCGAGGCCGGCGCGGACATCATCAAGGTCGGTGTGGGCCCCGGCGCCATGTGCACCACCCGGATGATGACCGGCGTGGGCCGGCCCCAGTTCTCCGCCGTGCTGGAGTGCGCCGCCGAGGCGAAGAAGTACGGCAAGCACGTCTGGGCCGACGGCGGGGTCCGCCACCCGCGCGACGTCGCCATGGCGCTCGCGGCCGGCGCGTCCAATGTGATGATCGGTTCCTGGTTCGCCGGGACGTACGAGTCCCCGGGCGACCTCCAGCAGTCCGCCGACGGACGCTTCTACAAGGAGTCCTTCGGCATGGCGTCCGCGCGCGCGGTGAAGAACCGCACGTCCGACGAGTCCGCCTACGACCGCGCCCGAAAGGCGCTGTTCGAGGAGGGCATCTCCACCTCGCGGATGTTCCTGGACCCGGCGCGGCCCGGTGTCGAGGACCTGGTCGACTCGATCATCGCGGGCGTCCGCTCCTCCTGCACCTACGCCGGTGCGGCCTCCCTCGCGGAGTTCGCCGAGAAGGCGGTCGTCGGTGTGCAGAGCGCCGCCGGATACGCCGAGGGCAAGCCGCTGCACGCCAGCTGGAGCTGAGTGCGGAGCACCGCTACCACCGTGCCCCTCCCGGCCGTTCGCGCCGGGAGGGGCACCGGCGTTCCTGGCCGCCGGGCCCCGTCGGCATGGCCGGATATGGCGCCCCGACAGGCCGGTGGATCGTACCGACTCCGGTGGAATATAAGTAATATGAATCCCCATCAGCTGCCCGCCACTCTGCGGTAAGGGATCTCATGTCCTTCTTCACCGACCTGGCCCATCAGTACATCGACGGAGAGTGGAGGCCGGGCAAGGGCTCCTGGGACATCATCGACTTCAACCCGTTCGACGGGGAGAAGCTCGCCTCCATCACGGTCGCCACGGCCGACGAGGTGGACCAGGCCTACCGCGCGGCCGAGAGCGCCCAGCCGGCGTGGGCCGACACCAACCCGTACGCCCGGCGGGCCGTGCTGGAGAAGGCCCTGCGGATCGTCGAGGACCGCGAGGGCGAGATCGGGGACGCGATCGTCGCCGAACTCGGCGGCACCCGGCTCAAGGCGGCCTTCGAACTGCACCTGGCCAAGGAGTTCCTGCGCGAGTCGATCCAGCTCGCGCTGCGGTCCACCGGGCAGATCCTGCCCTCGCCCACCGAGGGCAAGGAGAACCGGGTCTACCGGGTGCCCGTCGGCGTCGTCGGGGTCATCAGCCCCTTCAACTTCCCCTTCCTGCTGTCCCTGAAGTCGGTGGCCCCGGCCCTGGCGCTGGGCAACGCCGTCGTTCTCAAGCCGCACCAGAACACCCCGGTCTGCGGCGGCACGCTGGTGGCCAAGGTGTTCGAGGACGCCGGGCTGCCCGCCGGGCTGCTGAACGTCGTCGTCACCGACATCGCGGAGATCGGTGACGCGCTGCTGGAGCACCCCGTCCCGCAGGTCATCTCCTTCACCGGGTCCGACAAGGTCGGCCGGCACGTCGCGACCGTGTGCGCCACGAGCCTCAAGCGCTGCGTGCTCGAACTCGGCGGCAACAGCGCCCTCATCGTGCTCGACGACGCCGATGTCGACTACGCGGTCGACGCGGCGGTCTTCAGCCGTTACGTGCACCAGGGGCAGGTCTGCATGGCCGCCAACCGGATCCTGGTGGACCGGGCGGTGGAGCGGGAGTTCACCGAGAAGTTCGTCGCCAAGGTCGCCTCGCTGACCGTCGGCGACCCGGCCGACCCCGCCACCCAGATCGGCCCGCTGATCAACTCCAGCCAGGCCGAGGCGATCAGCTCCCTCGTCGACCAGACCGTGGAGGCCGGGGCCACCGCCCTGCTGCACGGGCGCGCCGAGGGCAACCTCGTCAGCCCCTCCGTGCTGACCGGTCTCGCCGCCGATTCCCCCGTGCTCCAGCAGGAGATCTTCGGACCCGTCGCGCTCCTCGTGCCGTTCGACGGCGAGGACGAGGCGGTCCGGATCGCCAACGACACCCCGTACGGCCTCAGCGGCGCCGTGCACACCGGGGACGTCGAGCGCGGCGTCCGGGTCGGCCGGCGCATCCGCACCGGCATGATCCACATCAACGACGGCACCGTCCATGACGAGCCGATCGTGCCCTTCGGCGGCGAGAAGAGCTCCGGGCTCGGCCGGCTCAACGGCGACTCGATGCTGGAGGCCTTCACCACCCAGAAGTGGATATCCGTGCAGCACGGGCGCTCGCGCTTCCCCTTCTGACCGGCCCGTCCGGCCCGGCACCACCTGCGGTGAGCGCGCCCCGAGGGGCGGGCCGTGGTCTACTTCCGAAGGCGGCATCCTGCCCTCGGAAGCAGCCGCGCCGCGCCCCTCGGGGCCCTCGCCATCGCAGAGAAGTGACCCGTACGACGTGCGACTGAACGACCTCGACGAACGCATCGTCCATGCCCTCGCCGAAGATGCCCGCCGCTCCTACGCCGACATCGGCTCGATCATCGGGCTGTCCGCCCCTGCGGTGAAGCGCAGGGTGGACCGGCTGCGCGCCGAAGGGGCGATCACCGGCTTCACCGTACGGGTGGACCCGGCCGCGCTCGGCTGGGAGACCGAGGGGTACATCGAGATCTACTGCAGCCGCAACACCTCCCCGGAGTCGATCAAGCAGGGGCTCGCCCGCTATCCGGAGGTCGCGTCGGCGTCCACGGTCACGGGCGACGCCGACGCCCTGGTCCAGGTGTTCGCGGCGGACATGCGCCACTTCGAGCAGGTGCTGGAGCGGATCGCCGGCGAGCCGTATGTGGAGCGGACGAAGTCCGTTCTGGTGCTGTCGCCGCTGCTGCGGCGGTATTCGTCGGGGTCGCCGGGATAGCGGGCCCTCCGGCGGGCGCCCGTGCAATGAATCGCCGCCCTTCGTCGATTCGGCGCAACGGATCAGCCGTCCATGCGCAACGGTCGAGGCTTGTCCGGGGGGAACGGCGGAACGTACCGTCGATACGTCCCCGCCCCGCCCGCATCCTCCGAGGTCAGCCATGCCGCCGTTGCGTACCGCCCTGCTCCAGAGCTCCGGGGTCCCGGGCTCCGTGGCCGGCAGTATCGAGGTGCTCGACGACGCCGCCCGCCGCGCTGCGGCCGACGGCGCCCGGCTGCTCGTCGCCCCCGAGATGTTCCTCACCGGGTACGCCATCGGCGACGACGTGCCCCGGCTCGCCGAGGCCGCCGACGGGCCCGGAGCACGCGCCGTCGCCGCCGTCGCCGTACGCCACGGGCTCGCCGTCCACTACGGCTATCCCGAACGCGACGGCGGCCTCCTGTACAACTCCGCGCAGCTCATCGGCCCCGACGGGACCGCGCTCGCCCACTACCGCAAGACCCACCTCTTCGGCGACTTCGAGCAGCACTGGTTCACCCCCGGTGACCTGCCGGTCGTCCAGGCCGAGCTGGACGGCCTCCGGATCGGGCTGCTGACCTGCTACGACGTCGAGTTCCCGGAGAACGTCCGGGCGCACGCCCTGGCCGGCACCGATCTGCTGCTGGTGCCGACCGCGCTGATGCACCCCTTCGACTTCGTCGCCGCCTCCGTCGTCCCGGTCCGCGCCTTCGAGAGCCAGCTCTACATCGCCTACGTCAACCGGGCCGGCACCGAGGGCGCGTTCGACTTCACCGGACTGAGCTGCCTGGCCGCACCCGACGGCACCGTCGGTGCCCGCGCGGGACGCGGGAGCGAACTCGTCACCGGCGACGTCGACCCCGCGCTCCTGACCGCGTCCCGGGCCGCCAACCCGTATCTGCGCGACCGCCGCCCCGGCCTGTACGGCTCCCTCGCCTGAACCGGCCCGCCCCGCTCACCCGCCCCGCCCGCCCTTTCGCAAGGAGTCCGTACCCCATGACGTCCACGGTGCCCCCCGCCGTCCAGCACACCGACGCGGCCCCGCCGATCACCATGTTCGGGCCGGACTTCCCGTACGCGTACGACGACTTCCTCGCGCACCCCGCGGGGCTCGGGCAGATACCGGCGACCGAGCACGGCAGCGAGGTCGCCGTCATCGGCGGCGGGCTCTCCGGCATCGTCACGGCGTACGAGCTGATGAAGATGGGGCTGCGGCCCGTCGTCTACGAGGCGGACCGCATCGGCGGCCGGCTGCGCACCGTCGAGTTCGACGGCCACGCCACGGACGGCGAGCCGCTCACCGCCGAGATGGGCGCGATGCGCTTCCCGCCCTCCTCGACCGCGCTCCAGCACTACATCGACCTGGTCGGCCTCGAGACGAAGCCGTTCCCCAACCCGCTCTCCCCGGCCACGCCCTCGACCGTCGTCGACCTCAAGGGCCAGTCGCACTACGCCACCAGCATCGACGACCTCCCGCAGGTCTACCGCGACGTGATGGACGCCTGGAACAGGTGTCTGGAGGACGGCGCCGACTTCTCCGACATGAACCGCGCGATGCGCGAGCGCGACGTGCCGAGGATCCGGGAGATCTGGGCCCGGCTCGTCGAGAAGCTCGACAACCAGACCTTCTACGGCTTCCTCTGCGACTCCGACGCCTTCAAGTCCTTCCGCCACCGCGAGATCTTCGGACAGGTCGGCTTCGGCACCGGCGGCTGGGACACCGACTTCCCCAACTCCATCCTGGAGATCCTGCGGGTCGTCTACACCGAGGCCGACGACCACCACCGCTCCATCGTCGGCGGCAGCCAGCAGCTCCCGCTGCGCCTGTGGGAGCGCGAGCCGGAGAAGATCGTCCACTGGCCGCTCGGCACCTCGCTGGCCTCGCTGCACGGCGGGCAGCCGCGCGGCGCCGTCACCCGGCTCCACCGCACAGCCGGCAACCGGATCACCGTCACCGACGCCTCCGGCGACATCCGCACCTTCCGGGCGGCCGTCTTCACCGGCCAGTCCTGGCTGCTGCTCTCCAAGATCGCCTGCGACGACGCGCTCTTCCCGATCGACCACTGGACGGCGATGGAGCGCACCCACTACATGGAGTCGTCCAAGCTGTTCGTGCCCGTCGACCGGCCGTTCTGGCTGGACAAGGACGAGACCACCGGCCGCGACACCATGTCGATGACGCTGACGGACCGGATGACCCGGGGCACGTACCTCCTGGACGACGGCCCGGACCGGCCGGCCAGCATCTGTCTCTCCTACACCTGGTGCGACGACAGCCTGAAGTGGCTGCCGCTCTCGGCGACCGAGCGCATGGACGTGATGCTGAAGTCGCTCGGCGAGATCTATCCGAACGTCGACATCCGCAAGCACATCACCGGTAACCCGGTGACGGTCTCCTGGGAGAACGAGCCCTGGTTCATGGGCGCGTTCAAGGCCAACCTGCCCGGTCACTACCGCTACCAGCGGCGGCTGTTCACCCACTTCATGCAGGACCGGCTGCCCGCCGACAAGCGGGGCCTCTTCCTGGCCGGCGACGACATCTCCTGGACCGCCGGCTGGGCCGAGGGAGCCGTGCAGACCGCGCTCAACGCCGTCTGGGGCGTGATGACCCAGTTCGGCGGCGCGACCGACGCGACCAACCCCGGCCCGGGGGACGTCTTCGACGAGATCGCCCCGGTCGAACTCCCGGAGGACTGACCGGCGTCACGCGGGCCGGCAGACGCTGCGCTGCCGGCCCAGACCGGAGATCCCGACCTCCATCACATCGCCCGCGCCCAGATACGGGAAGCGGCCGGACAGCGCCACGCCCTCGGGCGTACCGGTGTTGATGACATCGCCCGGCTCCAGCACCAGGTACTGCGAGAGATGGTGCACCAGATGCGCCACACCGAAGACCATGTCCGCGGTGGAGGAGTTCTGGCGCGGCTCGCCGTTGACGGAGCTGCGCAGCCGCAGCTGCTGCGGGTCGGCCACCTCGTCGGCCGTCACCAGCACCGGGCCGAGCGGGTTGAACGTCGCGCAGCTCTTGCCCTTGGACCACTGGCCGCCCGACTCCTCCAGCTGGAAGGCCCGTTCGGAGACGTCGTTGCTGACCGCGTAGCCCGCGACATGGGCCGCCGCGTCGGCCGGCGAGTCCAGGTAGGAGGCCCGGCGGCCGATCACCACGGCCAGCTCCACTTCCCAGTCGGTCTTCTTCGAGCCGCGCGGGATGAGCACGTCGTCGTACGGTCCGACGACCGTGTTCGGCGACTTGTAGAAAAGGATCGGCTGCTCGGGCGGCGCGGAGCCGGACTCGGCGGCGTGCGCCGCGTAGTTCTGCCCGATGCACAGCAGCACGGAGGGCCGGGCGACCGGCGCGCCGATCCGCCGGCCGGTGATGTCTGCCTCCGGGAGCCGGGACAGCGGGGGGACCAGCCCCGGGTCGTCGGCCAGCGCGGCGAGGAACGCGCCGTCGATGTCGTCGGTGACGCCGGACAGGTCGTGGTGGCGGCCTTCGGGGGAGACGGCGACCGGGCGCTCGTGGCCCGGTTCACCGATGCGCATGAGTCGCATGGCGGAAGGATCTCCTGAGGGGTACGTACGGGGAGGGGGTCAGCGCAGCCGGACGAGGGCGTCGACGGTGACCGCGTGGACGGGCGGGCGCCCGGCGAGCAGCCGCAGCACCTCGTTGACGGCGCTGGTGCCCAGCCGCTGCCGGCACTCGACGCTGCCCGCCGCCTGGTGCGGGGTGAGCAGGACGTTCGGCAGTGCGCGGAAGGGATGGCCGGCGGGCAGCGGCTCGGCGTCGAACACGTCGATCGCCGCGTCCAGCCGGCCCATGGACAGTTCGGCCAGGAGCGCGTCCTCGTCGACCAGCCAGGACCGGGCGGTGTTCACCAGGCCCGCCCCGTCCGGCATCAGCGCCAGCTGGGCGGCGCCGATCATGTGGTGCGTCTCCTCGGTGACCGGGGCGTGCACGGCCACGATCCGGCTGCGCGAGAGCAGCGTCTCCAGCGGTACGGGCGTGACGCCCAGCGCCTCGGCGTCCGCGCCGGAGAGGTACGGGTCGGTGACGCTGACCCGGGCCCCCATCGCCCGCACCATCCGGATGTAGGCGCGTCCGGTGCGGGAGGCGCCGAGCACCCCGATCTCGCTGCCGTGGATCTCGTGGCGCGGCGGGGCCTCGCTCGCCGCCGCCCACTCCAGCCCGCCGCGCAGGGCGTGGTCGAAGCGCTGAATGCGGTGGAGCAGCGAGAGGGTGAAGGCGAGCGCCACCTCGGCGACCGGGCGGGCCATCTCGTCGCCCGCCTGGGTGACGAGGATGCCGCGCCGGAACACGTCCTCGGTGACATAGGGGGCGACCGCCGAGCCGGTGTGCGCGACCAGCTCCAGCCGGTCGGCGTGGGCCAGGAGCGCGGCGTCCACCTTCGGCGCCCGCCAGGACAGGATGAGCGCGCGGGCGCCGGGCAGGGCCGCCGCGAGCGCCGCCCGGTCGCCGTGGTCGTCGAGGACGGTGAGTTCGGCCGCCCGCTCCAGCTCCCGCCACACCTCGGCGGTGAAGAACTGGGCGCGCAGATGCGGGGGTACGGCGACGACCACTCGTGCGGAGCGGTCGGCGGGGTCAGGAGAGCCAGGCATCGAGGTGCTCCGCAACGAAGGCGTCATCGGTCAGCCAAGGGTAGGCCGCGGCCACCCGGGTGATCTCGTCGGCCTGTCCGGGCGAGAGCGTCTCGGCCGGGTCCAGGCAGCGGATGTTCGCCAACAGGCCCTGGCGGCGCAGCACTTCGTGCACCCCGGCGATACAGCCCCGGAAGGCGCCCCGCACGTCGAAGACCGCGCTGTTGGCGTCGGTGAGTTCGGGCCGGCGGGCCAGGCAGCGGACCATCGCCGCGTGGTCCCCGGCGCGGGCCCGGCGGATGTCGTCGAGCAGGGCCACGGCGGACCCCGTCCACACCGCCCACTGGCCGAGCAGCCCGCCGGCGAACCAGCGCGGGGTGCCGGCCGCCGTCTCGTACGGGGTGAGCAGATCGCCGATGATGTCGTCGTCGTTGCCGGTGTAGAGGGCGACCTCGCCGGCCCGGTCGGCGGCGGCCACCGCCCGTACGACATCGGCCGTGCGGTAGCGGTCGAAGGGGGCGATCTTCACGGCGACGGTGTGCGGCAGGTCGGTGAACGCCGACCAGAAGGCGGGCGACAAGTACCGTCCGCCGACGGCCTCCTGGAGGTAGAAGCCGATCACCGGAAGCACCTCGCCGACCGCCCGGGCCCGGTCCAGCAGGCCCTTCTCGTCGGCGCCGGGCACGGCCGGGCTGAGCAGCACCGCGTCGTAGCCGAGCGCGGCGGCGGTCTCGGCCTCCGCGACGGCCTGGGCGGTGTAGCCGCAGGCACCGGCGACCTTCACGAACGGGCGGCCGGCCTCGGCGTCGATCGTCTCGGCGGCCAGTTCCAGCACGGGCCGGAACAGGCCCACCTCGCGCTCGCGGATCTCGAACTGGGTGGTGTGCACGGCGACGGCCGCACCGCCCGCGCCGGAGGCGAGGTAGTAGCGGGTCAGGGCGCGCTGGCGGCGTTCGTCGAACGTGCCGTCCGCGTGCAGCGCGAGCGGATGGGCGGGGATCGCCGCACCGTGGGCGAGGAGTTCCAGCGCGGGAGCGGCCGGGCGGGGGGAGGCGGACATGGAGTGGATCAGAACCTTCCGTCGCGTACCTGGAACTTGGTGGGCTTGCCGGACAGCGGCAGACCGCGGCGCAGCCAGTCGGCCTGCCAGGTGACGAGGGTGCGCAGCGCGACGTCCGGGTAGCCGAACAGGGCGTGGCAGCGGCTCGCGTCGGAGAGCAGCGCGGTGGGCGCCTCGGTGCCGGCCAGGACCGGCTCCTTGCCGAACTCCTCGCCGAACCACTGCGCGAGGCGGCGCACCGACGCGGTCTCCGGGCCGGTGAGATTGAGGGTGAAGGGTTCGCCACCGGTGGCGTGCCCCAGCGCGCGCAGGGCGACCTCGTTGGCGTACCCCTGCCAGACCACGTTGGCGTGACCGGTCGTCACATCGACGGGCTCGCCGGCCCGCACGCGGTGGGCGATGTCCGCGAGGACGCCGTAGCGCAGGTCGACCGCGTAGTTGAGGCGGACGTTGGCGACCCTGGTGCCCCGGGTCAGCGCCGCGTGGCCGAAGATCCGCTCCCGGCCCAGGCACGACATGGCGTACTCGCCGACCGGCCCGACCGGGTCGCTCTCGGTGCAGCCGCCCGACGAGACGGGCACCAGTGGATAGACGTTGCCGGTGGAGAACGCGGCGATCCGCGCGGCCGGCCAGCGCCGGACCACCCGGTCGGGCATCGCGGCGTTCACCGCCCAGGCGTGTGAAGGCGCGCCTGCGGAGCCGAACTTGGCGCCGACCATGAAGACGATGTTCCCGGCGTCGGGCAGCGCGGACAGATCGGCGTCCGGGTCCATCAGGTCGAAGGAGAGGGTACGGATCCCGGCCGCCTCCAGCTCCCCGGCGGCCGCCTTGTCGGACCAGCGGGAGACCGCGTGGACGGTGACGTCCGTGCGGCCGGCGGCGTCCAGGGCGCGGCGGGCCAGCCGGCAGAGGCTGGGCCCCATCTTGCCGCCCGCGCCGAGCACCAGCAGATCGCCCTCGATCCGGCCGAGGTCCGCGACGAGCGCGGGGGAGGGGGTGGCGAGCCGCTCTTCGAGTGCGGCCTCATCGGTGAACATGTGTGACTATCCCTTGATTCCGGACGCGGTGACGCCCTCGGTGAAGTAGCGCTGGCCCACCATGTACGCGGCGAAGATGGGCACGAACGCGATGACGGAGCCGGAGAGCACCACGTTGAGCGGCACGTTCTGCTGCTGGAGCGAGGCGATGCCGACGGTGAGGGTGCGCATGTCGGTGGACTGGCCGATGACCAGCGGCCACAGGAAGTCGTTCCAGTGCCAGAGGAAGACGAAGACGCCGAGAGTGGCGAGGATGGGCTTCAGCAGCGGCAGCACGATCCGGTAGAAGATCTGCCACTCGTTGCAGCCGTCGAGCCGGGCCGCCTCGAACAGCTCGTCCGGCAGCCCCTGGATGAACTGCCGCATCAGGAACACCGCCTGGGCGTTGGCCAGGGTCGGCACGATCAGTCCCCAGTAGGTGTCGACCCCGCCCAGCTTCGCGATCATCGCGAACGTCGGGATCATCGTGACGTGGTACGGCACCATCACCATCGACAGGAACGACCAGAACATCGTCTCCCGGCCAGGGAACCGCTTCTTGGCGAAGGCGTACCCGGCGAGGGAGGCCAGCAGCAGCACACCGACGACCGAGACGACCGAGTAGACCAGTGTGTTGAGCAGCCAGCGCGGCACGTCCTGGGCGCCCATGACGGTGTCGTACGCCTCGCCGGTCAGCGGCCACGGCAGCAGACTGCCGGGGAAGTCGACGGCCGCCGACGGTTTCAGGGACAGCACGACCATCGCGTAGAACGGGAAGACCGTCACGAGCGCGGCGACCGTCAGCAGGACTCCGCGCGTGACGCGGCCGGTCCGGGTGGGGCGCATGCCGTACGGGACGGTGTCCTGCTCGGCGCGCTTGCGCAGCCTGCGTTCCGCCCGGCGCGCGGCCCGGCCGCCGGCCGCCGGCGTCCTGTCCACGGGCGGGGCCTTCGTCTCCTGCGGTACCGCTGTCATGGTCACTGGTCCTTCCCGATCACGAGCCGCTGGATCACCGCGACCACCACGGTCAGCACAAAGAGCGCGACACCGATGGCGGCGGCGTAACCCAGGTCGAAGTACTTGAAGCCCGCGTCGTAGAGCTGGAAGACGAGCGTGTAGCTGGCGTTGGCGGGCCCGCCGCCGGTCATCGTGTACACCGCGTCGAACACCTGGAACGAGGCCGTCGTCTCGATCACCGCGAGGAAGAACAGAGCGGGCTTCAGCTGCGGCAGCACGATGTACCGGAACCGCTGCCAGGGCCCCGCCCCGTCGGTGAGGGCGGCCTCCTCCAGTTCCCGGGGGATGTCCTGCATCCGGGCGAGCAGGATGAGCATTCCGTAGCCGAACCGGGACCAGACGCCGACGAGCGCGAGTGCGGGCAGCACCAGCACGTCGTCGGTGAGCCAGGAGCCCTCGGACATCCCGAACCAGCCCATCAGCGTGGACCACGGGCCGCCCGTCGAGAAGATCCACACGAAGACCGTGGCGGCCAGCACCAGCGAGGTGACGACGGGCAGGAAGAACACCGAGCGGAAGAACCTGGCGCCGCGGAACGCGCGCCGGGTGATCAGCGCCAGTGACACCGACGCGACGAGCGTGCCCGGCACGGCGAGCACGGTGTAGAGGACGGTGACCTTCAGCGCCTGCCAGAACAGCGGATCGGCCCACAGGCGGGTGAAGTTGTCGAGCCCGACGAAGCTGCCGCCGCCGGTGAGGGAGTAGTCGGTGAAGCTCATCAGCACACCGGCGACACCCGGGCCGAACCGGAAGGCCAGGAAGAGCAGGAAGCACGGGAGGACGAAGAGCAGGCCGATCCGGGCCTCGCGGCGCGCCTGCGGCCCGCTGCGACGGCCCCGGCGGGTGGGTTCCGCGACGACTGCCACGGGGATCTCCTTGCGGTACGGGGGATGGCGGGGGTCCGGGGAGTGGGGTGGCGGGGCCGGAGGCCGGCCCGCGACCGCGGGTCAGCGGCCGAGCACCGCCTGCGCGGCCTTCTGCGCCGCGTCCAGCGCGTCCTTCGGGCTCTTCTTGCCGAGCAGCGCCGCCTGGATCTCGGGCGCGAGGACGCCCTGGACCTCACGGGCCTTGTCCTGGAGCGGGCCCACGTCCATGCTCGGCAGCGTGGCGCCGACCGCCGTCTGGAGCGCGTCGTCCGGGTAGAGGTCACCGCCGGAGGTGCGGGCCGGGAAGTAGCCGGCGGCCTTCTGGAGTCCGGCGGCGTTCTTGGACTCGGCGACGAAGTTCAGCCAGTCGCCGGTGTTCTTCCTGTCGGCGCCCTTCAGCATCGACAGGGCGCCCACGGTGCCGTAGCCCACCGACGCCGTGTCCTTCAGGGGCGGCCGGACGACGATGTTCTCCTTGCCCCAGAAGGGCTCGACGTCCGCCGGTGTGTTCTGCCAGGTGCAGGCCACCTTCCCCTTGGCGGTCGGCGTCTGCTCCAGCTTGGGCGTGGTGGTGACCAGGTCCTTGTCCGTGTAGCCGCCGTCGACGAGCTTCTTGAGGTACGTCAGCGCCTTGACGCCGGCCGCGTCGTTGAAGGTGACGTTCTTGCCGTCCTCGGAGAAGACGTCGCCGCCGGCCTGCCACAGCAGCGGGTAGAAGGTCATGTTCAGGGTCTGCTGGGTGTCACCGCTGTAGCTGGTGGCGTAGTAGCCCTTCGCCTTCAGCCTGGGGGCCAGCGCCTCCAGGTCCGCCCAACTGGTCGGGTAGTTCTTCTCGCCGATCGCGGTGAACACGCGCTTGTCGCAGATCAGCGGGTTGGCGCTGGTCAGGACCGGGGTGGCGAGTGCCTTGCCGTCGACCGTGACGGACTTCAGCGCGAAGTCCGTGTAGTCGGATCTGGCGGAGGCCGGCATGTAGTCGTCGGCCGGGACGATGCTCCTGGCGTACTTCGGCAGCTGGTCCGGGATCAGATAGACCGCGTCGGGGCCCTTGCCCGCGGCGATGGCGGTGGCCAGAGCGGTGTCGCGGTTGGCCCACGGGAAGGTCTCCACCTTCACCGTGACGCCCGCGTGCTCCTTCTCGAACGCCTTGACCAGGCCGTCCCAGTACGCCTTGTTCCTGGCCTCGTCGAAGATGATCGGGTAGGTCCACATGGTGACGGTGTCGCCGTCGCCGCCGCTGCCGGAACAGCCCGCCAGCACACCGGCCGCGAGCGCGGTGGCGAGGACGGGCGCGGCCAGCGCGCGGACTCTGGAACGACGGGGGAGAAGACGGGACATGAGACGGTCCTCCGAGGACGTGAGGGCGGGGCGGGAGGTCGGGGAAGTCATGAGACCGGGACCGTCTGGACGGTGCCGGTGTGCCGGGCGCGTTCGGCGGCGAACGCCGCGAGATGGCTGCCGAGCGAGGTGGCGGGGCCGGAGCGGACTGCTCCGGCGTCACCGGTGGCGAGGGCGGTGACGAACGCCTCGACGAGCGCGGCGTCCCCGCCGCCGTGCCCGTCGGCCGCGTTCGACCCGGACGCGCCGAGTGTGCGGACGGTGGACCCGCCGGTCCTGAAGTCCTGCACGGTGACCTGCTCGCCGTCGCCGACGAGCCAGCCGTGCGAGCCGAAGATCCGGGTCTGCCGGTGGGTCTGCTCGGTGAACGCCACCATCTGGAAGGTCGCGGTCACCCCGCCCGACAACCGCATCGCGAGGACCTGGTGGTCCACCACGTCGTTGTCGCTCCGGTAGACACAGACCCCGTACGGGCCCTCGCGCAGCGCCCGCACGAGACCGGCCTCGTCGGTCGCCTCGGTGACATGGGTGACCGGCCAGACCGCGCCCTTCTCGCGCAGCGTCGGCACGTACAGCTTCAGCGCGCTGTACGGGCAGCCGTGCTCGACCGCGCAGTCCAGGCAGCGGCCGGCGGAACCCTCCGGCGCGTTCTCCGGCGTGAAGTGCTTCAGGCCGCCGAAACCGGTGACCTGCTCGATCCGGCCGCCCATGACATAGGTGATCCAGTCCAGGTCGTGGCAGGACTTGGCGAGCAGCATCGGGGACGAGTCCTTCTCGCTGCGCCACGGCCCGCGTACGTAGCTGTGGGCGTAGTGCCACCAGCCGACCGGCTCCAGATGGTCGAGGGAGACCAGCTGTCCGAGCACGCCCGAGTCCACGACCTCCTTCACCAGGTCGGTGTACGGGGTGTACCGCATGACGTGGCACACCGCGAACAGCACCCCGGCCCGCTCCACCCCCTCGACGATCCGGCGGGTCTCCTCCTCCGTCGGGGCGAGGGGCTTCTCGGCGAGGATCGCGTAACCGGCCTCGGCCAGCGCCAGCACCGGCTCCACGTGGAAGCGGTCCTGGGTGGCGACGATCACCGCGTCCGCGATGCGGTGATCGACGAGCGGCCGCCAGTCGTCGAACTCGACGGGCGCGCCCGCTGCGGCCCGCGCGGCGGGGCGGGGATCGGCGACGGCGACGAGTTCGGCGCGCTCGGGGTGCGCCTTGATCCACTCGGTGTACGTCAGACCGCGGTTGCCGGCGCCGACGAGGGCGACCCGGACGGGCCGGCCGGTGATCGGGGTATGCGTGGACACGGGAATCCCTGGTGCTCGGTGGTGCTGGACGGGCGGGATGGTCAGAAGCGCAGCGTGGCCGCGGTGTGGGCGACGCGGTCGCCCTCGTCCGGCACGGCGGTGCGCTCGGTGCCGTCCTCGACGCAGCCGGTGTGCAGCAGATGGCCGCTGTCGCCGAACGCCGAGGGCCGCAGTTCGAGCCGGCCGCCGGTGAAGGTGGAGCCGGTGGCCCGGTAGCGGTTGGTGCCCTCGGTGAGCAGCACATGTGCGGTGCCGTCGGGCGCGGTCGAGTCGAGGCCGCTGAGCTGCCAGTCGACGGTGCGTCCGGCGCCGGTACGGGCGAGCAGGGCGCCGTCCTTGTTGGTGCCGGACAGCCGGGTGCCGTCGACGCGCAGCCGCTGGTCCTTGGCCGAGGTCAGCTTCAGCCCCGTGTCGCGGAGTTCGCCGCCGAGCACGGTGATGTCGGCGTGGGCGAGCGAGACGGGGGCGGCGTCCTTGGATCCGGTCAGGGTGCACTGGTCCAGGACGAGCGGCCCGGTGCCGTTGAACACCGCGGCGTCGACGCCCTTCAGGGTGGTGCGCCGGAGGGTGAGCGGGGCGGTGACACCGGCCTGGGTGATCTCGGCGCCCGCCGCGAAGGCGAACGAGGAGTCGGCGATGACGTCGGGCCGGGCGGAGAGGTCCGAGGCCCGGGAGACGATCAGGGGCCCCGTCGCCGTACAGCCGCGCATCTGCACCCCGTCGGCGTTGACCCAGAGCATTCCGGAGCCCTCCAGCGACTTCTTGCCGACGACCAGGACGTCCTCCAGGGTCAGATCGGTGATCTTGACCCGGGCGACGAACCAGGAGCAGGCGTGGCGGCGCACGGTGATCCGCTTGGCCCTGCCGCCCCAGGCCGCACCGGAGTTGGCGAAGGTCATCAGGCCGGAGTTGCCGGTGTAGACGAGGTCGTGCTCGAACTGGCCGTGCGTGACGAACGGGCCCTCGTCGTCACCGTCTCCGTGGCAGTTGGTGACATAGCAGTAGGCGGAAGCCGTGAAGTCGTTGAGATGGCGGGCGTTGGAGGTGTGACAGTCCTCCACGTGCCCGTACAGGCAGTAGATCTGCTGGGTGAGATAGCCCGCGCCGCCGTAGGTCACCGACTTCGGGTTGGTGAGCGAGCACTGCTCGGTGCGGTAGTAGGTGCACCAGCGGCGCATCACCACCGGCCAGAAGGTGCCGACGGCCTCGATGCCGGAGACGTCGCAGCGCACCGCGTACTCGTAGGCGACCGGGTGCGAGCCGGTCATCTCGTCCTCGCCCCAGCCCTCGAAGACCATGTTGCGGACGTGGGCGCGCTCGACGGGCTCGACCCGGGTCCAGGTCAGGGTGCGGCCGGCCGCGAGGTCCCAGCCGATCTGGTAGTTGACCCGGATGTGCGTCGCGTCGACGACGTCGGTGACCTGGACGAGGCGCTGGATCTCCTTCTCGTACGTCCCCGACAGGGCGTTGATCTCCACCGCCCACCACTGGCCGACGGCGAACTTCGAGGAGTCACCGACCTCGAAGAGGTCGGACAGGTCCGGCATCGCCGCGCTCAGGGTGTGTTTGACGGTGGTGTCGGTGGGGGTGCCGCGGAAGGAGAGGAGGGCGCCGAAGGGGTTGTCGTGGGTGTTTTTCTCGATGCCGGTGGTGTGGATGTGGTGGCCGCCGAAGTCGAGTTCGATGGTGGAGCGGTTGAAGAGGTGGCGTTGGGTGAACAGGAGGTCGGTGTGGGCCTCGATGCGGTGGACGGTGGGGTCGTTGACGAGGGTCTGGAGGGCGGTGTCGGCGGGGGTGTCGGCGTTGAAGTGGCCGAAGGTGCGGAAGTCGATGGTTCCGGTGTGGAGTTGGTGCCAGCGTCCGGTTTTCGGTGTGTGGGTGGGGGCGATGACGGTGCCGCCGTTGTGCGGGGCGGTGGATTTCTTGTTCCAGCGCAGGGCCATGCCGCCGCCGTCGCCGGGGGTGTGGTAGCCGGCGAGGAGGATGTGGGTGCCGTCGGTCAGGGGGGTGGTGTTGAGGGCGCGCAGGGCGGTGACGGTGTCCAGGTGCAGGACGTCACGGGTGTGGGTGGGTGCGGCCTGGGCCGGGGTGGTGGCCGCGGCCGTGCCGGCCATGACCAGACCGGCCAGACCCGAAGCCCGCAGCAGATTCCGGCGGGAGGACGCGGCGATGGGGTGGTGCGGAACGCTCATGCGGACTTCGCCTTCCGAGAAGTGCGACGAGTGAGGGAGCGTTCCTGCGGTGGACTGCCGAGTGGCGGATGGCTGAAAAGGGTCCGGTCGTCGGATGTTCACGGCGTGATGGGCAGGCGCCGGAAGCGGACCGGAGGGGGTAAATCACCGGTGACGGCTGAATGTCACCCCGGTTGGCAGGGAACCTACGGCGGCCGAAGCCGATCGGTCAAGACCCGAATCCGTCGGAATGGGCGGAACCGGCATCCGGGGTGCCGGTCTCCGGCTCCTCGACCCAGCCCAGTGAGACGCTGATCCGGCGGGCGGCGTCCCGCACCTGACCGCCCAGCTCCTGGTAGCGCCAGGCCGGCAGTCCGAGCTTGAGCCCCGTGATGGACACGGCCCCGGCACACACCGACCGGTCGTCGAAGACCGGCGCGCCGATGCAGATGATGCCCTCGGCGTCCTCCTCGTCGTCCAGGGCGTAGCCGACCCGGGCGATGTCGCGCAGATGCGCCAGGAACGTCGCCGGGTCGGTGATCGTGCGGGAGGTGCGCCGGGGCAGCCCGAACCGCTCGACGACCGAGGCGGCCTCGCTCTGCGGCACGGCGGAGAGCAGCGCCTTGCCCAGTCCCGTGCAGTGCGGCAGTTCGCGCTGGCCCATGCGCAGATCGAGCCGGACGCGCTGGTCCAGCTCGACCTGGTCCACCACGACCGCGTGGCCGTCCTCGGGGACGGCGAGCCGGGAGGCCATGCCGGTGGCCCGGGAGAGATCGCGCAGGACGGGGTGGGCGACACCGCGCAGCGAGACCTGGGACCTGGCGCGGTCGCCGAGCCGGGCCAGGCTCATGCCGAGCCGGTAGCGGCGGTTCATGCCCTCGCCGTCGTCCGACACGAGGCCGTAGGCGCGCAGGGTCTGGAGCATGCCGAAGGCCGCGCTCTTGGAGATGGAGCAGGCCTGGCCGACCTCCGTGACGCTCAGGCCGTTGCCCTGCGAGGGCGCGGCGAGCGCTTCGAGGATGTCCGCTGCCCTGGCCACGCTCTTGACCCAGTACTTCGGTTCTTCTGGGGCAGCACTGTTCGTCATAGCAGAACAGCGTAGTGCCTTCGAAGCTGCGGAGGGTGCCTCCGATTCAACAAGTGCCCCGGATTCGGGCGTCGGCAGGGCGGAAGGGGGTTGACCGGTTTTCGGGGCGGACGTAATATCCAGGCACTGTTCTGCTCTACAGAACAGCGTTCTGAAAAAGCGAAACGCAGCACCGAGCACCACGGATCACCCCTTCCTGCGGCGACTGCCGGGCGGATGGCGCCAGGGACTCACGGGCCGGGCAGGGCCCACGAGAACCGACGACTCTCGACGCAAGGAGCAAGCGATATGAGTTCAGGCCCGGCCGGCAAGGAATCCGGGGCCCGGCTCGCCGAGCGCGCCCGCCAGGTCGTACCCGGCGGCGTCAACAGCGGTCAGCGCAGCGTTCCCGGACTGACCGACCTGGTGGTCACCGCGACCGACGGCGCACGGTTCCGCACCGCCGACGGACGCGAGTACACCGACTTCCACTCGGCGTTCGGCCCGCCGCTGCTCGGACACAACGACCCGGACGTGGCCCGCGCCACCGCCGAGGCCGGCGCGACCCTCGGGCACATGGGCGTCGGCGTCACCGAGGGCGAGGTCCTCCTCGCCGAACAGCTCACCGAGCTGATCCCCTCCCTGGAGAAGGTGCTGCTCACCAGCACCGGCAGCGAGGCCACCTTCCACGCGCTGCGCGTCTCCCGCGCCGCCACCGGCCGCCGCCTCGTCGTCAAGTTCCAGGGCTGCTACCACGGCTGGCACGACGCGGTCAGCCTCAACGTCATCTCCGAGCCCTCGAAGGTCGGCGGCCACGACCCGATCTCGACCGGCATCCTGCCCGAGGTCCTCGAAGCCACCCTCGTCCTGCCGTTCAACGACAGCGAGGCCGTCCGGCGCACCTTCGCCGAGCACGGCCCCGACATCGCCGCCGTCATCGTCGAACCCGTCCCGCACAACGTCGGCGCGCTCCTGCCGTACCAGGAGTTCCTGACGACGCTGCGCGAGGAGACCACCCGGGCCGGCAGCGTCCTGATCTTCGACGAGGTCATCACCGGCTTCCGGCACGCCCTGGGCGGCTGGCAGCAGATCTCCGGCGTCACCCCCGACCTCACCACCCTCGGCAAGGCCATCGCCAACGGCGCCCCCGTCGGCGCGATCGGAGGCCGCGCCGACCTGATGGACCTCTTCTCCACCCGCCCCGGCGCCCCCGCCTTCTTCGCCGGCACGTACAACGGCCACCCGTCCGTCGTCGCCGCCGCCCTCGCCACGTTGCGCAAGCTCCGCGAGGAGCCCGTCCACGAGCACGTCTTCCGGCTCGGCGACCGCGTCCGCACCGGACTGACCGGCCTCTACGCGCGCCTCGGCGTGCCCGCCGTCGTCACCGGCTACGGCTCCGTCTTCGTCAGCTACTTCATGCCGGGCGAGGCCCCCCGCACCTACGCGGACCTGCTGCACAACGACGCCTCCATGTTCGTCGGCTACCGCCGCAGACTCCTGGACCACGGGCTGTTCGAGCTGCCCCTCAACCTCAAGCGCAGCCACATCAGCTACGCGCACACCGACGCCGACGTGGACCGCCTGATCGAAGGCACCGAGGCCGCCGTCACGGCCGTCCTCGCCGAGGGCGGCGCCCGCGACCTGGCCCACACCTCGACCATGGGCGGAGCGACCCGCTGATGCTCACCGTCAACCGCACCCGGCCCGCAGGACCCGCCGGCCGGATCACCCGCGTCGAGACCCTGATGCTCGGCACCTCCTGGCGCGACTTCGGCTATGTCCGGGTCCACACCGACGAGGGCCTGACCGGCGTCGGCGAGATCACCCACCCCTACCGGGTGAGCGAGGTCTGCGCCCTCACCGAGGCCATCGCCGGACGCCATCTGATCGGCGCCGACCCCTTCGACGTCGAGGAGCTGTGGCTCCGCGTCTACCAGGGCGACTTCCTGCGCGGCGGCGACATGGGCGGCATCGCCCTGTCCGGCCTCGACCAGGCGATGTACGACCTGATGGGCAAGGCGCTCGGGGTACCCGCCTACCGGCTGACCGGCGGGGCCTGCCGCGACGACGTCCGCGTCTACGCCAACGGCTGGTACACCGGCGAACGCGAGCCCGAGATCTTCGCCGCCAAGGCGAAGGAGACCGTCGCCAAGGGCTACACCGCCCTCAAGTTCGACCCCTTCGGCCCCGGGCTGCACGAGCTGGAACGGGCCGAACTGCGCCGCTCCCTCGACCTCGTCGCCGCCGTCCGCGAAGCCATCGGACCGGACATCGACCTCTTCATCGAGGGCCATGCCCGCTTCGCCATGCCGACCGCCGCCCGGCTCGTGCGGGAGCTGGAGCCCTTCGACATCGGCTGGTTCGAGGAGCCGATGCCCTGGACCCACATCGAGCGGTACGCGGAACTGCGCCGGCGCGCCGCGTTCCCCCTCTCCGGCGGTGAGCACTTCCACAACCGCTACGAGTACAAGCAGCTCTTCGCCACGCACGCCGTCGACATCATCCAGCCCGACCTGTCCATGGCCGGCGGCTTCACCGAGGTCAGAAAGCTCGCCGCCATCGCCGACACGCACGGCATGCTGGTCGCCCCGCACAACTCCAACTCCCCGCTCTGCACCACCGTCTCGGTGCACGCGGCGCTCGGAATCCCCAACTTCAAGATCCTGGAAACCTTCGACGGGCTCCTGGAGCCGTTCGTCTTCGACGCCCTCAAGGGCACCCTCCCGATGGAAGGCGGCCGCATCGGTCTGCCGACCGCCCCGGGGATCGGCGTCGAACTCGTCGACGAGGTCTTCGAGGAGCACCCGCCCAGCCACCGCTTCTGGAACATGTTCGCGGACGGCTGGGAGAAGCGGAACCGCACATGATCGTCGACGTCCACTCCCATCTCTTCCGCCACAGCCACGACTTCACCGACCCGTTCAGCTCCGACTCCGCCCGCGCCCACGCCGGCGAGGTCGACCTCACGGTGAAGTGGGAGGAGTACGCCGCCACCGCACCCGACTCCACCCGCACGATCGTCGTCGGCGGCAAGGCGCGCCGCAGCGGCCTCTGGGTCGACGACGCCGCCGTGGCCGCGTACGTCGGGCAGCACCCCGACCGGCTGATCGGCTACCTGGCGCTCGACCCCACCCAGCCCGGCTGGCAGGAGGAACTGCGCTACGGCCACCAGGAGCTCGGCCTGCGCGGCATCAAACTGATGCCGATGTACGCGGGCTTCGACCCGGCGGCCGAGGAGTACGACGAGCTGTACACGTACGCCGAACGCAACGGGCTGCCGCTCCTGGTGCACACCGGCACCACGTTCGTCTCCAGCGCACCGCTGGAGTGGGCGATGCCCCGCCATCTGGACGCGGTCGCCATCCGCCACCCCGAGCTGCGGATGGTCCTCGCCCATCTCGGCCACCCCTTCGAGGGCGAGTGCATCGCGGTCATCCGCAAGCACCCGCATGTGTACGCCGACCTCAGCGCCCTGCACTACCGGCCCTTCCAGCTCTGGCACAGCCTCCGGCTCGTCCAGGACTACGGGGTCTTCCACAAGGTGCTGTTCGGCAGCGACTACCCGTTCACGACGGTCGACGACTCGGTGAAGGGGCTGCGGGAGATCGCCCGGATCCCCGGCATCCCCGGACTGCCGCCGCTCGACGCGGACGCGGTGGAGGAGATCATCCACCGGCCCTCGCTCGATCTCCTGGGCCTGAACGGCTGACCGGCCGTCCCCCCAGCCTGCGGGCCCGGAGCCCGGGTCACCCCCCGTCCCCGGCACCGGGCCCGCAGCCGGGCCGCCGCGCTCCACCTCGTTGTGTCCCGCGCGGCGGCCCACCTCTCGTCCCTCTCCGTCCGAAGGAACCCCGCCATGACCGCAGCCGTCCCGCCCACCGGCACCGACCGCTTCGACCTGACCGGCCGCACCGCGGTCGTCACCGGGGCGGCCCGCGGCCTCGGCCGGTCCTTCGCCGTCGGCCTCGCCGAGGCGGGCGCCGACCTGGTCCTGGTCGACCTGCCCGGCGCCGAGGGCATCGCCGAGACCGCCGCCGCCGTGGAGGCGCTCGGCCGGGGCTGCCGTGTCCACGGGCAGGACCTCGCGGACACCGAGGCGCTGGCCGGCTTCGCCGACACGGTCCGGGCCGAGGCGGGACCGCTGCACATCCTGGTCAACAACGCGGGCACCGCGGCCCTGGAACGCTTCAACGAGATCACCCCCGCCGGCTGGGCGCACATCATGCGGGTCAACGTGGACGCCGTGTTCTTCCTCAGCCAGCGCATCGCCGAACACATGACGGCCGACGCCGTCCCCGGCCGCATCATCACCATCACCTCGAAGAACGCCCTGGTCGCGGAAGCGGGCCTCGCCCACTACAACGCCTCCAAGGCCGCCGCCCAGCTGCTCACCGAGACCCTGGCGATCGAACTCGCCCCGCACGGCATCACCGCCAACACCCTCGCCCCCGGCATGGTCGAGACCCCCATCGACGGCGAGTTCCCCTTCGACCGGGAGGCGTTCGAGTCCGCGTACCGCGAGCGCATCCCGCTCGGCCGGTACGCCCGGCCCGACGAGTGCGTGGGCGCGCTGCTGCTGCTCGCCTCGGACGCGGGGGCGTACCTCACGGGGGCGCGGCTGGTCGTCGACGGGGGAGTGCTGGCGGACCAGATGCCGCGGATGCGCTTCATGCCGCCGTACCGCAACACGATCTGACCCGGCCGGCCCGCCGGTCCCGCCGAGCACGCACCGACACGCGAGGAGCACCTTCGTCATGTCCGTCAACGCCGCCGCGTCCTCCCGCCGGAATCTGCTGCGGGCTTCGGGTCTGGCCGGTCTGGTCATGGCCGGTACGGCCGCGGCCACCACCCCGGCCCAGGCCGCACCCACCCACACCCGTGACGTCCTGCACCTGGACACCGTCACCGCCCTGCGCGCCCTCAACACCACCCCCCTGACCGACGGCACCCACATCCTCCTCGCCGGCTACCACACCCCCGGCGACGGCGGCGGCATGGCCCTGCGCTGGAACAAGAAATCCACCGCCCCGCACAACGGCGGCACCGTCATCGCCCCCACCCACACACCGAAAACCGGACGCTGGCACCAACTCCACACCGGAACCATCGACTTCCGCACCTTCGGCCACTTCAACGCCGACACCCCCGCCGACACCGCCCTCCAGACCCTCGTCAACGACCCCACCGTCCACCGCATCGAGGCCCACACCGACCTCCTGTTCACCCAACGCCACCTCTTCAACCGCTCCACCATCGAAGTCGACTTCGGCGGCCACCACATCCACACCACCGGCATCGAGAAAAACACCCACGACAACCCCTTCGGCGCCCTCCTCTCCTTCCGCGGCACCCCCACCGACACCACCGTCAAACACACCCTGAGCGCCACCGTCATCGAACTGACCGACACCTTCCCGGTCCCCGATGCCAGGGCCTTCGCGGTCGGCCAGTGGTGGGCCGTGCAGGTCGACCCGGTCGAGGGCGGGGGCGGGGACGAACGCGAGTTGCAGAAGCTCGTCGAGATCACCGAGATCATCGACGCCGGCCACATCCGCATCGGCTACCTCAACGGCTGGGAACTGGCCGCCGGACGCCGGCTCTCCTGGACCCGGATCGAGCCCGTCCGTGACACCCATGTCCGCAACATGGTCTTCGAGGGCGCCGGACCCGACGAGTACACCGGCTCCCACCCCGTCAGCTTCGAGTACGCCGTCGGCTGCGACGTCTCCGGCATCCACGCCACCGGCACCTTCTGGCCGGTCGTCATGCGCCGCTGGTGCACCCGTTTCCGTACCGAGGACTGCTCGCTGAAGAACCCGCCCACCGTCGAGTACGGCGGCGCGGGCTATCTCACCCAGCAGATCTACTGCCTGTACGGGCGGGTCGCCGACTGCACGACCAGCAATGTGCGCCATCTCAACGACCTCACTGCCTCCGCCTACTGCACCGTCGTGAACTGCCACGGCGACGGGGACGACGCGGGCGGCAACCCCTTCACCACCCACGGCCAGTACGAGCACGACCTGCTCTTCGACGGCAACTCCGGACTGATGGACCTCGCCAACTCCGGTGCGCAGTGGGGGATCTCCGCCAAGCGGATCACCGTACGCAGACACGTCTGCTCCTGGTTCACCGCCAACACGAAGATCACCGACCTGACCCTGGAGGACATCACGGTGATCGCCCGCCCCACCTTCGACCAGGCGGGCACCCTCACCGTGAACGCCGACGGGGCGCAGGTGCGCGGCTGCACCGCGAAGACCTTCGCCGTCGCCCAGCGCTCGGCCCGCTCGACCCGGCCGACGACGATCAGCGACTGCTCCTTCGAACCGCCCGCCGGCACGGTCCTCGTGCAGACCCCGGTCACCGCGCCGGTCCACTTCGTGCGCTGCACGTTCAAGGGTGCCGACGGGCTGGTGCTGCGCGGCGCGGGCCCCGTCCACCTCACCGACTGCACCGTCACCGGCGCCGGGGACGCGGCCCCGCTCTCGGTCGGCTCGGCGGACCTGCGGATCGACGGCGGTACGTACGACGGCACCGGCATCGAGCTCAGTGGCGTGCGCGACCAGCGGATCACCGTGACCGGCGGCGCCCGGTTCACCGGCACCAACAAGGCCAAGGCGTTCCTCGGCCGGGCGGCCGGCCCCGGCAGCGCGGTCTGGGACCTCACCGGCATCACCGCCGTGGCAGCGGGGCCCGACACCGCGCACATCCGCATCGCCGACGGCACCAACCACTACGCGGCCACCGGCAGCCGCTTCACCGGCGGCACCCTCCACCTCGCCCCGGCCGCCCTCGCGTCGGTCCTGCACACCGCGTGTGTCGAGGACGGGACCCGGCGCGAGGCGATGCCCCCGGCCGGCGACACCGTGCGCACGGACGGGAACCTCGTGCTGTGAGCGCCGTCGTCCGCACGGCGACCCCCGCCGACGACCCCGCCCTGGCCGCTCTGTGGCGCTCCTGCTTCGACGCCCCGCACCTCACCGCCCTGCACGCCCTGGACCCGGAACGCCACCGTCGTACGTTCGTCGCCGAGAACCCCGCCGGTGACGGGATCGACGCGGTCGTCGTCCATGTGCCGAGGCTGATCCGCGACGCGGCCGGCACGCCGCAGCGCGTCGGCGGCATCGGCAGTGTGGCCACGCGCCCCGAGGCCAGGGGCCGGGGGCTGGTACGGCAGTTGCTCGCTGCGGCGGAACGCTCGATGACCTCGGAAGGGTGTGCCTGGTCGCTGCTGTTCACCGGAACGCCGGGCGTCTACCGGGGCTCGGGCTGGCAGGAGTTCGCCACGTCGTACACCGAGGGGAACCTCGCCGCCGGCGTCCCCGCTCCGGGGCCGTTCGCCGTGCGTCGGGCGGGTGCGGCGGATGCCGTGGAGGTGGCCGCGCTGCACCACGCGTACAACGCGGTCCGGCCGCTCACCGCGCTGCGGGAGCCCGGTGACTGGGCGGTGCGCGTACCCGCCTGGTACGGCACCCCGGAGCGGTCGCTCGTGGCGGTGGACCCCGGGTCCGGGGCGCTGGCCGGCTGGATCGTGGCCCGGCACGAGGGGGACCGGGTGGAGGTGCGCGAGTTCGCGGGCGCGGCCGGGAGCCTGGGCGCCCTGCTCGCCGCCGTCGGCGCACGCGGCCGGGCGGCCGGGCTGACCCGGGCGAGGGTCCGGCTTCCCGACGGCCCCGATGTGACCGCCGCGTGCGGCGCCTTCCTGACGGATGCCCGCAGGGTGACCGAACACGTGGGAATGGCCAAGCCGTTGCACGCCGCGGCGGCCTCCGTACGAGCCACCGTCACGGCCCCCGGCGCCGTCCACTGGTACGGAGACTCCTTCTGAGGGCTCCTTGCGAGGGTTCCTTGTGAGGACTCCCGCACCAGGGTGCCTCGCCCGGTCAGCCGCAGGGAGTGAGCAGACAGCGGCCGACCAGCCCTGCCCCGGCGTCCGTCCGCCGTCTGAACTCCTCGGCCAGGGTGGGGACATCACGCAGCCGCCAGAGCACCAGGACCGACGACCACGCGGCCTCGCGGGCGCGCTCCGGATTCCAGCTGCCGAGCAGATGGAGAAGCGGATCGCCGACCTCCAGCGTCTCCGGACCCGGCATCAGCTCGTCGTCGATCCGCTCCTCGATCCTCAGGAGGAGATCGCCCGCCCGCTCGAACTCCTCCTCCAGGTCCGCCGGTGCGCAGCGGAGCGTACGGCAGGTGTCGATGACGGCGAGCGCCAGATCGTGGCCGGTGTGCGCGTTGAGGCCCGCCAGCGCGAACTGCACCGGCCGTACGCCGGGATGGCGCCGGTACTGCAGGAGCGGACGCCAGCAGTCGGGCGCCCGCCGCCCGGCCGCCGCCGCTTCCACCGCGGCCAGATAACGCTCCACCAGCCGGACGGCCAGCGGCCCGATGGGCTCCCGGCCCGGCGCCGCACCGGCACCCGGCCCGGCGACCTCCTCGGCCGCCGCCAGATACATCTGGTGGAACACCTCGATCCCGTCGCCCGAACCGTCCCCGCTTCCGTCCCCCGGCGGCCCGGACGCGCGCAGCCGTGCGGCCACCGTGCCCGCACCGGCCGGTCCGGCGACAGCGGCGGGGCGGCCGGTGCCGTGCTCCAACTGCTCGAACTGCGCCATGGCGGCAGCGTCCCAGCCGTAGGCTCGCCGTGGCGCCGGGAAGCCGTCGATTCATCGGAACGGGGTAACGACGGCAGCACCACCGGCGCCGGGGAGGGGAACGAGGAGTGTCGGGCGTACGTACCCAACGCCGGGTCGCACGGAGGGAGTCCGGGGAGCGCGGTCGCCGGGCGCGCCGCCAGGCCATGGCCGCCGTCGCCTCGGCGGTGGTCGCCGTCGGCACGGCCACCGGGGTGATCTCCGCCCTCGGTGGTGCGGCGGAGCGGACCACCGCCCGCCCCGACGTCACGGCGTCGCCGACGGTGGCGCCGCTGCCGGCCGTGCCGAGCCCGACGGCCGCACCGCGCACCCCGCCGGCGCCCGCGACCACCACCGCGCCCAGGACGTCGCGGCCGGCGCCCAGGGCGCCCGCGCACGCGGCGGCCCCGCCGGCCGGCGGGCTCTACCGCCACCCCGGCTCCCAGGTACTGGACTGGGTGGCCGCCCACCGGAGCGACCCGAGGCGCCCGCTGATCGAGGAACGGATAGCGGCGCGGCCCGCCGCCGTCTGGTTCGCCTCCTACAACCCCGCCGAGGTCACCGGCCGGGTCAGGGCGGTGACCTCGGCGGCGGCCCGGTCCGGCCGGACCCCGGTGCTGGTGGCCTACGCCATCCCCGGCCGGGACTGTGGAGGGGCGTCCGATGGCGGCGCGCCCGACCTCGCGGCGTACGACGCGTGGATCAGGCGGTTCGCGGCGGGGCTCGGCAGCGGGCCGGTGATCGTGATCCTCGAACCCGACGCCCTCGCGCTCTCCGACTGCCTCTCGGACGCCGGCCGTGCGGCCCGCAACGCCTCGCTGGCCCGGGCGGGCCGCGCCCTGCACACGGCGAACCCGAAGGCCCGGGTCTACTTCGACGGCGGCCACTCGGGCTGGCACGCCGCCTCGAAACAGGCCGCGGCGCTGCGGGCGGCGGGCGCGGCGAGCAGCGGCGACGGCATCTTCACCAACGTGTCGAACTTCCACCGCACCGCCGACGAGGCCGACTACGCCCGCCGGGTGCTGGCCGCGCTCGGCGGGCCGGCACGGCTCGGCGCCGTCATCGACACCAGCCGCAACGGGAACGGGGCGCCGGCGGCCGGTGAATGGTGCGATCCGGCGGGCCGCGCGCTGGGCCGGGCCCCCACCACGGACACCGGGGAGGCCCGGATCGACGCCTATCTGTGGGTGAAGCTGCCGGGCGAGTCCGACGGCTGCAAGGGTGCGGCGGGGTCCTTCACCCCCGACTACGCGTACCAGCTGGCGACGGGCTGACCCGGGTCAGGCGCCGTCGGCGGGCGGCTCCTTGTCGTATGCGGACGTGCCCGAGTCGAGCAGCGGCTCCTGCGTCTTCAGATGGGCCGGGGCGAAGGCGCGCAACACGTGGTAGCCGGTGATCACGACGATGGTGCCGAGGGCGATCCCGCTGAGCTCGAAGTTGTCGGAGATCTTCAGACTGACCCCGCCGACGCCGATGATGATGCCCGCGGCGGCCGGCACCAGGTTCAGCGGATTGCGCAGATCGACCTTGGCGTTCAGCCAGATCTGTGCGCCGAGCAGGCCGATCATGCCGTACAGGATGACGGTGATGCCGCCGAGCACCCCGCCCGGGATGGCGGCGACGACCGCGCCGAACTTCGGGCAGAGGCCGAACAGCAGGGCGAAGCAGGCGGCCGCCCAGTAGGCGGCGGTGGAGTAGACACGGGTCGCGGCCATCACGCCGATGTTCTCGGAGTACGTCGTGTTCGGCGGACCGCCCACCGCCGTGGAGAGCATCGAGGCGGCGCCGTCCGCGGCGATCGCCGTGCCCAGCTTGCCGTCCAGGGAGCGGCCGGTCATCTCGCCGACGGCCTTCACATGGCCGGCGTTCTCCGCGATCAGCGCGATGACGACGGGCAGCGCGACGAGGATCGCGGACCACTCGAAGCTCGGTGCGTGGAACGACGGCAGCCCGACCCAGTCGGCCTTGCCCACGCCCGACAGGTCCAGCCGCCAGTGGTCCACGGCCTCGGCCCCGCCCGCCGTCGAGTGGATCTTCCCGAAGACACGGTCCAGGACCCAGGACAGGACGTAACCGAAGATCAGGCCGAGGAAGATCGCGATACGGGAGAAGAACCCGCGCAGACAGACCACGGCCAGTCCGGTGAACAGCATCACCAGCAGGGCGGTCCACTGGTCCTGCGGCCAGTACGTCGACGCGGTCACCGGCGCCAGGTTGAAGCCGATGAGCATGACGACCGCGCCCGTCACCACCGGCGGCATCGCCGCGTGGATGATCCGCGCCCCGAACCGCTGGACCGCGAGCCCGGCCAGGAAGAGCACCACGCCGACCACGAAGACCGCGCCGGTGACCACGGCACTGTCGCCGCCGCTCGCCCGGATCGTCGCGGCGACCCCGACGAACGAGAGCGAGCAGCCCAGATAGCTGGGCACCTGGCCGCGCGTGGCGAGCAGGAAGATGGCCGTCGCGACACCCGACATCATGATCGCCAGGTTCGGGTCGAGCCCCATCAGCACCGGCGAGACGAACGACGCGCCGAACATGGCGACCACGTGCTGGGCACCGAGCCCGAAGGTCCGGGGCCAGGAGAGCCGCTCGTCGGGGCGGACCACCGCTCCCGGTGCGGGCGTCTTCCCGTCGCCGTGCAAGGTCCAGCGCACGCCGAGGCCCATGGTTGCTCCCTGTGTGTAGATGCGGAGTCCAGTACCTCGCCCGGCACGGCGCCCACCGCGGAAATGATCAGCGCCATGTTAGTGCCGCCGCACCCGCGCCTCCCGTCCGGACCCGGCCGCCCGCAGGGGGCGGCTCAGGGACGGGGCTCCGCAGCCGCCGCGTCCCGCACGGCGCCGGCGGACGCGGGCACCTTGCGGTCACCGGCCCGCAGCACCCCCGCGCCGAGCACCAGACCGAACGCCAGCACGGACACCAGGCCGAACGAGACGACCAGCGAGGTGGCCTCGGCGAGCGAGCCGATCGCGGACGGGGCGATGAGCCCCGAGGTGTACGTGATCGTCGCGACACCGGCGATGGCCTGGCTCGGGTTCGGCCCGCTGCGGCCCGCCGCCGCGAAGGCGAGCGGGACGACCACGGCGATGCCGAGACCCATCAGCCCGAAACCGCACATCGCCACCGCCGCGTGGGGAGCGGTGACCACCATGATCCCGCCGGCCGTCGCCAGGAGCCCGCCCGTCCGCACGGTCCGTACCGAGCCGAAGCGGTCGACGACCCGGTCGCCCGCGATCCGGGCCACCGCCATCGTCAGGGTGAACGCGGTCGTGGCCACGGCCGCGAGACCGGCCGAGCTGTCCAGGACATCGCGGAGGTAGACCGCCGACCAGTCCAGGCTCGCCCCCTCGGCGAACACCGCGCAGAAGCCCACCGCCCCGATGATCAGCGCCGACTTCGGCGGCAGCGCGAAGCGCGGCGGCGGCTCCTGGTCCGGCTCGCTGCGCAGATCCAGCACCCGCCGGCAGGCGGTCAGCCCCAGAGCGGTCAGCACGAGGGCGGCGACGGTGTGGTGCAGTCGCGCGTCGGCCCCCAGATGGGCGGCCACCGTGCCGGCCGCCGAGCCGATCAGGGCGCCCACGCTCCACATGCCGTGCAGCCCGGACATGATCGACTTGTCGAGACGGTTCTCCACCTCGACGCCGAGCGCGTTCATCGCCACGTCGGACATGCCGGCCGACGCGCCGTACGCCAGGAGCGCCGCGCACAGGGTCAGCAGATTGGGGGCCAGCGCGGGCAGGATCAGGGCCAGCGTCCACAGCGCCAGCAGCCCGCGCAGAGCGGTCCTGGCACCGAAGCGATGGCTGATCGCACCGGCCAGCGGCATGGCGAGCGAGGCGCCGATGGCGGGGAAGGCCAGCGCGATGCCGAGCTGGCCGGCATTGACCCCGGCGTGCTCCTGGATCCAGGGCACCCGGGTGGCGAAGCTTCCGGTGACCGCGCCGTGGACGGTGAAGACCGCGGCGATGGCGTACCTGGCCCGCCTCACCTCTTGTGTACCGAAGACCGTAGCCGTGGAATCCGTCGTCATGCCGCCGTGCCCTCCCCTGGGTGTCCGCTGTCCGCCGGGTAAACTATCAGGAACCCTGCCTGATAAATAGACCGCCCGATCCCGGGCCGAGCAGTGATCTGGAAGGATCCCGGCATGCCCGCATCACCGAGCACCGCCCGGGCCATCAACGACCGGCTCGCCCTGCGACTGCTCCAGCAGGACGGCCCGCTGACGGCCACTCAGTTGAAGACCCTCACCGGACTCTCCCGGCCCACCGTCGCCGACCTGGTCGAAAGGCTCCAGGGAGCGGGCCTGATCCATGTGGTCGGCGAGGCCGGTGCCCGGCGCCGGGGCCCCAACGCCCGCCTCTACGGCATCGTCGCCGACCGCGCCCTGCTGGCGGCCCTGGATGTACGCACCGACAGTGTCGCCGTCGTCGTCGCCGACCTGCTGGGCGCGACGCTCGCCGAGGCGACCCTGCCGATCGGCAGCGACACCGCCGCCGACGACGCCGTCGAACACGCCGTCGCCCTGCTGGAGCGGACCGCGCGCCGGGCCGGCACGGCCCCGCTGCACAGCGTCGGCATCGGCGCCCCCGGCCTGATCGACCCGGTCAGCGGCGAACTCCGCGACACCTCGGGGCTGCCCTCCTGGCACCGCAGCCTGGTGCGGGTGCTCCAGCAGCGGCTGCCCGCGACGGTGCTCGTGGAGAACGAGACCAACCTCGCCGCCGTCGCCGAACACCGCGTCGGCGCGGCCCGCGACCACGACACGTTCGTCCTGCTCTGGCTCGGCCACGGTGTCGGAGCGGCCGTCATGCTGGACGGTGCGCTGCGCCGGGGGGTCTCCGGCGGCGCGGGCGAGATCGGCTTCCTGCCGGTGCCCGGCACGGCCGGGCTTCCCTCGGCCGTCAACTGCGACGGCGGCTTCCACTCCTTGGTGGGCTCGGCGCCGCTGTGCGAACTGGCCGCCGCGCACGGCATCACGGTGTCCGCCGACGGCCGGGAGCCGGGCGCGGCGGTGGCCGTACGCGCGGCGCTCGCGGGGGAGGGGGACGGCGAGGCGTTCCTCGGCGCCGTCGCCGACCGCCTCGCCCTCGGCGCGGCTGCCGTCGCCTCGGTCCTCGACCCGGGCTGCGTCCTGCTGGCGGGCGAGGTCGGCCACGCGGGCGGTGAGGCGCTGGCCGCGCGGGTGGAGGAGCGGCTGGCGATGATGTCGCCCCTGCGCACGGAGGTCCGGGCCGGGACGCTGGGCGGCACGGCGGTCCTGCGGGGCGCGGTGCTGGTGGCGCGGGAGGCGGCGCAGGACGCGTTGTTCGCCCCCGAGGGCTGAGGGTTCCGTCCTCAATCGCCGGACGGGCTTGTCCGGTGCGGGTGCTCCGTGAGGTGCGGACTCTGTCCGGGTGGGGGTCCGGTGCCCCTCCGGGGAGACTCCTCGGACGACGAACGTGCGGCGACGACGCACTGGTACTCGGGAACATGTTCGTCGTCCTGCGGGGACTCCCCTGCACGGCCCCGGACCGGCCGTCGTGCGTCTGCGGCAGTCGGACAACCGGCGTTCAGTCGCAAGGACGGCCGGGTGGGGGCGTGCAGGGGAGTCCCCGCAGGAAATGGCGTACGACCCGGGTCCCTCGCGTACCCGGGTGAACACGCCATTTCCGAGGAGTCTCCCCGGAGGGACCCCACCCCCACCCACCGGACAGAGCGAACCCCGTGGGGCACCAACCCCACGGGGAACCCCGCCACGGAGAGGGGATCAGCAGGCGCCGAGGTCCTCCCAGACGCCCCACTCACCGGTGGACCCGGGCGCCTCGCCCTTCGTCCACCACTTCGCCTTCCACTGGTGCGCCCCGTGGCTCACCGTCGCCCCCGCCCCGTACTCGGCCGACGCGCTCCAGGCCGCCGCCGCGCAGGCGCCGCCGGTCGGATCCGGCGTAGGCGTCCCACCCGTGGGGTCGGGCGACGGCGTGCCGCCCCCGGTGCCCGGCTCGACCACCGTCGTGCCACGGGCCAGGTCCCCGGCGAGCGCGTACGACTTCCCGCCGAAGGTCACCGTCCAGTTCGACGGTGTCGACGTCGGCAGGTAGTACACGAAGTCCAGGTCCACCGAGGCGCCGGGCGCCAGGGTCTGCCAGGACGGCAGCTTCAGCGAGACGCGGTTGTAGTCGCCCTTCAGCCCGCCGATGTTGTTCGCGGCCGTGTGGTCGCTGCGCACGATCGTCGTGCCGAAGCCCGACTGGTCCTTGGCATTGGCCGGCGCCGAGGTCGCGTAGTCGAACTGGAACTCCGTGCCGCCCGGCAGCGTCGTCTGCGTGTTGTTGGTGATCTTCAGCTTGGGGCTGATCGGGTAGTTGGAGTCACCCAGCGGGAACTGGTCGAAGGACACGTCGATGTCCAGCGCCTGCGTCGGCAGGTCGATGGTCGAGCGCTTCGCCCCGTACGGCGCCGCCGACTTGAAGGTGTCGTACATCGTCGAGGTGAGCGTGGAGCCGGGCTCGTACTGTCCCTTGGCGGCGTTGTAGCCGTAGTCGCCCGCCAGCTCCCAGATCATCGTGCCGCCGATGCCCTTGTCGGCCACGTAGTCCGCCTTGGCCTTCACCGACTGCTCGTCCTCGGTGGAGAGGAAGACCTTCTTCTCCGCGTTCCACAGCCACGGCGCGACCAGCGTCGAGTCGTACTTGCGGACGTAGGTGCCGGTCAGCTTCGTGTCCGCCGGGAACCCGTAGTCCGTGACGTAGTCGCCGACGACACCCTTCTCCAGGTTCTTCGCGTGCCACATCGGGTTGGAGCCGGCCGGGGCCTCCTTGCCGTTGGTGTCCAGGTCGTGCCAGAGGTTGTCGATGCCGACGGCGCCGTCACCGCACTTGGTCAGCCCCGCGCCCGCCGGGCAGTCCGTGGAGGCTGCCTTGCCCCACAGCCCGTCGGTGCCGCCCTGCACGTTCTTGAAGCCGCGCGTGTAGTACGGCAGCCCGATGTTGATGCGGCCGGACGGCATCGAGCCGCGGAAGTAGTGGTAGGCCCAGTCGGTGTTGAGGTAGCCGGTGCCGCCGTACTGCGAGGTCGAGTAGACGCTCGCCTGGGCGAGTTCGGCGTCCTTGCCGTCGTCGAACAGCGCGGCGTTGGGGCCGACGTACTCGTTCCACGCGCCGTGCAGGTCGTACGACATGATGTTGACGTAGTCCAGGTACTTCTGGACCTGGAAGGTCTCCATGCCGCGCAGCAGATAGCCGGACGAGGGAGCGGCGACGCTGAGCAGGTAGTGCTTCCCGTCGGCGGCGGACGCCCGGTCGAGCTTCTCGCGCAGGGTCTTCATCAGCGCGCCGTAGCTCTTGACCAGTCCGGCCCTGCGGGCGTTGGACAGCGTCCAGTCCAGCGGGTTGCCGGCGTCCTTCATCGTGGTCGGGTACTCGTAGTCGATGTCGACGCCGTTGAAGCCGTACTTCTTGATGAAGGCGACCGTGGAGTCGGCGAAGGTGTTGATTCCGGCCTGGTTGACCGAGCCGTCGGCGTTGGTCGCCATCGAGTAGAAGCCGCCGGAGTCCACCCGGTTGCCGCTGTCGTCGAAGTAGCCGCCGGTCTCGGCCCAGCCGCCGACCGAGACCATCGTCTTCACGTTCGGGTGCTGCTTCTTGAACTTGGTGAGCAGGTTGAAGTGGCCCTTGTACGGGAGGTCCGGGTCCATCTCGGCGCCCGCCACGCCCGGCCAGGTCATCCCGGTGGAGGCGTTTTCCGGCCCGTCCGCGCCGACCGAGATCTTGTTGGCGCCGTCGACATGGGCGAATGCGTAGTTGAGGTGGGTGACCTTGTCCCAGGGGATGTCGGAGGCGAGGTAGGCGGGGGTGCCGTCCTTGCCGGTCCGCCAGCTGGTGAAGTAGCCGATGACCCGGCGCGGGTGGTCGGCGCCCATCTTCTCGCGGCCCTCGGAGTCGTACACGGAGCAGTACGGCACGGCCACGCCGGGCGTCTCGTACAGCCCGTCGGGGCGACAGGACTCCTGGTCGGCGGCGTGCGACACGGTGGCGGAGAGCGATCCCATCAGCAGCGCGGCGACGGTGGCGCCGGCTGCGAGGAGCGTGGTTCTCGCGCGGGTGGGAGACAGCACGTTCGGTTCCTCCTGGGGAGGTCGGCAGAACACAACTGACAAAAGGGTGGGTCGTGTTGGGTTCCCGGTGTGCGCACACCGCGGAACCGCTCCTCGGAGGTGACGCAGAGATTAAGAGGACTAGACCAGTGCGTCAATAGGTCTGGACCATTAATGACGAGGTGTCCGAAAAGAGCCTTGTCACGGCCTGTCTGTGAGCCACTCCACAGCGTTCACCCGTATGGCCCCCGGCCAGTCGTGGCACACTGATCGTGTACCAGCAGTAGCGCACTCCGGGGTCGGTGCAATTCCGAACCGGCGGTTACAGTCCGCGACCCGTCCGCATCCAGCGGCCGGTTGACCAGGTGAGATTCCTGGACCGACGGTTAAAGTCCGGATGGGAGGCAGTGCGCGGCGGGCCGTTTCGCGGGTACGCCGCCGTCGGCGGATGGTTTTCGGGCGACCGATCCATCCGTTTTTCGGGCATCCGGCGTCCCTGCCCTGCGTTCCGCTTCATCTGTCGTCATCGACAGGCCCCGGAGTCCGTGCCCGAAGAGGCAGGAGGACCCGGTGGACACCGCAGCCGACACCACCGCTATGCGCCGAGCCGTCACGCTCGCCGCCCGCGGTCTCGGCTCCACCAGCCCCAACCCGGTCGTCGGATGCGTCGTCCTCGACGCGGCAGGGCGACCCGCCGGAGAAGGCTTCCACCGGCGCGCCGGCGGACCGCACGCCGAGATCCACGCCCTGCGCGCGGCCGGCGAGAAGGCCCGCGGCGGCACCGCCTACGTCACCCTCGAACCCTGTAATCACACCGGCCGCACCGGCCCCTGCGCCCAGGCCCTCATCGAGGCCGGAGTCGCCCGGGTCGTGTACGCGGTCGGCGACCCGAACCCGCAGGCCACCGGCGGTGCGGACACCCTGCGCGTCGCCGGGATCACCGCCGAGCGGGGCCTGCTCGCCGAGGAGGCCGAAGCGGTCAACGCCGCCTGGCTGACCTCGGTGCGCCTGGGCCGTCCGCACGTCACCTGGAAGTACGCGGCGACCCTGGACGGCCGGATCGCCGCCGCCGACGCCACCAGCCGCTGGATCACCTCCGTCGAGTCCCGCGCCGACGTCCACCGGCTGCGCGCCGAGGCGGACGCCGTCGTCGCCGGCTCCGGCACCGCCCGCACCGACGACCCCCACCTCGCGGTACGGGGCATCGAGGGCGCCGTCCAGCCGCTGCGGGTCGTCGTCGACACCGCCGCCACCGCCGTACGGCCCGGCGCCCGGGTCCTCGACACCGCCGCGCCCACCCTCGTCGCGGTCGCCGACGACGCCGACACCGGCCACCTCCCCGAGGCGTCCGTCCTGAGGCTGCCGCGCGCGGCCACCGGCCCCGGACTGGACCTGCCCGCACTGCTCGCCGCCCTCCACGGGCGCGGCGTCCGCTCCCTGCTCCTCGAAGGCGGCCCCACCCTGGCCGGTGCCTTCGTCGCGGCGGGCCTGGTCGACAGGGTCGTCGGCTATCTCGCCCCCGTCCTCCTCGGCGCCGGCCCCGCAGCCCTCGCCGACGCCGGAATCTCCACCATCGCCCAGGCGTTGCGCCTCGATGTGACCGAGACCGTACGCATCGGCCCCGATCTGCGCATCACCGCCGTCCCCGGCCCAGCCCGGAAGGAAAACTGAGTGTTCACCGGAATTGTCGAAGAACTGGGTGAGGTCACCGCCGTCGAGAAGCTCGACGACGCCTCTCGATTCCGCCTGCGCGGTCCCGTCGTCACCGAGGGCGCCAAGCACGGCGACTCGATCGCCGTCAACGGCGTCTGCCTGACCGTCGTCGACCTCGGCGAGCACGAGTTCACCGCCGATGTGATGGCCGAGACCCTGAACCGCTCCAGCCTCGGCGCCCTGGCCACCGGCTCACGCGTCAACCTGGAACGCCCGATGGCCCTCGGCGGCCGGCTCGGCGGGCACATCGTCCAGGGCCACGTCGACGGCACGGGCCGCATCGTCGAGCGCACGGTCTCCGAGAACTGGGAGATCGTGAAGATCTCCCTCCCGGCGGACCTGACCCGCTACGTGGTGGAGAAGGGGTCGATCACCGTCGACGGCGTGAGCCTGACCGTCGTGGACGCCGGACCCGACTACTTCACCATCAGCCTCATCCCCACCACCCTCGCCCTGACCACGCTCGGCATCAAGGGGCCCGGCGACCCGGTCAACCTGGAAGTGGACGTCATCGCGAAGTACGTCGAGCGGCTGCTCGGCGACTCCGCCCGGGAGTCCGGGGAGCCGGCGAAGTGAGCGCCCTGCACTGGCTGAACTCCGAGGCCTTCACCGTCTTCGACCAGCACATCATCTGGTCGGACATGATCGGCAACACGATCGGTCTGATCGCCCTGACCCTGGGCTGGCTCCGCTCCGTCTGGACCTGGCCCGCCCAGCTCCTGTCCGGCGTCGTGCTGGTCGCCGCCAACGTCTCCGTGCACCAGGCGGGCAGCGTAGGCAAGCAGCTCATCGTCGTCGCCGTGGCCGTCTGGGGCTGGCAGCAGTGGACCCGGGGCAGGCAGCAGGCCCAGGACGGCTCCATCGCCGTCCGGTTCGCCACCTGGCGCGAGCGGGGCTTCCTGCTCGGCGGCGCCGCCCTCGGCACCCTCGCGGTCGGCGGCCTGTTCACCGCGTTCCCCTCGCTCTCCTGGAGCCCCTGGGCCGACGCGTACATCTTCGCCGGGACGCTCGTGGCGATGCTCGCCCAGGCGCGCGGCATGGTCGAGTTCTGGTTCGCCTGGCTCCTCGTCGACCTGGTCGGCGTCCCGCTGAACTTCCACAGCGGACTCGCCTTCTCCGGTCTCATCTACGTCGTCTACGGGGCCCTCGTCCTGTGGGGCATGCGCGACTGGTGGCTGCGTACGCGGACACCCGCTCTGGAAGGAGCCACGGCATGACTGCCCAGCCCACCTGGTTGCACCGGGAGCACACCGCACCCGCCGAGGACCTCTCCCTCGACCCCGTCGAGCAGGCCGTCCGCGACATCGCCGCCGGCCGCCCCGTCGTGGTCGTCGACGACGAGGACCGGGAGAACGAGGGCGACCTCGTCATCGCCGCCGAGAAGGCCACCCCCGAGATCATCGCCTTCATGATGAGCGAGTGCCGCGGACTGATCTGCGCGCCCATGGAGAACGACGAGCTGGAACGGCTCGAACTGCCGCAGATGGTCGACCACAACACCGAGTCGATGAAGACCGCCTTCACCGTCTCCGTCGACGCCTCCGCCGCGCACGGCGTGACCACCGGCATCTCCGCCGCAGACCGCGCCACCACGCTGCGCCTGCTGGCCGGCGGCACCGCAGGACCCGGCGACTTCGTCCGCCCCGGCCACATCTTCCCGCTGCGCGCCCGCACCGGCGGGGTGCTGGTGCGCAACGGCCACACGGAGGCCGCCGTCGACCTCGCCCGGCTCGCCGGGCTCCGCCCCGCCGGCGCCATCGTCGAGATCGCCGGCGAGGACGGCGTCATGCTGCGCCTGCCGCAGCTGGTCCCGTTCGCCCGCAAGCACGGGCTGACGATCATCTCCATCGAGGACCTGATCGCCTACCGGCGCACCTCCGAGCCGACCGTCCGCCGTGAGGCCGAGGTCCGGCTGCCGACCGCCTTCGGCGCCTTCACCGCGTACGGCTACCGCTCCACCGTGGACGGCGTCGAGCACGTCGCCCTGGTCCACGGCGACATCGGCGACGGCGACGACGTCCTGGTCCGGGTCCACTCCGAATGCCTGACCGGCGACATCTTCCAGTCCGAGCGCTGCGACTGCGGCCCCCAGCTGCACGCCTCCATGCGGCGCATCACGGACGAGGGCCGCGGCGTCGTCGTCTATCTGCGCGGCCACGAGGGCCGCGGCATCGGGCTCGTCTCCAAGCTGCGCGCGTACGAGCTCCAGGAGCGCGGCGTCGACACGCTCGACGCCAATCTGGAGCTCGGCCTGCCCGCCGACGCCCGGGACTACGCGGCAGGCGCCCAGATCCTCAAGGACCTCGGCGTCCACAGCCTGCGCCTGATGACGAACAACCCCGAGAAGACCGCCGCCGTCCTGCGGCACGGCCTGGCCGTCACCGGCCGCGAGCCGATGCCCGTCCAGGCCGGCGAGCACAATCTGCGGTACCTGCGCACCAAGCGCGACCGCATGGGCCACGACCTGCCCTGGCTCGACGCCGCCGCGGTGTCGACCTGCGGCAACCAGTAGCCGGACCACCAGCACTTCCAGCAGCCATCCCAGGAAACGAGCGGTAGGAGAGACATGAGCGGCAAGGGCGCACCCGAACTGTCCGTACGCAACTGCGGTGACCTCCGTGTGGCGGTCGTCGCCGCACAGTGGCACGAGAAGGTCATGGACGGTCTCGTCGACGGCGCCCTGCGCGCCCTGCACGAGCTGGGCATCGACGAGCCGACCCTGCTGCGGGTCCCGGGCAGCTTCGAACTCCCGGTCGTCGCCAAGGTGCTGGCCGGACGCGGGTACGACGCGATCGTCGCACTCGGCGTGATCATCCGGGGCGGCACCCCGCACTTCGAATACGTGTCGCACGGCGTCACCAACGGCCTCACCCAGGTCGCCGTCGACACCGGCGTCCCGGTCGGCTTCGGCGTGCTCACCTGCGACACCGAAGAGCAGGCGCTCGACCGGGCGGGCCTGGAGGGGTCCAACGAGGACAAGGGGCACGAAGCGGTCACCGCCGCCGTCGCCACCGCCACCACACTGCGCTCGGTCAGCGAACCCTGGCGCTGAGTGCGGGTCCGGGACCCCGTATTCTAAGGACATCATGGCGAACAAAACCTTCGAAGAGCTCTTCGCCGAGCTCCAGCTCAAGGCCGCCAACGGCGACCCCTCCACCTCCCGTACCGCCGAGCTGGTGGACAAGGGCGTGCATGCCATCGGCAAGAAGGTCGTCGAGGAGGCCGCCGAAGTCTGGATGGCCGCCGAGCACGAGAGCAAGGACGCCGCCGCCGAGGAGATCTCCCAGCTGCTGTACCACGTCCAGGTGATGATGGTCGCGCGCGGGATCTCCCTCGACGACGTCTACGCCCATCTCTGAGCACGGCCTCGCACCCGAAGCACCGCCCGCACGTACCCAGACACCCCTTCGCAAAGGAAACCCGACCTCATGCTGCGCATCGCCGTCCCCAACAAGGGTTCACTCTCAGGGCCTGCGATGGCGATGCTCCATGAGGCGGGCTACCAGCAGCGCAAGGAGTCCAAGGAACTCGTCCTCGTCGACCCCGAGAACCAGGTGGAGTTCTTCTACCTGCGCCCCCGTGACATCGCGATCTACGTCAGCTCGGGCCGGCTCGACATCGGCATCACCGGCCGCGACCTGCTGCTGGACTCCGGCGCGGAGTCCGAGGAGATCCTCCAGCTCGGCTTCGCCCGCTCCACCTTCCGCTACGCCACCAAGCCCGGCACCGCCGAGGGCCCGCAGGACTTCGACGGCATGACGATCGCCACCTCCTACGAGGGCATCGTCGCCAAGCACCTCGTCGACGCCGGTGTCAACGCCTCCGTCGTCCACCTGGACGGCGCCGTCGAGACCGCCATCGAGCTCGGCGTCGCGCAGATCATCGCGGACGTCGTCGAGACCGGCACCAGCCTGCGCAATGCCGGACTCGAAGTGATCGGCGAGCCGATCATGACGTCGGAGGCGGTCGTCATCCGCCGCAAGGGCGCCCCGGCCGACGACCCCAAGGTCCAGCAGTTCCTGCGCCGCCTCCAGGGCGTCCTGGTCGCCCGCAGCTACGTGATGATGGACTACGACTGCCGCGTCGAGCACCTGGAGCGCGCCGTCGCCCTCACCCCGGGCCTGGAGTCGCCGACCATCTCCCCGCTGCACCACGAGGGCTGGGTCGCCGTCCGCTCCATGGTCGCCGCCAAGGAGGCGCAGCGGATCATGGACGACCTGTACGACCTCGGCGCCCGCGCCATCCTCACCACGGCCATCCACGCCTGCCGGCTCTGACGGCGGGGGACGGAAGAACACCATGTCAGCCCCCGCAGCACCCGGGGCCGGGCTCCCGGCCCTCCCGGTCACCTTCCGGCCCACCCGCACCCGGGTGGTCCTGCTGAGCGTCGGCGCGGTGATGTTCGCCGTCATCACCGCGGTGGCGTTCACCCTCGAACAGCTCAGCGGGGGAGAGCGGGCGAGCTTCGTCTTCACCGCGCTGCTCTTCCTCGGTGTCCTGGCGCTGCTCAGCCGCCCCAGGATCGTCGCGGACGACGACGGGGTGACCGTGGTCAACCTCACGCGCACCCGGCGGCTGTCCTGGGCGGAGATCGTCCGGGTCAACCTCCGGGTGGGCGACCCGTGGGTCTTCCTCGACCTCAGCGACGGGACCAGCATGCCCGCCCTCGGCATCCAGCCCGGAATCGCCAAGGAGCAGGCCATCCGCGACGCCCGTACGCTCCGCGCCCTCGCCGAGAACCGCGGCACGGGCACGGACAACGGCTGAGCCCCCTGCCCCGCACGGCCTCTTGTTGATTACTCTGGAGGGCGGCGGCGCCCTGTGCGCGCCCCGCCCCGCACCAGACGGTCCACGAGGCCCGCGGGGCTTTCCTGCGACCCAAGGAGTGACTCCCTCCAGCAATGGACGGATCGTCCGGTAGTACCTGCGCCGCCCCTTCCACGGAGGCGGCGGCATGACCACCCCCCTGCTGCTTCTCAGCGCGGCATTCCTTCTCATCCTCGCCAACGGGTTCTTCGTGGCAGCCGAGTTCGGGCTCGTCACCGTGGAACGGGCGGACGCCGAGCGCGCCGCCGCCGAGGGCGACCGACGGGCCCGCACCGTCGTCGACGCCCTGCGCGAACTCTCCTTCCAGCTCTCCGGCACCCAGCTCGGCATCACCATCACCTCCCTGGTGGTCGGCATGCTCGCCGAGCCGGCGCTCGCCCAGCTGCTGGACGGCCCCCTGTCCCTGACCGGCCTGCCCGCGGGAGCCGTCGCCGGCACCAGCGTGGTCATCGGCATGCTGCTCGCGGCCGCCGTCCAGATGGTCATCGGCGAACTCGTACCGAAGAACTGGGCGGTCTCCAAGCCGCTCCAGGTCGCCCGGTTCGTCGCCGGACCCCAGCACCGGTTCACCATGGTCTTCCGCCCGGTGATCGGCCTGCTGAACACCGTCGCCAACCGGCTCGTACGGCTGCTCGGCGTCGAACCGACCGAGGAGCTGGCCTCCGCCCGTACACCGGGGGAGCTGGTCTCGCTCGCCCGGCACTCGGCCGAGGCGGGCACCCTCGAACAGGACACCGCCGACCTCTTCGTCCGGACCCTGTCGCTCGCCGGGCTCACCGCCCAGCACGTCATGACCCCCCGTGTGAAGGTCAGCGCCCTGCAGTCCTCCGCCACCGCGGCGGACGTCCTCAACCTGACCCGGGCCACCGGCCTCTCCCGCTTCCCCGTCTACCGGGAGCGCATCGACGAGGTCGTCGGCATGATCCACCTGAAGGACGCGCTCGCCGTCCCGGCCGCCGAGCGGATGCGCACCACGGCCGGCCGGATCGCCGTGCCGCCGCTGCTGGTGCCCGAGACCCTGCCCGTCGAGCAACTGCTCGAGCGGCTGCGCAACGAGCAGCCCATCGCCGTCGTGGTCGACGAGTACGGCGGCACCGCCGGGGTCGTCACCCTGGAGGACATCATCGAGGAGCTCGTCGGCGAGGTCCGGGACGAGCACGACGCCGAGGGCGCCGACCGCCCGGAGCTGGCCCCGGCCGCACCCGAGGACGGCAGGCCCGCCTGGGACGCCGAGGGCAGCTGCCGGGTCCTCACCCTGCACCGGATAGGCCTCGACGTACCCGACGGCCCGTACGAGACCGTGGCCGGGCTCGTGGCCGATCTGCTGGGCCGCATCCCCGCCCCCGGCGACCGGGCCGAACTGCCCGGCTGGCGGATCTCGGTCCGCCAGGTCGGCCACTACCGGGCCGAGAAGGTCCGCTTCGTACGCCTGGCCGAGGTGTCGGGACCGGCAGCGGAGCCGGCGTCGCGCGGTGTCCTGGAGGCGGCGCGATGAGCCTGGTCCAGTTGGTCTTCGCCGGACTGCTCGTCCTGGCGAACGGCTTCTTCGTCGGCGCGGAGTTCGCGCTCGTCTCCGTGCGCCGCAGCCAGATCGAACCCCTCGCCGCGGCCGGCTCGGGCCGGGCCCGCCAGGTGCTGTACGGCCTGGAGAACCTGCCGCAGATGATGGCGGCCGCCCAGTTCGGCATCACCGTCTGCTCCCTGACCCTCGGGGCCGTCGCCGAACCCACCGTCGCCCGGCTCCTGGAGCCGGTCTTCGAGGCGGTCCACCTGCCCGAGGGGCTGATCCACCCCCTCGGCTATGTGCTGGCCCTGGTCTTCGTCGTCTTCCTCCACCTCGTCATCGGCGAGATGGTCCCGAAGAACCTGGCGATGGCCGCGCCGGAGAAGACGTCGCTGTGGCTCAGCCCCGGTCTCGTCGGCTTCGCCCGCCTCTGCCGCCCGGTCACCGCGGCGCTGGGCGCCTGCGCCCGGCTGGTGCTCCGGCTCTTCGGCGTCGAGCCGAAGGACGAGGTGGAGGCCGTCTTCACCAGCGAGCAGCTCAACCGGCTGGTCGAGGACTCCGGCCAGGCCGGGCTGCTGGAGCCGGAGGCGCAGGAGCGGCTGGAGGACGCGCTCGAACTCGGCAGCCGTCCGGTCACCGACGTGCTGCTGCGCCGGGCGTCCCTGGTGACGGTCGACCCCTCCGTCACCCCGCACCGGATCGAGGAGCTCACGGTACGGACGGGTTACTCCCGCTTCCCCGTCTGTGCCGAGGGCGGCGGCCCGTTCATGGGCTATCTGCACGTCAAGGACGTCCTCGACCTGGAGGACGGCGAGCGGGCCGTGCCGCAGCACGTGTGGCGCCCGATGGCGACGGTACGGGCGGAACTCCCGCTGGACGACGCCCTCACCGTGATGCGCCGCGCGGCGACGCACCTCGCCCAGGTCGCCGACGCGTCCGGCCGGGTACTCGGCCTGGTCGCGATGGAGGACGTCCTGGAAATGCTGGTCGGAGAGGTACGCGACCCGTCCCACCGCGTCTCGGAACCCCGCCGCCGCCCCAAGGAGCGCACCGCGGACCAGGACGGGGCAACGGCCCTGGTCGGCTGACCCTTCACCCGCCGGACGGGCCCATCGAGCCCGTCCGGCGAGTGAGGACATCTTTTCAGCCCGCAGCCGGCCGCCGCCCCGACAGCACCTCGCCGTACGCCTGCATGAGATCCGGCAACCGAAGAGTCGCCAGATCATCCCGGCTCGGCACCGTCGCACACCCCGACAGCCGCAGATCCCGGTACGCGCAGCTCTTCTCGTACAGCGTCCGCAGGAACCGCCCGTTGCCCAGCTCGTCCAGCCAGCCCTGGTCGACGACGTGCCCGCTGATGGAGCGCAGCTCCTCGAGCGACTCCTCGTCCCACACGTCCCCGTTGTCCGCCGCCAGCACCTCGCCGATCGCGGTGAGTTCGAGCGGCCGGTAGCTGGGGAAGTCCACCCGGGTGGTGAAGCGGGAGGAGAGCCCGGGGTTGGTGGAGAGCAGCCGGTCCATGCCCTCCGGATACCCCGCCAGGATCACGACGAGGTGGTCCCGGTTGTCCTCGGCCCGCTTCAGGAGCACCTGCAGCGCCTCGTCCCCGTACGCGTCGCCCTTGCTGTACCCCGTGTTGGACAGGCTGTACGCCTCGTCGACGAAGAGCACCCCGCCCAGCGCGGAGTCGATCAGCTCGTTGGCCTTCACCGCGGTCTGGCCCAGGAACTCGCCCACCAGGTCCGCCCGTTGCGCCTCGACCAGATGGTCCCCGCCGAGCAGGCCCAGCGCGTAGAACACCCGGCCGAGGATCCGGGCCACCGTGGTCTTGCCCGTGCCGGACGGGCCGGAGAAGACGAAGTGCCGCTTCGGCGGCTGTACGGGCAACCCCTGACCCGCCCGCAGCCGCGCCATGTTCAGCTGCGCGGACAACGCTTTGACCTGCCGTTTCACCGGCTCCAGGCCCACCATCCGCTCCAGCTCAGCCAGCGCCTCGGCGAGCAGCGCCGGATCGCTGGGGCCCGCCGGGAACGGCTGGGCGGCGGTCTTCGCCCGGGCCCCGCCCGGCGGCGGGGACACCCCGACACCCGGCAGGTCCGGCGCCTCGCCGCCCGGCCGCAGGTCCCGGCCGTCCACCAGATCGGTGCCGAGCAGCGCTTCGCCGTCCGGCTGGGCCTCCGCGTAACCGGCGTCCGCCCCCAGACCGGTCAGGGACACGGCGGCAAGCCCGGACGCCTCGTCGGAGCCGTCCAGGCCGTCGTAGTCCGCGATCGCGGCCAGCCGGGCGGAGGTGTCCATGAACGCGGGGTCGATCCGGTGCACGGCCCGGTACAGCGGCAGGGCCGCCGCGCTGCGGCCGGTGCCCTCATGGGCGCGGGCCAGCCAGTAGCGCAGCTCCTTGCGCTGCGGCTGCTCGCTGCGGCAGCGCATCAGCGCGGTGGAGAGCATGGGCTCGGCCTGCCCGTACATCTCGAGCCGCACCCGGGCCATCCCGCCGAAGAGCCCGGCCTCGATGCCCAGCAGCGGATCGTCGATCAGCTGCTCCGTATGGCGGACGAGCTGCTCCCAGTCCTTGACCAGGTAGGAGCGGCAGGCGTGCAGGAAGCGGACCTGAGGGTCGGCGTCGACCGGGGGCAGGGCGGCCAGGGCCCGGTCCAGCTCCGGCACATGACGCCCGTCCAGCCAGTGCGAGGCGTGAGCCAGCAGCAGATCGCGCGGGCTCTCCAGCACCGGCTGCACCCACCAGCCCAGCCAGTACCAGGAGTTCAGGGTGCGCCGGTGCCGGCCGCGCTGCTCGCCGAAGCGGTCGCGGTGGCGGTGCATGTGCAGCAGCGCCGTCGTCGTGTCGACCCGCAGCGCGTGTAATCCGAGCCAGGCGTCCGCCATGCCGGGATCGTGCCGCACCGCGGTCCGGAATTCCTCTTCGGCCTGTGGGTACGCGCCCATGGTGTAGGCGTCCACGCCGCGCAGCCACGCGAGGTCGGCCGGGGCCTGTGCGCCCTGCGTGCCGATGTCCATCAGGTCCCCCACAAACCGTGCCCCCAGGATGTCCCGCCGCCCGACAGCCCGCCGAGGCGCGCCGAATCACTTGCCGTGGACGGGAATTGACCGCACCGAGAGGCATCGTACCTGCGCAGGGAGTGTCCGACTAAGGGTGCCGCAGGCCGAAGACGCGTCGTGACCCAGGGTGAGTGCGAAGGGGGCCGGGCGGGGCCGGCGGATGCGGCGAGCACAGAACGAAGCCCCCGATCACGGGGGAACAACCGGGGGCTTCGCGTCTGCGGGGGCTCCGAAAAGCCGCACATTGAGAACGTAAGACCTGTACCGCCCCCGGGTCAAGCAGAGTTGAGGCACTTCCGAGCGGACTTCGGGCTGCTCAGCAGGGCGATGCAGGATGATCACACGGTGTGACGGAATGATTCATTCCTGCTGTGGTGCCGGGTCCCTTCAGCCACTCGTACCCCACAGGCAACTGCCGTACCAGAGTGTCCGCCCAGGGGCGCGAGGGATCGGCCGAGAAATGTGCCGTCTCGGCGGCCGTCCAGTCGTCCCAGAAGGCGGAGAGCGCCGTTCCGTCGCGCCGGCGGCCCCGCTCCCATGCCTCCTCGGCGGCCAGATCCATCCACAGCAGTTGTGCCAGGAGAGGACGCAGGGCGCGCCGGCCGGCGCCGACGCCCTCGACCAGGACCACCGGGGCGGGGTCCAGCGTGCGGGGCGGCCCGAAGCTCCGGGCCGTCCAGTCGTAGGGGGCGTAGCGGGCGGGCTCGCCGCGCGAGAGCGGTCCCGTCACCTGCTCGCGGAGCCGGTCCGTCCAGGCGAACAGCTCCGCGTGGCTGGCCAGGTCGTCCAGATGGAGCACGGGCGCGCCGCCGAGCGCGGTGGCGAGGCGGCCCGCGAAGGTGCTCTTGCCCGATCCGGCGTGGCCGTCGACGGCGACGAGCCGGACGGGCCCGCAGGACGGCGGCAGGGCGCGCAGCCGCGCGGCGAGGGGCGAGAGGTCGTTCATGGGCCCACCCTAGGGCCACCCGCCCGGCCGGGGGCCGGGGGAGCAGCCGCAGGTCACGCCAGTGGTCCACACCAATATTGGTCGCCCGGCACGGCCCGAATCGCTGGCCGAACAGGGGGCCGACCCGCAATAGTTGGCGCACTGTCGTGCACTTGCAGCTCCACTGCAGCTCCACCATTCCGCTGACGACCGGGGGTCTCGCCCATGCCCGTTCCGACCTCACGCAGAACCGTCCTCGCCGCCGCGATCGCGGCAGCCGCCGGCGCCGGAGCGGTGTCGTCCGCCGCCTCGGCCGCCGCGGCCCCCTCCCGTACCCCGCATCCCACACCTCCGGCGGCAGCTTCCCTGGTGGACAACCACGCCTGGACCACGTACACCGACTGGCGCTGCGGCTCCGGCGCCGGAACGCGCGCCGTCGCCGGCCGCCGGGCGGGGCTGGTCTTCGGCCACCCGCTGGGGCGTACGGACTACACCGATCCGCACACCGGTACGACGGCGGCCTGGGAGTACGCCACCTGGACCTCGCCCGTGCACCGCTCGGCCGTCCCGGCCACCGAGGTGATCGCGTCCTGGAACGCGGACACCCCGGCGGGCACCTGGATCCAGATCGAACTGCGGGGCGCCTACTCGGACGGCACCGAGACGCCCTGGTACGTCATGGGCCGCTGGGCGGCCGGCGACGGGGACATCCGCCGTACGTCCGTCGACGACCAGAGCGACGGCAAGAGCTCCATCTGGACCGACACCTTCTCGGTGGACGACGCGGCGAGCGGTCTGCGCCTCCTGTCCTACCGGCTCCGGCTGACCCTGTACCGCACCCCGGGCACCCGGCTGACGCCCACGGTGTGGCGCGTCGGCGCGATGGCGTCGGACATCCCCGACCGCTTCACGGTGCCCGCCAGCACCCCGGGGCTCGCCCGTGAGCTGCCGGTGCCGCGCTACTCGCAGAACGTCCATGTCGGCCAGTACCCGGAGTACGACAACGGCGGTGAGGCGTGGTGCAGCCCCACCTCCTCGCAGATGATCATCGAGTACTGGGGCCGCAAGCCCTCCGCCGAAGACCTCTCCTGGGTCGAGCCGGGGATCCAGGACCCGCAGGTCTGCCACGCGGCGCGCTTCACGTACGACAACCAGTACGAGGGCTGCGGCAACTGGCCGTTCAACGCGGCCTACGCGGCCACCTACCGCGACATGAGCGCGGTGGTGACCCGGCTCGGCTCGCTGAAGGACCTGGAGACGCTGATCCGGGCGGGCATCCCGGCCATAACGTCGCAGTCGTTCCTCAAGGAGGAGCTGACCGGCGCGGGCTACGGCACCTCGGGGCACCTGATGACGGTGATCGGCTTCACCGCCGAGGGCGATGTGATCGCCAACGACCCCGCGTCGCCGAACGACGAGGCGGTGCGCCACGTCTACAAGCGGCACGAGTGGGAGACGATCTGGCTCCGCACCAAGCGCTACAACGCGAGCGGCAGTGTGGTCTCCGGCACAGGCGGCGTCTGCTACCTGTACTTCCCCGCGCACCCGACCCCCGCCCAGCGCAGGGCTCTGGCGGCCGTCGGAGTCCGCTGACCCGGTCCGCAGCCCCGGGGGCAGTGACGCACGTCTCTACCCCGGGGCCCGGTCGGCCTGGCACTGTGGTCGGGTCCTCGGGGGACACCGACTGCCGGCCGACCGAACGAGATGCCATGACCGCGACTGCCGCCACCACCGCCCCTGCCCGCCGCCGTGCGCGGACCGGCGGGCCCGACGACCGCTCCGAGCTGCTGGAGCACATCCTCGGCTGGACGCTCGTCGTCGTCATCGCCATGTTCGTCACCCAGCTCGGCCTGGCCTGAGCTGATCCGGACATGACGGAGGCGGGGAGCCCGCCCGGCTCCCCGCCTCCTCACCACTGCCCCGTCGAGGTCAGCTGATCGCCTTGATCAGCTCGCCGTTCGAGGTGTCACCGCTGAGCTCCCAGAAGAAGGTGCCGCCCAGGCCCTGCTGGTTCTTGTACTCCATCTTGGTGCCGATGGTGGCCGGGGTGTCGTAGCTCCACCAGTTGGTGCCGCAGTGCGCGTACGCCGTGCCGGCCACGGTCCCGGTGGCCGGGCAGCTGGTCTTGAGGACCTTGTAGTCCTCGATGCCCGCCTCGTACGTGCCCGCCGCCGCGCCGGTCGCCGTGCCGCCCGGCTCGTCCTGGGTGACGCCGGTCCAGCCGCGGCCGTAGAAGCCGATGCCGAGCAGCAGCTTGGACGCCGGAACGCCCTGCGACTTGAGCTTGTCGATGGCCGCCTGGCTGTTGAAGCCCTCCTTGGGGATGCCCGTGTAGGAGGTCAGCGGGGAGTGCGGGGCCGTCGGGCCCTTCGCGTCCCAGGCGCCGAAGAAGTCGTACGTCATCGGGTTGTACCAGTCGACGTACTTCGCCGCGCCGCCGTAGTCGACCGCGTCGAGCTTGCCGCCCTCCGAGCCGTCCGCGGTGATCGCCGAGGTGACCAGGTTGTCCGTGCCGAACTTGGCGCGCAGCGCGCCCAGCAGGTTGCCGTACGCGTCACGGCCGCTGGTGTCGCAGGTCAGCCCGCACTCGTTGGGGTACTCCCAGTCGATGTCGATGCCGTCGAAGACATCGGCCCAGCGCGGGTCCTCCACCAGGTTGTAGCAGGACTCGGCGAACGCGGCCGGGTTCTGCGCGGCCTCACCGAAGCCGCCGGACCAGGTCCAGCCGCCGAACGACCAGATGACCTTGAGATCGGGGTGCAGCTTCTTCAGCTTGCGCAGCTGGTTGAAGTTGCCGGCCAGGTCCTGGTCCCAGGTGTCCGCGACCCCGTCGACCGACTGGTCGGCGGTGTAGGTCTTCTCGTAGTCGGCGTAGGAGTCGCCGACCGTGCACTTGCCGCCCTGGACGTTGCCGAAGGCGTAGTTGATGTGCGTGAGCTTGTCGGCCGAGCCCGAGGTCTCGATGTTCTTGACGTGGTAATTGCGGTCGTAGACACCCCAGTTGGTGAAGTATCCGACCACCTTGCTGCCGGCCGCTGTGGGGGCGGCGGCCGCTGCCGCCGGTTCGGCGGCCTTCGGGGCGGCGGGTGCCGCACCGGCGGATCCGGTGCCTGCGACGCCCAGCAGGGCGGCGCCCAGGGCGGCGGTACAGGCGGCAGCGGCGAGAGCCCGCAGGCGGGTTCCCGTGCGATGCGGTCCGGTCATGGTTGCTCCTCGTGGGGGAGGGGACGTGCCAGTGGACGACCGGCTTTCGGCGCGCATATGGGTTGGCATGAACGCGGAAAGCCGGTTCGCTGGGAACCGTAGATGGACTAGACCAGTTGGGTCAATGGTTCGGACCAATTTCGGTGATCGTCCGGGCCTCCGGAGGCCGTTGCCGCGGGCGTTCTGTCAGCCGGTGACGGATACCGGCCGATCGGGCATACTCGAGCCGCCACAGCCGCCTGCCTGCGCCTCTCGTGATCCGGGAGGGCAACATCGGCCGGGCAGCAGTGTTTTCGGGCCCCGCCCGGAGATCCCACGGCGGCGCCGCCCACACCCCGCGCGCGTGACCGCCGCAACGCCCGACAGGGAGGAGAGCGCCGTCATGTCCGACCGTGCCCCGCACTTGGTGGAACGCCGACTGCCCACCGACGAGTCCAGACAGCTCATCGCGCTCGTCCGCGACATCGCCCAGCGGGAGATCGCCCCCCGGGCCGCCGAGGAGGAGGATGCGGGCCGCTTCCCGCGCGACGTCTTCACCCTGCTCTCCGAGTCCGGCCTGCTCGGTCTGCCGTACGACTCCGCCCACGGCGGCGGCGACCAGCCCTACGAGGTCTACCTCCAGGTCCTCGAAGAGCTCAGCTCCGCCCGGCTCACCGTCGGCCTCGGCGTCAGCGTCCACTCCCTCGCCTGCCACGGGCTCGCCGGCTACGGCACCGAGGAGCAGCGGGCGGAGCACCTCCCGGCGATGCTCACGGGCGGCCTGCTGGGCGCCTACTGCCTCTCCGAGCCGGCCTCCGGCTCCGACGCCGCCTCGCTGCGCACCAAGGCCGTACGGGACGGTGAGGACTGGGTCCTCACCGGCACCAAGGCCTGGATCACGCACGGCGGCGTCGCCGACTTCTGCACGGTCCTCGCCCGCACCGGTGCCGAGGGCGCGAGGGGCATCACGGCCTTCCTGGTCCCCGGCGACGCGGCGGGCCTGAGCGCGGCCGTCCCCGAGAAGAAGATGGGGATGAAGGGTTCGCCCACCGCGCAGCTCCACTTCGACGGCGTACGCGTCCCCGACGCGCGCCGGATCGGAGAGGAGGGCCAGGGCTTCGCCATCGCGCTCTCCGCCCTCGACTCCGGCCGCCTCGGCATCGCCGCCTGCGCCATCGGTGTGGCCCAGGCCGCGCTGAACGAGGCGCTCGACTACGCCACCGGCCGCAAGCAGTTCGGCCGCCCCATCGCGGACTTCCAGGGCCTGCGGTTCATGCTCGCCGACATGGCCACCCAGATCGAGGCGGGCCGGGCGCTCTATCTGGAGGCCGCCCGGCTGCGGGACGCGGGCAGCCCCTTCTCGCGCCAGGCGGCCATGGCCAAGCTGTTCTGCACCGACACGGCGATGCGGGTCACCATCGACGCCGTCCAGGTCCTCGGCGGCTACGGCTACACGCTGGACTTCCCCGTCGAACGGCTGATGCGCGAGGCCAAGGTGCTCCAGATCGTCGAGGGCACCAACCAGATTCAGCGGATGGTCATCGCCCGCCACCTCGCGGGCCCGGAGACGCGCTGACCCGCAGCGGGCGGTCCGACCACACGGGCGTCGTCATGATCCGGTTCCACTCCTGGTCATGACGGCCCGGCAGGGTCCTGCCGGTGCTCTCCCAGTGCCGCAGCAGGGCCCGGTAGATCGGCGGATCGGTGGAGTGGGGCGGCTGCCGCGGCGCCGCGCGGGGCGGCTCGGGCTGGGGCGACGGTGCGGAACCGGGGCGCGGAACCGATTCTTCGGAGGCCGGAGCGGCGAGCCGGCGGCGACCGGGGCCGGCCGTGGAGTGCAGCAGGGTCATGCAGGGCCAACGCCACGGGGCGCGGCGGGGTCACTGTCCGGCCGAATCGAGCGCGTGTTCACCGGGGCCTCCCCGGTGGGCCGGGGTGCCGCGACGGCGGACGCGCGCTCACCGCACCGCGGCGGACTGCCGCCGCGGTGCGGTCACGGATTCCTGCCGAGGGCGGCTCAGGCCGCGTCGCGCCGCAGCTGGTTCGGCACCCGGATCGGGCGCGCGCCGCCGGCGTGCGAGAAGGGCTGCATCCGCCAGTCGAGCCCCTGAGGGAGCGTCAGCAGCAGGGCCGTCTCCTGCTCCTGGGCGTCGGCGGTCTCGTCGGCGGGCGTCGCCTTCGCGGCCGCCCGGCCCGTACCCGCGCACACGGTGAGCACGAACGGGTTCCACGGCGTCGGGCACAGCGCGTGCTCGGGCAGCACGTCCTCGTCCGCCAGGAGCGCGATGGGCTGCGCGCAGTCCGGGCAGACGACCCGGTACATCTCGAACGTGTCGTACGCGTCGGGAGCGGTGTCCTCGAAAGGATCAACGGGCTCCGGTTCGGTACGTCCGGTGAGCTTCAGGCTCTGCATGGGAAATTCCCCCCTCGGGTGGGCCGACAAGGCGCCGCGGCCTCGGCCACAGCAAGCACTTCCCGTCGTGCATCGGCGGTAACCGCGAGGTGGCCGGCTACCGACCCGTAAACCTGTGGCATTCGTCACATGCCTGCCGCAGGTGCCTCTCCGGAGTGCCCGTGGCTGTGCCTGGAGGGACTCGTGGCCATAGATTGATCCATATGGAGGAGCTGGACCGTCACATCGTGGAGTTGCTCGTCAAGGACGGGCGGATGAGCTACACCGACCTGGGCAAGGCCACCGGCCTGTCCACCTCGGCCGTTCATCAGCGCGTCCGCAGGCTGGAGCAGCGCGGGGTGATCCGGGGCTATGCCGCGGTCGTGGACCCCGAGGCGGTCGGTCTGCCGCTGACCGCGTTCATCTCGGTCAAGCCCTTCGACCCGAGCGCCCCCGACGACATCGCCGAGCGGCTGGCCGGTGTCCCGGAGCTGGAGGCCTGCCACAGCGTCGCGGGCGACGAGAACTACATCCTCAAGGTGCGGGTCGCGACCCCGCTGGAGCTGGAGCACCTGCTGACGCGGATCCGTTCCCTCGCCGGTGTCTCCACCCGCACCACCGTCGTCCTGTCGACCCCGTACGAGGCGCGCCCGCCGCAGATCTGAGGGGGCCGGGCACGGGGCGCCTCCCGGCAGGCGGGAGACTGGTCCCCATGACCGAGAGCACCGCCCCCCAGAGCGAACACCGCACCGTGCTGCTGCGCGGTGGAGACGTCCACAGCCCCGCCGACCCCTTCGCCACCGCCATGGTGGTGGAACGGGGCCATGTCGCCTGGGTGGGCTCGGAAGGGGCCGCCGACGCCTTCGCGAGCGGCGTCGACGAAGTGATCGACCTGGAAGGGGCCCTGGTCACCCCGGCGTTCACCGACGCCCACGTCCACACCACCTCGACGGGCCTGGCCCTGACCGGGCTGGACCTCTCCGGCGCCGGCACGCTCGGCGAGGCGCTCGCGCTCGTCCGGGCGCATGTGGCCGCGCACCCGGCAGGACGGGTGGTCCTGGGGCACGGCTGGGACGCCACGCGCTGGCCCGAGCAGCGCCCGCCGTCCCGCGCCGAGCTGGACGAGGCGGCCGGCGGCCGGCCGCTCTACCTGCCCCGGATCGACGTGCACTCGGCGGTCGTCACCACCGCCCTGCTCGACCTGGTCCCCGGCGTCACCTCCATGGCCGGTTATCACCCCGACGGACCGCTGACCGCCGCCGCCCACCACGCTGTGCGCGCCGCCGCCCACGGGGCGGTCACGCCCGCCCAGCGCGCCGACGCCCAGCGGGCCGCGCTGCGCCACGCCGCCTCGCTCGGCATCGGCACGGTCCATGAGTGCGGCGGCCCCGACATCTCCGACGAGGAGGACTTCGCCGGGCTGCTGAAGCTCGCGGCCGGGCAGCCGGGGCCCCGGGTCTTCGGCTACTGGGCCGAACAGGTGGGCGGCGAGAAGGACGCCCGCCGCATCCGGGAGCTGGGCGCGGCGGGCGCCGCCGGAGACCTCTTCGTCGACGGCTCGCTCGGCTCCCACACCGCCTGCCTGCACGAGCCGTACGCGGACGCCCCGCACTCCGGCACCGCCCATCTGGACGCCGGGCAGATCGCCGCCCATGTCGCCGCGTGCACCGAGGCCGGGCTCCAGGCGGGCTTCCACGCCATCGGGGACGCGGCGCTCTCCGCCGTCGTCGACGGGGTCCGGGCCGCGGCCGAGAAGGTCGGCCTCGGCCGGGTGCGGGGCGCCAGGCACCGCGTCGAGCACGCGGAGATGCTCACCCCCGAGACGGTCGCCGCCTTCGCGGAGCTCGGCCTCACCGCCTCGGTCCAGCCCGCCTTCGACGCCGCCTGGGGCGGCGAGGACGGCATGTACGCCCAGCGGCTGGGCGCCGGCCGGGCCAGGACCCTCAACCCGTACGCGGCCCTCCTGCGGGCCGGTGTGCCCCTCGCCTTCGGCTCCGACAGCCCGGTGACCCCGCTGGACCCCTGGGGGACCGTGCGGGCGGCCGCCTTCCACCGGACGCTCGACCACCGGATCTCCGTCCGGGCCGGCTTCACCGCCCACACCCGGGGCGGCTGGCGGGCCGTCGGCCGCGACGACGCCGGGACCCTGGTGCCGGGCGCCCCGGCCGACTACGCCGTCTGGCGCACCGCGGAGCTGGTGGTCCAGGCACCGGACGACCGGGTCGCCCGCTGGTCGACGGATCCCCGGTCCGGGACGCCGGGGCTGCCCGACCTCAGCCCCGGAAACGATCTTCCGGTCTGCCTGCGCACGGTGGTGTTCGGACAAACTGTCTACGTAAGGCCGAACGAGTGATGTGCGGACATTTCGTACCGCCGATCGAAGGTGCCCCAGCTCTCCCGTCACCTGGGGATCTTCAGTACTGACCAGGCAAGTTCGGTAAACGATGCAGGTCAGGCAACTATTGACAGAATGCGGCCATGGGCCGGTAGGTTCGGCCGAGTCCACCACAGGACGTCCGACCGGTTAAACCTCCACGCAGTCGTCGAACGCCGCTGGGTCATGGGGTGGTGTGCCGCACCGGCGCGCCACCACTGACAGCCAGGTTCAGCGCCCGCGCCTCGGGGGCGAGGGAAGGTTTCAGCCGGACGGAGGGTGCGACCCGGGTGGGGCCCGGACGTTCAGTAGACAACGGCTCTAGGTCGACCCGCAGCCGGCGGGTCCCAGGTCGGCCCGAAGGACGCCGGGCCCCCATCCGTAGTTCTGTCCGCACTTCCGCGCTTCTGTCCGCCGCCGCTTTCCCCGCCACCCGACCGGGTCGGTCTGCGGCCCCGCCGCGCTCGATATGGTGTGCATCTGCGTACGGACGTAAGGGGCAGTAAGTGAACGACGGCGGTCAGAGGCAGTACGGCCCGCTCGGCAGAGCCTTGGTGATCATTCCGACCTACAACGAGGCCGAGAACATCAAGCCGATCGTCAGCCGGGTGCGCGCCGCCGTGCCGGAGGCCGACATCCTCGTCGCCGACGACAACAGCCCCGACGGCACGGGCAAGCTCGCCGACGAACTGGCCGCGGTCGACGACCAGGTCCACGTCCTGCACCGCAAGGGCAAGGAGGGCCTCGGCGCGGCCTATCTCGCCGGCTTCCGCTGGGGCATGGACCACGACTACGGCGTCCTCGTCGAGATGGACGCGGACGGCTCCCACCAGCCCGAGGAACTGCCCCGGCTGCTCACCGCGCTCAAGGGTGCCGACCTGGTGCTCGGCTCCCGCTGGGTCCCGGGCGGCCGGGTGGTCAACTGGCCCAAGTCCCGCGAGATCATCTCCCGCGGCGGCAGCACCTACTCCCGGCTGATGCTCGGTCTGCGGACGCGGGACGTCACCGGTGGCTACCGGGCCTTCCGCACCGAGACCCTGCAGGGCATCGGCCTCGACGAGGTCGCCTCGCAGGGCTACTGCTTCCAGGTCGACCTGGCCCGCCGGGCGGTCGAGGCCGGCTACCACGTGGTGGAGGTCCCGATCACCTTCGTGGACCGGGAGGCCGGCGACTCCAAGATGAGCCGGGACATCCTCGTCGAGGCGCTGTGGCGCGTGACGGCCTGGGGTGTCACCACGCGGACGAACCGGGTGCTCGGCCGCCGTACGCCCTGACGCGGGCGGGTCACCCCCTTACCGCGTACGGACGCCGGTCCAGGCACACTGGGGGCATGACGACCGGCACACCGCCCCCGACCGCCCGCAAGCGCTCCCGCGCCCGGACCTTCGTACCTCTGGCCATCGCCGCCTGGGCGGTGCTGGAGATCTGGCTGCTCACCGTGGTGGCGGACGTCGCGGGCGGGTTCACCGTCCTGCTGCTCCTGGCTGCCGGGGTGGTCCTCGGTGCCGTGGTGATGAAGCGGGCGGGCCGCCGGGCCTTCCGCAATCTCACCGAGACGCTCCAGCGGATGCCCGGACAGCCGGGTGCGAGCGGTGCCGCACCCGTCCCGTCCAGCAGGGGCAACGGCTTCCTGATGCTCGGCGGGCTGCTGATCATGATTCCGGGGATGATCTCGGACGTGGCCGGGCTGGTGCTCCTGGTCCCGCCGGTCCGCTCGGCGCTCAGCAGGTACGCGGAACGTTCGCTCGAACGGCGGATGAGCGCGGCCGCCCCCGGCGGCTTCTCGGACGCCTTCCAGCAGTCCCGGATCCACCGCCCGGACGGAAAGGTCGTCCAGGGGGAGGTCATCCGCGACGAACCCACCCGCCCGGACGACGAGCCGCGCCCGCCGTTGACGCCGTGAAGAAGTGAGAGCCGCAGGACACGACAGAGCCGCGGGCCGCGACACACAACGTGTCGCGGCCCGCGGCTCTGTATCGGTGCGGTACTGCGCGGTCAGGCAGACTTCCTGCTGTCCCGCGGATGCACGGCAATGTTCATGGCTCCGGAGCGCAGAACCGCCAGCCTCTCGGCCAGCACCTCCTCCAGCTCCTCGCGTGTGCGCCGCTCCATGAGCATGTCCCAGTGCGTACGCGCAGGCTTGCCCTTCTTCTCCTCGGGGCCATCCCCGTCCACCAGGAGTGCCTGGGCGCCACACGCCTTGCACTCCCACTCCGGCGGAATTTCCGCCTCTACCGAGAACGGCATCTCAAATCGATGTCCGTTCTGGCATGCGTACTCCACCGCCTGGCGCGGGGCCAGATCGATGCCGCGGTCCGTCTCGTAGCTGGTAACCACGAGTCGCGTGCCGCGGAGAGCTCGCTCACTCATGAATCGTGCCTCCCGGGCTTGTCGCCCACAGGACAGGTGTCGCTGTCGTCGTCATCCGGTCAACGTCCGGTCGGCGGCAAAGATTCCCGTTGCCGGTCATGCGTCGCCCGTCGTGCCGCTGCATTTTCAGGTTTCCCTGGGTTCACGTACCCGCCAATGCCCGGTTTGTCACACTTGGCAGAAGTTGTCACCCAACGGTTTGGAGTCTTCCACTCGCAGTAACGGTCCTCCGGGCAGGCCAAAGGCGTACACTACCGGCCTTTTACTTCAACGTCTAAATCCGTTCAGGAACGGGATTTCCGGCAGCCAGCACAGCCTGCCGTACCGGGACCCGCGCGAGCAGTACGGAACCGGCCACGAAGAAGATCAACAGCGAGATGATCGCATCCCGGTAGCTTCCCGTCAGCTGATACGCGAGACCGAACACCAGTGGCCCCAGCCAGCTCAGCCCGCGGTCGCTCATCTCGTACGCGGAGAAGTACTCGGCCTCCTTGCCGCGCGGCACCAGATGCGAGAACAGCGAGCGGGACAGCGCCTGGCTGCCGCCGAGGACCAGTCCGATCGCCGCGGCCAGCGCGTAGAAGAAGACCGGCGAGCCGGCGGGCAGGAAGTACCCGGCGAAGAGGATCAGCGTCCAGATGACCAGGGACCCCAGGATCGTGCGCTTCGCGCCGTACACCCGGGCCAGCCGCCCCATGCCCAGGGCCCCGGCCACCGCCAGGATCTGCACCAGCAGCACCGCGGTGATCAGCGTCGTCTGGTCGAGGTCCAGCTCCTCCGAGCCGTAGACGGACGCCTGGGAGATCACGGTCTGCACGCCGTCGTTGTAGATGAGGTAGGCCAGCAGGAAGGACAGGGTCAGCGGATGGCGGCGCATGTCGCGCAGGGTCGCCCTCAGCTGCCGCCATCCCGAGCCGACCGCCCCGTCACCGCCCGGCGCGGCCTTCCGGTCGCGCAGCCGGCGCAGCGGTACGACGGTGAAGGCGCCCCACCAGACGCCGGCCGAGGCCAGGCAGATGCGCACGGCGTCCGACTCGGACAGTCCGAAGGAGTCGTGGCCCGTGTAGAGGATCAGATTGAGGACGAGGACCAGCGCCCCCGATGTGTAGCCGAAGGCCCAGCCCCGCGAGGAGACCGCGTCGCGCTCGTCCGGCTCGGCGATCTGCGGCAGATAGGCGTTGTAGAGGCTCATCGACACGGATATCGCGGCGTTCGCCACGATGAGCAGAAAGGCGCCCAGCAGATAGCGGTCGCCGTCCAGGAAGAACATCGCGGCCGTCGCGGTGGCACCCGTGTAGGCCGCGGCGGCCAGCAGCGGCTTCTTGCGGCCCGTACGGTCGGCCGCGGCGCCCGCGACCGGCATCAGGACCACCGCGAGGACGATCGAGACCGACACCGAGTACGCGAACAGCGATCCGGCGCGGACCGGGATGCCCAGCGGATGGACGAATCCGTCCGCGTCGGCCGCGGACTTGGCGACCGACGTCAGATACGGCCCGAGGAACACCGTGAGCACGCTCGTCGAGTAGACCGAGCAGGCGAAGTCGTAGAAGTACCAGCCGCGCTGCTCCCGTCGCCGGTCGCCGGGACCGGCCGTGCCGTCCGTCGGTTCAGTGGTGTCCGCGGTCTCGGCGCTCACGCCGCACCCCCCTCGTCTCTCCCCGTGGAGACGTCACCGGGCCGGGCGTCAGGCCCAGGCCCCCCGCTCGTTCAGCACCGTGCGCAGCGTCTCGATGTGATCGGTCATGATGCCATCCACACCGAGGTCCAGGAGCGCCGCCATCCGTTCCGGTTCGTTGACCGTCCAGACATGCACCTGGAGCCCGCGCGCATGGGCCTGGCGCACGAAGCGCCGGTCCACGACCCGGATGCCGCCCTGGCTCTCCGGGACCTGTGCGCAGACGGCTCCGGCCCGCAGCGCTGCCGGGATGCCGTAGGACCGCAGCCGCAGCCCGACGACCCCGCGCACCCCGTAGGAGGTGGCGAGGCGCGGGCCGCCCAGCCGGTGCGCCCGGGCCACCCGCGCCTCGGAGAACGAACCGACGCACACCCGGTCGAAGGAGTTCGTCCGGCGGATCAGCTCCACCAGCGGCTCCAGGGCGGCCGGCGCCTTGATGTCGACGTTCCAGCGGGCCTGGGGGAACGCCTCCAGCAGTTCCTCGAACAGCGGCAGCGGCTCGCGGCCGGCCACCCTGGCCCGCCGTATCTCGCTCCACGGCAGCTCCGCCATCCGCCCCCGGGAGTCCGTCACCCGGTCCAGTGTGGCGTCGTGGAAGGCCACCAGCCGGCCGTCCGACGAGGCGTGCACATCGGTCTCGAAGTAGCGGTACCCGGCGTCGGCGGCCCGGCGGAACGCGGCCGCCGTGTTCTCGATCCCGTCCGCCGCCCCGCCCCGGTGGGCGAACGCGAGCGGGGCGGGGTGGTCCAGATAGGGGTGGCGTACGGAAGTCACCGCCGCAGTATGGCCTGCCCGGGTGTCCGGCCGGCGACCGCGGGGCGGCCGTCGCCTGGGATCGCGAAGACGCGCAGGAAGAACTGGGCGAGCGGGCCGATGGCCAGGGCGTACAGGACCGTGCCCACTCCGAGGGAGCCGCCGAGCAGGAAGCCGGTGACCACGACCGCCACCTCGATCGCCGTGCGGACCAGCCGGACCGAGCGGCCCGTCCGCGCATGCAGCCCGGTCATCAGGCCGTCGCGCGGTCCGGGGCCGAACCGGGCGGTGATGTACAGCCCGGTCGCGACGCCGTTCAGCACGATCCCCGCCGCCATGACCGCTCCCCGCGCGGCAAGGCCGTGCACCTCGGGGACGAGGGCGAGCGTGCCGTCCATCGCGAGGCCGACGGCGAAGACGTTGGAGACCGTGCCCAGACCCGGCCGCTGCCGCATGGGGACCCACAGCAGCAGCACCACCGCGCCCACGATGATCGAGACGACCCCGATGCTGATGCCCGTGAGCTCCGCGAGCCCTTGGTGCAGCACACCCCAGGGTTCGAGACCCAGGCCGGCGGCGACCAGCAGGGCCGAACTGGCCCCGTACAGCGCCAGTCCGGCGTACAGCTGGACCAGCCGTCGGGTGAGGTGTGCTCCGCGCGGGGCGGCGGTGATGGACAAGTGGTGCCCCCTGGTGTGGTGGTGTTGGACTGCTCCATGTCACTCTGTGGCGGTGGATCGGCCACCAACCATGGCCAATCCGAGGAAGGTGGACTGATTTTCATGGCGCAGTGGACTTCGGCGGTCGGGGCGGCCCAGCTGGCCCGGCAGCTCAACGCCCAGCAGCCCCGGCCCCTGGGCCCCGGCATCCGTAAGCCGCCCGCCTATCGTGCGCTCGCCGACGGGGTCCGGCTGCTCGTCCTGGAGGGCCGGGTCCCGGTCGCCGCCCGGCTCCCCGCCGAACGCGAACTCGCGCTGGCCCTCTCCGTCAGCCGTACGACGGTCGCCGCGGCCTACGAGGCGCTGCGGGCCGAAGGCTTCCTGGAGTCCCGGCGCGGCGCCGGCAGCTGGACGGCCGTCCCGGCCGGCAACCCGCTGCCCGCCCGGGGGCTGGAGCCGCTGCCGCCCGAGGCGCTCGGATCGATGATCGACCTCGGCTGCGCCTCGCTGCCCGCGCCCGAACCCTGGCTCACCCGGGCCGTCCAGGGCGCCCTGGAGGAGCTCGCCCCGTACGCGCACACCCACGGCGACTACCCGGCCGGGCTCCCCGCGCTGCGGCAGATGATCGCCGACCGCTACACCGAGCGGGGCATCGCCACGATGCCCGAACAGATCATGGTCACCACCGGCGCCATGGGCGCGATCGACGCGATCTGCCACCTCTTCGCCGGCCGCGGCGAACGCATCGCGGTGGAGTCGCCCAGCTACGCCAACATCCTCCAGCTGATGCGGGAGGCGGGCGCCCGTCTCGTCCCCGTGGCCATGGAGGAGGGACTAGGCGGCTGGGACATGAACCGGTGGCGCCAGGTGCTGCGGGACGCGGCCCCCCGCCTCGCGTACGTCGTCGCGGACTTCCACAACCCCACCGGGGCCCTGGCCGACGAGGACCGCCGGCGCGCCCTGGTGGACGCCGCCCGCTCGGCGGGCACGGTCCTGGTCGTCGACGAGACGATGATCGAGCTGTACCTCGACGACGACGCCCGGATGCCGCGCCCGGTCTGCGCCTTCGACCCGGGCGGCAGCACGGTGCTCACCGTGGGCTCGGCCAGCAAGGCGTTCTGGGCCGGGATGCGGATCGGCTGGGTGCGCGCCGCCCCCGATGTGATCCGCAGCCTGGTGGCCGCCCGCGCCTATGCCGACATGGGCACCCCCGTCCTCGAACAGCTGGCCGTCAACTGGCTGATGCGGACCGGCGGCTGGGAGCAGGCCGTCCAGATCCGCCGGGAGCAGGCCCGCGACAACCGGGACGCGCTCGTCGCCGCCGTGCGCAGGGAACTGCCGGACTGGGAGTTCGCCGTCCCGCACGGCGGGCTCACGCTCTGGGTGCGCACCGGCGGCCTGTCCGGGTCCCGGCTCGCGGTGGCCGGGGAGCAGGTCGGGGTGCGGGTGCCGTCCGGGCCGAGGTTCGGGGTGGACGGCGCGTTCGAGGGATACGTACGGCTGCCGTTCACGGTCGGCGGACCGGTCGCGGAGGAGGCCGCCCAGCGCCTCGCGGCCGCCGCCCGCCTCGTCGGCTCGGGGGCCGGCGCCGGCGCGGAGGCGCCCCGGACCTTCGTGGCCTGAGCGGACCGCAAGGGGGCCCGGGGACCAGATGGTCCCCGGGCCCCCTTGCCTTCGTGCCGTCAGTCGGCGACGGCCACACTCTCCACGGCGACGGACGCGGCCACGGTCTGGGCCATCACCGGCTCGGGCGCGCTCGCCTCGATCGCGGTCCGGCGCTCCGGCAGCAGGCCGAGCACTGCCTGCCGCTGGGCCTCGCTGGTCGCGTCGTCGTACGGATCGGGCGTGGCCGGCACCTGGAGGCGCAGGACAGGGCCGGTGCCGAGCCGGGCGTACCCCCGGCCGGGCGGGACCTGCGGGGTCGGCGTGGTGTGCGGCCCGGTGCCGAGCACGGCCTCGACCTGGGCGGGGGAGCACTGGCCGAGCACCACCCGGGCCCTGGTGTGCGTGCGGACGGTGTCGCTCAGGCCGTCCAGGCTGTCGAACTGCTCGGTCATGACCACCGTGACGTTGGCCGCCCGGCCGTGCCGCAGCGGGACCTGGAGCAGCTCCTGCGGGTCGGGCCCGCCGTCGGCGGCCGCGAGGTGGCCGAGCACGCTGGGGCGGTCCAGCAGGATCCAGAGCGGGCGCCGGGTGTCCTCGGGGACACTGTCGCCCGCCTGCCGGGCCCGGTTGGCCTCGATCAGCCGGCGCTCCGTCTCGTTGGCCGCCCACTCCAGGGTCGACAGCGCTCCGGCGAGCCCGCACTCGACGGCCAGCACGCCTTCGCGCCCGGTGAAGCAGGCGTACTCGCCGGTGCCGCTGCCCTCGATGATCAGGATGTCTCCGTGCTGGAGCGTCTGGAGGGCGATGGAGCGCAGCAGGGTGGTGGTGCCGCTGCCGGGCTGTCCGGCGATGAGCAGATGCGGTTCGGTGGAGCGGGCGCCGGTGCGCCAGACGACACCGGGGGCGTCGCGGGTCTCGTCGCCGTCGCTCACCGGCAGGGTGCGCTGCACCGCGCCGTCGTCCGTGAAGCCGAGGACGGTCTCCCCGGGGGCGGTGACGAAGCGCTGGGCGGTGACGGAGGTGGGCAGGGCGTCCAGGACGGTCATGACGAGCCGGTTGCCCTCCTCGTCCCAGCTGAAGTGGTACTCCCGGCCGCGCCCCGACTTGGCGTGCAGCAACTGCTCGATGCGGGCGCGGGACTCGGCCTCGCTGTCGGTGAAGTAGGCGGGGTACGTGATCTGGAGCCGGGAGACGCGGCCGTCGCCGTCGAACTCGAAGCCGCTGAAGACCTTCTCCCAGTCGCCGCCGTGGGTGAACAGCGGACTGGGGTCCTCGGCCGCGGAGAAGTACGGCACGAGCGCCTCGTACAGGGCCTGCAGGCGCCCCGTCTCCGCCTCGTCGGGGCCGGTCCTGACGGGGGTGCGTTCCCGTCCCTTCCATGCGGCGGCGCCCATCACCATGACGAGGGCCAGCAGCGGCCCGTACGGGATGAGCGCGACCACGAGCACGCAGGCCGCGACGAGGAACAGCGTGGGACCACGCCGGTCCTTGGGCGTCGCGGCCCACTTCTGCCGTCCTGCACCGGCCAGCAGCCGCAGACCACGGGTGACCGTGATCAGCGGATGGAGCACGTCGGTGGCGCTGTCGGCGGCCGTGCGCGCGAACTCGCGACTGCGAGTGATCGAAGCGCTGCCGCTGCTCAGAATGCGGGGGAGTGGTCGCCGGGCCACGTCTGTCTCCTGATGGGGGTGGGAGCGGTACCGGAGGGTCAGAACTTGATCCCGCCCAAGAGGCCGGCGAGGCTCGCTCCGCCCGCGGTGATGCTCGGTGCGATGGCGGTGCCGGCCAGGTAGAAGCCGAACAGGGCGGTGACGAGGGCGTGCGACGCCTTGAGGCCGTCCTTCCTGAAGAACAGGAAGACGATGATGCCGAGGATGACGACGCCTGACATGGAAAGGATCATGAGTGGTTCTCCTGGTTGGGGGGACAGTCACCATGAGTCCTTCCAGGGTCACCGGAAGTATCTATATGATAAAAGCTGCAATTGGGTGAATAAGCTGTTTTTTCACTGGACTGGGGGACGGGAAGGCGTGGCCGGGAGGGGTTTTCGGCGGCGCATGCCCCTCCGCCGTCACCCGAGGTAATCCTTTGCCATGGGTGGCCCGGGTCATGTGCCCGCCCTGGCAGTACCCTGTCGATTCACTCGTACGGCCCCGCAGCGCACGTCCCGGCGCGCGGGCAGCGGCGCGAACGGTTAACGGAAGGCGGTCCCCCCGATGAGCGAAACCCCTGATCCCGAGGTGGTGGAGCTGGCGACCAAGGTCTTCGACCTGGCACGCGGCGGTGACACCGGCACGCTCGCGGCCTACGTCGACGCCGGCGTCCCCGCGAACCTCACCAACGACCGGGGCGACTCGCTGCTGATGCTCGCCGCCTACCACGGGCACGCCCCCGCGGTCACGGCTCTCGTCGCCCGCGGCGCCGACCCGGACCGGGCCAACGACCGGGGTCAGACCCCCCTGGCGGGAGCGGTCTTCAAGGGGGAGGACGCGGTGATCCGCGCCCTGCTCGACGCGGGGGCCGACCCGGCCGCCGGAACACCCTCCGCGCTGGACACGGCGCGCATGTTCGGCAAGGCCGACCTGCTGGAACTCTTCGGCGCCCGCTGAACGGGTTCGCCGTAAATGTGGTCGCGGTGGCGAAATGGCTGGGTCATCATGACGTCGCGGGCCCGATCCGGGCCACCCGACGAGAGGCAGAGGAAGATGGTCTACACCAGGCGGAAGACGGCGGTCGGCCGATCATGTTGCTGCGCGGCCTAGGGGACGTCCCGTCCCCGTGTGCCCACCCGGCACGTGGAACTGCACAGTCCCGGTTGCGTCGACAGCTTGATGTGAGGCTTTCCCCATGTTCGATCCGTTCATAGCGCCGAGCGGCACCCTGCTCGGCCTGCTGCAGAGGGGCCGCGGCGACGGCACGCTCCACGCACTCGCCGCACCGCGCCCCGAGGCCCTGGCGGCTCTCAACCACTGCGTCCTGAGCGATCCCCGCCACGACTGGCAGGTCGAGAACCGCTCCCTCTACTACGCACGCCTGTACCTCGATCTCGACGGCGGCATCGAGGAGATCGAGCGGCATCTGTGCGATCCCGACGACCACCTCGACACCGACGACTCGCGGACCGGCCTCGCCCTGGCGGTGCTCGGCCACCTCGCCTCGTACGGACGGGACGACGCGCTGGCCCTGCTGCGGCGCTACGCCGCGACCGGCTCCAACTGGGCCTGGGCGCTGGACGAGCTGGCGCTGCGCGACGACGACGCCGGGCTGCGCTCCCTCGCCGAGCCCGTGCTCGCCCGCTTCCCCGAGGACGCCGAGGGCCGCGCCGAGCTCGCCGCCACCGTGCGCGACGCCTTCGAGCCCCGCCCCTGGCGCCTCTGGGCCGACGACCCCCGCCCGGCCGTCGGCGCCCGCGTGCGCGCCGCGTCGGAGCAGGGCTCCTTCGACCGCTGGCAGCGCCAGATGCGACCCGGCGGGCCCCGCCCCGGCTGGAGCGTCCAGGCCGTCTTCGACTGGGCCGAGGAAGGGCTCGGCCGCGGCAGCGCCCTCCACGTGCCCGCCGCCCGGTGCCTCTCCGCCGTCGCGGGACCCGAGGACCGGCCCGTGATCGTCGAGGCCGCCCGCAGCGGCCCGGAAGGCGCCCGCTGTGCCGCCCTGCACTATCTCGCCGCCGAGGTCCGTGACCCCGTCGTGCTCGACCTGATCGAGGCCGGGGCCTGCGACGCCTCGCGCACCGTGGCCGACGCGTCCGTCGCCGCCTTCGAGCGGATGTGCGGCGACGCCGCCGTGGACCGGGCGCGCCGCTGGGCCCGGCGGCCCGACGCCCTCGGTGCCTCGGCAGCCGGCGTGCTCGCCGGACGCGGCGGCGCACAGGACGCCCCGCTGGTCCTCGGCGCCCTGCGCGACGCCGTACGCGGCGACGGACCGGACGCGCCCCGTCTGTGGCCCCTGGTCGACGGCACCGGACGGCTCGGCATCGCCTGCGCCGCCCCCGTCCTGCGCCACGTCTACCGCGAGACGTCCTCCTCCCATCTGCGCGGCCGGGCCGCCAGGGCCCTCGCCGCCACCGACCCCTCCTTCGCCACCGGATTCGCCGTCGAGTGCCTGTGGGACTGCGAGGAGACGACCCGCGAGGTCGCCGCACGCCACGCCGAGACCGGCGACATCAGGGTGGCCGAGCGCCTGCGCCGGCTGGCCGCGGATCCGGCCGAGGAGGCCGAGGTGCAGTCCGCCGTACGCAGCAGGATCGGACCGGACGCACCGGCGGTCTGACCGCCACCGCACCACCTCGGGAACGCAGCGCGTCGGGGGCGCGCCGTTTCCACCGCCCGGCCCACCGTCCGCCGGGACCGGCGCCGACGCCCGGATCCGGGCCGCGCCCTGTTCCCCGTTCGCCCGACGGCACGCCACTATGGGGGCATGACCGGGCGCTGGGAGTTCTGGATCGACCGTGGCGGCACGTTCACCGATGTGGTGGGCCGACGCCCCGACGGGCGACTCGTCACCCGCAAGCTCCTCTCGCACGACCCGGACCGCTACCGGGACGCCGCCGTGGCCGGAATCCGCCTGATGCTGGAGCTGGAGCCGGACGAACCCGTCCCCGCCGACCGGGTCGCCGCCGTGAAGATGGGCACCACCGTCGCCACCAACGCCCTGCTGGAGCGGCGCGGCGAGCCGACCGTACTCGTCGTCACCGAGGGCTTCCGGGACGCCCTGCGCATCGCGTACCAGAACCGCCCCCGTCTCTTCGACCGCCGCATCCTGCTCCCGGAGGCCGTGTACGACCGGGTGATCGAGGTCCCCGAGCGCATCGACGCCCACGGCCGGACCGTCACCCCCCTGGACCGTGACGCCGTGGCCGAGCGGCTGCGCGCCGCCCGGGCCGACGGGCTGAGCAGCGCCGCCGTCGTCCTGATGCACGGCTACCGCCACCCCGCCCACGAGCAGGCGGTCGCCGCCGAGGCCGAGGCGGCGGGCTTCACCCAGATCAGCTGCTCCCACGAGGTCAGCCCGCTGATCAAGCTGGTGCCGCGCGGCGACACCACCGTCGTCGACGCCTACCTCTCGCCGATCCTGCGGCGGTACGTCGACTCGGTCGCCGCCGAACTCCCGGGCATCCGGCTGATGTTCATGCAGTCCAACGGAGGCCTGCGGGAGGCCGCGCACTTCCGGGGCAAGGACTCGGTGCTCTCCGGGCCCGCAGGCGGCGTCGTCGGCATGGTCCGCACCTCCGCCCAGGCGGGACACGACCGGGTCATCGGCTTCGACATGGGCGGCACCTCCACCGACGTCTCGCACTACGCGGGCGAGTTCGAACGCGAACTGGGCACCGAGGTGGCGGGCGCCCGCATGCGCGTCCCGATGATGAACATCCACACCGTCGCGGCAGGCGGCGGCTCCGTCCTGCACTTCGACGGCCGGCGCTACCGGGTGGGCCCCGACTCGGCCGGAGCCGTACCGGGCCCGGCCTGCTACCGCAGGGGCGGACCGCTGACCGTCACCGACGCCCAGGTGATGCTGGGCCGGATCAGGCCCGCGCACTTCCCCGCCGTCTTCGGGCCGGACGGCGACCGGCCACTGGACGCGGACATCGTGCGCGAACGCTTCGAGGAACTCGCCGACGAGGTCGCCCGGGCCACCGGCACCCGGCGCACCGCCGCCGAGACCGCGGCCGGATTCCTGGAGATCGCCGTCCTGTCCATGGCCAACGCGGTCAAGAAGATCTCCGTGCAGCGCGGCCACGACATCACCCGCTACGCCCTCACCGGCTTCGGCGGCGCGGGCGGCCAGCACGTCTGCGCCGTCGCCGACGCCCTCGGCATCGACACGGTCCTCGTGCCCCCGCTGGCCGGGGTGCTCTCCGCGTACGGCATCGGGCTCGCCGATGCCACCGCGATGCGCGAGCAGTCCGTGGAGGCCGTGCTCGACACCGCGACCCGCAGCCGGGTGGGGGAGCTCTGCGACGGCCTCGCCGGCCGTACCTCGGACGACCTGCGCGCCGACGGCGTCCCCGACAGCGCGATCAGCACCCGCGCCCGGGTCCTCCTGCGGTACGAGGGCACCGATGCGAGTCTTCCCGTCGCCCTGGACACCGAGGCCGCCATGACCAAGGCCTTCACGGACGAGCACCGCACCCGCTACGGCTTCACCATGGACCGGCCGCTGGTCGTGGAGACCGTCTCCGTCGAGGCCACCGGGACGGCGGGGGAGCACGCCACCCTGCGGCCCGCCGAGAGCGACGGGGAGGGGGCGACCACGCCGCGCCCCCACGACACGGCCAGGATGTTCGCGGACGGCCGGTGGCAGGACGCCCCGCTGCACCGCCGGGCCGATCTCCGGACCACGGACACCGTGACCGGGCCGGCCGTCGTCGCGGAGGCCGACGCCACCACCGTCGTCGACCCGGGCTGGCAGGCCGTCCTCGGCGCCACCGGCCACCTCGTCCTGACCCGCGCCCGCCCGCGCCCCGCCGTGCAGGCCGTGGGGACCAGCGTCGACCCGGTGATGCTGGAGGTCTTCAACAACCTCTTCATGTCCATCGCCGAGCAGATGGGCGTGCGCCTGGAGAACACGGCCCGCTCCGTCAACATCAAGGAACGGCTCGACTTCTCCTGCGCGCTGTTCGACGCGCACGGCAGCCTGATCGCCAACGCGCCCCACATCCCCGTGCACCTCGGCTCCATGGGCGAGTCCATCAAGGAGGTGCTGCACCGCAACGAGCACACCATGCGCCCCGGCGACGTGTACGCCATCAACGACCCGTACCACGGGGGCACGCATCTGCCCGATGTCACGGTCGTGACGCCGGTGTTCGACGAGAGCGGGGACGCTTCCGTCCTGAAGTTCCTGGTCGCCTCGCGCGGTCACCACGCCGAGATCGGCGGCATCACCCCCGGCTCCATGCCGGCCTTCAGCCGCACCGTCGACGAGGAGGGGGTCCTCTTCGACAACTGGCTGCTGGTCCGGGACGGCGCCTTCCGCGAGGCCGAGACCCGCGCCCTGCTCACCACCGCCGCGTACCCCTCGCGCGACCCCGACACCAACCTCGCCGACCTGCGCGCCCAGATCGCCGCCAACGAGAAGGGCATCGCCGAACTGCGCGCCATGGTCGAGCAGTTCGGCGCCGACGCCGTCGACGCCTACATGGGCCATGTGCAGGACAACGCCGAGGAGTCGGTGCGCCGCATCATCGCCGGACTGCACGACGGGTCCTGCCGCTACGAGACCGACAACGGTGCCGTGATCGAGGTGACGCTCACCGTCGACCGGGAGGCCCGCAGCGCGGTGGTCGACTTCACCGGCACCTCGCCCCAGCAGCCCGGGAACTTCAACGCGCCCAAGTCGGTCGTGACGGCCGCCGTGCTGTACGTCTTCAGGACCCTGGTGGCCGACGACATCCCGCTCAACAGCGGCTGCCTCACCCCGCTGGAGATCAGGGTCCCGGAGGGCTCGATGCTGGCGCCCGCCCATCCCGCCGCCACCGTCGCAGGCAACGTCGAGACCTCGCAGGCCGTCACCGGGGCCCTGTACGCCGCCCTCGGCATCCAGGCGGAGGGCTCCGGCACGATGAACAACCTCACCTTCGGCAACGACCGGGTGCAGTACTACGAGACCGTGGCGAGCGGATCCGGCGCGGGCGACGGCTTCGACGGGACCGACGCCGTGCAGACTCATATGACCAACTCACGGCTCACCGACCCCGAGATCCTCGAATGGCGCTATCCGGTCCTCCTGGAGAGCTTCGGGGTACGGGAGGGCAGCGGGGGCGCGGGCCGTTGGCACGGCGGGAACGGGGTGGAGCGCCGCATCAGGTTCCTCGAACCGGTCACCGTGGCCCTGCTCACCGGACACCGCCGCGTCCCCCCGTACGGCATGGCGGGCGGCGGCACCGGCGCCCTGGGCAGCCAGCACATCGAACGGGCCGACGGAGGCCGCACCCCCCTCGAGGGCTGCGACAGCGCCGACCTCGCCGCCGGTGACGTCCTCGTCCTGCGCACCCCCGGCGGCGGGGGATACGGGGCCCCGTCACCGGAGCCGGCGAGCGGCTGAGACCATGGCCGCCGGGGCCCGCACGGCCCGCGCCACGGCGCATGACCGACTCCGGGGCAACCGGCCGCATCTGCGCCGTTTCGACCGTTGTCAGTGTGAGGACCTAATCTGTGCAGCGTGACTTCGCCTGCCTACACGGACAACGCTGCGCCCCAGCTCAGCGCGGGGCCGCGGCCCGCCCCGGGCCCGGCCGCCGACGAGGGGCTGTCGCGGCGGCTGCGCGCGCTCGCCTGCACGGCGCCGTTGCACGACCTCGACGTGCGCAAGGCGAACCTCGCCGGTGAGTACACCGTCTACGCGATGGCCGAGGTCGCCCTCGCGGCGATCGACCTCGTCACGCTCAACATGGACTTCGACACCGGCGCCGACCACGACCAGATAGTGACCAGACTCCTCCCGCGCGTCGCCGCGCAGGCCCCCCGCCGCCCGGTCGCCGAGCACGAACGGGTCGCCCGCTGGGTGCTGGAGAACCTGATCAACGTCGGAAGCGTGGACCGAGGCTTCCGCGCGGTCTACGGCACCTTCGGCCCCGACGGCGTCTACGTCCGCCGCGACTACGACTTCAAACTCATCGAGGAAGTCCCCGGCTACGGCGGCAGTGTCTATCTGCGCGCCACCGACGAAGCGGTCAACGTCCTGGTCGGCGCCCTGGACACGGACGTCACCAGCGCCCAGATCGCCGCCGAGGTGAAGCTGGAGGTCCTGATCAGCCGGGGCCGCCTCGCCGACGCGCAACTCGCCGCCGAGCAGGCCCGTTACCGGACCGTGCAGTACGCGGAGACCCTCCGCAAGACCCTCGACGCCACCCGGCGCAACGTCCGCGCGGTCGACTGGCTCAACGCCGTCCCCGACATGATCGCCGAGGCCCTCGACCACGTGGCCGACCGCTACCGCCACGAGAACGCGATCCTCACCAACATCCGCAAGGCCCGGGACGAGGCCGAGGACCCCGAGCACAAGCGCCGCGCTGCCGAGCTGGTCGACATCGTCAAGGACTGCATCCGCCGCCACACCCAGCTGCAGTCCCGGCTGCTGGAGGCCGGACCGCTCTTCCGCGCCGAGCAGGACCGGCAGTCCTTCGCCGCACCCGCCGCCCGCACCGGCCTCGACCTGTACGGGCAGCTGCTGGCCCCCCTGCTGCCGCTCCCCGTCGAACAGGGCATCCGGGCCACCGACGCGTTCTTCGCCCAGGGCACGGGCCTGCGCACGCCCACCTCCGTACGGGTCGGCGACCTGGTCGACATGCTGCTCACCCCGCCCCTGGAGCGCGAGCACCTGGGCGCCGAGATGCCCGAGCCCGATCTCATCGCCACGCCGGACGACAGCCGCTTCAGCGAGGAGCAGCTGGCCGCCGCCATGGAACTGCTCGACCTGGAGCACGACGCGCCGCGCCGCCTGTCCGGACTCCTCGCCGAGGCCCGCAGACGCGACCCCGAGCTGCCCTATCTGGTCGCGCTGCTGGCCGTGCACGCCGCGAGCCCCCCGGTCGGCACCGCCTACCGCCAGGGTGAGCGCCGCCTGCTCTTCTCCGTGGACGACGGCACCCCGCTCGACGACCACGAGTTCGGCGGCGCCGACCTCATCGTGGGCACGGCCCTGCTGGACGCGGTCGGCATGGCGGCGGACCGCTTGGAGACGCCATGAGAACGGCCCCGCCCACGCCGGCGCGATCCGCCGCCCGGCCCCGCCCGTCCGGGCCGGCCGCAGGGGCCCGGCCCGCCCGCCCCGTACCGCAGACCTTCCGCAGCAAGGAGCGACCGTCGTGAGCGACCACCGCGCAGAGCACACCGACGCGTGGAGCGAGCAGGCCGCCGCCCACCCGGCCGACCGCACCACGCCCGCACCGGCCGCCGCCGTCACCCCGGCCGACGCCGCCGACGCCTCCCGGCTCGTCGCCTTCGGACTCCAGCCCAAGCTGCTGCCCGCCCGCGACGCCGAGTACGCCGAACTCCTGCGCCGCTACCGCGAGGAGACGCCCTTCGCCCGGCTCGCCGACGCCGTGGCCACCGGCCTCGGCCTCGTCGTGCTGGAGGTGTCCACCCGCGCAGGCATGGCCGTCACGGCGGGCGAGGACTCGGTCTTCGCCGTCCGCATGGGCGACTATGCCCGCCGCGCCTCGTCGGACTCCGCCGACCGCTTCCTGCACGGGCTCGCCCACCTGGCCGTCGCCGCACTGGCCTTCCCCCGCCCCGAGGACCTCGCCGACGACGCGTACATCGGCCGGATCACGGTCAACGGCGTCGACGCGTTCGTCCGCCAGGCGTGCCACCGCCTGGAGGAGCGCGCCGAGGAACACGGCGACAACACCGACCCCGCCACCGACGCACCCGGCCTGGAGGCGGGCTGGCGGGTCTACGCCCGGCGCAGCGCCACCGGGGCCACCAAGGACGCCCGGCGGCTGGCCGGATCCACCACCGGCATCGTCGGCAAGGCCGTCGCCTTCCTCACCGACTCGGGCTTCCTCCAGCGCACCGGCGACGACTCCGGAGGCGCCTACCGGACCACCGCCCGCTACCAGCTCCAGGTCCGCGACATGGCGGGCAGCGCCGCCATGGCCGAACTCCTCGAACTGGGCGTGGTGGCCGTCACCGACGGCTCGGCGACCCTGCTGCCGCCCCCCGACCCCGACGACCAGGGGCTGGCGGCCGACGCCGGCCTGCCGTTCCACGGCTGACCACCGCCGGCGCGTGCCGCCCCGCCACCACCGACGCCTTCCCTCCCCCCGCCGCCTGAACGACGAGAGTCCGCCGCCATGTACGAGCTGTCCCGGGTCCGCCTCTACTCCATCGGGCCTGCCGGTGCGCGCTACGCCGACACCGTGCTCGACCTGCGCGGGGTCGGCGAGCCCGTGCCCCACCCCGCACCGGCGCAGGCGGAGTTCTTCGAGGAGGAGCCGGTCGGCCCGCCCCGCCGGCCCGCCCCCGCAGGCGTGCTCTTCCTGGAGAACGGGGGTGGCAAGTCCGTCCTGCTGAAGCTGATCTTCTCGGTGATGCTGCCGGGCCACCGCAACACCCTGGGCGGCGCCAGCTCCGGCGTCCTGCGCAAGTTCCTGCTCGCCGAGGACTGCGGCCATGTCGCGCTGGAGTGGCAGCACACCCTCACCGGCGAGTGCGTGGTCGTCGGCAAGGTCAGCGAGTGGCGCGGCCGCCAGGTCTCCAACGACCCCCGCAAATTCGCCGAGGCGTGGTACTCGTTCCGCCCCGGGCCGGGGCTCAGCCTGGACTCGCTGCCCGTCGCCGAGGCCACCTCCGTCGGCCGCACCACCGAAGGCGTCTCGGGGGCCCGCGGCAGGCGCCGCACCATGAAGGGCTTCCGCGACGCGCTCACCGAGGCGGGGAAGTTCTACCAGCACCTCGACGTGCACTGGGAAGAGATCCACGACCGGTGGAACGAGCACCTCGGCGACCTGGGACTCGACCCCGAACTCTTCCGCTACCAGCGGGAGATGAACGCGGACGAGGGCGAGGCGGCCGGCCTCTTCGCGGTGAAGAAGGACTCCGACTTCACCGACCTCCTGCTGCGTGCCGTCACCGACACCCGTGACACCGACGGCCTCGCCGACCTCGTCAGCGGCTTCGGCAACAAACTGGGCCGCCGCGCCGAGCTCACCGCCGAGCGCGACTTCACCGCGGGCTCCGTCGACCTCCTCGGCCGCATCATCGAGGCCGCCACCACCCGGTCCCGTACCCGTGACATCCACGCCGGAGCCGAACGGCGCACCCGCACGCTGGCCCGCAGGCTCTCCGCCCGCGCCGGTGAGGAGCGCGGCCGGACCGCCGAGCTGGCCCAGCAGGTCACCGGCGCCGCCCACACGGTCACCGGCGCCGAGGCGGCCCGCAGCCGCAGCGCCCTGATCGCCGCCGAACTCGCCTACCGGCACGCCTCCCTGGCCCTGACCGCAGCCGAGAAGAGCGCGGCCGCCCAGCGCCGGGAGCTGGGCGACGCCCGCACCCTGCACGCCGCCTGGCAGGCCGCCGAGGCGGTGCTCCGCCACCGCGCCGCCGCCGACCGGTCCGCGCGCGTCGCCGTCGCGATCCGCGAGGCCGAGCGCGACGCCGCCCCGGCCCTCGCCGCCCGCGCGACCGCCGCCGCCGACCTCGTACGGGCCCTGCACACCGCCGCCGAAGCCGGCGAGAGCGTGGCCAACGAGGAGGAGGAGCGCTCCGACGCCCTCCAGAGCGCGGGCGAGGCCGCCCACCGGGACGCCACCACCGCGGCGACCGAGGCCCAGCGCGCCCGCAGCGAGGCCGGCCATCTGCGCCAGCGGCTGGCCGAGGTGGAGCAGGAGACCGCCGAAGCCGTCCGGGCCGGCTGGCTGGACGACACCGCGCCCAACGCGGACCCCGCCCGTGCCGCCCTCGCCGCCAACGACGCCGAACAGTCCGCGGTGGCCGCCTGGGACACCGCCCGCGAGGCCGCCACAGCCGCCGCCGACCGCGCCCGGCAGGCCGCCGCCACCGAGAGCCGGGCCGAGCTGGCGGCGGCCCGTGCCGCCGACGGCGCCCGTGCCGCCGAACAGGCCTACGAGGCCGAGCTCAGGGCCGCCGAGTCGATCGCCGCCGAGCACCGCCTCGCCGACCTGCTCGGCCTGCCCGCCGACCGGACCGGCGCAGTCCCCCGCCCCCGGCAGGGCGCGGTCGCCCCCGGAGCGGAGCCGGGCACCGACGACCAGCGCGGACACGAGGAGGGGCCGGACGCGGGCCCGGCCGCCGCCGACGGGGCCGAACCCGCCGCGCACGGCGCCAGGACCGCTACCGCCACCTCGTCCCGGACCGCCGAACAGCCCCTCACCGCAGACGAGTTCGACCGGAACGCCGACGAGCTGCGCGAGCTGCTCGATCAGGGTGTCGTGGCCGCCGAGCGGCGCCTGTTCGAGCTGCGCACCGCTGCGGCCGACGACTCCCGCATCCTGGGCGCGCTCGGCGACGGCGGGCTGCTGCCGCCGGGGCCCGACGTCCTGGCCACCGTCGAATACCTCGGCGAGCACGGCATCCCCGCCCTGCCCGGCTGGCGCTACCTCGCCCAGGCCGTCGACCCCGCCGACCACGCGGCCGTCCTCACGGCCCGCCCCGAGCTGGTCGACGGCGTGGTCATCACCGACCCGGACGCCCACGCCCGGGCCCGCGAGGTGCTCGGTGCCGCCGCCCTGCTGCCCCGCTCCGCCGTGGCCGTCGGCACCGCCGCAGCCCTGCTCGCCCCCGTCCCGGACCCGGGCACCTCGGCGGGCGCCGACGGGGTGTTCCTCGTCCCGCCGAACCCGGCGATGCACGACGAGCACGCCGCCGACGAGGAGCGGCACGCCCTGCGCAGCCGGGCCGCCGCCCGCGACGAGGACATCCGCACCCTGGCCGCCCGGCTGACCGCGGACCGTTCGCTCGCCGCCCGGATCGGCTCCTGGCGCGCGGACTGCCCGCCCGGCATGCTCGCCGAACTCGCCGAGGCCGCCCGCACCGCCCGTACGGCCGCCGAGACGGCCGAGGCCGCTCTCGCCGAGGCCCGCACGGTCCGGGCCGAGGCCGACGAGGCTGCCGCCGACACCGCCCGCGTCCGCGACGAACGCCAGGAGGCCGCCCAGCGTGCCCGCCGGGCCGCCGACGCGCTCGCCGGTCTCGCCTTCCGGCTCCGCGAACGGGCGGGCTGGCAGGCGAAGCTGCGCGAACTGACGGACGAGGCCGCGGAGTCCGAGGCCCGCGCCACCGTCTGTCTGGAGCGGGCCCGGGCCGCCGACGAGGACCGCCGGGCCGCCCAGCGCGCCGCCGACGACGCCCGCCGCACCGCCCGCGCCCTGCGCGCCGAGCGCGCCGAGATCGCCGGCGCCCCCGAGACCGTCCCGGACCTCGGCGAGGACGCCCCGCGCCACGCCCTGCCCGCCCTGCGCGAGGCCTACCGGGCGGCGTCCCAGCTCTACGAGAAGGTCGGGGTCGGCGCCGACCTGCGCGCTGAACAGGCCCGCGCGGAGAGCGACGAGAGCGCGGCCCTGGCCGAGCTGGACCGGCTCACCAACAAGGTCCGCACCCGCGCCGCCCAGCTCCTGGAGGGCACCGACGGCGCCGACGGGCCCTCCCGGCAGGCGGCGGCGGCCCGCGCGGAGTCCCTGGTGCAGCTCCTGGAGACCCGTGCGTCGGCCGCCAGCGAGCAGCTGGGCCGGCTGCGCGGCGAGGCCGAGCGGCTGGCGCCCGGCGACGGCGAGAGCCTGCACACCGAGCTTCCCGAGGAGCAGGTGCCCGCCGACGCCGAACAGGCCCAGGCGCTCCTGCGGACCGCGACGGCCGAGCTGGCCTCCGCGACCGCCGCGCTGGACACCGCCCGCGCCGCGCACGCCGAACTGCTCCACGCCCACCGCACCGCGGAGGACTCGGCGGGCGGCTTCGACGAGACCGCGGCCCTGCTGAGCGACCTGCTGAGGGACCACGGCGCCGAGGACGAGCCCGAGACCCCCGAGCCCTACCCGGGCACGCTGGAGGAGGCCCGGCAGTCGGCCGCCGAGGCCCGCCGCTCCCTGCGCGGCTGCGCCGCCGACCTGTCCGCCGCGGAGGCGGCGGTCCGCGAGGCGAGCGACATCCTCGTACGCCACGCCAACTCCACCCGCTACGAACAGGTCCGCACCCCCGCCCGCCAGCAGATCCGCGAGCTGCCCGCGGCGGCGCTCCCCGAGCACGCGGAGAAGTGGGCCGCCGCCTTCGCGCCCCGGCTGCGGGTCCTCACCGACGAGCTGGCCCAGCTGGAGCGCAACCGCGACTCCATCGTCGACCGGCTGCGCGGCCTCGTGGAGTCCGCGCTCACCACGCTGCGCTCCGCCCAGCGGCTGTCCCGGCTCCCCGAAGGGCTGGGGGAGTGGTCCGGGCAGGAATTCCTGCGGATCCGCTTCGAGGAACCCGACCAGGCCACGCTGACCGAGCGGCTCGGCGAGGTCATCGACGAGGCGACCCGGGCGGCCCTGAAGAAGAACGCGGACCTGCGCCGGGACGGGATGTCCCTGCTGCTGCGCGGCGTGCAGGCGGCGCTGGAGCCCCGGGGCATCGCCGTGGAGATCCTCAAGCCGGACGCGGTCCTGCGCGCCGAGCGCGTCCCCGTCGGACAGATGGGCGACGTCTTCTCCGGCGGGCAGCTGCTCACCGCGGCCATCGCCCTCTACTGCACGATGGCCGCCCTGCGCAGCAACGACCGGGGCCGCGACCGGCACCAGCACCGCCATGCGGGCACGCTCTTCCTCGACAACCCCATCGGCCGCGCCAACGCCACCTATCTGCTGGAGCTCCAGCGGGCGGTGTCCGACGCCCTGGGCGTCCAGCTGCTGTACACCACCGGGCTGTTCGACACGACGGCGCTCGCGGAATTCCCGCTGGTGATCAGGTTGCGCAACGACGCGGACCTGCGGGCCGGGCTGAAGTACATCAGCGTCGAGGAGCACCTGCGCCCCGGGCTGCCGCAGCAGGACCCCGGCGCCGAGACGGTGCACGGAGAGATCACCGCCACACGCATGTTCAAGCGGAGCGCTCCGGCGCCGAGGCCGCCCGAGGCGGACGACACGGCCGAAGCCGCCGGCCGGGGCGCCCCGGCGTCCCCGTAGCGGCGGAAGGCGTCAGCCCCCGGGACGGGAGGCGTCAGGCCCGGGAGAGGCGGCGGTCGGCGCCCCGGCCGCGTATCCGCGTGGCCTCCCGCTGCGCGGTCCGGGCCGCGCGCCTCGCCCTGCGCCGCTCGCGGCGCAGCTGCCGGGCGGAACTGCTGGGCACCGACACCACGCCGTTGCGCTGGTTCCACACCTGGCGGGTGACCCACACGTCCAGCACCGACCAGGTCGCGACCACCGTGCTGGCCACGCTGCTCAGCACCATCGGGAACGACAGCCAGGACCCCGACAGCGCGGCCAGGAACGCCACCATGGCCTGGATGATCGTCAGCGACATGATCAGGACCGCGCGCACGGCGGCCGTACGCACCGGATCCGGCATCCGCCGCCGCAGCGCGGGCTCCTCGACCCAGAGCGGCTGCCGGTGAACGGCCGCCCGGCCCTGCGGCCCGGCCGCCGAGGCCCTCGGGTCCCTCGCCGCCCCGGCCGGTGCCGAATCCACCGCGCCCTGGCGCTCTTCCGTGTCCAACGACTTTCAACTCCCCACCACTGTCCGACTTCAGGGTTGCTGCCCGGCATACACCCTTTCTACGCGGGCCGCCCGTCCCGTCCTGCCGGGTCTGTCCCCGCAGTCCCCCTACCCCCGTACAGACAGACGAGTACCGGACTGTGAAGATTCCCCCCCACCTGTCACGTAACGAACACTTCCAGCCAACCGCAGTGACGCGGAACTCGCCGCTCCGGAGGACCTCTTCTGTCGCTTTCGTGAATTTCATCTCCCGGAATACCGGGACAACTCATGGTCAACTCCCGGTAAGGCGGCCGAAAATCGTCCGGACATGCCTTCGAGTTGTCTCTGTGTCAGTAGTAGGCTCACGCCGTTTGTTGACGAAACACCATTCCCGCCCCGCGGGGCCGAGCTGGGGGAGGCCATGCGCTTTCGCGGAAAGTCCATCCGCAGGAAGATCGTGGCGTTGCTTCTGGTGCCGCTCGTCTCCCTCACCGCCCTATGGGGCTTCGCCACTTATCTCACCGGGCGCGAGGCAGGTGAACTGCTGAGCGCCGGCACCGTCGTGGAAAAGGTCGGCCACCCCCTGGAGGACGCCGTCCGGGTCATCCAGAGCGAGCGCCGCCAGACCCTCGTCTTCCTCGCGGACCCCCGCGCCTCCGACGCCCTGCCCGTCCTGCGCCGCCAGCGCGCCGCCACCGACCGGGTCGTGGCCCAGGTCAGCAGGAGCGCGAAGCAGAAGGACATCCGCGACGCACTGGGCCCGGCCGCCGAGACCCGGCTCACCTCGATCCTGGGCGCCGCCGAGGGGCTCGGGACCCTGCGCGACTCCGTCGACAAACGGACCATCGGCCGGCTGAAGGCGATGGACTACTACAACCGTCTGATCGACCCCTGCTACAGCTTCCTGACCGGTCTCCACACCATGGAGAACGTGTCGATGGACAAGCAGATCCGCGCCCTCACCGGTATCTCCCGGGCCCGCGAAATGCTCTCCCGGGAAGACGCGCTGGTCGCATCCGGACTGCTCGCGGGCCGCCTCACCGCCCCCGAACTCCGGCAGATATCCGATCTGATCGCCCAGCGCACTCTGCTGTACGAGATCAATCTCGAAGTCCTCCCCGCGTCCGAGCGGCGCCGCGTCCAGCAGTACTGGCAGGGCCCCGACAGCGAGCCGCTGCGCTCCGCCGAGGAGAAGCTCATCGCCCAGGGCCCCACCCACGCGTCCCGCGCGGTCGACGCCCAGCGCTGGCAGGAGGTCGCCCCGCCCGCCCTGGACCGGCTGGCCAACGACTCGACCGAGATGAACAACCGCTTCCAGGACCGCGGCAGGCCCGCCGGCTACGGAATCCTGATCAAGGCGGGCCTCGCCGGCGTCCTCGGCTTCCTCGCCCTCCTCGTCTCCGTCTTCGTCTCCGTACGCATCGGCCGCGAACTCGTCCGCGACCTCTCCCGGCTCCGCAAGGACGCCCACGAGGTCTCCGGGGTACGGCTGCCGAGCGTCATGCGCCGGCTCGCGGCCGGGGAACACGTCGACGTGGAGACCGAGTCGCCGCACCTCCAGTACGAACGCGACGAGATCGGCCAGGTCGGCCAGGCCCTCAACACGCTCCAGCGCGCCGCCGTCGAGGCCGCCGTCAAACAGGCCGACATGCGGCGCGGCGTCTCCGAGGTGTTCGTCAACCTCGCCCGCCGCAACCAGGTGCTCCTGCACCGCCAGCTGACGCTCCTGGACGCGATGGAGCGGCGCACCGAGAACACCGACGAACTCGCGGACCTGTTCCGCCTCGACCACCTCACCACCCGCATGCGGCGCCACGCCGAGGGCCTGGTGATCCTTTCCGGCGCCGCCCCGTCCCGGCAGTGGCGCAAGCCCATCCAGCTGATGGACGTCGTGCGGGCCGCCGTCGCCGAGGTCGAGGACTACGAGCGCATCGAGGTCCGCCGGCTGCCCAGGATCGGGGTGGGCGGCCCCGCCGTCGCCGACCTCACCCATCTGATCGCCGAACTCCTGGAGAACGCCACGGTGTTCTCGCCCCCGCACACGGCGGTCCAGGTGCACGGCGAGCGGGTCGCCAACGGCTTCACGCTCGAGATCCACGACCGGGGCCTCGGGATGGCCCCCGACGTCCTCCTCGACGCCAACCTGCGGCTCGCCGAGACACCCGAGTTCGAGCTGTCCGACACCGACCGGCTCGGCCTCTTCGTGGTCAGCCGGCTGGCCCAGCGGCAGAGCGTCAGGGTGTCCCTCCAGACCTCCCCGTACGGCGGCACCACCGCGGTCGTGTTCATCCCCGCACCGCTGCTCACCGACGCTCCCGAGTCGCACGGCACCGGATTCCGGCTCGACCGCAGGTCCGAGAAGGCGATCACCGGCGGCAGGCCCGGCACCGACTCCGGGGGCGGCGACGGCGACGACAGCGTCCCGGGCCGGCCGAGCGGCCTCTCGCCGGTGCCCACCGGCCTGGTGGACCCGGTCCTCCTGGACGGCCCGGTGGAGCTCGAAGGACCGGTCGGCCCGCTGGACTTCGACCGCGATCCGGTCCTCGAAGCGGTGACGGGCCCGGAGCTGAGCGCCGTGCTCGACGGGGTGTCCGACCTGGAGGACACCGAGAGCGAGCGCGGCGGCATCTTCCGCGCCCGCGAACTGCGCCGCGACGGCGACCGCGAACAGCACCAGCAGGCCGCCGACCCGCTCGCCGACTCCGGCGGCGTCCGGGCCCTGCGCCCCGACGGCAACCGCCCGCTGCCCCGCCGCAAGCCGCCGACCCTGGTCACCGACCGCGGCCGCCGCGTCGACGAGGCCGGCCGGGCCCACCCCACGGCCGCCGATCCGCTCCCCGGCACCGGCCGGACGCAGGACCGGCGCCGCCCCACCGAACCCCGGCAGCCCACCGGCTTCCGGAAACCCACCGGGTCCCCGTCGGCCGCACCCGCGGTGCCTGCGGCCCGTACCCCGTCCCCCGTCCCGGAAACGGTGGGCGGACTGCCCCGCCGGGTCCGGCAGGCCAGCCTCGCCCCGCAACTGCGCGAGACGACGGCCGGCAGGCCGGCCGAGCCGGAAGCGGTGGAGAGCGCCGAGGACATCGAGCGCGACGCGGACGAGGTACGCAGCCGCATGGCCTCGCTCCAGCGCGGCTGGCAGCGCGGCCGTCTGCAGAACGCCGAGGACACGACCGGCCCCGGTGACACAGCACAAGGAACCACTCCGGGAGGGGACGGTCCATGACCGCACCGAACGCCGCAGCACTCAACTCCGCACCCCAGGGGTCCGGCGAACTCAACTGGCTCCTCGACGAACTCGTCGCCCGCGTCGCCAGCATCCGAAAGGCCCTGGTGCTCTCCAGCGACGGTCTGCCCACCGGCGCGTCCAAGGACCTCACGCGGGAGGACTCCGAACACCTGGCGGCCGTCGCGTCCGGGTTCCACAGCCTGGCCAAGGGCGTGGGCCGCCACTTCGACGCGGGCCGCGTCCGCCAGACCGTCGTCGAGCTGGACGAGGCGTTCCTCTTCGTCACGGCGGCCGGCGACGGCAGCTGTCTCGCCGTACTCGCCGACTCCGACTCGGACGTCGGGCAGGTGGCGTACGAGATGACGCTGATGGTCAAGAGGGTCGGCGCTCACCTGGCCAACGCTCCCCGGACGACCGGTCTGCCCTCCGGGGGGTGAGGGGACGGCATGAGAGCCGATTCCTCCCTCGGCCCCGACGACGCGCCCCACGGGCCGCAGTCCTCGCGCTGGTACGACGCCGACGCGGGGCCGGTGGTCCGCCCGTACGCCATGACCAGAGGGCGCACCAGCAGTGCGTCCCGTCACCGGCTCGACCTGATCGCGATCGTCGTCCCGGAACCCGCGGCCGACGATCCCGGCCGGGACCAGACGCTCTCCCCGGAACATGTGGAGATCGTCGAACTGTGCAGTGAACTGCCCCAGTCGATCGCCGAGCTCGCCTCCGGTCTCGACCTCCCCGTGGGAGTGGTGCGAGTCCTGGTCGGCGATCTCGTCGAGGACGAGCTGGTGCATGTGACCCGTCCCGTTCCGCCGGCCGAGCTGCCGGACGTGAACATTCTTCGCGAGGTGATCAATGGCCTTCGGGCGCTCTAGCCGCAGCAGGCGGCCCGTCGAGCCCGTTACCCTCAAGATCCTGGTGGCGGGCGGCTTCGGAGTGGGCAAGACGACCCTGGTGGGGGCGGTCAGCGAGATCAGACCGCTGCGTACGGAGGAGAGGCTGACCGAGGCGGGGCGTCCGGTGGACGACCTGGAGGGTGTCGAGGCGAAGACCACGACCACGGTGGCCATGGACTTCGGCCGGATCACGCTCCGCGAGGACTTGGTGCTGTATCTCTTCGGCACCCCGGGACAGGACCGTTTCTGGTTCCTCTGGGACGAACTCGCCCAGGGCGCGCTGGGGGCGGTCGTCCTCGCGGACACCCGCCGTCTGGAGGACTGCTTCGCGGCCGTCGACTACTTCGAACGGCGTGAGATCCCGTTCGCCGTCGCCGTCAACTGCTTCGAGGGCGCCGACCGGTTCCCCACCGAGACGGTGCGGGCGGCTCTGGACCTGGATCCGGAGGTGCCGCTCCTGATGTGTGACGCCCGGGACCGGCAGTCCGCCAAGGATGTCCTGGTCGCCGTGGTCGAACACGCGCTGGCCCGGGCGGACCGCCTCCGCGAACCCGTCACCACCTAGAGGGGGTACCCGGGCGTCAGCGGACCGCCACCACCGCCGAACCATGGCCGAACAGGCCCTGGTTGGCCGTGATCCCGGCCCGCGCGCCCGGCACCTGCCGGTCCCCGGCCGTGCCCCGCAGCTGCCAGGTCAGCTCGCAGATCTGGGCGATGGCCTGCGCCGGTACGGCCTCACCGAACGACGCGAGGCCGCCGCTGGGGTTCACCGGAACGCGCCCGCCGAGCGCCGTAGCCCCGCTGCGCAGCAGCGCCGCGCCCTCGCCGGGACCGCACAGCCCGATGTCCTCGTACCACTCCAGCTCCAGCGCGGTGGACAGGTCGTACACCTCGGCCAGGGACAGCTCCCCGGGACCGATCCCCGCCTCCTCGTACGCCGCCCGTGCGATCGAGGCACGGAAGGTCAGGGCCGGGGGCTCCACGGCGACCGCCGAATCGGTGGCGATGTCGGGCAGATCGAGCACGGCCTTCGGATAGGTGGGCGTCACGGTCGACACGGCCCGGATACGGACCGGGTCCACGGCCCCGTGCCGCCGGGCGAACTCCATGCTGGACAGCACCAGCGCCGCACCGCCGTCGGAGGTGGCGCAGATGTCCAGCAGCCGCAGCGGATCGGCGACCACGGCGGACGCCGCGACCTCTTCGGCGCTCACCGGCGCCCGGTAGCGGGCGTTCGGGTTCAGCGCGCCGGCCGCCGCGTTCTTCACCTTGACCCGCGCGAAGTCCTCCGGTGTGTCCCCGTGGACCGCCATCCGGCGCCTGGCGTAGAGGCCGAAGTAGGCGGGGTTGGTCGCCCCGAGCACCCGGAAGCGCAGCCAGTCCGGATCGTCGGGCCGGTCCCCGCCCGCCGGTGCGAAGAACCCTTTGGGCGCCGCGTCCGCCCCCACCACGAGCACCACGTCCGCCAGACCGGCCAGGATCTGCGCCCTTGCGGTGCTGACCGCCTGCGCGCCCGAGGCGCACGCCGCGTACACGCTGGTGACCCTGGCCCCCTGCCAGCCCAGCGCCCGCGCGAACGTCGCCCCGGCCACGTACCCCGGATAGCCGCCGCGCACGGTGTCCGCGCCCACCACGGACCCCACGTCCCGCCAGTCGATCCCGGCGTCCACGAGCGCGTGGCGGGCCGCCACCGTGCCGTACTCCACGAAGCTGCGCCCCCACTTGCCCCAGGGGTGCATCCCGGCCCCGAGGACGGCCACGTCCCGGCTCATGCGGCACCGTCCACGTCGTCGGCGGCGACGGGCCGCCAGTGCCAGGTCGCCGTAGCCCCGCCGTCGTCCGCCCCGCCGTCGTCCGCCCCGTCGTCGTCTGCGCAGCCGGAACCCAGCTCACCCGGCACGACCTCGACGGTCATGCCGACCGCCAGATCAGCGACCCCGACCCCGGGCGCGGCCTGCCCGAGCACCACCATCCGCTCGGCGGCCAGCTCCACGGCCACCAGCGTGTACGGCTCCCAGGGCACGTCGGGGTCCGAGGGGTAGGGGTGAGGCGGCCGGTAGCGGCCGTCGGTGTACGACCAGACCGTGCCGCGCCGGGAGAGCGGGACCTCGGCCAGCTCGCCGCCCGTGCAGCTGGGATTGCGGCAGAAGCTCTCCTCGCGGGGGAAGAAGACCGACGAGCAGAGCGAACAGCGGGTGCCCAGCAGGCGGAAGTCGTCCCCGGAACCGTTCTCGGTGAACCACCCGGCCACCACAGGTATGCGCTTGCGCGGCAAAGCCCCTCCCGGCACTGGATCTGACGGAACGTCAGAAGTGTGCCACGGTCAGCTGTTGTCGGCGAGCCACTTGGCGGCGGTCTCCGCGAGCTCACGGTCGCGGCCGGCCAGCATCATCCGGATCATCTGCACGTCACCGCGCAGCGACCAGGCGGGGTGGCCGAAGGTGGCGGGGTTGTTCTTCTCGATGAGGAAGTGCGCCGGCCAGGCGGTTCCGTAGCCGATCAGCGGCAGTGCGGCGGCGTACCGCTTGCGGCCGCGGGCCAGTCCGTAGGCGGTGACCGCGAGACCCGTCAGGGTGCCGGTCAGATGCACCCAGCGGGTCGCGGCCCTGGAGTGCATCGCGACGTAATAGGGCCAGAATTCTTCGTACGAATCGAACGTCTGCTGTGACATACGGGCACCGTAATGGCTGGAACGGCAACCGGATACGGGCGGTGCGCGTCCGAGAAGAAGAACGGGTGGCCGGGACCCACGGGGGTGGTCCCAGCCACCCGTTTCCCCTTCCCGGGCCGCGCCTCAGTGTCCGGCGACGGACCTGCGGGCCACCGGGAAGTCGAAGTAGGTGTCCGGGAACAGCTCGGGCTTGAAGGTGTAGTGCCACCATTCCTCGGCCAGATTGACGAATCCGAGCTCCGTGAGCGTCGATTTCAGGAACTGGCGGTTGGCGCGCTGCACGCCCTGGATCCGCGGGTCGTCGGTGTGCGAGAGCGTGTCGAAGCAGTCGAAGCCGGTCCCCATGTCCACGGAGTTGTCCGGGAAGCGCTCGCCCTTGGGCGCGTAGCACGGCACCAGCTCGTCACCGGGGTGGTACGGCCTGGTCGGCAGGGCGGGCAGCCGCACGAGCGTCAGGTCCACCGTGCTGCCCCGGCTGTGGCCGGACTTCTCCGCGATGTAACCGTCCGCGAACAGCCGGGTCTTGTCGACCCGGGGATAGAACTCGCCCTTCATGGTGTCGTCGTCGAGGTCCTTCGCCCACCGCACGAAGTGGTCGACCGCCCGCTGGGGCCGGTAACAGTCGTACACCTTCAGCGAGTAGCCCCGCCGCAGCAGCCGGACCTGGGCGCGGTGCAGGGCCTCGGCGGCCGGCCGGGTCAGGATGCAGAGGGAGTCGCGGTAACCGTCCACCGGTTCGCCCATGAAGTCGTGGACGGTGGGGTAGCGCATCTCCTGGATGATCGTGGGGTCGACCGCACGCAGCGCGACGAACTCCTCCGGGGCCTTCGGCTCGGGCCTCGCCTGCGCCGCCGGAGCGGTGCCGGTCACGGTGAGCAGGGCGGCGGCAGCGGCCGCCAGGGCACGGAAAGCGGAAGCGATACCTGTCATGAGCACATCGTCCATGAACCGGGCCGCTCCGGAAGGACGATCGGATACAGTCCGCGCGTGTCCGCCACCGTCTCCGCGCGCGGTGCCCACACGAAGCGTTCCCTAAGAACCCGGAGAAACCCGTGAGAAACGCGTACTGCGGCAGCTGCGGCGCCCCCTACACCGCGCTCCCGGCCCCGGACACCTGGCCCCGCACCTGCGCCGCCTGCGGTGACACCGCCTACCGCAACCCGCTGCCGGTCGCCGTCGCCCTGCTGCCCGTCACCGGCCCGGACGGTGGCGGCCTCGTCGTCATCACCCGCACCATCGAACCCGCCCTCGGCGGCACCGCCCTCCCCGGCGGCTTCATCGACCACGCCGAGGACTGGAAGCACGCGGTCGTACGCGAACTGCGCGAGGAGACCGGCATCGAGGCCCGGCAGGACGACGTCCGGCTCGCCGACGCCCTCAGCGACCCGGCCGGACATCTGCTCCTGTTCGGGCTGCTCCCCGAGCGCCCCGCGGACACCCTCCCGCCGTCCGTACCGACCGACGAGACCTCCGGGTACGCGATCCTGCGCGCCCCCGCCCCGCTCGCCTTCCCCCTCCACACCGAGGCCGTCCACTCCTGGTTCGCCGGCCGCTACCGCTGAGCCGGCGACGGACCCCGCTCACACCCCGCGCACCCGGACGGGCAGATCCACCAGCCGCTCCTCGCCGTCCCGCTCCACCACGACCCGGCCGCCGGCCAGCCGCGTCGTGTACCGCTCGACCACCACCGGCTCCCAGCCGTCACCCGCGTCCCGCACCACCGAGCCGCCACCCCCGCGCCCCTCGGCCGGAGCCCACACCTCCAGTTCCACAGCGCCGTCCGCACCCCGCACCGGCAGGACCGATCCGGCCCGCGCCAGCACCGGCACCCGCGACAACGGTGCCTCCACGACCACCTGACCCGGCCCCTCGTACACCGCACCGCTCGCCGTGTCGTACCAGCGCCCCGGAGGCAGCCGCACCACCCGCTCGGCCACGCCCGGCTCCAGCACCGGCGCCACCAGCAGCGCGTCCCCCAGCAGAAACGCGTCCTCGCACTCCCGCAGCGCCCGGTCGCCGGGAGCCGACCACCACAGGGGGCGCACATACGGCGCACCCGACAGCCGGGCGAGGTGTGCCAGCGTCACCCAGTACGGGCGCAGCCGCTCCCGCTCCCGCAGCGCCTCCCGCGCCGCGTCCAGCACCAGCGGCCCGAACTCCCACGGCTCCCGGCGGCCCGCGTCGATCGCGGCATGCGTACGGAACAGCGGGAGATACGCCCCGAGCTGGAACCACCGCAGATACAGCTCCGGCGACGGCGAGCCGTCGAAGCCGCCCACATCCGGCCCCGAATACGGCACCCCGCACAGCCCCAGACCCAGCACCAGCGCCAGCGAGGCCCGGAGGCCGGGCCAGCCGGTCGCCACATCGCCTGACCAGGTGCCCCCGTACCGCTGCATCCCCGCCCAGCCGGAGCGCGAGAACAGGAACGGCCGCTCGTCCGGCCGCAGCCGGGTCAGCCCCTCGTACCCGGCACGCGCCATGGCCAGGCCGTACACATTGTGGGCCTCGCGGTGATCACCGCCGCGCCCCTCCAGCGAGTGCCGCGCCGACCGGGGGAGCGACGGGTCGCCGAACGCGGCGAAGGACACCGGCTCGTTCATGTCGTGCCACACACCGGAGAACCCCTGCGCCAGCCGCTCCGCGTACAGCCCGCCCCACCACGCCCGCACCCGGGGATCGGTGAAGTCCGGATAGACACAGGCACCCGGCCACACCTCCCCGCGCACGGTCCGCCCCCGGGCGTCCCGCACGAACGCGCCCGAAGCGCCCACCGCCGCACCGGAGTCGAACACCGCGTTCCCCGGCTCCGAAGGCACCGCCGGGTCCACGATCGACACCAGCCGCACCCCGTCCTCGCGCAACTCCTTCGCCAGCCCCGGCAGATCGGGGAACCGCTCCTGGTCCACCGTGAACACCCGGTGCGCGTCGTAGTGGTCGATGTCCAGATGCAGCACCGACAGCGGCAGATCCCGCTCCCGGTACCCGGCCACGACCCGCCGCACCTCGCGCTCGCTCCCGAAACCCCAGCGCGCGTGCTGCGGGCCCAGCGCCCAGGACGGCGGCACCGCGGCCGCGCCCGTCAGCGCCGACCAGCCCTGGAGCACCCGCGCCGGCGTACCCGCCACCACCCAGCAGCGCAGCGGCCCGCCGTCCGTGCGCACCTCGGACATCCCCGGCCGGTCATGTCCGGAGCCCGCCCCCTCCTCGCCCTCGCGCAGCGTCACGCTGCCCGCCCAGGAGTTGTCGTGGAACGCCAGATGCGTCCCCGCGTCCGAGACCACCAGCTGCACCGGCATCGTGAGGTACAGCGGATCGTCGCCCGGCCCGAACCGCCCGCCCGGATCGGTGTTCCACAACCCGTACACCCCGTCCCTGAGCCGGGGCCCCGCCGCCCGTGCGCCCAGTCCGAAGAAGCGCGCGTCCGCCGGCACCTCGGACCGCTGCACCCAGCGGGCCGGCCCGCCGCCCACCGGTTCCCACCACCGAGGCGGCAGCTCCCGGCGGAGCACCACCCCGCCCGGCGTCCGCAGCTCCACCGCCCCGTGCCGGGACACCACGACCGTCAGCCGCTCCGACACCACCTGCCAGCCGCCGTCCTTGTCCGGCTCCAGCACGGCCCGCGGATCCGGGTCCGGCCCGCCGTCCGCGAGCGCGTACGAGGGCAGCGGATCGGCCCCGTCCCACCCCCAGAACACGGCCCCGCCCGCCGCCACACGGATGCGCAGCTCCGAACGGGCGAACCTCACCACCCCGCCCCCCGGCCCCGGCTCGGCCCCCGTCACGACACCCGGCACCCGCGCCCGCTCGGCACCGCGCGCGGGCAGCGCCCGGGCGTCCGCACGCGAGCGGCGCCACGCCGAACGCACCGTGCGCAGCCCCTGCCTCGAACCGACGAGTTTCACCGAGCGCACCAGGTCACGACCGTCCATGCGGCACACCCTGCCATCCGCCGGGCCGCGAACAGGTTCCGTTCAACTTCCGTTCACCGTGTGGCCGGACACCGTCCCCGCCACGCTCCACGTGGCCCGGCCACATACCGGGACACGCGGCCATGGGCGGGCAGCCCTGGTGCGAAAGACGATCACATGGCATCGTCCGTGAAGCCGCCTCACGCGCACACCCCAGCCCGTGCGCGCGACCTACGCACACACCGCGTACCCGTACAGCCAGGGAGCCGCCCCATGACCTCAGCAGCCGACGAAGCCCCCCTGTGGCAGCCCGGCCCGGACCGCATCGCGACCGCGGCCGTCACCCGCTTCCAGAGCTGGGCGGCCGAGCACCACGGAGCACCGGCCGAGGGGGGCTACGCGAGCCTGCACCGCTGGTCCGTCGAGCGGCTCGACACCTTCTGGCAGGCCGTCGCCGAATGGTTCGACGTCCGCTTCTCCACCCCGTACGAGACCGTCATCGGCGACCGCTCCATGCCCGGCGCCCAGTGGTTCCCCGGCGCCACCCTCAACTACGCCGAACACGCGCTGCGCACCGCCGAGGACCCCCTGCGGGCCGACGCCCCCGCCCTGCTCCACGTCGACGAGACCCACACCCAGGCCGCCACCTCCTGGTCCGAGCTCCGCCGCCAGGTCGGCTCCCTCGCCGCCGAACTCCGCGCGCTCGGCGTCACCCCCGGCGACCGGGTCAGCGGCTACCTCCCGAACATCCCGCAGGCCATCACAGCCTTCCTCGCCACCGCGGCCGTCGGCGGCGTCTGGACCTCCTGCGCCCCCGACTTCGGCGCCCGCAGCGTCCTCGACCGCTTCCAGCAGGTCGAACCCGTCGTCCTGTTCACCGTCGACGGCTACCGCTACGGCGGCAAGGAACACGACCGTACGGAGACCGTCGCCGAGCTGCGCCGCGAACTGCCCACCCTGCGCGCGGTCGTCCACATCCCGCTGCTGGGCACGGACGCCCCCGAAGGGGCCCTCGACTGGTCGGCCCTCACCGCCGCCGACACCGAGCCGGTCTTCGAGCAGGTCCCCTTCGACCACCCGCTGTGGGTCCTCTACTCCTCCGGCACGACCGGCCTGCCCAAGGCCATCGTCCAGTCCCAGGGCGGCATCCTGCTCGAACACTTCAAGCAGATCGGCCTCCACTGCGACCTCGGCCCCGAGGACCGCTTCTTCTGGTACACCTCCACCGGCTGGATGATGTGGAACTTCCTCGTCTCCGGCCTCCTCACCGGCACCACACTCGTCCTGTACGACGGCAGCCCCGGCTACCCCGACGTCAGCGCCCAGTGGCGCGTCGCCGAACAGACCGGAGCCACCCTGTTCGGCACCTCCGCCGCCTATGTCATGGCCTGCCGCAAGGCAGGCATCCACCCGGGACGCGACTTCGACCTCTCCCGCGTCCAGTGCGTGGCCACCACCGGCTCCCCGTTCCCGCCCGACGGCTTCCGCTGGCTCCACGACGAGGTCGCCGACGACCTGTGGATCGCCTCCGTCAGCGGCGGCACCGACGTCTGCAGCTGCTTCGCCGGCGCCGTCCCCACCCTCCCGGTCCACATCGGCGAGCTCCAGGCAGCCTGCCTCGGCACCGACCTCCAGTCCTGGGACCCGGCGGGCGAGCCCCTGACCGGCGAAGTCGGCGAGCTCGTGGTCACCGCGCCGATGCCGTCCATGCCGATCCGCTTCTGGAACGACCCCGACGGCAGCCGCTACCGCGACAGCTACTTCGACATGTACCCGGGCGTCTGGCGCCACGGCGACTGGATCACGATCACCGACCGAGGCTCCGTGATCATCCACGGCCGCTCCGACTCCACCCTCAACCGGCAGGGCGTCCGGATGGGCTCCGCCGACATCTACGAGGCCGTCGAGCGGCTCCCCGAGATCCGCGAGTCCCTCGTCATCGGCCTGGAGGAGCCCGACGGCGGCTACTGGATGCCGCTGTTCGTCCACCTCGCCGAGGGCGCCACGCTCGACGACGCGCTCCGCGACAGCATCAAGCGCACCATCCGCGAGAACCTCTCACCCCGTCATGTCCCCGACGAGGTCATCGAGGTCCCCGGCATCCCGCACACCCTCACCGGCAAGCGCATCGAGGTCCCGGTCAAACGACTGCTCCAGGGAACAGCCCTGGCCAAGGCCGTGAACCCCGGCTCCATCGACAACCTCGAACTCCTCCACTTCTACGAGGAACTGGCCCGCCGACGCCGCTGACCCCGCCACTGTCAGTGCCCTTGATTACTCTGAGTGAGCAATGATCGACAGCGCACTGGGGGAAGTCATGGCGCAGACCAGGAACAAGCGGACCACCGTCCACGGACGGGCCGGCCTCACGATGCGACGCACGCTGCGCCGCGAAGCCCCGAGCACCATCGGCCTGCTGACCGATGAACAGGACTTCGCGGCGATGCGCCGCTACCGCACCTTCACCTTCGACGACCACTCCGTCTACCTGGAACAGGTGGAGGGCCTCCTCAAGTCCCTGACCGCGCAGGGCATGCACACCACGGTCGCCCTCTTCGACCCGGAGGAGTACGCGGAATTCTGCGCCCGATCCGGCCTCGCCCCGGACGCCCCGGCCAGCCGCAGCCGCTTCACCGCGGAGGTCGCGGCCTGCGGAGCCACCGTCGCCTACACGGGCCAGCCCCTCGACGAGCTGATCCCGGTCCTCGTCGGCAGGGCCATCCGCCGGGCCACCTGGGAGTACGCCACGATGCTCCTGGCCGACCTCGGCGACTGCGCCGACTGCGGACAGGACATCGGCCGGGCGGCCTTCGACCGGGCCTCCCACCTCCTGCTGCGCACCCTGGACGCGGCGGGCCCCGGCACCCACCACCTGGTGTGCAGCACGCCGCTGGAGAACGAACAGCTGCTCGCCGCGCTGCACACGGACCGCGACAGCACAGGACCCGCCCGTCTCGACTCGTCGGAGGGCGCCGAGTTCGTGACGGTGCTGGCCCTCGGCATCGCTCTCGAACGGCACGGGGGAGTCGTGCTGCGCACGAGCGCCCCCGGCGTCCCGGACCGGGTGCACGGCTGGCGGCTCGCCGCCGGCAGCCTCCTCCCGCTCACCGAGGGCGAGGTCTTCAGCGCCTACTGCACCGACGCGGACACGGGCGACCCCGTCGCCCCGGAGTCCGGCGTGGAGTACTGCGCCGGGTTCGACATCGGCGCGGACGCCCCCGAGACGCACTGCTGACACGCCGAAGGGGGCTCCCCGCCGACGGCGGGAAGCCCCCTCACACCTCGGTCGCCCCGAGGCCGGGCCTACTCGCCCGACAGCACCGCCTGCGCGGCGACGCGCGCCTCCTCGGCGGAGTCGGCCGCACGCGCGGCCGACGCGGCCCGCTCGCACTGGGCGAGCGTGTACTTCGCCAGCGTGGCGCGCACATAGGGGATGGACGCGGCGCCCATCGACAGCGACGTGACACCGAGACCGGTCAGGACACAGGCGAGCAGCGGATCGGAGGCGGCCTCACCACAGACACCACAGCTCTTGCCCTCGGCCTTGGCGGCATCGGCCGACAGCGCGACCAGATCCAGCAGCGCCGGCTGCCACGGGTCCTGGAGCCGGGAGACCGCACCCACCTGACGGTCGGCGGCGAAGGTGTACTGCGCCAGGTCGTTGGTGCCCAGCGACAGGAACTCCACCTCCTGCAGCACCGAACGCGCCCGCAGCGCGGCGGACGGGATCTCGACCATCGCACCGAACTTCGCCTGCAGCCCGGCAGCCCGGCACGCGTCGGCGAATGCCTTGGCGTCCGAGCGGTCGGCCACCATGGGCGCCATGACCTCGAGATAGACGGGGAGGCCCTCGGCCGCCTTCGACAGCGCGGTCAGCTGGGTGCTCAGCACGTCCGGGTGGTCCAGGAGGCTGCGCAGCCCGCGCACACCGAGTGCCGGGTTGGGCTCGTCCGCCGGCGTCAGGAAGTCGAGCGGCTTGTCCGCACCGGCGTCCAGCACCCGCACCACGACACGGCCCTCGGGGAAGGCCTCCAGCACCGCGCGGTACGCGGCGATCTGCTTCTCCTCGGACGGCGCCTGCTTGCTGTCGTCCAGGAAGAGGAACTCGGTACGGAACAGCCCGACGCCCTCCGCGCCCGCCTCGACGGCGGCCGGCACGTCACCGGGGCCACCGATGTTGGCGAGCAACGGCACCTTGTGGCCGTCGGACGTCGCACCGGGGCCGGTCGAGGCGGACAGCGCGGCCTTGCGCGCGGCGGCGGCACTCTCCATCTCCGCCCGCTTCTCGTCGCTCGGGTTCACGAAGATCTCGCCGGTGCTGCCGTCCACCGCGATCAGTGTGCCCTCGGCCAGCTCACCGGCACCGGGAAGCGCCACCACGGCGGGGACACCGAGCGCCCGCGCCAGGATTGCGCTGTGACTGGTCGGCCCGCCCTCCTCGGTGACGAAGCCGAGGACCAGAGCCGGGTCGAGCAGCGCCGTGTCGGCGGGAGCCAGGTCCCGGGCGATCAGCACGTACGGCTCGTCGCTGTCCGGCACGCCCGGCATCGGCACACCGAGGAGCCGCGCCACGATCCGGTTGCGGACGTCGTCGAGGTCGGCGACGCGGCCCGCGAGGTACTCCCCGGCACCGGCCAGCAGCGCCCGGTACGACGCGAAGGCGTCGTACACACCGCGCTCGGCGGTGCTGCCGACAGCGATGCGCCGCTCGACATCAGCCATGAGCTCGGGGTCCTGGGCCATCATGGCCTGGGCCTCCAGCACGTGCTGGGCCTCGCCCCCGGCCAGGTTGCCACGCGCGATGAGGTCGGCGGCCACCGCCTCCACGGCCTGCCGGGCCCGTCCCTGCTCGCGCTCCGCCTCATCGGCGGGGATCTGCTTGGCCGGCGGTTCGAGCACTGCCGTGCCCATGTGCCGTACCTCGCCGATCGCCACACCGTGGCTCACGCCTACGCCTCGCAGCGTTGTCTCCATTTCACCCGTCTCCGGTCGTGCGGTGGCCGCTGCCCCCGCGGTGGGTATCCCGTCGGCTCTCATTGCGCCGAACGCGTTACTGCCAGCCGAACAGTGCTTCGCCGGCCTTGACGTCGCCTTCTTCGATGACATCGGAGAGGGAGTCGGCCGTTGCCTCCAGTGCCACGACGGGGCACACCGGCGACTTGCCGGCGGCCTCGACGGCGGCCGGGTTCCAGCGCACGACGGCCTGCCCGCGGGTGACGGTGTCACCCTTGTTCACGAGCAGCTCGAAGCCCTCGCCGTTCATCTGGACGGTGTCGATGCCGAGGTGGGTCAGAACCCCGTGGCCCTCGCTGTCCACGACCACGAAGGCGTGCGGGTGCAGGGAGACGATGATTCCGTCGACCGGCGACACGGCCTCGGACGGCTCGCGCACGGGGTCGATGGCGGTGCCGGGGCCCACCATCGCGCCGGAGAACACCGGGTCGGGTACCGCAGCGAGCCCGATGGCGCGTCCGGCGAGCGGGGACGTCACAGTGGTCATGGGGGTGCCTCCCAGAGTGGAGCTTCGATGGCGCCGCCGTCGTGTGTAGGGGACGGCGTACTGCTCAGCAGGGTAAGTCATAAGAAGTCCCGGTTCCGCCGGAGTCCTGCCGGTTCGAGGACCTAGGGGTGCACCGGAAAGGATTTGCCTCGACTCCCAGCAGCCTGTACTGTCGTACTCCTGCCTGACCCCAACGCGACATTGAGTCGGGGGTCGGCGGCGACTATTAAGCCCAAACCCTAACCCGGAATCGGCACCCGCATGTCTGCAGGGGCTGGTCAGAGGGACAGGAAAGGCCTGATAGAGTCGGACTCGCCGAAAGGGAAAAGCGCGAAAGCGAATTCCACGGAGGCAAATGCAGAATCCCGTTTCGGCCGGGAATCGGACGCGAAAGAGTCTGATAGAGTCGGAAACGCAAGACCGAAGGGAAGCGCCCGGAGGAAAGCCCGCAGGGGTGAGTACGAAGGAAGCGTCCGTTCCTTGAGAACTCAACAGCGTGCCAAAAGTCAACGCCAGATATGTTGATACCCCGGCCTGCTTCGGCAGGTTGGAGGTTCCTTTGAAAGTCCTGGCAAACTCTTTCGGGGTTTGGTAGGCAATGAACACAGCGAGGACACAGTGGACGATCGGTCTTATTCCGGCCTGATTGTTCCGCTCTCGTGGTGTCGACCCGATTACGGGAAAACATTCACGGAGAGTTTGATCCTGGCTCAGGACGAACGCTGGCGGCGTGCTTAACACATGCAAGTCGAACGATGAAGCCCTTCGGGGTGGATTAGTGGCGAACGGGTGAGTAACACGTGGGCAATCTGCCCTTCACTCTGGGACAAGCCCTGGAAACGGGGTCTAATACCGGATAATACTTTCTCTCTCATGGGGGAAGGTTGAAAGCTCCGGCGGTGAAGGATGAGCCCGCGGCCTATCAGCTAGTTGGTGGGGTAATGGCCTACCAAGGCGACGACGGGTAGCCGGCCTGAGAGGGCGACCGGCCACACTGGGACTGAGACACGGCCCAGACTCCTACGGGAGGCAGCAGTGGGGAATATTGCACAATGGGCGAAAGCCTGATGCAGCGACGCCGCGTGAGGGATGACGGCCTTCGGGTTGTAAACCTCTTTCAGCAGGGAAGAAGCGAAAGTGACGGTACCTGCAGAAGAAGCGCCGGCTAACTACGTGCCAGCAGCCGCGGTAATACGTAGGGCGCAAGCGTTGTCCGGAATTATTGGGCGTAAAGAGCTCGTAGGCGGCTTGTTGCGTCGGTTGTGAAAGCCCGGGGCTTAACCCCGGGTCTGCAGTCGATACGGGCAGGCTAGAGTGTGGTAGGGGAGATCGGAATTCCTGGTGTAGCGGTGAAATGCGCAGATATCAGGAGGAACACCGGTGGCGAAGGCGGATCTCTGGGCCATTACTGACGCTGAGGAGCGAAAGCGTGGGGAGCGAACAGGATTAGATACCCTGGTAGTCCACGCCGTAAACGTTGGGAACTAGGTGTTGGCGACATTCCACGTCGTCGGTGCCGCAGCTAACGCATTAAGTTCCCCGCCTGGGGAGTACGGCCGCAAGGCTAAAACTCAAAGGAATTGACGGGGGCCCGCACAAGCAGCGGAGCATGTGGCTTAATTCGACGCAACGCGAAGAACCTTACCAAGGCTTGACATCGCCCGGAAAGCCGTAGAGATACGGCCCCCCTTGTGGTCGGGTGACAGGTGGTGCATGGCTGTCGTCAGCTCGTGTCGTGAGATGTTGGGTTAAGTCCCGCAACGAGCGCAACCCTTGTTCTGTGTTGCCAGCATGCCCTTCGGGGTGATGGGGACTCACAGGAGACTGCCGGGGTCAACTCGGAGGAAGGTGGGGACGACGTCAAGTCATCATGCCCCTTATGTCTTGGGCTGCACACGTGCTACAATGGCCGGTACAATGAGCTGCGATGCCGCGAGGCGGAGCGAATCTCAAAAAGCCGGTCTCAGTTCGGATTGGGGTCTGCAACTCGACCCCATGAAGTCGGAGTTGCTAGTAATCGCAGATCAGCATTGCTGCGGTGAATACGTTCCCGGGCCTTGTACACACCGCCCGTCACGTCACGAAAGTCGGTAACACCCGAAGCCGGTGGCCCAACCCCTTGTGGGAGGGAGCTGTCGAAGGTGGGACTGGCGATTGGGACGAAGTCGTAACAAGGTAGCCGTACCGGAAGGTGCGGCTGGATCACCTCCTTTCTAAGGAGCACTTCTTACCGGGCTTGCCTGGTCAGAGGCCAGTACACCGGCGAATGTTCGGTGCTGGTTGCTCATGGGTGGAACGTTGACTATTCGGCACGGTTGGCAAGTTTTCGTTAGTACTGCTTCGGCGTGGAACACGTAGACGGGTTGACTGTGCCGGGCACGCTGTTGGGTATCTGAGGGTACGGCCGTCATGGTCGTCCTTCGGTTGCCGGCCCCAGTGCACTCGTCCGGAAGGGCGGGGTGATGGGTGGCTGGTCGTTGTTTGAGAACTGCACAGTGGACGCGAGCATCTGTGGCCAAGTTTTTAAGGGCGCACGGTGGATGCCTTGGCACCAGGAACCGATGAAGGACGTGGGAGGCCACGATAGGCCCCGGGGAGCTGTCAACCGAGCTTTGATCCGGGGGTGTCCGAATGGGGAAACCCGGCAGTCGTCATGGGCTGTCACCCGCTGCTGAACACATAGGCAGTGTGGAGGGAACGAGGGGAAGTGAAACATCTCAGTACCCTCAGGAAGAGAAAACAACCGTGATTCCGGGAGTAGTGGCGAGCGAAACTGGATCAGGCCAAACCGTATGCGTGTGATACCCGGCAGGGGTTGCGCATGCGGGGTTGTGGGATCTCTTTTTCATGGTCTGCCGGCTGTGAGACGAGTCAGAAACCGTTGATGTAGGCGAAGGACATGCGAAAGGTCCGGCGTAGAGGGTAAGACCCCCGTAGCTGAAACATTGACGGCTCGTTTAAGAGACACCCAAGTAGCACGGGGCCCGAGAAATCCCGTGTGAATCTGGCGGGACCACCCGTTAAGCCTAAATATTCCCTGGTGACCGATAGCGGATAGTACCGTGAGGGAATGGTGAAAAGTACCGCGGGAGCGGAGTGAAATAGTACCTGAAACCGTGTGCCTACAAGCCGTGGGAGCGTCGCGCATCGAGCTTGCTCGGTGCGTCGTGACTGCGTGCCTTTGAAGAATGAGCCTGCGAGTTTGCGGTGTGTTGCGAGGTTAACCCGTGTGGGGAAGCCGTAGCGAAAGCGAGTCCGAATAGGGCGGTTTAGTAGCGCGCTCAAGACCCGAAGCGGAGTGATCTAGCCATGGGCAGGTTGAAGCGGAGGTAAGACTTCGTGGAGGACCGAACCCACCAGGGTTGAAAACCTGGGGGATGACCTGTGGTTAGGGGTGAAAGGCCAATCAAACTCCGTGATAGCTGGTTCTCCCCGAAATGCATTTAGGTGCAGCGTCGTGTGTTTCTTGCCGGAGGTAGAGCACTGGATAGGCGATGGGCCCTACCGGGTTACTGACCTTAGCCAAACTCCGAATGCCGGTAAGTGAGAGCACGGCAGTGAGACTGTGGGGGATAAGCTCCATGGTCGAGAGGGAAACAGCCCAGAGCATCGACTAAGGCCCCTAAGCGTACGCTAAGTGGGAAAGGATGTGGAGTCGCAGAGACAACCAGGAGGTTGGCTTAGAAGCAGCCACCCTTGAAAGAGTGCGTAATAGCTCACTGGTCAAGTGATTCCGCGCCGACAATGTAGCGGGGCTCAAGCGTACCGCCGAAGTCGTGTCATTCCAGCATTAAGGGCCAACGCCTGCTGGGATGGGTAGGGGAGCGTCGTGTGCCGGGTGAAGCAGCCGCGGAAGCGAGTTGTGGACGGTTCACGAGTGAGAATGCAGGCATGAGTAGCGATACACACGTGAGAAACGTGTGCGCCGATTGACTAAGGGTTCCTGGGTCAAGCTGATCTGCCCAGGGTAAGTCGGGACCTAAGGCGAGGCCGACAGGCGTAGTCGATGGACAACCGGTTGATATTCCGGTACCCGCTTTGAAACGCCCAGTACTGAATCAGGCGATGCTAAGTCCGTGAAGCCGGCCTGATCTCTTCGGAGTTGAGGGTAGTGGTGGAGCCGACGAACCAGACTTGTATTAGGTAAGCGATGGGGTGACGCAGGAAGGTAGTCCAGCCCGGGCGGTGGTAGTCCCGGGGTAAGGGTGTAGGCCGTGTGGTAGGTAAATCCGTCACACATTAGGGCTGAGACCTGATGCCGAGCCGATTGTGGTGAAGTGGATGATCCTATGCTGTCGAGAAAAGCCTCTAGCGAGTTTCATGGCGGCCCGTACCCTAAACCGACTCAGGTGGTCAGGTAGAGAATACCGAGGCGTTCGGGTGAACTATGGTTAAGGAACTCGGCAAAATGCCCCCGTAACTTCGGGAGAAGGGGGGCCATCACTGGTGATGACATTTACTGTCTGAGCTGGGGGTGGCCGCAGAGACCAGCGAGAAGCGACTGTTTACTAAAAACACAGGTCCGTGCGAAGCCGTAAGGCGATGTATACGGACTGACGCCTGCCCGGTGCTGGAACGTTAAGGGGACCGGTTAGCTGACTTTCGGGTTGGCGAAGCTGAGAACTTAAGCGCCAGTAAACGGCGGTGGTAACTATAACCATCCTAAGGTAGCGAAATTCCTTGTCGGGTAAGTTCCGACCTGCACGAATGGCGTAACGACTTCTCGACTGTCTCAACCATAGGCCCGGTGAAATTGCACTACGAGTAAAGATGCTCGTTTCGCGCAGCAGGACGGAAAGACCCCGGGACCTTTACTATAGTTTGATATTGGTGTTCGGTTCGGCTTGTGTAGGATAGGTGGGAGACTTTGAAGCGGCCACGCCAGTGGTTGTGGAGTCGTCGTTGAAATACCACTCTGGTCGTGCTGGATGTCTAACCTGGGTCCGTGATCCGGATCAGGGACAGTGTCTGATGGGTAGTTTAACTGGGGCGGTTGCCTCCTAAAGAGTAACGGAGGCGCCCAAAGGTTCCCTCAGCCTGGTTGGCAATCAGGTGTTGAGTGTAAGTGCACAAGGGAGCTTGACTGTGAGACCGACGGGTCGAGCAGGGACGAAAGTCGGGACTAGTGATCCGGCAGTGGCTTGTGGAAGCGCTGTCGCTCAACGGATAAAAGGTACCCCGGGGATAACAGGCTGATCTTCCCCAAGAGTCCATATCGACGGGATGGTTTGGCACCTCGATGTCGGCTCGTCGCATCCTGGGGCTGGAGTCGGTCCCAAGGGTTGGGCTGTTCGCCCATTAAAGCGGTACGCGAGCTGGGTTTAGAACGTCGTGAGACAGTTCGGTCCCTATCCGCTGTGCGCGTAGGAATATTGAGAAGGGCTGTCCCTAGTACGAGAGGACCGGGACGGACGAACCTCTGGTGTGCCAGTTGTCCTGCCAAGGGCATGGCTGGTTGGCTACGTTCGGAAAGGATAACCGCTGAAAGCATCTAAGCGGGAAGCCTGCTTCGAGATGAGTATTCCCACCTCCTTGAGGGGTTAAGGCTCCCAGTAGACGACTGGGTTGATAGGCCAGATGTGGAAGCCCGGTAACGGGTGGAGCTGACTGGTACTAATAGGCCGAGGGCTTGTCCTCAGTTGCTCGCGTCCACTGTGTTAGTTCTGAAATAACGAACGGCTGTGATGGTACCGGTTGTTTTGAATTTCATAGTGTTTCGGTGGTCATTGCGTTAGGGAAACGCCCGGTTACATTCCGAACCCGGAAGCTAAGCCTTTCAGCGCCGATGGTACTGCAGGGGGGACCCTGTGGGAGAGTAGGACGCCGCCGAACAATTATTGTGGAAAGCCCCGTGCCCTTGTGGCACGGGGCTTTTCTGCGTTCCGGGACCGTTCCCGGCACCCCTGTGTCCCCGCCGGCCGAGGCTGAGGGTAGGGTCAGGGGGCATCATTGGCACGTTCTTCACAGGAGGCCCCCGGGTGGAGGTCCAGGAGACTCGCGTTCAGACGGACCGGGTACTCACCATCCCCAACATCCTCAGCATGGCTCGCCTCGTCGGCGTACCTGTCTTCCTGTGGCTGATTCTCCGCCCCGAGTTCGGCGGGCCCCAGAGCGACGGCTGGGCGTTGCTGGTCCTGATGTTCAGCGGTGTCAGTGACTACCTCGACGGCAAGCTCGCCCGTCGGTGGAACCAGATCAGCAGCCTGGGACGGCTGCTCGACCCGGCAGCGGACCGTCTCTATATTCTTTCCACCCTCGTCGGGCTGACCTGGCGGGAGATCCTCCCGCTCTGGCTCACTGCGGCTCTGCTGGCCCGTGAGCTCATGCTTCTCGTGATGGTCGGAATCCTGCGCCGTCACGGGTATCCGCCGCCCCAGGTGAACTTCCTGGGCAAGGCGGCCACGTTCAACCTGATGTACGCATTTCCCTTGTTGCTGCTCAGCGACGGAAGTGGTTGGCTGGCTTCGCTGGCCACTGTTTTCGGATGGGCGTTCGCAGGATGGGGTACAACGCTCTACTGGTGGGCAGGGATCCTCTACGTGGTTCAGGTCCGCCGCCTGGTCAAGGCGGATGCAGTAGCCGATTGAGCTCGTTGATGCGGTGCCGCGCAACGTGGCCGGCCCGCGGCTGATGACACCAATTGCCCCGACGGGCGAAGTCGGCTAGACCGTCGTCTCTTCAAGGAGGACGTTTCCGACATGAAGGCCGTCGTGATGGCAGGTGGTGAAGGCACACGCCTTCGCCCCATGACCTCAAGCATGCCCAAGCCGCTCCTGCCCGTAGCCAATCGGCCGATCATGGAGCATGTGCTTCGGCTGCTCAAGCGGCACGGGCTCAACGAGACGGTCGTGACCGTCCAGTTCCTCGCGTCCCTGGTGAAGAATTACTTCGGGGACGGCGAGGAGCTAGGGATGGAGCTCACCTATGCCAATGAGGAGAAACCGCTCGGTACCGCGGGCAGCGTGAAGAATGCCGAAGCGGCATTGAAGGACGATACGTTTCTCGTCATTTCCGGTGACGCGCTCACCGACTTCGACCTCACCGATCTCATCGCCTTCCACAAGGAAAAGGGCGGCCTGGTCACGGTCTGCCTCACCCGGGTCCCCAATCCCCTGGAATTCGGGATCACGATCGTGGACGAAGCGGGCCAGGTCGAACGGTTCCTGGAGAAGCCCACCTGGGGACAGGTGTTCTCCGACACAGTCAATACGGGCATCTACGTGATGGAGCCCGAGGTCTTCAACTACGTCGAGGCCGACGTCTCCGTGGACTGGTCCGGTGATGTCTTCCCGCAGCTCATGAAGGAAGGCAAGCCCATCTACGGCTATATCGCCGAGGGCTACTGGGAGGACGTCGGCACGCACGAGAGCTATGTGAAGGCCCAGGCCGACGTGCTCGAGCGCAAGGTCGATGTGGAGATCGACGGCTTCGAGATCTCCCCCGGCGTATGGGTGGCCGAAGGCGCGGACGTCCACCCCGACGCCGTGCTCCGGGGCCCGCTGTACATCGGTGACTACGCCAAGGTCGAGGCCGGCGTGGAGATCCGTGAGCACACGGTCATCGGGTCGAACGTCGTCGTCAAGAGCGGCGCTTTCCTGCACAAGGCCGTCGTCCACGACAATGTGTACATCGGCGACCACAGCAATCTGCGCGGCTGTGTGATCGGCAAGAACACCGACATCATGCGTGCCGCACGGATCGAGGACGGCGCCGTCATCGGCGACGAATGCCTCGTGGGCGAGGAATCGATCATCCAGGGGAATGTGCGCGTCTACCCCTTCAAGACGATCGAGGCCGGCGCCTTCGTCAATACCTCGGTGATCTGGGAGTCGCGTGGACAGGCCCATCTCTTCGGCGCGCGCGGCGTCTCCGGAATCCTGAACGTCGAGATCACGCCGGAGCTGGCCGTCAGGCTGGCCGGCGCCTATGCCACGACGCTGAAGAAGGGCTCCACGGTCACCACCGCCCGTGACCACTCCCGCGGTGCGCGGGCGCTGAAGCGCGCGGTCATCTCGGCCCTTCAGGCCAGCGCCATCGATGTCCGCGACCTGGAGAACGTACCGCTGCCCGTGGCGCGCCAGCAGACCGCGCGCGGCAGTGCCGGCGGCATCATGATCCGTACGTCTCCGGGTGTGCCCGACTCCGTCGACATCATGTTCTTCGACGAGCGGGGAGCGGACCTCTCCCAGGCGCGCCAGCGAAAGCTGGACCGGGTCTACGCCCGCCAGGAGTACCGGCGTGCCTTCCCGGGCGAGATCGGTGACATCTACTTCCCGTCGAGCGTCTTCGACTCGTACACCGGATCGCTGCTGCGGAACGTGGACACTGCGGGTATCGCCGATGCCGGGCTGAAGGTCGTCGTCGACGCCTCCAACGGCAGCGCGGGCCTGGTGCTGCCCAGCCTGCTGGGACGGCTGGGTGTGGACGCGCTGACGATCAACCCCGGTCTCGACGAGTCCAGGCCGACCGAGTCGGCCGAGACCAGGCGGTCCGGGCTGGTGCGGCTGGGCGAGATCGTCTCCTCGGCGAGGGCGGCCTTCGGTGTCCGCTTCGACCCCGTCGGCGAACGGCTCTCGCTCGTCGACGAGCGGGGCCGGATCGTGGAGGACGACCGGGCCCTGCTCGTCATGCTCGACCTCGTCGCCGCCGAGCGGCGCAGCGGGCGGGTGGCGCTGCCGGTGACCACCACCAGGGTTGCCGAGCAGGTCGCCGCGTACCACGGCACGCAGGTCGAGTGGACGACGACATCGCCCGACGATCTGACCCGGGTGGGCCGCGAGGAAGGCACCATCTTCGGTGGAGACGGGCGCGGCGGCTTCATCGTTCCCGAATTCAGCAGTGTCTTCGATGGTTCGGCCGCCTTCGTGCGGCTCATCGGACTCGTGGCAAGGACGCAGCTCACGCTCAGCCAGATCGACGCACGCATTCCGCGCGCCCATGTGCTGCGGCGTGACCTGGCCACCCCGTGGGCCGTGAAGGGCCTGGTCATGCGCCGCGTCGTGGAGGCGGCCGGGGACCGTGACGTCGACACGACGGACGGTGTGCGGGTCGTCGAGGCCGACGGACGCTGGGTGATGGTCCTGCCCGACCGGGCGGAAGCGGTCACCCACCTGTGGGCCGAGGGGCCGGACGACGCCTCCGCGCAGGCGCTGCTCGACGAGTGGTCGGCGGTCGTGGACAGCGCGGGCAACTGATCCCCGGGGTGGGCCCGTAACCACAGCTGCCCGCTGCGGGCACATCGGTGGGGCCATTCGGCGGAAGCTGCTGCGACATGCGACGATGTGCGGCATGTCGCAGCAGCCCTCCGACCGGAGCACCGCCCCGGCGCCCAAGCGCCCCGACGCGTCCATGTCGCTGCTGACCAATGTGATGGACCACAGCCTGGACGACGGCTACGCCGAGGCGTCGGCGCGCCGCGCGGCCGACGGGCGCGCGGGCATGCCCCGTACGCTCAAGGCGAAGCTGGGCTTCGCGGCCTGCCTGGTGCTGGCCGCTCTCGTCGTGACGCTCGGTGCGGCCCAGGCGCGGGTCTCGGCGCCGGTCCTGGCCAAGGAGCGCCAGGAGCTGATCGACCGGATCGACGCGGAGACGTCGGCGGCCGACACGCTCGAGGCGCAGGTGGAGGAGATCCGCGCCGACGTGGGGCGGCGCCAGCGCAAGGCACTGGAGGAGCACGGGGGAGACCAGACGGAACTGGTCGCCCTGCTCTCCGGGGCGACGCCCGTACAGGGCCCAGGGGTGAAGCTCGTCGTCGACGACGCGAAGGACACCGACCAGGGCGGCGGCGGGCCCCGCGAGACCAGCGGTTTCTCCGACACGGGACGGGTCCGGGACCGGGACATGCAACGGGTCGTCAACGGCCTGTGGCAGTCCGGCGCCGACGCCATCGCCATCAACGGCCAGCGTCTGACGGCCCTGTCGGCGATCCGTGCCGCGGGCGACGCCATACTGGTCGACAACAAGCCGCTCGTGCCGCCGTACTCGGTGCTCGCGGTGGGGGACGGGAAGAAGCTCGCCGCCGCCTTCCAGGACAGTGCCGACGGCCAGTACCTGGAGGCGCTGAAGGACACCTTCGACATCCGGACCAGCCTCTCCGTTCAGGAGAAGCTGAGCCTTCCGGCGGCCCCGAGCCTGATCGTACGGACAGCAGAGCCTTATAAGGCCGCAGACACCGGCAGTGGTGCGGCAGACACAGGGAAGGGCACATCGTGATCGCCGTACTGGGCCTCGTCGTGGGAGTCGTGGTCGGACTGTTGGTCCGGCCCGAAGTGCCGGCGGTGGTCGAGCCCTACCTCCCGATCGCCGTCGTGGCCGCCCTCGATGCTGTCTTCGGCGGTCTGCGGGCCATGCTCGACGGGATCTTCGTCGACAAGGTCTTCGTGGTCTCGTTCCTCTCGAACGTGGTCGTGGCCGCCCTCATCGTCTTCCTGGGGGACAAGCTGGGCGTCGGCGCCCAGCTCTCCACGGGTGTGGTGGTCGTGCTGGGCATCCGGATCTTCTCCAACGCCGCGGCCATCCGCCGGCACGTCTTCCGGGCCTGAGGCCGATGAGCAACGACGCGTTCGACGACGGCCGGGAGCAGCCCGGAGAGCAGCCCGCGCAGGCTCCCGAGGAGCTGACCGGACGCCAGCGGCTGGCCGCCGGCATCTGGCCGCCCCGGGTCACCCGCGCCCAACTCATCGTCGCGGTGCTCCTGTTCGTCCTCGGCCTGGGCCTGGCCATCCAGGTGCGGTCGAACAGCGACAACAGCGCACTGCGGGGCGCCCGCCAGGAGGACCTGGTGCGCATCCTCGACGAGGTGGACGACCGTACGCAGCGGCTGGAGGACGAGAAGCAGCGCCTCGACGACCAGCGAACGGAGCTGGAGAACAGCTCCGACCAGGCCGAGGAGGCCCGGAAGCAGACGGTGGAGAAGGAGCGCCAACTGGGCGTTCTCGCGGGCACCGTGGCGGCGCACGGGCCGGGGATCACCATGACGGTCAACGACCCGGGTGACGCGGTGCAGCCGGACATGCTGCTCGACGCGCTCCAGGAGCTGCGGGCCGCCGGTGCCGAGGCGATCGAGGTCAACGGCGCGCGCGTGGTGGCCAATACGTACTTCTCCGGTGACGGGGGCGCCGTCAAGGTCGACGACCGGAAGATCTCCGCCCCCTACGTCTTCAAGGTCATCGGCAAGCCGCAGGATCTGGAACCGGCGCTGAACATCCCCGGCGGGGTCGTGCAGACGCTGGAGAAGGAGCAGGCCACCGTGCATGTGGTCCAGGCCGACGACATTGTCGTGGACGCCTTGCGACCGGCGGAGCGGCCTGACTACGCTCGGTCGTCGACCCAGTGAACCCGGGACGCTTGGGCGTCGGGGGACACGGGCACAAGGTTGCGGGGGGTCGCCGCATCGTAATCGTGGTGCGTGGTGGAAACTGTCGAGTGGATACGGACGTTGTGAAGATGTCCGGGTCGGCAGGTGTGTTCATTCAGGGTTCGTCCTGCCCCACGGGCGGGTCTGTTTCGGTCAAGGGGAATCGCCCGTGAAGTTGTTTGGGAAGTTGTTCGGCAAGAGCGCACGCGACGAAGCCGCACGGCATCGCGCGCCGCGCCATGGCCAAGGTGACGAGCAGGGCTCCGAGCGCCCGCTCTTCCGTGATCAGGTGGCAGGTCCGGGGGGTGACAATTCGGGTGATCCCGGCGCGTCGTCTGTTGACCCTGCCGGTCCCGGCCGCATAGGTTTCGGAGAACCCGCACCCTCGAGTCCGGGTGGAGGGTTCGCCCCGAGGCAGGAGGCTTCGTCCATGCCGGTCTGTACGAGGTGCGGGCACCGTAACGCCGAGGCCAGTCGTTTCTGCTCCAACTGCGGTGCGCCGCTGCGGGGCGGGGTTCCCGAGCGTGCCTCGGAGACGACGTCGACCATCTCCATCTCGGGCCTGGAGGCCTACGAGGCGGAGGCGACCGGTCAGACCTCCGTGCCGTCGCTGTCGCCCGAGGCCCAGGCGGCCGTGGACGCCCTGCCGCTCGGCTCGGCGCTCCTGGTGGTGCGGCGGGGGCCGAACTCCGGCAGCCGCTTCCTGCTGGACGGGGATCTGACGACGGCCGGACGGCACCCGCAGAGCGACATCTTCCTCGACGACGTGACGGTCTCGCGCCGTCATGTGGAGTTCCGCCGGAACGCCGACGGCACCTTCACGGTCGGGGATGTCGGGAGCCTCAACGGCACCTACGTCAATCGTGAGCGCATCGACTCCGTCGCGCTGTCCAACGGCGACGAAGTGCAGATCGGCAAGTACCGGCTGGTCTTCTACGCAAGCCAGCGCGGCATCTGACCCGTCAGGGAAGGTCCATGCTGAGAACACGGACGGGCGGTGCCGGACACGGCACCGCCACCGCCGACGACCGCCCGATGAGCATCGGCACGGTGCTCCTGCAGCTGCGGGACGAGTTCCCCGAAGTCACGATCTCCAAGATCCGCTTCCTGGAGGCCGAGGGGCTCGTCGAACCGCAGCGGACTCCGTCCGGCTACCGGAAGTTCTCGGCGGACGACGTCGAGCGGCTCGCCCAGGTGCTGCGCATGCAGCGGGACCACTACCTTCCGCTGAAGGTCATCCGGGAGCACCTGGACGCCCTCGCCAGGGGCGAGCAGGTGGCCCTGCCGTCCCAGGAGGGGGAGCCGGCCGGGGGCGGGCTCCCGCTCGGTCCGGGGAGGGCCACGGCGCCCCGGATTGGCCGTGCCGAGCTCCTCGCTGCCGCCGAGGTCACCGAGAGTGATCTCGATGCCTGGGAGTCCTACGGTCTCGTCGCACCCGCGGCCGAGGGCGGCTACGACGCCGAGACGGTCACCGTCGCCAGGCTTGTGGCGGATCTGGGCCGATTCGGTCTGGAACCGCGCCATCTGCGGGCCATGCGGGCGGCGGCGGACCGGGAGGCGGGGCTGATCGAGCAGGTGGTGGCGCCCCTGCGCCGGCACCGGAATCCGCAGACCAGAGCACATGCGGAGGCCACGGCCAGGGAGCTCGCCGAGCTCTCCGTACGGCTGCATTCGGCCCTCGTGCAAACCGCCCTGCAGGTGCGACTCCACTGATGTGGAGGGAGCCCGACTACCCAAACCTGCCGAGCACGTCCTAGGGTTGCTGTGTGAACGAGCTCGACGTTGTGGGTGTCCGGGTGGAAATGCCCTCCAACCAACCGATCGTGCTCCTGCGTGAAGTGGGAGGCGACCGGTACCTCCCCATTTGGATCGGTCCTGGTGAGGCGACCGCGATCGCCTTCGCCCAGCAGGGCATGGCTCCGGCCAGGCCGCTGACCCATGATCTCTTCAAGGATGTGCTCGAGGCCGTCGGCCAGGAGCTCACCGAGGTCCGCATCACGGACCTGCGCGAAGGGGTTTTCTACGCGGAGCTGGTCTTCGCCAGCGGGGTCGAGGTGAGCGCGCGGCCGTCCGACGCCATAGCGCTCGCCCTGCGCACCGGAACACCGATCTACGGCAGTGACGGGGTGCTCGACGACGCGGGGATCGCGATCCCCGACGAGCAGGAGGACGAGGTGGAGAAGTTCCGCGAGTTCCTCGACCAGATCTCGCCGGAGGACTTCGGTACGAACAACAGTCAGTGACGTCCTCAGGGGTCGCCGCCACCGCATTCGATGAGCCTTTCCCGTTCATGGGTCACGGGAAACCACCCTCAGGGTGATTATCACTCGGCGTGCCGAGTGTGGCGATCGTTGACGCACCCCGGGTGACTGCCTACCTTCGAGTGGGCAGGTCAAGGACGGAGGTCGGCGTGAGAAGCAGCGGCGACGGTACGGCAGCGGGTGGGCCGTATCCGCAGCAGGGGAGTACAGCCGGCCACACCATCAGGCAGCCGGTCCTGCCGGCTGCGGTGGCGGGGGACGGCGTGGCAGCGGTCGACGACATCGGCTATCGCGGGCCGACGGCGTGCGCGGCGGCGGGGATCACCTACCGGCAGCTGGACTACTGGGCCCGTACGGGCCTCGTCGAGCCGAGCGTCCGTCCGGCCTACGGGTCGGGGACGCAGCGGCTCTACAGCTTCCGGGACGTCGTCCTCCTGAAGATCGTGAAGCGCTTCCTCGACACCGGGGTGGCGCTCCAGAACATCCGCACCACGGTCCAGCACCTGCGGGACCGCGGGTTCCAGGATCTCGAGCGCATGACCCTGATGAGCGACGGGGCGACGGTCTACGAGTGCTCCTCGCCCGCCGAGGTCGTCGATCTGCTCCAGGGGGGCCAGGGCGTCTTCGGCATCGCCGTCGGAGTGGTGTGGCGGGACGTGGACGCGGCCCTGTCGCAGCTCCACGGGGAGCGGGTGGACACCGGCGAGACACTCATTGGGAACAACCCCACCGATGAGCTCGCTCGGCGGCGCAACCGCGCCGGCTGAGCAGTGGGAGCGCGACCCCGCCCCGGGAATCCGGGGCGGCGGCCCCGTCGTGGCGGGGCGATTGTCAGTGCCGTAGGGCAGCATCGACTGATGTGAGAGCCGCGCCCACCATCCTGCATCTGGACATGGATGCGTTCTACGCCTCTGCGGAGCAGGCGGCGAAGCCGAGTCTGCGCGGGAAACCGGTTGTCGTGGGCGGGCTGGGGCCGCGCGGGGTCGTCGCCACCGCCTCGTACGAGGCCCGGCGCTTCGGAGTGCATTCGGCGATGCCCATGGCGCAGGCCAGACGCCTGGCGCCGAACGCCGCCTATCTCGTGCCCCGCTTCGCGCTGTACCGCAGCGTGAGCGACCAGGTCATGGAGCTGCTGGGCCGGCTCTCGCCGCTGGTGGAGCCGCTCAGCCTGGACGAGGCCTTCGTGGACCTGGAGGCGGGCGGCACGGCCGACGACACCGCCTCGGCGCTTGTGATCGGCACACAGCTGCGGGGCGCGATCGAGGCCGTCACCGGGCTCAGCGGCTCCGTCGGGCTCGCGGGTTCCAAGATGCTGGCCAAGATCGCCTCCGAGGAGGCGAAGCCCGACGGCATCCTGCTCATCGAGCCAGGCACCGAGCGGGAGCTGCTGGCGCCCATGCCGGTCCGTACGCTGCCGGGCGTCGGCCCTGCCACCGCCGACCATCTGCGGCGCGCCGGGATGACCACGGTCGACGACCTGGCCGAGGCGGGCGAGGCGGAGCTCGTACGGCTGCTGGGGAAGGCGCACGGCGCCTCGCTGCACCGGATGGCGCTCGGCCACGACGACCGGCCGGTGGTCGCGGAGCGCGACGCGAAGTCGGTGTCGGTCGAGGACACCTTCGACATGGATCTGCACGACCGGGTCCGGGTCAGGACCGAGGTGGAGCGGCTGGCCGACCGGTGCGTGCAGCGGCTGCGGGCCGCCGACCGGTCGGGGCGCACGGTGGTGCTGAAGGTGCGCAGGTACGACTTCTCGACCCTCACCCGCTCCGAGACGCTGCGGGGCCCCACCGACGACCCCGCGGTGGTCAGGGAGGCCGCCGCGCGGCTCCTGGAGTCAGTGGACACCACCGGGGGCGTGCGGCTGCTGGGGGTCGGCGTCACCGGGCTCGCCGACTTCACCCAGGAGGACCTGTTCGCACAGGCCGCCGAGCGGACCGCGGCCGAGGCCCCCGAAGCCGCGGGGGCGGCGGCGGAGAGCGACGGGGACGGGGACGCGCCCGCGGACGACGGCCCCGAGCAGGAGAGCGCCGAGCAGCTCGCCGCGCGGCGCTGGCCGGCCGGCCACGACGTACGGCACGAGGTGCACGGACACGGCTGGGTGCAGGGGAGCGGGGTCGGCAGGGTGACCGTGCGGTTCGAGGAGCCCGAATCGGCGCCCGGCCGGGTGCGTACGTTCCGTATCGACGATCCGGAGCTGCGGCCGGCCGATCCCCTGCCGCTCGTGCGGAATCCCGCGGACTACTCCTCCTGGCCGGCCAGCTTGCCGAAGTCGCGGTCCGGGGCGGTCCCGCCCGGGGCGGAGTCCAGACCGTAGTGCCGGTAGAGCTGGAGCTCCTGCTCCGGGGAGAGATGGCGGCCCACCCCGAAGTCGGGGGCGTCCTTGATCAGCGAGCGGTCGAAGGGGATGCGCAGGGCGTCCTCGACGAACTCGCTGGGTTCCAGCGGGACGAACGCGTCCCGGCTGAACAGTCCGGTGCGTACGGCCGCCCACTCGGGTACGCCGGTCGCGTCGTCGAGGTACACCTCGTCCACGGTCCCGATCTTGGTGCCCTTGCGGTCGAACGCCTTGCGGCCGATCAGGCTGCGCGGATCGATGTCGGTCTGCACGGTCCCTCCCACTGGTCGCGGCTGGTCCACAGGGACTACAGAAGTGCAGATCCGTGGCGTTGGCCACTCGAGAATTCCCGGCGGGGCCCCGCTGGTACGCTGGTGGCGGCTGCTGACCCTGTGCGGGAGAGTCCTCCGGAGCGAATCCGGGGGCGCCGAAGGAGCAAATCCTCCCCGGAATCTCTCAGGCCCCCGTACCGCACGGACGAGGTCACTCTGGAAAGCAGGGCGGGTTTCGCGCGGCCGCAGGCCGGGCCGGGACTCTCCCTCACCGACGGTGAAAGCCGGTGCCCCCGGGCGCCGGTGAAGCTCTCAGGTTGAGATGACAGAGGGGGAGGCCGTTCGGGCACCCCGCGCCGTGGTGCCCCTCGCAGGTCGTGACAGACCAGGAGGCCTCCATCATGACCCCCCGTCGCACTTCGCTCTCCCAGCTGGAACAGGGAATCCCCTTCGAGCAGCGGCACATCGGTCCCGATGCCGCCGCGCAGGCGAAGATGCTCGCCCAGGTCGGTTACGGCTCGCTCGACGAGCTCACCGCGGCCGCCGTCCCCGATGTGATCAAGAGCGCCGAGGCGCTGCGGCTGCCGGGCGCCCGGACCGAGGCCGAGGTGCTGGCCGAGCTGCGCCGGCTCGCCGACCGCAACCAGGTCCTCGCCCCGATGATCGGGCTCGGCTACTACGGCACGTTCACCCCGCCGGTGATCCTGCGCAACGTGATGGAGAACCCCGCCTGGTACACGGCCTACACGCCGTACCAGCCGGAGATCTCCCAGGGCCGCCTCGAAGCCCTGCTGAACTTCCAGACGATGGTCGCCGAGCTGACCGGGCTGCCCACCTCCGGCGCCTCCCTCCTCGACGAGGGCACCGCCGCCGCCGAGGCCATGGCACTCGCACGGCGCGTCGGCAAGGTCAAGAACGGGGTCTTCCTGGTCGACGCGGACACCCTGCCGCAGACCGTCGCCGTCATAGAGACCCGCGCGGAGCCGACCGGTGTCGAGGTCGTCGTCGCCGACCTCACCGACGGCATCCCGGCCGAGATCGCCGAGCGAGGCGTCTTCGGCGTCCTGCTGCAGTACCCGGGCGCCTCCGGGGCCGTACGGGACATCAAGCCCGTCATCGACCGGGCGCACGAGCTGGGCGCGATCGTCACCGTGGCCGCCGACCTGCTGGCGCTCACCCTGCTCACCTCGCCCGGCGACCTCGGCGCGGACATCGCCGTCGGCACCACCCAGCGCTTCGGCGTCCCGATGGGCTTCGGCGGACCGCACGCGGGCTTCATGGCCGTACGCGAGAAGTTCGCGCGCAGCCTGCCCGGGCGCCTCGTCGGTGTCTCCGTGGACGCCGACGGCAACAAGGCGTACCGGCTGGCCCTGCAGACCCGCGAGCAGCACATCCGCCGCGAGAAGGCCACCAGCAACATCTGTACCGCTCAGGTGCTGCTCGCCGTGATGGCCGGGATGTACGCCGTCTACCACGGGCCCGAGGGGCTGCGCACGATCGCCCGGCGCACCCACCGCTACGCCGCGATCCTGGCCGAGGGCCTGCGCGCCGCCGGGATCGACGTGGTGACCGGGACCCACTTCGACACGCTGACCGTCCGGGTCCCCGGCCAGGCCTCCTCCGTGGTCTCCGGCGCCCGTGAGCGCGGGGTGAACCTGCGGCTGGTCGACGCCGACACCGTCTCCCTCGCCTGTGACGAGACCACCACGCGGACCCAGGTCGCCGCCGTGTGGTCCGCCTTCGGCGCGGAGGGCGACGTCGAGGCGCTGGACGCCACCACCGAGGACGCGCTGCCCGAGGGGCTGCTGCGCACCGATGAGATCCTGACCCACCCGGTCTTCCACCAGCACCGGTCCGAGACCGCGATGCTGCGCTACCTGCGCAAGCTCGCCGACCGCGACTACGCGCTGGACCGGGGCATGATCCCGCTCGGCTCCTGCACCATGAAGCTGAACGCGACGGCCGAGATGGAGTCGATCACCTGGCCCGAGTTCGGCGCGCTGCACCCGTTCGCGCCCGCCGAGCAGGCACAGGGCTTCCTGACCCTCATCCGTGAGCTGGAGGAGCGCCTCGCCGAGGCCACCGGCTACGACGCGGTGTCCATCCAGCCGAACGCCGGCTCGCAGGGCGAGTTCGCGGGGCTGCTGGCCGTCCGCGCGTACCACCGGGCCAACGGGGACGAGGGGCGCACCGTCTGCCTGATCCCGTCCTCCGCGCACGGCACCAACGCCGCGAGCGCCGTGATGGCCGGGATGAAGGTCGTCGTGGTGAAGACCGCCGACGACGGCGAGGTCGACATCGAGGACCTGCGGGCCAAGATCGCGCAGTACCGCGACGAGCTCGCCGTGCTCATGATCACCTACCCGTCGACCCACGGTGTCTTCGAGGAGCACGTCGCCGACATCTGCGCCGAGGTGCACGACGCCGGCGGCCAGGTCTACGTGGACGGCGCCAACCTCAACGCGCTGGTCGGCCTGGCCAAGCCGGGTCACTTCGGGGGCGACGTCTCGCACCTCAACCTGCACAAGACCTTCTGCATCCCGCACGGCGGCGGCGGCCCGGGTGTCGGCCCCGTCGGGGTGCGCGCCCACCTGGCGCCGTACCTCCCCAACCACCCGCTCCAGCCCGCCGCCGGTCCGGAGACCGGCGTCGGCCCGATCTCGGCGGCCCCCTGGGGCTCGGCCGGCATCCTGCCGATCTCCTGGGCATACGTCCGCCTGATGGGCGGCGAGGGACTGAAGCGCGCGACGCAGGTCGCCGTCCTCGCGGCCAACTACATCGCCAAGCGTCTCGAGCCGCACTACCCGATCCTGTACAACGGCCCGGCCGGGCTGGTGGCGCACGAGTGCATCGTGGACCTGCGGCCGATCTCCAAGGCGACCGGCGTCAGCATCGACGACGTCGCCAAGCGGCTCATCGACTACGGCTTCCACTCGCCGACCATGTCGTTCCCCGTCGCGGGGACGCTGATGATCGAGCCGACCGAGAGCGAGGACCTCGCGGAGCTCGACCGCTTCTGCGACACGATGATCGCCATCCGCGCCGAGATCGAGAAGGTCGCGTCCGGCGAGTGGAGCGCGGACGACAACCCGCTGGCCAACGCCCCGCACACGGCCGCCGCGCTGGGCGGGGACTGGGAGCACGGCTACAGCCGCGAGACCGCGGTCTTCCCGGCGGGGGTCTCGGCCGCCGACAAGTACTGGCCGCCGGTGCGCCGGATCGACGGTGCGTTCGGTGACCGCAACCTCGTCTGCTCCTGCCCGCCGCTGGACGAGTACGACAACTGAGCCATGAGCGGCGGGAAGTGACGCGGACATGCGTCGGGGCCGGTGCGGAGACTTCTCCGGGCCGGCCCCTTTCCGTACCGTGCCGCGGTCAGGCGGCCTTCATCACCCGGCTCGCCGCGAGCGGCCGGTGCGGGGCGATGATCTGCCCGTCCGGGAGCAGCTCACCGGTGTCCTCGAAGAGCAGGACGCCGTTGCACAGCAGGCTCCAGCCCTGTTCCGGATGGTGCGCCACCTGACGGGCGGCTTCCCGGTCGGCTGAGTCGGCTGTCGGGCAGGGCGGCTGGTGCTGGCACATGGCTGGGTTCTTTCGCTGCGTTGAGTTGAGTGTCCTGCGGTGTGAAGAGGTGTTCATGACCGTCCCCCGTATCGATCGGTCCGCTCCCAGTGTTGCCCCACGGGCGTCGATCCGCAGGGATTTCGCAGCAGCGCTTCTTCTCCTCCCATGACGCATCACCCGGCCGGACGGTTCAACGCAACTGCACTGTCACTTCGGGTGGTTCGGGGTGGCCGGATAGAACTAGTCCGGATGGGCGCGGGCCCCCCGCCCACGAGCGCGCACTGTGCCCCGTCGCCGGAGCGACGGGGCACAGTGCGGAAGTGAGCGGTGACCTGGCCTCAGGCCGGGGAGCCGAGCAGCGGGCCGGGGCCGGGGGCGATGCGCGTGGCGATCACCGGCAGCAGGTCGGCGACCCGGTGCGGACGGTGGGCCGCAATGCCCGGGGGTGCGGGGGCCAGCGGCACCAGCAGATCGGTGGGCGCGGGGGAGCCGCCGGAGGCGTCGGCCGCGATGTCCTCGTGCAGCCACAGAGCCAGCATGTAGAGGTCGGGAATGGACAGCAGCCTCGGCTGGTAGTCCCTGGCCGCGGCCTCCGCCTGCCGCAGAGCCAGCTCGGTCGAGGCGATGTAGGGACCCTCGAAGAAGTGCGAGAAGGCCCAGCCGTCGGGCGTGAGCATGGTGTCCGCCGCGGCCACCGCCCGCTCCGTGCTGCGGATCTGGAAGCGCCAGGCGGCGAGCCGGGTGGTGGGCGGGAGCCCGCCGGCGACGTTGTCCAGGACATGGACGGGGAGCGGATGATCGGGGCTCAGAGGTCCCTGGACGGTCCGCAGGGCGGGCGTCCGGGCCTCGCGGACCGCGGTCGGTGAACCGAGTGCCGCGAGAACGCTGCGCAGAGCGGGCGCGGGAGCCGGGGGAACATGCAGCGGCATGGTGGGTCGCCTCTCACTTCGGAGACACGGTGGAACGCGGGCGGGTGCAGACGGCGCTGTCGGCGTGCGGGGCCAGAGGAGGCCGGTGACTGGGCCGGTGCGTCAACTCTCTGCCTCGTCCGCGGAGTTTATACGACACGTGTTCACGCGGTGTTTCCACTAGCCGTCGCGGCTATTGCCGGCAAGGCGGTATCCGGACTTTATTATGCGGAGAACATGCCGATTCGACGTGAGCGGCGCAGCCACCGCCTCGGGTTTTTCCCGCAGAGCGGTAGGCTGAAACACGTCGCCCTTTACCCGGGCGCCCGAGCCGGGAACTGCACGCTGCGCCATGCCGAGTGAATGTGCCCGGGGCCGTAGTCCTCAGATTAGCGGCTGTACGCCGTCGGCGGGGCGTTATAGATCACGTCGTCTGGGCATTATCGATCGTGATGCGAGCGGCCTGGGCCGCGGGCTGCCCACTCGAGGAGGGACCCTTCGATGGGGGAGAAGGTCGTGGCGGGCGCCTTTGACCTGTCCGATCGGCAGAGGTACCGCAGGAAGCTGCACCAGTGCCTGGAGGGGCTGGAGAGGCTTCTGGCGGAGCGGAGGTTCGACCGGCCGCGCAACCTCATGGGCATGGAGATCGAGCTGAATCTCACGGGCTCCGACGGCATGCCGAAGATGTTGAATGGACAAGTCCTGGACCGCATCGCCAGCCGTGATTTCCAGACGGAACTGGGGATGTTCAATCTGGAAGTGAACATAGTTCCCCATCATCTGTCAGGACGCGTTCTCGACCAGTTGGCCGAGGAGTTGCGCACCGGACTGGGATATGCGGACCGGAAGGCCGGTGAGGTCGATGCCGGGATCATGATGATCGGAATCCTTCCGACGCTCGGACGCGACGACATGGTCCGGTCCAACCTCTCCGACGTCGACCGGTACGCCCTGCTGAACGATCAAATGGTGGCGGCGCGGGGCGAGGATTTCTCGCTGGATATCGAGGGCGTGGAGAGGCTGGTCTGCAGCTCGGGATCGATCACGCCGGAGGCGGCCTGCACCTCGGTCCAGCTGCATCTGCAGGTGACCCCGGACCGCTTCGCCGACGTGTGGAACGCGGCCCAGGCCGTCGCCGCCGTCCAGGTGGCCATGGGGGCCAACTCCCCGTTCCTGTTCGGCCGGGAGCTGTGGCGGGAGTCGCGTCCGCCGCTGTTCCAGCAGGCCACGGACACCAGGCCGCCCGAGCTCCAGAACCAGGGGGTGCGGCCGCGGACCTGGTTCGGGGAGCAGTGGATCGGCTCGGCCCGTGAACTCTTCGAGGAGAACCTGCGGTACTTTCCGCCGCTGCTGCCGATCTGCGACGACGAGGATCCGCTGCGGGTCCTCGACGACGGCGGGGTGCCCCGGCTCCAGGAGCTGGTGCTGCACAACGGCACGGTCTACCGGTGGAACCGGCCCGTGTACGGCCTGGCGGACGGCGTCCCCCATCTGCGGGTGGAGAACCGCGTGCTGCCGGCCGGGCCGACCGTCGCCGACGTGATCGCCAACACCGCGCTGTACTACGGCCTGGTGCGGGCCCTCGCCGAGGAGTCGCGTCCGGTGTGGACCAGGATGCCCTTCAGCGCCGCGGCCGAGAACTTCGAGACCGCGTGCCGCCGGGGCATCGACGCCGAGCTGCTCTGGCCCCGGCCCGGCCGCTCCGGCGGGCTGACCCGGGTGCCGGCGGTGAAGCTCGTCCGCGACGAGCTGCTGCCGCTGGCCGCCGCGGGGCTCGACGCCTGGAACGTCGAGCCGGCGGACCGGGACCACTACCTCGGGATCATCGAGGAGCGCTGCAAGCGGCGGACGAACGGGGCGTCCTGGCAGGCGGACACCTACCACCGGGCGCGGGATGCCGGGCTGGACCGGGAGGCGGCGCTCGCGGCCATGACCCGGCGCTACGGAGAGCTGATGCAGGGCGGCGACCCGGTGCACACCTGGCCGGTGGGTGTCCCGGCGCCGTGAGGAGCCCGTGAAAGGTCCTTCCCCCGGGCCGGCCCGTCCCGGGGGAAGGGCGCGGGGCTACTCCTCGGCGGCCCGGCCGCTCTGTCCGGCGGTCATGACGGCCTGGAGGATCACCGCCTGGATCTCGGCCGGGTCGCTGACCTGGTAGCCGCCGCCCCCGGTCACCTTCGCTATCTCGTTCACCTCTTCGCGGTCCGCCTCGGGACCGACCGCGATGGCGAGGAGCGGCACCGGGCGCTCCGGATCGGCGATGGCCTTCAGCTCGGCGATGAGGGCGGAGCGGGTGATGGAGTGCTCGTCCTGGTTCGAGCCGTCGGTGAGAATGACGACGGCGTTGAACTTGCCCTTCACATACGTGCGCTGGGCCTCCTTGTAGGCGGCCAGGGCGGTGTCGTACAGACCGGTCGCACCGTTCGGCACGGGTTGCAGCGCGGCGAACGCGGCGGCGAGCTTCTCCCGGTGGGTGCCGCCGCCCTTCGCCGGGTCGCCGAGCCGGCCGGTCGCCACCAGCCTGCGGTAGTCCTTGTCGCCGTCGAGCGTGGTGGCGAACTCCCAGAGGCCGATCTCGTCGTTCGGGGTGAACTGGTTGAGGGCCTGGATCAGGGAGGCCTTGGTGACGTCCATCCGGGACTGGTTGCGGCCGGGCACGATCGTGGCCATCGAGCCCGAGGCGTCGACGACCGTGGTCAGCCGCGCGCTCTGCACGGTGATCGTCCACATGCCGAGGGTCTCCTGAAGGGACTCGTCCGACGGTGCGTCGGCCGGCGATGTGGCGTACGGCTGGGGGGACTTGCCGCCCGCCGCGGCGACCAGCTTGTCGCCCGCCGTGCCGTCGACGGTCCGGAAGCCGTGCTCCGCCAGGGTGCGCTGGGAGCTGTCCTCGGACAGGAGCGTCATGAAGCGCAGCGCCGCCCGGCTCTCGTCCGTGGTCTGGTTCTTCTCGTTGACCAGTGTGAAGGGGTAGTTGAGCAGGGGCGTGCCGTCCTCGGGGTAGAACAGGTCGAGCCTTCCGCCGCCCGTCGACTCGGCGTTGTGGGCGAAGGCCGCCTGCTCGGAGAGCAGCACCGCCTGGTTGCGGGACGGGTTGCCCTCCTCGGCGCCCGAGCCGTCCTGGGCCAGGGTCTCCAGGACCTGGGTGTCACCGTCCGACATCCGCTGGGCGAGCAGCTTCGCGGTGGCCGCGACCCGGGTGTCGCTGTCCCCGCCCTGCTTCTCGGACGAGGCGCCGATGCTGCTGAGCGCCAGCAGGCCGGTGGCGCTGCGGGCCGGGTCCGCCGCCCCGAGGCGTACCTTGTCGGACTCCATGGCCGCGGCCGTCAGCTCGGCCCAGGAGTACTTCTTCTTCGGCCAGCCGAGGCTCTTGGCGGCGGCGGGGACCATGGCCAGGGTGACCGGTGAGGAGGCGACGGAATCGCCCGGGCTGAGCGGGATGGCGTCGCCGTTGCCCTTCGCCCGGCTCAGCCAGAGGTCCGAGTCGGGCAGCCACATCTGGTAGTCGGGGGTGCGGGTGCCGCTCGCGAGCGCGTCGGCGACCTTGTACGAGTCGCGGGCGACCACCTTCACGTCGACGCAGCGGCCGTCGGATCTCAGGTCGTCCTTGCGCGCCTGGTCCGCGACGGCCTGTACGGCGGGGGCGATGTCCGGGGACGTCATCATGGACAGGTGCACGGCGCTCTCCGCGCAGGACTTCGAGAACGACAGCAGGCCGCCCTGTGCCGCGACGGCGGTTCCCCCGGCGACGGCGAGAACGAGCAGGGTGGCGATGACCACGGTGCGGCGGCGACGCGGCGGACGGTGCCCGCTTCCGTCCGCGGTGTAGCCGTCCGGCAAGCTGTGACGTCCCATGTCGGTGGTGCCCCTCCTTGAGGATGAACAAGGAAAAGGGGGACCACACCATCGGCAATGGTGCCCGTCCCCCGGCCTGTCGCGCATGATCTTCGTACCTGCATTCGAGACCCTAGTGGGACGGGGACGGGCTTGGGGCGGGAATGCACAACTGAAGGCAGGTGTACAGGTGGAGGCGGGGCAAGTGGCTGATTCTTATCCTCAGGAGGCCGTGTCACGACGGATCCTGCGGTCCGAAACGATCCTGGTGCTGGCTCTCTCGCTGGGCGCCAGTGGGGTGTCTGCCCTGATCAGTTTTGTCGGATCGCTGACGAAACCAGGGGGTTTGAAGGATCAGGCGGCCACGCTCAACAGCTCCTACGCACCCGGCCGCCCCTGGCTGGATCTCGCCTGGCAGCTCTTCGGCATCACGACGGCCCTGGTGCCCGTCGCCCTGGTCGCGCATCTGCTGGTCAGAGAGGGGACGGGGCTGCGGGCCCTCGGCTTCGACCGGACCCGACCCGGATCGGACCTGGCGCGCGGCGCCGGCGTGGCGGCCGTCATCGGCAGCGCCGGGCTCGCCTTCTATCTGGTGGCCCGGGCCGCCGGGTTCAACCTGACGGTCGTTCCCGAGTCGCTGCCCGACGTGTGGTGGAAGTTCCCCGTCCTCATCCTGTCGGCGATCCAGAACTCCGTGCTGGAGGAAGTGATCGTCGTCGGGTACCTGCTGCGCAGGCTGGGGCAGTTGGGGTGGACGCCGATGGCCGCGCTGGTGGCGAGTTCGGTGCTGCGCGGCTCGTACCACCTCTACCAGGGCATCGGCGGCTTCCTCGGCAATATGGTCATGGGGGTCGTCTTCGTCCTGCTGTACCGGCGCTGGCAGCGCGTGGGGCCCCTGGTCGCCGCGCACGCGCTGCTCGACATCGGCGCGTTCGTCGGGTACGCGCTGCTGGCCGGCAAGGTGGGGTGGCTGCCCACCCCGTGAGCGTCACGGAGCGACGAGCAGTTCCCCGTCCAGGACCGTCACCGCGTGCCCCGTCAGCAGGGTGCGTGCGCCCCGAAGCGAGGTGCGGACGAGCCCGGACCGGGCGGAGGCCTGCAGCCCGGTGAGCTCGTCGCGGCCGAGGCGGGCCGACCAGAACGGTGCCAGGGCGGTGTGGGCGCTGCCCGTCACCGGGTCCTCGTCGATGCCCACTCCGGGAAAGAACCCGCGCGAGACGAAGTCGTACCCGCTGTCGGGACGGGCCGCCGCAGCCGTGGCGATCACACCGCGCCGCGACAGCGTCGCCAGTGCGGGGAAGTCCGGCGCCAGGGCCCGTACGGCCGCCTCGTCGGCCAGCTCCACGAGCAGATCGCCGATGTGCGGACCGGTGTCGTGCACGGACAGCGGCGGTGCGCCCAGGGCTTCGGCCAGTCCCTTCGGCGCGGCCTCCGGGGTCAGCGGGGCGGTGGGGAAGTCGAGGGTGATCGAGCCGTCCGGGTGCGCGGTCGACGTCAGCGCTCCGCACCGGGCGGTGAAGCGCACCGTGCCGCTCGCGGCCGAGGTGGTGTGCAGGACATGGGCGGTGGCGAGCGTGGCGTGGCCGCACATGTCGACCTCGGTGGCCGGGGTGAACCAGCGCAGCGCCCAGTCCGCCTCGCCGCCCGGCGGCAGGGGATGGGCGAACGCGGTCTCGGAGAGGTTCAGCTCGGTGGCGATCCGCTGGAGCCACAGGTCCTCGGGGAAGCCCTCGGGCCCGAACAGCAGGACACCGGCGGGATTGCCGGTGAAGGGGCGGTCGGTGAACGCGTCGACGGTACGAATCCTCATGGCCCCGACCGTACGCACGGAGCGCGGACCCGGGCCAAGGCCAATTCCGGGTCGGCGGCTCCTCGGCCCCGGGGACGTGGCTCCGCTTGACCTTGTCACAGTGACAAGCACTTCACTGGGCAGCCGAGGGAGGTGGTCCCGATGACCATGCCGGGCAACGAGGACACGGACACGACGCTGGCCCTGCGGGGACTGGCGCACAGCAGCTCGTCGGTACGGCTGCGGGCGGCGATGGCGGCCGGGACGAACCCGGACGCACGGTACGCCGACACGCTCGTCGAGCGGTGCGCGGTCGAGCCCGAGTTCCATGTACGCGACATGCTGACGTGGGCGCTCACCCGGCTCCCGCCGGACGTGACGCTCCCGAAGCTCGTCGCCGAGCTGGACTCGGAGCGGGCGCAGGCACGGAGCCAGGCCTTGCACACGCTGTCCAAGACCAGGGACCGGCGGGCGTGGCCGGCGATCACCCCGGCGCTCCTGACCGACGCCGACGACGAGGTCGCGCGGGCCGCCTGGCGCACCGCGGTCGTCCTCGTACCCGAGGGGGAGGAACCCGCGCTGGCCGGTGTGCTGCTGACTCAGCTCGGGCGCGGCGGGCGGGAGACCCGGCTGAGCCTCAGCCGGGCGCTGACCGGGCTCGGTGAGGTGATCATGCCGCGCCTGCGCGCCGCGACGGCCGACGCCGACCCGCGCGTACGTGAGCACGCGATCGCCACGGAACGGCTGTGGCGTCACCCGGATGCCGGATTCGAGTGCGCGATCGAGGAGGCGAAGCGGATCGTGGCCCTCGGTACGACCGTCCAGGAGGGGTGACACGCGGTGCTGATCGGTGAGGTGGCGCGAAGGTCCGGGGTCAGCGCCCGGATGCTCAGGCATTACGAGGCGCTGGGTCTGGTGCGCCCCACGGGCCGTACGGACGGCGGCTACCGCGAGTATTCCGGCGAGGACATCCGGCGGATCTTCCACATCGAGAGCCTGCGGTCCCTGGGGCTGTCGCTGCGTGAGGTGGGCCGCGCGCTGGACGACCCCGGCTTCAGGCCGTCGGAGCTGGTGGACGACCTCATCCGCCAGACACGGGAGCGGGTGGCGCGGGAGACCGAGCTGCTCACCCGGCTCTCCCGGATCGGTGCCGCGGAACCCGCCGGCTGGGAGGGCGTCCTGCGGGTCGTCGCCCTCCTCCAGGCGCTGGGGTCCAAGAGCGCCGGGACGCGGCAGCGGGCGGCACTGTCCTCGGGCTCGGCCTCTCCCTCGGCCGAAGAGGTACCGGTGGAGGCGCTTGTCGACGCGGTGCTGCGCGAGTCGGACGCGCATGTGGCCGGGGCCCTGCGCTGGGCCTTGGCGCGCGCGGATGACGGCGGACCCGAACTGCTCGCGGAGGGCCTGCTCTCGTCGGAGCCCGAGGTCCGGGAGCGCGCGGTCCGGGCGGTCGCGGAGATCCCGGACGACCGGGCGGCCGCCGTGCTCCGGGAGGCTCTTGCCCACGACGACCTCGTCGTCCGCCGGTGCGCGGCTCTGGCGCTCGGGGCACGCGGCGCGGCCGAGGCCGTCCCGACGCTCGTCGACATGGTCGCCGGGGGGACGAACGACGTGGACGCGGCCGACGCGCTGAGCGCGCTGGCGGGCGATCCCGCGCAGGCGGACCGCATCGCGACGGGGCTCGTCGACCGCCTCGGCCGCGCCGCCGCGGACCCGGCCGCGCGCCGCCGGCTGACCCAGGCGCTCGCCGGCATCCCGGGACCCACGGCGTCACGGGCCCTCGCCGGGCTGTCCCAGGACGAGGACCGAGGCGTCGCGCTCACCGCCGCCTATGTCCTCGGGCTGCGCGGCGAGGGGTGAGCTGTGACAGGGCGGTCCGGGATGCCGTGGGCTGGGGCGGCGCGGCTCAGTTCCTGAGGGCGTCCGCGATCTGCCGGGCGGCCTGGGCGGGTGTGATGTGCGTGGTGTCGATGACCTCGGCCTCGTCGTGCAGCCAGGTGCGGGCCGCCTCGGCGTAGGGCTCCAGGTGGGCGTGCCGGAACGGGGACGGGCCGAGGACGGTGTCGCCGTCGATGCGGCCGCGAAGGGTGTCCTGGTCGGCGTGGAGGACGAAGTGCCGTACCGCAATGGCGTGTTCGGCGAGGCCCGCGCTGATCTCGCGCCAGTACTCCTCGACCAGGACGGTCATGGGCATCACCAGGGTGCCGCCGGTGTAGTCGAGTACCCGGCGGGCGGTCTCGACCACGAGCGGCCGCCACGGCGGCCAGTGCTGGAAGTTGTCCGTCGAGGGCAGCCCCGGGGAGATGTCCATGAGTGTCTCGCCGACCTTCTCGGCGTCGAACACCCTCGAACCGGGGATCAGCTGCTGCACGAGCGCGCTGGTCGTCGTCTTGCCCGCGCCATGGGTTCCGTTGAGCCATACGATCATGCGCCCCCACGCTACGTGACAGTGCTCGTCGCTGCATGGCATGCCTCGCTCAAAGGGTGCTCTCCGGGGAGTCCGGGCGGACGGTGTCCCTTACGGCCGCGCGCGAGCGGCGTCCCCGGCGCGAGCGGTGGCCGATGCCGCCGGCAGGGCCCGTACGGCACCCGGCTCGTGCAGGTTCTGGTCCGGACCCCGGATGAAGCCCACGCCCCGCGAGCCCAGGGGCGCTCGCGGGCAGGGGCAGGTGTCCCCGGTTTCCAAGGCGCCCTGGATTCACGGCTGATCGCCCGGCCGGCGGTAGGGCTTCCAGTCGTCGCGGTGGACGGTGGCCCTGCCCTCGACCCGCCAGGAACGGCTGTGCCGGGACAGGGTCCAGCCCTGAGGCGCACGCCGGGACGCGTCGATCCAGGCGGCCAGTTCGGGAAGGGCGTGTTCGCGCAGGGCCTGGCGGGCGGCGGCGCGTTCGGTGGCGGGGAGCGGGCCGACGCGGACGGCCACGCTGGACCACAGATCGGGGTGTATGCCGTTGCCGTAGTTGGAGGAGACGGGCGGGCTCCACTCGACGTGCAGCAGGGTGCGGTCCTCGTACGGGTGGTCCGCGAAGTCGGGGTGGGTGAGGGCCGACTCCTGCTCGCCCAGGGCGGTACGGATGTCGGTCGGTGTGAGTGGCCACGAGAGGTGTCGCGGCAGGCGGCGGTTGCGGGACGGCATGGCGCTGAGGATGGCATGCGGCCTGTGGGGGCGCATGCGCCTTTTGCCCGGCGGCCCGCGCGGTGATGTGGAGGCGCGCTAGGCGGAACCGGTGGTGCCGGCCGGAGGTGCCTGCTGATAGAGCGCCACCAGCACCCCGTGCACGGGCTGGTCCTCCGCACCCTCCTCGGCCTCGTCGACGAGTGCGGCAAGGGTTTCGCCGAGCGCTTTCGCCTGTGCGGGGCCGAGGTGCAGGTGGCGCAGCGTCAGGTGGTGCTCGGCGGGCGAGCGGTCCAGCTCCTGGGCCACCGCGGCGAGCATCGCGGCGGTGCCCGCCGCCCGGGGGTCGGCGACGAGCATGTGGCGGGCCGCGCGCTGGAAGTACTGCTCGGTGCCGCCCCGGACCTGGCGGGTCTCCGCGATGCGCACCAGCCCGGCTTCGCGGAGCACTTTGAGGTGATGGGCCACGTTGCCCTTCTTCGCGTCGAGCCGCGCCGCGAGCTGCCTGACGGTGGCAGGCCGGTGGCCAAGGGAGAAGAGCAGCCGCTGGCGCAACGGGTGGGCGAGCGCCGCGAACTGCTCAGGCGCGCCGACCTCCAGAACGTCCTCGGGCGGCGGCGGATAGGAAGGCTGGTCGTCATGCATACCGAAAGTGTCTAAAGTTATTGACGCTTTCGCAAGGGTGGTGCTCTACTCCCTGCCATGACAACTCCGACGACGCTTCAGCCCGCCCCTGTCATCGACGAGACGGTCCGGCTGCTGACCGAGCACTACATATTCCCGGAGACGGCCGAACAGCTCGCCGGCCTGCTGCGACGACGCCTCGCCGAGGGCGCCTACGACGTCGGCGGCGCCGAGGAGCTTGCCCCTCTGGTCACCGCGGATCTGCAGTCCGTCAACGGCGACCGGCACCTGAGGCTGAAGCACCACGTCGACCCGGTGCCCCCGAAGCGGGGAGCGGCCACCCTGGACGCCATGCGCCGGGACTTCGACACCTCGCTGGGCGGCGCGCCCCGGGTGGAACTGCTCGACGGAGGGGTCGCCGTACTGGAACTGGCGCCGATGCTGTTTCCGCTGGAGTGGGCCGCCGAACCGCTGAGCGCCGCGCTCACCCTGGCCTCCCGCGCCCGGGCGCTGATCGTGGACCTGCGCGCCAACCGGGGCGGCGACCCGGACACGGTCGCCTTCGTCTGCAGCTACCTCCTGGACGAGCGCACCCATCTCAACTCCATGTACTGGCGCGACGGGGAGCGCAGCGAGCAGTCCTGGAGCCTGCCGCACGTTCCCGGTGCCCGCTTCGGCGGCAGCAAGCCGTTGTACGTGCTGTCCAGCGACACCACGTTCTCCGCCGCCGAGGAACTGGCGTACGACCTCCAGCAGCTCGGCCGCGCCGTGGTCGTCGGCGAGCCCAGCCGCGGCGGCGCACATCCCTGCCAGGGCTGGACCGTCCACCCGCACCTGGAGGCCACCGTCCCCGTCGGCCGCGCGGTCAATCCCGTCTCCGGCGCGAACTGGGAGGGTACGGGTGTGCAGCCGGACGTCCCGTGCGGTGCCGCCGACTCCCTCGACCAGGCACACGCGCTGGCGCTCGCCCGGCTGACCGGCTGACTGCCGGGCCCCTCGGTGACGGATCGGCGGCGTGGCCCGCGCGTGGCCCACACCGCCGCCTCCCCGGGGCCCGAGTCGGCGGGCGGTGAGCGATCGTCCTCGTTGCCCCGTCCGACGGCGGCGGCATCAATCCGCCGGCTCCAGAATGCGGTCGAGCGTCCGGCGCCCCATCCCGCTCATCGTCGGATTGCTCTCGGCGTAGTACCAGACCACGCCCATCGCCTGCTGGAACGCCCATGCCTTGCCGCGCTCCCACTCCAGGTCGTCGCAGCCCAGTGTCCTCCGGAACACGTTCCGCGGGCCCTGCCGCAACAGGTGCCAGGCACTGACCAGATCCAGCGCGGGGTCGGCGGGGCCGAAGCCGCCGGTGTCGAGTACGCCGCCGAGCCGGTCTCCCGCGACCAGTACATTGCCGGGGATCAGATCACCGTGGCTCATCACGTCGGCACCCGTGCGCGGCAACTCCCGGAAGCGGCTCCACAGTCGGCGCAGCCGGGGCACGTCGAGCAGACCCTCGCTCTGCGCGAAGCACTTCGCCATCCAGTCGTCGTGGTGAGCGAGCACGCCGCCGCGGCCCTCGCCGCCGAAGGCCCGCCCCCGCGTATCGGCGCCCCGCAGGGCCGCGACGAAGCCCGCGAGATCTTCCGCGAAAGCGTCCGACCCGCTCGGGTCGGCATCGAACGCGACCGTGCCCGGCAGCCATGTCTGGACCGACCACGGCATGGGGTAACCCGCGCCGGGCTGTCCCAGGGCGACAGGTTCCGGGGCGGGGACCGGAGACACCTGCGCCAGTTCCGCGCCCGCCCGGGCCTCGCGTTCCAGAGTCGCCAGCGCCTCGGCGGCATCGACGAGACGCAGCGGGAAGCGCGCGGAGAGACCGTCCCCGATGCGGAAGATGGCGTTGACCGTCCCGGTCGACGGCACGAGCCGGATCGCCTTGCCGCTCCACTCGGTGAACTGCTCCCGGATCAGGGCCGCGACGGTTTCGGCGGTCACGTCCACTTGGTCATCGTGCATGGTCATCGCTCGCAGGCTCTTGGGCCGGTCCGCTTCGCAAGGCCGGAAGCGGACCGCATCGACGGGACGACAGCCAGTATTCATGTGCCGCGCCCCAAGTCGAAGGGGATTGTCATCCGACCGGTTCCGATATATCGTTGAGGCATCGCGACAGATCAGCGATAAGTGAGAGATCAACGTAAGAAGGAGTGAAGGTCATGCGTTCACATGGACAGGAACACGGACACGGGCGTGGACACGGCCCCTGCGGGCCCGGTGAGCACGGGCGTGGGGACTTCGAGGGGCGTCGGGCGGCCTTCGGGCAGTTCGGGCCGCCTTTTGGTGGCGGGCCCTTCGGTGGTGGCCCCTTCGGGGGCGGACGGGGTCGCGGTGGCGGCCGGGGCAGGGCGCGGCGCGGTGACGTGCGTGCGTCGATCCTGGCGCTGCTCAAGGACCGGCCGATGCACGGCTACGAGATGATCCAGGAGATCGGCGAGCGCAGTGGCGGGGCCTGGCGGCCCAGTCCGGGGTCGGTCTACCCGACCCTCCAGCTGCTGGAGGACGAGGGCCTGATCACCAGTGCGAGCGAGGGCGGCAAGAAGCTGTTCACGCTCACCGACACCGGTCGTACCGAGGCGGAGTCGGGGCCCGAGGCGCCCTGGGAGGAAGCCGGACGCGGCGTCGACTGGGAGAGCGTGAACGAGATCCGGCAGGCCGGCTTCGGCCTGATGGAGGCGTTCGGCCAGGTCTGGAAGACCGGCTCGGCCGATCAGCGCGAGAAGGCGCTCACGGTCATCAACGACGCTCGCAAGAAGCTCTACCTCATCCTTGCCGACGAGCACTGAGCCCGGCGGTGCGACGCTCGCGCAGAGATGTGCTGAAGGGCCCTGCGGCCTTGCTGCGGGGCCCTTCGTCGTGCGGATGTGTGCAGGGGGAGGGGCGTGCGAGGTGGGTGGTCGCCCGGGGTCAGGCCACGATCAGGCCGTCCAGTCTGCGTAGCGACTCGACGAGCGCCGCCGTGGCCGAGTCCTTGAGCTTGCCCGCCATCAGGGAGACGGCCGCGCCGGTGAACTCGCCGTCGATGCGGACCGCGGTGGCGTCCCCGTCAGGGGTCAGTGCATAGCGCATCAGCAGATTGACGCCCATCGGGCCCTTCCCCGTGGTGGTCAGCAGCCGGCCGGTCTCCAGCTCCGACACGGTCCACGTCACCTCGGCGGGGAAGCCCATGAGCTTCAGGTTCTCCTCGTAGGTGGCCGCGAGCTCCAGTGCGGCCGGGCCGCCCTTGGGGAAGCTGGTGTGGGTGGCGTTCCACTCCCCGTACCTGCTGAAGTCCGTCAGCTGGGCCCAGACCTTCTCGGCCGGTGCCCCGATCCGCGCCTCTGCACTGACTTCGGCCATGCGACCACCCCTTCTCGACGGGTTCCGGTGTCGCGGAACGTAGCCGCAGCGGCGAGAACATTCAATACTGATGAAGCGTCAGATCTGCTGACTCCGTACCCGTGTGCCAGATCAGCGCGGAGTCGAAGCGGTCGGAGGCCCGTGGATGCGGCCCGTCGTCGTGGCAGTGGAACGCGGCCCAGAAGAGGTCGGCGAGCAGGGCGTCGGACGGTGCGTGGACGCGGTAGACGTAGTCGCGCCCGTCGAGCGCCGGCAGGGAAACCAGCCAGCTCACTTCCGGCACCCCTCCCGCCGCCCGCCACCATTGCCTCCGGCCTGTGTGACGTGCGCGACCGTACTCGCGGTTGCCTCCGGAAGTGTGAAGCAAGGCGGCGCGCGCCTTTCTGCCGAATCGGATCCCGCGATGGCGCGATCTCATCCGTAAGGAGGAGGTATCGCTCCCGCGTGCCCAACCCGGGTGGGATGCGTCAATGGGTCTCTCCGGGGACGACCCGGCCCGGCCGGGCTGATGGGGTGGAAGCGTGCAGAACCGGACACCGCGGATCCCTCAGCAGCCCGCATCGAACCACCGTGCTGAGTTCGACGCCAGGCTCACCGAGGAGCTGGCCGCCGTGGTGACGGGTGCGCGCAGGCGCGCCCTGCGGGACGGGGACCGGCAGATCGACACCGCCCATCTGCTGCACTCGCTCATCGAGGCCGACCCCGAGGTCCGTGCCGCGTTCGACGGCGGACCACAGCTGGCCAGGGTGCTCGGCTATCTCGTCCAGCGCAGCATCGGGTACGGGCTCCGCTGGCAGGGTGCTGTCGAGGACTCGGGTGCGCTCGCCGCGGTGACGGACCCGCCGGCCCCCGAGGTCGAGGGCTGGTCTCCCGCCGCCGTCTCCGCGATGGCGGGCGCGCACCGGCGCGCCCTGAAGTGCGGGCGGGCCCGCGCCTGCGGCCTCGATCTGCTCACGGTGCTGGCCGGGGACCGGACGTGCCGGGCCGTCGAGGTGCTGGAGCGCGCCGGTGTCGACGCCGAACGGCTCATGGACCGGATCGTCGAGGTCTCCGGCCGGGAGTGAACGGTCCGGCGTCCGTGGCGGTACCTGCCCCGTCGGCGCTGCTGTCAGGGGCCTTCCCGAGATCGGAGTGTTACCCGGGTCAGGCGTCACCGGGGTGACGCTCCTGACCACAGCTGTCATGATGTGCCGATGCACGCGTCTCAGGGGAGAAGCGCCGGCCTGGGACTCGCTCTCGGCTCGGCCTTCGCATTCGGCGGTTCCGGAGTGGCGGCCAAGCCGTTGATCGAGGCGGGGCTCGACCCGCTCCACGTGGTGTGGCTGCGGGTGGCGGGCGCCGCGCTCGTCATGCTCCCGGTGGCCTGGCGCCACCGCGATCTCGTGCGCAGCCGGCCCGTCCTGCTGCTCGGATTCGGGCTGCTCGCCGTCGCGGGTGTGCAGGCCTGCTACTTCGCCGCCATCTCCCGTATCCCGGTGGGCGTCGCGCTGCTCGTCGAATACCTCGCGCCGGCCCTCGTCCTCGGCTGGGTGCGCTTCGTCCAGCGGCGCCCGGTCACCAAGGCCGCCGCCCTCGGCGTCGTTCTCGCGGTGGGCGGCCTGGCCTGCGTGGTCGAGGTCTGGTCCGGCCTGAGCTTCGACCTCGTCGGTCTGCTGCTCGCCCTGGGCGCCGCCTGCTGCCAGGTCGGCTACTTCGTCCTGTCCGACCAGGGCAGCGGGGAGCGGACGCAGGGCGGGGCCGAGCCCCCGCATCCGGTCGGGGTCATCGCCTACGGACTGCTGATCGGCGCCGCCGTCCTCACCGCGGTCGCACGGCCGTGGGGCATGGACTGGTCCACGCTCGGCGGCAGCACCGTCATGAACGGTACGGCGGTGCCCGCCTGGCTGCTGCTGGTCTGGATCGTGCTGCTCGCCACCGTCATCGCGTACGTCACCGGCGTGATCTCCGTGCGGCTGCTGTCCCCGGCGGTCGCGGGCGTCGTCGCCTGCCTGGAAGCGGTCATCGCGACCGTGCTCGCCTGGGTGCTGCTGGGGGAGCATCTGGCCGCCCCGCAGCTCATCGGCGGTTCGCTCGTCCTGCTCGGTGCGCTCATCGCCCAGTCCGCGACACCGAAGGCACCCTCCGGACCGGTCGCCTCCGGTGCCGGGAGCGGAGTGTTCGCGGAGGCGGAGGAAGGCTTGTCCGCCGGGCGGACCGCACCCTAGGGTGACGATCATGCGTCTGACCGTACTTCCGCCGCCCGCCGCCTAGCGCGGGCGGCCGCATCTGACGAAGACCGGGCTCGGGCAGTCCCCGAGCGGTTCGTCGCTGCCCCCGTGCGGAGCCGAGCGACCACCTTCCTGTCTTCCTCTGGAGAAGTCACGTGTCGATTCCTGCTTCCGGCCTGCCCGTCGGGCGGAGCCTGTGCTATCTGATCATCGCCGGAGTGGCCTGGGGCACCGCCGGTGCCGCCGCCTCGCTGGTCTTCGAGATCTGCGATCTCGGCCCCCTCGCGCTGTCGTTCTGGCGCTGCGCCGGCGGACTCGTCCTGCTGCTCGCGGCACTGGTGCTACGGCCCCGGCGCGCGGCGCCCGCCGCGGAGTCCGCGCGCAGGCGGCTGCTGCGCATCGCCGGTACCGGCGCGGGCCTCGCCGTCTTCCAGACCGCGTACTTCGCCGCCGTCCGGACCACCGGACTCGCGGTCGGGACCGTCGTCACCCTCGGGGCCGGTCCCGTCCTCATCGCCGTCGGCGCCCGGCTGGCCATGGGGGAGCGGCTGGGAGCCGGAGGGATCGCGGCCGTGGCCGGGGCGCTCACCGGGCTCGCCGTGCTGGTGCTCGGCGGCGGACCGGGCACGGTGCGGCCCGCCGGGATCGCACTGGCCCTGCTCTCCGCCTCGGGCTATGCCGCGATCACCCTGCTGACCCGGTGGCTCGGCCGCGACGGCGGCGCCACGGATCCACTGGCCACCAGCGCCTGGGCTTTCGGTGTCGCCGCGCTCCTGCTGCTGCCGATGGCCGCCGGTGAGGGGCTCGTGCCGCACACCGCGCACACCGCCCAGGTGCTCCTGCTGCTCGTCTATGTCGCGGCTGTCCCCACCGCGCTCGCCTACGCGCTCTACTTCGCGGGGGCCGCGGTGGTGCGCTCCGCCACGGTGTCGGTGATCATGCTGCTCGAACCCGTGAGCGCGGCGGTCATCGCCGTCGTGGTGCTCGGGGAGCGGCTGACGGCGTCCACGGTCGCCGGAACGCTGCTGCTGCTCACGGCGGTGACCGGACTGGCCGTCGCCGAGACGCGCGGCGCCGCTGCCGCCCGCCGGGAGGAGGCCGTCCCCGTCTGATCGGAAGTGATCACTCCTGATCGCGAGGGTGGCGGGGTCGGCGCCCTGTGGCGGGGCCCCGTCACCCCGGGGTGGTTCAGAGCGCGCTCAGGTAGTCCGGAAAGGCGATCGAGGGATCGAGGTCCTCGGCCGGTATCGGGGCGCCGAAGCCGGGGGCGAGGGGGATGACACCGGCCCAGTGGGGCAGGCCGAGGTCCCGGTCGTCGTCGTGGGGACCGCCGGTGCGGATCTTGGCCGAGACCTCCCTCAGGTCGAGCCTGATCACGGCGGTGGCGGCCAGCTCCTTGGCGTCGGCGGGCCGCGAGTCCCGGGAGCGGCCGGGGACGACCTGCTCCACGATCGCGTCGAGGGCGGTGCGCCGCTCCTCGGGGCCGGTGACGGAGTAGGCGGTGCCGTGGACCACCACGGAACGGTAGTTGAGCGAGTGGTGGAAGGCGGACCGGGCCAGCACTAGTCCGTCGACATGGGTCACCGTGAGGCACACGGCGAGACCGGCCTCGCTCCCGCTCGCCGTCCGCAGCGGCCGGGAGCCGGTCGAGCCGTGGATGTACAGCCGCTCGCCGACCCGGCCGAAGAGCGTCGGCAGTACGACGGGCGCTCCGTCCCGGACGAAGCCGAGGTGGCACAGGTAGGCCGCGTCGAGGATCGAATGGACCTGTTCCCGGTCGTACGAGGCGCGCTCGCGGGAGCGGGTCGGTACCGTGCGCCCGGTCGGTTCGTAGGTGGCTGCGGCGTCCGGGGCCGTGGTCTGCTGGGGTGCGGTCTCCGGCATTGCATACTCCATTGCACTAGTGCATACTGTTGTTTGTGCTAGGAGAGTATCGGATCAGTGGTCGGCGTGCATCGGAAATTGCCGCCAGTGTGGAGCGGGCGGTCGGCTCGGGTGAGCTGTCGCCCGGCGAAGTGCTGCCTCCCATGCGGGAGTTGGCGAGCCGCCTGGAGGTGAATCCCAATACCGTCGCCGCCGCCTATCGCACCCTGCGCGAGCGGGGAGTGATCGAGACGGCCGGGCGCAGGGGGAGCCGGGTCAGACCGCGTCCGGCGAGCACCGCGCGTGGCTCGATGCGCGTGGAGGCGCCGCCGGGGGTACGGGACCTGGGCGAGGGCAACCCCGACCCGGCGCTGCTGCCACCGCTGGGCGAGGCGTTCGCCTCGGTCACGGCGGCGTACGCCGAGGCACCGGGGATGTACGCGCAGGCGCAGGTGGACCCGGAGTTCGCCGCGCTCGCCCGGGCCGCGATGGATGCCGACGGTGTCCCGGCCGGGCCGGTCGTCGCCACCTCGGGATCGCTCGACGCCATCGAGCGGGTGCTCGTCGCCCACCTCAGACCCGGCGACGCGGTCGCGGTCGAGGATCCGGGCTGGAGCGGCCTGCTGGATCTCGTCCCGGCCCTCGGTATGCGCCCCGTCCCGATGGAGCTCGACGACGACGGGCCGCTGCCCGACTCGCTCGATGCGGCCCTCAGGGCGGGCGCGCGGGCCGTCGTCGTCACGGACCGGGCGCAGAACCCCCTCGGCGCGGCGCTCTCCGCCGGGCGCGCTGCCGAGCTGCGGGCCGTCCTCGCCGGGCACCGGGGGGTCCTGCTCATCGAGGACGACCACGGGCACGCGATCGTCGACCTGCCGCTGTACCCGCTGGCGGGGGCCACGGACCGCTGGGCGTTCGTCCGCTCGGTGGCCAAGGCGTACGGGCCGGATCTGCGGGTCGCCGTGCTGACCGGGGACGCGGTCACCGCGGACCGGGTCTCGGGGCGCCAGAGACTGGGCCCCGGCTGGGTCAGCCGGCTTCTGCAACGGGCGATGGTGCACCTGTGGACCACGGACGCGGTGGACCCGCGCGAGGTGGCCGCGGCCTACGCCCATCGCCGCGACGCGCTCGTCCGCGCCCTGGCGGAGCGGGGCGTCGAGGCGCACGGCCGCAGCGGGATGAACGTGTGGGTGCCGGTGAGCGACGAGACCGGGGCCGTGGCGCGGCTGCTGCACTCCGGCTGGGCGGTGGCTCCCGGGGCGCGGTTCCGTATCTCCGCGCCCCAGGGCGTCCGGATCACCGTGTCGCCGCTCTCCGACGCCGACATCGGGCCGCTGGCGGACGCGGTGGCGGCTGCGGCGGGACCGGCCAGCCCGTTGAGTTACGGGTGAGTCAGCGCGGCGGACGGGGCGCGGGCGGGGCCGGCCGGGCGGCGCGCGGCCGGCTCTGGGTGAGGGCGGCGCCCGCCAGGACGACCAGGGCGCCGACCGGGGTGTTCCAGCTCAACTGCTCGCCGAGCAGGGCGACCCCGGCCGCCGTGGCGATCACCGGGATGAAGTAGGTGACCATCTGCGCGGTGGTCGGCCCGACCTCCTGGACCAGTCCGTACTGGAGGAGCACGGCGAGCCCCGTGCCCAGGGCGCCCAGGGCGACGACCGCCAGCGTGGGCAGCAGGGGGAAGCCGTCGGGGGTGGAGGTGAACAGCGGCGTCACCAGGGCCAGTTGTGCCGTGCCCAGGAGCAGCTGGCTGCCGGTCAGGGCGAGCGTCGAGGCGCTGCTGCCCGCCAGGGTGCGGCGGACGTAGATCCAGCCGACGGGATAGCTGAGGGAGGCCAGGAGCGCCATGGCCGTACCGCTGAAGTCCAGTCCGGAGAAGCCCTGCCAGGCCCCGAGCACGGTCAGCACACCGAGGAAGCCGAGCCCCAGGCCGGCGACCCGGCGGCGGGTCGGCCGGTCCTCCGAGAGCGCCACGAGGGACAGGGCCATGCCCCACAGAGGGGAGGTCGCGTTGCAGATGCCGGCCAGCGTGGACGGAATGCTGAGTTCGGCGTAGGCGAAGAGGGAGAACGGCAGGGCGTTCAGGAAGAAGGCGGCGACGGCGAGATGGCCCCAGGTGCGGGCCGTGCGCGGCGGCCGCTCCCGCTTCACCGCCATCGCCACCGCCAGGACCGCCGTCCCCGACAGCAGCCTGCCGAGCGTCACCTGGAACGGGGCGTAGCCATGGGTGCCGACCTTGATCAGCAGGAAGCTGAAGCCCCAGATGAGCGAGAGGGCCGCGAAGCGCAGCCGCCAGTCCAGCGCGGGACGACGGGCGGGCGCGAGGGTCACGGCCGGGGGAGGGGCAGGGGCCTGCGCGGTCCGATCGGTTCGTTCGATCCGTTCGGTCTGCGCGGGGGAGACCTCGGCTGGTGGCTGGGTTCGCGGTGCGGGCGGGGCGCTCATGGAGTCAACGATGGCCAAGCACACCTCGTAGCACAAGTGAGACTTTGTATGACTGTTCGCGTAGCATCACTTACATGTTGAACCTGGAGCGCCTGCGCACCCTGGACGCCCTCGCCAGGCTCGGTTCCGTCAGCGGGGCCGCCGAGGGGCTGCACGTCACGACGTCGGCCGTGTCGCAGCAGATGGCGAAGCTGGAGCGAGAGGTGGGGCAGCAGCTGCTCGCCAAGAGCGGCCGGGGCGTCCGGCTCACCGACGCGGGCCGGCTGCTCGCCGACCACGCGGCCCGCATCCTCTCGCAGGTCGAGCTCGCCCAGTCCGACATCGAGGCCCAGCGGGGCGAGGTGGTCGGCGAGATCCGGCTCGGCGCGTTCCCCACCGCCGCGCGCGGGCTCTTCCCGGCGACCCTGCTCGCCCTGCGCACCGGCCACCCCGAACTGCGGGTGCGCACGCTGGAGGTGGAGCCCGAGGCCGGCATCCGGGCCGTGTTCCGGGGCGACATCGACCTCGCGGTGGTGCTGGACTGGAGCAACAAGCGGCTCCCGGTGCCGGGTGGCCTCGCCCGGGCGAGGCTGCTGGACGACGCCCCGGACATCGCGATGCCGGCGGACCACCCGCTCGCGGAGCGGGACGAGGTCGATCTCGAGGACTTCGCCGACGACGACTGGGTGTCCTGGCCGGAGGGCGAATTCTGCTACGACTGGCTGATGTTCACCCTGCGCTCCAAGGGGATCGAACCGCGCATCGCCCACCTCGCGGGCGAACACCACACGCAACTCGCCCTGATCGCGGCCGGGATGGGTGTCTGTGTGGCGCCCCGGCTGGGGCGGGGTCCGGTGCCCGACGGCGTACGGCTGGTGCCCGTGCGGCAGAAGATGCGGCGGCACGTCCACGCCGTGTGGCGGGCGGACGCGGACCGCCGTCCCTCCATCAGGGCGGCCGTCGCGGCGCTGCGCGAGGCGGGGCGGGAGCTGGACGACCCGCTGGGGGACGGGTAGGCGCGGCGGTCGGCACCCCGACGCGGCCCGTCGCGTATCACCGCCGCCCTCACACCCCCGGCAGATCGGCCAGCTTGCCGAAGTCCCACGAGGTGACGGTCTCGGGCGTGAGCCGCAGCCAGGCGTGCCGCCCGTCGTGCGGCATCGTCTCCATGCCGAAGTACTTCGCCGCGAACAGCCGCTCGGGCACATCGAGTTCCGGGCAGGGCTCACCGGTGCGCGGAGCCTCGCCGACGAAGACCGCCTCACCGGAGAGTTCGATGCCGCGCAGCTCCCCATACTCCACGCCGTCGTCGACCACCACGGCGATCCTCGGGTCGCTGCTCAGCTGCGACCACCGCAGGCTGCGGGTGATCGAGTACAGCCAGAGCGAGGTGCCGTCCCAGCAGAACCAGAGCGCCCCGATGTGCGGCCGGCCGTCCGCGCCGACGGTGGCGACCCGGCAGGTGCGCTGCTGTGCGAGACAGGCGTCCCGTTCCTCGTCCGTCATCATGATCCGGCGGCCCCGTCGCTGTGTGACGGCCATGGGAAGCCCCCTCCAGGTTGCTGACTATGTGTCAGGAATCATGGGGTCTCTTCCTTCATCGCGCAATGGCGGTTAGCCTCGCGCGCCCGTGGTGACACCGAGAGGGGCAGCCGTGCCGTCCAGGGAACAGCTTGCCGAGCAGACCGAACCGGCCACCACCGTCCTGCTGACGGTGGAGTGCCAGCAGGGAGTGGTGGGGCCGGACAGCGCACTGCCCGAACTGGCCAAGGAGGCCAGGTCCTCCGGCGCGCTGCGCAACGTGGCCAGGCTGGTCACCGCCGCGCACGAGGCAGGCGTCCAGGTCCTGCACGCCGTGGCGGAACGCCGCCCCGACGGCCGGGGGGCCAACCGCAACGCCCGGCTCTTCCGGGCCGCCGGCCGGCTCCCCGTACAGCAGCACTCGGGAACCACGGCGGTGCGGATCGCCGAGCCCATCGAGGTCGCGGAGGAGGACCTCGTCGTCCGCCGGCTGCACGGCCTCTCGCCCATAGCGGGCACGGACGTGGACGCCCTGCTGCGCAACCTCGGCTGCCGCACCCTCGTCGTCACCGGCGTATCGGCGAACGTGGCGATCCCCAACGCCGTCTTCGACGCGGTGAACCTCGGCTACACGGCGGTGGTGGTCTCCGACGCCATCGCGGGCGTGCCGGCCGACTACACGCCCGCGATGATCCGCAACACCCTCGCCCTGGTCGCCACCGTGACCACCACCGACGACCTGCTCGGCTGCTGGCTGAGCCGGCGGACGGGCACCCGGGGCTGACGCGCGGCCGGGTGACGAGGCGGCCGGGCTACGAGGCCAGGCTGATCGAGTCGCCCTCGACCGTGATCGCGGCGGCGGGCAGCGGCGTGGTGGCGGGGCCCGTCCGGACCTCGCCGGTCGCCACGTCGAACTTGCTGCCGTGACACGGGCAGTTGATGGTGCCGTCCGAGACGCTGGAGACCGCGCATCCCATGTGGGTGCACTTGGACGAGAACGCCTTGAACTCACCGGCCGCCGGCTGGGTCACCACGACCCCCTGGTCCGGGAAGATCTTCCCGCCGCCCTCAGGGATGTCGGCGGTCGTCGTGAGGGCGGGGCCCGTGCCGCCGTCCCCGCCGTCGTCGGACTGCTTGACGGCACCGGAACCGGACGGTTCCTTCGAGCCGCCGCACGCACTGAGTACGGCGACGAGCGGAACGGCGCCCGCGACGGTCACCACCGTCCGGCGTCCGAGACGGATCTCCGGGTCCTGCGATGCGCTCATGCTGTCTCTTTCCCTTCACGGTCTTCCGGCTCCGACGCTTCGCCCAGAGGTACGCGCGGCCGGCACCCCGTGTTCAAAGCCCCAGGGACTTCCTCAGGAAGTCCCGCTCCAGCAGCAGAAGCCCGCTCGCCGTCCGCTCGTGGCTGACCAGATGGCCGGCCCCGGACAACGGCAGCACCGTGTGCGGCCGCCCCGCGGCGAGCAGCGCCGAGGAGAACCGCAGCGTGTGGGCCACGGCGACATTGTCATCGGCAAGTCCGTGCACCAGCATGAGCGGCCGGGTCAGGGCCGAGGCCTCGTCCAGCAGCGAATTGCGCGTGTAGTTCTCCGGCAGCACGTCCGGGTGCCCCAGGAAACGTTCCTCCCAATGGGTGTCGTAGAGCCGCCGGTCGGCCGGTGCCGCGCCCGCCACGGCCGCGTGGAACACCTCCGGGTGCCGCAGCACGGCCGCCGCCGCGAGATACCCGCTGAACGACCAGCCGCGCATCGCCACCCGGGACGTGTCCAGCTCCGGACGCAGGGCCGCCGCCGCGTGCAGCGCGTCGATCTGGTCCTCCAGGACGGCCGTCAGCCGGTCGCCGTGCACCGACTTCTCCCAGGCCTCCCCGCGCCCGGGAGTGCCCCGGCCGTCGGTGACCAGCACCGCGAACCCCTGCTCCGCGAACCACTGGGCCACCGCCACCCACCAGGTCCGCACCTTCAGGACGACCTGCATCCCGTGGCCGGCGTACGGGCTGAGCAGCACCGGCAGCGGACCGTCCCCGGGCCGGTGCCACGACGGCAGGTACAGCCTGCTGCGCAGTTCCCGTTCGCCCAGGCTCAGGTCCAGCGGACGCGGGGTGACCAGAGGCGCCTCGGCCAGGACCGCGATCCGGCCGGCCGGGGCCCCGTCCCGCAGCACGGTCACCGTGTGGCCGTCCGGCGTCCTGCTGTCGAGCACCCCGGTCCCGCCCCCGACCGCGGCCGTGTGCACCCCTGCGGGGGCGCTGACCCGGACGCACCCCTCGCCGGGCGCGCACGACCAGACGTCGATCTCCGTGGGCTCCCCGCCCGCGGTGAAGTACACGCGGCCATCCGCCTCACCCAGTACCTCGCGGACCTCCAGGCCCGGCGGAGTGAGCGTGCCGCCGATGTCCAGCCCCTGCGTGTCGCCGCCCGGCCGCGCGGGTACGACGAGCGCCCCGGAGGCGAGGCGCAGCGGGGTGCCCGGCCGCAGCGCGACCCAGGCGGAATCGTGCGCGCGGTGCACCGTCCGGGTCGCGCCGGACTCCTCGTCCACCTCCAGGACGTGCACCGACCGCTGGTCACGCGTCTGCACGGAGACCAGCGGACCCCGCTCGTCCCAGCCCGCCGCCACCACGTACTCGAACGCCGGGTCCGTCCACGTCCCTTCGGGGTGGCCCTCGCCGGCCGCGTCGGGCAGCCGCACCGCGGTCCGCTCCCCGGAGACCCGCACCAGATGCAGGGACACCTCCGCGTTCGCCGTACCGGCGGCCGGGTAGGCCACCTCGCGGGGCGGCCGTGCGGGATCGGACGGGTCGCCGATGTAGCGGCGCCCGACGCCGGAGGTGTCCACCCGGGCCACCAGCAGGGCATCGCCGCGGGGCGACCACCAGAAACCGCGCGAGCGGCCGACGGACTCCTGCGACACGTAGTCGGACAGCCCGTACGTCACATCGGTGCCGTCCGGCTCCGCGAGCGGCCGGTCGTCCGTGCCGTCGGCCCGTACGATCCGCAGCGCGCCGCCGGACACGTACGCGATCAGGGAGCCGTCGGGCGAGGGGCGGGGGTCCACGGCAGGTCCCGCCGTCGGGATGCGGCGTGGAGTCCCGCCGTCGGTGCCGAGCACCAGGAGCGTGCCCCGGAGGGCGAAGGCCACGAGCCGTACGGCCGCGTCCGTGGCGTAGGAGACGATGCCCGACGAGGTCTCGCGGGCCCGTTCGCGCCGCGCCAGTTCCTCCGGGGGCACCTCGCCCGCCGTCCCGCCCGCGAACGCGGGCCCGAGCGGGTCGGCGAGCAGCCGCTCCCGGCCGTCCTCGTGGATCCAGAGCCGGCTCACCGGGTCGGTGCCCGACGTACCGCGCAGGAACAGCACCCGTTCCCCGTCCGGGGAGACCGTGAAGAGGCGGGGCACGCCGAGCGAGAAGCGCCGGGTGCGGGCGAACTGGAGCGGAAAGGGGTCGGCTGAGGGCGCGTCGGCCTCGGCCGACGCGTCGAAGGGGGGAGTCATGGCGACACCATGACAGGTAAAAATTCGCTCGATCCAACCCGGTCTCCACCGGTATGGTGCAAGGCCGCCGGCGGCTGACGGCGCGTCGTGTACGCAAACGCGGACGTGCGCCCACCGCTCGGGCGGGGGCGCACGTCCGCGTTTGCGTACACGGGATCTAGGAGGCGGCCGCCGCGTTCTCCTCCGCGAGCCGCTCCATGCCGCTCTGGGTCCTGAGCGGCTTCTCCTTGATGAACAGCACCGCGATCAGGGCGAGGAAGGCGAAGGGCGCCCCGATCAGGAACACATCGGCCGTCGCCACCCCGTATGCGTGCTCGACGACCTGCCGGGCCGGTTCGGGAAGGGTGCCGAGGTCGGGCACGCCGTGCCCGGCGCCGCCGTTGTCCGCCGCCCCGCCGAAGCCCTTCGCCATCTCCTCGGCCGCCCGGTGGCCGAGGACGGCGCCGAGCGCGCTCGTACCGATCGCCCCGCCGAGGCTGCGGAAGAACGACAGCACCGACGTCGCCGCGCCCAGCTCCGATGCGGGCACGTCGTTCTGGGCGGCCAGCACCAGGTTCTGCATCAGCATGCCGACACCGACGCCGAGGACCACCATGTAGAGGCTGAGGACGACGAACGAGGAGTCCGAGCCGATCGTGGACAGCAGGCCCATGCCCGCCGTCATGATGATCCCGCCCGCGATCAGGAAACTCTTCCACTTGCCCCGGCGGGAGATGATCTGCCCGGCGACGGTCGTGGAGACCATCAGACCGAGGATCATCGGCAGGCTCATCAGACCCGCGACGGTCGGCGTCTTGCCCAGCGAGATCTGGAAGTACTGCGACAGGAACACCGTGCCGCCGAACATGGCCACACCGACCAGCAGGCTCGCCACCGTCGTCAGCGCCACCGTGCGGTTGCGGAAGATGTCCAGCGGGATGATCGGCTCCTTGACCCTGGACTCGACCAGGACGGCCGAGGCGAGCAGGACGACACCGGCGGACACCAGGGCGGCGGTCTGCCAGGAGGCCCAGTCGAAGCGGTTGCCCGCGAGGGTCACCCACAGCAGCAGCGCGCTGACCCCGCTCATGATGAGTACGGCACCGAGGTAGTCGATCCGCACCTCCCGGCGGATCGTGGGCAGCTTCAGGGTCAGCTGGAGCAGCACGATGGCGAGCAGGGCGAACGGAACCCCGATGAAGAAGCACCACCGCCAGCCCAGCCAGGAGGTGTCGACGAGCACCCCGCCGATGAGCGGGCCCGCGACGGTGCCGACGGCGAAGACGGCACCGAAGACGCCGGAGTAGCGGCCGAGTTCGCGCGGCGGGATGATCGCCGCCATCACGACCTGGGCGAGCGCGGTGAGACCACCGGCGCCGATGCCCTGCACGACGCGGCTCACGATGAGCAGCCCGACGCTGTGGGAGAACCCGGCGACGAGCGAGCCCACGACGAACATCGACAGCGAGAGCTGGATGAGCAGCTTCTTGTCGTAGAGGTCGGACAGCTTGCCCCAGATCGGGACGGTCGCCGTCATCGCCAGCAGCTCGGCCGTGACGACCCAGGTGTACGAGGACTGGGTGCCGTGCAGATCGGCGATGATCCGGGGAAGGGCGTTGGAGACCACCGTGGAGGCCAGGATGGCCACGAACATGCCTGCCATCAGGCCGGACATGGCCTGGAGTATCTGGCGACGCGTCATGGCCGGTGCGGCCCCCGCGGGTGCGCCGGCGGTACCGGCTTCGGGTGTGACGGCAGCGGTCATCGGCTGACGTTCCTCATTCTCTGGTGGTGAAAGGCCCTGAGGGGCCCTGGATGTGCTTCAGGCCTTCAGACCGGCGGCGAGCGAGGCGAACGCCTCGCGGTACAGGCTCTGGAACGTACGGGTGCGCCCGGAGGCCACCCAGACCTCGACGGCCGCGCGCACGGCGGCGATCGCCACGTGCGCCAGCAGCCTGGGGTAGAGCGCGGTGTCGGGGTCCTGCCCGAGGCGCTCGGCCACGACGTCGACCAGCGCGCGCTCGTCCGCGCCCCGCGCGGCCAGGAATCCGGGGAGCAGCGAAGGGCTCTTCCGGACCACGGCCATCTGGAGCTCCCAGCGTTCGTGGTCCTCCTCGATGTGGGCGAGCTCCTGGGCGATGGCCTCGCTGAGGGCGGCGAGCGCGGTCAGCTCCGCCGGCGCGTTCAGCACCGCCCGGCGGGTCCGCTCGGCGGTGTCCTGGACGGGGCGGGTGATCGCGTCCTCAAGAGAGGGGAAGTAGTTGAAGAAGGTGCGGACGGAGACGCCGACCGCTTCGGTGACCGCTTCCACGGTCACATGCTCGATCCCGCGCTCCGCCGCCATGCGCAGGGCCCGGTCCGCGAGGGCGTCGCGCGTCGCGCGCTTCTTGCGTTCGCGCAGCCCTGCGGGCGGGTCGTCGGTGGTCACGAAGGTGCATGCTATGCAACTTTGCACGCCGCGCAAAATCTTGCCGGTGCCGGACCGTGCGGGCGCGGCGTCACAGCCCGGCGGAAGAGGAAAGGGCGCGGCATCGGCAATTCATCGGCAATTCACGGGGGCGGCCGTCCGGAAAGAGGGCAGGCCGAATAGCGGCACACACCCCTGCGGCCGTCCAGGGAAATAGGACGCGCCCTCTTCCGGGCACGGCGTATTTCGGCTCGGCGCCTTTCGGGCGGGAACCGGCGGCCGTGCAACGGAGCGGCAGGGGCCGCAGTTTCGCCTGATCCTGATGCTCGCGCCTCACGCTCCTCCTTCGCGCTTACGTCCCGCTGACGTCTCACTCACGTTTCGCTGACGTTTCGCTTGCGTCGCGGCTCGGGGCGGCGTGTCCTCGGAAACGTCGGACAACCAGGCTTGCCCGTAAGCGAATTCCGGGTACAGCATGGCCGCCTCGCGTCGTTTTCCCGGGCGGGTGTCAGGCCAGCGAGGCGGCGCGGCCGGGGTCGATGGCATGCCGGAGCGGCAGGCCCCGGGTGAAGCGGTGCAGCTCGTCGAGCACGAGCTGCCCCAGGCGGTGGCGTTCGGCACCCAGGGCGCCGCCGAGATGGGGCGTCAGGACCACGTTGGGGAGAGTGAAGAGTGGCGAGTCGTGCGCCGGGGGCTCGGGGTGTGTGACGTCGAGTACGGCGGTGAGGTCGGGCCTGGCCCGCAGCACCCGGGCGGCGGCCGTCTCGTCGACGAGTGCGCCCCGCGCGGTGTTGATCAGCGTCGCACCCGGCATCAGCGAGTTCAGCAGCCGTTCCCCGACCGTGCCCCGGGTCTCGGGCAGCAGCGGGGCGTGGAGGCTGACGACGTGACAGGTGGCGAAGAGCTCCTCGATGCCGACGAGCCGGACGCCCGCGCGCCCGGCGGTTTCCGGGGAGGTCACGGGGTCGGATGCGAGGATCTCGACGTCGAAGCGGCCGAGGCGGTCCGCGACGAGCCGGCCGATGTGGCCGAGCCCGAGCAGGCCCACGCGCGACCGGTAGGCGCCCGGCACATCGGGGTCGCGGGGGAAGCGACGGCTGCTCGCGACCTCCCGCGCGATGCGGTGCACCTGCTTCAGGCCCAGCAGGACCTGGGGTCCGCGTCCGGACCCGCGCAGGGGCGTGCAGGAGGTGAGCTGGTCCCACCGGCCTCTTCACCGCCGCCCTGAAGCAGCACTTCTCGCCGATCCCCACCCGGACACCACCGACATGTCCGCCCACATGCTCCTCGTCGCCACCGTCACCTGACCGGCGGGCCCCGCGAGACGCCAGAACGCCAAGTCCCGGCCCGGGTACCGAAAGAACGCACGAGCTCAGCTGTGGGGCTCAGGAATCAGGACCCCTGCCGGCCGGCTCGCAGGGGCCGGGACGGCCACCCTGAGCAGGAAGCTCTGGCTGTCGTCGTTGTGGTACATGGTGGTGCGAACCGTTGTCAGGGCCCGCGGGGGTCTCGGTGCAGCAGATGCAGGGCCGTCTGGCAGTGGGCGGCGTCCCCAAGGACGGATTCCACGTGCTGCGGCACACCTACGCCTCGATCATGTCGGAAGCCGGCGGGTCCGTTGTGACTCTGGCCCGGCGGCTCGGGCGCTCCTCGCCGGTGATCACCCTCGGTTACTATGCTCACCTCATGCCGGAGGCCGGCAGCAAGGGGCGCAGCGGCATTGACGGTCTGCTGGGGAGCGGGGAGTTCCGGCCTGCCGGCCGGAACTCCCCGGATTCCCCCAGCACGGTTGACCGGTGACTTCAGCCGCTACGCCCCGTAGGAGCCCTCCGCGAAATGTGAGGCTGAAGAGATTGGTGGCCTGGGAAAGTGCTGGAAGAGGTCGTCGCGACCCGCTACGTCACGCCCCTGCGTGAGGGCGGCTCGCTCCCTGGGATCGTCGAGGCCGACGACCTGGGTACGTACGTCATGAAATTCACCGGAGCAGGACAGGGCCGCAAGACGCTGGTCGCGGAGGTGATCTGCGGGCAGCTCGGCCGCCGGCTCGGGCTGCGCGTCCCTGATCTCGTACAGATCCAGCTGGACCCGGTCATCGGACTCGCCGAGCCCGACCAGGAGGTGCAGGAGCTCCTCAAGGCCAGCGGCGGGCTCAACCTGGGGATGGACTTCCTCCCCGGTTCGCTCGGCTTCGACGCGCTCGCCTACGAGGTGGATCCGCGCGAGGCCGGGCGGGTCGTCTGGTTCGACGCGCTGATCAACAACGTCGACCGGTCCTGGCGCAATCCGAACATGCTGGTCTGGCACGGCGACCTCTGGCTGATCGACCACGGCGCCACCATGATCTGGCACCACAACTGGCCCGGCGCCCGGGCCTCCGCCGCCAAGCCGTACAACGCCTCCGACCACGCGCTGGCCCCGTTCCGGCCCGATGTCGCCGCGGCCGCCGCCGAACTCGCCCCGCTGGTCACCGAGGAACTCCTCACCGAGGTCGCGGCCGACGTCCCCGACGAATGGCTGGTGGACGAGCCGGGCTTCGACTCGACCGACCGGCTCCGCCGCGCCTATGTGGAGGCGCTGCTGCCGAGGGCCGCGTCCATCCACGAGCGGATCGTGCTGGACGCCCCCACCCCCGACAAGCCCTCCCAGGCCCCGGGCTGGATCACCGAACGCCTCGCCCCGAGGCACGAGCGCGCGAACAGCGAAGAGGGCGGCCGGGCATGAGTGAGCGCGATGTCTTCGAGTACGCGCTGGTGCGCGTGGTGCCCCGCGTCCAGCGCGGGGAGTTCTTCAACGCCGGAGTGGTGGTCTACTGCCGGGCCAAGGGCTTCGTGGCCGCCCGGACCGAACTCGACGAGGCGAAACTCCGGGCGCTGGACCCCGCGGCCGATGTGACCGGGGTGCGCGCCGCCCTGCACGCCGTCGAGGGCGTCTGCCGCGGCGGTCCGTACGCGGGCCAGGCGGCCGGTGACGACGCCGGACGGCGCTTCCGCTGGCTGATTGCCCCGCGCTCCACCGTGGTCCAGCCCAGCCCCGTCCACAGCGGCCTCACCACCGACCCCGAGGCCGAGGTCGAGCGCCTGCTCGACCTGCTGGTGCGCTGATCCGGCCACCGCGCCGCCGCCCGCACACCGCGTGGCGGCGGCGCCGCCGGGTGTGACATGCGCCGCTGCGCCCGTGGGCCGTTGACACCGGGTGCCAGGGCTTCTAGCGTCTCGTCTGCTGAAGGTACTAAGCGGTTGCTCAGTTATCGGGAACTTCCTGACGTCCGCTGAGCCGCGATCCAAGGGCGAGGAGAACCAAGCATGTCCACCAGCGAGCAGCGCGTAGCCATCGTGACGGGAGCGGCGCGGGGCATCGGTGCCGCCACCGCGGTACGTCTGGCGGCCGAGGGCCGCGCCGTCGCCGTACTCGACCTCGACGAGGCGGCCTGCAAGGACACCGTCGAGAAGATCACCGCCGCCGGCGGCCGGGCCCTCGCCGTGGGCTGCGACGTGTCGGACAGCGCCCAGGTGGAGGCCGCCGTGGCGCGGGTCGCCGCCGAGCTCGGCGCCCCGACGATCCTCGTCAACAACGCGGGCGTGCTCCGCGACAACCTGCTCTTCAAGATGAGCGAGTCCGACTGGGACATCGTGATGAACGTCCACCTCAAGGGTGCGTTCCTGATGGCCAAGGCCGTCCAGAAGCACATGGTGGACGCCAAGTTCGGCCGGATCGTGTCGCTGTCCTCCTCCTCGGCCCTCGGCAACCGCGGCCAGGCCAACTACGCCGCGGTCAAGGCGGGCCTCCAGGGCTTCACCAAGACCCTCGCCAAGGAGCTGGGCAAGTTCGGCATCACCGCCAACGCCGTGGCCCCCGGCTTCATCGTCACGGAGATGACGGCGCAGACCGCGGCCCGGGTCGGCATGGGCTTCGAGGAGTTCCAGGCGGCGGCCGCCACCCAGATCCCGGTGCAGCGCGTCGGCTTCCCCGAGGACATCGCCAACGCCATCGCCTTCTTCTCGGGCGACGACGCCGGCTTCGTCTCCGGCCAGGTCCTGTACGTCGCCGGCGGACCGCTCAACTGACCCGAAGGACTACGGACATCATGACTGTGCAGGACAGTGGCAAGGTCGCGCTGATCACCGGCGCGAGCCGGGGCATCGGCTACGGCATCGCGGAGGCGCTCGTCGCCCGCGGCGACCGGGTGTGCATCACCGGCCGGGGCGAGGACGCGCTGAAGGAAGCCGTCGAGGCGCTCGGCTCCGACCGGGTCATCGCCGTCGCCGGCAAGGCGCACGACGAGGCGCACCAGGCGGCGGCGGTCGAGCGCACGATGGAGGCGTTCGGCCGGGTCGACTTCCTGGTCAACAACGCCGGTACGAACCCGGTCTTCGGTCCGATCGCCGAGCTGGACCTCAACGTCGCCCGCAAGGTCTTCGAGACGAACGTGATCTCGGCGCTCGGCTTCGCCCAGCAGACCTGGAAGGCCTGGCAGAAGGAGAACGGCGGGGCGATCGTCAACATCGCCTCCGTCGCCGGTGTCTCCGCCTCGCCCTTCATCGGCGCGTACGGGATGAGCAAGGCGGCCATGGTCAACCTGACCCTCCAGCTGGCGCACGAGTTCGCGCCGGTCGTCCGGGTCAACTCGATCGCGCCCGCGGTCGTGAAGACCCGCTTCGCCCAGGCCCTGTACGAGGGCCGCGAGGCGGAGGCGGCCGCCGCCTACCCGCTGGGCCGGCTCGGTGTGCCGGAGGACATCGGCGGTGCCGCGGCCTTCCTCACGTCCAGCCAGTCCGACTGGATCACCGGGCAGACCCTGGTCGTCGACGGCGGTATCTTCCTGAATGCCGGAGTGGGCTGACACCACCTGATCCCATTTGGCCCCGATTGCCTCAAGTGCCCCGCCGGGCCTGCGGATTGACCTGGCGGGGCGCTGCGGTATGGTCTGCCGACCCATGGCTGATCGAGGAGCGTGCACGTGTTCTACCGGGCCAGTCTGCAGGCCGCTGCAGCCCTTGCTTCCCTGACTCTGCTGGCCGGCTGCGGTCTGCTGCCCGGCGGCGGTTCGGACGTGGACCAGAAGCTTGCCGTCGGGACGACCAGTGAGCCCTCGACCCTCGACCCGGCGGCGGCGTGGGACGGCTCCTGGGAGCTGATGCGCAATGTGTTCCAGACCCTGGTGAGCTTCCCCACCGGCAGTACGACACCCGAGCCGGACGCGGCGGACAACTGCCGGTTCACCGACAACACCAGCACCGCCTACCGCTGCCAGCTGCGCAAGGGCCTGAAGTTCTCCAACGGCGACAAGCTCGACGCCGAGGCCGTGAAGTACTCCATCGACCGGATCACGGAGATCGGCGTCAAGGGCGGCCCCGTGGGCATGCTCGGCTCGCTCGACCGGGTGGAGACCAAGGGCGACGACATCGTCATCTTCCACCTGTCGAAGCCCGACGCCACCTTCCCCTTCATCCTGGCCACGCCGGCCATGTCGCTGGTGGCGCCGAGCGCCTACTCCAAGCACAAGATCCGCACCGACGGCAAGGTCACCGGATCCGGCCCCTACCTGCTGGACGCGTACAAGCAGGGGGACCGCTCCGAGCTGGTGAAGAACCCCGACTACAAGGGCTTCGCCGACCGCAAGAACGACGCCGTGACGATCCGGTACTTCAAGAAGTCCTCCGACCTGGTCCCGGCCCTCAAGAAGGGTGAGATCGACGCCACCTACCGCGGTCTGTCCGCCGAGGACGTCGTCGGCCTGGAGGACAACAAGGACAAGGACAGCGATCTCCAGATCGTCGAGTCCGTCGGCGCCGACATCCGCTTCCTCGTCTTCAATCCGGAGGACCCCGCCGCCGGCAACCCGGCCGTCCGGCGGGCGATAGCCCAGCTGGTGGACCGCGACGCCCTCGTCGCCAAGGTCTACCAGGGCACCGCCGAGCCGCTCTACTCCATGGTCCCCAAGGGCATCGCCGCCCACACGACCAGCTTCTTCGACACCTTCGGCAACCCGAGCGCGGCCAAGGCGAAGAAGATCCTCACCGACGCCGGCATCACCAAGCCGGTCTCCATGACGTTCTGGTTCACCACCGACCGGTACGGCTCCTCCACGGCCCCCGAGTTCGACGAGCTCAAGCGCCAGCTGGAGTCCTCCGGGCTGTTCCGCATCACCCTGAAGAGCCGGCCCTGGAAGACCTTCCAGGAGGGCTTCACCAAGGGCGAGTACCCCGTCTTCGGCCGAGGCTGGTTCCCGGACTTCCCGGACCCGGACAACTTCATCGCGCCGTTCGTGGGCAAGGACAGCGTCACGGGCCGGCCGTACGTGAAGGACGAGATCACCAAGCAGCTGCTGCCCCAGTCCCGCAAGCAGAGCAACCGGGGCGCGGTCGGCAAGGAGTTCGAGCGGGCCCAGAAGATCCTCGTCGACGACGTCCGGCTGCTGCCGCTGTGGCAGGGCAAGCTGTACGTCGCCGCGGGCGAGGACATCGGCGGCGGCGAGCGCGCCCTGGATCCGCAGACCGTCATGCAGATGTGGGAGCTGTACCGAAAGGCGAGCTGGTAGGAGCGGTGCGGGCCACTGGCAGCGGACTCCCGGAGCCCGTTGTCAGTGGCCCCCGGTAGGTTCTGGGATCAAGAACGGATTGCTTACCGGAGGTTGTTCACGTGACCGACACCGACCTGCTGCCCGAGTCCTGGCGCGGCGTCCTCGGCGACGAGCTGCAGAAGCCGTATTTCAAGGAGCTCACCGCCTTCGTCGAGGAGGAGCGGTCCGCCGGACCGGTCTACCCGCCCCGGGAGCAGGTGTTCGCGGCCCTGGAGGCGACTCCGTACGACAAGGTGAAGGTCCTGGTCCTGGGCCAGGACCCGTATCACGGCGAGGGCCAGGGGCACGGCCTGTGCTTCTCCGTGCGGCCCGGGGTGAAGACGCCCCCCTCGCTGCGCAACATCTACAAGGAGATGCAGGAGGAGCTCGGTCTGCCCGTCCCGGACAACGGATATCTGATGCCGTGGGCCCAGCAGGGCGTGCTCCTGCTCAACGCCGTGCTGACGGTGCGCGCGGGCGAGGCCAACTCGCACAAGGGCAAGGGCTGGGAGAAGTTCACGGACGCCGTGATCCGCGCGGTCGCCTCCCGGCCCGACCCGGCGGTCTTCGTGCTCTGGGGCAACTACGCGCAGAAGAAGCTCCCGCTCATCGATGAGGAGCGCCATGTAGTGGTGAAGGGCGCGCACCCCTCGCCCCTCTCGGCGAAGAAGTACTTCGGATCGCGCCCCTTCACGCAGATCAACAAGGCCGTCGCCGACCAGGGGCACCAGCCGATCGACTGGCGCATCCCCGACCTGGGCTGAGGGCGCGCCCGAGCCTGAGTGCGATTGCCCGCCGCGACGGTTAGCGTCGAACCGGCCGGAACCATTCGGAACCGGTGGGAACGTCCGGAATCCATCCGTATCGACCGGACGCGGACGGACGGGTACGAGGGAGACCGCGGTGACGGAGCAGCAGGAGACGTCGGGGGACGTCTTCATGACCAGAATCGGCCAGGCGATCATGCTGCTCCACGGCGGTGACCGGGAGGAGGCCCGCAACCGCTTCGGGGCGCTCTGGTCGGAGATCGGGGACGAGGGTGACGCCCTGCAGCGCTGCACCCTCGCCCACTACATGGCCGACACCCAGGACGACCCCGGTGACGAACTGGCGTGGGACCTGAGAGCGCTGACCGCCGCCCAGGCGCTGACCGACGCGCGCGCGGCCGGACACGAGGACGCGCTCGCGGTGCGGGCCTTCTTTCCGTCGCTGCACCTCAATCTCGCGGCGGACTATGTGAAGCTCCACCGCCCGGTGGCCGCCCGCATCCATCTGGACCGCGCCCGCGAGGCCTCGGGTGTCCTGGCCGACGACGGCATGGACGACGGGTACGGGGGAGGGGTCCGGGCGGCGATCGGGCGGCTGGAGCGGCGGCTGCGGGAGTGGTGAGCCGGGAGCGGTGGGCGGTGCGGGCCGCGCGGGGGAAGTGGCTCGCACCCGGCGCCGCCCGTTGTGCCGGGTCCGGCGGGCGGTCCTCCCGGACGCCGGGTCCGTCCCGCTACCGGCCGTAGGCGCGGTCGCAGATCCGGGACTGCGGGCTGCCCGCGGGCCAGTGCCCGTATCCCCGCCCCAGCGCGCACACATCGGCCCCGGTGACCGGCTTCGGCAGGGCCGGGGCAGGGGCGGCGGGCACGACCCGACGCGACCGCGGACGAGCGGGCCCCTGCCGCTCGCGCCCGTGCGGAACGCCGGGTTCGCCGGGGCGCGCGGCCGGGGGAGGCGCCGTCCGGCGGGATGCGGCCGGTGCGGGGGGCGAGGAGGGCTTCGCCTCGGCCTCCAGCGTGTCGTGGACCGGCGGACCGACGCTCTGCGGGGCCGGGCCAGGGGCCGGCCGGCTGGTCTCCGGACGCGGCGGGGCGCCCGGCTGCGGCTGGACGGAGACACAGCCCGACAGGGCCGTGACCGCCACGGCGACCAGGAGCTTCACAGTGGTTCTGGTTCGATGCACCTGATCAACTCTGCGGTGCGGGCCGCCGTCGGGTGGGTCCGAGGGGCCTGATTGCCCCGCACGGGTGATGCGCCCGTCGCCGCGTCAGCGCCCCAGCATCCCGCGCAGCAGCTCGCCGAAGCCCGTGCGCAGCTCCGCCTCCGTCGGCACGGAGCGGTGGTAGGAGCCGGCCGCGCACGAGAACATCAGCCCCTCGCACCAGGCCACCAGGGACAGCGTGTGCCGCTCCGGCTCCGGGGACCCGGCCGCCGTCATCAGCGCCACCAGGGGCTCGCGGAACTGCCGTCCCGTCTCGTCGAAGAACGTGCGCAGTTCGGGGCGCCGGGTGGCCTCCAGGGCCAGTTCGTACCGGCACACGAGCAGCTCCGGGTGGTGCGTCAGATAACGGTGCAGGGCGAGCGCGAGTCCGGCGATCAGTGCGTCGGCGTCGAGCGGGCCGGGGAGGGCGGGGCCGTCCGGGCCGGCTGAGGCGTCCGGGGACGCCCCGGGGGCCGGGAGCTCGTCGGGGGCGAGGACCCGGGCCTCCCGCTCCGCCAGGCGCCGCACGGTCGCCTCCAGCAGGGACTGCCGGGTGCGGGCGTAGTTCGACGTCGACCCCTGGGGAAGGCCGGCCCGCTCGTCCACCGCGCGGTGGGTCAGCCCCCGCATGCCGCGCTCGGCGAGCAGGTCGAGCGCGGCATCGGTGATCAGGTCGCCCCGGACGGAAGCGGGGGTGCGTGTGGCCATGGGGCCAACCTACCGCCGCAACTACACCTGTAGTACGGTGGCCGTGTCACTACAGGTGTAGTTGCGGCGGAGTGAGGGATTCCCATGGACATGCCCCGTGCGGTCGTCATCGGCAGCGGAATCGGCGGTCTCACCGCCGCCGCGGCCCTGCACCGGTCGGGCTGGCAGGTCACCGTCCTGGAGCGGGCCGGCTCCCTGGAGCCCGTCGGCGCCGGAATCGGTCTCGCTCCCAACGCCCAGCGCGCCCTGGACGTCATCGGGCTCGGCGACGAGATCAGGTCCCTGGCCGCCTGGCAGGGCGAGGGCGGGATGCGCACCCCGGACGGCCGCTGGCTCTCGCGCACCGACGCCACCGCCGCCGCCGAACGGTTCGGCGGACCGCTCGTCCTGGTGCACCGGGCCACCCTCATCGACCGCATCGCCGCCCGGCTCCCCGCCTCCGCCGTCCGCACGGGCTGCCCGGCCCGCCTCGTGGACCCGGGCACCGCAGGTGGCGGCCCCGCCGTGGTCGCCACCCCGGACGGAACGGTCGAGGCCGACCTCGTCGTCGGCGCGGACGGCATCCACTCCGCCGTGCGCGACGCCCTCTTCCCGGGCAGCCCCGGCCCGGCGTACGCGGGATTCACCACCTGGCGCGTCGTCGTCCCGGCACCTGACCGCCCCTTCGCCCCGCACGAGACCTGGGGGCGCGGCGCGCTCTGGGGCACCCAGCCGCTCAAGGACGGCAGGATCTACGCCTACGGGGCCGCCGTCGCGCCCGCCGGGGCACGGGCGGCGGACGACGAGAAGGCCGAACTCCTGCGCCGCTTCGGCGACTGGCACGACCCGGTCCCGGAGATCATCGCCGCCGCCCGGCCCGAGGGAGTCCTGCGCAACGACGTGTACCAGATGACCGATCCGCTGCCCGCCTTCCACCGGGGCCGCACGGTCCTCGTCGGGGACTCCGCCCACGCCATGGCGCCCACGCTCGGCCAGGGCGGCAACCAGGCCATCGAGGACGGGATCGTGCTCGCCCACCATGTTGCCCCGGGCGGGGACCTGGGCGCCGGGCTCGCCGCGTACACCGCCGACCGGCTTCCGCGTACCGCAGCCGTCGTCCGCAAGGCGGAACAGGTCTCCCGGCTCATGCGGCTGACCAGCCCGCCGGCCGTGAAGATGCGCGACGTCGTGATGTCCGCAGTCTCCCGGCTCGGGCCCGGTCTCGTCCTGCGCACCTTCGACGGGATCGCCGACTGGCGGCCCCCGCAGCACACGTATGCTGCCCGGACGACGGACGCGCCGGCGGCACCGCAGCGGACCCACACCGACGAGGATCGCGACGCACGGCGCTGACCAGCGAGAGGAAGACCCTGTGAAGGTCGGCTGCATCGGGCTCGGCGACATCGCGCAGAAGGCGTACCTGCCGGTACTCGGCACCCTGCCGGGGGTCGAACTGCATCTGCAGACCCGCACCCCGGCCACCCTCGCCGCGGTCGCCGAGGCCCACCGCATCCCGGCCGGGCAGCGCCACACCGACCTCGACTCGCTGCTCGCCCAGGGGCTCGACGCCGCGTTCGTGCACGCCCCGACGGCGGTGCACCCGGAGATCGCGGGCCGGCTGATCGAGGCGGGCGTGCCCACCTACGTCGACAAGCCGCTCGCCTACACGCTCGCCGAGTCCGAGCGGCTGGTGGAGCTCGCGGAGGACCGGGGCGTCGGCCTCGCCGTCGGCTTCAACCGCCGGCTGGCGCCGGGGTACGCGCAGTGCGTCGAGCACCCGCGCGACCTGATCCTGCTGCAGAAGAACCGCGTCGGGCTCCCCGAGGACCCGAGGACCATGGTCCTCGACGACTTCATCCACGTCGTCGACACCCTGCGCTTCCTGGTGCCCGGGCCGGTCGAGCACACCGTCGTGCGCGGCCGGGTCCGCGACGGGCTGCTGCACCACGTCGTGCTCCAGCTCTCCGGCGACGGCTTCACGGCCATCGGGGCGATGAACCGGCTCAGCGGGTCCACCGAGGAGCGGCTCGAGGTCTCCGGCCAGGACTCCAAGCGCGAGGTCGTCAACCTCGCCGAGGTCATCGACCACAAGGGCCAGCCGAGCCTGCGGCGGCGCGGCGACTGGGTGTCGGTGGCCCGGCAGCGCGGCATCGAGCAGAGCGTGCTGGAGTTCCTGGACGCCGTGCGCGCCGGAAGGACGCCGAGCGCCCGGGACGCCCTGGAGACCCACGAGCTGTGCGAGCGCGTCCTGCGCGACCTCGACTGCGCCTAGGGCGTGTGCGGGGTCCCGGCTCCTCCGGATGCGTCCGGACGGGGGCCGACGCAGGCTGGGTGGGACGGACCGCCGCCCCGTGGAGGTGACCTGATGAAACCCCACCGCGAGCCACCGGGCTGGGGCGCGCTCCAGCCCCCGCCGGGCTACTACTCGGCGGACGGGCGCCCGCCGGACGCCATGCAGCGCGCCCTGATCCTCGACTGGGCCGTCAACCAGCGCATCGCGAGCGGCTGGCGCGTGGAGTCCCGCTCCGATACGCAGGTCGTCATGGTGCGCGGCAAACCCCTCAACCATGTGCTGCACGCCCTGCTGACGGTGTTCAGCTGCTTTCTGTGGGGCGTGGCCTGGCTGGTGCTCGCCGTGACCAACAAGGTCGAACGCGTGGCGCTCACCGTTGACGCGATGGGCGACATCGTCACGGTCAACGGACCTGGCCGGACCGCCTGAGGGCCTCGCCCACCGCCTCCGCTTCCCCGGCCGGGACCACCGCCGCGACCGCCCCCGCCGGCTGTGCGGCCCGCCTGCGCAGGGAACGCACCGCCTCGGCGGCGCAGAACGCCGCCAGCACGCCCAGCGCCCCGTACAGCGGCCAGTCGCCCAGCCGGACGTACAGCGTCGTGCCACGGGCCAGCGGAACGTCGAAGACGGCCGCGCCGCTCGTGTCCGTACCGATCCGGGGCCCGGCGGACTCGCCGTGCGGGCCGTACACCGCGCTGACGCCCGTCAGCGTGGCGTGCACCATCGGGCGGCCGTTCTCGGCGGCCCGCAGCGCTCCGAGCGAGGCGTGCTGGCCGGGGGCCCAGCCGTGCTGGAACGACGCGGTGGAGGACTGGGCGATCAGCAGCTGCGCACCGTCCCGGGTGAGCTGCCGGCTCATGTCGGGGAACGCCGACTCGAAGCAGACCAGCGGGCCGACGCGCAGGCCGTCCGCGCCCGGCAGCCTCATCGTCACCTGGCGGGTGCCGCGCAGCCGGTCCTCACCGGCCGCCTTCCCCATCGAGGTGGCCCAGCCGAGCGCCGAGCGGGCCGGGATGTACTCGCCGAAGGGGACGAGCCGCATCTTGTCGTAGCGGTCCCCGGTCAGCCCCTGCGGTCCGACCAGCACGGCCCGCTTGAAGATGCCGGTCCGGCCCGAGCCGTCCGTCTGCCGGGCGTCCGCGTTCACCAGCACATCCGCGCCCACCAGCCGCGACAGCGCCGCGATCCGGGCGGCGACATCGGGCCGCCGGACCGGGTCGACGCCGAGGCTGCTCTCGCCCCACACCACCAGGTCGAGGTCCCGCCCCGCCAGCGAGCGCGTCAGCTCCTCGCTGCGGGCGAGCCGCCGCTGCACGCTGCCCGGCCCCTCGACCACACCGGGCTGCACGACGGCGATCCGGGCCGTTCCCGACCGCTCGGGTTGCGGCGCCCACACCCACACCGAACCCAGTGCCAGCGCCCCCACCACGAGCGAGACGGTGGCCGCCGTACGGGCTGCGGAGGCCACGAGCAGCAGGGTGAGCGCGGTGTTCACCGCCACCACCATCAGGCTCACCAGCCACACCCCGCCCACCGAGGCCAGCCGCAGCGCGGGCGTCACCTGCCACTGGCTCGCCCCGAGCAGCCCCCAGGGCCCGCCGAGCCCCTCCCAGGAGCGGACCAGCTCGATCATCAGCCAGCCGCACGGGACCACCACCATGGCGGCGGCCGCCGCCGCGCCGGACACCTGCCCCCGGAGCAGCCGCGCCACCAGCAGACCCCACGGCGCCCACAGCAGCCCGAGCAGGGCAGCCAGGACCACGATGAACACATGCAGGCTCGGCATCAGCCAGTGGTGCACGGCCAGCATGTAGCCGGTCCCGCCGAGCCAGGCGTCGAGCGCCGCCCTGCGCCCCGTACCGGCGGACCGGATCAGCAGCATCAGGGGGACCAGGGCGACGTAGGCGAACCACCACAGCGAGGGGGCGGGAAAGGCGAGCGCCGGCAGCGCGCCCGCCGTCAGTGCGGCGACGCCGCGCCCCAGGGGCGAGCCGAGTATCCGTCCGCCCCGCTCGCGCAGCTCTGCCCCGGTCCGCATGCCGCGCCTCCTCGTACCCGCTCGTGACCCGATGCCTCGGTGATCCGTTCCCGCTGTTCTTCCCCCAGTGTGGGGCAGCACAAGCGGATGGGGCCGGTCAGCCGGTGGCGAGACCGCCTGTGAGGCTGCGCCACTTCTCCTGCACCGTGACCTGCTGGACGCGCCAGCCGGCGTCGGTGCGCAGCAGCTCGAAGGCGTAGCGCCCGCCCGCGACGAAATCGGGGGCGGTCGAGCCGTCCGCCCCGGCGCCGTCCTGCGGCCGCCTCTCCAGCCGCATCGGGTTGAGGTAGTCGGCCCGCACCTGGGCCCGGTCGCCCGGGTAGCCGCCGAGGTCCTGGAGGTCCAGCCGGCGGTTCACGATCAGGTGCTGGCGTACGGGAAAGAGCCGGAGGGTCCGCTCCAGCCAGTCGGCGACCTCGGCAGCGGGCCCCTCGACGCCGCCCGCCGTGCGGTAGTCGGCGCGGCCCTCCGGGGTGAACAGGGCCAGGTAGTCCTCCCACGCGCCGTCGTCCACCGCCACGGCGTAGCCGGTGATCACTGCATCGATGGCGAGCCGGTCCATCACGGTCGAGAGATCCACACGCTGCGTCATCGGGTCAGTGTGTGCCCATGGGCGTCAGGGGCCAAGTCCCGTGCACCCGCGACGAGGTGGCGGGCGTCAGCAGGGGACGACCGCCACCGGGCCCAGGGCATGTGTGAGGGTCGTCTGCGCCACCGGTGAGAGGCCCAGCCCGAGGGACTCGCCGCCCTTGCGCCGTCCGATCACGGTCAGGGCGGCGGTCGCCGACGCCGTGACCAGGGTGCGCGCCGCAGAGCCGTTGACAGGCTCCTTCATGACCTCCACCTGCGGATACCTGGCACGCCAGCCCGCCGTCAGCTCGGCCAGGGAGCGTTCGGCCGCGCCGGCCGCCGCCTCCCGGTCGAAGACCGGACCGCCGGACAGCATCGACGAGAACATCGTCCAGCCGTGCACGATCCGCAGCCGTGCCCCGGGGCGCGCCGCCGCCGTCTCGAACGCGAACTCCAGCACCCCTTCACTGCTCTCGTCGGCGGCCACCCCGGCGACGACGTCGAGGAAGGCGTCCGCAGCGGCCTCCTCGGGGTCCTCGTCGCGCTGCCCGCCGTGGACGACGACCACGGGACACTTCGCCATCGACGCCGTCGCCAGGCTGTTGGACCCCAGCATCAGCGAACGGAAGCCGCCCAGGCCCCGCGAGCCGACCACCACCAGCGACGCGTCACGGCTCAGCGAGACCAGCGCCGCCGACGGGAAGTCGAGCGGTGCGAGGGTGGTGGGGCGCAGTCCGGGTGCGATCTCGTCCACCCGTCGCACGGACCGGGCCAGCAGCTCCTGGGCCTCGCGCTGCTGGGCCTCCTGCCCGGTGCGCCGGGTGAGCAGCCGGACGTGCGTGATCATCAGCGGAAGGGCCCGCCGGACCGCTTCCCGGGCCGCCCACTCCAGCGCGTCGCCGCTGTGCGATGACCCGTCGACCGCGGCGACGACGGGAAGCTCGGTGGTGCTCATGGCTGCCTCCGGAGTCCGGGTGTACGTGTCCCGGCTGTGCTGCGCGCCCGGGAGCTGGGCCGGGGCCCGCTTCGTACGTTACGGCCGCCCGCGCCCCGGTGCCGAGGCGGAGGCGCCCGCCCGGGGCCCCGGCACGGCATGCCGCCCCACGGTGTTCTCCTCGTCGGCCGGGGCGGCTGCGCCTATGCTCGCGGGATGGAGCAGAGCGAAGTCGTGAAGCGTGTGGTCGGCATCCTCACCGAAGCGGGCGAGATGCGCCGGCTCTTGGAGGAGAACCCCGACCGCGACGACCCCAGCACCGATTCGACCGTGGTGACCGCCCTCCTCAACGAGACGATGCCGAGGATCGCGATCCCCGAGGACGCCACGATCGAGGACGTGGTGGTCCTGGTAGGCCGTGAGGTCGGGGGAGCGGTGGAGCAGCTCGTCGGAGCGTTCACGCTGGCCTTCGCGATGCTGGCGCAAGTGCATGACGCGGGGCAGACGGACGTGACCTCAGCCGACGTGCTGCAGGATCTCGCCCTGCGGGCCGAGCAGTTCGGCTCCGAGGGGCCGGGCGAGACAGAGGTCTGAGGGCGGCCGGGACGCGGACCTGAGGGGCCGTCCGGCGGGGTGTGCCGCCCGGCGATGCGTCCGGGAAGGCGAATGACGGGCGGATACGGCGACGGCGCCGACGGCCGGGCCCGCGCCAACGGATAGTCTCAGCAGGCCTCGTCGGATACACCGGTGCCCTGGTGGGTGTGGGACCGGGACGGCGCCCCACCCCGAAGCCGCAGTGGTCCGAGGACCGGACGGCGCCTCGGGGCCCTCACAACCAACTGCGAAGCAACTGGAGACCCCGATGGCTGATACCCCGACGCGCCAGGTTCAGCGGCGCTCGGACGAGAGCGCGACGGGCTCGGCGCCCGAGGCCCCGGGCCGTGTCGAGGCCGTACCGACACCGCGCTACCAGGGGCTGTTCGTCGAACCCGACCTTCCGCCCTTCGTCGAGACCGAGTGAGACCGCCCGCACCCCGGGTCCGACGCCGCACTGCCCCTGTCCCGCTCCGGCGGGCCGGGGGCAGTGCGGCGTCCGGGGGGCGCGGGACGGCCCGCGACGGTGGCCGGGCGGCACATCGGGGAAGCTGTCGCCATGGACAACTCTGCCGACGAGAACGCAGCGGCCCGTATCGGCTACCGGCGATCGGCCGGATCGCCGCGCGGTGAGGCCCGGCGCCGGGAACTGCTGGAACGGGTCACCGAGGACCTGGCGGCCAACGGGCTCGTGGACTTCTCGCTGCGCCGGGCCGCACGGGCCGCCGGTGCCACCCACAAGGTGCTGCTCTACCACTTCGAGGGGGCCGACGACCTGCTCGTCCAGGCCGTGGTCCGGCTGCGCGAGCGGCGCATCCGGGCTGCGCTGGCCGCCGCGACCGAGGGACCGGTCCGCCGCTCGCTGGGGGACTGGGTCCGCGCGATCTGGCCCGTCCTGGTCGGCGAGGAGGCGCGGGTGCTGGACCAGGCCATCGGCCTCGCGATGTACGACTCCGACCGCTACGCCGCGCTCGGCCGCGAGGCGTCCCAGCAGTATCTGCCGACCCTGCTGTCCGTCTGCCCCGCTCACTGGAGCGACCGCCGCAAGCTGGAGGTCGCCGAGATGGTGCTCGCCACACTGCGCGGCTTCCTGGTCGACGCCCGTACCAGTGGCGACACCGAGGGCGTGGCCGCCGGATTCGACGCACTGGTCCGCGCGCTGGAACGGGAGGAGGCGGCCGACGCGTAGCACCGCGCTTTCCTCCGTACCCGCAGGGGCGGCCATGGACAGCGTGTGAACCACGTGGTTCACTTTTGGTGAGGCACGACTTCGTGAGCCATGAACGAGGCACGAAGGTGCGAGGCATGCGCACGCCCACCGGGAGGTCGGCATGGACACGTCCGTCAAGCGCGAGAAGGTCCGCTTCACCGTCGGGGGCACGCACTGCGCCGCCTGGCACTACCCGGGGACGAACGGCGGCTGCGTGATCATGGCCGCCGGCGGTGGCGTGACGAAGGAGCCGGGCACCGACCCGTTCGCCGCCCGGTTCCACGCCGCCGGGTTCACCGTCCTCGCCTTCGACTACCGGTGTCTCGGGGAGAGCGGCGGCGGCCCCCGCCAGACCGTGCGGATCAAGGACCAGCTGGAGGACTGGCAGGCGGCGATCGCCTTCGCCGCGTCCCTCCCGGAGACCGACCCGGCGCGGATCGCCGTCTGGGGCTTCTCCCTCTCCGGCGGGCACGTCCTGCGCGTCGCGGCCCGCAATCCCCGGCTGGCCGCAGCGGTCGCCCAGACGGCCAACACCGACGGGCCCACCGCCTCACGCAGCGCGTCCCGCTTTCAGAAGCCCGTGGCGACGCTCCGGCTCACCGGCAGAATCCTCCTGGACGCGCTCGGCGGGCTGCTCGGCCGGCGCCCCCTGCTCGTGCCGCTCGCCGGCGAGCCGGGCACCGTCGCGATGCTCACCACGCCGGACGGCGTTCAGGGCGACCGCGCCCTCAACCCGGGCAACAGGTACCCGGAATGGCAGCAGGAGATCGCCGCCCGCTCGATCCCGGGCATCGCCCTCTACCGGCCGGGCCGCGACACCCCGCGGGTGCGGCCCCCACTGCTGGTGCTGGTGTGCGACCAGGACCGCTCGGTGCTCGCCGAGCCGGCCGTGCGCGCGGCCGGGCGGGCGCCCAGAGGTGAGCTGGTCCGGCTGCCCGGCGGCCACTACGCCCCCTTCATGGAGCAGCACGAGCAGGCCGTCGAGGCCGAGCTGTCGTTCCTGCGCCGCCATTTGCTCGCCCCGGCGGACGACCGCGCCGAGACGCCCCGGGCCGCACGGTCATGAAGGAGATCGAGCTCTCCGCCGGGACCCTGGAGTACGAGGACACCGGTGGCGAGGGCCCCGTGCTCGTCCTGCTGCACGGGCTGATGATGGACGGCTCGCTGTGGGACGAGGTGGTCGCCGCTCTGTCCCCCGGCCACCGCTGCCTCGTCCCGACCTTGCCGCTGGGCGCGCACCGCAGACCGATGCGGGCCGACGCCGATCTCTCCCTGTCCGCTGCGGCCCGGCTGGTGGGCGAATTCCTCGACCGCCTCGACCTGAGTGACGTCACGCTCGTGGGCAACGACACCGGCGGCGCACTGGTCCAGCTGGTCGCGGCCGACGGGGCAGCACGGGTGGGCCGGATCGTGCTCGCTTCCTGCGAGGCGTTCGACAACTACCCGGCGCGGGTGACGGGTACGACCCTCGCGCTCGCGGGCCGGCTCCCGCCCGCGCTGTTCGGCCTGTTCATGCAGCAGATGCGGCTGCGCCCGGCGCGCCGCCTCCCGGTCGCGTTCGGCCTGCTGACCGCGCGCGGCGACGCGGCCACCCGCCGCTGGATGGACCCCGTCCTCACCGACCCCGGCATCCGCCGCGACACCGTACGGACCCTGCGCGCGGCCCGGTCCGACGCGGACAGACTGGCGGCAGCGGCCGGGTCCCTGCGGGACTTCGACCGCCCCGCACTCGTCGTCTGGGCGGCCGGTGACCGGGTGATGCCGCCCGAGCACGGCCGACGCCTCGCCGCGCTGCTCCCGCAGGGACGGCTGACCGAGATCTCCGCCAGTCGCACGCTGATCCCGCTGGACCGGCCCGAGGAGCTGGCCCGGGCCGTCCGGGAGTTCGTACCGGCCCGCCGCTGAGGGGCGGTCAGCCCGCCGACTCACCCGCGTGCGGGCTCAGGACGCCGGCCGCCACGAGGGCGAACAGGGCGATGCCGAGCAGCACCCGGTAGATGACGAACGGCATGAAGCTCTTCGTCGTGATGAACTTCATGAACCAGGCGATGACCGCGTACCCCACGCCGAACGCGATGAAGGTCGCGAAGATCGTGGGCGGCCAGGAGACATGGCCTTCGCCCGCATCCTTCAGCTCGAAGACGCCCGAGGCGAGGACGGCGGGGACGGCGAGGAGGAAGGAGTAACGCGCCGCGGCCTCGCGGGTGTAGCCCATGAGCAGACCACCGCTGATGGTGGCGCCGGAGCGCGAGACGCCGGGGATCAGGGCCATCGCCTGGCAGAACCCGAAGATCAGGCCGTCCTTGACGCCCAGTTCCTTGAGGGACTTGCGCTCCTTGATGGCCCGGTGCTTGCCGCCGGTCTCGTCACGGGCGGCCAGCCGGTCCGCGATCCCGAGGACGATGCCCATCACGATCAGGGTGGTGGCGATCAGCCGCAGGTCGCGGAACGGGCCCTCGATCTGGTCCTTGAACGTCACGCCGAGCACGCCGATCGGGATGGAGCCGACGATGACCAGCCACCCCATCTGGGCGTCGTGGTCGCTCCGCATCGAACGGTTCGTCAGCGACCTGAACCACGCCGAGACGATCCGGACGATGTCCTTGCGGAAGTAGATGAGGACTGCGGCCTCCGTGCCGATCTGGGTGATCGCGGTGAACGCCGCGCCCGGATCGTGCCAGCCGGCGAATGCCGCGGTGAGCCGCAGATGCGCGCTGGAGGAGATCGGCAGGAACTCGGTCAGTCCTTGAACGAGGCCGAGGACGAACGATTCGAACCAGCTCATGGGGCTTGGGCCATCCCGGAGTGATCATGCATCGGCCGACGGCATCGGCCGTCGGCGGCGTGCGGATTGCGGTCGTGCGAGGACAGGGCCCCGTCGGGCCCGGAGATCGTCTGTCGGTCGCGGGCAGCGTATCGCCCCCGGATGAACACGGTGACGACAACCCCCGCGCCCCGGGCGCTAGGCGCCGAGCCGGTGGCGCCTGCGCCAGGCGACCACGGCCGCCCCGGCACCCGTCAGCACGATGAAGCCCATCGCTGCGAGGAACGCCGGCGAGGTCGGCGACGAGGCCTCGCTGCCCGCCACGACGTACGCGGCCGTGTTCGGGATCGAACCCAGACCGGTCGCCACCAGGAACGGCGGGTAGCCCATGCGCGACACGGCCGCGCAGTAGTTGGCGGCGGCGAACGGGACCCCGGGGAAGAGCCGCAGCGCCAGCATCGAGCGGAAGCCGTGCCGGCTCAGCTGCCCGTCCGCCGCCCGCATCCACCGCCCGCGCAGCAGGGTGCGCAACGCGTCCTGGCCCAGCACCCGGCCGAGGGCGAACGAGATCCCCGCACCGAGCACGGTGCCCGCCAGCGCGGCCGCCAGCCCGGCCTGCGAGCCGAACAGCGCGCCGGCGGCGAGATTCAGCAGCGGCCTCGGTACGAAGGCCACCGTGCAGACGCCGTACCCGAGGCCGAAGAGCAGGACCGCCGCCGTCCCGCCGCTCATCTGCGAGGGCCAGCCGGAGGCCAGCATCCGCTGCGGCTCCAGGAGCAGCATCGTCGTCGCGGCGGCCAGCAGCACCGCCACGAGCAGCGACAGACGCGACCAGGGCGAGAGCAGCACCCGGGTGCAGCGCACGGCGAGGCCGGCGGCGGGCCGGGTGGAGGGGGCGTGGTCGAGCATTCGGGGAGACTAACCGACACCCGTGTGTGATCGCCGTAATGCGACCGTTATGAGCCAGGGAGCCGCATCCGTCCGGAACACCCCCCGACGCCGCCGGGGCCTGGGATCGGGCCGGGGCCCAACCCCCGTACCGCCCGCCGAAATTCGCTCGACGGGCCGACCCGGGTCGGCGATGATCGGGACATGTTCCGGTACGCCTTCCTCGCAGCGCGGTCCGCAGTCGCGGCCACGCCGAAGGCTGCCGTGAGCCCTGCCACCGCAGCAGCCGCAGCGGCTTTCGCCGCTGCCGCAGCGCCCCTCGGCGGCGCCCGAAGCTGACCCTCCCCCGACTGTCCGGCGGACCCCGCAAGGGGAGGGTCGGCCGGGCCCCGGGGTCCTCTTTCCCAGCTTCGCATCCCAAGGAATGAACCATGCCCAAGACGGCATACGTGCGCACCAAGCCGCACCTCAACATCGGCACCATGGGCCACGTCGACCACGGCAAGACGACCCTGACCGCGGCCATCACCAAGGTCCTCAGCGACCGGGGCACCGGCACGTTCGTCCCCTTCGACCGCATCGACCGGGCGCCCGAGGAGGCGCAGCGCGGCATCACGATCAACATCGCGCACGTCGAGTACGAGACGAGTACCCGGCACTACGCGCACGTGGACATGCCGGGCCACGCGGACTACATCAAGAACATGGTCACGGGCGCCGCCCAGCTCGACGGGGCGATCCTCGTCGTCTCCGCGCTCGACGGGATCATGCCGCAGACGGCGGAGCACGTGCTGCTCGCCCGCCAGGTGGGCGTCGACCACATCGTCGTCGCCCTCAACAAGGCGGACGCCGGCGACCCCGAGCTGACCGACCTGGTCGAGCTGGAGGTCCGCGAGCTGCTGTCCGCGCACGGCTACGGCGGCGACACCGTGCCCGTCGTGCGCGTCTCGGGCCTGCGGGCACTGGAGGGCGACCCGCGCTGGACCGGGGCCGTCGAGGCGCTGCTCGACGCCGTCGACACGTACGTACCGATGCCGGTGCGCTACACCGACGCGCCGTTCCTGCTGTCCGTGGAGAACGTCCTGACCATCACCGGCCGGGGCACGGTCGTCACGGGTGCCGTGGAGCGCGGCACCGTCCGCGTCGGCGACCGGGTCTCGGTGCTCGGCGCGGACATCGAGACGGTCGTCACCGGTCTGGAGACCTTCGGCAAGCCGATGGAGTCCGCCGAGGCCGGCGACAACGTCGCGCTGCTCCTGCGCGGCGTCGAGCGCGACCGGGTGCGCCGGGGCCATGTGGTCGCGGCGCCGGGCAGCGTCACCCCGAGCCGGCGCTTCACCGCGCAGGTGTACGTCCTGTCGGGGCGCGAGGGCGGCCGCACCACCCCGGTGGCCACCGGCTACCGGCCGCAGTTCTACATCCGCACCGCGGACGTCGTCGGTGACGTCGACCTCGGCGAGGCGGCGGTCGCGCGCCCCGGCGACACGGTCACCATGACCGTGGAGCTGGGCCGGGACGTCCCGCTGGAGGCCGGGCTCGGCTTCGCGATCCGTGAGGGCGGCCGCACGGTCGGCGCGGGCACGGTCACCGGGCTGCTCTGAGCCGTACGGCCTCCGTGGAAAAGGCAGTTGAGGGCCCGTCTCCCGCACCCCGGGGGAGGCGGGCCCGCAGCCGTGCGCGAGACTGACGGCATGGCAGACACCGCACTGGTACTCGGCGCCGGCGGCATCACCGGAAGCGCCTGGGAAACCGGAATCCTGCACGGCCTCGCGAAGGCGGGCCTGGACCTGTCCACCGCCGATGTGATCATCGGCAGCTCGGCCGGCGCGGTCGTCGGGGCGCAGCTCGCCTCCGGGCTGATCAGCCTGCCGGATCTGTACGAACTCCAGCTGACCGATGCCGGCGGGGAGCGCGGCGGCAAGCTCGGCGCCGTCACCTTCCTCCGCTACGCCCGCGCCGTGCTGTCCTCCCGCACCCCCGAGGCGTACGGACGGAGGCTGGGCCGCCTCGCCCGCGAAGCCCGGATCGGCCCCACCCCCGACGAGCGCCGCGCGGCCGTCGCGGGCAGGCTCCTGTCACCGCGGTGGCCGGACCGCCCGCTGCGCGTCACCGCCGTCGACGCGCTCAGCGGTGAACTCCACACGTTCGACAAGGACAGCGGGGTGGATCTGGCCGACGCCGTCACCGCCAGCTGCGCCGTCCCGGCCGTCTGGCCCGTCGCCGCGTTCGGCGGGCGGTCCTGGATCGACGGCGGGGTGCACTCCCCGGCCAACGCCCATCTGGCCGCCGGCTACGAGCGGGTCGTCGTCATCGCGCCGACCGCGTCCGGCAGCAAGGTCATCGCCTCGCCCCGCGCCCAGGCCGAAGCCCTCGCCGCGCAGGGCGCCCGGACCGTCGTCATCACCCCGGACGCGGCCGCGAAGAAGGCGTTCGGCCGCAATCCCCTCGACCCCGCTCGCCGTGCCGCGGCCGCCCGCGCGGGTCTCGCCCAGTCGGCGGCGCACACCGAGGCCGCGGCCGCGGTCGTCAACGGCTGACCGCGGCCACGGCCTCGGTGTGCGAGGGGACAATGGGGGAGTGAACGAGTCGATACCCGTCATCCGTGACGTGGACCAGGGAACCGCCCGGCTGCTCCCCGACGTGGACCGGGAGCGGGCCTGGCTGCTCACGGTCGAGGGGGCACCCCAGTCCTATGTGGACCTGGACGCACCGGAGCATCTCGAATTCGAGTACACGCGACGGCTCGCCCATGTCGTGGACTGCGCGGCCGGGCCGGGGGAGCCCCTGGACGTGCTCCACCTCGGCGGTGGCGCCCTGACCCTGCCCCGCTATGTCGCCGTGACCCGGCCGGGTTCCCGGCAGGTGGTCGCCGAGGCGGACCGGGGGCTGCTCGCGCTTGTCACCGAACATCTGCCGCTCCCGGACGACAGCGGGATCACCGTGCACGGCGCGGACGCCCGCGCCCTGCTGGAGGCGACCCGGCCCGGTTCGGTGGACGTGTTGATCGCGGACGTCTTCGGCGGTTCGCGGGTGCCCGCCCACCTCACCTCGGTCCCCTACGCCGAGGCCGCCGCGCGGGCGCTGCGGACGGACGGGATCTACGCCGCCAACCTCGCCGACGGGGCGCCGTTCGGCTTCCTGCGCTCGCAGGTGGCGACATTCGCGACCGTCTTCCCGGAGCTGGCGCTGATCGCCGAGCCCGCCGTGCTGCGCGGGCGGCGCTTCGGCAATGTCGTCCTTGTCGCCTCCCGGACACCGGTCGACACGGCGGCCCTGATCCGCCGCTGCGCCGGTGACGCGTTCCCGGCCCGGGTGGAGCACGGCGACGCGGCGGCCGCGTTCGTCAAGGGCGCCCGGCCGGTCGGCGACGACGAGGCGGTCGCCTCACCCGAGCCGCCCGACGGCGCCTTCGGCATCGGCTGACACGGGCACGGCCTGCGCGACCATCTCGACGGAGGCGGTCCTGCGGGTCAGGTTGCGTACGTCGGGCACGAACAGCACCGCCCCGGTGACCAGCACGATCAGCCCGGCGCAGCCCCACAGCGCCTGACCGCGTCCGACCAGCGACTCGACCGGTCCGGCGAGTGCGGTGGCGACCGGCACCATGGCCACCGAGCCGAACCAGTCGTACGCCGAGACCCGGGACAGCTTCTCCTCCGGGATCTCCTGGTGCATGGCGGTCATCCAGGAGACGCCGAACACCTCGATGGCCGCCCCGCTGACGAACATCACCACGCACAGCCCGGACACCGGCAGCGGTACGGCGAGCCCGGCCGACGGCAGGGCCAGGGGGAAGACGCACAGCGTTCCGGCCAGCAGCAGCCGCCGGGGCTTCCACCGCATCATCAGCAGCGCCCCGGCCAGGGTGCCCACGCCGAACGCCGCGAGCGCGAAGCCCCAGGGCCGGGCGCCGCCCAGTTCGTCCCGTGCGACCAGCGGCCCGTAGACCGCCTCGGCGGCCCCGACCGCGGCGACGACCACGGAGAACTGGGCGACGACGGCCCAGAGCCAGGGGCGGCCGGTGAACTCCTGCCAGCCGTCGCGGAGATCGGCGAGCAGTCCGCCGCCGGGCTCCCGCGACGGGATGTGGCTGACATCGAGGAAGGCGCGCAGCGCCCCGGCCACCGCGAAGGCGGCGGCGTCCACGGCCAGCACCCAGCCCGGGTCCATCGCCGCGATCATGGCGCCGCCGAGCGCGGCCCCGCCGATGGCCGCGCCCTGGGTGGACATCCGGAAGAGGGCGAAGGCGCGGCCGGCCTGCTCGCCGCTGACGCTGGACATCAGCATGCCCTCGGCCGCGGGGTTGAAGAACGCCTGCCCGGTGCCGCACAGGGCGGTGAGCAGCATCATCTGCCACAGCTGGGGATCACCGGCCAGCACCAGCCAGGCGAAGACGCCCTGCGAGACGAAGTTCAGGGCGTTGGCCGCGACCATCACCCGGTGGCGCGGCAGCCGGTCCGCGATCGCCCCGCCGATCAGCAGGAAGAGGACCAGCGGCACGGTCCTGGCGGCGGCCACCAGACCGACGTCGCCGCCGTCCCCGCCCGCCTGCAGAACCGCGAACGCCGCCGCGATCAGCGCACCGTGGGTACCCAGGGCGGTGATGATCGCGGCGGCGGTCAGCAGCCGGTAATTGCGGCCCGCCGGGAAGGGGCGGTCCGAGGGGAGTGCGGGGTCGGCTGCGGCAGTCACTCAGGGACTATCGCTGGCCGGACCCCGCGATGCCAAATGCATTCCCCGGGGTCACGACTCGGTGATCTTCACCAGCCGCACGGTGCTCAGGATCTTCTTGATCGTCGCGTCCGGCAGCTCGTCCTTGACGCCGGCGGCCGCGTACAGCACCCAGGAGGAGAAGGCGCCGTTGCTGTTCTTGAAGGTGAAGGCGAAGGTCTTGCCGTCGCTGTCGCACTTCTTCTTCTTGGTGACGTTGGGGGCCGTGGCGGTGACCAGCTGGCCGGTCAGACCCGACTGCGTGGTGTACTGCTGGGCCTTGCTGATCTTGATGGTGCTCTTCGGCATGTGCTGTGCATAGGCGCCCCAGGCCCAGGTGCCCGCCTCGTTGCGGGCGTTCACGGCGGCGTCGGTGGCACCCTCGGCGCCGCGCGTCCCGGTACCGGCGAGACTGTAGTTCTCGTCCGTGCCGTCCTTGTCGTTGTCGTCGACGCACCACTTGCTCTTGTAGTCCGCCGGCGCCGAGAAGCCGATGAGCGGCGAGCCGTCGCCCTTCTTGTCGTCCTCGAAGAACGAGAACGTGCCGGGGGACGCGACCTCCCAGTCGCCGGGCACGTCGAACTGCGTGCCCCACTTGGGGTTGGTCACGACCTTCCAGCCCGCGACGAGCGGCTTGGGGTCGTCGGCGTCACCACGCGGGTTGGCCTCGGAAGAGGACGCCGACTCCGACGGCTTGACCGGCGCGGAGGTCTTCTTGTCGTCCGCGACGTTCTTGCCGTTGTCGTCGTCGCCCTTCTTGTTCAGCACGACGACACCCGTGACCGCCGCGGCCACGACGACCGCGGTCGCCGCCACGATGGCGATCACGGTCGTCTTCTTCTTGTCGTCGCCGGGCTGCGGACCGCCGGGCGGGCCGGGCGCCGGATACTGCGAAACGGTCGGCTGCTGGTACGGGTTGGGCTGCTGGTATCCCGGCTGGCCCTGCTGCGGGTAGCCGTAACCGGGCTGCTGCCCGGAAGCCGGCTGCTGATAGGGATTCGGCGCCTGGTACCCCGGCTGCTGGTACGGGTTCTGGTTCTGGTCCTGCGGGTTCTGCTCGCCCCCGGGCGGCTGCTGTCCTGGCCACATGGCGAGTAACGATAGAGGGGTACCGCCGGGGCTGCTACGGCCGCCCCCGTGAGCGGACGGTGAAGGATGCGGCCAGGAGTGACGGGAGTGGCTCGCGAGGCATGGTCAAACCGCTCTACTCGTGAGTAACATCGGGTCCATGAGCGCTGAACAGATGACCGCGGGCGAGATGCTCGCCGCGACGGTCCCGATGGTCCGGACCCTCAACCTCGAATTCCTGGAGTCCACCGCCGACCGCGCGGTCGTCCGCATGCCGGACCAGGCCGACTTCCACAACCACGTCGGCGGACCGCACGCCGGAGCCATGTTCACGCTGGCCGAGTCGGCGAGCGGTGCCATCGTCATCGCCGCCTTCGGCAACCAGCTGGCCCGCGCCGTCCCGCTCGCCGTGAGCGCCGAGATCGGCTACAAGAAGCTGGCCATGGGCGAGGTCACCGCGACCGCCACCCTCGGCCGCCCGGCCGCCGAGGTCGTCGCCGAACTCGACGAGGGCAAGCGCCCCGAATTCCCGGTGGCCGTACAGATCCAGCGCGCGGACGGCGCCGTCACCGGCGAGATGACCGTGGTCTGGACGCTGCGTCCGAACGCCTGACCCCGGGCCCGCGGGGGCCGTCGCGCACCGGTCGGGGTGCGGGGCGGCCCTTCGCGCTGTCCGGCCCGGTGACCCGCCGGGTAGGCTTCCCGCGGTGCGCCGAGGAGTTGTCCGGCGGGCGAAGGACATCACTACGGAGGAACCGGCGTTGCACATCCAGGAGTGGCTGGAGACCGTCCCCGCGATCATCGTCTACGCCCTGGTGGGCGGTGTCATCGGGCTGGAGAGCCTGGGCATCCCGCTGCCCGGCGAGATCGTGCTCATCAGCGCGGCGTTGCTGGCCGCCGGGCACGACGGCATCAACCCGTGGATCCTGGGCGCCTGCGCCACGGCCGGTGCGGTGATCGGTGACTCGATCGGCTACGCCATCGGCCGCAAGGGAGGCCGTCCGCTGCTGGCCTGGCTCGGCCGGAAGTTCCCCCGGCACTTCGGCGAGGGCCATATCGCCATGGCGGAGCGCTCGTTCCAGAAGTGGGGCATGTGGGCCGTCTTCTTCGGCCGCTTCGTCGCCCTGCTGCGGATCTTCGCCGGCCCGCTGGCCGGTGTGCTGCACATGCCGTACTGGAAGTTCCTGATCGCCAATGTGCTGGGCGGGATCGCCTGGGCCGGCGGCACCACCGCCGTCATCTACTCGGTCGGCGTCGTCGCCGAAGCCTGGCTCAAGCGGTTCTCCTACCTGGGCCTGGCCATCGCCGTCCTCATCGGCCTCGCCTCCATGCTGGTCCTGAAGAACCGCGCCAAGAAGGCGGCCGCGCAGTCCACGGCCGCCGCCGAGCCCGAGCCGGGGACCGTGCCGGTCGCCGACTGACCGGATGCCGGCCCGGCCCGCGCGCTCAGTCCTCGCAGACCTGGCGGTGGGCCTTGGCCAGCTCCACGTAACCGACCGCGTTGAACCTGATGCCCTCGAGCTCCTCCTCGGTCAGCTGCCGCCTGACCTTGGCCGGCACGCCCGCGACCAGTGAGCCCGGGGGCACCCGCATCCCCTGCGGGACGAGCGCCTGGGCCGCGACCAGCGAACCGGCGCCGATGTGCGCACCGTTGAGCACGGTGGCGCCCATACCGACCAGGACGTCGTCCTCGATGGTGCAGCCGTGCAGCACGGCGTTGTGCCCGACCGACACCCGCTCGCCGACCGTCACGGTGAAGCCGGGATCGACATGGACGCTGCAGTTGTCCTGGATGTTGGAGTCGGCGCCGATGACGATGGGACCGCAGTCCGCGCGCAGCACCGCCTGGTACCAGAGGCTGGAGCCCGCGGCCATCGTGATCTCGCCGATCGCGACCGAGGTCGGGGCGACGAAGGCGTCCGCGTCGATGGACGGCTCCTTGCCGCCGATGCCCTTGATCAAAGCCTGCTGTGCCATCGCGCGTTCCTCCGTGCTCCGGTGCCCTGGGTCGCGGTGGTCCGATCGCGTCCGGCCGGTTCCGCCGGGGAAACGGTATGCCACGCCGATCCGGCCGCGCGGCCCGTTGGGGTGAAGATCACAGGCCGGTGCGGCGATCGGCCCCCGGCCCGCCGACTACCGTGTGCGCGTGCCGAAGAACAGAAACGCGTTCTCCTCCCTGACCGCCTGGCGGCGGCGCGCCCTGTCCGGGGCCGTCCACCGCTGCTGGCGCTGGGTGCGGGAAGCGGGCGCGGTCACCGCCGCGCACCCCGGCGGCCTCCGGTTCGCGCGGATCGGCGAGGGCACCCGGCTGGCGTTTCCGCAGGGCACCGTCTTCGGGGAGCCATGGATCGAGCTGGGCGACCACTGCGTCATCGGCGAACAGGTCACCCTGACGGCGGGGCTCATGCCCGACCTTGACCTCGGCTCCGAACCGATCCTGACCCTGGGCGACGGAGTGGTGCTGGGCCGCGGCAGCCATGTCGTCGCCGACACCACCGTGACCATCGGCTCGGACACGTACTGCGGGCCGTACGTCTACATCACCTCGACCAACCACAGCTACGACGACCCGCAGCAGCCGGTCGGCAAGCAGTGGCCCCGGATGGAGCCGGTCGCCATCGGGCCCGGCTGCTGGATCGGCACCGGAGCGGTGGTCCTGCCCGGCGCGCGCCTCGGGCGCAACGTGGTCGTGGCGGCGGGCGCGGTGGTGCGGGGCGAGGTCCCGGACCACGCGGTGGTGGCCGGTGCGCCCGCCCGCGTCGTACGGAGCTGGGATCCCGAGAAGGGCTGGCAGCCGCCCCTGCGCACGCCGGCCCCGGTGCCGATCCCGGCGGGCGTGACGCCCGAACAGCTCCTGGCCGTGGCGGAACTCGACGAGGCCTGAGGCGCCGCCGCGCGGGGCTCTACCCCGTCGCCAGCAGCACCGTGCCCACCAGGGCGAGCCCGGCGCCCGCCGCCTGCACCCCGCGCAGCCGCTCGCCGAGGAAGCCGCGCGCGGCCAGCGCCGTGACCACCGGGTAGAGCGAGGCCAGCACCGCGGCGACCGTCACCGGCCCGTTCTGCGCGGCGATCGAGTAGGTGCCGTTGGCCGCGACGTCCGCCAGGCCCACGAAGGCCAGGGCGGGCAGTGCGGCGCGCACGGCGGCGACGCCCCCGCCCTCCGGCAGCGCACGGCCGCCGCGCCGCAGCGAGACGCAGAGTGCCAGCCCGCCCACGGCCGTGTTGGTGACGCGCTGCACGAACAGGGCCAGGAACAGCCCGGTCACCGTGGTGGACGCCTCCGCGATCAGGGACATCACGGCCCCGAAGCCGAAGGCGGCCACCAGGGTCAGCAGCACGGCCCGGCGCTGCACCGGCGCCCCGCGCAGCTGCGGACCGCCCGCCATCACGATGCCGGCGACGGCCACGGCGACCCCGGCGAACTGGAGCAGCCCCGGCCGCTCACCGGCGATCAGGCCGACGGCCACCGGCACGGCGACGCCCAGCGAACCGAGCGGGGAGACCACGCCCATCGGGCCGAGGGCCAGGGCCTTGTAGAAGCTGAGCATCGCGACCGGCCCGACGGCCCCCGCCGCGACCGCGAACGAGAGCTGCCCGCCCGCCTCGCTCCAGCCGCCCGTCGCGACCACGATCACGCCGAGTACCACTGAGGCGATCACCTGCGAGACGAGCACCACCGTGAGCGCGGGCGTACGCCGGGTCAGCAAGCCGCCGCCGAAGTCGGCCAGCCCCCACAACAGGCTGGTGGCCAGGGCGAACAGTGCTGTCATGGCAGGCCTCGCAGTACAGTGCGGTGAACGGGTGGGTACACCACACCGTAGTTCAGTATCTTCTACCGTGTCATCCAAAATATTGGACGGAATGTGACTGATCTCGACCAGCTGACCCAGTCCCTCGCGCGCAACCTCAAGCGCTGGCGCGGTGAGCGGGGCTTCACCCTGGACGCGCTGGCCGCACGCGCCGGCGTCAGCCGCGGCATGATCATCCAGATCGAGCAGGCACGGACCAACCCGAGCGTCGGCACCACCGTCAAGCTCGCCGACGCCCTCGGCGTCAGCATCACCACGCTGCTCGACTACGACCAGGGCACCCCGGTCCGTCTGGTCCCCGCCGCCCAGGCCGTCCGCATGTGGTCCACACAGGCGGGCAGCGCCACCACCCTGCTGGTCGGCACGGAGGCCCGGGGGCCGCTCGAACTCTGGTCCTGGCGGCTGATGCCCGGCGACGGGAGCGCGTCGGACCCGCACCCCGAGGGCACCGTGGAACTGCTGCATGTCACCGCGGGCACCCTCACGCTGGTCGTCGACGACACCCCGTACACCGTGCCGGCGGGCACCTCGGCCACCTTCGAGGCCCACCACCCGCACGGTTACCGGAACGAGGGCGAGGAGCCGGTCGAACTCACCATGGCCGTCTCCATCCCGCCCGCCAGATGAGATGTCCGGGCGGCTCCGCCCGGCACGCTGTTAGCGTGACGCGCATGCGCGCACCCATCGGCTCCTTCGACAACGCCCGCCCAGCAGTTGAACGCCTGGAGCTGCTCACCGCCCCCGTGGCGGCGGCGGTCACCGCGGGCTGGGGTGGCGTTCCCGCCGAGCAGATCATCCACGTCGACACCGATCCGGAGATCGCCGACACCGCCGCCTTCGTGGAGCACCACGGAGCCGACCTGCTGAAGCGGTCGGCGAACTGCGTGGTCGTGGCGGGCAAGCGTGGCGAGGACGTCACACTCGCCGCCTGCCTCGTCCTCTCCCACACCCGCGTCGACGTGAACGGCGTCGTCCGCAAGCACCTGGGCGCCCGCAAGGCGCGGTTCGCCCCGATGGACACGGCGGTCGGCGAGAGCGGCATGGAGTACGGCGGCATCACACCCGTCGGACTCCCGGCCGCCTGGGCGCTGCTGATCGACGCGGCCGTCGCGGACGAGGACTGGGTCCTGATCGGCAGCGGCTCCCGCCGGGGCAAGCTGATCATGCCCGGCAAGGCGCTGGCCGCACTGCCCGGCGCGGTGGTGCTCGAAGGACTCGGTATCCAGGCCTGAGCGCGCAGGGCAGCGGAGGCTACCGGGGGAGCGCGGGGATCTCGATCGCCGGGCAGCGGTCCATGACCATGTCGAGCCCGGCCGCCCTCGTGCGCGCGTACGCCTTCTCGTCGATCACGCCGAGCTGGAACCAGACCGCACGGGCCCCGGCCGCGACGGCCTCGTCGGCGACCGCGCCCGCCAGCTCGCTGTTGACGAAGACGTCCACCACGTCGACGGGGAACGGTATCTCCGCCAGCGAGGCGTAGCCCTGCTCGCCGTGCACCGACTCGGCCTTCGGGTGCACGGGCACCACGCGCTTGCCGAAGCGCCGGAGCACCCCTGCCACCCCGTAGGCCGCGCGGGAGCGGTTGTTGGACAGCCCCACCACGGCCCAGGTGTCGCCGGTGTCCTGAAGAATCCTGCGGATCGTCTCCGTGTCTGCGTACATGATCCGCACAACCGGCGGTCCGTCCCGGCCATTCCCGACCATTCCCGCCGGGCGCATAGGGTGGCCGGATGCAGGAGCAGTACCGGACCGTCGCCCGAGCGGGCGTGCACGAGAGCGAGATCAACCGTTCGCGCTTCATCTGCGCGCTCGCCCCCGCCGCCACCGAGCAGGAGGCGCAGGAGTTCGTCGCCCGCGTCCGCAAGGAGCACCCCACCGCCACCCACAACTGCTTCGCGTACGTGATCGGCGCCGACGCCTCCGTACAGAAGGCCAGTGACGACGGCGAGCCCGGCGGCACCGCCGGCGTCCCCATGCTCCAGATGCTCACCCGGCGCGAGATGCGGTACGTCGTCGCCGTCGTCACCCGCTACTACGGCGGGGTGAAGCTGGGCGCCGGCGGGCTGATCCGGGCCTACGGAGGCGTGGTCGGCGAGGCGCTCGACGCGATCGGCACCCGCACCCGGCAGCGGTTCCGGCTCGCCACCGTCACCGTCGGCCACCAGCGGGCCGGGCGGCTGGAGAACGAGCTGCGGGCCACCGGCAGGACCGTGCGCGACGTCCGGTACGCGGAGGCCGTGACCATCGAGATCGGGCTGCCGGACGCCGATGTCGAGGAGTTCCGCCGCTGGCTGGCCGACGCCACGGCGGGCGAGGCGGAACTGGAACTGGGCGGCGAGGCGTACGGCGACGCCTGAGTACTGTGGTGCGCGGGTACGACGGGCGCGGCCCCGAGGGCGGAGGAGACGAAACATGCGGGTCGGAGCCGGGTCTTGAGAATTCTGCACACATCGGACTGGCACCTGGGGCGGTCGTTCCACCGGGTCCCCCTGATCGAGGCCCAGGCCGCCTACCTCGACCACCTCGTGGCCACGGTGCGCGCGCACGCGGTCGACGTCGTCCTCGTGGCGGGTGACGTGTACGACAGGGCGGTGCCGCCGCTGGTGGCCGTCCAGCTCTTCGACGACGCACTGCACCGGCTGGCCGCCGAGGGCGTACCCGCGGTGATGATCTCCGGCAACCACGACTCGGCGCGGCGGCTCGGCGTCGGCGCGGGCCTCATCGGCCGGGCCGGCATCCATCTGCGCACCGACCCCGCCCACTGCGCCACCCCCGTCGTCCTCGCGGACACCCACGGCGACGTGGCGTTCTACGGGCTGCCCTATCTGGAACCCGCGCTGGTCAAGGACGTGTTCAAGGCGGAACGCGCCGGGCACGAGGCCGTGCTCACCGCCGCCATGGACCGCGTCCGCGCCGACCTCGCCGAGCGGCCGGAGGGCACCCGGTCCGTGGTGCTCGCCCACGCCTTCGTCGCCGGCGGCGAGCCCAGCGACAGCGAACGCGACATCACCGTCGGCGGCGTCGCCGCGGTCCCCGCCGGCGTCTTCGACGGGGTCGACTACGCCGCGCTCGGGCACCTGCACGGCTGCCAGACCGTCACCGAACGCGTCCGGTACTCCGGCTCCCCGCTCGCCTACTCCTTCTCCGAGGCCGATCACCGCAAGACCATGTGGCTGATCGACCTCGACGCGGCGGGCACGGTCGCCGCCGAGCGGATCGACTGCCCGGTGCCCCGCCCGCTCGCCCGGCTCCGGGGCCGCCTCGACACCCTCCTGGAGGACCCGGCGCTGGACCGGCACGAGAACGCCTGGGTGGAGGCCACCCTCACCGATCCGGTCCGCCCGGCCGAACCGATGGCCCGCCTCACCGAGCGGTTCCCGCACACCCTCAGCCTTGTCTTCGAACCGGAAAGGGCACCCGAGGACCCGCACACCTCGTACGCCCGGCGGCTGCGCGGCCGCGACGACCAGAGCATCGCGGAGGACTTCGTGGCCCATGTCCGAGGCGGGACCGGAACCGACGCACACGAGCGGTCCGTGCTGCGCAGCGCCTTCGACCACGTCCGGGTCGACGACAGCGTGCGCGAGGTGAACCGATGAGGCTCCACACCCTCACCATCACCGCCTTCGGGCCCTTCGGCGCCAGCCAGGAGATCGACTTCGACACGCTCTCCGCCGCCGGGATCTTCCTGCTCCACGGACCGACCGGCGCCGGGAAGACCTCCGTCCTCGACGCCGTCTGCTACGCCCTCTACGGCGCCGTCCCCGGCGCCCGGCAGAGCCCCGGCACCTCCCTGCGCAGTGACCACGCCCCGGCGGACCTGCCGACCGAGGTCCGCCTCGAACTCACCGTCGGCGGGCGGCGCCTGGAGATCACCCGGCGGCCCGCCCAGCCCCGCCCCAAGAAGCGCGGCGGCGGCCACACCACGGAGAAGGCACAGAGCTGGCTGCGCGAGCACGACCCCGAGCAGGGCTGGCAGGCGCTGAGCCGCTCGCACCAGGAGATCGGCGAGGAGATCACCCAGCTCATCGGGATGAGCCGGGACCAGTTCTGCCAGGTGGTGCTGCTGCCGCAGGGCGACTTCGCCCGCTTCCTGCGCGCCGACGCCGAAGCACGCGGCCGGCTCCTCGGCCGGCTCTTCGACACCCGCCGCTTCGCCGCCGTCGAGGAGCGCCTCGCCGAGCTGCGCCGCGCCGCCGAGTCACAGGTCAGGGCCGGCGACGAACAGATCCTCGCCATCGCCCAGCGCCTCGCCCAGGCGGCCGGCCCCGCCGCCCGCGAATGCCCGCTGCCCGACGCCCAGCCCGGCGACCCGGGCCTCGCGGACGCCGTCCTCGGATGGGCGGCGACCGCCCGCAGCAGCGCCCGGGAACGGCTCGACATCGCCGCCTCGGTGCTGGCCGGCGCAGAGCACCGCCAGGCGGCGGCCCGGCTCGCCCTCGACGCCGAACGCGAACTGGCCGCCCTCCAGCAGCGGTACGCCGAGACCCGGCACCGCGCCGCCGCCATCGAGGAGAGCCGCCCCGCGTACGACGAGGCCCACGCGCGGCTGAAGCGCGCCCGCAAGGCCGACCTCGTCGCCCCCGCCCTGGAGCTCCGCGAGGAGGCCGAGCGCGCCTACGAGCGGGCGAGCGCGGCCCGGGACCGCTCCCGCGCGCGGCTGCCCGCCGCCCTGGCCGACGCGGGCGCCGAACAGCTCGCCGCCCTGGAACGCAGGCTCCGCGAGGAGCTGGGCGGCCTGGACGCCGCCCGCCGCGCCGAACGGCGCAGCGCCGAGATCCGCAGCGAGCGCGCCGAACTGGAACGCCAGGCCGCCGCCGACGAGGACCTGGTGCGTGACACCGAGGGCTGGCTGGCCGGCTGGGAGATGACCCGGCAGGGGCTGCTGGCCCGCGTCGAGGCGGCGCAGGAGGCCGCGACCCGTGCCGAACTGCTGGCCGGCCGTCTCGACCCGGCCCGCCGCCGCCTGGACGCCGCCCGGCGCCGCGATGCCCTGGCAGCCGAGGCGACGGCCGCCGAGGCCCGGCTCGGCGAGGCCCGCGAGCGTGCGCTCTCCACCCGCGAGCACTGGCTCGACCTGCGTGAACGACGGCTGCGGGACATCGCGGCGGAGCTTGCCCGGGGACTGGTCGAGGGCCTGTCCTGCGCGGTCTGCGGCTCAAAGGACCACCCCGCACCGGCCCGCCCCGGCGACGGGCACGTCGACCAGGCGACGGAGGAGGCGGCCGAGGCGGCCCACCGCCGCGCCGAACAGGCCCGGACCGAAGCGGAACACGCCCTCGCGGTCGTACGGGAGCGGCACGCTGCGGCCCGCGCCGAGGCGGCCGAAGCGACCGGCGCCGAGACCGCGTCGGACGCGGGGGCCGCGGGCCCGACGGCCCACGAGCTGGCCGCACTCGTGGACACGCTGACCCGCGAACACACCGAGGCGTACCGCGTCGCCGCCGGGACGCACGCCGCCCGTGAGGCCCTCGCGGCCGCCGAGCGCGAGCAGCGCCGGCGCGCCGAGGACCGGCAGCAGGCGGAGAACCGGGCGGCCGCCCGTACCTCCGCGCGTGAGGGCCTCGACCGCGAACAGGCCTCCCTCGACGAGGTGGTGGACCGGGCACGCGGTGGGTGTGCCACCGTCGGCGAGCACACCGAGCTCCTCCAGAACCGGGTCGCCCTGCTCGTCGAGGCGGCCGGGACGGTGCGTGAGGAGGAGAGCGCGGCGGCCCGGCTGAAGGAGGCGGACGACCGGCTCGCGGACGCCGCGTTCCGGGCCGGCTTCGACACGCCCCGGGCCGCGGCGGACACATTGCTCGACGACGCCGGGCAGCGTGCGCTCCAGCACCGGATCGACGCCTGGCAGGCCGAGGCCGCCGCCGTCGCCGACCGCCTCGCCGACACCGCCGCCCGCGCCGCCGCCGACCGCGACCCGGCCGCGCCCGAGGAGGCCCAGCGGGTGTACGACGTCGCCGAGCGGGCGATGCGGGAGGCCTCGGCCGCCCTCGCGGCGGCCCGCGAGCGCTGCACCGAACTCTCCCGGCTGTCCCGCCGCGCGGCCGATGAGGTGCGCGCCCTGGGGCCCGTACGCGAGGAGTACGAGCGGGTCGCCCGGCTCGCGGGGCTCACCGCGGGCACCTCGACGGACAACGAACGCAAGATGCGGCTGGAGTCGTACGTCCTGGCGGCCCGGCTCGAACAGGTCGCCGCGGCCGCCACCGCCCGGCTCCGGCGCATGTCGTCCGGCCGCTACCAGCTCGTCCACTCCGACGCCCGGGCCGGCGGGCGCAGGGCCGGGCTCGGACTGCACGTCATCGACGCCTGGACGGGCCGCGAGCGCGACACGGCCACGCTCTCCGGCGGCGAGACGTTCTTCGCCTCGCTCGCCCTGGCGCTGGGCCTGGCCGATGTGGTCACCGACGAGGCCGGCGGCGTACGGCTGGACACCCTCTTCATCGACGAGGGGTTCGGCAGCCTCGACGACCAGACCCTCGACGAGGTGCTCGACGTGCTCGACTCGCTGCGCGAGCGGGACCGCAGCGTCGGCATCGTCAGCCATGTCGCCGATCTGCGCCGCCGCATCCCCGCCCAGCTGGAGGTGGTGAAGGAGCGGCACGGATCGGCGGTGCGGCTCCGGGCGGCGGACGGATTCAGCGACTGACGGCACGCCTCGGCAGGGGCGAGGAGTAGACGACGCTCGTGGTGACGGAACCGAGGGCGCCGATCTTCCCGGACACGGCCTCCAGATGGCTCATCGAGCGGGCGGTCACCTTCAGGACGAAGCAGTCGTCGCCGGTGACGTGATGCGCCTCCACGATCTCCGGCGTCGCCTCCAGCAGGTCGTGGAACGGCTTGTAGTTGCCGTTCGGATACCGCAGCCGTACGAAGGCCAGGATCGGCAGCCCGATCCGCTCCGGATCGACCACCGCCGCGTACCCGCTGATGACGCCGGCCTCCTCCAGCCTGCGCACCCGCTCCGTCACGGCGCTCGACGACATCGCCACCTCGCGGGCGAGCTCGGCGAACGTCGCGCGTCCGTCCCGCTGGAGGACATCGAGAATGCGCCAGTCCGTGGCGTCCGGGGAATAGTCGGTCATGCGGAGAGGAAACAGGGAAATCCCCGGCGGATCAAGCGGTGTGCCGGGGATCGCTCCTTCCGGCGTTCGGCTGCCGCTCATAGATTTCTGACCATGACTTCGCAGCTCATCACCCCTGCCGCCGCCGCCCCGGTCCCCGCCACCGCGACCAATCCGGTGCTCCGCGTACCGCCGGCCGCCCCTGCCGAGGCGGCCGCCCACTTCGGCGCCTCACTGGCCTTCCATGCCGATGTCTCCGACGTCGCCGCCGCACTCGCGGCCGACGGTGATCCCGGCTTCGTCCTCCTCGACTCCCGCTCCACCGCATCCTGGGACCAGGGGCACATCCCCGGCGCGGTGCACCTGCCGACGGCGCTCATCGCCGAACAGGCGCGGGAGTTGCTCGACCCCGCCGTGCCGGTCGTGACCTACTGCTGGGGGCCCGGCTGCAACGGCGCCGCCCGGGCCGCGCTCGCGCTCGCCGAACTCGGCTACCGGGTCAAGGAGATGCTCGGCGGATTCGAGTACTGGGCCCGTGAGGGCTTCGCGTTCGAGACCTGGCAGGGGGAGGAACGGCGCGCCGCCGATCCGCTCACCGCACCGGCCGACGCGGACGACTGCGGTTGCTGAGGCACTGAGGTGCCGGCACCGGCCTGCCCGGACCTCGGTCCGGGCAGGCCGCTGCCGCTTCTTGGCTCAGAGCTTGGACAGCTCGTCGACCAGGTCGTCCAGGCCCAGCGGACCCTGCGACAGGGCCGCCATGTGCCAGGCCTTGAGATCGAAGGCGTCGCCGTGCGCCGCCCGGGCGTTCTCCCGGCCGAGCAGCCAGGCGCGCTCGCCCAGCTTGTACCCGATGGCCTGCCCCGGCATCGAGAGATAGCGGGTCAGCTCGCTCTCCACGAAGTCGGCGGGCCGCCCGCTGTGCTTCCCGAAGAACTCCTGGGCCAGCTCCGGCGTCCAGCGCTCACCCGGGTGGAAGGGGGAGTCCGCCGGGATCTCCAGCTCCGCGTGCATGCCGATGTCCACGATCACCCGGCAGGCGCGCATCATCTGCGCGTCCAGATAACCGAGCCGGCGCTCCGCGTCGGGCAGGAAGCCCAGCTCGTCCATCAGCCGTTCCGCGTACAGCGCCCAGCCCTCGGCGTTGGCGCTGACGATGCCGATCGACGCCTGGTAGCGCGACAGGCTCTCGGCGACGTGCGCCCACTGGGCGAGCTGGAGGTGATGGCCGGGAACGCCCTCGTGGTACCAGGTGGAGACCAGGTCGTACACCGGGAAACGCGTCTCGCCCATGGTCGGCAGCCAGGTGCGGCCGGGACGCGAGAAGTCCTCGGAGGGGCCCGTGTAGTACGGAGCCGCCGCGCCGCCCGGCGGGGCGATGCGGGACTCCACCCGGCGGACCCGCTCGGCGAGTTCGAAGTGCGTGCCGTCGAGCGACTCGATCGCCTCGTCCATCAGGCCCTGAAGCCACGCCTGGACCTCGTCGACGCCCTCGATGTGGGTGCCGTGCTCGTCGAGATGGGCCAGTGCCTCCCAGGGACCGGCACCCGGCAGCACCTTCTCGGCCTCGGCCTTCATCTCGCCGAGCAGCCGGTGGTACTCGGACCAGCCGTACGCGTACGCCTCGTCGAGGTCCAGATCGGTGCCGTTGAAGTACCGCGACCAGCGCGCGTAGCGCTCACGGCCCACCGTGTCCGGCTCGCCCTCGATCGCGGGGGCGTACACCTCGCGCATCCACTGCCGCAGATCGTCCAGCGAGCGGGTGGCCTGTGCGGCGGCGTCGTCCAGGTCGGCGCGCAGGGAGTCCGGTCCGGCGGCGGCGAAGTCCCGGAAGAATCCCGACGTGCCGTCGCCGACCCACTCGTCGAGCTGGCCGATGAAGGTGGCCGTGGCACGCGGACCGCCGTACAGCTTCCGCTCCAGACCGAGCGCGAGGGACTCGCGGTAGCCGGCCAGCGCCGCCGGAACCGCCCGGAGCCGCTCGACGACGGCCGCCCAGTCCTCGTCCGTCTCGGTCGGCGTCACCGTGAACACCTCACGGATCGAGTGCGCCGGGGAGTGCAGATTGGAGACGGCGCGCAGCGCCTCGTCGGCTTCGTGGACGGCGAGTTCGGCCGTCAGCCGTTCGCGCAGGAGACGCCCGCAACGGCGCTCGGCGTCATCGGCCGCACCGGGCAGCCGCTCCGCGCGGTCGAGCCGCGCGAGGGTGTCCCGGGCGAGGGCGGCCAGCGCCTCCTGGCCTGCGGGGGAGAAGTCGGGAAGGCGGCGCGAGCTTGCCTCGACACCCAGATAGGTGCCGGAGATCGGGTCGAGATCGATGAGTGCGTCGACGTAGGTGTCGGCGACCTGGCGGGGCAGCGCGCTGCTGGGAGAGTCTGACATGGGAACATCCTCGTACGGGGAGGGCCTCCGCGTCACCATCAAACGGCACCATGGGCCTGACTCCGCCCCTGGCCCCGGCCCTGCGCCTGACCGGTGTCGGCGGTTCGGCCCGCCGGCGGCAGCAGCGGGCCGCACTCCCACTGCTGGAAGATCAGCCGTGTCTCCACCCGGGCCACCTCCCGGCGCGAGGTGAACTCGTCGAGGACCAGCCGCTGCAGGTCGGCCGTGTCGGCCACGGCCACATGCACCAGATAGTCGTCGGGGCCGGTCAGATGGAAGAGCGCGCGGGACTCAGGCAGCGACCTGATCCGCTCGACGAACGGGCCGATGAGCTCCCTGCGGTGCGGCCGCACCTGCACCGACAGCAGGGCCTCCAGACCGCGGCCCAGCCTGGCCGGGTCCAGCCGCAGCTGATGGCCGAGAATGACGCCTGTGCGGCGCAGCCGGGTCACCCGGTCCAGACATGTCGACGGGGCGACCCCGACCTCGGCCGCGAGTTCGCGGTACGTGGTCCGGGCGTCGTTCTGCAACAGCCGCAGAATGTGCAGATCCACCGTGTCGAGAGCGACGGAATCGGTCATCCGCCGAACGTAGCACGGGGTTTTCGCCGATCATCCCGGTCGCTGTTCAGAGTGGAACCATGGACACCGAATCCTCGATGGCGCCCTCCACCACCCCCTCCAGGGCGCTGGCCACCGAAGCCGTGCACGCCGGACGCGACGACCTCGCTGCTCTCGGCCTCCACGCCCCGCCGATCGACCTGTCCACCACCTACCCCTCGTACGACTCCCGGGGAGAGGCGGAGCGGATCGACGCGTTCGCCACCACCGGCGCCCGGCCGGACGGGCCGCCCATCTACGCCCGCCTGGACAACCCGACCACCGCCCGCTTCGAGACGGCCCTCGCCCGGCTCGAAGGGACCGCGAGCGCCGTCGCGTTCGCCAGCGGCATGGCGGCCCTGACCGCTGTCCTGCTGGTGCGTGCGAGCATGGGGCTGCGCCATGTGGTGGCGGTGCGCCCGCTCTACGGCTGCAGCGACCATCTGCTCGGCGCCGGGCTGCTCGGCACCGAGGTGACCTGGACGGACCCGGCGGGCATCGCCGATGCGATCCGCCCCGACACGGGCCTGGTGATCGTCGAGACACCGGCCAACCCCACGCTCGCCGAGGTCGACATCAGGGCGGTCGCCCACTCCTGCGGCTCCGTGCCGCTGCTCGTCGACAACACCTTCGCCACCCCGGTCCTCCAGCGCCCCGTCGAGCACGGGGCGCGGATCGTCCTGCACAGCGCGACGAAGTACCTGGGCGGCCACGGCGATGTGATGGGCGGGGTCGTCGCCTGCGACGAGGAGTTCGCCGCCCGGCTGCGCCAGGTGCGGTTCGCCACCGGCGGCGTCCTGCACCCCATGGCCGGCTATCTGCTCCTGCGCGGTCTGGCCACACTTCCCGTACGCGTCCGGGCCGCCTCCGCGAGCGCCGCGGAACTCTCCCGCCGGCTCGCCGCCGACCCGCGGATCGCCCGGGTCCACTACCCCGAAGTGGGCGGCGCGATGGTCTCGTTCGAGGTCTACGGCGACCCGCACCGGGTGATCGCCGCCGTGCGGCTGATCACCCCGGCCGTCAGCCTCGGCAGCGTCGACACCCTGATCCAGCACCCCGCCTCCATCAGCCACCGCATTGTGGATGAGGGAGACCGGCAGGCGTCCGGCGTCGGCGACCGGCTGCTGCGGATGTCGGTCGGGCTGGAGGACGTCGAGGACCTCTGGGCCGACCTGTGTCAGGCACTGAGCAGCGAGGAACCGGTACGCCGCGAGGCGGCCGCGCGCCGCGAACCCGTGCGCGGGGAAGTCAGTGCTCCGCCTGCTCGTACGGGGGCAGCGACCGTACCGGAGTCGCGTCCAGCCGGGCGGTGATCACGAGCGTGCCTTCCTCGATCTGGTAGTCGAGCGGCAGCGAGAGCGCGCGCATGGCGGCGACCATGCCGGTGTTGGACGCCTGGGTGACGGCGTAGACGCTCTCGCAGCCGGCCTCGACGGCGAGCGCCACGAGGCGGGCCAGCAGCTCGGAGCCGATGCCGCGTCGCTGCCAGTCGTCCTCGACGAGGAGAGCGACCTCGGTCTCGTCGCCGTCCCAGAGCAGATGGCCGAGCGCGACGAGCCGCCCGGATGCCGTCTGCACGGCCAGGGTGCGCCCGAAGCGCGGGCTGAGCAGGTGGTCGAGGTAGCGGTCGGCGTCGCGGACCGGACCGTGGTAGCGCAGCCGCAGGGTCTGCTCCGAGCAGCGGTCGTGCATGGCGCGGGCGGCTTCGAGGTCGTCGCGGTCCGCCCGGCGTACGGTGATCTCATTGCCCTCGGGCAGGGTCAGGACGTGCTCGCTGCGCGGGACACGGGGGCCGAGCCGGGCATCCAGCTCCACCAGGGCCCGCGCCCTGGCGAACTCGGTCGGGGTGAAGGGGAGATAGGGCCGCTCCACGGTGATCACACCGCCCGACGGATCACGCAGGCGCATCACCGTTTCTTCGAGCACCCCCTCGACGGGTGCGGTCTCACCGGTGGCGCGCCCGGTGATGGACACGGCCGGCAGCGAGTGGATGGTGCACCGGCCGAGCAACTGGCGCAGAGCGAGAGGCAGTTCGGCCGCGTCCAGGGCGGTACGGGTGGCGAGGCCGAGCACCCGGGTCGGAGCGTCCACCAGATCGTGGGCGTCGGCACGCTCGATCCAGGTGGAGCTGCCCCCGGCGGCGGAGATCGCCCGGGTCAGCTGCTGGGCCGGCAGCGCGGTGGGAGCACGCAGCAGGAACTCGTCGACCGTGCCCTCCGCCAGCGGGTGCGTCTGGAGGGTGAGGATGTCGATCCGGTACCCCGCCAGCACGGTGCAGAGCGCGGCCAGGCTGCCGGGGGCGTCCCGGACCGTGGTGCGCATCCGCCACAGCACCGTCTCACCGGCCTCGTCGGCCGGGCTGACGGAGCCGCTGTCAAGGACGCCCGGCCCGGACACGCCCTCGGTATCGGTGCCGGTATCCGGCGGCGGTGCGTGGCTGTGGCGCCGTGCCCACCAGGTGTGGAACCCGGCGGTCGCGGCCAGGGCCAGGGCCGAGGCCATGAGCAGATACGGTCCGTCCGGCTGGTGCCCGATCAGGTTGGCGATCGCGTCGGCGACCGCGACTGCGGTGAACAGGGCGGCAAGTTCGATCAGGTCCCGCCGCCAGTGGTGGGGACGGCGGGCACTCTTCGCGGATGTCACATCAGTCATGACATCCACTGTGACCGAGCGGTGTTGCCTGATCACGAACGCTTTGTGACCGATGGGTTAAGTGTGGATCTAGGTGTCTATCGTCTGTTTTTGGCCAGTTGTCAAGGCATTTTGCAGGAGTCGCGGGCACGAACGGTGTGTTCTGAAGGCGGGCGGATTCGGGGGAGGGCGTGCGCGGAGGCGTCTTCCCGGAGGCCCTGTTCGCGGCGGGCCCTACGGGGGGCGGCCGGGCCGTCACCCGGGCGCCCCCGGCCCGTCGCGGCCCCGTCGTCCCAGCCTCCTCGTTCCGGCCCCTGTCCGTCAGTCGGCAGGCCGGCCGCAGGCAGCCTCCAGCCGTGCCGCCTGTCGGACCAACTGGGTCGTCCCGCCGCGCGCGGCCGTCTCGGCGACGCCGGCTATCCGTCCGGTCTCCGGCGGACCGCAGCGCTCCGCGCACTCCGCGGCCACCGCGAGCAGGTCGCTGAGACCGCGAGGGGCCTGCTCGCGCGCCAGCAGGGCGGGCAGCACCGGCGCGAGCACCGACAGCACGGTCCGGTACGCACCCGTGGCCGCCGCGGTGCGGGCCGAGTCCGCCAGCCGCCCCGGCTTGACCAGCTCCTTCTCGATGAGGACGGCCAACTCTCCGCCGAGCAGCTCCGCGTCCAGCCGACCTTGGGCAGCGAGGACCAGCAGGGCGTCGACAGCGGCCAGCCGGTCCTCCGGATAGCGGGCTCCCAGCCCGTACCCCAGCGCGAGATGGACGCCCACGGCTGCCTCCCCGCCGGTCTCGGCCAGAGCGGGCAGGCACCACGCCCCTCCGCGCTGCTCCTCGACGCACGTCGTGAGGGAGGGCAGCAGCCAGGCCGCCAGCGTCTCGCCGTCCTCCGGCAGGACGGCGATCCACTGCGGGGACCGGTCGTCCCAGTGGTAGCAGCGATGCCGACCGGGGGAGTAGGGGCGTCCGAGCCAGTGAAAGGCGCGCGGGAACTCCTGCTGGACGACCAGCCGCTCCTTCGTGGTCAGCAGGACGCGCCGTGCCACGGTCATCGACCGCTGCCACCAGCCCTGCGCGACGGGCACCTCGGTCTCCACATGGGCGCGGAGCACGGGCGCCACCGGTTCGTCCGCCCGGATCCAGGCGGCCAGCCGGTCGCCCTCCGCGGTACCCAGCAGGGCGGCCCGGGCCGCGGCCTCCTCCCCGCCGGTGCGCCGGACCCGCAGCAGCGCCTGGGCGAAGTCGACCGGCCTCGGGGTGACCCCCAGCCTCTGATAGCCGCGCAGCCGCTCGACGAGCTCCAGCGGGTCGAGGGCGCCGGTGTGCCAGGTGGGCGTGGCCAGCAGGAAGGGCAGTGCGCCGGTCCGTATCTCGGCTGCCGCCTCCCACAGCCGTGCGTACACCACGCCGTCGAGCGCCGCGTGGCAGCAGGTGCCCGTCCCCGTCCACCGGGCACGCCCGTCGTGGATGGTCCGCATCGAGACCCGCCCGAGGAGCGATGCCACGACGATGTGCAGGCCGTTGAAGTTGCGGGAGAACCGCCGGTCGACCTCTTCGAGGGGAATGTCTCCGGCCCACCACTGGCCGGCCACCGCAGGCTCCATGGCCTCGGTCAGCCCGGTCCGCCCGGTGTGGGCACACCGGACCAGCCCGTCCAGGGCCTGCTCGAAGGCCGGGACGTCCCACGACCCGGTACGCAGCAGTGCCACGACTCCCTCGACGACCTCGGCGGTGGCGGCCGGCGACGGGCCGAGACGGCGGGGCTCCGGAGCGGGTGGCAGGACCTCCTCGTAGGGGGCGTCGGCCGTATCCTCGTCCAGCAGCTCGCCGAAGACGGCCAGAGCCGCCGCCCGGTGCACAGGGCCCAACTGACAGGCCGAAGCGGCGACTTCCTCTCGGATCGCCGGTGAGGCGGCGGGAAGGCGGCGGGCGACGAGCTTCAGCGCCCGCTCCTGGATGTCGGTGTCCGGATGACCGAAGGCCTCCGCGACCACGGGCAGCAGCTCGTCGGCGGCCGACGCCTCCCGGCGCAGCACCTTTCCCAGCAGCACCAGTTGGGCGCGCACCACCTTCTTCTCGGGGCGGAACAGGACCGCGCCGGAGACCTCGGCCAGCCGGCCCACCGCGAGCTCACCCCGCTCGTCGAGCCGGGTCAGCACCTCCTGAGCGTGCGCGGCCACCGTCGACGGGCCGTCCGCCGCCATGGCGGCCCAGTCGGCCACCCGCTCGGCCTCCTCCTGGGCGGTCGGTTCGAACGTGCGGAGCAGCAGCAGGCAGAACCGCAGCTCGGAGGCCTTCCCGCCCCGCAGCAGCCGGGTGACACAGCGGTCGAGCAACGTGTCCCGGTCAAGCAGGCGCTCTGTCGCGAGGGTGGCCATCGCGGCCGGCCAGTAGTCGTCCGGGGTCCGGGGGTCGACCCAGGTCACGGCCGGAGGCAGCTCCTGCATCTCCAGCAGGTGGGGCACCAGCACGTCGAGGTCCGGCTCCGCCCGCAGGACGTCGATGAGCGGTCGCTGCGGCCTCGACTGCCACCGCGTGCTGTTGACGCGGTCCGTCCAGGCCCGCACCATGCCGTCCGAGACGGGCAGCGGGCAGTCCGCCCGGCGCGCCAGCTCCGACACGAACCGGTACTCGGTCTCCGACTCGACCGCGCGGGCGGCCAGCCGCCGGGCGAGGTCGGCCAGCCAGGCCGGATCGCGGTCGGCGAGCACCTCAAGCACCCAGGGGTACGGCGAGTGGACCCAGTCACGCATTTCCCTGGCACCGATCCAGGTCGCGCAGCCCGCGGCCCCGGTGTGACAGCCCGCGCCGGCCACCAGCACAGCCTTGCGGACTCGGGTGCGCTCCCCCCACTCCCAGGCACGCGACTCCTTGCGCAGGGCCTTCAACTCGTTGAGGGCCAGCCGTTGTTCGGACCGGTCCAGCCGGGCGAGCAGGGCCGGGACATCGTCGAGACGGCCCTCGTGCACTGCGGCGAGCAGGGTCTTCATCGCACACCTCCGGCGAGCACCGCGCCCCGGCGGACCATCCGGACGGCCAGCGCGTGCTTGCACGGGCCGCGCTTGCCCCGGTAGTCGGCCCACCACTGGCACGTACAGCTCAGCGCCCCTGCCTGCTCCCGCACCTGGTAGCGGTGATCGCCCGAGTTCACCGCCGCCAGGTCGCCGTCGAGGGCCACCGCCCCTTCCTGGGCCAGCTTGCGCGCGGCCACCAGCCGGGGGTTGTGCCGCTCGGCCCGGTCCGCGTCGTACGGCAGTTCACGGTGGAAGTACGCAGCGTCCGCGAGGTCGTACCCGACCCGGCCCGCCGTTCCCAGGCGGGTGAGCGCCGCCCGCACCCGCTCCACCGGCAGGCCCGACTGCTCCGCCAGACGGGCGGGTTCGATCCGGGGTTCCCAGGCCAGGAGTACGGAGATCAGCTCCGCATCCGCCGAGGCGTCGTCCGTGGCCAGCGCCTCCAGCACCCCGCCCTCACCGGAGAATCCGCGCGACGCATCGGGGGACAGGGTCAGGGTGAGCCGCATTCCGGGGAGCACCACCTCCCAGGCGCTCGCCGTCGCCACACCGTCGGCCGGGGGCCCGTACACCCGCAGCGCCGTCGCGTACCGGAGGACCCGCTGCAACGTGGCGAGCCGCTCCGGTCCCGGAAGACAGACGGCACCGGACACCGGCCGCGTCGTGGGACGCAGCGTCTTGCCGGCCGGTACCACCCACCGGGCGCCGCGCGAGGCCTGGCCCGACGCGCGGGGCAGGGAGCGCAGGAACCGTACCGCCTCCGCCGCCGGCAGTTCGGCCCGCAGATCGAAGGAGGCGGAGGCCACCTGCGCCTCGGCGAACCCCCGCAGCCACCGGTCCGGCAGCGGCACCTTCTTCTCCACGACGGGCCCGTCCAGCGTCGTGACGGCCATCTCCTTCGGCCCCACTCGCAGATGCAGCGGATCACTGCCCGCTATCCGCGAAAGGGCCTCCCTGAGCGGATTGTTCACATCGACATTGGTGGTGCCATGACCCGTCTCGGCACCCTCCAGCCCTTCGCCGAGCACATCGAGCCGTGCGTACACCCCGCAGCACCCGGAGAACGACTCGAACCGCAGGCGGTCGCCGTTGCCCGTCACCACCGGGTCCAGCGACGACAGCAGCGTCCGCTGGTAATAGCGCGCCGCCGCCACGTCGGCCACACAGAGCAGCCCGCGTGCGGCGACGTGCGGAGCGGCGAGAAACCCCTCGAAGAACCGGGGATGAGGCTCGGCCCCGCGAGGGGTGAGGCCCCCCGCGGTCTCAAGGCCGAGCAACTGCCCGGCCTGCGACGATTCCAGGGCGGACGGACGTGAGTAGGCCAAGGCCTGCACGGTTCGGGTCATGAATAAAACCGTAGAACCCACCACTGACAATCGGTCCTGCCGAGCGGTGGGCCCCAGGAGCCGGGCAGGTCACTTGCGGCTCCAGAACACGAACGCCTTGAGGGCCTGACCGACTTCGGCAATCACGGCGGCCCTGTCGGAGCCCTCGACACCGTCGAGGGTGATGTGGAGCGCCCAGATGAACGTCGCGCATACGGCGACGACGACAAACACCATGGCAGCCAGCACCCACGCGAAGGCAGCCGGGGACAGAGCGAGGATTTCAGCGAAACGAGACATCGAGGCGGACCCTTCACCGTCACGACGGAGGCCCCGAAAAGAGGGCATGCTCCGTTGCAGTCGTGCGACCAGCAAGCTTGTGTCGGTGTTGCTTCGACACATCCACGTGGGTCCGCGCCCGTGGTGGCGCCCAGGACCGGGTCCTGGTGTGCACACAAAGTGCCATGGCAACGAGGCGCCGGTCAAGCGAATTTGTTGCGCGGCGAGGGCATCGACGCCGTCGGCCCCGCTCAGGCGCTGCCCCGCCCCGCCTCGGCCAGTCGGCGCACTCCTCGGACGATCTCCGCCGGCGCGAGGTGCGCGTAGCCGAGTACGAGGCGGACGCAACGGTCGCGCGGGCGGGCGGTTCCGCAGTCGCTGAGCAGGCGCAGTGCGATCCCGGACGCGGCCGCGCGGGCGGTGAACGCGGCCTCGGGCCCGTACCGCGCGGGCAGTCGCGCGATGATGTGCAGGCCCGCCGCGATGCCGCTCACCTCGGTGCCGGGGAAGTGCTCGGACAGGGCCGAGGCCAGCACGTCGCGGCGTTCGCGGTAGGCGCGCTGGCAGCGCCGCAGTTGGCGGTCGTAGCCGCCGCCCGTGATGAATTCGGCGAGCACCGCCTGGTCGACGGCCGGGTTGCCGAGGTCCATCGTCCGCTTCCGGGCGACGAGTTCGTCCGTCATCGACGCAGGCGCGATCAGCCAGCCCAGTCGCAGCCCCGGGGCCAGGGACTTGCTCACCGAGCCGGTGTACGCGACGTGTTCCGGGTCGAGACCCTGGAGCGCGCCGACGGGAGCACGGTCGTAGCGGAAGTCGCCGTCGTAGTCGTCCTCCATGATCACCCCGTCCGTCTGCCGGGCCCAGTCCAGAAGGCGGCTGCGCCGGGCTGCGGAGTACGCGATTCCGGTGGGGAACTGGTGGGCCGGCGTCGTCACGAGGGCGCGGACGCCCGAGCGCACCAGCGGTGCGACGGCCAGCCCCTCGTCGTCGAGCGGCAGCCGGGCCGTGCCGAGCCCCGCCGAAGCGAAGAGCGCGGCGTGCTCGGGACTACCGGGATCCTCGACGCCGACCGTGCGCGTCCCACGGCCGTGCAGCACGAATCCGAGCAGCGTCGTCGCCTGAGCCACCCCGGAGACGACCAGCAGGCGCTCCGGGGCGGCGACCACCCCGCGACGCCTGGTCAGCAGGGCGGCGAGGGCCGTCCGCAGTTCCGGAAGGCCCCGGGGGTCGGGGTAGCCGAGCGCGCTGTGCGGCAGCCGTCCGAGCACCGAACGGTGAGCGGCGGCCCAGGCGCTGCGGGGAAAGAGCGAGAGATCCGGTGTGCCGGGCCGGAAGTCGACCACGGTGTCGCGGGCGCGCGGCGCGAGATCGCGGGCATTGCCCGCCGCCGCGCGCGCCGACCCGCTCACCCAGGTCCCCGCGCCACGCCCGCTGCGCAGATAGCTCTCGGCGGTCAGCTGCTCATAGGCCTCGGTCACCAGGCCCCGGGACACACCGAGGTCGGCGGCCAGTTCGCGGCTGGACGGCAGCCGGGTGCCCGGCACCAGACGGCCCGAGCGGACCGCCTCGCGCAGCGCCGACTGCAGGGCGCGGCCCCGGCCGCGCACCGGGGCCGCTGCCGCCGGGAGCAGCAACTCCCAGGCCGCGGAGACCGACTCCAGGGCCGTACGGCCACCGTCACCGCCACCTCGCGGACCGGCCGGATCGCGCGGATCGGCCGGACTGCTCGGATCAGCCGGATCGGTCGAATTGGTCCCCGAAGACGTCATGAATGTGGACCTTAAACCGGGCCGCCGCGCTGCCTAGCGTCGCCTCCATGAACGTGACCTCTCTGCGCGGAGCCTTTCTCGCCGCCTTCGCCTGCATCCTCGTGGGTGCCTCCTTCACCGCCAACAGCGTCCTCGGCGACTACCCGTACGCGGGGGGCCAGGCCCTTCGCTACGCCACTGCGGCCGTGCTGCTTCTGCCGCTGCTCCGCCGGGCCGGGGAGCCCGGGCCCGGAGCCACCCTGCGCACGCTCTCCACCCGGCAGTGGGCGCGGCTCGCGCTGCTGGCGGCCGTCGGCATGGTCGGCTTCAACTTCGCGGTCCTCGCTGCCGAACGGTCCGCGGAACCCGCCGTTCCGGGCGTGTTCGTCGGCTGCGCGCCCATTCTCGTCGCTGTGCTCGTGCCGTGGCTGGACGGGCGCAGGCCGACCCGTGCCGTGCTCTGCGCCGCCGCGTTGGTCGCGGCGGGCGCCTTCACGGTCCAGGGCTGGGGCCGTACCGACACGACGGGCATCCTGTGCTCCGTGGGCGCGCTGGCGGGCGAGGTGGGCTTCGCCGTCCTCGCCGTGCCGGTGCTGCGTCCGCTCGGCCCCAAGCTGCTGTCCGCCACGGTCTGCGCGATCGCCGCCGCAGAGTCGACCGCGCTCGGCCTGCTGCTCGACGGTGGCGGCTTCCTGCGCGTACCGACCACCGGTGAGGCGGCGGCGCTGATCTGGCAGGCCGCCGTGGTCACCGTCGTCGGGTTCGTCTGCTGGTACATGGGCATGCAGCGCATCGGCGCCGAACGCGCCACACTCTTCTCCGGACTCATCCCCGTCGCCGCGGCACTCACCGCCCCGCTCGTGGGCACCGGTTCGTACGGTCTCGCCCAGGCGGCGGGCAGTTGCCTGGTCGGCGTCGGTGTGGCGGTGGGATCGGGGGTGGTGCGCAGCCGAGGCCGGGAACGGGCCGTCGGCTCAGCGGCTGGTGTCGAGGATCACCCGGGAGACGAGAGCCGGATCGTCGTTCATCGGGACATGCCCGCAGCCGGGCAGCCGGACCAGCCGCGCTCCGGGGAGGGTGTGCTTGGCGCGGATGCCCTGGCGTCGCAGGAGCAGCCGGTCGCGGCCGCCCCAGGCGATGGTCACCGGTAGGCCCGGGACGTCGTCGGTGAACCGGACGTCACGTCCCACGGCCAGTGTCTGGTGGAAGCCGGTCGCCTCACGCAGGGCGAGGGTCTCGGAGACCGCTTCCTGCGGGGTGCGGCGGGCGGGCCGGGCATAGATGGTGCTGGTGAGGACCGTGCGGCCGGCGGCGGTGCGCGACAGCTTCTCGATGAGGGGCAGCGGCATCGACTCCGCGGCCAGCCGCATCGCGCGCAGCGTCCCGAAGGCGTAGATCCGCTCGCGCTCGCTCCAGAAGCCGGCGGGCGAGAGCGCGGTCACCGAACGCGCCAGCTTCTCGCGTCCCATTTCCAGTGCCAGCAGCCCGCCGAGGGAATTCCCCGCCACATGCGGCCGGTCCACCCCGATCGACTCGCAGAAGGCGCCGAGCAGCGGTGCCACGGTCGCGAGGTCGTACGGAACACCATCGGGCAGCGCGGGAGAAGCACCGAAACCGGGCAGGTCCACGGCGATCACATCCCGCTCCACGGCCAGGATCCGCACCACCGGGTCCCAGGCCTGACGGTGGTGGCCGATGCCGTGGAGCAGCAGCAACGGCTCACCGGAACCGGTCCGTTCGTACGCCACGGACACGGTCCGCGGCCCTTGGGGTGACTCGACGCCGAACGCGACCGTGGTGGCCATGACGGTTCTCCCGGGTGTTCCGACACGGAGATTCCGCGCCTGCAAGCGACTTAGACATTGCGTCAACAACAATTACCCGCAGGTAGCTTCCAGTTCAAGGGGGCCGGGCGATTCGAACTGGACACGGCGCGAAGGGTCGGCTGGGATGGAACGGTGACGACCGACACCGAGACCGACGTCTTCGAAGAGCACCGGCCCTTCCTCACAGGGGTCGCCTATCGCATGCTCGGGCGGATCGCCGACGCCGAGGACGTGGTCCAGGAGGCCTGGCTCCGCTGGTCGGCCGGTACGCGGGAGGACGTGCGCGAACCGCGCGCCTTCCTGGTCAGGATCGTCACCCGGCTCGCCGTCGACCGGCTGCGTCAGCTGCGGACGCGGCGCGAGGCCTATGTGGGGCCGTGGCTCCCGGAGCCCCTGGTCACGGACTTCGGGCCCACCGTCGCCGACACCGCCGAGCGGGCGGTACTCGCCGACTCCGTCTCCGTCGCCGTACTGGTCGTCCTCGAATCTCTGTCTCCGCTGGAGCGCGCCGTCTTCGTCCTGCGCGAGGCCTTCGGGTTTCCGTACGGTGAGATCGCCGCGACGCTCGACAGGTCGGAGGCCGCCGTGCGCCAGCTCGCGGGCCGGGCCCGCCGGCATGTGGAGGAGCGCAAGCCGCGCTACGACGTCGATCCCGTCCAGCGCCGCGATCTCACCGAGCGCTTCCTCGCCGCGGCTGCGGGCGGGGACATCGAGGACCTGCTCGTACTGCTCGCGCCCGATGTACGGCTCGTCGGGGACAGCGGCGGGAAGTCCAAGGCGCCCCTGCGGATCCTGGAGAGCGCCGACAAGGTCGGCCGCTTCCTCCATGCCGTCGCCCACGACCAGCTGTCGGACATGGAGGTCCGCCATCTGGAACTCAACGGCGGCCCCGCAGTGCTGATCCTCTCGGGCGGGAAGCCCGACTCCGTCTTCCAGCTGGACATCCGCGACGGAGTCATCCAATGCGTGTACATCGTTCGCAATCCCGACAAGCTCATCACCCTGGCTGACGCGTAGCCGGTACGCGGCCGACGGCCGGAGCCCCACGGACCCGCCCGGACGTGGGGCTTTGTGCTGCGCGCGGACCGCCGGTCCACGAACGTCCTGTGAACGCTCTGCGGCAAACCCCCTATTCACAGCGTCACGGCCCGAGGATTGGTCTTGACCAAGGGGGTGTGCCGTCCTATGGTCTCAACGTTAAGACAGGAACCTTTAATAAATAACGTCGCGGAAAAGCCGCTGGGCGATTGCGGAGGACAGGGTGGGGACCACGCAGCTGGAATCGGTACAGGAGCCGAAGTACTGGCACCTCAAGACCGTGCTCAGTGAGGCACTCGACTCGGACTTTGCGGTGGGGGAGATCCTTCCCAACGAGCGCGAGCTCGCCGCCCGGTTCGGCGTCGCCCGGGCCACGCTCCGGCAGGCCCTGGAGCAGCTCGAACTCGAAGGCAGACTGCAGCGCCGCCGGGGTGTGGGGACCACGGTCGCCCCGCCGCGCGTGGGCGTCGCCGTCTCCACCGCCCAGCACGACTGGAACGGCGGCGGTGCGGGCGAGGCCTGGCAGTCGGTGGACTGCCGGACCGCTGCCGCACCCGCGGCGGTCGCGGGCATGCTCGACGTGGCGAGCGACGAGCCCGTTCACATCGTGCGCCGCATCCGCCTCACCCACGGGCAGGCCGTCGCGGCGGAACTGCTGTACGTGCCGTCGGCCTCGGTCCCGGATCTGACCGCGATAGACACCCCGTCCGGTCCCACCCGCGCCCGCAGCGTCGTGCGCGAACTGCACCGGCTCGGCCTCGACGGCCAGGACCGCTCGGTTGAGCTGGGCTCGGCGCGGGCGGACGACGCCAAGGAGCTCGACCGGCTCCCCGGCGCCCCCGTCCTCGTCGTCACCACGCGCTACCTCGCCGCAGGCGGAACAGCCGCGGTCTCCGTCGCCACCTACCGGGCGGACACGTGCCGGCTCACCTTCGGCGACTCGGGCGAGCTCGAGATCAGCGAGCACGACCAGGAGCGTCAGGCCTCCTGACCGGCACCACCGGCCGGACTCCCCGGCCGGTGGGGGACCCGGCGCATGGCTTGCGGGCCATGCGAACCCCGTTCGCGGGGCGCGTACCGCACGGCCCGTCGCACTCAGCGGCGGGCCGTCACCGTTCCCTCCACGGCGAAGAGTTGCTCCTCGACGTGATCGAGCGCCAGCCGCAGCGCACCGGTGGCCACGGCGGCCTCACCGAGCAGCGACAGCGTGACCCGCGGCGGCCGGAGGCAGTAACGGGCCAGCTCGCCGCGCAGGGGCTCCAGCACCCCGTCCAGCCCGGCGGCCCAGCCCCCGATCACCACCAGCTCGGGATCGAGCGCCAGGACCAGCGCCGCCACATCGTGCACCAGGCGCTGGATGAACCGCTCGACGGCCGCCTGCGCCTGCTCGTCCCCGTGCCGCGCCTTCGCGAACACCGCCGCCACCGCATGCTCGTCCAGCGGGTCCAGCGGCGTGTCCGTCGTCGACAGCAGCCGCTCCGGCGTCACATCACGGCCGAGCAGATGCAGCGCACCGATCTCCCCGGCCGCCCCGCCGAAGCCGCGGTGCAGCCGCCCACCGATCAGGGAGCCCGCTCCCGGACTCAGCCCCGCCAGCACGAACACGATGTCGTCGGACTCCGTGGCCGCACCCTTCCAGTGCTCGGCGACGGCAGCCGCGTTCGCGTCGTTCTCCACGAGGACCGGGCAGCGGAAGGAACGCCGCAGCCGCTCTCCCAGGGCCAGCCCCGTCCAGTCCGGCAGCGCGGTGCCCAGCCGGACGGTGCCGTCGGCCTCCACGATGCCCGGGCTGCCCACCCCGACCGCCCGCAGACTGCTGCGGGCCACTCCGGTCCGGCGAAGGACATCGGCGACGACGGTCCGCACCCGGTCGAGGCGGTCGTCGGCGCAGGCGGTCTCCGACACCTCACGGGACCCGGCACCGATGATCCGGCCGTCCAGTCCCGACAGCAGGGCCGAGACCCGGTGCGGGCCGATCTCGATGCCCAGCAGATGCCCGGCCTCGGCACGGAACCGGAAACGGCGGGCCGGACGGCCCTGCCGCCGCGCCTCACCCTCGTCGGGCGCCGACTCGACGACCAGCCCTGCCTCGAAGAGCCCCTCGACCACACCCTCGACCGTCGGACGGGACAGACCGGTGATCCGGGTCAGGTCCGTGAGGGTCGGCGATTCCGCACCCCTGAGGGCGTGCAGCACCACCGCGGAATTGATCCGACGCAACAGCGACGGGTCCCCACCGGTCAGCCGGCCCACGGTGTGTCCTCCCAGCTCGTGCGCATGTCAGGCGGATCGTACTCGCTGCTCAGGGGCAGGGCGACCGTGGGCACCGATGCCGCCCGGGAAAGCACGGAATCAGCTCGGAGCGACGAATCCCGACGCGCAGGCGGCGATCACCGCCTGGGTCCGGTCCCGCGCGCCCAACTTGGCCAGTACGGCGGTGGCGTCGTTGCGTCAGCCGGCGGGGGCAGACCGCCTGACGTAAGTGCCAGTTGTCAGACCTGGTCCGAGGCGGTGGATCCGGTTGAGCCGGGGGAAGCGTCGTCCGCACCACCGGGGGCGACTGCGGTGCCGGCGTTCGAACCCGCACCCGCGCCGGAGCCCATGTCCACGGCTGCGCGGAGGCGTGCGTACTCCTCGGCCATGGTCTGAGCGGTCCAGTGGGCGTTGAGACCGCTGGGGTTGGGGAGCGCCCAGACGCGGGCACCGCCGATCGTGCGTTCCTGGGGGCCTATGCGGGCCTTCCGCTCGCCGAAGGCCGTGCGGTAGGCGGTGATGCCGACGACGGCCAGCCACCGCGGCTGAAGCCGCTCGACCTTGGCGGTGAGGATCCGCCCGCCCGCCCGGAACTCCTCGGCGGACAGTTCGTCGGCCCGGGCGGTGGCCCTGGCCACCACATTGGTGATGCCCAGTCCGTACTGGAGCAGTTCGGCCTGTTCGGAGGGCCGCAACTGCCGCGGAGTGAAACCCGACAGATGGAGAACCGGCCAGAAGCGATTGCCGGGAAAGGCGAAGTGATGTCCCGTGGCACCTGTCGTCAGGCTTGGATTGATTCCGCAGAACAGCACGCGCAGACCGCCCGTGACCACATCGGGAACAATGCGGTCACGGGCGGCCCGGAGCTCTTCGGGTGTCATCAGGAGTGGGCCGGGGCCGTCAGAGGATGGAGCCCGGCGTGTACCCGGCGGCTTCCGGGTGCTGCTTGGTGATCTCCTCGATCCGGGAGACGAGTGCGGTGACCTGGTCGCCCGCCGCGCCCGTGAAGGAGAGCTTGTCGGCCATGAGTTCGTCCAGCTGGGCCCGGTTCAGCGGGATGCGCTCGTCTGCTGCGAGCTTGTCCAGCAGTTCATTGCGCTCCGTGCCCTGCTCGCGCATGGCGAGAGCGGAGGCGACGGCGTTCTCCTTGATGGCCTCGTGGGCGACCTCGCGGCCGACGCCGGCACGCACCGCGCCCATCAGCACCTTGGTCGTGGCGAGGAAGGGGAGGTAGCGGTCCAGCTCGCGGGCGACGACGGCGGGGAAGGCGCCGAACTCGTCGAGCACCGTCAGGAAGGTCTCCACCAGCCCGTCGAACGCGAAGAACGCGTCCGGCAGAGCCACGCGGCGTACCACGGAGCAGGACACGTCGCCCTCGTTCCACTGGTCGCCCGCCAGCTCGCCGGTCATCGAGGCGTAGCCGCGCAGGATCACCATGAGGCCGTTGACGCGCTCGCAGGAGCGGGTGTTCATCTTGTGCGGCATCGCGGACGAGCCGACCTGGCCCGGCTTGAAGCCCTCGGTCACCAGCTCGTGGCCGGCCATCAGCCGGATGGTCTTCGCGACCGAGGAAGGCGCGGCGGCCAGCTGCACCAGCGCGGTCACCACGTCGTAGTCGAGCGAACGGGGGTAGACCTGACCGACCGAGGTGAAGGCCTGCGCGAAGCCCAGGTGCCCGGCGATGCGCTGCTCCAGCTCGGCGAGCTTCCCGGCGTCGCCGCCCAGCAGGTCGAGCATGTCCTGAGCCGTGCCGACGGGGCCCTTGATGCCGCGCAGAGGGTAGCGGCCGAGCAGGTCCTCGAGCCGTCCGTAGGCGACCAGCAGCTCGTCGGCCGCCGTCGCGAAGCGCTTGCCGAGCGTCGTGGCCTGCGCGGCGACGTTGTGGGACCGCCCGGCGATGACCAGCTCGCGGTACTCGCCGGCGAGCCTGCCGAGGCGGGCCAGGACGGCCACGGTGCGGTCACGCATCAGTTCCAGGGAGAGCCGGATCTGGAGCTGCTCGACATTCTCGGTGAGGTCCCGGGAGGTCATGCCCTTGTGGACCTGCTCATGGCCGGCGAGAGCGTTGAACTCCTCGATCCGGGCCTTGACGTCGTGCCGGGTGACCTTCTCGCGCTCGGCGATCGAGGCCAGGTCGACCTGGTCGAGGACACGCTCGTAATCGGCGAGGGCGGCGTCGGGCACCTCGATCCCGAGGTCCTTCTGGGCGCGCAGCACCGCCAGCCACAGCTGACGTTCCAGCTTCACCTTCTGCTCGGGGGACCAGAGGACGGCCAGCTCCGTGGAGGCGTAGCGGCCGGCCAGGACATTGGGGATGCGAGGCTTCGCAGACACAGCAGTCACGTGTGCAGATTCTACTGGCGGTTTGTGCAGCTCAGCGCCGCGGTCCGGTTTGTGGGTTGCTACGAGAGCCGGGACACACGGGGCACACGCAGGGCGGGGGAGGCTTGCCGCCTACTCGGCCGTGTCCAGCCGGCGCCACTCGGCCACCGGGGCCGACAGAGCGGTCTCGTCGGGGGTGACCCAGAAGGCCCGGCCCAGCTCGGCGCTGAAATGCGCTCCCGACCTGCCGTCACCCGAGGAGCGGCCGGTCAGACGCCGTCCGATCCAGGGGAACAGGTGCCGGCGCGCGAAGCGCAGGTCGTCGACGCGCCTGGTGGCCCAGCGCGGCGGAATGGCGGCCGGCAGCAACGCCTGCCAGTCGTCCTCCGGGGGCAGCCCCAACGCCTGCCAGACCGCCTCGGCCACCCTGCGATGCCCGTCGGCCGTCAGATGCAGCCGGTCGACGTCCCACATCCGCTGGTCTCCCAGCACGGGTGCGCCGTAGAGGTCGACGACCTGCGCGCCGTGCCGGTCGGCCAGATCGTCGACCAGGGAGAACAGCTCCTCCATCCGCGGCCGGAACCGTTCCATCACCGGACCGTTGCGCCCGGGGCTGCGCATCAGCACCAGCTTCTTGCACGACGGGGCGAGGCGCTCCACGGCCTCTTCCAGCCGCCCGCGCACCATGCCCATGTCGCACTTGGGGCGCAGGGTGTCGTTGAGGCCGCCGACCAGCGTCACCACGTCCGCCTGCATGGCCGCCGCGACGTCCACCTGCTCGTCCACGATCTGACCGATCAGCTTCCCGCGCACGGCGAGGTTGGCGTACCGGAATCCCGGGGTGCGGCCCGCGAGCCGGGTGGCGAGTACATCGGCCCAGCCCCGGTACGAACCGTCCGGCAGCAGGTCCGACATGCCCTCGGTGAACGAGTCGCCGACCGCGACAAAGCTGGTGTATGTGGCATTCATTTCCATGGCGATGCGATGGTATCGCGGTGGGGTCCGGCCCCGCCGGGGCCGGACCCCACCGGATCAGCGGGACTGCGGGCGCCCCACCAGCTCCCGGAGCACGTCCTCCATGGTCACCATGCCGGCCAGCCGGTCGTCCTCGTCGAGCACCGCCGCCAGGTGTGTACGGCTGCGCCGCAGCGCGGTCAGGACGTCGTCGAGCGGGGTGGCGGCCCGCACCCGGGCGATCGGCCGCATCGCGGTCACCGGGAACGGCATGTCACGGGGTGTGACGTCCAGGGCGTCCTTCACATGGAGGTAGCCCAGGATCCGCCGCTCGCTGTCCATCACCGGGAAACGCGAGAACCCGGTCTCGGACGAGAGCCGCTCCAGCTCCTCCGGCGTCGTCCCGACCCGGGTGTACATCACCCGGTCCACCGGAAGCACCACATCGCGCACCGGCCTCCGGCCCAGCTCCAGGGCATGGTGGAGCCGTTCGGCGGCACGGTCGTCGACCAGGCCCGCGTCGCCGGCGTCCTTCACCAGACGGGCCAGTTCGTCGTCCGAGAAGGTGGCCGACACCTCGTCCTTCGTCTCGACCCGCAACAGCTTCAGCAGCCCGTTGGCGAAGGCGTTGATAGCGAAGATCACCGGGCGCAGGGCCCGGGCCAGCGTCACCAGCGGCGGGCCGAGCAGCAGCGCGGTCCGTACGGGCTCGGCCAGCGCGATGTTCTTCGGCACCATCTCGCCCAGCAGCATGTGCAGGTACGTGGCCACCGACAGCGCGATCACGAAGGAGATCGGATGCACCAGGCCGTGCGGCACGCCCACGACGTCGAAGACGGGCTCCAGCAGATGCGCGATCGCGGGTTCGGCGACGATACCCAGGACCAGGGTGCACAGCGTGATGCCGAGCTGCGCCGCCGCGAGCAGGGCCGAGACGTGTTCGAGCCCCCAGATGACGCTGCGCGCCCGCCGGTTCCCGTCCTCCGCCTGCGGCTCGATCTGGCTGCGCCGTACGGAGATGAGGGCGAACTCCGCTCCGACGAAGAACGCGTTCACCACCAGGGTCAGCAGACCGATGAAGAGCTGTACGGCGGTCATCGTTCGTCCTCCGACGGCTGGTGGGAACCGGGCAGCGGCGCGTGCAGCAGCGCTCGCGCGGCGCGGCGCCCGGAGGCGTCGACGACGTCCAGCCGCCAGCCGGCCAGCTCGATCGAGTCGCCCACGGCGGGAATGCGGCCCACCTCCGTGGCGATCAGCCCGGCGAGGGTCTCGTACGGTCCGTCCGGCACCCTCAGCCCGATAGTCTCCAGCTGGTCGGTGCGGGCCGCGCCGTCGGCCGACCACAGGGTGCGCCCGTCGGCGTCCTCACCGGCCGGTGCGAGGTCCGGTGTCTCGTGCGGGTCGTGCTCGTCCCGTACCTCTCCGACGACCTCCTCGACGATGTCCTCCAGCGTCACGACGCCCGCCGTGCCGCCGTACTCGTCGATGACGACCGCCATGGCGAGCTTGCCGGACAGCCGGTCGAGCAAGCGGTCCACGGTCAGGGTCTCCGGGACGAGCAGCGGTTCGCGCAGCATCTCGGAGACCCGCTTGCGGGGACGCTGCTCGGCGGGGATCGCCAGGACGTCCTTGATGTGGGCGACGCCCACGACGGTGTCGAGGCTGCCCCGGTACACGGGGAACCGGGAGAGGCCGGTGGCCCGGGTGGCGTTGGCGACGTCCTCCGCGGTCGCCCGGACCTCCAGGGCGGTGACCTGCACCCGGGGGGTCATCACGTTCTCCGCGGTCAGCTCCGCCAGGTTCAGGGTGCGGACGAAGAGCTCGGCGGTGTCCGCCTCCAGCGCGCCCGCCTTGGCCGAGTGCCGGGCCAGCGCCACCAGCTCCTGCGGGCTGCGAGCCGAGGCCAGCTCCTCGGCGGGTTCGAGGCCGAAGCGGCGCACGATCCGGTTGGCCGTGTTGTTGAGGTGGCTGATGAAGGGCCGGAAGACGGCGGTGAAGGCCCGCTGCGGGGTGGCGACGGTCTTGGCCACGGCGAGCGGCGAGGAGATCGCCCAGTTCTTCGGGACGAGCTCGCCGACCACCATCAGGAACACGGTGGACAGGGCTGTGCCGATGACGAGCGCGACGGACGACGCGACGCCGGACGACAGGCCCACGGCCTCCACCGGGCCGCGGATCAGCTTGGCGATGGACGGCTCGGACAGCATGCCGACCACCAGGTTGGTGACGGTGATGCCCAGCTGGGCGCCGGAGAGCTGGAAGGTGAGGCTGCGTACGGCCTTCAAGGCGCTCGTGGCGCCGCGCTCACCGTCTTCTACGGCCTGTTCGAGCTGGCCGCGCTCGACCGTGGTCAGGGAGAACTCCGCCGCGACGAAGGCGCCGCAGGCAAGGGAGAGCAGTACCGCCACGAGCAGCAGGAGCACTTCGGTCATCGGTTCACCTCCGTCCCATGATCGGGCAGGGACAGATGGATCGCGCGATGTCGGCGATATCGGCTACTGGGAGGCTCGCCCATGGGCGGACGCTCACACCTTTCGTCAGGTTCGGCAAGGGGAAGCACCCATGGTAAAGGATCGGCAAAGCGCCGCGGTGACCGCGTGCGTTTCCCGGGTGAGCGCGGCGGCCGGTTAGAGCGGCTTCACCCAGCGGCGCCAGTGCTGCTCTCGGTGGTAGCCGGCCGCGCCCCACGCGTGGTGCGCGCGCTCGTTCTCCTCCAGGACCATGGCGTCGACCCGTCGGCCGCCCAGCGCGGCGAAGCGCTGCTCCGCCGCCTCCAGAAGAGCCGTGGCGATGCCCTGCCGGCGGTGGTCCGGGTGCACGGCCAGCCGGTAGGCGGAGCAGCGCCATCCGTCGAACCCGGCGATGACGGTCCCGACCAGCGTGTTATCGCGCTCCGCGATCAGCAGGGCCTCCGGGTCGCGCGTCAGAAGCCGGGCCACCCCGTCGTGGTCGTCGCTGATGCTCGTTCCTTCCGCCGCCGTGCGCCAGAAGCGCAGCACGGGGTCTATGTCGGGGAGGGCGGCACAACGGATGCGGAGATCACTCATGGGACGAGCCAAACAGAGGGCGGCTCCCTCCCGCGAACCATTTCACCGTTCGGGCATGCGGCCCCTGCGGGAGCCCGCCGCTCCCGCGTGAGTACCGGGTCAGCGCAGATGGACCGGGAGCGACTCGACGCCGTAGACGATCGACAGCTTGCGGAAGGAGAGGTCCTGCGGGCGCACGGCGAGCCGCATCCCGGGGAACCGCCTGGCGAGGGCCGGGTAGGCGGCGCGCAGTTCCATCCGGGCCAGTTCGGCGCCGATGCAGCGGTGGATGCCGTGGCCGAAGGCGAGGTGTCCCGCAGGCGTGGTGCGGTCCACGTCGAAGTGTCCGTCGTCCGTGACGTACAGGGGGTCCCGGTTGGCGCCGCTCAGCGAGCAGAGCACCATGTCGCCACGCGGGATGACCACCCCGGCCACCTCTATGTCGCGGCGCGCGAACCGGGGGAAGGCGATCTGTACGGCGGACAGATAGCGCAGCACCTCCTCGACAAAGGGCGCCGTCACACTGTCGTCCGTGCGCAGCCGGGTCAGGACGTCCTCGTTGCGCAGCAGCACGAGGGAGCCGAGCGCGATCGTGCTGGCCGTCGTCTCGAATCCGCCGGTGAGCACACCGTCGGCGAGACCGGCGAGTTCCTCGTCGTCGACGGTGTCCCCGTGCTCCCGCACGATCATGCCGAGCAGCCCGTCACCCGGCTTCTTCCGCTGCGCCCTGACGACCTCCCGGAAGTACTCCAGCGACTCGGACATGACCCCGAACGGCGCGGTCGCCCCGCCGAACAGGTCGAAGCGGTCCATGGCCAGTTGCTGGAAGTCCTTGCGGTCCTCGTACGGCACCCCGAGCAGTTCGCAGATCGTGAGGGAGGGGACGGGCAGCGCGAATTCGTGCACCAGGTCGACCGGCCCCGGAGCGGCGGCCATCGCGTCGAGGCGTTCCTCGACGATGGCGTCGATCCTGGGCGTCAGACGCCGCAGGCGGCGCATGGTGAATTCCGGGGTGAGGATGCGGCGCAGCCGCGTATGGACCGGCGGATCGCTGAAACCCAGTCCGCCCGGGCTGTGTTCGGCGGCTATCCCCGCATTGCCCGCCAGATGGGCGAAGTCGGTGCTGAAGCCGTCGGCGGAGCCGAGCACCGCCTTCGACGCCTCGTAGCCCGTGACCACCCAGGCGTCCATGCCGAACGGCAGCTCCACCTTGGACACCGGCGCGACCGCCCCGCCCCCGGCGGGCCGGAGCACCGGATCCAGGCCGTCCCTCCGCAACGGCCTCAGCAGTTCCTCGGGCAGCAGCTTGATCGTGGAGGAGCCGAGCCCGTGCTTCTGGATCCTCGCCAGGTAGCTTCGCCCGAGCCGGGCGGTGAGGCGGGAACGGAACGTCGTACTCAATGTCACTCCATGAGTCGCTGCGAGAACTGGTCGGTTGGCAGGTGTTCGACGCCAGGACGTGGCCGGCTACGGTGACTTCGGCTGTCTGACCAGGAATTATGACCACTTGTTCGGGCGAGGGGGCGGTCGGGTGCGAGATAGGTCGTCCATGCTTCGACGGTAGGGCCGTGCGGGCGCCCGCGCCCGCCCCCGCCGAGTGGCGGGACGGGCAGGTGGCCGGGGTGGGAAGAGCTCCGCGCGCGGGCCCTGCGGACGCCTGCGCGGGCGCCGACGACGGGCACGGATTGCGGGCCCCACCGCTCCGGCGGAGGCCCGTTCCCCTTGCCGGTGCTAGCAATCGCGCGCTAGCTTGGAAGTGTGCCCAAGACTCAGCTGAACGTGAGAGTGGACGAGGCCACCGCCGAGGCCGCGCGGCAGCGCGCGCTCCAGAGGGGGATGAGCGTGAACCGCTACATAGAGGAGCTCGTCAAACAGGACGCGGGCGAGGTGGGCCACACCTTCGTCGAGGCCGCCGCCGACTTCATGAAGCAGTACGAATCGGTGTTCGCCGAGGAGTTCGGCCCGGAGCGCAAAGGCACCCGTTGAACCTCCGGATCCAGCTTTCCTGGCTGCTCATGGTCGCCGAGCACAAGACACCCGGTGACCCGCAGGTGACCGACTGGGGAGCGCTGGTCGCCGCGGTCGCCCGCCATGAGGCGGAGATCTTCGGCAGCCCCGTCTACAGCGACCCGCACTCCCGGGCGGCCTCGCTGCTCCAGCTGCTGCTGCATGTGCCGGCGCTGGAGCGCTCCAACGCCATGTTCGCCTCGGCCGTCGCGTACGGGTATCTCGTCGCGTCGGGCCTGAAGGTCATCACCTCGCCCGAGCAGGTGCGTGATCTGGCGCTGCTGGTCAAGGAGGGCAAGGCGGACGTCCGCGCCATCGCGGACGAGCTGCGCCAGTGGAGCCTGTGACCGACGGACGAGGGCGCCCGCAGACCGCCCGTCCTCAAGGCCGCCCACGCGCAGACCGCACACTCGCTCAGCCGAGCCCCTGACGTCCCCGGTCCACCACCACGGACCGTCGCGCCACCCCCCAGCACGCACGACGACGTGGGGAGCCGGACGCCGCGCTCCGGCATCCTGACCCTCCGGTACGACCTCAGCTCGAAACCGGCCGCATCGATGGCGGCGAGCGCGTCGCGCGAGGTGTGGCAGCCACCGGCGACCCAGGGCCAGAAGGTCCGGTCCAGCGCGCGCTGGGTGGCCGCCATGGCCCGTCCGTCGGCCCGCACATGCTCGAAGAAGCGCAGCTCACCGCCAGGCCGCAGGACCCGCCGGATCTCCGTGAGAGACCGCTCCACGTCCCGTACCGTGCACAGCACCAGCGACGCCACGGCCCCGTCGAACGCCTCGCTCTTCACCGGCAGCGCCTCCGCCGTACCCGGCACCACGTCCACCGGAATGCCGGCCCGCAGCGCTGAGCGCACGGCCAACTGCCGCAGCGTGCGTTCCGGTTCGATCGCCACCACCTCGGAGACGGCGGGCGGGTAGTGGGCGAAGTTCAGCCCGTTGCCGGCGCCGATCTCGATGACCCGCCCCGAGAGGCCGGACAGCAGCTCCGCCCGGACCGCCGCCATTCCGGCGGCGGACTCGGCGGCCACGCTCATCCGGGCGTAGCAGCGGGCGAAGACGGGATGGTGCACCGCGTCCTGGGGGATCTTCGTGCTCCGCAGCCGCATGGCGGACCTCCTCGAGGGACCGGCCCGCGCCCGCGGCGGCGTACGCCCCGCGCGGCCCGCGGCCGGAAAGGTTCGGCTCCTTTGATTCTGCCCCGTTCCGGGCCGCTCAGCCGGGTGGCGGCGGGCATCCCACGGGCACCGCCGGGCGCCTCACCCCAGCGGCCGGTGCCCGCCCAGCGACTCGGCCAGCCAACTCCCCGCCCGGGCACGGAAGTCAGCCGGAGCGAGCGCTCCCGCGCCCTCCGGGACCGCGCCCAGCAGCGGCGCACCTGCGGCCACCGGCAGATCCGTCACATTGCAGCGTGCCGCAAGACCGGGGTCGGCGGGCATGCTGCCGATCACCACTCCGAGGCAGTCGAGCCCCCGGGCGCGCAGGGCCTCCGCAGTCAGTGCCGTGGAGTTGAGCGTGCCCAGCCCTGCGGGGGCGACCACCAGGACCGGCGCCGCCAGCAGCCGTGCGGCGTCCGCCAGCGTCGCCCCCTCGTCGTCGAACCGTACGAGCAGCCCGCCGGCGCCCTCGACGAGCACCAGATCGTGTTCCGCCGCCAGCTTCCCGGCCGCCTCGGCGATCTCGTACGGACGCACGGGCGTCATCCCGGCCCGGCGGGCTGCCGTCGCGGGCGCCAACGGCTCCGGGAAGCGGGCCAGTTCGACGGCCGTCACATGGCCGCCCGCCAGCCGCGCCACCTCGGCTGCGTCTCCCGGCTCACCCGGCTCCAGACCCGTCTGGGCCGGTTTGAGCACCGCCACCCGGCGGCCCGCAGAGGCCGCCGCCACGGCCGCCGTCACGATCGTCTTGCCGATCTCCGTGCCGGTGCCGGTCACCACCAGAACGCCCATCTCAGCCCTCCCGAGCCGCCGCGCACACGGCACGGCAGATCCGCGCCACATCGTCGTCACCCGTCACATACGGCGGCATCGTGTAGACGAGGTCGCGGAACGGCCGCAGCCACACGCCCTCGCGCACCGCCGCCCGGGTCGCCGCCTCCATGTCCACGTCGTGATCGAGCTGCACGACTCCGATGGCGCCCAGCACCCGGACGTCCCGGACGCCCGGCAGACCCTCCGCCGCCGCCAGCCCCTCGCGCAGACCGGCACCGATCCGCTTGACCTCCTGCTCCCAGTCCTGCCCGAGCAGCAGGTCGATGGAGGCGCAGGCCACGGCGGAGGCGAGCGGATTGCCCATGAACGTCGGACCGTGGGCGAGCACCGGGACCTCGCCGCGCGAGATCCCGTCGGCCACCTCGCTCGTGCACAGGGTCGCCGCCATCGTCAGATAGCCGCCGGTCAGCGCCTTGCCCACGCACATCACATCCGGCGAGACCCCGGCGTGCCCGGCCGCGAAGAGCTGTCCCGTACGTCCGAAGCCCGTCGCGATCTCGTCGAACACCAGCAGCACACCGGACGCGTCGCACGCCTCGCGCAGCACCCGCAGATACGCGGGGGAGTGGAACCGCATCCCGCCGGCGCCCTGTACCACCGGCTCCACGATCACGGCCGCCAGTTCGTCGGCGTGGTGCGCGATCAGCTCGCGCAGATGCGCCGCGTACGCCGGATCGGGCTCCGCGTCGAAACCTGCCGGCGGCTCGTCGGCGAAGACCTGCCGGGGCAGCGCACCCGACCACAGCTCGTGCATGCCGCCCTCGGGGTCGCACACCGACATCGGCTGCCAGGTGTCCCCGTGGTACCCGCCGCGCCAGGTCAGCAGCCGCTGCTTGGCCGGGCGGCCCGCCGAGCGCCAGTACTGCAGGCACATCTTCACGGCGACCTCGACCGACACGGAGCCCGAGTCGGCGAGGAAGACGTGCTGCAACGGCTCCGGAGTGATCTCGACCAGCCGGGCCGCCAGCCGCACGGCGGGCTCATGGGTGAGCCCGCCGAACATCACATGGCTCATCCGGTCCAGCTGGTCGCGGGCCGCCTCGTTCAGCACCGGGTGGTTGTAGCCGTGCACGGCCGACCACCACGACGACATGCCGTCGACCAACTCGCTCTGCCCGTGGGCGGGTTCGGCGAGCCTGAGCCGGACCCCGGACGCGGACGCCACGACCAGCGGCTCCTGCCGGCCCGGCATGGGGCCGTACGGATGCCAGACGTGCGCCCGGTCCAGGGCCCGGAGCCCGGCGGGGGAGCGCGGCTCAGGCATTGGGTGCGAGATCCGTCCCCGCGCCGCGGCGGCGGACCGCCACCAGATCCGTGCGGGCCCCCGGCACCTCGGCGTCCTGCGCGGCGGCGGGCGCCGCCTCGGCCGCGGGGCCGTCGCCGCAGGGCTCGCAGCCGCCGGAGTGGGAACCGCAGCCGCCGCCCGCCTCGGCACGGTGGCGGGGGAGCGTCGTCGTCCCGGCGCCCTCGACCTCGAACCCGGCGTCCGCGATCATGTCCAGGTCCGCCTGGCCCGCCTGGCCCTCACTGGTCAGATAGTCGCCCAGGAAGATCGAGTTGACCAGGTGAAGGGCCAGCGGCTGCATCGAGCGCAGATGCACCTCGCGCCCGCCCGCGAGCCGAACCTCCACGTCCGGGCAGACGAACCGCACCATCGCCAGGATCCGCAGGCAGCGCTGCGGCGTCAGGTTCCACTCCTTGGCGAGCGGGGTCCCCTCGAACGGGATGAGGAAGTTGACCGGAACCGAGTCCGGGTCGAGCTCGCGCAGCGCGAAGACCACATCGACCAGGTCGGCGTCGCTCTCGCCCATCCCGGCGATCAGCCCGGAGCACGCGGAGAGCCCCGCCGCCTGCGCCTGGTGCACCGTCTCCACCCGGTCCGCGTAGGTGTGGGTGGTCGTGATGTCCCCGTACGTCCCCTCGGACGTGTTGAGGTTGTGGTTGTACGCGTCGGCGCCCGCCGACCGCAGCCGGTCGGCCTGCCCGTCGGAGAGCAGACCGAGGCAGGCGCACACCTCGACACCCTCGTTCTGCTCCTTGATGGCCTCGATGGTCTGCGACACCCGGTCGACGTCCCGGTCGGTCGGGCCGCGGCCGCTGGCCACCAGACAGACGCGCTTGGCGCCCCCGGCCACGCCCGCGGCGGCGGCCTTCGACGCCTCGTCCGGCTTCAGCCAGGTGTACTTGAGGATCTCGGCCTTGGAGCCGAGCCGCTGCGAACAGTACGAGCAGTCCTCGGGGCAGAGCCCGGACTTCAGATTGACCAGATAGTTCAGCTTCACCCGCCGCCCGAACCACTGACGGCGCACCTTTCCGGCCGCGGCCACCACGTCGAGCAGTTCGTCGTCCGGGGTCGCCAGTACGGCGAGCGCTTCTTCACGGGTCGGCAGCTCACGCCGCAGCCCCTTGTCCACCAGCGTGTTCAGGAGGTCCATGGCGATGATCCTGACGCACGGCACCGCCCCGAGCCAAGGAGGAACCGGACAACAGAGCTCGCAGAGGGTGTGTGCATTGCCACACCATGCCTGGTTGCGACCCCGGTTAGGGTCTGTGAGCTGCCTACAAAAGGGACCGGCCATGTCCTTCACCCCGTTCGACTGGATCGACGACGAGGCGCGCCGCCGCGCCGACGCCGGGCTCCTTCGCAGGTTGCGGCCCCGGGAGGCCGAGTCGGAGCTGCTGGACCTCGCGAGCAACGACTACCTCGGCCTGACCCGCCACCCGGACGTGACCGGGAGCGCCGCCCGCGCCGCGCGCCGCTGGGGCGGGGGAGCGACTGGATCCCGTCTCGTGACCGGTTCCACCGCCCTTCATGCCGAGCTCGAAGACGAACTCGCGGAGTTCTGCGGATTCGAGGCGGCCCTCGTGTTCTCCTCGGGCTACGCCGCCAATCTCGCGGCCCTCACCGCGCTCACCGGCCGGGGCTCCCTGATCGTCTCGGACGCCGGCAACCACGCCTCCATCGTCGACGGCTGCCGGCTCTCCCGCGCCGAGACCGCGGTCGTCCCGCACGCCGACCCCGAGTCGGTGCGCAAGACCCTCCGGGTCCACCGGGGCAGGGCGCTGGCCGTCACCGACTCGGTCTTCTCGGTGGACGGCGACGCCGCGCCGCTCGCCGTCCTGGCGGAGGTCTGCCGTACGGAGAACGCCGCACTCCTCGTCGACGACGCGCACGGACTCGGGGTGCTCGGGGAGGGCGGACGCGGCGCGCTCGCGGCCGCCGGACTCGCGGGCACCGATGGCGTCGTCGCCACGCTCACCCTCTCCAAGTCCCTGGGCAGCCAGGGCGGGGCGGTCCTCGGCCCGGCCCGGGTCATCGACCACCTGGTCAACGCCGCGCGCACGTTCATCTTCGACACCGGACTGGCGCCGGCCGCCGTCGGCGCGGCGCTGGGCGCGCTGCGGCTGCTGCGCCGCGAGCCCGCGCGCGCGGCCCGGGCCCGTACCGTCGCCACCGCGCTGTACGAGGGGCTGACCGACGCCGGTCTCACCGCCGTCCGGCCCGACGCGGCCGTGGTCTCGGTGCGCGCGCCCTCGGCCGACGCGGCGGTCGGCTGGGCGGCGGACTGCCGTACGGCCGGGATGGCGGTCGGGTGCTTCCGCCCGCCGTCGGTCCCGGACGGCATCTCCCGGCTGCGGCTCACCGCCCGCGCCGACCTGACGGACGAGCAGATCGCGCGCGCGGTGGGGATCGTACGGCGGACCGCACCGGCCTCCTGACCGGTCCGGCCCGCCGGGGCCGTCAGTGGACGGAACCGCCGTTCAGACCGGAGACGAAGGACGTCCAGGCCGCGGCGGAGAACCGGAGCGGTGGCCTGGACACGTCCTTCGAGTCGCGCACGGCCAGCTGACGGCCGCCGAACACCGCGGTCTCCACACAGTTGTTCATTCCCGTGCTGCGGCTGCTGCGCCGCCACCGTAACGCGTGCTGTGCGAGGCAATCCGACATGACGCCCCCCTCGGGCAGTCCGGGGTCACCGACCGCCGCGGTCGAGTGCGGCGATCAGTTCCAACGAGTGCTCCGGCGACAGCGCGTGGGTCTGCAAGGTGCGGAAGGCCGAGCTGTACGCCTCGAGGTCTTCTTTCCGCTCCAGGTAGAGGCTACTCGTCAAATGGTCAAGAACGACCACGTCAAGATCAGAAGCGGTCGGAAATGAGAAGATTACGAAAGGGCTGGTGAGGCTGACATAGCCGCCGACCGAGAACGGCAGCAACTGCAGCTGTACGTGCGGGAGCTGTGCGACGCGTGCGAGATGGCGCAGCTGCTCCCGCATCACCCGGCGGCCGCCCACCTCCCTTCGCAGGACCGCCTCGTCCAGCACCGCGCTCAGCCGCAGCGGCGGATCGCTCCGCAGCACACCCTGCCGGGCGAGCCGTACCTCCACGAGTGAGTCCAGCTGTCCGGCCGGCAGCCCGTCCAGGGACGCCCGGGTCACCGCGCGGGCGTATTCGGCCGTCTGCAGCAGACCCGGCACCACCGAGGTCTCCAGCGTGCGGGCGGTGCGGGCCTGCGACTCCAGGCTGATGAAGTCGCGGTACTGGGGAGGGATGAGGCCCCGGTAGGCGTGCCACCAGCCGGCCCCGCCGCCGCCCGCCGAACCGGCGAGCGCGGCCAGGACCTCCCGCAGTTTCGGATCGTCCAGACCGTACGCGTCCAGCAGCCGGGTCACGTCCTGCGGCCGGACTCCGCTGACGCCGGTCTCGATCCGGCTCACCTTCGACTGGTGCCAGCCCAGCAGCCGTGCGGCGTCCCGGCTGGTGAGTCCCGACGCATGGCGCAGACTCCGCAGTTCCTCCCCGAGCTTGCGGCGTCGCACCGCAGGGCCATGGTGCATGAGACGGCTCCCTCCCGCTCCCTCACGAGGGGACAGTGTGGCGCCGGTGCGGGGCATCCGGGGCAGAGTTCACCGCTTTGAGCGACAGATATATGCATATCTTGGCGGATCGTCGTCACAGAGGGCAGCATCAGTGGCAATCTGGCGCGAAGCGCAACCCGGACCGCTCGCTGGGTCGGTACCGGGTGGGAAAGGGACGGCTCGCCATGGCAGACCATCAAGAAGCAAGCGTCACTCTGCCGAGCGAGCCGGTCTCGGTCTCAGCGGCCCGCAGGTACGTGGCCGGGGTCCTGGCCGACTGGGGACTCCCCGACGGTACGGAGGAGGCGGACACCATCCGGCTCATCCTCTCGGAACTCGCGACCAACGCCGTCCAGCACACCTTCGGCCAGTCACCCACCTTCACCGTGGACCTCCGGCTGGAGCGCGAGGAGCTGTTCCGTCTCGGGGTGACGGACAGTCACCCCCGCCGGCCCCAGCGGCTGCCCGCCGCGGTCCAGCAGGACAACGGCCGGGGCATGGTGATCATCCGCTCGCTGGCCAAGGAGTACGGCGGCCGGCTGACCGTCACCCCCACGGCCGACGGCGGTAAGACCGTCTGGATCGCCCTGCCGTGGCGCACCCCCGTCCAGCACTGAGCGGGCCGGTCGCCCGCCCCGGTCACGGCGTCGCGGCCGCCCGTCCGAACCCACTGCGCAGCAGCGAGCGCAGGGTCGCCGCCGCCGCACTCGTCCCTTCACCGCGATGCACCACCGAGATCGTCCGGCGGAACGTCCCCGGTTCCAGCCGGCGCACGGACAGCGGCGCAGGCGACATCGCGGCGACCATCTCCGGCACCACCGCCATCCCGATCCCCGCGCTGACCAGCGCGCACACCAGCGCATAGCCCGGCGCGACTCGCAGACCACCGCCGGCAGCGCCCCTGCCTCGGCCAGCGCGCTCTCCACCCCGCGGCGCGGCGGATGCGTGGGCGCGCTGCTGATGAGCGGCCTGCCCGCGAGTTCCGTCACCGGCAGCCTGCCGCTGCCGTCGGCCAGGACCTGCCCGACGGCCGTGACCAGCACCAGTTCCTCGACCAGCAGCGGTTCGGCGTGGACCCCGGAGGGCAGGGGCGTCGGGGCCGCCGGCTCGTAGGCGTGCGTCAGGGCGAGGTCGATCTCGCCGGCCGCGACCGCCGTCACCCCGTCCGGCGGCTCGTAGTCGGTGACCACCAGCTCCACATCCGGGTGCGCCCGGCGGAAGGCGCTGAGGACCGGGGGCAGCAGATGGATGCCGGCGGTGGTGAAGGTGCCGACCCGCAGCCGCCCGCCGGAGAGCCCGGCGAGCCGCGCCAGCTCGTGCCGGGCCTGGTCCATCTCGTCCAGGACCCGCCGGGCGCGGCCCGCCAGCAGCTCGCCGGCCGCCGTCAGCCGGGCCCCCCGGTGATGCCGCACCAGCAGCGCCGCACCCGCCTCCCGCTCCAGCTTGGCGAGCTGCTGGGAGAGCGCGGGGGCGGTGTAGCCGAGCCGGGCGGCGGCCCGGGTGATGGAACCGGCCTCGGCCACCGCCACCAGCGCGGCGAGCCGTGTCGGGTCGTACATTAAGCATTCCTTTGGGCAGACCCAGGAGATCGGAAGTACATGCTAAAGGCTCCGCTGGTCCAGGGTGGAGCCATGGACGCACAACTGACCGCCTTCGTCGGGGTCGCCGCCGCCATGGTCGCGCTCCCGGGCGCGGACTTCACCGTCGTCGTACGCAACGCCCTCGCCTCGCGCGCGGCGGGGGTGGCCGCCGCCCTCGGTGTCGCCGGCGGCCTGCTCGTGCACACCGCACTCGCCGTCGCCGGGCTGGCCGCCGTACTCGTGGCCGTACCGGTCCTCTTCCGCACCGTCCAGCTCCTGGGCGGGGCGTACGTGCTCTACCTGGGCATCAGTGCCCTCCTCGCGGCCCGGCGCCGCTCCGGACGGGCACCGGCCGAGGAGGCCGGGGACGGCGGGCAGGCCGCGCCGGGAACCCGGCGCGCGCTGCGGCAGGGCTTCCTCACCAACGCGCTGAACCCCAAGGCGCCCGTGCTCTTCCTCAGCCTCCTTCCGCAGTTCGTCCCGGCAGGGGCCGCCCCGCTGCCCAGGACGCTGCTGCTGGCCGCGATCGTCGTGGTGCTGGCGCTCATCTGGTTCCCGGCCGTGGCGCTCCTGGTGGACCGCCTGGGCCGGTGGCTGCGCCGGCCGCGGACTGCCCGGGCGATCGAGGGCGGCAGCGGCGCGGCACTCACCGCGCTGGGACTGGTGCTGGTGACCGGCCCCCTGGTGCACTGACGCGGGGCGTCAGGACACCCGGCCGTAGTAGACGCTCTTCGTCCAGATCTTCTCCAGGCGGACCACGGCGCCGGTCTTCGGCGAGTGCCAGATCTTCCCGCTGCCGGCGTAGATCCCCACGTGGTAGACGCTCCTGCCCGAGTGGAAGAAGACCAGGTCGCCGCGCTGCCGCTTGGAGGCGGAGATGTGGCGGGTCTTGTTGTACTGCTGCTGGGCCGTGCGCGGGAGCGTCTTGCCCGCCTTCTTGAACGAGTAGAGCGTGAGGCCCGAACAGTCGAAGCGGCTGGGGCCGGTGGCACCCCACCGGTAGGGCGCACCCTTCTTCGACGCGGCGATGTTGAGGGCCTTCATCGAATGGGTGGCCGCCTGGGCGTCGGTGACCGCACCGGGGACGAACAACGTGCCGCCGACGGCGGCGAGAGTCATGACCGAGGCCGTGGTGGCCCGGGCGAGCAGAGACGGGACATGAACCTGCGCAGACATGCGCAACCCTTCGTCAGCCGCCTGTGAAGGATGACCTGTCGGGTTCGGGCTGGCGAAGTTGCCCGGCCGCTGCAGCGGCTTCACCCCGAGGGTCGACCGCGGTCACGGTCGGCCCGTAGTGCTCGGGTCCTCCACTCCTGCCGATCCACTCCTGTCGACCAGGCATCCGGACGGCGGCAGGACTCGGCGTCCGCCCGGACCGCCCCGCCGCGGTGGCGGGGGCTTGTCGTCCCAGGGATCTTGACTCACCGAGTGCCGGATTTCCGAGGTGAAACGACCATATGTGAGGCTCGTCACGACTGACCTGTTCGGGTGGACAGGTGTCCTTTCGGGGAACTGGCGGCGCGCACCGCCCCGGGCCGTACCAGCGACGTAACGGGAGATTTCGCCCATCGTTCATTCCGGAAGCGCAAGTTGAGTTGTCCCTCGCGCGAGGGAATGCCTACGCCGAACGAGCGAGAAAAATCGATACCCGCGCCGGGCGTGTCGGTACGCGGAAGTCGATCAACTCGGTGGGTCGGGCGGCACGGTGATCCGCGCCGCCCGCCGCTCGCCGTCCAGTGCGCGCAGGGCCCGGGTCAACGTCGCGGTGTGGATGCGTGATTCGCCCCGCCGGTGCATCAGGGCGAGCGCGTCCCGCAGTGCGACCGCGTGCGAGGCCAGGGCCTGGGCGGCGCGCAGGGCGCCGTAGGTGTCGTCGCCGCGCGCCGGATTGATCCTGCCGAGCTGGTCGACGACTTGCAGATAGCGGTCGATGAACTCGGCCTCGGCCCGGGTCAGGGCGGGCAGCGGTGTGAACTCCGGCGGCTGCATGCCGGGTTCACCGCCCGGCCGGCGGTGGCGAGGGGACGCGGTCGCGCACGATGTGGTCGACCAGCCCGTATGCGAGGGCGCCTTCGGCGTCCAGGACGAGGTCGCGTTCGGTGTCCGCGGTGACCTGTCCGGCGGAGCGTCCCGTGTGCCGGGCGAGGATGCCGGTCAGCGTCTCGCGCATCCGGGCCAGCTCCCGCGCCTCGATCTCCAGATCGGACGGCTGTCCCTGGACGGGCTCCCGCAGTTCGGGCTGCTGTACCACCACCCGGGCCCCGGGCAGGGCGTGCCGCCGCCCGGGGGCGCCCGCCGCGAGCAGCACGGCCGCGTCGCCGCCGGCCTGGCCGAGACAGAAGGTCTCCACCTCGCAGGAGAGGAAGGACATCGTGTCGTAGACGGCGGTCATGGCGCCGAACGAGCCGCCCGGCGAGTTGATGTACAGCGAGACGGGCCGGTCGGGCGCGTCGTGCTCCAGGTACATGAACTGCGCGATCAGATCGTTGGCCGCGGTGTCGTCGACGGGCGTGCCGAGGAAGACGATCCGCTCGCCGAGGAGCTTGGAGTACGGGTCGAGCGTGCGGGTCCCCTGAGCGGTGCGCTCGGTGAATTCCGGCAGTACGTGACGGGCGGCGGGACGAAGCATGGCGAGAACCTCTCCTCCGGGCGCGCGGGGCCGGGGCACCCACGTGCCTGTCTGTAAAAAATGTACAGGACGTACAGACGGTTATGATGGGGAGCATGGCCTACGAGATTCCGGTGACGCAAGCCCGGGCTGAGCTCGCCGAACTGATCAACCGAGTCGTCTACGGCGGCGAAAGAGTGGTCGTGACGCGGCACGGCAAGCCGCTCGTCGCCCTGGTGTCGGCCGCTGACCTGGAACGACTCGAATCCGAGGAGGCGGCGGAGCGGGAGCAGGTGATCAGCTCGGTCTCCTCGATCGGCTCCGCCGCATCCGCTGCGGGCGAACGCCGCCGCTTCGGGATCGCGGCGGAGCACCGGGGACAGCAGGGGCCGGGGAACTGACCGGCCGGTGAAACGCCGTGGGCCCCTGTCGGCGACGGCAGGGGCCCACGGCTGCTGCGGTACGGCTTCGGGGCGCGGCGCCCCGGATTCGGCCCGTGCGGGCAGGTCAGACGGCCGGTGCCGGCTGCCGCTCCGTGGTGGTCCCGGCGGGCGTCCGGGCCGGGGGCCTGCGGCGGCCGCCGATGAGCACGGCGGCCAGCCCGAGCACGGCCCAGGCGGTGAGGACGAGGACCGGGCCGCCCACCGCCCTTCCGTCGAAGAACGCGACCGACCGCAGCAGTGAACCGCCCGCGCCCGGCGGCAGCAGCCTGCCGATCATTCCGATCGGCCGGGGCAGCAGCTCGGGGGCGCTGGTGACGCCCGAGAACGGATTGCCCACCAGCACCATCAGCAGGGCGCCGATGCCGATGCCGGGAGGCCCGGCCAGTGCGGCGAGCCCCGCCACCGTCGCGCCGATGGCGAGCACGGTCAGCCCGAGGGCTCCGGCCTCCCCCCACCAGTCGCCGGTGAGGACGCCCAGCCAGCTGTCGGTGAGCGCGGTGGCGATGACCCCCACCAAGGCGGCCACGCCGAGCAGCGCCACGGCCGCCCGCGCGCCGCGCAGCCTCAGCAGGGTCACGGCCGAACCGGCGGCCACCCCCGCGATGGCGAGCGGCAGGATGCTCGCGCCCAGCACACTGCCGCGCGGATCGGCGGCGGGCGCCGCCACCACGTCCGTGACGGGAACGGCGGTGCCCTCGGGCGCCCCGGCGGTCACCACGTCGTGCAGCAGCTGGGCGACCGCGGGGCCGGCGGCGGACGCGGTCAGCAGCTCGGGACCCTTCGGGGTCAGGACCACCGCGCCGTATACGGCCCGGTCCTCGATCGCCGACCGGGCGGCGGACTCGGAGCCGTAGCGGTGGATCTCGAACGCGCCGTCGCGCTTTTCCAGCTGCTCCTGGAGCCGGTCCGCGGCCGGGGCTGCGCCGGTGATCCCGACCGGCAGATCGCGCGGGGCGCTGCGGGCGGCGGGCCAGGCGAAGGCCCACAGGGCCAGGGTCACCACCAGGGGCACCAGCAGGACGACCCCCACCAGGCGGCGATTCGGGGTGGCGGACATGCGCAGGCCTCGATTCAAAAAGAATGATTGTTCGTTCTACGTGTCGACACTGTCCCGTGGGGGTCGGTTGTTGTCAAGAATGAATGTTCGTTTTAGATTGGCTCCATGGCCCGTGTATCCCAGGAGCACCTCGACGCCCGCCGCCGGCAGATCCTCGACGGCGCCGCGCGCTGCTTCGCCCGTGACGGCTTCCACGGCACGTCCATGCAGGACGTGCTGAAGGAGGTCGGTCTGTCGGCGGGCGCCGTCTACCGCTACTTCACCGGCAAGGAGGACCTGATCGCCGCCATCGCGGGGGAGGCGGTCGGCGGTGTCCGTGAGGCGTTCGAGCGGGCCGCCCGCGTCAGCCCCGCACCCACCCCCGATGTCCTGATCGGGCGGGTCGTGCGCACCCTGTTCGGTGCCGGGGCGGACGGGGGGCGGGGGCTGGACCGCCGGGCCTACGCCGGGCTGATCATGCAGGTGTGGGCCGAGACCCTGCGCAGCGAACGGCTGGCGGCCACGCTCGCCGAGGCCTACGCGGGCCTCCGCGCCGCCTGGGGCGAGCTGGTCGGGGTCTACCGCGCGAACGGTGTGCTGCGCGCCGATGTGCCGGACGACCATGTCGCCCGCACCCTGATCGCCATCGCCCAGGGATACATCGTCCAGATCGCCATCTTCGGTGACGCCGGGCCCGAGGTGCTGGAGGACGGTCTGCGCGGGCTGATGTCCATGGATCTGCCAAGCGTCAGTTAACGCGCCGGAAAAACTTCGGCTCTAACGTGCAATACCTCGCCGTGGGGTGCCGGTTCGTCATTCAACGATCTGTTGAAGGCGGCTAGTGTCTCGCTGCGCTCAGGGCAGGTACTGGGCGGACGACTGTGAGGTGGACCCGTGCAACTGACCCCGCACGAGCAGGAACGACTGCTCGTCCATGTAGCCGCGGACGTGGCGCAGAAGCGCCGTGCGCGCGGACTGCGGCTCAACCACCCCGAAGCGGTCGCCCTCATCACCTCGCATCTGCTGGAGGGGGCACGTGACGGCCGCACGGTCGCCGAACTGATGGCGTCCGGACGCAAGGTGCTCACCCGCGACGACGTCATGGACGGCATAGCCGAGATGATCCACGACGTGCAGGTCGAGGCGACCTTCCCGGACGGCACCAAGCTCGTCACCGTCCACGACCCGATCGTCTGACGGGGGCACCGCGATGATCCCGGGAGAGATCCTCTACGCGGACGGGCCCGTGCCGCTCAACGCCGGCCGGCCCGTCACCCGCCTCACCGTCCTCAACGCCGCCGACCGGCCGGTCCAGGTCGGTTCGCACTACCACTTCGCCGAGGCCAACCCCGGCCTCTCGTTCGACCGGGCCGCCGCCCGCGGACTGCGGCTGAACATCGCCGCGGGCACCGCCGTGCGCTTCGAGCCCGGCGTACCCGTCGACATCGAACTCGTCCCGCTGGCCGGACGGCGCGTCGTCCCGGGTCTGCGCGGCGAGACCGGAGGCCCCCTCGATGGCTGAGCTCCACCGCGCCGTGTACGCCGACCTGTTCGGCCCCACCACCGGCGACCGCATCCGCCTCGCGGACACCGCGCTGCTCGTCGAGATCGAGGAGGACCGCTGCGGCGGTCCCGGACTCGCCGGTGACGAGGCGGTGTTCGGCGGCGGCAAGGTAATCCGGGAGTCCATGGGGCAGTCCCGGACCACCCGTGCCGAAGGCGCCCCCGACACGGTCATCACGGGTGCCGTCGTCATCGACCACTGGGGCGTCGTCAAGGCGGACGTCGGCATCCGCGACGGCCGGATCACCGGCATCGGGAAGGCCGGGAACCCGGACACCATGGACGGCGTCCACCCGGACCTGGTCATCGGCCCCGAGACCGAGATCATCGCGGGGAACGGGAAGTTCCTCACCGCGGGCGCCATCGACGCCCATGTGCACTTCATCTCGCCGACCCTCGTCGACCAGGCGCTCTCCAGCGGCATCACCACCCTCGTCGGCGGCGGCACCGGACCGGCCGAGGGGACCAAGGCCACCACCATCACCCCCGGCCCCTGGCACCTCGCCAGGATGTTCGCGGCGCTGGACGCGTACCCCGTGAACATCGGTCTGCTCGGCAAGGGCAACACGATGTCCCGGGACGCCATGCACTCCCAACTGCGGGCGGGCGCACTGGGGTTCAAGATCCACGAGGACTGGGGGGCCACGCCCGCCGTCATCGACGCCTGCCTGGGGGTCTGCGAGGAGACGGGCGCCCAGCTCGCCATCCACACCGACACGCTCAACGAGGCCGGGTTCGTCGCCGACACCCTCGCCGCCATCGCCGGCCGCTCCATCCACGCGTACCACACCGAGGGCGCCGGCGGCGGGCACGCGCCCGACATCATCAGCGTCGTCTCGGAGCCGTACGTCCTGCCCAGCTCCACCAACCCGACCCGGCCGCACACCGTCAACACTATCGAGGAACACCTCGACATGCTGATGGTCTGCCACCACCTGAACCCGGCCGTGCCGGAGGACCTCGCGTTCGCCGAATCGCGCATCCGGCCCTCGACCATCGCGGCCGAGGACATCCTCCACGACCTCGGCGCCATCTCGATCATCTCGTCCGACTCCCAGGCGATGGGCCGCATCGGAGAGGTCGTCCTGCGCACCTGGCAGACCGCGCACGTGATGAAGAAGCGGCGCGGCGCACTGCCCGGCGACGGGCGCGCCGACAACCACCGGGTCCGTCGCTATGTCGCCAAATACACCATCAACCCGGCGGTGGCGCAGGGCCTCGACCAGGAGATCGGCTCGGTCGAGAGCGGCAAACTCGCCGACCTCGTGCTGTGGGACCCGGCGTTCTTCGGGGTCAAGCCGCAGACCGTCATCAAGGGCGGCCAGATCGCGTACGCGCAGATGGGCGACGCCAACGCCTCCATCCCCACCCCCCAGCCCGTCCTGCCCCGGCCGATGTTCGGAGCGGTCGGCCGCGCCCCGGCCGCGAACTCGTTCAACTTCGTCTCCCGGGCGGCGGTCGAGGACGGGCTCCCCGAGCGGCTGGGCCTGGGCAAGGGGTTCGTGCCCATCACCAGCACCCGGGGTGTCACCAAGGCCGACATGCGGGAGAACGACGCGCTGCCACGGGTCCAGGTGGACCCCGACAGCTTCGCCGTGACGATCGACGGTGACCCGGTCGAACCGGCACCCGCAGCCGAACTCCCCATGGCCCAGCGCTACTTCCTGTTCTGATGACGGCATCGACCCCTATGACCTCGTTGACTCGATGGACGGTCCCGTGTCCGGTACGGGGCAGCCGATGAGCCGCGCAGCCCTGCTCGTCCTCGCCGACGGCCGGTTCCCCGCCGGGGGCCACGCCCACTCCGGAGGCGCCGAACCGGCCGTCGAGGCGGGCCGCATCCGCACCGCGGACGACCTCGCCGACTTCTGCCGGGGCCGTCTCCACACCGCCGGGCTCACCGCGGCGGCGCTCGCCGCCGCGGCCGCCCACGGGCACGACCCGCTGGCCCTGGACGACGCCGCCGACGCCCGTACCCCCTCACCCGCGCTGCGGGCCGTCGCCCGCAAGCTCGGCCGGCAGCTGATGCGGGCCGCCCGCGCCACCTGGCCGGGCGAGGAACTCGAAGCGCTCGCGCGGGCCCGGCCGCGCGGCGCCCACCAGCCCGTCGTGCTCGGCCTGACCGCGCGGGCCGCCGGGCTCGGACCCGAGGACGCCGCGTACTGCGCCGCGTACGAATCGGTGGGCGGACCGGCCACCGCGGTGGTCCGGCTGCTCTCCCTCAACCCGTTCGAGGCCACCGCCGTCCTCGCCCGGCTCGCCCCCGACCTCGACCGGGTCGCCGAGCAGGCGGCCGCCGCCGCACGCGGCGGCATCGAGGATCTGCCGGCGTTCTCGGCCCCCTTGCTCGACATCGGCGCCGAGGCCCACGCCGCCCGCCCGGTCCGGCTGTTCGCCTCCTAGCCGGCCCCCGGCCCCGGCGCACCCCGCACCAGTACAGGAGCACCCACCATGCACCTCGACCACTCCCACTCGGGCCCGGCCGCCGTCGGCGCCGACGCCGCGCGCCCCGACGGCACCCGGCGGGCCCTGCGCATCGGGCTCGGCGGTCCCGTCGGCTCCGGGAAGACCGCCACCGTCGCAGCCCTCTGCCGCACCCTGCGCGACCAGCTCTCGCTCGCGGTCGTCACCAACGACATCTACACCCGCGAGGACGCGGAGTTCCTGCTGCGCAACGCCGTGCTGCCGCCCGAACGGATCCAGGCCGTCGAGACCGGGGCCTGCCCGCACACCGCCATCCGCGACGACATCTCCGCCAACCTCGAAGCCGTCGAGGAACTGGAGGACACCGTAGGGCCGCTCGACCTGATCCTCGTCGAGTCCGGGGGCGACAACCTCACGGCCACCTTCTCCAAGGGGCTCGTCGACGCCCAGATCTTCATCATCGACGTGGCGGGCGGCGACGACATCCCGCGCAAGGGCGGACCCGGGGTCACCACGTCCGACCTGCTCGTCATCAACAAGACCGACCTCGCCCCCTACGTGGGCTCCGACCTGGACCGGATGGCCCGCGACGCCGCACAGCAGCGCGGGGAGCGGCCCGTCGCCCTGACCTCGCTCACCTCCGGCGAGGGCGTCGGACCCGTCGCCGACTGGGTACGGGGGCAGCTCGCCTCCTGGACCGCGTGAGCGTCCGCGCCACCGCCCGTATCGCCGCCGTACGTGACAGCGCGGGCACGACCACGCTCCCCGTCCTGGAGAGCGACGGGCCCCTCGCCCTGCGCCGGACGCGGACGCACGCCCCCGGGGCCGCCCGGGTCACCGTCGTCGGCGCGATGAGCGCGCCGCTCGGCGGGGACCGGCTCGCCCTGCGGGTGCGGGCGGGGGAGGGCACCCGTCTCACCGTCGACGCGGCCGCCGCCACCGTCGCCCTGCCGGGTCCCGGCACCTGCGCGGGGCCCGCGCACTACGACGTCCTGCTGGAGGCGGGCGAGGGCGCCGGACTCAACTGGCTGCCGGAGCAGCTGATCTCGGCACACGGCAGCGATCTGGTCATGCGGACCACCGCCGAACTCGCCCCCACCGCACGGCTGGTGCTGCGCGAGGAGCAGATCCTCGGGCGCCACGGCGAGACCACCGGCACACTGAGCAGCCGGCTCACCGTCCGCCGCGCCGGTCGCCCCCTTCTCGATCAGCAGATGGCGTACGGCCCCGGGGCACCCGGCGGCTGGGACGGCCCGGCCGTCCTCGGCGGCTGCCGCGCCGTCGGTCAACTGCTCGTCGTGGACCCGGCCTTCGAGGACAAGTGCCCGGAGAGCCGGTTGCTGGGGCCGACCGCGGCACTCACCGCACTCGTCGGACCCGCCGTCCTGGTGACGGCCGTGGCGGCCGACGCGCGGGAGCTGCGCGCGGTGCTGGACCGGGCGAGGGACGAACTGGGGGACGCGGCAAGCGGCTGAACACCGCTGAGCGGACCACCGCATCCGGTTATCGATTCGGTAAAGAAGTACGGGTGTGCCCTGTTGTCAGGTACCCCACAGACGACAGGATCCGCGGGACGTTCCTACCGAAACGCGCCGCACCCGAAGGCGCTTCACTATGGGGGAGGTTCCACTTGAGACGCACAGCAGCGCTCGGCTCGGCCGGCGCTCTGATCGCGGGCACGCTCATGGCGGGCGCGATATCCGCACCGGCCGCCACGGCCGACGGCCACCACCGCGGCGGCTCCGAGGCCCGCGGCGTCCAGCTGGCCGCGGCCCGCGCGGCCAGGACCGGCATCGACTGGACGGACTGTCCGGCCGACTGGGCCATCGCCAAGCCGATCCAGTGCGGCTGGGTCACCGTCCCGCTCGACTACGCCAAGCCCCGCGGCAAGCAGATCCGGCTCGCCGTCGACCGGCACGTGAGCACCGGAACCGCGAGCGAGCACCAGGGCGCGCTCATCTACAACCCGGGCGGCCCCGGCGCCTCCGGCATGGCGTTCCCCAAGCGCATCGCCACCAAGAGCCCGCTGTGGGTGAACACGGCGAAGGCCTACGACTTCGTCGGCTTCGACCCCCGGGGCGTCGGCCACTCGGCACCCATCTCCTGCATCGACCCGCAGGAGTTCGTCAAGGCGCCCAAGGCCGACCCGGTGCCCGGCTCCGAGGCCGACAAGCGCGCCCAGCGCAAGCTCGCCGCCGAGTACGCGGACGGCTGCGCGGAGCGCAGCGGGGACATGCTGCCGCACATGACCACGCCGAACACCGCCCGCGACCTGGACGTCATCCGGGCCGCGCTGGGGGAGAAGAAGCTCAACTACCTCGGCGTCTCCTACGGCACCTACCTGGGCGCGGTCTACGGCACGCTCTTCCCCACCCATGTCCGCCGCATGGTCGTCGACAGCGTCGTCAACCCGGCCCAGGACAACATCTGGTACCGGGCCAACCTCAACCAGGACATCGCCTTCCAGAAGCGCTGGGACGACTGGAAGGCCTGGGTCGCCGCCAACGACGCCGCCTTCCACATCGGGGACACCCCGCAGAAGGTCGAGCAGGAGTGGCTGAAGCTGCGCGCGGCTGCCAAGAAGCACCCGATCGGCGGCCTCGTCGGCCCCGCCGAGCTCATCGGCTTCTTCCAGAGCGCGCCGTACTACGACTCCGCCTGGGCACCCATCGCCCACACCTGGAGCGACTACCGCGCCGGTGACACCCAGGCGCTCGTCGACGCCGCCGCGCCCGACCTGAGCGACACCGCGGGCAACGCCGCCTCGGAGAACGGCAACGCGGTGTACACCGCCGTCGAGTGCACCGACGCCAAGTGGCCCGGGGACTGGCGGACCTGGGACCGGGACAACACCCGGCTGCACCGGGACAACCCGTTCATGACCTGGGCCAACGCCTGGATGAACCTGCCCTGTGCGACCTGGCCGGCCAAGCAGCGGACCCCGCTGGACGTCCGGACGGGCAGGGGCCTGCCCCCGGTGCTGATCGTGCAGTCCACACGCGACGCCGCCACCCCGTACGAGGGCGCCGTCGAGCTGCACAAGCGGTTCAGGGGCTCGCGCCTCATCACCGAGGCGGGCGCCGGGTCGCACGGCGTCACCGGTCTGGTCAACCCCTGCGTCAACGACCGGGTGGACAGCTACCTGCTCACCGGGCGGACCGACCGGCGCGATGTGACGTGCGCCCCGCACGCCACACCGAAGCCGTAGCCCGCGGATGACGGGCGGGCGGCCGGCAGCTCACCGGCCGCCCGCCCGCTCCTGTCCGGCCGCCTTCACCTTGGCCGCGTACTCGTCGACGTACTCCTGACCGGAGAGACCGAGGATCGCGTACATGATCTCGTCGGTCACCGCCCGGATCGCCGCCTTCTCGTTCTCCAGCCCGGCATAGCGGGAGAAGTCCAGCGGTTCGCCGAAGCGGATGGTCACCTGCTTGATGCGCGGCACGACCTTGCCGGGCGGCTGGATCTCGAAGGTGCCGACCATGGCGCACGGCACCACCGGCACCTGCGCCCGGATGGCCATGACCGCGACGCCGACCTTGCCCTTGTAGAGGCGGCCGTCGTGCGAGCGGGTCCCCTCCGGGTAGATGCCCAGCAGCTCGCCACGGTCCAGCACCCCGAGCCCCTCACGGATCGCCGCCTGCCCCGCGTCCTTGCCCGACCGGTCCACCGGGATCTGCCCGGCGCTGCGGAAGAACGCGGCGGTCAGCCGCCCCTTCACCCCCGGGCCCGTGAAGTACTCCGCCTTGGCGAGGAAGGTGATGCGCCGCTTGATGATCGCGGGCATCAGGAAGTGGTCGGAGAACGACAGATGGTTGCCGGCGACGATCGCCGCCCCCTCCTGCGGAATGTGGTCCGCCCCCTCGATGACGGGACGGAAGAACAACCGCAGCAGCGGTCCCAGGACCACGTACTTGAGCAGGTAATAGAACACGGCACCTCTTCCCGGTCTGCCGGACCGCCGCCACGAGGGTGGCGCTCGGCCTGGTCCGGCCATGACACCTGTCAGTTTCCCGCACAGACGGCCGATACCCCTGCGCATGACACCGCCCCCTGCCGGTCTGTCCGGCAGGGGGCGGGTCCGCACGGGGTGACGGGCGCTCGGGAACGAGTGATCAGGGAGCGGTGCCCCAGGCGAGCGCGCCGGTGACGTACACACCGATCTTCGGCGCGTCGGCGTAGCTCGTGGTGGCCGAGCGGCTGTAGTCGTCCGACTCGTCGAAGTTGGACCAGTCGCTCTTGTTCAGCCGGAGCTGGATCTCACCGGTGGAGGCGCCGGCCGCCAGGGTGCCGCTGCCGAAGCCGACCTCCAGGTAGTGGCTGGCACCGGCCGCCGAACCGGCCGTCTTCACACTGTGCGTCAGCGTTCCGCAGCCGACGACCGCGTAGTCGCAGGCGGTGCCGAACGTGGACGCACCCGACTCGGGGGTGAACCAGTAGCGCACCTTCACCGTGGACAGGTCCACCGCGGTACTGCCGGTGTTGACCAGCTGGAGGCCCATCCGGATCTGGTTGTCGGTGGCGGAGGAGTCGGTGTTCTTGTACTGCACCTTCACCGCACCGGTGCCGGTGCCGCCGCCTGCGGAGGTGGTCGCGGAGAGTGCGGAGGAGGCCGCGGACACATTGCCGGCCGCGTCCTTCGCCTTGACCGTGTAGCTGTAGGCGGTCGAGGCCGACAGACCCGTGTCCGTGTACGAGGTCGTGGTCGAGGAGCCCACCTGGACCCCGTCGCGGTACACGTTGTAGCCGGTCACGCCGGTGTCGTCGGTCGACGCCGTCCAGGAAAGCGAGACGCTGGTGCCGGTCTTCGCCGTCGCGGTCACGCCGGTCGGCGCGGTCGGCGCCTGGGTGTCGTCACTGCCGCCGGGGGTGCCGTCGAGCGGCGGATAGGCGTTGCGCACCAGCTCCTGGAACTGCGCGGAGAACCAGTGGCCCGCGAGCGGGGAGTTCGGCAGGGCGCCCGTCAGGTTGTTGCCGTTGCGTCCGTTACCGGTGTACGTGGGGTCGCACATCCGGTCGAAGCCCTTGCCCTCGTCGTTGTCGACGGGGGCGCTGTTGCCGTCCGACTCCCCCGGGGGCTTGGCCCACACGTAGGCGTCGATCCCGGGCTCGGGGGCGGTGGTGGGACGCTCGCCGATGCCGGCGCCCGCCTGGTTGCACCAGTTGCCCGCGTGGATGCGCCGGTCGACCCGGCCGCCGTCGACAAAGGCGTCCACGCCGGTCGTCGGCCCCGGACCGGCGGGCCGGTCGCTGCCGCCCCAGCCGTTGCGGGCGGTGTCGATCAGCATGCCGATGTCCGAGGCGAAGCCCTGGCTCACCAGCTCGGTGCGCAGCGCCTGGGCGAACGACAGCTCGTCGACGTAGTAGTTCCAGTCGATCCACTTGGACTGACGGACCGTGGTGCCGTTCACCGAGTCCGTGATCTTGACGTTCGGTTCCTTGAGGGCCGAGTAGTTGGCCGTGTTCACGATGAAGCCCGTGACATCGGCGACCGTGGCGCCCTCGGACGTCGCGGCCTTCTTGAACTCCTGGGCCGCCGGGGTGAAGTTGGTGTCCCAGCCCAGCCAGCCGTGGTGGGCCGCGTCCACGTAGTTGTACACGTTGGGAATGGCGCCGAGGGTGTGCAGGGCGTAGCCGACGCCCTTCTCGTAGTTGCCGTTCGCCTTCATCGTCGCGCAGGCCTCGGTGGACCCCGCCGAACCGCCCGCGTTGGTGACCAGGTTGGGCAGCGAGTCCGGCTCGATGATGGTGACGATGCGCAGGTTCGCGTAGGCCGGATCGGCGAGGATCTCGGAGATCGGGTCGATGTACTCGTCCTTGTAGCGGTCGAGTTCGGTGGGACCGAGCTCACCGTTGGACGCCAGCGCGGCACAGTCGCGGCCCGGCAGGTCGTAGATGACGACCTGGAACAGGTTCGCGCCCTGGTCCAGCGCGGTGTCCAGGTGCTCGCGCAGGCTCATCGCGCCGGGTGTCCCCCCGATGGCCGCGATGCGGTCCATCCAGACGAATCCGGGCTCGTCGGCGATGGCGCTGCCGCCCGGTTCGGCCGCCGCCTTGGCGGACCAGTCGGGGTTCACGTAGGCCGTGGCGCCCACATAGGGGTTGTCGACCCGGGCCGCCGCCGACGCGGTGGTCGGGATGGCCACCGCCAGGGCCGCGCCCATGGCCAGGGCGGAGACTGCGGCCAGCCTTCGGCGTAGCCCGTGCATGATGGTGCCTCTGCTGCTCATTGCGGCTCCGTGCTCCTCTCGTACGCCTGCGGAAACTCCCCGCAGACGGGTTCATGGGGGTGGTGCCCGGTGGCGGGCTCAGCGGGGTGAGTGGTCGACCCGCCACCGGGGGTGCGTGGGGTGGGAGGGGACGGTCAGGGGGCGGTGCCCTCGAGGCGCACCCCGGCCTTCGAGGCGTCCGCGTTCCCGGCCGGGTCCGAGAGGCGCAGGCCGGTCACGGCTCGACCCCCCAGGCGAGGGCGCCGGCCACATAGGCGCCGATCTTGGAGGCATCGGCGTACGCGGTGTTGGCGGCGCGGCTGTAGTCGTCGCTCTCGTCGAAGTTCGACCAGTCGCTCTTGTTGATCCGCAGCTGGATCTCACCCGTCGACGCCCCGGCGGCCAGCGTGCCCGCACCCCCGGCGAACCCGACCTCCAGACAGCGGTCGGCGCCCGCCTTCGGGCTCGGCACGGCGGCCACCGCGTGGGTGATGGTGGACGAACCGAGCGCCGCGTAGTCGCAGTACGTACCGAAGGTGCTCGGCCCGCCGTCGGCGGTGAACCAGTACCGCACCTTCACCGTCGACAGGTCGACCGGCGCGCTCCCCGTGTTCAGCACCTGCAGACCAAGCCGGATCTGGTTGTCGGTGGTGGAGGAGTCGGTGTTCTTGTACTGCACCTTCACCGCGCCGGTGCCCGTGCCGCCGCCGGTCCTCGTGGTGGCGGTGACCGCCGCCGACAGCGCGGAGGTGTTGCCGCCGGCGTCCCTGGCCGCGACCGCGTAGCGGTACTCGGTGGCCGCGGAGAGCCCCGTGTCGGTGAACGTCCGGGTGGCCGCGTTGCCCGCCAGCACCCCGTTGCGGTACACGTCGTACCCGGTCACCGCGACGTTGTCGGTGGCGGCCGACCAGGAGAGCGACACACTGTCGGCGGTCGTCCCGGTCACGGTGAGACCGCCCGGCACGGTCGGCGCCTCGGTGTCGCCGCCCGGCTCGCCGCCGCCCTCCACCAGCAGCTCCGCGTAGATCGCGAAGGCCAGCGCGAGCGCCGCCTGCGCCCAGAAGCGGTGGTAGGTGAAGACGGGGGCGTCCCCGCCGTCGAGGTAGGCCTGCACCCTGGGCCAGTCCGGGTCGTCCCGGTACCAGCTGCGGATGCCGATGAACGTCGAACCCGGCTCGACCGGGTCCCCGTTGGGCATGGTGCCCGACCAGCCGGACGGGATGTACACCTCGTCGTCGAACCGGTTGTAGTCCTTGCGGGTCTCCGGCACCGAGATGCCCTTGTCCGTGGTGTTGAGCGCCATCGCGTCCAGCAGCGCCTTGGCCAGCGCCGCCGCGTCCTCGTCACCCGACTTCGCCGCGTAGTAGGTGAGCGTCTTGACGTACGCGGCGCCCACACCGACGTCGTTGGCGTAGTCCACCACCGAGACGTGCAGACCGGCGTTGGACCCGGGGGACGCCGGGTCCCAGGTGTCGGGCTGCCCGGTCCAGTTGAGTGTGGAGGGGAAGCGGAAGGTGCCGTCGGCGCCCACCGTCGTCTCGCCGGACGCCCAGGCCACCCACTTGGCGAGCACCGCCTCGGCCGTCGCGTTGCCGGTGACGTAGTAGTACGCGGCGACGCGCTCCATGCCCCACGCCTGGAAGCCGAACCAGTTGTTGCTCGCCGGGTCGTGGTACACCGGCTGCCAGTCGTAGGCCATCCCGTAGAACGTCGGCGTCCCGGCGGGCGGCTTGCTGTAACTGCCCTCCCAGCTGTTGGTGCAGCCGCCGGCGAAGGCGCCCTCGCTGGACTGCAGCCAGGTCAGGAACTCCAGTTGCCGGGTCAGGCTCCTGGACCAGTCGGACCTGGCCGTCGCCGACTTGGGTGTGAGCGCCGGTACGTTGGACAGGGCCCAGGCCGAGAGCGGGTTCTGGTAGCCCTGGTGCGAGGCCCCGTCCCCGATGCGCCACGCCCAGCCGCCACCGCTGCCGGCCGCCGCACCGCCCCAGGCGTAGTACCACGACAGCAGGTAGTGCTGGGAGTCCCGGCCCGAGGCGGCCGGGCAGGAGGACGGGTCGGTGCAGTCGCCGACCCGCTTGAAGTACTTGTCGAACATGGCGTAGCGCAGGTAGTCACCCATCTTGGCGGCCTTCGCCACCGAGGCCGCGACCTGGCTCTCCTTGCCCTGCTCGGAGGCCCAGCGGTACGCCCAGTAGGCGGCCTGCACCGCGCGGGCGTCGGCGTCCGGCGCGTTGGTGTACTTCCACTGCTTGGCGTAGCTCGCGTCGCCGACGAACAGATCGAGGTAGCCGTTGGGGCCGCCGTACGCGAAGAGGTCGGTGGTCGGCTGCGGAACGGTCTCCCAGACCGACTCCTGCGCACCGCGCTGGTAGGTGTTGATGAAGGAGGCCCCGGCGCCGGGCCCCGACTCACCGCCGGTGCCCGGCTTGTTGCCGTAGCCGTAGGTGTTGTCCAGGTCCATCAGCCAGTGCATGCCGTAGATGTCCATCGTCCCGTAGGACGCGGCGAGTTCGGTGGCCAGCGGGTCCGTGCCGACCGCGACCGAGCCGTCCAGGGCGGACGGGTATCCGCTGGGCAGCGGGTGCTCGGGGGCGTAGGTCGCGGGGGACGAGGGGTTGTAGGCGTCACTGGTCGGCTGGTCGGCGTGCTGCGGGATGATGGTCTTCTCCGCCACGGTCCAGGCCGCGTTGAAGGGAGCCCAGTCCCCGGTCACCCTCCCGTAGGCCGCCTCCAGCCACATCCAGAAGCTGACGGCCTCCGATGTGGTCTGGTGGCCGTGGTCGGGTGCCTCGACCATCAGGGTCTCGACCGAGTGGTAGGGCAGGCCGTCCGGGCTGAAGTAGCCGTTGGCCGCCGCCTTGATCTTGCCGTACTGGGTGAGGAAGGCAGCGGTGTAAGGGTCGTCGGCCGCAGCGGTCCGGGAGCCGTCACCGGCCGTCGGCGCGGCCGGCTCGGCGACGGCGGTGCCCTGCGCAAGCCCCAGGGCGAGCATGCTGCCGCCCAGGGCACTGCTGAACGTTCTACGAGAAAGAGACACAAATCCTCCATTGGCGGGTGTCGTCGGGGGAGGGAGGAGGCGGGGACGGGGTGGGGAGGGGTGCGGCGGGATCGGCGGAGCGGTGGAGCAGGGGTCAGGGCTCGATGCCCCAGACCGGTTCGCCGCCGACGTAGACGCCGATCTTCGGCGCGTCCGCGTACGAGGTGCCCGTGGTGTGGCTGTAGTCGTCCGACTCGTCGAAGTCCGACCAGTCCGTCTTGCTCAGCCGCAGCTGGATCTCTCCGGTGGAGGCACCCGGCGCCAGGCTGCCGCTGCCGAAGCCCACTTCGAGGTAGTGGTCGGCGCCGGCTGCCGGGGAGCCCAGTGCGGCGACCCGGTGGGTGACCGTGGCGCAGCCCAGCGGTGACCAGTCGCACCAAGTGCCGTATGTGGAAGCCCCGTTGTCGCCGGTGAACCAGTAGCGGACCGTCACGTCCGGGAGGCTGACCGGCGTGGTCCCGGTGTTCACGAGTTGGAGGCCCGGCTTGATCTGGTTGTCGCCGGGCGAGGAGTCGCCGCTGCGGTACCGCACCTTGAGCGCGCCGGGGTCCCCGCCGTTCTCGCCGCCGTCGTCCTCGTCGCCGAGCGCGGTGCGCACGGCGGTGTAGGCCGGCTTCGGCAGCAGGCCGTCGTCGTACAGATTGGCCGCGCCCTCGCCCGGGAAGGTGCTCGGCACCCAGGAGTACTTGTCGGTGTAGTCCCAGACCGTGATGCCGACGCAGCGCTCGACCGCCAGGCAGGCTTCGGTGACCTGCCGGTAGTACGAGGACTGGGTGGCGAGCTTGGCGGCGTCGGCGGGCAGCTGCATGCGGACGTCGAGTTCGGTGACGGCCACGTCGAGCCCGAGGTCGGCGAAGCGCTGCATGTTCGCCCGCATCTCGTACGGGAAGCCGTACTGGACGGCGAGATGCGCCTGCATCCCGACCCCGTCGAGCGGTACACCCTCGTCGAGCAGGTCGCGCACGAGGGCGTACATCGCGTCGCTCTTCGCGCCGAGACCCTCGATGTTGTAGTCGTTGAGATACAGCCTGGCGTCCGGGTCGGCGGCGTGCGCGGCCCGCAGGGCGGAGGCGATGTAGTCGCTGCCCAGGGCGGTGTAGAAGGGGCTCGTGCGGAAGGTGCCGTCCTCGTTGAACGGCTCGTTCACCACGTCCCAGGCGGTGACCGCGCCCCGGTAGTGGGTGGCCTCGGCGGTGATGTGGTCGGTCATGGCCGTCTCCACCTGGGCCGGCGGCAGCGAGCCCACCCAGCCGGGGAGCTGGCTGTGCCAGACCAGGGTGTGGCCGCGCACGGTCTGGCCGTGCTGCCGGGCGAAGTCGGTGATCACATCGCCCTTGGCGAAGTCGAACCGGCCCCGGGCCGGCTCGGTGGTGTCCCACTTCATGGAGTTGCCGGGGGTGAGCTGCCCGAATTCGGATCCGAGCCTCGCCGTGTAGGCGGCGTCGGACAGTTCGGGGTTGTCCGTGGCGGAGCCGAAGTAACGGCCCTGGGCAGCCGCGAGCTCGTGCAGGGTGTCCTGCGGGGCCGCCGCGGCCGGCCCGCCCGCCAGAGTGGTGGCGAGAGCGAGGGCCCCGGCCAGGAGAGCCGGAAGGCCCGGGGCACGGCTCTGTCTACAGAGCTTCACCAAGTTCATGACAAACGCCTTCCTCTGCCGGGCAGTGCGGAGCGTCACGGGGAGCGCGGCTGCGGCCCGTAACGCCCTTGCCGCCACCCGGTGTCGGGGGAGAAGGGAGGGGGAGTGGAGCGTGCAAGTCTTGGTTGTGGGAGCGCTCCCAAAGTGGCGTGGCGACAGGCACCTGTCAAGAGTTAAATCACAACTGCCTTAAGACCGCGTTAACTCCGCCACACCTCGAACGGGCGCCCCGCACAGCCCTGTTGAGGAGTTCGCGGGGTGTTCGCAGTCGCGCGGGAACGGCCCTGCGCCGGCCCCTCGGCGGGTCGCCCGGAGAAGGCCTCGGCCGACTGCGCTCGGTGACGCGCGGCGGACTCGGTGTACACACCACGCGCAACCCGGGGGCCCTGTCGAACGAGTCGAAGAGGCAGGGCAGAGGGACGGGCCGCGCGCCGTCGCCCCGGACCTTCGGCACCTCCGCACGGCCCGGAATTCCGACACAGGGTGACGGCCGGAACGGGCGCTGAGGAAGGGGCGGACGTGGACCGGGCGGCCTCGGGCGGCCCGTGTGCACGTACGCGAAGGTGTATGCCGGGGACGGCGTCCGGGCACGGGAAAAGGCGCCTCCGCACCCGCCCGGAGCGGGAGGCGCACCGGCCTTCCGGCTCAGGTCTCGCGGGTGGCGACCATCCCTATGGTGATCAACCCCAGCACCACCCAGCCGAACCAGAGCCAGCCGTTGCTCCCGAGGGCCACCGTGTAGGCGGTGACCGCCACCAGGGCGCCCACGGTGAGCACACCCATGGTCTTCGTCGATCCGGACATGCGCGCCTCCTCATCGGCCGCGCGGCCGTAGAGGCCATCGTCACCCGGAAGGCGTGTCCACCGCTACTGCCCGCGCGCCTGCAATGAGGCGAGATAGGCGTTGTACGCCTGCAGCTCCTGGTCGCCGTCGCGGTCCGCCGCGCGGTCCGAGCGCTTCGCCGTGCGCTGTTCCGAGCGGTACCACTGGAAGACCAGGGCCACCAGGACCAGCACCGACGGGATCTCGCTGAACGCCCAGGCGATGCCGCCCGCCGCGTTCTGGTCGGACAGGGCGTCGATGCCCAGGGAGGCCGGGGGGTTCTTGTAGACCTCCACCATGGGCTGCGACGCCATCATGAGCGCGATCCCGAAGAAGGCGTGGAACGGCATCCCGGCGAACAGCTCCAGCATCCGCATCACATAGCCCGGCCGGTGCGGTCCCGGGTCGATCCCCATGATCGGCCAGAAGAAGAACAGGCCGACCGCCAGGAAGTGCACCATCATCGCGAGATGCCCGGTCGTCGAGCCCATCAGGTAGTCGAAGAGCGGGGTGAAGTACAGGGCGTACAGGCTGGCGATGAAGAGCGGAATGGTGAAGGCGGGATGCGTGACGACCTTCATGTACCGGCTGTGCAGCAGCATCAGAAGCAGCTCGCGCGGCCCCTTAGTGCCACGCCGCGCGACCGGAAGCGCACGCAGTGCGAGCGTCACGGGCGCGCCCAGCAGGAGCAGGATCGGCGACAGCATGCTGATCACCATGTGCTGCACCATGTGCACGCTGAACATGACCATGCCGTAGTCGTTGAGCCGGGTGCACATCACCAGCGCGATGGTCAGCACCCCGACGGTGAAGAGCACCGTCCGGCCCACGGGCCACGCGTCCCCACGTCTGCGCAGCCGCAGCACCGCGTACCCGTAGAGCACCACGGCCAGGACGCAGCCGGTCAGGAAGAACGGGTCCGCGGAGAACTGGAGTCCGCGTCCCAGCGTGAACGGCGGCAGATCCATGTTCATGCCGTGCCCGCTGTGATCCATCTGTTCACTCCTGAAGGGGGCGCCGGGACGTCCCCGTTTCGTGCCGGTTGTCCCGACCAGAGTAGAACCGCCCCCGGACGCCGTTGCGGCCGGGGGCGGGATCAGCTCCTGGTGTCGCTCAGAGCACGCACTCGGCCTCGGAGTACCGCGCGGCCGGGACCGTCTTCAGGGTCTCCACGGCGCCCGCCAGGGGCACCATCGTGATGTCGGTGCCGCGCAGCGCGGTCATCATGCCGAACTCACCTCGGTGCGCCGCCTCCACCGCGTGCCAGCCGAAGCGGGTCGCGAGGACGCGGTCGTACGCGGTCGGCGTGCCGCCGCGCTGCACATGGCCGAGGATCACCGGACGGGCCTCCTTGCCCAGGCGCTGCTCCAGCTCGATGGAGAGCTGGGTGGCCACGCCCGCGAAGCGCTCGTGCCCGTAGATGTCCTTGACGCCCGACTCGAACTCCATGGAGCCCTCGCGCGGCTTGGCACCCTCGGCGACCACGACGATCGCGAACTTCTTGCCGGCCGAGAAGCGGCGGCCCACCAGCTCCGTCAGCTCGTCGATGTCGAAGGGGCGCTCCGGGACGACGATGGCGTGCGCGCCGGCCGCCATGCCCGAGTGCAGGGCGATCCAGCCGGTGTGACGGCCCATGACCTCGACGATCATGACGCGCTGGTGCGACTCGGCGGTGGTCTTCAGCCGGTCGAGCGCCTCGGTGGCCACACCCACGGCGGTGTCGAAACCGAAGGTCACATCCGTGGAGGCGATGTCGTTGTCGATCGTCTTCGGTACGCCGACGATCGGGAGGCCCGCCTCGGACAGCAGGTTCGCCGCCTTGAGGGTGCCCTCGCCGCCGATCGGGATGATCGCGTCCAGGCCGAGGTCGTTGACGTGGCCCCGGGCCGTCTCGACGCCGCCGCGCAGATGCGCGGGCTGGACCCGGGAGGAGCCGAGAATGGTGCCGCCGCGGGCGAGGATGCCACCGACCGCGTCGAGGTCGAGCTTGCGGTAGTCGCACTCGAGGAGGCCCCGCCACCCGTCGTGGAAGCCGATGACCTCGTCGCCGTGGTCGACCACAGCGCGGTGGACGACGGAACGGATGACGGCATTGAGGCCGGGGCAGTCGCCGCCGGAGGTGAGCACACCAATTCGCATTGCCCGGGAAACCTTTGCAACGTGGGCCGACGACCGGACCACGTCGTCCGGTTGGATCCCCGCCACCCTACCGGCGCAGGGTGGCGGGACCGAACCGGGCGTCCGCCTGCTGGACGCCGCTCAACTGAGCTGCTTCCCCCTCATCGGACCATGGGTGAAATGCCTGGTCAGACGGGCTGTGTGGCCGCAGCGATGCGCTCCGCGCGCAGCGCCTCGTACCAGCGGTCGTCCGTCGGCGGCAGGGCGTTCACATCGAGGGCCAGCTTCAGCAGCAGGTCCGCGATCATCGGGTTCCGCGCCATCACGGGCCCGTGCATGTACGTGCCGAACACGGTGTCGTTGTACGCGCCTTCGGTGCCGTCGCCCGTGCCGTTGCCCCGGCCGAACCGGACCCGGGCGAACGGGCGGGCCGTCTGTCCGAGATGGGTGACGCCCTGGTGGTTCTCGAACCCGGTGAGCGGCGGCAGCCCGAGGTTCGGGTCGATGTCCGCGAGGACGTCGCCGACGCACCGCGCGCCCTCGCCGCGGGTGGAGATCACGTCGAGGAGGCCGAGACCCTGCTCGCGCTCGCCGAGGTCGTTGATGAACTCGTGGCCGAGGATCTGGTAGCCGGCGCAGACCGAGAAGATGATCGCGCCGTTGGACGCGGCCCGGCTCAGACCGCCGTCGCGGCGCAGGCGTTCCGCGGCGAGCCGCTGCGGCCGGTCCTCACCGCCGCCGATCAGATAGATGTCGCCGGACGTGGGCACGGGCTGGTCGCTGCGCACGTCGACGCGCGCCACGTCCAGACCGCGCTGTCGTGCCCGGCGCTCCACCACGAGGGCGTTGCCCTGGTCGCCGTAGGTGCTCAGCAGGTCCGGGTAGACCCACACCAGCCGCAGGCTGTTGTTGCTCATGCTTCGTCCTCTCCGGAGGGGGCCGGGGCCGGGGTCAGTTGCCGACACGACGGCGCAGATCCTGGAAGGCGGTGTAGTTGGCGATGACCTCGATGCGGCCGGGCGGTGCCTGCTGCACGGCCTCGTCGAGGTTCTCGCAGACCCGGAAGTCGAGTCCGGCCACTTCGAGGCGGACCGCGAGGTCCAGCTTGCGGTCGCCGAGCACGAAGATCGGGTGGCCCGCGAGCTGGGTGTAGTCCACGTCCCACAGCCAGGAGGTGTCCGTGCCGTCCGCGCCGCGCGCGTTGACGGAGAGGATCACCGGGGTGGGCGGCGGGTCGATCAGGGAGAAGGTCTCCAGCCAGCCCGCCGGGTTCTTCGCCAGCAGGAGCCGCAGCTCACGGCCGAGGAAGGTCACCACGTCGTAGCGGCCGGCGACGGCCTGCACCTGGTACATCCGCTCCAGGGCGACCTGCGGCGGCACGCCGAACACGGCGGCCACGGCGGCCGAGCTGGTCGCGTTGGCCTTGTTGGCGCGGCCGGGCAGCTGGAGGTGGATCGGCCACGCCGAACCGTGCGGGTCGAGCACGTAGTCACCGTGCAGGACCCAGCTGGGCGCCGGACGGCGGAAGCCGCACTCGCCGCAGAACCAGTCGTCGCCGGGGCGCTGCATCACACCGCCGCAGGACGGGCAGGACCAGGCGTCGTCCTTCCACGCCTGGCCGGCCGCGACCCACACCACGTTGGGGGAGGAGGAGGCCGCCCAGACGATCAGCGGGTCGTCGGCGTTGGCGACGATCACGGCCTTCGAGCCGGACAGGCCCTCACGCCACTTCTCGGCCAGCATCCGGGTCTCGGCGGCCCGGTCAAGCTGGTCGCGCGAGAGGTTGAGCAGGGCGATCACCTTGGGTGTGGTGTCCCGGGCGACCCCCGCGAGGTACTTCTCGTCGACCTCGATCACGCCGTACTGCGCGTCCGAGCCGCCGGCCAGCGCCGAGGTGATGCCCGCCGGCATGTTGGCGCCCAGCGCGTTCGACACGACCGGACCGGCGGCCCGCAGTGCCTCGGCGATCAGCCGCGTGGTGGTCGTCTTGCCGTTCGTCGCCGACACGAGGATCACGTCCAGGTGCTGCGCCAGCCGCCCGAGCAGGTCGGGGTCGAGCTTGAGCGCCACCCGGCCGCCGATCACCGATCCGCTGCCCCGCCCGGCCGCCCGCGACACCGCCGCAGCGGCCTTGCCCGCCGTCACGGCCAGCTTGGCCCGCGGCGACAACGGCTCCGTGTTGCCTGCCATCGTCCTAGATCCTCCTTGCATCGGTCCGCGCCCAGCCTATCGATGTCCGGCGCGGCGGAGGCACGGCGGCACCGCCCGGGCCGTGGAGTTCCCGTGTGAACGTACGATGGCGGCCATGCGAAACCGCCCGATCCCCGGCAGTTCCGGCCTCGTCCGCACCATGAGTCTGCTCGGCGACCCGGTGCTGCACGGCGCCTGCGAACCGGTCACGGACTTCGGTCCCGCGCTCGGCCGGCTGGTGGAGGACCTGTTCGCCACGATGTACGCGGCCGAGGGTGTCGGGCTCGCCGCCAACCAGATCGGTGTGCCGTCAAGGGTGTTCGTCTACGACTGCCCGGACGACGAGGACGTCCGCCATCTCGGGCATGTGGTCAACCCCACCCTGGTCGAGGCGGACGGTCTCACCGTGCGCGGACCCGAGGGCTGTCTCTCGCTGCCGGGGCTCGAAGCCGGCACACCGCGCTTCGACCACGCCGTCGTCGAGGGCGTGACGGTGGCGGGGGAGCCGGTGCGGATCAGCGGGACCGGTTTCTTCGCGCGCTGCCTCCAGCACGAGTGCGACCACCTCGACGGCCGGGTCTACCCCGACCGGCTGAGCGGGCTGCGCCGGGCGCGGGTGCTGCGGGCGGCCCGCCGGGCACCCTGGGGGCGCACCGGCTGACCCGGCGCCGCCCGGGTGGTCAGAACCCGGGGCCCCCGGCCAGGTCGCCCGCCGCGGCCAGCCGGCCCCAGAGCAGATCGGCCAGGCTGCGGACCAGCTGTTCGCGGGAGCAGGGCCGCTCGCCCAGCCACCAGTCACCGGCCGCGTGCATCATGCCGACGATCCCGTGGCCCCAGATCCGGGCCATCTCCTGGCTGTCCGGGCCGAGGTCCACCCGCTCGGCGATGACCATGGCGAGCTCCTCGCCGAGGCGGCGCAGCAGCGGGGCGGAGTGCCGGCCCACGTCGAAGCCCTGCTCGGGGGAGGGCGCGGTGTCGGCGTCGTCGGAGGGATGCATCAGGAAGCGGTAGACCTGCGGGCGGGCCTCGATCGCGGCGAGGTAGGTGTCGAGGGTCGCCTCGACCCGGGCGCGCCGGTCGGCGGGGGCGTCGAGCGCGGCGCGCAGGGCGCTGAGCAGGGCGTCGGTGTGCCGCTTGGCGAGGGCGCGGTACAGGCCGCCCTTGTCGCCGAAGTGCCGGTAGAGGATGGGCTTGGTGATGCCGGCCTCCGCCGCGATGGCGTTCATCGAGGCACCCGGGCCGTCCCTGAGCACCACGCGGTCGGCGGCCTCGAGCAGCTCGCGGCGGCGGCGCTCGGCCGCGGTCCGCTGTCGCTCGGCCTGTCGTGTGGTCTCCATGTCGTCTCTCCCACCCCTGACCGTGCATGTCCGTCCTGCCTGCGCAACGTAACACCCTGCTCCGGGGCCCGCGGATCGGCGTCCGCTCGGTTGACAGAGGCTACTTGTCGGTAACAGACTGCGGTTACCGCAAGTAACGAATGGGCTTCGACGGCAGTACCTGGAGGGGAACATGGCCGAGTTCACGCTCGAGCTCAACGACGACCAGAAGCAGGTCCGTGACTGGCTTCACGGCTTCGCCGCGGATGTGATCCGCCCGGCGGCTTCGGAGTGGGACGAGCGTGAGGAAACGCCCTGGCCCGTCATCCAGGAGGCGGCCAAGGTCGGCATCTACTCCCTCGACTTCTACGCCCAGCAGTTCTTCGACCCCACGGGCCTCGGCATCCCGATGGCGATGGAGGAGCTGTTCTGGGGCGACGCCGGCATCGCCCTGTCGATCGTCGGTACGGGCCTGGCGGCCGTTGGCGTCCTCGCCAACGGCACCGAGGAGCAGATCGGCACCTGGATCCCGCAGATGTACGGCGACGCCGACGACGTGAAGGTCGCCGCCTTCTGCTCCTCCGAGCCCGACGCGGGATCCGACGTCGCCTCCATGCGGACCCGCGCGGTGTACGACCAGGCCAAGGACGAGTGGGTGCTCAACGGCACCAAGACCTGGGCGACCAACGGCGGCATCGCCAACGTCCACGTCGTGGTCGCCGTCGTCGACGCCGAACTGGGCTCCAAGGGGCACGCCTCCTTCATCGTGCCGCCGAACACCCCCGGCCTCTCCCAGGGCCAGAAGTTCAAGAAGCACGGCATCCGCGCCTCGCACACCGCCGAGGTCGTCCTGGAGGACGTGCGCATACCCGGCCACTGCCTGCTCGGCGGCAAGGAGAAGCTCGACCAGCGCCTCGCCCGGGCCCGTGAGCGCGCCGCCTCCGGTGGTGGCGAGCGGGTGAAGAACGCCGCGATGGCCACCTTCGAGGCCTCCCGCCCGGCCGTCGGCGCGATGGCGGTCGGCACCGCCCGTGCCGCGTACGAGGTGGCGCTGGACTACGCGAAGACCCGCACCCAGTTCGGCCGCCCGATCATCGACAACCAGGGCATCGCCTTCCAGCTCGCCGACATGCGCACCCAGATCGACGCGGCCCGGCTGCTGGTCTGGCGCGCCTCCTGGATGGCGACCGCCGGCAAGCCCTTCGAGTCCGCCGAGGGCTCCATGTCCAAGCTGTACGCGAGCGAGACCGCCAAGAAGGTCACCGCGCAGGCCGTCCAGATCCTGGGCGGCAACGGCTTCACCCGCGAGTACCCGGTGGAGCGCATGCACCGGGACGCCGCGATCTACACGATCTTCGAGGGCACGAGCGAGATCCAGCGCCTGGTGATCGCGCGGACGCTGTCCGGGATGCCCATCCGCTGACACCGCGGCCCGGCCCCCTAAACCGGCCCCGTTCCCTGGCACACCGTCAGGGGGCGGGGGCCGTTTCCACGGCCCGGTCACGATGGTGTGGACCTGCCATGTACCTGTAGATTCCCCGTGGAGATCGTGACCGGGTGATGAACGGGGCAGGCGCATGATGAAGTCGAGTGCGGCACGGATCGCGGGGGCTGCCGCCATGGCCTTCGGGCTCGTCGTCGCCGCGCAGGGGACGGCGGCCGCCGCGCCGAAGACGATCGACGCGGTCTTCGGGGGGTACGGCGAGTGGAATGCCGACCCCTACGGCAGCATCCCGGGGGACTCGATCCGCGCCTGTGACACCGACGCGGACGGGTGGGGCATCGAGGTGAAGCTGGACATCGGCCGGGACGGCACCTGGGACCGCACCGTCAGTACCCGGGGCCACAACTCGCCCTACTGCAGCCCGTGGAAGAGCGGGAACATCAAGGAGGACACCCCGGTGAGCATCCAGGTGACCAACGTGAACGGCGGCGTCACCTATCCCAAGGGCTCCTTGCTGCTGAGCCACGCCTGACGGCGGGCCCTCCCGCACGGCGGGCCGGCGAACCGGACCCGCCGCGCGGGGCGTGCGCCGGGCTCAGGCGGGGAGCTGCGCCTCGATGGCCGCGATGACCTCGGGGGCCTCCGGCTCCGTGCGGGGCCGGATCCGGGCAACCGGCTCGCCCGCGGGCGAGATCAGGAACTTCTCGAAGTTCCACTGGACGTCCCCGGCCTCGCCCTCCGCGTCCGCGAGCCGGGTCAGCTCCGCGTAGAGCGGGTGCCGGCCGGCGCCGTTGACGTCGGTCTTCGCCAGCAGCGGGAAGCTCACCCCGTACGTCGTCGAGCAGAACGTCTGGATCTCCTCCGAACTGCCCGGCTCCTGGCCGCCGAACTGGTTGCACGGCACGCCGAGCACCGTCAGGCCCCGGTCCCCGTACTCCTTCTGGAGCCGCTCCAGACCGGCGTACTGCGGGGTCAGACCGCACTTGGAGGCGACGTTCACCAGCAGCACCGCGCGGCCGCGGTAGTCGCCCAGCGTGGTCGCCTCGCCCGTGAGGGTCTCGAGCGGGATGTCGTACAGCGTCATGGATGTCTCCTCGTCGGTGTCTTCCACAGCCATTCTTACGCGCGCGGTGTTCCCGCCTCGAGGCCGACCGCCTTGTAGTAAAAGGTCGTCGGCTTCAGCACCCCGGCCGGGTCGCCCGCGTAGTCCGGCACGGACCCGCACTCCGTCCAGCCGGCCGCGCGGTACAGCCGCTCCGCCGGGCTGCCGCTCTCGGTGTCCAGGATCAGCAGCGTGATGCCGTCCTCGGCCGCCGCACGCTCGACCGCCGCCAGCAGCGACGTGCCGAGCCCCCTGCCGCGCGCCGACGGACGGACCATCAGCTTGGCGACCTCCGCGCGGTGCCGGGCGTTCGGCAGCGGGGCCCGGGCCAGGCCGATGGTCCCCGCGATCCGCTCGCCGTCCCGGGCGATCCAGATCCTCAGGTGCCCGGCGTCCACGGACGCGGCCCGCTCCCGCCACCAGCAGGCGGCGGCGTCCCGGTCCAGGGGCGCGAGGAAGCCCACGGAGGATCCGCCGTCCACGGTCTCCACCAGCAGGGCGGCCAGTTCATCGGCGTACGTGACCAGTTCGGGTCCGGACACCGGGACGATCTCGGTCATGCTGCAGGTCCTTTCACGGTGCGACGATCATGAGCGCATAACGGACCCTGTCCGGGCCCGGGCAGTGGAAACGCGAAGGGCCGTACAGCCGGAACCGCAGGCAGTCACCCCGGCGGACCGTGTGCACGGCGCCCTCGACGGTGATCTCGACCGCCCCCTCCAGGACCCAGACATGCTGCTCCAGGCCCGGGACCGGCGGCCCGTCGTAGGCGACATCGGCCCCGGCGCCGAGGATCCCCTCGACGATCTCCCCGCGCAGACCGGCGTGCGGCGGCGAGACGGACCTGCGGACGAAACCGGACGCCTCGTCCCGCCACACCGTCTGCCGCTCCGCGCGCACCAGCAGGGCCGGCTCCTGCTCCACCTCCAGCAGCAGCCGGGACATGGTCCGTCCGTGGACGGCGCACAGCCTTCCGAGCAGGGCGGCGGTCGGGCTCAGCTCGCCGCGCTCCAGCCGGGAGAGCGTCGAGCGGCTCACCCCGCTGCGCCGGGCCAGCTCGTCCAGCGACCAGCCGCGCCCCGTGCGCAGCTCCGCCAGCCGGGCCGCCAGCCGCGCGTCGACGGAGCCGGCTGCGGGCCTCTCCGTGTCCGTCTCATCCGCGTCCGCGTCTCTCATGTCCGAGACCATATCTCTGAACTGAGACAGGGGTGTCGGTGGGTGGGGTCAGCAGTACGACCGTGTCACCGGGGTCCGGAGACGGGGTCCGCGCATCCGTCGCCGGCAGCAGCAGGCCGTCCGGCCGCACCACGAAGAGCAGCCGATGGCCGTCCGGGACCGGACCGCCGGACTCCCGGGCCACCACGCGCGCCCCGGCCGCGTACCGCCGGGCCAGCTCCGGGCCGCTGAGCCCGCCGCCGAAGAGCGCCTCGCCCCCGGTGTAGGGAGCGACCACCCCGTGGCTCGTGGAGGGCGGGGCGAGCCGGTGCACCGAACCCTCCACGCTCTCCCGCAGCGTGAGCGAGGCGAGCGCGTTGAAGTCGTCCTCCCCGGTGAGCAGCAGCACGCCGGTGATCCCCTCCAGTTCCGCGCCCGTGCCGGTGGCCGAGGCGAGGAGTTCGCCGGGGGCCAGCTGCAGCCCCGCCGCCTCGATCCGGTCCCGCTCGCGGTCGGCGCCCGCCCACATCAGGACGTCCAGCCCCGCCGCACGCAGGGCGCACGCCAGGTCCACCACCCAGGGCGCGCCGCCGACCAGCAGGGGCCTGGACCGGGCCGGGCGCAGCACGCCGAGGCGGCGGGCCACCGGGAACGCCGTCAGGCCGTACAGCGTGACCGTGGCGACGATCACCACGAAGGTCGCCGGCAGGATGCGCCCGGCGCCGACGACGCCGTGCTCGACCAGCGTCGCCGAGAACGTGGAGGCCGTGGCCGCCGCGACGATGCCGCGCGGGGCCATCCAGCCGATGAACCACCGCTCGCCGCGCGGCACATCGGTCCGGGCCGTCGCGAGGTGTGCGACGAGCGGCCGGGTTACCAGCACCAGCAGGGCGACGAGGGCGAGGGACGGCAGCACCACATGCCGCAGGGACGCGGGCGTGACGGTGGCCGAGATGGAGACGAACAGCAGGCCGATGATCAGAGAGACCAGGGTGTCGAAGAAGGGGCGCCGCGCGGGGACGTCCAGGCCCGGCAGATGGGCCAGGGCCATGCCCATCACGACGGCGGAGATCAGCCCCGTGTCGTCGCGCAGCGCGTCGCAGCCGGCCGCGACCCCGATCACGGCGGCGAGCTGCAGCGAGGTGGCCAGGACCTCGCCGGGCCGCAGCAGCCGCAGCAGCAGCCACAGGGCCCCTGCACCGGCCGCGCCGCCGGCCAGCCCCACCGCCGCACTGGCACAGAACGCGCCCAGCGCGCTGCCGGTCCCCGGCCGGGTGTCCGCGAGGACCCCGTGGAAGACGAGCGCCCCCAGGATCCCGCCGACCGGGTCGATCAGGGAGCCCTCCCAGACCAGGACGCGCCGCAGCCGTTCCGTGGGCCTGACGAAGTCGAGGAGCGGCCCGACGACGGTCGGACCGGACACGACCAGGATCGCCGCGAGCATCACCGCCGCAGGCAGCGACATCTCCAGGACCGGCACGGCGAACAGAGCGGCGGACACCAGCGTCAGCAGGGTCCCCAGCCAGAGCAGCCGGGTCACGACGCGCCGGCTGTGGCCCGTCAGCCGCCGCAGGTCCAGGCCGAGCCCGGCGTCGTACAGGATCACGGCCACCGCCAGCGACACCAGCGGGGAGAAGGCGTCGCCCAGCAGCCGCTGGGGGTGGACGTCGTCGGTGAGCGCCCCGGCCGTGAAACCGACGGGCAGCAGGACCAGCAGCGCCGGCACGCGCAGCCGGCTCGCCAGCAGCTGCGACCCCACCGCGAGCACCACGATCAGTCCGAGTCCCACGAAGACCTGATCGTCCGTCATCTTCCCGCCTCCTCGCCGCGGGCACCGGGAGGCGCGGTCGCGACCCGCGGCGCACCGCGCGCGACCACCTTCCGTGCCGCCGGACGCCGGGAGCGCCAGGGCTCGCGCCGGGCGGGCCCTCCGGCGCCCCGCTGTCCGCCCGATGGGCTAACGGGGCACGGGGGCCGGGGTCACTGGCGCTTGTCGTCCCAGGGCGTGCCCAGCCAGCTGTCGAACGAGCGGACCAGCGCCGCCAGCGCGGCCGCGAGCCGCTGGTCGACCCAGGGGGCGTGCACCACGACCTCGTCGTCGGACCTGTACTCCAGCGGGACTTCGCCGCCCGCCCGCCAGATGACGCGCCGCGGTCCGCGCGGCACATCGCCGCCGCCGCTCACCAGACTCCCTGCGGCGATGGCCACCCACAGGGGGAACAGCAGCCACCACAGGTACCACCAGAAGATCCGGCCCTTGGACCCGACGGCCTCGGGGGCGCCGGTCTGGGCGACCGTCCAGCGGGTGCGCATCCCCGTCCCGGACAGAGCCTTCTCGCGCAGGACCGTGCCGATGATCTCGCCCTGCCCGCCGTGCACCTGATACGCCGACACCCCGTCGCCCGCCGAGACGGTGACGAGTGTGGCCAGCCGGGAGCGGCGCTCCGGGTCCGCCCACAGCACGAAGGAACGCGCGCCCGTCTTGCGGGCCTCCAGATACGCGGGTATCCCGCCCGGCGGCAGCTCGCGTTCCAGATGGGCGACCACGCGGGACTCCCCTTCGGGCCACTCCTCGGCGGTGACGGTGTGGGTGAAGGGCGCGGGCGCGCCGGGCACGGCCTCCGCGCCGCCCTTCGCGCCCTTTCTGCCCTTCCCGCTCTTCCTGTCCGTGGGAACGGGCATCACTTTCAGGGCGCCGGCCACGTGCGAACTCCTCCGTTGTGTGCGTCGGGAAGTCGAAGACTAGTGCCGCCGTTTGAGAGGATCACCGGGTGGACCCCTCAGAAGTGGACCCCTCAGAAACCGTCCCCGGGACCGAGCCGCTGCCCGGCACCGACGGGACCGGGCGCCGCCTGGTGCGCTGCCGGCTCTGCGGGCGCCCGCTGACCGGCACGGCCTCCCGCCGCACCGGTCTCGGCCCCTCCTGCGACGCCAAGCTGCACCCGTCGCCGCCCGACATCCGCACCCGCCGCCACGAGGTCGAGCAGGACGTGCTGCCCGGTACCTGAACCGCTACGAGGACGCGCCGTCCAGCCGGCGGAACAGCCCCTCCTGCACCACGGACACCAGCAGATTGCCCGCCCGGTCGTAGATCCGGCCGCGTGCCAGACCCCGTCCGCCCGTCGCCACCGGCGACTCCTGGTCGTACAGGAACCACTCGTCCGCCCGGAACGGCCGGTGGAACCACATCGCGTGGTCCAGCGACGCCATGTCGAAGCCGCGCGGCCCCCAGAGCGGCTCCACCGGAATGCGGACCGCGTCCAGCAGCGTCATGTCACTGGCGTACGTCAGCGCGCAGGTGTGCACGAGCGGATCGTCGCCCAGCGGGCCGACCGCGCGCATCCACACCGCGCTGCGCGGGTCCGCGTCCTCGATCTCCTTCCGCGTCCAGCGCAGCCGGTCCACGTACCGGATGTCGAACGGCTGACGCCGCGCCATCCGCTCCAGGGCCTCGGGCAGCGCGCCCAGATGCTCACGCACCTCCTCGGCGACCGTCGGCAGCTCCTCGGGATCCGGCACCACCCGGGCCGGCGGCAACTGGTGCTCGAAGCCCGCCTCCTCCGGCCGGTGGAACGACGCCGTCAGGTTGAAGATCGTCCGGCCCTGCTGCACGGCCGTCACCCGGCGGGTCGTGAACGACCTGCCGTCCCGGACGCGCTCCACGTCGTACACGATCGGCACCCCGGGACGGCCCGGCCGCAGGAAGTAGGCGTGCAGCGAGTGCACGGGCCGGTCCCCGTCCGTGGTGCGGCCCGCCGCCACCAGCGCCTGACCCGCCACCTGACCGCCGAAGACCCGCTGCAGCGACTCGTCGGGGCTGCGGCCCCGGAAGATGTTGACCTCGATCCGCTCCAGGTCGAGCAGGTCGACCAGACGCTCGGCGGGGTTCGTCATACCGTTCTTCTCCACTCTCACAACTGGCCCACGGAGGTGACCCGGACGACCGCCCGGCCCTCCTCGTCGGACGCGGCCAGATCGACCTCGGCGCTGATGCCCCAGTCATGGTCGCCGTTCGGGTCGGCGAACGTCTGGCGGACCCGCCACAGGCCGTGCCCGGCGTCCTCGTCGATCTTCAGCAGCTTCGGCCCGCGGGCGTCCGGACCGGTGCCCAGCTCCTCGTACTCGTCCCAGTACGCGTCCATCGCCTCGCCCCACGCGTCCTCGTCCCAGCCCGCGTCCTTGTCCAGCTCGCCGAGGTCGCGGACCCGGTCCAGCGCGGCCAGCTCGACCCGGCGGAACATCGCGTTGCGCACGAGCACCCGGAAGGCGCGGGCGTTGGCCGTGACCGGCTTGACCTCGTCGGCCCGCTCCTGCGCCTGCTCGGCCGTCTCCACCTCCGGATTGGCGAGCTGCTCCCACTCGTCGAGCAGGCTGGAGTCCACCTGACGGACCATCTCCCCGAGCCAGGCGATGAGGTCCTCCAGGTCCTCGGACTTGATGTCGTCCGGGATGGTGTGCTCCAGCGCCTTGTACGCGCTCGCCAGATAGCGCAGCACGATGCCCTCGGTGCGCGCCAGCTCGTAGTTCGAGGTGAACTCGGTGAACGTCATGGCCCGCTCGTACATGTCGCGGATCACCGACTTCGGCGACACCGGGTGGTCGCCCACCCACGGGTGGCTGCGGCGGTAGACGTCGTACGCGTGCCACAGCAGCTCGCTCAGCGGCTTCGGGTACGTGACGTCCTGGAGGAGCTCCATCCGCTCCTCGTACTCGATGCCGTCGGCCTTCATCTGCCCGACCGCCTCACCGCGCGCCTTGTTCTGCTGCGCGGCCAGGATCTGGCGCGGATCGTCGAGCGTCGACTCCACCACCGAGACCATGTCCAGCGCGTACGAAGGGGAGTCGGGGTCCAGCAGCTCGAACGCGGCGAGCGCGAACGTGGACAGCGGCTGGTTCAGCGCGAAGTCCTGCTGGAGATCGACGGTGAGCCGCACGATGCGGCCCTCCGCGTCCGGCTTGTCCAGCTGCTCCACCACCCCGCCGTCCAGCAGCGAACGGTAGATCGCGATGGCCCGGCGGATGTGGCGCAGCTGCGCCCGGCGCGGCTCGTGGTTGTCCTCCAGCAGATGCCGCATCGCCTCGAAGGCGTTGCCCGGACGCGCGATCACCGACAGCAGCATCGTGTGCGTGACCCGGAAGCGGGAGGTCAGCGGCTCCGGATCGGACTGGATCAGCTTGTCGAAGGTGGTCTCCGACCAGGCCACGAAGCCCTCGGGGGCCTTCTTGCGGACGACCTTGCGCTTCTTCTTCGGGTCGTCGCCGGCCTTCTTGACCGCCTTCTCGTTCTCGATGACGTGCTCGGGGGCCTGCGCGACGACGAAGCCCGCCGTGTCGAAGCCCGCGCGCCCGGCCCGGCCCGCGATCTGGTGGAACTCGCGCGCCCGCAGCGTGCGCACCCGGGTGCCGTCGTACTTGGTGAGCGCGGTGAAGAGCACCGTACGGATCGGGACGTTGACGCCGACGCCGAGCGTGTCCGTACCGCAGATCACCTTCAGCAGCCCCGCCTGCGCGAGCTTCTCCACGAGACGGCGGTACTTCGGGAGCATGCCGGCGTGGTGCACACCGATGCCGTGCCGCACATAACGCGAGAGGTTCTGGCCGAACTTGGTGGTGAAGCGGAAGTTGCCGATGAGATCGGCGATCTTCTCCTTCTCCTCCTTGGTGCACATGTTGATGCTCATCAGCGACTGCGCCCGCTCGACGGCCGCGGCCTGGGTGAAGTGCACGATGTAGACCGGCGACTGCCGGGTGTCCAGCAGCTCGGTGAGCGTCTCGGTGATCGGCGTCAGCCGGTACTCGTAACTGAGCGGCACCGGACGCGTCGCCGAGCGCACCACGGAGGTGGGGCGGCCCGTGCGCCGGGTCAGGTCCTCCTCGAACATCCTGACGTCACCGAGCGTGGCCGACATCAGGACGAACTGGGCCTGCGGGAGCTCCAGGATCGGGATCTGCCAGGCCCAGCCCCGGTCCTGCTCCGCGTAGAAGTGGAACTCGTCCATCACGACCTGGCCGATGTCCGCGTACTTCCCGTCACGCAGCGCGATGGAGGCCAGCACCTCGGCCGTACAGCAGATCACCGGGGCGTCGGCGTTGACCGAGGCGTCCCCGGTGAGCATGCCGACGTTCTCCGTGCCGAAGAGCTTGCACAGGTCGAAGAACTTCTCCGAGACCAGGGCCTTGATCGGGGCGGTGTAGAAGGTGACCTTGTCCTGGGCCAGGGCGGTGAAGTGCGCACCCGCCGCGACCAGGCTCTTTCCGGAACCGGTCGGGGTGGAAAGGATCACGTTGGCCCCGGAGACCACCTCGATCAGCGCCTCCTCCTGAGCGGGGTAGAGGGTGATCCCCTGCGTCTCGGTCCAGGACGAGAAAGCCTCGAAAAGGGCGTCGGGGTCGTCGGTCGGGGGCAGCTGATCGATAAGGGTCACGCCCCCCATCTTGCCTGTCTTCCACCCCGATGAGGGAACCGGACGACGGTACGAAGATCATGGACGATACGCTGCCCTCTCAACTCGGCCGTCCGACAACGACGATGGCCGGAACTCGCGCACAGGCCAATGGGGGCGGAACAGCGATGATGGGACCGGCACACTCTCTGTCAGGGGCAGCTGCCTGGCTGGGGGTGGGTGCGGCCGCGGCAGCCGCGGGCCATGCCATGCCGTGGCCCGTCCTGGTCGTCGGGGCGCTGATCACCGCCGGTGCGGCGCTCGCCCCGGACCTCGACCACAAGTCGGCGACCATCTCGCGCGCCTTCGGCCCGATCTCCCGCGGCCTCTGCGAGATCGTCGACAAGCTCTCGCACGCCGTCTACAAGGCCACCCGCATGCGGGGCGACTCCACCCGCAACGGCGGCCACCGGACCCTGACGCACACCTGGCTGTGGGCGGTCCTGATCGGCGCGGGCGCCTCCGCCGCGGCGATCACCGGCGGCCGGTGGGCCGTGCTCGGCATCCTCTTCGTCCACCTGGTGCTCGCCGTCGAGGGACTGCTCTGGCGGGCCGCCCGGGTCTCCAGCGACGTCCTGGTGTGGCTGCTCGGCGCCACCAGCGCCTGGATCCTCGCGGGCATCCTCGACAAGCCGGGCAACGGCTCGGACTGGCTGTTCACCGACCCCGGCCAGGAGTACCTCTGGCTCGGTCTGCCGATCGTGCTCGGCGCCCTCGTCCACGACATCGGCGACGCGCTGACCGTCTCCGGCTGCCCGATCCTGTGGCCGATCCCGGTGGGGCGCAAGCGCTGGTACCCCGTCGGCCCGCCCAAGGCCATGCGCTTCCGGGCCGGCAGCTGGGTGGAGCTGAAGGTGCTGATGCCCGCGTTCATGGTGCTCGGGGGAGTGGGCGCGGCAGCCGCGATGAACGTCATCTGACCGCCCGGCAGGGGCCGGACCGGAAGGCCGGTCCCTGCCGGGCGGAACCGTCAGCCGTGCCAGGAGCGCCACAGCGCCGCGTAGGCGCCGTCCGCCGCCACCAGCTCGTCATGGCTGCCCAGCTCACTGATCCGGCCCTGCTCCACGACGGCGATCACATCCGCGTCGTGCGCCGTGTGCAGCCGGTGGGCGATCGCCACGACCGTACGGCCGTCCAGCACCCGGGCCAGCGAACGCTCCAGATGACGGGCCGCGCGCGGGTCGAGCAGCGACGTCGCCTCGTCCAGCACCAGCGTGTGCGGATCGGCCAGGACCAGCCGGGCCAGCGCGATCTGCTGGGCCTGCGCCGGGGTGATGACCAGACCGCCCGAGCCCACCTCGGAGTCCAGCCCCTCCTCCAGCGCCCGCGCCCAGACCTCCGCGTCGACCGCGGCGAGCGATGCCCACAGCTCCGCGTCCTGTGCGTCGGTACGGGCCAGCAGCAGGTTGTCCCGCAGCGAGCCGACGAACACATGGTGCTCCTGGTTCACCAGCGCCACATGCGTACGCACCCGCTCCGTCGTCATCCGCGACAGCTCCGCGCCCCCGAGCGTGATCTCGCCTGCGCGCGGGGCGTAGATCCCCGCCAGCAGCCGGCCCAGCGTCGACTTGCCCGCACCGGACGGGCCGACGAGCGCCAGCCGCGTACCCGGGGCGACATCCAGCGACACCTGGTGCAGGACATCGACACCGGCCCGGTAGCCGAAGTGCACCGCGTCGGCGCGCACGTCCCGGCCGTCCGGGGACACCGAGGCGTCCCCCGCGTCCGGCTCGATGTCGCGGACGCCCACCAGCCGCGCCAGCGACACCTGGGCGACCTGCAACTCGTCGTACCACCGCAGGATCAGACCGATCGGATCGACCATCATCTGCGCCAGCAGCGCACCGGTCGTCAGCTGGCCCACGGTGAGCCAGCCCTCGATGACGAACCAGCCGCCGAGCAGCAGGACCGCGCCGAGGATCGTCACGTACGTGGCATTGATGACCGGGAACAGCACGGACCGCAGGAACAGCGTGTACCGCTCCCAGGCCGTCCACTCCTTGACCCGCCGGTCCGACAGCGCCACCCGGCGCGCGCCCAGCCGGTGCGCCTCTATGGTCCGCCCGGCGTCCACCGTCTCCGCGAGCATCCCCGCGACCGCCGCGTAACCGGCGGCCTCCGAGCGGTACGCCGACGGCGCCCGGCGGAAGTACCAGCGGCAGCCGATGATCAGCACCGGCAGCGCGACGAGCACCGAGAGTGCCAGCGGGGGTGCGGTGACGGCCAGCGCGGCGACCAGCAGCCCCGCCCACACCACACCGATGGCCAGCTGCGGCACCGCCTCGCGCATCGCGTTGGCCAGCCGGTCGATGTCCGTGGTGATCCGGGACAGCAGATCGCCCGTCCCGGCCCGCTCCAGCACACCCGGGGGCAGCCGTACCGACCGCACGAGGAAGTCCTCGCGCAGATCGGCGAGCATCTCCTCACCGAGCATCGCGCTGCGCAGCCGCATCATCCGGGTGGTGACCGTCTGCAGGACCAGCGCGAGCGCGAACACCCCCGCGGTGCGCTCCAGATGGAGGTCCCTGACGCCGTCGGACAGGTCCTCGACCAGTCCGCCCAGCAGATACGGGCCGACGATGGAGGAGATCACCGCGACCGTGTTGAGCAGGGTGACCACCGTGAAGGGCACCCGGTGGCGCCGGATCAGCTCCCGCGTGTAGGCCCGTACGGTCGTGGGGGTCCCGACCGGCAGGGTCGTGGCCGACTCCGGGGCGGCGGGGTCGTAGGCCGGTGGTGCGACGCCGATCATGCCCTCTCCTCGATTTCCTCGATCGTGCTGATGTCTTCGTCCCGGCCCGCCGCCTCGGCGGCCGCGGTCTCGTCGTCGGTCTCGCGGGTGACGACCGCCCGGTAGCGCGGTTCGCTGCGCAGCAGTTCGCGGTGCGTGCCGACGGCCACCACCGTGCCGTCGTGGACCAGCGCCACCCGGTCGGCGAGGTCGAGCAGCAGCGGCGAGGAGGCGAACGCGACAGTCGTACGGCCCGCGCGCAGCTCCTTGATGCCCGCTGCCACCCGCGCCTCGGTGTGCGAGTCGACGGCGGACGTCGGCTCGTCCAGGACCAGCGCCTCCGGGTCGGTCACCAGCGACCGGGCCAGGGCGAGCCGCTGGCGCTGGCCGCCGGAGAGCGACCGGCCGCGTTCGGTGATCCGGGTGTCCATCGGGTCGCCGTCCGGGTGGACGGACGCCTGGGCCAGTGCGGCGAGGATGTCGTCGCACTGGGCCGCCGCGAGCGCGTCCACGGCGGCCACGCGGCCGGACGACGGCACGTCCAGCAGTTCGCGCAGCGTGCCCGAGAGCAGGACCGGGTCCTTGTCCTGGACCAGGACCGAGGTCCGCGCCGCGTCCAGTTCCAGCTCGTCCAGGGGGACGCCGCCCAGCAGGACGGACGGCAGATCCGCAGGGGTCCCGCCCTCCTCCGGGGTCTCGCCGCCCTCCTCGTTCCGCGCCGCGCCGGGCTGGGCGTGGCCGCCGAGCCGGTCCGCGAGCCGTCCGGCCTCGTCGGGATCGCCGCAGACCACCGCGGTGAACAGCCCCTCGGGCGCCATCAGACCGGTGACCGGGTCGTACAGGTCGCCGCCCTCGGGCGCCTCGGCCGTCGAGGGACGGGCGACCCGGCTCAGCGACAGCACCCGGACCGCGCGCTGGGCGGAGGGGCGGGAGAAGGAGTACGCCATCGCGATCTCCTCGAAGTGGCGCAGGGGGAACAGCATCAGGGTCGCGGCGCTGTACACCGTCACCAGCTGGCCGACCTCGATCTTCCCGTCCCGGGCCAGCGAGGCGCCGTGCACGACGAGCGAGATCAGCAGGATGCCCGGCAGCAGCACCTGGATCGCCGAGATCAGCGACCACATCCGGGCGCTGCGCACCGCCGCCTTGCGGACCTCCTGCGAGGCGCGGCGGTAGCGGTCCAGGAACAGTTCCTCGCCGCCGATGCCGCGCAGCACGCGCAGCCCGGCCACGGTGTCCGAGGCCAGCTCGGTCGCCTTGCCGCCCTTCTCGCGCTGGAGGTCGGCGCGGCGGGTGGCGGCGGGCAGGAGCGGCAGGACGCCCAGGGCGAGCACCGGCATGGCGAGCGCCACCAGGATGCCCAGGGAGGGCAGGTACAGGATCAGCCCGACGCAGATGAGGACCAGCGCGGCCGCGGCGGCGGCGAAACGGGAGAGCGCCTCGACGAACCAGCCGATCTTCTCCACGTCGCCCGTGGAGACCGCGACGACCTCGCCCGCGGCGACCCGGCGGGTCAGTGCCGAGCCGAGTTCGGCGGTCTTGCGGGCCAGCAGCTGCTGGACCCGCGCGGCGGCGGTGATCCAGTTGGTGACGGCGGCCCGGTGCAGCATGGTGTCGCCCAGCGCGATCAGGGTGCCGAGCGCCGCGATCAGACCGCCGGCCAGCAGGAGCCGGCCGCCGGCCCGGTCGACGACCGCCTGGACGGCGAAGCCGACGCCGAGCGGCAGCCCCGCGATGGCGCACTGGTGCAGAAGACCCCAGGACATGGACTTGAGCTGTCCGCGGATCTGGTTGCGGCCGAGCCAGAGCAGGAAGCGAGGGCCCGACCGGACGTCGGGATCGCCGGGATCCGAGTACGGAAGATCGCGAATGTGCATGACGTCCCAAGGATCGGAAGGTACTGAGACCCGCGAGGGTCTCCAGGCAGGCGAGGATGCGGCGCCCCTGTGCGGGGGAGCGCCGGGGGAACCAAACCGCGCAAGCCTCGCGTATTGCCGAGGGTGCGGCAAACCCTTTTACGGGTCGTCCAGGGGGCGCGGGCCCGGCCGGTCGCGAGCCGGTGAGGAGTAAAGATTCGGCACGCATTCGGCGGGCGCCGCGCGGGTGGTCGGACCGGGGCGCCACCGGGTGCGAGCATGGGGGGATGCATATAGCCGGTGCGGTACGAGTGGTGGTCTCGGCGGCCGCCTGTGGTGTCCTGCTCACGACCCTGACGTCCTGCGGCGACGGACAGGACGCGCGGAAGGGCGACGCGCGGTCGGCCGGCGCCCACAAGGACAAGGCGGTGGAACAGACCACCGGCCTGAAGCGCATCCCGGACGTGGGCGACCGGCTCCAGTCGCGGATCCCCGCAGGATCCCGCCAGGTCGTGGCTGTCTACGGCGACGGCAAGAACTCCGCCGACTCCACCGTCGTGCTGTACACCAAGTCCGGCTCCACCTGGGACAAGGCCGCCGGCTGGAAGGCGCACAACGGCAAGAAGGGCTGGGCCGCCGACCACCACGAGGACGACAAGCGCAGCCCCGTCGGCGTCTTCACCCTCAGCGACGCGGGCGGCGTGCTGCCCGACCCCGGTGCGCAGCTCCCGTACACCCAGTCGGCGTCCATGCAGGCCCCGCACTACTGGGCCAAGTCCCACTGGCACGACTTCGACTACGTCATCGCCATCGACTACAACCGTGTCAAGGGCACCCCGCCCAATGACCCGACGCGCCCGCAGGGACAGTCCAAGGGCGGCAGCATCTGGCTGCACATGGACCACGGCAGCGGCACCTCGGCCTGTGTGAGCCTGCCGAAGGCGGCCATGGAGAAGCTGCTGCGCACCCTGGACCCCGAGCAGCACCCGGTCGTGGTGATGGGCGACCGCGCGAGCCTCAAGGCCTGACGGGGCCGCCCCGCCCGGCCGCCGTGGTCAGGGCCCCGGGCGGGTCGCCCGCTCCAGCTCCATCAACGCGGAGTAGTACGTACGGCCCGTCGCGCGGTCCATGCCGATCTCGCACATCCGGTTGGCCGAGAGATGGGCGTCGTACTCCCGGGCGTTGACCTCGGCGGCCTCCTTCGCGGTGGCCGACGCCGTCAGCTCCTTGTGCAGCAGGCCCCGGTCGCCCGCGAAGCCGCAGCACGCCGCGTCGTCCGGCAGGACGACCTCGTCCGCGCAGGCCTCCGCGACGGCGCGCAGCCGATCCACGTCGTCCAGATGTTCCATGGAGCAGGTCGGGTGGAGCACCGCCGAACCGGTCCGGCGCAGCACCGTCAGCTCCGGCAGGAGCTCGTCCGCCGCCCAGACCAGGGAGTCGACCACGGTCAGCTCGCGGTGCAACTCCCGGTTGTCCTCGGTCAGATACGGCACCACTTCATGGGCGATGCCCAGCGTGCACGAGGAGGCGTCGACCACGAGCGGGAGTTTTCCGCCGGCCGTCCAGCCCCAGGCGGCCTCCACGATGCGGTTGGCCATCACGGCGTTCCCGGCGGCGTAGCCCTTGGAGTGCCAGATCGTCGCGCAGCAGGTCCCCGCGACGTCGTCCGGGATCCAGACGGGCTTTCCGGCCCGGGCGGACACGGCGACCACCGCCTGTTGCAGCGACGGTCCCCGATAGCCGTCCGGGCTGCCGAAGATGCGGTTCACACAGGCCGGGTAGTAGACCGCGCTCGCACCCGCCCGGGAGGTGCGCGGGGCCCTGCGGGAGGCCGCACCGGGGACCTCGGGCAGCCACTCGGGCACCAGATCGGGGCGTACGGCCCTGCGGGCGAGGCCGGTGACGCCTTGCAGCAGGCGGTCGTCGATCCTCGCCGCAGCGGCGACCGCGAGCCGCGCCGCCGCCTCCACGGCGCGGAACCTCTTCGCGGTGAGCGCCGCGATCCGCTCCTCGCGCGGGGAGTGCCGCTGATGGCGGAAGTCCTTCATCATCGCGCCCGTGTCGATCCCCACGGGGCAGGCGAGCTTGCAGGTGGAGTCACCGGCGCAGGTGTCCACGGCGTCGTAGCCGTAGGCGTCCAGCAACCCCGTCTCCACCGGCGAGCCGTCGGGCTGCCGCATCATCTCCCGTCGCAGCACGATGCGTTGGCGCGGGGAGGTGGTCAGGTCGTGGCTGGGGCAGGTCGGTTCGCAGAAACCGCACTCGATGCAGGGGTCGGCGACCGCCTCGACGCGGGGGATGGTCTTCAGCCCGCGCAGATGGGCCCTGGGGTCGCGGTCCAGGACGATCCTCGGCGCCAGCACCCCGTCGGGGTCGATGAGCTGCTTCGTACGCCACATCAGTTCCGTGGCGCGCGGGCCCCATTCGAGCTCCAGGAAGGGGGCGATGTTGCGCCCCGTGGCGTGCTCGGCCTTGAGCGATCCGTCGAACCGCTCCACGGTCAGCCGGCAGAAGTCGGCCATGAAGGCGGCGTACCGGTCGACGTCGGCCGGCAGCGCCGCGTCGAAGGCCAGCAGGAAGTGGAGGTTGCCGTGGGCGGCGTGGCCCGCGACGGCGGCGTCGAAGCCGTGCTCCGCCTGGAGCTCCAGCAGCGCCTCGCAGGCGTCGGCCAGCCGGGAGGGCGGGACCGCGAAGTCCTCGGTGATCAGCGTCGTCCCCGAGGGCCGGGAGCCGCCGACCGCGGTGACGAAGGCCTTGCGGGCCTTCCAGTAGCCCGAGATGGTCCGGGCGTCCCGGGTGAACTCATTGGTCACGGAGGTCACGGGCCGTACCAGCTCCAGCTGCCGCACCACCTCGGCCGCCGCCCGCTCGTACGTCTCCTGGCCCGCCTCGTCCGGGGCACGGAACTCCACCAGCAGGGCCGCGGTCTGCCTCGGCAGCCCGGCCCAGTCGGCGGGCACGCCCTGGACGCTGACGGAGGCGCGCAGGGTGTTGCCGTCCATCAGCTCCACGGCGATGGCGCCCGCGTCGTTGAACAGCGGGACGGCGGCGGCCGCCGCCGTCAGCGAGGGGAAGAAGAGCAGGGCGGTGGAGATCCGGCGGTCCAGCGGGAGCGTGTCGAAGACGACCTCGGAGATGAACCCGAAGGTCCCCTCGGACCCGACCATCAGCCCGCGCAGGATCTCCACGGGCGTCGAGCCGTCCAGGAAGGCGTCGAGGCGGTAGCCGTTGGTGTTCTTGATCTCGTACTTGGCGCGGATCCGGGCGGTGAGGGCGGCATCGGCCTCGATCTCCGCCTTGAGGGCCAGCAGCCCCGCGCAGAGCCCCGGCTCGGCGTGCGCCAGATCCTCGTCCGCCGCCGGGTCGCCCGTGTCCACCACGGTGCCGCTGGGCAGCACGAAGGTGAGCGAGGAGACGGTCCGGTACGAATTGCGCCGGGTGCCTGCGGTCATCCCGGAGGCGTTGTTCGCGACGACCCCGCCGATGGTGCAGGCGATCGCACTGGCCGGGTCGGGGCCCAGCAGGCGGCCGTACCGGGCGAGGGCGGCGTTGGCCCGTACGACTGTCGTCCCCGGGCGGATCCGGGCCCGCGCCCCCTCGTCGAGCACTTCGATGCCCGCCCAGTGGTGCCGGACGTCGACGAGGATGTCCTCGCCCTGCGCCTGGCCGTTCAGGCTGGTGCCGGCCGCACGGAAGACGACGTGGCGGCCCTTGCCGTGGGCGTAGGACAGGATCGCGGAGACGTCGTCGATGTCCTCGGGGACGACGACCACCTGGGGGACGAAGCGGTACGGACTGGCGTCGGAGGCGTAGCGCACCAGGTCGGAGATCTTCCAGAGCACCTTCCGCTCGCCCAGCAGGGCCGTCAGCTCGCCGCGCAGCGGCTCCGGGGTGCCCGGTCCCCGGTCGTCGGCGACCCGGTCGTGGGAGGGCGCCCGCGGCGTGCGGGGGCTCAGGGCTTCCGGGTCCGGTTCCAGCAGCGGCATGTCAGGTCCCCTCGGCGGCTCGGGGCGGTGCCCCGCGCCCGGTCAGCAGCGGCGGCGCTCCGGCATCCCGTCCACCAGAGCGGTCAGCAGCCCGCCGAGCACCTCGCGCTGGTCGGCGGTCAATGGAGCCAGGATCTCCTCTGCCGCCGCCCGGCGCGCGTCGCGCAGTGACCGCAGTGTGGCGATGCCCTCGTCCGTGATCTCGATCCGGACCACCCGGCGGCTGTCCGGATCGGGGACGCGGCGGACCCGGCCGCCGGCCTCCAGGCCGTCCACCAGCGTGGTCACGGCCCGGGGGACGACGTCGAGGCGCTGGGCGAGATCCGCCATCCGGGGCGGTCCCTCGTAGTGCGCGACGGTGCGCAGCAGGCGGAACTGGGCGGGGGTGATACCGATCGGCTCCAGCTGACGGCTCTGAATGCGCTGAAGCCTGCGTGTCAGCCGCAGCAGCTGTTCGGCGAGCACGCCGTCGGGGTCGGGGGAATCCATGGAGGAACAATATCAGGACCTTGTGCATTGTGAGTATAGGTAACAATGAGCTATGCTCTCATCCGGTTCGGCTGTCATGGGCGGCGATTCCCCCGCCCGGACGGCCGCAGACCGCGGACGCGTACGCCGCTTCGGGCGCCCGCAGCCGCCCGTCCCCCGTAGTCGCACGTCCGACGAAGGAGCCCATGAAACCCGACGAACCCACGTGGACACCCCCGCCCAAGGACGCCGCCCAGCCGCCCGCCGAGCTGCGCCGCATCCTCCGCCTCTTCCGCCCGTACCGCGGCCGCCTCGCGGTGGTCGGACTGCTCGTCGGCGCCTCGTCGCTGGTGTCGGTCGCCTCCCCGTTCCTGCTGCGCGAGATCCTGGACACCGCCATCCCGCAGGGGCGGACCGGACTCCTCTCGCTGCTCGCCCTCGGCATGATCCTCACCGCGGTGATGAACAGCGTCTTCGGCGTGCTCCAGACCCTCATCTCCACCACCGTCGGCCAGCGGGTCATGCACGACCTGCGCACCGCCGTCTACACCCAGCTCCAGCGGATGCCGCTGGCCTTCTTCACCCGCACCCGCACGGGCGAGGTCCAGTCCCGGATCGCCAATGACATCGGGGGCATGCAGGCCACCGTCACCTCGACGGCGACCTCGCTGGTCTCCAACCTGACCGCGGTCATCGCCACCGTCGTCGCCATGCTGGCACTCGACTGGCGGCTCACCGTCGTCTCGCTGCTCCTGCTGCCGGTCTTCGTCTGGATCAGCCGCCGCGTCGGCCGCGAGCGCAAGAAGATCACCACCCAGCGCCAGAAGCAGATGGCCGCCATGGCCGCCACGGTCACCGAGTCGCTCTCCGTCAGCGGCATCCTGCTCGGCCGCACCATGGGCCGTTCGGACTCGCTCACCAAGGGCTTCACCGAGGAGTCCGAGCGACTGGTCGACCTGGAGGTGCGCTCCAGCATGGCCGGCCGCTGGCGGATGTCGACGATCGGCATCGTCATGGCCGCCATGCCCGCCGTCATCTACTGGGCCGCGGGCATCGCCCTGCAGTCCGGCGGCCCCGATGTCTCGATCGGTACGCTCGTCGCGTTCGTCTCGCTCCAGCAGGGCCTGTTCCGGCCCGCCGTGAGCCTGCTCTCCACCGGGGTGCAGATGCAGACGTCCCTCGCCCTCTTCCAGCGCATCTTCGAATACCTCGACCTCACGGTGGACATCACCGAGCCGGCGAACCCCGTCCGGCTGGACAGGATCCGCGGCGAGGTCCGCTTCGAGAACGTGGACTTCAGCTACGACGAGAAGAGCGGCCCGACCCTCAGCGGCGTCGATGTGACCGTGCCCGCCGGCACCAGCCTGGCCGTCGTCGGCCCCACGGGCTCCGGCAAGTCCACCCTCAGCTATCTGGTCCCCCGGCTGTACGACGTCACCGGCGGCCGGGTCACCCTCGACGGGGTCGATGTGCGCGAGCTGGACTTCGACACCCTGGCCCGTGCGGTCGGCGTGGTCTCCCAGGAGACCTATCTCTTCCATGCCTCGGTCGCGGAGAACCTCCGCTTCGCCAAGCCGGAGGCGACGGACGAGGAGATCGAGGCGGCGGCCCGCGCGGCCCAGATCCACGACCACATCTCCTCCCTGCCCGACGGCTACGACACCCTCGTCGGCGAGCGGGGCTACCGCTTCTCCGGAGGCGAGAAGCAGCGTCTGGCCATCGCCCGGACGATTCTGCGCGACCCGCCGGTGCTGATCCTCGACGAGGCGACGAGCGCCCTGGACACCCGTACCGAATTCGCCGTGCAGGAAGCGATCGACGCCCTGTCCGCCGGACGCACCACGATCACCATCGCCCACCGGCTCTCCACCGTGCGCGACGCCGACCAGATCGTCGTCCTCGACGGCGGACGAACCGCCGAGCGCGGCAGCCACGAGGAACTGCTCCAGCAGGACGGGCGCTACGCGGCCCTGGTCCGCCGGGACACCCAGCTCGCCCCTGTGGCGGGCTGACCTCCCGTCAGGGTCCGGCACGGGGTACCCCGGAGTGCCGGATGCGCCGGCGGTGGGGCATGATCCCCGCCCATGAGAGCTCTCCTCGGGGTCGAACTCCCCGGATACCGGCCCGTTGCCGACGGCGCATGGGCCGACGACCAGGACACCGTGGTATCGCTGCACTTCTTCGCCCTGGAGCCCGACCTGCCCGCAGGGCTCGACGACGGCCCGGCCCTGCGCCACGCGCTCACCCACCACACCGCCCGGGCCGGCGGCGGACTGATCGAGGCTTCCGTGAAGAAGCTCGGTGAGCTGCCGGCCCTGCGCCAGATACTCAAACTGCCGCTGCCGGACCGGCCGAGCGGCCAGGCGTTCATCGGCAGCTACACCGTGCCGCGCGCCGGATGCAGCACGGTCGTGAAGGTCCAGGCGGTTGAGCGGGGCATGACCGGGATGCGGGAGGCCGTCGTGATGGCCGAGGTCGGCCCCCAGGACTACTTCCGGCCCCACCCCTACGCCCCGGACGTGCAGGGCGGGCTGCCCTTCCACGACGGCGACCACGCGCGCTGGGACGCGGAGTTCCCCGACCACCCGCTCACCCGGGTGCGCCGCACGCTCGACACCCTGGCCCAGGCGGTCACGGTGGCCCCGGAGTTCGCCGCGCTGCCGCCCTTCGCCGGACCGGGCCCCCGGGGCTGACGCGGCGGGCATGCCGTCGGGGACGGGGTGCCGGGCTGCGGGACCGGCGCGGGATAGCGTGCCCGCATGGTGAACGAGTCCCCAGGAACCCGCTCCCGCCGCAGGCTCCGCCCGACCCGACGGGGCCGCCTGGTCCTGCTCGTCACGGCGTTCCTCGTGCTCGTGGCGGCCGCGGCCGTGCTCGTCCCCCTGCTGACGAGGGAGTCGAAGACCGAGCAGGCGCGCACCCTGGTGATCCCCGAGGGATGGCGCGCCTCCCAGGTGTACGCGGCCGCCGACAAGGCTCTCGGCGAGCCCGCCGGCACCACGGAGAAGGCCGTCGCCGCGGCGGACCTGCCGCTGCCGTCCGAGGCGAAGGGCAACCCCGAGGGCTACCTCTTCCCGGCGACGTACCCCGTCACCTCGGCCACGACCCCGAAGAGCCTGCTGCGCTACATGGTCGACACGGCGGTCAAACGCTTCGGAGCGGACCACATCACGGCCGGGGCGCAGCGCAACAGGGTCACCGTCTACCAGACCGTGACCGTCGCGAGCATCGTCCAGGCCGAGGCGGACACGGAGTCCGACATGGGCAAGGTGGCCCGGGTCGTCCACAACCGGCTGGAGCGCGGAATGCCGCTCCAGATGGACTCGACCCTCAACTACGCGATGAACCGCAGCACCCTGGACACCACCGAGGGCGACACGAAGATCGACAGCCCCTACAACAGCTATGAGCGCAAGGGCCTGCCGCCCACGCCCATCGGCAACCCGGGTGAGCAGGCGATGGTGGCGGCGATCAGTCCCACTCCCGGCCCCTGGCTGTACTTCGTGACGGTCGCGCCGGGGGACACCCGCTTCACCGACGACTACGCGGAGCAGCAGCGCAACGTGGCCGAATTCAACCGCAACCGCCGGGAAGCGGGCAGCGGCTGAGTTCCCCCGGGTCGTCCCGGTTCCCCTGAGCCGTCTCAGACGGACACGGGCGCCGCGGCCTCCCGCGCCGGGTCCCGCTCCAGCAGCTTTCCGATCGCCCGGACGGCGGCCCGGCCGGCGCGGTTGGCGCCGATCGTGCTGGCGGACGGCCCGTAGCCGACGAGATGGACGCGCTCGTCGCGTACCGCCCGCGTGCCCTCGACCTTGATGCCGCCCCCGCGCTCGCGGAGCCGCAGCGGCGCGAGATGGTCGACGGCTGGCCGGAAGCCGGTCGCCCAGAGGATGACATCGGCCTCGACGCCGCGGCCGTCGTCCCAGGCCACGCCCGTCGGCGTGATCCGGTCGAACATGGGCAGCCGGTCGAGCACCCCGGACTCACGGGCGCGCCGGACGGCGTCGGTCACCGGCAGTCCGGTCACGCTGACCACGCTCTGCGGGGGCAGCCCGCGGCGCACCCGCTCCTCCACCAGGGCGACGGCGGCCCGCCCCTGGTCCTCGCCGAAGGGGCCCTCGCGGAAGACGGGCGGCCTGCGGGTCACCCAGTGGGTGTCGGCGGCCACCTCGGCGATCTCCATCAGATGCTGGGTGCCGGAGGCCCCGCCGCCGACCACGACCACGCGCAGCCCGGCGAACTCGGCGGGCCCCGGATAGTTCGCGGTGTGCAGCTGCCGCCCCCGGAAGGTCTCCTGGCCCGGATAGCGCGGCCAGAACGGCCGGTCCCAGGTCCCGGTGGCATTGATCAGCGCGCGCGTCGCGTACGTCCCCTCGGACGTCTCCACGAGCAGCCGCCCTCCCTCGCCCTCGCGCACGGCGCTCACCTCGACCGGCCGGTGGACACGCAGGCCGAAGGTGCGTTCGTACGTATCGAAGTAGGCGCCGATCACCTCGGAGGAGGGCCGGGTGCCGTCGGCGCCGGTCAGCTCCATGCCGGGCAGGGCGTGCATGCCGTGCACCTTGCCGTACGTCAGCGAGGGCCAGCGGAACTGCCAGGCACCGCCGGGCCGAGGGGCATGATCGAGCACCACGAAGTCGCGGTCCGGCTCCAGACCGCTGCGGCGCAGGTGATAGGCGCCGGACAGACCCGCCTGCCCGGCGCCGATCACCACGACATCCACTGACTGCACCCCGATGTTGTTCACGCTTCTACCAACTACGCGGGGTGCGTGGATCTTCCCGGTCCCGCCGAAGGGCTCAGCGCCCGCCGGCGACCAGCAGGGGAGCCCCGCCCGGCGCGGACGCCGGACGGCCGTTCGCCGCCGGCACCCCCAGCAGCGGGGAGGCCGGCACGGTCGAGAGCAGACCGCGGGACGCCAGCTCGGGCGTGACGCCCTCGCCGAACCAGTACGCCTCCTCCAGATGCGGGTAACCCGACAGGACGAAGTGCTCCACCCCCAGCGCGTGGTACTCCTCGATCCGGTCCGCGACCTCCGCGTGGCTGCCGACCAGCGCCGTTCCCGCGCCGCCCCGGACCAGACCCACGCCCGCCCACAGGTTCGGCGCGATCTCCAGCTTGTCGCGCGAACCGCCGTGCAGTGCCAGCATCCGCTGCTGGCCCACCGACTCGCTCCGCCCCAGCGCCTGCTGGGCTGCGGCGATCGTGTCGGCGTCGAGATCGCCGAGCAGCCGGTCGGCCGTTGCCCACGCCTCCTTGGACGAGTCGCGCGAGATAGTGTGCAGCCGGATGCCGAACCGGACCGTACGGCCCTGCTCCTCGGCCAGCCCCTTGATCCAGTCGATCTTCTTCTTCACATCAGCCGGCGGCTCGCCCCAGGTCAGATAGACATCGGCGTGCGCGGCCGCGACCGGCCCGGCGGCGGCCGACGACCCGCCGAAGAAGATCTCCGGCAGCGGGTCCGGCGGCAGCGCCGTCAGCCCGCCCTCCACCTGGTAGTGCTCACCGTCGAAGTCGTACGGCTGCCCGCTCCAGGCCCCCCGCACGACCGACAGGAACTCCGCCGTCCTGGCGTAGCGCCGGTCGTGGTCGAGGTGGTCACCGAAGCGCCGCTGCTCGGTCGAGTCGCCGCCCGTCACCACGTTGAGCAGCAGCCGCCCCCGGGTGATCCGCTGATAGGTCGCGGCCATCTGCGCGGCCAGCACCGGCGAGATCACCCCGGGCCGGAAGGCCACCAGGAACTTCAGCCGCTCGGTGTGCTGGGCCAGCGCCACCGTCGTCAGCCAGGCGTCCTCGCACCAGGTCCCGGTCGGCGTCAGCACGGCCTCGAATCCCAGCTGCTCGGCGGCCTTCGCGATCTGCGCCAGATACTCGATGTCGGGGGCGCGCACCCCGCTGACCGGCGTGATCCGGTCGCGCTTGATCCCGCCGTCGGTGTACGCGTGCCGGTCGACGAGCGTGCGCCCGTCGCCGCCGGTGGGCAGGAACCAGTGCAGATGGACGTTCATGAGGAGGCCTTTCCGTACGAGCGGGGGGTTGCCGAGGACGCGGGCAGATCGCGGTTGAAACGGGTGTCGACGTAGTCCTTGAAGGTGAAGCGGCGCGGAATGAGCTTCAGATCGGCGAAGGTGTCGGCGATCTCCTGCTCGGAGGCGATCGCGGCGGCGTCGATGGCGACCGGGACCCGGGTGCCGTACGTCAGCCTGACCGCGTCGAGCGCCACCTCGTAGGGCAGCCCGGTCTCCTTCGCCCAGACCTTCGCCCAGGCCTCCGGGTGCTTGAACACCCAGTTCTGCGCCCGGTTCAGCCGGACCAGCAGATCCCCGATGGCCTTGGCCTTCGCGGAGTCCTTGAGCGCGGCGGGCGAGGCGACCTGGAACCCCAGGCCGTTGACGGTCCCCTCACCCGTGGTCAGCACCCGCGCCTTGCCGCCACGCAGCACCTGCGAGGTGTACGGGTCCCAGATCGCCCACGCATCGACCTTGCCCCGGCTGAACGCGGCCAGCGCGTCCGCCGGCTGGAGGTACTTCAGCTTCACGTCCGAGACCCCGAGCCCCGCCTTCTTCAGCGCGCTGATCAGCTGGAAGTGGGCCGAGCTGCCCTGGGCGACGGCGATCGACCTGCCCTTGAGCCGGGCGGGGCTGCGCAGGGGCGAGTCCTTGGGTACGACGATGGCCTCACCGGCCGACGAACCGTGCGTGGCGCCCACCACCACGATCTTGGAGCCGGCGCCCGCCGCGAAGACCGGCGGGGTGTTGCCGACTCCGCCGATGTCCACGGCACCGGCGTTGACGGCCTCCAGCAGGGGTGGGCCGGAGGTGAACGTGGACCATTTGATGCGGTAGTCGAGATCGTCGAGCTCTCCGGAGGCCCGCAGGATGGCCTCGTAACCCCCCTTCTGGTCACCGATGTCGAGCGTGACACTGCCCTTCCCGTCCACACTGCCCGAGGTGGAGGCGGAGGAGGCACCGCCGCAGGCGGTGAGCAGAAGGGCGAGCGGCAGCAGAAGGGCGGGCAGGGTACGGCGGTTCATGGCATCTCGTTTCGGTCTTCAGTGTGTGCGGGTCGGAACTCGGCAAGAGCTCAGAGGGACTTCGCGGGCTCGCTCCCGCCTTCCGGTACGGCGTCCACACCGAGTTCGGCGAGCAGCCGCGAGCGCAGCGCGGCGAACTCGGGGGTCCCCGGCCCGCGCGGCCGGTCGAGCGCGACGGGTGTCTCGTACGCGATGGCGCCGTCCCGCATCACCAGCGCACGGTCGGCGAGCAGCAGCGCCTCGTCCACGTCGTGCGTGACGAGCAGCACCGCGCAGCCGCGCCGCTGCCACAGCTCGGCGACCAGCTGCTGGGCCTTGATCCTGGTCAGCGCGTCGAGTGCGCCGAACGGCTCGTCGAGCAGCAGCAGATCGGGCTCCCGCACCAGCGCCCGGGCCAGCGAGGCGCGCTGCGCCTCACCGCCGGAGAGCGTCCGGGGCCAGGCCCCGGACCGCTCGGCGAGCCCCACCTCGGCCAACGCCTGCTCCGCCACGGCGCGTTCGGGCTTCCCGGGCAGCCCGAGCAGCACATTGCGCCAGACCCGCTTCCAGGGCATCAGCCGCGGCGCCTGGAAGGCGACCGCGCGCCGCCTGGGCACCAGCACCGTCCCCCGGATGTCCCGGTCGAGACCGGCCAGCACCCGCAGCAGCGTCGACTTCCCGCAGCCGCTGCGCCCGAGCAGCGCGGTGAACTCCCCTGCGCGCAGGGTGAGATCGAGCCCGTCGATCACCGGCCGGCCGTCGAAGGACCGGGTCAGCCCCTCGACACGTACGGCATCCTGCGCCGCCTCGGCCGGGGCGGGGGAGGGGGCGGTCACTGGCCCGTGAACGTCGGTCGCCATTGCAGCAGCAGCCTTTCGAGAATGCGGACGATGACATCGGCGGTGAGCCCGAGGAAGGCGTAGACGACCAGGCAGACGACGATCACGTCGGTACGGAAGAACTCCCGGGCCTGGTTCATCAGGAAGCCGATCCCGGCGTCGGCGTTGACGGACTCGCCGAACACCAGCGCCAGCCAGGCGGTCGCCAGTGAGTAGCGCAGCCCCGTCATGGCGCCGGGCAGCGCCCCCGGCAGGACGACATGACGCACCAGACCCCACCGCCCGAGCCCCAGCGACTCGCCCGCTTCGATGAGTTGGGGGTCGACGCCGCGAATGCCCGCGTACACGTTCAGGTAGAGATGGAAGGCGACCCCGAGCGCGATGAGCGCCACCTTCGGCGCCTCGCCGATCCCCAGCCAGATGATGAAGAGGGGGATCAGCCCGACCCAGGGCACGGTGCGCAGCATCTGCACGCTCGCGTCGATCAGGTCCTCGCCGAGCCGGGAGAGACCGGACAGCAGGGCGAGGGCAGTGCCCACGACACCCCCGAGCAGCAGCCCGGCGGCGACCCGCTGGAGCGAGATGGCCATCGCGGAGGGCAGCGTCCCGTCGGCGACGAGGTCGGACCCGGCGCGGGCGATGGTGCCGGGGGAGGCCAGCACATCCGGATGGAGTACGCCGGTGGCGCTGAGCACCTGCCACAGCACCAGGAGCAGCAGCGGCCCGACGGTGCGCCGCAGCCACCGGGGCACGCTCCGCAGCCGCGCGCCGCGCGCCCGCTCCGGGGTGACGGGCTCCAGCACGAGGGCCGGCCGTGCGGCGGAACCGTCCTCGGGTTTCTCCGCAGGGTCCCCTTTCGCGCCCGAAGCGGATTTCCGGGATATATCGGGTGGTGCGAGGGCATGGTCGATGGTCATGGCGGCTCCACGAGCTGTGCACGGGCGGTGCCCGGGCGGGGGGAAGGCAGGGGAGGTCATGCCACGCCGCGGGACGCGCGACCGAGTCGCCGCTGCGGCACATCGGGGCAGCGGTCGGACGGGGCGGAACGCGACGGGAGGGGTGCGACGGAACGCTTACGACGTCAGGAACGGGCGGACAGCGCGTCCGGTCTCACTGACGGGAGGTGCGTCGAGGGAACGTCAGCAGCCGCGACAACACGCGGCGGAGGCCACCCGCAGCAGGTCGATGTGACCGCGCGAAGTGAGCAGAGCTGAACGGAACATGGCGATGAACGTAGCGATCCCGCCCGGAAGCGGTCAACGGTGTCTCGGCACGTGGACGCGCGATCCCGGCCCGTGAGCGGGAAGATGGAGGCATGTCATCCGCTTTCACCACCAGCGTCCTTCACATCACCACGGGCACGACGGAGACGGTCACCGACCTCACGTCGGACTGCGAGCAGTTCCTCACCCGCGCGGCCGCCGGCCGCGACGGCCTGCTCAACATCTTCGTCCCGCACGCGACGGCCGGCATCGCGGTCCTGGAGACGGGTGCGGGCAGCGACGCCGACCTCCTGTCGGCCCTGCACGCCCTGCTCCCCGCGGACGACCGCTGGCAACACCGCCACGGCACCCCGGGTCACGGCCGCGACCATGTGGTCCCGGCCTTCGTCCCCCCGCACGCGACCCTGCCGGTGATCGCGGGGCGGCTGGAGCTGGGGATGTGGCAGTCGGTGTGCCTGGTGGACACGAACGTTTCTAAAGACAACCGTCAGGTTCGTCTGAGCTTCCTCGGCTGACCAAGATCGTTCAGCGGGGGCGTGGCCGCCGATTCTCCGTACGATGCGCGCTCGAACGGAGAGAAGAAATGCGCGGTACGGACCTCAACACGATCGAACGACCCTACGACGGATGCGGCAAGTGCCTGCTCGGAGTGCGGCGACTGTCGCGCGTGAAGCTGGCGACGTCTTCACCTGAGCGCCAGCGAGAGAACGTGCTCACTGCCGCCGCCTCCGTCGGGGCCCACATCATCGGCTGGGCGGACGACTGGGAGGTCTCCGGCGCCACGGATCCCGTGACCCGTCCCAGTCTGGGCCCGTGGCTCCGTGACGAGAGGGGACCGTACGACGGCCTGGTCGCGGCAGCGGTGGACCGGCTCGGCCGCAACGTCGTCGACTGCCTGAACACCGGCTACAAGATGCGGGACGAGAAGAAGATGCTCGTCACGTATGGACACGACGGTGCCTGGAACCTCGACGACCCCGCCGACGAGAACCGTTTCACCATGGAAGCCTGGGGCGCGCAGATGGAACTGCGCGCGATCCAGCGCAGGAACCGTGACGCCACCGTCAAGACCCGCGCAGCCGGCCGCCCGAAAGGCAAGCCGTCGTACGGCTTCCAGTACGTCCGGAAGGTGATGGGAGGGAAGATCGACCAGGTCGAACTGCATCCGCATGCCTCGGAAGTACTGCGGAACGTCGCCCGCCGCATCCTGGCCGATCCTGACAACGTCACCTGCAGTAGCGAGGCCGCACGTCTCAATCGTGCCGGGGAACTCTCACCTGCCGATCACCTGGCCGTGATGTACGGCAAGCCGGCAGGGGGCCGACCGTGGTCTCCCCAGAGCCTGAAGAACATCCTTCTGTCAGAGGCCACCCTCGGGTACCTGATGCACCGCAACAAGCCCGTCCTCGGCAGGGGGGACGGTCACCCTGTACGGCTCTGCGAGGGGCTGTGGGACCGGGCCACACACGAGGCGCTCAGGAGCGCCATCCTGTCCCGAAAGGCTCCCTGGACCCGCCGATCCAACCGCGAATACCTGTTGACCACGGTCGCCCTGTGCGGGCAGTGCCATACGCGTCTCTATACCCAGACGTCGAAAGACGCCCCACCGCGCTACACGTGTACGGCGCGGAACAAGGGCTGGCTTCAGGCGCAGCACTGCCGACCCGCACCGCTCATCAATGCTCATCTTCTTGACGCCTACGTCGAGGAGTGGTTCCTCCGGGAGCTGGGTGACGGCATGATCTACGAGACGGTGTACGACCCGGGCAATGGCATCGCGGAACGCGTGGCGGAGACCCGAGCCAGCCGTGAACGGCTGCGAGCCGACCGTGAAGCCGGGCTGTACGACGCCCCGGACGACGCCGCGTGGTTCCGGGACCGGTATGCCGCGCTGGGGCGGGAGCTGGCCGCTCTGGAGGCTGAGCCACGGCGGGCGCCTGGCATGGTCCGGCGGCCGACCGGCGAGACGGTCGCCGACCGTTGGTTCCGTGCTGCGGATGTACAGGCGCGAAAGGAAATCCTGATCGATTTCGGCGTACGGGTGACGCTCTTCCCGGCCAGTGCTCCCGTCCGCTGGGTGCCCGGTTTCCAACACGGCCCCGAACAGGACCCGATGGCCCTGATTTAGGGAAGGCGCCCCTGGGTGGCGCTGAGCGCGCTGTCCCCGGGGCGTCACCGTCGGGCTGTCGGGGGTCGATCAGTGGCATGCATCCATACAGGCTGATGTCGGCCGGTGCAAGCCGACCTTCTCCGGGATTCTCTGGGCGTGATGTACAGCGACGAGGTGAGTGATGTGACTCAAACGGGGGAGCGGTGGATGCGTGACAAGGCAGTGGCAGAACTGCAGGTCGAGAAAGCCACCTCCGGTGTGCAGTGGTTGATCAAGTCCTGCGATCGGCAGATTGACCGAGCGATCGCCGAGGCATTGCCGACGGAACGATGTCTCGGTGCTGTCGAATCGGGCGAGTTGGGACGGACTCTCTTGGTCGACGAGGTAATGGTGCGAATCACAGACGCAGCCGCCGTGCTTATCGGCCGAGCGGGAATCGAGGAGGGAGTGGGAGAGCCGTGTCCTTGTCGAGGTGGCGGAGTCGCTGGATCGAGCGAGCGGTACGGATGCGTCTGCGGCTGCCACTTTGGCGGTATATGCCGTGAGTCGATCATGCGGATCAGTCGAGGAGAGGCTCCGCAGGCGGCATTCCTGTTCAGCCTTCAGGCCGTGCCGGAGATCGGACCTGTTTTCATGCGGTCGACATCCTGGGCGCTGAGTCTTTGGCTTCGAGATCTTGTTCGTAGCGGTGCTTGGCGGGATGGGGTGGTGGAGGCACAGGTTCAGCTTCGTCGAGCGGACGTCCGCACGCGGTCAGGCGTTGAGGTGGCTCTTGCTCAACCAGTAGGGCAACGCCTCTTTTGGGGAGACACCGCAGCGCTATTCGACTTGGCCGCATAGCGCGAGCCTCGCAGACTTGAGGGAAGGGCGTAGAGCCTCCTCTGCTCCAAGCGTGACAATCGTCCGACCAGATGAGACAGCGGACAGTCTGACTTCAAAGGATTCCCTTCCACGACCACGGTCGCGGGCCGGATCGACCGCGGAGACAGTCGATCCGGTACTGCGCCTGGCTCCTCCACTCCGCGTTGTCGGCTGCGTGCTGCGCCGCGTACGTCACCATGCGCAGCTCACGGGCGTGCGCAAGGACGGGGTAGCCCTCCCACGCCGTCACGTCGTACCCGTACACCGCACAGAAGCGTTCGTATTCGCGTGCGCTGACGGCGCCCGTGGTCTTCGCGCGCACGGCGGTGGACACGAGATCCCACTCCGGGGGCCCGACGGAAAAGCGCTCCAGGTCCATCATCAGGACCCCACCGGCCGTGCGGACGATGTTGCCGGGCCAGGCGTCACCGTGCACGGCCCGATCGGGGAGACCGGCCGGCCGCTCCGCCCAGGCCGCTAGGAGGTCGCTGTGAAGGGCGTTCAGCCACTGCTTGTCGTCGTCGCGGATCGTGGTGGCCGCGTGCAGCCGTTCGCCGACCCTGACGAAGGGATCGAGATACCCCAGCTCGATCGCTGGCGTGGTCAGGGAGTGGAGCCTCGCGAGGAGTTCAGCGATATCCTCGACCGAGCCGTGCTGCTGCGGCGGCAGTTCCGCCCAGAAGGTCACGGGCCTGCCGTCCACCTCTACCGGCTGCTCCACGTCGACCAGGCGAACGGCCGGCACGTTCTCCCGGGTGAGCCAACGTGCGACGCGCACCTCGCGGGCCGCCGCAGCGCTCTCTCCCTCCCGGGCGATCCGTACGATCACCCGCTGACGAGGTAGTCGCCATATCTGGTTCTCGGCCAGGCGGAGAGGCTCGGCTCCGTCGAAGTCCAATCCGACCGCCGAACAAGCCTGCTTCGGGACGTGACGTGCAGGTTCGGATGCCGAAGGAGTCATGCGGAAACCGTAGCGGGGATCCGATCTCGCAGCGCTGAAGCCTCTCGGACAGTCCGATGCTTCGAGGCGAAGCGGCCGAGCTGCCGCAGATCGTCGGCAGCGCGCCGGGAGATGAGTCGGCCTACCTCGTTGAGGCGGCGTGCCCGAGCGCTGCCGCCTGGCGAGGGTCACCCTTGGCCATGAGCAGGGAGGCCAGCTTCGTCCGCGAGATTGCACGAGCTCGGCCGTAGGCGTCCGTGTGTCCGTTCACCGCTGTGCTGAATCGGCGCGCTGCTCGGCCCGGGTCCTGTCCAGCGAGGATTGGGAGATCGAAGAGGGAATGAGCCGTGTCCCCGTTGTGCTGCGCTTCGTCGTAGTAGGAACGCTCGACAAGGCCCTTACTGGGCTGTTCGCGTCCGACTATCGCCAGCAGCTTGAGGCAGCTCCTCAGCGGCTTCGATCGGAGCACTGATCGAGCAGTCGGGACTCTCCGATGACGCGTCCCCTGGGACAGGGACCGGAGCTGACGATGCAGTGGATCGCCGGCTCCGGCAGGCCCCCGAGATACGGCCGCAGTACGTGCGGGGCCGGACCGCCCGGTTTAGCGGGGCGGCGATAGAGTCTCAGGTCCGTGACCAGGGTCTCTGCGACACGCCTACTTTCACACCAGATCCGCTGCTGCGTCCGTCGAGCTCAAGGCGTCGGCTCCGGTATCGTCTGTCTGCCCTTCGCGTGGAGTTGGAATCAGAGCGTCGGGAAGGTACGGGAGATGGGAGTGACGCAAGTAGTCGATTGCCTGCTCGACCGACGGGTCATGGTCGAAATGCTCCTTGAAGTACTGCAGGCGGCCCTTGCTCTCGTCGATCAGCTCCGACCATGTCTTGACCCAGACACGGACAGTGTATTCGTTCTCCTTCAGATCCCAGATGCACCCCCGGGGCCTGCCTGCCTGCCTGGCCTCCGCGCGCAGGACCTTGTTCATCTCTGAAGTGACGAGCCAGAAGTCCCACTCGGCCCTGACGTCCGCGAACTGGGCGTCCTCGACCACGGCGAGCGCATAGCTCTTAATCTGCTGGAGCTCCTTGTCGCCTACCCTGACCTTGGGTGCCTTCAACTCCACGACCAGATGCTGCTGCCGGTCGTGCTCGCGCCTGGACCTCGACAGCATGAGATCGACGATCCCCACCGATCCGTCTTCCCGGTATACGGGCTGAGGGCTCCGGTTGTCCCGCCCGAGAAGGCCGAGGTGGCGATCGAGCACCTGGTCGAGGGAGCGATCGCTCACGAGTAACTGGTAGTGCTCGCCGAACACCCACGTCTCGTTCTCAAGGATCTTGTGGAGCTGCGACCTCTCCTTGACGAGCTTCTTGACCTCCGGATCGAAGACCATGTGCGAGAGGGCCGCGAGGAAATCCAACCTGTCCGCAACGCTCGTGGACGCCCTGATGATGCTCGAAAGACTCGTACGATTCAGCAGGCGATCGAGCTCTGACTTGTCGTCACTCGTGAGGCGGAAGACCTCGTCGAGGATCCGGTTCACGTTGCTCGGCTGGTGCTTGACCGATTCGCGTAGCAGGGCGAGCGTGGCCTTCTGATGCTTCGCCGGCCGAGGCATATGGCGGTGAATGGTGGACGCCACGATGTCGAACGTCTCCCGTTCGACTTTCTCGGCCTCGCTCGTCGGCTCGGCGTCATACGGGTAGAGGCCAGCGTCCTTCCATTGGTCGACCACCTCCTTGCGGCGCTCCACGGCCCGCTTCCGGAAGTACGACCTCAGGTGTTCACGTGTGGTAGTCAGAAGCGATGCCACTGGACTGTCGGACGCTTCGCCCAGCAGGAAGTCACCCCGGTGTTCCGTCATCCGGCCCCAGAGGACGTAGGTGGTGAAATCAAAGCCGGGTGCCTGGATCCTCGTCTCCGTGATGTCGACGGGGACGCCGAGGGCATCGCACAGGTGAAGCTCGCGGTCCACCCGCATGTCCCATTCGATGATCCGCACAACAGCGGTCTCCATAGCGCCGTCGTGCTCGAATTCGACGCGTTCCTCGGACTGCTTCTGGATGACCGCGGTGGGATCGATCTTCTTCCCGTCGAAGACGATCTCGACCTTGGGATACCTGGCCAGGTACGGAGCGAACTCCGTCGTCAGCAGACTCCGTGCACGATCGGCGGTGAGGCGGTCCAGAACCACCGACTGTCGGCCCCAAGCCTCGACCAGCGTTCCCGTCGGTCCCTCCGTGGGCGTGGAGTCGCCGATCTGGAAGTCATTGCGCGAGGCGTTGTGCGCTGTCACCGTTGTCTTCTGCAGGCCGTCAATTCCTTCGGCGGTGGTGGTCCACCTGATGAAGGCGCCGAGAGCGAACGCGCGCAGACGGCCTTGGCCTGCACGGCCGTGCAAGGGGCGGCCGCCGATCGTGGTATGTCTGTGCTTCTTCCACGAACCGCCGATCTTCTCGAAAGCGGTCGTGCACCCCTCAGGAGTGATGCCCTCCCCGTCGTCCGCGATCATGACCTTGTCCACCGCACCAGTGACCGACCGCTCGATGGTCACCGTGATTCTGGTGGCGTCCGCGTCCAGCGCGTTCCAGATGAGCTCCTTAACGGCCCCTACTGGGTCATGTTCCCTCGCGAGGCGCTCGACATGGTCCTCTGCTGCTTCCAGGTGCACACGTCTCATCGCGCCAGTTTCGCAGGGCTTGATCACTCTGGGTAGAGAGCCTTTCAGCTCTTCGTCAGATCCTCCTTTGACTTGGATGTACGCCATGCCATGCTTCCCTCGGCCTGGTGGGAGACAGTGCCGTAGCTGGCGCCGCCCCTGGACCTGGCGCCTGGCATTGGGGCGCCCGATTCGAACCGAGCTCACATCACGGGGGCTGCCCAGTTCCCAGCGGTCTGGTCGCCGCCCCTGCGATGCGGACCTAATGCGGCACGGAGGTGGAGACCTCGGCGGGGCCTGACCGGCCGGTCGGCGATCCACCTCGACGGGGCCGAGGCGGCGCGCGGCCCTGGTCTGTGATGCTCGGTCTGGAAGGCGGAGGGCCCCTATCAGAGGGCGGTTCGTGAGGTTATGGACGGCTCTGCCGTCGCCTGATGGTGTGGGTGCGGGGCAATATCGCCGACCCTCAGCCGCCCGTCTGCTGGTGTGGTGATATGAGTGAACGCAAGCCGTATCCGAGCGACTTATCGGACGAGCAGTGGTCGTTGATCGAGCCGGTGATCGCCGCATGGAAGGACCGGCACCGCTCGGTCAGCGGCCACCAGGGCGCCTACTCGATGCGGGAGATCATCAACGCCATCCTTTACCAGGGCCGGACCGGCTGCCAGTGGGCCTACCTCCCGCACGACCTGCCGCCCAAGAGCGCGACGTACTACTACTTCGCCGCCTGGCGGGACGACGGCACCGACCAGGTCATCCACGAACTCCTGCGCTGCCAGGTTCGTGAACAAGCCCGTCGGCTAGAGGACCCGACCCTGGTGGTCCTGGACACCCAGAGTGTCCACGCGGCCGCCGGGGTCCCCGCCACCACGACCGGCCGGGACGCGGCGAAGAAGGTGCCGGGACGCAAACGGGGACTGGCCGTGGATGTGCTGGGCCTGGTCATCGCCGTCATCGTCCTGGCCGCGGACACCCACGACAACGCAGCCGGCATTGCCCTGCTGGACCAGGCCGCCGAGCACACCGGCGGCATCGTCCGTAAAGCCCTCGTTGACCAGGGCTTCAAGACAGCCGTGGTCGCCCACGGCACCGCGCTCGGCATCGATGTGGAGATCGTCGAACGCAACCCGCAGGAGACGGGGTTCGTTCCACAGCCGAAGCGATGGAGGGTCGAGCAGACCTACGGAATCCTCATACTGCACCGACGCCTAGTGCGCGACTACGAGCACCGCCCGGCCTCGTCTGCCTCCCGCGTCTACTGGGCGATGACCCAGGTCATGGCCCGACGGCTCACCGGCGCGAACACCTCCACCTGGCGCGGTCCGCTGGCGGTGGCAGCGTGAACATCGAGCCCCTCCTCGACGCGCTCGGCCTCCAAGAAGACGCCGCCCGGGCCCTGGCCGACGACCTCGGCACCCAGATCGAAGAGCTGCACAGCCGGCTGCGGGAGGCGGAGACTCACCTCGAACACCTCGCGATCACGCGGAAGACCGTCACCGTCCTCGCCGATCGGCTCCCGACCGTTCCGCCGGACCTGCCCGAGCACCCGGACTACCCCCGCATCCTCGGTGTCTTCAACGAGGCCACCGGCCCGCTGCGGGCTCGTGACGTCTGCGGAGTCCTCGACCACGAATTGCTGCCGAAGAACATCGAGGGCACCCGCGCCAAGCTGAAACGCCTGGTCAAGCTCGGTGTCCTCACCGAAGTCGATGTCGGCAGCTTCACCAGGAAGCAGCAGCCCACTGAGCACCGCGACCAGCAGTTGTGACTGAGCGCTTCAGCTGACGAGTGAACACATGGGTTGGTGACCGCCGCGATCGCTCAGATACGCATGTCTGGGGTGCCGCGAACTGCATATGCCGGCAGGCGGGCTTCCTTCAGGTAGGCCGGGGAGAGCGAGAGGCCGAACCGCTGCTCGACGACGCCGAGGGTGCGCCGGTAGGTATCCGTGTAGTGCTCGCTTTCGGGGGCGATGAGCGTTTTCCCGTCGGGCTGCAGCACGTACCCGCTAACGAGCTCGGGAAGCAGCAGGTCAGGCTCCCGACCCCAGCGCCACACTTCCTCACCCAGCCCAAAGCCACACAGCTTCACGCCGTTCCGAGCGTAGAAGACTGTGGCCGGCGGGTGCTCTTGCATCGGCACGTAGTGGAGGGCTTCGACCCCTTCCCGGGAGATCTCTGCTAGACGGTCCCCGCCGGTCGAGTCCCCGTACTCCAGAGCGAAGGACCAGCCTTCATGCTCTCCGACCCGTACGACACCATCGCCTTCCTCGCCAGGTCGGTACCACTGGCCGAGATCCCACGCTTCGGCGTCGGTCATCGGCTCGGTAGCGCCGTCCCGGTCACCTCCCATGCGCACCGCCAGTTCCTGCGCGGATATCCCACGTGCGAACACCACGCTGGACATCCAGTGCTCCAGATCGACAAGCCACCGGATCCCGTCGCGCATGCCTTCGCCTCTCACCTATAGCCATTAATCCTCGGGGGCACCCTATGCAGCCCCACCGACAAGGCAATCTCATCACGTAGCACCAAGTTGATCACGCTGTCGGCCTGGAAGCGCTGGAGTCGCCGTTGCCGGTGTGCAGCGACAGCCGCCTGTCCCAACCTCTGCCGGGAATGGACATCAGCTCACGAACCGCCCTCTGAGAAGGAAATCGGCGAGACCAGCGCCGTGCACTCGCTGGAACACGGAGCCGTGTGGGTCACGTACAACGACAAGGCCACGAGCAAGGACGTCAGTGCCCTGAACGAGAAGGTGAAGAAAACCCCTTACACGCTGATGAGCCCCTACGCCAAGCAGTCCTCGCCCATCAGTGTGTCGGCGTGGGGCAAGCAACTGAACGTGAACTCCGGCTCCGACCCGCGACTCCAGCGGTTCTTGGACAAGTACGTGCAGGGGAAGCAGACGCCCGAGCCGGGCGCCACATGCAGCGGAGGCAAAGCGGCATGAGGGCCACCCGGTTGCACCGCATCCTGGCGGGCCTCTCTTGAGTGTTGTCCTTGCTGCGGGTGCTGTGTTCGCGTTCTGGGAGGGGCAGGACGACGAACCGGTCGGCGGCGTCGCGGCCCCGGGCGGTATGTCCGTGGAGGCGGGGTTCTCCCGGGGCATGGTCGTGCACCATGAGCAGGCTGTGGAGATGTCCCTCGTCGTCCGCGACAGCACGACGGACAAGGAGGTGCGCACTCTCGCCTACGACATCATCAACACCCAGGCCGCCCAGCTAGGGATGATGCTGGGCTGGCTGGAGATGTGGGGGCTGGAGAAGAGCTCCAGTCAGGATCCCATGGCCTGGATGGGGCACGGTTCGCAGTACCGGGCCAAGGACGGCTCCCTGATGCCCGGGATGGCCACCGACCCCCAGATCGACCAGCTGAACAAGGCCCGAAGCTGATGTCGGCCCACCACAAGGCTGGTGTCGACATCGCGAGCGCAGCCGAGAAGGCGGCGAAGGACCAGGGCGTCAAACGCCTGGCCCAGAGCATGGTCGACGGCCAGCAGGCGGAGATGGGACTGATGGCCACCATGCTCGCCCAGCGCGGCGCGGCAGGGGTCCGGTGACGTCCAGTCCGCCCCGGGGCTCCCCGGGGCGGACGTGGCCTGACGGGAGCAGGACCGGCGAGGTGCTACCAGCCGACGCGGTCGCAGCCCGTGTGACTGGCCGGTTCCACTTGCAGGGTCGCGTGGGCGACGCCGTACCGGTCGCGGAGCAGGTCGCGTGCTTCGTCCGGGACGCTGTGGCCGTCAGCCCGGTCGGCGGTGACCAGGTGGGCGGTGGCGACGTTCATGCCCGACGTCAGCGTCCACAGGTGCAGGTCGTGCACCTGGTCCACGCCGTCGAGGTCCGCCAGCTCCCCGGACACGGCGACCGGGTCCATTCCCGACGGAGCGTGCTGGCCGAGGACCGCGAAGACCTCCCGGCCCAGAGCGACCGCGCGGACGGCGACGAACAGCCCGATGGCGAGTGCGATCACGGTGTCCCAGACCGCCTGCCCGGTCGCGGCCACCAGCCATCCCGCCGCGATCACACCGACAGAGCCGGCGGTGTCGGCGACCACTTCGAGGTAGGCGCCCTTGACGTTCAGGCTCTCCGAGGCGCCGGCGCGGAGCAGGAGCAGAGCCACCACGTTGACGGCCAGGCCGATGGCCCCGACCACGAGCATCGGCCCGGAGGACACCTCGGCCGTTGCCCCGATCCGGCGTACCGCCTCGAAGACGACGTAGACCGCGACGCCCATCATCAGCAGCACCGACAACAGAGAGGCGAAGACTTCTGCTCGGTAGGAGCCGTAGGTGCGGCGACCTGTGGTGTCCGGGCGGGTGGCGATCCGGGTGGCCACCAGGGCCGCGCCCAGCGCCACGACATCGGCGGCCATGTGGCCGGCGTCGGAGAGCAAGGCCAGGGACCCGGAGATCAGCCCGTAGGCCAGTTCGACGAAGAAGTACGAGCCGACGAGAGCGAACGACACGGCGAGCCGCCACCGGTGCCGGCCTCCCGCGTGCGATCCCGCTCCGTGGTTGTGGTTGTGACCCATGACCGTCCCCCTAGATGCCGGTGCTGTTGACCGCAGGAGAACACGGGTATGGCCGGGCCTGCAAAGCCTGCATCGGTGTCCGTTGTCATATCCGATAACAAGCCTCTGACCTGCATGTTTTGTTTCGTTCCCGTCTCGGGGACCCGGGGAAGGAGGGCCCATGGGTTCAGGCGCCGTGAGCGCGTGCAGACGCTGCGTGCTGGTACGTGGGTCCTCGCGTCGGGCGTCTTGCGGGCCGGTGGCGCATCGGCTCACCCCACCAGCTCCAGCCGGATGTTCTGTGCTGTCGACCGTGCGCGGGCCAGGGCTGCCGCCGCGATGGAGCGGGGTCTCGTGTTGCCCGTCGAGGGACTTGGCGGGCGGGGGCCCGGAGCCGGGGCGGTGTACGCCGAACCGGAGATCCGCCGTCCTCCACGTACCGGGTGGCGGACACCGCGCGCGGGACGGACACGAGAACACCCGATAGGGGGGCAGGCGCTCCGCTCCGGGTAGCCTTCTCCTCGCCAGAGCTGTCTCCCCGCTTCGTGACGTTCGGAAATCCGCTCATGCGACCGCTGATGTTGCCTCGTACCGCCTCGCCGGCCTCCGGTGTGCTGCGTGGTGCGCGTGCTGCGGTTCTTGCGGTGCTGTGCGTCCTGCTGCCGATGGCCGGACATGTACTGACCTTGGGGCACACCCCGCAGTGGGTCGTCGTGGCCATGGCGGGGCTCGTAGCCGTGCCGGGGGCAGTGTTCCTGACCCGGCGCAGGCTCACCGACGGGCAACTGCTCGGGGTGCTGGTCGCGGCGCAGGTCGCCCACCACGCGACGTACGCGTTGCCCGGGATGTGCCGGACAGCAGCCGGAGCGGACACCGCCTCGATCCTCCCGTCGTGGGTGGAGCACGGCGCAACACTGCAACTGCCTGCGGGTTCCCTGATCTCCGGCCATGTGATCACCATGATGGTGGCCGCCCGGGTGCTGGGCGTGACCGAGCAGATGCTGTGGCGGAGCAAGCCGCTGCTGGACGTGGTGCTGCGCCTGCTGTCGTTCGTCTGGCCTCTCCTCGTCGTGCGCGGCAACGGCCCGCAGGACGAGCTCCGGACGACCGAGACGCTGCTGAAGCCAGCCGTCCTTGTACGACTGCGCTCCGGCCGGGCACCTCCGCGTGCAGGTGGTCTCCTCGTCCGTTCCCGGCTGATGCCGGTCGGCCATCCTGCCTTGTCCTGACAGACATACCGGTGCAGGGGACGACCGGCGTGCGCCGGTCCGCGCGTATCCCTGCGGCTGAGGCCGCAGGCTGCACAGGAAGTCCCCTCCACCCATGCACCACACCTATGGGCGTGCCCGCTCTGCGGCACGCGCCCTCGTCGTACCCGCCGCCCTCGGCATCCTCGCCGTGGGCGCTCCCGTGGCTGCGGCACACACGGATCTCGACAGCAGCACCCCCGTGGCCAAAGCGTCGCTCGCCGGAGTGCCGGAGAGCGTGACACTGACCTTCAGCGACCCGATGGATCAGAAGTACGCCAAGGTCGCTGTCACCGGCCCGGACAAGCAGTCCGTCGGCCGGGGCACGCCTCGGGTCGACGGCAAGCGCGTCATGATCGCTCTCGACCCGCAGGCACCCGCAGGGGAGTACAGCGTCGGCTACCGGGTCGTGTCCGCCGACGGCCACCCCGTCTCCGGCTCCTACACCTTCACTGTTCAGACGCAGAAGGTGTCCCCGAGCCCGACGGCGTCGACGTCCGAAACGCCGACCCTCCCGTCGACGCCGCCGACTCCGGCCGCGGGCGCCCCGGCGGCCTCGGACAGCGGCGGCTCGCCGGGCCTGAGCACCGCTGCTGTCACCGCAGCCGGAGTGCTGCTGGCGGCCGGAGCGGCCAGCTACATCGTGCTCCGGCGCAAGCGGGTCAGCCGTGACGACTGACGGCGCGGTGACCGGGCCGAGGATCTTCTCCCGGCTGCCACTCCTCCTGGCCGTCGCCGCGGCAGGTGCGGTGATCGCCGCGGTGGCCGCCGTGTGGGCGGGCGGCGGAACCGAGTCGTCCGTGCCGGGGATCGAGGGCCCGGGGGCGGTGACCACCTGGGGGTTGCCGGTGGTGCGCACGCTCGCGGACGTCGCCGCGGTGGCCACCATCGGCGCCCTGATCATGGTGGTGGTCCTGCTGCCGGGCGGCCGGCGACTGGGGGAGGACCAGCTGCGGTTCTTGAACTGGGCTGCAGTTGCGGCCGCGGTGTGGACGATGGCGTCCGCGGCCACCTTGGTCTTCACCCTCTCCGATCTCTTCGCGCAGCCGCTGGGAACGGTTCTCGTCCCTGACGTCGTGGCGGACTACGTCATTACCGACCCGCAGGGCCGCTCCTTCGCACTGTCCGCAGCGGCCGCCGGAACGGTCGCCACGGTGTGCCTGGGGCTCGGCACCGCCCGCTGGGCCCGTGCCGCTCTCCTGCTCGCGGTCGCGGGACTGCTTCCGCCCGCGTTCACCGGCCACTCCTCGGCCGCGAGCAATCACGATGCCGCCGTGATCAGCCTGGCCCTGCATCTGGTCGGCGTCGCCGTCTGGGTCGGCGGCCTGCTCTTCGTCCTGGTGGCCGCCTTCCGGCGAGAGGAACAGACGAAGGACGCGGTGCGGCGGTTCAGCCCGCTGGCCGGATGGTCCCTCCTCGCGGTCGGGGCCAGCGGCCTGGTCAACGCCGCCGTACGGCTGCCCTCGCCCGGCGAGGTGTTCACCAGCCGGTACGGGCTGCTCCTCCTGACCAAGACCATGGCCCTCCTGCTCCTGGGAGTCGCCGGATGGTGGCACCGCAAACACACCACGGTGTCGCTGGAAGCAGGGAGCCGGCGGGGCTTCGTCCGCCTCGCCGCCGGTGAACTGCTGATCATGGCAGCGGCGATGGGGCTCGCGGTCGGACTGTCCCGCACCCCCGCTCCCGGGGTGCAGGACGCGGCGCTCTCCCCGGCGGAGGAACTGCTGGGCTTCGCCATGCCTCCGGCGCTGGGCGACTTCCCCTGGACGCCGCTGTTCACCCAGTGGCACTTCGACCCGCTGTTCGCCTTCGGTACGGCGACCGCCGCACTGCTGTACGTGGCGGGTGTCCGCAAGCTGCACGCGCGGGGGGACCGCTGGCCGGTCGGGCGGACCATCGCGTGGTTCATGGGCCTGGCGGTGACCGTGCTCGCGACGATGAGCGGCCTGGCGGTGTACGGGAAGGTGCTGTTCAGCGTCCATATGGGCCAGCACATGATCCTCGCGATGAGCGTGCCGATCCTGCTCGTGCTGGGCGCTCCCGCCACCCTCGCGCTCCGCGCGCTGCCCGCCGCGCCCAAGGGCTCTGCAGCCGGGCCGCGCGAGATGCTGATCGCCCTGCTCCACAGCCGCTACGTACGCGTCATCTCCCACCCGGTGGTGGCGAGCGTGCTGTTCATCGGCAGCGCCTTCGCCGTCTACTACACCTCACTGTTCGAGACGCTGATGAGCACCCACCTCGGCCACATGGTCATGCTGGTGCACTTCCTCGTGGTGGGGCTGCTGTTCTTCTGGGTGATCATCGGCATCGATCCCGGACCGCGCCGCCCACCGCACCTGGGCCGCCTGTTCACCCTCATCCTGACCATGCCGTTCCACTCCTGGTTCAGCATCTCCCTGATGAGCTCCACGACCCTCATCGGCGCCGGCTGGTGGTCCCGGCTCGACCGCCCCTGGGTCACCGACGCGCTGGAGGACCAGTACGACGCCGGAGCCATCGCCTGGGCCACCGGAGACATCCCCGTCCTGATCACCACGATCATCCTGGCGATCCAGTGGGTCCGCTCCGACCGGCGAGAGGCCCGGCGCATCGACCGGCAGATCGACCGCGGTGACGCCGGTGACCCCCTGGCCGCCTACAACGCCTACCTCGCCGGCCTCCACGCCCGCGACCGGCGCCCCGTTCCCCGCGAAACCCTCAAGAGGCCATCATGAAGAAGATCACCAAGCACCTGATCATCGCCGCCGTCCTGGTCGCCTGTTTCGCGGCGGCCCTCGGCTCCTACCTCCTGCTGCGCCCCGACACCCCCTCCGACAGCGCGGCGAACATCCAGCCCGCCGCGCAGGCCCTGCCCGTACGGGACACCAGCCACCGCCTCAGCTGGCCCGAACGCAGCGAGCTGACCCTCGTCGAGTTCCTGGACTTCGAGTGCGAAGCCTGCGGCGCGTACTACCCGGCCGTCGAGAAGCTCCGCGAGGAGTACGGCGACCGGGTCACCTTCGTCGCCCGGTACTTCCCCATGCCCGGCCACCGCAATGGCGAACTCGCCGCCCGTACTGCCGAAGCCGCAGCCCAGCAGGGCAAGTTCGAGGAGATGTACAGCAAGCTCTTCACCACTCAGAAGGAATGGGGTGAGTCGCAGGAGAGCAAGGAGAGCGTCTTCCGCGGCTACGCGAGGGAACTCGGCCTCGACATGAAGAAGTTCGACACGGACCTCGCCGACCCGGCCACCGCCGAGCGCGTCAAGGTCGACCAGCGCGACGGCCTGGGTCTCGGTGTGCAGGGCACCCCGACCTTCGTCGTCGACGGCACCAAGATCCAGAACCCGGCCTCGTACGACGCGTTCAAGAAGCTCATCGACGACCGTCTCGCAGACTGACCCGGAGGCCGGCATGCAACCCCTGATAGACGAAGCCCGTACCTTCCCCGCCCGCGCCGCCGCACACGGCGTGAACCTCGGCCCGCACACCACCGGCGCCACACCACAGGCCATGTTCATCGCCTGCTCCGACGCCCACGTGGTGCCCGCCCTGATCACCGGCAGCCGCCCCGGCGACCTGTACGAACTGCGCACCTACGGCGGGAGAATCTCCCCCTACACGGAACACGAGCCGACCAGCGAGGCCCAGACCATCGAGCACGCGGTCGACGTCCTGTGCGTCACCGACATCATCGTGTGCGGCCACTCCCGCTGCGGGGTCATCGACGCTCTTCACCCCGACTCCGAAGCAGCACCCTTCCACCTGGCCGCAGGACACTGGCACACCCTCATGCAGTTCGACGCCCTCAGCGCGTACCCGTGTGTCCAAGCCCGGCTGAGCGACCGGACCCTGCGTATGCACGCCTGGTTCTACGACATCGACGCGGGCACCACCGCCCGCTACGACCCGCGTGCCAGCACGTTCCTGCCGCTGTGAACGCCCCCCGTACTCCCGCCGTATACGACAAGGTGACCCCCGTGGCTGCGGACAACAACCCATTCGCTTACGACGAACGTCTCGCTGTCCCCCGCGCCTGGTGGGTCATCGTCTTCGCCTTCGGCCTGGCCATGGCCCTGGTCTTCTTCCCGTACGGACTGACCGCCGCCCTCATCGCCTTCGCAGCCGGCGGCGGCCTGGCCACGAGCTTCGCCTCGTCCCAGGGATCGATGCGTATCCGGGTCACCCCGACGCTCCTCGTCGTGGGCGATGCCCGCCTCCCACTGAACGCCCTGGGCGAACCCGAGGCCCTGGTGGGGGAGGAGGCCCGAGCCTGGCGCACCTACAAGGCCGACACCCGGGCCTTCCTCGTCATGCGCAGCTACATCAGCGGCGCCGTCCGCGTCGATGTCCTGGACCCGGACGACCCCACTCCCTACCTCTACATCTCCACCCGCTCCCCCGAGCAGCTCGCCGCGGCAATCCGGAGGGCCACCCGGACCGAGGCGCCGGGAGACGAGGAGTGACAGACGTACCGGAGGCCGAAGCAGGTGCGGGCCCACAGCGCCTACCTGCCCGAGCGGCAACGCTGTCCCGCGACGGCCGGATCCCGGAGGGGAACTCCGAGCCCGTCCAGGTATCTCCATCGCACCGATCACCATCACCGCGTCACCTTTCTTCCCACTTCTCTCTCACCGAGGAGCCCAACATGTTCCCGTCCTCCTGCGCCGCTCGCCGGATCAGTGCCACGGGTGCTCTCGCGCTGACAGTCCTGTTCGTCTCGGCGGCGCCCGCTCTCGCGCACGTGGAGGTCAAGTCCGAAACCCCGCAGGCGCTCGCCCAGAACGTGAGCCTCACCTTCGAGGCCGAGGCCGAGTCGGACAGCGCGGGCATCACCGAGATGCGCGTCGTCCTTCCCGACGGCATCGATCCCGCCGGCGTCACCCTGCAAGGGCAGCCCAAGGGGTGGAAGCTGAAGGCCGGCTCCGACGACTTCACCGTCGGCGGACCGGCGGTCGCCGTCGGTACGAACGCTGTCTTCACCGTGAAGGTGCGCCAACTTCCCGACGCCGAAGAACTGGCCTTCAAGACGATCGAGACGTACAGCGACGGCAAGATCTCCCGGTGGATCGAAATCCCCAAGGGAGACGACAGGCCGCAACAGCCCGCACCGATGCTGGAGTTGGAAGCGGCGGCCCCCGGAGCGAGCCCCCTCGCTCCCAGTCCGAGCGCCAGCGATACTCCCGCACCCGATCCGGCCACCACTTCCGAGTCACCGGCCGCTCCCGCGCCCGAGGCCGCCGACAAGGACGAAGAGAGCGGGGGGAGTACGGGGCTACTCATCGCCGGAATCGTCATCGCTCTGCTGGCAGCGGCAGGTGGCGTGAGGTGGGCGCTGAAGCGCCGGTCGGGGACCCCGCAGAGCTGAATCCGGCTCCGGCCGGGGACCCGGACAGAGTGAACGGACAGCCCTGTGGGGGCGCTACCGAGGGCCGCCCCCCCAGGGCCCTGTTCTACGTAGGCGAGCTCACGAAGCCGACGGAGGCCAGCTGCCCGACATCAGTGAGTTGCAGGGGTTGCACGGCTGGAGCAGCCCGCCGACCTCGACTCGGCCGACGGGCGGGCCCGACGCCATGGTGATGAGCGTCGCGGCGGCCACGGCGGCCAGCGGACCGGGCAGCAGCTGTGCTCGGGCCGGGAGACACTTCCACAGGGCCATCACGATGATCAGCGTCGGAATGCACTACGAAGGAGGCACTCCCCGCCCTGGTTCACTCGATCTGAGGAATGCAGGGCGGGGGGATTTCACGCCACCCAGCGCCGCCCAGAGGGCCCTTGGGTGTGTCCGGTGGCTGGATCGGCAGGCGTGCAACCCGCCTCCATACGCACACTTTATGTGCTTGGTCGACTACATTCTGTGCCTATGAGGATGGGGGCTGGACGCCGCGCCGGCCGCCTGGGCATGTGGCCCGAGGCGGTCCTCGCTGTGCTGCTCGCCATCCTGGTCCACGTGCTGGCCTGCGCGCACGGTCCCGTTCTCACCGGCGGGGAGCGGGCCGACAGCATCGCCGCACTCTCCGTTCCTTCGTGTGACGAGCCTCCGCCACCGCTGACGTATCCCGCCGGGCAGGTACCGCAGCCCGGTGAGGGCGAGGGCCGGGAGTGTGTGGGCGGGGACGAGCCGGGCGTGCAGGTGCAGCGCGCCGTGCAGCAGGCCGACGCGGCCGTGTGCGACGAGCTGCCCGGCGTGCCGTCGGGCAGCGGTGTCGACTGCGGGTGGCATCGGCCACCGCTACCTACCTGTGCTGCGGATCTGCCCGCGCTGCAGAAGCGTGCCTGTCTGGGTGTATGGCGGATGTGATCGGTCCGTGAGTCGTTGCAGCGAGGGCTGTTGCCTGCTGCGGCGCCACGGTAACCCGTTCCGCACACCTGCACAGCGGCCTGCCGCCAACCGGCGTCGGCCGCAGGAGAAGCACGCCATGAACCAGAGCACCCGCACCTCACCTCCCGCACCGGCCGGGCTCCTCGCCGACACCAAACGCCCGACGCACACGCCGGCCGGACTGGTTGGCGACACCCCCGTCCTGTGGATCGGGGACCCCTTCACCGCGCCCGGCCGCGGCTTCTGGGCCAAACTGGAGGGCCACAACCCCGGTGGCATCAAGGACCGCACCGCCCTGCACATGGTGCTGGCCGCCCGGCAGCGCGGGCAGTTGCTGCCCGGAGCGAGGATCGTCGAGTCCACCTCCGGCACCCTCGGTCTGGGGCTGGCCCTCGCCGGAGTCGCGTACGGCCACCCGGTCACCGTCGTCACGGACCCCGGGATGGAGCCGTTCATGACGGGGATGCTCACCACCTTCGGCGCCGAAGTGGAGCTCGTCGAAACACCGCACCCGGTCGGCGGCTGGCAGGAGGCCCGCCGCCGACGCGTCGAAGAACTCCTCGCCGCGCAGCCCGACGCCTGGTGCCCCGACCAGTACAACAACCCCGACAACGTCGCCGCCTACGCCCCCCTCGCCCACGAACTCGTCGCCCAGCTCGGCCGGATCGACACCCTGGTCGTCTCCGTCGGCACCGGTGGTCACTCCGCCGGAATCGCCTCCGTGCTGCGCGGCTACTTCCCGCGGTTGCGGGTGGTGGGCGTGGATACCACCGGATCGACGATCTTCGGTCAGCCCGCGTCCACGCGGCTGATGCGCGGTCTGGGCAGCAGCATCTACCCGCGCAACGTCGACTACGACTTGTTCGACGAGGTCCACTGGGTAGCCGCCCCCGAAGCGGTATGGGCGGCGCGGCGGCTGGCCCGCGACCATTACGCCACCGGCGGCTGGAGCGTCGGCGCCGTCGCTCTCGCCTCCCGCTGGCTGGCCCGGACCCTGCCGCCCGAGAACCGGATCCTGACCGTGTTCCCCGACGGCCCGCAGCGCTACATCGACACCGTCTTCGACGACACCTACTGCCGCGAGCACGGCCTCCTGGATCACCTGCCCGCCGATGCCCCCGACGAGATCGACCGGCCCGAGGACCGTGTCGTCTCGCGCTGGACCCGGTGCACCCACATCACCGACCCCCTCGCGCTTGACGCGCGGCTGCTCGCCGAGGCCGCCCGATGAAGGCCGTGTGGGAGCAGACCCGCTCCTTCTCCGCCCCCACCAGGCTGCTGATGGCCAACCAGTTCGCCATCAATCTCGCCTTCTACATGCTCATGCCCTACCTGGCCGCCCATCTCGCCGGGCCGCTCGGGCTGGCCGCCTGGGCCGTCGGACTGGTCCTGGGCGTGCGCAACTTCTCCCAGCAGGGCATGTTCCTCATCGGCGGGACCATCGCCGACCGGTTCGGCTACAAGGCGCCCATCATGGCCGGCTGCCTGCTGCGCACCGCCGGGTTCGGACTGCTCGGCTGGGTCGACAACCTGCCCGCACTGATCGCCGCATCCGCGGCCACCGGCTTCGCCGGCGCGCTGTTCAATCCGGCCGTACGCGCCTACCTGGCCGTCGAAGCAGGGGACCGCAGGGTCGACGCCTTCGCCACCTTCAACGTCTACTACCAGGCCGGCATGTTCCTGGGCCCTCTGGTGGGCCTTGCCCTGCTCGCCGCCGACTTCCAAGCCGTGTGCACGGTCGCCGCCGCCATCTTCGCCGTACTCACCGTGCTGCAGTGGCGCGCTCTGCCCGACCGGCGGGGCGCGAGCACGGACGGCGCCCCCGAACCGGCCGGGAGTGTCTTCGGGCAATGGCGATCGGTGCTGGCGAACCGCCCGTTCCTGCTGTTCTCCGGAGCCATGATCGGCTCCTACGTGCTGACCTTCCAGGTCTACCTCGCCCTCCCCTTGGCGGCGGCGGACTCCCTGGGGGCGAACGCCACCAAGGCCACCAGCGGTCTGTTCGTCATTTCCGCCGCCGTAGCGGTCGCCGGACAACTGCACCTGACGTCCTGGGCGAAGAGCCGCTGGAGCCCGCACCAGGCCCTTGCCGTCGGACTGTCCTGCATGGGCCTGGCCTTCGTCCCGCTCGCGCTCACTCCACGCGACCTTCCCTCTCTGGTCCTGATCGCGCTTGTGAGCGCGGTGGTGCTCCTCGCCGTCGGCGGCGCGATCGTCTACCCGTTCGAGATGGACACCGTGGTCGCCCTGTGCGGCAACCGGCTGGTCGCCACCCACTACGGGCTGTACAACACCGTCTCCGGCCTGGGCATCACCCTGGGCAATCTGGCGACCGGGGCCCTGTGGGACTTCGCGCAGAGCCACCGGATGGCCTGGCTGACGTGGGGGGCGCTGGTCGCGACGGGCTTCGCGTGCGCGGTGTCGGTCACCGCGCTGGCCCGCAGCGGACGACTCGCCCCCCGGGCGGCCCACGCGATCGGCTGAAAAACACGCGCATCCAAGCGTGACGTCCACAAGATTCAGCCTATGCTTAATTCAGCTTCGGCTGTAACGTCGCTTCTGTGGAGATGCGACACGACAGGAGCCTGGCCGTGGCTGTGGACGCCGGCGCGCTGGCCCGGGTGGGCACGGCGCTGGCGGACGAGTCACGGCGCAGGCTGCTGCTGGCCTTGCTCGAAGCCCCCGCCTACCCCTCGGACCTCGCCGAACGCCTGGGTCTGACCCGCGGAAACGTCTCGAACCATCTGTCCTGCCTGCGCGGCTGTGGGCTGGTCAAGCCCGTCCCCGACGGGCGGCGGGTGCGCTACGAACTGGCCGACCCCAAGCTGGCCCATGCCCTCGCCGAGCTGGCCGCCCTCGTCCTGCTCGTCGACCATCAGGGCGGGCCCGACCAGGCATGTGATCCGGACGGTGCCTGCTGCGCCGACGGCACCGCGCCCGGGCACATAGACGGCGTGGAGGCCCGCCATGGCTGAGGAATGCCGCGGCACCGGCACCGCCTCCACGGCCGCTTCCCCGGGCGCGGCCGTCCCCGAGCCGCCCTCCCGCGTCTGGCAGGTCCGCGAACTGCAGGCCGCCACCGCATCCGGTGTGCTTCTGGGCCTGTCGCTTCTGGTCCCCGACACCTTCTCGACGCCCCTGATGCTCGCCGCGCTCGCCGTCGGCGCGGCCACCTTCGTCCCCGGCGCCCTGCGGGCCCTTCTGCGCGGCCGGCTCGGCGTCGGACTGCTGATGACCATCGCCGCAGGCGGAGCCGTCGCACTCGGCGAGTACGGCGAGGCCGCGACCCTGGCGTTCCTGTTCTCCGTCGCCGAGGGCCTCGAAGGCTACGCGCTGGCCCGCACCCGGCACGGGCTGCGCGCCCTGCTGGACCTCGTCCCGCCCAACGCCACGGTCCTGCGCGGCACCACCGAGCAACAGGTGGAACCCGCCGACCTCGTCGTCGGCGACATCCTGATCGTGCGGCCCGGCGAGAAGATCCCCACCGACGGCACCATCCGCACCGGACGCAGCGCCCTGGACACCTCCGTGGTGACCGGAGAGTCCGTCCCCAGCGAGGTCGGCCCCGGCAGCGACGTCTTCGCCGGAACCATCAACGGCGCGGGCGTCCTGGAAGTGGCCGTCACCGCGACCGCCGAGGACAACTCCCTGGCGCGCCTGGTCCACATCGTCCAGGACGCCCAGGAACGCAAAGGCAACAGCCAGCGCCTCGCCGCCCGCTTCGCCCGCCCCTTGGTCCCCGGCGTCCTCATCCTCGCCGCCCTGATCGCTACCCTGGGCAGCCTCTTCGGCGACCCCGGCATCTGGATCGAGCGCGCCCTGGTCGTCCTGGTCGCCGCCGCACCGTGCGCCTTCGCCCTGTCCGTCCCCATCGCCGTGGTCGCCGCCGTCGGCGCGGCCTCCAAGGCCGGCGTCCTCATCAAGGGCGGCGCCGCCGTCGAGGCACTCGGCGCCGTACGCGTCGTCGCCATCGACAAGACCGGCACCCTCACCCGTAATCGTCCCGCCGTCATCGATGTCGTCACCGCCCCAGGCGCCGGCCGCGACCAGGTCCTCGGCATCGCAGCCGCGCTCGAAGCACGCAGCGAACACCCCCTCGCGGCAGCGATCCTCACCGCCGCCGACACCCTCGCCCACCCGTCAGCCCAGGATGTCGAGGCCGTCCCCGGCAACGGCCTGACCGGCACCGTCGAGGGAACCCCCGCCCGCCTGGGCAAGCCCGGATTCATCTACCCCGGCACCCTCGCGGACGAGGTCGCCCGTCTCCAGGGCGACGGGGCCACCGTCGTCCTCGTCGAACACGACGGCACCGTCCTCGGCGCGGTCGCCGTACGCGACGAGATCCGCCCCGAGGCCGCCGAAGCCGTCGCCCGCCTGAAGCAGCAGGGCATCCAGGTCGTCATGCTCACCGGCGACAACACCCGGACCGCCCACGCCATCGCCGCGCGCGCGGGCATCACCGACGTACGCGCCGAACTCCTCCCCGAGGACAAGGCCCGCATCGTCACCGAACTCTCCGCACGCGGACCAGTCGCTATGGTCGGCGACGGCATCAACGACGCCCCCGCCCTCGCCACCGCCCACGCCGGTATCGCCATGGGCGCCATGGGCAGCGATGTCGCCGTCGAAGCCGCCGACATCGCCCTCATGGGCGAAGACCTGCGCCGCCTGCCCGACGCCATCGCCCACACCCGCGCCGCCCGCGCCGTCTTCACCCAGAACCTCATCCTCTCCGGGGTCATCCTCCTCACCCTCGTCCCCCTCGCCGGCATCGGCGTCCTCGGCCTCGCCGCCGTGGTCGCCACCCACGAACTCGCCGAAGTCCTCGTCATCGCCAACGGCATCCGCGCCGGACGCAAGACCGGCCTGCCCCACCACCAACCCGTCCGCGCTACAGCTCCGGACCGCCCCGCGACCGTCCTGCCGCAGCCGACGGCGCCCAGCGGATGCGCAGATGGATGCTGCGGCACAGCGGCTCCCGCGCCGGTATCGGCCGACAGCCGGAACGACTTGCTCATTACGCAACGGTCCGAGCGGGGGACTGGGCACGCCGAACCCACAACGCCCGCCCACCTGCTGCCGTTGGTCATAGCCGGGTCTTCGACGGACAAGGCCCCCGCCCAGCAGGGCCGCCTCGTACCGAGGGCACCGCACGGCGAACCTGACCGCGCCAGCACCTCGTCCCCAGCGGGTTCCTGCGGCTGCTGCTCGACCTGAGTACCCCACCCGAGCCAGTTGCCGTCGCCGGGCTTCGTGGCCCGGTGACGGCGATGCCTTCGGCACGTCCTCACTGGACGGTTACCTCGCCGTGCACACGATCGCGGCCGGGTCAGCGCAGTTGGTCACGTATGACACAGGAATGGCGATGCGGGCGAAGTGGGCGAACTTGCCAGTGCTGAAGCTGCGGACGGATGCGGGTACGGGCCCGGAGCCGGAGAAGAGATGACCTTGGGGGCCGGGGTGAGTCTTCTCGCGTTCGTGCTCGGCGGTGCTCCTGAAGTAGCTGCCCGCCTGCTACCTCAGGGGTGGCCGATCGGGGCGGGCAATGATCCGATGCCTGTCTGAAAGACGCCGTAGCTGAGGTCTGCCACGTTGCCTAACTCGTACCGCTCATGGACCCTGGAAGGCTTGCCACGGTGGCGGGCGTTTGGGGGATGTGATGGTACGCCCGGCAGTACGCGACGGCAGCGATCCCAAGGCTGTCCGTGACACGCGCGTGTTGGTCGACTGCCTGCAGGAGCTGGTGCGAGGTGCTTACCGGCCTGTCAGGAACTGCAGCAAGTACCCCGAAACGGTGTGGCTTGCAGATGTTCCAGAGGGACTCGTCCGGCCCGTAAAGGACGCCGACTCCCGCATCATGGTCGTGAAGCACCGTCCACCCCTGGACGCGCCCCGGCTGCCAGCAGTTTTGCAGGGACGCGTATCAGTCGAGGCCGCAGCGACCGCTGCCGCAGAGCCTCCCGAGCTGCTCGACGACACGGCAATGTTCAGTGAACGGACAGACCCCTTCACTGACGAGGCCGATGATCCGAAGGCATTGGATGTCGGCAGCTCAGATGTGCGTAAGGTTTACGAGGGCTGGGTCGGCCGATGGAAGCGATGGGCGCGGGAAGAGCTAGTGCAGCGCGTCGCAGGTCCTTTGCCGGTTGCTGGTGGTCGCCTGGTGACGGTGGGTGAGGATCATGCGGCCTTGGTGTACTCCGCTGGGGCGGTCTGGAGGTAGCGGGCGTGGTCGGCGTCGGCGTCGTAGCGCCACTGGTAGGGGCGGGCGGTGCGGTTGTGTCGGATCGTGAAGGCGGTGATCTGGGCTTCGAGGTCCTTGCGGGAGGTGAAGTCGCCGCGGCGGAGTAGGCGGCGGGTCAGGATGCCGAACCACTGCTCGACCATGTTCAACCAACTGGCGTGTTTGGGCGTGTGGGTGACGGTGATTCGCGGGTGGGCTGCGAGCCAGGCGCGGGTGGCCCGGGAGGTATGCGAGGAGCCGTTGTCCATGATCAGGTGGAGGCGCAGGGCCGGGTCGGTCAGCCGGTGCAATCGCCGCAGGAAGGCGATGAAGGTGGCCGAGTCGTTGCGCTCGATGCGCTCGGCCAGGACCTGGCCGGTGGCCACGTCCATGGCGGCGACAATGGAGACGGTGCCGTGCCGGCGGTACTCGAACTCGCGCCGCTCGGCCTGTCCGGGGCGGGTGCGCCGGGTGGGGTAGCGGCGGGATTTGGCCTGGATGCCGGTCTTCTCATCCACGCTGACCAGCAGCGTGCCGGGTGGGATGTCCAGGTAGAGGTGGCACACCGCGCCGGCCTGGGCCCAGAACGCATCGTCGTCGGCCCGGTTGAGCCAGCCGCGGACCCTGTGCGGGCGCACCTTCGCCTCGGCTAGGACCCGGCCGACCGTGGAGGGCGAGAGCACCAGGCCGCGTTCGGCCAGGTGGGCGGCGATGGTGGCGCGGGTCCATAGCGTGGCTCCCTCGGGCGGCACGCTGGTAGCGGTGGCCACCACGGCCAGGCGCGCGCTGGGACCATGCTGTTCGGGGCGCCCGCTGCGCGGTCGGTCGAACAGGCCCGCCACTCCACGGCGGCGGAAGCGTTCGCGCCAGGTGCGCACGGTAGGCACACTGCATCCGAGCTCGGCGGCGATGGCGGTGGTGGGCCGGCCCGCGGCGGCCAGCAGTACGATCCGTGCGCGCCGCGCCACTGCCTGCCCGGCCCCGGCAGCGGCCACGAGCCTGCGCACCTTGCGGTCCTGCTTGCGGGAAAGCGGCAACGGCGGTGCGGGTGGATGGGCCACGAAGGGGTGCGTTTCCTTTGGAGTGAGCACCAACCGGAAGCTGGGTGATCATCAATAGCGGACAGCCTTCTGACGCTTTGCTCCATGCCGGACAGGTGGGCGAAGCCGTGACATCCCCGGTCAGGCCCGTCCCTCCAGAGGAAACACACCTGGGCATCGACGAGTTCGCCCGCAGAGCCCGTGAGGCGTCAGCTCTGTGCCGTGGGGCGGACGACGATGTCGCCGACGTCGACGTTCGACGGCTGCTCGATCGCGAAGGCGACAGCGCGGGCGATGTCGTCGGGGGAGAGGGAGAAGTCGACCGCCTGGATCTGCGACTTGACGGTGGGGCTGGTGATCGAGTCGGCGAATTCCGTCCCGACGTAGCCGGGCGAGACCATGGTGACCCGCAGGTCGGGCCCGGCCTCCTGGCGCAGTCCCTCGGAGACGGTGCGGACCGCGTTCTTCGTCGCCGCGTAGACAGCCTGGTTCGGCACGATGCGCAGCCCGGCGGTCGAGACGACGTTGACGAACTGCCCCCTGCCCTGCTTGCGGAACACGGGGAGCGCTGCCGCGATCCCGTGCAGCACGCCGCGGAAGTTGACGTCGATCATCTGGTCCCAGTCCTCGACGCGCAGCTCGTCGAACGGCGAGATGGGACCGATCCCGGCGTTGCTGACGAGGACATCCAGCGCGCCATAGTGCCCGCAGGCGTACGCCACCAGGTCCGCGAGGTCTCCTCGGCGACGCACGTCCGTCGTCTTCCAGACGGCCGTGCCGCCATCGGCCTCGATGCGGGCGACGAGCGCTTCCAGCCGGTCGCTCCGACGCGCTCCGAGGACGAGCTTCGCGCCGCGCGACGCGAGGAGCAGCGCGCTCGCCTCGCCGATCCCGCTGCCCGCGCCCGTAATGGCCACCACCTTGCCGTCGATCCCTGTCATGCTCGGCCTCCAATGCTAGAAGTAAGAGGGCTATCACTTATAAAGTAAGTGGTCTCTTACTTATGGTCAAGGAAGTGGGTCGAGTGACTGACGCAGCAAGTGGAGCGGGGAGTCAGCGCCCTGCCCGGGGGCAGCTCCGCTCGGCACTGATCGCTGAGAGCTTCGTGCTGCTCTCCGAGACGGGGATGGCCGGCTTCTCCGTCGCCGAACTCGCCCGCAGGCTCGGAGTGAGCACGGCCGCCCCGTATCGTCACTTTCCCCACCGTGACGCGCTACTCGCCGTCGTCGCGGCACAGGCCGCCGACGAGCTGACCCGGTCCATCGAGGCCGCCGCGCAGGCGGCTGGCCCCGACCCGATCGACCGGCTCGCGGCCACCGCGGGGGCATACGTGCGCCACGTGTCCGACCGCGGCGCCGGTCTCGACGTGATCTTCGCCCGGGAGCTGAGGCCGCTGCGCGACGCCGACGTGGCCCGGGCTGGCCGGGGCCTGATGGCGCTGCTGCTCGACCTCGCCCGGCAGGCGGGCCACGCCGACCCTTCCCAAGCACTGCTCCTACTCGAACAGCTCTTCGTCCTAGCCCACGGCTACGTCACCCTGGACACGGAGAACTTCCTGACGCTCTCCCGTCTCTCCCCCGAGGACGTCGCCACCCGCGCCACGCGCGCGGCGACGGCGCTGCTGCGCGGCAACGTGACGTGAGCACCAGCCGGAGCTTGGGTGATCGCCATGCCGGTTCCGCCTAAACGCCTCAAGGAAGAGGTCGACGACACCGTCGACCACCACGCCTTCCAGCTGCGAAGCTGGCCCGCCTTGGCCGAGGTTGACACCCGGTGGCGTGGTTCGTTCGGCTACCTCACGGCGATCGTCGAGAAAGAGGGCGAGGACGTGCGCATCCCGCTGTGCCGCATCGAATACCTCGGTGACGACAACGCCTGGGGCTTCGCTATGTACTTGAGTGCCACCGCCGCCTACACCGACGCGGTCTTGCGCACCGGCAGCCCGACGGCAGCCTTCGACGCCGCCGCCCTCGTCCACCTTGCCGACTACCACGTGTAGCCAGACCCCGCGCACTCAACCGGCAAAGGACCTGCGACGCGCTGCACTAGCGGCTGCGTCGCACCGCCGTCTGCACCAGCAGCTGTATCGGATTGCCAAGAAGATCCAACAGGACGGTGACTCCTTCGAAACCGTCCTGGCCATAGGCCTCCTGCAAGTAGGAGCCGAGCGAGCTTCGGCTCGGGTACGCAGGCACATTGTGACGGTCCCTGTCACCCTTACGGTTGATCCGAATTCAGTCAACGTCACGGTGTCTCTGGTGCCGGGTCAGTCAGGTCGCCTGGAGGATACCGAGTTTCTCAGCGAGTCCGATGGCTACACCTCGGAACTACTGGGGGTCGTACGTTCTGAGGTGGAGGAAGCCGCCTTCCACCCCTTGTCAGACCGGGCGTCTGAGGCCGTGCGCTCATGGGCCCAGCGTGCCTTCGGTGTCGAGCGAACACTTCCGTTCGACTCCGGCAGCGGGCACCCTGACCTCACCGCCGACCCCCAGGCACGGTCACTACACCATGCGCCGGCGATCATCCTGCGCGAACATGGCCAGCGCTCGGTACTCGGTTTCTTCGAAAGTATCGCGCGAGTCTTGAAGCGTCCCGGAGCGCAGGCGCCTTTGGGGCTGGCGCAGCTGCTGTACGACCTCGAACCCGAGCAACGCACCGCCTGGGGGAGTAGTAAGGGTCCTGTCCCTCCGGCACTGGGCCCGGAACCGCTATTCCCCATGCTCACCAACGCGGCCCAGCTGGACGTGCTGGACAGACTGCAGCACGACACCAGCGTGGTGGTCCAAGGCCCGCCAGGCACCGGAAAGACCCACACGATCAGCAATCTCATCGCGGCGCTTCTCGCGGATGGCAAGAGAGTCTTGGTCACCAGCGAAAAGGGACAAGCTCTCAAGGTACTGATCGATCAACTACCGCCCAAACTGCGCAGCATGTGCGTGCTCCAGCGCGATCAGTGGCAGGGCGGCAGCTCCGATCTGCGCCAGTCGCTCGGAGCGCTGGCCCACCTGAGCGCGACCACGAACACTGAGCGGCTTCAGCAGCACATCGAGACCCAGCAGGCTCAGCGGCGCCAACTTTTGGCTGAACAGGCCAAGCTGCGAGAAAGTCTGAGAGCGGTACGGGAAGTGGAGTGGTATGAGCACCCCGAGATCGCACCGGGATACCGCGGCCGCCTCGACGAGATTGTGCAGACGGCCGAACGGGGCAATGCTGACTACCAGTGGCTGCCGCCGCTGCCCGCACAACCAGGGCAACTGCCACCATTGGATACTGACGAGGCTCAGCGGCTATGGCTGCTGGTGACCCAGCACGGCCCAGAGATCCTCGATGCTCACATTCAGTACTGCCCCGATCCAGGCACCTTGCCAGAACCCGAAGAGGTCTCAGGACGCATCAGGGACATAGATGCAGCTAACACAGCCCTCGGATCGGAGCCCGCAACGCCACTCGCCCAGGCCCTGGCCGAACACGGTGATGTGGAGCTTGCGGTGACGGAAGGCCTACTGGAGCAAGCCCAGCAGGCCCTTCAAAACATGGGGATGTCCGCGGACCCTGCAGCGTGGCAAGAGAAGAGCTGGCCCACTCGCGCGCTTGAGGACGGGCCTTGACCCCTGATCCTGGACACACGAGACACTGGATCCTGAGGATCTGAGAACGGACATCTCGTGGTCATGAAGAACTACCCGCCGGAGTTCAAGGCGGACGCGGTCGCGCTGTACGAGTCGCGGCCGGAAGCGACGATCAGGTCGGTCGCGGCCGATCTGGGGATCAACCCGGAGACCCTGCGGAACTGGGTGAGGGCAGCCGGGGTGAGCCGTCCCCGAGGACGACGGACGCAAGAACCGGCCCAGCCGCCGGTACCGCTGGAGGCGGAGAACGCCGCCTTGCGAAAGAAGGTCCGCGAGCTGGAGGAGGAACGGGAGATCCTGCGGAAGGCGGCGAAGTATTTCGCCGGGGAGACGCGCTGGTGAACCGCTTCCAGTGTGTCGCCGACCTCCAGCGCCGTCACGGCGTGAAGCGGCTCTGCAGGATCCTCGGCGTCAGCCGCTCGAGCTTCTACTACTGGCAACGGACAGCCGCTGACCGGGCCGCCCGGCAGGTGGCCGACGCCCGCCTGGCAGCCCGGATACGGGCGGTGCACCAGGAATCGGACGGCACCTACGGAGCCCCGAGGATCACCGCCGAGCTCCGCGAGGAGAACGGTGTCGCGGTCAACCACAAGCGCGTCGCCAGGATCATGCGGGCGTCCGGGATCAAGGGATCCGGTTGCGGCGCCGGCACCGCACCACCGTCTCTGACCCGGCCGCGGCCAAGGCCCCGGACCTGATCGGCCGCGACTTCACCGCGGACAAGCCGAACACGAAGTACGTCGGTGACATCACCTACCTGCCCGTCGCCGGCGGGAAGTTCTGCTACCTGGCGACCGTCATCGACCTCGCATCGCGCCGTCTCGTCGGCTGGGCGATCGCCGACCACATGCGCGCGGATCTCGTCACCGACGCCCTGGCCGCGGCGATCCGCACCCGCGGCAGCCTTGCCGGATCGATCATGCACACCGACCACGGAGCCCAGTACACGAGCAGGAGTTTCGCCGAAGCCTGCAGGTCAGCAGGGGTGCGGCGAAGTATGAGCGCGGTCGGGTCCAGCGCGGACAACGCACTCGCCGAGTCCTTCAACGCGACCTTCAAACGCGAGACCCTGCAAGGACGAAAGAGCTGGCCGACCGAGCGCGAGGCCCGACTCGACGCCTTCCGATGGCTCCACCGCTACAACACCCGACGCCGACACTCCCGCCTCGGACAACGACCACCGATCACCTTCGAAAACGCCCTCCGCCACACACCAACTACGCTGGCACAAGCCGCATAACCCGTGTCCAGAATTCGGGGTCAAGGCCCCTGGCCGGAGACACGTTGGCGACCCGATAGCCTGAGGTTGTCTTAACGGAGTTTGGTGGACACGAACGTGGACAATGCGGATCGGCAGGTGCGGTTGAGCTTCCTCGGCTAGGGGATTCCTGCTGGTCGACGAAGGAGACTGTGATGAGTGAACCGGCGAAGCCCGGGATCGAGGTCCCGGAGGGTGATCCGCCCACCGAGCTGACGATCCGTGACCTCGTGGTGGGGGACGGACCCGAGGCGCAGCCGGGCAGGGTGGTCCAGGTTCACTATGCGGGGGTCACGTTCGCGTCCGGGAGGGAGTTCGACTCCTCCTGGGAGCAGGACCGGCCGTTCAAGTTCGCCGTGGGCGGTGGCAAGGCCGTCAAGGGCCTGGACCGGGATCAGGGGAATGAAGGCCGGCGGCCGGCGCGAGATCATCGTTCCTCCGCGTCTCGGCTACGGCAGGCAGTCACCCTCTTCGTTGATCCCGCCCGGCTCGACGCTGATCTTCGTCGTGGACCTGCTCACAGTGGTCGGCGGCCCGCCGGGACGCGGCCCGGCCTGATCTGCTCGGCCCGACTACTTGCCGTCGCGCCGTCGGCGTGCGCGCTCGAACTCGGCGGTGTCCGACATCCAGGGCCCGTACCGTCCGAGCGCGGCGCAGCCGCCCCGGACGAAGGTGCCCACCAGATCCCGGTAGCCGCTGATCCCGTCGACCAGGCTGTACTCGACCCGGTACTCCGGATCCGACCCGCCTTCACCCTCGCGCACCGTCGTGATCCGGGCGACGGAGTCCGCGTAGAAGTGGAGCTGGATCCCTTCGCCCAGATCCTCGTCCTCGATGGTGAAGACTTCGTTGTCCGGGGCGGACCGGTCGCCGACGAACTCCCAGAACTCCGCGGCGGCGGTGCGGGGGCTGTCCGGGAGCCACTTGGCCTCGGCGCCCTTGTCGTCGGTGAACGCCAGGGTCCTCTTACGCGCACCCTCGCCGGCGGCCTCCTCCTGGCCGTCGTCCACGGGCGCGTTCCTGGAGCGGTGCGCGGCCTCCGAGCACATCAGGAAGCTCACCGTACGCACCGCGTCATCGACGAGCTCAGGGTGCGCGCGGCGCAGGGCCGCGTCGACCGTCGCCTCCATCCGGTCCCAGTCGCGCTTGTCCGTGGCGCGCTTTCCCCGTCGCGGATCGCGCCCGATCCGTATCCCGGCGCACGCCTGCTCCGCGGTGGCGATCACACGCAAGACCTCGGGCAGCAGCGCGGGGTCGACGGCATCGGGCAGCCGCTTCGGCACCGTCGAACCGTGCAGATACTGGCCCGTGTACCTCAGGATCGCGGCGTCGAGTGGACCGAGGACTGTTCCGCGCTCGGCGCGACGGCGGTCCGCGTGGTACTTCTGCGCTCGTTGCCCGTCGGACGTCTCTGTCGCCCCGCGCATCGCCGCGCAGACCTGACCTCGGTCGAGCAGGCCGATGTCGGCTCCGTGGGCGATGAGCTGGCCCCTGTCCCACCGGATGCGTCGGAAGAGCGCGTCGACGTCCGCCGGTGCGGAGAGAAGGATGGGGTCCAGGAGCGCGACGGCGGCGTTCTCGTCGAGCCGGCCCCGGGTTCCGGCGGCGTCGCAGAGCGGAAGGACCGCGCTCCACAGCAGCAGGTGCCGGGGCAGATCCTCCCGGATCACCGCAAGATGGGCCTCCGTGATCGGGAACGTGAACGTGCGGGGTTCATGGTTGGCGTCGGCCCCGGCGCCGAGCATCAGCTTCAGCTCACCGTCCTCGCGGATCACGTTCGGGATCCAGCCGCTCCGGCGCGTGAACACGATGTCTGTCATGGGCTCAGTCTTCCCCACCGGCCGGGACGAGCGGGAACGGCCGGGACGAGCGGGACCGGTCGAGACGAGCGAGTTCTCTCCCCCCGGCCTTGACCGTGCGGACGCAGGGCCCGTGTCATGACCGGGCCTCCTTGTCGTCAGAGGTTCCGAGGGGAGCCCGGGTCCAGCCTCGTCCGGGCGGCTGCGGTCCCGGGAGGGCCGACAGGTCTCGATCGGGACCGAAGGGCCCCTCCTCGTGGAGCGCCGTCCGGTGCGACCGTGGACGGGCAGGCTTCGGGCCGCTTCCGGCCCGTGGGCGACTCCCGAGGAGGAGCCATGACCAGCGATTCTTCCGGCCCTCCGGAACTGGGTGCCGTGGTCGTCGGCGTCGACGCGTCCCCGCAGGCCCGCGCCGCCGCGCTGTGGGCGGCCGCCGAGGCCGACCGCCGTGGGCGGGCGCTTCACATCGTGCACGCCGCGGACACCGACCGCCGCGCCATCCTGTCGTCCGGGGACACCCTCCAGGCACTGCGGGAGACGGCGCGCGACCTGCTGACCGGCACGGCCGACGCCGTGACGGAGCGCTTTCCCGGGCTGACCGTGACGAAGGAACTCAGCCGGCAGGAGCCGGTCGCCGGGTTGTACGCGGCGGCCGGCCGCCGGGGCACCGTCGTGGTGGGCAGCCGGGGCCTGGGCGGCTTCGGTGCGCTGCTGCTCGGGTCCGTCGGGCTGGGGGTGGCGGCGCGGACCAAGGTGCCGGTGGTCATCGTGCGCGGAGAGGCCGAACGGGCCGGGACGGGTGTGATCACGGCGGCCGTCCGCGGTGCCTCCGACCTGGACTGGCTGGCGGTCGCGGCCGCCGAGGCACAGCTCCGCAAGGCGTCGTTGCACCTGCTGAGCGTGTGCAACGTGCTCGCCCATGTCGGCAGTGTCACCACCATGCTCGACAACGTCGGCTCGATCGCCGAACAGCGGGTGCACGAGGTGGCCGCGATGGCCGAGCACGTCCGGGACCGCTGCCCGGGACTCACCGTCACCCACCACGTCGAGACGGGCACCAGCGTCCCCGGCGTCCTCGTCCGCGCCACCGCCGGCGCGGACCTGCTGATCATGGGCAGCAGGCACCGGATGTTCCGGGCCGGGCCGTCGCTGGGGCGCGTCAGCCACGCGCTGCTGCACCACGGGCAGTGCCCCGTCGAGATCATTCCCCCGGACTACGCGCGGACTACGCGGTGACGTCACGGGCGTCACGTCGGTGGTGAGGACGACGTCAGCCTGTGCCCGGCGCGACGTTAGCCTGTGCCCGGCGCGGTGAGTTCGATCCGTACGTTCCGCGCGGACAGGCGGACAGGCGGACAGGCGGACAGGCGGACAGGCGGACAGGGGGACAGGCGGACAGGGGGCGCCGTGCGTGGTCACCTGATCGTCAGGACCTCGTCGACCGGCCTGCGCGGGGTGGCCGAGCCCCGGGGGCCGTAGCCGAGCCTGAGCAGCATGTGCACGAAGCCGGTGGACGAGGCGGGGTCGCGGGCGAACGACCGGAGTTCGGGCCATTCGAGAGGCTGAGACATCAGCGAGGCCGAGAGCCCGTCCAGGGTGGCCTGCAACAGCACGCGCTCCATCGCCTGCCCCGCGCGCAGCCAGTCCGCCGGGGTGTCTCCGCCGGTGCCGACCAGCGCGATCTGCGGCCGCTCCTCGAAGGCGGCCGCCGGGCGGTCCGGCATGCTGCGCGGGGTGTCGAAGTCCCGCGTGGGGGCGCTCACGCCGGACTGCCGGGGGCCGAGGGCGTAGCCGGGGATGCCGTCGGAGTCCGGCCCCTGCCCCGTACGGCCCCTGCGCGTCCAGGCCGCGATCTCCTCGCGCATCGCCTCGTCGGCCGTCTCGAAGAGCTCGGCGTCGTGGACGAGTTCCATGACGGCGTCCGTGTGCCAGGCCCCCGGCACCGTGAGCCGGCAGCCCTCCAGCAGGGCCGCCGCGCAGAGGCCGTCGAGTATCGCCGGCGGGATCCGCTCGTCCGAGAACGGGAAGCGGCTGGTGTGCCGCTGCCGCACGGCCGGGTGGAGCACCGCGAGCTCACTGTCCTGGGAGTCGTGCTCCCGGAGCGGGACATCGGCCAGGTGCCAGGAGTCCCGCGGATCGGGCAGCAGGTCCGGTACGGCGCTCCAGCCGTGATGCGCCGCCGCGACCCGCAGGTTGAACAGTGCCGCGCCGCAGCCCAGGTGCAGACCCCGGTTGTCGGGGTCACCGACCGGCAGCGTACGGGCCGGGTCGCCGTACACGGCCAGCACCTGCGAGCCGGCGGCCAGGACGAACTTCCAGGGCTGGGAGTTGTGCATGGACGGCGCCGCCACGGCGTCCGCCACCAGCGCTGTGACCAGCGCGGTGTCTTGCTCGGTCGTCGACATCGTCAGTCCTTCTCCACGTGCGTGTTGGCCGTGGTACGGCTCGGGCGGGCATGTCGTCCCGGGCCGCTCCCACCACCAGCCTGCGACGGCGGGGCCGGGCACAGGAGGGGCCGTTCGGTCCCCCCTCGACCCCCGGGCGGCCCCCGTCCGGCGCACAGTGCGGTGACACGCTGGGAACAAGCCCTCCGCCCTTCGGACGTACAGGGGAACACCATGAGCAGCACCATGGATGACCAGGACGTCGTCGTCGGCATCGACCCGGTCAAGGACTGGCACCTGCCACTTGCCTGGGCCACGGACGAGGCACACCGCCGCGGTCTCGGCCTGCGTCTCGTCCTGGTCGTACCGCCGCAGCACGACGCCCAGCACGTGGACGACGCACCCCGCCACATGGCATCGGAGCGGGCCGGTGCGGAAGTCCTGGCGGCGGCGGTCGCCTGGGCGCACGCCCGGTGGCCCGACGTGGCCGCCACGACGCTGCTCCTCGGCGGGCGCCCGGGGCCGACGCTGGCACACCTGTCGAGGAGGGCGCGCATGCTGGTGCTCGGCTCACGGCATCTGAGCCGTGCGGAGGAGTTCCTGTCCGCCGGGTCGTTGGCGGTGCCCGTCACCGCTCAGGCGTCCTGCCCGGTGGTCGTCGTCGCCGACGCGGAGCACAGCACGCAGCAGCCGTCGTACCTGGTCGTGGGGGTCGACGGGAGCGAGGCCGCGCAGGGCGCCCTGGCCCTGGCCTTCGAGGAGGCCGACCTGCGCGGCTGCGCCCTGCGTGTGGTCGCGGTGTGGCAGCCGCCGGTGTTCTCGTGGCGCAGGAGGGACCCGGACCTCGACGACGAGCGCCGGCTCCTGTCGGAGACGGTCGCCGGCTGGGCGGGGAAGTACCCCGACGTCCCGCTGCGACACGAGGTGGTGGCCGGACCGCCCGTCGAGGTCCTCGCCGATGCGGCGGAACACGCACTGGCCGTGGTGGTGGGACGCAGGGGGCAGGGCGGTTACAGCGGGATGCGCCTCGGCTCCGTCGTCCACGGCCTGCTGCACCGCGCGCACTGCCCCGTCATCACGGTCCCCATGCGGTGAGGAGCGCGCCGCCGCGCCCGTACGGGGCACTTCCGGCACATGGCGTAACAGGCGCACGGCTCGACAGGAGCGGGTCGTGGGGCGGGCTTACGTTGGAAGCAGGCGTGGATGGGCCTGCCCCGCCTCAGTGCGTCGGAGGTGACCATGGGCGGGGACAGCGAGGACGGCGGCGCGCGGGCGTCGGGGGACGGAACGGCCGCACTTCCGCGCCTGCGCCTCGATGAACTCCTCGAAGAGCTGCAGAGCCGGATCGACGAGGCCCGGGGGACGCGGGACCGGCTGAACGGACTGCTCGAAGCCGTCATGTCCGTGGGCCGGGAACTCGACCTGGCGCAGGCACTGCGCGGGATCGTGGAGGCCGCCGTCACCCTGGTAGACGCGGAGTACGGGGCCCTGGGGGTGATCGGGAACGACGAGAAGCTCGCCGAGTTCCTTCCCGTCGGCATCAGCGACGAGGTACGCACCCGGATCGGCAGCCTTCCCTCCGGTCACGGAATCCTCGGCGAGCTGATCCGCCACCCGGCACCGCTGCGGCTGAAGGAGCTCTCGGAGCACCCCGCCTCGTACGGCTTCCCGCCCCACCACCCGCCCATGCACTCCTTTCTCGGCGTGCCCATCCGGGTCCGCGACGAGGTCTTCGGGAATCTCTACCTGACCGAGAAGCGCGGAGCGCGGGACTTCGACGACGAGGACGAGGCACTGGTCGCCACGCTGGCCGTGGCGGCCGGCATCGCCATCGAGAACGCCCGGCTCTACGAGGAGGGCCGGCGCAGACAGCGTTGGCTGGCGGCCAGCTCCGAATTCACGAGTGCGCTGCTCTCCGGCTCCGCCGAGTCCGAGGTGCTCGAAGGAATGCTGAGCCGGGCCATGGACATCGCCGGAGCCGATCTCGGGGCCTTCTACCTCGTCGGCCCGGACGGGGAGCTGACCGGCTCGCTCGCGCTGGGGGAGAAGGCCGATGAGCACCGGGGCATCGTGCTGCCGAGCGGCCGGGGGACATTGGCCGCCGCCGCACTCGCGGAGAACGGGCTCATCACCGTGACGGACATCGGGTCCGACGCGCGGATCGGGGCGCGGCCGGAGCGGTGGGAGGGCTTCGGACCCGCGGTGGCGATTCCCGTGGGAACCAAGGAGAGACTGAGCGGGGTCCTGGCCCTGGCCCGGAACAGGGACCGGCCGGTGTTCCCGGGCGCGGAGACCGCCGCGCTGCCGGGCTTCGCCGGCCAGGCCGCACTGGCCCTCGAACTGGCGGACCGCCGGCGGGACGCCGAGCAGATGAGCCTTCTGGAGGACCGCGACCGGATCGCGCGCGATCTGCACGACCTCGCGATCCAGCGGCTCTTCGCCACGGGGATGACTCTGCAGAGCACGCGCCCGTTCGTCGAGCACCCCGAGGCCGTGGAGCGGCTCAACCGCGCCATCGAGGACCTCGATGCCACCATCAAGATCATCCGTACCACCATCTTCGGTCTCCGGGAGCACACGACGAAGGCCGGCGCCCCGAAGCTCAGATCCCGGGCCCTGCGGGCCGTGGAGGCCGTCACGCCCGCCCTGGGGTTCACGCCCGGCCTGCGGATGGAGGGGCTGATCGACACGGACGTGCCCGATCGGGTGGCCGATCAGGTGGTCGCGGTCATCGGGGAGGCGCCGAGCAACGTGGCCCGCCACGCCCGGGCGCGGCGGGCGGAGGCGGCGGTGGTCGCCGACGGCGGGGAGCTGGTGGTGACGGTGACCGACGACGGCGTCGGGCTGCCGCCGGAGGGGAACCACCACCGCGGCGGTCTGCGGAATCTGGCGGAGCGTGCCCGAGGGCTGGGCGGCACCCTGTCCGTCGGTGCGCGGCGGGACGTGCGCGGCGGCACCGTGCTGGAGTGGCGGGTGCCGCTGGCCCCCGGCGACGACTGAACGCCCCTCACCGAACGGGGCCCGGGCGGAGCCGCCCCCTCAGGTGTCGTGATGCGGGTGCTCCCGCGCCTCCGCCGCGATGACGGCCGCCTGGACGCGGCGTTCCACGCCGAGCTTCCCGAGCAGCCGCGAGATGTGGTTCTTGACCGTCTTCTCCGACAGATACAGCCGCTTGGCGATCTGCCGGTTGGTGAGGCCCTCCCCGATCAGGTCGAGAACGGCGTGCTCCCGTTCGGACAGCACGGCAAGCCGCTCGTCCTCCGGGTGGGCGTCCGCCCCGGGACCGCGTACGGAACGCATCAGCCGGGCCGTCGTCGCGGGGTCCAGCATCGACTGGCCCCGCGCCACCGTGCGCACGGCGGACACCAGGTCGGAGCCGTTGATCTGCTTGAGTACGTATCCGGCCGCCCCCGCCATGACCGCATCGAGCAGGGCGTCCTCGTCGTCGAAGGACGTCAGCATCAGGCACGCCAGGTCCGGCATCCGCGAGCGCAGTTCCCGGCACACCGTGATGCCGTCGCCGTCGGGCAGCCGGACGTCCAGCACGGCCACATCGGGCTTGAGCGCGGGCCCCCGGGCCAGCGCCTGCGCGGCCGTGGCCGCCTCGCCCACCACCTCGATACCGGGCTCGGCGCCCAGAAGGTCCCGCAGCCCCCGCCGCACCACTTCGTGATCGTCGAGCAGGAAGACGCGGATCGGGGCATCCGAGGCGGTCGGAGTTTCGGACATGTGCGGTCCCTCGCGTGCGTCGGCTCTCGGCCCCTCCTCTCGGCATTGTCTCAAGGACGGGGCCGACGCACCCGGCGAAGCCATGGCCTTGCGGGTGGGGGGCGTCCGTCCACTGGTGCGACCGTGCTCAAGTGCTCCCCCAGCGGCAGGGGCGATCAGCGGATCTCGCGGGCGGCCGGCGCCACGCTCATGACCGTCGACGCCGTTGACGCCGTCGACCCGAGGGCTGGAACCTGATCCGTGGCGCGGGTGAGCGCGTGGCGGGCCCCGGTGTACCGGCCCATTGCTTCACACGCGTAGCGCTGGGCCTGGCCCATTTTCGTCCGCGAGCACGGCCCCGCCCGGCTACCGTGCGTCGTCGCGTATCTGCACCCTTGAGTTGACATGCCTCTCGGCCGACGGTGGCGGTGAGCCAGGGCCTTGAGGCGACGGCTGTCGAAAGCGTCCTGCCCACAGCCGTATGTTCCCGTCGCTTCCGCCCGATGCGAGGAAGTGGCCGTCGGGGGAGAACGCGACGGAATGAATCCGGCCGTCGCGGACGTCCAGATGTTCTCCGACAGGGCGTCGGGTCAGCGCGTTCCACAGGCGGACGGTTCCGTCGTGGCCGGCGGTGGCGAGCAGACGTCCGTCGGGAGAGAACGCGACCGAGGCGATTGGACCGGTGTGGCCGGTGAGGGGCTCACGGACCGGGGTGCCGGTCATGGTTTCCCACAGCCGGACGGTTCCGTCCTGATCGCCGGTCGCGAGGAGATGCCCCTCGGGAGAGAACGCCAGGGATGTCACGCCCGCGCTGTCCGTGCGGCCGCTCATGGGGGAACCGACCGGGAGGCGCCCGGCAGGGTCCCACAGTCGGACCGTTCCGTCGTGGCTGCCGGTGGCGAGGAGACGTCCGTCGGGGGAGAACGCCACGCCTGCGACGCTGTCGGTGTGGCCGGTGAGGGGGCCACCGAGGGCGGCGCCGGTCGCGGTGGCCCAGAGCTGGGGGTCGTGGCTGCCGGTGGCGAGGAGACGACCGTCGGGCGAGAACGCCACGGACAGACAGGACCCGTGGTCCCCGTCAAAAGCGGTGAGCCGATCGCCGATCTGGAGGCGGGTGTCGACGTCCCACAGGCGGACGGACTCGTCGTCACTGGCCGTGGCGACGAGGCGGCCGTCCGGGGAGAACGCCACCGCGTGGATCCTGTCGGCGTGGCCGGAGAGGGGCGTGCCGACGGGGAGACGGGTGATGGGGTTCCACAGGCGGACGGTTCCGTCGTGGCCGGCGGTGGCGAGCAGACGGCTGTCGGCGGAGAACGCCACCGAGTGGACCGGACCCTCGTGCCTGCCGTGAACGGCGGGCAGCGGGACGGGATATCCGGTTGCGACAGCGTGCTCGACCGCCCGCAGCGCCGCGGTGGACACGGCGACGGGTTCCGGAGCGCTCGGCTCACCGCGCCGGTGGACGCGCACGGTGCTGTCGTGGCTCGCAGTGGCGAGCATGCTGCCGTCGGGGGAGAAGGCCACCGACCAGACCTGGTCGGTGTGGCCGGTGAGAGGTTCGCCGACCGGCGCCCCGGTTGCGGGGTCCCACAGCCGTACGGTCCGGTCCCGACTGGAGCTGGCGAGTAATTGTCCGTCGGGGGAGAACGCCACGGAGAAGACCGGGCCGGTATGGCCGGCGAGTGGGGCAAGGGCTTCGGTGCCGGTGATCGGACTCCACACCCGTACGGTCCCGTCGGAGCCGGCCGTGGCCAGGAGTTGCCCGGCGGGTGAGAACGCCACCGACTCGACGTCGTCGGTATGGCCGATGAGAGGTCTTCCGACGAGCGCGCCCGTGACGGGGTCCCACAGGCGCACGGTCTTGTCGCGGCTCGCTGTGGCGAGCAGGTTGCCGTCGGGGGAGAACGCCGTCGACCAGACGGGATCACCGTGGCCGGTGAGCGGACCGCCGAGTGGGGTGCGCGTGGTCGCGTCCCAGAACCGCACGGTCTCGTCCGCGCCGGCGGTGGCGAGCAGGCCGCCGTCGGGGGAGAAGGCCACCGACCAGACCTCGTCGCTGTGACCGGTGAGCGGTTCACCGGCGGTGGCCCCGGACGCGGTGTCCCACAGGCGCACCGTGTGGTCGGCGCTCGCGGTCGCCAGCAGCCTTCCGTCGGGTGAGAACGCCACGCACGCGACCCCCTCGGTGTGGCCGGCGAGAGCGTCACCGACCGGAGCTCCGGACGCGGCCTCCCACAGCCGTACGGTGTTGTCCGCGCTCCCTGTGGCGATCAGCAGCCCGTCCGGGGAGAACGCCACCGACACCACCGGACCCGAGTGCGCCACAGGAGCGTAGGCAAGAGCGAAAGGGGACGAGGGGGCCGCCGTACGAGAGGTCCGCTGCGGCTCGCTCATCGGTTCCCGCCGCATGGCACCTGACCGGCGTCGGGTCGGCCGTGCCGAGGCCACGGCGACCCACCTCGCCCGCCAAGGCTCCAGAGCAGGTGATCTGCGGTCGGGCGGCGAGCACTCCTGCCCGTACTCGTCCCAGGACAGCAGCGTGCGGACGAGCAGCATGACCCTGTCCACGCTCACGTACTTCCCGCCGAACGCGGCGCTCTGAGTGGCGATCGGCAGCGCGGCGTGCTCCTGGGCGAACAGCTTCCGCGCCCGGGCCTCGATGGCACGCAGCGACGGATTGCCCCGCTCCACCCTCAGTCGGGACAGGTGGAGAGCCTGGTTCTCCAACGCCTCCTGATACACGCTCGCCCGGTCGTCCGCGTCGACGTGTTCCGCCACAGGCTCCGCCCCCTCGTGCTGCGCCACATCATCTGCAGCGTAGGGGCCTGTCCGACCGAACAGCACCGAACTTGACGGAACATGACGGGGCCACGTGCACGGGGACGTGGCCGTTTGGCCGAACAGCCGTTGTGTACGGGCGCACTCCACGAGTGATCGGCGTTCACCGGAACCGTTCGATCCCTGAGCGTCACAGCGGTGAACGGGGCCAGGGTCGAGGCATGACCACTCCACCCGACACCTTCCTGTCCCTGCACGCCGCCGTCGTACTCCTGGCCGCTGTCGTCATCGGCCTGGTCATCGGCTGCCTGTCCGTCCTCGCCGGCGTCCCGGTCGCGGCGGCCGCCATCGCGGGCGTCTCCGGCGCCGGCGGGAGCGTCCCGGTCCTGCACGGCCTCATCGGATAGGCGCCCGCTTCCACGTTCCCCCACCCGCCGACAGCACCGATCGAAAGTGCCGCGCCCTGCCTCCTTCGGTCACGAGCGCGGGCCGGGCCACCGCCGCGGCGCGGTCGGACGCACCCCTTTGGATTGCGGCTTCTTCCGGGGCGTGAGTGAAATCCCGGTCGGAAAAGCGCCAGCAATTCGGTCGATGCCCCGATCGGCGGGACGGGGGAAACGTCCGGGAGCAGGCGCTCCGGGTGAATCGCACGCCCCGCACAACCGAGGTCGATGGCCGCTTCAGCCCGAACGGCCGGGTGCTCGCCGTCGGTGGTCACACCATCCACAACGGCGACGCCGGTTCCGGTGGATTCGTCGACCTGTGGAGCCTGACCAGCCCCAGCCACCCGGTGCTGCTCGGCTTGGCCGGTGGCTGTCGCGCCCGCACACTGCGTTGAGGGATGCGGGGCGGGCCGGGGCTCAGGAGACCCAGTTCCACCGGGTGTTGCTGCCGTGGTTGCCGTAGCAGGCGGGCCAGCTGTCGCCGCCCGCGTAGTGGCCTACGTAGCAGGCGGGACTGGCGGAGCCGATCGGGTAGTTGGAGGTCACGCCGGTGTTGAACTTCTGCCCGTACGGCTTGTTCGCGCACCGCGCGGTGTAGACACCCCGGGCGAAGTCGCCCGAAGGCGTCTTCTGGACGCTCAGGCAGATGCCGGTGTCGTGCGTCGAGGCGGTCATGACGATGGTGCCGCCGCTGATGTAGCCCCACCACTGGTTCACGTCGTTGCGGTTGCAGGTGACCATCGTGACGTCGTAGGCCCGGTTGTCGTCGGGGTACGCGGCGCGGCTGCTGTTCCCCTTCATGCACTTGCCGGTGGCGACGTTCTTGAGCATGTACGACACACCGCTGGCCGAGGCGGGCTGTGCGGTGCCGAGCGTGGCCACGGCCGCGGTACAGGCGAGTGCGGCGAGGGTGGCGGCGAAAGCGCGGTGCATGGGTGATCCTTCCGGACGGAACCCGCCCCCGCCCGGGTGGCGGGGGCGTACTGCCGGATAGGAGCGGTGCGGGCGCGGAAGTGTGACACGCGACGGCCGGCTACGCGGTCCCGAGGTGTCAGTGCTCGCAGAGGGAGAACTCTCGCTCGTACAGCTGCTCGTTGTGCTCGTCGATGAAGAACTTGCGCTCCCGCATGAGCTGTTCGCGATAGTCCCTGGCCTGTTCGAGCGTCATGGTCGAGGTGTCGGCCCACGGCTGCTGCGGCGGCACATCGGATGTCGAGACGATCTCTTCCGACGGGTCGACCAGGAAGAACGCGAGGATCTTCCGATGTCCCGGACGGCCGGGGTCCGCGAGGCGGAACGGTCCGACGCGGTGTTGCAGGATGTTCGGGAAGGCCAGGCAGCGGCCGGCCGGGGTGGACGCCGACCCCAGCAGCTGGTTCAGCGCGTCCTCGTCCTCCAGACCGTAGACCTCGCGCACACCGTTGTCGTCGTTCTGTTCGTAGTGCGGGTCGTCGAGGGCCGCGCGGAAGCTCAGCCGGCTCTCGGTGATGTTCTCGTTGTCCCAGTAGTAGATGCCGGTCGAGACGATCCGCTCGTTCAGCATCCCCTCGACATGCCAGGAACCGCCCGCGTACTCGGGCTTGTCCGGGGTGAGGTGGATCGTGGCGAGCTTGACGATGACCTGGAGGCGGCGGCCGCACAGGCCGACCCGCGCGGATGCGCCGGGCAGCTCGGGCGGGGTGAAGGCCGGTGCGTCCGGGACGACCGGGCGGCGGTCCTCCCACCAGGCGTCGTGCGCCACCTCCCACGCCTGGCGGGCTTCCTTGAAGGCCTCGTCGGAGCTGTAGGAGGACTTGTTCGGATACTCCGGTTCCGAGTCGTACCAGCCGTAGGGGTCGGCCTTGATCCGCAGCGGCCGGGGATGCCGGAGATCGGTGAGGACGTTCTCCAGCAGCGGGCGCATGCGGGCGAACAAGTCCGGCAGGACGGAGGCCAGTTCGTGATGGGTTTCCGGGTGGACGTTGTTGACGTACGAACGGAAGACGGCCTCGCCGTCGGCGCTGATGTCGACGTCCGTGGGCAGCCACTGGAACTTCTCCGAGAACTCGTACGCCCAGTAGCGGTCCGTGGGGTTCTGCCAGGCCCGCTCGGGGCCGCCGCTCGCCTCCCTCACCAGACAGAACAGTGAGGGGTGCACCAGATCCAGTACCTGGCCGTCGGACCCGGGATGCCAGTCCTTCTCAGTCTCGGGGACCTCTTCCAGCACCCGCACCGCGTCGCACAGCCGGGACCTGAGCTCGTCGTCGATCAAGATGTCCGACTGCCACACACCGTCGACCGCGGACACCTCGACGCCGGTTCGCGCGTCCCGCAGCGCCGCGTAGTGCGCGAGCTCGGCGAGAACGTAGTGAACCTGCGCTTCGGTGAGCCCCTGGGCAACCGCCTCCCGTGTCCACCTGGCGACGATGCCGGCGTCGTTCATCTTGTCGAACCACCCCGGCTTCGACCGGATGTGTGAGCTGCACCGCGTCATCTCCAGCTCACGCAGCGTCCGGGGTGTCGCGAACGCTATGGAACGGGCAGTCTGAAAGGGCAGCGGGAAGGGAGACAGGCCGGTCACTTCTCTTGATCCTCACAGTCGGTGTGCGGTGGCCGGAAGACTACGTCAGCCGACTGACACCGCACCCCTCACGCCCGCCGTCGCCCGGCGGCGGACCGGGATCGCTCGGGGGCTCCTGCCCGGGCCCCGGCGTACTGGACGTTGATCCGGTGCAGGAGGCGGCTGGTTTCGAAGTCCCGGGTCGCGCTGACCCCGGTCCCTCGGTGCAGCGTGCTCATGTTGTCCCAGATCACCAGGTCACCGGGCTGATACCGGTGGGTGTAGGCGGGCAGCTCCTTCAGGACGAACTCCTCCAGCGCGTCGAGCGCCAGATGCGACTGGGCGTCGGAGAGCCCGACGACGGACATGGCGCTCCCCGAGGGCGCGAAGAGGCCGGGGGCGCCCGTGACGGGGTGAGTCTCGAACAGCCGGTGCCGGGCGCCCGGCAGTTGGGCGTGCTGCTCCTGGGACAGGGACTGGTTCGCCGCCGTGTCGTCCCGCAGAGCCTTCCGGTTGCCGAAGCGGTGGATGGCCTCCCCGTGGCCGTCACCCAGCTCCGAGACAACGGTGCGGGCGCTCTTCAGCCGGATGAACTCGTCGTCCACGCGGGCGGCCGGCCCGACCAGGATCTGCGGGAACGTCCGGATGCAGTAGTACTGCTGGAAGACCTCCTTGAGGACTTCCTTGGGGAGCGGCTCCTTGCGAAGCATCTGGTACAACGCGTTCTCGCTGATCCCTGAGTCGTCGGTCATCTGCTTGATTCGTGCGATGACCCCGGTACCTGCTTCGACCTCGTTGCCCACGGGCTTGGACCCTTTCCGTGACAGTACGCGTCGCACGGGAGACCGCTTGGCCGGCGGCCTGACCCGGGACAGGGGCGGAGCGCGGACATCGAAGGACGGCGCTCGCCGGCCGGTGGCCCGAACCCGCGAGGCCGACCGGACACATTCATCATCAGCACGCTCCCGGCGGTGGCATCAGGGCCGGGAGCCTTCGCAACTGGCCCTGACAACCAGGCTGACAGGGGGTAAAGAGCACATGGGTTCCGAAGGGGGCCGGTGCGATGGAGCGCGCAGTGGTTACGGGCCTCCGGCCGGGCGGCTTCTTTCTTCCGGCATGGCGCGATATCCGATGGGTATTTATTCCGAAAAGAGTGTGCCGCTCCGGTATTTGCTAGTGTGCCGCACATGAAGCCACGGGTTTTCCTTTTCGATCTCGGCGGCGTCGTCTGCCGCTTTCACCGCGAGCACCGGCTGAAAATTCTCGGCGAGGCGTGCGGCCTTCCGGCGGAACGTGTCGACGCGGAGCTCTACTCCTCAGGTCTGATCTCCTCCTGGGACGGCGGAGCCGGAAATGCCGAAGAGGTGGAGGGGGAGATCAGGCTGCGTCTCGGCTTCTCCGGCACCTCCGCCGAACTGCGCCGCATCTGGTGCGGCGCCTTCGAGCCCGACCCCGACGTCCTCGCCGCCGCCGATCTTCTCCGCTCGCACCCCACGGCCCTGTTCACGGACAACGACGCGCTGCTGCTCTCGGGCCTTCCCGAGCAGCTGGCGGAGGTGGACGAGCGCTTCGACGCCCTCGCCTTCTCCTGCGCGCTCGGGGCGACCAAACCCGCCCCCGAAGCCTTCGCGGGAGCCCTGCGCCTCCTCGATGCCACCGCTGAGGAGGCCTTCTTCGTCGACGACCGGGAGGCCAATGTGCGGGCCGCCCGAGAGCTGGGACTGACCGCCGTGCTCTTCGAGGGCGGGACCGCCCTGCGGCGCACCGTGCGGGAGCTGCTGGGGCCTGTCTGAGCCCGAGGCCCGGGACGCGGGCACCGCCAGGGCCTCGGCTGCACGTCCGCCGGGGAGCCGGTGCCGTCGAGCGCGATGGCACCGGAGTCCCGCATGACCTCCTCGTGCCGCTCGAACAGTCCGGTGCTCCGCCACGTCCTCGCAGTGCACCGCCCAGGTGTGCCGCCGGCGGTCGAAGAGCGCGAAGTCCGCCCGCGCGAACCGCTCGTGTTCGTGGCGGAAACTGCGCGGCGATCTCCAGGAGATGGGCGGAATGCCGGAAAGGTGCGGGCTGCGTGTCCTGGTAGAGATTCCCTGGATGTCTGTCAGCGGCGATTCTTCTTTATTCGTTCGAGAGTTCCCTGGCAGGCCTCGCGCGGACGGCATTCGAATGTTTCGAAAGCGAGGTGCGCATGTTCTCGATGGGAATGGAATTTCCGCTTCCGTCCACTCCTTCGAGGGTCACTATGGGGTAGGTCGCCCCTATTTCCCCCTGCATTTCTCATCGGATGTCGTGCCGGCTTCCTCGCCATGAGAGAACCGATGATTGGAATATCCCCGAGGCCCTGGCGCAGACCGGAGGAAACCGGCCGCTGGATGCAGAGCATCGGATATTTCCGTGCGGTGGAAGCCGCCCGCGCGATTCCGCTGGGCATCGGAGCCGGACGCCATGGAACTGACGCTGCTGCGCTGGGCGGAGGAGGGCCACAAGCCCGTCCTCGGCATCTGCCGGGGCGCCCAGCTGCTCAACGCGGCCAAGGACGGGACCCTGTGGCAGGACCTCCCGGCCCAGAGAGGGGTCTCCGGGCACGGCGGCGACGGCACCGGAACAGGCTTCCACGACATCGCCGTCGAAGAGGGAAGCCGGCTGCGGCAGGTGACGGACGCCGGACGGATCCTGGTGAACAGCCGTCACCACTTGGCGGTCTCCGCGCTCGGGGCGGGCCTGGGCACCGTCGCCCACGCCCCGGACGGCGTGATCGAGGTGATGGAGGCCCACGGCCCGCGGTTCGCGCCCGGAGTCCAGCGGCGCCCCAAGGAACTGCCGGCCGCCTCGCCGGCCGGGGAAGGGTCTTCCGGGCTCTGACGCAGGCCGCCTCACGCCGGGCTGTCGCGTACTGGCCCCGCCGCACGGAGCCGGGACGCGAGCTCCTCGACAGCGGACACCGCGTCCGCTGTCGAGGCACCCGAGATGCCGACCATGCCCCATCGGTCCGGGAGACCGGCCACGACCCGGACCGCCCTGTCCGGCCCCGCCTGCCGCTCCGCCCGGCCGGTCGTGGTCGCCGAGCGAGAGCCACCTGACCCGCATAACCCCAGATCAGGGGCGCCCCGCCGGGTAGGCGCGGCCCGTCTTCGAGGAGCCTGCGGCCGGCCTGTGCGTCACCCGCTCTGCCCTGCCGCACTGCCCTGCGGCTAGTTTGTGTGCAGGACAGGTACGCGGGCCCGTGGCAGCAGAGGCGCACGGGGGACGGGAGGTCGGGGAGAGTGTCGCTGCGCGTGGGCGATCCAGCCGAGATCGGCGGTTATCCGCTGGAGGCGCGGCTCGGCTCGGGTGGCATGGGCACGGTCTTCCTGGCCCGTACGAGTTCCGGCCGGCCCGTCGCGATCAAGCTCATCCACCAGCAGTTCGCGGCGGACGACGAGTTCCGCATCCGGTTCCGGCAGGAGGTGGCGGCGGCGCGGCGGGTGAGCGGTGCGTTCACCGCCGCCGTGGTCGACGCGGCGCCCGAGGCCGATCAGCCGTGGATGGCGACGACCTATATCGAGGGGCAGACGCTCGCCCAGCACATCACCGCGCAGGGCCCGCTGGACGGCGCCGAGCTGCGCAGACTCGCCATCGGACTGGCCGAGGCGCTGCGCGACATCCACCGGGTGGGGGTGGTCCACCGTGATCTGAAGCCCTCGAACGTCGTGCTCTCGCCGGAGGGGCCGCGCGTCATCGATTTCGGCATCTCGCGCGCCGCGGACCAGCAGACGCTGACGATGACGGGGCGGGTCATCGGGACGCCGCCCTTCATGTCGCCGGAGCAGTTGCAGGCGCCGCGCGGTGTGGGGCCCCGGTCCGACGTCTTCTCGCTGGGCACGCTGCTGGTGTACGCGGCGACGGGCCACGGGCCCTTCGACGCGGACAGCCCGTACCTCACCGCCTACCAGGTGGTGCACGAGGAACCGTCGCTGGATGCCGTGCCGGTGGCGCTGCGCGCGGTCGTCGAGCCGTGCCTGGACAAGGAGCCCGGGGGGCGTCCCTCGGCGGACGAACTGCTCGTGCTGCTGCGGGACCTGCCGGCCGACCTCGGCGGGACCGTCACGGGCGGGGCCGGCGCGGGCCGCACCCGCGACATGATCACCCAGCCCCACCTCGCGACACGGGCCACCCCGGCCACCGCCCCGGACGGTCCCGATACGGGTACGGGCACCGGTGCCTCGATCGGTCGCCGGCTGCGTCACCGATGGCGCCCCGTGCTCGCGGCCGCGGTCGCCGTGGTGGCGATCGGCGGAGGTGTCGCCGTGCTGAGGCCGGACGGCAACGGGGGGAGCGGCGACGGCGACAAGGGCAGCAGCCCCGCCGCCCCGGCCGCCGCGCTTCCGGCCGGCTTCGCACCGTGGCGCAAGTCCGTGCCGGGCGGGCGCGAGGACATCCCCGACGAACTGCGGTGCGTCGCGCACGGAGACTCGGTGTTCTGCGGGGGCGGCGGTGTGGTCGCGACCCGCATCAAGGTCCTGGACGGCTCGCGGATGTGGACCGCGGACAGTCCCGGCGTCCCGGTCCAGGGCATGCACCTGGTGGGCGCCACCGACGACACGGTGATCGGCTACCGCTTCGCCGCAGAGGACGCCCCGGGGAACCCTCCGGACGAGATCGTGGCGCTGGACGCGGACGACGGCCGCGAGCTGTGGTCCGCCCCGTCCGGCGCCCGGTCGACGGCCGTCACCGGCCGGACCCGGGACGCGCTGGTGGCAGACTCCACCGTGGTGTCGGTCGACGCCTCCGACTCCCGCTTCGAGGCCCGGGACGCGCACAGCGGCGAGATCACCTGGAGGACACCGTTCCCGGCGGGCAGACAGTGCGCTCCCGTCGCGGCGGGCGCGCGGCTCCTCGCGATGTGCGCGACGGACGCGGAGGTGGAGGACCTGGCGGTGCGCCACCCCACCCTGTATCCGGTCGACCGCGCCTCGGGAGCACTGGGCAGACCCGTCGCGGTCAACGGGCCCGCCGTGCCGATGGGTGTCGCCGGAGGCCGGCTCGTCCTTCTTCTGGAGCACCTGGAGGGCCCGGCCGGCACGGGCTACGACGGGGTGGCGCGGGTCGACGTGTCCTCCCGCAAGGTCTCGTACTCCCTGCTGGACAAGACGTACGACGGGACGCCGGGCATGGCCGGCGGCACCGTCTACGTGAGCGGACGGACCGGTCTCGTCACGGCACTCGACCCCGTGACCGGCCGGGAGAAGTGGTCCCGGCAGACGGCCGTGGAGGGCGCGTCCGGCCCCGCGCAGGGCCTCGGCGCGGTGATGTTCAGCTCGTCCACGGGCCGGGTCGTCGCGCTGTCCCCGCGCGACGGGAAACTCCTGTGGACCACGGACCCCCAGGTCGACGGCTTCACGGGCGAGGAGGGCGCGAGCCCCCGTGTGACCGTGGCGGGGCGTGCGGTGGTCGTGGCCGCGGCCAAGAACACGCTCTTCGCGTTCGACGGCCGAAAGCCCCCGAAGCCGCGCTGACGACCCCGGCGGCGACGGCCGCCGGGCGCCTTGTCATCATCACCCGATGAGTGATGACCGACGTGTCCATCCGTCCAGGACGGCCGGCGACCGTGCGTCGCTGACCGCGTTCCTCGAATACCAGCGCGCGACCCTCGCCATGAAGTGCCGGGGACTGACCGCCGAGCAACTGAGGCGCAAGGCGGTCCCGACCTCGGCCCTGACCCTCCTGGGCCTTGTCCGGCATGCGGCGGAGGTCGAGCGGAGCTGGTTCCGGCTGGTGCTGAGCGGCGAGGAGTGCCAAGCCCTCTGGCCCGTGGTCAACGGCGAATTCCAGGTGGACGGGGCGGACGCGGACGAGGCGTTCACGCTCTGGCACGAGGCATGCGAGGGCTCCCGCGCCGCCGCGGCCGCCGTCGAGTCCCTCGACGACACGGTGGACTGCGGGGGCGAGACCTTCTCGCTCCGCTACATCCTCACCCACATGATCGAGGAGTACGCCCGCCACAACGGACACGCCGACCTGCTCCGCGAAGCGATCGACGGGCAGGTCGGCGAATAGGCGGGGCGGCAGTGGCCGCCCTCGCTCCGTGGGCCGGGACGGATTCCCGTATTCCGAGGGCGAATTCTGGCCGATCGCCGTCGGACGGACATCGCTCGGCGCTGTCCCGACGTGCCGCCCGAGCGGCATCGCCTGCCGCGCACGCAGGAGAGTTGCACATGATGCAACAGTGCATTGTTGTTGCTCGGTAGGGCGGTAGCTTTCCGGCCAACTCTTGTTAACGCTTGATCGGTTGTGCCATTAATCGGTGGCGGCAGGGGACGCCTTCGCGACGGTGGGCCACCTTCGCCGGGGCGACCGAAGGCCCGTGCGGATTTTCCACTCCCTAGAGCAAGAGGCACGTTCTGTGTACGAGAAGGACCCGTCCGGACTCCGCGTCAGCGATCTCCGCTACCAGGTCGGAGGCCGGGCCCTCCTCGACGGAGTGGGGCTGTCCGTGCCCCGGGGCGAGTCGGTCGCCGTGACCGGCCCGAGCGGGTCGGGCAAGTCGACGCTGCTCATGTGCATTCTCGGTCTGATCAAACCCCAGTCGGGCACCATCACCGCGGCGGGCAGGGACATCACCGGACTCGGCTCCGCACGGCTCGCCCAGGCGCGGCGGGAGACGCTCAGCATGGTGTTCCAGTTCGGCGAACTCCTTCCCGAGCTCAGCCCGGTGGAGAACGTCGCTCTGCCGGTCCTGCTCGACGGGGGGCGGCATCGGGACGCGTACCGGAGGGCGGAGGAACTCCTCGGTGAGCTAGGGGTCCCCACCGGCTCCACGCCCACCGGCATGCTGTCCGGCGGTGAGCGCCAGCGGACCGCCGTCGCCCGCGCTCTGATCACCGAACCGGCCGTCCTGCTCGCCGACGAGCCCACCGGCGCCCTCGACCCGGACGCCAAGGAGTCGGTCGCCGCGCACTTGTTCACGGCGGCCCGCGACCGGGGCTGCGCACTGCTGGTCGTCACTCACGACCTCTCGGTGGCCGGCCGTGCCGACCGGAGCCACGAACTGCGCGGCGGGATTCTCGCGGAGGCGGGAGCCCTGTGAGGGGGAACCGCATCCCCACCGCGACTACCCTGCTCAGGATCGGTCTGGCGGCGGGGCGCTCCACGCCGGGTGACCGCCTTCGGTGGTGGGGCCTGTTCGGCGCCGCGGCCGCCTTCTCCTTCGTTGTTCTGGCGACGGTGGCCGCGGTCGCGACCTTCGACGGCCGGGAGACCAGGGCGGAGGCCCGGGGGCCGGTGATCGCCTCCGGCAAGGACGCCGCCCTGCTGTACCGGGAGGGAGGGGACTCCATCGGAGGCAGACCCGTCTCCCTCGTCTTCGTCCGGCCGCTCACCGCCGATGCCCCGGTCCCTGCCGGAGTGAGCCGGTGGCCGGAGCCGGGTGAGGCACTGCTGTCCCCCGAACTCGTCCGCACAGGGGCGGGGGAGGGGATCCTCACGCGCTACGGGCGGTTCGCCGGGACCATCACGACGGAGGGCCTGGTCACTCCCTCCGAACGGATCGCCTACGTCCGGGTATCGGATGAGGCGCCCAGGAGCGATCGCAGGTGGATGTCCGTCGGCGCCTTCGGGATGAACGGCGGGGCGACGGGCGAGATGGTCGACCAGCCTGCGGTGTCGTCTCCTCTCCTCGCGCTGTGGGCCCTGACCGGGCTGCCCGCTCTCGCCCTGGCCGTCGTCGCCGCACGGGTCGGCTCCCGGACCCGTGACCGACGCGGCGGCCTCCTGCACGCGCTGGGCGGCACCTGGCGGCACCGACTGATCGTCAACACCGGGGAAGCGGCGATCCCCGCAGCCCTGGGAACGCTCATCGCGCTGGTCCCGTACGCCGTCGCGTCCGTGCACGACGTACGTCTCGCGCCCACCGGATACATCCTCGATCACCGCGATGTGCGGGGCGGCTGGCCCATGGCCGCCGCCGCGACCGGAGTGTCCCTGTTCGTCGTGCTTGCCGTCGTGGTGGGTACGCACCGCGTTCACCGGGACGGTAGGTCCACCCGCCCGACGTCCTTCGCATCCCGCGTTCCCGCATGGCGCCCGGCCCTCTGCGGAGTCGGGGTCGCGCTGGTCCTGACGAGCCAGTACGTGCCCCGCAAGGCGCAGCTGATCGTCTTCACCTCCGGAACCGTCGTCATGTGGGCCTTCCTCTCCTCCGTCGTGGCCCTCCTCACCCGCCGTCTGGGCTCCTGGCTGGCCGGCAACGGGAAGCGGAAGGGGCATCCGGGCCGTCTGATCGGCGGACGATGGACGCACGCCCACCCCGGCGTCGTCGTCCGCCTGGCCCTGGCGATGGTCATCGGCATCGGCATCGTCGCCCAGATGCAGGTGTGGTCCAGCAGACTGGGAACGCACTCGCGAGCGGCCGTCGCCACGCATCAGCGGATCAAGGACACCGTGATCGAGGTGAACCCCAGCGGCATGACCGCAGCCCAGACCGGCCGCTTCCGGTCGTCCCTGCCGACGGGGGCGGTTCTCCTGAGCCGTACGTTCCACGACCCGGGACCGCCGAAGGAGCCGTGGGTCACGGTCGGCGGGACCTGCCGCGATCTGAGCGTCCTGCGCGTGCGGTGCCACGGCGGGGAGACGACACCGACGGGCGGAAACGCTCAGGTGCGGGAAATGCCCCGCTGGTACGGCGACTTCCGCTTCGTCCCTGCCTCCCGGGTCGGCGTGAAGGCGGACGGCACACAGTCGCTCCTCGTCGTGACGTCCGCCCCCGGACAGCTGGCCGAGGTGAAGCAGGCCGCCTTCGCCCTTCCCAACCCTCCGGTCCGGGTGGAGGCGTTGGACGGAGACTGGACGGGCTCCTCGCGTTCCCGCATACCGAACTGGATCCGGTTGTTCGGCATCACCGGCATCCTCTTCATTCTCATGGCCGGTGCGGTGAGCGCGGCGGCCGAATTCGGCCGGATCCGCCACGCCCTCGCCCCGCTGTCGGTCCTGACCGGCCGGCGCCGTGTGTTCCGGTCCGTGGCCGCATGGCATCTCACGGTGCCCCTGCTCATCGCGACCGTCGTCACAGGGGCGGTCACCGCCTGGCACTCGGTCTTCTTCATCGCCCTGGTGAAGGAGGGCTCCGTTTCCTGGGCCGTCCTGGCAGCCGGCATCGCCGCATGTGCCGCTGTCTCCCTGACCGTCGGATTCCTGGGCGCACGCGCGGCGGCGCGCGAGGCCGAGCGCTGGAAGCCGACGGCGGACTGAGGGGGCGGGGCTCGTGTGCGGCGGCGTGGCGACGCAGTGGCGCACGCGTACTTCGCCTCGAAATTCCCCCTCCGGTCGAGCACAGCGGCGTCCGCCGGGACCAGGCAGGCGACCGGGAGCTCACCGGGCCCGGAGACCCGCAGTTCGCGCTCGTCCCCGCCGCCGTCCTCGACGAGCACCGTTACCGGCAGGGGGCGCTCGGCCAGCAATGGCCGTATCCGGTCCAGGGCGGAGGGGGCGGCGAAGAGAGCCGGGCCGCGCTGTCGACGAGCCGCGCAGTTCCCCCGTTGCCGACTTCACGGCTCCGCAATGGGGCCTCCGGCCTTCGGGCCCGGAGGCATCGGCCGACCGCTGATGAGGGGCTTGAGGACCGGCTTCACCCGAGCCGGAAGAGCTCTCCGTAACGTGGATGCGGCAGCTCGATGCCGAGGCAAGGCCGGACGAAATGTGTGACCGGAGGGGCCTGCACGCGATCAACACCGGCGACATGGATGTCTTCCTCGGCCTGGACGTCGGCAAGGGCGAGCACCACGCCACCTCCGTAGTTCCGGCCGGAAAGAAGGCCTTGGACAAGCGCCTGCCCAATACCGACCCCAAACTCCGCGAGCTCTTCGCGAAACTCCGGGCCGAGCACGGCACCGTGCTCGGCCCGGAGTTGACCAGCCAATCTGGATCGTGGCCCTGCCGCTGGTGGTTGCGAGAGACACGGGCTGCCACGTCTCCTACCTGCTCGGGCTGACGATGCGCCGCATGTCCGACCTCTAGCCCGGTGAGGCCGAGACGGATGCGCGGGACACGTTCGTCACTGCGGGCGTGGCCCGCGCGATGCCCCACATGCTGCGGGCGATCGACGGCGAGCAAGAGACGATCGCCGAGCTGGAGATGATCGCTGGCTTCGACGACGACCTGGCCGGTGAGACCACCCGGGTCGCGGACCGGTTGCACGGCCTGCCGGCCCAGATCCATCCCTCGCTGGAGCGGGTGCCGGAGACCGGCCGCAACACCCGGCCGCCCCGGCCCTGCCGGGGCGGTTCGGCTCTCCGTCCCAGAGCGGCAGGGCTGACCGACGCCGCCGCGTCACGTTGTTACGGCCGAAGACGCCGCGGAAGGCCGAGCGGTTGGTTGAGGATGTCCTGGCCGCCCGGGACGAGCAGACCCTCACCGTTCCGGGCACCGAGGCAGCCACTCTGACTGTCCCGAACTGGCCGGGTCGCCGACCGCCGTGCTTGACCAGCGCAAGTTGCTCGCCGGGCGGATCGACGGACTGCTGGAGGGCCACCCCTTTCGGAGGTACTGACGTTCATGCCGGCCACCTCGCCGCCTGCGCAGGATCGCCCCTGCGACCCGCGACTCGGGCCGATCGATCCGAGGCGAACAGCCCCCTGCGAGGGGAAAGCGGCTCAAACAAGCCTTCTGCCTCTCCGCGTTTGCGGCCCTGGGCGACCCTGAGTCGCCGGCCTGCGCGACAAGAAGATCAGCCAGGGCAAGCACCACACCCGGACCCTGCTCTGCCTCGCCAGACGGCGGACCGATGTGCTCTGCACGATGCTCCGCGACGGCGCCCCCTACGAACCTCAGCCCGCCAGATCAGTCTGAAGAACCAAGAATGCGCCTGGCCTCGACCCACAAGAGCTCGAACTCCTCCGCGGAGATCTCGGCTGCCTGCGGCTGGACCTGCCAGCCATCCAGTACGGCATCGGCCTCGAAGCACAGCCACAGATCTTCGTCCTTGCAGTAGGTGCGAAACTAGGTCGTCATACCCTCATCCTTACCCACCAGCAGCCCGCACCACCTTGATCAAACAGAGAGGGGAGCCCACCAAGGCCAATGCGGAGGGATGATGTGCCTCAGGCGAGTGGACCCGCTCCACCGCGTCGGCGCGGAGACCCGGTCAGTGCGGCAGGCCGACGGCCCTTTCCCCGCTGCGGCGCTGCTGGATGACGACCGCCACGACGAGCAGCGCGCCCTGGGCGACGTTCTGCCAGAAGGAGTTGATGCCCTGGACGGTGAGGCCGTTCTCGAGGGCCCCGAGAAGGGCGACGGCGAGGAGCGTGCCGCCGATGCCGCCCTTGCCCCCCTTGAGCGCGGCGCCGCCGAGCGCGGCTGCGGTGATGGCCTTGAGCTCCAGGCCCTCGCTCCCCGAGGTGGGCTGGCCCGAGCCGGTACGGGCGGTGAGCAGGATGCCCGCGATCGCGGCGACGATCCCGATCAGGGCGTAGACGAAGATCAGGTACTTGTTGATGTTGATGCCGGCGAGGCGGGCGGCGGTGTCGTTGCCGCCGATGGCGTAGATGTTGCGCCCGATGTCGGTGTAGCGGAGCAGGACATGGACGGTCACGGCGACGACGATGAGAATCCAGACCATGACGGGAAGTCCGGCGATCTTCCCGCGGCCGAGGAAGACGAAGACGTCGTCGTTGAGGACGTAGCCCTGGGCCCGGCCGTCCGAGAGCAACTGGGCGAGGCCCTTGTAGGCGGCGAGGCCGGCCAGGGTGGCGATCGTGGGATTGACCCGGCCGTAGACGATGATCAGGCCGTTGAGCGCGCCGATGGCGAGGCCGACGCCCACGGCGGCCGCCATGCCGAGGAAGGCGTTGGTTCCGGTGCTGGTGAAGACCATCGCGCTGACGACGGACGCCACACCGGCCTGCGAGCCCACGGAGATGTCGAGGCCGCCGCAGATGATCACGACGGTCTGCACGATGGCGAGCAGTCCCGTGATGGTGGCCGCCTCGGCGATCACCTGCATGTTGGACAGGCTGAAGTAGTTGTCGTTGAGCACCCCGAACAGGACGAGCACGAGAACGAGCGCGCCGACGAGACTGATGTTTTGCCCGCTGACGTGGGCGAGCAGCTTCGGCCGGGAGAGCGTGGAACCGTCCGACGGTCCCTTGACTGCTGGGGACGGAGGGCTGGTGAGGGTCATGAGGAGGCTCCGGGGGTGCTTGCGCTGATGATGTCGTCGGCCATCGCGAGGGCGAGGATGGACTCCTCGGTGGCCTCGTCGTGGCTGAGCTCGCCGGTGATGCGGCCCTGTTGCATGACGACGACCCGGTCCGCGAGGCCGAGGAGTTCGGTGAGTTCGGAGGAGATGACCAGCAGCGCGACGCCTTCCGCCGCCAGGTCGGCGATGATCTGGTAGATCTCGGCCTTGGCCCCGACGTCGATCCCGCGGGTCGGCTCGTCCAGGATCAGGACCTTCGGCTTGCGCGCCAGCCACCGGGCGAGGACGACCTTCTGCTGGTTGCCGCCGGACAGCTTGCGCACCTCGTGGTTGACCGAGGGGGTGCGCACCCTGAGCCGGTCCGTGTAGTGCTGGGCGAGATCGCGCTCGGCCCCCCGGCGTACGAAGCGGGAGCGCCGCAGCCGGTCGAGCACCACCAGCGAGATGTTGGCCCGGACGGACTGCTGGAGGAAGAGGGCCTGCGCCTTGCGCTCCTCCGGTGCGAGGCCCAGCCCGGCCCGGATCACCGCGCCGGGGCGCCCGCTCGGCAGCGGGACGCCGTCGAGCGTGGCGCCGCCGCTGTGGACCGGCTGGTCCCCGGCCAGGGCCAGGGCCAGTTCGGAACGGCCCGCCCCGATGAGGCCGGCCAGTCCGACGACCTCGCCGGCATGCACCTGGAGCGAGATGTCGTGCACGTCGTCGGTGGTGAGGTTCCTGACGTCGAGGACGAGCCGGTCCGTGGCCACGCGCTGCCGTACGAACATGGCGGACAGGTCCCGGCCCACCATGAGGCGTACCAGTTCCCCCTCGTTCGTCGTGTCCGCCTGCTGCACGCCGACCAGGCTGCCGTCGCGCAGCACGGCGATGCGGTCGGCGAGCTGGAAGATCTCCTGCATGCGGTGCGAGACGTAGACGATCGCGATGCCCTGCTCCCGCAGCCGCCGGATGAGGGCGAACAGGGCGTCCACCTCGTGCTCGGACAGCGAGGAGGTGGGTTCGTCGAAGGCGAGCAGGCGCGGCGGCGTGCTCCCGGTCAGGGCGCGCATGATCTCGACCAGCTGCCGCTGGGCCGGGGTGAGCCGGGAGCCGAGGAGGTCGGGGTCGAGCACGCCGTCGAAGCCGAGCCGGGTCAGGTCGGCCCGGATGCGCCGGCGCAGCTCGGCCCGGTCGAAACGCCTGCCGCGCTTGCGCGGCAGCGCACCCGCGTAGACGTTCTCGGCGACGGAGATGTGCGGGATGATCTCCGGTTCCTGGGGGATGATCCGGATCCCCGCCGCACGTGCCCGGGCGGGGGAGTCGAGGGTGACGCTCTCCCCGCCGAGGACGACGTGCCCCTCCGTCGGCTGGTGGTCCCCGGTGAGGATCTTGAGCAGAGTCGACTTGCCCGCACCGTTCTCGCCCATCAGCGCGGTGACCTGACCGCGCGGGAAATCGAGCGTGACGCCGCTGAGCGCCTGCACCGTACCGAACCGTTTGGTGACGTCTGTTATGCCGATGGACTCGTTACGAGGAACGGCGTCGGGCTGTCCGCCGGCGGGTTCCGGCCCGGCGGTGGAGTGGGGCGCTCTGGTCATGTGTCGGTTTCACCTCGAAGGTGTGGCGCGCGGTCTGGTCGGGCGGGGCGGGTCAGCTGCAGGTGAGGCCGGACTTCTTCCAGTTGGAGCGGTCGACCATGCTGGTGGGGGCGAAGGCCTCCTGGGGGAAGTCCTTGCCGTTCTTGAGCTTGTCGTACATGGTCTGGACGGCCAGCGCGCCGACGTCCTTGCCGTTGATGAAGAGGGCGGCCTTCATGCCGCTCTTCTTGTCGGACTGCCATTCCTTGCAGGCGAGGTAGGCACCCAGGCCGACGCCGATGACGTGGTCGGGGCCGATGCCGGCGTTCTGCAGCGCGGTGACCCCGCCCATGGTGTTCTCGTCGTTGCAGCCCCAGACGACCCAGTTCTTGACCTTGGAGTTCGCGGTGATGGTCGCGGCGATCTTGTCCTGGGCGCCGGTCGGGGTGTTGTCGGTGGGCACATTGATGGTCTTCACGCCCGGGACCGCGGAGTCGAAGGCCTTCCTGGCGGCGTCCACCCGGTCCCCGCACACCGTGACGTCCTGCTTCCAGGCCGATATGACGCGGGTGTCGGCGGCCTTCCAGCCCGCTTTCTCGTACTCCTCGGCGGCGCGCTTGCCGACCTCCCCGCCCATCTGGGCGCCGCTGAAGCCGATGCGGGGCACCAGGTCGTCCTTCCCGCAGGCGGCGGGGTCCGGGCCGGTGGTGCAGATCTGGTCGTCGGACGTCAGCAGAGCGACCTTGCCGTCCTTCGCGGTCTGGACGACCTGCGGTCCGACGGCCGGGTCCGGGACGACGATGATGACGCCCTTGGACTTCTGGGCGACCGCGGACTGCACCTCGCTGACCGTCTTGTTGGCGTCGTTGCCGAGGTTGACCACCTTGAGGCCGATGCCGAGCTCCTTGGCCTTCGCCTTGGCGCCGGCCGCCTCGCCCACGAAGTACTCCTGGTCGCCCTGCTTCTGCAGGTAGGTGAGGGAGATCTTGCCGTCCACCTTGCCGACCGTGTCCTCGCCCGAGTCCTCCTTGCCCGAGGAGCAGGCCGTGCTCAGGCCGAGGGCGAGGAGAAGTCCGGTGGCGGCGGCGATGTGCCTGCGGGATGCAGTGAACATGGAGGCTCCTTTGAGCTGACGGCCTTCCGCCACGCGGGCGCGGGGAAGGCCGTGTGATGGGGATGCGACGTGAGTGGGTCACGGGGGCGGGGGGACGGGTGTCCGTCGGTGAGGAAGAGCCTCAGAAGAGACCGTGAAGCAACATTCTCGAACATGTCATGAGCCATGACATGCCTGTTACGGGGTGGCGGTCAAGGCTGCGGGCGGGGGTTTCTCCGGCGACCTGCACGAGTGGGCTGGCGTCAACTGCGGTTCTCCGGAGGCCTGTTCGTAGATCATCGCGCTGTCATCATTCGATAGCGCCATGAAGTACCCCAGCGACACAGGGTTTGCGGCTGCCCGGGCATGCCCCGAGGTGGGCCGTCGGCCGCTGCCGAAGAAGCCGCTCGACGCCGGAGCGCGTGACATGGTGCGCGTGTCCGACGCGGGGATGTCCGGCACCGCCGGGTACGGGGCGTCTTCGCGGAGGCCGGTCAGTCGTCGTCCCGCGACCACCCCGCCGCCCAGCGCAGGCCGCCCAGGAGGTGGCCGCGGAAGGCCGGGTCGCGGTAGGCCCCGTCCGCGTGGCCCAGGGAGGTGTAGAACGAGCGGCCGGCGCCGGACTCCTTGCACCACACCAGCGGATGATCGGTGCCCATGCCGCCTCCCTCGTACCCGGACTCGTCGACGGTGGCGAGGACCCGCACACCGGGGCGCCGGGGGTTGCTCCGGAAGTCGTACCACTCGTCGTGCCAGTCCCACCGGGGCGGCAGATGGCGCGTCGCCGGATGACCCCGGTCCTCCACCAGCACGGTGCCGGGCTGGAACTCCGGATGGCCGGCGAAGCGGGCGCCGAGCAACTCCCCGTAGAACGGCCAGTCGTACTCGGTGCACGCGGCGGAGTGGATGCCCATGAAACCGCCGTCGGCCAGGATCCACTGCCGCAGCGCCCGCTGTCCGTCCGGGGTGAGCACCTCACCGCTGGTGGACAGGAAGACCACCGCGCCGCGCCGCGCCAGGGAGGCATCGGTGAAGACCGAGGGGTCCTCGGAGGTCTCCACGGCGAAGCCGTGCTCCTCGCCCAGCTCGCGCAGGGCCGCCCGTCCGGCGGGGATCGAGTTGTGGCGGTAGGCCGTGGTGCGGGTGAAGACGAGGACGTCCGACAGCGGGGCGGTCCGGGACATGCTGGTTCTCCGGGTCTCTCAGGCAGAGGTGGCGAGGGCGGCTCGGGTCACCGGGTACGCGAACTCCCGTCCCGCACAGTAGCGTTCGACCTCGTCCACGGCGCTGCGGGTGATGCGCAGGAGCTCGCCGCCGAGTGAGCCGGCGATGTGCGGGGTCAGCAGCACGTTCGGCAGCGCGTACAGCGGGGAGGCCGGCGGCAGCACCTCGGGTTCGGTGACGTCGAGCACGGCGTGGAGACGTCCCGACAGCGCCTCGGCGGTGAGGGCGTCGGTGTCGACGAGGGAGCCGTGCCCCGTGTGAACGTCTGCGGCCGCTTGTCCGGGCTTCACGTTCTGCGCGAGTCACCCGAATGCCGCATTCCCCCTGGGCAGGGGGATCGTTGTGCGGAGTGCGGCAACGAAAAGAACATTTCGTTCCGAATTTGACGACTTTCGATGGCTGTGTCCGCGAGGGCAGGCGCCACCGCCGATCACCGTGCGTCCGATCGTCGCCGTGTGCCCGATCCTGCGCGCGGTGCGGGGAACGATGCAGAAAACGAGGAGCAGATGTACGAGGGAAGCACTCCGCTCGAGGACTTCTTGGACACCCTGGACCGGCTGCAGGCCGACTTCGAGCGGCGCCTGGGAAGCATCGAACGCAAGGCGCTGCCGGCACCCCTGCTGCCCGCCCCCACGCAGGAACGTTCCGCCTCGTCGAGGTGGACTCAGGAGGACGGCTACCGGCCGCTGGGCGTGGAGGCCATCTGGACCTCGGCCCGCCCGGTGTCGGACCCGCGTCCGGGCACCCTGCAGAAACCTCTCTTCGTGCGCAGCTCGGGTGCGCTCGTCGACTAGCGGCCTCGTCAAGCGCCCTGCGTGGCCCCCGGCGGCAGGGCGGCGATCAGGTCCAGCAGGCGGACCACGGCCGGGTCGGCATCGGGGCGGTGGACGGCGTACACCCGGGTGTCCAGATCGCCGGCCGGCCCCTGGAGCGGTACGAAGCCCACGCCCGGCACGGCCAGGTGCCGCAGGCCCTCCGGGAGCAGGCTGACGCACAGACCCGCCGCCACATAGCTGAAGAGTCCGCTGAGATCGTCCGCGACCGCCACGCCGCGCGGCGTGAACCCCGCCCGGCGGCAGGCGAGTCGCAGCTGCTCGGCGAGGACGGGCAGTGCGGCGGGGTCGGGCAGGACGAAGTCCTCGTCCCGCAGCTCCGCGAGGGCGATGCCGTCGGGGCCGGCCAGCCGGTGGCCGTCCGGCACCGCGGCGCCGATCCGCTCGGTGGCGATCACCGTGCCGGTGAGATCGCCGGAGAGACGCGCGGGGTCCCGCAGGAACCCGAGGTCGAGCGCCCCCGTGCGGACCTGCTCGGCCACTTCCTGCGAGGAGCCGTGGTGCAGGTGCACGCGGAGGCCGGGCAGGTGCTCGGCCGCCGTCCGCAGCAGCGTGGGCAGATAGAGGTGGCTCAGCAGGCTCACATAGCCGACCCGTACGTCCCCCTCCACGCCGCTCGCGACCCGCCGGGCCCGCTCGACCGCCGCGGTCTGCAGATCGAGCAGCCGCCGCGCGTCGGCGGCGAACACCTCGCCGGCCGCGGTCAGCCGTACGCCACCCGGGCCCCGGTCCAGCAGACGCACGCCCACCACCCGCTCCAGCCGCTGGACCGACTGGCTGAGCGGCGGCTGACTCATGCCGAGCCGCTCGGCGGCACGGCCGAAGTGCTTCTCCCGCGCCACCGCCAGGAACTGTTCCAGCAGGCGCCGCGACAGGTTGATATCGTCCACCCTATTGATCACTAGGTGATCATATATTGGACAGACTCGACGGCCCGGGTGTCCACTGGAACTCGACCGAACCCGCCGGAGCAGGCGGCGCGGCTGCCCCTCGTACGACGACCGGCCGGCCGATTTGCCGCCGCTTTCCCCGGCCCGTTCCCTGGAAACAGGCCGCCGCCGTGTGCCCCGAGCCGTTTCCCTCTTCTTCCAATGAGGTGATCTTCGTGGCAGTCGTGACGATCGTCGGAGCCGGCGTCATCGGTGTCTCCTGGGCGCGCCTGTTCGGCGCGGCCGGCTGGGAGGTCCGCGTCAGCGACCCGCGGCCCGACCTCCGGGACCTGGTGGCGCGCGAGCTGGCGGACCTGCCGGTGACGGCCCTTCCCGACCTCGCCGAGGCCGCCACCGGCACGGACTTCGTCCAGGAGGCCGGCCCGGAACGCATCGAGGTCAAGGAGCAGATGTTCGCCACGCTGGCGGCGCACACGGCCGACGGCGTGGTACTGGCCTCCTCCTCGTCGTCCCTGGTGCCGTCGCTGATCGCCCGGGGCAATCCCGCGGCGGACCGGATCGTGATCGGCCACCCCTTCAACCCGCCGGAGCTGATGCCGCTCGTCGAGGTGGTGCCGGGGCCGAAGACGTCCGGGCGTACAGCCGACCGGGCGGTGGAGGTCTACCGAGAGCTCGGCAAGCTGCCGGTCCGGCTGAAGAAGGAGATCCCCGGATTCGTCGGCAACCGGCTCCAGAAGGTCTTCAACGACCAGGCCGCGTACCTCATCCAGCAGGGCGTGATCGACGTCGAGGACCTCGACGACCTGGTCCGGGCCTCGCTCGGCCTGCGCTGGGCCACCGTCGGCCCGTTCGAGAGCGGCGTCCTCGGCGGCGGCCCCGGCGGGATGCGCCACCTGACGGAACACGTCGGCTCCCAGCTGGACTTCGAGACCGGTACGCCGGACCGGGCCCGGATGGGCGAGGTGCTCGACGCCGTCGAGCAGGCGTACGGCACGGGCGAGCCGGCCTACGAGCGTCTCGCCGCCCTGCGTGACGGCCGCACCCGCGCCGTCCTGGAGCCGCTGGGGTGGACGGGGCCGGCCTCCGGGGACGGCGGACGGGCGTGAACGGGCCCGCCGGCCACCGGGAACAAGACTCGTCGAGGACAAGGACGGCAACCGTGCCGCACGGACTACTGGCACTGCAGGTGGCACCCGGCAGGGTGCTGAAGGTCGGCATCCCGGACGGCCGGGTGCGCCCCCTCGTGGACGACGCGGGCGCCGCCCCGGACGGCATCGTCGTGGACTCCGGCGTCGCCTACTGGACCACCATGGGTGCCCCGCTGACCGACCCCGGCACACCCGGCGAGGCCGGCCAGGACTTCTCCCGCCGCAACGGCGGCGTCCACGCCGTGGACCTGGGCGGCGGCCCGCCGCGCGAGGTGGTCCCCTCCGGCGCGGTCACGACCGGCAAACAGCTGACCAGCGACGGCGCCGGCACGCTCTACTGGGGCGACCGCGAGGGGCACCGGGTCGGCCGGGTCCGGGTGGACGGCAGCGGCCTCACCGATCTCGTGGTGAACCCCGCCGAAGGCGGCATCATGGCCGAATGCGTCGGCGTGGCCGTCGACACCGCCCGAGGCCACCTGTACTGGACGCAGAAGGGCCCGGCCAAGGGCGGCAGGGGCCGCATCCTGCGCGCGGGCCTGGACCTGCCGCCCGGCGAGAGCGCCGAGCACCGTACCGACATCGAAGTGCTCTGGGACGGCCTGCCCGAACCGATCGACCTCCACCTCGACGGCGACCGGCTGTACTGGACGGACCGGGGAGCGCCGCCCAACGGCAACACCCTCAACCGCGCGCCGCTTCCGGAGCCCGGCGCGACGGGCCGGGCCCCCGAGATCCTCGCGGACGGATTCGCCGAGGCGATCGGCCTCGCGGTCGATCCCCGGGAAGGCATCGCCTACGTCGCCGACCTCGGCGGCCGCATCAGGGCCGTGCCGCTGCCCGAGGGCCCGGCGGCCGGACAGGAACCCCGTGAGATCGCCGCACTGGGGGTGCCGCTGACGGGACTGTGCCTGCTGCCCCGGAGCCTTTGATCACCGGCCCCGCCCCTGACGGGCGAGCGCAGCCACACCGGTCGCGGTCGGACCGCAGGCCAGCACCCGGGTGGTGCTGCCGTCCTCCTCCTCGATGTCCCGCAGATGCGTGAAGCCGATTCTGCCCAGGACCTTCAGCGAGGCCTCGTTCGGCGCGGCAACGGTGGCGTACACCCTGTCCAGTCCGAGCGTGCCGAAGCCGTGGCCGACGAGCGCCCCGGCCAGCTCGGTCCCCAGACCGGCGCCCCAGGCGGCGGGCGCCAGGGCGTAGATGATCTCGTGGCCCCGGACGGCGTCGGTCGGCTTGATCTCGGCGTGCCCGACCAGGAGTCCGTCGCGGCGTACAGCCCAGACATCGAAGAGATCCCGGGCGTAGACCTTCGTGAAGATCCGCCCGAACAGGGCGCGGTCCGCCGCTTCGGAGTCGGGGCCGTCACCCATCCACCGCGACACCCGGGGGTCCTGGAACAGGGCGACGAAGTCCTCTTCGTCCTCGGGGACGTACGGCTCCAGAAGCAGTCGCCCGGTGTGGAGGGTGGGGGTCATGGAGGGCGACGCTACCCACGCGGCAGCCGCACCGGCAACCGTTTTCACCGGCGCGGACCGTGCTCGCTCAGGCCCCGAACTCGGCGTAGCGCACGACTTGGACCACCAGACCGATGACCACGGTCGCCTCGATCAGCGAGATCACGACCAGGGGCCACTGCGCCGGGCCGAGGATCCAGTAGACGGCCAGTGCCGCGAGCGGCGCCGCGCAGAACGTCAGCAGGTCGACGGCGAGCTGGAAACGCTTGCGCGAGCGGCGGTGTGCGTCGCGGCGGTGCGCGGACTCCCAGCCGAAGACGTCCCCCTGTTCCGACGTCAGTTCCTTGAGCCGCGGGCACAGTTCGTCGCGTATGTACCGGCCGATGGCGGAGATCTTCTCGTCGTTGACCAGGTAGGTCCAGCCCAGGACCACGGACAGCGGGGGGAGGAGCAGGAGCATCTCCACGTGGCCTCCCCGGGCCAGTGTCGATCCGATCACGGCTGCCATGACGGCGAGCGTGGCGTACAGGAGGTTGTCGCGGAAGCCGATACGGGCTCGCTGCTCCTGCTTGATCTGCTCGTATTCGGCAAGCAGGAGTTGGCCGGTGTCGATCACTTCGGTTCATTCTCCAGTCGGGCCAGTTGGGCTTCCAGGCCGCTGAGGCCCCTCTTCTGCGCGCCGCCTCGGATCTGGGACAACCCGGTCACGTTCAGGCGCAGTTGACGCGCCAGACGAGCGATGAGTTCCTCCGCCTCCACCCGGGTGACCTGTCGGCGTGAACCCATGCGCCGGTCCAGGCGGTCGAGGAGAGCGAGCTTACGTGGTGTCTCTTCCGCGCACCACACACGGAAGAAGCAGGTGCCGGCCATGCGGTAGCCGCCGATACGGGACACCGGGATCCCGTCCTCGCCGAAGGCGGTGGGAGGCAGCGAGACCGACCAGGTGCCGTCGTCGTCCTGTTCGGGGGCGACCGCGTGCAGGCCCTGCTCGTCGAGCCATTTCCGGGCGGACCGCAGAAGGCGCTCGTCCCCCCGGTCGTCCCGCTCCTCGGTGTCCAGGGTGTGGGTCAGCCTCCGGTCACCGCCGCAGAGCGCACTGAGCTCCGGGTCGGGTGCGGTCCCCGCCGAGGCCTGACCGTAGACCAGCAGCCCCTCCCGGCCGCGCACCAGGTACACCGGGAGGAAGACGAGGGTCTCGCTCACGCACTCCAGGGAGTCCAGGGCCGCGGGAAGGTTGAACCGGGCCCGGTCCTTGCGCTCCTTGAGGCGCTTCAGGGCCGAGCGGTCGAAGCCGGACGTCACGTGGATCGGGGTGAAGCGCGGGTAGTGGTCGCTTAGTTGCACCCGGGCCAGTTCGTCTCCGGACAGAAGCGTCACGACATCGTCGTCGTAGTGGGACCGGGTCAGCGGGGTGCACCCGAGGGCCTCGAAGTACAGCTTCCGGCGGTCCTGGCGGCTCACCACGTAGCGGACGTCGTCGTCCACGGAGCGCTTCCCCAGACGTGTCAGGGAGAGCCGTCCCCCGGCCTCCTCCCGCAGATGGCCGATCCTGGTCAGGAAGCGCACCGCCTGCGCGACCAGCGCGCGGTCCAGGGCGAAGAACGTGGCGAGTTCGTCCACGGTGTGCAGGGCGCCGTGGCGCAGCCCGCGCTCCAGGAAGCGGTCGATCAGGAAGAAGGGCTCGCCCTCGGTGATGTCGGCGCGGATCTCCACCTCCCAGACCGGCAGCAGCAGGGAGTAGAGCCGGGTGGGCACGAGGCCCTGGCCGAAGGCGGCGTCCTCCAGGACGCGTTCCTCGGGGAAGTTCATCAGCCGTGGAGCCGTCGTCACGGTCGGCCCCCTTCCGAGGAGGACCCGCGGGCGGCTCTGCCCATGTCCGGGAGGGCTTCGTCGAGGGCGGCCATGACGTCCTTGTGGTCCCGCAGGTCACCGCGGTCGAGCAGATGCCGGTGCAGTTCGCCCATGAGCGTGCGGAAGCCGGGGTCGTCGGCGCGCATCAGGGTGCCCAGGTCGCCCACCATGACCAGTTGGCTCTTGGCGCGGGTGAAGGCGACGTTGGCGCGGCGCAGCTCCTTGAGGAAGCCGATGCGGCCCTCGGCGTTGCTGCGGGTGAACCCGTACAGGACGATGTCGCGCTCACCGCCCTGGTAGGAGTCGACGCTGCCGACCGAGGCGTCCGCGAGCTGGGAGTCACCGATCAGCGGGGTCAGATGGCGGATGACCTCCAGACGCTGGGCGAGGTACGGGACGATCACCACCCACTCGGAGCCCCGGTGGTGGTAGAACGCGGCGAGCCTGGCCAGAAGGCGTGCCTCGCAGGGGTTGAAGGGGCCCCGGTGGCCGCGGCCCTCGGTGCGGCGGCCACCCGACTCGCGGCGTACCCGGTCGGGCAGCCCGCCGGTGTCGACGAAGGCCATCGGACTCGCGAACAGGGGACCGGTGTGCCGGTGGTCCTTCTCGGTGAGCAGCTCGCCCCGGTAGAAGGAGGCCGAGATGAAGTCGGCGATCTCCGCGGGCATCCGGCGCTGGCGGGTCAGCTGCACGATGTGTGAGGCGGGCAGCCCGCCCCGCAGGCGTTCCAGGGCGCTCTGCGCCAGCAGCCGGACCACTTCGGGGTCACCGTTCTCCTTGGCCCACTCGTCCACCTCGGAGTCCCGGAAGGGCGGCAGTTGCCGGTCGTCACCGACCAGGACCCCGCGGCGGACCCGGGTCAGGGGCACCAGTGTGTCCGCGACGCCGATCTGTCCCGCCTCGTCGACGATGCCCAGGTCGAAGTCGACTCCCGACAGTTCGGGGCGGGACGCGGCACCGATGCAGGTGGCGCCGACCACCTGGGCGTAGCGGACCAGTTCGGGCACCAGCTGGCCCGGCTCTTGGCCGACGGCGGCTTGCCACTGCCGGGCCAGCTCCCCGCGTTGCGCGAGGAGCGGCAGCCAGTCCCGCAGCCGCCTGTGCAGGGCGTGCAACGCGGCTGCCGCATCGGCCGCATGGGGCAGGCGAGGGGGCTCGGGTTCACCCGGCACGACGGAGCGGAGTGCGTGGACGGCGGTGTCGGCGGCGTCGTAGGCGTACTGCAAACCCTGGCCGACGAGGTGTTCGGCCGTCCGGAGCGCGGTCCGGGCCGCCCGGACCGCGGCGTCGTCGCGGATCGCGTGGTCCGCCTCGGCGCCGGCGGCCTCGGCCTGCCGGCGCAGCTCGGGACCCAGCGCCCGGAGGTGCTGGATCTCCGCGTGTGCCGTGGCGAACTCCGCCTCCCGGCGGCGGGCACGGGAGCGGTACAGCCGACCGATGAGGAAGGCATGGGAGCGCTGCCCCGCGTGCCGCGCCTTCTCCTGGAGGAACGCGGCACGCTCGAACAGCGACTGCAGGGCCGCGTCCGCCTCCCGCTGCCGGTCCTGGAGCATCGCCAGCCGCGCCCGGGCCGGAGCGGCTGCCGCGTCGCTCGCCTCCCGCAGCCGCAGGGCCGCGGCCTCCGCGTTCTCCAGCTGTCCGTCGACCTGCCTCATGCGCGCGGCGAGTTCGTCCGCCCACGGTTCCACGGCCGCCGCCTCTTCGTAGGCGCGCGTGCGCTGGGTCATGGCGTGGCGGATCTCCTGGGAGAGACCGTCCGCCTGCTCCTCCAGGAGCAACGGCTTGACGTCGACGTGCACCTTGCTCTCGTCCCCGACCCGGATGACGACGAGATCCCGTGGCAGACGGGCCAGAACGTTGTCCACGGCGCGGTTGGTGTGGGAGGTGACCAGCACCCGGCCGCTGTCGGCCCCGGCCGTCGTCGCGGCGGTATGGGCGATCTCCGTGATGGTCCGGGTCTTTCCCGTGCCGGGCGGACCGAGCACCACAAGAAGATCCTCGGTGGTCAACGCTTTGCGGAAGGCTTCCAGCTGCTCGGGATCGAGGTCCTCGTGCGGCTGCGCGGTCGTCGCGGGGATCGCGCGTACGTGGTGCTCGACCACAGCCGCGAGGAGACCCGGATTCCTGGCCTCCCGTTTGCGCAGAGCCGCCACGGCCTGTCGCTGCTTGTTGAAGATGACGCTGCTGGGGATCAATTCCAGAGCGCCGCGCGCCGGCAGCCGGTCCCAGGAAACGGGCTGCTCGAACCGGACGGTGACGGTATTCTCCACCGCCCTGCTCACCTTCCCGCGCGTCTCGGTGTCGCCCTGGATGCGGACGAAGGCTCCGGCCGGCGGAGACTCCGTTCCGACGAGCCGGAATTCGTAGACGGACCGCGGAGTGCTGCCGCGCTTGCCACCGGTGGTGGTGAGGCGCTGGTACGGAAACGGCGCGGCCTGGCGGTCGTCCCGGGTGGTGATCTCCTCGGTCGCGTCGATCAGCCGGTCCACCGAGTCGAGGAACTCCGACTGGGCCTCGCTGACGGCGGGGGTTCCCTGCTGCTCCGCTCGCACCCGGCCGAGATCCTGCCAGGCCTGGTCGAGGACCTGCCACTGGGCGTCCGAGCCGTCGGGCACGGCCCGCAGTTCGAACACCATGCGCCAGGCGGGCGGGCGTACCAGGAGGCATGCTCCGGCGAGCCGCGCGTGGTCGGCCAGGCGCAGCGGATCGATGTGCTTGACGAGGTAGCCCGTACCTCGCTTCGTGGCCTCCAGACGCAGTCGGTAGGTGCGCGTGTGCACCAGCAGCGACGCCCGGTACTTGCCGGTTGCCGGGCTGATGCTCACGGCGGCGCCGTCTTCGAGCTGGTTCAGGTCGTGGACGATCCGCGAGAGGTCGGACGGCAGGCCCGCGCTGGACGCGGCTCTCGCGCGGAGCCGGTCGTCGAGGCCGATCCCCGGGACGAGCACCAGGGGAGCGCGCAGGGTGACGGTGGTGACGGACATCGGCGACGCTCCTCAGCGCTGGGGCGGCGGCGGGACGGACGCCAGTTCACGTGCGGCGGCGAGCAGGGCGGCGCCGAGCGCACCGGCCCCCGGGCGCGCCCCCGGGTCCTCGCGCAGGGCGCCGGCGACCGCGTGGACGAGGCCGTCCGGTGCGGAGCCCGAGCCGCGATAGGGCGGCATCCCGGGCTCCGGCACGCGGCCGGTCAGCGCGCGGTGCAGCAGCGCCCCCAGCTGGTAGACATCGGTGGCGGGCCCGGGACGGAAGCCGGAACCGTATCTCTGCTCGGGCGCCTGATAAGGCCCCGGGTTCTCGCCCGGGCGCGGCGGCACCGTGGCGAGGCCGAGGTCGCGCAGCGTCATGTGCGGCCGGTGCACGACCACCGCGGTCGGCCGCAGCGCCCGGTGCGACGACCCCGCGCCGCTCAGCCGCTCCAGCGCCTTGGCCACCTCGGCGAGCCCCTTCACGATCGACCACAGGCGCAGCGGGTCCGCCGGCACGGGCGATTCGGGCAGCAGCGCGTGCAGGGTCTCGGGGTGGCCGGACCGGGGGTCGCCGGGCCAGGCGAGGGCGAGGGTTGCGGTGTTCCCGGAGCGGGTGAGCTGGACGACGTCGGGGCCGCCGAGCCGCCGGCACAGCCGGGCCTCCTGCTCCAGCCCGGCGAGGGGATGGAAGCGGCCCGGGCCGGTCAGCGGATGGGTCCACTCGACCTGGCGCAGCCAGGCGTAGGTGTCCCGCGCGTTCCCGTCGGACACCACACGTGCCACCGCCTGGCGTCGTAGCACGTCGCCGTCCCGTGACTCCCGCAGCAGGTCTCCGGGGCCCTCGTACAGCAGGTATTCATGTGCGTCGACCCGGACGACGGGCCGGCTCTCCCAGGCACTGTCCGGAAAGCGGTCAGGGGCGGGCGCCAGGACGACGGCCGGCTCCGGGGGCCGCTGTCGCGGCGGCCGGCCGGCGGGGCGCAGGTCGCGCAGCACCCGCAGCGCGAAGGCGGCGGCGTGGCGCGCCGCGGTCTCCTGGGAGCCCTCGGCGTCGCGCTCGCCCTTGTCCGGATCGGCGCGGTCGCTGATCCCGCGAATGGAGAGGGCCCGCACGGTGCGGTCCATCCCGGCCGCGTGGGTGACACCGTGGCTCTCCATGTCGATGGCCGCGGCGTCGTTGTAATGCCGGCGAATGCGGCGGGCCGTCTCGGAGTCCCGGAAGCCGAGAAGCACATCGCCCGAGGCAATCGGCTCGAAATGAACCCGGGGAAGCGGGGCGGGGCGGTCGTCCGAGGGAAGGAAGGCCCAGGGCTCGTTGCGGCGGGCGGAGCGCACCAGCTGGTCCATGTCGTGGCCCGGCTCCCAGACGTCGGGCCGCGCGGCGAAGCCGTCCTCGCTCTCGCGGCCGCCGTGATAGCCGTAGACCTTTCTGGCGACGACGACGTCACCGAGGCGGACATCGTCCTTGAGCGCACCGGCGACGCCGACGAAGAGCATCGCCTCGGCGTCGAAGTACTGGAGGGCGGGCTGTGCGACGAGAGCCGCGCGGGTGTTGGTGGGGCCCGTCTCGGCCAGCGCCACCTCCCAGTTGAGGCCGCGTATCCGGCCGACGTCGAGGCGGGTGCCCTGCGGCAGCTCGACCTCGTCGACATCCACCATGTGACGGCGCACCGCCTCGTATTCGACCTCCAAGGCGGTGAGCACGACAACGACGGGCCGCCTTCTCGTTCCCCCCAACGAAAACCCTCACTTCCCCGGCACGTGAGATCGTTCCCCGCGACTTCGGTCGTTCCGGCGGCAGTCCCCGCCCGGCAAGGGATTCACTTTAGCCCGGTACTTCGGAGGGTATTCGGCGGCCGGTCCCACCCGGTGGGAATGGCTCCGGCAAGGGTGAAGAACAAGCCAGTGCGACCGCTGCGCCGAGCGATTGCCGCAATTCGAGGCAGCGACCGCAAAACGGATCAGCAGGCCGATCGGAATGCCGGTGATGCGGTGGATAATCCGCTGATTGTCCGGTGCCTTACGGATATCCGCGGAAACGCGGGCCGGCCGTGACGGCAGCCGGACCGAGGGCGCTGCGGGCCCGGGCGCACCGTCGACGCCCAGGTCACCGGCGTCCGCGACCGCCCCTGAAGTTAGGGTGGCTCGACAGCACATCGTTGACGGGAACAAGGAGCAGAAGTGAGCGAGCCGGCGTCCATCGCCCTGCAGCAGGAGATCGCCCGGGAACTCGAGGTGGCCGAGACCTTCGAGGCCGAGCGGGAGATCGAGCGCCGGGTGGCCTTCCTCGCCGAGCGGCTGGCCTCGACCGGGCTGCGCTCCCTGGTGCTCGGCATCAGCGGAGGCGTCGACTCCACCACCGCGGGCCGGCTGTGCCAGCTGGCCGTCGAGCGCGCCAGGGACGCCGGGCACGACGCGCGGTTCTACGCGATGCGGCTGCCGTACGGGGTCCAGGCCGACGAGCACGACGCCCAGCTCGCGCTCTCCTTCATCCGGGCCGACCAGGTGCTGACCGTGGACATCAAGCCCGCGAGCGACGCCGCGCTCGACGCGGCGCTGGCCGCCGGTGTGGGCTTCCGCGACGCCCACCACCAGGACTTCGTCCACGGCAACATCAAGGCCCGCCAGCGCATGATCGCCCAGTACGCGGTGGCCGGTGCGCACGACGGCCTGGTCGTCGGCACCGACCACGCGGCCGAGGCCGTCTCCGGCTTCTTCACCAAGTTCGGCGACGGCGCCGCCGACCTGGTCCCGCTGACCGGCCTGACCAAGCGCCGGGTGCGCGCCGTCGCGGAGATGCTGGGCGCACCGGCCGAGCTGATCTGGAAGGCCCCGACCGCCGACCTGGAGACCCTCGACCCGGGCAAGGCGGACGAGGACGCGCTCGGGGTCACCTACGACGACATCGACGACTTCCTCGAGGGCAAGCCGGTGGACGAGCGGACCCACGACAAGATCACCGGCCGCTACCGCCTCACCGACCACAAGCGGCGTCTGCCCATCGCGCCCTGAGAACCCGGGCCGCCCCGTCCGGCCGGGTCTCCTGTCCGCCGAGTCGTCCCTCATCCGGATATCGGAGACTTTCCGACAATCCGTGGCTCCGACTGCCATCATGTGCCGACGGGACCGGCGGCTCGATCGAGCGCCGCCTCCCGAGGGCGGGGGGACATTGATGACGGACGAGTCGTCGGCGGCGTTCGATGCGGGCGCGTTACTCCACGGGAGGCTCTCGATGGCCGGGCGGAAGGCCGCCCGGCGCGAGCTTCTCGCTCCCGCCCAGCCGGCCCTCCGGTTTGTCCGGGCCCGCGTGGCCGCCGAGGACGTCGGGGTGCTGCGGACCCTTCGTGACCAGCGGACGCAGGTGCACGAACTGCTGGCACCCAGGGCGGCCGCGGCCACGACCGTCCGTGCCCTGGAGGGGGTGGACCCCTATCCGCGGGACGAGCCGGCGGCGGCCCAGGCGCTGCGGGCCTCCGCCGCCATGGCGCTCGCCCTGGTGGACGACGCCGAGAGCGCCGCGCGGCAGTTGCGCACCGGGCTCCTGTGGCTCCGGCACTGCCAGGCCCACCCCGCCCACCCCTCCGGCACGGCAGCGGCCGAGGGCACGGAGTTCACCGCCCTGCTCGACGGCGCGACCACCGGACACGCGGCCCGCATACGGCGCCTTCTGGCCGAACTCCCTCCCGGCGAAAGCGATCTCGCCCTGCCCGCGCTGCTGTGGCTGCTGTCGCTGGACGACGCCCTGCCCGACATCCGGACCGTGGCCGGGGCGAGTGTCCTGTTCGACGACGGCAGCGGCGGTACGAAGGGGGTGCGGGCGACCCTCAGGGTCTCCGTCCTGCCCGGGGGGCCACCGGCCCTGGTTCCCGACCCGAGGACCATGTCCGGGTTCCGGGGCGACACGGGGTTCGCGGAATCCCTGCGCGACGCCTGGACCGTGGCCGGCGGCCGTGTCAGGGGGACGGTGCTGTGGTCGCTCACCGGCCCCGACGGGGTCGTGGGCATGGTGGCCGACCGCTCGCTGGGCTGTGCCTTCGCCGTTCTGATCGGGGAGGCGGGCCGGCGGTCGGGGCGCTGGGCCCGGCTGCCAACGGTGCGCCGGCTCAACCCCCGTACCGCACTGGTCGGAGCGCTCGACGGGACGTCGTCCGGCGGGCTCGTCTCCGTCGGTGGCTACGTCACCAAACTGGGAGCGGCGGACAACGGGCGCAATGTGATCCTCCCGGCGGCCGACCGGAAGCAGGCGCTGGAGGTGTGGCAGGGCGACGAGTCCGCCCGGCTCATCTTCGCCTCCACGGCCGATGAGGCCGCCCGCAGAGCCCGCGTTGTCGACGGCCCGGGCCTGCTGCGCTGGACCGGGAGCCTCGTCGTCCTCGCCACTGTGGCAGCGGGGATCGCCGCAGTCCTGGCCTACTCCCTGTCGAAGGAGAGCAAGGAGGAGGCCCGCAACGCACTGGCGGCCGACCTCTCCGCCGAGGCCCTGACCCTCCGCCAGACCGATCCCCGGCTGGCCGGACTGCTCGGTCTCGCCGGGAACTACGTCCGGCCGGGCACTCCCAGGGCCGTGCAGGCGATGCGGGACGTGCTGGAGGCGAACACGGGTGTCCGGCTCTCGTGGCGGGCGAGTCCCGCACAGGTCGACAGCGTCGCCGTGGACGACAAGCGCGGCAGGGTGTACACCACCGGCGACGATCCGTACATCAAGTCCTGGGACCTGCACACCGGCAAGGCGCTCGGGAAGGTCTCCGGGCCGGTCGGCGGGCTCGTGCTCAACGACGTCAGCGGGCTGCTCGCAGCCCGGGACAGCACCTCGGTCCTGCTGTACGAGGCGCTGGACCGAGTCCCCGTGCTCAGGGGCCGGCTCCCGGTGCCGACCTGTGCCCGTGCGGACAGCCGGCCCGTGGCGAACGCCTTCACCGACCGGGGCGTCCGTCTGGTCGAGGTGCGGGACGACGGAACGATGGCGCAGTACGACACCACCACGCGCACCCAGACCGACTGCCGGCGCCTGGACACCATGGGGGATCTGGGCGTGCCGGGCGGCCGCCGTGTCGTGGTGGACGCCGACGTCGCCCTCGGCACGTCGCACCGCCCCGACCGTGAACCCGCGGAGGAGCAGATCCTCCTGCTGCTGACGAACAACACGGTGCTCTCGGTCGGCCTGGACCGTCACAAGGCGGCCGTGGAGATCGACGAGAACGACGTCCAGGGGACGGCCTCCCGGATCGGGGCGAACGACGAACTCGTGGTGCTGGCCACCCCCGGCGGCGTACAGGCCTGGGACCGGGTACGGCACCGGCAGCTCAGCTTTCCCGTCGGCGGGCTCGCGACCGCGCCGGAGGACATGGTGGAGCACAGCGGAAGCGTGGTGATCGCCTCGGAGAGCGGCACCGTCCTCGTGCCGCTCGGAACCGGCGGCGACGCCGCCGGCAGCCGGGGCCTCGAACGGCCCCGGGGCGGACCGTCCCTGGCCGTCGCCGCCGGTGCCGAGTTCACCGTCGTCGCGGCGGGCCGCGGCGGGCGGGTCAACGTCCTCGACGCCAACCCCGGCCCGCTCGGCAGCCCCACCGCACCGGCCTCCAGCGCGGGGTCGTTCGGCCCGGACGGGGAACTGCTGCTCACCGACTTCTCGGGCGGCGCCTCCGCAGGGCTGTACACGACCCGGCAGGAGACCCCGGGCGGCAGCGGCACTTCCGCGGGGTGGCAGCACGTCACGGACTACCGGTCCCGCGAGATCTACGTCAACGACGTGGCGATGGGCCCCCGGTACGTCGCAGCCGCCGGGCAGTACGAGGGAAGCGGCACGGTCAGGGTGTGGCGCAGGGACGGCACCCTGCTGCGTGACCTCAGGCCGTCGGGGGTCGACGAGAGCTCCCGGCCACCGGCCGAACGGATCGTCACCTCGGTGCGGTTCGTGCCGGAAGCGGACCTTCTGATCGCACGGCACGTCACCGGCCCGGTGACCGTGTGGTCCACCCGGACCTGGAAGGAACAGGCGACAGTACCCCTCACGGCGGGCATGGGGATGGAAGTGCACGGGACCACCGCCGTCGCCCTGGAACAGCCCGGGGAGGCCGGTGCCCGGCTCGCCGAGATCGACCTGCGCCACCCGAGGGACCGCCCCGTCCGGACGGTGGCCGTCCCGAACACGTACCGCATCGCGTGGAGCCGCGACGGTTCACGTCTCGCCCTGCTCGTCCGGGGCAACACCGTGCGCTACCTGGACACCGCTCTGCGCAGGACCGGCAGCACGCTGCGGCTGCCCGGGGGGACCACCACGGCGACGGCGGTCGCGCTCTCCCCGGACGGCAGCCGTGTCGCCACCGGGTTCGCCGACCAGGTCCTCGTGCACGACACCGCCACCGGTCTTCAGTCCATGCCCGCCCTGCCCCGGACCGGGGACGGGGAGATCATCCATCTGTACTGGTCGCCCGACGACCGGATGCTCGCGGCGGTCACCCGGTCGTTCCGTACCGACAACGCCGCCGGCCCGCTGAACGTGTGGCCGGTGGGCGGCATCGACTGGCGCAAGAGCATCTGCCGGTGGACCGGCGGAGAAGGACTCACCCCGCAGGAGTGGGCCGAGCACATCGGCAACCGCCAACCGTACGTCGACCTGTGCGCCGAGGAGAAGTGACCGAACCATGCCGCGTTCATCCCTCACCCCCCTTCTGCGTTCCCTGGCCGGCCTTCTGCTGCTGTCCCTGGCGGCCACCGCGTGCTCGACGGACTCCGCAGGGCCGGCCTCCGGGCCGGGCAAGGACGCCGCTTCCCCCTCCGGGGGCCATGAGCGGCCCGTCCTCGCCTACATCGGGCCGGAGCGGCGGGCGGTGATGCTGGCCGAGGCCGCCGGCCGCACCTGGCAGGCCGTCCGTACGGGAACGCGGGCGCCGGAGCGGCTCGCCTGGTCGCCCGACGGCCGGCGCCTGGCCTGGACGGACTCGGTGGAGGACGACACCACGGGGCGGCTCCACATCCTCGATGTCACCACCGGGAAAGAGGTCTCCCATGCCTGCCCCTGCCGAGGGATCGGCTTCCTCGGCACGGATGCCGTCAGCCTCGCGAGCGACGGCAGCGCGCTGCTGACCTTCGCCGCGACGGGCGATCCGCAGCGCATTCCGCTGGTCCGGAGCAAGGGGCCCTACGCCCTCCTCGTCACCGGCGGCACCGACGACGTCATCGTGTTCACTCCGCTCCCCGAGGGCCCCGGCGTCTTCCGGGGACAGGGCACCATCGACGCGGTCGACCGGCGCGGGCGGCTCCGCCCGCTGCTGCCGGCGAAGTCTCCGTCCACTCTCACGGAGGCCTGGCGGGCACCCGACGGCAAGGCCGTGGCCTGGTCCGACTCGGACAGCGGCGGCGCCTGCTGGACGACCTCCACCCTGCACAGCCACTCCGGCGGCACCGGCCGGCCCGCCCGCCTGCTGCCCGCCGACACCGCGTTCCGGCAGGCGCTGATCGACGACCAGCGTGCGATCACGTACGCCGCCTGGGCGGGCACAGGGATGACCGTCACCTTCTCCGGCCTCCGCAGCTGCAACGCCCCCTATCCGGGCCGGCCGGTCTCCTACTACGTCAGGGACGGGAAGTGGACCTATCTCGGCACCGGTCTGCTCGGTGTGGGCCTCGGCGCCGACGGGCGCACGGCCCAATTGCGCGACGACGCCGGGGACGACGCCACCCGGGTGCCCACCGGCACGCTCACCCTCGTCTCGGAGGGGCGGCGGCACAAGCTGGCGGACGGCGTCTCCACCTTCCTGTTCACCCCGGCGGAGAGCGCGGCGGCGAAGCCTCCGGCCGCCGTGCGACAGCCGCCCGGCGCGGCCGTGGTCACCACGACCGACCACGGCAAAGCGCTGCCGGACTCGGTCCTGCGGCTGGCCCGCCGGATCGAGAAGGCCGCAGCCGCCGGTGACACCGAGGAGCTCGTACGGCTCTGCGACGGCTGCCGGCCCGGGGTGCGGGACTGGATCCGCCGCGCGAAGGGACCCTCGGACATCCTCAGGGCGATCCGGGCGCACCCGGGCCGCAACGGGGCGGACGCGGTGCTCTATCCCGGTCTCTCCTTCTGCGCGGACGAACCGGGCAAGGAGGCCACCTGCACCCCGCAGCAGTTGCGGGACGTGGCCGTCCTCGGCCTGAAGCACGAGAGCGACGCGGAGTTCGGCGGGTGGACGTATCTCCCCTCGACGGCCGGGATCGTGCCGTTGACCGTGGCCGTCGAGAAGAACGGAGAGGCCCGTTGGACCGGACTGGCGGCGGGATGACCGGCCGCGACGAGGTGGCCCAGGACGCTGGGCTGCGGGCCCCGGACGGTCCGCTCATGACCGGGGACGTACTGGACGGCAGAACCGTCCTCGGCTTCACGTGCGCGGCGCGCGGGCTGCCCACCCCGGCGGACGATCTGCTCCTGTTCGAGGGCGACGAGTCGAAGGACGAGGAGTGCGGGGGAGACGAGTACCCCGGATCGCCGTCGCGCCCCAGTGTCGTGGGCGTGTCCCGGCACCCCGGCGTGGAGCGCGTCGGCCCGCATCCCCGCCGTCAGCTGGCGGCCGACCGGGTGCATCCCGCCGACGAGGTCGCCCCCGGGCTGGCAGGCGCCTTCGGTGAACTCGTGTACGGGCCGGACGCACCCCGCTACCTCGCCCCGCTGATCGACCGGCTCACCGGCGACGGACACGGCTTCTGGCTGGCGGGCGGCGCACCCAGGGACCTGGTGGCCGGTGCCCGTCCGGACGAAGTGGGGGATCTGGACACCACGGGCACGGCTCCGGCCGGCGGCTTCTTCGACGTGACGGACCAGGTGCTGGGCGACGACGGCCCCAGCGACGAGCACCCGCGCCGCTTCAGCCCGGACAGCCTGGTCTGCTCGATCCTGCCGCCGCAGCGCGAGGGCCTGGTGCTGGACTACCGGGGGCTGGGTGTGGGCGGCGTGCCCTGGCCGGCCACCGGGACGGACCTGCGCCGGGACGGCCTGCAGCGGGACCTCACCGTCAACACGCTGCTCTACGACCCGGTCCACCACCTCGTGCTGGACCCGTTGGGGCGGGCTCTGGACGACCTCGCCCACGACGGCGGCAGCCGCCGTCTCGTCCCGGCGGGGCTCCCGGACGACCCCGAGACCTGCGCGGCCGTGCTGCCGCGGTCCCTGAAGTTCCGGCTGCGCTGGGACCCGGACGGAGACGGTCCGGGGCGCGTGGCCGCTCTGGACGACACGGCGCTGCGGGGCTGGGCCACCGCCCTGCCCGAGGATCTGGTGGCCCGGCTGGACGACCGCGGCGACGCCGTGTGGCGGCGCCTGCGCGAACTCGCCGCCGCCTGCCTGCCTCCCGGCGGCCTCACCCCGGCGCTGTCGGCGGTGGTACGGGAGTACGGCCGGCCGGCTGCCGCGCTGGTCGGCCGGCTGGCCGGACCGGAGCGTGACTGACATGGCCCGGCTGGAGGAGACCGTGGCGGTGCACCGCCCGCTGAGCGGCTGGATCGCGTCACTGGACCCGGGCGCGCGCCCGGCCCTGGGCGTCATCAACGACGGTGACGAGCGGTCCGACGCCAGGGACATGGTCCGCTTCCGTACCGCCGCGTGGGCGCGCACGAGCGTGATCGCCGACCGCGACGGGATCTCCGGACGGGTGCTCGCACTGCGCGCGCCCGACGGCTCGCTCGTGGTGGAACTGGACGACTTCGGCCGCCCGATCGCCGCCTCGGAGCAAGGAGCGGAGCTGGTCGCCGAGGTGGAGCGGCGGTGGTCCGATCTCCCCGCCGATGCCGCGACGGTGGAGCGGCTGCGGCTCGAAAGTCTTGAGCTGCGGTACTTCCTCCTCCACCGGATGGGCCGCGAGACCCGGGCTCCGGCTCCCTTGTTCCACTGCCTGCCCTGGGAGCGGGTGGAGGCCGTCGCCCGTGCGACTGCCGTACTGCTGACGCCGGGGGGTGCCGCCCCGGAGTCCGTGAGCGGCACCCAGGGGACGTCCGCCGACGAGGAGCTGCGGCACTGGTTCACCCCCGCCGCGCTCTCGCTTGCGGGTCCGCTGTCCGTCCTGCGCAGGGGACTGCGCGACGGGCGGGCCGGGCCGTGGTTCTCGCGGGAGGCGGCCGCCCTGCTGACGGGGCTGCTGGCGGTGGACCCGGCCCGGCTGCCCGCCGCCACCCGGTCCGCCCTGTCCGGGGTGGCCGGCCGGCTCGGCGCCGATCCGGTGCTCCACCACAGCGCCCGCCTGGCGGCCGACCGGCTCACCGGCCCCGGGCCGGCGCTTCTGAACCTCACCCTGACCACACGGCTCGACTCGGACTTCGTCCTGCGGGCCTCCTCCGGAGCGGGTGAGGAGACCGGCGCCGTGCTGAAACAGGGGCCGGTGTCCGCGGATGTGGTGGTGACCCCGGGCGGGGCGGTGGTCGTGGAGCTGGAGATCTCCACCACGGCGCCCGCACCCGTGCGTCCTGCGGTGGACGACGGCCCCCTCTGCCACCCCGTCCTGGTCAGCCCGGTCGGGGGCAGGGCGGCGGACGACGCGCCGGTGCGGTACTGGATGCTGCTCGACAGCGCCGGCGACGTACTGCACGGCTTCCTCGCGGCGCCCGCCCCCGAAGGGCAGTTCGACGTCGGACTGGATGCCCCACCGGTCGCGCTGCGCTTCCTCGACCGCGTGCCCCACCGGGAACTCCTTGCGTCCCTGCACGCGAACGAGCACATCGGCCCGTCCCGCTGGCACGATCTGATCGACGGCCTCCCCGCGCACCATCCCGCGCATGCCGCGCTGGCCGCCTACGACGCCCAACTGCCTTCCTAGACTCGACCGTTCGGGCCCGTCCGCGCAGGCCGGGCGGCTACCTTGGACGGGTGGATACCGCAGCTTCACCAGCAGGTCCGCCGAGCCCGGGAACGGAGGCCCGCCGACGGGCGCTCCACGCCGAGTTCCGGCGACTGGAGGAAAGCGCCACCTACAGCGCCCAGACCCAGTTCGAACAGGCCAAGCGCTGGCGGGCCCTGCACTGGGCCCTCGGCATTCCTACGACCCTGCTGGCCGCCGTCGCCGGGACCACGGCACTGGTGGAGTCCGCCGGCGGCACGGCCGCGGGCATCCTGGCCCTGCTCTCCGCAGGGCTCGGCGCGGTCCTCACCACGGTCAACGCGCCCCAGCGGGCCGGACAGGCGGCCGCCTCCGCCAACGCCTACCTGGAGATCCAGACGGCCGCCCGGCAGCACCGGGAGATCGATCTGCCGGACTGGGCGCTTCCCGAGGCGCTCGCGGCGCTGACCGCGCGCCGTGACGAGCAGAACGCCAAGGCGGAGGTGCCCGGCATGCGTGCCTACAGCCGGGCGAAGGCCAATGTGGGCGTGGGGACGCAGACGTACGCCGTGGACGAGAACGCCGGCTGACGGGACCCCGGCCTCAGCCGCCGCCGCACTCCGGGCACAGCCCCCGGTACGTGACCTCGACCTCGGAGACCGTGAAGCCGAACCGCTCGGAGTCCGGCAGGCCGGCCAGGGGGTCGACGACGGGGTGGACGTCGCGGATCACGCCGCAGCCCGAGCACACCAGGTGCTGGTGGGGGTGGTGCGCGTTCGGGTCGTAGCGCTTGGCGCGGCCGTCCGTGGCGACCTCGATCACCTCGCCGAGCGCGACCAGCTCGCCGAGGGTGTTGTACACCGTGGCGCGCGAGATCTCCGGCAGCCGGGCGGTCGCGTGCATCAGCACCTCGTCCGCCGTGAAGTGCACATGCTCACCGGCGAGCACCTCGGCGACCACCCGGCGCTGTGCCGTCATGCGCCAGCCGCGCCCGCGAAGCCGTTGCAGCAGGTCACTCATGGCCACCAGCCTAACTGTGCGTTGTCGTCCGGCGAATGATGCGCCCGGGTGTGTGTGTCGTATTGACTTGGACTATGTCCATCGTAGGATCGGTTCCGGCCGACAGCCAAGGGCCAGGGCAACAGCAGGGAAGAGTGCGTGACTTCAGCAGGCGGTGCCGTCCCTCCGGTACCCGGTGTGCCGCTCGCACACGGCCGGACCGGCGAGCGGGCCGGTGCGGGCTGCCCCGGCGCCGTCCGCGTTCCGCCGTCCCTCGAGGCGGGTGGGAGATCTTCGCCCGGCGATCCGGCCCGCCCCGGTGCCCGCGCCCCCGGCCGCTCCACCACCCGCATTTCCTGAGCACCGTGATCCGCCCCGTCCGGAAGGAATTCCATGACTGAGAACCACGACGCGATCGTCACCGACCCCGAGCCGGAGGAGGCCGGTGGCTGCCCGGTCGCGCACGGTCGCGCGCCGCACCCGACCCAGGGCGGCGGAAACCGCCAGTGGTGGCCGGAGCGGCTGAACCTGAAGATCCTCGCCAAGAACCCCGCGGTGGCCAACCCGCTCGGTGAGGACTTCGACTACGCCGAGGCGTTCAACTCCCTCGACCTGCCCGCGGTCAAGCGGGACATCGCCGAGGTGCTGACGGACTCGCAGGACTGGTGGCCCGCCGACTTCGGCAACTACGGCCCCTTCATGATCCGGATGGCCTGGCACAGCGCCGGCACCTACCGCGTCAGCGACGGCCGCGGCGGCGCCGGTGCCGGGCAGCAGCGCTTCGCCCCGCTCAACAGCTGGCCGGACAACGCGAGCCTCGACAAGGCCCGCCGGCTGCTGTGGCCGGTCAAGAAGAAGTACGGCAAGAACCTCTCCTGGGCCGACCTCATCATCCTCACCGGAAACGTCGCCCTGGAGACCATGGGTCTGAAGACCTTCGGCTTCGGCGGCGGCCGCGCCGACGTGTGGGAGCCCGACGAGGACGTCTACTGGGGCCCCGAGACCACCTGGCTCGCCGACGAGCGCTACACCGGCGACCGGGAGCTGGAGAACCCCCTCGGCGCGGTGCAGATGGGCCTCATCTACGTCAACCCCGAGGGCCCCAACGGCACCCCGGACCCGATCGCCGCCGCCCGCGACATCCGTGAGACGTTCCGCCGCATGGCGATGAACGACGAGGAGACCGTCGCCCTCATCGCCGGCGGCCACACCTTCGGCAAGACCCACGGCGCCGGCCCCTCGGAGAACGTGGGCCCCGACCCCGAGGCCGCCCCCCTCGAACAGCAGGGCCTCGGCTGGCAGAGCACGTACGGCACCGGCAAGGGCGCCGACGCCATCACCAGCGGGCTCGAGGGCATCTGGACGGACACCCCGACGGCCTGGGACAACAGCTTCTTCAACATCCTGTTCGGCTACGAGTGGGAGCTCTTCAAGAGCCCCGCCGGCGCCCACCAGTGGCGGCCGAAGGACGGCGGCGGCGAGGGCACGGTCCCCGACGCGTTCGACGCGTCGAAGACGCACGCGCCGACGATGCTGACGACCGACCTCTCGCTGCGCTTCGACCCGGCCTACGAGCAGATCTCGCGGCGCTTCCACGAGAACCCCGACCAGTTCGCCGACGCCTTCGCCCGCGCGTGGTTCAAGCTGACCCACCGCGACATGGGCCCGGTCGTCCGCTACCTGGGCCCCGAAGTCCCCGCCGAGACCCTGATCTGGCAGGACCCGCTGCCCGCGCAGACGTACGAGACCGTGGACGCCGGGGACATCGCCGCGCTCAAGGCGAAGATCCTCGCCACGGAGCTTTCGGTGTCCGAGCTGGTGTCCACCGCGTGGGCGTCGGCCTCCTCCTTCCGGGGCAGCGACAAGCGCGGCGGCGCCAACGGCGCGCGCATCCGCCTCGAACCGCAGAGCGGCTGGGAGGTCAACGAGCCCGACCGCCTGGCGGGCGTGCTCCGCACCCTCCAGGGCATCCAGGAGTCCTTCAACGCCGAGCAGCAGGGCGGCAAGCAGGTCTCCCTGGCGGACCTGATCGTGCTCGCCGGCGCGGCGGGCGTCGAGAAGGCGGCCAAGGACGCCGGACACGCCGTCGAGGTCCCCTTCACCCCGGGCCGCGTCGACGCGTCGCAGGAGCAGACCGACGTGGAGTCCTTCGTCGAGCTGGAGCCCAAGGCCGACGGATTCCGCAACTACCTCGGCAAGGGCAACCGGCTGCCCGCCGAGTACCTGCTGCTCGACCGCGCGAACCTGCTGAACCTGAGCGCGCCCGAGCTGACGGTCCTCGTCGGCGGTCTGCGCGTCCTGGGCGCCAACTACCAGCAGTCCTCGCTCGGTGTCCTCACCGACACCCCCGGGCAGCTGACCAACGACTTCTTCGTCAACCTGCTCGACCTGGGCACGACGTGGAAGTCGACGGCCGACGACGCGAGCACCTTCGAGGGCCGTGACGCCGAGGGCAAGGTCCGCTGGACTGGCACCCGGGCCGACCTCGTCTTCGGCTCCAACTCCGAGCTGCGCGCGCTCGCGGAGGTCTACGCGAGCGACGACGCGAAGGAGAAGTTCGTGAACGACTTCGTCGCCGCGTGGGACAAGGTCATGAACCTGGACCGGTTCGACCTGGTCTGAGCATGACGTACGGGCCGGCCCACTTGGGCCGGCCCGTACTGTCCGGGGCGGAGCGTCAGGCGGTGGCCACCGCGAAGACGTGGATGATCCCGCCCTCGGTGGTGGACGGCAGCGTCACGCTCGCCAGCCGCTTGCCGGCCCGGAGCGCGATCGGCGCCGTGGCGAAGACCTCGGTGCCCACCGGATCCGTACCGCCGCCCTGGACGTCGCGGTACGCGGTGTGGACCGCGACCGTGTTGCCGAACGACGGCTGCTCCGTGCCGCCGCCCAGCGTCCAGTCGCTGAAGCCGACCTCGGCCTCCTGCGTCGTGCCGTCGGTGTACGTCAGCGTCACCTTGCCGCTCGCCGAGCCCTCGGCGGCGCTGCCCAGCAGGCCGAGCTTCGTGTCACCCTGCTCCGACGGGACGTTCAGCACCTGCGCGGTGCCGCCCGCCACCTCAATGTTGTCGGGGTCGCCCGGCGCCGCCTCGGGCCAGCCGAAGTCGAATCCGCCGGACGAGACCGTGCCGCCCGGCTTCGCGCCCGCCGCGGCCAGCGCCTTGGCCGAGTAGCTCCAGCCCTCGCCGTCGAAGTTGGCCTGCGGATTGTCGTCGTCGGCCGAGATGCCGGTGCTGTTGCGGTTCCACAGCAGGCTGTTCCTCTCGGCGACCGTCACCGCCGCCGAGGTCTTCGGCAGCTCGGCGCCCGTCGACGACGTGAGCGTCACCGGGACCGTGTAGTGCCCCTCGGCGGTGTCCTCGGCGGCCGACACGGTGAGCTTCGCGCTCGCCGCACCGCGCGCCGGGACCGTGAAGTCGCCCTCCGACGGAGTGACGGTGACCCCGGCCGGCGGCTTCGCCGTCCAGTGCACGGTGGTGGCCTTCGTCTCCAGGCTCTGCACCTTGACGACCGTCTCCGTGCCGCCGGTGCCCGGCTCGACCTTCAGCTGGTCCGGCGAGGCGCCCGTGAAGTACTTCAGCCCGCCGCCGGGGAAGGACGGCGGGGCGTCGGCCGGTGCGCTGCCCCAGGAGGTGTCGGCCTGCGTGCCGAGGGTGAAGTCCAGCGTGCCGCCCCGGGCGACCAGCGAGGCGGGGACCCACGGCTTTGTGGACGTACGGCCGTTGACCTTCAGACCGTGGATGTACGTGTGGTCCGCCGAGGCGGCCGGTGCGTCGACCGTGATCGTCCTGCCGTGCCCGGTGTGCACCACCGTGTGCGGGAACAGCGGTGCGGTGAGCGTCAGATCGGCGCGGCTCGGGTTCTGCGGGTACATGCCCAGCGCCGAGAAGACGTACCAGGACGACATCGTGCCCGCGTCGTCGTTGCCCGGAATACCGCCCGGGGTGTCCGTCCACAGCTGGTCCAGCTCCGCGCGGACCGTCTCCTGCGTCTTGTACGGAGCCCCCAGGTAGTCGTACAGATAAGGGGCGTTGATGTCCGGCTCATTGGTCGGGTCGTAGCGCGTGTCGTCCTTCGCCGAGAAGTCGAACGCCCCGTCCGGAGTACGGAAGAACGCGTCGAGCCGCTCCATGGCGCGGTCGTTGCCGCCCATCGCGCCCGCCAGGCCCGCCACGTCCGAGTACACCATCCACGTGTACCGGGCGCTGGAACCCTCGACGAACCCGCTGCCGGTGCCCGGCGTGAAGGTGCCTGCCCAGCTGCCGTCGGCCTTCCGGTCGCGTATGTACCCGCCCTCGGCGGTGGCGTTGGCGTCGAACACATGCGTCCAGTTGCCCGAGCGGTCCAGGAACTTCTTCGCGTCGGCGGTCCTGCCCAGCTGCCGCGAGAGCTCCGACAGGCCGTAGTCGGCCACCGCGTCCTCCAGCGTCTCGGCGGCGCCGCCCCAGCAGTGGCAGTTGTCCGCCGGTACGTAGCCGAGCTCCAGGTACTTGTCGAGCGCGGGCCGCTGGCCCACGCACTCGACGTTGCAGCCCGCGCTGTCGGAGTCGTTCGCCGTCGGTACGGTCGCCGCCGTGACCAGCGACTTCAGCGCGCCCCTGACATCGAAGTCATGGCCGCCGAAGGCGTAGATCCCGGCGAGCGCCGCGTCCGACGGGTCGCCCGACATCACGCTCGTCTTGCCGTTCTCCAGCAGCCACCGGTCCCACTCGCCGCCACGCTGGCCGGCGTAGTTGAAGAGGGACTGCGCGTAGTCGCTGCCCGCCCGGGGGTTGAGCAGCGTCATCAGCTGCACCTGGGCGCGGTACTGGTCCCACCCGGAGAAGGTGCCGTACTGCGCCTTCTGGCCGTGGGCGAGCCGGTGCGGCTTGCGGTCACCGCCGAGGTAGCGGCCGTCCACGTCGCTGGTCAGGGTGGGTTCCAGCATCGAGTGGTAGAGCGCGGTGTAGAAGGTGGTGCGCTGTGCGTCGGTGCCGCCGCCGATCTCGACCGACTTCAGCGCCTTGTTCCAGTTCGCGGCGGCCTGCCGCCTGACGGAGTCGAAGCTCGTGCCGGGCCCGTTCTCCGCACGGAGGTTGGCCTCGGCGTTCTGCGGGCTGACATACGAGACGGCGACCCGGGCGCGGGCCTCGGTGGTGCCGTCGGCGAAGGTGACGTACCCGCCGGAGCCCTTGCCCTCCACGGCGTTGCCGGACGAGCTGTACCCCGTACCGCCGGAGGCCGAGGTGGACCCGGGGGTGACCGCGTCGTCCTTCCAGGTGCCGACCTTCGCGAATGCCTTGTCGAAGTGGGCGGTGAAGTACAGCGTGTAGAGGTCCTTGCGGTTGTTCGCGCTCTGCGGGCCGCAGAAGTTGCCCGCGGTCACCGAACCGGTCACGGTCCGGGCCGCCTTGTCGATCCGCACCGTCGCGCCGGTGCTGCCGGTCTCCGAGTTCGAGGTGCGGAAGAGCAGGCTGGCCGGCTTGTCCGCCGGGAAGCCGAACCGCCCGGACCCGGTCCGGGCGGTGGTGGTGAGCGCCGCCGACGCGCCACTGGCCAGACCGACCTGGTAGTAGCCGGGCGAGGCGGTCTCGTCGTCGTGCGAGAAATCGCTCGCGTACTTCGCGTCGGCGGTGTCCGTGCTGGGGGAGGAGTCGACGTCTCCCACGTACGGCATGATCGGGATGTCGCCGTTCGCACCGGAGCATCCGACGCCGTTGAGGTGCGTGAGACTGAAGCCGCGGATCTTCTTCGCGTCGTACTGGTAACCGCCCGGGGCGGGCGTCGAGACCTGTCTGCCCTTCGAGTTCTGCGGACTCCAGGCCAGCATCCCGAACGGCTGCACGGCGCCGGGGTAGGTGTTCCCGGCATTCGACGTGCCGATGAGCGGATCGACGTACGACACCGGGTTCCTGACGGTGTCGGGGCGGCCGGCCGCGGATGCGGGGGCGGTCGCGGCCGCCAGGCCCAGCACGGCCAGGGCGGCGGCCGTGACGGAGCTGACGGCCCGGATCCCGGTGTGCGTGCGACGGTTGTGCGTCTGTGGCACCGTTCCTGCCCTTCCTTGGTGACGGACGGTCAACGCGGCGGAGCCGACGCCGTGACCGCTGCGGAACGGCGTCGATCCGACAACGTTGTCAACGACGTGAGGATGCTCCTCCTGCCGATCCGGGGTGTCAAGGATTCCCGGAATCCATCCGTCCGGCCGGGCTGTCCGCACACAACAGCCCGGCGCGTGGCCCCCGTTGCGGGGGCCGCCTTCCGTCAGCGCAGCGAGGCGGGAAGCGCCTCCCGGTGGATGATCCCCAGCCGCTGCGTGGCACGGGTCAGCGCCACGTACAGATCGCTGGTCCCGAACCCGGCCGGCTCCACCACCAGCACATGGTCGAACTCCAGGCCCTTGGCCTGCCGGGGGTCGAGCAGGACCACCGTGCGGGTCAGATCGGGCTCGTCACCGGCGCTGACCCCGGCGAGCGGAGCGGCGATCTCCTCGTGGAGCGTCCGCGGCGCGATCACCGCGAGGCGTCCCTCCTCGGGCGTCAGCTCCGCGACCGCCCGGGCCACCGCACCGGCCAGATCCTCCCCGGCGTCCCGGATCCACGGCGTCTCGCCGGTGGAGCGCACCGAACCGGGCGGCTCGAACGACGGGTCGTCCGCGCGCAGCACCCGGGCCGCCAGCTCCATGACCTCGGCGGGCGTACGGTAGTTGACGTCCAGCCGGACATGCTCGAAGCGGTCGCCCACGTACGGCTCCAGGATCTCCTTCCACGAGCCGACACCGGCCTCCTCGGAGGTCTGCGCGGGGTCCCCGACCAGCGTCAGCGAACGGGTCGGCGAGCGGCGCATCAGCAGCCGCCACGCCATCGGCGACAGCTCCTGCGCCTCGTCCACGACGATGTGCCCGAACGCCCAGGTCCGGTCGGCGGCGGCGCGCTCGGCCGCGCTGCGGTGATCGGCCTCCTCCTGCCGCTCCGCCATCCGCTCGGCGTCGATGATGTCGTGGGCGGCCAGGACCTCGGACTCCTCGTCCTCGAACTCGTACGACTCGGAGCCCCGCGAGAGTTCGAGGACGCCCTGCGCGTACGCGATCCGCTCCTGGCGCTCGGCCTCTGCGGCCGCCCGCGCGGCGCTGTCGTCGTCGCCCAGCAGCTCCGCCGCCTCGTCGAGCAGCGGTACGTCGGCCGGGGTCCATGTCCCCTCGCCGGGCGCGCGCCGGATGGCCTCGGCGTCCGCGTCGGGTACGTAGACGGGCTCGGCCAGGTAGTCGGCGAGGAAGCCCTCCGGGGTGAGCGGCGGCCACAGCTCGTCGATGGCGGCGTGCACCTCCTTGCTGAGGGCGACGGCCTTGCCGAGCTGGGCGATGTCGTCGGGGCCGAGGAAGTTGGGGCCGCCGTACGGGTCGGCGCCGATGCGCTCGGTGAGCTGCTCGGTGAGCGCGTCGATGACACGGAAGGCGAAGTGCGGCCGGGCGAGGTTGTGGGGGAGCCGGGTGTCGCGGGCGGCCTGCCGGGCCTCGTAGGCGATCTCCCAGTCCAGGACGAGGTCGCCGTCGTCGTGCCGCAGGACCATGGGCGCCCCGGGCTCGGGCAGCTGCTGCCGGTCGCGCACGGCGAGGGCCAGCGCCTCGGCCATCGGCTCCGCGCCCTTCACCGCCGCCGCGCGGGGGGTGTCGGTGCCCCGGGCGTGGACCCCGGGGAAGAGCTCGGCCTGGGTGGCGAGCAGGACCCCGGTCTCCCCGAGCGCGGGCAGCACCTCGCCGATGTAGCTGAGGAAGGCGGGGTTGGGACCCACGATCAGGACGGCGCGCTTGGCCAGCAGCTCGCGGTGCTCGTACAGCAGGAAGGCCGCACGGTGCAGGGCCACCGCCGTCTTTCCGGTGCCGGGGCCGCCCTCGACGACGAGGACGCCGCGGTGCGGGGCGCGGATGATGCGGTCCTGCTCCGCCTGGATGGTCCGCACGATGTCGCCCATGCGTCCGGTACGGGCGGAGTTCACGGCGGCCAGGAGCACGGTGTCGCCGCTCGGGTCCTCGAAGCCGGTGCGCTCCCGGTCGCCGACGTCGAGGATCTCGTCGTGGAGCTCGGTGACGGTGCGCCCCTCGGTGGTGATGTGGCGGCGTCGGCGCAGGCCCATGGGGGTGTGGCCGGTGGCGAGGTAGAAGGGGCGGGCGACCGGGGCGCGCCAGTCGATCAGCAGAGGTGTGCGGGCGGTGTCGTCCGCACGGATTCCGATCCGGCCGATGTGGTGCGCGGCGCCGTCGGAGAGATCGATGCGCCCGAAACACAGCGATCCGTCGACCGCGTTCAGGGCGGCCAGCAGACCCGAGCGCTCGGACACCAGCACATCGCGCTCCAGGCGCGCCTGCAGCCCGGTCCCGACCGGCGTCAGGGCGTCCTCGACCCGCTGGGCGGCCACTCCGCGCAGCACGTCGACCCGGTCGTAGAGCCGGTCGATGAATTCCTGCTCCTTCTGCAATTCGGCGCTTTCCCGAGTTGACAACATTGCTCCCTGACGGATAAGGTGTTTCTTAGTGGCCCCCATTGAGGGGCCTTTTCTGTGGGCACACAGAAACACTCAATATACCTGCGAAAATCCCCGGTCCGCAATTGCGGACCGGGGATTTTCCGTGTCCGGCGGGAAGCCGTGACCGGCCTGCCGCCGATGCGGCGGGACAGGCCCTAGGGTGCGAGGTGGCACCGCCCTCGACCCAGGAGCACCCCCACCATGCCCGAGTCCGTCCGGAAGCACCCGTACCCCGACGCCCTGCGCGCGGACGAGGCACCGGCGCCGCACGCGCTGCTCGCCCCGCTGACCGGCCTCCTCGGCACCTGGACCGGCCGGGGGAGCGGCGGATACCCGACGCTCGCCGAGGATTTCGCCTATGCGCAGGAGGTCACCTTCAGCCACGACGGACGCCCCTTCCTGCACTACGAGGCGCGTGCCTGGCTGCTCGACGCGGACGGCGCCCCGCTGAGGCCGGCGGCGCGGGAGAGCGGCTGGTGGCGGATGCAGCCGGAGGGGCGGGTGGAGGCGCTGATCACCCAGCCGACCGGCATCGCCGAGATCCTGGTCGGCGAGGCGGGCGAGAACGCGGTCGATCTAACCACCCATCAGATCGCCCTCACCCCCACCGCCAAGAAGGTCGAGGCCAGCCGGCGCCGCTACACGGTGACGGACGACGGCACGCTCGACTTCGTCCACGACCTCGCGGCGGTCGGTGAGCGGCTGCAGCACCATCTCTCGGCGCGGCTCAGGCGCGAGGGCGGGGACTGACACACGCGCGGCAGGTCTGGCGGCCTCCCACGAAAAGCAGTTGGCCCGCCGGGAGCCGGACCGGAACAATCCGTGTGTCCGGACGGTGGGGGAGGCCGCTTGGCTGTGTTCGTGTGCGAGCGGTGCGGTTCCGCGCTCACCGCACCGGTGTCGGAGGTGGGGCTGCCGCTGCACGCCCGCCATGCGTACGGTCACGCGATGATGCCGCCGCTCATGGAATCGGGGACGTACGCCGTCGACCCGGAACCTTCGGGGCTGCCCTGGCGGCGCTGGGACGTGATCGCGGCGGAAGACGCGGAAGCCCGGGGCGTGTTCGCACCGCTGCACGGGCTCTCCTTCGGGCCTCCCGGAGCGGTCGTCGTCGCGCCGGGGGACACCCGGGGCACGGTTCTGATCCCCGGGCGGTGCGCCGGGTACTGCATGGGCCTGGACGGCAGGGACGGTCCCAACCTGGCCCGCGCGCACTGCGGTCGGGAGGTGGCGACGCGGATCGACGACTGCTCGTACTGGCAGACGGTGTGGTTCGAGCCGCAGGCGGTGCGCGTTCTCGCCGTCCCCGGACCGGAGTTCGCGGCGGACGACTGGGAGACGCTGGTCCGTGAGCGGGCGGCGACGCCGCCGATCGAGGACGCGGGCCGGTGGAGTCCGCTGTGGGAGGCGGAGGCCGGTGCGGCACTGGCCCACCTGGTGGCGGCCTCGGAGGGCGCCCGGGTGGAGGTCGCGGAGGATCTCGTCGCTGCGCCCCTGGGCCGTGCGGCCGACGCGCTGCTCCCCCAGGGGCCGGGGCGGAGGGTGCTCGGCCTGCGCGGCCCCGGGCTGCCCGCGCCCGCTCGCGTCCCCGACATCGCGCTGGTGCCCAGGCATCCGCGTACCGGGGAGGTGCGGCAGCCGCCGGAGACCGCCGACGTCGTGCCGATCGCCGCCGGGGTGTGGCTGCATCTGGCCTTCCCCCGTGAGCGGTTGCCCGTTCCCGCGACGGGCGGACTGCCCCGGGGGGTTCTGCGGGACGATCCCTTGCCACCGCATCCGTGGGGAGCGCTCCGGCCCGACCTGCACCTGTTCCTCCACACGCCGGCGCGGTTGCCCGCCGTCCGCCGGCCGTGGCTGCGCGAGCTCTACGACCGCGTCCGCGCGGCCGGGTAGGCGGACCCGTTCCGGACGTTCCCCGCAGCCGGGCAGCAGGGCGGGCCCGTCGGCCGGTCCGGCCGGCAGCCGGTGCACCTCGTCCCGGGTGCAGGGCCGTACCGGAGGCGGCCGGGCGGCTGCGGCCGTGACGGTCCCGGCGTCCGTCAGGCGAGCGGCCGGGTGTGCGGGCCGCCCCCGGTGAGCCGCTCCAGCAGGTGCACGAAGCGTTCCTGGTGGGCGGCGAGCGCGGCCTCGTCGTACAGCGCCGGATGGCCGTCGTGGTCGACGCGCAGCCCGAGGCCGTCGGCGCGGTCGTGGACGGTGACGGTCAGATCGTCGACCGGCCCCGCCGACAGATTGCGGGCCCGGGCCGGCGCTCCGGCGAAGTCCACGGCGTAGTCGAACGGCAGGGCGTGGACGCGCGGCCCGGCGAGACCCCGGGCCGCCCCGGACAGCCGCAGGTCGCGGTGGATGTCCTCGCAGCGGTAGCGCTGGTGGCTGCGGGTCCTGCGGACGCCGAGGACCACCTGCCGCACCAGCCCGGGGAAGGTCGTGCCCGGCGCGACGGTCAGCCGCAGCGGCAGTACGTTCGTCACCATGCCCGGCACCCGAAGGGCGGCCGGCCCCACCCGGCCCGGCATCGGCAGCCCGATCACCACCTCCGGGCGGTCCGCGGCCCGCGACAGGTACAGGGCCTGGGCGGCGATCGTCACCTCCGGCCAGGTGGCACGGAGCAGGGTGGCGAGATCCCGCACCCGTGCGGTGGTCCGGGGGCCCAGATGTGTGGTGCGCCGCAGGAACGTACCCGAGGGCGGCGCGGCCCGGCCTGCGAGCCCCGGAGCCTCCGGCCGGTCGGCGAAGGCCGCCGACCAGTGGGCGCGGTCCGCGTCGAAGGCGCCCGAAGCCCGGTATCCGGCGTCCTGCGCGACGAGCTCGGTCAGGGTGCCGAAGGGGCGCCGGCCGGGGTCGCCGCCCCGGGCGAACGCCGTGTGGACCTCGGCCGTGCGCCGCACGAGGAGGCAGCAGCCGTAGGCGTCCATGGCCAGGTGGTGGACGCGCAGGTACCAGAGCCAGCGCTCCTCCCCGACCCGGAACAGCGCGTGCCGGAACAGCGGACCCGCCGCCGGATCGCACGGCGCGTCCAGGTCGGCCCGCATCCACGTCTCCGCCCGCAGGTCCGCGTCGGGCGCGCCCCGCAGGTCGTGCACGGTGAGCGCCGGGTCGGCCGAGGGGGCGATGCGCTGGACGGGGCCCTCGGGGGAGTCCTCGATCCGCACGCGCAGCGCGTCGGTCTCGGCCGTCACCCGGCGCAGCGCGGCCGCGAAGACCGCCGGATCCAGCGGTCCGGAGATCTCCAGGCACTCCGCGAGGTGCTGAGCGGGGCCGCGCGGACCGGCGTGCCGCGCATGCCACGCGCCCGCCTGCGCCGCCGTCAACGGCAGCACGGTGTCCGTCCTGCGCGGCCCGGACGGCTCGGGCGGCCCGTCCGGCGTGGTGCCGGTGTCCCCGGTGAGCAGGACGGTCATGAGACCTCCCGCAGCGGCGGCCGGGCCCCGGCATCGTCGCGGATCTGCTCCGGCGTGCGGGCCATGGGACTCAGATCTCCGCGAGGACGGTGTCGGTGGTGGTTACGACCGCGCAGCGGCCGGCGGCCCAGCGCAGCGCCATGTCGTGGTCCTCGCGTGAGAAGTCGGCGACGGCGTCGGCCACGACGAACGCCTGAATGTCCCGCATCCACGCGTCGGCGGCGCTCATGAGCACCCCGATGTGCGCGTACACGCCGGTGATCACCAGCTGGTCCCGGCCCGACTCCCGTACCAGTGACTCCAGTTCGGTACGGACGAAGGCGCTGTACTTCCACTTGGTGAGCACCGTGTCACCGGCGGCGGGTGCCACGGACTCCGGCATGGCCAGCGCCTCGGGGTCGTCCGCCGCGCCGGGACCCCAGAAGTCGAGCTGGAGGCCGCGCTCCTCGGCCGTCTGGCCGCCGCGCTGGGCCGAGTAGATCACCGGGATGCCGGTGCGCCGGCACTCCCCGACGAGGCGGGCGGTGTTGTCGAGCATCCCGGTCAGCGGCTGCTCGCCGGCGGCGAAGGCCCCGAGGAAGTGATTCTGGAGGTCGTGGACGAGCAGGACGGCACGCGCCGGATCGACGGTCCACGCGACCCGGTTCGCGGGGAGTTCGTCCGCGCCGGGAAGGGGATAGGGGGCGATGGCGGGCAGTGCCATGGGAGAGCCTTTCAATGCCGTGGGGAGCCGGGGCGACTGACGCCGATTCAGGGCAGGGGAGCGCCCGGAAGCGCCATGATCGGCTCGGGCTACTTAGGTTAGGCTAACCATATGACGGCGATGCGGCCGGGTGGGGCGGAACGGGGCCCGGACCCGCGAGTCGCGCCGCACGAAGTGGCGGATTGTCCGTATTGGGTAATTATCGGCATTAAGGGGCTATTGCTCTCCCCGGCCCCTTATTTCCATGCCAAAAGCTGCTAAGGGCCGCCAAATCGCCCCTTTCGGGCGCAGTGGCCAGCGTCACGTTTCCCCGTGAAGACGCGACGCCGAGGGCTTCGGTTCCCTGTCGTGCCAAGAAAGTTGACTTCGCCCTGTGCGGTCGGTCACGTGAATTTCCCTTTATTCGATCTTGCAATCAATTGTGATCACGAATTCCGGGCTTGTTTCGGCCGACGTTTCTCGCTTACGGTCGCCGTCAATCCGGATGGAACGCCGAATCCTGCCGCCGTCCGGTAACCCGACCACTCACGTACGGCAGGAGCGGGGGACCCAGGTTTGCCGCCGGTCCGGTATCCGGAGCGGCTAGGGGTGAAGTCGCCATGTGCGGCCGGACATCTCCAGTCCGAACCCGACAGCTCACCTCGCAGGCGGCGGAGAGGAAAAGCGCCATGCCCATCAAGGGTAAGCACCGCCGTGCCAAGTCCACGCCCCTGACCCGCGGTTTCATTGCCGTGAGCACGGGCGGAGTCGTTCTCGCACTCCCCATGATCGCCGCCGGATCGGCTTCCGCCGCCCCGGCGCAGTCCGTCGTCGCCGAAAAGGCCGCGGCCCCGACTTCCGTGGCCGGCAAGGAAATTGCCGTACGGAAGGCGACGCCCACCACCTATTCCGTGGTCTCCGGCGATTCGCTTTACAAGATCGCCAAGGGGCATTCCCTCACCGGCGGCTGGGAGCGGCTCTACAAGGACAACCGGAACGTCGTCGGCGGCAATCCCGACCTCATTCACCCGGGCCTGAAGCTGACCATCGGCGCCAAGTCCACCGCCGCCGCTCCGAAGTCCGCGCCGAAGGCCCCGTCCAAGGCCGAGAACAACTCCGGCGCCTCCGCGCAGTCGGCCGACCGGACCGAGAGCGCCCCCCGCGCCGACCGTTCCGAGCGCACCACGGCCACCCCTGTCGCCGAGGAGACCGCCGCCACCACGCCGGCGCAGACCGCGACGTCGTACACGAACGACCTCGACGGCTGGATCAAGGAGTCGCTGGCGGTCATGGCCGAGCACGGCATCCCCGGCAGCTACGACGGCATCTACCGCAACATCATCCGCGAGTCCTCGGGCAACCCCCAGGTCGTCAACAACTGGGACTCGAACGCCGCCGCGGGCACCCCCTCGAAGGGTCTCCTCCAGGTCATCCAGCCCACGTTCGACGCCTACCACGTGCCCGGTACGTCCATGGACATCCTGGACCCGGTCGCCAACATCACGGCCGCGTGCAACTACGCCGCCGCCACGTACGGCTCGATCGACAACGTGTTCGGCGCCTACTGATCCAGGCGCCCGCCGGTCTCAGCGGTTCCGCGCTCGGGGCGGAACGGTGAGCAGGGGTGGAAGGGAGCGAAACCGCTCCCTTCCACCCCTTTTCGCATGCCGTACAACCCTTGTGCCCCAGAGGCGGTCGAACAGGGGGCCAGGGAGGTAACGGGCCCTTCCCGGCTTCCCCCGGACTCCGCCCGGTCGTCCTTGAACCGAGGAGCCGTTCGTGCGTACCTCTCGTCCGGCCGCTGTCGTCGCGGCCTCCTTTCTCCTGCTGGCGGGGGCCGCGATCACCGCGCCCGCCGCTCACGCCGGCACACCCGGCGGAACGCGGTCGAGCGACCGCAACACCGATTTCAACGGCGACGGCCACGAGGACGTGCTCATCGGCGCGCCCGGCGGGACCGTCGACGGCAAGAAGGGCGCGGGCTACGTGACCGTGCAGTACGGCGCCTCCACCGGCATCGGGACCACCCGGTCCGCCGTCTTCAGCCAGAACTCGGCCGGGGTGCGCGGCGCGGCCGAGGCGGGCGACGCCTTCGGCGCCGCCCTGGCCACCGGCGACCTGGACGGGGACGGCTACGACGACGCGATCGTGGGCGTACCCGGCGAGGACGTCGAACCCCTGGCCGACGCCGGTGGGGCCGTCGTGCTGTGGGGCTCCCCGCAGGGGCTCTCGGGGGCGGACAGCGACTGGCTGCAGGCCGGCGAGCCCACCGCGTCCGACCGGTTCGGCACCGCCCTCGCGGCGGCCCACTTCAGCCCCGACATCCCGGGCGACCAGCTGGCCGTGACCGACCGCTCCGATCTCACGCTGTTCCAGTACGACGCGGCCCTGCTGAAGAAGGGCACCGCACCCCTGGCGCCCACCGCACGCGAGGACATCCCGGCCGACCCCGGCCACGAGATCGCGCCCAAGGCGCTGACCACGGGCGACTACGACGGCAACGGCCTCGCCGACCTCGTCGTCTCCGGAACGACCACGGGCACCGACTCCGGCAAGGGCTGGTCCGCCTACTTCTCCGGCCAGGTGCAGGGGCTCCGCTTCGAGCGCTCGCTGCGGGGCGGCCCGTCCGTCGCCTCGGGGGACATCAACAACGACGGCTTCGACGACCTCGTTACGGCGGACCCGAGCCGCCCCGACGACAACGGCGGCGGGGCGGGGGACGGCGGGGTGATCGGCGTCTACTACGGCAGCGAGGGCGACGGCCCCGTCGTCGGCGCCGACGGCCCGGGTACTCCGCCGGTCTGGTGGACGCAGGACTCGCCGGGCATCCCCGGCACATCCGAGCGCGGCGACGGCTGGGGCACCGACCTGTCCGTGGCGGACACCGACGGCGACGGCTTCGCTGACGTGGCCGTCGGAGCCCCCGGCGAGGACGTCGGCGCGGTCCTGGACGCGGGAGCCGTCTGGGTGCTGCGCGGCGCGGCCGGCGGGCTGACCGCCGCCGGCGCCGCCTCGTGGGACCAGGACTCCGCAGACGTACCGGGCGTCCCCGAGCGGGGCGACAACTGGGGCGGCCAGGTCAGGCTGACCGACCCCGACCGCGACGGGCGTTTCGGCCTGCTGGCCGCCGCTCCCGGTGAGGACACGCTCAACGGTGTCGTCTGGGTGCTCCCCGCCGCGGCCGGCGGCGTGACGGCCTCCGGCTCGTGGACCTTCGACGGCGGATCGCTCGGCGCACCGAGGGCGGGCGCCCGGCTCGGAGCCGCGATCGACGAGTAGCGGGACCGGCCGGAGGGCGGGGCACGGAGCCCCGCCCCGCCCTCCGGAAACGGGTGCGCGATGCCACTATGAACCTTTCATCCCGCGCGCTACCCTCCGCCGCATGATTTCCACGGTGGTCTGGGGAACCGGCAATGTCGGCCGCGCGGCCATCCGCGCCGTCGAGGCGCATCCGGCCCTGCAACTCGCACACGTACTCGTCCACGACCCCGCCAAGGTGGGCCGCGATGCCGGTGAACTCGGGCTCCTGGGGCGCGACGTGGGTGTCGCCGCGACCGACGGCATCGACGCGGTGCTGGCCGCCGCCCCCCGTGCCGTGGTGTACGCCGCCTCCGGCGACATCCGCCCCGACGAGGCGCTGGCCGACATCACCCGGGCGGTCGCGGCGGGCGCCGTCGTCGTCACCCCCGCCCTGTACGCCCTGTACGACCAGCGGGGCGCCCCGCCCGAGCTGCGCGACCCGGTGCTCGCGGCCGTCGCCGAGGGCGGCGGCTCCCTCTTCGTCTCCGGCGTCGACCCCGGCTGGGGCAACGACGTCCTGCCCCTCCTGATCAGCGGCCTCGGCAGCACGGTCGACGCCGTCCGCTGCCAGGAGATCTTCGACTACTCCACCTACGACCAGCCCGACTCGGTCCGCCATCTGATCGGCATGGGCCACCCCATGGACTACGAGCCCCTGATGCTCGCCGCCACCGTCCCGACCATGGTGTGGGGCGGCCAGATACGCCTGATGGCCCGGGCCCTGGGCGTCGAGCTCGACGACATCCGCGAGACCATGGCGCGCCGAGCGCTGGAGACGACGGTGAGCACCCGGACGATGGGGGAGTTCGAGGCCGGCACCCAGGGGGCGGTGCGGTTCGAGGTCCAGGGCATCGTCGGGGGCGAGCCGCGCATCGTCATCGAGCACATCACCCGGATCCACGCCTCCTGCGCCCCGGACTGGCCCTCACCGCCCGACGGGGCCGGGGCCCACCGGGTGATCATCGAGGGCCGGCCGCGCATCGAGGTCACCGTCGAGGCCAGTGACGAGGACGAGAACCGCTCGGCGGGCGGCAACGCCACCGCGGTCGGCCGGCTGGTGAACGCCATCGACTGGCTGGTGGACGCGGAACCCGGACTCTACGACGCGCTCGACGTACCCCTGCGTCCCGCGGCCGGCCGACTCGGAAGGAAACAGCCATGATCATCGACATCCCCGAGGGCCAGGAGCCGATCGGATACGTGTGGGGCGACATGGTCCCCGGGATCGGCATGGCCGCGGCCAACTTCTCGCTGTCGGTCTACCAGCACACCACGCTCGGGCTGCGCGAGTTCGAGGCGGCCCGGCTGCGGATCGCGCAGATCAACGGGTGCCTGTTCTGCCTGGACTGGCGCACCGAACGCGACGGGCAGAAGGTCGAGGAGGAGTTCGCCGACGCGGTGAGCGACTGGCGTACGACCGGGGTCTTCGACGACCGCACCCGGCTGGCCGCCGAGTACGCGGAGCGCTACGCCCTGGACCACCACGGACTGGACGACGCGTTCTGGGAGCGGATGACGGCGCACTACAGCCAGCGGGAGATCGTCGAGCTGAGCATGAGCATCGGTTCCTGGCTGGCGTTCGGCCGGCTCAACCATGTGCTCGGTCTCGACGCGGTGTGTGTGCTGCCGGGCCAGTGAACGGGCTGCCGGCGGACAGCCCGGTCGCGGCGCGTGTCCGGCGGCGCGTGTCCGGCGGCGCGTATCCAGTAGGAGGCCCGCCCTCCGCCTCCTACTGGACGCATCGCCTCCCCGTACCCGCTGTCACAGGTCGGTGGCGATGATCTTCTCGATGTTGCGTTCGGCGAGTGCCGTGATGGTGACGAACGGGTTGACGCTGGTGTTGCCCGGGATCAGCGAGCCGTCGATGACATACAGACCCGGATGGCCGTGCAGGCGCCCGTAGTTGTCGGTGGCCTTGTCGAGGACCGCGCCGCCGAGCGGGTGGTAGGTGAGGTGGTCGCCCCAGATCTTGTAGACCCCGAACAGGTCCGTCCGGTAGATCGTCCCCTCCTTGGCGTTGATCTTGTCGAAGATCGTCTTCGCCATGTCGATGGAGGGCTGCTTCCAGGCCGTCTGCCAGTTCAGCTCGACCTTGCCCGTCGCGGCGTTCCAGGAGAACTGGGCGCGGTGGGGGTTCTTGGTGATGGACAGATAGAACGAGGCGAAGGTCTCGATGCCGGTGGGCAGCGGGGCGACCTCGGCGAAGGCGCCCCCCGCCGCCCAGTTGTCGATGCCGCCGCAGGGGATGCTCGACTGGACCGAACCGGTGGGGTCCCAGAGGTGGTTGGCCCGCCCGCACATGACGTTGCCGTTGTCGCCCCAGCCCTTGCCGATCTCGTCGTTGAGGCCGGGCAGGGCGCCGGTGGCCTTCAGCCGGGTCAGCAGCTTGCTGGTGCCGACGCTGCCCGCGGCGAAGAACACCCGGTCGGCCCTGACCGTCTTGGTGGCCGCCACGCCGCCGTCGGTGCGCAGCTCCTCGATGAGGACCGTGTATCCGCCGCCCTGCGCGGGGGACACCGACGTCACCTGGTGCAGCGGGGAGACGGTGACCTTGCCGGTGGCGGCCGCCTGGGCGAGATACGTCTTCTGCAGCGACTTCTTGCCGTAGTTGTTGCCGTAGAGGATCTCACCGTCCAGAGCCGACTTCGGTACGGTCCCGGCCGCCTCCTGCTTCATGTAGTCCCAGTCGTACACGTCGGGCACGAAGACGAAGGGGAAGCCGGAGCGCTGGGCGTGCTTGCGGCCGACGCGCGCGTACTGGTAGCAGTCCACGGTGTCGAACCATGCCGGGTCGACGGTGGCGACCCCGAGTCCGGCGTTGGCGCGCGGGTAGTAGGTCGCGTACATCTCGTCGGCGCCGACGGTCGGGAGGACCGCGCCGAAGTTCTCCCGCTTGGGTGTGACGGCCATGCCGCCGTTCACCAGTGAGCCGCCGCCGACGCCGCGTCCCTGGTACACCGTGATGCCGCTGAACTCCTCGGCGTCCAGGATGCCGGTGTACCGGGGGATCGACTTGTCGATGGGGAAGCCGAGGAAGTTGCTGAGGGGCTGCTTGGTCTTGGTGCGCAGCCAGTACGAGCGGCCGTCGGGCTTGGTCGTGTTGGCGAAGATCTTGCCGTCGGACCCCGGGGTGTCCCAGGACATCCCCATCTCGACCATGTGGACGTGGATGCCGGCCCGGGCCAGCCGCAGGGCGGCGACGGAGCCGCCGTAGCCGGTGCCGATCACCAGGACCGGGACGTGGTCGCCGTTGCCGATCACGGCGGCCGCACCGGTGGTGCGCGCCTGGGCTGCGGTGGCGTGCCCGGAGAGCGCCGCCGCCCCCATGATGAAACCTGTTCTAGCGATGAACCGGCGACGTGACACCCCGCCGGAGCCCTTGTCGGGTAAGGTCGAATCGGTCATATGACGTTCCTCACTCTCGGTCGAATGGGAACGAGTTCTACTGTCGCCCGGTAGAGAAGTCACTACATACCTGCGGGTAATTTCCGGTGGCGGAGGCCCTCGCGTGCTCACCGTCCCGGGGTGCGGCACCGGGACATCGCGTGGATGCTGGGAGGGTCAGCGTTCCATGAGGAGGACAGTCATGAGCATGCTCGACAAGATCAAGGGTCTGATCAAGGGGCACCCCGACCAGGCCCGCCAGGGAGTCGAGAAGGGTGGCGACTTCGTCGACAAGAAGACCGGCAACAAGTACAGCGGACAGGTCGATTCCGCCCAGCAGAAGCTCAATGACCAACTCGGCGGCGACCACAAGCCGCCCGCCGGCGAACGCTAGGACCTGTCCGGCACAGGACCAGTCACGCCACGGACGAAGGAGCGGCGGACGCCATCGGTGATGGCGTCCGCCGCTCCGGTGTAATGCGGTGACGGCGGGGTACGGAAGATCAGTTGTGGCCGAACTTCCGCTCGCGCTTGTGGGAGACCTGCTCGGTGATCGCCTTCGCCGCGTCGGGCGCGGGCGTCGTCGCGGTCTGCTCCTTGGACTCCGCGGCCGACGTGCGTTCATGACCGCCGGCGCGGGAGCCGCGGTTCTGCCGGCTCTGCTTCTTGCCCATGATCGCTCCTCCTGTTGGCGGACGACGGGCCGCCTTCAGAGTTGCATACATGCAGGAAGAGTGCATTTCGGTCCTGGGAGGCTTCCTGACATGCGCGCACCGGCGGCCGGGGAGCATGCTGGCTGTGTGACCTGGTACGGCGCGGCCCGGCATACGTCGCTCGGCGAGAGCGGCACCCCGACCGGCAGAGCGAACGACGGCCGGGCGCCGGACGAACTCTCGCTGGTGCTCGCACAGGCCGTCGTGAGCGCCATCGAGTCCACCGGCGGACAGGCCGGCGGGGTCTACCTGCGCTCGCACACCCCAGGCCTGCTGCGGCTCGCCGTGCTGGCGGGGCTGCCCGGCCTGCTCTTCCGCCCCTGGTGGCGGATGCATGTGAACCGGCCCTTCCCGGTGGCCGAGGCCTTCCGCTCCGGACAGCCCGTCTACCTCGCCGACACCGAGGAGGCCATGCGCCGCTTCCCGCAGCTGATGGCCGGCCTGCCCTTTCCCTTCGGGTCCCTGTACATGCCGGTCGTCAGCGACGGCGAATCCGTCGGGGTACTGGTCGTCATGCGCGCGGCCGCCCCCGGCGAGCAGGTGCGGGCCCTCGACCGCCGCAGACTGCACGGCGTCGCCGACCGGCTCGGCTCCGCGCTCTCCGCCCTGGCGGCGGCCGGCGGGGAGCCCGTGTGGGACGGGGAACCGCTCCCCGTCCAGCTCCCGGCCGCCAGCGCCCCGCCCGTCCGGATCGGCCGCTTCGACTGGAACCTGGAAACGGGCGCCGTCGGCGCGGACGACGAGCTGTGCGCGATCCTCGGCACCGGCCCCGGGCGCTTCCCGGGCACCATCGAGGCGCTGGCCGCGCGGCTCGCACCGGAGGACGTGTACGGCCTGTGGGCCCTCGCGCGCCAGGCGGCCGGAGCGGACGGACCGGTCGTACGGAGAATGCGGCTGCGGGGCCCGGACGGGCGCTCCCATCTGCTGGAGGTCTCCGGCCGCCGCGGCGGCGGCGGGCGGGGCGGCCATCTGACCGGCTTCCTGGTCGACCTGGGCATCGGCCCGGTCGTCGCCGAGGCGGCCGACCGGCTGCCGCGCGGCATCTTCTCGCTCGACCGCTTCGGCCGGATCACCTACATCAACCGCCTGGCCGAGGAGATCCTCGGCCGCGTCCGCTCCGAACTGGTCGGGCGCGTCCTGTGGGAGGCCGTCCCCTGGTTCGCGAACCCCGCCTACGAGGACCACTACCGGGCCGCGATGATCTCCGACGCCCCGGTCCACTTCACCGCCCGCCGCAACCCGCCGCCCTGGCTCTCCGTCTCCCTCTACCCCGGCCACGACGGCCTCACCGCCGTCCTCACCCCCACCGAGGAGCCGGCCTACACACCCGACTCCGTCGTCTCCCCGGGCCTCGGTCTCGGCTCCCCGGCCGACCGGTCCGCCGCCCTCTACCGGCCGGTCGCGCTGGCCATCGCGCTCACCGAGGCCGTCACCGCCCGGCAGGTCTCCGCCGTGGTCACCGAGGAACTGCTGCCCGCCTTCGGCGGGCGCCAGCTGGCGATCTACCTGCTCAAGGAGGGCCACCTCTACCTGGAGTGGGAGACCGGCTTCCCCAAGGGCTTCCTCGACCGGTTCGACGCCGTCGGCCTCGACGCCCGCATCCCCGGCGTCGAGACGCTGACCACCGGGCGCCCCATCTTCTTCGAGTCGATGCAGCGCCTGGCCGCCGCCTACCCCGGCATCCCCATGGACGCCGATGTCGGCGCCCGCGCCTTCCTGCCCCTGATCGCCTCCGGCCGGCTCGTCGGCTCCTGCATCCTCGGCTTCGACCAGCCGCGCGGCTTCAGCCCCGAGGAACGCACGGTCCTCACCGCACTGGCCGGCCTCATCGCCCAGGCCCTGCAACGCGCCCAGCGCTACGACAACGAGGCCGCCCTCGCCCGAGGACTCCAGGACGCCCTGCTGCCGCACCGGCTGCCCGTCGTGAACGGCATCGACACCGAGGGCCGCTACCTCGCCGGCACCCAGGGCATGGACGTCGGCGGCGACTGGTACGACGTGATCGAGACCGGCCGCAGACTCGCCCTCGTCATCGGCGACGTCCAGGGCCACGGCGTCGCCGCCGCCGCGACCATGGGACAACTCCGCAGCGCCGTACGCGCCTTCGCCCTCAGCGGGCACGACCCGCAGGAGGTGATGAGCGGCACCAACCGGCTGCTCATCGACCTCGACTCCGGCCAGTTCGCCAGCTGCTGCTACATCGTCATGGACCCGGCCACCGGACAGACGTACGCCGTGCGGGCCGGGCACCCGCAGCCCGTGCTGCGCCGCCCCGACGGCACCGCCGAGGTCATGGACCTGCCCGGCGGCGTAGTCCTCGGCATCGACCCCGACGCGTCCTACCCCGTCACCGAACTCCATCTGGACCCGGGCGCGCTGCTCGTCCTGTACACCGACGGCATGGTCGAGCAGGCGGGCCAGGACATCGACGACGGTGTCGAGCGGCTGCGCCGTACGATCACCGGGCTCGGCGCGGCCTCCCTGACCGAGACGGCGGACCAGGTGATCCGGCGGGCCCGGCAGGCACCGGACCGGCCCGACGACATCGCGCTGCTGCTCGCCGCCCGCTGGGCAGGCCGGGACGACGACGGCGCCGCACGCTGACAAGCCCGCCCGGCAGGCGGCTTTAGAACTCCTTAATGCGCCCTCCCGACAATGCCGGTTCACACCGGAGAGCCGGCTGTGAACCGAGTGCCTGGGGGCCGCATGAGCATCGACACCGTGACGACCGAGACCGTAGGGCTGCCGGAATTCCCGATGACGCGCGGCTGCCCCTACCACCCGCCGGCCGGGTACCAGGAGCTGCGCAAGGAAGGGCCGCTCGCGCGCGTGCGGCTGTACGACGGCCGGGTGGCCTGGGTCGTCACCGGCTACGAGGAGACCCGCCGGCTGCTCGTCGACCCCCGGCTCTCCTCCGACCGGACCCGCCCCGACTTTCCGGTGCTCGTCCCGCGCATGGCGGCCGCCAAGCTCACCGCGCTGGTGGGGATGGACCCGCCGGAGCACGACATCCAGCGCCGCATGCTGATCCCCAGCTTCACGGTCAAGCGCGTCAACTCGCTGCGGCCCGCCATCCGGCGCATCGTCGGCGAGAAGATCGACGCCCTGCTCGCCGACGGGAGGACCACAGCCGACCTCGTGCCCGAGTTCGCGCTGCCGGTGCCCTCCACCGTCATCTGCGAACTGCTCGGCGTCCCCTACTCCGACCACGACTTCTTCGAGCAGCAGACGAGCCGGATGGTGCAGGCGACCAGCACCGCGCAGGAGGCGTCCGACGCCAGCGCGGCCCTGGTCGGCTACTTCGGCGAACTCATCGCGGCCAAGGAGGCGAAGCCGGGGGAGGGGCTGCTCGACGAACTGATCGTCGAGCGGCTGGCCACCGGGCAGCTGGAGCGCCTCGAGCTGGCCTCCATCGCGATGTTCCTGCTGGTCGCCGGGCACGAGACGACCGCGAACATGATCGGTCTGAGTGTGCTCACCCTGCTCGAACACCCCGACCAGCTCACCGAGTTGCGCAACGACCCGGACGTCGCTTCCGGGGCGGTCGAGGAACTGCTGCGCTTCCTCTCGGTCGCCGACGAGCTCCAGCGGGTGGCGGCCGCCGACATCGAGATCGGCGGAGTCGTCGTCAAGGAGGGCGACGGTGTCTACCTGCCGAACGCCGCGGCCAACCGCTCGCCGCAGATCTTCACCGACCCCGACACCCTCGACGTCCGGCGCGGCACCCGCCACCACCTCGCCTTCGGCTACGGCGTCCACCAGTGCATCGGCCAGAACCTCGCACGCGCCGAACTGGAGATCGCCCTCCACGAACTCGCCACCCGCATCCCGACGTTGCGGCTGACCGAACCCCTCGACGCCCTGGGCATCAAGCCGGGCGGCTCCGTCCAGGGGGTGTTCAGGCTGCCGGTCACCTGGTGACCTCCGCTGTACGACGACGAGAGCCGGGGCCCTTCCGAAGGGCCCCGGCTCTCGTCTGTCGCGCTCCCTATGCGGCGGCCAGCTCGTCCCGGATGAAGCCGGCGACGGCCGACGGCGTCGGGTGGTCGAACAGCAGCACGGGCGGCAGCAGCAGCCCGGTCGCCTCGCAGAGCCGGTTGCGGACCTCCAGCGCGGTGAACGACGAGAAGCCGATGTCCAGGAAGTTGTCCTCGGCCGCGATCGACTCCGGCGAATCGTGCCCCAGCACATGCGCCGCGTGGAGCCGTACGAGATCCAGCAGCGAGCCCTCGCCGGCCGGAGCCTCCGGGGACGGCGTCGCCTCCGGCTCCGGCGCCGGGCGTTCCCGCCGTACCTCGCCCGCCGGCGCCGGCCACCAGTGGTGGGTGTGCTCGAACGGATAGACCGGCAACTCGGCCGGGGGCGCCGCCTGTTCCGCGTACCAGCTCTCCCAGCGCACCTCGGCGCCCGCCGCGTGCAGCGCCGAGAGCGCCACCGCGAACGTCTCCTCGCCCCGGCGGTCGCGCACCTGCGCGGGCACGACCAGCGGCGCGGACCCGGGCAGCGAGGCCGCCACCAGCGGGGTGAGCACCGCGTCGGGACCCACCTCGACGAACGCGGTCGCCCCGCCCCCGGCCAGGGTGACCACCGCGTCACCGAACCGCACCGGGGACCGCAACTGCCTCGCCCAGTAGTCCGGTTGCCGCAGCTCGTCGAGGCCGGTGAGCCGCCCGGTCAGGTCGGAGACGACGGGAATCAGCGGCTCGGAGAAGCGCAGCCGCGCCACCACCGCGCGCAGCTCGTCCAGCGCCCCGTCCATGTGGTGGGAGTGGAAGGCATGGCTCACCCTGAGGCGGTGCGTCCGGCGGCCCCGCTCCCGGAACCCGTCGGCGACCTCCGCCACCGCGTCCGCGTCACCCGAGACGACCGTCGACAGCGGACCGTTGACCGCGGCCACCTCCACCCGGCCCGCGTATCCGGCGAGTACGTCGAGCACCTCCTCCTCCGATGCCTCGCACGCCACCATCGCACCGCCGCCGGGCATGGCCTGCATCAGCCTGCCCCGCGCGGCGACCAGGGTGCAGGCGTCCTCCAGCGACAGCGCCCCCGCCGCGTGCACGGCGGCGAGCCCGCCGATCGAGTGCCCGGCCACCTGGCCCGGCGCCGGAAGCGACTGCTCCAGCAGCCGGAACAGCGCGGTCTCGATGGCGAACAGCGCCGGCTGGGCGTACTCGGTACGCTCCAGCAGCGCCGCCTCCGGACTGCCCTCGGCGGCGAACAGCAGACTCTTCAGCGGATGCGCCAGCACCGGCTCGAACGCCTCGCACACCTCGTCGAGCGCCTTGGCGAAGACCGGCCGCAGCTCGTACAGCTCGGCGCCCATACGCGGCCGCTGGCTGCCCTGCCCGGTGAAGAGGTACGCGGTCGGCGGCGGCGCCGCAGCGCTGCCGTACACCGCCCGGGCCGGCCTGCCGCCCGACGCCAGCGCGGCCAGCGCCGCCAACTGCTCGTCACGGTCGCCCGGCAGGACCACCGCACGGTGACGGAACGCCGTACGCCCGAGGGCCAGCGTCCGGCCCACGTCGTGCGCCCGCAGCCCGGGCGCGGCGGCCAGATGGCCGTGCAGCCGGCCGGCCTGGGCCCGCAGCGCCGACTCCGTACGGGCCGACAGCGGCCAGGGGGCCGGGGGCTCCGGCAGAGGACCGGGCCCGTCCGCCGGGCCGCCGTCCGCCGCCGCTGAGTCCTCGTCCCCCGGCCCGTCCATGGCGTCGGCCTGTTCCAGAATGACGTGCGCGTTGGTGCCGCTGATCCCGAAGGACGACACCCCGGCGCGGCGCGGACGCCCCCGGTCGGGCCACGCGACCGCCTCGGTGAGCAGTTCCACGGAGCCGGACGCCCAGTCCACGTGCGGCGTCGGCTCCGTCACATGCAGGGTGCGCGGCAGCACCCCGTGGCGCATCGCCTCCACCATCTTGATGACCCCGGCCACCCCGGCCGCCGCCTGGGTGTGGCCGATGTTCGACTTGAGCGACCCCAGCAGCAGCGGCTCACCCTCCGGGCGCCCCTGACCGTAGGCCGCCAGCAGGGCCTGCGCCTCGATCGGGTCGCCGAGCCGGGTCCCCGTACCGTGCGCCTCGACCGCGTCCACCTGCTGCGGGGCGAGCCGGGCGGAGGCCAGCGCCTGCTGGATGACCCGGACCTGCGTCGGGCCGTTGGGCGCGGTGAGGCCGTTGCTCGCCCCGTCCTGGTTGACCGCCGAACCGCGCAGCACGGCGAGGACCCGGCGGCCGTTGCGGCGCGCGTCGGACAGCCGCTCCAGCAGCACCAGACCGACGCCCTCGGAGAACCCCGTGCCGTCGGCCGCCGCGTCGAAGGCCTTGCAGCGGGCGTCGGGGGCCAGCCCGCGCTGCCGGCTGAACTCGACCAGGAGCAGCGGGGTGGCCATCACGGTGACCCCGCCCGCCAGCGCCAGATCGCTCTCGCCGCGCCGCAGCGACTGCGCCGCCAGGTGCATCGCCACGAGCGAGGACGAGCACGCGGTGTCGAGCGTGACCGCCGGGCCCTCCAGACCGAGGTGGTAGGCGATCCGGCCGGACGCGACACTCGTCGCGTTCCCCGTCATCAGATGTCCCTCGAACCCCTCGGGCACCCGCTCCGGCGGCGGCACGTACGCCTGCGACACCACCCCGGCGAACACACCCGTACGGCTGCCGCGCAGGGACCCCGGGGCGATCCCGGCACGCTCCAGGGTCTCCCACGCCACTTCCAGGAGCTGCCGGTGCTGGGGATCGGTCGCGACGGCCTCCCTCGGACCCATGCCGAAGAACGGCGCGTCGAAGGCTCCCGCGCCCTCCAGGAACCCGCCCTCGCGGGTGTACGTGGTCCCGGCGCGGTCCGGATCGGGGTCGTAGAGCCGCTCCGTGTCCCAGCCCCGGTCCTCGGGGAAGTCGGACACCGCGTCCGTCTCCTCGGCCACCAGCCGCCACAGGGCCTCCGGCGAATCGGCGCCGCCCGGGAACCGGCAGCCCATCGCCACGATCGCGATCGGCTCGTGCTCCTTGTCCTCCAGCTCCTTGATCCTGCGCCGGGCCTGCCGGAGGTCGGCCGTGGTCCGTTTCAGGTAGTCGCGGAGCTTGTCCTCGTTACTCATCGCCATCGCCCTCTCGTACGCTGAAATGGCCTGTCACGACGCCCCCAGTTCCTCGTCGAGCGCGCGGAACAGTTCCTCGTCCGTCGCTGTGTCCAGATCGTCGTCCGCTGTCGGTGCCGCCCCTTCGGCCGGATCCGCCGCCTGCTCGTCCCACTGCCACAGCGCCGCCCGCAGCCGCTCCCTGAGCGCGTGGAATCCGTCGCTGTCCACCGTGACGGCCGCCAGCAGCCGTTCCAGCTCGGCGGCGTCCGTCCGCTCGTCCGGTGCCAGGAGCACGGACAGCCGCTCCGCGAGCGCGGTGGGCGTGGGGAAGTCGAACACCGTGGTGGTGGGCAGTCGCAGTCCGGTGGCCGCCGAGATCCGGTTGCGCAGCTCGACCGCCGTGAGCGAGTCGAAGCCGATCTCCTTGAACGCCCGGTCGGCGGTGATGTCGTCGGCCGTCAGATGCCCGAGCACGGCCGCCACCTGCTCGCGTACCAGCGTGAGCAGTGCCTGTGTACGCTCGGGGCCGCGCAGGGAGGCGAGCCGGTCCGTCACCGACGGGGCGGGCGCGCGCACCCCGCTCGCCGCCCGGCGCACGGCGGGCGCCCGGACCAGCGACCGCAGCACGGCGGGCACCCCGCCGGTCCCGGGACCCGCCTCCGCGAGCGCCCGCAGCCCCGCGCCGTCGAGGGGCGCCGGTACGAGCAGCGGCCGGCCGTCGGCCAGGGCGGCGTCGAACAGCGCCATGCCCTCGGGCACCGCCATCGCAACGAGCCCGCCCCGGGCGATCCTCGCCCGGTCGGCCCCGGCCAGATGCCCGGTCATACCGCTGGCCGCCTCCCACATGCCCCACGCCAGGGACACCGCCGGCAGCCCGTGGGCCCGCCGGTGCGCGGCCAGCGCGTCCAGGAACACGTTGGCCGCCGCGTAGTTGCCCTGCCCCGCGCCCCCGAGGAGCCCCGAGGCGGAGGAGAAGAGCACGAACAGGGACAGGTCCAGATCCCGGGTCAGCTCGTGCAGATTCCATGCCGCGTCCGCCTTGGGCCGCAGCACCGCACGGACCTTCTCCGGGGTCAGTGAGGTGAGCACCCCGTCGTCCAGCACCCCGGCCGCGTGCACCACCCCGGTCAGCGGATGCGCGGACGGCACGGAGGCCAGCAACGCGGCGAGCGCCTCCCGGTCGGCCGTGTCGCAGGCCGCGATCCGTACCGTGGCACCCAGCTCCGTCAGTTCCGCCCGCAGCTCCTGAGCCCCCGGGGCGTCCGGGCCCCGGCGGCCGGTCAGCAGCAGATGGCGCACGCCGTGCCCGGTCACCAGATGCCGGGCCAGGGCGGACCCCAGGGTGCCGGTGCCGCCGGTGATCAGGACCGTCCCCTCCGGTGCGGTGCGCGGCGCCAGCGTCAGCACCACCTTGCCCACCTGACGCGCCTGCCCGAAGTGCCGGAACGCCTCGGGCGCGCGGCTCACGTCCCAGGTGGTGACCGGGAGCGGGGACAGCGCGCCCTCCTCGAACAGGGCGAGGACCCGCGCAAGGACGTCACCGACGCGGTCGGGCTCCATGTCCAGCAGCTCGAACGGCCGGTACGCGACGCCGGGCCGCACCGCCGCGACCTCCTCCGGGTCCCGCAGATCCGCGATGCCCATCTCGACGAACCGTCCGCCGGGCGGCAGCAGCCGCAGCGAGGCGTCGATGAACTCCCCGGTCAGCGAGTTCAGGACGACGTCGACCCCCGGCGCGGACGCGGTGCCCGCACGGCCGGTCACGTCACGCACCTGCTGCTCGAACCCGGTCGTACGGGAGGACGCGATGTGGTCCGCGTCGAGCCCGAGCGCCCGCAGCGCGCCCCACTTCGCCGGGCTCGCCGTGGCGAACACCTCGGCCCCGATGTGGCGGGCCACCTGGAGCGCCGCCATCCCGACACCACCGGCACCGGAGTGGATCAGCACCCGCTCGCCGGCACGCAGTCCGGCCAGCTCGACCAGCCCGTAGTAGGCGGTGGTGAACACGGCGGGCACGCCCGCCGCTTCCGCGTACGACCAGCCCTGCGGCATACGGGCGATCAGCCGCCGGTCGGCGACGGCCAGCGGCCCCACCGCGCCCGGCACCAGGCCGAACACCCGGTCGCCGACATCGAGGTCGTCGACCCCGGGCCCGGTCTCGATGACCGTCCCCGCAGCCTCGGTCCCGAGCGGGGCGCCGACCGGCACCATCCCGAGTGCGGTCAGCACATCGCGGAAGTTGAGCCCGGCGGCCCGCACCTCGATCCGTACCTGGCCCTCGGACAGCGGAGCCTCCGCGGCGGGGTGGACGGCGGCCCGCAGATCGTCGGGCGATCCGCCGGGTGTCTCCAGCCGCCAGCCGGCCACGCCCTCCGGTGGTACGACGGAGACCGGTCCGGACTCCGTCCTGCGCAGCCTGGGCACCAGGATCTGCCCGCCACGCAGCGCGAACTGCGGCTCATCGGTGGCGACAGCGGCGGCCAGGACCTCCTGGGACGCCTGCTCCCCGTCGGAGTCCACCAGGGTGATGCGGCCGGGATTCTCGGTGGCGGCCGACCGTACCAGCCCCCACAGCGGGGCGGCGGCCAGATCGACCGGGTCACCGGCCCGTGCCGCCACGGCCCGGCGGGTCAGCACGACGAGACGGGTCTCCGCCCCGTCCTCGTCGGCCACATGGTCCCGCAGCCTGTCGAGCAGCGACTCCACGGCGGCACCGGCCGCGACCGGCGCCGCACCCTCGAACGGGTCGGTGGCGTCCAGCACGTCGAACGTGGCCGTGGCCTCCGGGGAGGGCTCCGCGAGCTCCGTCCACTCCAGGGCGTAGAGCGAGTCGCCGGCGGAGGACCCCGGCGCGGCGGGCAGCTGCCCGGGGGCGACAGGTCGCAGGGTGAGCGTCTCCACGCTCACCACGGGCGCGCCCGTGGGGTCGGCGACCGAGACCCGGACCGTGTCCCGGCCCCCGTCACCGGGGGAGACCGTCACCCGCAGGGCCGTGGCGCCCGTGGCGCGCAGCGCCGCCCCCGACCAGGAGAACGGCAGCCGGATGCCCTCGCCGAGGAAGTCACCCAGCCCCAGGGTGTGCAGGGCCGAGTCCAGGAGCGCCGGATGCAGCACGAACCGGGCCGCCTCCGCGTGGAGTTCGGGGGCGAGCGACACCTCGCCGTACACGGTGTCGCCCGATCGCCAGGCCGCGGTCAGATTCCGGAAGGCGGGGCCGTACTCGTATCCCAGCGCCGCGAGTTCCGCGTACAGCCCGTCGGTGTCGAGCGCGGTGGCACCGGCCGGCGGCCAGTCCTGGCCGTCGGCCTCCCCGGATGCGGGGGAAGCGGTGTCGGCAGAGGCGAGGACGCCGGTGGCGTGCCTGGTCCAGCCCGGCGCGTCGCCCAGCACATCGTCCGCCGGTACATCCGGCCGCGCGTGCACGGCCAGCTGCCGCCGTCCCTCCTTGTCCGGCGCCTCGACCGTGACCTGGATCCGCACGCCTCCGCGCTCCGGCACGAACAGCGGTGCCTCCAGGGTCAGTTCGTCCACCGCGCCCGCACCGACATGCCGGCCCGCCTGGAGCGCCAGCTCCAGCTGGGCGGTGGCCGGGAGGAGCGGAGTGCCGCTCACGGCGTGGTCGGCGAGCCAGGGGTGGGTGCGCAGCGAGATCCGGCCCGTGAGCAGCAGCGTGTCGCCCTGGGCGAGCGTGGTCGAGGCGGCCAGGAACGGATGGTCGGCGGAGTCCACCCCGAGACTGCCCGCGTCGCTGTGGGCGGCGGGCCCCTCCAGCCAGTAGCGCCGCCGCTGGAACGGATAGGTCGGCAGTTCGGTGGCCCGGCCCGCCGTGGTGGGCAGCGTGGGCGTCCAGTCGACGGGGATGCCGTGGGTGTGGAGGTGGGCGAGGGAGAGGTGGAAGCGGTGGAGGGTGCCTTCGTTGCGGCGGAGGGTGCCGGTGATGAGGGCGTTGGTGTCGGTGGTGTCTGCGGTGTCCTGGAGTGCGGTGGTCAGGACGGGGTGGGGGCTGACCTCGATGAAGACGGAGTGTTCGGCTTCGAGGAGGGCGCGGACGGCGGGTTCGAAGAGGACGGGGTTGCTGAGGTTGCGGTACCAGTAGTCGCCGTCCAGCTCCGTCGTGTCGATGAAGGAGTTGGTGAGTGTGGAGTAGAAGGCGGTGGTGGTGGGTTGGGGGGTGATGTTGTGGAGGAGGGTGTGGAGGGTGTTTTGGAGGGGTTGGACGTGGGGGGTGTGGGAGGCGTAGTCGACGGGGATGGTGCGGGCTCGGATTCCTTGTTCGTTGAGGGTGGTGACGAGGGTGTTGAGGGTGTGGGGGTTGCCTGCGATGACGGTGGTGGTGGGGCCGTTGTGGGCGGCGATGTGGAGGTCGGGGTGGGGGGTGAGGAGGGTGGTGGTTTGTTGGTGGGTGAGGGGGAGTGAGGCCATGGCGCCGGTGCCGGCGAGTTGGAGGAGGGTGTGGGAGCGGAGGGCGGTGATTTGTGCTGCGTCGTTGAGGGTGAGGGCGCCTGCGATGTGGGCGGCGGCTATTTCGCCTTGGGAGTGTCCGATGACGGCGTCGGGGTGGATGCCGTGGTGTTGCCAGAGTTTGGCGAGGGAGGTCATGACGGCGAAGAGTGCGGGTTGGATGACGTCGACGCGGTCGGTGGGGGGTGTGTCGGGTTTGTCTTGGAGGACGTCGAGGAGGTTCCAGCCGGTGTGGGGTTGGAGGGCTTGGGCTGCGGCGGTGAGGTGTTCGGTGAAGACGGGTGAGGTGGCGAGGAGTTCGCGGGCCATGCCCTCCCACTGCGAACCCTGACCCGGAAACACGAAGACCGTCCTGCCGGTCTCGGTGACCGTGCCCCGTACCGCGTCCGCACCGGTCGTGCCCCGCTCCAGCCCCGCGAGGTTCTCCAGCAGGTGCTCCCGGTCCTGTGCCACGACGACCGCGCGATGGGCGAGCCCGGCCCGGCCCGTCGCCAGCGCCTTCACGAGCGGGCCCGTGTCCGCCTCCGGGTGCTCCTGAAGGTGTCGGCGCAACTGCCCGGCGTTCGTGGCCAGCGCCTCGGCGTTGTGGCCGTACAGCAGCCAGGGCAGCGGCGCCGCACCGGTCTCCACCGGCTCGTTCGCCGGGGCGTCGTCCGGCGCCTCCTCCAGGACGACGTGAGCGTTGGTGCCGCTCATGCCGAATCCGGAGACACCGGCCCGGCGCGGACGGCCGTTCGGGAGCCACTCCCTGGCCTCGGTGAGCAGGCGTACTTCGCCGGCGTCCCAGTCCACGTGCGGTGACGGCTCGTCCACGTGCAGGGTCTTCGGCAGCAGCCCGTGGCGCATGGCCTGCACCATCTTGATGATCCCGCCGACCCCGGCAGCCGCCTGGGTGTGACCGATGTTCGACTTCAACGAACCCAGCCACAGCGGCTGTTCGGCCGGACGGTCCTGCCCGTACGTGGCGATGAGGGCCTGTGCCTCGATCGGGTCGCCCAGGGTCGTGCCCGTGCCGTGTGCCTCCATCGCGTCCACGTCGGACGTCGTGAGCCCGGCGTCCGCGAGGGCCTGCCGGATCACCCGCTGCTGCGAGGGCCCGTTGGGAGCGGTGAGGCCGTTGCTGGCCCCGTCCTGGTTGGTGGCCGTGCCCCGGACGACGGCGAGCACCTCGTGGCCGTTGCGGCGGGCGTCGGACAGCCGCTCCACCAGGAGCAGCCCGACGCCCTCGCCGAAGGCCGTACCGTCCGCACCGGCCGCGAAGACCTTGCACCGGGAGTCCGGGGCCAGCCCGCGCTGCCTGCTGAACCCGATGAAGATGTCGGGGTTGGCGAGCACGGTCGCCCCGCCGGCCAGCGCGAGATCGCACTCGCCCCGGCGCAGCGACTGCACGGCGAGATGCAGGGCCACGAGCGACGACGAGCACGCCGTGTCCACGGTCACCGCGGGACCTTCGAGCCCGAGGGTGTAGGCGATCCGCCCCGAGGCGATGCTGCCCGCGCTGCCGATGCCGAGGTAGCCCTCCATGTCGGCGGGGAGCTTCACCCTCGCCCCGTAGTCGGTGTACACGACCCCCGCGAACACCCCGGTCCGCGTGCCGTGCAACGACGTCGGGTCGATCCCCGCGCGCTCGAACGCCTCCCAGGCGCTCTCCAGCAGCAACCGCTGCTGCGGGTCCATGCTCGTTGCCTCACGCGGGCTGATCCCGAAGAACGCCGGGTCGAACTGGTCCGCGTCGTGCAGGAACCCGCCCTCCCGCGCGTACGACGTCCCCGCGTGCGCCGGATCGGGGTCGAAGAGGCTGTCCAGATCCCAGCCCCGGTTGGCCGGGAACGGGGAGATGACATCGCTCTCCGACGCCACCACCTGCCACAGGTCCTCCGGTGTGCGCACCCCGCCGGGGTAGCGGCAGGCCATCGACACGATCGCGATGGGTTCACCGTCCTGCACCGGGGTGCGTCCGGCGGACACCGCGGTGTCGATGCCCGTGCCGTCACCCAGCAGCTGGTCCCGCAGATGGGCGGCGAGAGCCACCGGCGAGGGGTGGTCGAAGACGAGCGTGGCGGGCAGCCGCAGGCCGGTCGCCGTGTTGAGCCGGTTGCGCAGCTCCACGGCGGTCAGGGAGTCGAAGCCGAGGTCCTTGAACGCGCGGGACGCGTCGAGCGTGTCCCCGGCGGAGTGCCGCAGCACCCCCGCCACCTGCTCACCCACCAACTCGCCCAGCAGACGCAGCTGTTCAGTTCCGGACAGGCCCACCAGGGCCGTGACGAGCGTGCCCGCAGCGGCGGCGTCCGCCCCGGCGGCGGTGCGCACGGTACGGATCAGGGCGCGCAGCACCGGGGGCAGCAGCCCCGCCCCGGCCTGTGCGCCCAGGGCCGCCCGGTCGAGACGGGCGGCGAGCAGCGCGGGCCGGCCCGTCGAGCGCAGCGCGAGGTCCAGGCCGGCGGCGACCTGGTCGTCCTGGAAGCGGACCAGCCCGTGGAAGGCGGAGTCCGGCACGGAGTCCCGGGGACCCCAGGAGAGCGAGACGCCCGGCAGCCCCAGCGACACCCGGTGCTGGGCGAGGGCGTCGAGGTAGGTGCCGAGGGCGGCGGCGCCCGCGCGACCGGTGCCGCCGAGCGCGGACGACGCGTCGGGGGCGAGCAGCACGAACGCGCCCAGGTCGAGACCGAGGGTGAGCTCATGGAGGTTCCAGGCCGCCGCACCGGCGGTCCGCAGCCACGCCCCGAACTCCTCGGGCGCGGTGGAGAGCAGGACCGTACGGTCGGGGGCGGGCGGCGCGTGGAGGACGGCGCCGACCGGATGCGCGGACGGCAGCGCGGCCAGCGCCCCGGCCAGGCCGTCGCGGTCGGACGCGTCGGAGTCCGCCACCACGACCTCCGCCCCCAGGCCGGCCAGCCGGTCCGCCAGACCCGCGTCCGGGGACAGCAGAAGCAGGTGCCGGGCGCCCAGGGCGGTGACGGCGTGGACGGCCGCGGCGGCGGCCAGGTCGCCGGCACCGGAGACGACGACCGTCGACTCCTCGGGCAGGGCGGGCAGCTCGCCGGCGTCCTGCGGTACCGATGCGATGAGCCTCGGCACCCTGATGTCGCCGTTGCGCAGGGCGAGTTGCGGTTCACCGCTGGTGAGTGCCGCCGGGAGTGCGCTCAGCGAGGCGGGCTCGGCGTCGAGATCGACGAGAGCGATCCGCCCCGGGTTCTCCGACTGGGCCGCCCGCACCAGGCCCCACACGGGCGAGGGGACCAGATCCTGCACATCGTCGGGGCCCGTGGTGACGGCGTGGTGGGTGACGACCACCAGCTGGGTGTCGCTGTCCGCCTCGCCGGAGAGCCAGGTCCGGAGCGCGGGCAGCAGCTCGCTCGCGGACGACGCGTGCAGCAGGACGAGACCGGGGGCCGCGTCCTCGTCCTGCGCCGGTGCGTACGGGACGTGGACGGCGTCTCCGAAGGCCTCCCGCAGCTCGGCCTCGGGCTCGGCGGACGAGGTCCAGCTCGGGTACGGAAGCGGCGTGCCGTCGCCCGGTGCGGGCACCGGCGTCCAGTCGGTGGCGAGCAGCCAGTCGTGGCGGACCCGGTCCGCCCGGTCCAGGACCCCGGCGGCCAGCGGCCGCAGGGCGACCGAGTCGACCGAGGCGACCGGAGCACCGGCCGGATCTGCGAGCAGCACGGCGAACCCGTCGCCGCGCCGGGAGACGCGCACCCGCAGACCGCCGGCGCCGACCGCGTACAGGGTCACGCCCCGCCAGACGGCGGGTTCGAGCAGCTCGTCGCCCTGGGAGAGGGCCTGGTGCAGGGCCGCCGTGAGCAGCGCCGGGTGCAGCCCGTACCGTCCGGCGTCGGCTGCGACCCCTTCCGGCGCGGACACCTCGGCGTACAGCTCGTCGCCCCGGCGCCACAGCCGTGTGAGCCCCCGGAGGGCTTCGCCGAGTTCGTACCCCTGTGCTGCCAGCCGCTCATGGACCTCGGCGACGTCGACGGCGGTCGCCCCGGCGGGCGGCCAGGCGGTCAGCGGCTCGGGTGCGGCGGATCCGGCGGCGGGTTCGGGGGTGTCGAGCAGACCCGTGACATGGCTGGTCCAGGTGCGGTGCAGTGCGCTGCCGTCGTCCGCCTCGTCGTACGCGCGGGTGTGCAGCGTCAGATCGCGGCGGCCGTCGCCGCGCGGCGGCCCGGCCGTCACCTGCACATCCACACCACCGGTGGCCGGGAAGACGACCGGAGCGTCGAGCGCCAGCTCGGCCACCGGCAGATCGCCCAGCAACCTGCCCGCCTCCAACGCCAGTTCGAGCGCGGCCGCAGCCGGCAGGACCGCCGTGCCGTCGATCGCGTGGTCGGCGAGCCAGGGGTGGGTGCGCAGTGAGATCCGGCCCGTGAGCAGCAGGGCGTCGCCCTGGGCGAGTGTCGTCGCGGCCGTCAGCAGCGGGTGCTGCGTCGTGTGCAGCCCGAGGCTCTCCGGATCCCCGTCGGTCGCCGCGTCCTCCAGCCAGTAGCTCCGGTGCTGGAAGGGGTAGGTCGGCAGATCGTACGGGGCGTCGCCCCCGGTCTCCGGAAGCGTGGGGGTCCAGTCGACGGGGATGCCGTGGGTGTGGAGGTGGGCGAGGGAGAGGTGGAAGCGGTGGAGGGTGCCTTCGTTGCGGCGGAGGGTGCCGGTGATGAGGGCGTTGGTGTCGGTGGTGTCTGCGGTGTCCTGGAGTGCGGTGGTCAGGACGGGGTGGGGGCTGACCTCGATGAAGACGGAGTGGCCGTCGTCCAGGAGCTTTTCGACGGTGGGGTGGAGCTGGACGGGGTTGCTGAGGTTGTCGTACCAGTAGTCGCCGTCGAGTTCGGTGGTGTCGATGGGCCGGGCGTGGAGTGTGGAGTAGAAGGCGGTGGTGGTGGGTTGGGGGGTGATGTTGTGGAGGAGGGTGTGGAGGGTGTTTTGGAGGGGTTGGACGTGGGGGGTGTGGGAGGCGTAGTCGACGGGGATGGTGCGGGCTCGGATTCCTTGTTCGTTGAGGGTGGTGACGAGGGTGTTGAGGGTGTGGGGGTTGCCTGCGATGACGGTGGTGGTGGGTCCGTTGTGGGCGGCGATGTGGAGGTCGGGGTGGGGGGTGAGGAGGGTGGTGGTTTGTTGGTGGGTGAGGGGGAGTGAGGCCATGGCGCCGGTGCCGGCGAGTTGGAGGAGGGTGTGGGAGCGGAGGGCGGTGATTTGTGCTGCGTCGTTGAGGGTGAGGGCGCCTGCGATGTGGGCGGCGGCTATTTCGCCTTGGGAGTGTCCGATGACGGCGTCGGGGTGGATGCCGTGGTGTTGCCAGAGTTTGGCGAGGGAGGTCATGACGGCGAAGAGTGCGGGTTGGATGACGTCGACGCGGTCGGTGGGGGGTGTGTCGGGTTTGTCTTGGAGGACGTCGAGGAGGTTCCAGCCGGTGTGGGGTTGGAGGGCTTGGGCTGCGGCGGTGAGGTGTTCGGTGAAGACGGGTGAGGTGGCGAGGAGTTCGCGGGCCATGCCCTCCCACTGCGAACCCTGACCCGGAAACACGAACACGGTCTTCCCGTGATCGGCGGCCACCCCCTCCACCACATCGCCCGACGGCACACCCCGGGCCAGCGAGTCGAGCGCCGGCACCAGCTCCTCGTGGCTCCCGGCGACGACGACCGCCCGATGACCGAGCGCGGCCCGGCCCCTGGCCAGCACCCCGCCGACCGAGGACAGGTCCAGTCCGGGGCGCTCCTCCGCGTACGAATGCAGCTGCCCCGCCTGCTCCTTCAGCGCCTCGGCGTCGTGCGCGGACAGCAGCCACGGCACCGCGCCGGAGGACTTGGCCGGCGTCTCGGCCTCGCCGTCGTCGGCCTCCGTCGTGGGCGCCTCCAGAATGACGTGTGCATTGGTCCCGCTGATCCCGAACGACGAGACGGCGGACCGGCGCGGCCGGTCGTGCTCGGGCCAGGCGGCGTCCTCGGTGAGCAGGCGTACGGCCCCGGCGTCCCAGTCCACGTGCGGTGAGGGCTCGTCCACGTGCAGGGTCTTCGGCAGCAGCCCGTGGCGCATGGCCTGCACCATCTTGATGATCCCGCCGACCCCGGCAGCCGCCTGGGTGTGACCGATGTTCGACTTCAACGACCCCAGCCACAGCGGCTGTTCGGCCGGACGGTCCTGCCCGTACGTGGCAAGCAGCGCCTGCGCCTCGATCGGGTCGCCGAGCTTCGTCCCCGTCCCGTGCGCCTCCACCGCGTCGACGTCCGCCGTCGTGAGCCCGGCATCGTCGAGCGCCTGCCGGATCACCCGCTGCTGGGACGGCCCGTTGGGAGCGGACAGCTGCCCGCTCGTACCGTCCTGGTTGACGGCGGATCCCCGGACGACCGCGAGCACCCGGTGGCCGTTGCGGCGGGCGTCCGACAGCCGCTCCACCAGGAGCAGCCCCACCCCCTCGCCCCAGCCGGTGCCGTCGGCCGACGCGGCGAACGCCTTGCACCGCCCGTCCGGGGACAGCCCGCGCTGCCGGCTGAACTCGACGAACAGGCCGGGCGTCGCGATGATCGTCGCCCCGCCCGCCAGCGCGAGATCGCACTCGCCCCGGCGCAGCGACTGCACGGCGAGATGCAGGGCCACGAGCGACGACGAGCACGCCGTGTCCACGGTCACCGCGGGACCTTCGAGCCCGAAGGTGTACGAGAGGCGGCCGGACGCCACGGATCCGGCGCTGCCCGTGCCGATGTACCCCTCCAGGCCGTCCGGTGCCCGGCGGATCCGGCCGCCGTAGTCCCCGTACATCACCCCGGCGAACACCCCGGTACGGGAGCCGCGCAGCGTGTCCGGGTCGATGCCGGCCCGCTCGAACGCCTCCCAGGCGCTCTCCAGCAGCAGCCGCTGCTGCGGGTCGATGGCCGTCGCCTCGCGCGGGCTGATCCCGAAGAACGCCGGGTCGAAGCGGTCCGCCTCGTGCAGGAAGCCGCCCTCCCGCGCATAGCTCCGGCCGGTCCGCTCCGGGTCGGGGTCGTAGAGCCCGGCGGTGTCCCACCCCCGGTTCTCCGGGAACGGGGAGATCGCGTCGGTGCCCGAAGCGACGACCTCCCACAGCTCCTCGGGGGAGCGCACCCCGCCCGGATAGCGGCACGACATGCCGACGATCGCGATCGGTTCGTGCCGCTCCGCCTCGACCTCGGTCAGTCGCTGCCGGGTCTGGAGCAGGTCATTGGTCACGCGCTTGAGGTAGTCGCGGAGCCTGGCCTCGTTCGTCATGCGACGTCAACTCTCCTCGTCGTACGGATCATTCGGAGCCGAGCTGTCCGTCGATGAGCCGGAACAGCTCGTCGTCGGATGCCTGGTCCAGCTGAGGGGTGGCAGTGATGGTGTCGGTGTCCGTGGTCCCCGAAGGGGTGTCTCCGGCCGCCGCGAGCCTGGCCTGCAGGGAGGCCAGCCGGGCGGTGATCCGCTCGCGGGCCTCCACGCCCAGCGCGGACCCGTCGAAGGCGGCCTCCAGCTCGTCGATACGGGCCAGCGCCGATGCGGCCCCGCCCGGCAGCCGGTCGGTCAGCTCCCCGTGCAGATGGCCGGCGAGCGAGGTCGCGGTCGGCCGGTCGAAGAGCAGGGTGGTGGGCAGCCTCAGCCCTGTCTCGGCACCGAGGCGGTTGCGCAGTTCGACAGCGGTCAGCGAGTCGAAGCCGAGGTCGAGCAGACCCCGGTCGGCGGGCACGGGCCGGTTCGGCGGATGCCCGAGGATCTCGGCCACCACCGCCCGCACCAGATCCAGCACGATGCGCGGCCGCTCCGCCTCGGCCGCCTCGGCCAGCTTGCGCACCCACGGGGCATCGCCGTCCGTATCGACGGCGGGCCCGCCGCCCGCCCCGGTGGCCGCCGAGGGCCGCCGGGCCGGCAGGCCGACCAGGGAGCGCAGCAGCGGCGGTACGCGGTCCGGGTCACCGAGCCGCCGGAGCGCCGAGGTGTCCAGCCGGGCGGGCACGGCGGTGGCGAGCCCCGAGGCCAGCGCCGAGTCGAACAGCGCCAACCCCTCGTCGGCCGTCAGGGGAGCGATGCCGGTCCGCGCGATCCTGGCCAGATCTGCGCCTCCCAGGGCCCCGCCCATGCCGCCGGGCTGCTCCCACAGCCCCCAGGCGAGGGAGAGCGCGGGGAGTCCGAGCGCGCGGCGGTGCTGGGCCAGCGCGTCCACGTAGGTGTTCGCGGCCGCGTAGTTGGCCTGGCCCGCGTTGCCGATGACGCCCGCGACCGAGGAGAACAGCACGAAGGCGTCCAGCTCGATGCCCCGCTCCCGGGTCAGCTCGTGCAGCAGCAGGGCGGCATCGGCCTTCGGCCGGAGGACCGTCGCGAAGGCGTCATCGGTGAGTGCCGCCAGCGTCGCGTCCGCCGTGACCCCCGCCGCATGGACGACGGCGGTCAGCGGATGCTCGTCGGGGACGGAGTCGAGCAGTTCCGTGAGCGCGGCCCGGTCCGCGAGGTCGCAGGCGGTGAGCGTGACGTCGGCACCGAGAGCGGTAAGGCCGTCGACGAGCTCCCGGGCCCCCGGGGCGTTCGGACCGCGCCGGCCGGTCAGCCGGAGCCGCCGCACCCCGTGATGGGTGATCAGCCGTTCCGCGACCAGCCGGCCGAGCGCCCCCGTGGCACCGGTCAGCAGCACCGTGCCGCGTCCCGCGTCCGCCAGGACCGTACGGCCCTCGGCGGCGGCCGGCACGGCGGTCAGACCCGGCACCAGCACCTCGCCCTCCCGGAGGGCCAGTTGGGGTTCCCCGGTGCCGAGCGCCGCGTCCCGTACGCGGGCGGAGGCGTCCGTCCCGTCGGTGTCGACCAGGACGAACCGCCCGGGATGCTCGGTCTGTGCCGTACGCACCAGCCCCCACCACCCCGACCGGTCGAGCCCCGGCACCGGCTCGCCCTCGCGGACGGCCAGCGCCCCGGTCGTGGTGACGACCAGCCGGGCCCGTTCGAACCGGGCGTCCGCCAGCCAGTCGCGCAGCACCTGCGCGAGGCCGGGCAGCGCACGCTCCTCGTCGTCCAGCAGGGCGTCGCCAAGGAACTCGCCCTCCGCGGCCGCGATCCTCAGCGCCTCGTCGAGACCGACCGCGCCCGTGCGCGGGCCGGGGGCGGACAGCGTCGTCCACTCCACCCGGTACAGCCCGTCCGTGTCCCGGCGGGCCCGTGCGAACCGCGACGGATCGGCCTCCCGCACCACGAGGGAGGCGACGGAGAGCACCGGAGCCCCCCACTCGTCGGTCAGCAGCAGCTCCGTGGTGTCGGGCCCGGCCGGGGACAGCCGCACCCGCACCGACCCGGTGCGCGTGGGGCGCACCCGCACCCCGTTCCAGGAGAACGGGACCGGCAGCCCGCCGGACGGGCCGGGGCCCGCGAGGGCGAGCGGGTGCAGGGCCGAGTCGAGGAGCGACGGCGACAGGAGGTGACCGTCGTCGCCCCCGGCCAGGGCGGCCTCGGCGAACCAGGTCCCGTCCTCGGGATCGCGCCAGGCGGCCCGCAGCCCCTGGAATGCGGGGCCGTAGGCGTAACCCAGCGCGGCCAGCTCGGCATAGGCGCCCCCGATCCCGACGGGCTCCGCCCCGGCCGGCGGCCAGGCCCCCGTCAGCGGCGCGGGCTGCACGGCGGTGTCCGGCGCGAGCACCCCCGAGGCGTGCACGGTCCACGGCTCGCCGTCCGCCCCGCCGTACTGCCCGGCGCCCGGCCGGGAATGGACCGTCACCGTCCTGCGGCCGTCCGCCCCGGCGGCTCCCACACTCACCTGCACCTGCACGGCCCCCGTGTCCGGGATCAGCAGCGGGTCGCTGAGGGTCAGCTCGTCGACCGCGCCGGCCCCCGCCTGCCGGCCCGCGTACAGGGCGAGTTCGAGCAGGGCTGCTCCCGGCAGGACGACGGTGCCGAGCACCGCGTGGTCGGACAGCCACGGATGGCTGTCCAGGGAGAGCAGCCCGGTGTGGACCGTGCCCGTGCCGCCCGCGAGTTCCACGGCGGCCCCGAGCAGCGGATGGTCCGTCGCCCCGAGCCCCGCCTGCTCCACCCGGGCGGCCCCGGCGGGCGCGGCCGGGCGGTCGAGCCAGTACCGCTCGCGCTGGAAGGGGTACGTGGGCAGCTCGACCCGGCCGCGGCCCTCCCGTGCCCCGTAGACCTCCCGGCCGACCGTGCCACCGGCGGCGTGCAGCGCGCCGAGGGCCTCGGGCAGCGAGCGGAGTGCGGAGCGGTCGCGGCGCAGCAGCGGGAGCAGCACCGCATCGGGGTGCGAGTCGGCGGCCGTCGTCGCGAGCACCGCGTCCGGGCCGAGCTCCAGGAACGTCCCGATGCCCAGGTCCTTCAGGGTGCGGACCCCGTCGGCGAAGCGGACGGCCTCGCGGGCGTGGCGTACCCAGTACCCGGCGGAGGCGAAGTCGTCGGGATCGACGGCCCGTCCGGTGAGATCGGAGATCACCGTGAGGTCCGGCGCCCGGAACTCCAGCCCCGACACCACCTCCCGGAACTCCGCGAGCACCGGCTCCATCAACGGCGAGTGGAAGGCGTGGCTCACGGTGAGCCGGCGTGTCCGGGCGCCCGCCTGCGCCGCCCGCGCGGCGAACTCGTCCACCGCACCGGCCTCGCCCGAGACCACGGTGGCCCGGGGCCCGTTGAGCGCGGCGATGCCCACGCGGTCGTCGAGCCCGGCCAGCAGGCCCGTCACGGCGTCCTCGTCGAGCGCCACCGCCAGCATGGCGCCCCCGGCCGGCAGCCCCTGCATCAGCCGCCCCCGGGCCGCGACCAGCGTCGCCGCGTCGCCCAGCGACAGCACGCCGGCCGCGTGCGCGGCGGCCACCGACCCGATGGAGTGCCCGAGCAGCGCGTCGGGACGCACCCCGAAGTGCTCCACCAGCCGGAACAGTGCCGTCTCCAGGGCGAACAGGGCGGGCTGGGTGTACTGGGTCTCGTTGAGCAGAGCCGCTTCCGGCGTGCCCTCGTCGGCGAACGCGATCTCGCGCAGCGAGCGCCCGACGAGCGGATCGAGCGCCGCGCAGGCCGCGTCGAAGGCGGTCGCGAACACGCCGTACTCCGCGTACAGTTCCCGGCCCGCCCCCGCACGCTGGCTGCCCTGACCGGTGAAGAGGAACGCGGTCCGGACCCGCTCGGGCGCCACGCTCTCCCGGGTCTCGCCCGCCGCCACCGAGGCCAGCGCGCGCAGTGCCTCGTCCCGGTCGGCCGCGACGAAGGAGACGCGGTGCCCGAAGGCGCCCGGACCGGCCGCCAGGGCCGCCGACACATCGGCAGGGCGCAGCCCCGGCTCCCGTTCCAGGACCTCGGCCAGCTGCGCCGCCCGGGCCCGCAGCGCACCGGGCGTGTGCCCGGACACCAGCCACGGGACGAGCGGGCCGTCGGCACCAGTGCTCCGGATCTCCGGGGCTGCCGGGGTCTCCTGCGGTGCCTCCAGGATGACGTGGGCGTTGGTCCCGCTGATCCCGAAGGACGACACGGCCGCCCGCCGGGGCCGGCCGTGTTCCGGCCAGGGAGTGGTCTCGGTGAGCAGTTCGACGCCGCCCTCCGACCAGTCGACATGCGGGGTCGGCCGGTCGATGTGCAGGCTCCTGGGCAACGTGCCGTGCCGCATGGAGAGCACGGTCTTGATCACACCCGCGACGCCCGCCGCGGCCTGCGTATGCCCGATGTTGGACTTCACCGAGCCCAGCAGCAGCGGCCGTCCCTCCGGCCGGTCCTGCCCGTAGACGGCGAGCAGGGCCTGAGCCTCGATCGGGTCCCCGAGCCGGGTCCCGGTCCCGTGCGCCTCCACGGCGTCCACGTCCCGGGCGGTGAGACCCGCCCGGTCCAGGGCCTGGCGGATCACCCGCTGCTGGGAGGGGCCGTTGGGTGCGGTGAGGCCGTTGCTCGCCCCGTCCTGGTTGACGGCGGAGCCCCGGAGCAGGGCCAGCACCTCATGGCCGAGGCGCCGCGCGTCCGACAGCCGCTCGACGAGCAGCAGCCCGACACCCTCGCCCCAGCCCGTGCCGTCGGCGGCCTCCGCGAACGGCTTGCACCGTCCGTCGGCGGAGAGCCCCCGCTGCCGGCTGAACTCCACGAAGGTCGCGGGGCCGGCCATCACGGTCACCCCGCCGGCAAGCGCCAGATCGCATTCGCCCTGCCGCAGCGCCTGGGCGGCGAGATGCAGGGCCACCAGGGACGAGGAGCACGCCGTGTCCACCGTGACCGCCGGACCTTCGAGCCCGAAGGTGTACGAGACCCGGCCGGAGGCCACACTGCCCGCGCTCCCGCTGACCAGGTACCCCTCGACCTCGCCGGGGGCGTTCGGAGCCTGGTGCAGCCGGGCCCCGTAGTCGTTGTACATCACCCCGGCGAACACCCCGGTACGGGAGCCGCGCAGCCCGGCCGGGTCGATCCCGGCCCGCTCGAACGCCTCCCAGGTCGTCTCCAGCAGCAGCCGCTGCTGCGGGTCCGTGGTGAGGGCCTCGCGCGGGCTCATCCCGAAGAACTCCGGGTCGAAGTCGGCGGCCGAGTGCAGGAACCCGCCCTCTCGTGCGTACGAGGTGCCGGGGCGGGACGCGTCCGGGTCGTAGAGGCCTTCCAGGTCCCAGCCCCGGTCGGTGGGAAAGCCGGAGACCGCGTCGGTCTCGTCACTGACGAGGCGCCACAGCTCCTCGGGCGTGGTCACCCCGCCGGGGAAGCGGCAGGCCATGGACACGATCGCGATCGGATCGTCCACGGTGTCGCCCGTCGGGGCGGCCGCGGGGGCGTCGTCCCGGTCCGCCTCCGCCCCGGCACCGACGAGTTCGGTACGCAGCAGGGCGGCGAGCGCCTGTGGGGTCGGGTGGTCGAAGACCAGCGTGGTGGGCAGGCGCAGACCGGTGGCTGTCCCGAGCCGGTTGCGCAGGTCGACGGCGGCCAGCGAGTCGAAGCCCAGATCGGTGAAGGCGCGCCCGTCGGGCACAGCCTCCGCGTCCGCATGGCCCAGCACGGTGGCCGTCGTGGCGCGCACCAGCTCCAGCAGCCTCCGTTCCACGGCGTCGGCGGGGAGACCGGCCAGCTGCTCGGCGAACGTCGAGCCGCCCTGTACGGATGCGGAGGTGGCCGCCCGACGCGGGCGCCTCGACACCAGGGAGCGCAGCGGCGCGGGCACCGGCACACCTCCCTCGCCCAGGGTGGCGGTGGCGAAGCGGGAGGCGACGAGCGCCGGACGCGGGGAGCCGAGCGCTTCGTCGAAGAGCCGCAGGGCGCTCTCCTCGGGGAGCGGGGCGATCCCGGACCGGGCGAGCCGCGCGAGATCGGAGGCGCCCAGCCGCGACCCCATCCCGTCGGGCTGGTCCCAGAGGCCCCAGGCGAGTGAGGTGGCGGGCAGGCCGAGGGCGTGGCGGTGGTGGGCGAGTGCGTCCAAGTAGGCGTTGGCGGCGGCGTAGTTGGCCTGTCCGGCGGTGCCCGTGACCCCGGTGACCGAGGAGAAGAGGACGAAGGCCGCCGGTTCCAGGCCGAGTTCGCCGGTGAGTTCGTGGAGCAGCAGGGCCGCGTCCGCCTTGGGCCGCAGGACGGTGTCGAGACGGTCCGGGGTGAGGTCCTCCAGCACACCGTCGTCGAGCACCCCGGCGGCGTGCACGATCCCCCGCAACGGGTGCGCGGCGGGGATGCCGGTGAGCAGTCGGGTGACGGCGTCGCGGTCGGCGGTGTCGCAGGCGACCAGGGTCACTTCGGCACCCAGCCCGGTGAGGTGCGCGAGGAGTTCCGCCGCCCCGGGAGCCGCCGGTCCGCGTCGCCCGGCGAGCAGCAGATGCCGTACGCCGTGACGGGTGATGAGCCGCTCCGCGACGGTGGCACCCAGCGCCCCCGTGGCACCGGTCAGCAGTACTGTGCCCGTGCCGTCCTGGCCGGCGATCGCATCGGACAGGGGCGCCGTCTCCGGGCCCGGCAGTGCGATGCGGGTCAGCCGGGGGACCAGCACCAGCCCGTCGCGCAGGGCGAGTTGCGGCTCGTCGCCGGCCAGCGCGTCGGCCAGCGCGCGTGTGCTCGCCGCGCTGTCGTCCGTGTCGACCAGGACGAAGCTGCCCGGGTGCTCGGACTGCGCGGTACGGAGCAGACCCCACACCGCGGCGGACGCCGGGCCGGTGACGGCCTCGCCCGGAACAGCCGCGACGGCACCCGAGGTCACGACGGCGAGCCTGGCCCCGGCGGGCCGCTCGGCCGCCAGCCACTCCTGGACGAGGGCCAGGGCGCGATGAGCCGCCTCGGTGACGGTGAGCCCGGAGTCGATCCGTACGATCTCGGCATCGGGCAGGGCCGCACCGGCCCCGCCGGTGCGCGCCACAGGCGCCGCCCAGCCGACCTCGTACAGCGCATCGCTGCCTGCGGCTGCCTGCGGGGCAGCGGTCACGGCAGGGGCGGGCAGCAGATGGACCGCGTCCACGGAGGCGACCGGGTCCCCGGCCGCGTCGGTCAGCGACACGGACATCGCGTCCCCGCCCGCCGGCTCCAGCCGGATGCGCACCGAGTCGGCCCCGGTGGCGTGCAGACGGACCCCGGACCAGGAGAAGGGCAGCTTCAGCTCCGCACCGCCGCCGCGCAGCGGCAGCAGGTGCAGCGCGGCGTCGAGCAGCGCGGGGTGAAGGCCGAACTTCTCTGCGGATTCCCGCAGTTCCTCCGGCAGCGCGGCCTCGGCGAAGAAGGTGTCCCCGACCGTCCAGGCGGCCCGCAGATTGCGGAAGGCAGGCCCGTACCCGTAGCCCAGCCGCTCCAGGCGTTCGTAGACCTCGGCCACATCCGTGCGGACCGCGTCGGCCGGTGGCCACACGGGCTCCGGTGCGGGCGTCTCGTCGTCCAGCGGTGCCAGCCGGCCGGAGGCATGCCGCACCCAGGGCGAACCCTCGGCGGACCGGGCGTGCACACTGAACGGCCGCCGGTCCGTGGCATCAGGAGCGCCGACCGCGAGCTGAAGCGACACCGCCGAGCCGTCGGCCGGCAGGGCGAGCGGAGCCTCGAGGGTCAGCTCGTCCACGACCGGGACGTCCGCCTTCTCGCCCGCGCGCAGCGCCAGTTCGACGAGGAGCGCCGCCGGCACGAGCGGCACGCCGCCCATCGCGTGGTCGGCGAGCCAGGGAAGCAGCGCGGTACCCACCTCGCCCGTGAAGAGCAGACCGTCGTCCTCGGCGAGCTCGACGGCGGGAGCCAGCAGCACGTCGGCCCCGTCGGCCCCTGTCGCGTCCAACCAGTAGTGGGTGGGTTGGAAGGGGTAGGTGGGGAGGTTGGTGTGGGGGTGGGTGGTGGTGGGTGGGTTGGTGGGGGTGCCGTGGGTGTGGGTGGTGGCGAGGGCGGTTTGGTAGGTGTGGTTTTCGTTGTGGTTTTTGCGGAGTAGGGGGGTGGTGTGGGGTGTGTGGGTGGTGAGGGTGGCGTCGGGTCCGAGTTCGAGGTAGGTGGTGATGTTTTTGGTGGTGAGGGTGGTGATGTTGTTGTGGTGGTGGACGGTGTTGCGTATTTGGTTGGTCCAGTGTTGGGGGGTGGTGGGGTCGCCGTGGGTGATGAGGGGGGTGTGGGGTTGGTGGTAGGTGAGGGTGCGGGCTGTCTCGTGGAATTGGTCGAGGATGGGGTCCATGTGGTGGGAGTGGAAGGCGTGGCTGACGGTGAGGGGGTGGGTGCGGTGGCCGTGTTGTTTGAGGGTGTGGGTGGTGTGGTGGATGGCGTCGGTGTCGCCTGAGATGACGAGGGAGGTGGGGCTGTTGACGGCGGCGAGGGCGATGTGGTCGTTGAGGTAGGGCTGTATTTGTTGTTCGGTTGCTTCGATGGCGGTCATGGCTCCGCCGGTTGGTGCGGATTGCATGAGGTGGGCGCGGGTGGTGATGAGGAGGGCCGCGTCTTCGAGGGTGAGGATTCCGGCGAGGTGGGCGGCGGTGAGTTCTCCGATGGAGTGGCCGGTCAGGTAGTGGGGGGTGATGCCGTGGTGTGCGAGTAGGTGGTGGAGGGCTGTTTCGAGGGCGAAGAGGGCGGGTTGTGTGTAGCGGGTTTCGTTGAGGAGGGCTGCTTGGGGGGTGTCTGGGGCGGCGAACATGATGTCGCGCAGGGGTCGTTCGAGGTGTGGGTCGAGTGCGTCGCATACGTCGTCGAGTGCGGTGGCGAACGCGGGGTGGGTCCCGTAGAGGGTGTGGCCCATCCGGGGGCGTTGGCTGCCTTGGCCGGTGAAGAGGTAGGCGATGCGTGGTGTGGGTGAGGCGGTGCCGCGTACGAGTGCGGGGTGTTCCTGGTCGGTGGCGAGTGCGGTCAGGGCGTCGAGTGCCTGGTCCCGGTCACCCGCCAGCACCACCCCACGGTGTTCCAGCGCGGCCCGTCCGGTCGTCAGCGTGCGGCTGATCGCCGCGGCCGAGTCCGGCCGTTCCCGTACGAAGGTGGCGAGCCGTGCGGCCTGGGTGCGCAGGGCGGCCGGGCTGTGCGCGGACAGAGGCCAGAGCACGGGTGTGCTGTCGTCGTCGGACTCGGCGCTGTCCGTGTCCTGCCGGGCGGGCTCGGGTGCCTGCTCCAGGATGACGTGGGCGTTGGTGCCGCTGATCCCGAAGGACGACACGGCTGCCCGGCGCGGCCGGTCATGGTCCGGCCAGGACGTCTCCTGCGTCAGGAGCCTGACCGCGCCCGCCTCCCAGTCGATGTGCGGGGACGGCGCGTCCACGTGCAGGGTGCGAGGCAGCACGCCGTGGCGCATCGCCTCGACCATCTTGATGATGCCGCCCACCCCGGCCGCCGCCTGGGCATGCCCGATGTTCGACTTCAGTGAGCCGAGGTGCAGCGGCTCGTCGTTCTGCCGCTCCTGCCCGTAGGTGGCAAGGAGGGCCTGGGCCTCGATCGGGTCACCGAGGCGGGTACCCGTCCCGTGCGCCTCGACCGCGTCGACCTCGGAGGCCCGCAGGCCCGCCCCGGCCAGCGCCTGGCGGATGACCCGCTCCTGCGAGGGGCCGTTGGGTGCGGTGAGGCCGTTGCTCGCCCCGTCCTGGTTGACGGCGGAGCCGCGCACGACCGCGAGCACCTGGTGGCCGTTGCGGCGGGCGTCCGACAGCCGCTCCACGAGCAGTAGCCCCACGCCCTCCGACCAGCCCGTGCCGTCGGCCGAGGCGGAGAAGGACTTGCACCGGCCGTCGGGGGAGAGCCCGCGCTGCCGGCTGAACTCGACGAACGTGTCGGGACGGGCCATCACGGTCACGCCGCCGGCGAGCGCGAGCTCGCATTCGCCCTGCCGCAGCGCCTGGGCGGCCAGGTGCAGGGCCACCAGGGACGAGGAGCACGCCGTGTCCACGGTCACCGCCGGGCCCTCGAGACCGAAGGTGTACGCGACGCGGCCGGAGATCACGCTCGATGTGTTGCCCGTGAGGAGGTAGCCCTCCAGATCCTGCGGAGCCTTGAGGAACCTCGACCCGTAGTCGTTGTACATGACCCCGGCGAAGACCCCCGTCCGGCTGCCGCGCACGGAGCCGGGGTCGATCCCGGCGCGCTCGAACGTCTCCCAGGCCGTCTCCAGCAGCAGCCGCTGCTGCGGATCGGCGGCGAGGGCTTCACGCGGGCTGATCCCGAAGAACTCGGCATCGAACTCCCCTGCCCCGTACAGGAACCCGCCCTCGCGGGCGTACGACGTACCGAGGTGTTCCGGGTCCGGGTCGTAGAGCTTCGCCAGGTCCCAGCCCCGGTCGGTGGGGAAGCCCCCGATGGCGTCCTGCGCGGACGCGACGAGGTCCCACAGATCGTCGGGCGACGCCACGCCGCCCGGGTAGCGGCACGCCATGCCCACGATCACGATCGGGTCGTCCTGATCGGTGACCCGCGTCCCGGTGACGGCCGCACCGGCGGACGGAGTCGTGGCCCCCGGCAGCAGGGTCAGCACGTGCACGGCCAGCGAGCGGGGGGTGGGGTGGTCGAAGACGGCCGTGGTGGAGATCCTCAGCCCGGTGGCCGTGGCGAGCCGGTTGCGCAGATCGACGCCGGCGAGGGAGTCGAAGCCCAGGTCCCGGAAGGCGCGGGAGTCGTCCAGCGTCTCCGGTGTGGTGTGGCCGAGCACGGTGGCCACGGTCGTCCGTACCAACTCCGCGACCGTACGGTGCCGTTCCTCTACCGGCAGTCCGGCGGTGCGGGTCGCCCACGAGCCGGCTCCGGCGGCATCGGCCGGTGCGGCCGAGGCGCGGGGACGCGGTGTGCGGACCAGGCCGCGCAGCACGGAGGGCAGAGCGCCCTGCTCCGCCCTCGTCCGCAGAGCGTTCGCCTCGGTCCGTACGAGGACCGGTGCCGGGTCCTCGCCGGCGAGGGCCGCATCCAGCAGCGCCAGGCCGTCGGCGACGGAGAGCGGGGCGAGCCCCGACCTCTGCCAGCGGGCCAGCTCGGTGGCCCCGAGGCCGCCGCTCATCCCGTCGGGCTGGTCCCAGAGGCCCCAGGCGAGTGAGGTGGCGGGCAGGCCGAGGGCGTGGCGGTGGTGGGCGAGGGCGTCCAAGTAGGCGTTGGCGGCGGCGTAGTTGGCCTGTCCGGCGTTGCCGGTGACCCCGACGATCGACGAGAACAGCACGAAGTCGTCCAGCTCGGCATCGGCCGTCAGCTCATGGAGCTGCGCCGCCGCGTCGGCCTTCGTACGGAGCACGGCGTCCAGCCGGTCCGGAGTGAGACTCCCGATCGTCACGTCGTCCAGGACGCCGGCCAGATGGAAGACGGCCCCGAGCGGGTGCGCGGAAGGGAGCGAGGCGAGGGCCCCGGCCAGGTCCTCGCGCGAGGAGACGTCCCCCGCCACGAACCGCACCTCGGCCCCGGACTCTGCGAGCTCGGCGGCCAACGCGTCCGCACCTTGGGCGTGTTCACCGCTGCGGCTCAGGAGCAGCAGCTGCCGGGCTCCGTGCTGGGCCACGAGATGCCGGGCCACGAGCCGGCCGAGCCCACCGGTGCCGCCAGTGATCAGGACCGTGCGGTGGCCGTAGTCACGGCTTCCGGAAGCGGACTCGGGGGTACGCCCCCGGGCGACCCGGGGTGCGAGCAAGACGGAGGAACGAAGGGCAAGTTGAGGCTCATCGAGCGATGCCGCCGAGAGCGTCGCGAGATCCGGTGCGTCCCCGTCGACGTCCACCAGGGCGAACCGGCCGGGGTGCTCCGACTGCGCCGACCGGACCAGCCCCCAAGCGGCGGCCGACCATGGATCGGAGACGGAGTCGCCTGCCGCTGCCGCCATCGCACCACGCGTGAGGAACAGCAGCCGCGCATCGGCGAAGCGGTCCTGGCCCAGCCACTCCCGTACCAGCTCCAGGGTGTGCGAGGCCGCGCCGCGTCCCGCCGGAACGGAGACGGCGACGACATCGGGCACGGCCGCGTCGGGCGAGAGATCCCCGAGCGCGGTGACGTGAACGGCCTGTGCCCGGGCCGGGGTGTCGTGGGCGACGGGTACCCAGTCGATGCGATGGGGCGTGGGCGCGGAGCCACCGGATGCGGCGGAGAGCGCCGACGCCTCGACGGGCAGCAGAGTGAGCGAGTCGGCCGACAGGACGGCGTGGCCGGCCGGGTCGGTGACCGTGAGCCGTCCCGACGACCAGCGGGCGCGCACGGTGGTGGCGCCGGTGGCGAAGAGCTCGATGCCCGACCAGGCGAAGGGCACGGGCAGGCCGGCACCGTCCTGCGCCTCCCGTCCGACCAGCGGATGCAGGGCCGCGTCGAGCAGCGCCGGGTGGACCGGGAACTCCGCCGCCCGGTCCTGCAGCTCGTCCGGGAGCGTCAGTTCGGCGACGAGGTCGTCGCCGTCGCTCCACGCGGCCCGGACGGCGCGGAAGGCAGGCCCGTAGGCGTAGCCGAGTCGGTCGAGCCGCGCGTACAGCGCTTCGACATCGAGGGGTTCGGCGCCGCGCGGGGGCCAGGCACCGCCCTCCGCGACCGGCCCGGCGGCCTTCGCCGGAGTCAGGGTGCCCGTGGCGTGCCGGGTCCAGTTGCTCGCCGGGTCCGGGCGCGTGTGGATGCTGAGGGAACGGTCGCCCTCCGCGTCGGCCGGTCCGACGGCCAGCTGGAGGAGCAGGGAACCGGTCACGGGGAGCAACAGGGGCGCTTCCAGCGTCAGTTCGGCCACCCGTGGCGCGTCCACGGATTCGCCGACGGCGAGCGCGAGATCCACGAAGGCCGTACCGGGCAGAAGGGCGTGGCCGAGGATCTCGTGGTCCGCGAGCCAGGGGTGGGCGTCCTGCGACAGCTGACCGGTGAACACCGACCCGCCCTGTTCCGCCAGCTCGCCCGACGCGCCCAGGAAGGGGTGATCCGTGGCCGAGAGCCCGAGGGATTCCGGACCGGCCGTGGCACGACTCGGCACCCGCCAGTAGTGGGTGGGTTGGAAGGGGTAGGTGGGGAGGTTGGTGTGGGGGTGGGTGGTGGTGGGTGGGTTGGTGGGGGTGCCGTGGGTGTGGGTGGTGGCGAGGGCGGTTTGGTAGGTGTGGTTTTCGTTGTGGTTTTTGCGGAGGAGGGGGGTGGTGTGGGGTGTGTGGGTGGTGAGGGTGGCGTCGGGTCCGAGTTCGAGGTAGGTGGTGATGTTTTTGGTGGTGAGGGTGGTGATGTTGTTGTGGTGGTGGACGGTGTTGCGTATTTGGTTGGTCCAGTGTTGGGGGGTGGTGGGGTCGCCGTGGGTGATGAGGGGGGTGTGGGGTTGGTGGTAGGTGATTGTTTGGGCGGTTTGCAGGAATTGGTCGAGGATGGGGTCCATGTGGTGGGAGTGGAAGGCGTGGCTGACGGTGAGGGGGTGGGTGCGGTGGCCGTGTTGTTTGAGGGTGTGGGTGGTGTGGTGGATGGCGTCGGTGTCGCCTGAGATGACGAGGGAGGTGGGGCTGTTGACGGCGGCGAGGGCGATGTGGTCGTTGAGGTAGGGCTGTATTTGTTGTTCGGTTGCTTCGATGGCGGTCATGGCTCCGCCGGTTGGTGCGGATTGCATGAGGTGGGCGCGGGTGGTGATGAGGAGGGCCGCGTCTTCGAGGGTGAGGATTCCGGCGAGGTGGGCGGCGGTGAGTTCTCCGATGGAGTGGCCGGTCAGGTAGTGGGGGGTGATGCCGTGGTGTGCGAGTAGGTGGTGGAGGGCTGTTTCGAGGGCGAAGAGGGCGGGTTGTGTGTAGCGGGTTTCGTTGAGGAGGGCTGCTTGGGGGGTGTCTGGGGCGGCGAACATGATGTCGCGCAGGGGTCGTTCGAGGTGTGGGTCGAGTGCGTCGCATACGTCGTCGAGTGCGGTGGCGAACGCGGGGTGGGTCCCGTAGAGGGTGTGGCCCATCCGGGGGCGTTGGCTGCCTTGGCCGGTGAAGAGGTAGGCGATGCGTGGTGTGGGTGAGGCGGTGCCGCGTACGAGTGCGGGGTGTTCCTGGTCGGTGGCGAGTGCGGTCAGGGCGTCGAGTGCCTGGTCCCGGTCACCCGCCAGCACCACCCCACGATGCTCAAGACCTGCACGGCCTCGGTACAGCGCCGAAGCGATCCGTTCGGGTTCGGTCTCCGGGTGCTCGTTGACGTACGCACGCAGCCGCACGGCTTGCTCGCGCAGTGAGCCGGCATTCTGAGCGGAGAGCGGCCACAACACCGGTTCGGTGCCGTCGGACACGGGCGCGGCCGGGACCGAGTCGCCGGCCGTCGGTGCCTGCTCCAGGATGACGTGGGCGTTGGTGCCGCTGATCCCGAACGACGACACGGCTGCCCGGCGCGGCCGGTCGTGGTCCGGCCACGGCGCGTCCTCGGTCAGCAGGCGCACCGCACCCGCCTCCCAGTCCACATGCGGGGACGGCGCGTCCACATGCAGGGTGCGGGGCAGCACGCCGTGGCGCATCGCCTCGACCATCTTGATGATGCCGCCCACCCCGGCCGCCGCCTGGGCATGCCCGATGTTCGACTTCAACGAGCCCAGCAGCAGAGGCTGTTCGGCCGGACGGTCCTGCCCGTACGTGGCCAGCAGCGCATCGGCCTCGATCGGGTCACCGAGGCGGGTGCCCGTCCCGTGCGCCTCCATGGCGTCCACGTCGGAGGTGGCGAGGCCGGCATGGGCCAGCGCCTGGCGGATGACCCGCTCCTGCGAGGGGCCGTTGGGTGCGGTGAGGCCGTTGCTCGCCCCGTCCTGGTTGACGGCGGAGCCGCGCACGACCGCGAGCACCTGGTGGCCGTTGCGGCGGGCGTCCGACAGCCGCTCCACGAGCAGCAGTCCCACGCCCTCCGACCACGCGGTGCCGTCGGCGCCCGCCGCGAAGGCCTTGCAGCGTGCGTCCGTCGCGAGGCCGCGCTGCCGGCTGAACTCCAGGAACATCCCTGGTGTCGGCATCACGGTCACGCCGCCGGCGAGCGCGAGCTCGCATTCGCCCTGCCGCAGCGCCTGGGCGGCCAGGTGCAGGGCCACCAGGGACGAGGAGCACGCCGTGTCCACGGTCACCGCCGGCCCCTCGAGACCGAAGGTGTACGCGACACGCCCCGAGGCGACACTCGCCGTGCTGCCGGTGAGCAGGTAGCCGTCGAGGCCTTCCGCCGGTTCGTGCAGGCGGGGCCCGTAGTCCTGGGCGGTGGCGCCGATGAACACCCCGGACGCGCTGCCGCGCAGACTGTCGGGTGCGATCCCCGCCCGCTCGAATGCCTCCCACGCCGTGGTGAGCAGCAGCCTCTGCTGCGGGTCCATCGCCGCCGCCTCGCGCGGACTGATCCCGAAGAGCGCGGCGTCGAACTCGCCCGCCCCGTAAAGGAATCCGCCCTCCCGTACATAGGAGGTGCCGGGCCGGTCCGGGTCCGGGTCGTACAGCGCGGCCAGGTCCCAGCCCCGGTCCGTGGGGAACGGGCCGATGGCATCCGTGCCCCCGGCGACCAGATTCCACAGGTCCTCGGGCGAGGTCACCCCGCCCGGGTAGCGGCACGCCATGCCCACGATGGCGATCGGCTCGTCCGCCTGGGACGCCGTACCCGTAAGGGCGATGGACCGGCCGGCCGTGGTCCTCGCCGAGGACCCGCCGAGCCGTTCGCGCAGCAGCCGGACGACGGCCTCCGGCGTCGGGTGGTTGTAGACCAGGGCCGAGGGCAGCGAGAGCCCGGTCGCGGTCTGGAGCCGGTCGCGCAGCTCCACCCCGGCCAGCGAGTCGAAGCCGAGGTCCTTGAACGCGTGGCCCGGATCGATCGCGTCGCCCGTCACATGGCCCAGCACGAGGGCGACCTGCGTCCGGACCACATCCAGCAGCTCTGCCTCCGGGGCCGCATCGGCGCTCTCCCCGGTGTTCCTCTCGGGGGCCTCCGCCGGTGCGGGCCCGGCCACCGGCACCTCGGGCGCCGTGACCGGGCCGTCCAGCCAGTGGCGGTCCCGCTGGAAGGCGTACGTCGGCAGCGGCACGGTCCTGCCGCCCCATCCCGCCAGCGCGCCCGCCCAGTCCACCCGGGCGCCGCGCACCTGGGCCTGCGCCAGCGCGGCCGTCAGGGTGTCCGGCTCGGGGCGCCCGCGCCGCAGGACCGACAGCAGCGCTGACGCACCGTCGGTGAGCGTTTCGCGGGCCAGGGCGGTGAGGACGGCGTCCGGGCCCAGCTCGACGAAGACACCCACGCCGTCGTCCCGCAGCGTGCGCAGCCCGTCGTGGAAGCGGACGGCTTCACGGATGTGCCGGGTCCAGTAGTCGGGTGAGGCGAGTTCCTCGGCGGTCGCGAAGTCACCCGTGACGTTCGAGACGACCGGGATCCTCGGCGCACGGAACTCCAGCTCCCCGGCGATCTGCCGGAACACGTCGAGGACCGGGTCCATCAGCGGTGAGTGGAACGCATGACTGACCGTCAACTTTCGCGTGCGGCGGCCCTGGGAGGCGAAGGCCTCCTTGATCCTGAGGACATCGGGCTCGTCGCCCGAGACGACCACCGCGCGCGGACCGTTGACGGCGGCGACGGAGACCCGGTCCGTGAGGTGCGGGACCACCTCCTGCTCGGTCGCCTCGACGGCGGCCATCGCACCGCCCGCCGGAAGCTCCTGCATCAGCCGGCCCCTGGCGGCCACCAGGCGCGCCGCGTCGTCGAGCGAGAGCACCCCCGACACATGGGCTGCCGTCAGCTCGCCGATCGAATGCCCGGCCAGCCGGTCCGGCCGCAGGCCCAGGTGCTCCACCAGCCGGAAGAGCGCCGTCTCGACGGCGAAGAGCGCGGGCTGGGTGTAGCGCGTCTCGTCGAGCAGCGCGGCCTCCGGCGAACCCTCCGCGGCGAGGACGATGTCCTTGAGCGGGCGGTCCAGGTGCGGGGCGAAGGCCGCGCAGACGTCGTCGAACGCCTCGGCGAACTCCGCGTACGCGGCGTACAGTTCGCGCCCCGTTCCGGCACGCTGGCTGCCCTGGCCGGTGAAGAGGAACGCGGTGAGAGGGGCGGGTGAGGCCGCCCGCCCGCGTACGAGAGCGGGGTCGTCCCGGCCCTCGGCCAGGGCCTCGACCGCGCGCAGCAGGGCGTCCCGGTCGGCGGCCACCACGACGGCGCGCTCGTCGAAGAGCGTGCGGGTGGTGGCGAGGGAGCAGGCGGTGTCGAGGAGGGAGGGGGCGGGTGCGGCGGTCGTCAGGTGGTCGCGGAGCCGGGCGGCCTGTCCGCGCAGGGCACGGCCGTCACGGGCGCTGAGCAGCCAGGGGACGGGGCGCGGTGCCCCGACGGACGGGGCGCGCACGGCCTCCCCGGAGGCCCCGGAGCCGTCGTCCCCGTCCACGGCGTCCGCCCCCGCGAACCGGCCCACCGCATCCGCCACCACCACATGGCAGTTGGTCCCGCCCATGCCGAACGAGCTGACCCCCGCGATCAGCGGCAGCTCCTCGCTCGGCCAGGGACCCTCCTCGGTCCGGACCCGCAGGCCCAGGTCCGCCAGCGGGATCGCCGGGTTGGGCACGTCGAAGTTGAGGCTGGCCGGGATCCGCCGCCGGGACACGGAGAGCGCGGTCTTCAGCAGCCCCACCAGACCGGCCGCCCCCTCCAGATGCCCGACGTTCGTCTTCGCCGAGCCCACCTGGAGCGGGGCACCGGCCGGCCGGCCCGTACCGAGCGCGGCGCCGAGCGCGGCGGCCTCCACCGGGTCGCCCACGGGTGTGCCCGTGCCGTGCAGCTCGACGTACTGGACCTCATCGGCCGTGACACCCGCGCGGGCGTACGCCTCGCGCAGCACCGCTTCCTGCGCCCCCCGGTCCGGGACCGTGAGCCCGTCCGACGCGCCGTCGTTGTTGACCGCGCTGCCCAGGATCACGCAGTGCACCCGGTCGCCGTCCGCCCGCGCCCGGTCCAGCGGCTTGAGCACGACGGCGACGCCGCCCTCGCCGCGTACATAGCCATTGGCCCGTGCGTCGAAGGTGAAGCAGCGGCCGTCCGGCGACAGGGCCCCGAACTTCGCGCTGTCCGCGCTGCTGCCGGGGGAGAGGATCAGATTCGCACCGCCGACCACCGCGAGATCGGACTCACCGCTGCGCAGGCTCTCGCAGGCGAGATGCACCGCGACCAGCGACGAGGACTGGGCCGCGTCCACGGTCAGGCTCGGACCGGTGAGGCCGAGCACGTACGAGAGCCGGTTGGCGAGGATGCCCCGGTGCAGTCCCGTCACGGAGTAGCGGTCCGCGTCCGTCCCGCCCCTGCGGTGGTGGAGCGCCGCGTAGTCGTCCCAGATGGCGCTGGCGAAGACGGCCGTACGGCTGCCGGCGAGCACCCCGGGGACGATCCCGGCCTCCTCCAGTGCCTCCCAGCCCAGCTCCAGGAGCAGTCGCTGCTGGGGGTCCATCGCCGCCGCCTCGCGGGGCGGGATACCGAAGAATCCGGCGTCGAACCGGTCCACCTCGTCGAGGAAGGCGCCCCGGGCGGGGGCGCCGGCGGACCGGCGGCCCGCGGGCGCCTCCCCGACGGCGTCCTCCCCGCGGCTGAGCAACTGCCAGAAGGCGGCGGGATCGGGCGCCCCGGGGAGGCGGCAGGCGAGACCGATGACGGCGATAGGTGCGGAGTGGGCGCTACGCATGATCTGTGACGTACTCCCTCGTCGAGAACGACCCGGCGAGACCCACCCTCCCCAGCCGCGCTAACGGCGGCCTTTGCGCGTTCTAAATCGCACCGGCGCCGTCGGGCCGCTCACCGGCCGGGTGCAGCCCGCGCCGCAACGCCGTCAGGTGCTCCAGCGCGATGCGATGCTGCTCGTCCGGGTCCGGTGCGCCCGCCGACCCGCCGAACGCGTGGTACGCCCCCGGGAAGTTGTGCAGCTCCACCGGCACACCGGCCTGCGCCAGGCGGAGCCCGTACAGCAGCCCCTCGTCGCGCAGCGGATCGAGACCCGCGGTCGAGATGTACGCCGGGGGCAGCCCGCCCAGGTCCTCGGCGCGGGCCGGGGACGCGTGCACGGGAGTCCCGCCCCCGCCCGTGCCGAGGTAGAGCTCCCAGCTCTCCCGCGCCAGCCGGCGGTTCCAGACGGGCGTGTCCAGGAACGCGGTCATCGAGCCCGTCTCCAGCCGGTCGTCCAGCACCGGTGTGCTCAGGTGCTGGAAGACCAGCCCGGGTCCGCCCCGGTCGCGCGCGAGCAGGGTCAGGCCGGCGGCGAGACAGCCGCCGGAACTGGCCCCGGCCACGGCGAGCCGCGCCGGGTCCGCCCCGATCTCCTTCGCGTTCCCCGCACTCCACTCCAGGGCGGCCCAGCAGTCGTCGAGCCCGGCGGGAAACGGGTCCTCCGGCGCCAGCCGGTAGGCCACCGCCACGACCACCGCCGAGGCGAACGACGCCGCCTGGCCCGCCGAGTGGTGGACCGAGTCCACATTGCCGAGGACGAAGCCCCCGCCGTGGATCCACAGCACTGCGGGCAGCGCCGACCCGGCCCCGGCGGGGCGGTAGACCCGCACCCGGACCTCCGGGGATCCGGGCGGCCCCGGAATCCAGTGCTCCGCCACCTCGACCCCCGGCAGGGCCGGGAGTTCACGCAGCGGCCGCGGACCCGCCCGATGGTCCGCGACCGCGTCGGCCAGCCGTCCCGTCACCGGCATGCTCAGGCCTCCAGAGCGATGGCCTGCGAGGGGCAGAGCGCCACGGTGTCCCGCAGCCTCGCCTCCTCGTCCGCGCCGTCCACCCGGTCCTCCAGGACGAGGACCGTGCCCTCGTCCGACTGGTCGAAGCGGTCGGGGGCGGACAGGACGCACTGACCCGCGCCCAGACACCGCTGTGTATCGGCCTTGATGTGCATGGCTTCCGGTTCCCTTCTGATCACCATGTGACGGGCAGGCGCCAGATGCCCTGGACACCGCCCGGTTCCTTGACCGGCAGCTGCCCGGAGGGTTCGGCGAGGCGCAGCCCCGGCAGCCGGCGGAAGAGTGTGGACAGCGCGATCTCCATCTCGGCCCGGGCCAGGTTCTGGCCGATGCACTGATGGACGCCGTGTCCGAAGGAGATGTGGTGGCGTGCGCCGCGCCCGACGTCGAAGGAGTCGGCGGTGGGGAACGCCTCGTCGTCCCGGTTGGCCGACGAGATGACGACGATCACCCCGTCACCGGCCCTGACCCGATGCCCGCCCAGCTCCGTGTCGACCGTCGCGAACCGGGCGACGCCGTCCGCGATGGCCATGTACCGCAGCAGCTCCTCCACCGCGCCCGGCAGCAGCGACTCGTCGGCGCGCAGGGCCGCCAGCTGCTCCGGGTTCTCCAGCAGGGTGAGGACACCGAGCGCGATGGCGCTCGCCGTGGTCTCGTGCCCCGCCACCAGGAGCAGCAGGGCGATGTCGACCAGATCGCGGCGGGTGAGCGCGCCGGTGGACAGCTGCTCGGCGATCAGCGTGTCGAGCAGCCCGTCGCCCGGCTCCTCCTCCTTGCGCCGGATCAGCCCGTCGAGATACGAGGCGAGCTGCGCGAACGCGTCGGCACTGTCCTCCAGAGTCGTCGTCCCGGTGACCACCCGGCGCGACTGCTGCTCGAAGAACCCGTGGTCGGCGTACGGCACACCGAGGAGTTCGCAGATGACGACCGACGGCACCGGCAGCGCGAAGTCCGGAACCAGGTCGGCGACCGGGCCCTTGGCCTCGATCGCGTCGATCAGTTCGTCGACCAGCCGCTGGATGCCGGGCCGCAGCGCCTGCACCTTGCGGACGGTGAAGTTGGTGAGCAGCATGCGCCTCTGCACGGTGTGCTCCGGCGGGTCCATGCCGATGAAGTTGCGGACCTTGCGCGCCGACTCGAAGCGCGGCGCGGTGGCCGGATAGTGCGGGTGGACCCGGTCGGACGAGTACGTGGCCGCGTCGAGCAGGACCTGACGCGCCTCCGCGTGCCCGCTCACCGCCCAGACCCGGCGTCCGTTGTACAGCTCGACCAGGGACACCGGCCCCTGCTCGCGATAGGCGTCGTAGCCGGCGGGCGGCTGGAAGGGGCAGCCGCGCGCCTGCGGATACGCGGGCAGCTCCTGCCCGTCGGTCGGTGCGGCGATGCTGGTCTCGGTCATTCCCCGGCCTCCAGGACAGTGAGCGGGACGACGGCGGGCGCCGGTGCGGCCGGGGGAGCGGCCGCGGGCGCTGCCGGATGGTTGGTGCGCGGAGCACTGAACCGCCGTACGGCCGGGGCCTCGACCCAGGTGTACAGGGCGTGGGCCAGCGCCAGCGCGGCCAGCAGGGCGGCGAGCAGCAGGGCGGCCGCCGCGGCGCCGGACAGGTCCTTGCCGGCGACGAGCCACTTGTGGCCGTACGTCACCACCAGTCCGTGCACCATGTAGAACGCGAAGGAGAGCTCGCCGAGCCGTACCAGCACCCGCCCCCGGAACGGCGAGGCGGTCTGCCGGACGTCGGCCTGCGCGGCGGCCACGACCAGCGGGGCGAGCCACAGGGCGCCGGTGCCCGCGACCCCGTACAGATACGGCACCGACGAATTCAGGACGTACCCGCCGACGGCGATCGCGGCGGCCGGCAGCAGCCCGATGCGCGGGAGCGCGCCGGTCAGCACCAGCCGGGCGGCGATCATGCCGAGCACGAACTCGATGGCCCGCACCGGCGGGAAGAAGTACACGGACCAGATCTGCTCGAAGGACAGCGAGCCGTCGGCGATGAAGGGCAGCGGGGTGCCGGCCACCGTCCAGCTGCTGACCGCCGGCACCAGGACGGTGAGCGCGGCGAGGACCCCGGCGACCGTCCACAGCCGACGTGCCGTCAGCCGCTCCAGGACGGGCAGCAGGAACGGGAAGGCGAGATAGAAGAACAGCTCGCACGACAGCGACCAGCTGACGGCGTTCATCGTGTTCGGCACCTGGATCTCGGGTATCCACGCCTGCACGAGGAAGAGGTTGGCCAGCACACCCTTGGTGGTGAACACCTCGGACGCGGCCACCATCAGAACGGCGGCGGCCACGAAGGTGACCAGGTGGTTGGGGAAGATCTTCACCAGCCGGCGCCGCCAGACGCGGGGCGCCCCCTCGGCGGGCCGCGCCGACCACGTCAGGACGAAGCCGCTGAGGACGAAGAAGAACGTCACCCCGTAGAAACCGGCGTTGGCGAAGGTGTCGCCCAGCGTGTCGCCCACCGAGCCCCCGAAGAACCGGGTCTGGAAGGTGGTGTGGAAGGCGAAGACCAGCAGGGCCGCCAGGAACCGCATCCCGGTGAGGGACGGCAGTCTGGCGGCCTGCGGCCGGTCCGGGGCGGACGGTGACGCGGTGGACGGTGCTGGGGAGCCTGGCATGGCTGATGACCTCCGACTTGTCCGAAACTGGCCCGTCGAGGCTCGCAGTCGCGTGTTGGCCGGTTCTAAAGCCGCTCTTGTGCGGTACGCGCACGCCGTGGCACCGCCTCCAGCAGGGCGCGGGTGTACGGATGCGCAGGCTTCGCGAACACCTCCTCCACCGGTCCGGACTCCACGATCCGGCCGTCCTTCATCACCAGCACCCGGGCGCAGATCTCCCGGACGACCGCGAGGTCGTGCGAGATGAAGAGCGTCGCCAGGCCCAGGTCCTCCTGCAACTGCCGCAGCAGGTCCAGTACTTGCGCCTGGACGGACACATCGAGCGCGGAGACCGGCTCGTCGCACACCAGCAGCCGGGGCGAAGGGGCCAGGGCGCGCGCGATGGCGACCCGCTGGCGCTGCCCGCCGGACAGCGCCAACGGCCGCCGCTCCAGATGCTGGGCGGAAAGCCCGACCTGCTCCAGCAGCCGTACGGTGCGGGCCCGGCGCTCCGCACGCGCGACGCCTGTCGTGGCCAGGGCCTCGCCCACGATCCGGGCCACGCTCCAGCGCGGGTCGAAGGCGCTGAGCGGGTCCTGCGGCACCAGTTGCAGGGTGTGCCGCGACTGCCTGCGGTCCCGCTCGCGCAGACCGCTCCACGGCGTCCCCGCCAGCCGTACCGCCCCGCTGTCCGGGGCCACCAGCCCGAGGACCATGCGGGCCAGCGTGGACTTTCCGGAACCCGACTCCCCGACCAGGCCCAGCGTCTCGCCCGGCCGCAGCTCGAAGGACACGTCGTCGACGGCGGTCCGCCGGCTGCCGCGCGTCCCCTTGAACACCTTGGTGGCGCGGGACACCTCAAGCAGCGGCTCGGCGCCCGTCGCCTCCACCGCCGACCGGCCCGCCCGGGGCCTGCTGCCCGGGATCGCCGCCAACAGTGCTTTGGTGTAAGGGTGTTCGGGCGACTCCAGTACCCGGGTGACCGGGCCCGACTCCACGATCCGGCCGTCCTTCATCACGGCGACCTCGTCGGCCAGCGCCTCGACGACGGCCAGGTCGTGGCTGATCAGGAGGAGCCCGGTGCCGCCCCGCTTCAGTTCACCGAGGAGCGCCAGGATGCGGGACTGCACCGAGGCGTCGAGCGCGGTGGTCGGCTCGTCCGCGATCAGGACACCCGGCTCGGCCGCGATCGCCGAGGCGATCAGGGCGCGCTGCCGCAGCCCGCCCGACAGCTGGTGGACATGGGCCCGCGCCCGTTCGGCGGGTTCGGGCACCCCGACCCGCTCCAGCAGAGCGAGGACGCGTGCCCCGGCCTCCTGGCGCGGAACGATCCCGTGCGTCAGCAGCGGCTCCGCGATCTCCTTGCCGACGGGCCGCAACGGGTCCAGGGCGACGAGCGCGTCCTGCGCCACCAGACCGACGCGCCGGCCCCGTACCGCACGCCACTGCCGGGGGCCGAACTCGCGTGCCTCCCGGCCCGTGATGCGCAGCCGGTCCGCCGCCACCTCGGCGGTCGGCCCGGCGAGCCCCAGCAGACTGCGGGCCAGCGCGCTCTTGCCCGAGCCCGACTCGCCGACGACGGCCAGGCACCGCCCGCCGGCGAGGGTGAACGACGCGTCGCGCACGGCGTGCACCTGGCCGGGGCCGGTGCCGAACCGTACGTTCAGCCCGGCCACGTCGAGCAGCGGGGAAGGCTCCCGGACGGGCGGCTCACCGGCCGGTGCCTCCGTGGTGCCCGGGGACGAAGTGGTGGTCATGAGGCGGCCCGTCCTTCGGCTCGTGCCTGTGCGTGGCGGCCCACGACGGTGACCGCGAGAACCGTGCCGACCAGCAACAGGCCCGGGAAGAGCGCGATCCACCAGGCCTGGTCGAGAAATCCCTGCCCCTCCGTGAGCATCGCGCCCCACTCGGGGGTCGGCGGCTGGGCGCCTAGCCCCAGATAACTCAGCGCCGCCCCCGTGGAGATGGACGCCCCGAGCGTGACGGTCGCCAGCACCAGGAGCGGGCCCAGCGTGTTGGGCAGCACATGGCGCAGGACGATCAGCGGACGCGGCACGCCGAGCGCCACCGCGGACTCCACATAGCCGGACCGCCTGACGACGAGCGCCTGGGCCCGCACCACCCGGGCGAACCCGGGCGCGGTCCCCACCGCTACGGCGATCGTGGTGCCCAGCACCCCCTTGCCCGCGATCAGGACCACCATCAGGGCGAGCAGCAGCCCCGGCAGCGCCAGCAGCGCGTCGGCGGCGCGCATCAGCACCGCGTCGCCGAACCTGCCGGACAGCGCGGCGGCCAGCCCCCACACCACCGCGAGCCCGACCCCGGCGCCCGTCGCCGCGGCCCCGATGGCCAGCGAGTAGCGGGTGCCGTGCACCACTCGGGTGAAGACGTCACGGCCCAGCTGGTCCGTGCCGAACCAGTGGGCACCGCCCGGCGGCTGGAGCGCGTGCACCGGATCGGTGTCGGTCGGGCTGCCGCCGGCCAGCAGCGCGGGCGCCAGCGCGGCGAGCAGGATCAGCCCCAGCAGCACGGCGGCGGCGAGCACCCCCGGCCGCACCCGGCCCCTGCGCACCCTTCCGACCGCCGCGACCGGTGCCCCGGCCCGTACGGCCTGTTCCACGCTCATGCGGCCGCCACCCCCGTTCCCTTGCGCAGCCGGGGATCCACGACCGCGTACAGCACTTCCACCAACGCGCCCACCAGCACGAACACCACGGCCGACAGCGCCACCACGCCCTGCACCACCGGAAGGTCGCGGTCGCTCACCGCTTGCAGGGTGATCCGCCCGATGCCCGAGCGCGCGAACACGTTCTCCACCACCACGGCCCCGCCGAGCAGGGTTCCGGTGAACCAGCCGGTGAGAGTGAGCGCCGGCAGCGCGGCGTGGCGCAGCGCGTGGCGGGAGCGCACGGTGTGCTCCGCGAGCCCCCGCGACCGCGCGGTGAGGGTGAACGGCTGTTCCAGCGCGCCGAGCAGGCCCTCCCGCATCACCTGCGTGAGCACCGCCGCGATCGGCAGCGCCAGCGTGATCACCGGAAGGACCAGCGAGCGGGCGTCGCCGCTGTCGGAGACCGGCAGCCATCCCAGGCGGAAGGAGAACACCGTCAGCAGCATGATGCCGAGCCAGAACGACGGTGTGGACACCACGATCAGCTCCACCGCCGTCGACAGCCGGCGCGGCCACCGGGAGCGCCCCGAGGTCAGCACGGTCACGGTGGCGGCCAGCACCACCGCCACCAGCGAGGACCACAGGGCGAGTTGGGCGGTCGGTCCGATCTGGTCCGCGAGCAGCGAGGAGACCGACTGCTGCAACTGGTAGGAATCGCCCAGCTCGCCCGAGACCAGATGCCTCAGATACGAGCCGTACTGGACGAGGAGCGGCCGGTCGAGACCGTAGTGGTGGCGGATCTCCTCGCGCTGCTCCGCGCCGACCAGCGCGTTCGACCCGACGATCGCGCTGACGGGGTCGCCCGGGATGAGCTGCAGCGCCAGGAAGGCGCAGGTGGCGGCCCCCCAGACAACGAGGACGGCCGCCCCGATCCGGGCCGTGACGGCCCGGATCGCGGCGGGTATGTGCGGGACCGTCATCAGCCGGCCTCGACCCAGGCGCCGTAGAACTCGGGCCACGCCGACAGGGAGAGCCGCAGCCCGTGCACCTTCTTGTTCACACCGACCGACGCCTTCTGGACGTAGGCGGGGACCACCGCTGCCCGGTCGAGCGTCCACTTCTGCACCTGCGCGTAGTACTCGGCGCGCTGGTCCGGGTCCGTGGTGCCCTGGGCCTTCTTCAGCCAGGTGTCGACCTGCGGGTCGGCGACCTTCGCGAAGTTGTGGCCGCCGCCCTCGGAGGACTCGGTGGACAGGAAGAAGCTGCTGAGGATGTCGCCGTCACCGCGCGCCCAGGACGTCTCGACCACGTCGTAGCGGCCCTCGTCCAGCTGGGCGGAGACCGCGGTGGCGTCGGTGGACGCGGCGAGGTTCAGGTAGATCCCGGCCTTCTTCAGGTCACCCTGCACGGCCTGCGAGAACACCGAGGCCGTGCCGTAGACCGGGGCGACCACCGTGAGCCGCTTGCCGTTCTTCGTCCGGTAGCCCTCGGAGTCGCGGCCCGTCCAGCCCGCCTGGTCCAGCAGCCGGCCGGCGAGCGCCCGGTCGTAGGGCCAGCTCTTCTCGAGACCGGAGTCGTAGCTGTGCGGGGTGGCGGGCGACAGGGTGGACCAGGCCCGGGTGCCGGTGCCCTGGAACACCGACTTCACCAGGGCGTCCAGATCGATGGACCGCTGGAACGCCTTGCGCACCCGGGCGTCCGAGAACAGCGGGCTCCTGGTGTTGAGGTAGAACGTGTCGACCGCGCCGGGGACGTCCTTGCCGACGACGTCCAGCCGCGTGTTCCTGCGTACGGCCGCGATCTGGTTGGCCGGGATCGCCGCCGCCCCGTCGACCTGACCGGAGGTCAGCGCGCCCACCCGGGTGGCGTCCTCGGTGATGAAGCGGACGGTGAAGGAGTCCAGCCGGGCGGGACCGCTGTGGCCCGCGCCCTTCGGCGCCCACGCGTAGGCGGCGTTCTTCGTGTAGCCGCGCTTCTGGCCCCGGGTGTAGGCGCCCGCCTTGAAGGGGCCGGAGCCGACGGAGTCCGTGCCGGCGCAGAGCTTGTCGGCGCCCGCCTTGAGCGAGGCGGGCGAGGCTATCCCCAGGTAGGTGGTGCTCGCGGCCTGGAGGAAGGGCGCGTACGGCCGGCTGAAGCGGACCTCGACCCGGTACTTCCCCTTCACGGTGGTCCCGGAGTAGGGACCGAGCAGCCCGGCCGCGTACTGCGACTGGGTCGCCTTCGCCGTGATGTGGTCGAAGTTGGCCTTCACCGCCGCCGCGTCCAGGTGCTTCCCGTCGTGGAAGGTGACGTCCTCACGCAGATCGAAGGTGTACGTCCGGCCCCCCTGAGAGGTCTTCCACGACTTCGCCAGCCACGGCTCCAGCTCACCGTCCGGGGTCTGGTAGACGAGCGAGTCGAAGACGGGCCGCTGGACGAACGCGGTCACGTCCTGCGCGCTGGTGTGCGGGTCCCAGCAGTCCGGCTCCTGCTGCGCCGCGTAGGTGAGGCTGCCGCCGGACCGGGGCTTCGCCTGCGCGGCGGGCGCGGAGCCGCCGTCGGAGCTGCAGGCGGTGACGGCGGCGAGCAGCAGGACGGACAGCAGAGCGGCTCTTCGAGGGGTACGGCGCGGGTGCATATGGTGACTCCGGGACAGGGAAACGAGGTGAGGGGGGCCGGACGTACTGTCGCGAGTACGTCTAAAGCCGGGCTGAAACGCCCTCGGGGGAGCCGGGGGACACCTCCCGCGCCGCCTCGGCCAGCAGCTCGAACGAGCGCAGCCGCTCCGCCTGGTCCGGGACGACGGTCAGAGCCATCAGCTCGTCGGCACCGGTGCGCTCCACCAGCTCGGCCAGCTTGTCGCGCACGGTGTCCGCGGCGCCGATCAGCTGGCGCTCCGCCAGTTCCTCCAGGAACTGCAGCTCGGCCTCGGAGTACGCGTGGCCGGCCGCCGTCCGCGCGGACGGGAACGCGTCGAAGCGCCGTACCGTACGCATCTTTATCTTGCCGAGCAGATAGGGCGCGGCGACCTCGCGGGCGGCCCGGTCCGTGTCGGCGACGGTGGTCAGCGCGGAGATCAGGGTGCGCGGCCGGTCCAGATAGGGCGAGGGCCGGAAGGCCTCGCGGTAGCGGTCCAGGGCGTAGGCCGTGGCATGCGGGTTGATCTGGTGGGCGAAGGCGTACGGCAGGCCCAGCGATCCGGCGAGTTCGGCGCTGGCCGGGCTGGAGCCGAGCAGCCACAGATCCGGCCTGCCGTCGGCGGCGGGCACGGCGGTGATCGGGGAGGTGGGGTCGCCGGGCGCGAAGTAGCCGCTCAGCTCCGTGACCTGGTGGAAGAAATCGTCCCCGCCCCGCTCGGGCGCCCGGCGCAGGGCGCGGGCGGTGTGCGGGTCGGTGCCGGGGGCGCGGCCGAGCCCCAGGTCGACGCGGCCGGGGTGCAGTGCCTCCAGGGTGCCGAACTGCTCGGCGACCACCAGGGGTGCGTGGTTGGGCAGCAGGACACCGCCGGAGCCGACGCGCAGGGTGGTCGTGGCAGCGGCCAGGCGTCCGGCGAGGATGGCGGGCGCCGAGGTGGCGAGGCTGGGGGTGCTGTGGTGCTCGGCCACCCAGTAGCGCAGATAGCCGAGTTCCTCGACGCGGGGGGCCAGGGCGACGGTGTCGCGCAGGGCCTGGGTCGCGGAGCCGCCCTCGAAGACGGGCACCACGTCGAGCACGGACAGGGGGATGCCGAGGGGTCGGCTCATGGAGACCTCCGGGAGGAGCGCGCCGCCGGACGGGGGTCCGGCGGCGCGTGCTGGACGGACATGCGTGTACGGGAGGAGCACCGGACGTCCCGGGCCGGGACGGACGGCTCAGGCGTGGTCGGTGACCGGCTCGGACCCGGCCGGTGTCTCGGCAGGCTCCTCGGCCGGGGTCTCGGCCGCGGCCGGTTCCTGCTTGGGCTTCCCCGGCAGCAGCAGACCGGCCGCGAAGACCACGACGGCCGCGGCGACCGGCCACCAGAAGGCGTTGCCGAAGGAGTCGGCGGTGGGCGTCGCGTGGGAGCCGCCGCCCTGGAGGATCAGCGCCACCACCGCGATACCCAGCGAGGCGCCGATCTGGTTGAGGATGAAGACCGCACCGGTGGCACCGGCGACCGCCTCGCCCGGGACCGTCTTGTAGACCGAGCCCATGGTGGGCGCGCCCACCAGGCCCATGCCGAAGCCGGCGGCGAACTGGGCGGCGGTCAGCGCGACCTGCGAGGTGCCGGAGTCCGAGCCGGTGAAGACCAGCGCGCCGAGCCCGATGAGCAGGGCGCCGGTGGGCACCAGCCGGCGGGCGCCGACCTTGTCCGCGAGGTTGCCCGCGATCGGCATGCCGATCAGGGTGCCGAGCCCCAGCGGGGCGAGCAGCAGCCCCGACTCCAGGACGCTGTGGCCGTGCACCTGCTGGTAGTACAGCGGCAGCAGGAAGAGCAGCGAGAACAGACCGCCGCCGAGCAGGAACATCGTGGTCACGCTCGCGCTGAAGCCCTTGCTGCTGAACAGCCGCAGATCGAGCAGCGGGGTGACGGTGGTGCGCAGCGCGTGCACGGCGTACGCGACGAACAGGGCGACACCGACCGCGAGCCCGATGATCACCTTGGTGCTGCCGAAGCCGTCGCCGCCGGCCTGCGACAGGGCGTAGACGAGCGCGGCGAAGCCGGGGGAGAGCAGCGCGACGCCCAGGGCGTCGAACGGCACGGGGTCACCGCTGGGCGGCGGGTCGGCCGGCAGCACCCGGATCGCCAGCACGATCGCGGCGAGCGCGAAGGGGATGTTGACCAGGAACATCCACTCCCAGGAGAAGTTGTCCAGCAGCAGTCCGCCGATGATGGGGCCGACCACCGGGCCGAGCGTGATCGGGACGGAGACCAGGCCCATGACCCGGCCGATCCGGGCGGGCCCGGCGGCGCCCGCGACGACGGTCATCATGATCGGGTCGACCATGCCGCCGCCGAAGCCCTGGACGATGCGGAAGGCGATCAGGCTCTCCGCGTTCCAGGCGAAGGCGCAGAGCGTCGAGCCGATCAGGAAGACCGAGAGGCCCAGCAGCCACATGCGCTTGGCGCCGAACCGGACCACGGCCCAGCCGGCCAGCGGAATCGCCAGGGCGACCGCGAGCAGATAGCCGGTGGTCACCCACTCGATGGTGGCCAGCGTCGCGTGGAACTCGCCGCCCAGCGTGCTGATCCCGACGTTGACGATCGTCGCGTCCAGGTAGGACATCATCCCGCCGAGCACCATGACGCCGACGAGCGTGAGCAGAGCGGCATCGAGCCGGGCAGGCC